>NZ_JAGKSQ010000030.1 GCF_017939705.1 Halalkalibacter suaedae
GAGTAACCCTTACGGGAGCTAGCCGCCTAAGGTGGGACAGATGATTGGGGTGAAGTCGTAACAAGGTAGCCGTATCGGAAGGTGCGGCTGGATCACCTCCTTTCTATGGAGTATTTACTCTAGTCGACAGACAACTTCGGTTGTTTGCGCTTGGTCTTTTGTTCAGTTTTGAGAGGAAACTCTCTATTTATCGGTGGGGGCCTGTAGCTCAGCTGGTTAGAGCGCACGCCTGATAAGCGTGAGGTCGGTGGTTCGAGTCCACTCAGGCCCACCATAATAGTTTCATACTGAAACGGTTATACTATGATCGTTTATTTTTGGGGCCTTAGCTCAGCTGGGAGAGCGCCTGCCTTGCACGCAGGAGGTCAGCGGTTCGATCCCGCTAGGCTCCACCAAAAAAACTATCTACTCTATAGTAGAATAGTAAAATGGTTCTTTGAAAACTAGATAATGCAAGAGAAACAATATAGTAAGTTCATCGGATTCTTATTTATAAGAGTTTTTGAACGAGCTAGTCGAGAATTCACGTTTAATTGGAGACAATTAAACAAAACCTTTTTTAATTTGGTTAAGTTAGAAAGGGCGCACGGTGAATGCCTTGGCACTAGGAGCCTAAGAAGGACGCGACGAACGGCGAAACGCCTCGGGGAGCTGTAAGTAAGCTTTGATCCGAGGATATCCGAATGGGGGAA
>NZ_JAGKSQ010000003.1 GCF_017939705.1 Halalkalibacter suaedae
CCACGTGTTACTCACCCGTTCGCCGCTAACCTCTGGGAGCAAGCTCCCATTAGTCCGCTCGACTTGCATGTATTAGGCACGCCGCCAGCGTTCGTCCTGAGCCAGGATCAAACTCTCCATAAAATTGTTGAGTTTAAATAGCTCAATACTTGTTGCTGACTTTTAATAAAAGTCTAAATTAACGAGATATCCTTACTGTTGAAATCAACAGTAAAATCTCTATTTCGCTTGGCTTTTGTTCAGTTTTCAAAGAACTCGTTTGCCACATCTCTCAGTGACAGAATACTATCTTAACATATCAAACTCAGCTATGCAAGACTATTTAAAAATTTATTTTTGCGACGTCGCTTTGTTTTGGCGACGAGGAATAATATATCATTATTAAACAAAAGATACAATCATTATTCCAATAAAATATTTAACCATTTTTTAACATATACCTGATAACTACAACTGCCCTACTGTCTAAAGAACCAAAAGGAATAAAAGCCACTAAAGTTTTTACCTTACAGTGGCTTTGATGCAAACTATGAGCTTTAATGTTCCTCTAATCCTGAAAGAACTTATCTCCACAAAGAACTAACCTTTTATTCCTTGGAGCCATTCTTTATAACACTCCTCACATAACTCCTTTTCGATATGTTCATTCTGAAGTATAAACATCGCAGAGTAAATGGACGCTAACTCCTCTTCACAATAGAAACATTGCTCATTCATTGTCATTTTCCTCCTTTATTAATAGTAGTTCTAGATTTTGCTTATCTAAGGAAAATTACAAATGAGCTTTGATGTCATTTATGGAAGAATCTACACTTAAAACCCACTCATTGTACAGAGTCATATGGGTTAGTGTATATAGAGAAGGAGTGATAACATGCAATTAGATGAAGAACTCAGAAATGTTATTCATGAATTAACTATTGTAGCAAGTAATAATCAGTCCAAGTCAGATGAGAAAAGGTTACGTAAAGTCATTGAGCTTCTAGAAAATACAGTTGAGCACACGTCTTCTCGAGAACCACTTGAATATTTCCAACCAGAAGTATAAGGCTACATCATTGGTTTTTATCCGAATCCTTCTGATCAGAGTGGGTTCGGTTTTCATGAAAAGTAATGTCTATTTGTAAGATTTCTGACCTGCTTCCAATTCGAAGCGGCGGTCCCCAAAACCCATAACCTGAAGAAACAAAGGCATGCAATTGTCCCTTTTTTAAATAGCCCCAGTCTAATTCGAAAATTTTCTTTGTAATTAAATGGTTAGGTGCCATCTGTCCACGATGTGTATGTCCCGATACAATAAAGTCAACTCCCATTTCCCTCGCTTCCATGATTTCAGCAGGCTGATGATCCATCATAAAAAGGGGAAGGTTAGGGTCAATGTCATTAGTTAATTCTTGTATTGTCTTGCGATTCCGGTCAGTCTTATCCTTTCGACCAATCAGTTGGATCGTATCATTAATTATGATGATGTCATCTGTCAATATAGAGATGTTTTGTTTTTTCATTTCCTCAATGTATTCTGGGATGTCTCCACCATAGTATTCGTGATTACCTAAAACGCCATAGACTCCTAATGAGGCCTGCAACTCGCTCATTATGTTGCCGATGTTCTTACTTATAAATGGTTCTAATTGATCATCTATTACATCCCCAGGTAGCAAAATTAAATCCGGCTTAAAACTATTTATAAATTGAACCATTTTTTTAGCGTGTGAAATACCTGATAAGCCACCAAAATGCATATCAGATGCCACGCCAAGTCTTAAGTGAATATCACTATTAGGTTTCGGAATATGTATCTCGTATGTTCTAATAACCGGACTATACGCATTATAGGTGCCGATTAATAAAAGTATTGCTAAACTAAGTAAAACAACAACACCAGTCCAAAAAATAATGGCTTGTCCTTCAATATCGGTAAATCCAACTAGTAAGACAACGAGATTTGCAACCGGAAGAAGTAACAAACCGTATTGAATAACCCCAAACCAATATGCTCCAATGATTCGTAAAACACTTAACATTTTCACCGATCTTCCAATTACGTATGAGTAACACAGAACAGAGAAGAGAATAAGGTATAACCAGAAATGTTCGAATCCGAACGCGACCTTCAACCACACCCATCCATTCCATCCTAAATAGAGAAAAACTCCATTTATTATTAGAAAAATAGGCAAAGCCTGCAGTATTTTTATCATATAAATGGCCCCCTTCATTTCGAATTTTTTATTTATTTTATTCTTTTCGATACGATATGTACATTTTGACGCCTTATATCTAATGAACACACGGAACGGAGCTATCGTCAGTGACTATTTGAGACAGCCCCTCCGCTTCTAATTTCCCTTAGTTAATAATGCTTGATACGGAACCGCTTCCAAGTGTTTTTTTTGATTGATTCAATCGGTTTAACTCATTTGATAAGGTAATAAACCACTTCTCTTCCCTTGTCGATAGAGCTAAGTCAATCAAATTCAATAACTCGCCTTCTGACCATTTTTGCTTTCTAGGAACTTTTCTTATATTCTTTTCATCCACTCTAATTACTTTCCCAATCAGTTCTTCATTATCGGAAGAGGTCACCATAATTTTAACAATGGAGCTATACTGTTCGTAGCTTTCTATATAACCATGTACTAGCTCTCCGATCAACGTCTTCCCCTTAACCCAGTCACCAGTGACAGCTTTTTGATCGTTTTCGTCCACTTCCTTTCACCAGCCTTTCTGAACTCTACTCATAATCGGAAGGTCATTTTGACTCTCTTAATAATGTTATATATCCTTATCCTATTCACTACTCTGATCTTTTTCTTGTGCATTTACCTATAGTAATTAACGTAAAAAATGATCAATCTTCTACCTATTCATGTTCTAGTTCCATCAGTTTCAACAATGAACACCTTTTTAAAGAAGAAAAAGCTATCACATATTCGCACTATGGCCTATGTGACAGCTTATTTATACTAAACTAGATATCTTATTTTCATACCTTTTAAGATTAATTGTTTCATTCGTTAACCTAGCCTCCTCAGCTGCAAAAGCTAAAATATGACTATTAATTATTTTCTCACTCGAATTGTCTCTAGCATTAAATGAACACACCTTCTCGACAAAAGCAGATAATAAGCCGTAATCTCCCCCAGCATGCTGACCAACATTTACTGGAGAAAGATTGATCACTTGTTCCTCTTGCCCAAATCTAGATACAACAAGCTTATTCTTCTCCATCGTTCCATTAATTTCTCCCTTCGTCCCCAACACTCTCACTGTTCGCTTTAACTGATTCGTAAATCCACTCATCGTTAACGTCGCTGTCGTACCCGTACTATATTCCATGTTCACGATCTGATGATCAACAACATCATTATCACAATAATAGACACATCTTCCATAAGGTCCTTCTTTAATTGCCTGTAAGCGACCCTGTTTGGTTAAATCGGTGCTAATCGTATTAACAGGCCAACCTGTATTATCACCAGTATAAATTTTCAGTGCAGAAAAGGAACAGCTTTCTTCAACAGCACAACCATCTATACATCGCTTGGTGGAGCCAACTGGTGCATTTCCCTTTGTAAAATGAGAAAGATTTCCGAATGAGGAAAGGCGTATACATTCTTTTTCAAGAAGATAATCGATAATATCAAAATCATGACAGGACTTTGCGAGTATCATCGGACTTGATTCTGATCCATTACGCCAATTCCCTCTTACAAAACTATGTGCCTGATGCCAATAAGCAACATCCATTTCAATGGAGATATGACGTACATCACCAATACTCTGATTTGAAAGTAATTGTTTTAACATTTGAAAAAAAGCCGTATAGCGTAGAACATAACAAAGAACGAGTAAGCGGTTCTTTTCCTTAGCTTTCCGTTCCATTTCTATGCACTCTTGCAAACTAGGACTTAGTGGTTTTTCAACAAGTACATGATACCCTAGATCTAAAGCTGCCATTGTTGGCTCATAATGCTTTTGATCCTGTGTAGTTACGATGACAGCATCAGCTTCCGGTCTTTCCAACATCATTTGTTCCCAGGATTCAAAACAGGAATCCGCTCTTAAATGATGCTTAGCTGCAAACAATTCTCTACGTTGTTGGTCAGGCTCAGCTATTGCAATAACCTCAATTTGATTTAACTGTTGTAAACTAAAATCTCCATATACATTCCCACGATTTCCAGCTCCTATTATCGCAACCTTCACACTCTTCATATCCGCACCTCTATAATAAATTCATTTTATTGTATTACTTATCTTTCAATCTTAATAACTTTTATGTATAATGTCCATGATTAATAGTTATAGATGGAACTAACAAAATAGGGGGGAATGAATATGAAAAAGATAATCTCATCCATTATGATCTTGTTCGTGCTACTCGTTGGCTGTGGTAGTAACACTGAATCGAATGCTGATGGAACAAACGACGAAACGACAACATTAACTGTTTGGGTGATGGGCTCTGACGATCACTGGAAGACATATCATGATGATC
Source organism: Halalkalibacter suaedae (assembly GCF_017939705.1). Lineage (GTDB taxonomy): Bacteria > Bacillota > Bacilli > Bacillales > Bacillaceae_D > Halalkalibacter > Halalkalibacter suaedae. Next base: position 4,502 of record NZ_JAGKSQ010000003.1, read on the forward strand.
TTATTGAAAGATTTGAACAAGAAAACAAAAACATTGAAGTTGAAGTTGATTACATACCGTGGGCAGAAGGCGAAAATAAACTAGTAACTGCAGCAACAAATAACCGACTGCCAGATGTCACTACAATTGCAGGTCGCTGGACACCACAGCTTGTTGCCATGGAGGCTGTCGAACCACTTGATTCTTATTTTGATGAAGCCTTTCAAGAGAGCTTTGTTGAAGGAGCATGGAATACCACACAGTATCAGGGTTCAACCTGGGGGCTGCCCATTGGCTTTACGACGACAGGATTATTTTATCGGACCGATTGGTTAGAAGATGCAGGATTTAATAGTCCACCTACTACATGGGAGGAGTTTGTTGATGTAGCCAAGGCATTCACAGCTGAGGACCGCTATGGATTTGGCTTAGTTGGCTCAAATGGAATGGAAACAACGATGTTCTGGGCTCCATTTTTATGGTCCAACGGAGGGGAACTTCTTAACGATGACCTCACTGAGGCTACCTTTAATAGCCCAGAAGGTGTGGAGGCATTAGAATTCTACACTGACCTTCTTTTAACACATAAAGTTGCACCAGAGGGCAGCATTAATTATGGACGTGGTGATTCACAAGACCTTTTTGTTTCAGGCGCTGTTGGTATGACAACTGTTGGACCTTGGTTTCCTAAGACGCTCGCTCAACAGGCACCAGAAATGGAATATTCTATTGCCCCGTATCCCGTCAAAAAGGAATCAGCGAACCTAGGCACTGCCGATCACATTATTATGTCAAAGCAGTCTGAAAACAAAGAGACCGCATGGACCTTTATGGAATTTTTTACAAACGAAGAAAATGATATGAAGTGGGCTGAATATCAAGGCTTTATCCCATATCATAAAGCTAATTTAGAAAATGACCCTAGAAAAGATGATCCCGAATTTAAGGTGTTTTTTGACGTAGCTCCTGATGCTGTCGTTTACCCGACAATGCCTGAATGGCCTCAGATTGACCAAGCGATTGCTGATGCCATCCAAGAATCACTCACCGGGACAAAAACACCTCAACAAGCCCTTGATGATGCTGCAGAAAAGGTTAATCTTTTACTAGCGAAATAACGGAACTGAAACGAAAAACGGGGGAAACCCCGTTTTTCTTATATCAATAAGGTGGTGAAGTAATAATGAAGAAAGGGAAGAATCTTGCTGGTTTCCTCTTCATCTTTCCTGCATTATTTGTGTTACTTTGTATCGTCCTCTACCCTCTACTACATACATTATGGCTTAGCTTACAGAACAAAGTCTTAATCGCACCAAATCAAGATGAGTTTGTTGGTTTTAATCAATATATTGAAGTTTTTCAATCCGCTGATTTACTACACGCTCTCTGGATTACAATTATTTTCACACTAACCTCTGTTGCAATGAAGCTTGTGCTCGGCATGATTGGTGCCCTATTGTTACAGGTAAAATCAAAAGCAACAAAAATCTATTGGTCTATTTTTATGATCCCATGGTTGATTCCCTCTGTTGTTGCAGCCCTAATTTGGCGTTGGATTTTACATGACCAATATGGGATCTTGAATCAAGTTTTGTTAAATTTCAATCTAATTGATACGAAAGTTGCCTGGTTAAGTGATTCTATCCTTGCATTAATTTCCGTAATTCTTGTAGATGTCTGGGTAGGTTTACCCTTCATGATTATCGTTTGTTTAGCTGGATTAAACACAATACCAAAGGAATGGTATGAAGCAGCAATGGTGGATGGGGCAAGTTTCCTTCAACGCTTCCGCTACATCACATTACCCGGAATGAAGCCAATCCTTCTCGTGATTGGAATTCTAAGCTTAATTGGCACCTTCAATAGCTTTAACATTATCTATACATTAACTGGAGGAGGGCCCGTTAACGCTACCACAACGCTCGTCATTCATATTTACCAAATGGCTTTCACAAATTACGATTTTGGAATGGCATCAACATTATCTGCTTTAACCCTGCTCATAATCTTCATTCTAATCAGCCTTTATCGAAAAGCTCTAGACAAGGAGGGTGACCTGCTATGAGCAAAAAAACAGGAAAACGAATTCTTTGGTACATATCGATTAGCACTTATGGGCTGTTATTAATTTCTCCACTATTATGGATGATTTCAACTTCATTAAAACGCTCAGAAGACGTGCTAGTCCTTAAGCCTAGTCTTATCCCTGAGATTTTCAGCATCCAACCGTATATTGACGTGTTACAAATCCCTGCATTTAGATCGTATCTAGCTAATAGTCTATTTGTCTCTATTACGTCAATGGTCATTACAGTGATTCTGTCAGCACTGGCTGGCTACGGATTTGCGAGAATTGCGTTTAAAGGAAGAAAATTACTTCTAACTGGTTTTATAAGTGCACAAATGATTCCAAGCGTTATTTTATTAATTCCAATCTTCTATATTATGAATCAACTTTCTCTGATTGACACTTATAGTGGATTGATCGCTACTTATGTCACATTCTCCATTCCTTTCTGCACATGGATCATGTTTGGATTCTACAAAGGTATTCCAAGAGAGTTAGAGGAGGCAGCTTATATAGATGGAGCAAATAAATGGCAGGCATTCGTCAAAGTTATCATTCCATTATCAACACCTGGCATTATGGCCTCAGCTATCTTCGCTTTCTTAATCGCTTGGGATGAGTTTCTTTTCGCACTTGCTTTAACTGACTCTGAAAGCAAGCGGACGTTACCTTATGGATTATATAGCTTCATGAACCAATATGGAGTTGAGTGGAATAACCTTATGGCTGCATCAATTTTGACCATGCTTCCACCAATTATTTTGTTTCTTTTCTTCCATAAGTACTTTATTGGTGGTAGACTTGCGGGTGCGATCAAGGAGTAGTCTTGAGTATAATGGATCAGTTGGATTATACTTATTGTGAAGTCATAGGTAAGGAGCCCATTTAGTGAACCTAAAACGAATTAAAACATTTATGCTACTCATTGATCATAAAAATTTCTCAACAACTGCCGACATTTTAGATATTAGTCAGCCAGCAGTAAGCAAACAGATTAAGGCATTAGAAGTCGATCTAGGAACCCAATTGGTCCACCGTGACTCTTTGGAACCAACAGAAGCTGGTCGAATTGTATACGTAAGAGGGAAAGACCTATTGCATTCGTGGAAGCAGTTAGAAGAGGAATGCACATCCTCAAAGGAAGCACTGACAGGTTTAGTAAAAATAGGTGCAAGTTCAATTCCAAGTACATATATTGTCCCTAGATTTCTAAAAGATCTATTAACATTACATCGACATCTAGAGGTGGAACTGGCCGAATACGAATCAGAAAAAGTACTTGAATTAATCAAGAACGAAAAACTTGATATTGGATTTGTTGGGACTAAACCTCCTAAAGACACTTTTACAAGTCATCTCATAGCCCAAGATCAGCTTCAGCTAATCGGTCCGATAGATAGTCCTGATATTCATTCCTTTGATGATATCCGTGGATTGCCTTTTGTTTTCCGTAGTGAACGCTCCGGCACATGGAAAGCAGCCAAGCAAGCACTAACTGATTGGGGCGGATCAGTTCAAGACTTGAAAAGACTCGCAACCGTCCACAGCACAGAATCAGTTATTGTCATGGTCGAATCTGGTTTAGGTTATTCAATTGTGTCAGATCTTGCTGCAAGACTAGCAACGAAATACAATAGAGTCAAAATTCTTGCAACATTACCTTTAAATCGAGAGTTTTATTGTGTGTACTCCCCTTACATGGAACAAGATCCAAAAATTAAAGCATTGATCGAGCTACTCAAAAGTGATCTTCCCTACGGTGAGTAAGAAGTTATCTTGATGTCTAGATGGTTTTTAATAAGACCATTAAGAAAGGTGAAAAAACGTAACTTCCTTAAAGGCCATATAGTTTTTTTTACGTAGTATGATACGTAAACGACCTACTAGAAGAAGAGGAGATGTAAGATGAGATTAATCGCAACCGACTTAGATGGAACCCTTTTAAATGAGGACCATGAGGTGAGCAAGGAAAATGCTCAAGCTATTCAAAAAGCAAAAGACCACGGGATCGAATTCGTTGTTGCAACAGGTCGTACATACAATGCGGCTAAGAAGCCTCTCGAAAAAGTAGGAATAACCTGTCCAATAATTTGTTTAAATGGTGCAAATATCTATACAGAAAATGAAACACTTATCCGCAGCGTTCCTCTAGAAAAAGAAACAGTACAAAAGATTCAACAAACCTGCGAAGAACATAATCTCTATTTTGAGGCATTCACAAATCAAGGAGGATTTTCCACAGACCGAGAGAAGTTTGTCCGAGTTTTGGTTGATATCTTAACTTCAGCCAATCCTAGTCTGAAACGAGAAGATGTCGCAATGATGGCCAGGCAACGGTTCCAAGATGAAGAGATTGAAGTAATCGATCATTTCGAAGAACTTTTTTCACGACCAGATTTAGACGTTTATAAAATTCTTGCCTTCTCAATTACTTCAGACAAACTTCAACAAGCCCATGACCAACTAGGAAACGAAAAAGGAATCGCTATAACCTCATCTGGTGATCGAAACTTAGAATTCAATCACCCTAACGCACAAAAAGGATTAGCATTGCAGCTCTACAGTGAACAATTAGGAATTGAAATGAAAGATGTGATGGCTTTAGGGGATAATTATAATGATGTTTCAATGCTTGAAATGGCAGGTCTTGGAGTCGCTATGGGAAATGCTGATGAAACAATTAAAAACCTATCCAACTTTACAACCAAGTCCAATATTGAGAATGGGGTTGCGTTCGCGATAGAGGAGCTACTTAAAAATAATATTGGCTAACTTTTGTAATCTGCTCCCAGATTGAGACGTTCTGGAAGCAGATTTTTTTAACAGCTCTCCCTTTTTAAGCAATTTAAGTAGACTCTTGCAAAATCATCTGCTGCTTTTTCATGTGGAATATTGCGGTAACGTTTCTTCTCTTCATAGCTATCACCATGCTTCATATGTTCCACAAAACAATCATAATGATGCTCACCACGGTCGAAATAGTCATAAATCTTTTCTTTCTTACTTTTGCCTCGTCCTCCAATAAGTGCTTGAACATAATGTCCAACCTCGTGTAATGTCACAAAAGCTGCATAATCAAAACAGGTAGTATTACTCACTTTCATATCGTACAAAAATTCTTGCTTTTGATAGTCATCAACAATCGACATGACATTAATATAAACAACTGGATGGAAGTCCTCTCGTTCCTCAATTGCTAGTTCTCCTGGAAAATTAATTGGTTCATCTGAGATATGAAATGTTAAATCATCTACAATTAGATGAAAGACAGAGGTTTTAAGCCATTCTACGGTAGCATGCACACCCTCGATTGCTTGAAATATGTGATCCTTCGAAATGGAAAATTGCCTCTTTAAGAACTGAGGATTTTCATGAATAAAATGGAATGACTCTATGATCTTTATCAAAATCCCCCCTAAATAACATATTGGGGAAACCTATAAGACATGTTTCCTTCTAGCCATTGTATTCAAAGGAAAAAGGGATATGAAAAAAAGGCTACTGAAAAGGGAGCATTCAGTAGCCTTTCGTCAACTATATTCAAATGTGATAATCCAATACACCTGGCTCGAGCTGTTTGGAAGAATCAATGTTAATTCCCTTTTCTTTTAGAAGTTGTTCTAACGGGAGATGATTCATTTGCTCTTGATACTTTTTGTTCCAATGGACTTTGTTCATTGTATCTCTTATTGATCCTTTCATATTAGAAAACAATATAGTTATCCCTTGTCTTTGATAATGATCAATCATTTCTTCAAGTGTATCTACTGAAATCGTGTCAACATCATTTACACCAGCCATATTAATGATCACCCATTTCGTATTTCGTCGATTCATTAGAAGATTTTTTAGCTTTTCTTCAATAAAAGAAATATTAGCGAAATGCAAACTTGAATCAATTCGAATAATTAATGCTTGATCAGAAGTCACTGCATCTAGATATCGTTCAATATTATGATAGGTCTTTTCTTCTTTTACATATCCTAATTCAACAATTGATGGTTGTGCACTCTTTTTCAACAAGAGTATTAAAGTGAAAATTGCTCCAATTACAATCCCCCATTGAATTCCTACAAATAGAGTAACAATAAATGTCGTGATCCAAACCAAGCCTTCGAAACGATTGATCTCAAACAGATGTTTCAATTCCTTAATATCCACCAAACTATAAACAGCTACTAAGATAATTGCTGCAAGGACGGCATTAGGTAAGTAATAAAAATAAGAAGTAAAAAAGAGTAATGTAATAATAACAAGTATTCCAGTAATTACAGAAGTAACCTGGGTCGCACCACCCGATTGATGGTTAACAGCCGTTCTAGAAAAGCTACCGTTAATTGGCATTGACTGAAAGAAGGCTCCTATTAGATTGGAAAGTCCAATTGCTTTAAGCTCTCTATTAGGATAGATGAGATACTTTTCTTTACGTGCAATCGTTTTGGCGATTGCTAGTGATTCCATAAAGCCCATAAGAGCGATGGTAATAGCCATTGGAACTAATAACTTGATCGTCTCAATTGTAAAATCAGGTAAGATGAAAGCTGGTAATCCTGTAGGAACATCTCCAACAATCCGTACTCCCTTTTCCTCTAGTGAAAAGAGATACACTAAGGCACTAGATATGATTACTATAATTAGTGCACCAGGCATTCTTGGACCGATTTTTTTAAATATAATTAACAGACTCATACTAGCCAGTCCAATTAATACGGTAAGTAAATTAACATTCTTAAATTCTTGTAATACGTCGAATAGTAAATAATGAATCTGTAAATAGTTACCAACATCAATACCTAATACATGCTTAATCTGACTAACTCCAATAACAATCGCTGCTGCGGAAGTATACCCATTCATAACCGAGTGAGGGATAAATTTCACTATGAACCCTAATCGACTAACTCCTAATAATAGTTGAATCGCCCCGACCATAGCTGCTAGAACGAGTACGTACGAAACATAGCTAGAAGAATTAGGCTCTGCTAACCCGGATACCCCTGAAAAAACAAGAAGTGAGCTAATCGCAACAGGGCCAACGGATAAGTGTTTGGACGAAGCAAAAATGGCATAAATAAATAGAGGAATGGTCGCTGCATAAAGACCCATCACAGGAGGAATCCCTGCTAACATCGCATATGCCATCCCTTGTGGAATAAGCATGACAAAAAGTGTGATTCCAGCAAGTAGATCACTTGTAAATAAGTTTGAATTATATATAGTTAAAAACGTTCTTTTTTTCAACCTCTCAAGCATTCACATACCTCCTAAGCACCCAAAACCGATCTCTCCACAATTCATTATAAGCGATCGTCACAAAGAAAGAAAATCCACTATTTTTAAAAATAAAAAAAGCACATGGACTAGTTAAAACCATGTGCTTTTTAGTCGATTATATTCATTCATGTTATTAATGATTACTTACTTGCTTATATTCCTCTTGATTGTCCTCTTCAGCGGGCTTGCTATTCTTAATAAAGAAAGACATGATTAAACCCACTAAGGTAAGAACTGCTACAACGATGAAGGCAATGTTCACTCCATATATTCCAGGATCAGAAATCTCTGGTCGAAGTTCAGCTCTTGCTTCAGTTGTTGTCATGACCGTAACAAGAATTGCTGTTCCTACTGAAGATGCCATCATTTTCATCGTATTGTCCATTGCTGCACCGTGTGGAATTAAGTGTTTCGGCAATTGGTTTAGAGCAGCCGTTGCGACAGGCATCATGACCATTGATAGACCAAACATACGTATGCTATACATAATCGTAATGTACATCATCGAAGTATCCGTACTTAAATTTATAAATGCAAATGATGATAACGTTAAAATAGCTAAGCCCGTTACCGCTAACCATCTAGCTCCAACCTTATCAAAGATTCTTCCGGTAATAGGAGACATAATACCCATAATTACTGCACCAGGTAATAATGCTAATCCTGCTTGAAATGCTGTAAATTCACGTTCTTCCTGCATAAATAGTGGAATTAGCGTTTCAACACCAATTAGACCCATAAAACCGATCATTCCAATGATAACAGCAAAAGGAAAGATCGAATACGTAAATACACGGAACTCAAGCATAGGATGCTCCAGCTTAAGTTGTCTGATAATAAATAGCGTTATCGAGGTAACTCCTACTAATAAAATAAGTATTGTCAAAAAATGAGTCCAACCATTATTACCTGCACTTGTAAATCCGTAAAGTAATCCACCAAAACCAAAAGAAGATAAAATAATAGAAATACTATCCATCTTCGGCTTAGTGATTTCTGTTACATTCTTTAATTTAAATGCAGCAATAACAATATCAATTAAAGCAATTGGCAAAATAAAAAAGAACAGTAGTCTCCATGAATAATTTGCAGTTACCCACCCTGAGATAGCAGGACCAATTGCTGGTGCAAATGAGATAACAAGTCCAATTAACCCCATTGCTGCCCCTCGCTTATTCACTGGGAAAATCATTAAAAAGACCGTCGTCATTAACGGAAGCATGACCCCTGCTCCTACTGATTGAATAACCCTACCAAGTAATAATACTTCAAAGCCAGGTGCCAACCCAGCGACAAGCGTCCCAAAAGCAAAAATACTCATTGCTGTTAAGAAAAGCTGTCTTGTCGTAAATCTTTCTAGTAAAAAGGCACTTACTGGAATCATAATTCCATTTACAAGCATAAAAACAGTTGTAAGCCACTGAGCACTATTTGCGGTGATCCCCATCTCATCCATAATTGGTGGAATCGCAGTAATCATTAGTGTCTGATTTAAAATTGCGATAAAGGAACCTGCGAGTAGCAATGCAACAATTGTTGACTTATTGTAACTAGGTATTGACATGTCTCTCCCTCTTTTCTCTCTGTTTCAAATCTTTACATGATATGTCTGTATGAATATGATGTATGTCATTGATTTATCAATTAAAAACCTTTTTACAGAGTACACGAATTCCAATGATTAAGCCATCCTATAATTTAAAATTTATGAAATAAAAAATAGCAACTATAGGACGTGAGAATTTCAGCCTTAGATCCGCCTTCTTTTACTGAATCACTCCTCCGATTACATGATTCCCAACCTTTATTTACCATCATTTATTTCATTTAATAACTAATACTAAGAAAAACCATTTTGAATAAAGGAGAATTATGAATCATGAAAAGAACAATCACCGTTTTACTCATCAGCATCCTAACATTGGTAGGTTGTGGGAATAATGATGAAAATGCAATGGAAGGATTACAAGTCGGGCAAGGCCAGATTTCAAGTGACTTCACAACAAACTCAAGTAAAGAATTTCCGCATACAAAGCCTATCCAAGTCCAGCATGCAAAGTATGAGTTCGCTGTTCAGGATTCGGTACAGCTTTCTCGCGACGAAATTGCTAAATTACTTCCTGGGGACATAACAAAGCATCTACCTCAAAATGTTCAGCATCTTACTCCAGAGGATATCGCTCGTTTAATTCCTAAAGGAACCACACAACTTACACCTGAACAAATCTCAGAACGACTCAATACTGGTACGAATGGCACCAAACAAGAAGCTTCACCTACTCCAAAACAACAAACAGAGCAACCTGCACCTTCACCAACGGCCCCGCAGCCAAAAACGGAGCAAGCAGAAGAGCCTGCAGTGGAAAAGGAGCAAACTCCAGCTAAACCAACTCAGTCGGGAGATATTAGTGAAATTGAACAACAAGTCATTGAATTAACCAATGCAGAAAGAAGAAATAATGGCTTAGCTGACTTACAGGCAGATACTGCATTAAGTAATGTCGCAAGAGAAAAATCAAATGATATGCAAACAAACAACTACTTTTCTCATACTAGTCCGACTTACGGTTCTCCTTTTGATATGATTCGTGACTTTGATGTATCGTATAATTCCGCTGGAGAGAATATCGCTCAAGGTCAACGCTCAGCTGAAGAAGTCGTCCAAGCATGGATGGATAGTGAAGGGCATCGTGCAAATATAATGAACGGAGATTTTACTCATATTGGTGTTGGTTATATTGAGGAAGGTCATTATTGGACACAGATGTTTATAGGTCGATAACGGTAAAGGGTATTCAAGGTTAAATCACCTTGAATACCCTTTTTTCCATAACCAATTGTACCTATTGAGGAAATTCATAAAGCTTTTGTATAGTACAGCGAGAAATCTTAAAGGAGAGTCGCCATTGAAAAATGCTTCGACTCCGCTACCGGGATGGGGAGCAAGCTGTGTTAGAGTTAAAATTAGAGTTAACTTCTTTTTAACATTAACAAATTCATTGCCGACCATTTCTAATTATTCCTGCCTTTTGTCGTAATCAAGCTTTTTCATTTCTAAATCAATTTTCTTTTGTTCTAATTCGATTTTCTTTTCTTCTAATTCGTATCCCTTTTTCTTATCGTATCCATAATATAAAAGACTAAGTGCAACAATAATTGTGATCCATAGCATCCCACTCACCCCCAAGGCACTTTAACATTAATTGTAAACCGAAAGCAGTCATTTTTCATTCAAAATTCAAAAAAAGAGGTTCGGGCATAACTAAAGTGCCTAACTGAAATAGCGAATAATGCAATTACGTAGCGGATGAAATATACGTAGACTCCTGCGGGACCTAAAAGCCAAAGGTGAGACCCCGCAGTGCGAAGCACGAGGAGGCTCACCGGCTTCCCGCGGAAAGCGTAGTATATTTCAGGAGCGGTTTATGTCCGCCAACTATTTTTATTCGGATTTTCTATGGTTAAATCACTTTTGTCCCAGCACTTTTTTATTAATTAAGCACCTTAACTCTAAATCTCTTTTGGACTATACCTAAACGAACAAGAAATCCGATCGCCGCACATGTCAAGCCAAGTGTGATACCAATCCAAAAGCCAAATGCACCTAAGTCTGTGTAAACTGATAAAAGATACCCCGCAGGAATTCCAATAATCCAGTATGAAATAAATGCGGTGATGAATGGTATTTGGACATCTTTATATCCACGTAATACCCCTTGCAGCCCTGCTTGAGCTGCATCCGAGAGCTGATAGAAGATCGCAATAATAAAGAATTGTCCAGCTAGCATAACAACCTCTTGATCGGTTGTATATAGATAAGCAATGGGTTCTCTGAAGAAATAAAGGAAAATAGCACCAACCGCTAGAAAACCAATTCCACCAAGAACACCAAGCTTTCCATATTGCTTTGCATCCTCTAGACGATCTCCTCCAACTGAAAAACCAACGACAATCGTCAGTGCCATTGAAATGCTTAACGGAATCATAAAGATCAACGAGGTAAAACTAAGTGCAATTTGATGAGCAGCTACGGTCACCGTTGTAAACATCATTCCAATCAACAGAGTCACTACTGCAAATATGCTTGCTTCAAAAAAGATTGATAACCCAATAGGAACACCTATTGCTAATTGTTCTTTCCACGCTTTCAGTGATGGCTTCGCCCATACGATAAAAAGCTTATAGCGTCGTAATGATTCCAACCTAAATGTCATCCAAATACTTAGTGCCAGAATAATCCAATACGTAATAGCCGTTGCATATCCGGCTCCAATACCTCCAAGTTGAGGTAGACCAAAGTGACCAAAGATCAAACCATAATTCAACAAAATATTGAAAGGAACAGCCGCTACTGTAATTACCATTGTAATTCGAGTAAATCCTTGTGCATCAAAGAAATATCGAAGCACACTTGACAAGAATAACGGTATGATCCCTAACGATAGACCAACCAAATAATGATAAGCAATATGATAAACAGCCGGATCTAAATCCATTAATCCGAGAATCGGATGTAAGAATACGATTCCGGCAAGGACAACAACGACTGCAAGTAGCAGGGATACATAAAAGGCTTGCACAATCGATCCTGAAATTTGATCCTTTCTTCCTTTTCCAATTAACTGTGCAACAATCGGCGTCACAGCAAGTAGTATTCCATTGATTCCAGAAAAAATCGGCATCCACAAGCTTGATCCAATGGCCACACCAGCTAGATCATTCGTCCCGACACGACCAGACATCATTGTATCTACTAGGTTCATTGCATATAAACTTACTTGTGTAACCATAATGGGCCACAGAATTTTCATGAATAACATTATTTTTTCTTTCAATGAATCAGTATGGTACATACAGTTTCCTCCATTGATGCAATCTGCTCAATTTCTTTTTTAGTCAACCTATCTATATTAAGTCGGATGGAACAGAAAAAGCAAACAAGAAATCTCATCTTGTTTGCTTTTTTCTTTCATTCTATATTTTACTTAATACTAAATCAATCAGTGGATGGCCTTCACTAAGCCCACTTACTTCTTTTAGTGTTTCCTTATACCCTTGAGTTTTCACTTTTTCTTGGAGAATTACTGCTTCTTCATCTTGTAAATAATCGTATTGAAGGGCTGCTGCAATAGTTGTTGCCAAGTGCTCAGGCTCCCCGTTTAACACATCAAAGTATTGTTTAGCAGGACTGATCAATCGATCATTTGGCCCTAACTTGCGAAGCGGACCTCTAGCTACCCTTGGAATCTCATCATTAATATACGGATTTGTAAATCTACCCAAAATTTTATCAATATATTTTTGATGCTCCTCTTTACTAAAGCCGTACTGTTTCACTAAAACACTACCTGTCTCTACCAATGTCTCTTTAACAGTTTGGTACACTGTTTCATTATCCATCGCATCTTTTATTGTCTTAAATCCCGCTCTATAGCCAACATAAGCTGCTGCTGCATGCCCAGTATTTACAGTAAAAAGCTTTCTTTCAATGAAGGGCTTTAGATCATCAACAAACGTAATCCCCTCTATCGTTGGCATCTCACCAATCATAGCTGAGCGATCAACAACCCATTCATAGAATGGTTCTACCGAAACCATTAACTTGTCTTCGTTTGTTTGATTTGGAACAATTCGGTCAACAGCTGCATTAGGAAAAGCAAATAGTTGATCAAATCTCTTCTGCTCCTCAGCATTTAGTTTCTCATATATATTTTCCTTTAAGAACTCACTACCGCCAATCATATTTTCACAAGCAATAATGTTTAATGGCTTCCGATCCAAGTCTACTCTTTCTCTCAGACCGCTTGCAATCAGATCTGAGATGATTTTTAGAATATTTGGTCCAACTGCAGTGGTAATTAAATCAGCATTCGTAATAGCCTCAATTACAGCTTCAGGGTTAGATAAACTGTTAATTGCATGAACATCTTTTACGACAATTTCTTCTGTATTTTCAGAAGCTAAAACCACACGATACTCTTTTTTTTCGTTTAACAACTGCACAACTTCTGTATTTACATCAACAAAACAAACCTGATATCCAGCTGCAGACAACAAACTTCCAATAAATCCTCTACCAATATTCCCAGCTCCAAAATGTACGGCTAACAAATTAGTTCACCTCATTAAATAGGTTTAGAATTTCTGCTGCTGATTTTGCTTCAACAATTTGATTTACATTCTCTTCCTCCGAACAAACAATCGCAATTTGCGACAGAATCTCTAAATGTTCATCTCCCTTTCCTGCAATTCCTATTAATACTTTAACAATCTCTCCATTAAAACTAACCCCTTCAGGAACTTGCACTATAGAAAGTCCAGATTCTATAACTGCCTTTTTTGCATCTTCTGTTCCGTGTGGAATCGCGACAAAATTACCCATATAGGTTGTTGTAAGTTCTTCTCGCTCTAGCATTTTCTCGATATATGATGGTTCAACATATCCCTTATCAACAAGGATTTGACCTGTTTTTCTAATCGCTTCCTCTTTGTCTTTAACAGATACATTCAATTCGATATTTTCAACAGCCAAAATTTCTTTACTCATAATATCCACTCCTATTTTATAAACAGTTGATTGTACATTGATCTTAATTCACTGGTAAAAAACAGCTCTAACTGTTTTTCGTCATTTGTTTGAAAAGAGTCAGTCGTCTTCTCATCTCTAATAATAATCGAACTAATTCCGCTTAATAGTTCCAATGTTTCTTCAGTCGTTTCTTGCGGACATAACATCATTAAAATTGTATTGATCTTCATCTGTGAATTGTCCATTGCCTTGATAGAAAGCGGGAAATGGAGCCGATAGACGGTAAAAGATGGTACTTGTACTGCATCACTTCTGGTATGATATAAGGCAAGCATTGTACCGGGAATTCCCAATCCTCCCACTTCTTCTCGTTCTAGAAGCTCTTTCACGACTTGCTCACTATTTGTAATAACATTCTTCGCTAATAAGCGTTCACAAATTTCAATCAACATTTCTTCTTTCTTTTCTTGTTGCAACGTCGTTAAGCTAAATCCACTTATTACTTGTTGTAATGCTGCTATATAATGCTGAACCCTATTTAATTCCGTTAAAAAATCAACACGCTTCATTGTAGGTTGTTTAATACTTTTAGCAAATTGCTTTTTACCGAGTAAAGCTCTTTTAATTTGGTTGATCTCTAACTCAGAGAGTAAAGGATTAACTAAAATATACTCTTTAGTCAAGCCTCCTAAAGGGATCGTCGAAACAATAAGGTCATACTCATCTTCGTCCATTGTCTCTAAATCAAACAGAGACACATTAGATGTTTTCAAACTTGGAATTTCTTGTTGTAACTTTGTAGAAAGCATTTTCGAAGTACCAATTCCACTTGAACATACCACCAAAGCATGTTGCTCTCTTAAATCACCTTGATTAAGTAAAGCTGAAGCAAAATGCATAACTAAATAGCCAATTTCCTCTTTAGGTATAATTAATTCAGGTAACGTCTCTTGAACTGCTGCCTCTATTGTAAGAAAAAGTTCATGATAATCTTGCTCAATTTGATAAAGCAAAGGGTTTGAAATCCCCATCTTTTGTTTAATTCGATAGAGCGCTGGTCTTAGATGTGCAACTAACCCCTGGAACAACGAAGAATTATTACTTAAATTATAGTTAATTCTTTTGCTGACAAATTGAATTAATTTCTGTGCGATAATTCCCACCTGTAGACTTGTATCCTCAAGTAGATGATCATAATCATTTCGTAATTTTGCTCCCATTAGATGCATTGTTATGTAGCCTACTTCACCTAGGGAGATTGACGTTTGAAACGCTTTCTCTAATGCCTCTACTAATTTCTTAGCAACAGTAAATTCCCTTGTGTGCTTTAAACTTTCAAGGTATTCCTCATTGAACGTAACATTTTCTCCTTGCTGAATCCTCTCAATCGCTAGTGTCAAATGAACAAGCAAGCCAATATACGCACTATCTGCCATTGAGTAAGGAAGATCACCTTTAATCTCATTTACATGCTTTTCAATTATAAAAAGCTTCTGTTTATCAACAAGACCTAAAAGTCGATCTGACGTTGCCTCAATAGGATCTGTAGATTTTTTAATAATATTTTCTTTAACGAGCGTAATAAGTTCAAATTCATCAAGATGATCTAGAAGGAGCTTACTCATCGCCTTACGCTTAGCTGTTTCCGAACCATTTATTTCTAGGCCGTAGCCTCGTTTTCGAATCAATGAGAGTTCAAATGCAGATATCTTTTCCTCGACTTTATTGAGGTCATTGCTAATCGTTGCAATCGTTACATTCAAATCAGTAGCTAAGGATACAAGTTTTATTGGATCTTTTGCCTCTAATAATGACGTTAAGATAATGGTTAGCCTTTCATCAGGAGTATATTCATTATGATTTTCTTGAAATAAACGTTTCTTCAACAATTCTTTCAGATTCTCTTCACCAATAATCTTAATTCCTGATCCTGATTTCTTATTGAGTGCTAATCCCACATCATGCAAAATATCTTCGACACCTTTTAAATCTCTGTGAACAGTTCTTGAACTGACATTTAACTCTTTAGCTAATTCCTTAACTGTTGTTTCATCTTCTTTTCTTAATAATACCTCGAGAATGGTTCGTTCCCTTGCTGAGATATACATGTATCCACCACCATCGTCCGTTTGTCATTGCTGACAAATCTTAATAAGGATACGGTACAATTTCTATTTTAAAACCTTTGCGATCTCACAACAACAGAAGATAAACATCAATTCGTCATCTACATTGTTGCCAAAATTGAATTATACATGTAAAGACCGATTCAAATGGAATGGAGATCCATTGAATCAGTCTTCTTAGTTTTACTTAAGGCTATCAATTAATTCATCATATTTTGGACTATTTAAGAAACTATCAACTGAGATGTGATGAGCTGTAGGAAGTTTTTCCTTTGCTCTAGATGTTAAATCCTTATGTGTTACAACCACATCAGCATCAGCTGGGATATTACTAATCGCAGTGTTTGTAATTTCAACATCCAATCCTGCTTTTTTCGCTTTATTTTTTAAGATAGAAGCACCCATCGCACTCGAGCCCATACCCGCATCACATGCAAAGATAATCTTGTTAACGTTTTTAGGGTCGAATTCTGTATTAGTTGCTGCAAATGAGCCTGATACTGAACTTTTCTTACCTTTCATTTCTTCCATTTTTGCTGCCGCTTCTGAAAGATCTTCATCTGTTTGCTTACCAGTCTTCAAGATGATTGCTGCAATGACGAATGAAACAGCTGCAGCAATTAATACACCCAATAAGACTGCTAAATGCCCTCCACCTTTTGGTGTCATTGCCATTAAGGCAAAGATACTACCTGGTGATGGTGGTGCAACTAATCCAACATTGAATAATGTAAATGTTAATACTCCACTTGCTCCACCTGCGATTGCAGCTAAGATCAATAAGGGTTTCATTAAGATATAAGGGAAGTAAATCTCATGAATACCACCTAAGAAGTGGATAACTACTGCCCCAGGTGCTGTTTGCTTAGCTGTTCCTCTACCAAAGAACATGAATGCAAGTAAGATTCCAAGACCTGGTCCAGGATTAGATTCAAGTAAAAATAAGATCGATTTCCCTGTTTCTGCTGCTTGCTCAGCCCCAAGCGGACTTAAAATTCCATGATTGATTGCATTGTTTAAAAATAACACTTTCGCTGGCTCGATAAAAATACTAGCTAATGGTAGCAAGCCCGCTCCAACAATCACTTCTACTCCAGCTGCTAGAACCTTATTCAATGATTCAACAAGTGGACCAATACCGATTAAAGCAATAATTGATAAAATACCTGCGAGTATACCTGCAGTAAAGTTATTGACTAACATTTCAAATCCTTGTCTTACTTTAGGTTGGACTGCTTGATCGACTTTCTTAATCAAGTAACCACCAAGTGGACCCATAATCATAGCCCCAAGGAACATCGGGATATCAGCACCAACAATAACCCCCATTGTTGCTGTTGCCCCAACAACTCCTCCACGTCCACCATACACCATCTTTCCTCCGGTATAACCAATTAATAGTGGAAGTAAGTATGTGATCATAGGACCAACAAGTTGAGCTAGGTTTTCATTTGGTGTCCATCCAGTCGGAATGAATAGGGCTGTAATAAACCCCCATGCGATAAATGCCCCAATATTCGGCATAATCATACCACTTAAGTGACTTCCAAAACGCTGTATTCTTACACGTGCATCTGGTTTAGAATTTGACATTATAATTGCTCCTCTCAAGCTTTTTTTGGCCTGTAAGTAGGTTTCCCCTTTACACCTATTATCATAAGTTTTTGATGAAGCGTTTTCAATTTAAAGAAAAACGAAATTTGTCATTCACAATGTTGTCAAAAATACATTAGTTATTTTAAGATCTTGCTATTGACTTCATTTAACAAATAGTACCAAAACCTTTTTATGTAAAAGAAGGATGTTTAAAGGAGTCCCCTTTAGCGGATTCGTAAAATCACAATCACTCCAGACGTTGCACACCAACTATGAGCTTAAACCACTCATAGTTGGCTTAAGAGAACGCAACGATTACACTCATTCAATACTAAGATTCACTCAAACCTAAATACATTCAAAAATAGTTTTTAAATTTCTTGCTGTGCTCGATCAATCTTCAACTGCTCTAACTCACTATTCACCTTGCTTGTATGACGCTCCATATCTCCATCGATATAATCTTTGAACTCAAGGAACTCAGTATACAACTCCAAATGTAGCTGTTCCTGGTTCCGATGTGCAGAAGTAAGTCGTGCTATTGTTTCTATAAGTTCATTCATTTGCTCTTCTACTTGGTTATGTTCAGTTTCGTTATCCTTAACCTTTTCAAACAAATCATCGTGATCAATTTCTCTTAATTGAAGTTGTTGCACTAGCTCTTCCAATTGTTCTTTTTGATTTAATTGCTCTTTTCTAACACTTTTCATTAATTGATCATGGCTTTGAAGATTTTCATTATACTCAGTTAATTGTTCATAGAGATCGTCCTTATTATTTTCGTACTCATCTAGTCTAGCGGCTATTTCCAGGTTCGTTTGTTCAAGCTCATTTAGTTGCTTAACAGTCATATCCTTTTCGAGTACGTACTCATTTAGTTTCATCATTAATTCATTTAGTACATTATGTTTTTGCTTTAACATCGTTTGAACATGTTCATTTAATACCTGTAAGGAATGAGTCTTTTGCTCCTGTCTTACTAATCTATTTGACATCTTTTCACTATTTTCAAGGATTGTCTTCATTTGATACTCGATATGATCAACTCTTGTTGGTGAGTAAAATACGTTCTGATTAGGACGTTCTTTTAGTAGTCTATCCTCTTGATACAATAACGGCTTTACAAAAGAATTTTCTTTGTTATTGTTCTTCACTTCTGCCACTCCTTTCGTCAATATAGTTTTAGTCTATGAATTTATAGGCGATTGAGTGCGTCCACCAAATTCCCGATGGAACACATATCCATACTTGAAACCTAGTCAAGGACTAGGACAGACTGAGACAAAACGCCTTTGAGAAAATAACTCTCAAAGGCGTTTTTACGTAATTCCATCTATTTTCAGTTGGTAGACCTAAGGATTGGTGTCCCCCCAATCCCAGTTGTTTTCATTCATATTATAAAAATAATCTATAAATTGTCTCCAATTTACTTTATAAGGGATCGTTCAAGAGGGAGTAGATTCCCATGTCTCCTCTAAAAAAGCGGACGGGATGGGGGCCGACTCCTGCAGGAGGAGAGGGCAGGTGGAAATCCACCGGCAGAGCCGGTTAGTTCCACGCCCGCCTGCGGAAAGCGTGCCCCCATCCCGGTAGCGGATTCGAAGCAACTTATCATGGTCTTCCTTTCAACTGCAAAAAAGCCTGTCGACAAAGCCTCGTCTTAGCGAGACATTGTCGACAGGCTGACCTAGTCAAGGACTAGGAGTAGATTCTACTTAATTAGTTAAAAATTGACGAATTAGCTGATTCAAAATAGTCGGTTGTTCATGGTGCACCCAATGAGTGGCCTCATCAACAGCAATTAATTGTCCATCTTGACACATTTCAAGACTTCTTTTCGCTAATTCTAAAGGTAAAAATTGATCGTTCTTTCCCCAAATGATACATACAGGGATTGTTATTTTAGAAATAGGCACATGATTTAAACTACCTCTTCGTATCGCTCTATACCAATTTAACATTCCTGTGAGTGAGTAAGGCATCGACCATGCCTCGAGGTACATATGTAATGTATGATCATCAAACGTATTTCGGTTTGACGTCATTCTCAACGCGGTTTTTAACGATTGAAACTGATTGGATTGAAGGAATTTTTCAGGGAGCGTCGGTAGCTGAAAGAAGAGCATATAGGAACTCCGAAGCAATTGGGTTGGCTTCGTATACAGTGCTTTCTTCATTATTTCCGGATGAGGAATATTAATAACAATAAGCCGATTCACATAAGAGGGGTGACTAGCAGCTAAATACCAAGCAACCGCCCCTCCCCAATCATGACCGATGATGCTCGCTTGTTCATAGCCCAGCTGATCAATAATGCCTATGACGTCATCTCGTAAAGTCGTAAGTTTATATGCGTCTATTTCCTCTGGTTTTTCACTTAAATTATAGCCTCTTTGGTCTGGAATGACGACACGATAACCAGCTTTCACTAGAGGAGTAACTTGTTGGTTCCACCCATACCAGAATTCAGGAAATCCATGCAAAAGAATAACAAGTGGTCCGTCTTTTTGACCTGCAATAGCAACATGTAATGTTACTCCATTTGTTTCAATATACGAATGTTCGATCTCGTTCATTGCAAGCCCTCTCTTCTGAGTTAATTAGTCTTATTCTTCTCCTAAAAGGGTCTGCTATACAATGATCGAACCTTCATTCTCGTAAAACACTTTATGCGGTTTCAATGATACCGTATTTGCCATCTTTTCTTTGATAGACAATATTCGTTAACTCAGTTTCGGCATCTGTATAAACAAAAAATTGGTGTCCAAGCAAATGCATTTGGAGAATCGCTTCCTCTGTATGCATCGGCTTTAAGTAAAAGCGCTTGTTCCGAACCACTTGAAGCTCCTCATCTTTTTCAAGCATTTGAGCGATGGGATCAATCACAACCACATTTGATAGCTCCTTACGTACCAACTGCCTAGGTTTTCGATTCACCTTTGTTTTGTATTTACGCACTTGACGTTCTAGCTTATCGACAATTAAATCAATAGCAGCGTACATATCAAGATGTTGTTCTTCAGCACGTAAGAGTAAACCCTTAACAGGAATCGTCATTTCAACTTTTGACCCTTTTTCGTAAACATTTAATTTCACCTGCACTTCAGTCAGGATTGCCCCATCAAAATATTTCTCTAATTTCTCCACTTTTTTTATAATATAATCCTTTAATGCACTCGTTACCTCAACATTTTCGCCACGAATATTAAACCTCATATAGATCTCCTCCAAACTTTTGTTTCTTGCCACGCCCCTATCGTACCTTCTCTCATTACCAGTTTCTGTGATCTTCATCACAATAAAAACGTTAATAAATAAAGTCAGGCCACTAGATCGAGGTAAAAACATACTTTTCACCGTAATCTAGTGGCCCTGATAAGAAGCTTTTTCTATATTACTATTTCTATATTAAATTTACTCTTCAACTCGTTAATTAACTTACTATAATAGCGTTCACTTACAATTCCATGAGCCCCTCTAATAATTTCTTTAGCATAGTGCGTTGGAGGAGCAACTTCATCCTCTTTATGTATAACTAAAAAGGTTAACACATTCTTGTATTCCACCCCTTCTATCATTACGTCTATAAATGCTGGACGATATACATCCGTGTCTACCCCTTCACGCAGGAATAAGTACTTTAGTGCTTCTTGATTTACTTCATATATCTTACCTTCAACCCATTCGGACGATTCAATTAAATCAGCTCTTCCTCCGTCTGCAAAGGGACGAGTATAGGACAATGAATAACCTTGAACAACACCACAACCTTTAAGCTTCCTAAATAAATGATCAACACCTTGCTTTTGAAATCTCTCATGATCCATACAGGAACCGTAAGCAAAATAGAGAAATGATTCGTCTTGAAGATGAAGATGACATTTCCAATCTCCATAACGAATCATTTCAAAGTTCTTCACTTTTGATTCAGGATAAATATAGACATATGCTTGCATTTCACCAAAATCGGTGTGAACCGTTGCAAACACGCGATTATAATCGTTTTTTACACTCTCTCCACCGTAACCTTCAAGCCAATCAATCTGGTCTAGTTGGTTCTCATTCACTTGATATAATTCACCATAGATACGTTGGTTCTTATCTTTAATCATTGTTGGGTATCCTAAACCTGTATCATACATCACTCCATTAACCCAACACTGTCTCGCAAGGCAAATCGCTCCATCTAAATAATGATGATTTACTTCATTCTGTCGTAACGTTCCATAGACAAATACATTCATTACACCACTCCTTAAAACTATAGATAACGAACTAGATGGTTTTAATCATTAGATCCGAACTAATTATTATATAATTGTATTTTTCTCTCTCTAATCTTAAACATTAATGCTTATACATTAATATTCACATAAAATATTTATACTATTTTTGAAATTACAAGGCTAATTTTAACAATTTATTGTATAATGAAGATGATTTAAACGATAAAGGAGAGTGACATTAATGAAAGTAAAAGTGTTAAAGCCAATCTTCGGCGAAACGGCAACAAAATTAGTAAACACTGCTGGAGCATTTCCTGAGACTATTCTAATTAAAAAAGATCATTGGGTAATTGATGCAAAAAGTTTGTTAGGATTATTAGCCATCTCACTACAACCAGATCATGAAGTTATTCTTGAAGTAAGTGATAGTGAGGATACAGCCCCTTTAGATGCATTACTTGCAATTGGTATTTTCGAAAAAATCTAAAGGTAATCTACTTTAATATTTGTAATTAAAAAAGGTTGACCAAAATGTAAGCGGTTAACCTTTTTTAATTTGTCCTATTTTATAGCTCCCTTAATATCATACGAAGAAAGATCGATTTCTGTCTTTAATCCCTGGATCAGCTTAGCTAACTCAGCTCCTAAATACGGTCCTACAGTTAAGCCTGATGAACCTAATCCATTGGCTGCAGTCAACCCCTTAAAACCAGGTATCTCCCCAATTACCGGAAGAAAGTCAGGACTAACAGGTCGAAAACCAACTCTTGTTTCTAATACAGCACTAGTTGCTAATCTAGGAGCAAGCTCAAAGGCCATACCTAGAATTTCATGGAGACCAGCAGCTGTAACTGTTGTATCAAATCCGGTGTCATTTTCATGAGTTGATCCAATTACCATTCTTCCCTCTTCAAAACCAAGTAAATACTTACTCGTCGGAGACATTACAACAGGCCACTCATCACAGTTATTATAATCCGCTAATTGCAAATGAAGGATTTGAGCTTTTTGAGGCTTGATTAGAAATTCGACACCAAGCGGTTCAAATAATTCTTTTGCCCAAGCACCAGCTGTGACAACAACCTGATCTGCTTGCAGAAACTCTCCTTCAACCTTAACCCCATTTACTTGACCTTCACTACAAATGAGTTCCGCATCGCCCTGCTTAAAGACAGCCCCATATTTAATCGCTGTTTTTATTAGTGCAAGACGCAATGCTTTCCCGTTAACACGTGCCCCTCCACTTACATGCAAAGAAGCATACCCATCTGCAAGCAGCGGAAATTGCTTTTGCGTTTCTTGTGGGGATAACCTTGTAATTTCCCCAATCTCAGGTGCATCCTCTCGTCTCTGACGTGCTCTTTTTTCCATTTGGTCAAGTTTCTTCCCATCTGAATGAACACTGATAACACCAACCTTAGCATACCCTGTCTCACTCTCTCCTTCACGCTCTAATCCTTCAATTAATTCTGGATAAAACCTCGCTCCTGCTTTAGCAAGCTGATACCAGGCCTGATTTCGTCGCTGTGAGAGCCAAGGGCAAACAATACCTGCTCCTGCATCCGTTGCTTGACCAGCATCATTTCGATCAATCATTGTCACATCGACACCAGCTCTCGCCAGATGATAAGCCGTTGATGCTCCTAAAATACCTGCCCCGATAATTATGATATGCATATCTACACCTTCGTCTTCTTAATTACTTTTCTGCTTAACAAATCTAGACCTACTTAGTAAAAAGAGGATCCCAATTTCCAATGGGAACCTCACAAACGTTATTATTCAAAACCGACACTAAAGTCGTCTGGATTAGGACCGACTCTGTCTTCTTTGTTAAGTTCAGCAATCTTCTCCATATCCTCTGAAGACAACTCAAAATCAAAAATAGCGGCATTTGCAATAATGCGCTCTTCTTTAATTGATTTCGGTATTGTTACTACTTTCATCTGCAGATCCCAACGAAGAAT
Source organism: Halalkalibacter suaedae (assembly GCF_017939705.1). Taxonomy (GTDB): domain Bacteria; phylum Bacillota; class Bacilli; order Bacillales; family Bacillaceae_D; genus Halalkalibacter; species Halalkalibacter suaedae. Next base: position 28,267 of record NZ_JAGKSQ010000003.1, read on the forward strand.
GACCTGAGCAACTGTTTTATTATATTTCTCAGCAATTTCGCTTAAAATTGGATCATCTAATAATTGTCCTTGCTTAAGTGGAGACCATGCTTCTAATTGAATACCTTCTTGTTCACAGTAAGTAAGAAGCTCCTTCTGTGCAAGTGTTGGATGAAACTCTACCTGATTGACCATTGGTTTAACTTCAGAATCACTTATTAACTCTTTCAAATGATGAACCTGGAAATTACTTACTCCAATTGCACGTACCTTGCCATCCTTATAAAGCTTTTCTAATGCTTTCCAAGTCTCTTTATATTTATCTTTTCCAGGCCAATGGATTAAATATAAATCCAAATAATCAAGGCCTAGTTTTGATAAGCTTGTTTCAAATGCTGCTAGAGTGGAATCATAGCCTTGGTCGCTATTCCAGACTTTGGTCGTAATAAATAAGTCTTCACGAGCGATTCCAGACTCTTTAATTCCTTGTCCGACGCCCTCTTCATTTTTGTAAACAGCTGCTGTATCAATGCTACGATATCCATTTTTGATAGCAGATTTAACTGCATTAATGACTTCTTGTCCTTCTTGAGCCTTGAAAACACCTAAGCCGAACCATGGCATCTTAACACCATTATGTAATGTCGTTGTATCCTGTAAGCTAGTTGGCATATGAATCCTCCTTCATCTGTATGAGATCGCTCTCTATCTACTATATAAACATATTTATCAATAAGAACTCAAATCATATACAAAAAAATAGTCAAAAAACTGCCAGTGCAGAAATTTTGACTTATCCTGTGGACGCTTGTCCTGTTTAATTATCTCGTTTATTTTCTTCTTCTCTCATCTCAAGTGCTAAGGATTGTAGATAAGATGGAATTGGATTTGCATAATGGCAATTGCTACAGTACACCTGAGTGGCAATCCAAAAGTACTCCCTCATGATATACGTTTCAATTGGTTTCGGTGTACCACACTGATCACAAAACATGAGATAGTCCATTTGTTACCCCTCCTTTTTAATATTCTTTTATTGTATTAATACTCGCCGTAGAATAGAACCTACTATGCTTATCTTATTCAACGAATCCTCGTTTGACAGGGGACTAGCGGAGGAGCACAATTTTATTTTAAAAAAGACAGAAGCTAGTCAACTCATTAGAGGTAGTTAGCTTCTGTCTCATGCTTATCCTATTCTTTTGAATCGTTCAGTGATGTGAGCTGTATGGTGCTTTCCGTGCCAAGCGTAATTCGCAACACTTTCCCTTAATGTGATAGTACTCATATGTTCTGGATGAGAAAAAACCTTCTGCAAATCTTCTTCAGTTAGAGATTCAATTAATATACTCCAGCGAGCGTGAAGAGCCTCAAGAAGTTTCAAAGAAATATCAATGTCTAACTTAGAGTCAGCAAGTTGTGCCCACTCACCCTCATCGTACGGTTTGATTGTTGGATTTTCTTCCGTTAATGCTAATTTGAAACGGATATATGCATTCATATGGCTATCAGCTACATGATGAACAACTTGACGAACAGTCCATCCCTGAGGGCGATAAGTTGTATCGAGCTCCACTTCACTTAATCCTTCAACAGCAGCACGTAACTTAGTTGGAAGTTGTTTTATTTCATCAATCCACACCTGGAATAATTGCCCCGACTCTTCTTCATTATATGTAAACAGGCCTATCGGGTATCGTAATGTATCCATATACAATCACACCTTTCTATGGTAATGTCACTTGCCCCTTAATCGTAATTACTGCCTGCCCACCCAGCTTCACTCTCATTTTATTATCTTGAAGAAACGTCTTAATTTTTGTGACACCAGGTCGATTCATCGAATTGCCCTGAACAATCATAAATGAACTGTTTGTTTCAACGATCTCTTCAAGCAAGAAGTATCCTGCTAGTGCACCATTAGCAGAGCCTGTAACGGGGTCTTCATTCACTCCAACTGCTGGAGCGAAGTCTCTTGTATAAGAGAAAAACTCATCCTTTGGTGTATTAAGTGTAAATAAATGTGTTGTAATAATAGAATGTTCTTCATTATACTCCTTAAGCCTTAGAAAATTAGGTACAGCAAGATCAATTGCCTTCATCGTCCTCATAGGGACTATTAGATGCCAATTTCCAGTATGTGCTGCCTTAACAGGATATCTTATGTCGATATCTTTCTCATCAATACCTAGTATTTCTGCTAGTTCTGCTAAATTTAAAGGAATCTCCTTAGATGTTGGTTCTAGCTGAGTCATCGTTATAGATAGCTGTCCTTCTACGTCAGAAAACTCCATTGGAACGAGTCCAATATTTGTTTCAAAGGTTAATAGAGTCGATTGTTTCAGAAAATCAAATTCCTTGGCTAATACCCACGCAGCGGCCAATGTAGCATGACCACAAAAGTCGATTTCGCATGTTGGTGTGTAATAGCATATACGATAATCCGCTTCATCTAGCTGACTCGGAACAAGAAAAGCAGTTTCCGATAAATTCATTTCACTAGCTATTTTACGCATGTCTTCTTCAGTTAGACCTTCTGCAAATGGAACGACACCAGCAGGATTTCCACTAAAAGGTTGATCCGTGAATGAATCAACATGGTAAATGAGATAGTCTCTCATAACCTCACTCCTTCTTGTAAGTCCTTAGTTAATTATACCTCTTAAGCAAAATTAAAACAGAGGATATTCGACCGGCTTTCACAAAATCATCCTCTTTCAATTACACTCAAATAAATCAACCTCAACAGAATATAGAAACCAAGATACGCCCCGGACGTTAGAAACCATAGATTAAGGAAAATACCGTGAATGGTCGTCATAAACACTTCATCTGTTATGAGGATTGCCGAGATAGAATCCGCAGTAATAAAAGCGAAAATGGCAAATGAAAGTAAGGCAAGAAAATTAAAGATAACATGAGCTCTTGACCACTTTTTTTGAATGAAATACATGGATATCGGAACAATGATAATTGATAGAACAATCACTAACTCCATAAAACTATTCACCTTCTCTATTTCTGTAAACTGTCTTCTCCAACCAAGTATAGCCAAAAGAAATGTCTCAGAAACCTTTGTAGGTTTTTGAGACATTTCTTTTTTGGACTATTTAAATGACTAGCAGCTTACACTCTTTCAAAGAATAAAAGTCCAGATAGCTAATCATTATTCAATTAAGGATTCTAGTATGTTTGATGTTGTTTCACTATCTCCACTAAAAATGGGAATAAAGGCAATTAGGGGACGCTCTAACTCAATCCCAATCTCTTTTAGTAATTTACTATCATTTCCAAGTGGGTAGGCATGAACGTTTGTCTCACCGGTCTCTTCATTCACATACTTATATTCATCAGGTACTGTTTTCAATTGTTCATCAGTTAACATATCTAGTGATTTGAAGGCTTCTGGATCGTATACTGATTGAATTAGTGCCTCATCTACTAAAAAAAGGTCAACTTCCTTTGAAATAAATTCAACAATTAATTTTTCATAGAAACCGGCATAAGAACTAAACTCAACATCTGAGCTTGAAGGAGTAGATTCTTGAATCAACCCTTCAAAATCATCATTAAATTCTAGTGGGATATCTGAAAAAAGGGCAACCTTCACACCCGTATCTTCCTCTTCACCGCAACCGCTTACAATTAAGAACATACTAAATAGCAAAAAACCTTTAAGTAATCTTCTCATCGTTCACACCCCTTATCTTCTCTCCCATTACTATACCATTAAAGTGTGAAGACAGTACGTATTAACTGATAAGAGACGACTGAAAAAGAATAAAGACCTTCCCAGTGCCTCTTCATCATAAATATAACTCAATCTTTGTTATAAAAGAGATTCAGCACCATCAATATGAATGACGCTACCTGTAATATGACTTGATAAATCAGAAGATAAGAACGAAACAAGGTCAGCTACCTGCTCAGGTGTACCCGCTTTATGCTCAAGTGGCTGAGAGCCTTCTGGAAATTCAATTGGAATTTTTATCTTTTCAAGTTCCTCTTTATCAGGAAACGTATTTTGCCCTATATTTGTTTTGATAGCACCAGGACAAATCATATTCACTCGTATCCGATATCGTGCCAATTCCAATGCTGCCATTTTGCCAAATGCTACTTGGCCTGCCTTAGATGTACTATAGGCGGACATTCCGAAGCTTCTAAATGTTCTCGTTCCATTGATTGAACTAGTAATTACAATACTTCCACCGTTTGTCTTCATATGCGGGATAGCTAATTTCACAGCCAAAAAGGTACTCCTAAGGTTTGTTCCCAAAGTTTGATCCCAATCCTCTGCTGTTAAATCCTCAATTGGCTCAACTTTCCCATTAATACCCGCATTCGCAAAAACAATATCAAGTCGTCCCCAGTGCTCCAACACATGGTCATAGCTTTCTGCCATTCGATTCGGATCTGAGACATCTGTATCTGTCACTAATGCTTCCACGCCCAGTTCCTCAATTTCCTTTTTGACTAGCTCAGCTTTCTCCTCTTTTAAATCAACTAAGGCAATTTTTGCTCCTTGTTTTGCGAGCTGAAGTGCAGTTGCCCTTCCTATTCCAGAGGATCCACCCGTAACAATAGCTACTTTTCCAGATAAGTTCTTAGCTTCCATCAGCAATCTCCTTTTCAGACTGTATTTGCCGAGTAATATTCCCCATATTCCAGAAAGGTATTCACGGAAATCACACGACAAGTCTAAAAAACGACAGTGATCTTTAAGTCAATTTAACTTTATCTTTGTACATGATATGTGTTTGATTGAAACAAATTTTCAACTTCCTCTTTTGACGAAAGTAAAGCATCACCAAAGATTGTATGCTTCAATGCCCCGGCTGCTGCTGCAAATTGAACTTGGTATTGTTCTTCCTTATCGCAAAGATAAGAATAGAGAAAACCAGCTGTAAATGCATCACCTGCTCCAACTCTATCAATAATATCCAATTGATATTTTTTCGACTGAAATGCTTCTTCACCATTAAAGACAAGTCCTTGGTACTCATTATGTGATGCTGAGACAACCGTACGATAGGATGAAACAATATAATCAAATTGATAGTGTTCATTTACTTTTTTATACAACTTTTTATGATCCATTTTAGTTACAAGATTACTCGTTTCTTCGGGATCGATCCCGAGGAAAGTAGTAAAATCAAGTACACCTGCAAATGCAATATTGACGTATGGCAAAACCTTGGAGAACTTAGCTTTTGCCTCATCTGTGGTCCATAGCTTGCTACGATAATTAAAATCAAAACTAACCTTAATCCCTCGACGATTTGCTTCTTGCATAAATGATCTGGCAAGCAGATAGGCTTCTTCACTAATACCTAACGTAATTCCTGACACATGAAATAAATCGACATTCTCAAAAATTTGATCAAAATTAAATTCACTAATTTCAGCTTCTGAAATGGATGAATGTTTGCGGTCGTAAACCACTCTACTTGATCTAACAGAATAACCATTTTCGAGATAATACAGACCCATCCGTTCACCACCACGGATGATCAAATCAGTATTTACACCAAACCCTCTTAATTGTTGGATAGCAGCATCTGCAATTGGATTATCTGGAAGTTTCGTAATCAAAGCTGTATCAATGCCAAAATGGCTAAGTGCAACGGCAACATTGCCCTCACTCCCCCCGTAATTAACGTCAAAGGATTGACTCCCAATGATGCGATTACGATCTGGAGGGGATAAACGAAGAAGGATTTCCCCTAGTGTTACTACTCTTTTCATTTAATCAACTCCCCATTTGAGTTCGAACTTCTTCAATTTTCTTAATAAACTGGCGAGCAGTTTCAGAAATATCTTCTGATGTTCCTTTTGCGAGCTGCCCGCCTACACCGACTGCACAAACACCTGCTTTGATCCATTCTTGAACATTATCGAGACCAACTCCACCAGTCGGCATAATGTCTAGCTGTGGAAGTGGTGCTTTTAAATCTTTAACAATGGCTGGACCAAACATTCTCCCAGGAAATAGCTTAATAACATCACAGCCGTTTTCAAGAGCTGATTTCATCTCAGTAATCGTCATGCATCCAGGCATGTAAGGTATTTTGTATAAGTTACATAGTTTTGCTGTTTCTGTATCGAATGATGGCGAAACGATAAACTCTGCACCTGCTAGCATAGCAAGACGTGCTGTTGTTACATCTAGTACTGTTCCAGCACCAATTAGAATATCCTTCGGTAACTCTTGTTTTAGTTGTGAGATAACAGCCGAGGCATCCGGTGTCGTATAGGTTAACTCAATAACCTTCACACCACCCTCCGTACACGCTTTGGAAATGCGAATTGCTTCTTCCGCATTCTCCCCACGGACAACAGCTACTAAAAGATTGCTTGAAATGTTTTTAATGACTTCATATTTTTTCATCCTAATCCCATCCTTTACACACCAGAATATGCTAGGAATCCACCGTCCACCGGAACAGTAATTCCTGTTACAAAACCAGACATTTGATGATCAGCTAGCCAAATTAATGTACCCAAAAGATCCTCAGGCTTTCCAAATCTCCCCATTGGTGTATGGGCCATAATCTTATCTGAACGAGGTGTTAACGAACCATCTTCATTTGTTAATAATTTTCGGTTTTGCTCAGTGAGGAAAAATCCAGGAGCAATCGAATTTACTCTTATGCCAACTTCAGCCATATGAACAGCTAACCATTGGGTGAAATTATCAATCCCAGCTTTTGCTGCACTATAAGCTGGCACTTTCGTCATCGGTGAGGGGGCACTCATTGATGACATATTAATTACTGTTGCACCAGGACGATTAATCATTTTCTTAGAGAAAACTTGTGTTGGGATAATTGTTCCAACTAGGTTCAGATTAAAAACAAACTGAAAGCCCTCAGTTGTCATATCATAAAACGTCTTTAGAGCATCATTGTCCAAGTCCTCTGCCTTCAACGTTTCATTCGTTGTTGTACCATCAGGATGATTTCCTCCAGCACCATTGATTAAAATATCACATATACCTAATTGTTCTGTTACGATTTCTTCCGCTTCTTTTACACTTTTGGCATCAAGAACATCGCATGATATAGCAAGTGCCACCCCACCAGCTGCTATAATTTCTTGCTCAACAATTTTCCCCTTTTCGAGATTCCGATTTAATATTGCAACCTTAACACCTTGGCGACCGAGTTCCCTTGCCATTGCTCCACAAAGCACTCCACTTCCACCTGTGATCACGGCTACTTTTCCTTTTAAATTGTCACTCATCGTAATCATGTTAGGCTTCTCTCCTTTTTCATCTCAAGTGCATCCCATATTCCCCATAAATACATGATCCCAAGGGCACGGTCATACAGTCCATAACCAGGTCTGCATTCCTCACCCCAAATATGTCGACCATGGTCTGGTCTTGCGTACCCTTCAAACCCGCTGTCATGCAAGGCTTTGACAATACTTAACAGGTCAACGGTTCCGTCAGATGAACGGTGCGAGGTTTCAATAAAATCTCCATTTCCATATGTTTTCACATTACGGAGATGAGCAAAATGGATTCGTTCTGAGAATGCTCTTACCATTTCACTTACATTATTTTCAAGGTTAGCACCTAATGAACCGCTGCAAATGGTTAAGCCATTATAAGGATCATCTACAAGCTCTAAAAAACGAGCAATATTTTGATGATTTGTCATTATTCTTGGCAATCCGAAAACAGAAAACGGAGGATCATCAGGATGAATGGCCATCTTGATATCGTGTTCCCTAGCAACCGGAATAATTTGTTCTAAAAAGTATTGGAGGTTACTCCATAAATTCTCTTCTGTAACATCCTTATACAGTTCAAAAAGCTTTGATAAATCCTTTAATCTCTCAGGCTCCCAGCCAGGCATAGTCAGTGTAGAGTTTTCAGCGATTTGCTTTACTAGTTCGATTGGATCTGTGTTCTCTAACTTAGCTTTTTCAAAAAAGAGAGCTGTAGAACCATCGTCTAATTCTTTGAAAAGATCTGTCCGAGTCCAATCAAATACAGGCATAAAGTTATAACAAATAACCTTCACTCCCACTTGGGCTAGACGTTCAATTGTCTTTTTATAGTTTTCAATATATTCATCTCTTGTCGAAAGCCCTAGCTTAATATCTTCGTGAATGTTAACGCTCTCAACAACATCAATTGTTAAACCGAGACGATCTGCTTCGGTCTTCACCTCATGTATTCTGCTTAATGGCCATGCCTCACCCGCTGGTACATCATGTAATGCCCAAACGATTCCTTCTACACCAGGTATCTGTTTAATATGTTCAAGTGAAATTAAATCATTTCCTTCACCAAACCAACGAAAGACCATTCTCATTGCGACCTCTCCTTTTCTAGATATGTAACATCCAAATACTCTTGAATATTGTAATAACAAATGTCTTTCACGATCTTCCCTATATGATCAAGATCATTTGGATATTCTCCATTTTCTACCCACTTCCCGATGATATTGCAAAGAATTCTCCTAAAGTACTCATGTCTTGTATAGGATAAGAGACTACGAGAATCCGTTAACATTCCGATAAATTTTGATAACAAACCAACATTAGCAAGCGTTTTAAGTTGGTCTTCCATCCCATCACGTTGATCATTAAACCACCATGCTGTGCCGTGTTGAATTTTTCCTGGGATCTCACTTTGAAAGTTACCTGCCATTGTCGCAAGCATATAATTATCTCTTGGGTTTAAACCGTAAAGGATCGTTTTAGGTAATTCATTCGTCACTTCAAGATGATTAAGAAAGCTCCCTAAGTCAGCTGCATAGCTGAAATCAGCTATAGAATCGAAGCCAGTATTCATTCCAACTTGAGCAACCATTCTTTTATTTACCCCTCTAAGACCACCAATATGGAGCTGCATGGCCCATCCTTTACGAGCATAAAGTCTCCCTAGTGCTACTAGGACTGCGGTCTTAAATTTAATAACCTCTTCTGTAGACAATGAATTTCGTTCACGAGCTTGTTGGAAGATTGACTCCACTTCTTCTTCAGAATAATTACGGTAAAATCCTGTATCCAAGCCATGGTCAGAAAGGCGGCACCCTACTTCATGAAAGTAATTAATTCGTATTTCAAGTGCCTTCTTAAAATCAGTAAAGGTCCTTATAGCCGTATCAGATACTTGTTCAAGCTCCCCTATATAGTCAAGAAAACCATCTACCTCTATATTAAAAGCCCTATCTGGTCGGAAGGTCGGTAATACGTCAACTTCAAAAGAGGAATCCTCTTTTAATTGCTTATGATGAATAAGTGAATCAACCGGATCGTCAGTCGTACAAAGCATTTTCACATTAAATTGTTTAATAATCCCTCTAGCTGACAGACGTTCCTTTTTTAATTCTTGATTACACGCCTCCCATATTTTCTCAGCACTATTTTTATTTAAACTATCAAAAATTCCAAAGCAACGCTGTAATTCAAGATGGGTCCAGTGATATAACGGATTTCCTATGAGGTCTGGAACTAGTTCGGCCCATTTCATAAATTTTTCTTTTTCACTTTTATTTCCAGTAATATAAGCTTCAGGAACTCCAAAAGTACGTAGCATTCTCCATTTATAATGATCTTCACCTAACCACATTTCTGCCATTGATGAAAACTGTCTATTTTCAGCAATTTCTTTTGCCGACAAGTGGCAGTGATAATCAATAATTGGCATGTTTTTCGCAAACTCATGGTAAAGAGTACGTGAGGTTCTCGTTTCCAGTAAAAAATCTTCTCCTAAGAACGGCTTCAACTTAATCATCCTTTCCTCGCTAGTATGGTAGCGATTACAAAATAAGACGTATTTATTATTCTGAAACGTAGATTATTAATGAGCTCGCCTTGTAATTAATCTTGCAAAATGATCAACGCTTTGGTCTTGCCAAGGAGGGGAAATTCACCCCACCTCCTTTTTTGAAGAATCTATTTAAAATAATTCGGATATGTTTCCTTTAGCTGGGATAGGTCTTTACTCACTAGATCTAAATGTTCAGCTAATATCTTTTCTGCTTCTGCCTTCTCGTGATATTTAATCAATCTAATCATTTCTTCATGCTGAAATAAAATCGTCTCTAAATGATCGTATTTAACGAGACTAAGCATGCGAACACGATTGACGTGTACGTTCATTTGTTGGATCACAGTCCATACCCTCTTCTTCCCACACCCTACAGCAATTGTCTGATGGAATTCCTCGTCAAGAAGAAACAATCTATCGTAATCCCTTACTTCGACACACTTCTTTTGCATATGAAGATTAAATTCAAGCTGTTGCAAGTAGTCGTTGGGAAGGTGATCACATGCTAAGCCAAAAATGGCTTTTTCAAGATGTCTACGAATAAAACGAGCTTCCTCAACATGCTCTAGATCTATGAGAGCTACAAATGAACCTCTTTGAGGATATACTTCAAGTAATTCGTCTTGGACTAGCTTAACAAAAGCTTCTCTTACTGGGGTCCTGCTCACTTCTAATCTTTCCGAAATGTCTTTCTCAGAAATGCTCTCACCCGGCTCAAGCTTTAGTGAAATCATATTTTCTTTTAAGCTTTGATAGACGAAATCACGAGTAGAAGCGTATTTCTTTCGAGTCTCTTGATCAATTTTCATGTTGTTCACTCCTTACTGTTCATACTACCATACAAGTATACATGTGTATAGTGTGAAAAAGTTAGCAGACCCATCCTGCTAACTCCACCTATTATCTGTAGTTAATAAACTGAACATCAATTGATAAATCTGCACCACGAACTGCTGCAATAATTGCTTGGAGATCATCTCGATTTTTACCGGTTACGCGTACTTGATCATCCTGAACTTGGCTTTTTACTTTCACTCCACTATTTTTAATTATTGTATTAATCTTTTTTGCATTTTCCTTGTCAATTCCCTGAATCAGCTTGGCACGTTGACGAACGGTACCACCTGATGCTCCCTCTATCTTTCCATAATCAAGATTTTTGATCGAAACATCACGCTTGATCAGTTTGGAAATTAACACGTCTTTCAACTGATCTAATTTATATTCATCATCAGAGATAAGAACTAATTCTTCATTGTCTAGGGAAATATTACTTTTACTTCCTTTAAAGTCATAACGAGTCTGAATTTCTTTCGTTGCCATCGTAACTGCATTCGTCACTTCTGAAAAATCAATTTTTGAAACAATATCGAATGAACTTTCTTTTGCCATTGTTTACCTCCAAAGGGTTATTTCATCTTATTATAGATGAAAAACGATCAGGTTAACAACCTTAATGGGTGAGTATGTCGCATATATATAAACTTTCTATGGCCTAAACTTTAATTTGACTATTTCTTCTGAAAAACATCCTTTGGTATACTTTCTAAACAACATTCAGTAGGGGGTTAATCTATGTTGAAAACAGTTACGATTGAAAATGAAACGATTCGTTCATTTAAAAGGAATTGGAAAAAATGCATTGGAACTGGCAGACTTGGTCTTGCCCTACAAAAGGAATATTTAGAACATCTCGAAACAATACAAAAGTCTATTCAATTTGACTACATACGCGGGCATGGTCTATTAAGTGATGACGTCGGCATTTACCGTGAAATGGAGATTAATGGTGAGAAGAAACCATTTTATAATTTCACTTATATTGATCGGATCTTTGATGCATTTCTTGACCTAGGTCTACGTCCTTTTGTTGAATTTGGTTTTATGCCAAAGCTATTAGCTTCCGGAGACCAGACGATTTTTTATTGGGAAGGAAATGTTACTCCACCGAATGATTATCAGAAATGGGCTAATCTAATTAAGGCATGTGTCTCTCATTTTATTGACCGCTATGGGATTGAAGAAGTTCTCGAATGGCCGTTTGAAGTTTGGAACGAGCCAAATCTAGTGAATTTCTGGAAGGATGCAAACAAGGAGGAATATTTCAAGCTTTATCACATTACTACAGAAGCAATAAAAGAAATCCATCCAGACCTGCAAGTAGGTGGTCCTGCAATTTGTGGTGGTTCAGATGAATGGATTGTTGATTTTCTTAATTTCTGCAAAAATGAAAGCGTTCCCGTGGACTTCGTAAGTAGACATGCATATACGTCTAAGCCACCTACGAAGATTACGACGGAGTACTACTATCAAGAACTGGTAGATAATACAGATATGCTTGAACAGTTTCGAAGTGTGCGAGAAATGATAGATCAATCACCGTTTCCAGAATTGCCTTTTCATATTACTGAGTACAACACTTCTTATAGTCCAATTAATCCCGTCCATGATACGACGCTAAATGCTGCGTATCTTGCTCGAATTTTAAGTGAAGCTGGGGACTATGTTGATTCATTCTCTTATTGGACATTTAGTGATGTCTTTGAGGAACTTGATGTGCCTAAATCCCAATTCCACGGGGGATTCGGCCTAATAGCATTAAATCATATTCCAAAACCTACATTCCATTTATTTGCTTTTTTTAATCATTTAGGAGAAAGGGTTCTTTATCGTGACGAGCAAGCAATCGTGACTCAAAGGAAAGATGGATCTATTGTATTAATTGCCTGGAATTTAGTCATGGAAAAAGGGGATGACTTTAACACCGAAGTTGAATTCTCGATCCCAGTTCCGTCGTCAGTTCTATTTCTAAAAAGACAAACAATTGATGAGAATCATGCGAATCCGTGGAAGGTTTGGCAACAGTTAGGACGTCCTAGGTTTCCAGATAAGCAAACCATTCATACCCTTCAACAAACATCAATACCTTTCGTTCGGACCTCTCGAGAGCAAACAGTTGATGGCACGCTGACTGTATCAATTACTTTAACGAAGAACGAAGTGACATTGATTGAAATACAACCAATTAACGATGAATCAGACAGTTACCATGGCTTAGATGATCGTTTAATTACGTCCTATTAACCTTTTAAAATCGTCAACCAATTACTAGGAGGTTCAACAATGAAAAAAACGGCTGGAGCTTTTCATACAGGTCAATATCGTAATCTTTTTAAAGAATATGGCTATAGCGAATCAGAAATCGAGACGAGATTACAAGATACATGGAGAGAATTATTCTTTGGTGATGAAGATTCTAGAATTTATCACGAAGAAGGGGAAAACTTTGGTTACTTTGTTGATACTGGTAATAATGATGTTCGTACAGAAGGGCAATCCTACGCCATGATGATGGCTGTTCAAATGAATAACAAAGACGTGTTTGATCGAGTCTGGAATTGGACGAAAACATATATGTATATGGATAGTGGTACACATGCCGGCTATTTTGCTTGGTCTTGTCAAACCGATGGAACCAAGAATGCTCATGGGCCCGCTCCTGATGGTGAAGAGTTCTTTGCAATGGCTTTATTTTTTGCTTCCCATCGTTGGGGGGATGGACCATCTCCTTTTAACTACAGTCAGCAAGCAAAGGACATCCTTGATGCTTGTCTTCATAAAGGTGAGCACAATGACGGATATCCAATGTGGAATCCAGAAAATCACTTAATAAAATTTGTACCGGAAGTTGAGTTTTCTGATCCTTCTTATCATCTTCCCCATTTCTATGAACTTTTTAGTTTATGGGCAAATGAAGAAGATCGTCCATTTTGGAAAAGTGCTGCACAAGCTAGTCGCGATTATATTAAGCTTTCCTGTCATCCTGAAACAGGTCTCGCTCCGGAGTATGCCCATTATGACGGAACTCCTAATCATATACGAGGATTCGGATATTTCTTTAGTGACTCATATCGACTCGCAGCAAATATTGGACTTGACTATGAATGGTTTCGCATAGACACCTGGCAAACAGAAGAAGCAAACAAAATTCAAGCATTCTTTATCGACAAAGATATAGAAGATTATCGCCGGTATACGATTGAAGGAGTAGCTTTTGACGAAAAGTCGTTACATCCAGTCGGTCTGCTTGCAACGAACGCTATGGCTTCACTTGCTTCTTCTGATGGACCATATGCTAAAGCAACCGTAGACCTTTTTTGGAAGACTCCATTGCGAACTGGCGATAGACGATATTATGATAATTGTCTTTATTTTTTCAGCTTGCTTGCTTTAAGTGGAAACTACAAAATTTACTTTCCAAATACAAATAACTAAATCATCAAAGAAACCCCATCAAAAGGCTATTTCCCTTTTGATGGGGTCTTAATTTTTCAATATTTGTTGTAAACCACCTTCTACACACTTTCACCAACAACATCTTCCAAATCTTCTTTGCGTCTTTCTAATCGTACAAAGGCATAATATGCATTTCCCATAATGATAAATCCGATCACACTAAAGCTAAACAATGGGATTAATCCAGGAATCATTCTGAACACAAAATATAGAGCGATTAAGCTGAGCAGCATAAGTATAGTCATTAACGGACTAATTACGCCGATCATCAGTGAATGTTTAATATATTGAAAGAACTTCAGGTCGTAATGAACATATACAGGGATAAGATAAGCAAGTAACAATAAATATAATATACCAGCGATAAACAAAAATGCTGTAAAAATAAGATTTAACATACCATCTACTGTACCTAGATAGACAAAATCAACGTATAGAATATAACCTACTATTGCTAAAAACAAACCTAAGCCATTCCCTTTGATAAACTCATTCTTGTACGTTCTTGCGTATAACTTAAAAATAGGCGTATCTCTTTCTCCCATGAGCCACTTTCGATAGACGGTAAACATGGCAATCGTTGAGGGCATGATTCCTAAAACAATTAGTCCAAGCAATGTAAATAAGATCCATAATATATTTAAATAGGCGAATAACATGATTCGCTCAGCAACCCGGTAGAACCCACCCATAGCTCCTTGGCCATCCATAAATTTCCCCCTAACATCGCATTGTAACCCCTTTCATTATAACATTGTTTAGATGAGGTTAACATATGCAAAGAGGCTATCTCATATAGAATAATTTAGACTATTTGAGATAGCCTCTCCGACTTTCACCTAATAGATCACTCTATTTTCTTTATCTTTTATTCCTGATTTGCGGTAGAAATATGTATTGATCATATCTCTCCACTCTTTAGCATTTTCAATTTGCTCTTCTAATCTTTCGTTAACTGAGTGAAACCGTTCCTCATCAATCGCTTGCTGCAAAGCCTCCCACTTTTCCTTCAGAGCTATTGCCTGATCAACGCCTTCAAAATGAGTATTATAGATATGTTGGATGACAGTTTCTCCTGATTTCAGCAAATGAGTATACGGAACATGATGGAAAAATAAAAGCAATTCATCTGGACAAGTCTTAAGTGACTCATAGTATTTCATATTTTCTTCAAAATATTGAGACGTGTATCCAGTGCCACTCGTCACTGTTCGATCAACACCAATGCCTTGCCAATCTGCAAAATGATATGTTCCCCAAACTGAGTATTCATAGCCATCAACATTTGGACCATAATGATGGTTAGGATTGACCATCCAGCCTACACCCAATGGAGCGGTGTAACTTTCGTAGATCTGCCAGGAACTAAGAAGCATTGCTGAAATATTTTCAATAACAGCTGAGTTATTTCCAAATGTTGCTCTAGCCCACTCATCAACAATATCTTCATTTGAAAGATTAGGGTCCCAGATAAGTCGTCCATAACCAAATAAATTAGCTTGTGCAAGCTGATGCCCACACCAATTCGTATCGTTACCAATATTTGAAACAGCCGCGATCCCACTTAACTTACTTTCATACATTGAGCCATCAACAATTGATTTCACCGTTGAACCTTGCCCTTTGGCATACGTATCAAAGTCTAGAATCTCCTTCCACTGTGGAATTAGGAAGCAGACATGTCGCTGCTGACCCGTATACTCCTGTGCAACTTGAAATTCAATCATCTGATTTGTGTCCCTCATTGCTCCAAATAGCGGAGAGACCGGCTCTCTTACTTGAAAATCCATTGGACCGTTTTTAATTTGTAAAATAACATTATTATGGAATTGACCATCAAGTGGTTTAAAGTGATCATACGCAGCTCTAGCCCGATCTGTGGAACGATCCCTCCAATCCTGCATACAGTTGTATACAAAGCATCTCCAAATGACAATTCCACCAAATGGTTCTAATGCTTCTGCTAGCATATTGGAACCATCTGCATGATTTCGTCCATACGTAAAAGGTCCAGGTCTATGCTCTGAATCAGCCTTTACGACGAATCCACCAAAATCTGAGATATAACTATACACTTCTTTTACTTTATCTTTCCACCATGCTTTAACTCCCTCATCTAGCGGATCCGCTGTTGTTAAATCACCTAGTTCCATCGGACTTGCATAATTTGCACTTAAATATGTCGTTATCCCGTATGTTCTGAATACATCAGCAACCTTTGCGACATCTGGTAGAAATGTCGTAATAAGACTTGTTTCAACAGCATGAACATTGACATTATTAATTGAGATTGCATTTATCCCCACTGAAGATAGGAGTCTGGCGTAATCTTTAATTCGGTCATAATCACGAATAAAGTCATCGTCCTTATAGAAAATTGACTCCCCAGCATATCCACGTTCAACACTTCCATCCATATTATCCCACTGATTGATCATCCGTATTTGATTGCGAGGACTTTCAACGATATCGAGATTATCAAGACTATGTTCTGCTTGAATCAAACGAAGCAAATGAAAGGTAGCATATAAAACCCCTTTGTCAGACTTTCCAGCTAATAATATATATGATCCCTCTTCATGTTTCACAGTCTTAATCAAATAACCTTCTTCATTAATCTTTCTTATTTCAGGAAATTCATCTACATTTAGCTGCTCTGATGTCGCTAATCGAATATGATTGGACGTTACTGTCTCTGAAGCTATTTGTGGCTCTTCACCAATCATGATTGAAATCGCTCTTGTCAATTCTTCTTTAGCAGCCTGAACGATCCTTGTATCTACTAAATGAACAATTCGACTACACCATCGGCTTATTTCTCTTATATTCTCCTGACTCGTAACAAGATCGTACTTAAGCCACGCTTTATATCCTTCAGCATTCTTAACATCTACACTCATCGTTACCCCTCCTATTATTAAAAACTAGTTACAGTCGTTAGAGCTTCTTTCGGTCTATGGTTTTCATCGAATAAAAACGGCCAATTCTTTCTCCCTCTCACTGGAAAATCAGATAACCAAGTATAATCATCTGCAGCTCCCCAAAACGTCACAGAGGTAATCACCTCTCGATACTCTCTAAATACCTTAAAAAATGCTTCAAACCGTTCTGCTTGTAATTCCTTCATTTCGTCTGTGGGTTGTTTAAGATCTGTTCGGCGATCCTCCCAATCAAAAACAGATACATCCATCTCTGTTATTTGTACTTGTAACCCTAAAGAAGCATATAATTCAATTGCTCGTCGAATGTTATCAATCGTTGGTAAATGAATATTCCAATGAGCTTGCATCCCCACACCATGAATCGGCACTTCTTTCTCAATCAACGATTTCACAAGTCGGAAAATTTTATCCCTTTTTACTGGCTCAGATTCGTTATAGTCATTATAGAAAAGAGAGGCTGTTGGATCAGCTTCATGAGCGAAGAAAAAGGCTTTCTCAATAAAATCTTCTCCCACAATATCAAGCCATTTAGAAGCACGTAAAAATTGACTACTTTCATCAGCAATCGCTTCATTTACGACATCCCAACAATCTACTTTCCCTGCATAACGCTTAACAACTGTTTGAATATGAGATTTCATTCGTTCTAATAACCTTTGACGATCAATTGTGGTACCTGTAGTGTCGTGAAACATCCATTCAGGCATTTGATTATGCCAAACAAGAGTGTGACCTCTAACTGCCATGTTATGATCTTGTGCAAACTGTACGATTCGATCAGATTTTTCAAAAGAGAAGACACCTTCTTCAGGTTGAAGCATTTCTGGTTTCATTTCATTTTCTGCTGTAAGACTATTGAATTGTTTTTTTAATAATTCACTCGCAGAATGTAATGTTCTTTCGTTCACAGCTGCTCCGATACGAAAATAGTTACTATAGCTTTCCTTTAAAATAGGAGCTTTTTTATTTTCCAGCTTATCCATAGTTCTTCCTCCCTTAAGCAGATCAATATGAAGGGTGTCTCCGAGGATCTTTGCTAGACCAACGGGACACCCTCTTTTTTAGATTATCTTATGGATCTCAGTTATTCTTTTACTCCACCTAAAGTTAACCCTTTAACGAAGTACTTCTGCAAGAATGGGTAGACCATAATAATAGGTACACTCGCAACGATCGTCATTGTTGCACGAATGGATACAGGAGTGACCCGTTCAGCTTGTGATCCTGAATTGACAAAGGCATCCGTTTGACTACCTCCTCCAATTGCAGTTGAATTTTGGAGGATTTTCATTAATTCATATTGCAATGTACTCAATGTTTGATCACTTGAATTATATAAGAATACATCAAACCATTGGTTCCATTGGAATACCGCAACAAATAGAGACACGGTTGCAAGTACTGGAAGTGATAGTGGTAAGACAATTTTAAAGAAAGTAGTGAAGTCCCCAGCACCATCAATTCGTGCTGATTCAAACAAGCTTTCCGGTAGTCCCTCAATGAATGAGCGAATGACGATTAGGTTGAATACTCCAATGATTCCCGGAAGGATATAGACCCAGAAGCTTCCGATTAATTGTAAATCACGCATAAGTAAGAAAGTTGGAATTAATCCACCATTAAAATACATTGTTAAGACAAAAATAACTGTCACTGATTTTCTAAAGACGAACTCTCTTCGACTAATTGCATATGCAACCATTGCAGTACAAATCAATGAGATACCGGTACCAATTACTGTTCTTAAGATAGAAATCCATGTTGCTTGGAAGATAGTCGATTGACTAAAGACATGTTCATAGCTCTTCAAAGTAAATTCTCTCGGCCAAAGGAAGATTCCACCTTTAATTGAATCTGAAGCATCATTCAAAGAAATGGCCAATGTATTTATAAATGGATACAGCATAACGATACAAAGGAAAATCATAAAAATAGTATTTAATGTATCAAAAACAACATCTTCTCTCGTGCGACGGATGTTTCTTTTCTTCTTAGTAAAGAGACTCATTTGGGCACCTCCTCTTAAAATAATCTGGCCTGGCCTAGTTTTTTGGCGATACCATTTGCTGCAAATAGGAAAACAAATGCTACGACTGTTTTAAAGATTCCAGCTGCTGTAGCTAGTGAAAAATTCCCCATCGAAATTCCATATTTTAAAACAAAAATATCTAGGTTTTCAGAAAAGTGATAGTTCATTGGATTTCCTAATAGATATTGAGGTTCAAATCCAGATTCTAAAATGTATCCTAGATTCATAATGACAAGAATAACAATAACGGGTTGCATTGCAGGAATCGTAATATGAATAATTCTTTGTATTCTCGAAGCTCCATCAATTTCGGCTGCTTCATATTGAGCTTGATCAATCATAGCGATTGCAGCTAAATAGATAATCGTATTCCAGCCAACGTTCTTCCAAGTTTCAGCTGCCCCAATAATTCCCCAGAAATATTCACCAATCCCTAAAAACAAAATAGGTTCATCAACAATATTGAAGGTTGTCAAAAGAATATTTATAATACCGTTCTCTAGAGATAGTGTGTAAGAAACAATACTTGCTGCTACAACCCATGAAATAAAGTGGGGCATGTAACTAATTGTTTGAACGATTCGTTTGAAGCCCATATTTCTAATCTCATTTAGTAGTACGGCTAAAAGAATGGCAGTTACAAATCCTAATACCATATTAATAAAACTCATTGCAAACGTATTTCGAAGAATGATTAAGAAGGTATTGTCTTGAAATAAGAAGTAGAAATGCTCAAGGCCTACCCATTTCTGCTCACTAAAACTACGTGCTGGTTTGAAGTCCTGAAAGGCCATTGTCCATCCCCATACAGGCACATATTTAAATATTATTAGCCAAATAACAAACGGTACGGTCATTATCAATAGTGCTTTCTGTTGCCTACATTTCTTTAGAATCGTTTTCAGTTTTGGTTCTTTCTTTTTCTCTAACAGAGTTGGTACACTATTCTGAGGTTCTCTTTCTATACGCAATTCTATCCCTCCTTGATTAGACTATTGTTCTAACACTCAAACAAAAAACTGTAAGCGGTTTCATCTGATTAGTTTTATTTTAACGCTAACCTTGTGTTTCTTGGACCATCAAAACTATAGTTCTTACTTTGAAAAACTTAGGCTAATTTAAGACAAAAATAAACCATAGTCAGGACGACTATGGTTTATTAGGACTGCTATCAGCTGGACATATAATTTTAACTGTTGTGCCTTCCGAGATTGTACTACTCATTGTAAATTCAAACTGGTTGCCATATAGCAGTTTCAATCGGTAATAGACATTACGAATTCCTACACTATCACCCATTGATTCGTTTGTCTGTAAAGAATGAAGATACTCATCTAAAAATTCTTTCTCCATCCCAACTCCATCATCCGTTATTTGACAGACTATTTTATTTTCTTCCTTTGTAATTTTAATCTTAATTAATCCGTTACCGAGCTTTGGTTCAATTCCATGAATACTAGCATTTTCTATAAATGGAGTGTATGCCATGTTCGGAATCTTACATTCCTTTGCATCATCATCTACTTCAATATGATAGTTTAATTTTTCATCGAAACGATATTTTTGAATCTCTAGAAAGTATTGAATCATTTTTAATTCTTCTTGAACAGTTACCCAGTCCTTCCCCCACGAAATTGAATTTCTAAGGATTTTAGCCATATTCTTAATTATATTTGCTGTCTCATCTTCATTTTTTAGCATGCTTCTCATTCGAATCGTTTCTAAAGAATTAAATAGAAAATGTGGATTTATTTGACTTTGAAGAGCACTCAATTGAGCTTGTTTACTTTTTAGTTCAAGGTCCTTCTTTTGCAGATTAGCAAGATACACATCATTAATTAAATCTTTGATTTTCTTAGACATGCGGTTAAATTCAGTTGTTAACTGGCCTATCTCATCCTTATATTCAACACCTTCAATACTATTAAATTGTTGATGTTTCATTCGCTTCATTTGTTTTAAGATCCTGATTAAACGTGAGTGTAGTGAACTAGTAATATAAATAATAACAAAAGAGGGGACAAAGAAATTAATAGCAGCTAAATACAAAATGAATCTTCTTGAATTTTGAGCCTCTTCTAAAATGGTCGCTTCGGAAACAATACCAATCACTTTCCATTCATTTAAATAGTTGATTGTGTATTCTTCTGAAAAAACAAGCGAATCTTGTTCAATTAATTTATCAGAGAAAAATTCCGTATCACTATTAGCTGCGGTTGTATATTGAATCATATTATTCTCATCAACCAAATAGACTTCACCTTGAAACGTTGCGTTAACAAAGGCTTTCTTTATTAGTTCTGTATTTAAATCAATCTTAACAATTTTCTGTTTTGTATTGTTATGAAAATGATCTAGTTTACGAATCACACTGAAAATGAATCCGTTTTCACTTTTTTCATCATCTATTCTAATCACAGTAGGTGCAAACGTAGATGAATTAAGCACATCTTTCAGCCATTCTTGGTTCGGGAGGTCCTCCATTGCATTTCGAATACCGCCCGCATACAACACAGTTTGATTATCTGTGAATAAATTAAAATCTTTAATTGAAGCATAGAGCGTACTATACTTATAGTTTCTTAAAACTAAATCATAATCATTAACATACTCAACGATGGATTGATAATCCTTTTCTAAAAAATCATGGAGAGTCTTATCGGTATAAATGGTTGCCGATATCCCAACTGCATCATTAACAATGTTTTTGAAGCTATCAGACATATGTCTGACAGCTAAAGTTAGATCTGCTTCTTTTTGTTTTTGAACATTTGTAATCGTAACATGATAAAAAATGATATTAGTTAATAGGATTGGAATAAAGACCGAGAAGAAATAGACAATTAATAGCTTATTTCTTAAGTTGACATTATTAATATTAAATTTACCCATAGTTTCCCCATTACTCTAAATTACTTTGTTGTAGAATTTGATTGCGGTACTCTGTTGGTGTCAGGTTCTCAATTTTTTCAAATTGAGTGACAAAATAATCGGGACTTTGGAAGCCGACCTTTTCAGCAATTTCATAGATTCTTAAATTAGTTTGGCGTAAATGTTTCTTTGCTTCTTCAATTCTTACCTGCAACAAATATTCTTTAAAATACATACCGTATGCTTTCTTGAAAAGCTGACCCATATAGACAGGATTCATAAAGAACGTATTAGCGATACTTTTTAAACTAATATTATTATGGAAATTGGCTTCAATAAACTTTTTTACTTTTTGGATATCTCCTTTGCCATTTTGCTTTCTTAGCTCAACTAGATATTCTGAGGCTTCGAGTACAAAATCGGAAAAGATCTTTTTTAATTGTTCGAATGTCCAAGAATATTGATGCCATTTAATCATTATTGGCAAACTCGAAAGGTTCTTCTCGTCCCCCTCCATATTTCTAATCGTTTTGGTTACACTATGGACACAACGATTAATTGACGTTTTTATAGCTTCAGGTGCAAATAATTTAGTTTGGAATTCCTCAAACATTTGGTCAATAATTAACACGGTATCCTTTCTATGATTCTCTTCAATTGATACGAGTAATTTTTGATAAATGGCTGTATCCATTTCAGTATAAATGATTGTTAAATTTTTCACCTTAGTATAATAAATTGGTTTATTATCATTCGAACTATATTTATATTGCATCGCAAAATTAGCTGAATCCATTGAAGTAGATACTTCACTCAAACTGTCTACCCCATCCCCAATATAAATAGAGATATGTTTACCCAGTTTTTTTTGAAGGTTCAACTGCAATTTTTCAATAAATATATCAAAACTGTTCATGAATCTATCCAACGTTAAATCAGTTACTAATAAACCGTAACTATTACGTTGGTGAGTTCGAAAAGGAAGATTAGGACTCCCATTAGACCATTCCCCAATTAATTCCTCAATCCTACCTTTCTCCAATTGTAAGCAGTTCTCTTCATTCAAATCACTGCCATTAATCTCAATAATAATATAGTAAAATTTGCTAGCTTTGTTTAACTTCAAGATTTCTAATAGATCTTCTGAATGTTCAACTTTACCACTAATTATTTCTTCAAATCTATTTGTTATCAGTATTTTTTCATTCGATTGTTTAATCGCTTTTTCCTTTAAAATAGAAGTACTGAGTTGTATTAGAGTTTCTTCCAACTCTTCTTTCTCAATTGGCTTTAATATAAAGTCATAAACACCATATCTCACTGCCTTCTGGGCATATTTAAAATCATTATAGCCACTTAAAATGATAAATTTCGTGTCCAGATCCCTTTCTTCGACTGTCTGTCTTATTAACTCAATTCCATCTAGAACAGGCATTCGAATATCCGTGATGACTAAATCAGGGTTCGTTTGTTCAATCTGTTGCAACGCTCCCTTACCATTATCTGCTTCTGCACAAACCTGAAAACCACATTTTTCCCAATCAATTAGATTGAGTAGACCTTGGCGAACAAAACGCTCATCATCAACTAAAATGACTTTATTCATGTTGTATGACCCTCCCATCTTATTGCCTAAGTAAATAACAACGATCTTAATCTATCAGTTCTCATTGTAATACTTTTTCCAAAGATTGAAAACGGTTTCAATTATTTAATTTATTTTATAATCTTTAACACTCCATCTTTAGTTAAAGGAAACCCGTGCCACAGCCTAGGATTGTTAGTGAATGTTGACTACTTAAATTCAAATAATTTATAAGTTATTCTCTTTCTGTCTGTCCGTATGCTGTTGGTTATATTCATTCACAAAAAGTGAATACCCCCATAAAATACGCATATAGACCATAAAAGGTGGGATCCAGGTGTCCATTGTTACAGGAAAACAATATATAGATCGTATCGACAAACTAAAGAATGAAATTTGGATTGACGGGGAAAAAGTGGAGGATAAACTCTCTGAGCATCAAGCATTCAAGGGAATCTTAAAAAGCAAAGCAGCCTTATACGAGCTACAACATGACAGCTCATTACAAGAAAAATTAACATTTGTAGAGCAAAATGAGCGACATAACTTTGCCTATAAACAGCCAAAAACAATTTCTTGCCTACAGGAACGACGGGATGGGACACAGCTTTGGGCAAAAGAAAATGGAGGAACAATTGGTAGATCACCAGATTACATTAATACAGCTATTATGACATTAGGTACATCCCATTCATTTTTTGATAATCGTTTTGCAAATAACGCTACAAACCTTTACGAAAGAGCAAAAAAAAATGATTTGTCCTTTACTCATACATTTATAAATCCTCAATCTAATCGCTCGCCCTTTTACTTTGAATCTTATAGAGAAAATAATAAGGATGACATTGTCGCTGCAAAAGTCATCGACGAAACCGAAGATGGTATTGTCATTCATGGTGCTCGCCTACTCGCAACACAGGGGGGGATCACCGATGAAATACTCGTCTTACCTGCTGCTACTAAATCAATGGACACTACCTACGCTTTCGCATTCGCCATTCCATCTAACACACCAGGGTTGAAATTTCTATGTCGGCAATCCTACGCATCTAGTTCAAATTGTCAATTTGATTACCCGTTGTCGTCACAGTTCGATGAGGTCGACGCTATCGTTGTATTCGATCACGTCCTCGTTCCCTGGGAGTGCGTTCTACTATATAAAAATTCTGAAAAGGCTAGTACTATTTTCACAGAAACAAATCTTAATATTATGCTTTTGTATCAGGCGGTATCAAGACAAATAATCAAGACAGAATTCATACTAGGAGTTGGTGAATCATTAGCAACTTCGATTGACGTCACACAATATCAACATATACAAGAAAAATTGAGTGAAATCATCGTTTGTTTGGAAATTATGAAATCTTTACTAGCTAGGGCCGAGTCAGAAGCAAGTGTAAATTCTTTCGGCACAATGGTTCCTGCACATGTTCCCCTAATGACAGCATCTAACTATTATCAAAAAACATATCCACGTCTCGTTGAGATTCTTCATCTAATTGGTGCAAGTGGTTTTATCTCTCTTCCAACTGAGGCCGACTTTAATACAACGATCGGAAAAGAATTAGAACATTATCTTCAAGCAGCAAATGTGAAAGGTAGAGAACGTGTACAATTGACAAGATTAGCTTGGGATTTAACAATGAGTCCTTTTGGCTCGAGACAAACACAGTATGAACGCTTTTTTTTCGGTGATCCTATTAGACTTTCATCAGCACTATATCTTTCCTATGACAAACAACCATTTGTCGATGACATCGATTCATTTTTAAAATAAACAGAGGCTGAGACAATAGTGATTTAACTAATAGAAAATCCGAACAATATAGTTGGCGGACGTAAACCGCTCCTAAAATATACTTCGCTTTCCGCGGGAAGCCGGTGAGCCATGAGGCCACTGAAGAAAGGTGAAAATCACACCTTTTTCAGTGGCCTCTTTTGCATCGCGCAGGAGTCTACGTACATTTCATCCGCTGAGTAAATGCTTTGTTCGGTATTTCAGTTAGACACTTTAACTATGCCCAGCCTTTTTTTACTTATATACTTTTTTCGGAGCTGATCAATAGAGCCAGACATACTAATAACTGCCCCACTAATTGCGGTTCGTGCAGACGTCGCTGCATTTCGGCAGATAGTATAAATTGGAAACAAGATAATAGTAGCAAGCGTCTTGCGGTTTATAAACACCACTTCTTAATTGCTTCTGCTACACCACTCTCTTCGTTTGTTACTGTGACCCAATCTGCTGCTTCTTTTACGATGGGCTGAGCATTCCCCATCGCAACACCAATACCTGCTTCCTTAATCATCGCTAGATCATTTAGGCTATCACCGAGAGCCATGACCTGATTCATCGTCAGTCCCAATAAACCGCATACTTTTTCAATTGCTCTCGCTTTATTCACACCACCTGCATTCACTTCCAAATTCGTTAAGCTTGAGTTAGTTACCTCTAGTAGCTGATTTTCAGATAGCTCTTCTAGTATGATTTGTCTTAGTTGATCATCCTCTATATTAAAACCAAACTTCATCCATTCATGGGAAGTAAAGTCCTCTGGGAACGTTTCTCTCCATACATTTCCAACTGAAGCTGCCCAACATTCTGTTTGATGCTTTTGCTTCAACTCCCACATATATTCCACTAAATCTGTACTAAGAATTTGTCTATCAACCAATTGACGAGATGCATCCCAAATTTCGCTGCCATTCACTGTAATAAGATAGGAATCTAACGATAGAGATTCTATTAAATCGTCAAGTGTCATTCGAGTTCTCCCAGTGCTAATAACAACGTGAATTCCTTTATCCTGTGCTGCCTTAATCGCCTTCCTATTTTCAATTGAAATCTTATGTTCGTGATCCAAGAGAGTACCATCCATATCAATAGCAATTAACTGTATATTTTCATGATTGATATTAGTCATGTTAAAAACTCCTTTAAGCTTTCAGTTCCATTCCGCAGTTTTTTCTACTATCATCATTTTAGTTGATAATAATTCGTATAGCAATTACTCTCTCCTGCATCTATGTTATAGTGAAATTGTAGAAATTCACTATGGAGGGATGATAACTATGAAAACATCTGATCAGTTAGTTGCATACGTCGGTACATACACAAATGGAGACAGCAAAGGAATTTATCGTTTTCAGGTGGACCCAGTTTCAGGACAAGTGGATCATGTCAAAGCAGTCGCCGAAATTGGTGGTCCCACTTATTTAACAATTAGTCAAAATAATGATTACTTATACTCTGTCGCTAAAGTAGGGGAAGATGGTGGAGTCGCAGCTTATTCGATTAATGAGGAACATGATTTGACCCTTATTAACCATCAGGTTGAAGCAGGAAGTCCGCCATGCCATGTTAGTTTAGATGAATCGAATAAGTACCTATTCACAGCTAATTATCATAAAGGAACAGCTGATGCATTCTCTATTAATGAGAATGGACAGTTATCAAAGGCCTTGTCGACTGTCCAACATGAGGGGAATGGACCTAACGAAGCTCGCCAAGAGAAGGCCCATGCCCACTTTGCTGGCATCACACCTGATGGAAACTTCTTGTGTGTTGTGGATCTAGGTACAGATAAGATTGCTATGTACAAGGTTGAGGAAGGAAAGCTTTCACTACATAAAGAAATCACCGTAAAACCAGGGAGTGGTCCGAGACATATTAGATTCCACCCTAATGGCAAAACAGCTTACGTCAATGCAGAATTAAGCTCAGAAGTAATTGTTTTTGAATATGATCATGACAATGGAAATCTCAAAGAAATTCAGGTGCTATCTACACTACCTGAAAATTTTGAAGAAGAAAGTACTGGAGGAGCACTTCACTTATCAGGCGATGGTCGGTTCCTCTATGCTTCGAATCGCGGTCATGACAGTATAGCTCTCTTCACTATTGATGAGAATACTGGACAAATCACTCTTAATTCCTTTACATCAACGGAAGGATCGCATCCACGTGATTTCTCAATTGATCCGACAGGTCAGTTTATTTTTGCAGCAAATAAAGATTCTAATAATATTGTTCAATTCTCTAGAAACCAAGAAACAGGTGAATTAACAAAAACAGGGATTGAGCTATCAATCCCAAATCCAGTATGTGTTAAATTTCTTAATCTAAATTAGGTTTTACAATTAAACTCCGTAATAGTAAATCACATATAAACGGTTCGCAGGATGTCTTCAAAGGTCAACAACCTTTTAAGGCATCTTTTTATGTTGTCTTTTCAATACTGAAAACGTAATAGACCATCGATTTAAAAAAAAATGCCCATATTTTTTCTGTTGTTACTCTTATCTATCATTGATACTATATTAATACCTAGATATTATCTCGAACAGGAGGCGATTTAAAATACTCGCCATATCAGGACTCATTTATATTTTGATTACCCTTATATTATTTACCGTTCTTTATTTCAAATTTACCAACAAGAGAAGTGTCGCCTTAAAAGGAATGGGTGTTTTCCTCTTTTGTGGATTATTCTTTAGTACTGCTAGTATTGTTTATTATGTTTCAAAGAATGATCTTACTCTAGATTTTGCTCTATTTACAGACGTGCCAAGCTTAAATGAAGTTTCAGAAAATGACTTACCATTTCTATTAATAAGAAATAATGAGATAATCGACGGTTTCACCTTATATTCAGAGGCTATTGATGCAGCTCGTTTGAGTGAGGATACTGAGGTTCATTTACACGTTCAAGGAAATCTCATCTGGCATAGAAATCTAAATATAGCCGAAAAAGTACTTCTCAATGTTCCTCTAATTGAACAACTCCCAGAGCTACCTCGTGGCTGTGAGGTGACAAGTCTTGCTATGCTATTTGCTTACCATCATCTTTCGATTGATAAGATGTTCCTTGCAGAAAAAGTCATGAAAGACCCTACTCCCTATCAGAAAAAAGGAGATACGATCTATTTTGGCGATCCCCATCAAGGCTTTGTAGGTGATATGTACAATCGAACCAATCCAGGCTATGGTGTCTATCACCTTCCTATTGAACAGTTAGCGAAGGATTACTCAGACGAAGACGTGATCAATTTAACTGGTACTTCATTTGACCATGTCTTACTCCAACTATCACAAGGACATCCTGTTTGGATCATTTCCAATACCAAATATTCGAAATTACCTTCAAGTGCTTTTGAGACGTGGCAAACCCCAAATGGACCGAGAGAAATTACCTACCATTTACACTCTGTTGTGGTAACAGGCTTTGATCAAGAATTCATCTATTTCAATGACCCTCTAGAAGGGACCAAAAATCGAAAAATGCCCCGTGGATCTTTTATTGAGGCTTGGGAGCAAATGGGCAAACAAGCTATAGTTCTTCATTAAAAAAAAGTTGCTTCACATCTAGAAAGATGTTGAAGCAACTTTTTCATTATTTTGTTTAGGATCCTCAGAAATAGGCTCATTGAAACGATATAATCCCTCAATATAGATTTGATGCCAAATCATAAAGATTAATACAGTCCAAAGCTTACGACTATAATCACCCTTCTGATTTCGGTGAGCCTCTAACATTTTCAAGAGATATCCTTTCTCAAACAGATGCTCAGTCGCACTTTCCTTAATAAGCTTCTCAGCCCAACCAAACCATTCATTACGAAGCCAATGACGAATCGGAACAGGGAAGCCTAATTTCTTCCTCATAAAAATATGTTCAGGAATAATTTCTTTCATCGCGTCTCTAAGTATGAATTTCGTGGTTCCATTAGCCATTTTATGACTAGTTTGCAATTCACTAGCGACACGAAAAACTTCTTTGTCCAAGAAAGGTACACGGAGCTCTAACGAATGTGCCATTGTCATTTTATCAGCCTTGACTAAAATGTCGCCACGAAGCCATGTGTTCAGATCAATGTATTGCATCTTCATAACATCATCATAATGAGTAATATCATTATACATTGCCTTTGTAATCTCAGAGACTGGTCGAGTTTTATCATACGTTTGCAAAAACGCTTCTTTTTCCAATTCATTCATAATTTTAGCATTTCCGATATAACGTTCTTCAAGTGGCGTGGTACCACGTTCTATAAAGCTTTTTCCTTTTACACCATCTGGTAGCTGTTTTGCGATAAGATTTAATATTCTTCGTGCTCCAGAAGGTAATCTAGAAAATCCTGTTAATGCACTAGGTTCCCGGTAAATATTATAACCACCAAATAGTTCATCTGCTCCCTCACCAGAAAGCACAACTTTAAGATGCTTACTCGCTTCTCTTGCAACGAAATATAATGGAATAGCAGCAGGATCAGCCATAGGCTCATCCATATGCCAAATAATTTTAGGGAGCTCTTTCAAGTATTCATCTGGCGTAATTAAATAATCGATATTTTCTACGTTCAATTTATCTGCCGTCTTTTTGGCCACATCGATTTCACTGAATCCATCAATTTCAAAGCCTACACTGAAAGTCTTAATATTTGGATTTACCTCTCTTGCTAAAGCTACGATGGCCGTTGAATCAATTCCTCCAGATAGAAAGGAGCCTACAGGCACATCACTTCTCATATGAACATTTACCGAATCCCTTAAGACATCAAGGATTTTCCCCTTTTGATAGTCATAGGAGTCTGATGTCGGAGCAAAGTTAGGTTTCCAATAAGGCTTGATCACCATCTTCTCACCATATTTCTGCTTAATATAGTGACCTGGTGACAACTTTTTAATTGCCTTTGCAACAGTGTAAGGCTCTGGAAAATACTGAAATGTTAAATAATGCTGAAGCATTTCTGTATTAATCTCAATTCCATCGAGCATTTCATAAATAGACTTAGCTTCTGAAGCTATGTACAAAGTCTCGTTGATTTCAGCGTAGAAAAATGGCTTGATGCCAAAATAGTCTCTAGCTGCAAAAAGCTCCTTCTCTTGCTTGTCCCATATAATGAATGAAAACATTCCTCTAAGTTCTTTGACTGATTCTTCCTTCATTACACTGTACAAAGCGATAATAGTCTCAGTATCTGAATCAGTTTGAAAGGTTAGACCTTGCTTTTTTAGTTTCTCTCTGATTTCAATATGATTATAAATTTCACCATTAAAAATAATCGTGTACCGATAATTTTCATAAGTTAATGGTTGATGACCGTTTTCTATATCTATAATACTTAATCTACGGAATCCGAATTTAACATAACTGTCCCTGTAATAGCCAACCTCATCTGGACCACGATGGGTGATCATCTCCGTAATCGTTTTTAAGTCATTATCTGTAGGAACGTCTTTTCCGAATGCTCCAACAATACCGCACATTTCTACACCCCATTTATATTCTTCACTTAACTCTTCCTATTTATAGTAATTAATCATTAACAATTACCCATTAAACTATACTTCACAATACTATATTCGATATTATTCGGCAATAGTTACATGAAATTATTTACATATAAATGAAAAAAAGTATCACAGAACAACTGTGATACTTTGGTTTCCTATAACTAGATAAAAAGAAGTAAGCTAAGTGCCATAACGGCCATTCCCCCGATAACACCATAAATAGACGAGTGAGCTTCTTCGTACTTCTTGGCTGCTGGCAGAAGTTCATCAAGCGATATAAAAATCATAATACCAGCAACGGCTGAAAAAATAATACCAAACATAACATCATTTAGGTAAGGCATCAAGAATAAAAATGCGACCACCGCACCAAGAGGTTCAGATAAACCAGACAAAAAGGAGAGCTTAAATGCCTTTTTCCGATCACCTGTAGCAAAATATACTGGGACAGAAACAGCAATGCCCTCAGGAATATTATGAATCGCAATCGCTACTGCAATTGCAATTCCTAATCCAGGATCATGTAGTGCTGAGGTAAAGGTTGCGATCCCTTCCGGAAAATTGTGTATTGCAATCGCCAATGCCGTGAACGTACCCATTTTAAGCAATGCTGGATCTTTTAAATCTTTAACCGGACCGCTCATTTCTTCGACTTTCTTTATTTCATGTGGGTTTCCTTGTTTTGGAATAAGCTTATCAATCATGGCTATTAGCAACATTCCACCAAAAAAACCAGCTACGGTTATCCAGTTTCCAAGCTTTACTCCCATGGCTGATACGAGTGCATCTTGGGCTTTTACAAATATCTCAACCATCGATACATAAATCATCACACCTGCCGAAAACCCAAGTGCAAATGATAGGAACTTTGTGTTTGTTGTTGAAGTAAAGAAAGCAAGGATACTTCCTATCCCTGTAGCAAGACCAGCCATTAACGTTAATCCAAAGGCTAGTAACAGATTTTCAGTCATATTATCATCCGCCGTTCTTTTTGAGATTCATGCTGTTTTTCCCCAAGCATCTATTCAAACCTTAAACCTTTATATTCATTACTTTCTAATTATTTTTAGTATATGAGACTAAACTTATTTTAAAATGATTATAGTGTCAAGCATTACTTCTCTTTCACTATATACTTCCCTATAATTGATAATACAAAGCTAAGTGAAACCCCAACAATAAAGCCTAGCTTAATTCCTAACAGCAGTGACGAAAGAAAGGTAATAGAAACTAATAATGTATCTATATTCCATTGTTCAGAAAGAGCTGGCAAATGAATAAGCTTTCTTGCAGCAAGAACAATGATAATAGCCAAAGCTGACTGTGGCAAATGAATGAACGCCGAGGTTAGATAAGATAAAGCGAGAATGACCATAATTGCAGCAAGTAGTGAACTGAGAGCAGTTCTCGCACCAGCCTGCTCGCTTACTGCTGAGCGTGAGAATGCACCTGCGACAGGGAATGAGCTAAAGAAACTACCTACTGTATTAGCCATGCCAAGTGCAAATAATTCTTGGTTTGGATCAAGGGCTTCTCGTGCTTTCTTATTTAAAGCCTGAGCCATAGCAAACGATTCTAGAAAGCTAATTAGTGAAATAAACAAGGCAAGTGGGATAAGAATATGCCAATGTTCCAGAATGAGCACTGGAAACTCTACATCAGGTAACCCACTAGGAATCACCCCGATTGTTTTAATTTGAAAATCCTCTAAAGTGAAAAATGAAACTAGAAGTGTACTACTTATGATAAATAATAGTGTCGTTGGAACCTTCTTAACAACCAAACTACAGCCATAAATAACAATCAGAATAGCAGTAAAGGCAACTGAAGCAAATTGGGCTTCTGGAAACTGTTTAATCAAATCTAATAAAGCAAAAAAGAAAGGTAATTCTTTTGCAAATGTTACGTCTATAAGTTGCCCCAACTGATTTAAAATTATCGTTAGTGCTAATGCCGAGGTAAATCCCCGCAACACACTAGGTGAGATATATCTCATTAGAGAACCTACCCTACAAATAGCCATCAACATTTGTAGGAGCCCAACTAACAGTGTGAGAAATATAACTAAAGAGATATATTGAATGGATCCAGGAGTGGCGATTTTCGCAATTTCCGTAAAAGTCATAATTGCAATGACAGCTACAGGCCCCACCGATAATTGTCTAGATGAACCAAGCAAGCTATAAATAATCGCTGGGAAAATAGCTGCATACAAACCATAGACAGGAGGTAAACCAGCGAGAATTGCATATGCCATTCCTTGAGGTATCAATAGTAATGCAACCATGAATGCGGCATATAAGTCTGCAAAAAAAGAGTGTCTGCTATACTTTGATAATTGATGAATAATTGGAAATAGTCCTGACCCCATTCCATACCTCCCTTTTTGATTAGCTAATTAAACTAATTTATGATAAAAGGGAGACAAGTATGATTTGAAATTCAAGCCCTGTATCTCAATCAAATAAAGCATAGTGACTGACGAACACTATGTGTTTCTTCCTATTAATTATACTATGAACAAAAAAACAGACAGGAGGTGTTCCCGTCTGTTATGCTTTTATTAACACCATGCAGATCCAACAATGATTAATAGAATGAACAAGACAACAATTAATACAAAACCGTTTCCAGTCCCTGCTACTGGTGCTACTGGAGCCGCCACTGGTGCACCGTAACCATATCCACAACTATCATATCCGTAACCCATTAAAATCTCCTCCTCTAGTTAATGTATCTTAACCTAAGTCAATCATTTCTTTATTGACTGTTGGTTCTTGATAGCATATGCGGAAACTTAAATGTGGTTCGAGAAAAAGCTTGTTAAAATTGGTAAGTAAGATCAAAAAGCAGGGAAACCTACTTAGATACTCGAAGTTAGTAATACTATATCCTAGGAGGTAAGCTATGCCGACTCATACGATCATTATTGCACACGATATACACAATAATTATAAACAGCAAATTAAAGAACTCGTCCCAAACTGGGATGTCATCATAGGTAAAGAACAATCCCATTGGGAGAATCATTTAAAAAATGCTGAAGTGATCTTAGGATGGAAATCAGAAATGAGAAATCAACTACACCAACTCTCCTGCCTCAAATGGTTACAAACTTGGAGTGCAGGAGTGAATAACTTACCCTTAAAACACTTTGAAGATAAAGACTTAATCATTACGAGTGCGAACGGTGTCCACGCTAATCCAATCTCTGAAACCATTTTCGGCTTAATGCTAAGTTTAACTAGAAAAATAAATACATATGTGTTACAGCAAAAACAAAAGCAGTGGCATCATGCAAATATGAATCTCGAAATCCATGGGAAAACAATTGGAATTATTGGGGTTGGTGAGATTGGTAAGGAGACAGCTAAAATTGCAAAAGCGTTTGGAATGAAGGTTGTAGGAATGAGACATTCAGGTAAACCTGAAGCTAACGTAGATGAAATGTACACGCCAAACCAGCTCGACCAACTTCTTCCCAAATGTGATTATGTTGTTGTTACATTACCACTAACTACAAATACGGTTGAGATGTTCAAAGCAAAACAATTTCAAATGATGAAACCATCAGCGTTTTTCATTAATATCGGTAGAGGGGAAATTGTTAACGAACCAGACCTTATCAATGCACTGCAAGAAGGAACGATAGCTGGAGCAGGCTTGGACGTTTTCGAACAAGAACCTTTACCTGTTTCGAGTCCACTATGGGAATTTGAAAATGTAATCATTACTCCACACACTTCTGGTTCAACTGAGCATTATACCAAGCGAGTGATAGAAGACATTTTCATACCAAATCTCAAAATGTATGTTGGCGGTAATACACCAACAATTAATTTAGTTGATTATAACAAGGGCTATTAAAAAATGGGTTTGTCCCAAAGGGTAAATTACCTTTGAGACAAACCCATTTGCATATATGATAAATCCTTCTGATCACAAATGCCCTTACGAACCTCCGTTATTTCTCATAGACTACTATAGTTATGAGAAAGGAGGAACCGTTTTGCATTATACAGCACTAGGAGATTCCTTAACTGTTGGGATCGGAGATTCCCTTGGAGGATTTGTTAATCGATCTGCAACAATTCTTAGACACTCAGGAATTCCTGTCAAAGTACAGAAAATAGCCAAAGTCGGATTGACTTCCCAAGAATTGCTTGTCTCACTGCAAAATCCACGAACACGATTAGCAATCGCACGTGCAGACTTGATTACACTCACAATTGGCGGAAATGATCTTCTTAAAGCATTAGAATATGTTGAGAGAACTAAAGACCCCTCTCAATTAGAAATGACCATCTCTAAATTTTCAGTAAATCTTAATAAGATTTTGCAACAAATCCAACTAATAAAATCAGCTACTCCTACAAAAAATTATCAAATTCGTATTATTGGATTATATAACCCCGTTCCACATATTCCTTTAAGCACAGCTGTGATTAAGAAAATAAACAGAATCATTTGTAGCTATCGTTCAGCAACGATAAGATGTGTTGATATTTACAACCACTTCAGCCAACCAGGTAGCCTTGCTCGTGACCTCCACCCCAATGCAGTTGGATATCAAGCAATTACAAAGCAGCTACTAAACAGTATCTAATTCAAAAAAGCGACTAAATGTGATTTATCCATTAGTCGCTCTTTTTGTTATTCTTTTGGATTGTGGCTGTTCATTACAGGATGCGTTCTACCAAATAAGAGAGCTGCCCATGGATCATAGACTAGCTTTCTTTTTTCCTGCTGATCAATTTCTTTTTCATCCATCAATTCTTCTTTGACTTCAGTTTCAACCAACTGAGAAACCGCTTCATTTTCGGATTCTGGTGTGACTGAATCAATCTTTTCAATCGGTCTCTCTTTTTCCTTCTTCATAGAAGGTATATAAACGTCAGGTATCGTTTTATTTATTTTCATATCAAAGCTCCTCCTCTTTTGATTTTTACACTTCATTGTATGAGGAGTGTCCAAAATGGTTTGGGTAAATTGGTAAAATATTAAAAGAAGACGCTTCAAGTCATAAAATGACCTTAGAAGCGTCAGAATAATTTTTTTTGCAACGTAATAACTTACGAGAGTTCATTTCCTTTTCCAATTGGGTTTCGAGTTCATTTAAAGATGAGGTATTCTCGTGTTTAAAGAGTATCAAACCGCGCTTCGTTGCATCATAAACCGATAGAAGCATCTCATCATCCATTTGCGTTATTACTCTTTTCGACATCAAAATCACTCCCTCTTACCACCATACCCGTACACACTATTCTAAAACATATTTGTTTAATTTTATTTTCAAATAATCCAAACAAAATAAACAATAGTAACAGTAACAAGGAAGTATAATAGATTTAAAGGAATACCAACCTTTAAATAATCCGAGAAACGATATCCTCCTGGTCCATAAACAATTAGATTTGTTTGATAACCAATTGGTGTAGCGAAGCTTGCTGATGCTGCAATCGTAATTGCAACAAAAAATGCCATTGGATCGACACCTAACTGTATTGCTACAGCATGAGCAATCGAAAACATTAATACCGCTGCGGCATTATTAGTAATTACTTCAGTAAAAACAGTTGTTAACAAATAGATTATGATCAAGGCACCTAGAACACCAAAACCATCTGTCACCTGAACAAATGAGCCAGCAATAAGTGCTGCTGCTCCCGTCTTCTCAAGCGCGATACCGATCCCGATGGAACACGCTATAATCAATAGCACACTAAACTGAATGTATTTTTTTGCCCCTTCTAATGTCACTGTTCTTGTTAAGAATAGGATCATTACTGCGAGTAACGATGATTGAAACATTGGTAAAATATTAAATGAAGCAAGTAAAATCATTCCAACAAGTGTGAAGAGTGCGATTTTTGATTTTCGATGATCTATTATTTCTGGCTCTACAGGTGTAAGTAGATAAAAGTCATCAGAGTTCTTCCATCGAGCAAGAAATTCTTTATTCGTTAAAAGAAGAAGGGTATCACCTGGCTTTAACTCAATATCTCCAACCTTACTATTTATCCGCTCTTGATTTCGATGAATGGCGACGATCCCTGCGTTATAACGAGTTCGAAATTGATTCTCCTTCACAGTCTTAAATAGCAATGAAGATTGATGAGAAATAACGGCCTCAATTAGCGTTGTTTGCCCATTTCTTAAATCATCTAATTTAATATTAGTCCCTGTCTCAACACGCAACCCCTTCATCTGTTGAAGTTGGACAATTGAAGGAAGTAATCCTGTGAAAATCAATTGATCATGTGCCTTTAGCTTTTGATATGTCGTAACTGGAGCGACTCTTTCACCATTACTAATGATCTCAATTAAGTATAGACCATCAAGATTGCGTAGACCCGCTTCCTCAATTGTTTTACCGATCAGAGGTGAATCCGCTTCAATTACCGCTTCTCCTAAGTATTCTCTAGAGCTATTTTCAAAAGACTCTTCTGAAGATTTACGATTGGGTAACTGCTTATAACCGATTGTCCCCATATAAATGATCCCAATTAGACATGCAGGTAGACTGACTATTGCTAATTGAAACATTGTAAATCCACTCATCCCTTGCTCAATCATTAATCCGTGAACAACTAGGTTCGTTGAAGTCCCGATGAGTGTCAGTGTTCCTCCAAAAATGGTTGCGTATGAAAGAGGAATTAAGAATTTCGATGGAGAGATATTATGTTCCTGACACCACTTTCGGACAATTGGGGTAAACATCAAAACAACTGGTGTGTTATTTAAAAAAGCGGAGACTGCTGAAATTGGTAGCATCATCCTAAATAGTGACCGTCTTGGATGTACACCATTTCCCATTGTTCTATAAGCAATTTGGTGAAGCATACCACTTTCCTTTACGGCACCTGCAACAATAAATAACAAAGCTACCGTTAACATCCCCTCATTTGAAAATCCTTTTAAGGCCTCTGTCGGTGAAATAATACCCAATAATAAAATAACGGCTAATGAACAAAAAACAATAAATTCTGGTCGTGCCACTTCCTTCACTAAACAAATGAGCATCACTAAAACAACGAAGATAACTACAGCAATCTCATAACTCATTTTCTTTCTCCCTCTCTAAAACCAAGTAAACTCATCAGATTAATAATTAATAATATTTTGTTTAGTATATGTTGAAACGTTGTTGCTGTCTATTCTTTTTTTGGTATTAGTGTATATCGTTATGGTAAAAGGCTTTGACCTTACCACTGAAATGTGGGTACGCTCAGATTATAGACCCTCAGACATCGATTTCTTAACAGTTCATCCTGTATTTTCGTTCGGCACATACCAAAAACACCTTTGAGAATTCACTCAAAGGTGTTTTGTCTACCAATTGATCATGCTCAAAATCAGCTTTTTTCATCCCATTCCTCATTGATTAAATCCAGGTTAACAGCAATTCCTGTTTCATAGCCTTCACTTGCTGCTCCAATTAACCCAGTGAAGCGTTTAGCAGCATCGCCAATAATATAGAGACCATCAGTTGACGTCCTTCCATGTCTCTTTGTCTGATAGCCACCCTTTTCGTTCAATTCCACTCCTAATTTTTCCGGAAGGGTTGTGAATTGTGTGGCATATGTATTAAGGAGAAAAGCAGCAGTTCGTTGGATAGAATCATTCTCTTCAAAAGTGATTTCTGTAAGTCTTCCATCAATAGACTTTAATTCTTTTATTGGTTCCTCAATCAATGTAATATTTCTGTCTTTTAATTGTTGTTGTTCTTCGATTGAAAGGATTGTTGGTCCATCTGAAAGTACGATTAGATCTTCACTCCAATTGCTAATAAGCTTACAATAGGTAAATAAATTCTCGCCATTCCCGATTATTGCAAGTGGTTGGTCACGATGCTCCCAGCCATCGCAATAAGGGCAAGAAAACACTGAAACCCCGTATGCTTCTTGCAGTCCCTCGATCTCCGGTAAATGTTCCTTTAATCCCGATGCAAAGATAACTTTTTTGGCATGTATTTTGTTCTTTTTTGAGTGAATGACAAACCAATCTTGCCGAGTCTCGATTTCAACAACCGTATCATCCAAAATGTTCACAGGGTAAGTCTGAAGCTGTTCTCTGGCAATTTGGCGAAGTTCCATCGGTTTAATATTGTCTCTAGTCAAAAACCCGTGTGATTGCCTTGTTACAGCATTTCTTGGTCTACCTTCATCAATCACAATGACGGAACGTTTAGCACGGCCTAGGACGAGGGCAGCACTTAGTCCGCTTGGACCACCACCGACAATTAATACATCGCAATCCAAATGAATCTCTCCCCTCATTTCGTCTTTCTTACTAGCTTACCCTACTTCAATGCTGATAAAACGAGTGCGTATAGGAATCATTTATAGTGACAAAAAGGGTCTAGCAATTTAATGCTAGACCCTTTTTTGTTATCATATTTTATTCTTCCCAAACTTTAACTTCTTCCATCGTATCACCTTGCTTAATACGATAAACCGAGTCTAAACCTTCAACAACTTGTCCAAAAACAGTGTGCACACCATCTAAATGAGGTTGTGGTTCATGAACAATAAAGAACTGACTACCACCAGTATCCTTACCTGCATGTGCCATTGAAAGTGATCCAGCTACATGCTTATGAGGGTTCCCTGCTGTTTCACATTTAATCGTATAGCCTGGTCCTCCAGTACCATTTCCTGTAGGACATCCACCTTGTGCGACAAATCCTGGAATCACTCGGTGAAACGTCAATCCATTATAGTAGCCTTCATTAGCTAATTTTTCGAAGTTTTCAACCGTTCCTGGTGCTGCTTCTGGAAAAAACTCAATTACAAGCTTTTCCCCATTTTCAAAAGAAATAGATCCTTTTTTCATATGTATTACCTCCTATTTGATATGGATTCATCTTATTGTACACGATTCAGTTGATAAAAGAAAAT
This sequence comes from Halalkalibacter suaedae, assembly GCF_017939705.1. Lineage (GTDB taxonomy): Bacteria > Bacillota > Bacilli > Bacillales > Bacillaceae_D > Halalkalibacter > Halalkalibacter suaedae. Next base: position 67,959 of record NZ_JAGKSQ010000003.1, read on the forward strand.
AAGAAGTAATTGTTTGAATAGTAACCCATGGAGTTGTAAAAGCTCCCCTTTCCTTCACTACATAAAAAAAGACTGAAAAAGATTAAATCCCTTTTCAGTCAGCCTTCATTATTTAACTGCTTGGCTCGGCAACCGTAAATCGAGTCGAATTAAATCAGCATAGCTTTCTCTTGTGATGACTTCAAATACTTGCCCATCCTCAACAAAAACAACAGCCGGACGTGGAATTCGGTTATAATTATTTGCCATTGAGTACCCATAAGCCCCCGTGCAAAAAACAGCTAAAACATCTTCATGGTTTGCCTTCGGTAAAGGCAAATCCCAGATTAGCATATCTCCACTCTCACAACACTTACCTGCAATAGAGAAAGTTTCCGTCGCCTCTTCATTTGCCCGGTTAGCCAGAACACCTTCGTACTCAGCTTGGTAAAGGGCTGGACGCAGATTATCACTCATTCCACCATCAACAGATAAATAATCGCGAACATTCGGAATATGCTTTTGTGAACCAATTGAGTAAAGAGTTGTTCCAGCATCACCGACTAATGAACGGCCAGGCTCAATCCAAATTTCAGGCATATTTAAATTTGCTGAGGCTGCCTTGTCTTTGACAACTTCAATCATCTTATGAACATACTCTCCAACCGGTAATGGCGTGTCTCCTTCAATGTAGCGGATTCCAAAACCACCACCTAAATTTAAGACCGTCGGAACAAAATCAAATTGAGCCTTCAAGTCAGAAATAAGGTCAAACATCTTCTCAACTGCCATCACAAAACCAGTTGTTTCGAAGATTTGTGAACCAATATGACTATGAATTCCAAGCAGTGTTAAGGAATCATCCTTACTCGCAATTCGAACAGCTTCGTGAACCTGACCACTTACAAGGTCAAAACCGAATTTCGAATCCTCTTGACCAGTAGAAATATAATCATGAGTATGTGCCTCTACACCCGGCGTAATACGGAGGAGAATACTCATATGAGATTTACGTGACCTACAAATGCGGCTTAGCTCATTAAGCTCATAGAAATTATCAACAACAACACAGCCAATCTTGGCTTCGACAGCCATCTCCAACTCTTCTATACTCTTATTATTCCCGTGAAAGTGTACACGATCCATTGGGAAACCAGCTTCAATAGCGGTATATAGCTCTCCACCTGATACAACATCTAAGCTTAAACCAAGCTCTTCTGCTAGCTGAAACATTGCCATACAGCTAAAGGCTTTACTAGCATATGCGACCTGGAAAGGGACTTTTTCAGCCTTGAATGCCTCTTGGAACTGCTTTGCACGTTCACGAATAAGAGCAACATCATAAACGAATAGTGGTGTTCCATATTGACTAGCAAGTTTAATTGAATCAACGCCACCAATTTCGAGATGACCTTGTTCGTTAATACGACTTGTTCCATGTGTATACATATCTATGTCTCCTTATATACGAATAAAAAAGCAACTAATGTCAAAACACTAGCTGCTAATAATTTTTTCGGAAATGATACAATTGATGAAACTTACTTTAACACAAAAAAGTCGTTAGTTCAATAGGTTCATAGCCTTGAAGGCTCGGACCTGCAAGGGACAAGGCGATTAAACAGAACAATCCAAAAGAAGAAATGCTCCTTTTGGATTGAACTTTATTCTGATCTTTGTTTAATTGGATCTTGTGGTCGGACAATGCTCGGTCTAAATCGTACAGTTGGCACAGATGATCTTATAAAGATATGCCACATGGCTGGAGGATCAAATGGTAAAAACGGCCATAAATAAGGCTTATTAAACGTTTTAATTGTAGCTAATAAAAGAATAAACAGTGTTGTACCAATAATAAACCCTGGTGCTTTGAAAATTGCTACGATTACGACTAACAAGAGCCTACTTACCCTTAGTGCAACACCTAATTCATAACTTGGTGTAGCAAACATTCCAATTGCTCCAAGTGCTACATATAAGATTACCTCAGGAGTAAAATAACCAACTTGAATCGCTAATTCCCCTATTAGTAGGGCCGCTACAAGTCCCAAAGCGGTTGCAAGTGGTGAAGGAGTGTGAATTGCCGCCATCCTTAAGAGTTCAATCCCGAGCTCCGCAAAAACAATTTGTAAAAAGATCGGTATATTATTTGTCTCCTGTGGCCCGATAAATTCTAGAGCAGTCGGTAAAAGAGACGGTTGCATAACGAGCAATAACCAAAATGGCAAAATTAATAGTGAAAATAAAATTCCTGTAAATCTTGTCCAACGTAGAATAGTACCAATCATTGGAGCTTGACGATATTCTTCTGCATGCTGGACGTGATGAAACAACGTTGTTGGTGTAATGATCACACTAGGAGATGTATCAACCATTATTAACACGTGTCCTTCAAGTAAATGATTTGCCGCTACATCTGGCCGTTCCGTGTAACGGACAAGCGGAAATGGGTTCATTCCTTGCTTAACAATAAATTCTTCAACTATTTTATCAGCCATTGAAATTCCATCAATGTTAATTGCCTCTAATTCTTTTTTTAGAATCTTAACCATCTTTGGATCAGCAACACCGTCAATATATGAAATACATACATCTGTTTTTGATCGTTCCCCAACCTGCATAATTTCGTTACGAAGTCGGTCATCTCTGATTCTTCGTCGGGTTAGTGCTGTATTAATAATTATATTTTCTGTGTAGCCATCACGCGACCCTCTTACAACCCGTTCTGTATCCGGCTCTTGTGGTCCACGTCCAGGATAGCTTCTTACATCAATAACAATTGCTTCTTCTTCACCTTCAACAAGGATGAAAATAAGACCTGAAAGCATCTTAGTCGTTGCATCTTCAATTGTCTTTGTGTATTCCACTTGCACATGCGGCAAATGATTGGAAATTGATTTGATTATATCAATTGATTCTGTCTTTCGACCTCTTGAATCAAGATCCATTTGTTCTTTCAGAATTTCAATAATATATTGAATATCACATAACCCATTAACAAAATAAATTTGTATTTCTTTATCAAAAATGGAGAGTTTCCGAACACCAACATCAAAAGAAGTACCAAACCCAAGACGTTTCTTTAACTCTTCTTCATTCTTTTCTAAAATGGGTGATATCGGGGTCTCTATTTTCTTAGTTTGACTCATGATATCCACTCCGTTCCATAATAATTTCTACTGCTTGTTTTGTAATTGGTGCACCATGTTTTAAGGAGTCCTGTCCTGCCATCTTGCCAATATCACCAATCCCAATTACAAATGGTAGCTTTAATTCATCAAGAACATAGACAGTATCACCATTAATACGACCTTGTTCAAGGTCAATTAACCCTTCTTTATCAACACCGAATTCCGACAAATGACCATAACGATCAAGACTAAGATCAACATGAGTCCATTCACTTGAGTGAGTCGCCGATGCAACTGCAATTGCACCAATTACTTCAATGTCAGGATGCTTTGCCACAATTGACATTGCTTGCTCCCCTGGACCATACTCTCTGTAGCCACAATCATCAAACATGACTAGAACAGGATCATATGGTGTTTTTAGAATAAGAGAAACAATCTCCTCTCCATTCAATGAAGTCGGATTGCCCCAGGATTGACTAATACATCGACCACCTATGTCATGTGCGACAAGCTCAACTGTTTTTCGTGCAGCTTCATCCCCATCCGTTACAAAAATGACTTTCCGTCTCTCGGACATATGATCACCCCTTTGGTTTAAAGAAAAGCGCAACAAGAAAACTAAACAGAATTGTAGAAGAAATCCCAACGGATGTTACCTCGAAGACCCCCATCCCAACTCCAAAAAAGCCATAGCGATCTCCTTCAGACATCGCACCATGAACTAATGAATGACCAAAGCTTGTAATGGGTACAGTAGCACCAGCACCTGCAAAGTCAATTAAGCGATCATATAAATGGTACCCATCTAGTAATGCACCCGCCACAACTAGCGTACTTAGTGTGTGGGTCGGAGAAAGTTTGCCAATGTCCATAAGCATCTGTCCAATAAAACAAATAACCCCACCAACCAAAAAAGCTGCTACATACTCAAACATTGTCTTCCACCAACTCAAACGAAACGGCATGTGCAATACAAGGAATGGATTCTTTTTGCTGAATCATTATTGGACTGAGAAGTGCACCTGTTGCAACAACAAGCATTTTTCTTAGTTTCTTTTTTTGCATTTCCTTAATTAAATGACCAAAGGTGACTACAGCTGGACAGGCTGCACCGCTTCCCCCTGCAAAAACTGGCTGCTCTTGATCAAAAATAATAATTCCACAATCCTCATGATTATCCAAATCCATTCCCTTTTCCTGTACTAGCTTGCGCAAAATTCCGCTTCCTACACGGGATAAGTCTCCAGTAACGATAACATCATAATAACTAGGCTCTCGTTTCGTTTCAGCTAAATGAGTTACTATCGTATCAGCGGCGGCCGGTGCCATTGCCGAACCCATATCAAAAGGGGTTCTGATTCCCATGTCAATGACTTTACCAATCGTCGCATCAGTAATTTTTATTTGTGCTTCCTTTGATCCGATGATCATCGCACCAGATCCTGTTACAGTAAACGTTGCTGAATCCGGCCGCTGTCCGCCAAATTCTGTTGGATTCCGAAATTGCCGTTCTGCTGTTGCGTTATGACTGCTAACTGCTACCATGGCCAAATGAGCTGCACCTGCATCAATTAAAAGCGACCCAAGAGCCACACCTTCCATAACAGTCGCACAAGCTGAGAATATACCCAAAAAAGGAATATCTAGTTCTCGAGCATAATAATTAGAGGTCACAATTTGATTTAATAAATCACCAGCAATAAAATAGTCAATTTCTTCTGGTTTTTTCTCAGCCTTCTTGAGTGCAGTTTCAACGGCATCCTTCATTAATTGACGCTCAGCTTGTTCCCAAGTTTCTTGACCAGCATATAAATTGTTATAGCATACATCAAAACTATTTCTAATTGGGCCTTTGGATTCCTCTGGTCCAACAGCTGTTCCTGTAGATTGCACATAGACAGGGTTCTCGAAGTGCCACGTTCGTTTCCCTCTTTTCTCCATGCGAACACGTCCTTTTATGAATTGATCAACATCCCTACGAGTAATCTTGTCAAACCAACTAAGTAAGCCGATAACACACCAAATGCAATGACAGCACCCGTTAATTTGAACATATTTGCTCCAATCCCAAAGACGAGTCCCTCACTTTTATGTTCAAGTGCCGCACTAGTCATTGCATTAGAAAAGCCAGTTACAGGAACAAGTGCCCCCGCTCCTGCAAATTGTCCAAGACGATCATAAACCCCAAAACCAGTTGCAAGAGCAGCTAATAAAATAAGAGTCGCAAGCGTAGGACTCATTGCTTCTTCTTGAGTAATTGGTAAGTACGTCATATAGATTCGACTAATAAATTGACCTAGCGTACAAATCAAGCCACCAATTACAAAGGCTTTTAATCCATTTTTCGCAATATGCTTTCTCGGTTGGTATAGCTTTATATTTTTTTGATATTGCTTTTTTTGATCGTCTGTTACCATGTCTTTTTGCCTCCTTAAGAAAGAAAACATATCCACGCATATCGGTTATCGTATAGTTAGTATGACTAAACAAGCATGAATCATGTACCAATTATCGAAAAACCGATATATCTAATGACAGAAGCCTCCATACATAACAAGTGAATTAAAACAAAAAAAACAGATCGAATGATTAAAATCATTTGATCTGTTGATCTTAGTGGCCTAATATAGTTTGGGGGTTGATTAAATTCTTTCCTCGCTATCATTAATAATCCGTTTTAAATTAGCTGCTTGTGCATGAAGTCGTTTCACTTGATATGAAAAGAGAAATTCACATGCCTCCAAATTCCTTTTTGCTTCGATCGCATTCCCGCCCCAAACAACAATACCGTGGTTTCGAATGAGAACAGCTTGTGTTTCTGGTCCTATCACTTCCCCAAGTGCATGAGCTAAATTAGGGATCTCAGGAAAATTCTCAACAATTGGTATCGTAAGTTTTTCAGCCTCTTGAATACCAAACGCCTTTATCAGTTCAACTTTAGAGAACGTCACAGCACCTATGTCGCCATATAGCTCGGAAATTAAGTTATTGTCTACTGTATGTATATGAAGACTACAGCGAGCATCCGTTTTGTTATACACTTCTAAATGAATCGCCGTTTCAGCTGATGGTTTGCCTTGATCAGTTAAAGGAGTACCAGCTTTGTCAACTAAGACAAAATCCTCCGTTGTTTCTTTGTACTTGTCTTTACCGCTCACAGTGACAAGACATTCAAGAGGGTCATCACTAACCTTTATTGATAGGTCCCCACTATTCCCAGGAAACCAATTTCTTGCAGCAAGTTCTCGTTTGACCGAAGCGAGTTCTTTCCATTCAAAAAGCATCATACCAAACACATCCTTTTCTAAAACATTAAGACATGCTTCTGATACATAGAAAGCTGAATATCAGTACAGCATGCATCATACCTACGTATTTATGGTCTCCTTTTACTATCTTACCTGTTAGTACAAATAAATAATCAAATGAATGTTTTTGAATTATGACAGTATTCGTTTTTTTCGTCAATCGTTATTTGAGAAGCTAGTACAGAAATTGACAAACGTTCTCAAACGAGTGTAAGATGTGGCATAGGAAATTGAATGAAATATATACTCAAATCAATCAAAGGCTCAAGTTATTGACCTGATATGACTAGCGACAAAAAAAGATTCAATTCTCTTGATCATGATCATGGGAATTTTTTATTTTTCAACTCTATTAGGAGGACTTAAGAATGTCTAAAGAGACCAGCCATTATGAACTTTTAACAACTGAAACTGCAATCGCATTCATTAAAGAAATTAATTATTTCTCCGAGAACGAAGTGGTAACCGCTGAAGAAATCAGAGGTGAACATTCAAACCTTGTCTTTCGAATTAAGGGTGAATCCCAAAATTCAGTTATAGTAAAACAAGCCCTTCCTAACCCAACTATACATGGCAGAAGGCAAAGTCTTACATTAGACCGTGCTCGTATTGAAAGCGAATCATTAAAAAGATCATATCAACTCGTTCCAGAGTACACACCAAACATCTATTATCATGATGCTGCACTGGCCGTTACTGTAATGGATGACCTTTCACACCTCCAGAATTTACAGAAAGGTTTAAATGAAAAGATTATTTTTCCTCGTCTAGCTAGAGATGTTGGAACCTTTCTTGCCCATACACTTTTTTTTCATTCTAATTTTGCGATGGCGCATCCTGAAAAAAAGCTACTAGAACAACAGTTATACAATCCCGAATTGTCCTCTGTAGTTGAAAATAGCACCTTCAACGATTTGTATTTTAATCTCGATATGGTTTCAGATAAATTACACCCGTTTTTTGAAGAGACTCTATTAAAAGACAACAAGATCAAGAAAGAATTTGCTTCATTGAAGAATGACTTTTTAACGAAAACTGAAACACTTCTTCATGGAAACTTCGACACCATCAATATTCTTGTAAATGAAGAAGAAACATATATCATTAATCCAGAACTTGCTCAGTACGGACCAATTGGATATGATATTGGAACGTTCCTTGCTGCTATCATCACAACGTATTTGTCAGAAGCAGCTCCTAACAAGAATGAAACAGAACATCAAGAATTCCAGGATTATTTGACGAGTGTCATTATTGAGACTTGGAATGTGTTTGATGTCGAATTTGGGGCTCTTTGGCAAGAGTCTGGACAGGATCCCTTCATGAAAGTACCTGGTTATCTTGAGCAAGTACTTGAAGAAATCTTTCATAACGCGATCGGTTTTGCTGGGTGTATGATGATTAATCAGAGCATAAGACCTTTAGCTGATGAAGAGATTGAGTCTAGTCAACTAGACAGCCATCTTGAAATCACAAGAAAGATAATTTCGCTTGGAAAGTCAATTGTTCTTAACCGCAAACAATTTTCAACGATTAATCAGCTTATAAAGACCATCACGGAACAATAAGGTTAGATATCAATAAATAAAGCATTTAGACATGCTAAAGCCCCCTTTGCATAATAGCAAAGGGGGCTCTTTCTACTGATCGCCCATTTCAATCTTCATATGCTCAAGAATCTTTTTTTCCAGTCTCGATACTTGAACCTGTGAAATTCCAAGCCTTAACGCAACTTCAGATTGGGTCTGATCTTTGTAATAACGAAGGTAGACAATTAAGCGTTCCCGTTCGTCTAAATCACGAATAGCTTCTTTCAAGGCAATCTTGTCAAACCATTTCGTTTCCGTCTGATCTGCAATTTGATCTAGTAATGTGATTGGATCACCATCATTTTCGTAAACTGTTTCATGAATAGATGAGAGGGATCGACTTGCTTCGCCTGCAAAGACCACCTCTTCTGGAGTAATTTCTAACTGTTCCGCAATTTCGTTAACAGTTGGAGTCCGCCCGAGAGACTTGGTCATCTCATCTTTCATTTTACGAATTTTGTTACCTAATTCTTTGATCGAACGACTAACCTTGACAGTTCCATCATCACGGAGAAAACGTTGAATTTCTCCAATAATCATCGGAACTGCATATGTTGAAAATTTCACATCGTAGGAGAGATCGAACTTATCAACCGATTTAATAAGCCCGATACATCCGATTTGAAACAAATCATCAGCTTCATAGCCGCGATTCATGAACCGCTGGACAACAGACCAGACAAGTCTCGTATTACGATTGACGATTGAATCGCGAGCCTCTTGATCCCCAGCCTGACTTTGGGCAATAAGCTTTTTTACTTCTTCATCCGAGAAATGGGCCTGCTTCTTCTTTTGCTGTTTTACCTCGACATCCATAGGCAAAACTCCTTAATTACACATAGCTTTGCTATTTGTAAGAGTTTTCTTTAAATAAACAGTTGTACCAATCATCGGTTCCGATACAACTTGTAACTCATCCATGAAATTCTCCATAATCGTAAAACCCATTCCAGATCTCTCAAGCTCTGGCTTAGTTGTAAACAAAGGTTGCTTCGCTTCATCAATATCATCAATGCCCATGCCTTCATCACGAATCGTTAACTCAATCGTTCCATTTTCAAGTGTCACGTGAATAAACACCATACCATCTGGTTGATTGTTATAACCATGAATGATCGCATTCGTTACAGCTTCTGATACAACCGTTTTAATTTCAGTCATTTCATCCATTGTTGGATCAAGTTGTGCAATAAATGCACCAACTGTTACACGAGCAAATGACTCATTTTGACTCTGAGCTGAAAATGTCAAATCCATTTTATTCTGCATTACGCCACCCCCAATGTTTTAAGGGCGAATTGTTCGCTTTCTTCTAGACGTATGATTTTAAATAGACCAGACATTTCGAACAGTCTTTTGACAGAAGGAGATATTGCACAAACGACCATTTCTCCTCCAATTGCCTTTACCTGCTTGTATCTACCTAAAATTACCCCAAGTCCAGAACTGTCCATAAAGGAAAGATTTTCTAGATTTAAAACAATGTGTTTGACCTCACCATCTGTTAAGACTGCCTCTACACGACCTCGTAATTCCTCAGCAGTATGATGGTCTAATTCACCGACTAAACGAACGAGGAGGACGCTTCCTTTTCGTTCTAAATTCATTTGTAAGCTCATATTATTATTCACTCCCTCTAGTTAGCCTCACCATATATAGATTGGTTTTGTTTGCTTGCTAGAGAGTTTCGCCTTTTAGCTGTTCGCTTCCTGCTAGGTGACAAAAGTAGTCGTGATTCGCAAAAAGTTGTCAAAGAAATTAAGATCCTATGCCAAATTTCCCGATCATTCGTTTAAATAACTTCCACCACGATGCTTCAAACACATCCTCCCCAGCAAGTAAATCAGTCTCGCTTAAGATTTCTCCTTCCTTTTCTACAATTAGTTTCCCAATTGGTTCTCCTTTTTTAATGGGAGCACGTAAGTCTTCTTCAAATTCAAGTCGTTCTTCAACATCGTCTATTTTCACACCTTTTTTAGTTAGTATTGAAACAGACTCAGATGTTACAGCAGGAACTTGATCCTTATCGCCTTTATTAATTTTCACATCTGCCATCACATGATCTCGATCGTACAATTTATGTGTTTGATACTGACTAAACGCGTAGTCAAGCATTGACGTAATTTGTGCATTTCTCTCTTTTGGAGAAGGAGCACCCATAATGACTGTGATGATCCTCATTCCGTCCTTTTCAGCTGTGGCTGTCAAACAATACATGGCTTCCCTAGTAAATCCTGTTTTTAATCCATCTACACCAGGATAGAACTTCACTAGCTTATTTGTATTAACAAGCCAAAAGGGGTCATCAGAATCTTTTCTTAAATAATCTTCATAAATCCCTGTGAATTTTGTAATGTCTTCATACTTTAACAGTTCTTTGGAAATCATTGCTAGATCATATGAAGTTGTGTAATGATTTTCTGCAGGAAGACCGTTCACATTAACAAAATTAGTGTTCTCTAGTCCTAATTGCTTAGCCTTATCGTTCATCATTGAAACAAACTCATCTTCTGTTCCAGCGATATGTTCTGCCATAGCGACAGACGCATCATTACCTGAGGCGACTGCGATTGCTTTTAACATATCTGTGACACTCATTTCTTCACCAGGCTCTAAGAATACTTGTGATCCCCCCATCGAGGCGGCATATTCACTTGTACGAACCATATCATCATATTTTATTGATCCCTTTTCAAGTGCTTCCATAATTAAAAGCATTGTCATGATTTTCGTCATACTAGCTGGCGGAAGCTGTTCATTACTATTTTTTTCAAAAATCACTTCACCAGTATCACGCTCAATCACAATTGCCGATGTTGCCTCCTCGGCTAATTTCGCTTGCTTTTCTTCTGCATTTGCCATCGGAACCCAAACACTTAAGATAAGACAAACACTCAATACACTGGATAGAACTTTCCTCATCTCCATCCGACCTCCATCTCGTTATGATAGTCGTCCTTAGGTGACTCTTTATGAAAAAAAGAGGAAACTTCACCCAAGATAGCTCCTTCCATTTTTTCCAGAAAAACCTGTAATATACCTAATAACTAAAAATAACCAAAAAAGAACCCCCTAATAAGGGGGTTCTTTAATCCAACTTTATGAAATTAAAATTGTGATCCGCCAAGTTGAGACTCAGCTTGTTGAACCAAACGCTTAGTGATTTCTCCACCAACTGAACCGTTAGCACGAGAAGTTGCATCTGCACCAAGTTGAACACCAAATTCTGAAGCAATTTCATACTTCATTTGATCCAATGCTTGTTGTACACCAGGTACAAGAAGTTGGTTGCTGTTGCTGCTATTGTTGCTTGCCATGTTGTTCACCTCGCTTTGTTTGTATTCAATAACTATTGTGTGTGTTTTATTTAATATTATACAAAATAAATGATAATTTTTTTTTAATCATATCTTTCATCAGGTGGGGTTGAATGTTTATCGTTTATTACTTCTGAAAATAAAGGACCATAATTAGTAGGTTTTTCAGCCCCTTGCTGCATCACATTTAGTAGTTGTTTAAATTGCCCGACTGTTAATGGTTTTGCATCATTTGTTAACTCGTATCCAAGCTGCCCGTTTGGTTCAATTGTTGCTACTTTAACTTGTTTAAAGCTCGTTATTCCTTTTTGTCTCATTTTCATTTCAAGTTTATCAACTGTTAATCGAATTTTCCTCATTTGATCCAGTTGAAGTTTACCATCTTTAATAACAACAACTGAACTCCCGCTCATTAACTTTTCCATTAAATTAAATTTAACTTGTAGCCATTCAACAACCACGAGCACAATAATAAACATCGCAACAGCAGCAATTGTATTAATAATACTATCCTCGATGATTGGTTGTACGATAATGGAACCAATTGAGATCATAACAACCGTTGTAGGAATCGACATCTGAGTAATTGACTTTCTTCCAGAAAACCTTAGTAGAACAAACCCTACAATTGCCATTAGAACAGATTCCCATAAAATATTATAATCCAAAACCCATCCTCCTTATTTTCGAATACTTAAGACTATCTTTCCAAACCCTTTTTATTTTATTAGCTCTACATAATTTACAAAGACAGTAGAAAAATAAGTTGAAAGGCAATTCCTATTGGAGGGATTTAAATGGATCAACAAATGCATTATGGCAGTGATAACAAGTATATCCCAGTAACTTCTCTAACTGATGGACTTATACAAACGATCGCTCCGGAAGTCTCCTTTCTTACCGTACAAGTTGTTAACCTATGTATCGTCGGTAATCCAACTGAAGCTAATCAATGGTTTCTCATCGATGCCGGCATGCCGAAATCTGCAACTCGAATTCTAAACGCACTAGAAGAACATTTCGGTACAATCCAACCACCGAAAGCAATTATTTTAACACATGGACATTTTGATCATGTTGGTGCATTAATTGAACTTACTGAAAAATGGGATGTACCGATCTTCGCTCATGAAGCAGAATTTCCTTATTTAACTGGAGAAACAAGCTACCCTGAACCTGATCCTACAGTAGAAGGTGGACTTGTTGCGAAGATGTCCCCGCTTTTCCCTAATGAGCCAATACAAGTATCCACTCGTTTGAAGCCGCTGCCAACAGATCATAGCATACCTAGCATGTCAGAATGGAGATGGATTCACACCCCAGGACACAGCCCTGGTCATATCTCTTTATATCGTGAAAAAGATGGTGTGCTGATTGCGGGAGATGCTTTTGTCACTGTTAAACAAGACTCACTTTATAAAGTCTTAACACAAACGAAAGAACTGAGCGGGCCTCCAAGATATTTAACAACTGACTGGGAAGCAGCCCGAGAATCAGTACAGACTCTTGAAGCACTGAAACCAACAATGGCTATTACAGGACATGGGTTACCTATGTACGGGGTAGATCTTGAAACAAATCTAAACAAATTAGCCAATCACTTCGACGAAATAGCAAAACCTGACTACGGACGTTATGTCCATTAAAATCCAAAAGAGAGTAGTGAAAAACGATGGAAACACATGATAATCAGGGCTTTTCTCATCAAGAATTTAAATTAGACAAAACTGGATTTAATCAAGCAATGCCTGGACACATCTCTAACCATCCAAATGATATGATTTTACGCCAACAACCGCGCACTGTCAGAAAAGAAGGTTCTGGTATTAGTCTTCCTGAAGAGACACGCCTTGAAATGGGATTGATGCTAGATGAACATCTTTGTGCACTAAATGTTGCTCTCCATCAATATACTAAGCACCATTGGCTAACAGAAGGAGCAGAATCATTTGGCAGTTTGCATCATATTCTTGATGAACATGTAGATGTAACAAAAAAGCATATCGATGATGTTGGTGAACGTGTAGCCCGACTAGGTGTTGTTCCAACAGCTCACCCTGTTACACAGCACGAAATCTCTTATATTAAGCATGAGGTCGAAGGGCGCTATACGATGCGTGATTACCTTCGTAATGATCTTGAACACGAGCTTAAAATTCAAGGAATGATGCGTAAAACGATTTCTCGTGCACATCAATTAAATGATTTTGGAACAGTCCAAGTTCTTGAAGAGATTTTATTGAAGCGTGAGGATTTCGGTTACCATATTTGGAGTTTACTTGAGGATGATACGCTAGTGCGAGGGATGGGGCATTTGTTAGATGGAGAAAACGATATAGCATCAACCCGCCATCTAAATAATCATTTAGAACAGTAATACATCTAACCAGAAAAGGAGTGATTGAATTGGAACTAAGACGAATCAAACAAATTCTGTCTTCTACAGCTGATATTGATGTTGTCTATAATGGGACATCCGTGTGGATTGATGGGTTGAATGATGATGAGCAAACGGCAACTGTTCATTTAAGAGGCCCTTTAGAAGAGCGCTCAGTTGTTGACATTGCCGAGCTAGAGGAAGTATAAGAAAGAGGGTTGTCTCAATAAGGAATCAACCTTATGGGACAACCCTCTGCTTATTATTCTATATCTAACATAACTGTTACTTTAAATAAATCTCCATCAATATCGATATTTAGTGAACCATGGTGGAGATCAATAATTGATTTAGCAATCGCTAGACCAAGTCCTGATCCATCCGTTTGTCTTGAAGAATCCCCTCGTTTAAATCGTTCTAATAACTCATCTACATTATCCCCAAGCTCATGTTTCGTTACATTCTTGAATGTAATAATGGCTTTGGAATTGTCTTCCTTTAGAGAAATGTAAGCACGCGTATTCTCTAATGAATAATGAATAATATTTGTGATCAGATTATCAAAAACCCTCCAAATTTTCTGGCCATCTATTTTAGAATAAATTGATTGTGACGGCGAACTAATACGAAAATGTAATGCTGACTTTTCAATAGATTCATTATGCTCAGCTAAAGCCTGCTGCAGGAGTTGTGTGATGTCTACCCGTTCTCGATTAAGTTCAATATTTCCACTGGTCATTTTCGAGACCTCAAACAAATCATCAATGAGCATTTTCAACCGTTGAGATTTGCGATCAATAATTTGGACATAAGCTTGTCTTTCATCTTCAGCTAATTTAGAAGACTTTAGTAGTTCAGTGTAAGAAATAATTGAAGTTAACGGAGTTCGTAAATCATGGCTTACATTTGTAATCAGTTCAGTTTTAAGACGTTCACTTTTTGCTTGTTCCTTTAACGAAATCGTTACCCCTTTTTTTAATTGATTTAGATCACGAGCAAGATTTGCCATAATAGACCGGCCCTTTTCAGGTAGATCAACTTCTATTTTTCCTCTTGCTAATTTAGAGGTATGAGCCAAAATTAAGTTAAAATCATAAATCTGTTTCGTTATAAAAAATAGAAAAGGGATAGAGACGACTAAGATGAATAAAAAATATAAAACTGTAAGAATGGAGGAGTGAATAACCGTTATCATGCCTAAGCCCGTCAAAAAAATGACGATGATAGCTGTAAACACTTGAACTCCGAGTCTACTGTTTAAAAAAGCTCCTTTCGTCGTTTGGTACATTCTAATTATCATAGATTGTCTCAATTCATCGATAATCATTTCTGGATATCTCAGTCCATTTAACAAATCTCTCCCCTGAATAAACCAAAACGGAACTAGTACAATCAGTAAAGCTAAAGGAACAATGAAAAAATCATCATTAGTAATAAAAGACATTGTCCCGAAAAAAGCCATAAGGACAGTTACACTTACAATAAAAAATAAGATCAGTCTAAAGTCTATCGGTATTTTCCTATAAATTGGTTCCCAACTTCCTAACGAAATTCTGGAGGTCATCGCTTGTTTTCGATTCATAAACAAACAAGCACATACAGCACCGACACTCAATGCAAATAAGCTCCAGAAAAGCAATTGATAATTTCGATAGTTTTCGTAGGCTGGGGTAAAGGAACTTGATTCGGCGACACCAATCTTGCCTTCATATTGATTATTTTCTATGATAGGAATCATCATTCCACTTTCTGTAGATAAATAACGATCTGGAAAAGTGAGGTACCCATCTGCAGGATATGTCCAAACAGTATGCATATCTGTCTTGGTAAATGTCTCTAAATTGGGAACATTTTTGTATACCTCCCCGGTACTCGTATTTGTTAAATGGTATAAATAATCTTGTTTCGTCTCTGAAAAATACTGTTTTTCTCCCTCAAAATGCTGAAACACTTTATCAATTTCCGCTTCTTGCTCTTTAATCATTTTTTCTCTTAAGTAGGAATCATCTTCGAAATTCTTCTTAATTTCTTCGAGCTTTCCATCTCTTTCATCAATGTAGACTTGGGCTAATGTCGCGTTACCTTCTTCCTTTGCTTGATTGATTCGTTCTATATATTGGTTTTGTATACTAATAATTTGCTCATCTAAAGTTCCGAAACGATTACGATATTCAGCCATTTCCTCAGATGTAATCTCGATATCAGCCTTCGCCTTTTCTTTTGCATCCGTTTGGATCTCAAAAATAGTTAACTGATAGAGAAATTCTTCAAAGCGTGATTGAAAATGATGAGTTTCAAAATACCCCTTGTTAAAATTCGAGGCATGAGTCATACCTGTCAAAATACCAACTATTCCACACGTCAGAAAAAGAAACCATACAAACGCTTTCGCACTATTTTTCGATTTTGTAACCAACTCCCCAAACCACCTTTACAAATCTTGGATTTTTCGGATCAATTTCTATCTTTTCTCTTATTTTTCGAATATGTACGGCCACCGTATTTTCAGCATTATAGCAAGGCTCTTTCCAAACTCGCTCATAAATTTCGTCAATTGAAAAAACCCGTCCCGCATTTGTAATTAGCAACTCAACAATACGAAACTCTATCGGTGTAAGCTTCACTAATTCTCCATTGACTGTTACTTCTTTAGCAGCAGAATCTAAAGTTAAGCCATTTCGATCAATCATCTGTGACTGACCCTGATAATGTCCAAGCTTTACATATCTTCGTAATTGAGATTTAACGCGTGCAAGTAATTCTAATGGATTAAATGGCTTTGTTATGTAATCATCTGCTCCAATTTGCAAACCTAGTATTTTATCCGTATCTTCACTTTTGGCACTTAGAATAATAATGGGCAGATTCTTTTCCTCACGAATTTTCATCGTTGTTGCTAAACCATCAAGCCTTGGCATCATTATATCTAGGAGAATTAGGTGAACAGGATGATTATTAAGAATTTCAAGTGCTTCTATTCCATCTTGTGCCTTCAATACTTTCATTCCTTCGTTTTTCAAGTAAATATCGATTGCATTACGAATTTCTTGATCGTCATCAACGACTAACACCACATATTCATTCATTATAAGCCTCCTCCTTTCTTTTGATTATAACTCACATTGTAAACAGCAAATCTTAACTTTCTCTTTTTAAAAATCTTAAGTTTTTCTTAATACTTTATTAAAAAGCGAGGCTAGGACAAAAGTGATTTAACTAATAGAAAATCCGAACAAGGATAGTTGGCGGATAAAAAGCGCTCCTGAAATATACTTCGCTTTCCGCGGGAAGCCGGTGAGCCTCCTTGTGCTTTGCACTGCGGGGTGTCTCACCCTTGGCTTTGTGTCCCGCAGGAGTCTACGTATATTTCATCCGCTACGTGATATCTTTGTTCGGTGTTTCAGGTAAAAAAACTTTAGTTATGTCCAGTCTCTATTCACGTATTCATATGTTAAAATGAAAATAAATCATTTGAGAGGCGGGTTTTATATGCCTGATTGGTCTTATCATGTTATATTTAAACCGCTTTTAAGAAAACTTCCTATCTATCATTCACGCGAATTCATTCACCGTGGTATGAGTCGTATTGCTTCTATTCCTGGTGGTAAGTACTTAATTAATTTTCTTGGGCGCGAGGAAACCTCACCTAAGCTTAATAGAGAATTTCAATCAATTAGCTACATAAATGCAATCGGTCTTTCAGGTAAGGTGGACCCATTGCTTACTGGAACTAAAGCTTTTTCAAACCTAGGATTTGGCTTTCTTGAGATCGGCCCAGTCACAATACAGCCGTTGAAAGGAAATTCACCTCTAGAGAGAGACAATCGAATCCTATTTCCAACACACTGTGAAACAATTGGCCTTCAAGCAACGATAACAACACTTCAAAAACTATCCATAAAACAACCACTGATGATTCGACTCAAAGGAAATATTGAAGAACTAACAATAATGATGGAAGGCCTCTCCACGTATGCGAGTCTATTTATTGTTGAACGGGATGAGAGCATTGATCTTACTTCATTAACTACACACACAATTAAACCTGTCTATCTCTCTATCCAATCTAGCGAGATTGACCGAAACTCCTACAGTGAAGTTGCTTCATTCTCAGGACTTGTTTTAGATTCAGAGTCTGTTGATTTAAACGAACATCTCAATGCTTTGAATTACTTAAAAGATGAAGATTATAATGGAGTCGTTGTTGTCACTGGATCGATAGAGGAGCCTCAAGATGCTTTAGATTTATTTGATGCTGGGGCTGACTTAGTTCTACTTTCAGGTGGATATATTAAAACTGGACCTGGTCTAGTTAAAAGAATAAAAGAAGCACAGCTAGCAGTACATTACCCACTTGAACCGGCTAATAATAATGGCTGGTATTCATACTGGATTTTCGGATTTTGCATACTTATCGGTGGCATCCTTGCCTTGCTGCTAAGCATGACAACGGTCATTCTTCCATATGATAGTAGCTTTCTAGAAATGGATAGAACAATGCTCATTCTTTTTAACGAGCGAATTCTACCTTTTATGGCTCACGACCGCATGACACTTGCAGGAACAATGATCTCCGGCGGGTTCCTTTATATGTTTTTGGCACGTTATGGGATAAGAATGAACCTGCTATGGACAAAACAAGCTTCAGATTTTGCAGCCATTACGGGGTTTCTAGGTATTCTTCTATTCATTGGCTATGGTTATTTTGACTGGCTGCATCTTCTTTTTTGGCTCATTTTGTCCCCCTTCTATATTCATGGGTATAGAAAATCGAAACAGCTTAGTGGAACTTCAGTCTCGACAAATCGAAGAAACAATAAAGCTTGGAAAAAAGCATTATATAGTCAGTTCTCCTTTGTCATTCTAGGTTTCTCTTTCGTCATTGGAGGAATAATCATCTCTATAGTCGGAGTGTCAAGTGTTTTCGTAACAACAGATCTTCTTTATCTCTGTATGACTCCTGAGATGCTAGATGCGTTTAACGATCGATTAATTCCAGTCATAGCCCACGATCGAGCCGGGTTTGGTAGTGCATTATTAAGTGTCGGAATCCTCGTATTAACGATTTCACTATGGGGTTTTCAGCAAGGACAGCGATGGATATGGTGGGCATATTTAATTGGGGGGCTTCCTGCTTTTATTTCAGCAATCTCCATTCACTTTTCTATTGGGTATACTACATTTATTCACCTCTTGCCTGCGTATTTCGCTGCAATTTTATATGTAATTGGATTAATAACATCCTTTCAATTTTTTCATTTAAAAAGTGAGGTCCAGTAGTGACACAGCTTCTCAGCTACAAAAATAGGAGTAATTTATAATGGATAAACACTCTTCATAAGTACTTAAAAAGGAGTTCCGAAAATAACGATCGGAACTCCTTTTTATTATCATATATCTGTTACTCTTTTCTTGACGAGGAGTACTAGCCAATACTCCTATTCTCCAAATATTCACCTAGTGTCATATGGCTTGTTTTATCTAAATAAATTCAGATAGATAATCTAACATTAAAAGAAACAAAAAAAGAAAAGCAGTAGGTCGCCCTCGCTTTTCTCATTTTAGATTTACTCTTCATTTTTGTTTTCTTTTTCTAATTCCGCTAATTTGGCAAGAAGGATATGCTGTGGCATATGCATAATTTGCTCAAGGGGAACCTTTAATGATTCAGAAAGCTTTTGTGCTGTTTCCGCAGAAATCTGTAATGGTCTCATATTGCCTCCTATTTGCTATCGCTTTTATATCATTTTATCATAGTTGAAATGATTCCTCTATGCACAGCTAAGTTAATCCGACGATCTTACTTCGTCGCTCTAACAAAATGACATCTCTCCATATTCCATTTAATTTACCAATACGCTCTCTTTTCCCAACTTCACGAAATCCTGCCTTTTTATGAAGACTCATGCTTGCTTCATTCTCAGGATAAATGCCTGCTTGCAAAGTCCAATACCCCTTCTTTTCACTTTCCTCTATTAATTTACTAAGTAACCGTGCTCCAATCCCAAGCCCAGTATGTGCCAAGCTAATATAAATACTGACCTCAGCTACACCAGCATACACAAATCTAGTTGAGTAGGGAAGAATCGCGATCCAGCCTACAACTCGGTCTTCTTCTCTTGCTACAAAACGGCATTCATTCGCATACTTCCCATTCCACTCTTCCCAGGTCATTGGTTCAGTTTGAAACGTCGCATTTCCTGTTGATATCCCTTCCATATAAATGTCTAATACTTGATCCCTATCACTATCTTTCATATTAGTAATGACCACGTTCATTCTCCTCACCTTGTCTTACTTGTCTCTATTGTATCAACCATTGAATATCAATCAATAACAAAAAGAATGTCCTATATTTTGCTAGGACATCCTTCAACACTCTATAGATTTACTATTCTACCGGTCTTCATCGATTCATAGCATGCGTCAATGACTTTCATATTCAAAATGGTTTTTTCGCCTGGATAGCTTGGATCTTGTTTTGCTAAGATCGATTCAACGATATGCTCCACTTGCTTCACGTATTGGTCAGTTGAAATGAATTCCTCCCGCGATTGTCCATTGGCTTCGACAATGATTAATCCTTCTCCACCTTCAAATACATCTGGTCGATACGCTCTTGGTACAGTAATGACACCTTTTGTGCCGATAACCTGATAATCACTTCGATTTGTCATGTCAAAGCTGCAATCAAAAGTGGCATTAACACCGTTTTCCATTTTCATGTGCCCAAATGCTGAGATATCGATTCCATATTGTGGATCAATTTCCCCTGCTGCAAAAAGTGTTACGGGTTCAGAATCGAGAATATGACGAATGACATGCAAAGGATAGCAGCCAACATCATATAAACTTCCCCCACCCATCTTTGGATCCATACGTATGTTTGAATCACGACCTTCTAAATAAAAGGAAAAACTACCTTTTAGAAGTTTAACTTCCCCTATTTCTCCAGAGGCAATGATTTCTTTTACTCGATTGTGTTGCTCATGAAACTGGTACATAAAGGCTTCCATAAATGTTACGTTTTGCTCTCGACACACACGTACCATTTCCTCTGCTTGTTCAACATTAATAGCTACTGGTTTTTCGCATAAGATATGCTTCCCCTTTTTCGCAGCCTTAATGACCCACTCCTGATGAAGATGATTTGGTAGCGGGATATAAACGACATCAATATTCGGATCATCTAGTAAATCCTCATAGCTTTCATAAACGGTCGGGATATTAAATTTCTCAGCAACCTCTCCCGCTCTTCCGCTGGAGCTTGCAATAGCAGAGACAACTCCATTTTTTGAACGTTGAATAGCAGGAATTACTTGTTCCTGAGCAATATTAGCTGTACTTAAAATTCCCCATCTTAATTCTTCCATTAATAACACTCCTCTATATTCCTATTTAGAAACTGGCCAATTGATTCATAATCGCTTTCTTACTCACCTATCCATTCTTATGTAATTCAAATAATAAACTAACCGTCTTGACATGATCTTTACCGTATTATTTATCTAATCAAATACTTGCTAACGCTTACAAACTTATAAAAGGATCATATCATAGGAACCATTATTTGCAAATAAATTAAGGTTGTTCCTCTCTTGCTTTTAAATCTAATAATATACAAATCACTTATTCTGCATCTAAACAATTAGTTAGAATGAACACCTCTTAACCGCCCACTCTCATTAAATCACAACAAGATAATTCACGAATGCTTGTACTTCAGCTATTCCTTTAACATATGGTAAACTTATGAAAAGATGTGATTGGAGATGAAATAGATGAAGCTTCATGCACTTAGTCCTCTAGAAAGACAAGATCTAATAAAACAGTATGCAAAATCCTTTTCCGAAAGAGCGAAACAGCATGATGAAGAGCAGTCGTTTCCTTTTGAAAATATAGAAGAATTGAAAATGATTGGCTACACTTCATTAAGTTTGCCGAAAACACTTGGTGGCCAAGGAATCCCCTTAACAGAATGGCTCAAGCTTCAAGAATTAATTGCTACAGCAGATGGATCAACTAGCCTATCAATTGGTTGGCATATGGGAATTGTCTCAGAACTCAATCAAAAAAATTGGCCCGATTCAGTCCTAACCCACGTAACCAAGAAGATTTCACAAAATGGTTTCTTACTAAACACCGCTGCGACTGAGCCTGACACCGGTAGTCCTACACGCGGAGGAAAGCCAACAACTCAAGCAAAAAAGGTAGGTTCTGATTGGGTATTATCAGGCCGTAAGAGCTTCACCTCTATGGTGCCTGCTTTAGATTTCATCCTTGTTTCTGCTTCAATGGACGATGATCAGGTCGGATATTTTCTAATCGAAAAGGGAGCAAGTGGCGTTCGAGTAGAAGAAACCTGGAACACAATAGCCATGCGAGGGACTGCTAGCCATGACCTGATTTTAGAAAATGTCAAAATCCCTCACGATCATCTTGTTGAATTAGTTGTACCAGGAAAGAAAAGCCCTTCAGGTTGGCTTCTTCATATACCCGCCTGCTATTTAGGAATTGCTCAAGCCGCTCAAACTGAGGCCGTCTCGTTTGCCAGTACATATTCACCAAATAGTCTACCAGGACCAATAAAAGACATTCCCGCTGTTCAATCCAAAATTGGTGAAAATGAAGCAGATCTTATACAAGCAAGATATTTACTCTATGGGGTTTCAGCAAAATGGGATGCTGCCACAGATGAAGAACGATTGGAAATGCAGTCTGAATTAGGTGTAGCCAAATACCATGTAGTCAATGCCGCTCAAAAAATTGTTGATCGGGCGATGAGGGTCGTTGGTGCACAAAGCTTATTTACTTCTAATCCCCTACAACGCTACTATCGTGATGTCCGTGCAGGTCTTCATAATCCTCCAATGGATGATCGTACCCTAGTATTACTAGCACAAAGTCTATTTAATTAATAAAAGGCGTGTCAAAGGAAAAATTCACCTTTTGACACGCCTTTATTTTCAGCTATATTCCAAAACTATATTGTTATCCACAAGGTTCCTGAAATCATTATTTTAAATCATAGCAACCTACTATAATTTAAACCGCTCTGTATAATCGTTAAGTTCATTCGCCAATTTACTTAAATTGTTTACTGCAGCAGAGATTTCATCCATTGAAGCTAAAGTCTCTTCAGAAGAAGCTGCTACAGTTTGAGAGCTCATTGATGTTGTCTGTGCAATAGTAGAAAACTGTTCCATTGAAGCACTAACCTCTTCTGAACTCGCTGAGATTTGTTGTGCTGCCTGAGACACTTCCTGAATATGCTCACTAACTTGCTTTACCGATATGAGTATATTCTTAAAGGATTCCCCTGAATCTTTTGCAACAATATAGCCATCTCTTACGTTCTTTTCTCCTTTCGTCATCGACTCCACTGCTCTCTTTGTATCATTCTGGATGATTTGAATTAAGTTAGAGATTTGTTTAGCTGACGTTTTCGATTCTTCAGCTAATCTTCGAACATCATTGGCAACGACAGCGAACCCTTTTCCTTGCTCCCCTGCCCTTGCAGCCTCTATAGCTGCATTTAATGCAAGTAGATTCGTTTGGTCAGAAATACTTGTTATGACATCAACAATCTTGCCGATTTCCATTGATCTTTCACCTAACAATTTAACAACAGAGGATGATTCATTAACTGACTCACTAATAGCTTCCATTTGTTTTACCATTTGGTTTGTCATCTCATTCCCTTTTTCTGCATTATGATTTGCTTCAATCGATGCTTCATGGGAAACAGATGAGCTTTCAGCTATTCTTTGGAGACCTGTCGACATTTCTTCAAGAGCTCGTGCATTTTCCGCGGAACCTTGTTCTTGTATTTCTGCACCACTTGCAACTTCCTGAATCACTTTAGTTACTTCGGTTGTTGCTAAATGATTCTCGTTCACACTTGCTGACAGTTGTTCCGATAACGATGAAACATGATCAGCTGAGGAACTAACACGTCCAATCATTTCCCTTAATGAAACGATCATACCATTATAATAACTGCCTAACTGACCAATCTCATCTTTGGACTTAACTTCAATTCTATTAGATAGGTCGCCCTCCGTCGTTTTTTTCATATTTTCAACAAGGTTTGTGATTGGTTTATTAATCACTCGCACTGCAAATACAAAAATGACAATCCAGGTTACGATTAATAATAGTAGAGCAGTTCCTATATTAATAAGGACAGACTCTTTAATTTTTTCTTGAATTGCCTCTTCCTTTAACGCAACTTCTTTGTAAATATCATCAATGTATACACCTGTTCCAATAACCCAGCCCCACTCCTCAAAATACTGGACGTAACTTAATTTGGGCTGTGGTTCTTCTTCACCTGGTTTAGGCCATTCGTATTCAACAAAGCCCTCGCCTTCTTGCTTTGATAGTTTCACCATTTCTGCAAATAGATTTTCTTCTCCATTAGCGACATTGTACTTTTCATCATCTAGGATTTGACCATCAAGCTCTGGACTTGTAGGATGCATGACCATTGTTGGAAATGGAGCAACGTCATCATTAATCCAAAAATAACCTTGTCCATCGTCATAAGTTAACGATTTAACAATTTCTAGTGACTGATCTTTAATAGCCATTTCTACTGATTCTACATATGCCCCTGTTCCAATAATCCAGTTAAATTCTTCAAATAATTTTACATAGCTCAATTTTGGCTGTGCTTCGTCAAAGCCTGGTTTTGGCCATAAATAGTCAACAAAACCTTCGCCATCCGTTTTCGTCACTTCGACCATTGCACTAAATAGATTCTGATTATCACCCATCGCTACATTATAATCAGGGCTATCTAAAAGTTGACCATCTAGCGTTGGTGAAGTTGGATGCATAATCATCCTAGAGTATGGTTCACTAGTATCGTTGATCCAGAAATAGCCATCTTCTCCGTATTGCATGCCCTTTATCGCCGTTAAAATTTCACTTTTGATTTCCTCATCTGTTTTGCTACCTTCAAACGTGTTGTAGTAGTTAGTGATAAAATTATAAGCAATATCAACAGACCTCTGCAGGTCCTCTTGGACAATCTGTTCAACATGTTCCTTACTTGATAACTGGTCTTTCACTGATTCTACACTGTTATAAGCTGTATTAACTAATGATTCAAGTTCCTTTTTAGCCAAGTTGATTCGTGTTTCCTCAAATTCCTCTATTTCGCGTTCTCCTTGTTCCTGAATAGTCCCCACACTTGAAACAAGGTTGACAACCGTAAAAATGACCAAGATAACGCTTACAATAATCATCAACTTTGTAGTTATTTTCATTGCCCACCCTCCCTTTTGCTTTCTCTCACATCTATTTATCTATTATACAACATAAATCGACATTTTTCTCAAAATTTCAACAATAACTGAAAATAAATTTAAAAGCTCGTGTCCATAGAAAAATATCAATAGAAAAAGCATCTAACCACTGAAATATAGTGATATAGATGCTGAAAAAAGGTTACATTAAATTGAGTTATTCACAGACAATCACATGTCTAATAAATCCTGATTTTCTAGCCACGCACCTATCAATAATCTTAAAACCCGCTTCAGTAATAATTGAATCAATTGTTTCAATCGTGATAATGATCACATTATTCGTGAACCTACGTGCACTTTTTAGCATGCTCAGCTTTTCTTCCACAGGTAACACCGAACATAGATTATAAGGCATATCGACGATAGCTACATCATAATGACCAGTTATTTCATTGATATTCCTTAAAAGAACATCTCCTTCATAACCAAAAAATAAGATATTCTCCCTAGCTCCAGTAGTTGCAAGTGGATTACGATCACTCCCTTCGATCGCAATGTCCATAGATAGTGCTTCAAGTAATACTGTACCAATACCACAGCATGGGTCGATCACTTTTTGACCATTAGGATGAGGTACTGCTATATTAACAATTGCTCTGGCGTCACGAGTATTAAGAGCAGTCGAATAATTTTGAGGTTTTTTTTGATGATGTAACCAGATGGATTCACTCTTCATATATTCACCAAACACCCAACCATCTTTCAATTGTTTAATTGCAAATATAAGATCAGGATCATTAAGATTTACTGGTCCCTCTATTAACAGGCCTATTTCCTTCTCTATTTCTCTTCTAACCTTAAATTCAATTTGTTCGCTTTTAATAAGATCATGATTATTCACTACTGTAACCTTAAATGTACGATCTTTCGTATGTAAATCAGTTACGTATTGAGCAATTTCCTCTAACGTCTCTCCTTTATAAAAAATCGCTATCCTATCTTTTATAAAGGGACTTCTACTAGGATCTATTTTCAGAGGGCTTTCAATCATCTTTAAATCAGTATCATAACCAAAAAATGAACGCATTTCTAACTTACATAATGAATCCTCATCCTCATGATAAGCATAAGTGTATAGATAATGTAGAAGTGATCCGCTTTTGTATTCCATCTATTCCATCCCTCGTCCAATTTTATTACTTCGTTTTTTTCAGTATATCATGATAGGCAGTTTATTTGACCGTGGTCATAAATAAAGCATATTATTGCATTTAGACTTATGAGTCCAGGAAAGACTAGCTATAGGTCGATCAAAAACAACTAGTGGAGGAATAAAAATGAATAATAAGTATAATGCATTATTTGAACCAGTTGATCTTAAAAGTGGTCAAACATTAAAAAATCGAATCGTTTTGGCACCAATGACTAATTTTTCTTCACATCCTGATGGCACGGTTTCTGATGAAGAAGTTAATTATTATATCCGCCGTTCCAAAGGGGCAGGAATGGTTGTCACAGCATGTACATATGTAACAGCAAATGGAAAAGGATTTCCTGGTGAATTCGGTGCAGATAACGATGATATGATCCCAAGCTTGAAGAAGCTAGCAACAGCACTTAAGGAGCAGGGAACAAAGGCTGTTCTTCAAATATTTCATGGTGGACGCTCATGCCCTCCTGATCTTGTACCAAATGGTGACATTGTTAGTGCAAGTGCGATTGCTGCTGAGGATGAAGCTGGTGGTTTAGGGCCTACTCCAAGAGAATTAAAGATAGATGAAGTCGATTCTATTATTAAAGCCTTTGGAGAAACGACTCGTCGAGCGATTGAAGCAGGATTTGACGGCGTTGAGATTCATGGAGCTAATGGATATCTGCTACAACAATTCTTTTCACCACATTCAAATAGACGAGAAGACCGTTTTGGTGGAAGCCTAGAGAAACGCATGACGTTTCCAATGGCCATCGTTGATGAAGTCAACCGAGTTGTTAGTGAACATGCTGAAGCTCCGTTTATTGTGGGCTACCGCTTTTCTCCAGAAGAGCCAACAACACCAGGAATCACGATGGCAGATACATTAGAGTTCGTTGATGCCTTAGCAGATAAACCGCTTGACTATCTACACATATCACTACAAGAATTCGATTCAGCCCCTAGACGAGGTGCTGATGACAAACGTACACGTCTGGAGCTTGTGTTAGATAAAATTAATAACCGTGTTCCTCTAATCGGTGTCGGTTCAATCCAAACAGCAGATGATGCTCTAAAAGCATTAGATACTGGTGTACCTTTAATTGCATTAGGCCGTCAGCTAATTATTGATCCTGATTGGGTTGAAAAAATCCAAAACGGAAAAGAAAATGAAATCGAAACAGAGCTTGATCTGAATGGTCAAGAACGTCTAGTTGTTCCAGATCCATTATGGAATGCAATTGTTAACACACCAGGTTGGTTTCCGGGTGTTAAGTAAATAAAGCACAACGAGGTTGGGACAAAAGATTAAAAATCTGAAAGGGAGAGTGTGTGTTTGTACACCGCTCCTGAAATATACTACGCTTTCCGCGGGAAGCCGGTGAGCCTCCTCGTGCTTCGCACTTGCGGGGTCTCATCCTTGGCTTTTGCATCCCGCAGGAATCTACGTATATTTCATCCGCTACGTGATTGCTTTGTTCATTATTTCAGTTAAACATTTTAGTTACAGTCAATCTCTATCAATTTCCCGACAGAAATATTATCGAAACGTTCGTATTAAGGAAAATTACTTGTTAAGACGCTTCGATTCCACTATCGGGATAGGGGGAAGGCTTTGTTAGAGGTAAAACGGGAATTCATATAGTTTTACTAGGACTCAAATAGGATTTTGACGATGAATCGTTAGGAGTAAAAAAAATTGGAGACAGGGAAAAGGTAACCCATAATATGGATGACCTAGACCTGTCTCCTTTTTTATTTTTTTAGCTTCATGATTCGTTTGAAGCTTTTAGATAGAATTTTATGTTCCTCCGTATGTTGAAATAATTTTCCTATTCTCTTGATATTCACTTTGAAAAGCAGAGAAATTCAATCATCCCTCTCATCAAAGCGGACGGGATGGGCGGGCCGACTCCTGCAGGATGGAAAGGGCAGGTTGAAATCCACCGGCGAAGCCGGTTAGTTCAACGCCCGCCTGCGGAAAGCGTGCCCCCATCCCGGTAGCGGAGCCGAAGCGACTTTTACGGCCACTCTCTTTCAAGTCACTTTTTAATTAAATGATTAAAAATTCTTTTCTAAGGGAACTAGCCATAATGATCAATATTAAATGAAAAGGAGAAACGGTATTTTATGATTTCATCCATTCTTATCACATTAACCATTGGTTTTATCGTTATAAACCTATATTACTTCTTTACTCGCCAATCCTATAAAAAAAGCACATTCAATGCTCCAATGTTTTACCAGTTATTCTTTAATATGATTGGAATTACGATTGGATTCGCTTGTATTTATTATCTGTTATCACTTAATAATGTGATATTAAAGATTGGTTCACCAGATGGAAATCCAGCAAATGAAACATTTGCTAATTTACTATATTTTAGCGGCGTTACGCTATTATCAGTTGGTTATGGGGATTATACACCTGTCGGCAGTGCGAAATTTTTCGCACTCATCGAGGCTGGGATCGGTATTCTTTTGCCTACAGCCTATTTTATTAAAGCAATGAGTAATAATAATAACCAAAGCAATGACAATAATCAGTCAACATAAAATGATCAGAAAACTATAAAATCGGCGACATTAATCTTGATATCGATTCCTTAAATCGGATCATTCTTGAACGCTTTTCATACTGCTTAAGTGTTAATATTCTGGAATATTCCATATCCTTCTCGAAAAAGGACACGAGCTTCATTGATACCTCTGTATCATAAATAAAAGCATTCACTTCAAAGTTCAGTTTGAAACTTCGCATGTCAATATTTGCTGTGCCAACCGAGTTAATTTCACCATCTATTACGATTGTCTTTGCATGGATAAAGCCTTTTTCGTAGATATATACCTTTGCCCCAACCTTTAACAATTCTCCAACATGAGAGTATGTGGCCCAGTAGACAAAAGGATGATCTGGTCTATTAGGAATCATGACACGAACATCCTTACCTGATAAGGATGCGATTCGTAGAGCATCAAGTAAACTTTGATCAGGAATAAAATATGGTGTTTGAATATAAATTGACTTTTTGGCGGACATAATCATTTTAATATACCCATTTTTTATTTGCTCCCACTCTGAATCAGGTCCACTTGAAACGATTTGTATTGTCGCCTTTCCGTGATTTTGTGATTTCACCGGGAAATATCTGTCTTCATATTGAATATAATGTTGCTTCGATGCTTGATTCCAATCTAAAATAAACCTTGTTTGTATCGTATCAACTGCAGGGCCTTTTATTCTTAAGTGAGTATCTCTCCAATAACCAAACTTTTTATTTAATCCTAAATATTCATCTCCTATATTAAAGCCACCAATATATCCAACATAGCCATCAATATTAACGAGCTTACGGTGATTTCGATAGTTCAACCGTAAATTAATTAAAGGGATTTTTGATGGAAAGAACGCTCCCACTTCTCCGCCATTCTCGATTAGCTCTGAAAAATCCTTCCTCCGCAACTTTCGAGAGCCTAATTGATCATATAAGACTCTAACCTTTACTCCTTCCTTCGCCTTTTGAACTAAGGCTTTAATTAATCTACTTCCTAGTTCGTCATTTCGAAAAATATAATATTGCAAGTGAATGAACACTTTTGCATCACTAATATCCTTTAAAAGCTGGGCGAACTTTTCCTCGCCATCAACATGAATATCTACTTGATTTCCAGATGTGAGAAGAGCATCATTGTTCATCAAATGCATATAAATCAAATCCCGATAACGTTCGACTTCAGCACCAGTAAAACAGAAAGAAGGATCTTGCATATCGTCCATTTGTTTTTTGATCGAGCCCTCAATCCCCACTTTCCTTATATCCTCCCAGTGAAATAGCCGATTTCTTGTTAAATTTTGTCCGAAGAATAAGTAAATGACAAACCCGAGAAAAGGAATAAAAAACAATATCATAATCCAGGCCCAAGTTGCCCGAGGATCTTTTTGTTCCATGAAAATAATTAATGACGCTAACAAGATGTTCATAAAAAATAATAAAGTCAATAAAATTGAGTAAATATCCATATTGACCTCCTTTTCAGTAATGACTGCTAAGTTTCACTGCTTGTCCATTTAAGGATGACTTGTATGGTATATGTATAACATGAATCACTCGATATTACGAGTTCCAAAGAAAACCGAGTTCCAACCAAATGGTAGAGGTGTAGCTACAATCTAGTTTTTGCTCTACCTCTACCTGTTGAAATAGGTCCCTGCCTCTTTTACCTTGGAGTTGGCAAAAATTGCGGATTCATATAATAGGCTATATCTGGTACATTGGAGGGATTAATATATGGATTAGCATATGCATAATTTTGATACCACTCAGGAGGTCTAGTTTGTGATGCAGGACCTTCCTGGTATGGACCATATACTAGCAATTGATTAAGATTAGGATTCATTGTTTGATTAGGATATTGAGGTGTATTCAGATAGTTAGTTGGGTACCCATTATAATTTGTCATACCGTAGTAATAAGGATGGTAATTGTAATTCATTTGCTTCTCTCCCTTTCCTTTTCTAATCTAATCTATGTCAAATATCCAATTTTGGTGATTTATTTCTTATTAAAAAGCAAGAGACCAAATCGATTGATTTGGTCCACATTGATCTTATTTTAAAACTATAGAATTCCAAGATTCTTTTAACCACTGATCAAACTCTTCACCTTTTTCACCCTCGTACGTATCATACAGGTCAATCCTCATCTTCTTAACCTTTTCCCTGAAATCTTCATATGAATGATCTTTCGGCAAACTTTTTTTGATTCGAAGCAAGGTTTTAGCTGTTCCTTTGATCGGTTCATCATTGCTACGTTCAGGCTCGCTTACGTCTTCCCCTAAGTCTCTTAGCTTCCGAAATGCAGCCTTTCGTATTTTAAATACAGCATCCCCTGCCATGCAGTATCTGAGTAATTCAATTGTTTCTCTACTTTTCCATTGACCTAACTCTTCAACTGTATCTAAACGTTCTCTCCAATTAGCTGCTCGATTAATTGATTTTTTTAATTGACTTAAATTAGCTGGTACTTCTGGTTTTGTTTCCTGACTCAAACGATTCAATCCCCTTCATTAAAGAACTTAGTCCAAACATATTACTATTGTACCATTTAAAACTTGTACACATACTTATTTCTCTAATTTGGTTTAGAACAAGTAAAAGAGTGACTCTAAACAAAACTGTTTGAGCCACTCTTTCATCCCTTAAATCATTCCAACTAGCAAACAAAGCCCAGCTAACTATCATTTTGATGAAGTCAATTTCTTTCCATCTGCCAACTTTTCTTTTAATAATTTTTTTACTATTGTTGCAGCCCTAACCTTCACTTCAAGGTCAACTGAAATATTTACCTCATAGCTACCAGTCTTAATTAATGTTTTTAATTCTTCAACTGTGTAACACTCTTCGTCAAAGTCATTATAGACACTACCATATTGCAAGAAGTGATGAGTATCACTCCCACCTACGATCGGAAGTCCTACTTGTTGGGCTAGGTCTGCAAGCTTTCTACGATAAATGCTCATATCTTCTGCATATAGGTCCTTACCATTTAGATCAAACGCATCCAGGCAACGAAGCTGTCCGAGATCTAAATGATGTAGAGGTGTACTTTTTCGAAACGGATGTGCTCCAATTTTCAAGATGTGCTCGTTCTCAGTCAAGTTCATTAACTGATCAAATGAGATGAACGTATCCTCTGTTAAATGATTCTCAAGGGAAGAGCGGATCCGAAGAATGGTATCACGGCTGCCGATCAATAGAATATGTCCCTTTTCTCTAATGTCTACTTCTATTCCAGGAAATAGCTTAAGTCCATCAATTAGATAATAACCGTGTTCATATTTATAATTTGCATCTATGAAATCAAAGATATCAAAAAAACGGCTAGTGTTAAAATGCTCAGTCATAGCCAAAGCTGTTAAGCCACTCGCTTTCGCTTCCTTCATCATCTCTCTAAAGTAATCAGGCATAAATTGCGATTTTTTTGATAGTTTTACATGACTATGAAAATCAATTCTCATTTTGGCCTCCTATTTATATAGAACTATTTGCAATAAAGAATAAAGTAATGACATACAAAGCTGAAAACAGTAAGAACATATAATCTCGAGTTCGAAAGGCTAAATGAGACAGCTTGATTTTTTTTACGTCAGGGTGATTGAATGCGTAAAAGCTCCCTTTTATTTCTAGTGCTTCAACTGTGGTTCGAGCTCTTTTGGCTGTGCTTAGGAGCAAAGGATAAAAAGACAAAACCGCTATTTTCGAAAAATATACAATCGATCTTGAGTAGAGAAATCCATGTTTTTCAGGTGCTTTTCCTCTTAACCGAAAAGATAAGAAGACATGGTGATACTCTTCTAATAGGCTAGGGAGCATTCGATATCCATATGCAATGCAAAATGAAACTTGACCAGGCAATCCTATCCGGAGTAATCCATTACTCAGTTTTTCTGGATCCATTGAACAGAAAACGGTCATGCTAGCTAAGGAAATAATTGAAACCTTCATCGTTAAAATAATCAACGGTACAACGACACTTAGATCTCCGCCAAAAAACCACGAAGCAATTAATAAATACCCACCCTGACCTAGTAAACCTAAACATAAGATCATAATAAGTAATGGAGAAACCTTACTCATGACAGTTGTAACAACCATAAAGAGAAGTAAACCAACTAAGATCGTCTCGTTATGAATAAACCAAGGAACTACTCCGAAAAATAAATACCAAATAAATAGAGTACGAGGGTCTAGCTTCGCCAAAAATGTATGACTATTGCCATATGCCGTGTTTAATAATTCAATCTTTACTTGTTCAACCGAAAGCTTTTCAGATAGTTTGCGTGTATAGTCCACTATTTTTCTCCTGCCTTTCTAGGGAGCAGACAAATTCATCCACTGTGAACGCAAGTGGTGACATTTGTAACTTTCTGCTCAATTCCAAGATTTGCGGAGGCTTTAAACCTGCAAGTTCCAGTAATTCTACATTATTAAAAACAGAATCACGATTTCCGTCATGAATAATCTCTCCTTCATGTAAAACAATGATTCGATTTGCCCACTCCGCGACAAGCTGCATATCATGAGTCGCAATAACAGCAGCCTCTACTTGATCTTTCAATGAATCTATTAATTTCGTAATATGCTTACGAGTTGCAATATCAAGATTTGCTGTTGGTTCGTCTAGTAAAAGAATCGATGGTTTCATGGCAACTCCAATAGCTAATGATGCTCTTCTTTGTTGACCACCGCTCATCAATCGACTATCTCTATCTTGTAACGCGATTAAATCGAATTGTTCAAGCACCTTAGTAACCGTCGTTTCATAATGAGGTGTTTTTCTTGCCTTCAGGTAGAACTCAACATCTTTTCTGACACAGTCTTCAATGAACATTTCCTCGGGATTCTGGTAAATGTATGTAACAGTCTCAGCCAATTTCTCTGGAGAACAATTCCGGGTGTTCGTGCCTTTCACAGTAACATTTCCTGTTTCAGGCTTAACAAGTCCTGTCATCAAACGCATAAGCGAAGATTTCCCAGCTCCATTCGTACCAACAAGTGCAACTAAATCTCCTTGGTAAATAGTTAGATCAATTTCATTAAGGACCTTCTTTCTTGAACGATTAATCATCTTGTATGAGAAACTTACATCTTTTAATTCAACGATTTCACTCTTGTTATGGTGATTTTTTATATCTTCATTCACTAATAGGTTTGAAGATCTATTCTCCTGTTTTGGAAAAAATGCCATCGCCTCTGCCAAATTAATAGGAAGTTGTTCTTTTGTATACCCGGCCCATTGATATGCAGCTTGTGTTACTTGTGGTGGATAAATCTTACTAGACTTGAGCTCACCAACCTCTCTAAGAGCTTCTCTTGTTTTCTTTTTCCAAAGAACTCGGCCATGATCCATTAACACGACTTGATCACAATAGTCTGCGATAAATTCTGTGTGATGTTCAATCACAATAATTGTCTTGCCGTAGTCCTTATTAAGTTGTTGTAACGTTTTATAAACCATTTCAGCATGATGAGGATCAAGCTGTGCAACAGGTTCATCAATAATTAAAATATCTGGATCTAAAGACAATGCCCCTGCTAATGCTAGCTGATGTTTCTGGCCACCACTCAGCTGCCATATAAATTCTTCATTGTGTCCGTCCAAGCCGACTAAATGCAACGCACGCTTTCCTCTTGCCTTATAATCTTTGTAGCCGTAATTTAAGGGGGCAAAACTCGCATCTTCCAGTACACGTGGACAAACAAGCTGGTTTTCGAAATCTTGGTATACGTAACCGACATGATGTGATAGATCAGCTACTTTCTGCTCCGTCGTAACTAAACCATTGACGACAACTCTACCTGAAAAATCACCAACATAATAATGCGGAATAAGACCATTTAACAATTTACATAATGTTGATTTCCCACTCCCATTGCCTCCAATAATCGCAAGAAACTCACCTTTATTTACTGTAAGCGATAAGTCCCTTAAGACTTTATCTTCTCCACCTGGATACTGAAAATTGACATTGTCGATTGTGATTTGCTCGATCATACCGATATTCTCTCATTCTCATCCGTCGTAGCCTTCTTTTTATTCTTAGTCATTAAAATAATTGTAATAGCTGCGACTAAAGCTGCTACTCCAATACTGACCCAAATAAACCAACCACCAAACATATCAATAAAGTCTGCTTCCCATTCATAATTAAAGCCAGCCTCTGATAAATACTCAAAGAAAAAGGCAGCACAAGCTAGTAATATACCGATGACAATTAACCTAGGTGCGACAACCTCCTTCATTGAGAATTTGATTGAATTATTTCTTGGCTTCATCCCAAGCAATGGTTCAATCTTGCCGTACAATCGAGGAACTAAATATAAGGTTGGTAATAATGCAAACAAAATGCCTGAAAACAAAACATCATTAAGAAAAGCAAACCCCTCAATTACAAGAACGCTTTCTGCAAGCCCCGGTACAGCTTCTAACTCTTCAACCCCAATCCATACTTTCCCAATGTCAACCATACTACTTATCGCTTGATGAATGATGACACCAGTGATCGCAGCAATACCGACTTGTCTTCTATTCTTAGGGTCGCTAACCAACGAGCCCGCAATAAACATTGCTAACGAGAAGGCAATAAACTTCTCTAACTCCCCAAACCCTCCAAACTGACCAAGCATAATTTCTCCAAAGATAACCTCACCTAGTGATGCTCCAATTGCAGCATACAAAGGATGAAACAAGATACATAATGTTAAGGGGATAAAGGCAAAATATTCAATTGATAATTCAAGCGGGCCAAAATTAACGGATGGAACCAATTCTGTAATCATGTTGGAAAGACCGTATAAGGACATCGATAAAATGAAGACCATCATTTTCTGTGATTGCGTTAACACATATCTTTCTTTTACACTATTCATTTCTCTACCTCCTTTAATTTGTATCTTTAGTCTATTGTATTGCTGTTAAGTGAGTATTGAAGACGCGTAAATAGCTTGTAAATTAATTATCGTTTTATAACATAATGTAAAAAATCATACATAACGCTATTTATTTTCACTTTCATTTGCTATGCTACGATCAACAACATACTTAAAGGAGCTTCATTTTAATGAATTTCAACTGGAACACAGAGGCAATGTCACCAAGTCAACGTAAAATTGCCGACTACATTCAAAAGCATACAAACCAAGTGTTACTATTAACGGAACAAGAAATAGCAGATGCTGTAAGAGTAAGCATTGCATCGGTCTCTAGATTTTGGCGTTCTGTCGGCTATAAAAATTTAAAAGAGTTTAAGAGTAAGATCGGATTGCAATTCGAAGTTTCTCCCGCAGCAAAAATGAATAATGTGATGAGGAAATTAGAGGGACAAGAACTTCAATACCACACTTTAAAGAATTCAGTCGATCATTTATACAAAACAATGGAGCAATTTTCTAGCGATTCTTTTCACAAAGCAGTTGATTTATTACTCTCAGCAGATAAGATCTATCTACATGGACCAGGACCGTCTAAAGGGTTAGCGGATCTATTTAGTTATCGCATGGCTAGATTCGGTATGAACATGCATCTAATAAAAAAAGGGGGAAGTGAACTTTTCGAAGAACTTACGCATGTTAAAGAAGAAGATACGGTAGTATTATTTGGGTTTATTCGTTTGCTTCCAGAAGCAAACGTCATATTGAAGCACGCAAAACTTATTGGGTATAAAACTATTATCATAACAGATCAGCTTGTCTTTGAATCCTCAAGTGACGCTGACGTTGTCTTATTTGCGAGTAGAGGTGAAACACGTGAATTTCATTCTATGATTGGTCCCACATTTATGATTGAAAATCTAATCATTTCACTTGGGATGAGGAATAAGGAAGCAAATTTAGCAAAACTAGAACAGTTAAGTCATTTACGTAAACGATATGCTAATGATCTGCCCCGTTAATTTACACAAAAGAAGAGGCTGGGACAAAAGTGATGTAACTAATAGAATATCCGAACAATATAGTTAGCGGACGTAAACCGCTCCTGAAATATACTTCGCTTTCCGCGGGAAGCCGGTGAGCCTCCTCGTCTACGACTGTGGGGTCTCACCTTTGGCTTTTTCATCCCGCAGGAGTCTACGTATATTTCATCCGCTACATGATTGCTTTGTTCGGCATTTCAGTTAAACACTTTAGTTATGTCCCAGCCTTTCTTTATTTAACAATCTCATTGAAAGTAACTATGTTCATATTGAGGTAATATCATTCTGAAGGTGGTTCCCTTTTCGCTACTTTGACTTACTTTAATTTCTCCGCGATGCTCAAAGATGATTTTCCTAACAAAGGGTAATCCGGCTCCCATACCTGATTTTTTGGTAGAGATGAACGGATCAAAAATATATTCCCACTGATCAAGAGGAATCCCATCACCAGTATCAATAACATCTATGATTATTTGATCATCTACTATAAGGGAACGGATTGTAATCCTTCTTTGTTTATTCTCATCATCAATTGCCTCACAACTATTTTTAATTAGGTTTACAAACACTTGTTTTAAATAGGTCTCACTGACATAAGCCTTAAGTGGTGTGCATTTATTTTCAAAGATGAGCTCAACCCTATTGTTTTCTACTAGGTTAGATGTAATGTCAATCGCTTCCTGAATAATCTTACTTACATCAGTTATTTTAAAATCAATAGCCTTTGTGTGAAGATACTCTGAATAGCTTTGCGTCAATTCCTCAAGCTGATTAGATGCTTTTTCAATCATATTTACCATACGTCTGCTTTCCTCAGGTAATGGTGATGAACGCGGAAGCAACTTCGAATATGCTTTAATAATTTGTAAGTTATTCTTCACCTCATGAATGAGACTTGTTGCAATATCTCCTGTATAGTCTAATTTCTTTTGCCTCTCCACTAAACGATTGTAGTTAATTGTCATCAGCGTGTTCATCTTCACAAATGCAAAAACAATGATAGAAGAAAACACAACTACTCCCATACTGCCTAAAATAGCACCAGTTGCTGGGATAAAATTAAGATAGCCCGTCAGAAATAAAAAAATGGCACATAAGGAGAATGTAGTTAAGAATGATCTCAAGTATTGATTTGGTATTGTCTTAGTCACAAATAACACGACTAATAATAGAAAGAAGATACTGCCCGTATGGATAAGGAATAAAAAATGCAGTTCACCGTAAATGGGAAAATAAAGCTTAGTTCCCAATTTAGACGCCTCTGTTAACTCTATCTCCTTAATCCCCCAATTAGACCAATTGATAACGTAGATAAAAACACTCCATGCCATTAATAGCCATAAAGCTTTCTTATTAAAGATAGATAATAAAAACCCTAATAAAGAATGTTTTTTAAATGGAACGGTATGTTTTTTCAAGATTAAATATGCTGTATAAAAAGCAATGGGAACTCCTGCTATTACTCCTATCCTTAGCAATCGAAACAACCAAAAAATCGCCTCTTCTGGTAATATTCCTTCTAGATATAGAACACTAACATCTAATTGCCATAGACTAATTGATATCATAAATAAAAGCAAAGCAATGGCTAAAGGTGAGCCTTTATACATTTTTAATACATTTAGAGCTAATACAATAGGAAGACAGCCTATTGCTATAATAAAAAATGATGTACTCATTGAATCTCATCCTTAAACAACTAGTAATTTAATTAAGGGAACTGAACTACCCATACGTTCGTCCTATTTAATGATTTATATGTATTATAGTAGTTTATCTTTTAAAAGAACATAAAATATTTGAAAATTTAAATTTGCAAAAAAAGGTAATCTGTCTAATAATCATGTAAAAGACCACTTGAAAGTTCAAATGGTCTTAAAAGAATTATTCTAATGTCCAGCAACGTCTCTCTTTGTAAACACAAGCCAAGAGGCGACTAAAAATGCAGTTAAATAAACAAGCAAAACAATGATGGAGAAGGAAAGAGTCATACCTTCAATCAATGGTGTTGAGCCGTCCATATATTGTTTTAAGTTAGTATTTGCAAATAGAATATATTTGGCCCAATCGTATGTTGCAGTGAAAGCCACAATCGCATTTCCTGCCATCATCAGAAAAATTGCTAGACCAATCGCCATTCCACTACTTCTAAAAATAGTAGAAATCATAAACGCAAATGTTGCCATCATAACAAGAGTTACCATGCTTAAGCCAAATTCTTTTACTATTTGAGCAATAATACTTGTTTGAACAAATCCATCTGCATGCTCCTGGATAATAATAGGGTTCATTCCATTGAGACCGAAAAATAATGAACCAACGATCCACGAAAACAGTAAAAAGGCTAAAAGAAGTGTAAAAGCATAGACTAATACAGAGACATACTTTGAAAATAATATTTTAGTTCGAGAAATAGGGCGTATTAAAAGGAGTTTAATTGTTCCCCACTTAAATTCATTTGCAATAATTCCTGCGGCGACAATAATCGTAAATAAACTAATAACGGATGAAAACCCAACATTCTCTAACATATATGTCCATCCATCATAAGACTCTGGTTTAATATTATTCTCTAAATGATAATTGTTCCTCGCTATTTGTTGCTCATTAAAATCAGCCATGAACTCATCTTGTTTTGATTCCTCAACCAAACGTTCATTTTCTACCCGAATCTCTTCCTGCCAGTTACTACTATACTCACTCGTCGTCCATGTTCCATCATCCATGAATGTAGTAATAAGTGCCCCAGCCAATGCAATAATCGCTAGAACAGCAATCATGAGCCATGTCGATTTCTTTGCATATAGCTTCATTTGTTCATTTAAAATTAAATTAATAAAATTATTCAATTGTATTCTCTCCTATCAAATCAAAGAATTTGTCTTCCAAGGTAGACTGCGAGACTTTGACACTATAAATACTGATACCATTTTTAATTAATTGTTCAATTATTTTAGGGGTCTCTTCTTTAGTAATTGAAAGAACAATTTCATCATTATTTATAATAACCTGTTTTTCTGCTTCACTTTCTAAGCATTCTTTTGCAGCTTGTAATGGCGTCGCCTCAATATGTACTTCTATCAGGTTCGTTTCATCTTTTGTCTCTTTTACTGCTTCAATTGCAACTAATTCACCATTTTTGATAACAGCAATTCGATCGCACATCAATTCAATCTCACTAAGTAGATGACTTGAGACAATCACTGCTACATTTTCCTGCTCAGCTAGATTCCGAATATATTTCCGGATTTCTCTTATACCAGATGGATCGAGACCATTTGTAGGTTCATCCAAAATTAAGATGGATGGGCGATGAAGTAAAGCTTGGGCAATTCCTAAACGTTGTCTCATTCCTAATGAATATCTCCCGACCTTTTCATTGATCGCCTTTTCCATTCCTACAAGGGCTATCACTTCATTTATTCTCTCTTCATTGATACCGTCAATCATCCTAGCGTAATGCTTTAGGTTCTTCCTCCCGCTCATAAATGGGTACATTTCTGGATTTTCTACAATTGCCCCGACATGCTTAATCGCACCTTTGAAATCAGTCTTAATACTTTTTCCATCAATTAATA
This sequence comes from Halalkalibacter suaedae, assembly GCF_017939705.1. GTDB lineage: Bacteria > Bacillota > Bacilli > Bacillales > Bacillaceae_D > Halalkalibacter > Halalkalibacter suaedae. Next base: position 108,161 of record NZ_JAGKSQ010000003.1, read on the forward strand.
TATCGCCTTCCGTTATGCTCATTAATCCTACCATCATACGTATGGTCGTTGTTTTCCCAGCTCCGTTCGGTCCTAGAAAGCCAAAGACCTCGCCAGTTTGTATTTCGAAATCAAGTCCTTTAATTATCGACTTTTTTCCGATTGTTTTCTTAAGATTAATAAGCTTCATTGCTGCTTTAGTCAAAAAGAACACCTCCATTAAATTTAATCATGTAATCTACGTATTCACTTCTTAATAGGTTCCTTAAAATGGTAATTTTTTTTTAGAGAGAGTAGAATCTATTAATCGGTATTCAATGATAGAGCTTGTTTTGTAATAAAACAAAGTAAAAATAGAGCTGGAAAGAACTTTTTTCAGGTTATAGGTGAAAAGAGAGTGACTTTAAAAAGGTGCTTCGAACACGCTACCGGGATGGGGGGCACGCTTTCCGCAGGAGGGCATGGAACTAACTGGCTTCGCCAGTGGATTTCCATTTGCCCTTTTTTCCTGCAGGAGTCGGCCCTCCCATCCCGTCCGCTTTGATGAAAGGTATGATGGAATTTCTCTTCTCTTCACAGTGAAAATCAAGAGAATTCAAAACTTTTTGGATGAAAATAAATAATCAAATATATGCACGGTTTTTCTTTATTAAATTTGTCATAAAAGGTCTATTTTAAAAACAAAAAAAAGGAGACAGGTCTAGATTATCCATAGTATAGATAATCTTTCCTGTACTCCTATTTTCCACTCCAAACAATAATTCAAAAGAGGGCGTTTGTCAGTGGCCTCGTGAAAGTCGAGGAGGCTTACTGTTTCCCGCTGAAAGCAAAATATATTTCAGTAGCGGTACTCCTACACTTTCTATTGTTGTTCGGTTTTTTATTTAGTTAAACCACATTGGTCCCTCTGTCTCTTTTTCAATTTATTTAATTGCTGGGCTTACTTTTAGTTTCTTGCCTTTAATTGTGGTGTTTTCCATTGCTTGTAATACGACAGAGCCTTTTCCGTTAAGGATATCAACATATGATAGTGTGTCTTGGATTGTAATGATTCCGATATCATCGGCTGTGACTCCTGGGATATTGGAAATTGTGCCGACAAAATCAACAGCACGGATTTTCTTCTTCTTCCCACCACTAAAGTGAAGTTTCATAATATCTTGGTTAATTCGAGCTGTTTTATTATTTTTAACGACGCGACGACCGTTAATCTTTTCTTCAAATGCGGCTTTTCCTTTGGCAACTTCATGATGGGATGGAATATCGATTTGTGGTATTTCAAAGCCGATATATCGTTCAATTGCTTTTACATACTTTGACTCTTGAACCGTCGCGAATGTAATTGCTTTTCCGGCTTTGCCTGCACGGCCCGTTCTTCCTGTTCGATGCACATACCCTTCTTTTTCGAGTGGAACATCATAGTTGATCACAAGAGAAACATTATCAATATCTATTCCTCTTGCTGCTACATCCGTTGCGATGAGATAGCGAAAATTCCCTAATTTGAACCCATCCATGACAGCGAAGCGGTCTTCTTGTTCTAAGCCTCCATGTAATCTCTCACATGCATAGCCCGCTTCATCTAATTCTGAAAATACAGTGTTAACATGTTCTTTTGTTTTACAAAAGATAATACAACTATCAGGGTTTTCAACGACAGTAATGTCTTTAAGTAATGCTAGCTTTCCCACTTCTCGCACATCTATTAACGAATGTTCTACTGTTTCCGATGTAATTCCAGTAGAAGCAATCTCGATTTTCTGTGGATCTTTCATGTATTTATGACAAAGAGTTTCTACATCTTTAGGTAATGTCGCAGAAAAAACCATTGTCATTCTATTTAAAGGAAGCTTTTTAATGATCGATTCGACTTTTTCAATAAATCCCATATTGAGCATTTCGTCTGCTTCATCAATAATAAGAAACTTAACCTCATCTAAATGTAACGTCTCACGTTCAATATGGTCAATTACACGACCTGGTGTACCTACAACTACATGTGTTTTTTGTTTTAGTTCTTCTTTTTGTTTCGCAAATGGTTCTTTACCATAAACAGCAATCGCTTTAATTCGTTTAAAGCGTCCAATATTTGTAATATCCTCTCTTACCTGAACAGCAAGCTCTCTTGTAGGAGTCAAAACTAGGACTTGAGGTTTCTTTTCCTCCCATTGGAGCATCTCGCAAAGAGGAATTGCAAATGAAGCCGTTTTTCCACTGCCTGTCTGCGATTTGACAATAAGGTCTTTTTTCTCTAATGCTTTCGGTAACACTTCTCGTTGGACCTCAGTCGGCGTATCATACTTTAAGACATGTAAGGCTCTGGTAATTTCTTCACTTAAGTGATAATTCGTAAATGTTTTTTCGCTCATCTGTTAACCCCATTTTATATTTTTATTATCCGATGTGTATGTATAGGATTCTCATTGAGAACCATCTCATATGCATAATCTGAATAGGTTCATTATAGCACGTAAAGATTTTTATATTTGAATAGCTGAGATAAGTGCCTTATTAGTAATTTTTAAATCAGATAGAGGTTTTTCATAATGTAAACGAATACATTATGTAACTTTCATTTTTTTGACAAATAATTTTAGGTATTCAATGAATAATGTGTTATGCTTCAGTTAACCATTTAACACTAGTTGCATGTTTTTATTTGAGACCGACATAAAAGCAAGCGTTGACCCATTTGATCCTAACATGGATGCAAAAGGCAACCCTGTTTTAGTCGGTCTCTTTTTATTTTTTATAGTAATTTTTTTTGAAAACAAAAAGAGGATCCTATTAATAGGATCCTCTTTTTAAAATTATGCTTTGTTTACGTTTGTAGCTTGAAGTCCACGTTGACCTTGCTCAGTGTCAAACGTTACTTTTTGACCTTCATCAAGAGATTTAAATCCTTCGCCTTGGATAGCTGAGAAATGTACGAATACGTCATCTCCGCCTTCAACCTCGATGAAACCGAATCCTTTTTCTGCGTTAAACCATTTTACTGTACCTTCTTGCATGTTTGTTTCCTCCTGTGTGGATTCTATCCACGATTTATTACTATAGTTGCTCTACATGATATCAAAGGCGAAAAGTTTAAATACTTCTTCTTTGAAACCGAACAAAAATAATTCTTCCTTAGAATAACAGATAACATCACTTAAAGCAAATAACATCTTAAAATTTTTTATAAAAAATAAAAACAAGTGCCTGGAAAAGATCTAGACACTTGTTTTCCCTAACGTTTTTCCAAACGAGCAATTCGCTCATTTAAATCTGGATGTGTTGAGAAAAGATTCATCATTCCACCTTTTCCGTTAATCTTCATCGTTTGTATTGCGGAATCATCCGTTCGATCATTTACTTTTGCCCTGTCAACATGTGATTTCAATGATCTGAGGGCATGTGCCATTTTATCTCGCCCAGCTAAATCAGCCCCCCCACGATCAGCATGATATTCTCGATGGCGAGAATAGGCACTTACAACGATGCTACCTAGAATCGAGAATAAGATTTGAAAGATAATAACTGCTGCAAACTGGACAATCATTTGCATTTCAGAGCGAACGAATCTTGAAACAATGATCGCCGCAATCCTTGAGAAGAAGACAACAAATGTGTTGACTACACCTTGTAACAAGGTCATTGTCACCATATCACCATTGGCTACGTGGGCCACCTCGTGAGCAATTACTCCTTCGATTGCATCATCATCCATTACGTTTAATAAACCAGAAGAGACAGCAACAAGTGAACGTTTCTTTGAAGGACCCGTTGCAAAGGCATTGACCTCAGCAGATTGGTAAATTCCAACCTCTGGCATATGAACTAAACCTGCTGCTCTTGATAAGCGGTGAACCTTCTCCACCACTACTCGCTCATGTCCTAGTAATTGAGCATTAGGATCTAACACTTTGACTTTCATCATTTTCTTAGCTATCCATCGTGACATTCCTAAAGAAATGAACGAGCCTGCAAACCCAACAAGCAAGCTAAATACCATTAATGAAATATAATCAATTCCTAGTCCAGGACCACCCGTCTGAAACGATCCACTTATTCCGGTATATCTCGTAATAAGTGACCAGGCAATGACGATCGTCGTCATAACTAAAATATTGGTTAAAATAAAAAGAAGAAATCTCTTACCCATCCTGCACCTCCATTAACTATTATCTTATAGTGTAACACGGTTTTTCCAAGGTGACAGTAATGATCACAAATCACTCCTTGTATATATTCTACTATTGCTTAGTGGAAATATACTCAATAGACGGACAAAAAGCACAAACGGGTGAAAGTCTCCCTTTTGTGCTTTTTGTTCGTTTACTTGTATAGAACTTTATCTACATTATACTTAGCTTTGTACTCATTAATAATATACGTTTCGTAAATTTCGCGATGAACAGGATCCTCTACTACACAAACGTCAATCCTTGCTACTTCATTGCGATGATTTTTAATAACAGATACAGTATCCTCAAAATGTTTCTTTACTCTTTGTCGAATTTTTCTTGCCTTACCGACAAATAACAGCTCGTCCTTTTCGTTATAGAACATGAAAATACCGCCCTTATCCCGTGGAATAAGATGTAGCTCAGTAAATCCATACAAATTACTTTGTTCAGGGTTCTTCTGTTTTGATATGCTAACCGTCGGTGCTGGAATGGTGATGTTTATCAATTACGCTCACGCTCTCTTTCTTTTGTGGTTAAATACTACCACAACTATTAACGTCATACCAATTTTCTTTCTATTCCTTAAGCTCTTCTGCCTCTTTTAGTAGAAACTCTACCAATTTTCCAACCTTTTCATAACTAAACTGATATGATGCTGCTTTAATTTCTTCTAGCATAAGAGCATCGACGACCTCTTCTCTTTGTAAGTCACCCCAGTTATTTTCTTTGTCTAATTGTGCTAATTGCATTTTTATACGATTCAATGCCTCTTCCATAGTTTGTTCCCCTCCGTTACTTATGTATTCATTTTTTATCGCCAGATATAAGAGTAAAATCCCTGTCCTTATCATATCACGATCTGGTAATTATCCGAAAGCACCCCCACTATTGACGGCTAAGATAAAAAGAATTATTTTACTCTTATCTTCCTCGCACTTATAATAGAGACCGAGGTGACGTTACTTGAAAAAAATAATCTTAATTGCTATTGTTCTTATAGCTTTCTTTCTAGTTCCATTTGGTATTTGGCAACTGACAGAAATCAAGACAACGAATGTCGTAATATTAGATAAGACAGTGCCAACAAGCTCAAAACGAGAACACAATGGCTTAGTCTGGTTACTAAATCACTTCCGATACTTAAAAGAAAATAATCAAACCTATAATATTAGCGAAGATTATTACGGATTTGTTCCTAATGAAAAGGATGAAGATTATCAAATCCGTCCACTTCCGGATCAATTAGATGAAGACACTGATGTCATTTATATGGCAGATACATATGGTGTATATCAAAATGACTTACCTTGGGCTGAGACAACCACAAGAGGAGAACGCTCTGAGCTAATATATGGTGGTTTAGAACAGGAAGAATGGCAAACAATTAAAAATCATGTCATTAGTAAGCCTACAACTCTTATTGCCGAATTTAATACGTTCGCTTCTCCAACCTCCCAATCAGTTAGGGATGATGTAACAGATTTTCTGAACATTAATTGGACAGGCTGGACTGGTCGCTATTTCGAGTCACTTGAAAGAGATAATCAAGAAATCCCACTATGGATGATTGAAAGATACGAAGCAAAAGCGGAGCAGAACTGGTCGTTTGAGGATGGAGGATTTATCTTGATCGACGATCTCTCCGAAGACATTATTGTTTTATCTGAAAAATTAGGCCATATTGACAGTGACGGTATTCATTTACGTTTCACTGAAAAAGGTCAAGAAATCACCGGCCAAACCAAAAGTCCCTCCTATTCCTATTGGTTCGATATTATTACACCGAATGACGAAGAGGATGTGCTTGCTTATTATGATTGGGATGTCACAGAAACAGGATCTGCCTTATTAAATGAGGCTGACTTACCTGTACAATTTGCTGCTGTCCTACATCATCAAAAGCAGGAATCAAATCTTTTTTACTTTGCAGGGGATTTTGTCGATATTGAAGGCGTACCAGCACTAACTAACTATGCTGGTGTAGCCAAATGGAAAGAATGGTTTAGCTTTGAAGTATTTAATGATACAGCTAGTTTCTTTTGGAGAACTTATGTACCTATGATGGACAAGATACTAGCATTACCGAAACCTGAACAAAGCAAACAGGATAATCGAACATTCCCGAAAATTGATGATGTTTCTTATGCTTCACGTGTTCAGAATTCATCATTTGAAGTGTTTAAGGACAATAAGTGGGTACCGTTAACGATTAAAGGAGTTAACCTCGGCATGGGGAAACCGGGTTATTTCCCAGGTGAGGCCGCAATAACAGAACGAGAATACGAACGCTGGTTTGAACAGATTGGTGAGATGAATGCAAACTCCATTCGTGTATACACTCTTCATCCTCCTGAATTTTACCGGGCCTTGAAAAACTACAATGATAATCATGAAAACCCTATATACCTCTTTCACGGTATTTGGATCGATGAGGAGCCTTTAGAGGAAACACTTGATGCATTTACGCCCGAGATAGTGGAAACATTTCAAGCTGAGATGAAGAAAATCGTTGATGCCGTTCATGGAAATGCAACAATTGAACAGCAACCTGGACATGCATATGGTCAATATCACTCTGATGTTTCTTCCTATATGCTTGGTTGGATATCAGGAATTGAGTGGTACCCATTCATGGTTGACAATATGACCAAAGCTTACCCTGACTTAGGTGATTACACTGGAACCTATATATCTACAAATAATGCTCAACCCATGGAACATTGGCTTGCGTGGCAATTGGATGAATTAATGATTTACGAAAAAGAAACGTACAACTGGCTAAGCCCTGTTAGCTTCACAAACTGGGTAACAACAGATTTGTTAGATCAGCCAGCTGAGCCTAGCGATAGTGAGGATCTCGCTTCAATTGATCCGAATGTTCTTTCATTACAAGCTACCGCTTCAAATGTTGGAATGTTTGCATCGTATCATGTATATCCATACTATCCTGATTTCTTGAATATCGATGAAAAGTATACAGAATACATTGATCATCGAGGCGAGAAAAATAATTACGCTGGTTATCTGAATGAACTACAAGAGGCACATTCTCTTCCAGTTTTAATCGCTGAATTTGGTCTCCCTGCTTCACGAGGATTAACTCATGTAAATCCATTTGGCTGGAATCAAGGGTTTTTGACTGAAGAAGAACAAGGAACATATCTTGTTAACTTATACGAAGATATTCTTCATGAGGATATGCTTGGAGGATTAATTTTCACATGGCAGGATGAATGGTTCAAACGGACGTGGAACACAATGGAGTATGATAATGATCAAAGACGTCCTTTTTGGTCCAATGCACAAACGAATGAGCAACAATTTGGTTTAATGAGCTTTGATCGATTAAAAATTAAAGTCGATGGTAACCAAGACGATTGGACAGAGCAAGAGCCTTTTTACCAAGATGATAGTCAATTAATTCAACGTATATTTGTTGATCATGACGAGCGTTATCTTTATGCAAGAGTTGATTTTAATGATACCTATAATAAAGAACGTTTTGAATCTGAGATGACAAATGTACTCTTTGATGTAAAGCAAGGGCAGGGTAATGAAACCATCGATTCTCTAGCCGCCCTTACGATTGATACTGGCATTGATTTCAAGCTAGAAATTCAAGGCAGCCAAGATGCACAGTTGCTCGTCGATTCGTATTACGACACATTCTTCTATGATTATGCAATTGTACGAAATATGTTTGAAACTGAAACCATGGTGCAACCAAGTATCAACAGCGGCAATTTCAATCCAATCCGCTTGGCACTTTCAAGTGAATTAATTAGGCCTGACACACAAGAAGTTATACCATTTAGCTATTATGAAACCGGTGCTTTTCGTTTTGGAAATGCTAATCCCTCAGCAAATAACTATGACTCTTTAGCTGATTACTTCTATAATGAGGATACGAATACACTAGAAATTAGAATTCCGTGGATGCTATTGAATTTCAAGGATCCAAGTCAGCGTGAAGTAATTGGCAATATTCAAAAGAATGGGATTAAAAGTAGTGAGAAGATTGAGGGTATTTCTATAGCAGTCGTGCACCAACAAAATAATAAACTAGTTAGTAGCTTCCCATCTATCCAATCAAGCCTGATGACTGGGTTGAAGATGTATACATGGGAAACATGGAACGAGCCACTATTTGAAGAACGTTTAAAACAATCGTATGAGATTGTTAAGAATAAATTCTCAGAGGTTCGTTAATGTCTATCTTTTTATGAATATACGAGATCATCTTAAAACAAAATCAGTTTGAGGCTGGGAGGAGCGGTTTATGTCCGCCAACTATTGTTATTCGGATTTTCTATTAGTTAAATCACTTTTGTCCCATCCTCACTTCTGATAATAAGGAAAGAGGTTACAACATGGCAAAAACAAAAGGCTCTCTTGAAGCAGAGATTTCTAAAGCTCTCACACACTGGGAAAAGGATTTTCTTGGCAGAGGCTCTGTTTCTGTAAAAACAGATATAGTACGTGACATGATTATTGTTACATTGAAAGGTGTATTAACTCCAGCTGAGTATGAACTAAGTAAAAGAAGTGTGGGACGAATGTCTATAAAAAAAATTCGTTCTGAGTTAGTCGAATCAGGACGGGAGACACTAAATCAGCTGATTAATGAGTTATGTGGTGCTGAAGTTATCAGTTTCCATACAGATTTAAGTACACGAACAGGGGAAAGGGTAATTATTTTCAGATTAAGAGAGGACCTAGAAAAAAGCTTCAATACTACCAATAGCTAATCAAATGAACCGAACCGCTATGTTAAACAGTCCATTCAATTTAGGATGGTTGTTGATTGGTGGTTTTTTTTATGATCTATTAAACAACGTTTCACGATAGTGGTTGCTTTTTAGCTTTTTTTCGCTAAAATAGTAAATAGTTACTAATCATATAGTACTACTTAATTTGTAAGGTGGTGTAAGATTGGCCATTATTAAACTTCTAGGTAACTTAAAAAAAGGAGATATTCTCTCTGAAGATATTTATAATAAAAGTACGTTACTATTACGTGCGGGTACGGAAATTGATCGTGAAACGGTTAAGCTACTTGCACGCTGGAAAATACCCGCAGTAAGGATTCTAAAAGAAGGGGAATCAATTGAAGCACAACCTCTATATTCTCAACAAAAGAAAAAGCGAGAAGCCATCTTATTTTCTAAAGAGTTTCTAGATATTAAGCACTTATTCTATGAAAGTCTTAAGTATGTCGTGAATGAATCAAGATATGGATATGTACTACATAATGAAGAAAAGTTACTCTGGCTTGAACAATTATTCGGTACCATTGTCTCAAATCAACTCATTCTAACAAGTCTTTACAAACTCAAGAAACATGATCCATATAGCTATTATCATTCATTTGATGTCTTCTTATTAGGTGCACTCCTTGCAGACGTCTTAGGTATGGAACACGCTGAAGAATTTGCTACAGGTTGCTTAATTCATGATATTGGTAAGTTACAGATTTCTAAAGACCTGCTAGTTAAAAGCGAAAAGCTGACGAAAACAGAATTCGAAATTATGCAACAACATACACATTTTGGAGTCGATTGGGTAAGGGAGCATAACCTGCCTGACTATTTTGAGCAAATGGCAAAATCACACCATGAGCGTCTAGATGGATCTGGTTATCCAGAGGGGCTTTGTGATGAAAATCTTTCAAATAAGGTTCGAATGCTAATGATCGTCGATAACTACTCTGCTCTTACTCTCAAAAGACCTTATCGAAATCCAATTGCTGCAACAAAGGCCATACAACTACTGTTAGAAAAGCAACACAAATTCGATTTGCATTATTTGATTCATTTTATTGAACTCTTAAACATCTACCCAGTCAACTCGATTGTTAAATTGTCAAATGGCAAGACAGCTAGGGTGAAAGAATCAAATAGAAGGCAACCCTACCGTCCTCTTTTAGAGGAGCTAGATGGCTCTTCCACTTTTGAGTTACCTACAAATCTTTCGGTCACCATTCCTCGATTTTTGAAATGGGATCATATTACAGCAGAACATGGGACTCATCTATCACAACAAGAAGTGGAGTGGGCATTGTATCTGAAACATCTTTTAAACGGAAACAACGAGGAAACCGCCTCATTGTATGATGAATTATCTCAGGGTATGTCACAGGAAAGTGCTTTTATTGATATTATTGTCAAAACGATAAATGAAATAAGCGAACAATGGGACAACGGTAAACTATCGGCCGGGGAAGAACACGATGCCTTACTTAGATTGCTAACCTTGTTACAGAATAAATTCATGAAAGCTGAAGTAACTGAGGTTTAAGCTCAAATAGTAAGAGGGTGTACCAATGGTTAGCTCTAACCTCTGATACACCCTCTTTTTTTATTTTATTTCATCATAAATTAATGTGGGTGCCCCTATGTCTTCCTTTGAAAACCTATAAGCATCTCTTACACGCTCAATAATTTCTTCAACATCTTCTCTATTTGAATGAAGTGTCGCGATTGACTCGCCAGCTTTCACAAAATCACCGATCTTCTTATGTAACTCCATTCCAACTGCTAGATCAATCTCAGAATCCTTCGTTGCCCGTCCTGCTCCTAGTAACATTGCTGCTGTTCCAATTTGATCAGCTTCTATCCCAGCGACAAAGCCATCACTCTTAGCTTGAACCTCAATTAAGTACTTTGCCTTCGCTAACTTTTCCGGTTCATCGACAATTGAAGGGTCACCATTTTGAGCCTTAATGAACGTCTTGAGTGTCTCGCGTGCTTTTCCATTTTCGATGACTTCCACAAGCTTCTTTCGAGCATCTTCGATAGACTCGGCTTTTCCTGCAAAGTAGACCATCTGACTACCTAGACGCAGACATAGCTCTCGCAAATCATCAGGTCCTCTTCCATACAGAAGGTCAATCGCTTCTTTGACCTCAAGTGCATTACCAATCGTATAGCCTAGTGGTTGATTCATATCAGAGATAATCGCCATCGTATTACGCCCTAAACTCTTACCTATTCCAACCATCGCTTCAGCTAATTCCTTCGCTTGATCAAGCTCTTTCATGAACGCCCCTGTTCCTGTCTTAACATCTAAGACGATCGCATCTGCACCAGAGGCTATTTTCTTACTCATGATTGAACTTGCAATTAATGGGATCGAATTAACGGTTGCTGTAACGTCTCTGAGTGCATACAGCTTCTTATCAGCCGGTGCTAAGTTCCCTGTTTGCCCAACGACCGCGAGCTTATTTTTATTAACAAGATTTGTAAACTCATCAATGCTTATCTCGACAGTAAATCCAGGAATTGATTCAAGCTTATCAATGGTGCCTCCTGTATGTCCTAGACCACGACCTGACATCTTAGCAACAGGAACTCCTAAAGCCGCAACAAGCGGTGCTAGAGCGATTGTTGTCTTATCTCCTACACCACCAGTTGAATGCTTATCAACTTTGATTCCCTCAACAGCCGATAAATCAATCTGATCCCCCGACTCAACCATAGCCATCGTAAGCTCTGCCCGCTCAGCGGTAGTCATGTCTTGGAAAAAAATAGCCATTGCTAATGCTGACATTTGATAATCCGGAATCTCTCCTTGTGTATAGCCATTAACAGCGAAACGTATCTCTTCATTTGTTAATTCCTTACCGTTTCTTTTCTTCTCAATTACATCAACCATCCGCACCGGCTTCATCTCCTCTTCTTAAAGCTTTACAGTTGAAACGATCTCTTTCACTAACTTAATAAACTTCGGCTTCGTACGATTTGCCACTTCAACTACTTCTGCATGTGTAATTCCTTGAATCTCTTCACCAATTGCCATATCTGTGATGCAAGAGATTCCAATAACCTTCATATTTGCATGGCGAGCGACAATGACCTCAGGCACCGTAGACATCCCTACAACATCACCACCGAGGTTTCGAAGCATAATTAACTCGGCACCACTCATATACGTTGGTCCAGTTACACCAGCATAGACACCTTTTTGGATGTTAATTTCAAGTTTAGAAGCTGTCTCTTCGACAAATGTAACAAGCTCTGGTGTATAAGCGTGACTCATATCCGGGAAACGCGGACCAAGCTCCTCATGATTTTGACCAATAAGAGGATTGTCGCCAGTCATATTAAGATGATCGCTAATGATCATAAGATCTCCTGGAGCAAACGCTTTGTTCATTCCACCACACGCATTCGTTACTAGCAATAAATCGACACCAAGTTCCTTCATGACACGAACTGGGAATGTGACCTCCTGCATAGAATAGCCCTCATAATAATGAAAGCGTCCTTGCATTGCAATAACATCTTGACCTTGAAGTGAACCGACTACAAGTTGTCCTGCATGTCCTTCAACGGTTGATACTGGGAAATGAGGAATCTCGCTATATGGAATCTTAACTGCATTTGTAATTTCATCAGCCAGCTCTCCAAGACCTGAGCCTAAAATCAATCCAATTTTCGGTGTAACACTCAGTTTTCCTTTTAAGTAACTAGCTGATTCTTTGATCGAGTTCAATAATGTTGTCATTTAAAAATCGCCCCTTTATAATTACATTGTTTTAACAATAGCTTTGACAAGTGAAAGAAAGTCAGATTTTACTCTTTCCGTTGTTTCAATAACTTCATCATGTGTTAATGGTTGTGGCAAAATACCTGCTGCCATATTAGAAATACAAGTAATACCAGCAACCTCAAGTCCTGCATGGCGTGCCACAATAACTTCAGGCACTGTTGACATCCCAACGGCATCCCCGCCTAATTTACGGATCATGCGAACTTCTGCAGGAGTTTCATATGTAGGTCCTGTATTACCAACGTAAACCCCTTCTTGAATAGTAAGGTTCAATTTCTCTGCCTGTTCAGCTGCAATTTTTCGTAATCTCACTGAGTACGCATTAGACATATCAGGAAATCTAACTCCTGTTGCTTCATCATTTGGTCCAATAAGTGGATTCTGACTCATATTATTAATTTGATCTTTGATAATCATTAAATTACCAGCTTCGTATGATTCATTAACACCACCAGCAGCATTTGTGACAATGAGCTGCTCCACTCCAAGCTCCTTCATCACACGAACAGGCATTGTAACAACATCCATTGAATACCCCTCATAAAAATGAAAACGTCCTTGCATTGCGACAACTTGTTTTCCTTCCAATGTTCCAAAAACTAACTGTCCTGCATGACCTGAAACAGTAGAGACAGGAAAATGAGGAATTTCATGATAAGGTACCTTTACTGGATTCTCAATTTCATCAGCTAATACCCCAAGACCCGAACCTAAAATGAGTCCAATAGAAGGCTCACTCGTCACCTTTGCTCGTAAGTAATTTGCTGCTTCTGTAATATTCTGTGTCTGCATTAACTAAATCCTCCTAAATTTCTTTTAAGAAACTCGTTCCACTATTTGGCATTCTAACATTAAAATTATCCGCAATCGTTGCTCCAACATCTGCAAAGGTTTGACGAACACCAAGATCTTTAGCCTCAGTCTGTGATTTCGAATAAACTAATAACGGTACAAATTCACGAGTATGGTCAGTTCCTGGATGAGTTGGATCATTCCCATGGTCTGCCGTTATCATTAATAAATCATCATCGTTTAGCTTTTCTAACACTTCAGCAAGCTGTCGATCAAATTGCTCTAATGCTTCCCCGTATCCCTTCGGATCCCGACGATGTCCATATTTCGCATCAAAGTCAACGAGGTTGAGAAAACTTAGACCTGTAAAGGATTGATCCATTGATTGAACAAGCTTTTCCATTCCATCATCATTTGAAATTGTTCGAATCGCTTCTGTAATTCCTTCACCATCATAAATGTCTGAAATCTTTCCTAAAGCAATGGAATCATATCCACCGTCAGCAAGTTCATTCATCACCGTACGTTCAAATGGCTTAAGTGCGTAATCATGACGATTCGGTGTTCGCTCCCATTGACCATTTTGTCCAATAAACGGTCTGGCAATAATCCGACCTACCATATACTTTGGATCCAATGTAATACGACGAGCCTTTTCACACATATCATATAATTCTTCAAGTGGAACAATATCCTCATGTGCTGCTATTTGTAGAACTGAATCTGCAGAAGTATAGACAATTACATCTCCTGTTTTTACATGCTCCTCCGCTAATTCATCAAGAATCTCAGTACCTGATGCAACTTTGTTTCCAATCATTTTTCTTCCCCATTGCGTTTCAAGTACTTCAACAAGCTCTGGTGGGAAGCCTTCTGGAAACACTCGAAATGGCTCGGTTATATGTAATCCCATAATTTCCCAATGACCTGTCATCGTATCCTTCCCACTAGATGCTTCTTGCATCATTCCATAATTGGCAAGTGGTGTTTCATGCTTTTCAATCCCTTGAATTTCCTTTATATGACTTAAACCGAGCTTAGCCATGTTAGGCATTTGTAGTCCATTCATTGTTTCGGCAATGTGCCCTAATGTATCAGAGCCTTCATCCCCAAACTCCTTGGCATCAGGTGCTTCTCCTATACCAACTGAATCGAGTACAATCAAAAAAATCCGTTTGTATTTGTAACTAGACAACTAAGTCCCTCCTTTAATAATCTCTACCTCATTTATCATACCCTATTTCTGCCATAAAACGATAAATCAGTCGTTGTCGGAAGTCTGACCTCTCATCTTAAATAAAAGACTATGCCCTTGGATGATACTTGACATAGACATCTTTCATTCTTGTTTTCGTTACATGGGTATAGATTTGGGTTGTAGAAATATCAGCATGTCCAAGCATTTCCTGAACAGCTCTTAAATCAGCCCCATTTTCTAATAGATGAGTAGCAAATGAATGCCTTAACGTGTGAGGTGTTAGTTCCTTTTCAATGTTCGCCTTTTCCGTTAATTGTTTTAGAATCTTCCAAAAACCTTGACGTGTCAACGGATTTCCATGTAAGTTAACAAACACATAATCATGCTGCTTGTCTTTCATTAGGATAAGACGGCTTTCCTCAAAGTACAATTTAAGAGCTCTAGTTGCTGCACCACCTAGTGGGATAATTCTCTCTTTATTCCCTTTTCCAATACAACGAACAAATCCCATTGATAAATGAGTATTTGTTACAGTTAACTGAATTAGCTCAGACACCCGCATCCCTGTTGCATATAAAGTTTCTAGAAGTGCTCGATTACGAATAGAGAAAGGATCATCTCCAGAAGGAGCTTCAAGTAGTGATTCCACTTCAACTGTTGATAGCACCTTTGGTAAACGTTTCGTTGGTTTTGGAATATCTAAATGCACAGATGGGTCACGTTCTGCAAGCCTTTCACGTAAGGCAAATTGGTGAAAGGCACGTATTGATGCAATGGCTCTTGCAATCGTTGTTTCTGCTCTTCCTTGTTCCTTGAGAGTATGCAAGTAATAAACGATATGCTGTCTATCAACTTGATCAAAAGTCATAATCTTTTCCACTTGATGTAAGTGGAGATAATACTGATTTAGATCTCGTCGGTAGGAAAGAATGGTGTTATCGGCATACCCTCTCTCTACCTGTATGTAATGCAGAAACTGAGCTATTTCGTTCTCCATCTAGCATCGCTCCTAAAGCACCATTATCATTCACCTTCTTGATAAAAGAGCATTAAACGATCTAAAAAAGTGGGTGAGTCCGGTCCACTTCCCTCCATTTGAGAGACTTTAATCGCTTTACCTTGAGGCTCATCATAACGATGATAACTTTCATATTCTTGGCTTACCCATAGAATACCATAATAGAATAGAAGTGTGCATCCCATAAAAAGAAGAAATACCTTTACTGTCTGTCCAACTGCTTGTAACCATGATCTCATGTGGAATCATCCCCCCACTAATTTCAAGTCCTTTGTTACAAGCTATGCCAAAAACATCTACTATTATACCTATGAATCACTTTAATCATCTTATTTACTTACGCATACTGAACATATACTTAATAGCTCTCAAGCTTCTCCTTTAATCAAAAAGAACATTTCAAAAGTTCACAGCCCTTTTGAAATGTTCTTTTAATGTTTAGTATCACATAATTGAATTATTCCGTATCATTATCAGAAGCTGGTTCCTCTTCAACTACGTGACAGCGATGGCAAATGCCATGGAAAGTTAACCTATGATCCTTTATTTTGAAATTCCAGTCACGTTCAACAATTTCTTCTACGTCTCCAAGTAAATCTTCTTGAATTTCATCAACTGCCCCGCATTCGATACAAACAAGATGATGATGAAAATGTGCAGCACCCTCTTGTCTTAAATCAAAACGAGAAACACCATCTCCAAAATTAATTTTATCTACAATTTTTAATTCTGCTAGAAGTTCAAGTGTTCTATACACAGTAGCTAGTCCAATTTCAGGTGCTTTATCTTTAACGAGGAGGTAAACATCCTCCGCACTTAAATGATCCTCTTCATTCTCAAGCAACACTCTAACAGTTGCTTCCCGTTGAGGAGTTAACTTATAGCTTTGTGAGTGCAGATGTTTTTTTATTCGCTCAAGTCTTTTCTCCATCTATTTAGCCTCCTCTCAGCCCACTATAACCTCCTTATATTATAATCACTCAAAAAAACAGTGTCAATCGATAATGATTATTCTTTATCACCTTAAAATAATTTTTAGTTTATAATAATTATTAAAAAGTATTAGTTATTACAAAACGCATTAAAATTGGAGAGACATATGCCTCAAAAGCAGATGCAAAGGCAAGTGCTGCACTAACACAGAGAATTAAGACTGTGTATTTAAGAAATTGTGGGAAAATGGGTATATTCGTTCTCTTAACAAATTGTTGTCGAACCATCTTCAAACAAAATGAAATACTTGCTGTTCCAACAATAACGAAAGCAGGAACAAGGATGAAGTTCTGTGGCATAATTGATACAAAGGACAAGAAGAAACCCGACATACCTAATTGATTTACTAAAAATCCAACTGTAAATCCAACGACTACACCTTTTAGAAATAATAGAATAAGTATAATTGGAAGACCAATAATGGATAAACCAAGGATCCACATTAAGCCAAAATATTTGGCATAATGGGCATAGCTCTGTGTGAAAATGACCGAGGGTTGAGCTAATTCTCCCTCATTAACATGTCCAAAAAATTGACTAACGTACATATATAAGTCATGCTTTTGTGTCAAACTTAAGCTGTTAACAACTATAGCACCAAAGACAATTCCAATAAGAAATAACACAGTTGTGAATACATAGATCGTCCGGTTTTCTTCTAAATGATTCCCTATCATTTCTCTTATTCCGTACTTCATTGCCGAACCCTCCTTATTAACTCTTACTTCACTCTATGAGCCAATAGGTGATTCTATGACAATCTCTATTAATTCTTTTCTATTATTTTTCCGTACACTCCTCCTCCACCTGTTTTGATAGATAATTCACCTTTTCTAGCTGAGAAGATCGCACGAACAATCTGAGGTGAGACAACCTTACTCAGTTCTTCTTCTGTTGCACTATGAATAATATTCATATCTGTTTGGAAATGACTGCGAAGCTTTTCTAGCGTTTTCTTGCCTAGTTTCGGAATAAACTCTAGTGGAATTTGATGAATATAGGGTGGTCTCTTCCTTACTGGTGTATGTAATGGTAGTTCAAGGATTCGTTCCGAGACACCTTTAATGAGCTTTGTCGATTGACAGGCTTCACAAGCACCTTTAGTGATCTTGCTCTGGCAGTCGGCACAAATTGATTGATAGTATTTGCCAAGTAGTGGATGTAGCCCAAAGTTCGTTTCGACCTCTCTTCCACCAATTCCCTTAAGTGCTAACCGAAATTCATCAAAACTCGGTTCATCTAAACGAAGAAATTGATACTCCCTTCCCATCTTTTCAAGGGAATGGGCATCAGAATTAGTTAGAAAAGGGTAAGATTCGAGTTCAGTAACAATTTGAGCCATAGATGTGTCACTACTTAGCCCAAGCTCGACCGCATCAATCATGCTCGGATCAAATACTTCCGTTAGACTACTTTTTACACCTTTACCAAATAAACTTTTAAAAGGGGTAAAAATATGAGCAGGGATAAATAACCCATTCAATTCTTTCACTTTCTTCTGAAGGTTATTTCCATTCTCATACAATCTTTGTGAACTAAGGGTCGGGTTTTTCATTCGTACAGACATCCATGCACTAAACAATTCCATCGCTTCAATTGTCGGCATAAAAACCAGGACATGAATGGGTCCATGACAATTTTCATCATAGATTTCAATTTCTGTTCCAAGAAAGAGAGTGACCCTCCTAAATTGGACGCCACCGTCTTTCCTTTCATACGCTTCACCATCTGCAAGATATTCTTTGATCTCCTCTAAGGTTTCCTTCACATGACAATCAATCACGCCAATAATGTCTATGCCTTTTATATTTTCTGCGTAGTTAATAATATTCTCCAATGTTAAAGAAGGAGCAGCTGTAATTTTTACCGCTGCCCCTGAACGAGTACGTCCTATATGTATATGGAGATCCGTCACATATGAGTGCAAACAAGTCATCCTCTCTATTTAGTAAGCTTCAGATATTGGATCGCATACATCGTTTTGGCATCGTGAATCAATTCTTCTTTTACCATAACCTCTGCCTCTTCTATAGTAACCTCCAACACATCTAAAAATTCATCTTCATCTGTATTCGCGTATCCTTTTTCTAGCTTGTCGGCAGCATATAGATAAATGATTTCATCTGCAAAACCAGGTGATGTATAGAAGGACGCCAGAAACTTCAGCTCTTTAGCTAAATATCCCGTTTCTTCTTCTAATTCTCTTTTGGCAGCCTTCTCTGGTTCTTCGTTCTCGTCAAGCTTACCTGCTGGAATTTCGACAATCACTTTCTTTAATGCCTTTCGGTACTGTCGAACTAAAACAATCTTTCCTTCTTTAGTAATTGGCACAACCGCTACAGCACCTGGATGTGTAACAATTTCACGGGTACTTGTCTTCCCATTTGGAAGCTCAACCTCTTCAAGATGTAGATCAATGATCTTCCCTTTATAAATTTCCGTTGACTTCGTGGTCTTTTCGAATAAATGATCCATCAAATTCCCCCGGTTCTTTTTATTTGTAATCTTACATAGAAGTGTACCATAGATCCTATTCGAAAGGACTGAGGATATGAAGGTTTACATTCATCAAAAGGGGTTCATTTTAGCAGGTAAAGCGTGGGAAATTCGGGCAAAATTAAAAGAGGCTAGTGCCTCCTTTAAGACGGTTGAGAATTGGATTGAAACGGTTCATTGTTCAGAGCCGGCTAGCAATGCTTCCGCAACTGCACAAAAAAAGAGCGGATCGTCTTCATATTTACGTCCCATTGTCTGAATGGGTAACAGAGCTCTATCAATCGCCCTTATCACAAGCTTATCAACTTCCCGTTCAGAAAAAACAATATGATGTTGCGTCGAAAATGGATGGTACTCTTCAAGTTGTCTCTTAATATGATTTCCCTGTTCATCATTCATTTTCGGTAGATACAAATGTGCTGGCTTAAATGTGAACCGACATAGAGGTGTTAGGGTGTGGTGACTAATACCAATGTGACGACTCCGTTGATCGGCAAATGAAACACGTGGTATCCAAATTGGATTTCCATTTAGTGCACTTATCATATGCGACCACTCCGCTTGTATCATGCCTGAGAACCCATACTGAGTCCCAGTTCCAACTACTCCTGGTCCAACCGAAATCAAAATAACATCTGACTTTAACACATCATTTGCAAACTGCAAGGCTGAGGCGATTGTCGTCGCTTCGTAATCTCCACCAAACGCTTGCCCAACCGTAATTGAGGTAAAAGCCTCTTCCTGTTGTAGGAGACGATGCTGGTCACTCATTTGTAAAGGCAATGCCGCTTGATCATCAAAGATAACACAGCATTTCTTCTCAGGAAATTGGTCGTGCAGAAGATAAAAAAACAATGGAACCATGCTATGTAATTCAGCTAGCCAGACAGATTGTCCCTCCAGAGTACAAGCTTTCTTAAAGTGGTCGTGGTAGGGACTTTCTGGTGACTCAACAGCCAACACACTATGTTGAATTGGCGTATACCTTGCCTTCATAATATGTCCATCATCTTCTCGTATTGAGTGATGTATTTCCGAAAGATGGGCTCTAACGATATCCCAACCACCTGTGCCTAAGTTTAATTCCGTCGCAGTTGTATTCACAAGGATACGATCAAGCTTATTGGCTCTCATAGATATGCTTTTGTATAGTAAGGCTCTCTTACTGCCTTTGTCAGTTTCTAGCTTTTGTATTTCCTCATCTTCATAAAGAATGTCTATAACGGTCATTACTAATTCCGTATACATATGATCACGCCTAACCTTACTTTTATAATCAGTGTAACCATATCATTTATTCTTTAAAACAAAGGTTTGATGAGCTCTTCTATCCCTTCATAGGTAACCTCACCCGGAAGAACATGTTGAATGGTTCCATCTCGACTAATGATATAGGTCATTGGCATACCAGCTACTTTATATCGATCAGCAACATCACCCTTTTCATCGAAAAACACAGGTAATGTAATGTTCATTTCTTCTATAAAAGCAGGTCCATCCTTGAGGGTTCTCTCAGTTGTTTGCATATTTACAGTTACGACAGAGAGGCCTTGCTCTCCGTAATCTTCCTGAAGCTTCATAAGTGCGGGCATTTCATCACGACAAGGCTCACACCAAGATGCCCACATATTTAAAACAATGACATCACCGTGATAGTCATAAAGTTCTCCTTCAGATTGCTCGTGCATTGGCAATTGAAAATTCTCAGCGATCATTCCACGCTCATTACCGACTTCTTGTCGGTCAACGAAAAACACGACACAAAGTGCCAAAGCAATTCCGATCATGAGGACAATTCTCGTTCTTTTTTGTTGCATATCTGCATCCTCCACTAAAAAACATTTCTTTAATTATAGGAATAATCGTAACAAAACTGCAAGCGAGAACGAATGTTGAAGCTATTTTTATTTTTCACTACTAACCCCGATTATTATATTTCCTAAAATTAATTAACCGACTAGCTAAATCGATTTCTAAAGCTTTCTACAACAGATTGATCAAGACCAGCTCCTATTAAGATTAAACATGGCACAACCTTTTCATCTAATGGCGTTAACTGAAGATATCCTGATGCAAACTGAAACGAAAATAAATGATGATCTGGAGACAACGCGATATACCCTTTTGCCCTTAATAATTTCGGTTGGTCCTTCAACCATTTTTCAAACATCCGTTTATCCATCGCTGGGATATGTTCGAGCTTGATTGCTTGGAAAGGATGGTCATGATGATGGTGATGACCATGTTCATGGGAATGCTTCTGATACGTCCATTCCTCTGTCTGCACTCTTTTAAGAAAAAGCAGTTCCTTGTCTACTTCTCCAAACGATGTTTGAACTATCTCAACACCCTTTTGTTTCAATCTTTCAACACGTTCAATCACTTTCTTCATTTCCTTTTCATTAATCAGGTCTTTCTTGTTTAGGATCAATAGACTACTAGCCTTAACTTGGTCCTTTAGCATTTCCCTAATTTCTTTGGAGCTTTGAAATAAGCTTTGAAATTCTAGATAACGACTTGAGTCAACGACACCAATAATTGTATGCACTTCAACCTTGTTGATTAATGTAGGATGTGTTAATGCCTCTACAATCTCGATTGGGTTCGCAATCCCAGTTCCTTCAATAAAGAGGATGTCTATGTCTTGACGCTTTTCAAGGAAAGCAACTAGCTCTTCCTTCATATCTTCTTGAATTGTACAACAAATGCAGCCATCAAGTAGCTCAATCATTTCTTCATTATCGAATAACTGCTTTTCCACATTCTCAGCACCTAACTCGTTCAATAAAATGGCAGGTTTTAGTTGCTTCGCTTTTGCATGCTCAACCATTTGCTTTAAGACGGTCGTTTTTCCACTCCCTAAAAAGCCAGTTATAATATAGACTGGAATCCTTTTGTCCACTAGAACCACATCTCCTTTACTCTACCTACTATTAAAGTAGCATACCTGTATTACAGAACTCAAATAAGAATCTTTCTTATTTAAAATAAAAAAATACTGTATTGCAAACGCCCGCTAACTGTATTATGATAAATAACACAGTTAGATTAAACCATACATCTCTTTTCGAAAGGAGGAAGCTATGTTTCAGTTAGATATTCGTAGTCGAAAGCCGATTTACGAGCAACTCGTTGATAAATTAAAAGAATTAATCATCCATGAAGTGTATCAAGCAGATCAGCAATTGCCCTCGGTCAGAGTATTAGCACAAGAGTTGACAATTAATCCAAACACAATTCAAAAAGCTTATAACGCCCTCGAAAACCAAGGCTATATTTATTCAATTCCTGGTAAAGGGAAATTTGTAGCACCCCAGTCTGAAGCGACAAATGACGAGAAGGTGAAGAAGATGAAACAAGATTTAGTCAAACTATTATCAGAAGCACTTTATTTAGGTATTGATAAGCAGGAATTACTTTCATTAATCGCACTTGCCGAACAAGCAGTGAAAGGAGGAGAAAAAGAGTGATACATGTACATGATCTCTACAAGCAATTTGAAAATTTTGAAGCAGTTAAAGGCATTGAGCTACATATCAAAAAAGGATCAATATACGGTTTACTTGGCTCGAATGGTGCTGGAAAGACATCGCTCCTTAAAACAATTGCAGGAATTTATAAACCTAATGCTGGCCAGGTACTGATCGAGGACAAAGCCATTTTTGAAAATATTGAAATGAAACAGCGGGTAATCTTTTTAGCAGATCAGCTTTATTTCTTTCCTAACACAACCATCAAGCAAGCAGCACGTTTCCACTCTGATATATATACAAATTGGAACAATGAACGTTTTTCTAGATTACAAGAAATATTTAACATTGATATCAATAAGAAAGTTCATCGCCTATCAAAAGGAATGCAACGACAAGTAGCTTTTTGGTTAGCACTCTCTACAATGCCTGATATCCTTATTCTTGATGAGCCATTTGATGGCTTGGATGCTGTGATGAGACAAAAGATTAAAAACATGCTTATACAAGATGTAGCTGAACGTGAATTAACCATTCTAATTTCCTCACATAACCTCAGAGAAGTAGAGGATTTATGCGACAGTGTCGGAATCATGCACAATGGAAAATTAATGATCGAGAAGGATCTTGATGATTTAAAATCAGACATCCATAAGATTCAGGTTGCTTTCAAAACTGGTGTACCTGATGACTTTTTAAGCAATTACAATGTGCTGTATAAAGAAGAACGAGGTAGCGTGAAATTATTTATAGTTAGAGGCAAAGAGGATTCAATTGAACACCATGTTCACTCGTACTCCCCTGCTATTTTTGACCTTCTGCCACTAACTCTCGAAGAAATATTTATTTATGAAATGAGGGACGTCGGCTATGCAATCGAAAATATTGTCGTTTAATCGTGGTATTATCACTCAGGATATTCGGAGCGTAGGGTGGATTGGTCTTGTTTATTTTATTTGTTTAATATTTGCCCTACCTCTAAATATATTATTAGCTTACACAACTCAAACACCATTAGATCCTTTTATCCCTGCTGAATCACTCTTTCATCTACCGTTTGAGTTTGTTATTTTTCTAATATTCACGTTACCTGTTGTACTTGCTATCTTTCTATTTAGGTATATGCAAGCAAAACAGCCAAGTGATTTTGTCCATAGTTTACCAATAACAAGAGAACAACTCTTTTTTCAGCATGTAGCTTTTGGAACGTTACTTCTTATTTTACCTGTACTATTAACCGGAATCATTTTATGGCTGCTAGGATTTTTTATCCCTGCTCCTGATCTACTATCCATCGGTTCGATTGCAGAATGGAGTGCGATTACGACTCTTTTTAATTTGTTTGTATTTTATACTTGTGTTTTCGTCGGGATGTTTACTGGTATGTCAATATTACAAGGAGCTTTTACCTATATCTTGTTTTTCTTTCCAGCTGGAATACTTGTTTTAATCATGACTAATCTACATTTTTATCTTTATGGTTTGTCCGTAAATACGATTAATTATGAAAGCTTAATACCATTTTCACGTCTATTAGAAATTCGGTTTCTCTTATTGGAAAACAGAATGTCGATAGGCGAAATATCAATTTACCTAGTCATCATGATTTTTTTCTTAGTTACTTCATTCTTTGTTTACAAGATACGTCAAGTTGAATCAGCAACATCTGCAATTTCTTTTAAACCATTAAAGCCAATTTTCAAGTATGGTTTTACATTTTCAACGATGCTTGTTGGTGGAGCTTATTATGGATCAATCCAAGAAAACCTAGGCTGGATTATTTTCGGTTATATAGCAGCTTCAATCTTTGGTTACTTGGTTGCCCAAATGATTCTAGATAAAACATGGAGAGTTTTCTCGAAATGGAAAGGCTATGTCGTTTTCATCATTGCAATGGTCACCTTAGCAATTATCATCCATTTTGACATTACCGGCTTTGAAAAAAGAGTTCCTGAAGCCTCTAACGTCGAGCGTGTATACTTTGCCGAGGATAATTATTACTGGCATAGTCGCTATGATGAGGACATGTATGTAGATAACTTGAACCCTAGTGATTTCTATGAGAGTCCTGAAGTCATAGAAAGTATTAGGAGGTTACATCAACAAATTATTGAAGATAGAAATGTAGATATTTCACATCATGACCCAGCAGTTCAACCAGTTTCTATCGGCTATGAATTAAAAGACGGGGGCTTAGTCGTTAGAGAGTACCTTGTCCCCTACAGGCAATATGCCGCATTTTATGAACAAATCTTGCAATCAGATGACTATCGCTCAAATCAAAATCCTGTTTTAACTATTGAAAATTCAAAAGAGATTAGTCATATTATGATTGAGTCTCATCGTACTCCAGGAAGAGTTACCTTAACCGAGGAACAGCAAATAAGCGAATTTCATGCACTTCTTAAAGAAGATATTAACAATCAATCAGTTGAAGACTATCTTGTACCTGTGGAGTGGGATTCAAGTATTAATTACCATCTACAAAATGGCAATGATAATTATATTACTTGGAAAAAGTCCTATACCGAGATTGATAACTGGCTGGAAACTCAGGGCTTACTTGAGGAGGCCCGTACGACAAGCAACGATTTGACACATGTTGCTGTAATGCCTCTAGAAAGCGGGGAAGATGTTCATTCCTATTTGAATGACAGTACTATGGAAACGGATTTTGACACTCTTCCTAATGTAATCCGAGTTGATCAATCCGACCAAATTGATTCTATACTTAAACAGAGTGAATGGGTCCAAAACGGAGCGTCCTACCTTGTTGCTCTGTATTATAAGGACGACACATATCCTGAACTCGCAACAATATCCAAAGACAAAGCACCCGAGTTTTTGACTGAAATGTTTTCCGAATAAATGATGAGGTAGATACACAAAACTCCTTTGAGAAATAATTCTCAGAGGGGTTTTTCCGTATTTCACCTATTTATTGTTGGGAAGCTCAAGGACTCAACCGAATACCCGGAACACATTATATAAATGCCATTTCCAAAAAGATGAAGGATCTAATTTATCCCTAACATTCCAATCCAATCATTTCTTTTACCCACATGAAGCTGGGACAAAAGTGATTTAACTAATGGAAAAACCGAACAATGGTGGGTGGCGGACGTAAACCGCTCCTGAAATATACTTCGCTTTCCGCGGGAAGCCGGTGAGCCTCCTCGTGCTTCGCACTGCGGGGTCTCACCTTTGGCTTTTAGGTGAGGCCACTGAAAAAGTCCCTTTGGGCAGGTGCGAGGAAGCAGCAATGGCTCCACACGTTGCACGCCTTCTATGAGAAACCCACTCATAGCGGGCTTAAGACAATGCAACGGTTTCGCTCATTGCTTAAAGGCCACTAAAGAAAGGTGAAGATCACACCTTTTTCAGTGGCCTCTTTTAGGTCCCGCAGGAGTCTACGTATATTTCCCGCTACGCGATTGCATTATTCGGTATTTTAGTTAAGCACTTTAGTTATGTCCCCAGCCTCAAGAAGTTAATTCCCTTTTCTCCTCTATCAAAGCGGACGGGATGGGAGGGCCGACTCCTGCAGGATGGACGGGCAGGTGGAAATCCACCGGCAGAGCCGGTTAGTTCCACGCCCACCTGCGGAAAGCGTGCCCCCCATCCCGGTAGCGGTTTCGAAGCCTCTCGTTATCGCAATTGACAACAAAAAAGCTTGTAGACAAGCTCTGTCAACAAGCTGAGATACTCAAGCATTCAATTTTATCCTATGATGTCTTTAAAGCCTTTTCCTTCTTTTTCTTCATTGCCTTTGTAATATAGCCACCTCTAAAATTACGTGGCTCATAGGAAACAATAAAAGCACTCGGTTCATACGTACTAACAATCTTAATGAACTCTCCTTCACGGTCACGCCTCGCTGTACAATCAAGACGGTAGCGACGAGCTTGGTTCATCCCTTCCACTTCTGCAGTAGAAACACTGAAGCCTTCATCCCTTAAATGACTTGTTAATTCTTCATTCTTGTTCATTATATTCACTTCAATTGAGACAAACCCAATAGCCAGCTTCTGCTCAATAATTTGACCAATATATAAACCAACACCAAAACCAATCGCATAGGACGCCATATTCCAGTAATTAGACAAATCACTAAAAACAATTCCTAGTGCAATCACATAAATAAACCCTTCCAGAACACCCAGGCCTGCTGCCTTTTCCTTCATTCCCTTAACCATCATGATCGTCCGTAATGTGAGGACTGGAACAAAAAGGAGCTGAGCAATAAAAATAATAAGCGGTTGAAGCATTGTTTCACCTTCTTCCTAAAAAATTCAACTTTCGTAGTGTAACAGGAATTTCACTGTGAAGCTAGGGCTCAATAAAGATTTTTACTGGAAATTAGATTACTTGTTTCAATCTAGTAACAAATAATAGGTAATAGATTCAAAACTTTTGATATATGTTAGAATACTAGGTATTGAAAAGTAAAAGGAGCCAAGAACATGAAAAAAGTATCACAAATCCTTCTTTCTTTTGGGAAAGACCTTAGTGGCTTCCTACTCCTTATAGGATTTCTTATTTTATTTTTTAACATTGAGTCTTTTAAAAATGATCAGGCTGGATTATCTGTCCCAGATGTGTGGTTAAACGTAAATACTATTTTTCTTAGTATTGTTTTTGAAGCAATCCCGTTTATCCTCTTAGGTGTTTTCGTCTCTGCACTCATCCAAATCTATATAAAAGAAGATTTGATCCAACGTTTCTTACCAAAAAATGCATACGCTGCTCTATTACCAGCTGCAATACTAGGAGCTATTTTTCCAATTTGTGAGTGTGCGATCGTTCCAATTGTTAGACGACTCATTAAAAAAGGCATGCCGCTACATGTAGGTGTTGTTTTTCTAGTGGCTGCACCTATCCTAAATCCAATTGTTGCAGCATCTACCTTCTTTGCGTTTAGAACCGATTTAACTGTCCTTTATGCGAGAATGGGACTTGCGTTCGTTCTTGCTATTATTATTGGTGCCATTTTATATCTTGTATTCAAAAATCGTGATCAATTAAAATGGACAAAAGAGGAATTGGTCGGTAGACAAGTCGTCCTTGACATTATGCCGACTAAGAAAATGAATCGGATTAAACAAACCATGTATCATGCTTCAGATGAATTCTTTTTAATGGGTAAATACTTGATACTAGGTGCATTTATTGCTGCTTTGTTCCAAACGTTCTTAGATCGTAGCGTTCTTCAAGCAATTGGAAGCAATGAATGGAGTTCAACTGCAGTCATGATGGCCTTTGCCTTTTTACTATCTCTTTGCTCAGAAGCCGATGCCTTTGTGGCTGCATCCTTTGGGAGTACCTTTACAACTGGATCTATTATCGCATTCCTCGTATATGGTCCAATGCTCGATCTAAAAAACACAATTATGCTATTTGCCTTCTTTAAGGCTCGCTTTGTTTTAGTATTCATATTAGTTGTGACAATAACCGTATTTGTCTCTGTATTAACCTTACAGCTTCTACAAATCGTATAGGACGGTGAATTAAGTGAATCAAAAACAACCGGACATGGGCTTTCACGCTTATATTAGAGGGATTATCTTAATTGGTTTCTCGCTACTAATGTTGTCTTTTATTATTACTGGAACGATTACGTATTATATCGCACCGACAATGCTTCCATTTGTCTACTTTGCAACAGCTGTTTTCCTCATTCTTGGCGTTCTACAAATTGTCCGTAGTACGGCGAAAGGTCAAGAGGAGGAGCTGCTATGTGATTGTGGAACAGACCATAGTGTTCAAGGCTCACCTATTGTTAAACTAATAATTTATGGTATTTTCGTTACACCGATTGTACTCGGATTTGTTCTTCCTGATAAATTATTAGATAGCTCCGTCGCTGCTAATCGTGGTATTCAATATGGGTCTGGTCTAAATGAATCAACTCAAGCTTCTCCTGCAACAACCGATACCTCTAGAGCTCAAGCATTTTTGGATGACCCCGATGCGTACTATGCTGAACTTGAAAATGGCAGCGGCTCTAACACTGAAACAACTGTTTCTGCTGAGGAGTTTTACACAGAAGAAGGCTACAACCAATATTATGAAGAACTCATAGACACCCTCCTTGCTGAAGAGCAAATTACTGTAACAGAGGAGAATTATCTAGATGTGATGACGGTTCTTGACCTTCATCTTGATCGATTTATTGGCAAGTCAATTGTGATAAGTGGTTTTGTTTACCGAGAACAGGACCTTGCAGAGAATAAATTTGTCGTCGCTCGTTTTGGGATGACTTGCTGTGTTGCAGATGCATCCGTCTACGGAACAATGGTTCAAACAGAAGAAGCTTCGCAATTAGAAAATGATACTTGGATAGAAGTTCAAGGGATTGTTACTGAAACGACCTATAATGATATGAGAATTCCTCTTATCGATCTACGTGAATTTGAGCAAATCGAGCAACCTGATACTCCATATGTTTACCCAAGATTTAGTTTTTAAGAGTCTATTCAAAAGGGGGGTTTTTTCCGTTTTGAGTAGACTTTTGAACAACGATCAATTCCACACCAAAACGAGCCTATTATGTAAGGCTCGTTTTTTTAGATTAAACTGGAAGCATGACTCTTAGCAATGGCGTCTGCCCTGCTTCAACATCAACAATCTTGTCTTTCATCATTTGTTCAACCATTTCCATATTTGTAATGATAACCGGAGTAATCGTACTCGCTGCCTTCTCCTTTATCAAATTCAAGTCAAAATCAACTAGTAGATCCCCCATTTTTACTTGATCCCCTTCTTTTACATGTAAAGTAAATCCATCACCGTTTAAGTTGACTGTATCAAGACCAATATGAATGAGAATTTCTAATTGGCCGGGTGTTCTAATTCCAATCGCGTGTTTTGTAGGGAAGACTTGAATCACCTCTCCCGACACTGGGGCAACAAGGCTACCTTCTTTGGGAGCTACAGCAAATCCGTCTCCCATCATTTTCTTACCAAAGGTTGGATCTGGTACTTCCTCTATTGGAATCAGTGTACCCGTGACGGGAGATACAATTACTTCCTGTTCAGGCTTAGTAACCTCTTCTTTCTTTTTACCAAACAATTTCTCCAACATTATTTCGCTCACCCTCTCGTATTATCTTTTCAAATACAATACCCTTTCTGCTCTTTATGAAACACTTTTCTCAATACATCCAGATAAAGATCGTTTAAAATACGAATGATTAATTGCAATAAAATAATTTCATTCGCCTTTAAGTAAAAAAACACTTTAATTCACCTCGAATATCAGATATACTTACTCCATTAGATAAATACATACAAACAATCTCGTATAATCGTGGGGATATGGCCTACAAGTTTCTACCGAACTACCTTAAATGGTTCGACTACGAGTGATGTTTTGACGTTCGTACTCGAATATCAAAGTCTCACTTGTCGTATCTGTGGAGACTTTGGTGTTCGAGTTTTTTGTTTGTTACAGGGGTGAGAGAAGATGGATAAGTTAAAAAACGCTATTAGAGAAAAAGGAAGAGTGTTGTCTACAGAGGTATTGAAGGTCGATTCTTTTTTAAATCATCAAATTGATGTTGATTTAATGATGTCTGTAGGCGAAGAGCTTGCTAGGAGATTTCAAACCGATTCGATTACAAAGGTATTAACGATTGAATCATCTGGAATTGCACCGAGTATGACGGCTGCAAGAGATCTAGGAGCCTCACTTGTTTTTGCACGAAAAAAGAAATCGCTAACGATGAATAATGATGTGTTTGTTAGCCAGGTATATTCATTTACAAAACAAGAAACGAACGACATTACTGTATCTAAGGATTTTCTTAACAAAAATGACCGCGTACTAATCATTGATGATTTTCTGGCTAACGGCCAGGCGGCATTTGGATTAATTGATATTGTTCAACAAGCTGGAGCTACGGTCGTTGGTCTTGGTATCGTAATCGAAAAATCATTCCAAGACGGAAGACAACGACTTGAAGATCAAGGCTACCGTGTTGAATCACTTGCAAGAGTCCATTCGTTAGAAAATGGTCAAGTCACATTCGTTGATGAATTACAACTTTCGAACATCTAAAAGGGGAGTACAACATGACATCTAAAACTATTCATTATCCTTTATATAAAAAAGAAGATACAGATGCCTTTTTTGCACTATTTCAAAATAACTTAGCCAACTTTGTCGTGATTGCTGTCACGATGCTAGGGATGGGATTTCCAGCAAGCATTGTATTTGGAAAAGTCATTCCTGGTGCTGCTGTTGCCGTCATGGCAGGGAATCTCTATTATGCTTACATGGCGAAACAGCTTGCCCAAAAGGAAGGCCGAACAGATGTAACGGCTCTATCGTATGGAATCAGTACACCAGTCATGTTTGTCTTTCTATTCGGTGTCCTTGCTCCTGCTAATGCACTAACGGGTGACCATGAACTAGCATGGAAGATTGCTGTTGGTGCAGCCTTTTTAAGTGGACTTGTTGAAGTACTTGTAAGCTTCAGTGGAAATTGGATTCGCGATCGCCTGCCTCGAGCAGCTCTTCTAGGAGCGATTGCTGGTGTGGCGTTAACCTTTGTTGCAGGTGAAATGCTGTTTAATACATTTTCAATCCCAGTTGTCGGTCTCGTATCTTTAGCTATTATTCTTATTGGAATCGTCGGCAAGCTTGCCATGCCATTTCGTATTCCTGCTTCCTTATTTGCTGTCGTCGCTGGGACGATCTTAGCCTTCGCTCTAGGATATCAGTCTCCCACAGCGATTCAAGAAGGCTTAGCGAATATTGGGTTTTATCCGATTCTACCAACACTTGCTCCTTTTGAAGGAATGACATATTTATTTGGTAGTCTTATCGGGATCCTAGCAGTCTTAATTCCGATTACTCTCTATAACGCGATTGAGACGATGAATAATGTGGAAGCCATGTCTTCAGTTGGTGACTCGTATGACGTCCGAAAATGCCAAGCTGTTGACGGGGCTGGAACAATGATTGGAGCCCTTTTCGGCGGTTTGTTTCCAACGACTGTATATATTGCAACGGTTGGTTCAAAACAAATGGGTGCTGGTCGTGGCTATAGCATTTTAAATGCGATTGTCTTTGGACTTGCTGCTATGTCGGGTGTTATTGCTGCGATGGCAGCCATTATCCCACTAGCTGCCGTTGCCCCAATCCTTGTATTTGTTGGAATGTCTATGGTCGGTACCGCGTTTACTTCTAACGATAAAAAATACTATCCTGCTGTGGCGATTGCGATGTTGCCATACCTCGCGAACTACGTCATGACGCGTTTTAACAATGCAGCAGGTGAGGTAGTCTCAAATATCTCTCTTGGAATCGTTCCCTTAGGACAGGGTGCCTTGTTTACCGCTATCTTACTAGGGGCGATGACAGTTGCGATTATTGATCGCAACTTCAAGCAGGCGATTATTTTCTCACTGATTGCTTCTCTGTTATCATTTGTTGGGTTTATCCATGCACCGAAATTAGCTATTAATGCTGCACCTGATTATACAATTGGGTATCTTCTTGTAGGGGTGTTATTCGGGTATTATGCTTGGAAAGAAGCAAAAGCTAGTGGTCAGGTAGAAGTTGATAGGAAAGTAGCAGCATAATTAGAAGAGGAACGCCGTGTTGGCGTTCCTTTTTTGATTGTTAATTGATTGGTAAAGAGAAATTGGCTGTGGTACATTTCCACTTTCTGTTGTTTGCCTATAATAGAACGTCAACAATTTTCAAGAGAAAGAGTCTGATCTATCTTTACTTTACCAAGAAATTAAACTTTGTTGAGCCATAATCGGGCTAATTGTGAAGTACTCTTTTCTATTGAACAGTATCGTTGTACGGTGCAGCAAATCACTCAGTTGTTTTACTTTTCTTTATTAACGTAAGCACCCCTTAAGCTGGATTTTTCCACACGATCTTTAATATAAATCTTACAACTTTACTGAAGGAATGAATTAAATTGCCATCTTAACTATCCCAATTTATTTATAACAATGGATAATTTATAGTTTGCATATCTATTTAAGTCTAGCAAAAATTGATCTAATTCTTCATTGGACGGAAATCTAGATTCAAGTATATAACAACCGTCTCCGCTTATTTTGTAGTTATTTATTATGTATCTCTCTTGTGTTTTTATAAATGAAAGATATGGTTGATGATTAGCGCTTTGAGTAATGATCGTAATAAAAGCATATATAAAACCCTAATTTACCTTGAATGAGAACTTTTTTAATATCTTATAATCTTTATCGCATCATTAGATGGTGTCAATTCCGTTAGAGAAAAATCTCCTCGTTGCCGCTCGATTTCTGCATATTGAACAACCTTTTTTTCATAAAGAAAAACTAGTAAATAAATATCATCTCTACTACCGATACCGCTCGGATCTTTAAAATCAACACCAAGCTTTTTGTTTATATCATCTTCCATAGTATAAGGGCGAAATAGTACGGCTCTATCCCAATTAAATTTAGTATAAGTTTTCAAGTTTATCTCACTATTATTCTTATCCTCTACAACCGAATAAATCGATTCCTCTAAATCAGTATTTCGTTGAACATTATTTTGATTGCACCCGACCAAAAATGTAAAGAAAACTATACAAATTAATAATATTCTCTTTTTCATTTAATATCTCTCCCAAATAGTTGTTCAAAAACAAACCTCCCATTTAAAGTAATTTGCCCAAAAGTTAAAGAAGCGACAGATCTGTTTCGCTATCACCCCTTTAGTTGAGTTTTAACTTTTTTTTATAGTAGAAAACAAAACTAATAACCATCACAATGATTGCAGTCCCGCCTATAATATAAACCCCATCCCAGTCATTTGACTTCCCAGTTAATACCCAGACTTGATGTGGAATAAAAACCAATGCTGCAATTGTTGGAATACCGCATAGAAGTAAACTAATATTTTGCTTAATTTCTTGCATAGTTGATTTATTTTTACTCTTTTCAATCAATATCATCTGTCTTAATGAAAGTAATAAAACAAGTATAACAGTAATTAACAATATAAAATTCATTTAAAAGACCTCCTTATAATATTTAATCTACCATAAAAACCCATATCCTTGATAAATTATTCTGTCAGTTAGTTTAAGTGAATAACTTCACAAGGTTGCATATCTTCATACTAAAATCATACCAGAGAATAACGATTTATTGTTCATATTTTCCACATTTATGTAAAACGATATTACGTAGTATCCGTCTAATACGTAAATAAAGACTTTCAAAATTAGTAGAAATGCAATCTTAAATCCCATGTCAGATATGGTAAATTTCAATAGTTGTATAAGATGTCTCATTCGAAAAATTTGTTCCAACCGCTAGTCCAAAATGCTTTTGAATCATTGCTCTCAAAGTTCTTTCCTAAGCAAAAAGGAACGCCAATATGGCGTTCCTTTTCATAAATTATAGATTACCTGTTACAGCCTTCGCTACATCAACTGTACGCTTCGCTTGATGCTTAACTGCACCTTCAACTTCTTCAACCATCTTACCTTCTTGTGTAACTGTTACACTTGTTCCGTATGGATTTCCACCTGCTCCGAAAAGAACTGGATCCGTATAACCAGGTGCTGCTACAATTGCACCCCAGTGGTACATTGTTGTGTAGATTGAAAGAATAGTTGCTTCTTGACCTCCGTGAGGGTTACCAGCTGAAGACATTGCACTTACTACTTTGTTAGCTAACTTCCCTTGTGCCCATAGACCACCTGTCGTGTCAAAGAATTGCTTTAACTGTCCTGGAATGTTCCCGAAACGAGTTGGAGCACTAAAGATAAATGCATCTGCCCATTCAAGATCATCATTCGTTACTACCGGTACATCGGCAGTGGCTTCAGCATGCGCTTTCCATGCTGGGTTAGAATCAATTGCTTCTTGTGGAGCAAGCTCAGGTACTTTAAGAATCTTCACTTCTGCACCAGCTGCCTCAGCACCTTCTTTTGCCCATTTTGCTAACTCATAGTTTGTACCTGTAGAACTATAATAGATTACTGCTAATTTTACATTTGCCATTGTATTTCCTCCTTCAGTTTCCTTGTTTTTGCTTTTAAATAAATCTAAAATTCCCATAAGTATTCCTCGTTTTCTGTACATATGCGACTGATCGTTAACGATCACCCCCTATATAGACTATCTTTCCAAAAAACTCTCTTTGGCATGAAATAGTTCTATAATGAAACATTATGTTGGGTAAAACAGACATCCTTTTCACCCAATTAGAATGGTCACATGTGCAACTTGCTTTTGTCTATTTATCTTTTTAATCTAGATTGATCTTACAACACCTATAATTCCATGTCAAATGTTTCGATATCAAACTATAGTCCTTAATGTTCATAAATCATTTTCTTCGTCATTCCACCGTCAATTGTAATA
The DNA here is from genome assembly GCF_017939705.1 of Halalkalibacter suaedae. Classification (GTDB taxonomy): domain Bacteria; phylum Bacillota; class Bacilli; order Bacillales; family Bacillaceae_D; genus Halalkalibacter; species Halalkalibacter suaedae. The sequence goes on from NZ_JAGKSQ010000003.1 coordinate 143,195, forward strand.
TTCTCACCGTTGATAAAAATATTGTCTTCATTTGTTAAAAATACACAGGCTCGAGCAATATCATCTGGCGTGCCAACTCTATTTGAGAAATGCTGTTCGTGATCAATCTTTCTTAATTCATCCCTTTTACCAGTATGTATCCAGCCAGGACTTAATGCATTCACTTGAATTCCGTCTTCTTGAAGGGACGCTGCAAGTGCATGTGTTAGGGCTACAATCGCTCCTTTTGAAGCGGCATATGCCTCAGAATTCGGCTCCGACATTTCTGCACGTGTTGAAGCAATATTAACAATTGATCCCTTTTTCTTCTTCTTCATTACCTTTGCTGCCTCACGAGATAATAAAAAGACACCTCGTACATTTGTTTGCTGAATATCATCCCATTGCTCTAGCGTTAATTCATATGGTGATCTAAATTGCGACAGCCCTGCATTATTAATAACAATATCGATTTGACCGTAATGCATTTCTGCATACTGAACAATTTCAATAATGTCTTCTTCCTTACGCACATCACATGTTAACCCAATTGCTTCTCCACCATTTTTTAAAATATGAGAAGATGTCTCCTTAGCCTTTTCCCCATCTAGATCTGTAACAATCGTGATATAGCCAATTTCTCCATATTTTTTTGCGACCGCTGCTCCAATTCCTTGTCCTGCTCCTGTTACGATAACAACTCGCTTATCCATTTTACAATCATCCTCTCTTTGTTGTACATTTGTTGTACATCTTAATTTAATCTGCTTATAATAAGGGTAACTGCGACGAGGGGGATTTGTCATGTTAGGCAACTTTGATAAACGGCTCTATCAATTTTTTATTTTATGGTATGGATGTGGCGTAGTCTTGCTTGCATTTGATCTTCTCCCTCCTTTTTTAGAATGGGCGAATACCGTTTTCCTCATACTAGCTGGTTTGCTAGGTGGCGTGTTTTTTATGAGGAATTATGGGACTGTAATAGGGAGTTTTCTAGCAATCTTGATTATCATTTTTACCATTTTTATAGAATGGATTGGTGTGCAGTTTGGTTTGTTCTTTGGTCATTATTATTATAATCCCGATTTTGGTCTAGTTCTTTTCGATGTCCCAGTTACAATCGGGTTTGCATGGTTAATGGTGATTGCAACAACACATGTTATCGCCAAACAAATCACTCATTCCCAAAAAAACGTAACATTTCAATGGTTATCATATAGTCTAATAGGTTCGATCGCTGCAGTAATTATGGATCTAATTCTTGACCCTGTAGCCTTTATTATTAAAGAATATTGGATTTGGAATGGTACTGGGCTATATTACGGTATTCCTTTTTCTAATTTTCTTGGTTGGTTCTTTCTAGCTTTTACCTTACATACTTTTCTCTTCCTTATTCTACACATTTTGAAACGTTGGAAGACTAACCGCGATGAGGGCTGGATGCAACGAATGGTAATCCTTTATCATCTAATTATTTTTATGTTTGTCATTATAGCTGCAACTGGTCAATTATGGTTAGCAATAGCTATTACTCTTTCTCTTGTAGGAGCACTATTTTATCTATATAAGAGATTTAAGGAAGTGACTCCATGATTAAAGCTGAAAAGAACAAATGGTTTAATCATATGTTTCATTTATATACAAAACATTGGCTTTTGAAGAGATCCTTTTACCGGATTCACATACGAGGTTGCCTTCCTACTTCTAAGGAGCCATTGCTTCTAGTTGCCAATCATAGCAACTGGTGGGACGGCCTAATTGCATTTTATTTATCTATGTCTGTGTGTAAACACGATTGTTATGCAATGATGAGTGAAGATGGGTTAATAGCCTTCCCTTTTTTCAAAAAACTTGGGGCTTTCTCAGTAAACCCTGCAAAGCCCAGATCACTTGTTCAGTCAATGACCTATGCAACAGATCTATTACATCAAAACAAAGCGATATGGGTTTTTCCTCAAGGTGAGGAGGAACATCTAGAGAAAAGACCTTTACAATTGCATGACGGAACCTCCTACTTACTAGAGCGTGTGCCTCATGCTCACCTGATCCCAATTACTTTTTACTATACTTTCCTTCACAATCAACGTGCTGAATTATTTATCGATATTGGAAGAGATCTAACACCTACTATGAAAAGCTTCAACAAAAAAGAAAAGACGATAAAATTGGAAAGTCATCTAACCGAACAGCTTAATAGCCAACGCGAAGCAATCATTACTGAATCAACAGAAGATTATCAAGTATTGCTATACGGACAAAAGACAGTTAGTGAATGGTTTTCAGCGATGACTACAAATATACGGAAGGGATAGAACTCTATGCTCACATCGATTTTAGTCACCATGCTCCTTTTCATTCTTACTTGGACAATTTTCAATAATCTTTTTTTAAAGTCATTACCAACCAATACGTATCATACTGATGACCCAACAGTAACCATCCTTGTTCCCCTTCGTAATGAGGAAAGAAATGTCGTCCCACTGTTAACTAACTTCAGTAAATTAACCTATTCACATCTTCGTTTTGTGTTTTTAGACGATGAATCAACAGATCAGACTAACCAACTGCTCCATTCAAACAGTCATTTACTTGACCATAGTAAAATTATCAAAGGAACATCATTGCCAACTAACTGGGTTGGTAAAGTCCATGCATGTTATCAGCTCAGCCAACATGCTGAAAGTGAATACCTGCTCTTTCTCGATGCTGATATTCGTTTACAGCCAGATGCGATTGAACGAAGCATAGACTTGCTGGAATCCGAACAAGCTGGGATGCTCACAGGATTTCCTCGTTTTCCTACAAACACATGGCTCAGTAAGCTGCTCGTTCCACTCCAACATGTCATTATTCTACTGCATTTACCACTTGCGATTGCCAATAAAACGACACGACCAGCTTTTAGTGCTGCACATGGTGCCTTTATGCTTTTTAAAAAGGAAGCCTACGAGAAGATTGGTGGTCATCTTGCTGTGAAAGACTCACTTGTTGAAGATATCCATTTGGCCAAAGCAATGAAACGAGCAGACGAGAAAGTATGTTTAGCAAATATTACCGATGCTGTTTCTTGTTATATGTATGAAACCAACAAAGAAGTCTGGAATGGTTTTGCGAAGAATATATTTCCTGGCTTAGGTCGATCACTAGCTCTAGCAATTGCTGTCTCTATCTTTTACTGCTTCCTATTTATTTTTCCGTTACCTTTAGCCTTAATCGGATTAATGACCGACCATATTACCTGGACTCTTCCACTCTTACTTGTTTGGATCATTCGCTTGTATATTGATTGGAAAACAAAGCAAGATCCTTTTCTTTGGCTACTAATGCCAGTAGCTGCTCTTGCTCTCCTTATCACCTTATCTTATTCCATTTTCATTGGGGTATCTGGTAAAGGCTTTGAATGGAAAGGACGACGTTATCTATGAAAAACATTGCAATTATAGGGGCTGGTTTAGGCGGTCTTGCGTCGGCCATTTTGCTTGCCTACGAAGGCTTCAATGTAGAAGTATACGAGAAAAATCAACATGTAGGTGGTAAGATGATGCGAGTCAATCTTGGTGAAGCCAAATTTGATTTTGGTCCTAACACAATCACAATGCCACATGTATTCCAAAACATTATCGAACGAACTGGAGCAAATCCTGACGACTATTTTCAGTTCATTCAGCTAGATTCTCATACACGTAATCATTTTCCGAATGGAGAATCATTAGATCTGTCTACTGACACTCAATCAATGAAAAAGCAACTCTTACAAATGGACCCATATGCCGCCAAAAACTATGACGCCTATTTAGAAGAAGTTTCTCGTCTATTTAAATTGTCTAATAAATATTTTTTACCTAAGACGTTTACAAGCTGGAAAGACTATCTATCGCCATCACTCGCGGCAGCTCTATTTCGAGTACGACCACTTGAAAGCTTAGATCATTTCCATCGACGCTATTTCAAAAATAATAGTCTCATTCAGATGATGAATCGATATGCAACTTATATCGGATCGTCCCCATATTTAGCACCTGCGACCTTTGCAATGATTTCTTATTTAGAGCTAGTTGAAGGGGTCTATTATGTTAAAGGCGGTAACCCAGCGATTGCTGAAGGTTTTTTCAAGCGAGCAAAGGAACTCGGTGTCACCTTTCATCTTGGATCAGAAATCAATAGTATTGATGTTCAAAACAAGCATGCCAAGACTATCATCAGCAAAGATGGCAAGACAAAAGAAGTCGACCTTGTTATTATGAATGGCGACTTATTACGAAGCTATCCTACCTTAATTAAAAAAGAACATAGAAAGCATTTATCAGACAAACGACTAGATTCCTATGAGCCGTCTATTTCAGCCTTTGTCATTCTAGCTTCTCTAAAGAAAAGACTGCCTGGACTCATTCATCATCAGGTTTTTTTCAGCGAATCATATCAAAATGAATTTAATGATCTATTCAATAAGAAGGTTTATTCCAATGATCCTACTATTTATATTTGTAATTCATCATATACGGATCAATCCATTTCCCCTCAAGGCGATAATTTATTTATTCTCATTAATGCTCCTTCGGGAACAAATACGACTGAAAAAGAACTAAACAATTATAAGAACAGAATTTATCAGCTATTAGCTGATAAAGGCTATGATATTCGTCCATATCTGATAGAAGATCGAATTATTAGCCCACAGAATATCTCAGATCAGTTCTACGCTTACAAAGGAGCACTATACGGACCATCCTCCAATAACCTACGGGATTCATTCCTGCGCCCACCTAATCAATCTCGAGACGTGAATAATCTCTATTTTGTCGGTGGCTCAACCCATCCTGGTGGAGGATCACCAATGGTCACATTAAGCGGGATGAATGTTGCTGATCTTATCGTTCAACGAATAAAAAAGAGACCCAGACAATAGTCATTTAAATAATAGAAAATTCTAATAACGATAGTTGAAGGATCTAAACGCTATATCTGTAATCTAGACCTGTCTCCTTATTTTTTTTCTAGGTTCATGATTCATTTGAGATTAACTACTAAGATTGTAATAGCACTCTGAACTGAAATTCTTCGGTATACTGAAATGCCTTTTGGTCAAGGTGCTCGTTGGATTTTAAGGTGACTGAATAGGTAGAGGTTTTGTGATCAGAATCCAATAAAGAAAACTACCTATACTTGACTACTTCTTTTCATCCAAAAAGTATTTAATACCCCTTGATATTCACTGTGAAGAGAAGAAAAATTCGATCCTACCTATCATCAAAGCGGACGGGATGGGCGGGCCGACTCCTGCAGGATGGAAAGGGCAGGTTGAAATCCACCGGCTCAGCCGGTTAGTTCAACGCCCTCCTGCGGAAAGCGTGCCCCCCATCCCGATAGCGCGATCGAAGCGACTGTTTACGGCCATTCTCCTTAAATACCAATAACCTGTCGTCCGTCTCGCTCATTGCTTAAAGGCCAGTAAAAAAGATGATAATCACACCTTTTTTACTGGCCTCTATTATTACCCTTGCATTTCCATCAATATCACTTCTTTTTCCTCTTTTGACACATAGTTTCTCTCAGTAAACACATCATAATTGTTGCTTCTAACAGAAGTTAGAATCGCACGATATAAGTATGCAGATGCTTTGACTGGCATCCTTGCATCAATGGGATAGAGGTCAATCGTTTTCAACGATAATGTAAATAACTCTTCTGCACGCTCAGCAACGTCTTCCCACACTTTTATAAAAGTAGGTGTAACAACACCCTCCATTAGTTCTTCCTTGGTAAGCCCATGCTTTTTCATAATATCCGCAGGTAAATAGATTCGATTACGTTCTAAATCCTCACCAACATCCCTAAGAATATTTGTTAATTGCATCGCTAATCCTAAGGCGATCCCACCTGCACGAAGCTCTTGATGATTTTGAGGCGCTAAAATGGGTAATAACATTAAACCAACCGTACTTGCAACATGATATGAATAATGCTCAAGCTCTTCCATTGTTTCGTAGCTATGCTTCGTTAAATCCATCCGTTGTCCTCTGATCATGTCTAGAAACGCATCTGTATCCATAGAAAAACGTTTAAATACATCATCTAAAGCAATCCATTTAGAATCATTTAAATCAAACTCACCTGTTAGAAAGCGTTTAAAAGATTGTTCAAATGCTTGTAGCTCCTTTTCCGGAAACTTGCCTTCATCAACGATATCGTCTATTTCACGACAAAAAGCATACACCGCCCACACCGCTCTTCTTTTTAAAGCAGGGAGCAAGCTAAAAGCCTTTGTAAATGTTTTTGAATGTTTATTTATAACTTTATAACAATCATCATAAGCAACATCCACTCTAGTCATTGCTATCTCCCCTTTACGATGAAGCTAATCGATTTTTTTCATCTTTCAGATAATCTGCTAGTAATTTTGCTCCTTGCATGACAATCGGTATTCCCCCACCCGGATGAACAGAAGCTCCAACCGCGTAGATATTATTATATGAAAATGGCCTCAATTGGGGTCTAAATACCCCCGATTGTGTCAGTGTCGGAGCAATACCGAAGCTTCCACCCTCGTACAATCCTTCTTGTTCTGCATCAGCTGGTGTACGAATCTCCATCCAATCGATCGCTGCCTTAATTCCTTTAAACCCTCTATTTTCTAAAATATCTAGTCGATTATCGACGTATTTATCAATCTTAGTCCAATTAATATTACTACCAGATGGAACCGGAATAAGAACATACATGACAGCTTTTCCATGTGGTGCTAATGAGGAATCGATCTTTGACGGATAAAAAACATACATTGAAGGATCTTTTGGAAGTTGTTTATCAACAAATACATCTTTCATATGCTTGTCAAAGTCATCTGACATGATAAATTGATGGACATCAGCCTCTTCAAATGGGCGACTTAGGCCTAAATACAAAAGTAAGCAAGCAGACGAGGGTGTGTATGATTTGTTTGACTGTTCTTTCGGAACCAGCTTTCTTGCTAATGGAAAATCTCCATTCAATACAAAACGATCGGCTTCTGCTAACTGCCCATCTATCCAAACACCCCTACAACTAGATTGACTTGTTTCAAGCGAGGTTACTTCATGACCTAGCATGATCGTAACACCACGCTCTCTTAATTTACTCTCTAGCAATGATACAATTGACGCATATCCGCCCTTAACATACCAAATTCCATGATAATGCTCACTGAATGGAACTAGTGAATACATCGCTGGAGACCGAAAAGGTGAACCGCCTATATATAAGGTTTGAAATGAAAAAGCCTCCTGAAGCCTAGGATGCGAGAAAAATTGCTTCACCTGTTCTCTAACGGTCTGGTAAGCTTTTAATTTCCATAATGTTTTCAATGTACTCGGATTAAAAAAATCATTCTTTCTCACAAAGGAACGATCAAGAAAAGCAGACTTCCCTTGATCAAATCGCCATTTCATTTGATCTAAATATGTCAAAAAACCATTTTCTTGCCCGGGAAATTGTCGAGAGATCTCATTAATTTGTTTTTCAGTGTCGCTCCATTTATAAAAATCCATTCCGTCCGGATAATTTAGTTTATAGAGAGGATCAATTCTGAGCAGTTCAATTTCACTGCGTTTGATCCCTACTTCCTCTAAAATCGTATAAATCATATCAGGGAGCAGAACAATCGTTGGCCCTTTATCAATCCGGTACCCTTGATGTTCAACAAATGCTAACCGACCACCAAGCTGAAAATCTTTTTCATAGATTACTACCTCATCACCTTGTTGCCTTAAATAGAGGGCTGTAATTAAACCTCCAATTCCACCGCCAATTATCGCTGTCTTCATTGAACTAATCTCCCTCGTTTTTGCTGATCTTGATCGATTAATAGATTTGCAGTTATTCGAGCAGATTCAAAAATGGTAGGGAGTCCACTACCTGGATGTGTTCCTCCCCCAACTAACCAGCAATGGTCAAGCTCCTGAAATTTATTATGTGGTCTGAAATACATCATTTGCTTCAAATGATGAGCAAGGTTAAATGTCGCCCCTTTATAAACATAGTGATCTCTTTCCCAGTTAACAGGAGTAATGACTTCATCAAAAATGATGGCTTCTTTTAATCCTTTGAATTCTGTCTTTTTCTCAACTTGTTCATAGATTAAATCTCGAAACTCATCCTTATGCTGCTCCCAATCTACTAAACTGAAATTATTAGGAACTGGGGCAAGTAAATAAATCGATGAATGTCCTTTTGGTGCAAGACTACTGTCAGACACACCTGCATTTTGAATATAGATCGATGGATCTGCTGATAGTGTTTTGGTTTTCGTGATTTCCTCGACGTTTTTTCTGTAATCGTTCGAAAAAACAACTGTATGATGCGGAAGGTCATACGTCCGATCAACTCCAGCATAAACCATGAAAGTTGAACAGGAATAGTCTTTCTTCGTCAGCTTTTCTTTAGAATATTGCTTTAAGTCTTCGTCCACTAATGTTGACATTGCATGAGCGAAATCCGCATTTATAATGACCTCGTCGCAATTAACCTTTTCGCCATTGTTCAGTTCTACACCATAAATCGATTTATTTTTAATTAATAATCTCTTAATTCCGGTTTGGAGATGAATCTTCCCTCCGAATTCCTTTACAACTTGAGCCATAGCTTCTGGAATTTGATTCAATCCTCCCCTTGGATGAAAAATTCCGTATTTATGCTCCATATAAGATAAAATACTAAATGCTCCAGGACATTCCCAAGGAGACATCCCTAGGTATTTAGATTGGAAGGTAAAAGCTAACTTCAGTCTTTCATCAGAAAAAAAAGAACTTAAGACTTGATACACGGACTGATGTAAAGAGAGATGTGGTAGGGCTTTCATTGTTCGCCACCGACCATAATCAAGTAATGAGCTATGTCGATTTTGAAGAATGGGCATTAGGGCATCCATTTTCTTTTCGGTTTCCTTCATAAATCGACTGTAACCTTCTCCATTCCCGGGAAACATCGCTTCGATTAACTTCTTAGTCTCATTTGGATTACGTGAGGGTGAAAATGCAATATCATCAAAGCGTAATTGGTACATTGGATCAATTTCTATTAAATCGAGATAATCGTCCATTTTGCGTCCGACCATAGCAAATAATTCCTCCACAATATGAGGCATGCTCAAAAATGTCGGTCCTCTGTCAAATGTAAAACCATCTTTCTTCAGAGCAGACGTCCTGCCACCAACATAGGCTTGCTTTTCGAATACCTCGACGTCATAGCCTTGGCCAGCAAGTAACATTGCAACTGCCATCCCACCGGGTCCTGCCCCAATTATGAATATTTTCTTTGCCATGATTGCTCTCATCCCTTCACCTACAAAACCTAAACAAAGATTATACAAATAGTATAACTAAATCTAATTTCTTTGCAAATAATCCGCCTCACGCAAAAAAAGTGCTTCAATGATCATCATATAATGACATTGAAACACTAAGGTGGTACTATTTCATCTAGTTAATTATCCTCATCAGAGTCCTGCTGTTCGCCATGAAGAAGAACTTGAACAATCGCATCAGATAATTCATGTGGAGGATAAGGTTTTCTTAAATATTGTGTGATATGATACTTGTCCGATTTTTCTTGGACTTCATCAAGTGCCGAAGAAATAAATACTGGTAATTTCTTTGTCTTTTCATCTTCTCGCAACTCTTTAATAAACATCCATCCATCAATTTCATCTGACAGGATTAAGTCAACAACGACTACATCTAAGTCTTGTTTCTTTAAATAACTCAAGGCTTTATTTGGAGAAAAGAAATGATGGACTTCAAAGCCCTTTGACTTCAGTTCATCCGCTAGCAATACTGCTAAACTCTTATCATCCTCTAGTATTAAAACCTTTTTTGGTTTGACGCCAGATCCATATGGATTGACTAGCTTGACTTCCTCAATCATTGAATCCTTAATTGGAAATTCGATTTCAAACGTTGTACCTTCTCCAACAACCGAACGAACGGAAATGTTTCCATCATGCGCTTCAATAATTTCCTTACAAATTGGTAGACCCAAACCAGTTCCACCAATCTTGCGTCGATCACCATTATCAATTCGATGGAATTTCCTAAATAATTTCGGTATCTCTTCCTCAGGTATTCCTAAACCTTGATCCTGGACCTCAATAACAAGGTTAGCCCCTCGATTATAGCTTATTAATTCAACCGGTCCGCCATCTGGTGAGAATTTAACTGCATTGCTAATTAAGTTTGTAAACAATTGTTCAATTCTTTCAGCATCTGCTAGTAGCTCTGTCGCCACTGCGGAATCCTTAATAACAAATTGATGCAACGGTGCGTTAGGTTCAAAGCGTGTGATGACTTCTGTTAAGATTTCATTTATATTTACTTTTTCACGCTTGTACTCCTGTTGACCTGATTCCATTCGTTGTAAATCGAGAAAATCATTGATTAAATTAGTTAATCTCATTGCTTCCTTATGAATCGTCTCTAAATACTTTCTCTGGCGTTCAGGTTTCAATTCACGATTAAGCATTAATTCTGTGAAACCGAGAACACTAGATAGTGGTGTCCGGAGCTCATGACTAACCGTACTTACCAGATCTGATTTCATTTGATCAACTTCATTTTGTGTAGTAATGTCCCGATGTACAAATATTTTTGCAATCTCAGTTCCATTCTGTTCCAAAGGCTCTGTATACACTTCAAATATTCTCTTATCCGGACTAGTCATATATTGGAACGATTGACGTTTGCCTTTTTCCACTAGCATTTGTTGGAAGAAGGCTCGTAAATCTGCTGCTTCCTCAACCCTTTCCTCAAATAACTTAAACCAATCTTCAAATGCCGAATCCTTTAATACAGCACTATCTACACAAGTAATAATCCGACATAGCTCATCATTAAATTGTAAGAGCTTACCTTCGGATGATACAAGCTGGATTCCTTCATTAACATTGTTCAAAATATCTTGACTTAATTTTGTTTCAAGTAATTTTTGACGATGTAGAAGTGAGCGCTCAATTGCAATCGACGTTTGATGAAGAAGGCCTTTTAATTCATCAATTTCGTCACCCGTAAGTGCTTTACCGACCTTAGTCATTGCAAATAGTGCAATCAGTTCAGCATTCGAGGTGTAAACTGGAATATAGTAATCAAAAGCCATAATCGATTGTTCAGAAATTCCTCTTTCAAAAGGAGATGCTTCTCTCGAGACAATATACTCTCTTTTCTTATCAATTATAAGTTGTTCCAACCCTTGATGGTAATATTCAAAGAATTCTTTCATACGACGGGCGGGTACACCATATGTTTGGTAAGTGTGATCCTCTGTTAGGAAGTAAATAAGTTGACTTGGCTCGTAGAGGTCAGATAAATGGGTGACACTCTCTCTCAAAAGCTCTTCTAAATTAGGTGTAACTGATATCGCACTAATTAAATCATTATATTTTGTTAACACATGCCTTGTTGCTTCGGCATCCTCTAATGACAAGGTTAATTGTTTCTGTTGATACTCTAATTCATCTTGTTGTGATAGTAATTCTTCATTTTGTGCGACTAGCTCTTCTTCCTTTTCTTGTAATGCTTTAATCATACCAGTGAATGCTCGTGTTAGGATTCCTAATTCATCTTTACGATCTGAAGTAGGTGGGATTACGTCCTTTCCTTCTGTAACGAGCACAGATGCTTCTGTTAATTCCTTCAAAGGTCTACCGATATTTCTTAAGAAACCTCTAACTGAAAAGAATAGTGTTGTCACAACAAAAATAATGAATGCGATATTTATCCATACAAAACGATGCATGTCGTTAATATATTGCTGAGTAGCTGAATGCACCTCATCATTTTTCTCATCAACATAATTTGAGAATTTTTCCATAAGGCGGTCTACCGTCACATTCCCACGATTTTTCGCATATTCTGTTAAGCTTTCCCGATCATTATTCTCAACATAGCCAAATGCTTCACTAAGATTTGTTTCATATAAATTTAACTCAACACGGATTTCTGTAATGAAATCAAGATCTTCCTTTGTGAGGGTTAGTGTCGAAAAGGTATCTAGTGAGTTTTTCAAGGAATAAATAGCCTGCTCCGCTTTTCTTCTTTCTTCCTCAGCATCATCAAAAGCATAGTAACCACGAACATGAATAATTGTATCCTTGATATACTGGTCCATATCAAGAACCAGCTCTTGCTTTTCATTTAGGGACTGTATTTCCGTTTCATATTTGTGCTGAATTGAATTGGAATAATAGATAATGAGTCCACCGATAACTAAAATAGCTAATCCGACTAACAGCATTGTGGAGGTCAGTTTACGATTAAGACTTTTTTCAATAAATTGCTTAATCACGAGTCAATTCCTCCACTGTATCTAGCAATTCTAATGGGCTAAATGGCTTTGTTAGAATACTATCAGCCCCGCTATCCAACATTTCTTCCTTATCTTTCGCTTGACTTTTCGCTGTTAACATTAGTACCTTTTGATGTTTAAGCTCAATTCTTTGACGTATTTCTTGTAGAACTTCAATTCCAGTCATTTGAGGCATCATATAATCTAAAATTAATAATTCATATTTATTTTTTTCAAGCAATTGTAATGCCTCTTCACCGTTAGCTGCTTCATCAATTTCATACTCTTCTTCTTCAAGAGTATCTACAATAAGCATTCTAAGTACCTCTTCATCATCTGTTACTAAAATTCGTTTCATTATCTGCTCCTTCTATTCTGTATCTTTTGAAATTCCTTTTCTCGTCATGACCCCCCAGTCTGATCTTTTCCTAATCCCTTGCCAAATTCCTAGTAATCTCCACCAAATATTTATTGGACGATACCAAAAAACCTCTGTGAAAGAATATAGGAATAGACGAACCAAATGACGTTTCTTAGGATAGCGTCGTAAACTCCATTCTTCGAGCAAGACACCACACATTGACAAATAACTTCCATAGAACCAAGTAACCAGAAATAGAGTTAAGGTTACCTCAAAAGAAATAAATTCAAATATGAGACCTGAAATCATGTAAATGTAAGCAAATGCTTCAAATACCGCTCCCATTAGTTCAATTAGGAAGAAGTATGGCATTGAAATAAGTCCAACCTTTTTGTAACGTGGATTTAGCATCATCGTTCGGTGTGTTCTTAACGTTTCAAATAGTCCTCTTTGCCATCTTGTTCGCTGTCTCTTCAGGATAGAAAATGTGTCTGGAGCTTCCGTCCAACAAACAGGATCAGCAATATATTGAATCCGTTCATTCGTTCCTTCTTCTGCGATTAGCTTGTGCAACTTAACAACAAGCTCCATGTCTTCACCGACAGTCCCAGGTTCATATCCTCCTGCTCGAATGACCCAGGATTTGTTAAATATCCCAAAGGCTCCAGAAATAATTAACAAAAGGTTATGTCGACTTAAGCCAATTCGTCCGATTAGAAAGGCTCTTAAGTATTCAATGATTTGCATAACAACTAAAGGACTTTTTGGGAGGTCAACTTCCATTACTTCACCGCGTTCAATCTTACAACCATTTGCGATTCTAATACTTCCACCTGTTGCAATAACTTGTTCGTTCGAATCGATAATTGGCTTCATTACTTTGAGTAACGCATCTCTTTCTAGAATCGAATCTCCGTCTAGGGAACATACATATGGATAACGAGAGACATTGATCCCCGCGTTCAATGCATCAGCCTTGCCCCCATTTATTTTATCGACAATATAAAGGTAATCGAATAGCTTAGAACGATAAATTCTTATAATTTCTTTAGATGGAACTTGTTTTCTAACTACAAGTGGGATTTCAATCATCTGATATGCATCGATCATCTTATTAAGGGTTTTATCTGTTGAGCCATCATTAATAACAATAATCTCAAATTGTTTATAATTCATACTCAGTAGTGATCTGACACTACTTACAATTCCTGCTTCTTCGTTATAAGCAGGAACAAGAATAGAAATCGGCTTTATTTCATCACTTAGAAGTAAATCCTCATAAGGCTCTTTTTTATTAAGATCTCTTTCTCTTCTTAGAATAATCGCTGAAAATAAAAAAAGGATTAAATAAAAAAAAGAAGCTAAGGACATATAGATTATAATGATGTACCCAAGGTAGTCTACAATCATATTCATTGATCACCAACCTCCTGCCCTAACCACTGATAAGCAATATCTCTCGCAAATGCATCTTCATTTTTCTTATATACATGCTCCAACATAAGCAGGCCATCAGGAAAATTGACTAGGGCCTCGGCTGCCGATTGCCTTACCCACCAATTTGAATCCGAAAGAAGTTTAATTAATATTTCTGTAAATCGTTGTTTTCGATGTCTACTAACAATCTTGGCAAATAACATTCTTTCAACCCATTCTCCAGATTCGTGAAAATGGATATAGAATTGATCTTCTGGAAGTTGATCAAAATAAACCAAGGCTTTAAGCCCCCTTACCCTCAATTCCAAAGAAGGTGACTCCAGTAGATTAATGAATATTGGCTGTGCTGAAATCGTTATAGATTCAGTCACGACATCTAACAAAGCAATCTGGACTATTTCAGTAAAATGATCGATCTCCATTAACTGCTCCAGTATTAAATCATCTTTGTAACGCCTGAAGCATTCCTTTAGCAAAAAATCAGGCCACTCTCCGCTAGACGCTGTTAATTTTTTGAGTAATCTTGTATCCTGCAAAGTAGCTAATGTCCGTGCCATCTGATACGTTTCATCCCTTTGAGAATTCTGTTCAGTAAAGGCTGTCCAGATGTCGTCTTTTAGTTCAGCTAATTTAAAATCTTCGATGAAATAAAGTGTATTCATTCGCGTACTCCAAGAACGTGCCTTTAATTTCTGACGATAATTTTCAGCTAACTCCAGGCTAGTTAATACGTTCAGGCGTTCAACGATATCCTCATCTGCTATTAATTGTTTATATTGTCCAACTCGTTCCTCAAGAATTTCAAAAAACAGCTCATCCCTTTTAAAATGGCGGCGAATCCTTGGAATTTCTCCCTTAGCAAAAAGATCAAGCTCTTTATTTAAAACGACCTCAACCCTTTGTTTTTCTTCACTCAATTGTTGCTGTGCCTGCTTTCTAATTAAGAGATAGATTAGAAGTAATATGTTAAGGAGGAGCAGTGATAAGATCAGTACGATAAACAGGCCCATCAAATATCCTCCTTACATAAAGCTTCGTTGAATTAAGCGTTTAATCCTAGCCAATAACTCGTCTAACTTAAAAGGCTTCGTCACATAATCATCTGCTCCCATTTCAAGAGCTTGTACCACTTCTTTTTCATTATTGCGAGCCGTTAACATTAGAATAACTATTTGAGCTTCAGGGTACTCAGCTCTTAATTTTGTAACCAACTCGAGACCATCAATCCTCGGCATAATTCGATCCAAAATAATAATATGACGTTCTCGAGGCTTATACCAATCAGATTTCAGGAATGCTTCTCCGTCCCGAAAACTTAACGAGTTGATCTTGACCCCTTTAACATTAAGCTGTTGGATATTTTCACTTAGAATTTGTCTAATAATCGGATCATCATCGACAACATAAACATGAACATGATTATGCATCTTCTTGACTGTATTATGATCAGAGACCGCAATTTGATTGCGTCCATTCCCCTTCGCTTCATATAATGCTTGATCGGCTTCTTCAATTAAAGATTGAATTGATGTTGCAGCTTCCTTCATTTCAGTTAAGCCACCTGAAAACGAAAGATGAAACATCCCTTCATTTACTTTAAAAGGAACTTCATGAAAATCGACTAGAAAGCGTTTAAGGAAGTTCATGGCCTGTTCCTTTGTCGTATGAGGAAAAATAACTAGAAATTCCTCTCCACCTAATCGAAAGACTAGATCAAGCTTTCTTTTTGATTCATTTAAAAACTCGACAAACTTCACTAAGACCTTGTCTCCAATATTATGACCATACTGATCATTTACTTGTTTAAAATGATCAAGATCAAGTAAAGCAAGAGCAAAGGGTTCATTATATCTATGGTACGCCTCAATCAGACGGTTTGACTCAATTTCTAAAAAGCGTCTTGAAAAAGCACCTGTTAATTCATCAATCATCACTGAATTCTGAACCATTTTTCTAAGCTTCAATCTATTCTCTAAGCGAACAAGAAAGGATTCCTTGACTAAAGGTTTCTTAAAATAATCGCTAACGCCTTTTCGATATGCTTCAAGCTCGATTTTGTCATCAGCTTCTCCCGTAATCATCATAACTGGTATAAACTCTTTAGAGGCCTTTTCCATTAGCTGGTCGAGTAACCGAAATGAGACCACATCAGGCATGACTAAATCAAGAATAATACAATCTGGTCGCTGATTCATGTAGATTTGTAGCCCTTTTTCGCCTGAGAGTGCTGCAAGTACAACATATCCCTTACCTTCAAGTAATCTTTTCATAAAGTCAACAAAATAATGATCATCATCAATTAAAAGAATCAATGGTTTGAGATCGTTGATAACTGCTGGTGACTCATCCTCCATTTCTAATTGCTCTGTTGGCTCTTCATTGCCCCCAATAAGACCAACTAATAGTGGCTCGATTTCCTCATAAGACCAATGTGCTTTATCTTGCTTCTTAACATACGCTAATTGATCTTTGGCAATATCCGCAAATTCATGAAGTCCGATCGTCCCACCTGTACCAACAACTGTATGAAAAAACCTAACCACATCATTCTGATCAACGACTCCTGCTTGTTGCCATTTAGAGATTGTTTCTTCCATACGCTCAATGAATTTTAATTGATACCGTTCCATTTAGTTCTCCTTTTCCCCAGACCTTCTTATGAATAGTAATATGTATAAGTA
Source organism: Halalkalibacter suaedae (assembly GCF_017939705.1). Taxonomy (GTDB): domain Bacteria; phylum Bacillota; class Bacilli; order Bacillales; family Bacillaceae_D; genus Halalkalibacter; species Halalkalibacter suaedae. The sequence continues at coordinate 159,962 of NZ_JAGKSQ010000003.1, forward strand.
GTATAACGGAATTCTACAGGATTCGACTAATATTAACAATAGGCTAAACCTAATGAAAAGGGGTTTCTCAAAAATGCAAACACTTTTGAGATACCCCTAAGAATACAGAGATCAAATTAATTTTAATAACACGTTTAATAATTAATTTAACCCCTCAAATTAGAAACTATCCTAAGGCCTACCAACTTCAAAGTATTTAGCTTCGAAGTCATATATATCTTTAGACATATAAGAGCCTATTCCTTTATTTTGACATTATATTTTGTTAACCAATAGTCCATTTGAATAAAATGAGCCAATAGTTGTGGACCTGCCATTAATTGCCCAAAATATGGCTGGCCAGTTGGAAAGCCTCCGGAGTCAGCGATTTCCTTTAATGCATCTTTGTTGATAAATTCAAATATGGCTGCATCCTTTTGGGCTAATATATCCTGCATTCCTTTTTGAACTGCTGCTGTGTAGTTCGGATGATAAGTCTTTGGATATGGACTCTTTTTTCGATACAGGACATCATGTGGTAGCAATCCTTCTAGTGCTTTTCTTAAAATTCCTTTTTCACGCCCTTCAAGACGCTTCATTTCCCATGGGATGTTCCAGACATACTCAACTAATCGATGATCAGAAAATGGTACACGGACCTCAAGACTAGCTCCCATACTCATTCTGTCTTTGCGGTCAAGGAGATTCGTCATAAACCAAATGATATTTAGGTAGGATATCTCTCGACGTCTGGCCTCTTCAGGAGAATCACCATCAAACCTAGGAGTTTCTTTAATTGTTTCTTTATAGCGATCATACACATATTGCTTTAAGTTTAGTTTCTTCTTCCATTTATCATTAAGTAAATTCTCTCTCTCATCTATCGAACGCATCCAAGGAAATCCATCAATGTACATGACTTCCCCTAAGTAAAACATAATACAGGTTAAGTAAATGTTGATACATCAACATTTTCAGCCTTTGCAATTCCATAGGTTATTATCAAGGTTCCTCTGTTCTGTTTTTTCTGTTCCTTCATTAATATAGAACAATAGTATTAGTGTGACCGCTTGAATGAGTTGACACAGCTTTTCTTGAGAAAATGAAACACTTTTTTTCAGTTTAGACTTCCATTTTTTTGAAAAAGTGTGTGTGATGGTTATAACGATAATATAAGCACTGTTTGTCTTTACATTATCTACGTGCACAAAAAGTGTAGATAAACTAAACTAATAATTATGCACATTAACAAAGTTGTACTTGTTGCACTACCTGGCAGAATAGAGCAATAACCAATTGGTAATACGTGGTAACTTGTATTAAAGGGGGAGTTATCTTGGATACATCAATGTTTAATAGTATCGTTGGGTTTTTAATACCATTGATACTAATTATAGCTTCTGTTTATTTGACAATAAAAATCAATTATCTAAAAAGGTTTACACCAACTATAATGCTTGTGTTGTTGGCTATTTTAGTTTTTTAGTTCCACCAATTCTTGCCTCTTTTGACGTAATTGGGGAAGGTTTTGGTATAGCAATTATAACTGCTTATTCTCATTAGATGAGAATAAGCATTCCAGTACAAAGAATCGAACATCATCCATCTTTTCTTGATTATAACGTTTTAACCCTATGTCACTCCGTATATCAAAATACACCTTTCGTTCCTTATTCGGAAAGCAAGTGCCTAAAAGTGCAATGAAACGAATCCGTTAAGGAAAAGAATGATAAAAAACGACAAGTATACGAAAATAGCCATTAAAAGAGACTTCTTCACCATGTAAACGGTGTAAGAAGTCTTTTCAGGAAAATATTAAAGAGTTGGTTGTTTCTTTCTTATAAAGAAAAAGAGCGGACCGAGTATCGAAATCCTATATAATGGTGCTTTAAATCTAAGTAAGAAAAACAGCAAGGTCGGAGCACTTATTTTCCAGATAAGCAAAGGTTTCTTTGTGTAAATATAGCCGAACGTAAACAGAAAAATATACATGAGCCATGACCAGAATATGTTCCAGCCATTTTTAAAGAAGATCATTTTTGTTTTTAATCCAAGAAATTCACAGAAAGCACATTTAAAAGACCATTTGAGGATATGTTTAATCTGTGAAGCTACATTCTCTTGTGGAAGGTTTTTCATGCATAATAAGAACAGCAAAGGGGTGATAAAGTAGATGTGAATAATGCGTAATTCCTTTAAATTCAAACTATTGGACTGAAACTCCCACAGGATACGCCGTTTAAAAAAATAGTAATAAGACGAATTAACAAACGCAATGTATATTAGTGCTTTGAGAAACTTAGGAAGAAGTCGCCAGGTTTTATTTCGGAAATTTAAATGGATTAGGAATGTAGATAGAATGATATGCCTCATGTCATGATCCTTTCAACCGTTATAGGCTAATACAGCAATAGGATATGCATTATTCTCATTAATAATGTAGATAAGATAAATGTAAGAAGGTAAAGAGTTACAGGTTGTTGGAAATAAGACATTTTAACTAACGAAGAAAAAATGTCACCTAATACCACTATATATGGGCTAGCTAATAGAAACTATTCCTTATTACGTATTTTAAGAAAGTGATGGCGTTGTCATAACGGAGCTCCATTTGCTTATTGAACTATGTAGCTGAATATGATCAAATGGAATAATATACCTATAAAATAAGGGGTTACTATGTTATTTTATGTTCAACCTAAGATGAGACAGTATTAGGGAGGAATGCTCTATGCCAGAAAAACCTGCAATTACGTCATCAGAACTAGGTACGTTATGGCTTACTTATCAACAAAAAACAATGATTTTACGAATGTTAGAATATTTTATAGAAAAAGCCGATGACGAAAAAGCAAAGGATATTATGACAAATTTATATGGAGAAATTGATCTTTATATTGGTAAAATAACGGAAATTTTTAAAGATGAAGGTGCTGTCATTCCAGTCGGTTTTTCAGCTCAAGATGTCAACAAAGATGTGCCGAAATTATATGCTAATGGATTCGATATAATGTTTGTTCGTCTATTAAAAGAAATTAGTATGGCCATGCATTCATTAAATATAACGATGGCATATCGAGAAGATGTTGTAATGATTTTTGATGGACTTACTGCCATTACCCAAAAGTATTACAATCTTTGCACACAATATTTGCTTGAAAAAGGGATGCTTGCTCGACCTCCTTATGTCTCAATGCCAAATTCAGTTGAGTTTGTTAAAGATACAAACTATTTAGGCGGACTCGCCATTAATCCATTTAGTGTAAAACGGACATTAAATACGGTAGAAGTTGCTCATCTTCATCATGCAATTGAATCAAATCTCACGGGGATGCAGCTGATTACTGGTTTTGCTCAATGTGCAAATGAAAAAGAAGTAAAAACCTTCTTCAATGAAGGGACAGAACTCGCTAAAAGTATTATAAAGGAATTAAGCGAAGTCTTACTCCAAAGTAATGTACAAACCCCTGAAGTATCGGGTGGTAATCCAACTCGTTCAACGGTCGCTCCTTTTTCTGATAAACTTATGATGTATTGTACAAGTTTATTTTGTAGTTTTTCTATGGGAAGCAACTCACTAGGAACTGCTTTTAGTTTACGAAATGATTTACCAGCAAAAATGGCTATTTTTATGAAAGATATCTTTGAATATGCTCATAAAGGTGCAAAAATAATGATTAACAATGGTTGGATGGAAGAGCCGCCTCAGATGGAAGAACGAAAGCAAATAATTAATAAATAAAAATTCTAAACACTTGAGGTGGAATTTTTCTCAAGTGTTTTTTAGTTATTGAACGGGTGGCTTACGTTGAAGAAGGAAATCCGAAAGAACAACAGTGCATTCAAACAACGTCTCTTTTGACTAACTTTGTGAAGGAATGTACTTAAACAAACGGGTAGCGTTAGTTGAACAAGAAAGGACATAACATATTAGTCATATAAAATATGTTATGTCCTTTAATTTATTTATCTTTTTTAAAATTAGGTCTTGGTAATTAATATCCCACTCGGTATTTTGCCTGAAACGCTATAAGCAGCTTGCGTTGCTGCACTTTGCGATTAGCATATGCGAGAGGGTTGCTAGTTATGCATGGCTTTTTCTTGATGTCAGCAGATAGAATACTTTCTATTTTAAACATCCTTTTTTGTTTTCTAAAATAACAGTAGCCAATAATATGATCTGCGTTGTAAGAATTAATGGTAACAAACCTTTGAGAGATTGAACCGTTCCCATCCATATATATTATTTGTATAGGTTGACGGTTTTCTAAACTCACTTCAAACAAGCATCTCATAATTAAGCTCCTTTCAATACACGTAATGTTCTAGGCTTCGATTCTATCCAATCAACATATCCCTTTTCCTTTAACGTCACTAAATAACGATGTGTGGTTGAAGGAGAACTATGTTCCAATAACGCTCCTAGTTCTCTAGAAGATGGTGCGAAACTATGTTTAGCTATAAACGCCACAATACATGTAAGGACCTGCTTCTGCTTTAATGTAAGTTCCTTCATAAGAAACACCCTCTATTCATCTTTTATTACATTATATACGAACGTACATTCTAATTTCAAGTTGAGAAAGAACATTAGTTCGTATATAATCAACTTAAAAAGAGGTGAAAAAATGCTAACCGTAAATACTAGAGGAAATACTGGACTTATCCATACAGATGATCACTTTATTATTATAGTGAACGGAAAGATGACAGAGCGTTTTGAATTCACAATAGAAAATATAGATGCTGCACTAACGGTATTAAACAAAAGTATGAAATCAAACGAAAAAGTCTAGGGTGATGATATGCACATCAAACCAGAGGAATTGAAGCTAGCAAGATTATTTATCTATTTACCAATGGCCAGAAAAGTGATGGAGAAGGATCTAACAAAAGTAAATGCAGCAGGATTTAAGTTTAGTGAGCCTTACACAGAGATGATAGAAGGATGTATCGAGCGGATCGGCAAGGAGATATACAAAATAAAACGCGATTTGAATAAGATTGGATTGAAGGTATATGCTAAAGATCGGGTCCAGGGTGATTTGTTTGTAAGGTATCTTGTTAAGTGTAGAGGTTTTGAGCAAGAGATGGCTATTCTTAGCGAAGTCATGAAGAATTCAGTCAGAGACATTATTATTAATTATATGGCTTTCAGGAGTTAAGTTAAGATGTTGTTGCACTAACCATTCAACAAGGTCCTTTTCATTCTCTTTTATCTCCCTCCCTATCTTATCCTCTAAATCTCTAATAAATTGCTCTTTATTCAACATGGTTAATTCCTCCTTTTAATTACAATATAATAGGAATAATTAACCATATCAATAGCAAAACTGTAAATAATTTGTTAATTAAGTAATAACATAAGCCCCCACGCGAAGTGAGGGCATTTTGTTTTTATAGACCGATGTGTTTCCTTACTTGTTCGGCGGTATCGAAGCGATTTTTGCCACTTAAAACAGTAAATTTGTCTGCCTTCAAACCGTCTTTGCTACCACCGATTACAAAAAGCTCCTTCGCCATTTGTTGTTTAGAAGCTAGTGTATGACTAACCACCGGTGCTCCTAATTTATTCATAGCCATCTCTGCTGCAGGGTAATCGGCAGATGAGTTAATAACAATTGCTTTCTCTAACATAAATGGTTCCTCCTTTTTTGGTGTAGACTGTGGTTTATTTGCTTCAATTAAACTTTTAATCTTATTTAGGGTTTGTTGACCGGCAATCCCATCTACAGCCAGGTTGTACCTTGCCTGAAATGCTTTTGTCGCCTCTTCTGTTTCTTTGCCAAAGTCTCCATCTGCTCCGAACCGAGGTAATTTCTCACCCAATGTGATGAGGTCCTTTTGTAATGAAGTGACCAATGATCCCTTGCACGTATAAAGAGAGCAATCCCTACCAAGTGTGGTTGAAGACGGGAGAGGTTGATTGCTACTAGGTGGCTTCACACCTACACGAAGCTGAGCAGTCGTTAAACCAAAAGTGTGTTGAAAGTGAGGGTAATCTTTAAAGCTAGTCCAACTACCGCCCCATTCTAAACCTAACGCTTCACCGATAGCTCCCATCCGTCTCCAACGATTATCTACTGTCCAGTTAGCTGATCCATCTGAATTCAGAACCACAAAATCGATAGCCAATCCAAAATTATGATACGAATAACCGCCTTTTGCATTAGTCACAATTGATCCTGTAGCAGTTCGACCTTTTGCGTATAGTGCGTTCTGTTCTGAGATGGTACGCAACCCATGAGTGATTTGAACATAAATTCCTTCTTTGTGACAACGACGAACAATTTCTAAACCCCGCTCAGCAATGTAAGAGTGAACATTCGCCAAATGGCGTTGACTTCGTTCGATTAATGTATTTAAATTCATTATTTACCCTCTCCTTTCTGTTTTGCATCAACAACCGACTCACCGACGATATAAGTCACAGCTACACCGGCAACAGTTAAAATAGACTCCTCAGGCAAATTAAGACCTAAACCTTGATTAACAACAACTAGCAAACCAGTAACAACGGCCAGTAAAAATTTACGAGATAAAAATTTGTTTTTCATATATAACACCCCCTTTCAGTGGAATAAGAAAAAGCGCAGCATCAGCTACGCTCAATGTGGTACTTTTCCATTCGATCCATTCGTTTTTCAAGGGAACTAAGAGAACCTTGTATCTGTTCCAATGTCTCTGCCGTCTTGGCTTGACTTTCATTTGACCTCTCAAGGTGATCCATTAAGTTCTTTTCACGATTCGCTGATTCAATTCGTTGATTTTCATACATAATAAGTAATTGAGCTTCACTCTCTGCTTTTTCTTTTCTCGTTTCACGTATAAAATAAGCTGCCAGGACGATACAAAGGATCGCCCAGACAGCCTGGCTTGTTGCTATTTCGCTTGCTACTTGGTATTCCACAGCGTCACTTCCTTAGGATAAAATAAAAAAGCCTTACTCGGCTTGTTGTTTTTACTTTTATTTTTGTATCCCGATAATTGTTGATCTGACATTTTCAGTCATCTACTAACTTTTTAATTGTTTCATAACGTCTCTTACGTATTTTCTTTGATTCACTTCATAGTTTGGCATCCCCATAGCTTCCAAATCTTCGTAATCAAACTCGTCTTCTTCAATATTCATATTTAATGTTTCAATTGTCCCGCATGACGGACAAGGATCGGTGTCTAAATTTTCGTATTCTCCAAATTGTTCATTATAATTCGCCTTTTGACCAGCTCTAAGATGATGTTTGTAATCTGTATCGCAGTTTATACATCTTAAAAATATAACACCATTATTGAATTTTAATATCATGTTTTTACACTCCTTTTAAGCTGAGTATGATCCTCTCCAGTATCTGTATTGAACTGAGTTACCTCCATTAAGATATAGCTGGAAACCCTCAGGTCTTATATCGTTTACTCCATTAGAACCTCCACCACTACCAGAGATAGTTGTTCTGGAGATACTTGAAGGGGTATATGTCTTTTTACATCTGAATTGTACGATGACAGCCGCAATTGTTCCTGTTGTGTTGTAAGGCTCAATAGCACCTAGACCGCAAAAGCCATACTCAGCACCGCTTTTCAATATTTCAGTACCATCGCCAGCTAATGTTCCTCCAGACGTTTCGAGAAAACTACTAGCGTGTTTACCATCTACAGTATCAGCATCCAACCCACTACCAGAACCATCGTTGGATTGATTCCACACTTTACTACCATTGACCTTTAACTCCTTGTTAAAGTAGAACTCAGGTCTATCGGTATAAATATGAGCGTAACTACTATTCATTGGACCTATATCGACATAGCCGTATGCGTTACTATGTCTTAAAGCATATGAAGATGACGATAGTCTTGAAGCAGTAGACCCAGTGCCTATCAAAGCATCCCCTATTAACTCCGTAACATCAGCATATATCCTCATAGTAGGTAAGTTTGTAAGTGACTCACTATAACCATTATAAGCTGATTTAGCTATAAAAGCATGTAGTGGTGTAACTACGGTACCGGTTGAATTGACGTTACCATTAGTGCCCATCTTAACCCTACCCAAAACAGGCCCACTATCGAGAGTGACTTGGTTACCGCTGGAGCCGCTGTAAATTAACAGGTTATTCGTAGATATAGATCCACTAAAGTTCCCACTTGCGCCATCTAGGTCACCTTTTAGAGTGACATTACCGTTACTATCCACAATAAATTGGTTGTTTACGTTGAGTCCGTTAAGAGATTCTATCTGTAAAGCGGTTATGCTGTTCATTATCTTAGGGTTTACCATTATGGTTAGACCCTTACTGGTTTCCTTGTATGTGCCTGTTAAACTACTGTCGAATAACGGGTACCAGTTAGTGCCATCTTCTGACACTTCTAATCTGGTTTTATAGTATGTTCTACTATCACCATAGTAATGCCATACTTGGATATAATCTATATCTTCGTATACTGCTCCCAGATCGACTCTAACCCAAGCGTGACCCGTAGGTCCATTATAGTAATAATTTGTGTTTATGTTTCCGTCGGTGATAACGCTTGAAGTAGTCCCAACGCTGCTAACCACGCCTTTACCTAAAGCACGATTAGTTGAACCAGATATCGCTTGAATCTCAACCCAATGATTTCCCCCGTTAGAGGTGCTCCCATCAAGCCAATCTCTTATATATCTGATTTTTCTAACAGCATTTACAAACCCATCCCTACCAGGAGGACCGACATCACCCATAGGACCTTTCTCTCCCGTATATCCTCTTGGTCCAGTAGGACCTGTAGAGCCTTGTGGTCCTTGAGGACCTGTGTTACCAGTGTCACCCTTATCTCCTTTGATCAACACCCAAGTATACTTAGATGGATCGGTACTATCAGCTGATACATAGTCCGTATACGTACCAATATACGTCTTCCCAGTAGCAACTGTCGTACTAAATCCACTAGTTCCTGTAGAGTTTGTAGCCCATGCCGTATGGAAATATGGAGTCTGTCCATCAGTACCTTTGGGTCCTTGAATACCCTGATCCCCATCAGCGCCTTTTATCAAACTCCACGCATAACTAGTATAGCTCGTACTATCAGTAGCTGTGTTGTCGACATACATACCGATATAGGTTGCCGAAGCGAAATGACTTGTTGAGAAGTTCTGACCCGTACTCCCAGTTGCATACGCAATATGAGTGTAGCTATGCAACCCATCAGCACCCTTAGGACCTTGGATACCTTGGTCACCCTGAGGTCCTTGTATACCTTGAAGTCCTTGTGGACCTGTATTACCGGTATCACCTTTGTCTCCCTTTTCACCTTTAATCAGAGTCCATGTATATTTAGTTGGGTCGGTACTATCAGCAGATGTAAAATCTGTGTACGTACCAATATGAGTCTTACCGGTTGAGTCAGTTGTACTGAATCCACTTGTACCAGTACTATTAGTAGCCCAGGCGGTATGGAAATATGGAGTTAGACCATCCGCACCTTTAGGTCCTTGTATACCTTGTGAACCATCAGCACCCTTTATAAGATTCCATGCATACTTGGTGTGATCTGTACTATCTGCTGATGTGTTATCAACATACATACCAATGTATGTGGCAGAACTAAAATGGCTTGTAGAGAAATTCTGACCTGTAGTTCCTGTGGCGTAAGCTATGTGGGTGTAGCTGTTCAAGCCATCGGCACCCTTGGGACCTTGTATACCTTGATCGCCTTCTGGTCCTTGTATACCTTGTAAACCCTGAGGACCTTGTTCACCGGTGTCCCCTTTATCTCCCTTCTCACCTTTAATCAGAACCCAAGCATACTTAGTCGGGTCTGTACTATCGGCGGAGTTAAAATCGGTATACGTACCAATATGTGTCTTACCAGATGACACTGTAGTGCTAAATCCGCTAGTACCTGTGCTATTAGTAGCCCATGCAGTATGAAAATATGGAGTTCTACCATCAGTACCCGCTGGTCCTTGAATACCCTGAGCTCCATCGGCTCCCTTTATAAGTGTCCAGTTATAATCACTAGGGTTTGTGCTATCATTTTGACTATTATCGACATACATACCTATATGTGTTTTACCAACCGAATCACTAACTGAAAATCCGCTTGTTCCTGCTGAATTGGTAGCATATGCTATGTGAGTATAACTGTGTAAACCGTCAGCACCTTTAGGTCCTTGGATACCTTGATCACCTTCTGGTCCTTGGATACCTTGAAGTCCTTGTGGACCTTGTTCACCTCTATCTCCCTTAGGTCCCTGGAATAGAGCCCATACATAATCAGATGGATTATTACTCTCACTAGAAGATGTATTGTTATGAGATATACCGATATATTTTTTGCCGGAAGGGTTGTCAGACATTCCGCCACCGTTAGAATAATCTGCATACTTAATCCAGGTATAAGTCGGTACGCCATCATCGCCAGTAGGTCCTTGAACACCTTGGGGTCCTTTAAACAAAGACCAAGTATATTCGCTAGGATCTAACGACGGAGTATCATCAGTTTTGTTATATGCTATACCGATATAGTCTTTACCTGTAGCGTCCGAACTCATGTTAAGACCTGAGTCGTTTTCAGCATACATTATCCAAGTTATGCTTCCATTAATTGACACCCATTTTTTCAATAAAGAATCCCAAGTATGAGCTACCTCAACCGAACTTCCAGTCTTAACCCAAATGATATTAGCTTTACCTGACGGAGCAGTTGGCGACTTAATAATCTTTGTTGAATATTGTCGTTGTAGTTCCCGCCATGTCTTAAGGACGTCTTCTTGTTTATACTCGACAACCTCGCCAAGCTTAAAAGATTTCTGAGATTCGTCAAAAACGGATCGATCAACAAAAATAACCCTCGAGTCCAAATACATTGGAGGGTTAAAGTGTTCATCTTTTACTTTTGCTGAATCACCAAGACGAGTGATCTCATGTTCATAGCCGAATATATGCTCGAGTGAAACGGCATCGAGCTCATATTCAACAGCTGCATCGATACGCTTCTTTAATTCGGTTTCACCAAGTTGTGTAAGTCGATCAAGGGTCATCTCAGTATCGCTTGATTCTGGCTCATACAACTCAATAAGATGTTCACCTTTACGATTCCAGTTCTGGTAAGCTGAATCATTGGTTACGGTTGTCGTTAAACGAGTGCCATCCTGTCGTTCTGGACCTATACAATACAAAGCGGTCACGATACGTTCAGAAAGGATTCTACGTTTAATTCCTACTAAATCCTTACCAAAGCGAATCTCTTTCCCGCGGTTCAACCCACGACGTTTCACAAAGTCCACATACCGTCCTGTTACTTGATCACCGTTTACCACAATACGAAAACGAAGCTCACAATCAAAGAGGCTAGCAATAGCCTTCAGTGCTCCCCAAGCTCCGACATGCCTTTCTATGGTCCAATTTTGAATCCCACTGTACTCGACAACACCAAGTTGCCAATCATCGATTCCTTCTAAGACAAACTGACCAGCACTTTTTACCGTTTCCCCTTCACGAGTCTCAGGAGCGATAATTTTGAGCTTATCGAGCTCTTGATGAGAACCAATCGCATAGACCTCTTTTACACCGACCTCAGTAAGTTCCACCGTCTCATTGACGATAAACTCGTGATAATCCCCATCTTCACCAGGTATAAGCATGCGGGAACGCTTGTCAATCTTATCAACGTGATTAGTTAGTGTAGAGACTTCAAAATCATAAGTCTCAGTATTTTCGAGACCATTCTTATGACTATCTTCAATAACTTCATTGATCCAACCAATAATCTCATCCGTTTGATGATGCAGAACATGAATCATTTATAGCGCTCCCTCCATTCTGCTTTAAATTCCTGAATCGCATTTGCTGGGTTCAAGACAAGGACGTTATCTCCCTTTTTTAAGTGGAAGAACCTCGATCCGAAATCCTTCCTCATGAACAATTCATCATTTTTATAGATCGCCTCTTGTCCATGATCGAAACGAAAAACATCACCTGCTTGACCGATGTACTCTATTCCGTTGGGTTGATCTTTAATCCGTTGGACATCGATGCGGCGAATACGTGACTGTGTTGGAAAGGGATGACTACCATATGATCCAATATGCATCCCCACTGCAGCTAATGGTTTTTGATATTGGTTATTTAAATCATTAAAGAGATATGTCTTTTTATTCCTGGTATAAAGCTCACCATTTTCATTAAATCCCTGTTGGGCAGCTGCAGCAGTAAAAACATTTCCCTCTTTTTGAATATCGATGTAACCAAAGAATTCTTTATAGTTCCACTTGTCAGATACAAAGAAGTGACTATCTGAACCATTCCTAATATTAATTTCAATATCCACTTCACCCGAAGCACGTCGAACTACTGCAGCTAGCTTTCCTATGATTAAGCCAGCTTCATCTAACAAGTAGACCTCTGCCCTTGTTCGAGCTCCGTTATTACTTCCTACGTTAAAATAGGCACGTACTAGATAATCATCTTCCGCACTACCAACCGATTGAGCCAAAGCAGGACCATGCCAAGCGTTGCCTGTTCCGTATGAAGTGGCAATATAATCTTGACTAGCAAGACCAAATTCGCCTGTTTTAACTCCACCATCAGGTGTAAAAAGTGCACTTGTCCATTCAACGAATGATCCTTTTAGACTTTTTATGGTCTCCTTTTTCTGAAAAGGCGTTTCATCTACTTGTGATGGGCTACCAATTCTCATGTAGTCCTCGTCACCAATGATGTCTAGGAACTCAGTTGGCCCATTCAATGTGACGGTGAATGTTGGAGGAGTTGGGGCTGTACCGGTGCTTTGTACTATTACTGGCACTGAAGCGTCCAGTGTTGAAATTTCTTTGATGGAGTTAGCCTCTAGGTATGGATTAGGCATAGTAAGTCTGAGACTAAGCTCGCCATCCTCAGGTGTTAAATTGGAAATATCGTAATATTCCTCTTGCATGACCTCAATCTGGCGATCTGGCACTAAGTCTCGAATAATGATGAAGAGCTCATCACTAAAGAAAATATCATAGATATGATGCTTCTTCTCATCAAATTGTTTAGTACTATCAGCCTCAATTTGCATAACGATATCAACATAACGTTCCTCCTGTTGACTATTCGCCAAAAGGATTCCTGGACGGTTTTTAGTTTTCAACTTTTCCCTCGAGATATTAGGAGAGAGAATGTGAAAAGATTCTACCCAGACACCGATCTCATGCATGTCAGCAATAATCTTATTGTCTTTTACAACATAAAAGTTGTATTGGCTCTTCATCACAATCACCTTCCTTTGTCTCGATCTATGAATTCTTTTATAGGTTTCCACAAAATCTTACCAACTGATCTGCCTTCCATAATAACGTCTGATGCCTCAATTAAAATATTCACGTCATTACTGACTTTTTGACGGTTTAACAAACCGTCAGATAAATGATTTTGAGCTTGTGCTATTAACTTTGCTATTTTCATAGCATGACTACCCTCAAAGGGAACAATACCCTCCTCAACGTCTCCAAAGCCAGCATTTCCAGCAACAAACGGCTTAGTCATAACACCACCAGTTTTATGCCACGATACATTAACTTTTGGCATACTAATATTAGGTGGAATCAAGTCAAACTTTCCTTTTATACTGAAATGAGGTAACTTAATCTTTGGTAAACTCCAATTCAGCCCTTTGAAGAGATTGCTGATCTTACTTCTTAAAATACTTGCTTTATCCATGATAGTGTCCCAATTTTTATACAGACTAACTCCAACTCCAATAACACTTGTTATAGGACTAATTAAACCTAATAACACACCTTTAAACGGACCCAATTTTTTTATAAATGCATCCCCCCTAGATGTCACCGTGTCCCAATTCTTATAAAGAGCTATACCAATAGCAATCAAAGCTGTAATAACACCTATCACTATTAAAATAGGGGAAGCAACAGCACCTATAGAAATACCTAGTGCCCCTGATAAACCTATTAAAGAGGTTAATATAGGGGCCAGAACCAAACAAACACCAGTAATCGTACCGATCACGGTTATAATCGCAAGAATTGATGTTACTAATGTTGGATTATTTTTTGTCCACTGGGCTACACGGGAGATAACACCAGCAAAGATAAGTATCAATGGTTCGGATGCAACTTTTAGTTCATTAATTGCTTGTTTCATTTGCACAGCAGGAGTTTCATCAAGTCGTGAAACTGAATTATTAAGGTTGTCTTGTCCCTGCTTCAGATTGACAATGGCATTGTCTGCATTGAGAATGGTGTCGATGATATTAACTCCTTGATCTTCCCACATAGTTCCAAAGATTTGAACACCCAAAGCATTCTTCTTAGTTTCATCATCCATATTTTGAAGGGCTATGGCGATTTCTTTCATCGCTTGAGAGCCACCTTCTCCACCTTTAGCAACAGCTTTTCCCCACTCAGTAAATTGATCAGCAGACAATTTAGTACCGTCAATTATATCCGAAATAGCATCCGGGACTGTGTATCCTAATTCAGCTACACGAATTCTTCCCTCTTTTAGACCGTCCATTAAGTTATCAATATTCCATGTACCTGTATCAACACCTGCTGCAAATAACCCTTGAATCTCTTTAGCCGAATAACCAGCCATTTGAAGTTGAGTACCATATTCAGCTATGATATCTAACTGTTCTGGTGGAAAACCCGTTTTGAGCAATGAATTTGTCATTCCGAGTGCTTCTTGATTAGAGATACCTAGTGCATTAGAGATTTCATTTGTTTCCTGTATTAGCTCTGTGAAGTCCACATCACCATAAGCTGTTACAATTGCACTAGCACCCTTTACAACTTCACTATTGGAAGCATTGCTTGCATCTTTATTTAAAGCCCATTGTCTACGTACACCTTCTAAGGCTGATTCAGCATCTACTCCATATGCTTCAATATCCTTTATCGCATCCCGAATAGTACCTTTTGCCGATTCGGGTACATCATATGAAATGTCTATCTTGGCTTTTAATGACGTTGCGTCTAAAGCCTGGCTAGATAGTCCCGCTACACCTAAACCACCTACTATTGCTCCTATTTCATTACCTAATCCATCCACAGACTTTGTTGCCTCGTCTGCATCTTTAGAGAGCTTGTTTAGATCTTTACGAACTTCTTTAATAGAGGAACCATCATCTATCTTATTAATAGATTGACGGACTTTATTAATATCAGCAGATGATCCTAATGCTTCTTTAGATACCTTGTTAAATGCTTCATTTAGATCTTTAGAAGAAGCTGTGCCATTGTTAATAGCTTTCACTAAGTCAGATCCAAGTGTATCAGTAAAATCTTTAACATCTGTTCCGGTTGTAGTAAATAGGCCTTGTAGATTTTTGAGGGATTGTTGATACGTATTTTGTTGCTTAGTTGTGTTTGCGATTTGATTTTCAACTTTTTGTTCAGCAATCTGAAAGGTTAGTAGCTTATCCTCAAGCTTTCCTACTTCGACAGAGTTTTCACCATACACCTCTTTAGCTTTAGAAAGTTGGCCTTGCACAGATTGCACTTTATTCTTTGCTACTTCATGCTGTTTTGATAAATTAGCTAGTTTGGCATCGAAGCGCTCGGTCTGTGACCCATTCTGCTTTAATTGTTCTTCCTGTAGTCTAAATTCTTTTCGTAATTTGGTACTTTCGGCATTCATTTCTCTAATACCGTCATTAAACTCTTTGTTAAATACCGTAAACTTTACTTTGGTTTCTGGATTTTTTGCCATAGTTAACCTCCCTTCCTACTCTGTTTGAGGATTGTTCTGCCATGAATCAAATGCAACCTTTCCTTCATAAATGCGTTCTACCGATGCATAAGGGGTGTACCAAAAAGTATCTGGATCAATTCCACATACAGTGCAGTAAAGAACATATTTATCTTCTACACATTCAATATTAACTTTTGGGGCTTTTACTTTTTGCCCCTTTTGGACTTTTTTCCTGTACTTTTCACCAATCCTTGAGCAAAGTTATTCTTTTGCTGTCCCAACGCCAAGTCACCAATCAGCTCACCATATCTTGTCATTGTTTGTTCTAAGTCTTCATGGTAGAGCAAGCAAAAATCTTCAAATGTATATTCAAAATTTTTATTAAGCCCCACACAACCTAAGTAGATAATTTTCAAACATTGAATTTCATCCACTCCACCTAGCAAGTGAGCATATTCAGCTACACGTTCAGGATTTTTTTGAATTTCATCAATGTCTTGCTGATTAACACCAAACAACTTAGCAAAATCACTAATCAGTGAACCCTCTAGTAAACCCATATTACGACCAACCATAAGAGCATGATTTGTCAACGCTGCAGGAACTTTTTTAGAATTAATGTAGCGTGTTTTGTGTTCACCTTCTTCTTCATAGACCTCAAGCTCTTTAAGTTCAATCATCCTAATTTTCATGATCTTCTCCTTTCAAATTAATAAAAAAAAGAGTAGGAATTAACCTACTCTTTTAGGGGGTTGGTATTGCTTCGACTAACGCATAATCAAAAGAAGTATGCCAAGTTTCGGCAATAGTAGGATCATTTAACTCCGAAACCAAAGCTTCATAATATAAATGACCCTGGCCATCCGGATAACAACTAAATGCAATTTCAAGTTGAGCAACTTCATCTGCCCCATTTTCAATAGCAAATTTAAACCCTGTGGAACTAACAGCTTTTGGAAATGCGATTAACTTTGTCACTTCTTCAAATTCATCAATGACATCGGCTGTATAAATAAATTCTTTTCCTTTTGAATCCTTTGAATATGAATAAATACCAGGCTTTAAATTGTCTGTTTTTAATCCAAATAAATCTCTAACTACTTGAACAGGAATATGTCCAGAAACGGTGATATCCATTTTTTCTGGCTTCGACTTCTTAGCGACCTCCACACCTTCGCATCTTTTAATAATTTCTCTTAGCGTCGTTTCACCTTCCACGCTGCCGACGCATCCAAACTTAGTTCCATTTGCGAATGAACCATCATTTTGTTTAAATTGAACACTTGAATTTTTGATCGAAACGGCATCAAAATTTTCTACTATAGTGGGCATTATTTCAATTCCTCCTTTAATTTCTCATCTGCTTTTGCATTTATTTCTTCAACTATTTTATTAATACTTCGTTCTAAACCTATTTCCATAAATTCCTGTTCGTTTTTCCCTAGAGATGTACCGAGAGCATCATTTGGGAAGACAAGATAGTAAAATTGGCGTTTAGGTTTAATCTCGAAACCTAAATTAAACTTCTCAGAGCGAAATGGTTTGCTAGTTTTTGCATGTTTCTTTTTTTTGTCAGATAGAGGCATACGTTCAATAATACTATCTGTAACTAACTCAATACCTGTTTTGTGCAGTACATCATTAATTATCTTCTCGACATTATCAGGTAGTTTTCTTAACTTATCTTCAAGTGCGGATAACTCCTTATAATCAAACTCAAATCGTACAGTCATAGGTTATCTTCCTTTTAAAAATCGTTGTCACTTGATCAATAAAGTCATCAGTATCTTTTTTCTGACCACTTTGTTTAAAAGTCCGATCAAATTCAATTGCTGAGATATTAGAGATTAAAGTAATGATGTCAATAGTATCCTCATCCACTAGATCATTATTTTCACTAATAAAAACAATACTAACTTCTTGGTACACATTATTGACACCTGTACTCTGAATATCACCATAAACAACGATGAAATAATTATGACTAGATAATTCTTTTAATTCATCTTCGGCCACATTATCTTGAAAAACAGGAAGGTTAAAGTGAGTAGTTAAGTTATTCTTTATTGATTTTACTTGTTTATCCATTAATCGTTTTGTTTTGACATTCATTTACTCACCTACTTTTTGCAAATAAAAGTATAGATACCGCTTTTCTCTGTCATGGTCTACCTTTATCACTTCAAACTCATTGTTATCAATTACGCACAACATGTCACTCTTACTAATGTTTAGAAAAGAAGGGGGGAAGCGTGTTTTGATCTTTAAATCAAGACTACTCCCCATTGAACCAGCAAACATATAGTCAGAATCACGTGCATTCATTAATCGGAATGCAAGTTTTCCTTCAGGTATAAATTCTTTACCTGCACGTTTACCTTTTTCAGTACGTCGAGTTACATTTCTTCCATATTCTAAGAAACCATCATTAAACGTCTCCCGATGTTGTTCCATCGATCACACCGACTTTCCCAAGAGCCACATTTAAGATAAGACGCCCTAGCTCGTGACGGTAATTTACCTCGAATTGATCGGCTGTATTATTATAGACATAGCGACAACGCTCGAGAAGAATCTCTTTAGGTTCAAGTTCCCTAACAAAATCAAAAGACGCACCTGTTAAATTCGACAAGTACGCCTCTGATTTAAGTATCATTTTTTTGAAATCATTATCTTCATCTGTCCAAGTGATCTGTAACTTACCTTTTAGCTCTTCTAGCAAGTCAGCTTGTACAATTGCATCCATATTATTTTCCTAAAACAAGATTGATAAGTTCATCCTTGTTGTTATCTGATTTATATTCAATGTTTTTGCTGTTTAGGTATGCCTGAAGATCTTCATTCTTGATCTTTTTAAGTTCAGTTGCAGTCAACTTAGATAGGTCGCCATCTTCACCGTCTGGTTCATTGTTTACCTCTTCACCAATAAAGACTCTATTGTACTTGTTATCCTTTGATTGGAGAACAGAAACTCGCTCTTCACTAGTTTCCTTGCCTTCTGCAGGGTAAGAGTCCCCTGTTTTATAGAGGACATTATGTTCTAAATCATTAAACGTATTTAATACTGTGTATCTCATCTGATATTACCTCCTAATTATATTTGGGTTACTAAACAGCTGGTACTTCTTCAACTCCAAGATTGCTAATATCAAACACTTCAAACGAGTCAGCGTCTAATGGTCGTCCGTTGGCTAGTTGACGAATCAAGTAAAGACGTTGATCCTCGATCATGCGAAGTACATCGGTCGTTTCTAGCTTTTGTTCTGCCGCTACACCCATGAAGTAATCTTTCGGCTTACCTGAAACCATTCGACCCAGTGGCATTGCAGGAGTTTCAACAATTGTTAAACCTGGTACCGCAAAATTATTATAAGTCCAAGTTCCGTCATCCTTTTGTTTTGCCCCAAGAGCAAAGAAACGAAGAGCATAATCTAAAGGATTGATAATTAATGTAACTCCAGTATAACGACGTGTTCCGTTCTTCGTTGTAGGAGCAAGGATTTTTTCACCAATTACTTTTGGAGTGAACTCTGTGAGAACTGTGGCTGTCTTATTTTGGTATGCTCCTCCAACAATGTCAGCTTCTAAATCCTTTAGCATACCAATCGGCTTTTTATTACCATCACCGTTAACAATTGCATTCTCTAATTCATCAGCAACAACTTCTCCCATAAACATACGAACGTAACGGTCTAACCACTCAGGACCGAGCTCAAACATAGCCTTAGAAACAACAAGGAAACCACTTAACTTGAACATACCCTGTTCAATTGTACGGAAGCCCTCGTCTAACATTTCTTGAATGGCAGAAGTTACATCTCCCCAGAAGGCTACAGGTTCACCTGGCTTACGAAGAACCCATGCGGTAGTAGCTCCTGTGCGTTGGAAATTTACTAAAGAGAGGAGTGGATGCTCCTTCTCTAAATCTTCAAACACACGTTCAAAAACGGTAGGAGGCATAAGCTTGACAACTTCATCAAAAGAGTTCGCTTCAATAGCAGCGTTATAGAATTTCTTCTCTTCTGTCGTAAGAACACGAACACCACGAGAAGCTAAGACTTGTGCATCCCACTGTTCCTCATCAGCACGTTTGGCTTCTTTGACTACCGAATTCATCATGTCTTGAATGTGTACCATATTCGATTCAAAATTATTCATGATCGCCTCAGCGACACCATGTGCATCTCCAGATTCAAACACTTCTTGCATTGCTTTAATTCGCTCATCTTTATTTTGAATTTTTGCCTTGTCATCTAAATTTTGGATCCCTGTACCTCCAAAATGTTGCAAGTGCATTTTTAATGGACTTTCTTTTGTAACTACTTTATAAACATGCTTTGTCATGTTAATCCTCCTGTGGCCAAAATAAAAACGCCTATTATTGGCGTTTGAATCGGCTTATAATATTATTTTTTCCAGATGCCATAATCGGCTCCGGATTGTTCATACGGAATTTTTGGAGAATACTGTTCTTAAATTCTTCTGGATCCTCAACAGCTGGTGTATTACTTACTTTATCGGCTAATCCCACTTCCACAGCTTCGTTGGACGTAAACCAAGTCTCATTAACAATCAATGTATCGATTTCTTCACGATCACCCTGATAACGAGTCATGTAAATATCAGCAAGTGACCTGTCAATACCCTCAAGAGCATTTAAAGTCTTGCGAATATCTGTCTTAGTTCCCATTGCTATTGTGGCACCCTCATGAATCATCATCATAGAACCAGTGTTCATGATTAGTTCATCAGCTGCCATTGCAATAATAGATGCTGCACTTGCTGCAACTCCATCTACAGCTACTATTACTTTCGCCTCGTGATTCTTCAACTGATTGTAGATTGCAATTCCATCAAATACATCACCACCATAGCTGTTGATATGGACTTTAATATTTTGAGTGTTGATTCCCTTCAACATTGATTCAACATCTTTTGCTGTTACGTAGTCGCCCCACCATGATTCCCCAATGTCACCGTAAATTGTAATCTTGCTAGTATCCTCACTTATTGCCTCAGCTTTGAATACCTTATCAATCTTCGGCAGTTGGTTGAATTTATCATTTTTAAAACGCTTTGGTTTCATGTGTTCTCACCTCCTTCCAGAGTTTTGATATCTTGATAATTCTTTGTGACATATCTTTTATCTGCCCAATCCTCTTGAATTGGATCTCTTCCGACTAAAGCTAATATTTCATTAAAACTGAATCCAATAGCAAATAGCTTGTCAGCTGCGGCTGCAAGTTGAGTAATATCGACTACTTTTATTTGATTTGTGTCAATTTTCATATAAGTTCGTTCCAAAAACTGCTCCTTGTTGTACACTTTTCGGTTGAATTCATCCATAATCAACTCGACAATCGGTTTTATTCCAAACATAATAAAACTATCAACAAGCTTTTCAACATCAGCAACATCCCCTTTAATTAAACCTCTAGGAATATGCAGTGGCATTGCGACAAAATCAATAATGTCGTTAACTATTTCACGGATATCACGGCTAGTACCATTATTCCCTGCGTTTCCCTTTTGACCATCACTCATGTCTTCCATTGTATAACCATCTTGTATTTGAAAAGCCGAACCCTCTTTGTCTGGATCAAACCAATTCTTTAACTGGCCTTCAAACATGGCATCAATTGCTTCTTGAGTCTCTTTATTTTGAGGTCTTAAGAAATCTCCCTTGATTAAGTAACGCTTATTGTTTTTCCGTTTGTAATAATTCATACCGGATGCCAATAGCTTGCCGTAGTCTTCATAAAGGCTATTAATGACGTGCATAACATTTCGATTGTTGAGCTTAATACTTAGCACATCAGATTCCAAAAACGTTTTTCCAATCTTCAAATCACCTATGATGACATCGCTGTACACATTTTCTTTAAATGCAAATTCTTTCACTGAATAATCATCAGCCACATACAGCTGATCATCTTGCATAATAATCAACACTTCATTATTCATAATGAGATTGTTCACTAGACTATGGATAAATTCTGTTGCATTCTGGTTTTGATTCGGCTGTACGTTAAGGAGATAATAATTCTCTCCTCGTTTTTCTTTACCTTTTTCAAACGTTTGAAATTCACACCTGCTGATTGTATTGGCAATCAGATCAATACATGACTCAACCGCTAAACGTTTGTAATATGCTTTGACATTTAGTTCGAAAAAATAACCGTCCAGCTTAATCGTATTGCTTGAACCAAACCATGTTCGAAACCAATCAAACGCGCCCAAGTTCTCACCTCCCTTATGCTTAGTAATTGAACGATTTGAAGATTTTCTTCACATTATCTTTTGTTATTGCTGTTTGTTCTTTCAAAACAGAATCAAAATTCAACGCATGCAAAAAAGCGAAAAACCCATCGGTCTTCCGCTTTTCTTTATCGATCTTCTTATATTCAACATTTCCATTATGATGTTCTTCCTTATAAATATTTCCTACATACCAACGCATAAGGGGATCGTCACCGAAAACAATGGATTGCTGTACAAACATCTCTTCAACCAGAGGAGACAGCATAGCATGTGTTGCAGGACCTCTTCGAACAATCTCCACATCAAATCCAGCTGTTGTGAATGCTTCTTTAAGGATTGTTGAACGGTATAAGTCCATACTAACCTTCAATATTCTGAACGTTTTAGCCTGCTCAACAAACCAGTTCAACACATGACTAGAATTAATAGACTCATCATACACAACGGTTAATAACTTTTTCTCTATCGCTAAGGCAATGATCTCTGGATTAATGTCCTGTAGCTTTGGTGCTGTATGATGCATGAATGTATGCTGCATCCAGTAACGCTTTCCATCAACTTTAAATAACAGACCCACAGAGCAAAAGTCTCTAATTTGTGCAAAGTCAACCGCACCGATTGCTTCAATACCTTTAAGATCTTCTGGAAGTGGCTGATCGGTAGCTAATCGTTCCTCATAGGTTGCAACTTCTTTTCGTGCATCTTCAACAGGTAAATTCATACGTTTCGTCATGAACTCTGTTCGCAAAGCACTATTCAGCTGCATGTCATGATATTCTTGCTTCATTTCTGTCTGTAAATGTTTGTTATAACGATATGAAGGATTGGCTTTCTCCCACATATCAATGTCATCAACTTCTTTTTCATCGTCCAACTTACAAATGAAAGGGAACAACGTTGATTCGGGAAGTTCTTTGTTCAGGACCATCTTAGCTTCTGCTTTTAGATCATCCAGGACTCCACCACGAATATAACCATCTGTTGTAATATAAAATGTCCGAGGATCTGGTTTCTTACCAAGACCGGACGTAAATACTTTTACATCTCCATAATTGTCATACTCATGTATTTCGTCAAAGATGATAACACCACTTCGCTTACCATCTTTTGTCCTTGCGTTTGATGTATTGTATTCCATTTTCGATTTCGTTTTTTTGTGCTGGATAAGAACCTTTGATTTGTAAAAAACCTTTTTCATTTTTTTAGAATGCTTCGGTTCATCCAGTACATTGTATACATCTTCAAACGATGTCTTTGCTTGTTTTTCCGATGTAGCGACAATATCGATGTCATAATTCTGTATCCCGTGATGTCCGGTCAACATAAAAAAGCTGTTGTAAGAAATGTAACCATTCTTACCAGCTCCACGACCAATCTCTATTAAAAAACGGTTAAACATTAGCCGACCATCTTCATACCTAACACCAAAAATGAAAGCATTACAAAATCTTTGCCACACAAATAACTCAAACGGAAAATAGTCTGCTGGAACCTCTACAGATTTCTCAATAGCCTCTGCATCGATCACGACACCTGGCTGATCTAACTTCCAACGTATAAAATCCATTAATAACTTTTGTTCGTTGCAAGCTTGGATCGTACCACTATCAACCATGTGCATGTATTCATCGATGTACGGATGATACTTATACGTCGTTGGCATCGTCATCATCCTTATCAATCTTAGATGCTCTCAATTCAAGCTCAGCTAGAATCTTCAACATTTGAGCACTCGTTTTGTTCAACTCATTAATGCTTTCGTTCTTTTTTTCGCCTGATTGCTTTCCGTTTGACCAGGTAACAACAACGCCGCGTCGGTCAATATCATCAATTAGTCTATTTTTAATATCCCACATCGACATGTAATCACAAACTAAATCCTTAAAGTGACTACCGAACGTCCCATTCTCTTCAAGTTGGTTTAAAAGGTCGTTTTTTATTATTTCTCTAAGAGGGTTCACGTAATCTAATTGAGAATCGGGTTGCATTTCCTCAATTCCGGGTGCAATTTCTGGCTTAGGTGCATCGTCTCTTTGCCAGTTGTACCTTTTTTTCCAGGACTTGACGGTATTAATAGAAACGTTGTATTTTTCAGCAATTTCTCTGTACTTCATTTTGTTCAAATAGTCGATATGAGCGAGCTTGCGTATGTCTGAATTATTATTCATTCATATACACCACCCCACTTTTTGTTCTGATTTTTTTACGTATGCACCCTCTTTTTCGGGAAATAATTTATGTTTCATAGGGTGCATACCGCCTGTTATGTGAAAAGAGCAAAAAATATTTTTACCGCTCTCCCCTCCCCGTTGAATGGGTCCCCAAAAAAATTGCGACTTTTTTGACCGGGGGGTGTTTATTTCCTTTGCTACCATCTCTCCTCATTAATAAATTTATCTTTCTTCTTTTGTTGTTGATCTAACCGATCATGCACGTCGTTATGACATCTGATACAAAGACACAACAAATTGTCCAAGGTTAAAGAAAGATCAGGTCGATGCTTCACCTCGTTGATATGGTGAACGTTCTCAGCTTTATGGTACTTGCCTTTCTCTTTACACATCTGGCATTCGTAGTTATCTCTTCTCAATGCTTCAGCACGTATCTGGAACCATTCTTTTGATTTGTAGAACTTCAATAGATTCCCTTCAATGATGTGTTGAATAATGCTACTCATCGAACACCTCCTAACAAAAGAAAAAGCATTCCATAAAGGAATGCATGATTGTGATATTATTCTAATTCTTCTAACGCGTCCGGATAAACAACCGAATCAAACTGTTCTCCAGTAGCTGCATCTTCATAGTTTATAATAACCTTATAATCATCTGGATTAACTCCATCAAACAGTTGATAGTATAGGGCTCCGAATACTACACCTAACACAGCAAAACCATCAAAGCTATTCTCAAACTCTTCACGATTTACAACAACTTTAAATTCAGAGAACGAACCGTTTGCAACGACATCAACAATTGAAGGATATTCTCCACTTGTTTTTAGATTCTCGATCGATTGCGTCATACTTGTTTTCATTTCTTCCATCATGTCTGCGTGTGTACCCTTCGACATCTTGTAGGTGTATGAACCATCGTCATTTGGAGTAACTGTGATTCCCTCAGCCTCTGCTTCAGCAATTGAAGATTCTACATCTTCCTCTTCAAACATGGTAGCTGGCATTGTGATCTCAACACTTAAAAGGTTTTTATCAACTTCAATATCTCCCTCTTCTTCAACAACCTCTTCTGGTTCTGTTGTTTCTTCCCGAATTTCATCTTCTTGATTATTCTCTCCTGCAGAAGCTGAAGTTCCGGTCTCTTCTTCTGCACCACATGCTACTAAGCTAACAGAAACTAAAGAGATCAGAAGAAAGTAAAATAAGTACTTCATTTGTGTATGTCCCCCTTTTTGTTTACAGGGACCATTATACTACTCTTCCACATTTATGGTAATGTATTTTTTGAAAGTTTCCAGGACTAAAGAAAAAGACACACAGTTAAGAGTGTCTCAATGCTTTTAATTAATTTGGTAAATTTTCAAGAGCGTATTGGGCTTGTTCTTTTGTATATTGATCGCCGTATTCCGATGCAAGTTGGTCCAATAATTGTTGGTCAGACATTGGCGAAATCTCTTGATAGGTTTTTGCTGCTTCAAGAGCTTCTTCGTTATAGTCAACTTCTACATTTTCAATAGCATATTGAGCGGCGTCGTCTGGATATTGGTCCCCATACTCAGATGTCAATTGTTCAAAAAGTCCTTTTTCTGAAAATGGCATGATATCGACATAATTTTGAGCAGACCTTAAAGCATTTTGAAATTCACGCGGGACTTCAGCTGGTTCTTGCTCAGCTGGTTCGACCTCTACTACTTCTTCTTCTGCTACTTCTTCTGTTTCTTCAACCTCTGTTTCTTCATCAGCAATAGCATCAGCTTCATTTTCTATTTCTGTTTCTTCCGTTGCTTGTGTTTCAGCAGGTACTTGCTCCTCTTCAACTGCTCCGCATGCAGTCATAACGGCAATCAATAACACCATTATGGGTAAAGATAATAATTTTTTCATAGTAATTAGCCCCCTGTTTTTTTAATACAGGAACTATTATACTATTGTTTACATGAGAAGGAAAAGTTGCTGATTAAACACAATCTTCATCATATCTGATTTATGACAAAAGAAAAAGCACCTCAAATTTGGGATGCTTTGCTTTTTCCTAAAGTTAATTTTCTGGATCGGTTTGGTTTAGTTTAGGTAATAACACTTGTACAAATTCTGTAGGCATTCTCTCTTTTATATCATCTGGTAAATAATTATAGGCCGTGGTTCCTAAAAGTGTTGCTAATTTCGGATGCTTTTGTGTCCACATGTATGTTTTAGTTCCAAACAATAACAACCAATTCTTTTTTGTTAAATGTTCTGATTGCAGTTTCAACTTTGAAATGTCCCTTTTTAAGCTGCTAATTTCAGAATTAAAATCTCCCTCTTTCTCTATATCATTTTGTATTTTTTCAATAAGGCTTTTTTCTAACTGATCCAACTTATTTTTTAGTTCTTCTACCTCCGAATTGGTAAATTCGGTTTCATCTTGATAACTACTTAATTTATTTGTGATCTCATCAATGTGCCTTTTATTTTCTTCTGCACGCCTCATTTCAGGCGATGACTGTATTTCTTTATCAACATTTCCGATCCAAGTTTTTATTTCCTTTAACAAAGCGGATACTTCATCAATATTACTGTATTGTTCCGTTTCATAAACCTCTCCCGGTGAATACGTTATGTCAAATTCTAAAGTACTCGTACTTTTAAACCTAAAAAAAATATCTTCTTTATATGTGTAAGAAATATTGAGCATTACAGTCTCATCCTCACCTTTTCGGTAAGTAATTGAGAAGTCTTCAGCTTCTACAAATCTACCTACTAGTCTATCTTTTATAGAATGGATAAATGCTTTTGAGAACATATAATTAAACCACCTTTCGACCAATTTAACTATATATTAACAAATTTTAATTCTCACTACTATTTTTATCATTCTCAATGTCACATATCTTAGAGGGAGTTATATTCACCGAAATCTCAAAACCCTTGCCCTATATATCTTCGCCCTGCTTACATAAACCAATGTCACAACTTCTAAATTATGTGACATTGTAGGTATAAAAAGAATCTATCAATAGCCATCAATTAGACTATTTTAAATTTCCTCATGGCGTTATCCATTGCATCTTGATCAATGCCTATATAACGAAGAGTCTCTGCTTGATCAGTATGATTCAGTAGCTTCTGGAGCAGTGCAATATTCTTCGTTTGTGTGTAAAAATGATATCCGAACGTTTTACGAAGTGTATGGCATCCGATTGCATCCAACCCATGAACTTCAGCTGCTTCGCGTAATATCCGATAAGCTGTTTCTCTAACAATCGGCTTATTTCTGCCTTTACGTGATTGAAAGAGGTAATCATCTGATTTCATGCCAGCACAATATTTCTCCAACTCTCTATGAAGACCAGGAGTAACCCGTTGGCGCTTTTGCTTCTTTGTTTTGAACTCTCTCAAACTAAGATAATGACCGCTGACGTCTCTAACCTTCAAATTAAGAATATCTTTTATCCTAAGTCCGGTATTAATTCCAAGAAAAAAAATCATATAATTACGCTCGTTTTCCTTACGTAAAAACTCCGCAATTTCTTGAATCTTCTTGGTGTCTCGTATTGGTTGGACGAAATTCACATACCATCACACTCCTTTCAAAAAATTCCTTTCATATAGAGGTGGCAAACGGGCGACAAAGAAATAAAAAACTCCACTAATTAGCTAGTGGAGCACAGAAAAGAGAAGTTGATTTCTTAATTTTTATCTTTTCATCGCATCTTTTCATAATATTATTTATTGTCCCTTTGCATATCCCTAGCAATCTAGCTGCTTCAGTTCTGGTATACGCTTCACCACGAACAAGTAAGTAAACCTCTTTTTCTCTTCCTGTTAGAATACTAAGAGCATCCTCAATTCGTTCCTTTTCGTATTCAGATATTCCAGTATGGCTTGTGCTGCTCTCAGCAACAAAGGATTGCATTAATAATGGATCTAGAGGTTGCTCATTTTGATATGCTGCCCTTCTCTCGATTCCTCTTCTGTGACCAGGACGACGACCACTCTGCATCCATTCAATTGCATATCTTAAATCGCTTGCCATGCTTCCTAAATGAATTCTATCTTCTTCAGTCGCTGTAGGTTTTGCTTTTTCTATTCTTCTCAATGATTCTTTGTATTCCTGAATAAGTAGTTGCATCTTAAATCGCCTCCCTAATTTTTTTGTCTCACAGCACCACGATGACGGCCATAAGTAGGTCTATTACTTCCCATCATGTCTTTAATTTCACGAGTAGTAAGGTTTTCTTTAATAGGCTTTGGATTATTTTGTTTAATTTGGTTTTTGTAATTCTTGCTATCCATCCCTAACACCATCCTTTTAGAAATAAAAAAAGAGGACACAAACAGAAAACGATTAAGTCGTTAACTGTTTGTGTCCTCCGTTTTTCGGTCAGACAATTATTTTATTAATAAAGTGGAACACCAAAATGTATTTCCTTTTCACAATAAGGAATCAATTGCTAAACACCCTCCCTTTAATGAAAGATTTACTCGAACTACGCATTAATTTGGATATATTTTTACCAGAAGGATAAAATAACAATTAAACAAGCTTTTAGGGCGGTGATATATTTGTTCAATCAATTTCTTTTATGGTCCACACTAATTATTCCTTGGTTAGCGCTTATCCCCTTAAATAAAAATATTGTTAAAAGTTTTATCCCATCATCTCTGTTTGGTGCACTTTTATTAACTTTCATTTTCCAAATTGCGGACAAATTTAGTTGGTGGGAGATAACTGAAAATATAATTTTACTTTCAAATATCACACCATTTGTTTATGGAGTTTTTCTTGTAGGCACCATTATAATTTTATATTTTACCTATCATAGTTTTCTGTTCTTCATGTTAACTAACCTTATAATCGATGCCCTTCTATCTTTTGGAATTAGTAAATGGTATGAACATTTAGGCATCTATAAATTAATTAACATTAATTCTCTCGGTGTTTATTTGTTAACCATAGTTGTCGCTATCTTGATTTATAGTTTTCAAAAATGGTTGGATTCTGTAATAATTCGTGAAGAATAATTACTTCAATCATTCTGCCTGTTTCTAAAGTACATAATATTTCAATACATTCACCCTTTCTTAATTCGCATTTTTCCTCAAATCTTCTTCTGTTCCAAACTTTCAACCCGATCCACTTTACCTTTTACCCAGATAGCTGCTTGACTACCAAATCCGCTTGTTGGAGGTGCAATAGGAATCACTTGTCCATCCTTTACTACAAGTATTTGATTTGTGCTAACATCGATCTCCACTGTCATCTTTTCAAGGTCAACTAGAATTGCATTTTGTACCATGCCATTCCCTCCCGAGCGTGATATAATAAATGTGCGAATATTTATTGGTCATCCTGCTCGAGAGGGTGGCTTTTTTATTTAAAAATTTTAGAAAGCTTCTTACTTGCTTTATTTGAAATCAAATTACCACCAACATGTTTTGCTCCGTTACCCTCCTTAACTTCCTTGATCGTCTCAACCAAACCACTAACTTGTTCAAATATACCCACAATAATTTTAAGACTTTTCATTAGTACCCCTCCACTTGCCTAAGATGATTGATGCGATTTTTATTTTCATATGCAGCTTCTACTTCTTCCCACTCAAAACCAAGATCCTGAATTAGATCAACAAGTGTTTGTAACATATATAAGTAATTACCTACGCTTCTTGTTAACCCAAATGTACTGACGCGATGGAACAGTGCAAGAACAGTTGATTTTATATTTAGATCAAAATCATTATCACGAAATTCAATTGAATCAATCGCTTTTTGCTCATAATTCATATCAATACCAAGTGATAAGGTAAGGTGAAAAGAGTCAATCAATTCTTCTAACAGCTCGTCCTTATTAGGAATCGTATTGTGTCTCCAATACTTAAACCCTTTCCATTCGTTTAGTGCCTCACTAATTTCAACCAATAAACCAATTAATTTATCTGTAAATAAAGTTGATGGATCTAAATTCTTATCAAGAGCGATACTGATATCAAGATCTCGTTGTAATTCAAATAACTTTCTTAAGTTCATCTTTTTTCTCCCTTTCAAGTAATTCCACAGTTGCTTTTACGCAATCTGTGCACATTTTTATGCTTATTGGCTCTCCAGTAGTTAGATCTAAAGTTGTTAACGAAGTTTCCAACAAAATCTTTACTGTGGATGAACAGAATGGACATTTAACCATGAAACTTTTCCCTCTTCGCTGCTTCAGACCATTTCCATACGCCTATCAATTCTGAGAGTGTCAACGTATCCAACATTTGTTCTCCACTCTGGGTAATACCTCGTTTGTTTAATTTTTTGATGTATTGCTGCCTTTTCTGCTCACATGCTTTTAGCAATTGGCTCATATTCATCGTCAACCTCCATTCCAAAAAGGTTTAAAAGGAACTGTTTTCGTGGTTCATATAACTTTTCTAATTCTTGCTTAGAAAGTACCTGACAAGGTACATATATCAATCCGAATGGTGTTTCCTTTGTATCTACACATCGATCATACTGGCATAATCTGCACACAGCTTTCCCTCCTATTCAAGTAAATATTGCTCAAATTGATAGTTTTCCTCCTCAGCTTCACGGTCTCTAACCGATTCTTCTGGCATATGTAATTCGTAGGCCATTTTATTGACTCGGCTTTGTACTCGTCCCTCTGGATAAAGAGTAGGAGAAGTTAGCTCGCTAATTGGAAGGTTAGCTGTAAAGAATGTAATGAGATTGTTGTTCATCCTGTATTCTAAGATGTCATTCATCGTTCTCTCGTTCCAATTGCTTGAGCCCTTTTTGCTACCGCTAGACTTCTCGACACCCATATCATCAATGATTAACACTTTAGCCTTCATAAAAGCTTCCTTTACTTGAACTGTGCTTTTATCTGACTCAAAGGTTGACTGTATCTCACTAAAAATATTTGTAGCAGATGTGTACAAGGGAACAACACCGTGTTTTTTTAATAATGCATTCCCGATTGAGATGGCGAGTCTTGTCTTACCGCTACCTTTTTTTCTGCTGTAAAAATAAATTCCCTTTCCCGTACTTTTGATATTCTCAAACTTTTCCACAAAATTAGCGGCCATTCTTTTTGCATATGCAGCCGCACTTCTCGATTCGTCTAGTTGGTACTTAGTTAGATCAAAGTTTTTAATGCCAGCATCAAGAAACTTTTCTGGTATTTGTGCTTGCTTAAGGGTTTGTTCAAGTTTTCTTTTTTCTTGTCTAACCTCATGACAATCGCATTCAAGGTATTGAATGTGAAAGGTCTTCCTTTTTTCTTCCGGCGGGAGAAAGTGATAATGTGTATCTTCTCGATGAATCCAACCCGAACCATCACAAGTGGTAAAAGGACAATCAGAAGTCGCATTCAGTGTCCGGAATCTCTCCGTCTTCCCCGATAAGACGTTGTCTCTCATTTCCTCGATCTGTTGCATCCGATCTGCCAGTTGTGGACGTTCGTTGAGAAGCTCCTTGAATACTTCCTGAATGCTGATCATGTCTTCCCCTCTCTTTCTCCTCAGCCACCACTTTCTGTCGTTCCATTAAAGCTTGATACTGTTCAACAATGTATTTCTCACAGTAGCTGAAAGTGTGAATATTTGTACTCGGTCTGTCTGAGAAACATCCTTCTAGCAAAATTATGGCTTCTGCTAGCGGAACCACATTCAATACACGTCCAATAGCTTGGTAATCATTTGCTTTTAAAATAAGTCCTTTCCCACGTAACTCCAAAAAACGATTTCCAAGCTTGTCCACGTTATCTTCTGTAGTAGTTGTATTATCTGTAGTAATATCTGGTATTGGTCTGTTCATTTTGAACACATCCATCTGTTCATTTTGACCATATCGATCTGTTCGATCTGAACACACGGACTGTTCATTTTGAACACATGGACTGTTCACTGATTTTCGTAACTTAGAATAGTTGATTGTGTACCATTTTGTTTTGTCGTACCCCTTTTTGTTAAAGTTGTCGACTAGGAACAACTCTTCTTTTTCCAATTCACTAATTGCTCTGCGAATTGTGCTTATACTCCAAAAAGGTAACTCTGTTTGCCAATCTTCATGAGTCTTGTAAAACCATCTCATTCCTCGTTGATCTGTCTTCTCACTTCGCTGTAACCAGTAATGTGCTTGTTGCAGGATGATGGCCTTATTTAATCCAACCGAAACTGCTAGAGAAGGTAGTACAAGAAGAGGGTATTCGTCTAGTAAGTAGTGACTCTTCATGATATACACCTGCGACTATCCAAAACTGGCTTGTCCCATTTTTCCACAAACGCGATTGCTTCTGGAAGATCTAAGCGTGTTATATCTCGATAAGATGAAACATTAAACTTTTTCTTCAACTGTCCGTAAATCAATGAATAATACTTCATTTTTGCTCTTGTCGATACGCTAGGAAAAAGTGAATTGATCGTGCATCGGATAGCACTTTGCAACTGCCTTTGTTCTATTGATAGCAACGTTTCATTTCGACTAGCCAAAATCAACCTAGTGCGATTAAACTCATTGATGTATAGTTCTTTAAATTCAATAGCTTTCTTTCCTGTATAACCCATAGCTAGCATGGCGAAGCCGTCAAAGGAAACAATAAACATCGGCATAGATCGTCCTTGCTGATTTTCATAAGAGGACTCTCCAAAATTGGCATACTTGAAATTCTCCGAACATTCTAATGAACGTATATCTCTAAGAACTTTTCCATGCTCTTTCTCAAAGGTTTTTGCAATCATTAATGATGTCGTGACAGGTTTACTCTCATCGACATACACAAGATTTTCAATTATAGTTGGAATCATCTTTCTGGCTCCTTTCAACTAAACAATGCAGCCTTCTTCCCTAATGGCTTTCTGATGTTCTTACTTACTGGAACAGGATATTCATCCTTTTTCTCACAGACAGCCTCTTTGCCATCTATGCGAATAAAAGTTAATTCAGGAAAGTATTTTTTGATATATCCTCTTGCGTATTGCTCCGTATTAAGAGAGTAATAGAACGCTGGTAATGTTGTTCTAAATTGCATACACAATCACCACCTTGGAGTCTTCTGAAAGTTTTGGTATAATCAAGCTTGGGTCGCGTATTATACCGCTTTTGTGGTGTGGTAC
Source organism: Halalkalibacter suaedae (assembly GCF_017939705.1). Taxonomy (GTDB): domain Bacteria; phylum Bacillota; class Bacilli; order Bacillales; family Bacillaceae_D; genus Halalkalibacter; species Halalkalibacter suaedae. The sequence goes on from NZ_JAGKSQ010000003.1 coordinate 193,132, forward strand.
GCTTTTTCTGTTTTATCGAAGTAAAAACACTCCACTTGAGATTCTTTAAGCCCTAAGCGTCTTGCCACTTGCCTAATACCTCGTTCTAGTCCAAGAACCTCAATGTGATTAATCGCATAAAATGATTCTTCTTTATTCCACCAGTGTGGTGTTACATTTGATTGACTCAACATTTCACCTAGTTCAGAAATTCTTTGACCAAAGGGACAATTAGAGCAAACTGTTCGATAGATGCGTTCCATTTGTCTTCCATAGGAGCTTTCTTTCATTTGATCACAAGATCGACAGTGTTTTCTTTCGATTTCATCAATCTGATGTAAAATTAGCTTTCTCATTTTTTCACCTACTTTCCTGTGCAAGCTGCACCGTGGAAATCATAACAACAAACCGGAGGCATAGAGTGAGTTATGATCTCCACGGCAAAGCTTCTTTGCGATTAATAGGGTGGCAAGACCTTGACTAGAGGTCTTGCCTTTGTAACATTCTTGAACTATAATAGATTTATCTATTTAATATATTAGGATTGAAGTACTAACTGTGCCAGCAGTTGGTGCTTCTTTTTTTATGGGGTTTGAGTAAAAACTTTGTTGAAAATAGACTCGTTTCGACCTGACCTCTTCAGCTAACTGCCTAATCATTGATATTTCTTTCTTCTTATCACCAAAACGATCTGATATCTCATTTGCTTTAGCTTGTAGAGAACTAAAGATGTACTCCATTCCCATACCATCTAATTCAACGTCTTTCCCCTTCTGGATCACCTTGATGTACTCTGACAAGATCATACGAGCGGATAACTTGCTAACCTGGAACATGTAACGTCTCATCGAATCAGCAACTAGTGCAATTTCAGCACGATTAAATGATTGAAGTGGCTTTGTTTTCATGAAATTTCCTCCTTTATTTAATTGGTAAAACGCATTTTCATTGCATCAAACGCAAGTTTCTTATTGTAATCATCTAAATAATCTAGATCGGATAAGTTGAATTTGTATCTTTCATTAAATAAATGAAATGCTAATTTCAACATGATTTTTTCAGAGTTTGACCAAGGACCCGCATTTCGTTGTAAAGATTGGACTTTAATTGTGTTATCCGAAAAATCGAAAAACTTTGTTGTGAAACACTGGTTTAACTTTGGGTGCTCTTTAAAAAGATGCAAAACAGGTCTCCAATAACGATCACGGTATAAACTGCTTGGAATTGTTGCTGACATTATTTGTTCCTCCTTTGTATGTAACCCCTTGCCATCAGTGAAGCTTTCCATTGTTTAATCTCTTCTACATACGAGAAATCAAAATTATTCATAAGATCAATGGCAAGTGTTTGTGCGGCTGCTGCACTATCAAGCAATTCACGAATTGTCCTTTGTATATGATCGGCTTCATGACATCTCATGAATGCTACAGGTTTACTAAGATCTATATCCTCTAAGTGTGTTTCCGCTTCCCTTAATTCTTTAATGGCTAAGAAGGTTAATGAAGCATAATGATGATCAATTAATTCACCATCTAAATATGGGATCGTCACTCCACCAGTAATCTCATCCTGTTGCTTCAAAATAAATAGAGGATCATCTAATGCTTGAGTAAGAAAAGGTTGCATTTCTTTTGGTGTTTTTCTTGCATTTGTCTCATACTTTGCGATGCTTTCTCTAGATGTCGGCACTTTAGATGCTAGCTCGTTTTGAGAGATGCCTTGTCGTTTTCGCGATTCTGCGATTAGTTGACCATTTATTGTAACCATCTCCTTTGTACCAATTATTCAGTTTTTTTGTGACAAGGCTTATTCTAGAATTAATAATAAATAGCTCGTCCTATAGGCCAAGACTCAGTGAGAGTCTTCGCTTGTTGCTGATGCCTGACTTTGTGCCAACATGGCTTCTCGCTCTTGGTTTTCCTTAACCATACGTTTATAAGTGGCTGCAAACCGTTCAAGAGCCTCTTGGCTTGGGTGTTTTCTACCTGCATTAACAATGGTGTCTTTGCTCATATTGCGAATCGCCTCCTTATTAGGAGATATATGCGAAGGACGTAGTGGGACAACCATATTAATTTTTATCCTCCTTTCTTAGGGTTGAATTGGATATGGACTTAAGTCATGAGCGAGCTCCAGTAACTGCTGTACTGCTTCATCTTTAGAACAATCAAACTCTTGAAGATTGAATGCAATCTCAATGACTTTTGCATAATAAGCTGAGAATAGATGTAGATCTGTGATGTTCATTTAATAACCCCTAACTAGAAACATTTCGTTTCTTTATTGTCAAAAAAAATTTCATCTACACTTTTCTTATAATAATCAGCTATCTTCTTGGCTAAAGTGAGCGACGGTGTTCGATCACCCCTCTCAATAGCTCCCAACATTTGAGGGGTGATTGAGAGTTTTTTAGCTACTTCAGGACGAGATTCAGTGCCTCTTAAATCCACTAGGGTTTTCCTTTCCAATTTTTTACCTCCTTCTCGAAGAAACATTTCGTTTCCTCCTCATAACCCTAATATACAGAAACATTTCGTTTCTGTCAACAACTTTCAGAAACTTTTTGTGTCTTAAATTTGAAACGGCTAGTTTCTGTTTTATAATGTGACTATAGGAGAGTGGCGTCTATGCTTGGTGAAAAAATTTCTGAGTTGCGAAAAGCAAGAGGATTAAGTCAATATCAACTAGCTGATAAGCTTGGTTTCTCTAGAGGAAAGCTTTCTAACTATGAACAAGGATCGAGACAACCAGATTATGAAACGTTAAAAACTCTAGCTGAATTCTTTGATGTATCCACTGACTACCTTCTTGGAAGAAGTGAAGATAAGAAACCAATACATATTGCTTTTTCTCATGGGGATGATCCGCTTACGGAAGAAGAAGAAGCGTTCCTAGAGCGACAGCTTGAGGAGTTTAGGAATTTACGGAAGAAGTTTGAACAACAAGATAAATAACAACAAGACACTCGTTTATTATTTGGGTGTCTTGTTTTGTAAGAATAGCCTAAATTTAGACACCAGTTTTGCAGATTACCATTTCCTATAAAACTACTATTAAGAAAAAGGGGAGTTTTGACATGAAATCAGCTATTTTAAGACGGGTTTTTGAAAGGCTTAATAAAGAAACTGTAATTGAAGTTATCCAAACAATGAATAAGTCATGGGAACCAACTAAAAAGCAAAGAAGAATAAAAAAGGAACTTTTAGCAGATTTCTTAAACTTAGCTGATCTGATCAATGACGAAAGTATTGAGGACTTTGTTGAAATGGCAGTTATGACAAAGCAGATTGGTTTACCTGCATTCACTTACAAAATAAACAGCATAACTTTTTTAGATAGCCTTGATGAAAAGGATTACAACACAATTAAAGATTATCCTTTTTTAGAAAACTTCAGTGTATCTGTTGAAGAAGCAGTCGACCGGGATGACCTTTTCACACTTCAGCTTAGGATTAAAGAGTATAAAGCTCATTGGCGACACGGCGGCGTGTTAGACAGAAACAGCTTAACTGCCGTTTATAAAATAAACATTAGTTTGGATAAAGAAAAGAAAAAAGTCACCTTTAATGCTGGTAATGATGCAATTCATGAAGTAACACGTAGATTTGTAAGCGAAAAATTAAAATGGCCCATTTCCGCCTACCGTATAATTGAAAAGGCTAGTCAAAGTTACCAAATTGGTAATGCAAATTTTAAAACAGCAATACTCTTAGACTTTATTGAGAATAGACTTAGTCAAAATGGTATAAAATCGAAGTTTAAAGAGATTAAGTTCGATACTAAAGGAAAAGTACACCAAAATGAGGGCATCAGAAACGTGACTATAAATGGTAGGGATATCCTATCTTCACAGTTAGCTTGTCAATATATAACTATGGGCAGTGGAATAGCGTCTTTCAAACTAAGTATTTCATACGGAGAACAAGACTTTTCTGCCATTTTTTCATTAAAAGGAAAAGATTCAGACTTAATGAAAATAGTAATTGTTGATATTGATGATACTGATCTTAAAGAAGAGATTCTAGAACTCATTCAAGAGCACTACATTGCAATGTGTATCGAAGGTATTAAAGATATGGACACTACTAAAAGAATTTTAGAGACTATCTACGATAAGTATACTGAAGGTGATAAATTTGTATTCCAAGTTATTCAGGATAGTATGGTTAAAGTAAATAGTCACTTATCTAATTTACTTCGCAATACAGATATTGAGGACGATTTCTATGAAATAATTAACGACATTGTATATAATAACAAGATAATACTTGACGCTGCTGGTTATAATGGTATTGATGATGGTTTGGAGAAAATAAAGGAAATTCTTGAAAGTAATTTCTCTGATCTGGATGAGGATGATTCAGATAATGAAAATGAAGATGATGATTCAGTATCTGAAAAAGAGATACCTGAAGATAAAGAATAATTAACTATGGGGTGAGACTATGCTTATTTGGGTTAAAGATTGTGTTTTATATAGAAGCAATATGAATATAACTACACAGCAACTTGAGAGTAATCTCACTCCAGGTTCTTTTGACAAATATAGATTTACGATTATCACTAACCAAATAACAGAAATCGAGTATACTTGGTTGGATTCAATAAAAATAAGAGATAAAATAATAACCAAAAAACCAAAAACATTAAAAGCTTGGTTCTTTACAAAATCGAGTAATATAATATTCTTTGGGAATTCAGAAAGCGATATTAATTTCTTGAAAACAAAACTAGAGAGTTCACTTGGTAATTCTTTAACTAAGCTTGATATATTTTCTACTTGGAAAAATAAATATAACAATAACATTAATTGGTTTGCAAAACTGATTAGTGTTCATATTAAAAATGAAATTATTCCCTACGATGAAGACTTAATAAAAAAATTACCAGTTGATGTACTCGGACCGGAAAATATCAAGACTTACTTAAATAATAAACTTGATCTTATTGCTAATTTAACTTTTTTGTATAATAAGACATACTATTATATGGATATTAATTCAGTTATATCCTTTCCTGACACGATTGAAATAGATGAAATTGTATTAGTCTTAAATGAGGTGCTAAGTGAATTTTAGGAAAGTATTATCAATAGGGATTTTGTTATCTTCTTTTATTATTCCATTTTTCGTATTAAGCCGAGTATCATATAATTCACCTATGGATGAGACACTTATTCAGCAATTGAATGAACATGCTACATTACTTAGTTGGTTGTTTACAGGGATTATTGGTTTTATTTCATTTACTTCCTTATTTATTGCTCTAATATTTGAAAATAAATTAGTTGTAGCGGCAAACACCTTAAAAAGAATTTATTTTCCCTATACTTTTAACATTAAAGACCTAAAGAATGCATATATAAACTACGACACTCTCACTTTAGAAGACCGAATTTTAAATGGATTGTTTTATAGCTTTATTGCAATAGGTATAATTGTTTCAACTATTTGGGGTGTTGTAGTAGGTTTTTACACTCAATTTAGGTTATCTTTTGAGCTAGATCTGACACTTACATCGATGTTTGTTTTTGGAATTTATGTATTCTGGGTAATATTAATCTTTTTATTTTTCTTAATTGGACTCGTAATCCATCAAATTAGATTTAACAAAAACCCCTTTTCGAAAGGTAACCTTCCTGGTATCAAAAAAATAACTGATGTTGATTTTTTAATTAGTCAAGAAATTGACATACCTGAGTTTTTCTCAATTAACTACCCTAAATTAATATTTTACCAAAATCCACCTGTTGAAAATCCCTCCTACGAATTAAATATAGAACTCCCACTGGGTCTCAACAACTTAAGATTCTTAATAAAAGTTTATCAGAATCAAAAAGTGGTTGCTAAATGTTACGGAGTACTTGAAGATGTTGTTGAATATAACAATATTGGAAAAGATTATACAACGAATATAACAACTAATTTTGAAAAGGATTTATACAAAAGTTTACTCTCAAACAATTCGTATGGCGAGTTATTTATTTACAATGATCAATTCCAACCTGTTGCAAGGTTTTTTCTAAAGAAAACAAAACTTAGTGAAGGTAATTTTTGTTACACTATGGAAAGAAAAATTGAAATTACAGGTAAGATTCTGGATAAAGGTATTTTTTTAAACCAAGAAAACAAACCAATAGAATTAGAAATTACCAATTAAACAGCTCAACATCTGGGCTGTTTCTTTTTCTTTACAATACGAACATACATTCTTATAATAAAGAGAACAAACATTTGGTGGTGATGTGATTGCGTTTTATGCCTTTACGTGAAGAAAAGATACAGAAACTATATAAGGAAAATGATATTAACTTCATCTCAGACTTAAGTATTGAAAATCTTGCGCTATTATTTAACATTCAAGTTGAGTATTACGACTTAAGAAGTCGCTGCATCTACGATGAGGACATGGCTCTAATTTACTTGGATCAAAATCAACCTTATGAACATATTCGGTATGATTTCTTCCATGAAATGGCTCATTTCTTCGAGCATTGCAACGATCAACGACAAGCGAATAAGGAATTTGTCCGCCTTCAAGAGAGACAAGCATCTTCATTCGCTCTGTATGCTTCTATGCCTCGTTATTTGTTTGAACCATACATGAACAGCGTTCACTCTTTGCAAGAGCTTATAGATGCATTTCAGCTTCCTGAAGTACATATTAGGGAGCGTATTCGTATCATCCGCCAGCAAAATACCACCAGGGATCACTACAAGAAATTGAAGCAACGTGAAGAAATTTTAATTAATCGAACGCTTCAAAAAGGAAAAGTCTATGAATCTACTATTACTGTATTAGATCAATTAAAAAAACAAGTTGGAGAGGAACGAATGAGCTATGACGTTACGCGTTTACTTTGATGAAATTGACGGAGCATTGCATCCTAAAACTGTTTTACTTCCAAACATGCTGAAAGAAGAGCAAGAGCTTACTTCTTACACCCTACAATCACCATTTGAACGTTTTTATCCAGAGGATTATCACGACGAATTAAAAGTTGTTTCTGTTTCACAGGGGGCTTTAAGACAATGTCCTTTCTATGAGCATCAGTTTGATCTAGATGTGGAGCAACTAAAAAAAGATATTGCTAGAATGCAACATGATCCCGATGCAATTTATGAGACAGATTATTTCGCTGTCATGGTCGATGATCTTCAAGAGTTACTGGCTTATGATGTTGTCTTTCGTTTCGCTAGATAATGTACCTTCCAAGGAATTTAATTGTTACACGTAACAAGCTATCGTTATCTCATAACCTTTCTACTTATCGCATACTTATAGACAATGGAGGTTGATAATATGTCTTGTGCAATTTACGTACGTGTATCAACAGAAGAGCAGGTCAAAGAAGGTTTCTCAATCGCTGCTCAAATTGAACGGTTACGGGCCTTCGCTACCTCTCAAGGTTGGAATGTGACACATGAATATAAAGAAGAAGGTTGGAGTGCAAAGAACATAAAACGTCCCCAACTACAGAAAATGCTTCAAGATATGAAAAACAAGGAATTTAACGTTATTCTAGTGTACAAGCTCGATCGTTTAACGCGTTCTGTTATTGATCTCTATACGCTATTGAAAGAGTTTGAGGATAATGCGGTTGCCTTTCGTTCTGCTACAGAAGTTTATGACACTAGCACAGCTATGGGGCGTTTATTTGTTACCTTAGTTGCTGCACTCGCCCAATGGGAACGAGAGCAACTAGTTGAACGTGTGAAAGTCGGACTTGAACAAATGGTTGATGAAGGAAAGAAGCCTGGAGCTCAAGTGTTATATGGTTATCGTTTTGATGTTGATTTCAACTGTGAGATTATTGAAGAAGAAGCAGAGATCGTTCGGTGGATGTTTCAGCTCTATGCTGATGGATATGGATATAGGGCCATAGCTGATAAACTGAATGAACGTGGCATTGGACCTCAACGAACAGCTGGAAAATGGGGTGACTCTTCTGTACGCTTAATTCTAAAAAATGATATGTACATAGGAGTTTTTCGTTACGGCGACAAGGTGAGGTACAACACTCACCCACCTATTATCAGTGAAGTTTTGTTTCATCAAGTACAGAAACGAATGGGTTCAAAACAGTTGAGTGATTCTAGAAAAGGTAAATTAGCTCTTACTGGTTTACTCAAATGTGGTAATTGCAATGAACACGGGATGAATGGGAATTATGATAAACGAGATCAATTGGTTTATTATCGATGTGTGAAGTGTAATCGATCCGCTAGCGAGAACAAAATCATTGATTTAATCCTAAAAGAATTAGAGAAAATGATTACGTCTAGAGAATACTTCCTCTCGCTTGTTTCTGATACAAAAGAGAATGAAGAGGCCTTCCGTGAATTAAAGGATGAACTTGAAACTGTAACAAATCAAAAGAATAAACTGCTGGACCTCTATATGGATGAAAATAGTCCCTTTAGCAAAGAGGATTTGTATAAGCGAACGTTGAAATTAAACGAGAGAGAACAAGAGCTCATGTTGCAGATCGATGGTATGGATATTGAACTTGAATCCCCTGAATCGCGTTATGATAAAATTAAGAATCTAACTGGCATTGTTGAAGAATTTCATAAGGCGGACCTAATGATTAAGAAGGAATTACTGGAGAGTCTTTTTGAGAAGATTATCTATATACGCGAAAAAAAAGGCAGGCATGCACCCGTTAACCTTGAGTATTTCCTCAAGTAGGGTTCACCCTGCTTTTTGTATTGTAAGACTTCAGGCTTATGAAACCAAGGATAACCACCGAAAATTTCATCTGCACATTCACCAGACAATCCTACCGTTACGTCCTTTTTTATTTCGTGACAGAACCAAAGAAGAGATGAATCGATGTCGGCCATTCCTGGTAAATCCCTTACGTCGACCGCTTCCTTTAGACGATTAGCTAATTCATCAATTGAAATTACCTTATTAAAATGTTGAGTTCCAACCGCATCTGATACAACCTTTACCCATGGGGCATCTTCATTTGGTTGAAAATCATTTGCTTTGAAATACTTATCATTTTCATCATAATCGACTGAGTAGCTTCGAATTTGTCCTTTACCCTGCTTCTCATAGACCTTTGCAGCTAGTGCTGTTAATGCACTTGAATCGACCCCACCAGAGAGAAACATACCAACAGGAACATCTGCAACTAATTGTCTTTCAACTATATCTTCCATTAAATAACGAATATGAGCAGCTGTTTCATCTACGTTATCAGTATGCTTTTTGCTTTTAAGTGTCCAATACCGGCTAATCTTTGCACCATTACGATCGTAAATCAGTGCATGCGCGGGTCTTAGTTCTTGAATATCATCATATACACCATTTCCTGGTGTTCTTGAAGGTGCTAGCCCCATGATTTCTGCTAGCCCCTCTGCTTTGACAACTGGATCAATACTTCGATGGGCTAATAAGGCCTTTAATTCTGAACCAAACATCAGACACCCATTTCGGACTGTATAGAACAATGGCTTCACACCGAGTCGATCTCTCGCCATAAACAAGCTTTGATCTTGATCATTCCAAATCGCAAAAGCAAAGATACCATTTAACTTCTCCAGACTTTGATAGCCCCATTCGATGTATGATTTAAGAAGTACTTCAGTATCTGAATGTCCTTTGAAATCATGACCTCGGGCAAGAAGTTCCTTTCTTAAATCCTCTGTATTGTATAATTCTCCGTTATAAACCATGGTATATGTCTTTCCATCATAAGTACGACTCATCGGTTGAATTCCATTCTCAGGATCAACGACTACTAGACGAGCATGACCAAATGCAGCATGGGGTGATGTCCAAACATTTAGATCATCTGGTCCCCGGCGGTTTAATGTTTCTGCCATCTCCCTTACTTGTTGTTCTTCATTTCGTAAATCTTGACGCCAATCAATCCAGCCTGTAATTCCACACACGTATCATCAGCCCCTTTTGGGAAATTTCTACTTTTCCTTTTAAATCATGTCACTTTCTTGTGACGTACTCTCTACTGTATTCATTTACTGCTAGGACATATAACCATTAAATATCCTATTCAGTCATAACAAAATGGTGATTTACAGACTTGTTTAATATTATCCAAATGATGGTATAACTAATAGAAGGGAGGCGACTTTCAATGAGTTCAAAAAGTTATAAAAAAAAACTAAAAGAAGCCCAATTATCCTTATTACGATTACAACATGAATTATATGAACTAAAGGTACCCATAATTATTGTTTTTGAAGGATGGGATGCTGCTGGCAAAGGTGGATCGATTCGTAGAGTGACGGAACGCCTTGACCCTCGTGGATTCCAGGTACACGCTATTGCTGCACCAGATGAACACGAACTTCGTTATCACTATTTACATCGTTTTTGGTCAAAGCTACCTGAAAAAGGTCAAATGGCGATCTTTGACCGCTCTTGGTACGGTCGGGTCCTAGTTGAACGAGTAGAAGGATTTGCGGATGAGGATGAGTGGCAACGGTCGTATGAAGAGATTAATGATTTCGAAAAAATGCTGGCAGCACAGCCAACTATTATCATGAAATTCTGGCTACAAATTTCAAAGGATGAGCAGTATGATCGCTTTAAAGCAAGAGAAAATAATCCTTTTAAAAGTTGGAAGTTAACAGATGAGGACTGGCGAAATCGTGAGAAATGGGATGACTATGAAGAAGCGATTAATGAAATGTTCGAAAAAACCAATACAGAATTCGCTCCTTGGTATGTAATTGATGCCAACAATAAACAGCAAGCACGGCTGTCGATTATTGAGAAAATTAATGATGAGATAAAAAAAAGAACATCAACCTTTAAGTAGGTTGATGTTCTTAGACGTGGACGAAAGTGTCTTTACCGACTAATTAGATGACTTGTAGACGCCGCTACTGAAATATACTTCGCTTTCCGCGGGAAGCCGGTGAGCCTCCTCGTGCCTTGCACTGCGGGGTCTCACCCCTGGCTTTTGCATCCCGCAGGAGTCTACGTATATTTCATCCGCTAAGGAATTGCTTTCTTTCGGTATTTCAGTCAGCCACTTTAGCTATGTCCCTGCCTCTTACACATAAACTTACTTTTATCGGTGAGACTAGGGATAAATGTTATTCGATTCGCAACTCTTTCAAGTTTATAGCAACGGAAAAAAAGCTTCGTCTTCATAGGAGTTATTTCCATTCAAGTCTTATAATCAACTATATCTAGATAGGAGATTTAAGCTGTCTTGCATTTGTCCCGTGGTTAAGTAAATTCCCATTCACCCTCTAATTAAGCGGACGGGATGGGAGGGCCGACTCCTGCAGGATAGAAAGGGCAGGTGGAAATCCACCGGCAGAGCCGGTTAGTTCCACGCCCTCCTGCGGAAAGCGTGCCCCCCATCCCGGTAGCGAAGGCGAAGCATCTTATTAAGGCAATTCTCAATAATATAAAAATCAACCTCATTATATAGCTTTGCCAATAGACTGAATCAACTTTTAAATAGGTTGATGTTCTCTCGTTCTTCTTCTGTTAAATTGTAGCAAACCATTTCCAACTGCAATACCGAGTAAGATGAGGATTACGCCAAGCCACTGTGATACATAGACGACTTCTTTTAGGACCAATGTTGACATCACAACAGCAACTGGTAATTCAGATGATGTTAAAATAGTGCCAACTCCCCCGCCAACACGTGGCATGCCAATCGAAAATAGAATCGGTGGCAAGAAAACCCCAAAGAAACCTAAAATCAAGCCAAAAGGTGCGACACCGAGAACCGTGTCCATGGATAGAGATAAATTAACTTGAGAGCTGAAAATTAGTATGACTGTAACAAAGCCACCGGTTGTCAGTAAAGCACTCTTTTGAATCGGCGGTACATCTACTCCGATTTTCCCACTCAAATAAATAAACATTGAAAAAGTAAATGCAGCCATCAATCCAAACAACAAACCATTCCAGTTAAAGGTCGTTGATTCAAGTAAAAAGCCCCCAGCAAGGATTGATCCAAATAGTAAAATGATAATAGCTGTCACATTTTTCATAGAAGGCTTTTTCTTATCAATGATCCATTCAAGTAAGCTTCCGATCCAAACAAACTGAAAAAGAAAGATAATTGCAAGTGAAGCATCTACTGTCTGGAGTGATTGATAATATAGAACGCCGGTCAACCCCATCGGGATTCCTGAACCTACTAAAAAAAGTATCAACTTCCGAGACAGCTTTTTTCTCTTTGTAAAAGGAATAACAAGCCATATTAACAGAAATCCACATAGAAACTGACTCCCTGTGACACTAGCAAGCGAGAAGCCAGCTGAATAGGCAAGCTTAACAAATGTAGATAATATCCCAAAACAACAACCACCTAAAAAGACGAGTAATGCAAAAGGCCATAATGATTTCATTCTATTCTCTCTCCCTTCAAAACACAAAAAACACCACACATTCGCCTAAAAGACGGATGCGTGGTGAAAATAGGTTACCCCTAGAAAAGTCCACTTCCATTTTACATTCTTAAAATGGTTTATCTTCAATTGATTTGTCATTCAAATAGTAGAACAGAGATTGCCCTATGTCAACCCATACTGCAAAATAATTCAGAAGGTACAACAATAAACCAAATTTCTACAAGAAGGAAACAAGGATCTAAATTACTCAATACGCTTACTCGTCTCCTTGGCAATTAATGACTTAATATGCTCTTTCGGATTCCAACAATCGAACTGATAGCTCGGCTTTGTTTCAAATCCTAATCTTTTGCACCCATAGTACATACCATTCTGTTTCTTTTCCGCTTGGAAATGCTCACAGGTCGCACAGCAATGAAACCGAGTACTCATCATACAACCCCTTATTTTTGATTAAGCTTGTTCCCGGCGATTCGCTCGAATACTCCAGGCATTAAATGATAGATGCTCGTTCCGATTCCCATCCATCTGGGAAGATTTAATTCCCTTTTTGGTTTATTAATTAGTTGAATCGTCGCTTTTGCAACCTCCTTGGATTCAAGCATCCATTTATCAACATTTTTGACATATGTACCTTCTTTATCAGCCTGTTCAAAAAATGCCGTTCGAATCGGACCTGGATTGACTGCGCTTATATTAATATTTGTATTTGCTACTTCCATTCGTAGGCTGTTAGTAAACCCAAGAACAGCATGCTTTGTTGCAGAATATACACTCGACTTCGGTGTTGCTAGCTTGCCAGCTTGTGAGGCAATATTAATAATATGTCCTTGATTTCGTTTATACATTGTTGGCAATACTGCCTGAGTCAACGCAATAAGGCCAATAACATTAACAGCGAACATCTCTTTAATCTCTTCCATTTTCGCTACCTCGACTTTGTCAAAGATACCAAACCCAGCATTATTAATTAAGACATCCACGTTTCCAATCTCCAGGAAAATCCTCTCTGTTATTTCACAAATATCATTACTATTACCTATATTAAGTTGATAAGAAAATGCATTTCCTCCAAGTCCATGAATCTCATCTTGCACTAGTTTAAGTTTATTGATGTCTCGTCCAAGTAAGACAACAGTTGCTTCTTGTTCTGCTGCTAGTAACGCTAGATCTCGTCCTAGTCCCCCAGAAGCTCCGGTTATCCATATCGTTTTCCCCTTCATATCTTACTTCCCCCTTATACATTTCATGAAAAAGACTAATAATTCCGAGAATATATACTAAGTCCTGTTGACGTTCCTGCTCTTCCTCTTTTATAATAAACGAAACAATATGTAAAGGCGAAGAAAGGGATTAGTAAACAAAAATGATGTGAAAAGAGAGTGACCCCAGAGGCTGAAAGGGTCATCACCACTGATTTTGTTGAACCTGCCCAAGAGCTAGTCATTTGATGACCGTTTCCCACGTTACGGGTAGAGTGGGCATTTGGCCAATTAAGGTGGTACCGCGGATTTTAGTCTTTCCGTCCTTTTCTAAGGATGGAGGGACTTTTTTATTTACTATGGAATGAGGAGATTGTATGAGTCGACAGCGTCTTGTCATTAAAATTGGCAGTAGTTCGCTAACAACAAGGCAAGGAGCATTAAGTATCGAGAAGGTCAAAATGTTCGTAACAGCCATTTCTAAATTAAAAAAAGCAGGACACGAAGTCATCGTTATTTCATCAGGCGCTGTGGCAGCAGGATTTTCAGCAATTGGCTATCCAACAAGACCAGTAACGATTGCAGGAAAGCAAGCAGCTGCTGCGGTTGGTCAAGGCTTATTAATGCAAGCCTATATTGAGCAATTTGCTAGCCATAATCTAATCCCTGCTCAGCTTTTACTTACACGCCAGGATTTCTCAGATGAGATACGTTATGGCAATGCGTACTCTACATTAACAGAACTTCTTAAGCGTGGAGCTATACCAATTATTAACGAAAATGATTCAACATCAATTGAAGAATTGACCTTTGGTGATAACGACATGCTATCAGCTCTCGTTAGTGGCCTAGTTCATGCGAATACGTTATGTATTATGACTGATGTAAATGGATTGTATGATGCAAACCCACAAATTAATCCAGAAGCAAAAAAAATCTATTACCTCCCTCAACTGACAGCTGATTTACTTGCACTCGCTGGTGAATCGAACTCCAAAGTCGGTACTGGTGGAATGAAATCAAAGGTTAGTGCCGCACAAACTGCATTAACACTTGGAGTTAATGTCTTTATCGGAAAAGGGAATTACCCTGAAATGCTCTTAGATATTGTTGAAGGAAAGGGAGACGGTACGTACATAGGCACTTTCACACACGAACAGGTGATGCCTACTACAAAACAATGGATCGCCCTTCACTCAACGATTACGTCATACTTAACGATCGACCAAGGAGCTGAACAAGCAATTCGTTCACGCGGAAAAAGTTTATTACCTGTTGGAATTGTTAGTATTGATGCCCCCTTTACTAAAGGAAATGTCATTGGGGTAAAGAATCTATCTGGACATTTAATCGGTAAGGGCAAAGCAAATATGTCATCTGATGAACTACTAAATTTACAGAACAAACAAAACGAGGATACGTCCAAACTAAAACAACCTGTTGTCATTCATCGTAATGATTGGGTTCCGGAGACAAAGGAGAAGATAAAAAAATGAGTGAGCTCTTACAAAAAGCCAAGAAAGCTAAAGAATGTGCACGTGTCCTTTCATCTAAAACAACTGAAGAAAAAAACACAGCGTTACTTAAAATTGCAGACTTCCTTTTAAATGAAACTGACTTTCTAATAAGAGAGAACGAGAAGGACTTAGAGGTAGCTCGCAACAATGGCACAAATGAGGGAATTATTGATCGCCTAACTTTAACAGCAGAAAGACTAAGTGATATGGCGGAAGGACTCAAACAGGTCGCTGATTTGCCAGACCCGGTTGGAGAGTCACTAACTGAGTATCAAAGACCTAACGGATTAGGAATTGAAAAAATCCGTGTCCCTCTTGGTGTCATTGGCATGATCTATGAAGCCCGTCCTAATGTTACGATCGATGCGTCAAGCCTCTGTTTAAAGTCAGGAAATGCGGTACTTTTGCGTGGCAGTTCTTCAGCCATTCATTCAAATATAGCCCTAGTAAAAGTCGTACAAGATGCTCTAAAACAAACAGCCATTCCAAGTGAAGCAATTCAGTTGCTTGAAGATACTCGACGTGAAACCGCGACGGAAATGTTCACATTAAACGACTACTTAGATGTTTTAATTCCAAGAGGTGGGGCTTCATTAATCCAATCAGTTGTAAAGAACGCCTCCGTTCCGGTCCTTGAAACAGGTGTAGGTAACTGCCATCTTTTCATAGATGAAACTGCAAATCCTGAGATGGCCATTTCCATTTCGGTGAATGCTAAGACTCAACGCCCATCAGTTTGTAATGCTGCTGAAACCATAGTCATCCATCAAAAATGGGCAGATCAACATTTTGAACAATTAGTAAAGGCACTCTCTGAAAAAAATGTATCATTTGTTGGTGATCAAAAAGCACAAACGTATAATCAAACTATTGTTCAGGCAACTGAAGAGGATTGGGCTAATGAATTCCTGGATTTAAAAGTAGCAATTAAAATCGTTGATTCATTAGAGGAAGCAATTGAGCATATTTATAAATATGGAACGAAGCACTCAGAAGCAATCATTAGTGAGGACGCAAATAATGTTACTACTTTTCTAAATGAAATTGATGCTGCAGCTGTTTATCACAATGCTTCTACTCGCTTTACAGATGGGTTTGAATTTGGCTTTGGGGCTGAGATTGGGATTAGTACTCAGAAATTACATGCAAGGGGCCCAATGGGTCTAGAAGCACTAACATCAACAAAATATCTTGTACGTGGAAATGGGCAGGTGAAATAATGAGTAGTTTACTTAATGAACAAACGATCACTTTCTTAGGTGCTGGATCAATGGCTGAAGCAATTATTGCTGGACTTGTCAGTAAAAAAATTGTCAAACCTGAGCAGATTATTGCTACCAACTTTAGTAATCATGCAAAATTAGAATCACTGAAACAAACATATGGAATTCGTACAATGAGTGACCGCGGGGCAGCAGTGAAGGCAGCAGATATTGTTATTCTTGCAATGAAGCCTAAGCAAGTAAAAGAAGCCATTAGTGATATTCGTATTTTTACTAATCCCTCACAACTTTTTGTTTCTGTGCTTGCAGGCATCTCAACTTCATATATTGAGAATTTACTTGGACATGAGGCAGGAGTGATTCGCACTATGCCTAATACGTCCGCAAAAGTAGGTGCTTCAGCAACAGCACTTAGTAAAGGTACGACCTCAAGCAACATTCAAATAGCTCAGGTTAGTGAACTGTTTGAAGCAGTGGGAACCGTTACGGTTGTTGCTGAAGAGAAACTTGACGCTGTTACTGGACTCGCAGGAAGCGGTCCTGCTTATTTCTACTTTCTCGTTGAGGCTATGGAGGATGCGGCCATAGAGTCTGGCTTATCACATGAAGAGGCATCGGCGCTAATTACTCAAACAATTCTTGGAGTCGGAAAGCGTCTCGAGTCAACGACTAAGACTGCTAGAGAGCTTTACCAGGAAGTAATGAGTCCAAACGGAACAACTGAAGCCGGAATAAATGTTCTAAGGGAACATGATGGGCAAGGTATAATGAAAAAGGCTGTTAACAGAGCTATCACCAGATCGAAGGAATTAGGAATTGAATTTAATAGTTAATCTAACTTAGGATTCATTAGGAAGAGATATGCAAAGACAATTTTGTCTAAGACATCTCTTCCTTTTTCTTTTACGTAGTTAATTTATTCTCCATCCATTTCCCGGCCTCTAACCCAGATAAAATCGCGCCTTCTACCTTTCCTTCTAAAAAGCAATCCCCTGCAAATGCAAGTAATCCAGGCGTGGTTGTCGCAAGTACTAATTCTGGATGAAGATTTTTGGGCTTAGCATACCTCCAGCGTTTCACTTGTGCTTCAACAATCGTTGCTTTACCAAGAACAGGCTGCACCTCTCTTGTTAGTTCTGCAATGATTTCTTCATCACCGTCTTGATAGTGAAGCTCACTCCATGAACCAGATGCATGCACAGTGACGATAGGGGATTTTGAAATACCCTTTTGCTGGTTATCTCCTATAAATGAAACAATACCCTCTCCTTGGATTCCACCATTTTTCGGGATCTCACTTGGTCGATCGAGTATTAATAACACAGCAAGACAGGGTTCATAGTCTATCTTTCGCAATTGATCTAGAACGCTCTCTTGCAAAATTCGTGTATTCATCCATGTTAATAGTTGAGGGATGGGAACAGTTGATATTAAGCCCTTTGCACGCAAACTACTCGAATCAGAGCAAGAAATGATCCATTCATCTTGATTGTATTCAAATGAGGTCACTTCTTTATTTAAAGTAACTGAAAGAGGCTTAGCTATTTCTTTTGTTAGTCTATTCATACCATTCAAAGGATAATAGCGTGGATAGCCATCTGCCTGTAAAGAGATGTCTCCACTCTCAGACATTTGATGAAATCCTCGAGTCCATTCCCTTACCATTCCAGCACGTTCCCAGCTAGAAACAAATGATTTCATTTCCTTAGAACGGGCAGTAAAGAATTGAGCCCCATGATCTGCTTTACCATCATGAATTCGTCTCGTTGCCATTCGTCCACCAACACTTTTCCCTTTATCAATAACAACGGTTGTTACTCCATTATTTTGTAAGTGATTCGCCGCCATTAAACCAGATAGACCGGCACCAATCACTAACACATCTGAATAACTCATCGATTCAGCTCCTCGGTAATTACTAGGATTAATTATTAGCGTTAGACATTTTCTATTGTATCGAAACTTTTTGATTTCACATAAGCAATTGAGAGAATGTGTTCAATCCGGAACATTCTAGATTGTTTACGAGTAAGACAATAGGCGATGATATGAGTTTCATTGTAGGATCTTACCTTGATTTTGCGTTGAGTGATCACTCCATCTCCCGAAAGGTAAATGATCTCAAGAAACTCCCCGGCTATACTTCGCTCAAAATAGATACTCATCTCTGTTCCTCCATCATGGTGTTTTTAACCATTATATACGAACATGAGTTCTTATTCAAGTGTAAGAAAGATCATAAAAAACAAACCAAATGAGTTTCATTTGGCTTGTTTTTCTCTTGATTCATCTATTCAATTGTTTCGTCTGCACCACTAAAGAATTCATGGTATAGTTCACGCACTGCACGATCAGCATCTTCAGAATGAATGCCGAGTACTAAGCTTACTTCTGAAGAACCTTGATTGATCATTTCAATATTAACATTTGCTCTCGCCAATGCTGCCGTTGCTCGAGCAGAAACACCAACAGTATTATGCATCCCTTCACCAACGATCATAACCATAGCAAAATCTCGCTCGATATTAACATCATCAACCGCTAGCTCTTTGCGGATACGATCCACAATCCGTTCCTCTATCGCTGATGTCAACTGACCTTGGCGAAGAATTACAGAAGTATCGTCGATCCCTGAAGGAATATGTTCGTACGAGAGACCTTCATCTTCAAGAATTTGAAGTAATCTACGTCCAAACCCAATTTCACGGTTCATTAAGTATTTTCGAACATAAAGTGTTGCAAAGCCTTTATCTGCTGCAATCCCGATCACTGGACTTAAGAAATATTCTCTTTCAGAAATAATCATCGTTCCAGATGAAGAAGGATTGTTCGTATTTTTTACGCAAACCGGAATACGGTTTCTAAATGCTGGAATTAATGCTTCATCATGAAATACAGAAAAACCTGCATATGATAATTCACGCATTTCCCGGTACGTCATCTTTTTAATTTTAACAGGGTTATCAACAACATTTGGATTTGCTGCAAATACAGAATCAACATCTGTAAAGTTTTCATATAAATCAGCCTTTGTTCCTGCAGCCAATATAGAACCTGTGATATCAGACCCTCCACGTGGGAATGTGACTAATGTTCCATCTTCTGAATATCCAAAGAAACCCGGGAAGACAATAATCTCTTCTGAACCTCGTAATTTTGCAAGCTGCTCAAATGCCTCTGGCAAAACTTGAGCATTACCAGGCTCATTACTTACGAGTAACCCAGCATCCTGTGGGTTCAAGTATGTTGCTTTTAAGCCAATGCTCTGAAAATAAGCAGCAATTAGTTTAGCGTTATTATCCTCGCCACTTGCCTTAATTAAGTCCATTAGTGATTCAGGACGATTACGGTCAAATGCCAAACGTTCACGAAGATCAGCTTCAATTGTTGCAACAATATCTTGACCTAAGTTAAGTCCCTTCGCAATGTCCTCGTATCTTGCCACAACAGCTTGTAATTCTGCCTCGGCTTCTCCTTCTTGCAAGTAAGTCTCGCCCAAAGTGATTAATAGGTCAGTTACCTTTGTGTCCTCACTGCTTCTCTTACCAGGTGCTGATACGACGATAATTTTCCGTTCTGAATCGGCAGTGACAATAGCTGCCACCTTTTTAATTTGCTCAGCACTAGCGACAGACGATCCCCCAAATTTTGCTACTTTCATTTTTAATCTCCAGCTCCCTCAATTTACATTCTCTCTACTATTATATAAGTTATTAGAACATTCCAACTATATCATAATCATTCGTATTCTGCAAAAGCTTCTATCGCCATTTAACCTTGATCTCATACGGTTTCCTTAGCTCTCCACTCCTCAGTTCATGCTTCCATATCATTCGTACTGAATCGTAACATACACTCTTGTTTTCAATGAATTCTTCTTATTTTCAATCCTCACTTAAAGGGCTTATCTATAATTCTTGAGTCAAAGTCCCCCTTTTCATTTCTCTTTTCCAGAATTCTACTCATTTCCCTCCAAAAAAAAGAAGCATCCGACTATAGATGCTTGTATCATTCTATTGAAACAGTGAAAACCAGAAAGACTTCTGTTCATCTAAAAGCTCATCATTTGTGCAAGCCGATTCACCTTCATAGCCTAGGGATAATGCATCTGCATATGTAGCTTCTTCTAAATTATTAGTGAGGTCGGCCTGATCAAAGCATGCAGGCGAACTGTAAACCTTAAGAGTATGATCAAGGATAATCCTAGTATCGTCTGGCGGAGATACATTTACAGGTATGACAAATCCAATTATGACTAGCAGACTTGCTAATGCAATCCATATTAAAGTACCTTTTTTCATTATTTTCCCTCTTTTCGCTAAAGTAACTGACAAGAGGCTACACTTTTCTTGTCTCTTTTTCCCTTTGTAGTGTAATATGGAGAAGTTAAGTGTGCAACTAGTTACCTTTACAATTTAATTATTCGTTTATGCGAGCTTTTTTTATGTCAGATGAATGAAGATATGCTAGGATGAAATCAACTTTATTAATATATAATTCAGGAGTGATTCAACAATGAAACGTTTACCACCTAAGGCTGAGCGTCACCGTCACTTTGGTACTGTCGATCCAATACTTGGGACAAAACCAACTGATAAAGAAAAGATGCCTGACCTTCAAAATAAACCAGCTGATTTTTATTTCCCAATCCAACAGGTGGGAATCTCTGATGTTAAGTACCCTGTCATGATTGAATCAGTATTAGCACCAACAACACAAACCACGACAGCGACTTTCGCGATGACAACTAGTCTTGAGCAGGATTTCAAAGGAATAAATATGAGCCGTTTAACTGAGCAGCTTCATTTGTTTTTCCAAACACATCTATTATCTATTGAAACATTAAGAGAGTTCACAGCAATACTCGCACGCGAAATGAAACAAAAGGCTTCAAATGTTCGGGTTTCATTCCCTTGGTTCTTTACTAAAACCAGCCCAGCCATGCAAAAAGAAGGAATGGCACATGCTGAAGTTATCTATGATGTTTCTTTTGATGAGAAGCAAGGCTATACGTCAGTTATTACTTTAACAGGTGCTGTCACAACCCTTTGCCCATGTTCAAAGGAAATTAGTGAATATAGTGCCCATAATCAACGTGGATTCGTGACAATGAGTGTAACAGTTGATGATAGCATTGATATTGATTGGAAAGCTGTTTTACTTGAAGCAGCAGAGAGCAATGCGAGCTCCATCCTCTATCCAGTGTTAAAGCGCCCTGATG
This sequence comes from Halalkalibacter suaedae, assembly GCF_017939705.1. Lineage (GTDB taxonomy): Bacteria > Bacillota > Bacilli > Bacillales > Bacillaceae_D > Halalkalibacter > Halalkalibacter suaedae. The sequence continues at coordinate 214,630 of NZ_JAGKSQ010000003.1, forward strand.
AAAAGGCAGTTACAGAACGTGCCTACGAAAACCCTCGTTTTGTTGAAGATCTCGTGCGCCTTGTTGCTGCTGATCTTTATGAAAATGAAGGAGTACGTTCATTTGAAATTGAATGCCGCAATGAGGAATCGATTCATCAGCATGATGCTATCGCACGTCTATCTTATACGAAATAAGGTCTTATATTATAAACATTATTAAAGAGGCTTGGACATAACTAAAGTGTTTAACTGAAATACCGAACAAAGCAATTACGTAGCGGATGAAATATACGTAGACTCCTGCGGGATGCAAAAGCCAAAGGTGAGACCCCACAGGCGTAGCCGAGGAGGCTCACCGGCTTCCCGCGGAAAGCGAAGTATATTTCAGGAGCGGTTTTCTTCCACCACTACCATTGTTCGGGTTTTCTATTGGTTAAATCACTTTTGTCCAAGTCTTTCTTTGTATCCTATATGAATAACCTTTGCTCATTTAACTCATCTTAATCAAGAAAACAGAAAAAGGAGGAGCAAAAATGAGCCAAAAACGTGATAAAGGATACAGCCAGAAAGGCAAGCCTTCTAGCAACACAATTGACCCAGTTATTGCAGCAGAAGAGCTAGAAAAAGCCATCCATCCTACTAACAAACCTCCAAGAAATGCGAAATAATACAAACGAAGAAACGGCTAGCTAGTTGCCAGCATTCATCCCTTCACTAAAACGCCTTTGGAAAAAGGCGTTTTTCAATATTCCACACAAACAGCAATTGATTACCCAACATATATCAAATATGTTCACACTTTTGACCTTAAATAAATCCCATATTTTGTTATACTATTATTAACACACATAATAACAAAGGGTGGATTGCATATGTCTAGAGATTGGCTTGGTGATATAGTTTCTGATTACGGAAAAGATAATAAATCAAATAGACTAAAAGGATTTGGTGAACCGCTCTCAAGTGAAGTGTTAAATGGAAACGTTTTAGACCGAACGATCAAAAATGCGAATTATCTACCTGAATGGATAGCCTTACAGCATCGAATTCGTGACCAGCTCTCCAAACTCCTAATCACTCAGAAAGATGGGCGACCAACTGAAGAGATTCTTCTCCAAGTTGAAGCAATTAATCAGCAAATAAGAAAATACAATACCATTTGTCCACCGCCTATGCAGAAAATGAAGGTGTTCCCGGACCGCATTGAAGCACATCTGAATCAGTGGCTATAAAACAACTATTGATTCACTACCATGATCGAACTTGTCCAAAAGAACACCGGTTTCATTACTGCATTGGATTGTCTAAGTTATTGACGAAGATTTGCACTTCATCTCCTTCATAAACCTTTCCAGGACATTCAACAGCACAAACAATACCTCTTCTTTTTAATGCTGCACGAATGAAGCGAGTAGCAAGCTTAGGCTCCATTTCGTAATGCTTTTGAATTTCCTGACCAGGAAGGTTACATGGTTTGTTTTCTCCCATACAAATTAGCCCTGTTCCATCAGGGAATAGTAGGCGTGAGCCAATCATTAACGTCGTTAATTCTGGGTACCCATTTACGAGCAGGTTCGCTCCGAGCCACTCTGGTAAAACATATTCAATCCCTAGCTCCTCAGCGATTAGCGATAATTCCTCTTCAGAAACAATCGTGATCTGACGCAGATTTAATTTTTCTGTTCCTCTTGGATACATTGGCTGTCTAGCATCAGCTAATGAGGTTACACCAAAATGACGATCTCCGGCAATTCCTCCAAACTCAAGATTCGCCATCGGTATCCTTCTAGTGATAAAAGACCCGGGGGTATCTGCAAGCAAGATCGCATTCACTTTTGCTCTTTCTTTTTTCAATCCTTTCCCTCTTTTCACTTATCATAGTCATCAATTGTTTACTCACTTTTGTTCATTCGAGCAACTCAGATATGCCTTATTATAGACGATTTCGGGCCGGAATAAAAAAGGAGACCGCTGAAAATAGTAAAGCTCATCTTTTTCAGCGGTCATGTATAAGATTATTACCCTTTTACACCCTAATGAATGACGTCATCAATCATTTGCTTCATGAGTGTATCGCGATCCTTATTTCTAAGAACCTTTTCAGAAGTTGCTTGACGTAGCAGTTGCTTCCGTTGTGACGGCTCGGAGACAGCCTCTTGTACTTGTCTTCTTACCTTATCTAGAAAAATTAAATCTCCCTCAATTTCATCTGTTAAACACTCTTCAATCTTTTCCTTTAACTGCTTAGCATACGTCGGACTACTTCCATTCGTCGACAAAGCGACAGAAAGTTCTCCCCGGGTAATCGTTATTGGAAAATGGATATCACTAGCGACAGGATCATCAGCAAGATAAATCAGCTGTCCTGGCTTACGCTGCTCTAACAATCTTTGATGGAGTTCATGATTCGTTGATGTCAGTAATAATAGATCAGTATCAAATGAATGCCTCTCACTTATCTCCCCTTTTATCCAGATAATCTGTGAATGATCATGATAGCCTGCGAGACTTTGATCTAGAGACGGGGAATATACCATCACTTCTTTTATACCTGCACTCAATAGCTTTGGGATATGCCGAGCAGCAACTTTTCCTGCACCAACAACAGCAGCTGTTTTCCCTTCAAGTTTTAGCATGATTGGGAGACGCTTCATTTACTTCGCCTCTACCTTGTTAGAGTATGCCAAACGAAATTGGCATGTATCACAATTCACTTGGACATTATCATCTAATACCTCTTGTACTCTTCTCGCTAACACATCGACTAACTGATCATCAAAGCCCAGATAGTCAGTTAGAATAAAGGTCTTATTTGTATTTTCAGACCATTCATCAAGTTTCTTCTGTAGTCCTTTCATTAGAACACCAGTAAATAAGAGGTATGGCACAACATAAATTGTATCATTCGGCAATCTATGAACTCTTTCTAAGCCTTCATCAACATTTGGTCTTGTTGCAGCAATAAAACAAACCTCAACATCTGAGACCGGTGTAAACTCCCAAACTAAACGAGAGATCTTCATTAAATCACTTGTATTATCTGGATCACTGCTACCCCGTCCTACCAAGAGAATTGAAATTGGCTTACGCTCTTCATAAACTGGACGACCTTCAGGGATATCAAGGCCAGCTGTTAGCAAACGATCTTGAATAATCTCGACAACATTTTGTTCGACCCCGATCGGTCGACCATAGGAGAAATCAATTTCAGGGTAATTGGCTTTAACTTCATCAACAGCTTCTGGGATATCAACTTTGGCATGTCCAGCTGTTAAAAGTAACACGGGCAAAACTGCAATTTTAGTTGCCCCTTGCTGAACACAGGCAGCGATACCTTCTTCAATTGTTGGTTCAGCTAATTCGAGAAAACAGCATTCTTGTATCATAATTTCCGGATGAGCGGCCTTAGCTTTCTCTACAAATCCAAATAATTCATCATTGCCCTCTTGAACACGACTTCCATGACCAATATACAATATTGCTTGCATTCATTCACCTACTTTCATTCGTTTGTAATGCTTCCATTAATGCTTCTTCAGAAGGTTCTGTTAAACATAAATCAACCTTATAGCCACACTTTTCGGCAGCCTTTTTAGAAAGTGGGCCAAAACAGATAATCTTTGCCCTTTCTGATAGCTGAAGTGGGGTTTGCTCACAGTCTTTCATTTGTTCTGTAATGACATAAACCGATTCTGCACTTGGAAATATAATCGTGTCAATGCGATCCTCATCAAGAAGACGTCTACAGGTCCAATTGGATTGTTTGACGACTTTTTCCTCATGTGAAATCAGAAAATCATGTTCACCATATATCTTTGTTCTATCTTCGTTCATAGTCAGGGATTGCGGACCAACAACTAGACATTTCCCTTCTTTTATCATCTCATTATTCGGAAATGCAAGACAAGCAAAAGACTCTATCGCCCTTCTTGATTTAATAGAAGCTCCGTAAAAGGTTGCTTTTAACGAGCGAACATCAATTTTTTGTTTACTTAATTGCTTAAAGAACCAACTAACACTCGTAGGAGAGTGAAACACTATTTCATCATAGTCACGAATATCTTCGCTTAATTCCAATTCCATCTCAGTTGTTTGGAAACGTGGAAATTCAAATACATCAGCTCCAGACTGACGAAGATGTTCAGCAATTGAACTTGCTCCTTCTGATGTTCGTCCAAATAGCAGCTGTTTCCCAAACAATAGTTGCCTTTCAAACCAACTTTCCTTTGTGCGAAGTTTAGCTACATCACCGACTAAAGTAATAGCTGGATTCGAAAACTTCTTTTCACGAACGATCTCGGCAATCGTTTCTAGAGTTCCACTTAATGTTTTTTGCTTGCCTAGCGTTCCCCATTGAATCAGTATGACTGGGGTGTCCGGTTTGCGCCCATGTGCAATTAGTTGTTCACAAATATATGGAAGGTTTTTCACACCCATATAAAAGGCAATTGTATCTACACCAGTAGCAACTCCTGCCCAGTCGATAAGTGGCTGACCATTAGGTGATTTGTCATGCCCCGTAATAATAGCAAAAGAGGCCCCATGCTCTCGATGAGTAACTGGTATACCAGCATAGGTTGCTGCTCCTATCCCTGCTGTAATACCTGGTACAATCTCATAGGATATTCCTACTGCTTCAAGTGCCTCTGCTTCCTCCCCAACTCGCCCAAATACACTCGGGTCCCCCCCTTTTAGACGAACGACAACTTTGCCTTCCAATGCATACTTTACGAGCAAATCATTAATTGCTTCCTGCCTTAGAAGATGTCTGTCTGGCAGTTTTCCGCAATAGACAAGCTCTGCACCTGGCTTGGTTTCTTCTAGCAATAAAGGATTAACTAACCTGTCATAAAGAACAACATCAGCAATCCTTAAACATTGTTGGCCTTTCACTGTCATTAAGCGAATATCCCCAGGCCCTGCACCAACTAAATAAACATACCCTTCTCTCATATAAACGCTCCTCAATATCCGACTATTTATATCTGTATTATCAATTATAATATAAGCCATCTAATTGCTCAAACTAATCCTAGTATACCCTCTTACCCCTGTTGTAAATAGAATAACACGACAGAGCAATGGGTACTCTAACTAATTGAAAACAATGATATTAATAAAAGACGTTAGATTATCTGACATCAAAAACCCTTTTCTTCCATAACCTATGCTATGATAGAAAAAAGATTGAACATTCTAACTTAAAAGGCTGTGGGGTGGAATGGGTGTCGTCATATAAAGATAAAAAAGTGATAACCATTGGGATTGTAAGTGAGTTGACAGGACTTTCCGAACGTAAAATCCGCTACTATGAAGAAAGAAAGTTAATTTATCCAGAACGCTCTAAAGGTGGAACGAGAAAGTACTCGTTTCTAGACGTTGAAAGATTACTCGATATTGCAAACAAAATGGAAGACGGCATGCAAACCTTTGAAATTAGGAAAATGGAACAAAAGCAACTTCAGAAAAAAGAGGTTCGCGACCGCATGTTACGTGGTCAGTTGAATGCCGCATTTAATATCCGCAAATAACACATGTGTAACGAGATTTATTCTCGTTGTGCATGTGTTTTTTGTTTGTTTTTTTTGTAATCCTCATAATTAATCAGACAAATGACAAACTAACGATAAGCTAATTGAAAGAAGGTGCCACGATGCGTCGTGTTTGTTTGGGGTTGTTTATGATGATAACAATGACTGTTTTCTTTTTCTCGACATGTGACTCAAAAATAGAAGCAGCTGATATAACACATGCTGCAATCATCATTGATGACTTTGGTGGTGAGGTAAAAGGCGTTGATTCATTTTTGAATAGCAACATTCCTATTACAGTTGCCATTATGCCTTTTCTAGAACAGTCAGAGGAGCAAGCAAAACGAGCCCACGCTGCCGGATTTGAAATTATCATTCATTTACCGATGGAGCCTAGACAAGGGAAAGCATCCTGGCTTGGGCCAAATGCGATTACCAGTGATCTTTCAAATGATGAGGTCAGAAGAAGAGTAATCCAAGCAATTGAAAATGTTCCTCACGCAAAAGGGATTAATAATCATATGGGTTCAAAAATAGTCGAGGACGAACGAATCATTAGGGTTGTTTTAGAAGTGGCAAAAGAGCATGGGTTATATGTCATTGATAGCGGGACAAGTTCCAAATCGGTCATTCCAGAACTTTCTTCTGAAATGAACATTCCTACTTCCTCAAGGGATATTTTCCTTGATGATACCCTTTCTTCAAGACAGTATGTTACTAAACAAATGATGGCATTGCTAAAAATGGCTCAAAAAAATGGACAGGCTATCGCCATCGGTCATGTTGGTATAAAAGGGGAAGAAACATTTGCAGGCATTTCCAATGCCCTCAAACAATTCAAGGATAATAATGTCGAGATTGTACCAATGTCCTATTTATTTAATACCTCAGTTGAGAAAGACCATAGTCGATTTTGGCAACCAAACTAAAGGGGAGGAGATCACTTGCTTGCAACCCAATTCAGTCAAACTGTTCATACATTTCAGTCCAAGGATGGTACTCCCATCAGGTTGCGACCTGTAAGGATAGAAGACGCTAGCGAAATTGTCGAAGCAGCCAAAAGTATTATCGACAAAGGTGTGTTCATTCAAAAGAAAAAGGTTCGTAGTGTAACCGAGGAACAGCAATTTATAAGAGACATGATCGATAATGGTCATATGTATATCGTAGCTGAGGTGAATGGTATTGTACGCGGTATAGCTAGAGTTCTTCGAGGGGATTTAAATATGAAAAGACATACAGGTCTTTTTAGAACATGGCTTCATGAAGATGCTCAAGGCAAGGGGATCGGGAAACAGATCATGAAGTACACCCTTGATTGGTGCCAAAGTGAAGGACTCCATAAGCTCTGTTTAACCGTCTTTTCAACGAATGACATTGCTCTAAAGCTGTACGAGCGAGCTGGGTTTATTATTGAAGGTGTTCAAAAGGACCAAGTTATCTTCAACACTCAGTTTGCTGATGAAATATGGATGGCTTATTTCTTTAAAAAAGAAGGTGAAATTAGATGATTCGTGGAATAAAAGTTGCTCTCTTCATAGCGATCGTTGGTTTAGGTCTATTATTAATTGGAGAAACCTTAATTGATGACAATCAATTTGCCGTCCAAAACGTTGATATTCCAAAGAATTTGGAAGTATCAGCTATGGATCACTTAATGGCTGAAGATTTATCAATGACAACTTCAATGTTCTTAAAGCAACTTTCCGTTCAAATGCAACGCTGGGCTGAACGTGACCTAAGTACAGGACAATTACAAGAAGAATTTGAAGAAGAGCTGAAAGAACATGCTCATTTCAACGGCTTTGCCATATTGAAAAATGACAAAGTGATTGTTGAAGCAGGTCATATAAAAGAAATTAATCCTGATAACCTAACACATCGACATATGAACAGTCAGTTTTCTGATCCATACCAAATTGATGGTCATCAATATATGTTAATGGGTGAACGCCTTGACAATGGACTTGTTGTTCTAGGAGAAGTAAAACTATCATTTGTTAAAGATTTTGTAAAAGGACTTGCCTCTGTTGCTGACGCGAATGGGACATTTTTCGTCTCTGGAGATTATCCAAGTGTGAATTGGAAAACAACCGATGACCTTCCCGAAAATCTTGAATCTGAGGTCGTTCCAGAACTCGGATGGCAAATTGTTGTCCATTCAGAAGGGCAATCTATCCAATCATTGGACCGTGAATATATTGAAAAACAAGCTGTAATAAAATTTAAGCACCCTGAGACAGCGTCTGTTTGGTTTGCCGACCAGCCTGATTTAACCATTATCGAAAACAAAAGTCCTTTGTTTCTCGTTGAGTCAGCAAATGAAAATACAATTGAGCTCATTCAGCGGTTGAAAAGAGATTATGATCTAGCCATTGTTGAACCGAACTATACTCTTAGTAAACAAGTTGGTTTTCTAACAACTGTTCCAAAACAAGAACAGGAAAAACAAAAAGACATGACACCTTTAAGTTCTATCAAACCTAACGATGAATTTTTCCGGCCATATCAATGGAATTTAAATCAAATTGAAACAGATAAGGGCTGGAGTTTATCTAGTGGTGATGATGTGGTTATTGCTGTACTTGATACCGGTGTTGATCCAAACCACTTAGACTTAAAAGGAAAGCTTGTCCATGGTTATAATGCGTTTGATGATTCTTTAGATTTCACCGATCAACATGGACATGGAACACATGTCGCTGGCATCGCCGCTGCTCTAACAAATAATGTGACTGGTATTGCCGGTGTATCGGCACAAAGCCGTATTCTCCCTGTAAAAGTTCTGAATGAAAATGGTGAGGGATCATCTTATGAAGTTGCAAAAGGAATCTACTGGGCCGTTCAACATGGAGCTGATGTCATTAACATGAGTCTCGGTGATTATCATTCATCAGACATCCTATATGATGCCATCCGCTATGCATATGAAGAAGATGTCGTTCTAATAGCCGCATCAGGAAATGACAATGTTGCAGATCCAATGTACCCTTCTAACTATAAGGAAGTACTGACCGTGTCTGCTGTGAATGACGCTAGGAACCGTGCCTTCTTCTCTAATTTCGGTAATCATGTTGATGTTGCGGCACCTGGCGAGCATATTCCTAGTCTATTTCCTGATAATAACTACGTCGTTATGTCTGGAACATCAATGGCAGCTCCCCATGTTGCTGGACTAGCCGGGTTGATTCGCTCATTTAGTCCTGAATTAACAAATAAACAAGTATATGAAGTGATCACTTCAACAGCAACTGATTTAGGTACAAGAGGCTATGATCCCTACTATGGCTTTGGTGAAATCGATGTTGAAGCTGCACTACGCTCATTAAAGTAAAATTTTCAAAAGTGAATAAATGGAAAAGGCCAGATAGTGGATGAACACCGCTACTGAAATATACTTCGCTTTCCGCGGGAAGCCGGTGAGCCTCCTCGTGCCTCGGCACTGTGGGGTCTCACCTTTGGCTTTTGTGTCCCGCAGGAGTCTACGTATATTTCATCCGCTACGTGATTACGTTGTTCGGTATATCAGTTAGTAACTTTAGTTCCCAGCCTTTTCTCAAACCACAAAGGTAAACTTCAGAGGCTCCAAAAGTCTAACGGACAATGATTTCAATATCATTGTCCGTTATTTGTCTCATTGTGGGGGCCTATCTACTCCAACATTTACGAGTACTCATTAGCCTTCTCAGCTCATGGTTCCATACCGAAGAGGTTGAGCATTTCGACAGATGTAACATTCTTAATATTTAATAGAAAACTTTATGATATCTAAAAATAGGAAGGTCGAGTTATTTGATGTCTTTTAAATCGGTTTTAAGAAGTAAGTAATATTCCATTTTCCTCTATTTAAGCGGACGGGATGGGAGGGCCGACTCCTGCAGGAAGAAAAGGGCAGGTTGAAATCCACCGGCATAGCCGGTTAGTTCAACGCCCTCCGGCGGGTGCTGCCCCCCATCCCGGTAGCGAATGCGAAGCGTCTTTTCATGACCAGAATCACTAAAAAAGCTTGTCGACTAACCACATAATGACTTTGTCGACAAGGAAAAAGGAAAAACGCCTCATCAACGTTTTTCCTTTTTTTTATAAAATATTCTTCTCTTTTAAATATGCCAAAATCGTCTCAACTGATTCTTCAACAGTTTGCTTATCAGAATCAACAACGATCTCAGGAGCCTCTGGTTCTTCGTACGGGGAACTAATTCCCGTAAAAGCAGGGATCTCGCCTGATCTAGCCTTTTTATAAAGACCTTTTGGATCTCTCTGTTCGCATGCCTCTAGAGAACATCGAACATATACCTCAATAAATTCTCCCTCTTCAACAAGCTCACGAACACGATCGCGATCTTCTTTAAATGGTGAAATAAACGCTGTACAAACCACTGTACCTGAGTCGACAAATAACTTTGCAACTTCGCCAATTCGTCTAATATTTTCTTTACGGTCATCATCACTAAAACCGAGACCTTTATTTAAACCAAGACGGACATTGTCTCCATCAAGGATATAGCTTTTAGTTCCTTGTTCGAATAATCGATGCTCAAGGGCATTCGCTAGTGTAGATTTCCCCGCACCAGATAATCCTGTAAACCATAGGATGCAACTACGATGTCCATTTCGCTTTTGACGCTCTTCTTTTTTGATTGTTGTTTCATGCCAGACTAGGTTCTCTGCCACATTAAATCCCCCTCTTACGATTGAACTTTTTGTTTCATGCCACGAATAAGTACTTCTACTACTTCTTTACGGCTAAACTCAGGTGGTGGTGTAACACCTTCAGAAAGCATTTGACGAACCTTAGTTCCAGATAAAATCACACGATCTTCTTTACTATGTGGGCATGTTTTCGTTGAAGCCATGTTTCCACAAGCCTTACAGAAAAAGCTGTGTTCAAAAAACAATGGTTCAATTCCAAGTTCATCCTTCTCGAATTCCGAGAAAATAAGTTGAGCATCGTACGTTCCATAATAATCACCAACACCGGCATGATCGCGTCCAACTATAAAGTGAGTACAACCAAAGTTTTGGCGAACGATTGCGTGGAAAACAGCTTCACGTGGACCGGCATAGCGCATTGCTGCTGGGAATACTGCTAAGAAGACACGATCTTTCGGGTAATATTTATCAAGTAATACTTCATAGCTTTCCATTCTCACGTCAGCCGGGATATCATCCGATTTCGTTTCTCCAACTAGCGGATTTAAAAATAATCCATCAACAATTTCTAATGCTGATTTTTGAATATATTCATGTGCACGGTGAACAGGATTACGTGTTTGGAATCCAACAATTCTCTTCCAGCCAAGCTCCTCGAATTTCGCACGAGTTTCGGCAGGATCTAAATGATATTCAGCAAAACGATCACGCTCTAAACGCTTTGTTAAAGTAATTGGACCGGCAACATATACAATTGCACGCTCAAATAACTTATTTACCCCAGGATGGGCTTGATCTGTAGTTCGATAAACATTTGCAGCTTCTTCTTCTTTATTTGGTTCAAATACTTCAGTAACCTCAATCACACCATACACATCACCTTGATGAACAAGTTTCACCTTTTCACCTGTTTCAAGTGAGTTTGCAATGTCTCCATCTACAGGTAATGTAATTGGAATGCTCCAAATCGTCCCATCAGCTAATCGCATATTTTTAACAACAGATTCATAATCATTCTTGCCAAGGAAACCTGTTAAAGGACTAAATGCACCAATCCCAATCAATTCAAGGTCTGATAATGCAAACGCGTCTAGTTCAATTTCCTTGTTAATTCCTGATACATCATAAGTTGGTTCGAAGCGTTGAATCAATGTGCCACCGTGTGCTTTAATTGTTGTCATTGTTTTTAAATCCTCCTAGATAATAGTTAATTAAATGCCACTTCCGTTGATATGCAATCCACACTCTGTTTTCGATGTGTTTGCCCATCTGCCACTTCGAGGATCTTCGCCTTCAGCGACGGGCTTGGTACAGTACTCGCAACCAATACTTGGGTAGTTTTTGTCATGTAATTCATTATAATCAAGTTTATGAAGTCGAATATACATCCAGATTTCTTCTTCTGTCCAATGAATTAATGGGCATATCTTAATTGATTTGAAACGGTTATCCTTATTCACAAACTGCGTATTAGCTCGTGTAGGTGATTGCTCACGACGAAGCCCTGAAATCCATGCGTCATACTTATCTAATTCCCGTTGCAAAGGAACGAGTTTACGAACACCACAGCAAGCATCCGGTTGTTTTTCCCAAAGCTTATCTCCATACTTCTCAGCTTGTTCTTCAGGAGTAATTTCGGGCTTTGCAATCTCAATGTTCAATGTCGGATATCTAGCTTTGACCTTATCAATCAATTCATAGGTTTCTTTGAAATGAAAATCAGTATCCAAAAAAACAATTGTGGCATCCTTTTTGACCTTACTAATTAAATCAATTAAAACCATTCCTTCAGCACCAAAACTACAGGAATAAACTAGTTTATCTTCAAATGTAGCGTACGCCCATTTTAGTACCTCAAGTGTATCTTTTCGTTCCAATAATTTATTGTAATGCTCATAGTCCTTTTCTAGGACTGACTCAAATGTCACAGTCATGATGATTTCACCCCTTTTATTACTTTTTCATATGAATGATTTTTAATCCCTTGTATTTTTATATGATTTATTAGTTTAATAGTAATCCAACACCATCCATGATGTCAATATACTCATTTACCTAGAAAAGGTATCTCAAAAATGGAATATTTTCGAGATACCTTAAATATGATGATTTATGGTTGAGTAATTTGACCACTTACATCTTCAATTGTGACGGATCCTTGCTGGCTTTCAACGACTGTTACATTACCATTAACACCTGTTATTTTAATATTTCCATATCCATTCCTAACTGTAACCTCACCTTGATAATCCTCAATCGTCAGAGCACCAGATCCATTAGTACTAAATAAATTCCCCGATGACTTAGTTACACTAGTCTCTCCTGATGCATTATTTATTGTTGTATCCCCAGATACATTTGTTAACATTACTTTTCCAGCACCATCTGTAATTTTGACTGTTCCATTAATTTGATCAAGAAACAAATGATCTGAACCATGTTCAATAACCAGATCACTAGCCATTGAATTAACTTTCAATTGTCCTTCATTCTGTTTGTAGTCAATTTTTAAATCATTCGGTACTTTAATCTCTAAATGAATATTGCCTTGCTCAATCTCTGCACCTCTTGTGACTGCTGTTGTTAAAAGTGCACCTTCATCTACTTCTGTCAAACTCATACTTAAATGCTCTTCTAAAAAGGTCCTCGCTTGCTCTTCTTCTTCACTCATTACTGAGAGTGTTGCCTCAACCTCAATCTGGTCAAGTCCTTCAACACCAGTAATTGTGACATCACCTTCATCATGTTGAATGAAAAATGTTTCAAGACCGCTTGCTTCTAATTGTATTGTTTCTGTTTCTTCGACTGTCAGAATATTACACCCACTTAAAACCGTCAGCATCATTAATAAAAATCCTATCAACCATTTAGTTTTCATATTCTCCGCTCCTGTCCATCTGTCTAAGTCTAGTTTACAGAATGTCTATCAAGAAGCAACCAGAATGCATGCCATTATTGTGACAATTGCTTTTTTACGAATGGAATTACTTCTGCTGGTTCTTTTTTCAAGGTTTTGTATTCCACTTTGTATCCTTCCTTTTCCCTTTTGCGAAAAGTCATTTCCGAGATCGGTCTTGGTGTAGTCCATCCAAGTGAATCAATATCCTCCCAAGAATCGTATGTAATTAACTCAGTCTTATAAAAATACTGGTTTCCGGAAGAATACAAATGACATATATATTTCACTGTCTGTTTTGAATGCATAAAAAAACTCCTTTCCTCCTTATCCTTTCCGTCTTTCACAAATCCTAAAATTCGAGATTAAAAAATAAGCATGGTAAACTATTAACTAAGAAAATAAGGGAGGTATTTCGATGACAAATAAACTATTTTCACCATACACCGTTAAAGGGGTCACCTTAAAGAACCGCATTGTCATGTCGCCAATGTGTATGTACTCCTCTGAGACAAAAGATGGAACAGTCCGTCCTTTCCATATTACTCATTACGAATCAAGAGCAATTGGACAAGTTGGACTTATTATGATTGAAGCAACAGCAGTAACACCGCAGGGGCGAATTTCCGATCAAGACTTAGGGATTTGGGATGATTTACATATTTCTGGACACAAAACTGTAGTTGAACGTGTTCATGCCCATGACGCTAAGGCCGCTATTCAATTAGCTCATGCCGGCCGTAAAGCAACTGTATCAGGAACAATTTATGCCCCTTCTGCGATTCCATTTAATGAAAAAATGGCGATGCCAAAGGAATTAACAACTGAAGAAATCCATCAAAAAATAGCCGCTTTCCAAGCGGGAGCTCGTCGTTCCAAGCAGGCTGGCTTTGATATTATTGAAATTCATGCTGCCCATGGCTATTTATTAAATGAATTTCTATCGCCACTAACAAACAAACGAACAGATGAATACGGAGGTTCTTTGGAGAATCGTTTCCGTATGTTAAAGGAAACAATTCTAGCTGTGAAAGAGGAGTGGGAAGGACCTCTATTTGTGCGGATATCTGCTGAAGAGTATATGGAAGGCGGGAATACATTATCTGACTTTGTTCAGCTGTCTCAATGGATGAGGGATTTAGAAGTCGATTTAATCGATGTAAGCACAGGAGGCGTTGTTCCTGCTGGTCCACCAAATGTTTACCCTGGTTACCAAGTAAAGCATGCAGAAGAAATCAAAAAAGGAGCTAAGATTGATGTAGGTGCAGTCGGTTTAATCACATCTGGTCTTCAAGCAGAGGAAATCCTCCAGAATGATAGAGCTGATTTAATCTTCGTAGCTCGGGAGCTACTACGTAATCCTTATTGGGCTCGAGTCGCTGCCGAACAACTTAATACAAACATTCAAGCACCAACTCCTTATGAACGAGGTTGGTAGAAATGTATGAATGAAGACATTCCTTTCTAGTAAAAGTAATTGTTGCAAATTTTAAGTAAATGATATAAAGTAGTGAAAAATCTAATAATACTGATTTCTTATCAAGAGAGGTCGAGGGTATGGCCCTATGACACCTCAGCAACCAACAATGATCTTTCATTGTAAGGTGCTAATTCCAACAAGTTTAGCCGACTTGAAAGATAAGAAGATGACTATAGTTTTAAAAAAGTCTTCTTCTTAAATGGTGAAGACTTTTTTTATTACCCAAAAAGTCGGCAACATGGAACAGGACTTGGGGCTAGCAAAAGATCAGTTGTTAGAAAAGAAAAAGATAATAAAAGAGGAGATGGAGAAAATGAGCACAGTTAAAACACAAGCACCATTTCGGGCTGATCATGTAGGAAGCTTCCTAAGACCAGAACGTTTAAAGAATGCACGTTTACAAAAACAAAATGGGGACATTTCTGCTGAACAATTACGTTCAATTGAAGATGAAGAGATCACCAAGCTAGTTGAAAAGCAAAAGGAAGTTGGCCTTCAAGGTGTAACTGACGGAGAGTTCAGACGCGGCTGGTGGCATTATGATTTCCTTGCAGGACTAGATGGGGTCGAACTTTTCGATACAGAATCTGGAATTCAATTTAATGGGGTAGAAACAAGTGCTCATGGAATTAGAATAATTGGCAAAATTGATTTTACAAATCATCCAATGATTGACGATTATAAATTCTTACATAGTGTTGCCGGTGACCATCTTGCTAAATTTACAATCCCTAGTCCAAATATGTTATTTTTCAGAGAGGAATCTGATTTATCACCATATACAACTGAAGAAGAATTGTTTGATGATTTAATTGCTGCTTATAAGAAAGCGATACAAGCATTTTATGATGCAGGTTGCCGTTATCTTCAGTTAGACGACACATCATGGTCACTATTCTTCTCTGAAGAGTCTCAACAATTAATTAAAGCCCGTGGACATGAAACAGAGGCACTAGCTCAATTATTCGCTAGAGGAATTAACGAATCAATTGCAGACAAACCTGAGGATTTAGTGATTACAATGCATATTTGCAGAGGTAACTTCAAATCGACCTATGTCGGAACAGGTGGCTATGAAAATGCTTCAGAAACGATTTTCGGTGGCTTAAATGTTGACGGATTATTTCTAGAGTTTGATGATGAGCGTTCTGGTGGATTTGAACCTTTAAGACATGTAAAACGAGATGATCTTCAGCTTGTACTAGGATTGATTACGTCTAAATTTGGCGAGTTAGAAAATCCTGAGAATGTCAAGGCACGTATTAAAGAAGCTAGTGAATATGTCGGCTTGGACCAAATTTGCTTAAGCCCACAATGCGGATTTGCTTCAACTGAAGAAGGTAATCTTCTTACTGAAGAACAACAGTGGGACAAGATACGCCATGTTGTTCAAATTGCAGAGGATGTTTGGAAATAAGATTAATAAAAAGAGGCTTGGACAAATGTGTTTTAACTAATGAAAAACCGTACTATTATAAATGGTATAGAAGCACCGCTCCTGAAATATACTTCGCTTTCCGCGGGAAGCCGGTGAGCCTCCTCGGCTACGCCTGTGGGGTCTCACCTTTGGCTTTTGCATCCCGCAGGAGTCTACGTATATTTCATCCGCTACGTGATTGCTGTTTTCGGTATTTCAATTAGATACTTTTTTGTAATAGAGAAAATAGGCATAAAAAGGCACTTCAAACCTCTATCGGGATGGGGGCACCCTTAATTTTTCTTTAACAGCCTTATAACTAGAAATCATAAATGGATGCGAAAGAACGCTGCCGAGGCTATCAGCAGCGTTCTATTTGTATTAGCTATGAAATACTTCCTTTAAAGCTTTCTCTCTCCCCTTGAACATTTGATTAAGAAAGAGATGAATTAGTTTCTCTGGTAGATATGCTTCAACAACAAGACTATCTGTCATTAACGTTTTGTCAGGTCGATCTTCATAACGTTCAAATGCATGCTTGTGCTTCCAATACGTAAACGGAAAAGGCATTACTAGTCCTTTATCAACAAATAGCAATGGTGCTTCGACATCTTCAATTAGAGAAATCCACTTCATTCGAATCAACGAAAAGCCTAAGCTCATCACTATTTCATTGCCTTGCATAGTCCGAGGATCTGATTCAATCTTTATTTTGGGGAAAGACGTGATTTTTGCCAAATTCTCAGCTGTAGAAAAAAAATCCCACACGTCATCAATTGGTGCCTCAATGGTCGTTTTGTAAGTGAATGTATATTTCATAGCACAGATACCCTATGCATAAATGTTTACTAACAATCCCTTAATTTCTCCAACCATATTTAAAATATCTAATCCCTTTTTCTCTTTCTTTAATACAGCATCTGTTAGGTCTAGAAGTTTACGATCCACTTCCTCAACAATTTTATATATTTTCGTTCTTCCTCTTCGGTTAAAACCACGTCTCTCTTCAAGGCTTAATCCAAATTGAACAGCATCCTCCATGAAATCCTTCACGAGCTGCTTATATTTTCTAAGCTCGTCAACCGTTCGTGTTTCTGAAAGAACCTTTCCTTGATCATCTATTTTTTGCATGAGCTGCGATAGACGCTCATATGCCTTTTCATCACGTTGTTTGCCAATGACCTCTTGGAACGATACTTTAGCCTCAGGTCCAGTTTTCTTAGACTCGACACGCCCTAGTCCTGCTTTGCCAATTCGTTGTATATCCAAATCACACACCTCCACTTTCGTTTCAATCACTGATTAGAGTTTATCATATAAAATTCACAAGAAGAAAATGAATATCATGGAAAAACTGGCGAGAAGAACAAGTCCTCTCGCCAGTTAAGAAAAAGTTTATTGTAAAAGCTGTAAAACACCTTGTGGTAATTGATTGGCTTGAGCAAGCATTGCTGTTGCAGACTGGTTTAAGATATTGTTACGTGTAAACTCAGTCATCTCAAGAGCCATATCTGCGTCACGAATACGTGATTCAGAAGCAGTTAAGTTCTCATGAGTTACTTGAAGATTATTGATTGTATGCTCTAGACGATTCTGAACTGCCCCAAGCTTTGAACGAGCATCAGATAAACTATTAATCGCTTGATCTAAGCTGAAGATCGCTTGATTCGCATCATCATTAGTAAGAACACTTACATCCTCAATTCCAAGTGTAACAATATCCATGCGAGGAATATCGATCATTACATTTTGGTTTGTATTTGGACCAATTTGGAATGAAAGAGCATTATTTGTAATCGTGAAGTCAAATGGATCAACAGTACCATCTGCTGCAACAGGACTATTTTTAATATTAGAATTAAAATTGTATTCAATTCCACCGTGTTTGAAAACACCGTTTGTGCTTACAAGATCACGTGGTGCTTGAATTGTAACAGGTCCGTTATCCGTTACATTTCGTAACTCAATTTCCGCTTTAGCTTCCAACGTAATTTTAACTGTTCCAGCACCACTAATCTTACTCGTATCAATTAACAAACCAGCTACAGTTCTATCATCTGCATTATAGCCAGCCGCAGTTGGGTCGGCTGCATTGGAGCCAATCCCTACAACCTTACTCCCTATTGATAAACCATCTGGATCTAGTATTTCAACTCTTGCAAATTCATTTTCTTCTACATCACGAACAAGTAGAGTGTATTCACCTAATTTCATAGGATCCGCTTCTGCATCTGCTCCAAAATTCTCAAACTGAATATCATTTACACTATCGCCTAATCCAGAAGCAGGTTGAGTGATTTTAGGACTTGGACCAACTTCTTTAAGAATAACTTGATAGTCTCCAGATTCAAGATTAGCATCATTTACTAATGGAAATCCTTCTAGGTTCACATTATTGGCATCAGCATTAAACGTCGTCAATACAGCACTAAACCCATTAAGTAATTTACGTGTATTAAACTCCGTCTTTTCTGAGATATCATCAACCTCTAGCTTTAACTGGTCAATTTCTTTTTGGATCTGTGCACGGTCATATTCTGTATTTGTATCATTGGCTGCCTGAACAGCAAGCTCACGCATACGTTGAAGCATTGTATGAACTTCCTGCATAGCTCCCTCAGACGTTTGCATTAGAGAAATACCATCCATCGCATTACGCTCTGCCATCTTTAATCCACGAATTTGTGAACGCATTTTTTCAGAGATTGCTAGTCCAGCGGCGTCATCAGAAGCACGGTTAATACGTAAACCAGAAGAAAGCTTTTCTAAATTTTTTGAAGTTTGAAATTGGTTTTTATTTAAGTTTCTATACGCGTTAAGTGCTTGAATATTATTGTTTATTTTCATCGTCAGACTCCTCTATTCTTTCTCATAAATTGAATTAGTTTCATAGGCTCTTGTTTTCAACTTAACTGTCGAAGCTTGCATATCTCGTTTCATCTTCATTGCTTCATTCCAAGATGACATTATCGTTAATAGCAGGTTCATCACTTCTTGAAGGATTGAAGGATCCTTTTTAAAGTTAGCCTCAATGATCTTATCTGCAATATAGTTATACACTTGTTCTAATTGGTCTGCGATAATGCCAGCTTCATAGTTAATACCAGCACCAAGGCGATGAATAATATCGCCAGCCTTTTGCATTTTTTCGTTCGCAGTTAGAAAGTCTTTATTATTAATTAATGTAATTGCTTCTTCTAAATTATTGATACACGCTTCATATAGAAGAGCAGTTAATTCTTGCGATGATTTTTGATGTAATGCTTCCTTTGTGAGGAACGCTGTCAAAGCTTCCACCTCCGACTAAATCTTTCATAATTCTATTATCGGTTCTTTCGACAAATTCTTTAATACTTTTTCTCCATTTCTTCAATAAGCAGCAAAATTTCAGCCATGACTGAATAGAGCTGTGGAGGGATATTGTCGCCTAAGTCCATATCAAGTAGGTTCTCAACCAACATCGGGTCCTCTTGCATATGAATATTATTTTTTTTGGCTAAATCGATAATTTGGTTAGCAACTTGTCCCTTTCCATGTGCAACAACCTGTGGACTTTCATTATGATCATAACGAATAACTGCGGCAGAGGGACCATTAATATGTCGTCGTTGTTTTTGGTTTATATGTTTTGAAATCATCATATTTTCAAGTCAAATCCTTTCCCATAACTTGTAGCAGCATTGCTCTGTTTCTTATCTATTGATAGCTCCTTCTTTTCCTCTTCAGTCTTTAAAGGAGAATACTTAATATCATTAATTGAGTAGCCAATATCAACCAATTTATCAACAGCGTGTTGAACAAGTGGCGTCATTTTTTGTTTGAAATCCTGTTGATCATTTTTCATCGTAACAGACAATTGGCGGTCTTTAGCTGAAACCAAAATACCAATATCGCCCATCTTAGGTGTCTGCATTAAAAAATAAATGCTGCAATTCTCCCAATCAACTTCTTGCCCCTCATTACGCGAATTCACAAAGACTTGCAAGTTTTCAACATTATTTTCTAACAACATCGGAAGTTGGAAAAATATGCTTTGCATGCCCTGTTGATCTGAACGACTAAGTAATTGTTGGCCAGTTACATTGTTTAGGGCCTGATTTGCTAGTTGCTGTACACGTGAACCTTCTTCTTCACCACGGGCTAATTGGAGCAGCATTGATTTCAAGTTTTGATCAGCATTTTGCTGCTGTTCACGCCCACCATTTGCTAATTGCTGTGCCATTTCACTATCACGATTTAATCCGAGCATTCTTACCATTTCAAGCATTGCACGTGGTGAGCTCTCTTGAACAGGACCTCTCGCTATCTCAGCAATCTGTCTCGGGACAGCTTGTTCTGGAGATAAATCACGTAATGCCATCTCTCTTGCTGCTGTATAATGCTTTACTTTCGTGTCAGAAGGTTGAAAGTGAACCTTATCAATAAGCTGGGTAACTTCTTTAACAATTTTATTTGCCTCTACATGCTGTCCTTTTGCTAGAAGCTTCTTCGCCTCCGTAAGCTGGCTGCTCGCTTGCATGAGTTGTCGCTCTGTTTTCATATCTGTAAAAAGCATCATTTCGCTTTTTAATATCGCATGATCTAATTTCTTGATCGTTGCCTCAAGCATTGGCTTCACTTGTGACTGTGCTTGGTTTCTAAATTGATCAAGTAATCGAGTTGCTTGATCTAATGTTCGATTTACTTCACGTTGAAGAGATTTAAAATCTCCTGTCATTTGAGCCATCTTTTCAGTAACCGTCGTAACAGCTATTGCCTTACTTGCTGCCTGCATGCTATGAAGAAGATCATCCTGGGCATATGCTGCTTCCTTTGGTACTGCTAACGCTTGATTAGTTTGGATCGTCTGCTCGAGTTGTTGCAGTCCATTTGACAGTTCTTGACGAGCTTTAAGTTCCCTTCCTTGTGTATTAAGACTAGCTGCATGCTCAATGATTTGACGTAATGATTGTTTGCTATTTTCAGGTAACTCCATACCATCAAGTTGCGCCTGAATGGATTGAAGGATTTTCTCAAACACTGGTTCCTTCTGTAACATGCTCATTGTTTGCTGAAGGAAAGTAGCATTAGGCTTATTCACTTGATCCGAGTTTATATTTTTACTTGATGAAAGTTGCTCAATTAAATTAAGCGATTGAAGAATTTTCTCCCCAGCAACTTGTTGAAGTTGTAGAGCTTGTTTTACTGCTCTATTTAATAACTCATTTGATTGATTTTCCGTTAAGGCTGATAATTGACTTCTTACCTCTGGAGTAATTCCTTCTCGTGCAATGAGATTTCGCAGTTGTTGAACCATCTCACTCTCTGCTACATCTTGAGGTAATGCTTGGACCACTCGGTCAATGGCTACCCTATTTAATTGGCGAGCCTCTGCTGATAACTGTTCACTACTTCTTTTTATTCCATCTATATCTGATGTGTTAGGTAGATCGTTCACTACAGTACCTAGTTTTTCGACGGCCTGCTTGATAGAACCATTGTTTACTAGATTTCGAATTTCTTGTGGGGAGGTTACCTTATTACTCCCTTCCTGTCCTTGCGCATGTCGTTCACGTGGCTGTACGTTAAAGTCTTGATCAAGTTCTTTTGCTAGATCACTTAGAACCTGATTGAAGGAACGACCATTTAGAGCTTCGTCAACTGCTTTCAGATGATTTGCTGTGACATCCAGACGTTTATTAGCAAGTGCCTCAATTGTTCGCATTTTCTGTTCAATTGGTCCTTTGCTTAAAAAACGCTGTAATTCTTGAACAGACTCTGGCGATAGGTCAACACCCTTATTAAGAAGGGTTGATGCGGCCTGTTTCAATTCAGCGGTTGGTTGATTTACCCCTAGCTGTCGTAATGTTTGCACGACATCAGACTGTCGCTTAGACTGATTGCCCTCACTCGCATTTGTCTGAGCAGATCCTTTTGAGTCTTCAACAACCTTTACTTTCATGACATCAGATTTATTATCAATCACTTGGATATTTACACGATCACTTGTTGGGAGTGATCCTTCAAATTTAACTGGTACCTCTTTACCACGAATCGACAAAACCGCTTCTTCTTTGTTGATTTGTTTGACTGTGGCTTTATAGATATCGCCTTCCTTAAGCTGCGTTCCACGCTCAACCTGAGGCGAAGAGGTCATTCCTTGATGTTGTATTTGCATTGGTTTACACTCCCACTCATTCAAAGTTCTACTTTGTATATCGGACCAAATAGGATCGATGTTTACTTATTCTTGTTCCCCCTTTTGTTTCTTCCAACCGATATTTAAACTATCACTACCATAACGTTGTCTAATTTTTTCTATTGTTGCATTTAATTGGTCCTTTTTGATATCTGCTTTGTACGTAAATAAATCCAGTTGTTTATAGGCATATTGTTGATCAACTAAATCATACGTACTAATTCCAAGAAGTCTAATCCGCTCATGATTCCACCCCTTATCAAATAAGAGCCTCGCTTCTTTTCGTAAATCCTCTATTGATTGAATAGGATGCTCGACTTTATGGCTCTTTGTTACCATTTTCCAATCATGATACCGGATCGTTATTTGTACACCTCTCGCATAAACATTATTTTTCCTGAGACGTTCGTTCACTCTCAAAGCAAGCTGATCAAAAGTTGCTTGAATGACTGCGAGGTTATCTGTATCAGCCCTTAGTGTCGTTGAGTGCCCAATTGACTTAAATTCCTTATATGCGTGAGGATTGACCGGACGAACATCTATTCCATTCGCTCGACTCCATAATTGTAATCCCCGTTCACCAAACTTCTGAACAAGTTTTTGCTTATCTGCCTTAGCCAAATCACCAATCGTGTGGATCTCATGTTTTTTCCACGTGTCTACCGTTCTTTTCCCAATTCCGTGCATCTGTTCAATTGGCAGCTGCCAAAGCATTGAATCGATGTCCCTTTTTCTTAGAACGGTAATTCCGTTTGGTTTTTTCATGTCACTAGCCATTTTAGCTAGAAACTTATTCGGAGCAACTCCAATACTACATGGTAGTCTAAGCTCATCAAAAATCCTTGCTTGTATCTCTTTGGCTAATTGTAATGGATGGATCTCCTTACTATAACTCGTCACATCCATATATCCCTCGTCAATAGAGACTTGCTGAACTAAAGGTGTATATGAAAATAAAATGTCAAATATTGCTTGGGATGCCGTTCGATACCGCTCACCGTTCGGGGGAAGGATTAACAAATTAGGACAGAGTTTCTTCGCTTGCCAAATCGGCATTGTTGTTTTGACCCCTTTTGCCCTGGCTTCATACGTACTTGTAACGATGATGCCTCTTCTTTCTTCTGGATTACCAGCAATTGCAAGTGGTTTGCCCTTAAGCTTCGGGTTATGAGCCACTTCAACTGAGGCAAAGAAACTATTCATGTCAACATGAAAAATAATACGGGCTTGATTCATCAAACTCCCCCCTCTCTCTTCTTATTATACGAAAATACGTTCGTTTTTAACAGAATAATGAGCTTGCAGTTTTTCAGTAATTTCTATAGAGTAAGAGGTAAGATCATTAATTGAAATTGATTAAAAAGGAGTGGCTTTCATGTATTGTCATTTAAGTTACATTGATGTTTTTAAACAAGTGAACGCCATCCAAAAACTAGCAAAAGTCGAAGAAAAGCATTCACCATCCGTTGCAGAAATGGCTGCAATGATTGGGGATACAGAAGAACATATTTTAGAAAGTATGGAGTTTGGAACAAACAAGTCCTCCTGTTTCCTAATTCATTAGACTTTGTTTTTCTTGTGCTTGATTCCTCGAATATAACCACTCAACGAATGATAAAAAAACCGATCTCATAAATGGGATCGGTTTTCCTCTTTTATTTAGATACTTCTTTAATTACTGCAACTACAGCCTCAGATAATTTTACTAGCTCACCTATTGGCATACGTTCATTTTTTGTATGAATGTCTTCATATCCTACAGCAAGGTTGACAGTTGGGACGCCATGCCCTGCAAAAATATTCGCATCACTTCCGCCACCACTTTGTAGTAATTCAGGCTTTCTTCCGATTGCTTCCATTGCCTTTTTAGCTACTTCAACAACCTTGTCTCCATCCCCTAGCTTGAAACCAGGATACATAATATCGACTTCAACAATAGCAGAGGTACCCATTTGCTCAGCAGTTGTTTCAAATGCTTCTTTCATTTTAGCAACTTGGGCTAACATCTTGTCTTCGATTAATGAACGAGCTTCCGCAAGAATGGATACATGATCACAAACAATATTCGTTTGTGTCCCACCCTCAAAACGTCCAATATTAGCTGTTGTTTCTTCGTCAATTCGGCCTAAAGGCATATTAGAAATCGCCTTGGCAGCAACTGTAATAGCAGAAATCCCCTTCTCTGGTGCAACCCCAGCATGAGCTGTCTTGCCAAGCACCGTTGCATGTACCTTCGCTTGAGTTGGTGCAGCAACAATAATGTTTCCGACAGGACCATCACTATCAAGAGCAAAACCGAAAGAAGCTTTTAATAGTGCAGGATCAAGCGCCTTAGCTCCAACGAGTCCTGATTCTTCCCCAACAGTAATAATAAATTGAATTAAGCCATGTTCAATCTTTTCTTCTTTCAAGCTCCGAATCGCTTCAAGCATTGCTGCAATTCCGGCCTTATCATCCGCTCCAAGAATCGTTGTTCCATCGGTCACGACATATCCATCTTTGATGGAAGGCTTAATTCCTTGTCCTGGAACAACTGTGTCCATATGTGATGTGAAATAGATTGGCTCTACCCCTTGTTTTGACCCTTCTAACGTACAAATGAGATTACCTGCTGCATGCTCTGTCTTTGCTGCAGCATCATCTTCGACAACCGTTAAACCAAGATCCTCGAACTTCTTTTTTAATACTGGAGCGATTAATTGCTCATGTTTTGTTTCTGAATCAATTTGGACTAATTCGAGGAATTCCTCTACTAAACGTTTTTCGTTAATCATATGTATAGCCTCCTACTTTTCATTATAATAAATCGTATCGTTCTCCTCGCAAAAGTGCAAGTTCAAACCATTAAGTTCTGCCATTTTGTTACTAATCATCAAATCCCCTTGTCCTAAGTTCAAGAAGCAAGTAAAATATAGTTAGAGGATGATAGAGGAGGGTTATGAAATGCCACGTAAATTTCAAAAAACAATTATTTATATTATGATTATTACAATGGTTGTCGGTACACTTTTAATGGGTGTCTCATTTTTCTAATTTAACCCTAAAGAGGCTAGGACATAACTAAAGTGTCTAACTGAAATATCGAACAAAGCAATTACGTAGCGGATGAAATATACGCAGACTCCTGCGGGATGATAAAGCCAAGGATGAGACCCCACAGTCGTAGACGAGGAGGCTCACCGGCTTCCAGCGGAAAGCGAAGTATATTTCAGTAGCGGTTTTACGTCCGCCAACTATATTGTTCGGTTTTTCTATTAGTTAAATCACTTTTGTCCCAGCCTCTTTGTTATTGTACAGCACCATATTCTTTTGCTAGTTCTAAAAAGGTGTGCTCCACGTTATCTGTAATGGCGATCTTTGTCCCAAGTGGTATATAGTCAAATAATGCTTCTACCGTCTTATTAGGTAACCGGATGCAACCAGCGGTAACCGATTGTCCAATTGAATCTGGACGATTTGTCCCATGAATTCCAAATGTTCGACCATCTGTGTCATTCGCATCGAATCCGATCCATCTAGTTCCAAGTGGATTGTTAGGGTCCCCCCCTGGAATATCCTTCTTACGATAATATGGATTTTGAGCTTTTACGATAATTTGAAAGACCCCTTTTGGTGTCTCATCACCATCCTTACCAGTAGCTACATGATGAACCTCTTTGATTTCACCATCATTTATATAAGCAAGTTCATTTGTCTCAACATTCACAATAATGAAAGGGTCCCCATTGATCGGGTTCTCTCCTACCGGCCAAATCGGTGAAGCAACGAGAAATACTAACAGTGACAGAATAGAAAGTCGCACGTTAAAGCCCCCTTCTCTTTTTCCGTTAGTTTATCTCTTACATCTTCTTTTTATCCGCATGATTCCACAGGCGATCCTTTATACGAAGGTATTCTTCTAATTCGTACATAATGTATAGCAATGTTGATCTTACTTCAAACTCTTCCCTCGATAATGGCAAAGGCATCGCCTCAAACTGCTTTTTTATTTGATCAAGTCGTTCTAAAAAATATGGGACTCTATTGGCAGGGCTAACTGATTGACTTAATTCTTCAAATAAATCCGCAATCACTTCACTCTGTTCAACGATCTGATGGATTCTTGAAACATGTGGAATGACCCTCTCCAAGATTTCAAACTGTTTTTCCCTCATGTTGAAATAATAATAATATTGATCGTCATAGCGCAAAATGTGGTTTTGACTATTTAAAAAGGCAAGACTCTTTCCTTTTGTAAGCAATTCAACCGTTTCAGGAATTTCCTTCCCGTCCCATTCACTTTCACCATTTCGTAAATAAATCGCTAACTCCTTTAAAATCCTCTTGAAATGCTCTTCGATTTCTTTGTGGTAATATCTCAGCTTCTTATCATTACTAGGCATATACAAATTCATTAGAAGGGCAATACCTACACCTATAACGATGAGGGAAATCTCATTAATAATTAATTCCCAGCTCAGATATCCAGCTGTGTATATATGTAAAATAATAACGGTACTCGTTACGATCCCTTCACTCACTTTTAACATGACAACAGTTGGTATAAATAATAAAATTAATAATCCAAGTATCCACGGCTCATAGCCAAGTAATTCAAATAATACTCCGCAAAACAACATCGCAACAAGACATGCTGCTATACGATACCAAGACACTTGCAAAGAGCTTCTTCTCGTAACAGAGATACATAAGATAGTAATAATTGCTGCAGAACCATAGAAGTCCAGCTGTAATGCCTGAGCAATAAATACTGACAGACTTGCTCCGACCCCCGTTTTCAACGTTCGATAGCCTATCCGAAATGGCATAGAGACACCTCAATTGTTTTTTTGTAGTGTAGCATAGTTTCACACTAATTTATGACTAATTAAATGACAAAAAACGACCTGTAGCTATACAAGTCGTTTTATTTTCCTTACTATTCAGTCCAAACATACTTCGATCATTTATAATACTTTGGCTAAAAATTCTTTTGCACGTTCAGATTTAGGTTCAGTGAAGAAAACATCAGGTGGTGAGTCCTCCATCAATACTCCATGATCCAAAAATAACACGCGATCAGCTACTTCTTTGGCGAAGCCCATTTCATGTGTCACGATGGCCATCGTCATTCCAGATTCAGCTAGGTCCTTCATGACCTCTAGTACCTCTTTAACCATTTCTGGATCTAATGCTGATGTAGGTTCATCAAACAACATAACTTCTGGTTCCATCGCAAGAGCCCTAGCAATGGCAACACGCTGCTTTTGTCCACCAGATAAGCGGTTAGGATATTCGTCTCTTTTGTCAGAAAGTCCAACTTTCGCGAGTAGAGCCTCAGCTCGATCTGTTGCTTCTTGTTTCGAAAGACCACTTACTGTCATTGGTGCATAGATTAAGTTTCCTAAGACAGTCTTGTGCGGAAACAAATGAAAATGCTGAAAGACCATCCCGATATGCTGCCTTACACGACGTACATTCGTTTTTGGATCGGTTAGTTCTTGACCTTGCACCCAGACTTTTCCTGCTGACGGTGGTTCAAGAAGATTAAGACATCTTAGAAATGTTGACTTACCTGAACCAGAAGGACCAATAATTGCTACAACATCACCTTTTTTTATTTCAGTCGTAATCCCTTTTAGTACATTTACTTTACCAAATGATTTATGAAGATCTTCTATCTTAATCACTACGCTGTAATCTCCTTTCAATGAGACGCCCAATGATTGTAAGGAGCATCACAAGTATATAGTAAACAAGACCTACAAGAAGAAGTGATTCAAAGCTTCTATAAATCTGTGCATTAACTACTTGGGCACGACGCATTAAATCCATCACACCAATAATAGAAACAATTGCTGACTCTTTTGTTAGATTGATAAATTCATTAAAAAGTGCTGGTAAAATATTTCTAAATGCTTGTGGTAATATAATATTCGTCATCATTTGACGATATGGAATGCCTAGTGCAACTGCTGCCTCTTGTTGTCCCTTATCTACTGCTCTTATCCCCGCTCGAATAATCTCAGACACATACGCTGCTGAATTCAATCCAAACGCTAAAACTCCTGCTACATATGCTGAGATGTCAATCCCGAATTGTGGTACTCCGTAATACAAAATCATTAATTGTAAAATTAATGGGGTCCCACGGAATAAAGACGTATACGCATCCGCTAAAAACCTTAAAAAAGCAAAACGACCAATCTTGAAAATCGATAAGATCGTTCCTAACGCAAGACCTAACACTAATGATACAGATACAAACTGTAACGTGACCCCGATCCCTTTTAAAATAAAAGGGATATGGGGCACGATTTGGCTAAAATCCAAATTCATGCCCTATTATCCTTCCTGTATAAAACTTATCTATTATTCTTCTTGATCATCAAACCATTTAATGATTAATTCATCCATTAATCCACTGTCAATCATTTCATTTAATTTTTCATTAAACGGCTCTTGAAGCTCGCTTCCCTTAGGAAATGCAATCGCTGATCCTAGCTCAGTATCGTCTTCAACAGGAAGTTCGAAGCTTGAAAGGTCTTGTGCTTCAATATAACCTGCAGCAACAGTGTCCTCCATAATAATTGCATCAATACGTCCTGTCATCAATTCTTGAACAATTTCAGGAATTCGATTTAACTTCACAACTTCAAAACCTAGTTCTTCAGATAATTTGTCAGCCTCTCCTTCTTGAATTGAACCTAACTGAACACCAACCTTCTTGCCTTCCAGATCTTCCATTGAAGCAATACCAGCATCCTCTGTCGTAACAATTAAATTTACTGCTGTAAAGTAAATATCGGAGAAATCAACATTTTCCTTTCTTTCTTCAGTTGGAGTCATACCTGATAGAACAAAATCAACTCGGTCAGCTTGTATCGCCGGAATAAGTCCTTCAAAATCAATATTCTCAATCTGTAAATCATATCCTAATTCTGAAGTAATATGCTTAGCAATATCAATATCAAAACCAATTATTTCCTCTGTCTCTAAATCAACCGATTCATACGGTGGATAATCTGCAGATGTACCCATAACAAGCGTAACTTTCTCTGCAGGAGCTTCAGCCGTGTCCTCTGTATCAGTTGTATCTGTCGGAGTGTCTCCACCTCCAGTTGTTTCTTCTTCCTCTGCTGTTCCACAACCAGCTAGTAAACCAATTGATAATGCTGCCGATAATGATAACATCCACCATTTCTTTTTCATTCGAATACCCCCTATAATTTTCTCTATCAATATAATATTTATGCTCGCATATGCATATTAACACATAGTTATTTGAATTGAAAATAGTTTTGTTACAATAAATTTGTATCAGAATATTTTTACTTTTACAATTGTTCTAGTAAGTTTTCTGCCAATTTTTTTTTATGATGCAAAACAAAGAAAGCGACCAATAAGAGTCGCTTTCAGATAAGTAATTTTCTATGAAGATAGTATGTTTGTTTTTATTCGTCTGCTTCCTCTGTCTCTTCAGCTGGTGCTTCTTCTACTGGATCTACCCCTTCAGTGTCTGCTGGGTCAGAACCCTCACTGCATGCTCCAAGTACACTTAATGAAAGTGCTCCTGCTAATAATGTGTAAAGTAGTTTCTTGCTCATCTTAAATTCCTCCTTTAGTTTGGAGTTGGAATTTGATGTGCTTCCAACTACATTCATCTTACTAAAGGTATTGGCTAAATTGAACTGATTAACGCGTTTTTACAACCTTTCTCTTGCTCGTTCCTTATTTTTTCAGATTGATTCAATATTTTCATACATTGTTTTTACAAATATAAAATAAAATATACCAGACACGGAAAGGGCCTCTGATAAGGTATCGTCCAAGCTTCAGGGCCTTGTCTGAGTATGCAGTTTTCTAAAATGCTATGTTTTTTTCAACATGTTCGTGGAATTCATCCTTCACGATATGAATAACGACATCTGTTGGTCCCTCTAAATCGGATTCACTTCCCACATAAATACCCGCCTCTTTTTCAGAAAGATCAAGCCACTTCACCGTTTCCCCTGAAGAATCTTTTACCTCGATTGTCAACTTAGCTCCTTTAAGCATTGATCCATCAAGGGTAGCTGAAAGCAGCAATTCAGAATCAACCACTTGGGCGTCAATCTCTACTTCGCCGTGATGATGTTGATGCTCATGTTTCTCAGCCTGTTCATTGTCAGTGCTATCATTTTCATGATCATGCTCGGCGTGAGCTTGTTCTTGAGGCTCTTCACTAATCGTTATTTGTGCTACTGGCATCCGGTGAAGTTCCCTAGCTGTTACATGTGCCTGTACATGATAGGTGCCAGGCTCTGTAAAGGTATGAGTTATAAAATAATTGTTCTCCTCTTGTTCAGATGGTTCTAAGGTCTGACCAGATTCTTTTTGACCTTCTAACCAAATTTCAAACAGAACTTCATCTGCATCATCAACTAGTTCCTCACCTTGTGTAACACTTGCCTCAAATGTAATTTCCTCATTTGTATTTGCTTCTAATGGAGCCACCAACTCAACTTCAATTGGTAGTAGCTCTACTGCTTGGCCACCGGAGTTCAACTCATCTTGTCCACAAGCTGATAGCAAAACAATTAAGAGCAACATGATATATTTTTTCATACTTTACCTTCCCTTCCTTATTCCATATAAAGGATATCATAGTAGCATATGATTTGCTAAATGATGCGTTGAAGATTTTGTGAACTAAAAAAGATGCCCCAATACACTGGGGACATCTTATCTAACTTAATACATAGGAGGCATATGTGGAGGATTTGGTAAAACAGTATCATGTACATAAAGAGGAGCTGGCTTTAATCTCGGTTTTTTGCCGAAAGGTTCTGGATTATGAACATACTGGAACTGTCCTAATCCATCCATACTTGGCCCGTGAGCCCAACGCCCTTCCTTACTAGCTGTGCCACCAGATAAATCGTAGTACTCATATGAGACTGCCTGTTTCTCTAAAGAACGAGGGAATGTACTAGGTACGACAATGTTTTCTTTCTCCTCTAATTCACAAATAGCTGCATACCACTGGTTCTGATGCATCGTATCACGAGCAATTAACCAAGAGAGCATATCCTTCACGCCTGGGTCTGTCGTCATTTCATATAAACGAACAGCTTGTAGGCGCCCCATTGATTCAGCAGTTAAGTTAGCTCTAAAGTCTGCTAATAGGTTACCGCTTGCTCCAATATATGAAGCAGTCCATGGGTTTCCTGCACTATCAACAGGCAATGAACCTAGACCAGAAACTATAACATGCTGTGGGTTCATCCCTCCTAAGACAGCTCCAATCACTGGATCCTTTGCCGCAAGCTCTTGATCACCAATAGGGGCATCATTTAGCAAACGAGCAATCATCGTTGCAAGCATTTCAACATGCGCTAGCTCTTCTGTACCAGTAGCTAATAATAGATCACGGTATTTTTCATCTCCACGTGAATTCCATCCTTGGAATAGATATTGCATCGCTACAGAAATTTCCCCAAAATGCCCCCCTAAAATCTCTTGAAGCTTTTTCGCGTAAACGGCGTCCGGTCTAGTTGGCTTAGCGTTGTACTGCAAATTTTTAACATGATAAAACATTCGTTCATCCCCTTTAAATAAAAATGACTTCTTTGCTACTCTATTCAGTCAAACGCCCAATTGTTACAAAAATTTTTTAATACTTTATGTATACAAGGATTTAAATGTAGAAAAAGAGAAAAAGGACAGGAAAAATCCCTGCCCTTCTTCATTTTCCATAAACTTAAAGAATGTCTAAGTTTACTAGTAACGCAAGAAGAATTTGAAGTAATAATTGGATGTTTACACCAATTTGAGTATCTGTTGTTGTTACTTCAACGTTTCTTGAATTCTCAATTACTGTTTTCTGTACTGAGATTTGCTTAATTTTAGAGCTTTGAAGTAATTCTTGTGTAATTTCTTCTGCTTGGTCGCTATCTGCAATTGAAATGCTAATTACTAATGCGATTGCCGCTTGTAATGAAGCTTGTAATTGAACAGCCGCTTTCGTATCTGTTGTATTTACTGTAATATCACAAGAATCCTTAATGAAGATTAGCTCCTCAGAATGTTGTAATGTTTTGCTTACTTGACCAGCTTCTTGCACGACATCATCACCTTCTTCACAAGTTGGAATACAAGGGTGTGTTGATTTCGGGTCTAATGCTGACCACCCTGCTGATTTCGTTGTTGATTCTGTTGAGTAGTATACATCTTGATTCATTTTCAATTCCTCCTTTCGGTTTCTAATTTACTCTATGTAACCTAGACATTTTTGCGTGGTCAATTGCCCTAAATCAAACGCCTATTTTGTTAGTCAAATAAAAAAAGTGCCTCAACCGATCAATTTGACCGTTGTGACACTTCCACCACATTACTCTTCTTTTTCATCCTTGATAAATGTCTTCACATTACTAACATCATTATTACTGTTCGTTAATTTATTAAGTGTTTCTTGAACAAGTGGATTTATTTCTGGCTCTCCTCCAGCTTGATTTGATTGTTCAAAATCAGTTTCATCAACCGTTTTATTCTGATTTTGTAGAAATTTCTCAACCTCACTCTGTATTTGTTCCACAACATCTTTAACCTTATTTTTTTCTTCTTCAGACAGTTCAGCAGTTGACTTAGCATCGTGCTTTTTTAAGACTTTACCAACCATTAGGTTAATCAAGTCTTTTTCGTAATTTTCCAATTAAATACACCCTTTCATAATCAATCTCTACCTATTAGCATTATTAGCTTATGAAAGTAATGAATGTTTGGTGTAAAAAAACAGGTATTTCTTGCATTTACTCAAGAAATACCCTCGAAACTATTTCCTTATTTATTTTTCTTATCTGTAGTTATCTCATTATAAATCTCTTCCTTTACTTGCTCATAAACATCTTCTTTAATTTCTTTCTTCATATCTTCCACCAATTCTTCTTTCAATTCTTCATATATCTCTTCACGAATTTCTTTTGTTATTGATTCACGCCTCTTTGACTTCCGTTTCCGATCCTCTATCTTAAAATCCTTTCCTAACATCATTAGAACAGCTAGAATCATGAACACCATAATTATTGCAAATGGAAGTGCGGCAATGATCGATGCAGTTTGCAGTGCTCCAAGGCCTCCATCACCACTAAGTAGTAATACACTAGCTGTTCCGGCTATCAATAATCCCCAAATCATCTTAACGATGAGACCAGGATTTAAACTTCCGCGAGAGGTCATTGTTCCTAGAACATATGAAGCTGAATCAGCTGATGTAATGAAGAAAATAAGAATTAATAGGACAGCAAGGAAGCTCGTTATCGCACTTAACGGAAGTTCTCCAAGTGTTGCAAACAAAGCTAGTTCCACATTATTCATAACCAAATCACCAATTGGAGCAGTGCCTGCAATTTCAATATTAAGGGCAGTACCCCCAAAGGTAGTAAACCATATAACAGCTAGAACAGTTGGCACTAGAAGAACACCAATCATGAATTCTCGAATCGTTCTCCCCCTAGAAATGCGGGCAATAAATATCCCCATAAAAGGTGCCCAAGCAATATGCCACGCCCAAAAGAAAATCGTATTTGTACCAAGCCATGCACTCTCTGTGAATGGAGTCATCGTTAAACTCATTGATGCCACATTGGTAATATAGCCCCCAAGTGTCGTGACAAAGCTTTCAGCGATAAATAATGTAGGCCCAACAATAATAACAAAAATCAATAGTAAACCAGCAACTGCTAAATTGATATTACTTAGTGTTTTTATTCCTTTATCCACGCCTTTTGCAGCGGAGAACATAAATAGAAACGTAACGATTGTTATAATAGTAATCTGTGTCCAAACATTATTTGGAATTGGTGAAATGTAGGATAGACCACCTGTTATCTGAAGTGCACTTAACCCGAATGTGGTTGCAACCCCTGTACACGTAGCAATTACAGCTAATATATCAATCCCTTGACCAAACCACCCGTTTACACGATCACCGATTAGTGGATAAAATGCAGAACTAATTAAGGCCGGTCGGTCCTTTTTAAATTGCACATAAGCCAAGGTTAAACCGACAATTGAAAATATTGCCCATGGATGAAGGGCCCAGTGGTAGACAGCATAACGTAAACCAGCCACCGCTGCCTGGGGTGTTTCAGCAGTGAAGCCCATTGGTGGATCTAAATAGTACAAAACAGGCTCTGCAACTCCCCAAAAAACAAATCCAACCCCAATTCCTGCTGCAAACAGCATCCCAATCCATGAGTACCATGAATATTCTGGTCTCTCATCCGGCTTACCAAGTCGAATTCTTCCAAATGGACTAATAGCTAAAATAATAACAAACAAAACAAAAAATGCTGTAACAAGCATATAAAACCAGCCAAAATTATTTATCATCCAGCCTAATCCTTCACCAGCTGCTCTGTCTAGCGATTCTGGTGCAAGTGCTCCCCATGCAACAAAAAGACCGACAAGAATAGCTGAAATAATTAAGACACTACTCGGTCTCGATTCAACATTTGATTGATTTATCTTCACGCCTTCCACCCTTTCCCATCAGAAGAATTTATAGGTATTCCTAGCTTTTATTAATTACCCACTAACATCTTATTACAAACTCATCAATAAATTATTTTCTATCACTTCACCAGAAACTATTCAACCAAGCTATATAAATAATGAAAGGAGGTGATCACATGAATGAAGCACAACAAACTCGACTCTCACTTGTTTTTATTACCGGTGTAAATGAGGAAGGGAAAAACATCACGAAGACTAAAAGTTTTAGCAATGTCAAAGGTAGTGCTACAGACGAAAGCTTGGTTGCACTGACTAACGCCTTAGTAAGTCTTCAACAGCATCCACTTGCAGACTCTGTTCGTAACAATCATTACTCAGTTATCTAAAATATGAAAATGAGGAGGAATAGCAATGAGCAAACGTTTAGAACTATTGTTTAAAAATGAGGAAGGTCGTTCAGTCACTTTATCCGTTGACGATCCAATCGAACCACTTGATCAGGTTTTGATTACGAACTCAATGAATGAGATTATTGCAGGGGATACAATTGTGACAAGTGGTGGAAACCTGGTTGCTATTATAGGAGCACGTGTTGTTGAAAGAAATGTCACACCTGTAGAGTTGTAATATGGATGGTCTTAATGTTTGGATGCCACTACTCGGAGAATACGGTTTTCCTGTCATGGTTACAATCTATTTACTCTACCGGCTCGAGCAGAAGATTGATAATGTAACGACAGCAATCGATCGTTTACCCGAGAAGCTTTCTTCCAATCAAGATGTCACGATTCGATCTATAAAGTAAAAGATTAGATCAGCAGTCACTGAAAAAGAAACTCTTTTTCGGTGGCTTTTTTGTGTTCAATTTCTTTGATCCAAGAAAATTCTGTTTGACTCGGTTAGAAAATTATTTAAGTGCCAAACTAGAACAACAGAAATAAACTGGAGGCATCTTATGAAAACACAGATCTATTTATTTAGCCCCTTCTTCCAACCATAGAATGATTACTTTTGATCTCCCACTCCTTATCTTAAGTATATTTCACAATTAACAGATTCATTTTGATCCCGCCCAGCTTATGCGGCGTCTTTTCAGAAGGGAGAATGTATGGAAAAAGAAAAAAGGATGGAAGTCTTGTTTTGGTGTATTGCCTTTCCTGGGTTTGGGCAATTTTTAAATAAAAAGTACGCAAAAGGTTTCTTTTTCGTAATCCTCGAATTTACAGTAAATGTTCAAGCTCGATTAAATTTAGCCATTATTCCTAGCTTTTATGGCAACGGTGAAGCAGCGAACGCTGTTGTGAACTACCAATGGATTATGTTCTACCCATGTTTGTACTTATTTTCAATGTATGATGCTTACCGGGATGCTGGTGGCGATAAGATACGCTACGCATTTGTTCCATTTGCGATATCGGCCTATTTCGGAACGGTTGGGGTTGTGTACTCTTCAACATTCTCCATATTTAACCACATACTCGGTGTTATCTGGGCACCTATCCTCTTTCATATAAGCGGTTATGTTGTTGGTATGCTCGTCCGAAAGCTGATTTTGATGGGGATTGACTCAAACCTAAACAAAAATCCACTATGAGCATCTACTAAGTAAACAAGGATGTGACATGCTATACTAAGGACAAAGAAAAAGGGGGTAAGGCGTAATGAAAACATCTTCCTTTGAGAAGGCAACATTTGCTGGCGGCTGCTTTTGGTGCATGGTCAAGCCATTTGATCAATACGATGGGATTGAATCTGTTATCTCTGGTTATACAGGTGGCCATACTGAAAATCCAACGTATAAAGAAGTGTGCTCCGAAACAACTGGACATTTTGAAGCAGTACAAATTACATTTGATCCAGCAATCTTTTCCTACGAAAAAATTGTTGATATTTTCTGGCAACAAATCGATCCGACTGATGCAGGTGGACAGTTTTTTGACAGAGGTGATTCATACCGAACCGCTATTTTTTATCATTCAGAAGAACAGAGAATAGTTGCTGAAAACTCAAAAGAGAAACTTGAAAATAGTGGACGCTTTTCAAAGCCAATAGCCACATTAATCTTACCTGCGTCGACGTTTTATCCAGCTGAAGACTATCATCAAGACTACTATCAAAAGAATCCTGCACATTATTCAAGATATCGAAAAGGGTCTGGACGAGAAGACTATATTAATCGCCACTGGAGCTAGGAGGAATTAGAATGAGTAACGAAAAGAAGGAACAACTTAAACAGAAACTAACAGAGATGCAGTATCATGTCACACAGGAAAATGGAACTGAACCTCCATTTCGAAATGAATACTACGAAAACGAAGAAGATGGGATCTATGTTGACATCGTATCTGGCAAACCACTATTTAGCTCTAATGATAAATACGATGCAGGGTGTGGCTGGCCAAGCTTCACGAAACCTATCGTTGAAGAAGAAGTTATAGAAAAAGAAGACTTCAGTCACTCCATGGTACGAACAGAGGTCCGTAGCAAAGAAGCCGATTCTCATCTTGGACATGTATTTAATGATGGTCCCGGACCAAATGGATTGCGCTACTGCATCAACTCTGCAGCCTTACGTTTCATTCCAAAACAAGACTTAGAAAAAGAAGGCTACAGCACATACAAAAAATTATTTGATTAAAAAAAACGATCTTGGAGAAATACTCCAAGATCGTTTTTCCACTTACAATAAAACATGAAGAACTTCAAGAAAGATCCCTAAATAATTTCGTCATATGTATAACGAACAATATATTTTTCTGATTGTAGTTTCTTTATTTCAACTAGAGGACCAATTTCATACCCATTCATCCAATTGTCTTCAATTTTTGCTTTTACACAACCAGCTTGAAACTTCGAGTAGAACACTTGTTTATAATAAATCCACTTTGGTAGCTTTTTCATGCCCTCACCTTTCTCGTATTTCATTTATCTTATTGTACAAAATATGTCGCAACTACTCAATTCGTTCATCATAGCATTCTTCTGGCAAATTAGGTAAACTAAGAACAAGACATATTTCAAGAAAGGAATTGAGTTGATGGCTAAAAAACCATTACAAGGGTCAATTACTGACGCTGTAATCAAAAGTAATGAGCTAAAAGAAGATATTTCACTACTTATTTATACACCTCCTGATTTTACACCTTTAAAGACATATGATCTGCTTATATGTCAGGACGGAAATGATTATTTCCAAATTGGTAGAATTCCTAGGCAAGCAGAGGCGCTAATGGAGGAAGGCGACATACGAGAAACGATTATTGTTGGTGTTCCCTACCCTTCAGTCGATGAAAGAAGAGAGCGTTACTTTCCAAGAGCAAAAAAGAACGAAGCATATATACGCTTTCTAGCACATGAGTTACTACCATTTCTTGACGAGGAATACCCACTTGAACCACTTGCCTCAGCACGGACATTAGCTGGTGATTCGCTTGCTGCAACGGTTTCTTTAATGACAGCGGTCCGCTATCCGAGCTTATTTGGGCAAGTAATGATGCACTCACCATTCGTAAATGAAGATGTCTTGACTGAGGTGAAGGCTTGTCAAAAGCCTGAAGAATTATCACTCTATCATGTTATTGGTCTAAAGGAAACAGCAGTGAATACAACAGACGGAAACATTGTTGATTTTATACCGCCCAATCGTCAATTAACAGAGCTCATTGAAGAGATGGATTTCACTTATTATTATCATGAGTTTGATGGGGATCATAAATGGACTTATTGGCAAAAGGATTTACCACGTGGACTAAAATCATTACTTTCGTATACATAAAAGGGAGGTTTTACGATGAAATACGGAATTGCTCTTTTTCCTTCAAAACCATTACAGGATCAAGCGAATTCATTTCGGATGCGCTATGACACACATTATGCCCAGATCCCACCGCATATCACATTGAAGGATCCATTTGAGCTAGAGGAAGATCAGCTTCCTCAATTACTTAAGTCATTGAAAGAAATAGCGAAAAATGCTGATCCTGCTTATATTAAAGTATATAAGGTAGACAGCTTTTATCCACAGTCAAATACAATCTTCTTTAAAATTCAAGAGCATGAAAGCTTAACCTATTTATATAAAGCATTACACCAGGATTCAGAGGAAACAAAGCCTTACAGCTTCGTCCCCCATTTAACAATTGGTCAAGATTTATCAGAAGATGAGCATGCAGATATTGTTGGTCGCTTAAAGATGAAAGAGTTCGAGCATGAGGAAACGATTGACCGCATGCAACTTTTATATCAACTTGAAAATGGTTCTTGGACCGTTTATGAAACATTTCGATTAGGAAAGGAAGCTTAAGATACTTATGAAAGTCCAACAGGTTATAAATAAACAACAGCTAGAAGATGCTTACAAAATCAGAACAGAGGTATTTGTCGAAGAGCAACATGTGCCTATTGAAGAGGAAATTGATCAATATGAAGATCAGGCTATCCACTTTGTCGTATATAATGATCAAGAAGTACCTGCTGGAGCAGGTCGACTACGTTTTGTGGATGGCTATGGTAAAATCGAACGAATCTGCATTGCCAAAGTCGCTCGTGGTACAGGAGTAGGACGATTGCTTATGCAGGACATTGAAACAACCATTTCTGATAAAGGATTCACAAAAGCAAAGTTAAATGCTCAACGACAAGCTGAGCCATTTTATGCGAAGCTTGGATATGAAACGGTTTCAGACGAATTCCTTGACGCAGGAATCCCACACGTGACAATGGTGAAACGATTGAATCGTGGCTAAATTAAAGAACTTCTGTCTATAATTAAAAGCCATTAGGTGATCTTAACCGGTTAAGTTGACGGGGAGAAAAATGCAAATCACAATGAAAATATTATACTAATCAGCATATATATTAACTGTTAATTGGCAATATAATGCAAGTTTAAACGCTCAGAAAAACAACTCGCTTAGTTTAGTGAACTATCTTAGATTAGTTTTAGCACAGACTTAACAACATCGCATAAATTTTATGCGGTGTTGTTAAGTTGCATGGGTGTTGATCTGCTAATTAGTATAGTAAACGTCAAATTATTTCTATAACAACAAAAAAGAGGACACCCATTCATATGCGAATTATGCCCTCTGTTAAGTCGTTATTTACTGATTTCCCGGATTAACCGAACCCACTATGACATTCTTAATGGCTTTTTCAATCATTCCGCTGAATTCTGTTGTGGATTGGCTTCGGTTAATTTAGACTGTACAGCCTCTAGCTTCCCTGCCATCGTTGATTGTTTATCACGTCGATCATCGATTCGAATATTTGTTGCCACTCGCTTAATACCATATGTAAATGGTACTTCATGGATCGCCTGAATTACTTCAAATAAGATTGGCAATTCTCCTTCAATTAATGTACTCATCGGTGTAAGCTGATAGTTTATTTTTCCTTCGTATGATTGAAGGACCTCTTGAATTTTTGCAACATACTGACTGACACTAGGTGTTTCGGTACCGATTGGGATAATCGTTACATCTACAATAGCCAATGATTTCTCCTCCTTCTTTGTTGATTTCCTTCTTACTATTAATCTTTCTGGAAATTCTTCTGCTGCTAGCTTGCGATAGGATTCAATTGATGCGAGGAGATGCTTGCGCTCAGGCTCCTCCGTAGTGACATAGACCTGAAGCCAATAGGAAATAGTAAGAATAGGCTTCCTAAAGAGAAAACCAACGTGCGGTAATTTCATAGATTTCTGAACAACTGGGATCATCAGTACACTACTGTATGATGCCAGCTCTATTGCCCGAAATAAAGGAAATTGTAAAATTAGAAGTACAAGACTAATGAATAGAACACTCAAGAAATAAATGACAACGGCATTCGTTGAGCAGTGTCGATTCGTAATTGCTGCTCTTTTAATAAGTGATAATCTTCCTCTTGATATAAGACCTTTGTAGCTGAATACTTTATGCTCCGCCCCATGATACTTTCTGAGTTGTTTCGGGAATATAAAGTGAGTTCCTAACATGAAATAAATTAAAAGGTAATACGGTAGTCCTTCCCATTGTAAAGCAGAGGACATCTTCGGTAAAAAAATAAGGGTAACAAGAAGAATCGGTATGATTTTAAACCACAGCGGCATGGCTAGAAATACTTGCTTCATCATTAAAGCCATCGTTTTCCCATTAACCGGCTTCACCCAACTCTGTAGACGGCCACCTTCATGGTAGGCACATGATACATATTCTTTGCCAATATAAAAAATGCCCTTTTGGTAGGAAAGTCCTTTGACAACCAATGATCAACCCACCTTTATTTAATTAGTATCCAATATGGAACATTTTCAGCTTCTCCAAAAGTCGGATCTTGAAAACTGGCATCATCTAAGTCTAAAGGAAGATGATTAGTCCATGTATGAAGATAGCGAATCGAGATGTCTTCTGCTTTTACATTCTCCCCTGACATTACGACTTCAAATTCACCGCTATTGCCATAGCTAATTTGCTCAACCAATTGATTACTAAACGAAAAAATTACACCGTTTT
The DNA here is from genome assembly GCF_017939705.1 of Halalkalibacter suaedae. GTDB lineage: Bacteria > Bacillota > Bacilli > Bacillales > Bacillaceae_D > Halalkalibacter > Halalkalibacter suaedae. Next base: position 255,734 of record NZ_JAGKSQ010000003.1, read on the forward strand.
CGACAACCTTACCAGCGGTTTCTTCGATCACATCACCAGCATACAATAGCTTTAGCTCGGCAGTCTCTATGCTAAATGATTCATCCGATTCAATAAAAACACTGATATAATCATCTCCATATATCCCTTCTGAAGGCATAATTGTCCAGTCCCATTCTCCTTGAATACGCAAGCCTTGGGATTGTTCGTCCACTTGCACATCAACCTCAATGACCTCTTTAAGTTCTTCATTTGTAAAAGTATCAGTATCACCTAAGAAATAATATCCACCTATAAACATAATAATCATTAAAATACCTGGTAAGATAAGTACTGGCTTATTTCCACTAAACATATTAAAGAACACCTTTTTTATTAGCTAATGTCCGATAGGCTGCGTGGTTAGTCGGCCCAATTCCATTTCCGATTTCTAAGGAATGAGAAATCGCAGATGTAATAAATTCCTTTGCTGTTTGAACAGCTTCATTAATCGGTTTGCCTTTGGCTAATTCAGCTGCTATAGCCGCTGCAAATGTGCACCCTGTGCCGTGTGTATGCTTTGTTTCAATACGTTCTGTTGCTAATTCATGAATGTCTTGACCATCATATAATAAATCTACAGCTGGCCCTTCATGTAAATGCCCACCCTTGATCACAACATAATCCGGACCCATTTTGTGAAGTTCAATTGCAGCATTCTTCATTTGTTCAATTGTAACGATTTCTTCTAGACCAAGTAATGTTGCTGCCTCAGGTAGATTTGGAGTAATTACTGTCGCAACCGGTAATAGTTTTGTAACAAGGGCTTCTATTGCTTCTGTTTGAAGTAATTTTGCACCGCCCTTCGCAATCATAACTGGATCAACGACAACATTCTTCACATTATATTGTGTTAACTTCTCAGCAACTAGAGTAATAATCTCTGCTGAAAACAGCATTCCTGTCTTGACTGCATCTGCACCGATATCAGACAGGACGGCATCAATTTGAGCTTCAATTGCTTCAAGTGACTGTGGAAATACCCCATGTACCCCGAGTGTATTTTGTGCTGTTAATGCTGTTATCACACTCATTCCAAACGTATCACGCTCTTGAAACGTTTTTAGATCTGCTTGAACCCCAGCACCTCCACCACTATCTGAACCGGCAATTGTTAGTGTTTTAGCAATTGTCATGCCTTTCTCTCCTTTTATGAAAATCGTTCTGGTCTACACGATGCTAACGGACCATAAATCTTACTTTCGTCAATTAAATCGGCAACAGCAATTGCGGTAACTGGACTAAGTAATATTCCATTTCGGTAATGTCCTGTTGCAAAAATGACATGTGATGCTTGATCGAGTTTCCCTATCAGTGGGAACCCATCTTGAGTAGCTGGACGTAGACCTGCCCAAGTATGAAAAGGTGTCCTCGTTTCCAAGTGAGGGAAAACCTTTTTATTCCAATTCGTTAAACGGGCAATCCCTTTTTCAGTCACATCTGTTCTAAACCCTGCAATGTCCTCAGATGCCCCGTTCACAAGAGTGCCATTAGCCTTTGGAACAAAGTACCCTTGGCTTGTATATACAATATGTTTTATGTCATTTTCTGGAAGATCATATGCACAGATTTGACCTCTAATTGGGTAGACAGGTATTCTAAGGCCAAACGTGTCCTGAAGTTCACTAGACCATGCCCCAGAACAAACGACTAGGCGATCACCAGTAAATGTTTGATTATCCTTTGATTTTAATGCTACCCTTTCTTGCCATTCAACCACTTCAACAGTTTCTAGCTGATCATGAATAATGACCCCATTCAACCGACAGGCAGTCTCAAGAGCCTTGACATAGTCAGGAGCAAAGACATGGCTTTCTTCAGGATAATACATTGCTGCAATTAAATCCTTTGAAAGAAGTGGCTCCATTTGCCGTAAGCGATTGCCAGAAATAAGCTCAGCCTCAGCTCCCCACTCTTTCTGCCAGGATTTACGTGTTTCTAGTGCTAGCACATCAGCTTCATGATAGACAGCATGTAAACTGCCACTTTCACTATATTCAAAATCTAGTTTTGAAGCAGCTTTCACCTCTTGCTGCCACCTTTTAAAAAGACGTAAACTATCTAAACAAAGCTGGAAGAAATCGTCTGGGTCCTCCCCTATTTCTGAAAAAGGTGCGAGCATTCCAGCTGCTGCACCAGATGCCTGTCCACCACAGACGTTTTTCTCTAGTATCGTCACTTGATGTCCTCTTTTATTTAATTCAAAGGCTGTTGCAAGACCAATGACACCGCCACCTAAAACAAGAACATGTTCCCCCAAAAAACTCACCCCTTGCTTCACTGCTACTAGTTAGAGATAAATGATGTAAGTCCACTACTAGCTGTTGCATACTTTTTCTTCGGTATTCGACCTGCTTCAAATGAAAGTCTACCTGCCTCAATTGCATACTTCATCGCCTGAGCCATTTTCACAGGATCCTTCGCTTTCGCTACTGGTGTATTCATTAACACACCATCCGCCCCAAGCTCCATTGCTTGAGCCACATCCATTGCCGAACCCAAGCCAGCATCTACAATAATTGGCACATTAGATTGTTCGATAATTAACTGAAGATTATATGGGTTCAAAATCCCGAGTCCAGTCCCTATAGGTGCACCGCCCGGCATAACTGCAGCAGCACCAGCTTGTTCTAATTTCTTACAAAGAACAGGATCATCCGAAGTATATGGAAGAACGATAAAACCTTCATTTACAAGAATTTCAGTTGCCTTTAATGTCTCAATTGGATCTGGTAGTAATGTTTTTTCATCAACACTAATCTCAACCTTAATCCAATCACTTAATCCCGAAGCTTTAGCTAATCTGGCAATCCTTACTGCTTCCTCAGCAGTTTTCGCACCAGAGGTATTAGGTAAGTAAGTGAACGGCATATCTTCTAAATGTTGCAAAATAGCATCTTCACTAGGTGCTTCTAAATTGACACGACGTATGGCAAACGTTAATACTTCTGCTCCTGATGCCTTAATCGCTTCATTCTGAACAAAAGGATTAGGATATCTTCCCGTCCCAAGGAAAAAACGAGATGAAAGCTCTTTTCCAGCTATTGTAAGTTTCTTTTCCATGGCTCATCCTCCTCCAACAAATTGAACTAATTCAATCTTCATTCCATCTTCAATCTCTGTCGCTTCCCACTGTGATCGATCTATAATTTCCCCATTAACCTCAGTTACAACGAGTTGGGATTCTAGTTCAAAATGAGCAACAACCTCTGCAAGAGTACGCACAACTAAATGATGCTCATCACCATTGACAATCAATTGCATCTACTTACACTCCCTTAGTCTCTAATTTCTGTATGAATTGTTTACAGACAGACTGGATATCTTCTGCACCAACAATTTCACTGATCATACAAATTCTAGTTGCACCAGCTGCAAGAACTTGATCGACATTGTGAAGTTTAATCCCTCCAATTGCGACAAAAGGAATCTTGATCTCTGATGAAACTTGTCTAATATATTCTGTTGTTACAGGGTCAACCACATCGACTTTACTTTTTGTTTCAAATATTGGACCAACACCAATATAGTCCGCACCTTCTGCTTCCGCTAGGCGGGCTTCCTCAATATGATGTGTAGATAAGCCAATAATCTTATCTCCAACAAGCTTTCTCGCTTCTTGAATCGGTAAATCATCTTGTCCAATATGAATTCCGTCTGCATCAACAGCTAATGCAACATCGATGTGATCATTGACGATAAACGTTACATTATGTTTTTTCGTAAGTTCCCGCAGCTGCTTTGCCTTTTCGAATACTTCTTTTTTGCTACTCGTTTTATCTCTGAGCTGGATGATATCAACTCCACCCAAAATGGCTTCTTCCATTACATCCAGCAAGCTCTTCCCTTGATGAAACTCTTCTCCTGTAATTGCATATAACTTAAATTCTCTCATTACCTTCCACCCCTTATAAATTAAAAAGCCGTATCCCGAACATACGGAATACGGCTACAGATGATATACTCTCATTTGCATCGACTTCCCTACGCTGGTATTAGCCAGATCAGGTACGAGGGTAAAAGGATTGATCCTTTTTCTCAGTCAAAATCGACACCCCTAGTCTTCATTTTAAGTGCTATTCTTTGTCTCCATTATGACAGAATGACCTTAAAATGCAAGAGACTACTCTCCTAGAAGATTAATGATTGATCCCTTATTGACATCATATACTTGTTCAAATTGCTCTCCAAGTAAAATCGCTTTTCCAGAAGGTGATATCTTTAATGGAAGATTACGTTCGAACGTTGCAAGCTTCTTTTCTGAATCTTCTTCTACGTTATAGGCAATCAATTCATATCCATCAGTATAGCTAAAGAAATCACTACTGTATTTGGGACGCATGTAATAAAAGAGATTTAATTGTTTGTCATATGTGTAATAAGGTACCCACCATTGTTCGGAATACGTATTCAATATCGGCATTTCAATTTCTCTAAAGGATTCCTGGTCCTTATAAAAAGTATATGATGAGTACAGAGCATCTGGTCGGTCGACCGTCACAGTAAGAGAGAGACCTTCAGAGAAACTCATATAGGCAATGACGTCATCTTTCCAAATTGATTTCTCTCCAGTTTCAATATCAAGTTCAAAGAGTGGTGCAAAATACGTTGGTTCAATTTCATCCCACTTCAAATAGGCGACCTTTGTGTCATCAACCCATTGCATATAGGACTGTTCTAGATCAATCTCATCAATTGAACCTTCCGTTACATCGACAACATAAGATGTGAACTGCCAATCCGGTAAGAAAGCGACTAAAACAAAAGTGTTTATGTTATAAGGATTCCAGAAGACAGAATACTCCTCTCCTAAATCTCTTATAACCAATTTTTCTTCCCCTAATTGATTGACAATGGTCAATTTTGCTCCCTCTGTCTCACTTAGTGTCTGAATAGCAAAAAGAGTTGAGTCTTCATTTGTTTGTGTATCAATAATCCAATCATCCGTTTCGAAAAAAACAGAAGATTGAGTTGTGTATAGCTCGTAAGTCATAAGCTTGGAACCTTGCTCGTTTTCCTCTAAATAAAGAATCGTTTCATCATTAACCCACCCTACTACTTCAATAAAAGATGGGGACCTCTTTTGTAAAGGGATAATTGCCGAAGCTTCTACGAAAGATTCAGGAACTTCAACCTTTTCTGACTTCTCTTTCTTTGTTAATGGGGATGGAGTTACCTCAAGTGGTTCCGCGGTTGAACATGCAGTAAGTACAAATAAAACAATCATATAAAAAAAGATGTATCTCAAGATGACTTTCTCCCCCTCCTCACCGCATTATCTCATGTTCTATCTTAAACGACAATTTCTTCTTTATGTATATTAGACGATTTTTTTCCCTATTACGTTTCACTTTTTTCTAAAAAAACAAAAAAAGATTTGTCACAAAAGGAATAAATGCAACCTTTGGACAAATCTCTAAGCACTGATGGTGTTACTGTATCTTTCAGGAACCTTGCAATATGTGTGATAAAAAGGGAATCTACTTATTTATTTTGGTACTTTGAGACAACCACGTCTGTCATGAGCCTTCTATAAATCTAGCTCCAGCAATACCTGGACTAGTCATTTCATTAGGATCAAGGATCTCATTTAGCTCCTCTTCTGAAAGGATCCCTCTTTCTAAGCAAATCTCTCTAACAGAACGATTTGTCTTGATCGCTTCCTTCGCAACACGTGAGGCCATTTCATAACCGACATGAGGATTAATCGCGGTTATGATCCCAACACTTCGTTCGACCTGTTCGAGACAACGATCAATATTGGCCGTAATCCCTTCAACTGCATAGATTCGAAAAACATGTATTCCATTTTTCAAGATAGACAATGATTGTAATAAATTAAAAATAAGAACAGGTTCCATAACATTAAGTTCAAGTTGTCCAGCCTCTGACGCCATTGTAATGGTTTGGTCATTCCCAATCACTTGAAAGGAGATTTGGTTAATCACTTCGCACATGACTGGATTAACCTTCCCTGGCATGATTGAAGAACCAGGCTGCCTTGATGGCAAATTAATTTCATTGAACCCCGTTCGAGGCCCTGAACTCATCAAACGCAGATCATTAGCCATCTTAGAAAGATTAATGGCAAGGATCTTTAACGTGCTTGATAATGTCGTATAAGCATCTGTATTTTGAGTTAAATCTACTAGATCCTCCGAAGTTTTAAATGGAAAGCCCGTACATTGTGCTAAGTGAAAAACAACCTTTTTAATATAATCAACCTTAGCATTCAAACCGGTCCCGATCGCAGTTGCACCCATATTCACTTCAAATAAATGATTGCTAGATTGCTCAATTCGTTTTAAGTCACGAGATATAACACGGCGATACGCCCCAAACTCTTGACCTAATCTTATTGGTACAGCATCCTGTAAATGCGTTCTACCCATCTTTAGGACAGAATGAAATTCCCGCTCCTTCTCTTCTAATGTATGAATGAACTTTTTAATCTCATCACATAATTGATTAACAAGTCTTAGCGAAGAAATATGAATGGCAGTTGGAAATACATCATTTGTTGACTGTGCCATGTTAACATGTGTATTTGGACTAACGCGTAAATACTCACCTTTTTCTCCACCTAGAAGCTCGATTGCTCGATTAGCAATCACTTCATTTGCATTCATATTAAAAGAAGTGCCGGCTCCTCCTTGTATAGCATCTACAATGAAATGATCATTAAGAAGACCTTCAATGACTTCTTCAGATGCTTTAACAATGGCATCAGCAATATCCTTCTTTAGAGTTCCTACCTCTTTATTCGAAAGAGCTGCTGCTTTCTTTACATAGCCAAATGCTCTAATAAGCTCTGGATGCGGGGGATAGCCTGTAATCGGAAAGTTTTCTACTGCTCGCATCGTTTGAATGCCGTAATAGGCACTTTTTGGTACCTTCTTCTCACCCAGAAGATCTCGCTCTGTACGGTATTCTAACATCCTCTAGTCCCCTTTATACATCAACTTTAACAAGTCATACCATATATGTATAAAGGAGAACGAGTAATTATGATAGTTGCTTCGCTATCCAAGCCCCACCAATGACACCAGCATCATTTCCGAGTGTTGCAATTTTAAATTCTGCTCCTTCAGCTACTCTTGGCAGAGCGAATCGTCTAAATTCAGACTCTAGAGGATCTAAAAGGTGCTGACCTGCTTTTGAAACTCCCCCACCGACGACTATTTTCGCAGGATTTAGGGCATTCGCTAAATTAGCCAACGCTAATCCTAAATGGAAGCAAACTTCATGGACAACCGATTGCGCTACTTCGTCACCTAATTCAGCTGCTTCAAATACTTCTTTTGAGCTAATAGCTCCATGCTGCTCCAATAGATCAGCTAAAGTCGATGGTGAACCATCTGCTAAAGCGTTCATCGCAAGTCTTTTAATCCCAGTTGCAGAGGCAACGGTTTCTAGACAACCAGTCTTGCCACAATTACAAGGCATTCCACCCTCAGCGATCACTGTGTTATGGCCGATTTCACCAGCCATCCCGTTCGCTCCATTTAAGATCTGTCCGTTGGCAACAATTCCCCCACCAACACCTGTGCCTAGTGTGACACAAAGAAGATCGCGTGCCCCATCACCTGATCCACGCCACATCTCTCCAAGGGCAGCGATATTTGCGTCATTGTCTACGGTTACAGGCAATCCTGTTTCTTTTTCAAGTAGATCCTTTAACGCGAAATCTTTCCATCCTATATTAACCGCTTGATAAATGAAGCCTGTATCCATATTAATGAATCCAGGTGCACCTACTCCAATTGCTTGAAGGTGGTCTACAGATTCACCCAATTCAGCAGATTTTTGACGAATTGCCTCAGCAATGTCCTCTGGAATTTCCGTTCCACCATTGGCGGTATTAGTCGGTATTTCCCATTTTGAAATAATTTCTCCTTCACCTGTTACAAAGGCCATCTTAATTGTTGTACCGCCAATATCTACCCCTACAAACCACTTCTCCATCATATCCACCCTCTACTCTCGTACTGTGCTCATTTCATTTCGTAAGATGCGAAGACCTGCGATATACAATGTCCTCTCTATTATATTCCATTCGTGCAACTCTCTTAATTCTTCCTCCATTAGAGCAAGATCTAGTGCACGATCGCCAGTATAAATAATTGTCCCATGCTTCTTTAGTAATTGTTGGACATCGTACATCGTCTTCATCATACTCACCTCACTCCTATTATAACAGTTTAATTACTGTTACGAAAAGAAGCCAGACTAATGGAATGAATGAAATATAGGTAGATCGACGGGCCATCTGTAGGAATCGAATTTGAATAAATAGACCAAAGGCAAGAGCAGCTGTAAATATAACACCTGCAGTCAACGTAAAAAATGTCCTCATTTCAAGTAATCCGTATTCAAAACCAATCAAAAAGAAAATAACCGCCAGAACCAGTAGGACTACTTTGTCTTCGGGATGAAAAAATCCAAATGTTGGATGGTATCTTGATATACTTGCTACAATAAATAGCAGAGCAAAAATAGATAGAATAATTTCAATAAAACGAAAACCGATCCACCCAGTTAAAAACATACCTGCTAGCATACCTATATAACAAAGGATCGAGAAAAATAATGAAAACAGAAATAGGTGAATGGGTCTTGGGGGGTCTTTCGGTGCTGCAAGCAATCCTCCAATAGTGACGCCGATTGTAAAAATAAAAATCAGTACTAACATTATTAACCACATCAGCAACATCTCCTTCATATTTTATTCACTTTATATCTTATGTCGATAAGGATAAGATAAGAAGGACAAACATAAGGAAAGAGGGATAGATATGGACCAGAAAATGAAGGATATTCTTGACCGAGGTATCTATGGTGCACCAGAAATAAAATCAGAGGAGCGTAGCCTATTTCTTACAACCATTATTGAAAGAATCTACATTGCTTTAACCAAAAAGCAAGTATTCAAAAAAGGGACCTACCCTGAGGTTATTACGAAAATGAAAACAAAACCAAATGCACATTTATACATAAATAATGACTTAAGCTACCCCCATTATTCAAATTACATCCAAGAGGCGTCAAAACTAGGGATTCGCTATACGATCGTTAATCCTCAACAAGATACACCAATTGGTCTAGTATTAGCACATGAGTCACAGGCAGTTGATGAGAAGGAAATTTTTATTAAGGATGATTTGTACGAGAAGGATTTTAAGGAAGAGTAAAGAAAATCCGAACAATTGATACGTAGAAAGATGCTTCGAATAGGCTACCGGGATGGGGGGCACGCTTTCCGCAGGCGGGCGTTGAACTAACCGGCTACGCCGGTGGATTTCAACCTGCCCTTTCTTCCTGCAGGAGTCGGCCCGCCCATCCCGTCCGCTTTGATGAAAGGTAAGATAGAATCTTTCTTCTCTTAATAGTGAATTTCAAAAGATTAGTAAAACTTTTTGGATGGGTCTTCTGATCACAAAACGTCTACTTATTCAGACTCGTTAAAGTCAAACGAGAAATTCAATAAAAGTGATACGAAAAATCTTTTCCTAAGGATGGCATGCATATGCAAGTTCAGGGTGCTACTACAATTTTCTAGTTAATCTGAATCGAATCATGAAACCAAAAAACAAAAATAAGGAGACAGGTCTAGATCATCCATAATGTGGGTCATCTTTTCCTGTACTCCTATTTTTTACTCCAAACAGCTCAAAAATGGACATTTACCAGTGGCATATTTCATCCACTTGGTTATGTCGAGCCTCTTACTATACATTACATATTCAAAAGAAATTCAGCTCTACGATTTATATTTTCTCTTAGCGATCGCTATCTTGAGGATGGAGAACTGAAGGGCGCTGTCTTCTGTGTGGCATGGCTCTTCTTACTAGTACATCTAAAAAGGCTTTTGGTTTGAATGGTAGGAATGGCCATAGGTATGGTGTACCAAGGGCACTTAAATTGACAAGCATTAGGATCCATACCGTTATACCAATCACCAGTCCTGCCATCCCAAATGCTGCTGTTGAAACAAGTAATGCCACTCTGACAAGACGATTTGCTAGGCTTAACTCATAACTCGGAGTAGCAAATGACCCTACTGCGACAACTGCTAGGTACAATACAACCTCAGGTGAAAACAGCCCAACATTAATTGCAACGTCTCCTATAAGCAATGCAGCCACTAATCCTAGTGCTGTCGCTAGCGCATTCGGAGTATGTATCGCGGCCATCCTTAGCATCTCAATCCCCATTTCAGCAATCAAGAACTGGACAAATAGCGGAATTGCTCCGGTCTTTTCTTCGCCTATGAATTCAAGTGCTGCCGGCACATAAAAAGAATTTGTAGCTAGCAAATACCATAAAGGTAATAGAAATAACGAAGCCCATACCGCCACATAACGAACCAATCTATGACTTGCACCAACAACAGGCTTTTGTCTGTATTCTTCCGCATGCTGAAGATGGTGCCAGAAGGTAACAGGGGCAATCATAACACTTGGAGACCCGTCCACAATAATGATTATATGTCCTTCAAACAAATGCGAGGCAGCTACATCTGGTCTTTCCGTATAACGAACTAATGGGTATGGATTGGAATGATGTCCGAAAACAAATTCTTCAATCGTTTTGTCTGCCATTGACAAACCATCTGTGTCTATTTTTTTTATTGCTTTTTTTATTTGCTTTACATACCCTGGGTCAGCAATATCAGCAATGTAAGACACAGCAATATCCGTTTTGGAACGCTTACCAATTTGAATATATTCCACTCTCATCGTTCGATCTCTAACTCGACGTCGAATAAGAGCCGCATTCATTACAATCGTTTCAACAAATCCATCCTTCGATCCACGAATAACTTGCTCAGTGTCTGGTTCTTCTGGACCACGAACAGGATATTCTCTTGTATCAATAAGGATGACCTTATCAAGCCCATCAACAACTAATGCGGCCGGACCTGATAACACTAGATCGACGACCTTATCTAAATCATCGACAGCTTCAATCTCTACATAAGGAATATGATGCTTAATCAATTTCTCTAGCGGCTTCTCATCAAGGTCTTCTGCCTTCATCAATATCAATTGACGTTGAATTTGTGTGATGGCCTGATCTTTTCCAAAACCATCAACAAGAAATAAGCCCATTTGTCGTTCAGCATATTCAAGCTCTAGATGAATCAAATCAAAGCTATCATCGACAGCCAATTCTTTTTTTAGAAAAGCGATATTCTGATCAAAATTTGATGTCACCGGGTTTTTAATATTTGTTTTCGTAGTCATTATAATAGCCCCCAATTCTCTTACATTATTTGCTTTTGTGCCAAATTCCATTCATCAAAGCATAAAAGAGCTTTTTCAGACATATAAATGTCGCAAATAGTTTGTCCATTGGAGGGACACCATGAAAAAAATAACATTCACGATTGTTCTAGTTATCATGTCATTTTTAGTTGGATTATTTCTTGTTTTTTCGATCAAACCTGAACCATTAAAAGATGCCCTCATCTTCTTCCCAATTGATTCGAATGCATCATTTAGTGAGAAGCACTCTTCCATTAATTTTCAATCATTTGAGGATGAGGATGAATACCGTTTGAATTGGGAGGTATCTTCAAAGCTTGACCAAGAGGCTTATTTACGGCAGGATGTTTCTCTTTTATTTGAAGATGGCTATTTAAAAGATACGTTATCAAAATGGAAGGAGAAAACAGACTATGTAGAAATGGAAAAGGAGGTCCAATCAGATGATAGTGGCCACTATCGTGTTGTAACCTTCCATCATGCTGAACTTCATTATCCAAATGAAGAAATCAAAAGTGCTCAGTCTCTAAGCTTTGATCAGCTCTATGTGATTGATTCACCATTAAGTCCACTTCATTCCTTTCGTGTTCCAGATACAGAAGAAGAACATGAAAGTAAACGAATCCTAGACTATATCCTTTCTCAGCAACAAACATTTGACTGGGAGGAATTATTTACTTACTTTAATCTACCTGCTGAAGAATACGAGAAAATTCCTTTAACGGCTCTTGCTGATTATGAGAATGCACTACCAGGGCTTAGCGAGGAACAAACAGCAACATTTCTAGGCGGATTATGGGAAGGATTATACAAGAACTATGTTCTCGGTATTAGAAAACAAGACGGTACAACCGTCAGTCCAATCGGGAGTACCGTCCCACTCATATTGATTCCAGAGAAACCAGATCACTTCTTTGTCCTATTTCGTACAGCTGACGGTGAACCAGTTCAACTACTGCAAACAATCTCACCGTAGCTATTCGTTTGACAATTCATTATACAAATCTAAATACTGTTGATTTGAATCGAGTTCCATTGCTCGGGAAACGGCCTCCCGAGCCTTTTCTATTTGATTAAATTCTAGATATACTAGAGCTAGGTTATAGTGGGCTTCATGAAAATCTGGTCGCTCCGTAATTGTCGTTTCCAAAAGCTGATGTGCTTCTTGATAATTCCCTCTCATTGCCTCAGCGTATGCAAGTAAAAATGTTGCCTCAGGCATCGTTGGGTCAATCTCGACAGCTCTTTGTAAAAAAGGATAGGCCTCATCAACATTCTCAGCCATCAAATATTCCTGCCCAAGCGAGAGCTCCGTTAGTGGATCCACTGTTTTTTGATCATTGTTCCACCCATAAAACAAAAGGATAGCCATTGTCGCTGCAGTAGCAATCGCAGCTAGAAATTGCTTATAGGAACGAGTATGTTTTGGTAAATGTAGCATTGCAGAAGCAAGAAATCCTCCAACTAATCCGCCGATATGGGCACCGTTGTCAACCACTTGAACCGAGAAACCAAAGATAAGATTAAGGGCCAGCACGAAAAAAAGGTTTTTCCCCATCGTTCGGAAGAAAAGCTTTGGATGAATCGTACCAAAGTAGAGTAATGCACCAAAGCAACCAAAGATTGCTCCAGAAGCCCCAGCTGATACCTTTGTATTAAATGCAAAGCTTGCAATCGAACCAATCAACCCAGCAATGAGATAAATAATTAAAAAGCGACGGGTCCCGTACATCCTCTCGACTGCCCCACCTAAATAAATGAGGGCTAATGAGTTCATAGCTAAGTGAACAAAGCCAATATGTAAAAACATGCTTGTGAAAAAGCGCCACCATTCTCCTTCAATAATGAGAGGATTATATTTCGCACCAAACTCGATCAAGGTCAGGATTGATGTACTTCCGCCACTTCTTTCAAGAAAAAAGAACAAAATAGCTACCGTGGCTAACAAAAGATAAGTCGCAATTGGTTTTCCAAATAGAAACAAGTTCTTCTCGTTTTCAAGACGTGCTCTAATTCCCGTTTGTACCTCTTGTTTCAACTTCTGTATCTGCTGTTCTAATTGTTCAACATCTTCATTTGATTGTAGAGTATCTAAGGCAAGTAAAACGGAATCATCCTTATCCAAATGCCCTTCTCCCTCTTTTGTCAGTAATGAAGTAACAACCTTTGTTTTTTGTTTTTCGTTAATGAAAAAGGGTTTAACAATATCCTCCCATGAATCAACGGGCGGATATACTGATATGAATAGATTTTTCCCTACTAATTCTCTGACGCTTAAATGCTGACGAATACGTTCAAATGCTTTTACTGACTGAATGACATTATTTCTTAATGAATTTGCCCAATCAATGTCAGTTCGAATAACACGAATGACTTCTCGAGGCTTAGATCCTTCATTTTCCAGCCAAATTTCATTTGTGCGTTGGTCTAATACACGCCATTTTAATGTAAACACATAATGGTGAACAATTTTCCAGAAAAGGTAATCTTGTTTAAGTATGTTCATTGATAACCTCTCTTTATTTCTTTTTCATTCATTATATCAACGATGCACCGTTGTGCACATGAAAAGCAACCACATTGTAATTAAAAGGGCCTATCCTTGTAATGATTCTCGGACAGACCCTTCAAGGCTAGTTATTCATCTGTGGACGTTTGTACTGTAGGACTGATCCAAGAACCTTATCACGAATAAACGGGATTTGCATCGCAAGGCTTACTGCCAGCTTCCGTAAAATACGACGCCCTAAAAACGCATTTAATACTCTGTAACGATATTTGTAAGCAAAGTAAAAAGAAATAACAAACGATACAAGCGAAAATAAACGTTGGAACATTTTTAGCCCTCCTTTGCTATTAATGTGCAACGATATTCTCGATTTTATCCATCCTTCCTTCTTACTTTAGCCACCAATGTATTTATTAAATAATGATTTTGCCCTCACAAGATCCTCTGTACCCTGAACTAAAACTCTGCCATCAGGAAACAAAACGAATCTTTCTCCCTCAACAAGCTGTGCCCGAATTAAAAAAGGCGTAACCTTAACATCTGAAACCTTACCAAGTCTTTCTGCCCATAGATTTAACTCTAAAGGGTGTCCAGCTTGAATTTGTACCGTTTCTCGTCCACAAAGCGTTGTCATATGATCGTCTTCTTCGGTTAACGCGGGATAGTTCTTAAGCTGACATGTCGGACAATTGTCTTTCGGCTTGTCCATTTTTAAATCAAATTGATGGTTTCCCCACAAATCAAAGCTTTTGAGGGTATGTCTTAGTGACTTTATATCTCCGACAAGATACTTCATTGCTTCTACAACCTGATACGAGGCAACAATATCAACAACAGGGCTAATAACGCCAATCGTATCACATGTTTGTCCACTTCCTGCTCCTTGCCCAATAAAACAGCGTAAACAAGGTGTTTGACCTGGAATGAACAATGCTGACATACCTCTTGAACTTACAGCTCCTCCATAAGCAAACGGCACACCCAATTTATAGCACATATCATTAAGTAGAAATCTAGTTTTGAAATTGTCTGTTCCATCCAGAACAAGATCGATTCCTTCAATAAGCTCTGGTAAACTTTCAATCGTTACATCTGTTACCACTGCTTCTATTTCAACATCAGAGTTGATTGCTTTCAGCTTATTTTTGGCAGCAATCGCTTTCGGTAGACTCGATTCTACATCGTGTTCATCAAAAAGCATTTGTCTTTGGAGATTACTCATTTCTACGTAGTCTCTGTCTGCAAGGCGGACAAGGCCAACACCCGCCCTAACAAGATGGTTAGCAAGTACTGTTCCTAATGCTCCAACACCGACAATGAGAACGGCCTTTTCTGATAAACGTTCCTGTCCTAATTCACCAATTGGTGAAAAGCGCATCTGTCTTGAATATCGTTCATTTTTCTCTCCCATGATTTCCCTCCTCAAAATGCGGACCAACTCGTCATGATCGCTATTAATGCTCCTACAAAAGTACAGGTTATATTCACGATATCATTGTTTACCCATTTCCATCCTTTTATTTGCTCAGTAGGTTGCATACAATGCGACAATCGCTCTGTCTCCATCCCGCATATATGGCAACGGTAAGTAACTTGTCCGTAAGCACCTAATACAGTATCGAAACAATTTCCAAGGAAGCCAGCAATTGTAATAAGAACAACAAAGGCTAGAACCAAACTACCAAAGTCAAAAAATAATAATGATGTAAGGGCAATGACCAAGCTACCTACTATAGCAGCTAGTGTACCTCTAATAGAAATCGCACCCGAGGTTCCTTTCTCGACATGTTGCCACGTTCTAATATGCCAAGGTCTTCTCCGACTTAAAGGGCCAATCTCTGATGCCCATGTATCAGCAGTTGCTGCAGCTATACTACCTAGAAAACCCAAAATCCAAATGGATGATGGATCAAGCTTATACATCATTGCACATAGAGCAGCTATTCCTCCATTCGCTAACACCTGCATTGCATCGCGTCTGCTACCTTTTTCATTAATCTCTTCTTCTTTGCTCTCTTTCTTAAATGAACTTAAGTAGCTAGAGCTAAAAAAGAACAAACCTAAAACAAAAAGACCTTCTAACCCTAAACCATATGCGATAGCAACTCCAACAATCATTGCTGTCACGGCACCTGAACGGGTAAGCTTCTCTGTTTTATAAGCATAATAGGCAAGCAATAAAATTCCTGGTATCAGCATACTCATTTAATGAACCCATTTGGTGTAAGGAGATGATCAACAGGTAGATCATGATAATCGAGTGGGATTTCCGGTAGAATTTGTTCCGTTAATGCAAGTGACAATGTTCTAGCATTACAAATTTGTAAAAAGCGATCATAAAATCCACCACCATAGCCAAGCCTATAACCACGTTGATCAAAGGCAACTCCTGGTACTAGCAAAAGATCAATTTGGCTAGGTGGGATTTCGATCGTCTCAGTTGGCCTTGGCTCCTTGATCCCATATGAACGCGTTTCAAGCTGATCGAAATGAGTAATTATGTAAAAGACCATTGTCTTATTATTGAAATTTGTCCGAGGAACCATAACCTGCTTTCCTTCAGACCAAGCTCGTTGAATAATAGCTGATGTATCGATCTCTCGGTCTCGGGAAATTGTTGTAGCAATTCTAGTTGTTTCTTGCCAATAAGCAGACCTAAACAAATGTTCAGCGATCTCTTGACAGGCTCTATCAAATAATTGGTCTGGCATTGTTTTCAGTTCTCTTTGAATCTGATTCCGACATTCTTGTTTTAATGACATGAAAGGCCGCTCCCTCATCAAATTAGTCTATAAAAACAAAAAAAAGCAGTGGAAGATCCAACTGCTTACTTTGTTTCGCGGTGAAGCGTATGACGCTTTAATCTTGGGCTATATTTTTTGAATTCAATACGCTCAGGATTCGTACGTTTATTTTTTGTAGTAATATAATTACGATCGCCTGTCTCAGTGCAAGCAAGAGTTACTTGTACACGCATGTGCTATCCCTCCAAACTGTGCTTTGTTCATACTTGAATATGATAGCAAATCTTCCCGACAGGATCAAGTCTTTTTTCTTTACAGTGTTTAGTAAAAAAGGAATGCCCTTCCCTTTTTCACTAAACACTGTGCAATGGGCGCTAGACGATGCCGTTTTTTAGTTAGCGGCGAGTGGCCTTCTCTTTGCCCTCGGGCATCGATCTAAGCCTTTGCCTTTTATTAATAACGCAAGGAATGACCTTCTCCTTTTTTACTAAGCACTTATAAAATTTGTTTAGCAACAAATCCAAGATGGTTGTATTCTAATCTTTGGAAGTGAGCTTGCTGAACGTCTTCTTCTGTTTCTCCTTGCACTCCCCAGACCCTACCAACTCTTTCTTCATTTTTGGACATGTGCAATTCAGTCACCATCATACTTTCTTGAGACCCACGCCAGATCGGAGACAACGTTAGGTTTCCTGTCTTCTCGTTCCAAATCGTTCCTCTCTCACCAACAGCTAAATGAAAATTCTCGTGCTGAAAAAAGTGAGTAGCAAGAAGAGATATTTTATTCCCATTATAATGCATCACTGTTTTCTCTGATGATGACACCATTGAAACGACTTGTTCATCATTGGAATTGCTATTATGATGATAAACAAATTTTATTACTCTATCGCGATTAGAATGATTTTTTATTGTAAACGTATAATCAAAATGGGAAGCTTGATGTAATCTCTCTTGTAAGATGGTTACATGTATTTTCCATACTTTATGAAAGGCAGCAATCACAGTCACATTCGTTTCTTTCATTTCAGTAGGGGAAATATCCCACTCGAGACTATTTAACCAAGAACAATGTCCATCCATCCATATTCCAAACGGTTTAAGTGTTTGATTATAATTGTACATTATTACGGTCACCTACCTTTTGTATTTGTATATCAAATTAGATCGCTAATTCTTCAGGGTCAATCATCTGGAGCCAATCATGTTGTGCTTGATGATATTGCTTTAATGTTCCGATATCAGACCAATATCCGTTTGCATGGTATCCATACAACTGTCCACTATCAATTACTCTTGGAAATACATCTAAGCTGAAATCGAGTTGAACCTTTTCTTGCATGTGGGAGAAAATACTAGGATCCATAATATAAATACCGGTATTCACAGTGTTACTAAAACATTCACTTACCTTAGGCTTCTCTAGAAATCGGATAATTTGGTTATGTTGATTTGTCTGAATGACACCGAAGGAAAAAGGATTATCAACTTCTTTCATAAAAACAGTTACTAGACTATTTCTACTCTGATGAAAATCAATACCTTCCTTTAAATTAAAATTCGTTAATGCATCACCACTAATGACAACAAAAGGTTCATCCAAGAAAGTTTCTGCCTGTTTCACACTTCCTGCTGTTCCAAGTGGAGTGAATTCTTCAAAATAGGTTAGTCTCACTCCAAAATCAGATCCATCACCGAAATAATCTCGAATCACTTCAGGAAGATAATGAACAGTCACTGCAATATCAGTAATTCCATGTTTTTTGAGCAACTCTATGCTATATTGCATCACTGGTTTCTGCATTAACGGAACCATTGGTTTTGGCATAGAACTCGTTAACGGACGTAATCTCGTACCTTTTCCACCTGCAAGAATGACACCCTTCATGACAACCCCTCCTTAAGTTAAGCTTGCTGTTTAGCGAGACAGCGTTCCATTTCCACTTCGGTAGAAGAAGCAATCGCATCCCAGTGAAAGGTTGATTTCACATCGCGCTGACCTTGTGTCGCTAATCCTTCTCTTAAAATTGGATGATTATATAAATAGAGCACCTGTTTGACCAAATCATCATGATTTCCAGGCTCGAATAATACGCCATTCTCGTTATGACGAATGATACTCGCCATTCCACCTGTGTTTGCTACAATCGTTGCCTTGCCCGCTGCTAAGCTTTCTAGAGCGACAATGCCGAATGGTTCATAGAGACTCGGAAATACAGTTGCATCACACTGTCTGAACCAAGCATTTCTTTCTTCATCGCTAATATACCCAATAAATTCAATATGAGAGGTAAGGTCTTGTTCGTTGATCTGATGCATATAATCCTCAAGCATTGGCCCCTTACCAGCAACTACAAATTTCAGTTGAACATTTTTTTCTTTTAATTGCTTTGCAGCTTCAATTAATGTTTGGTACCCTTTTTCCTTCACCAATCGTCCAACAGAAAAGATCGTAAACTGATTTGTTGTTACGCAATGAGTTGAAGGTGTTAAAAACACACTCATATCAACACCATTTGGTATGACAGTTATCTTCTCTTGAGATAATGAGAAAACAGTTTGAAGCTCTTCTCTCATATACTCACTGCAAACAATAATCTGGTCAGCTTCATGTGTGAGCTCCCATTCCTTCTGGTTGATCTCGTATTGTAGATCTGTATGAATTCCATTATTTCTACCATGCTCTGTCGCATGGATTGTGACTAATAATGGGATTTTTAATTGGTTTTTTAGTGCTTTTGCTGCTACTCCAACCAACCAATCATGTGCATGAATAAAGTCAAATTGTATTTTTCTCGTTAGCTTCTTAACATAGTGGACCATGGCAAAATTCAAGCTTCCAACCCAATCAAAAAAGATATCCGTATGCGGTTGTAAACATTGAATCCTATGAACATGGACGCCATGATCAAGCTCATAGTCTGGTACTCCTTCCACAGAAGAGGTCACAATATGAACCTCATGCCCTAGCCTCACGAGAGCTTGAGACAGGTCATAGACATGCCGAGCCAGTCCACCAACTACTAATGGCGGGTATTCCCAACTTAATAGCAAGATCGACCGCTTATCAGAAGTGATTTGCTCTTGTTTTGCTAAGACATATGCGTCATGTGGTGAAAAAAAGATTTGTTCATTCACATCTGCTAAAAACGGAAATCCATTTTCCATTTCTTCAAGCCATCTAACATCAATCGCTGAAGTATGCAATTTTTCCTTTAGTAAATAAAAACGATTCATATGCGTATCAAAACGCTCTTTAGCATATTGTACAGAGGTTTGTCCATCGATAATAAATGCCCAATCACTGCTGATGGCAAGCATCCATTCCCGCACCATTTGCTTTAATACCCGTTTTTGTTCATCTGAAGGTTCAGAATAGAGAGCAACCATTGTTGCTAAATCTATTTCCATTCGATGATGGTAGCGGTACAATTCCTCATTTGTTTCATTAATCCAAACATGACCATAACCGTCTCTCCCCCAAGTAGAGAAAGAAACATGTACAGTTTCAAAGTCTTGATAATACCGCTCACAATATGTTTCAGGAGAAATAAATGCAATGCTCTCTTGTCCTTTTGCTAATAATTGACCAATCCAAGCTGGACCCTCAAACCACCAGTGACCAAATAATTCAGCATCAAATGGGGTCACCATCAAGTAAGGTGGAAAACATTGATCACCATGCTTGGCAGTTTCAGAATGAATGGATTCAATGAAATGATCTACCTGTTTGTGCACCTTGTTCAACGCCCATTCAGGCACATATCCCTCCTTGTGCTCAGAATCACCTGTAATTCGTTTATGTTTGATTCCTGAATCAATTCGGATTCCTTCTGGTAGAAATGGTTTAATTTCCTCCCAGTCTCTTTCATAAGCAATGTCGCGATAAAATTCACGATAATCAACATCACCAGGATATCCGGTGGTCGAGCTCCAAATCTGACTTGATAGAACCGAATGACGAGGAAATAAAATGAGCCCATGTGGAGAATATACTGGTGCACCAATCCCTTTCGAAGGTGTTGGGTCCCCTGTTAACACTGTATGCTCATCAACAAAGGTGTAACGAATACCCTCTTCTACCAAAATCCGATCAATACCAGGAGCTATTGCACATTCTGGTAACCAAAAACCCTTTGGCTTTTCTCCAAAGTATTTCTCAAAACAACGAATTGCTTCAACAACTTGGGAGCGAATAGCTGCCTTCGTTTTTAAATATGGCAGGAATGCATGTGTTGCAGAACTCGTAATACAACGAATCATGCCAGCATTCTTTAAGGCTTGAAAGCCAACTAATATATTTTTACCAAGATCTAGGTATATTTTTTTAATCTTCTGATAACGATTAAGATAGTAGATCATTAATGAACGTTCATTATCATCCTTCGGTTCGGCAATTTCCTTTTCAAGCAATTGAATCGTCATCGTGAGATACGCCAGATAGCGCTCTTGCATTAGTGGATCTGAAAGCATTTCCATGACGGGTGGAGAAAATGAAATGGTTATGGCATCCTCTACCTGTTTTTCTTCTAACTCGATTAATAGTGGTATATATGATTCGGTTATTGCTTCAAAAAGCCAACGTTCTTCCATTCTACCTTCTTCATTGTGACGAACGTATGGAAGATGGGCATGCAAAACCAATGAGTAGTATCCTTGTTTCATCGAACCCCTCCTACTTCAACTTTTCATAATAGGAATATGTACTAAAATGCTCTAACCATTGCGGCTCATCGACATGACCATTCTTCCAGTTCATGACGGCATCTACATGATAATGATTGTCTTCACCAATTTGTCTTGGTGTATCTATTGGATTTGAACGTAAAAGTGATAAAAATGTACCTTGCTTTGATTCCACGCCAACATCTACAACATACGTACAATTCGGCTCTAGATCTCGTACGAACCAATTATTTGTCATCTCAGGTAAGCCAATATCAAAATAACGATGAGCATTATGACCATTAAACAAAATCATTGTCACATCATATACCCTAAGCACTTTTTTTAACTTAGCCCAAGGCGTTCGACACTGGTGCTCTACCATCTTTTCTAAATCAAAGCTAATATCCCAATAAGCATAAATGACGGTCGGACTTTGGGCAATAATCGTACATTCATCCTCTCGGTAAACTGTCGGTGGATTTTCAATACTATTGTCGTTTTTTTGAATGTCTTTCGTTTCCTCATATTTCCGGAAACAGTATTGTACTTTTCCAACAGTTGTATCAAGTTCACGAGCGATTTTTCTAAATGAATACCCTTGTTCTCTTAGCGGAAGAATTTGCTCAATCATTTGGCCACCCCTACTGTATTTCTGTTAAATTCATCATACCCTGCTCATTTTCAAGGAACAAGCAGTCGAATTTGTCCTAATTTGTCGGGTCTATATGCACCATACGTTCAATTTACGAAAAAAATTAATCGACTATTTTCGCTAGTTAAATTTGTCAGTAACCAGCGTCGAAATATAGCGAAACGAACACTGCTATTACCATATGTATTCACTCTTTTAGACAATTGTCGATTAGCCACGTATTATGAATCAAAAAAATGACACCTTCTTGATTGAATTAAAACCGTGTGTAATACTAATTAATACGTTGAAGAAAAAGGAGCACAGTTATTCATGATAGACATAATGATCATTGTTTTATTTAGCTTGTCTCTTTTGCTCTTTATTCTGGCTTATTTCAAAAAGGACCGAATAAAAGAGCTTGAGAAACAATTAGAAGAAATGTCGATTACACAGATGCAAGAGTTGTATATATTAAAAAAGAAGATTCGATCACTAGAAGAGCAGGCAACCCTTGACGAGCAACAAACGACTTTTATTAGACAAGCCAAATCAAATTCGAAGCAGCAATTATTAAGAGAAGTGATAAGTCTGTATACTCAAGGATTCCAAATTGAAGACATTGCCCAACAAACAAGCTTAACGCATGGAGAAGTCGAACTCTTTCTTGACTCATATCTTTCAGCTGAAAAAGAAAGGGATGAGTAATGTGAGTGCCAAAAACATTCAACACTTCGCTGGTGGAATTTTTCTAGCAACATCGCTCTTAGCTGGGGCCTACTACTACAACTCTACTGAAACACAAGAACCAGTAACTGTAGTCGAGGAAATCATTCCAACATCTGCAGAAATGAAAGAAACATTGGAAGATGAAGGATATATTGTCCTAACGGCTGAAGAATATGAAGAAACAAAGGAAGTGACTCCAACAGAAGTTGAGACTGAGGTAGAAATCAGGTATACAATGCTGCTACAGATCCGCGAAGGAATGACAAGTCAGGAAATTGCTGCAATCCTTGTCCGTGGCAACATCATTGATGATTCTTCAGAGTTTACCGAGTTTGTACAAGACCAACAATTAACACAGGTAATCCGAACAGGAGAATATGAGCTAACGAGTACAATGACGATAGCGGAAATCGTTGAGTTAATCACATAAGAAAAAAGGATGCGACAATGGTCAGATAACCATACGCATCCTTTTTTAAATTATTTATTCAACTTCCATTTGTTCCTCATCTTCATCGACATTTTCTAATAAAGGCTCAGCAACTTTTTGCGGACCTTGACGAGCCTTTTTCATTTCGATGAAATACTGATCTAAAATCTCTTCAGCTATGTTTTGAGCCATTCCATCTCGTCCACCATTACCTTTTAGTTTAACTTTTGGAACGACAACAGCTATCGCTATCTCTGGGTTGTCAAAAGGTGCATAAGCCACAAAGGTTTGGTTGTTACCTTTTATACCATTTAGAGCTGTCTGAGCAGTTCCTGTTTTTGCAGCCAATTGATATGGTTTATTTCCAAAAGTTTTATTAGCTGTTCCTTTTGCTCCTGTGACGACATCTCTTAAACCTAACTGAACCTGATTAATAAACGCATCAGACATATCGACTCGATTCAAAATCGTTGGTTCAAATTTATGCAAAACTGCACCTATTTGTTCTGGATCTGTAACAGGCTCACGCACCTCACTTACAATTCTCGGCTTCATCCTATAACCGTCATTAGCAATCGTCGAGATATACTGGGCCAATTGAAGTGGCGTATATGCATCGTACTGTCCAATTAGCAAATCCAGAAGGGTCCCTGGAAGTCCTGGTTCGCCAATAAATCCACTTGAAGTTGAAGGTAAATCAATCCCTGTTTCAGAACCCAATCCAAACTGGCTGAAATTATATCGTACCTTTTCATAACTTTCTAAAGTTGACTTTGTCGGGAAAGAACAATTCATTGGATTTGAATTATAACACCCCATCATTCTTAAACCAATTTCAAACATATATACGTTTGAAGAAACCCGCAAAGCATACCGGTCATTAATTAGACCATATTCATTCTTACCAAACGAACTCTTTTCAATTCCACCTGGTAGTCGAATCACACGGTCATTTAGTCTTGAGTTAGGACTAATAATTCCTTCCTGATACCCTGTTAACACACTTGCACCTTTAACAGAAGAACCCATCTCGAATACTTTGTTCACGTTTCCGATGTGATCAGCGGTACTCGTTTGCTCTTCACCAGCGTTATCTAAAAATCCTGCCATAGACAGAATATCGCCTGTTCGTGGATCCATTAAAACAACATATGCTGATGAATCACGTATAAACGGATTTCCTGGCTTACTAAGTTCATTATTAATCGCATTTTCTGTTACCTGCTGTAACTCCATATCAAGGGTTAGCATTAAATCATTTCCCCGTTGACCTAGCTTCTCATTAACAGAGCTGTCGATCGTTTGGCCACCGGTTGAAGTCATAATACTCTCAACTACAGCCTTCTGACCACGCAAAACCTCCTCATACTGTTCTTCAAGAAAACTAGTGCCAACAATATCAGAACGTTCATATCCCCTTGAAAGAAAATGATCTACGCTTTCTTTAGGAATGGACCCCGTGCTTCCGAAGAAGCCTCTAAAAGAGTCACCATATGCATAGCTTCGTCGTGAATCTCTTAGTATATCAATCCCTGGTAGACGGTAGAGATTCTCACTTATAATATGAACTTCCTCCTCAGTAATATTTCGTTTAATTCGTTGAGGAGAGTTAGCATACCCGCGTACCATTTCTCTAAATATCGCAATGACCTTCTCATCTTTCTCTGTAAGCTTGTCAAGATCTTCTTGAGTGATAGCTTTAATCTCTAATTTATATTGCTCGGAATTGTCGAGGTCGCCGCGCTCTTCACGAGTCACAAGCTCATACCTTTCCTCTTCCGTCATATTCAATAGGATGTAATCCTGTTTATCCCTATCTAGTAACTTATCTGTTTCAACTTCTAATAAGGGTTCTAGGTCACGTGCAATCTCGAGCATCTTCTTGTTCGAGATCCCACCTGGATTTGTGTATGTAACAGATAACTCAAGCTCATTATCCACCACTACATTACCAAAGCGATCATACATAAGTCCTCGTGGTGCATCAATACGTGCGGTTGTATTACTCGTTCGTTCAAGTTCCTTTGTGAACTCTTCACCTTCAACAATCTGTACAATTCCAAGCCTAAGAATTAAGGCAGAAAATAAAATAAATACAGCAAAGAATAGAATATTCAGTCTGGCGGGAACATGATATTTTTTCTTTTTTGATTTCCCCATACCTAGCTCCTCCTCTTCAATTAGTCTTTAGTCATTTTTATACAATAGAATAGACACCTACATATTTAGGTGCCTAGTTGGATGTAATAAATTGTAACCCGCGTATGCCGTTGCTTCAGTTGTTTCATGAACCTACACTCGTAGGTGGGTGCTCGCAGAATCTCGTCCAGCGTCCAGAGCAAGCTGGCATGCTGTCTGAGGTTCAATATAAAGCTCCCTTTTTAAAATCAAGGTTCGAAACAAGGAGAAGCTAACTAACACGGCAGGCAACGTCCGTTCTTCTAATTGGTTTTATTATACCATATCGAGATACATTGTCAAAATGATAACGTAGCCAATTTTTGCTTATACAGTTGTCCCCCCAGAGTCTCCTTCCCCCTTATCCTGCCTTGCAAATGCGTATCCTTCACCGCCAATATTGTCTTTGAATGATACTTTGCGGACAAAGAAGTAAATTACCGTGTGACCCGCTCCGAGTACTAACAATAGGATAGGAATCCCTTTTTCCTCTGAAAAAAAAGTAATTGTTGCTAAAAAGGCTAAGACTGAGCTAATTCTTCCCATATTCAAGAACAACTCACGCACAACGATATACTCAACCCGCATTTCAGCTGCCTTCCAGCCTTTTCCTATAACATCAAACGTAAGTGAAACATATGGCACAAGAAGGACTGGATAAGCAATCGAGACAACAATTCCATAAATAATGAGTTTTGTGAAGGTCAAATCTCCTAGCACAATAATAAAGATGGCTCCATAAAGGACCAGACCTCCAAATAATATAAGTCTTTTTCTTATATGTGATTTAATCACTCTTGTAACTACATAGTACGCAACAAATTGGACGGCAGATGCAACTAACCCATATGTACCTATCGCTAGTTCACTGCCAGTCGATACGAACACCCAAACGACAATGACAAAGACAAATGTACCTTCTCGAAGCCCTTGGAAAAAATGAGCAAATAATATATTTCTCCAATTGGGATTCTTCTTTCTCTCTGCAATTATTTTTCGAAAGTAAAACTTCCCTTCAGCTGCTCGACGTTTTAACATAAAGCTTGTTAAAATCGCTCCAACAAACAAGACCAATGAAATGGTAAAAATAACCGTGTAACCAGTAAATTCCTCCATTCTTGTGATAATGAAGCCTGATAGGATCGGACCAATCATCCCCGCAAATGAAGTAAGCAACCCCAAAAAACCATTAAAGAAATCTCTTGTTTCGGGCTCTGTAATTTCAAATGTCAATACATTAAATGCAAGCCAGTAAAAACCAAAACCTGTTCCAATCAGTACACCAAGTAAAATGATAAATTGATTGGCGTGCTCACCTAAAAATAAAACGGTTGAGAAAAAAATTGCCAAAGAAATGACCCCTATTCTCAAAACAATAACTCGGTCAATTTTTTTGGCAACTTTTCCTGCAAT
Organism: Halalkalibacter suaedae; assembly: GCF_017939705.1. GTDB lineage: Bacteria > Bacillota > Bacilli > Bacillales > Bacillaceae_D > Halalkalibacter > Halalkalibacter suaedae. The sequence continues at coordinate 282,321 of NZ_JAGKSQ010000003.1, forward strand.
AATAAAAGCAATAGGTTGCATAATCACTGAGCCTAAATTATATAAGGCTAAATCAACAAATTCACCTGACTGCTTCCACAAATAAACATTAACAAACGTATTTGAAAGTGCAATGCTTAGTGCGTATAATCCACCTACGATAAGCAGTAAGGTCAATTCCCTTGTAATTTCTATATCACCAATTACTTTTTTAATCATTGACGTTCTCACTGACTCCACCACCCTCATATCTAGTGTGTCACCTAAAAATGCGGATATACAAAAAGCCGGTGTTAAAACGTCTTTTTCTCAAATTACTGTAAACACATTTTTAAAAACATTCATGTATGCAAAAAAATAAGCCTAGACATATGTCTAGGCCCCTCAGTTGAAATTTGTTACTTCAACTTTTTATTTAGCTGCATTGAAACGCTTAGATACTTCATCCCAATTTACAACATTCCAGAATGCATTTATGTAATCTGGACGACGGTTTTGATAGTTAAGGTAGTAAGCGTGCTCCCATACATCAAGACCTAGAACTGGTGTCTTACCTTCCATAAGTGGAGTATCTTGATTTGGTGTGCTTGTTACAGCAAGCTTTCCGCCATCAACGATTAACCAAGCCCACCCAGAACCAAAACGATTAGCACCTGCATTAGCAAATTCTTCTTTGAAAGAATCAAAGCTACCGAATGCTTCATCAATTGCAGCAGCTAGTTCTCCTGTTGGAGCACCACCACCATTTGGGCTAAGGATTTGCCAGAAGAATGTGTGGTTAGCATGACCTCCACCATTGTTACGAACAGCTCCACGGATGCTCTCAGGTACAGCGTCAAGATCTGAAACTAATTCTTCAATACTCTTGCTTGCAAGCTCATCATGTCCTTCTAGAGCTGCATTTAGCTTAGTGATATACGTGTTATGGTGCTTACCGTGGTGAATGTTCATTGTAGCCTCATCGATATGTGGCTCAAGTGCGTTTGCTGCATAAGGTAATTGCGGTAGTTCATATGCCATGTTAAATCTCCTCCTAAAATAGGTTCAATTTTTTATTTTGGAACATTTTATTCCAAAAAGTCTAGACTTAAGAAACAAGAATGTTTACTAAGTCTTTCCATTCATACATTACCAAAATTTTCTCATTCTTGCAATGATTAAACCTTATCACAAGACTGGAATAAAGCCTTTTATACTTTACCCATCTTCACTAAGGTTTAAACTGAGCTCCTATCTGATAAGAACACATTTATGTTGATAAAGGCTAACGTTTTTGTAAACAGATGTAGATCAAGAGGAATTCATCAATTAGGACTTACTAATGAAAACAGAAAAAGCCTTTGAGAAATAAATTCTCAAAGGCTTTTTCTAACATGAAGGAGGAAGAGGGATTCGAACCCCCGCGCGGTTTGACCCGCCTGTCGGTTTTCAAGACCGATCCCTTCAGCCGGACTTGGGTATTCCTCCATAAGCTTATTGGTGGACCCTGTAGGACTCGAACCTACGACCGATCGGTTATGAGCCGACTGCTCTAACCAACTGAGCTAAGGGTCCACACTTTCAAAAAAGAAGTAGCGGCGGAGGGAGTCGAACCCACGACCTCACGGGTATGAACCGTACGCTCTAGCCAGCTGAGCTACACCGCCATAATGGCTCCACAGGTAGGACTCGAACCTACGACCGATCGGTTAACAGCCGATAGCTCTACCACTGAGCTACTGTGGAATAATAAGAAAGACAAGAATTATAATAACATATAACTTGAACATAAGTCAACATATTATTTTATTTGCTTTCAAAAACACTGCTTTCCTAAATTAACATAAACATTTGAAATAGACAAGCCTTTTTAAAAAATTAAATTAAAAAGAGGCTAGGACATAAGTGATTTAACTAATAGAAAAATCGAACAATGATAGTTAGCGGACATAAACCGCTCCTGAAATATACTTCGCTTTCCGCGGGAAGCCGGTGAGCCTCCTCGGCTACGCCTGTGGGGTCTCACCTTTGGCTTTATCATCCCGCAGGAGTCTTCGTATATTTCATCCGCTACGTGATTGCTTTGTTCGGTATTTCAGTTAGACACTTTAGCTATGTCCCAGTCCCATAGTATTTTAGTATTCCTCGATAACCGCTTCAGCAATATTCACTGAGTGGTCACCAATACGTTCTAAATTACTGACAATATCAACGAAAACAATTCCAGCTGCACCAGAACATTTGCCCTCGTTAATACGAAGAATATGTTTCTTTCTTAGCTTGCGTTCCATCTGATCAATCATCTCTTCCTTCTCGATAACAGAACGAGCCATCTCGACATCAACATGTTCAAGTGCTCGGATTGCTGCTTGAAGTGTTGATAATGTTAACTCACACATTTCTTTTAGATCGTCAATTGCACCATCAGTAAGAACAACCTTATTGGCTTTTTGATAATCTTTTAATTCAACAATATTCTCTATATGGTCACCAATTCGCTCGATATCCCTTACTGTATCAAGGAGCATCGAGTGTAGTCTCGAGTCCTGCTCTGATAATGAACGAGAGGATATTTGGATTAGATAATCAGTGATTTTACGATCTAGATTATTTATTGCTTCTTCAAACTGAACAGACATTTCTGCATGTTTCTTTTGACCGTTTTCAAGGTAATGACTTACTTCGATAAGCCCTTTTTCGGAAAAGTCAGCCATACGTAGAACCTCTTGTTTTGCTTGTCCTAGAGCAATCGCAGGAGAACTTCCAATAAACCTCGGATCAAGATGCTTCGCTTTATATTCAATACTAAATTCTTCACCTGGCACTAACTTTGTGACGATTATAGCCAACAATGCAATAAACGGCATCTGTATAAGCGTATTGGAAACGTTAAAAATACCATGTGCAAATGCAATTTGCATACTTTCATTTAAACCAAGCTCTACCGCCAAGAAACTAACCAGGTTTAGGAAAGGAACAAATAAAACTAAGACAATAACAGTCCCTATCAAATTAAAGATTACATGGGTTAATGCAGCACGCTTAGCTGCTACAGAAGCTCCTATTGAGGCAAGAACAGCTGTTATTGTTGTACCGATATTGTCTCCAAATAACACTGGTAATGCAGCATCTAGCCCTATTGCTCCTTGTTCATATAATTGTTGTAGCATCCCAATCGATGCACTTGAGCTTTGAACAACCATTGTAAAGAGCGTCCCAATAAAGACACCTAATAACGGCGATTCACTCATTGAAATCGTTAAATCCGTGAAAGCTTGAAGGCCACGTAATGGCTTCATTCCGTCACCCATTAATTCCAATCCGTAAAAAAGTGCTCCAAACCCAAAAATAACTTGGCCATAATTATTTATCTTTTTGCTCTTGAAAAAGAAAATAAAAGCAGCACCTACAGCAATAATAGGTAAAGCATACTGAGAAATTTTAATTCCAATAATGAAAGCTGTTACCGTTGTACCGATATTGGCCCCCATGATAACACCAATTGCCTGCTTTAACGTCATAAAACCTGCATTAACAAGTCCAATCGTTAAAACCGTTGTTCCCGAACTAGTCTGCAACAAGATCGTAACAAAGAGTCCTGCAATAATCCCCATAATTGGATTCGTAGTAAATTTATCAAGCAAATCACGAAGTCGCTCCCCTGCAACCTTCTGTAATCCATCTCCCATAAATTTAATACCAAATAAGAAAATCCCTAGGCCTCCAAAAAACATGAACAAGAGCGTCTGTAAATCCACAAATCCTCATCCCTTCATTTGAAAGTCATGCTAATGTTCCCTCTCTCTTTTTTCGACAAACATCAACACGGACACCTTGTCTATTATTAAGTATTTACAAAGGTTTTGTAAACAAAAATATCTTAATTTCTTTAATCTTACTTTTAGCAGTTCAATTAAAGTTATACTAAATGCTTTGTTTGAAATTGTTAATAGCATTTTATTTGCTAGTTCGATAAAATAAAACATAGTAAAAGAAAGGGGTTCTTATGCATTTTCTTACTTGGTTTACTAAAAGTCTCTATCAATTAAAAATAATTGCTTACAGCCGTCTACGGCCAATAACTTCCACAATATGGCATATTTTATTTTTAACATTTATTGCAAGTATCCCTTATTTATTTTCAATAAATACTTTTATTTACTCTGCAGTGAATGATCTTGAACAATCACTCCATAGCGATCTCCCTTCTTTTACAATTGATGATGGGGTTCTGCAAATGGATAGCTCGGATGTGTATATCCTTAATCAAAATAGTGACATCGGATTTCTTCTATTCGATCCGACAAACTCTTACACAAATGAAGACCTTCTTGTGCTTGGTACAGGGATTACCTTTGGGAAAGATCAGCTTCTATATGTAAAAAACGAGCAAATCCAATCGATTCCTTATACACTACTCGGAATTGAGCAATTGACTACAGCTGAAATCATAGAACGTATCGACCAGTTACAAGGATTCTTACCACTTCTTCTTGGTATTATTACCTTAGGACTATATGTTGCCCTTGCTGGACTTGCTTTTCTCGGTATTACGATCATTGCAATGTTCAGTTTATTCTTGAGAAGTGGACGCTCACTAGAATATAGACATTTGTGGAATATAGCTGCACATGCCATTACATTGCCAACAATTTTGTACTATTGGGTTGATGTTTTACTATTATCGTTACCAAGCATTGTTTATTTTATCGTTTGTTTATTAGTAATTTACCTTTCAATACGAACCATTCCAAATCGCAAGAATAAAGCGAAAGCTAACTAAAAATTGAAAAAGGGCATTGAAAAAAGTGTAATACCTTTTTCAATGCCCTTATCATTTCATTCATCCTATTCTTTCTTCTTAACGACAATTCTCGTTCCATCCACTGCCGAAACAATAACTTCCATATTCGCTTCCAGCCATTGACCACCACTTGTTGCACTATATTGCTGACCATTAATTTCTACTGTACCTGTTGGACGAAAAGGACTAATCGTTTTTCCTTCTTCTCCTACAAGACCAAGGTATTTCTCATTAATTGAATTATAACCAAGCTCTCCTGTTAAACGATCTTTCAGGGTCATTTTCGCCCATAAATTTCTTGAAGGGAAGACTTTTAGAAAAAGGATGGAACTAAATCCCCCTACTAGAAATCCCATTGAAACAAGTATTCCATATACTAATGTTGGAGCAGGGATCGCCAGTCCAATAATCATCATTATTACTCCTAACAGAGCGACTGTTCCGTCCGTAATGACCTTACCATCAATAATAATAAGCAATAGTCCCACTACGTATAGAATAACGACCCAAAGACCAACATCTCCTGTTAAATGAAATGAAAAATAGCATGCCATTATTGCAATCCCTAGTATACCAAAAAGACCCTTTGCTCTAACAAGTAATTCCCCAATCAGAAACAATGTCCCTAAAAAGACAACGAGAAACCCTACTGACTCTGAGTTTAACCACTCCATCATTTGACCTCCTTTATTCGTTATTTCCATATACGCAGGAGAGAATCGTTACGTTTCAAATAAATACAAGATCGAAAAAAGAGGTTGATTAAGAAATTCTCGAGATTCTGAATCAACCTGTTGGATATTAACTAAAGATACCCCGAATCGAATCAATCAAGCTGTTTATCAAATCAAGAAAACGTTGAATAAACCCTTGAGTTTCCTCACTATTCAAATATTCTCCTAGGTTATCTCTAACCTTTGTAATTTGATCTTGAACTTGGTCCCAATCAATATTAAGATCCTTCATTCGCATAAATAAAGAAACCAGACCATTTAATTCTTCTTCAGTAAGCGTAATTCCCATTTCATTTGCAATTCTTTGAATTAACGCTCGTAGATCATCTTCATTTTCCACTGGATTACTCGCAAGCTCTTCTTTAATTCTGTTCATTAGATCAGTCGCTTCTTCTACACCAATTGAACGACTTAACTCACCAGTTTTGACCATTTCTTCATTTGCGACTTGTTTTTGTTCCTCAGGTATCTCAATATCTGCTGCAATTTCATATGCTTTGATTAATCCAGTAAGAGCAGCTGTACCTGAAACAGAAATTGGCGAAGTCACGTAAATTTCTGCATCTTCAACACCTGCTGTTATAAGAGCATTCGCATACATTTCGTCTGAAATCCAATCAATATTGTTTGATTCAACAATAAGACCTGAACCGTTTTCTCCTAGCGTGATCTTAGAAGAGGATAGTGCATTAGTTCCAATTCGTGCAGCACTAATATAACTACCTAAATACTGATGTTCTTCTTCATTCGTTACATAAATAATATTATTTTCTGCTGTCACGCCCATTTCTGTCATCAACTGGTTTTTTTGGGCTTCTGTTAAATCTTCACCTAAAGTAACAATGATATCTCCTGGTATTGCATCAGCTAGTACAACTATTGGTAAGGCTAATGTAAATAACAGTGTTAAGACAATGCACTTTCTTAAGACGCTCTTCATTAAATCCACTCCTTATTGGCTTGCTTTGGCCATTAAATTAGACGAAGGCACTACTCATAAAGAAACACTTTTTAAAAGCATAAAAAAAGAGGCTTTGGACTTATTTAATTTAAATATGTGAAAAATTATCTTGACCACACGGCTTACCAATTGGTAAACATGGCCAACTATATAGCATAATTACCCCATTAAAACATAGTAAAAACAGTGCATTATAAACCATTTGCAAAGTATCCCCAACCCAGAATCCAAAAATCAGTGGACCAAAAGCAACGCCTAAAAATCGAAACATGGCATAGAACGAAAAGATTCTCCCTCGAAGATAGGGTGTGATAATTGAAGCTAGAGCTGCATTAGCTGCAGGTAAAAAACTTCCAAAACCACAGCCATATATCATTAACCCTATAATAGCAAGAGCTAGTCCATCTCCTAACAATAAACTCCCCACAGCAACTATCATTACACATATGCTATAAATCATTATACGCTTGTAGGAATCTTCATTCCCTTTCAAATACCTTCCAGTTAAATAAGAAATTATCGTTAAACCAAGTAAAGGTAGTGAAAGAATAAGACCTTTAACAAAGGAGTGAGTTATATTAACCTCTTCAACTAAAAAAGAAAAGTAAAATAAAAAACCAAATAATAATAGCATGCCGATCCCACCACTTAGAAATATCGGAACAAGCCAACGCCATTGAAGCCTAAACTCGTTCATTAATTGCTTTTTTCTATTACAAGTCTGTTCCGCTTCTGTTATATCTTCAGCTTGTTCTTGAATAAAAATCATAATTCCTGTCATAGCAAGCACGCTCATGGCTAGTAAAAGGACAAAACTTATTGTCCATGATACCCCCAATATCACACCACCAATTACCGGACTAATTACCTTACCTATTCCATTGAAGACCTCCATACTACCTAATGCTCTCGTTCGTTGTTCTCCTTGATATAAATCACTAACCATAGTCATTGCTAGAGGTGTAACAGTCCCTGCCCCAAGCCCTTGGATCACCCTGCCGATCAATAGAAATGGGAAAACATCTATAACTAGCATATTGGCAATTGCTGCAATAAAACAACCAAAGGCTATAGTCATTAACCCAAGTAGAGCAACTTTCTTCCTCCCGAAGCGATCAGACAAGAAACCACCTATTGGCACGAATAGGGCAGCCGGAATAGAAAAACTTGTTAAAAGCCAACCGCTCTCAACAGTTGTTAACATTAAATCATATTGCATCTGGGGTAGTAGCGGAATAAACATTGAATTTCCAATTGCCATAATAAGTGGAATCATCCCTATAAAGAACAACATATAGAATGGACGAGTGTCTTTCCTCATACTATTCACTCCTTCTTAGAAAATAACAAGAAATTTTCTCCAAATCTTGTCATAATCTCGTTGGACAAAACATATACTCTTAACAAAAGGAAGCAAAGGGGACAAGTATATGAAGCGGATTGCCGGGATTTTTATCATTTTAATTTTTTTATATAGCACTTATTATGATCTTACAATTGGTACTTTACCCAGCGAAATCTCAAAAGCATCCGAGCCGGAAAATGAACAAAAGGTCAGTGTAGAGTCAACTGAGGAGGATACAATGACCGAAGAGCCAATGTCTGAGCCCTTTCAAGCAGTTACCGTAGAACCCGGAAATACGGTTCTCTCTATCGTAGAGCACTTACATGAAGGCCCTTACCCTGCCACAATCCAAGACATTATTTATGATTTTAAGGAACTAAATGGGATTGAACCGGAAGAAATGCAGATTGGTGAGGAGTATTTATTCCCCTTGTACCAGTAAATCTTACTTCACCTAAACATAATCCTTGCCAAACAAAGAGGGTCATTGATAAAATGAATACAATTCTGTATATAGAATTTGCTGAAGAATTTTCTTCATACAAAGGAGCGATTGGTCAATGACCGAATTAGTACATCGTACAAAAACACGTCCTGTGAAGGTCGGCAATTTGACGATTGGTGGAAACAATGAGGTTGTCATTCAAAGTATGACAACAACTAAGACCCATGATGTCGAAGCAACTGTAGCGGAAATTAAACGTCTTGAAGAAGCAGGATGTCAAGTAGTCAGGGTGGCTTGCCCTGATATGCGAGCAGCTGAAGCAATAGCTGATATCAAGGCTCAAATAAATATCCCCCTTGTTGTTGATATCCACTTTGACTATAAGTTAGCTTTGAAAGCAATTGAGGGCGGAGCAGATAAAATTCGAATTAACCCAGGTAATATTGGTAAAAGACATAAGGTTGAAGCCGTTGTAAAGGCTGCTAAGGAAAAAGGAATTCCTATTCGAATTGGTGTAAATGCCGGCTCATTAGAAAAACGAATCATTGAAAAGTATGGCTATCCAACTGCTGATGGTATGGTTGAAAGTGCCTTGCATCATATCCAAATCCTTGAAGAACTCGACTTTCATGATATTATCGTATCGATGAAAGCCTCTGATGTTAATTTAGCGATTGAAGCATATGAAAAGGCTGCAAAGGCTTTTGATTATCCTCTACACCTTGGTATTACAGAATCAGGTACCTTATTCGCTGGTACCATCAAGAGTGCGGCTGGTCTTGGAGCCATCTTAAACATGGGAATCGGTAACACTGTACGAATTTCTTTAAGTGCTGATCCAGTTGAAGAGGTAAAGGTGGCAAGAGAACTTTTAAAATCATTTGGACTCGCAGCAAATGCCGCTACATTAATTTCCTGTCCGACATGTGGGCGAATCGAGATTGACTTAATCAGCATTGCTAACGAAGTGGAAGATTATATTGCTACGATCAAAGCACCGATAAAAGTGGCTGTGTTAGGTTGTGCAGTTAATGGACCTGGTGAAGCTCGCGAAGCTGATATTGGGATAGCTGGTGCACGTGGCGAAGGCTTATTGTTCCGCAAAGGCGAAATTGTTCGTAAAGTCCCTGAGAGCATTATGGTTGAAGAATTGAAGAAAGAAATAGATATTATTGCAGAAGAACACTACAAGAAACAACGTGAAGCTGCTGAAACAACCGTATAACCTTAAAAAGAGCATAGGCCATAGGCCTATGCTTTTCTTGTTCCCCTCTACCCCATTGTTATGTTAAAAAAACGGGGAAAAAAACACGGTCATGAGTATCGATATTGCACCAATCCCTATTGCCCAATTACCTAGACCAGTTGAACCAGCACGTCTGGAAATGAATCCAATTACAATTCCAGCTGCTCCAAGTAAGATCGGTAAAAAGAATAGGGATAGGATAGAAAGCACAATAGCAAATGTCCCCACACCACGACCAGCGGTAACATCATCAGGGTTCATTTCTGCTGTTTCCCTGCTCTCTTTATCATAAAATGTTGCACTATTCATTCCATTAGCATATTCAATTGCCGTTTCCTCTTCATATGAAGGAGTGACTCTTGGGTCGTTTGGATTAAGATCAGGATATGCACTTAATCCCTCACCATCATCGCTACCTTCCACATGATTATCTACAAGCGTAAGTGAACGATCATCTTCATCTACTAGACGGATCGGTTCCTTGTCTTCACGGTCTCTATAATCTGCCATACGAATCCCTCACTTTCCTTTTGTTTTGGGGGAACATTAATTAGTATGCCGTTTCAAACATTCAATTATGGGTGCCAACAATTTCATACTAAGGAAATCACTCTAGACCATTGCTGTAAATTCGTGTATCGTTAATGAATGAATGAATTGAGGTGACTATAATGAACAAAAAGAAAAGAATGGGTCTTGATATCGACGGAACGATTACCGATCCTAATACGTTTATACCCTATTTAAATAAGCATTTCAAAAAACAATTAACTCTTGATGATTTAATTGAGTATGATTTAACTTCAATTCTTGGAATTACAGAAATTGAATTTTGGGATTGGATGGGACTTCATGAGGCAACTATCTACAAAGAAGCTCCTATCGCTCTAAACGCTGAACAAATCCTTCATGAATGGACAAAAGTTCATGACTTGATTTATATAACGGCACGAAGAGAGCATTTAGCAGAAATCACTCATCAATGGTTTGATACTAAATCACTCCCTTATGATCATATTGAGTTGGTCGGTAAGCACGATAAACTTGACGCTGTTAGAAAGCATAAGCTTGATATCTTTTTTGAAGACAAACATGATAATGCTGTAGCGATTGCTGAAGAATTCAACATTCCCGTTATTTTAATGGACACGCCGTACAATAGGCTTCCAGCACCCAAAAATGTTATTCGTGCACATAATTGGTTTGAGGCAAAGGATTGGGTTGACAACTGGATCAAAGAATCATAAACAATAAAAAGTCCCAAGGGTGAATACCCTTGGGACTTCTTCGTTACTATGATTCTTTTGGTCTAAACGTATGACAGCAGGTCTGGGCGATGTTCTTGGCTTTGTCCTTATGTTCAGCCATTTCGTAAGGTTCCTCGCCTGCCTCCATCGTATAGTCTCGATTGGCATGTGCATCAATTTCAACTAATATCGAATCTGCCTGGCACTTATTCCCTTCTCCCCAGAAGGTACAGTTAGCAACATTACATTTCACAAGTGGCTTGTCCATAAAATCATCCCCTCCCTACTAATAGAATGGGTGGATTAACGGACATTCAATCACTAAAAATATTGGTAATAATGCTTAAGACATACACTGTTCACATTTGCCGTATATTTCAAATTTATGACCGGTAATTTGAAATTCAGGGAACTTTTCTTGTAATGCCTCCATTGGACAATCATGGATATGCTTCGTCTTACCGCAATCTAAACAAATAAGGTGATGGTGATGATGACTTGTCGAGCAACTGAAGCGAAAACGCTTCTCTCCCTCTAATTCAGTAGCCTCTAGAATACCTAACTCTGAGAATAGTGACAGATTTCGGTAAATCGTATCGAAACTCATTCCTGGATAATCACTTTGAAGGTTTTCTAGCACATCCTTTGCCGATAAATAGCGTTTTTGCTCAGCAAAAAGATGTAACATATCCTCTCTCTTACCTGTATGCTTATAACCAAGTTCTTTTAATCGTTCCATAGCATCATTCACATTCATTAAGCAGCCCTCCTTTTCAAGCCATAAAAACGTATTTTTTTAAACAGTAGGACGAGTAACAAAATAGTTAACGCAACAAGGACAATCATTCCACCTGTAGCAATCATGAATTGATAAGAAAGATACAATCCAATTATGACAGCTAACTCAGAAAACAAAATTCCTAAACCAATTAATTGCTTAAAGCTTTTGGCAAGCTGAATACTTGTTGCAACTGGAATGACCACCATTGCACCAACTAATAGGATTCCAACAATCTTCATTGACATTGAGATAACGAGAGCAGTCAAGACAGCGAAGATAAGATTAACCTTTTTTACAGGAATTCCGGAAATTTTGGCAAACTCCTGATCAAATGAAATTGAGATGAATTCTTTATAAAAAAACAGTACAAGAACTAGTGCCAATAATGCCGTTATTACTATAAATTTTACATCATCTGAGGTTACACTCACAATACTTCCGAACATATAAGAATACCATTCAGTATATCCTGTACGTGCAAGGCTAATGAATATCGCACTTAAACCAATTCCTGTCGATAAAATAATTGGGACAGCTAGTTCCTGAAAATGTTTATAAACGACTCGCAATCTTTCAGTAATAAGTGCACCTGCCAAAGCAAAAATCAAACCAAAATAGAGAGGGTTTATTGCTTGGAAAAATTGACCGATAGTACCTAAAAACACACCAAAAGAGATTCCAGTAAGCGTAATATGAGAAATTGATTCTGAAATCACAGAGACTCTTCTCACAAGAAGAAAAGATCCTACTAACGGTGCAATTAAACCGATAATCAATCCAGCAATGATCCCTCGTTCAATAAAACCTATTTCAATCATTTACGGCCACCTTCCTTCCCCTCGGTCGCCATTTCACTGTAATAGATAACAATAAAATAAATACAGCAATGAGTACGATCATCCCACCAGGAGCAACATCAAAATAATAAGCAGAAATCAAACCAGCAATAACCGAAATTTCTCCAAAACAAATCGAATATACGAACATTTGCTTAAAACCTTTAGCAAAACGCATAGCAGCCGCAACAGGTAGTGTCATTAAGGCTGATACAAGTAAAATCCCAACAATTTTCATCGAGGCAACAATCACTAATGCAACGATGATGATGAAGATGAAATCGACAAGTTTACGATTGATTCCTGAAACAATCGCTTGCTCTTCATCAAAGGATAGAAAGAATAATTCTTTAAAGAAGAAAATAATAGTGATTAGTACCAAAATTGTAATACTAGTGATCATCCATAGATCAGAACGGCTAACTGCGATAACGCTACCAAATAAGTATTGGAATAGATCGTTATTAAAACCACCAGCAAGAGATAAGAAAACAACACTTAATCCAATCCCCGCAGATAGAATAATTGGAATCGCAATCTCTTTATAAAATTTGTATGCCTTTCTTAATCTTTCAATTAATAGAGATCCTCCGATGGAAAAAATAATCCCCATCGTTAAAGGATTAATCGTCGCAAAAGCCGGGAAGCTCTTGGTCAGTAAAAGGCTTGCTGCAATTCCTGAAAGTGCAATATGTGAGAGTGCATCAGCAATTAGAGATAGGCGACGAACAACGAGAAAAACACCTAACAAAGGTGCTAAAAGCCCAATCATTAATCCAGTATAAAATGCATTTTGTAGAAATTCATACTTTAAGAAAAGATCCAACATTCTTTAATGTCCTCCATGGCTATGATTATGTGTCAATAGGTGAACATCATGTCCATAGAATGTTGATAAATCTTGACTTGACTCGAACTGTGCAGTATTTCCGTGGAAATGAAGGAATTTGTTCAAACAAGCAACATCTGTGACATGATCTGTCATCGCCCCAATATCATGAGTTACCATGATGAGGGTAATCCCACGTTCACGATTAAGTCGATCAAGTAAATCATAGAACTGTTTGACGCTGTTTGCATCGACTCCAACAGTTGGTTCATCCAGAATCAGAAGCTCAGGATCACTCACCAACGCTCTAGCAATGAATACACGTTGTTGTTGCCCACCAGACAATTCGCCAATATTCTGGTATAAGAACTCACCCATTCCAACTAAATCGACCGCTTCTCGTACCTTTTGTTTATGTTTCTTGTTTAAAAAGCGAAAAAGACCTACTTTTCCATAAAGCCCCATTGATACAACCTCAAATACGGTTGCAGGAAATCCGCTGTTAAAGCTATTAGCTTTTTGTGAAACAAAACCAATCTTATCCCATTTCCGAAACTTGCTTATATTTGTCCCAAATAATCGAATTTCTCCTTGTTGCAGTGGTAATAAACCGAGCATTAGTTTAATTAGTGTTGATTTGCCTGAACCGTTCGGTCCGACCAAGCCTAAAAAAGACCCTTTATTCACTTTCAGTGTTATTTGTTCAAGAACATCTCGTTGGCCATATTGAAAAGTGACCCCATCAATGCTAATAACTTCATTATCCACTTATATCCCCTCATTTTAAGTCTTCTCATCCATTATAAGAACAATTACGATTTATATATGTCCTTTCCTATTATAGACTTTTTTCAGTATCTGTCTAGACATAAGCATCTTCCATTTCTTTTTGTTATACTTGTCCTATAGAGCAACTAGCAAGGGGTGGAAGTTAGATGACAGGTAAGTTATTTGCAATTATTGATATGGGTTCGAATTCAATTCGACTCGTGATTAACGAGATTGATAAGAATGGCCGCTATAAAGAGCTACATAATTATAAAACAGTGGCTAGGTTGAGCTCCCATATAAATGACGAAGGGTTTTTAACAGATAATGGTAAAATGATTGTTGTTGATACACTAAAACGATTTAAGGAAGTTATTGAATATCACAATGTTAAAAAAGTGACGACAATTGCAACTGCTGCAATGAGAAAAGCACAAAATCGCGAAGAGGTTACTGAGCTCATTTATAACCAGCTTGGTTTTGAGATTCGGATTTTAACCGAATATGAAGAGGCATTCTACGGTTATTTAGCAGTAGTTAATTCTACCAATATTATTGATGGAATTACGGTTGATATCGGTGGTGGGAGTACTGAAGTGACGCTCTTTGAAGATCGACAGCTTAAGCACTATCACAGCTTTCCGTTTGGGGCAGTCACTTTACAGCAACAATTTTTCTTGAGTTCAGAACCTCTTTCATCTCAGATTAAGCAAATAAAGAGATATATCTTAGAGCAGTTACAAACTTTGCCATGGCTAAAAGAATTAAAATCAACAAATGCTGTCATTGGGATAGGTGGGAGTGCCAGAAATTTATCGTTGATCCATCAACGCCAAGTCGGCTATCCTCTTGGCGGAATTCATCAATATGAATTTCCTGCTAAAGACCTTTACAATATCAATCAATTGCTACAAATGTCGTCATATGAAGAACGACTAAATATTGACGGATTATCAAAAGAACGTGCCGATATTATTGTCCCAGCCGCAGAGGTTATTTCTTCAATTGTTCATTATGTGGGTGCTGATACGTTTGTTATGAGTGGCAAAGGCCTTCGCGATGGTGTCTTTTATGAAGAAATTCTAAGAAAGATGGAAACAACACATTTCCCAAACGTAGCTGAGGAAAGTTTCTTTCAGCTTTCATATACGTATGAAGTAAACATTGATCACATTAATCAGATTAATTATATTGCACAAAAATTATATGCAGGACTTTCTCCATATCATCCACTAGAAACTGACGATACAGAAGCAAAGCGACTCATAAGTCAAAGTGCAAGAGTCTTATATATCGGTCAATTCATTAATAGTGAAGCAAGTAGTCAAAATACCTTTTACCTTTTGACAAATATGACGATTGAAGGGGTATCACATCAAGAACGATTAGCGATCGCTTTAATATCTTCATTTAAATCAAAATCTCAAATGTACCACTATGCAAAGCCATTTAAGCAACTACTTACAAAAAAGCAGCTTAAGCTATATGAATTTCTAGGAGCAATTATGAAATTAGCCTACGCCCTTGATCGTACCCAAAGAAAAGCGGTTACCGATATTGGCGTAATTGAGAGGACAAAGAATAAATTAACCATTCCGATTTTCTATCAAAAAGATGGTTATTTCGAGGAATTATACGCAGAAAAAAATTTAAAACACTTAGAGAAATCGATGAAAAAAATAGTTGATTGTAGATATTTGTCAGTTCTTAACTAGAAATCTTTACATAAAATTTACAATTACCTGTTAAAATGGAAGAATAATTGTAGAGAGGTTGAGGATCATGAATAACGAACAAATAACAAAAGAACTAATCGACCTAAATAATCCAACCTTTTATAACAACCGTGAGTTAAGTTGGCTCGCTTTTAATGAACGCGTGTTAGAAGAAGCTATCGACGAACGTAATCCATTACTTGAACGTTTAAAGTTTTTAGCGATTTTCAGTTCTAATCTCGACGAATTTTTTATGGTTCGGGTAGCAGGACTAAAGGACCAAGTAAAGGCTGGCTTTAATCGTCCTGAAAATAAAGCCGGTCTTACACCAAAGCAACAACTAAAAAAAATCTCTGAAAAAAACCAAACACTTGTTAAATTACAGGATACGGTTTTTAATGAGACGCTACTCCCTATGCTTTACCATGAGGGATTTCAATTTCTCTCCATGGATGAATGTAACGAAGAGCAGCTTTCTTTTTTAGAATATCGGTTTAACCATTACATTTTCCCTGTTTTAACACCGATGGCAATCGATGCATATCGACCATTTCCGATGCTATTAAATAAAAGCTTAAATCTGGCTGTCCTTTTACAGAAACAAGATAAAAGCAAGAAGGATCAATTGGCGATTGTACAAGTACCAGCTGTTCTAACTCGTTATATTAAGCTACCTCCTTCAGGTGGAAAAGAACAATTTATTCTTCTCGAAAATGTGATAAGTCACTTTATCGGTGAGTTATTTAACGGTTTTCTTGTGAAATCTGTTTCTCCATTTCGAATAACAAGAAATGCGGATATGACGATTCATGAAGAAGGAGCTAGAGATCTTTTAAGTGAAATCGAGAAAGAATTAAAGAAACGCAAATGGGGCGCTGCTGTCCGCTTAGAAATGCAAGAAGGAATGATGGATACTAACGTTCTTAACCTTCTTCTTGATGTTCTAGAAATTCACAAAAATGATATCTATTCCTTAAAGGGACCTTTAGATTTGACGTTTCTATTTAAGTTATTTCAACAACTATCGGTTGAGTACGAGCACTTAGCTAATGAAACACTTATCCCTCAACCCCCTGAAGATCTTGTTGGAGAGGACGATATCTTTCAATCGATCCTAAAAAAAGATATTTTTCTGCACCATCCATATGAGTCATTTCAACCAGTTATAGACTTCATCACAAAAGCTGCCGAAGATCCCAATGTGTTAGCAATTAAACAAACTCTTTACCGCGTTAGTGGTGACTCACCAATTATCAATGCACTCGCTCTCGCTGCAGAAAAAGGAAAACAGGTAACTGTACTTGTTGAATTGAAGGCTAGATTTGATGAAGAAAATAATATTCAATGGGCAAAAAAGCTAGAGAAATCTGGAGTGCATGTTATATATGGAATTACTTCATTAAAGACACATAGTAAAATTACTCTAGTCATTCGTCATGATAGAGATCAAATTCAACGTTTTGTTCATCTTGGGACAGGCAATTACAATGATTCTACAGCGAAGTTATATACAGATATGGGGATTTTTACAGCTGATGAAAAAATGGGAATTGATGCCACAAATTTCTTTAATCATTTAAGCGGTTATAGTGAAAAGCCATTATGGTATCACCTATCGACCGCGCCCTTTGATATTCGTGAGCGTTTCTTACAATTAATTGATGAGGAAATTCAATCACACAAAGAAACAGGAACTGGGCGCATTATCGCAAAAATGAATTCACTAACTGATAAACCTATCATCTTAAAGCTATACGAGGCGTCACAAGCAGGAGTTAAAATCGATTTAGTTATTCGTGGGATCTGTTGTCTTCGACCAGGGATCGAAGGTGTCAGTGATAATATTCGTGTTGTTAGTATCGTCGATCGTTTTCTTGAACATAGTCGCGTTTTCTATTTTCATCACGCAGGAGAAGATAGAATTTTTCTCTCCTCTGCTGATTGGATGACACGCAATATGGAAAAGCGGATAGAAATTCTTTTCCCGATCATTAATGTCCGTATTAAAGATCGTATTAAAGAAATATTAAGCATTACCTTAATTGATAATACAAAGGCTCGTGAGCAAGATTCTGATGGGATTTACCATTATATTAATCGGCCTCATCATGACCAACCCATTCAAAGTCAGCTACAATTTTATGAGTTAGCGTCCCGTTTTAACGAAAGCAATGCAGAGTGAGAATGAAAAATAGGGTGATTCAGAGGTTGCCTGTATCGGCGTCATCTGAATCACCCTTAAATCTTTGTGTATAAACGCAGAGAAATCATACCCTATAATTACAATAGGGAATTATCTAACATCTATTATTCCAACGGTAATCCTAGCGTTACTGTTGTTCCAATGTTATATGTACTGTCAACCTTGAAATCCCCACCATGATCTTCAATAATCTTTTTACATAGCGGAATTCCAATTCCGGTCCCACTTGGTTTTGTTGTAAAGAACGGTCTTCCAAGTTTACTCAGAATCTCCTCAGGCATTCCTTGTCCGTTGTCCTTCACATGTATAACAAACATATTATCTTCTATCTTTGTCTCAATTTGAAGGTTTTTCTCCGAATCACTTTTCTCAAACGCCTCAATTGAATTTCTCAGTAGGTTTAACATCACTTGTTTTATCATTGATTCATTAACATGCACCTTCTTTGAGGTATCTGTAAAATCATACTGTAACCGAACCCCATGCAGTAAGCATTCGGACTTCATAATTTCCACTAATGATTGCATAATGTCTACGGGTGATTGATATTTTCTTTCGATTTTTTTCCGTGACACAGACAGAAAATCTTCAATGATAAGGTTCATTCGATCTAACTCACTTAATATCGTTTCATAGTATTTATTATAATCATTTGTTAAATCAGCCAGTTGAATAAACCCTTTGATAACGGATAATGGGTTTCTTAGTTCATGAGCAACACCAGCTGCAATATGAGAGACTGCTTCCATTTGGTGATGGAATGTTAGTAGACTTTGGAATTGTTTCTGTAGTGACTTATCCTCATAGATAACATAGACTATTTCATCTGCTTGGAAAGGAATAACTCGAATCCTACAGAGAACATCACCATTCTCGTAATCTTGCTCAACTTTATTCTGACTTAACAGTGATTCATGAATAAGAGAAAGTGTCCGCAAAAAAAGTGGGTTTCTTGAGCCCAAGTCTTCAATCGAGAATTCATTTAATTCTGATTCTAGTATGTTTGTTAACTCTAAAAAGGCTCGATTCCATTTTAATGTATGTAATTGGTTACTAACCTTAAGAAAAGGAATTCCGAGCTCTTCAATAAGAAAGTGTTGTTCAATAATATGTTCATCTGAGATTGCAACTCGATCATTCCAGCTCGTTGCATACATAGACGTCTTACTCCCTCTTGGGGCTACCTGGTTGTTTAGGTGCTTTTCATCCATAAGCCCTACCCCTTCTTTCTCCTAAACTGCTGCATTGGCTATACAAAAAATATACGACATGACACCTAATTCGATAAAACTTCTAAGTTTTCCTTTTTTTTCTGCACAATTTCTTTCAATCGCACATAAACTGTCTACATGTTTAGTTTTGAAAAGGGGTGCTAAAATGAATGCCATTATGCAACAATTGGTTAATCAAAAGGTAAATTCACTTTCGTCTCAAGACCTTCTTCAACTAGCTGCACAGTACAATATCTCACTGTCAACAAAACAGGCGGATCAAGTTATCGCGATCCTTCGATCCGAACAAATTAATGTGGCTGACCAAGCCCAAATTCAACGAATTCTTCAGCGGCTCCAAACTGAGGTTGACAGTCATGTGTCATCCGTAATCCGGCAATTACTTCAACAATTTAGTCAATACTTATAGAATTCCTATTTTCAAAGACGCTATCTATCCTTTAATTATCTTCAGTAATACCATAGAAAAAACCCGTAATGAGCATTTACTCATTACGGGTTTCACTTAAGCTTCTAGCATTTTCATACGAATGTCTTCAATAAACTTACCCTCTTTTAGCATATTAATTTCATGCATATAAGGGGGTTTCTTATTTTTCTTATCTTCACCCACAAAAGGAGTTTCGAGAATCTTAGGTACGTCCTTTAATTGAGGATGATGAACGATATAATGGAGTGCATTGAATCCGATATGACCAAATCCGATATTTTCATGCCTATCTTTAGCTGCACCACGTTCATTCTTACTATCATTCACGTGTAATACTTTTAATCGGTTTATTCCAATGATTCGGTCAAAAGTATCTAAGACCCCATCAAAATCATTAACGATGTCATACCCTGCATCATGTGTATGACAAGTATCAAAGCATACGGATAATCGCTCATTATGAGTGACTCCATCAAAAATGGCTGCCAACTCTTCGAATGTACGTCCACACTCTGAGCCTTTCCCTGCCATTGTTTCAAGAGCAATTTGAACGTCACGCTTCTCTTCAAACACTTCATTTAATCCTTCAATAATCTTTTTAATACCTTCTTCAGCTCCAGCTCCAACATGTGCACCTGGATGAAGAACAATTTGCTTTGCTCCTAAAGCTTCTGTTCTTTCAATTTCAGAGCGAAGAAATCGAACACCAAGCTCAAATGTTTCTGGTTTTGTTGTATTAGCAATATTAATAATATATGGAGCATGTACAACTATATCAGCTAACCCGTTCTCTTTCATATGGGCCATTCCTTCTTCGATGTTTAACTCCTCAATCGCTTTTCTTCGAGTATTCTGAGGAGCACCAGTATAGATCATAAAAGTTGAGGCTCCATAAGATGCTGCCTCTTCACTCGCACCTAACAGCATTTTCTTCCCATTCATGGATACATGCGAACCAATTTTCACTGTCATATTCTACTCTCCCTTGAACCCTTACTTTTTCTTATTAATTCGTCTTTGGCGTTGTTCTTCTTTATTTTGTCTGTACTTAGCTTTCTTTTTATATGCTGGTTTAACTTTTCTCGGCTTTGCCGTTGCTTTTCCACCAGTTGCCTTTTTCTCAGCTGGCTTACTCTGAGTTGGCTTAATCGTCGTACTTGTTCTAACATGTCTTCGCTTACCTGGTACACCTAATGGAGCTTTGTCGAGCTTCGTCCACTCTCCATTTTTAAAATCATAGTACGTAAAGCGAATACCCTTTTTAATTAATTTCTCAATTGACTCTTGATCGGAATCCTCATAAATCGTCAATGCAATTCCATCAGCCCCAGCACGAGCAGTACGTCCAACTCGGTGGACATAGAAATCAAGATCTTTCGGTAATCCGAAATTGATAATATGAGTAACACCCTTAATATCAATCCCTCTAGCAGCTAGGTCTGTCGCTACGAGAAATTGAACTTTCACATCATTAACGAGCTTCATCACTTGTTTACGTTGTCTAGCCTGTAGTCCACCATGAAGTCTATCAACATTTAAACCAGCACTTTCCATTGCATTCGCAACTTCATCTGCCTGTTCTTTCGTATTAGTGAACACAATGGCGAGATAGGGATTTAGCGATTTAGCGATTTTAACAACAAAATCTAACTTATCACGATGACGTAATGACACAATACGGTGTTCAATTTTCGTTGCGGTGGCATGCTTTGGTTCAACATGTACATGACGTGGGTCAGTCATGTATTTCTTCAAAAATGGTTGAAGCTTCTCAGGAATCGTTGCCGAGAAAACCATCATTTGTAGGTTTTCAGCCATCTTTGAGGCAACCTTATCAACGTCATCAATGAAACCCATATCTAACATTTGATCTGCTTCATCAACAACAAGCATTTTGGCAGTGAATACTTGAAGAGCATTTTCTTTTACTAGATCAGCTAACCGTCCAGTTGTCCCAACAACAATCTGTGGCTGGATCTTAAGTCGTTCAATCGTTCGAGCCCGATCCGTTCCACCAACCAATAGTTTGGCTTGAACCCGTTCATCTTCGGGTGCAACATCAATTAGTTTCTTTAGTTCATCAAATAACTGTGTTGCTAATTCACGTGTTGGTGCAGTAATCACTGCTTGAACTTCATGGCGAGTTACATCAATTCGGTCGATAATTGGCAATAAAAAGGAAAGTGTTTTTCCTGTTCCAGTTTGAGATTGTCCGATGACATCTCGTCCGTTTTTAATTGCTGGAATCAGTCGCTCCTGTATTTCAGTTGGTAACGTGAATCCTTGTTCACTTAGTGCCTCAATTAAAAATGGCTTTAATTCAAAACGCTTAAAATTATCAGATTTCATTTTCTTCCCACTTTCTTCCTGCATCTTTGCAATAGTTCATTTTATCATACATTGTCGTCTTTTGGCTATTGACTATTCTTTCTCACAGCTCTCTACCAAGGTGCATATAACTACTTATAAGGAATAACATTTCATTATATTTATACTCTTACCCATTTTAATGAGTACTACACTAGTAAGAAGAAAGGAGTTTACATTATGTATCAATTTGGACCACCCTTTGGTTCGATCCCAATGCAATCGGCAATGACCGGAGGCATGTTCTCACCCTCCTCGCCGTTCACTTCAGCTACTGGCCCTCTTTCAACAGGACTTAGTAATATGCCAGGAGGAGTCGGTGGTGCAGCACGGGGTGGTGGACTATTAGCTCGTTTATTTGGAAGAGGTGCAGCTCAATCAGCTGGGTCTTCTCTTCTCGGAGGAGGACTTCAATCTGCAGCAGCGAGTGGCGGAATGAATTTCTCTTCAATGCTTACAAATGCTCAAAAGGTTGTTGGATTAACCCAACAAGTAATGCCGATGGTGCATCAGTACGGACCATTAATTCGCAACATGCCGATGATATGGAAAATCATGAGAAGTAATAATAGTTCCGATGTTGAAGAAACCCCTCTTTCAGGAGAGGAAATCCAGCCTACAACCACTCAAGATTCTAGTATAGATGAAATACAATTTAGTAATAATATGGATAGTGAACAACCTAATTTTGCGGATGTATCCTCAACTCAAAAGAAAATATTCAAACCAAAGACTGTAGAGGGAATTCCCTTACCGAAACTCTATATTTAAGAGTTTAAAATTAAGTACAAAAAATAGAGATATTTTTGTTGACAAAAATCGAGTAAGGATAGTAAAATTTACTTTTATATTTTTTTATGTTACACTATTGGTATTACTCGATTGGAGGTATGCCCATGTTTAAAGTTGGTGACCACGTAGTCTATCCTTATCACGGTGCAGGAACGATTCAGGACATTGAGGAGAAAGATGTTCTAGGTGAAACACATTCATACTTTATCCTTAATTTCCCACTTGTTGATGTGAAGCTAATGCTACCTGAAAACAAGATTAACGATTCCGGATTACGTAAAGTGATAGACCAATCAGAGTTGGATAATCTTGTAGATGCCTTACAAAACGGTCCAGACATTCCACCATCTACAAGTCATTTCTCTCGTGAAACCGAAAACCTTTTAAAGAGTGGTAGCATAATTGATGCAGCCCATCTTATTTCTTCTCTTTCAAGGAAGCAAACAGAACGGGCAAACGGTCTCCATATTCAAGACCGTAATCATCTACAAAAGGCTCGTCAAATGATCGCAAGTGAACTTGTGTTGGTTAACGACTTTACTGAAGAACAGGCATATGAATTTATTGATGATGCCTTACTTGAGTTAAGACAGGCGTAATCATTGTCACATGAAGCAAAGTCCTTTATACTAAATAGGAACATCAATACACCATTCGTTTATTCGAATGGTGTATTATGTGTAGAATTGTGATAAAGGAACTCATTTAGGAGGCCTAATGAATGATGAAAGTAACTAAAATATCGCCAAGAGGCTATTGTTATGGAGTTGTAGATGCAATGGTTCTTGCTCGTCAAGCCGCTGCAAATCTAGACTTGCCTAGACCGATTTATATCCTTGGAATGATCGTCCACAACAAACACGTAACCGATGCATTTTCAGAAGATGGAATAGTTTCTTTAGATGGACCAAATCGTGTAGACATTCTTAAAAAGGTTGAGAAGGGTACAGTAATTTTTACTGCACATGGTGTATCCCCTGAGGTTAGAAAGCTTGCAAAAGATAAAGGGTTAACAGTTGTTGATGCAACTTGCCCAGATGTAACTAGGACCCATGACCTTATCAGAGAAAAACAAGAAGAGGGATATGAATTTATTTATGTCGGCAAAAAGGGACACCCTGAGCCTGAAGGAGCGATTGGTGTTGCTCCAGAAGCTGTTCACTTAGTTGAATCAGTTCAAGATGTACTTGACCTTGATCTTTCTGCTAAGAAAATCATTATTACAAATCAGACAACGATGAGCCAATGGGACGTAAGTGATATTATGAAAAAAGCAATGGAACTATATCCACAAGCTGAGGTTCATAATGAAATTTGTCTTGCGACACAGGTTCGACAAGAAGCCGTTGCCGAACAAGCGAAAGAATGTGATCTTGTCATTGTTGTCGGAGATCCTAAAAGCAATAACTCTAATCGCCTTGCTCAAGTTTCCGAACAAATTGCCGGTACAAAGGCTTATCGGATTGGAGATATTTCAGAGCTTAAGCTTGAGTGGTTACAAGGAATTGAAACTGTCGGTGTAACTTCAGGAGCATCTACACCTACTCCGATTACAAAAGAAGTCATCAACTTCCTTGAGCAATACAATCCTGAAGATGAATCAACTTGGGGCTTAGAAAAAAAAGTAGCACTAAAAAAGATCTTACCGAAAGTAAAGGTAAAATAAATAAACGAAAGATCATGAAGAGGTTACTCATTCATGATTTCGAAAAAACGACTTTGAGAATTAATTTCTCAAAGTCGTTTTTTGTATTTTGAATAAGTTGTATTTTTCCAGGTTGGTTACAATTTCAGTTTATTCCAGTAAAAATTGGTTGGTGGATAGCCCGTTGATTTTCGCTACACTTAGCTCGCTTTCCACGGGCGGACCGTGAGCCTCCTCGGACAAGCACCTCCGGGTTCTCACCTTGTCACGCTTTTCCCGCAGAAGTCTCGCACGCTTCGCTACAATCAACTATGTTCCTGCTCTGTACTAAAATAAAAACATAGGAATACGAAAATGCAAGATTCTTCAGAAACTCACCTTCATACTTTTTCGACTAATTACACACTTCACTTCTGATAGTAACAATATCACAAGAAAGTTCCAATCTCGCCTCTACCAAAGCGGACGGGATGGGTGGGCCGACTCCTGCAGGAAAAAAGGGCATATGGAAATCCACTGGCGGAGCCAGTTAGTTCCATGCCCTCCTGCGGAAAGCGTGCCCCCCATCCCGGTAGCGGAGTCGAAGCGTCTCATCATGGCAATTTTTTTAAACAAATCTAAATGGATCAGTGTTTAGCTTTGAAGCTATGACAGTTGTGTCATACTTTTTCTGTGCAAAAAACTGTTCAAAAACCTTTTTGACGCCTTCCTTCATGACTTTCTCTACATTATGACCTGGGTCGACGATACTTAGTCCATCCATCATTGCATCATGTGCAACATGGTAATAGACATCACCGGTAACAAACACGTCTGCCCCTTTAAAAATTGCGTCTTTCATGTACTTATTCCCATCGCCACCAAGGACAGCTACTCTTTTGATACGACGATCCATATCCCCCACTACTCTGGCACCAGTTACATCGAACACTGCTTTCACATGTGCAGTAAATTCACCTAATGACATTTCGTTCTCAAGGCTACCGATTCGTCCGAGTCCGAGTACCTCTCCCTTATTTGCTAAAGGATACAGATCATACGCAGGTTCTTCATATGGGTGTGCTTTAATTAAAGCGTTGATCACTCTTTTTTGCAGGTGAGTTGGAAAAATTGTCTCTATCTTCGTTTCTTCAACCTCCGTAAACGCACCTACAGAACCGATATGAGGGTTTGTTCCTTCTTCAGGGATAAATGTTCCTATCCCCTCTGTATTGAATGTACAGTGGCTGTAGTTACCGATATGCCCGGCTCCAGCATTCCCTATTGCTTCTTTGACATTGTTCGCATCTTCACGAGGGACAAATACAGCCAGCTTTATTAGCGATGTTTCTTGGATCGGTGCTAATACTTCTGTCTCACTAAGTCCCAATGCTTCTGCCATCATATCATTCACTCCACCGACAGCTACATCTAAATTAGTATGTGCAGCATAAATCGTTATATCATGTTTGATTGCTTTTTCAACAATACGTCCATGTGTTGTCGAAACATCGATTTTCTTTAGAGGACGAAAGAGAATTGGATGATGTGCAATAATTAAATCAACTTGTTCTGTAATCGCCTCGTCCATCACTTCTTCTAATACATCTAAAGCAATCATAACTCTTTTAATTGGTTTATTTAATGTGCCAATCATCAATCCATTTTTGTCTCCTTCAACAGCAAATGATTTGGGAGACCATGCTTCAAAATGCTGAATTAGTGCTTGTCCATTAACAAAACTCATGATAAAACCTCCTCGACCATTTTAATTAATTCTTCAAACTCTAACCGTTTTTGATTCAATTTTTCGTTACTCTCTTTCGCTTGTTCAAATTGTGTTAGGATCCGTTTCCAATTTTCAAGTTCAGATTTCCACTTTTTTTGAAAAGGTTCACTCATTTCCTTGAGCAGATAAGGCCCCAGCAACAGTTTCTTTTCTTCTTCACTTAGATAAAGCTCCAGATCATCACCAGGAACAGCCACTAGTATTTCATAAATTTTGCCATCTTCCTCTAGAATATCTTCTGCTTGCAAAAACCAATTATTTTCCCTTAACCATTTTCTAATGAGGTCAGCAGATACATTCGGCTGTAGAACAAGTCTCTTTACCCCATCTAGCTTCAATTTCCCTTCATCTAATATCGTAGCGATCAATCCACCACCCATACCAGCTATCGTAATTACATCAACCTCTCCTGGTGAAATAACAGCTAGACCATTTCCTTTACGTACAGAAATTTGTGATTGTAAGCCAGCACGGACTACTTGGGATAAGGCTGATTGATATGGCCCATCGTTCACTTCGCCAGCAATAGCAAAAGGTGTGTGCTTCTGCAAGCACAAATAGCTCGGTAAGTAAGCATGATCTGAACCTATATCAGCAACAGTCATGCCAGTTGGTACAAAATTCGCTACACGAATCAATCGATCCGATAATTGCGATTCGTTCATCTTTACACCTTCCTTATTTATGTATGTCTATCTTTAGTAAACACAGAAAAGACGAGAGTTATACTCTCGTCTTTATTTTATTGCGATTGCGATAACACATATTGAGCGATTGCATCTGCTTCTGCATCACTTAAATTCGAGAATGCAGGCATTGCTCCACGTCCATTATGGATAATATCCACGATCTCTTCAGCTGAATAAACGCCTTCAAGTGCGTTTAATGCTGGACCGACACCACCTTCAAGATTTCCCCCGTGACAGGAAACGCAAGAATTAGTATACAACTCTTGTCCAGCTACAATCGGGTCATCTATAACCATTTCTTCTCCAGTGTCACCTTCTTCTCCTGCCTCTCTATCTGCACGTTGGTCTAACCCAACAAATGAGAGAGCAACCATCAACAAAATTCCAATAATCGCAGTAATTGCAAAAGGTAATAGCGGTCTTCCCTTCAATGTTATATCCTCCTTCAGTTGTAATCAATATAGCTCGTCAACTAATTATGTAGACGCTTAAGATTTCCCTTTTCATTCTACTTGAATTTAAAGACAATGAAAAGAGATTACATTAATTTTTGCTTTTTTTGTCACTCTTTCTTCCCCTAGAATGCGAGATAGACAGCAATAACTATCCCTAATATACCAATGATAAGAAATAGTCTAATCTTCAGAAACCATCCTATCGTCAACCACAGCAACCCATGAATAACTGTAGCAACACTAATATATAAACCATTCTCTGCTTCAGTCCATACGCCTACTTGTAATGTTAAGAAATAGAGAAGAAATACTCCCATTAAAAGGTAAAGAGAAGCAAGAAAACGCGAAAAACTTTTTGTCTTCTTAGCTATATACCATATAGCTATTGTAAAAAGAATTCCAATTACTATTTGCATTATGATTGGAATATCAGTAAAATAAAAAATAAGAGTTGCAGATAAAAAGAGAACTTGCACCATGATAAATGGTAGGATGAATTGTTTATCAAACCGAAATGATTTACTAGTTCCTTGCTCGTCACCCTCAGTATAGAGGGTCAATAAGAAGTTACAATACTGCTCAGGTAATAATTTGTTTTTCTTCCAATATTTTATTTCATTTACAACAATTTCTTTTCTCTCTTTCTTCATTTTCTTCCTCCATCAGGATAAAAAGAGAACAGAGGCTGCTTGATATGACACGAATGTTCATGTCTATACTAACAGCCCCTGCTTAAATGACGATTATCTTTTTTTCCCCATACACTTAACCATTAGCCTATTCTAAAAAGTCCTTCAATCGTTTACTGCGGCTTGGATGTCTCAGCTTACGCAGGGCTTTAGCCTCAATTTGACGAATTCTCTCACGAGTAACGCCAAATACCTTACCGACTTCTTCTAATGTTCTAGTTCGACCATCATCTAGACCAAATCTTAAACGTAATACGTTCTCTTCTCGATCAGTTAACGTGTCGAGTACATCCTCGAGTTGCTCTTTCAACAACTCATAAGCTGCTGCATCAGATGGAGCAAGAGCTTCTTGGTCTTCAATAAAGTCACCAAGATGCGAATCATCTTCCTCACCAATTGGGGTTTCTAAAGAAACAGGTTCTTGAGCAATTTTCAATATTTCACGAACCTTTTCAGGAGTTAATTCCATTTCTTCAGCTACTTCTTCTGGAGTTGGTTCACGTCCAAAATCTTGTAATAACTGGCGTTGTACACGTATTAGCTTGTTAATTGTTTCAACCATATGAACAGGTATCCGGATTGTACGTGCTTGGTCTGCAATAGCACGAGTAATCGCCTGACGAATCCACCACGTTGCATACGTACTAAATTTATATCCCTTTTCGTAGTCAAACTTCTCAACTGCTTTTATTAAACCCATATTACCTTCTTGAATTAAATCAAGGAACAACATTCCACGACCAACGTATCTCTTAGCGATTGAAACAACTAGACGTAAATTGGCTTCAGCTAATCGACGCTTGGCCTCTTCATCACCTTGTTCAATTCTTTTTGCTAGTTCAATTTCTTCCTCTGCAGAAAGAAGTGGTACACGACCAATTTCCTTGAGATACATCCGAACAGGATCGTTGATCTTGATTCCAGGTGGAACACTTAGATCGTTTAAATCAAATTCCTCTTCTTCTTTTGCAGCCTGTTGAAGATTCGGAACAACATCTTCTGATTCATTTAAAATTTCTACACCTTGTTCACCTAGGTATTCAAAAAACTCGTCCATTTGATCCGAGTCTTGGTCAAACGCAGCTAACTTTTCTGTAATTTCAGCATATGTTAACACACCGCGTTTTTTACCAACCTCTACTAATTGTTCCTTTACTTGATCGATAGATAATTCACCTTCCGCTAATGGGCGTAATGGTTTATCAGCCATTCGATCCCCTCCTTCCGTTGTTCACAAACATACTTTATCGTCTTTAAGATAATAACTGTTTCATTTGATGGATTTCCTGTAATAACATCGCAGCCTTTAAGGGATCCTTCTCCCTCTTCATTTCAATTTCCTTTTGTTGAATCTCTACCCTTTTTGGGTATGTTTCAATCTGTCTCATGTAATCAATTATTTCCTGTTCCTGATAATCTTCATTAATTGTTAGCATCGCTAGTTCCGTTGCAATACGTCTTAGTTTCTCATCAGTTAAGTCCTGGATGAATTGACTAGGATTCGGTTCATAGCCTTGCCCGTAGAAAGCGAACAAATAAGCTGCGATTGCTTGGTGTTCATCTATATTAAAAGCACCGCCAAGCCGTTCTTGAACTAGTTCTGCAACCTGCTCCTCTCTCATCATATGTGCCAGTAGTAATCGCTCTGCATTATGATAAGCTGGCAAGAGTTTTTTTGATTCAAGTGGCTTTTTTAATGGAGATCTGTTTTCTTTTGCCTTATATTGTTTCTCCTTTGCACGGTATAATTGATTTTGCTCTTGTTTTAATGCATCTAAAGACAGTGAAAATTCTTCAGCAATCTGTCGTAAATAATGATCTCGCTCAACAGCCCTCGTTAATGAGGACATTTCTGCAAGCACAGACTCTATATACTGCATCCGTTCTGATTCATCATTCAGATTCTTGCCCTTTCGAAGAAATTGCATTTTAAATGCCATTAACGTTAAACTGGACCCTATTACATCGTTTTTGAAACGTTCCGCTCCAAATTGGCGAATGTAGTCATCGGGATCATTTCCTTCAGGCATTTGAGCAATCTTAACAATGCAGCCTTCCTGTTGTAAAAGATTCGCATTCTTAAATGCTGCCTCAGTTCCAGCCTTATCAGAGTCATAACACAGTAAGACAGATTCTGCATTCCTGCGTATCAACTTTGCCTGTTCTTCTGTTAATGAGGTACCAAGTGTTGCGACACCATTTGCAATACCTGCACCCCAAGCTGCAATTACATCAACATAACCCTCAAACAAAACAATTGATCCTTGTTTACGAATGGAAGGTCTAGCTAAGTGTAGGCCGTACAATGTTTTCCCTTTTTGAAAGATTGGTGATTCAGAGCTGTTTAGATATTTTGGTTTCTCATCCGTGATCGTTCGTCCACCAAATGCAATCACATTTCCTTGACCGTCCCAAATCGGAAACATCACCCTGTTTCGGAAACGATCATAAAACTGTCCACCAGACTCCCGCTCCCCTAACAAACTTGCACTTGCCATCATTTTCAAATCAAATGCTTTCTTAGTTAAAATGGTCGTAAGTGCATCCCAACGGTCGGGGGCAAAGCCTATTTGAAAATGCTCAAGTTGCTCACGAGAAAAACCACGTTCCTTAATATATTGACGCCCACTACTTCCTTGCTCTGTTAGCATAAGAACATGGTGGTATGTGCTTGCTGCTATTTCATGAGCACTTCTCATTGCTTCTTGAGGTCTATCACCTGAAGAGTGTTCACCTATTTCAGTCTCAGGCAATTCAATATTAAATCGCTTCGCTAACTGAGAAACTGACTCAACGAACGTCAACCCTTCCAGTTCCATTAGAAATGAAAATGCATTCCCTCCAGCTCCACAACCAAAACAATGATACAATTGTTTATCTGGCGAGACGGAAAAGGACGGCGATTTCTCTCCGTGAAAAGGACATAAACCAATATATTGTCGACCTTGTTTTTTTAATTGAACATGATCACTTATGACCTCGACAATATCTGCGGAACGTCTTACTTGTTCTACTTTTTCTTCTGGGATTCGTTTGGACATCCTCTAATCACCATCTTACTTTAAGTCAAGAATGTTACATTCGAGTTTTTTTGCTAAATTCCTGCTTTTTCTGCAATAATTTTTTCGAAATTTCTTTTGAACCGTTCACGATCGTCCTTACTAAATGGTTTAGGACCTTTTGTTCGTTTCCCCATTCTCCTTTGTTTAGCAGAGACAAATCTTGCATCTAACATTTGCTCCATTTTACTTTCATCATATTCAATTCCCCTTGGAGAAAGCACTACCGTTCTCTTCGGAAGTAAAATAGATGCTAATGCATGATCCTGAGTGACACAGACATCACCGATTTTAATGTGATTCATAACATATAAATCGGCAGCCTCCTTATCCGAGTCAACTGTCACTACTTTAGCAGGAGCTGGTATTGTTAACTGATGGGCATATGACGAAACAAATATCATGTCCACCTGATACTCTTGACATATTTCTATAATCTCATCTTTCACAGGACAAGCATCTGCATCGACATATACAGCTGGTTTTAATATGTTCATCTTAATTAGTTCAACATCTCCTTGCATTCTCCTGCTTACATAATAAAGAAAATCGTTGATTCTTGTCGAATTTAATGCCTTAGGCAGTCCTTAACCCTTTTATCCTTACTATCATTACCAAAAAACAAATAAAAAGTCTTGACTTTTAAAATTTATTTGTTCTTTTTTCCATTATTCCTAAAAAATCAAACTTCTTTTTAAACACAATTCTTCATTATACTTTAGTTTCCCTTCTTTTTGTATAAAAAAGAAGCTTGGACAAAAGTGATTTAACTAACAGAAAATAGGAACAATGGTGGTTGGCGGACGTAAACCGCTCCTGAAATATACTTCGCTTTCCGCGGGAAGCCGGTGAGCCTCCTCGTGCCTTGCACTGTAGGGTCTCACCCTTGGCTTTATCATGAGGCCACTAAAGAAAGGTGAAAATCACACCTTTTTCAGTGTCCTCTTTTACATCCCGCAGGAGTCTACGTATATTTCATCCGCTACATGATAGCATTGTTCGCTATTCCAGTTAGACACTTTAATTATGTCCTAGCCTCTAAATACATTACCTAAACATATTAGAAATCAAATTAGCTGTTTCCTCGACTGCTTTGTTCGAAACGTCTATGATTGGACAACCAATTCGTTTCATAATGCCTTCAGCGTATGCGAGTTCTTTTTTTATTCGATCAACATTAGCATAATTAGCATCTTCTTTTAAACCTAAGGCCTTAAGACGTTCTGCTCTAATGCCATTCAACTTCTCAGGACTAATCTTAAGTCCTATGCATTTTTTCGCTGATACTTGGAATAATTCTCTTGGTGGATTCACCTCTGGAACTAAAGGCACATTGGCAACCTTTAATCTTTTATGAGCTAAATACTGAGATAAAGGTGTCTTAGATGTTCTTGAAACACCAATTAAGACGATATCAGCACGGACAATCCCTCTTGGATCGCGACCATCATCATACTTTACAGCAAATTCAATCGCCTCAACTTTACGAAAGTAATCTTCATCTAGGCGATAGATTAATCCTGGCTCGTAACGTGGTGTTTCATTTGTTAAGACAGAGATTTTTTCTAACATAGGACCAATAATATCAACAGTTTCAACCCCAACCTTGTTCGCTTCTTCCACTAAAAAATTTCGAATTTCAGGAATAACCAGGGTGAACGCAATTAAGGCATGGGCACGTTCTGCAAGTCGGACTACTTCCATAATCGTTTCCTCATCTTCAACAAAAGGAATCCTTCTTACCTCAATCCCCAAACCATTAAATTGACTAGTAGCCGCTTTTACTACTAACTCTGCCGTTTCACCAACTGAATCTGACACGACATAAACAATCGGCTTGGTTGAGCTTCCTTCCATACACATCACCTCTTTGGGATAATTAAAGGTAAGAGCTTAATTAGCAAATACGATTTCTTGGAAGTTGGCAAATGAGCAGATAACTGACGCTAATTCTTCCATTTGACTTAATCGATTGTCTCTTTGTCTTTGATCCTCGGACATAACCATGATGTGATCAAAATAGTTATTTATCGACGGAACAATATCATTCAAAGCTGAAAAAGCTTTCTCAATATCACCTTGACTTAATGCCTGAGAAACGACCATTTCAAGATTTTTATAGTCTAGATATAATTGTCTTTCTTCTTCTTTTTCAAATAATTTTTCATCGATTGCGATAGTATTCTCTGCTTTTTTAGCGATATTTGTGACACGACTAAGAGCCTCTACCATTGATTTGAAGCTTGAATTTGAACGCTCTTCAGTAATAATCTTAGCTTTTTTGACTAATGTCGGAATATGACCAACCTTTTCTTGTAACACGGCATCAATCACATCATATGAAACATTTTTCTCCTGAAGCGAGGCTTTTAATCGTAACTTAAAGAATTCAACAAGGTCTTTCTCAAGTTCTTTTCTTGTACGTTTCAGCAGTTGTTTCTCTTCAACAACATTAAGTGTAAACTGAATGATTTCTTCAAAAGAAATATCGAGCTCATAATCGTTGAGCATCTGGACAATCCCCGCCGCTTGTCGTCTAAGTGCATAAGGATCTTGAGAACCTGTCGGAATTAGTCCAATTGCAAAACATGCAACGATTGTATCTAGCTTCTCCGCGATACTTACAATCGTTCCCGCAAGTGTACTAGGACTTGAATCACCTGCAAAACGTGGTTGATAGTGCTCATTAATCGCATTGGCAACCTCGATCTTTTCACCAGCAAGCTCAGCATAGACTTCCCCCATACGTCCTTGTAGTTCAGGGAATTCATAGACCATTTGTGTGACTAGATCAAATTTACCTATCGCAGCAACTCTCTCGGCTGTAACTTTTGTACTTGCATCCACCTTAAGTTCATCTGTTAACAAAGATACCACCTTACTAACCCGGCGAACTTTATCTCCAATTGATCCAAGGTCTTCATGGTAGACGATTTGTTCAAGCTGACTTAATGCTGAAGAAATGTCTAGTTTCTGATCCTCTGCATAGAAGAACGCAGCATCAGATAGTCGTGCTCTTAACACTTTCTCATTTCCTTTTGATACATTCTCTAAATGCTGATGATCCCCATTACGAACCGTAACGAAATGAGGTAGAAGCTCTCCATTTTTACTTTCAACTGGGAAGTACCGTTGATGCTCACGCATTGACGTAATAAGAACTTCCTTTGGTAATGATAGAAATTCTTTATCAAAGCTTCCCGATAGAGCTGTCGGATACTCAACTAGATGATGGACTTCTTCAAGCAAATCTTCATTAATAGGAATAACCCAGTCGTTCCCATCAGTCATTGCTTGAATTTGGTTACGTATTGCTTCTTTTCGTTCATGTGGATTAACGATGACATACTCACCTAATAATGAACGTACATATTCACTTGGCTCATTTATCGTTATTTTTTTTCCTAGAAAACGATGTCCGTATGTGGTATTACTCGTTTCAATATCCGTAATTGAAAAAGGAATAATCTCCTTACCGAATAGAGCAATTAACCATTGGATAGGTCGAGCAAACTTAAGATTATATGAACCCCAACGCATATTTTTAGGGAAATGTAATGATGTAATAATTTCTTGTATTGCTGGTAATAACTCAATCGTCTTTTTCCCGGCAACGAACTTATTAGCAAAAATATACTCAGTACCGTTCACTTCTTTAAAGAATAGATCCTCGGTCGATACACCCTGCCCACGTGCAAATCCTTGTGCAGCCTTGCTCCAATTACCATCCTGATCGTAAGCAATTTTCTTAGCAGGTCCTTTTGCTTCTTCTTCAATATCTGGTTGAGTTTCAGATAGTTGCTCAATAACTAACGCTAGTCGACGAGGCGTCGCATACGCTGCAATTTCTTTGTATTCTAATCTTTCTGCTTTTAACCACTCTTTGACTTTAGCTTCTAACTGTTGCATTGAAGGCGTCACAAATCGTGCTGGTAACTCCTCAAGACCTATTTCTAATAGAAAATCCTTACTCATGGTTTGTTTCCTCCTTCTTTTTTAACATAGGAAAACCGAGACGTTCTCTTTCATCAAAATATAACTTTGCCGCTGTTCTTGCTAGATTTCTAACTCGACCAATATATCCTGTTCTTTCTGTTACTGATATTGCTCCACGTGCATCAAGAAGGTTAAATGTATGTGAACATTTCAAAATATAGTCATATGCCGGAAACACAAGTTGTTCATCAAGTGCTCGTTTGGCTTCTTGTTCATAAGTGCTAAAAAGTGAAAAAAGCATATGGCTATCAGACACCTCAAACGTGTACTTCGAGTGCTCATACTCAGGTTGTTTGAAAATATCACCATACGTAAATCCTTCAACCCATTCTAAATCAAAGACATTTTCCTTATCTTGAATATAAGATGCTAGTCGCTCTAATCCATATGTAATCTCTGCAGAAACAGGATTTGCTTCTAGACCCCCAACTTGTTGGAAGTATGTAAATTGCGTAATTTCCATACCATCAAGCCAAACTTCCCAGC
Source organism: Halalkalibacter suaedae (assembly GCF_017939705.1). Classification (GTDB taxonomy): domain Bacteria; phylum Bacillota; class Bacilli; order Bacillales; family Bacillaceae_D; genus Halalkalibacter; species Halalkalibacter suaedae. The sequence goes on from NZ_JAGKSQ010000003.1 coordinate 317,801, forward strand.
CAAGACCAGCACAACCAAGTGTTGGATTTTCCCAGTTATCCTCAACAAATCGAATATCATGCTCCAATGGATTAATGCCAAGGGCTTTTAAGCTTTCTAAATACAATTCTTGAATGTTTAATGGTGATGGCTTCATTACAACTTGAAATTGATGGTGTTGGTATAGGCGATTCGGATTTTCTCCATAACGACCATCAGCAGGCCGTCTTGACGGCTCAACATAGGCTACATTCCAAGGTTCTGGTCCGATTGTACGTAGTAATGTAAAAGGACTCATCGTCCCTGCTCCTTTTTCAACATCATAGGCTTGCATAATCATACAGTTCTGTTTTGCCCAAAACTCTTGTAACGTTAATATCATTGTTTGTACGTTCATCATTTAGCCTCCCTTTTTTATATATGAAATACGTAAAAATAAGCATAAAAAATAGCTCTCGTTCCTATGTCTGATCGACATAGGGACGAGAGCTATCTCGCGGTTCCACCCTACTTATTAGTCACAATAAGGACTAATCACTTTCACCGTTATATGCTCCAGAACGCCTTCTTTATCCTCTTAAGCCCTAGCTCTCACCAATTCTAGGTTCGCTTTCTTAAGAAAAAATAAATACTACTTTCCTTCTACGCACCATATTCTATTAGTAGCATCATACCCAACTTCTCATCCTGTGTCAATCACCTTTAGAAAAACCAAGATCACCCATTCGATCAAGTTGTTCAAGGAAGCGCTTTGACTTAAGACGCAATCCTGAGTATTCATCATAATAAGCTGAAATAATGGTTTGAAGCTCTTTCTTGGTTTCCTGCTTTAGTGAGATCTGTCCGAGTCGGTCTAAATCCACATAATAGAACAAACGAAGTAGTCTAGCTGCTTGTGTAGTTACATGGAAAGCTCTTTCATCCTTATACACACATCTTCCGCATAGAAAGCCTGCCTCTTTTACGGAGAAAGCCGATGGAATTTCAGTTGAACCACAAACGACGCATTGATCTAGTTCAGGCTTAATCCCACCAACTGCCAACATTTTCATCTCAAAGATCTTAGATAGTACATCAGCATCCATCAGTTCATTTGAATAATAGAGCGTTTGATATAGTAAATGAAACAGAGCGGGATTTCGTACCTTTTCTTCAGTCAATTTATCGGTTAATTCCAAAATATAAGTCGCATAGGCTGCCCGTATAAGGTCGTTTCTAATTTCACGAAATGAATTCTCAATATCGGCCTGATTTAGAGTCCCAAGTCCTTGGCCAGTTTGAATCACAAATGTTCCATGCATAAATAATTGAGATGCAGCTGCCAAACGGCTCTTTGGTTTCTTAGCACCACGTGACATTACACCAATTTTTCCTAACTCTTTTGTATACAACGTAATGATTTTGTTTGATTCACCATAGTCAATGGTGCGAATCACAATTCCTTCTACCTTCTGCATCAATTTCTACCACCACACTTTCAAGTGAGGTGTCAACATACGTCATTAATGGGTTGGAGTATCTAACGCATTACCCTCCACGTCATCTTGTTCGAATTGATCATCTGAATCGCGCTCAAGCTCCTTTAACAGTAAATACGTATCTACGTTACCAGTCATAGAAAACACTTTCCACGAAAAATCGAGCATATCAGATTCCACCTTTCTGTAAGACTAACGCTCTATACTAGTATGATGACCGAGTTTCTTATAAACATGTTAAGGAAATATTGTTAATTTAATTCCCTTGACAAGAAAAATTGAAACCTCTTTTCTTTCTTTTATCATAATCTTTTAAAAATAAAAAAACAATGGCTACAAGATGTAGTCATTGTTAAAGTCCTATTACAAATTAATATCGTTACACTTCACTTTTTAGCAGGAAGCTCGATACCGTTTATCGCATAAAAAAATAGCAGAAAAAGCACCGTTATTTAAATTTAGTACTCATCTTCCCTAAAACCGTACTCTCTTAAATGTGCGGCTTTATTTCTCCAATCTTTCTGGACCTTGACCCAAAGCTCAAGGAATACTTTAGATCCGAGTAAGGTTTCAATATCCGCTCGTGCACGTTTCCCAACTTCTTTTAACATTGTTCCTTGCTTACCAATGATAATCCCCTTTTGAGAGGTTCGTTCGACAATAATGGTTGCTCCAATATATACTGTCTCACTATTTCCGCGCCGCTTCATTTGTTCTATATTCACAGCTACCGAATGCGGAATCTCCTCACGTGTTAAATGCAACACTTTTTCACGAATTAATTCACCAACAACAAAACGTTCTGGATGGTCTGTTACTTGATCACTAGGGTAGTACTGAGGACCAGGCTCAAGGTATTTCGTAATCTGTTCCATCAATGTCGTAACATTATTTCCCTCTAATGCTGAAATGGGAACTACTTCCTCAAAATCGAATTTCTTTCGATAAGTTTCAATTACACTAAAAACAGCTTCAGGATCCATCTTGTCAATCTTATTAATTACTAAAAATGTTTTAGGAGAGGCTGCTTGTAGGCGTTCAATTATAAACTCCTCGCCAGCACCAAATGCTTCGGTTCCATCAACAACATATAAGACCAAATCAACTTCACGTAATGTATTTTGTGCTACCTTCATCATAAAATCGCCCAATTTATGCTTAGGCTTATGAATTCCTGGTGTATCAATAAATATGATCTGTGATTCATTACTCGAGTACACACCTTGAATTTTATTACGTGTCGTTTGTGGCTTGTCCGACATGATTGCAATTTTTTGACCGATGACGTGGTTAATCAGTGTTGATTTCCCAACATTTGGTCGACCAATAATCGAGACAAATCCCGATTTAAATTCATTCTTATTTTCCATTCATATCCTCCGCAATAAAGGCACCTGGTAACAATTCTGCTACAGTCATTTCTAGTACATCACCTTTTAAATTTGTCAGTATAACTTTTGTATCTTGAGGCACTAACTCTGCCATCACTTGCCTGCAAGCCCCACATGGTGAAACTGGCCGATCAGTATCCGCAACAACAGCAATTTGCTTAACGGATCGATTGCCCTCTGAGTAAGCCTTAAATAAAGCAGTTCTTTCAGCACAATTTGTTAACCCGAAGGACGCATTTTCTATATTGGCCCCATGAATAATTTCTCCATTTTCCATTTCAAGTGCAGCTCCTACAGGAAATTTAGAGTAAGGGACATAGGCATTCTCTCTTGCTTTTTTAGCTTCCTCTATTAGTTGTTGCTCATTCATTCCAATCATCCTTTCGTTTTCGGACTCGTACTACCATATTATCATAGTCTACGTCTGTAGCTATATCATTATCCACTTCAGGATCTGGCGGCACAACAACACCACCAGATATTATAAATTTTAATCCTTGCTCTACACTCATATTAAGAATAGTGACATCTTCTCTTGGGACAAGCACAAGCCATCCAGAAGTGGGATTTGGTGTTGTAGGCAGAAATACATTTACACACTCCTTTGAGGTTATACGTTGTACTTCTCCTTTTGATTCACCCGTTTGAAAGCCAACAGTATAGAGACCTTTCCTCGGGTATTCAACTAGAACAACATTTTTAAATGATGAACGCTCTTGTGCAAACGCATGAATCACTTGCTCCACCGATGTATAAATGGAATTAGCAATCGGAATTCGACGAAACGTTCGATCAATCGTTCCGAAAAAACGTAACCCTCTACCTTGAATCCTTAGTGCGCCTACCCATGTAACAAGTAAGATTGTTAGGACAAATCCTATTCCTAAGAGCCTTTCAGAAAAAGGCGTGTATACACCGAGAAAGTAGATACGACCATCAATACTCGTAATAATATTTAATCCTTTAAGAATGGATGTAATAAACGACCCAAGGAATGCATCCACCAGGCCAAATAACAACTGAATAACGTAAATTGTTGCTATAGCTGGTAACAAAAAAATAATTCCAGCAATAATATTCCTTTGAAATCTTTTCCACATATTCGAGTACACACCTCTCGACCCACTCAAACGGCCTGGCTAACCGATCCGACCTTCTTTTATAGATTTAATAGATGTAAAAGTGGTGGTATAAAAATAATTAAACCGATCACAACAGCAAACACACAGTAAACAAAAACAGCAGCCGCTGCAATATCCTTAGCAAGCTTTGCCATTGGATGATAATCCTTTGTAACCAGATCAACAGTGCGCTCGACAGCCGTGTTCATGATCTCAAGTGCGAAAATTCCTGCTATAACTATAAGAAGAATTAACCAATGCGTAAGAGGTAAATCTAATAAGTACGCACTAATGATGATTAATGCCGCGACAACCACATGAATATTCATATTCTGTTCATGCTTAAATACATGGCCTAACCCTTGTGTTGCATAATAAAAGGATTTTAATAATCGCTTAAATCCACGTTTGTTCCTATCGTGTAAGCCCATAATCTGCTAATATGTTCTCTTGCCTTGAGAACATATCCTTCTCTTCGGCGTCTGTCATGTGATCATACCCTAACAAATGAAGCATTCCGTGAACCGTTAAGAAGCCTAGCTCTCGCTCAAAGGAATGGCCGTACTCCTCAGCTTGTTGCTTGATATGTGAAACCGAGATAATAATGTCTCCTAGCATATTGGGTACATCATCTAAAATGACAAGCTCGCCTTCCACCTCATCATTAAGGGCAAAAGAGATGACATCCGTCGGTTGATCTTTGCCACGATATTCGGCATTAAGTGCTTGAATACGCTCCTCACTTACAAATGTAACTGAGACTTCGATCTCCCCTTTTACTTGTTCAAACTCCAATGTTTTATTTACTACGTCATTAACTAGCTTTTGATGATGTTCGTTAATCATATCTGTTTCATCATTTAAATCGACAGTTACATTCATTCTTTTTCTCCCTTCCCTTTTACATCCTCTGGATATTCAATTCTCTCATGGAATGTCCCTTTCAATGTTTCACAAATGGAGATAGCGACTTGATCCAATTCTTTTAAGGTAAGATCGGATTCATCAAATTGTCCATCCTCAAGCTTGTCTTGAATTATTTTCCGTACTAATGTTTCAATTTTATCTGGCGTTGGCTTTTGAATGGTTCGAACGGCAGCCTCAACGCTATCAGCAATGCCGACAATAGCTGAAACTTTTGTTTTGGCTTTCGGACCCGGGTAACGAAATTGAGATTCAGGAATAGGATGGTCACTATCTTGATTGGCCTTATGATAAAAGTATTTTAATAAGGTTGTTCCATGATGTTGCTCAGCAATATCAATAATCTCCTTAGGCATCTTGTGTTCTCTTAACAAGTCAGCCCCGTCATAAGGATGTGCAATAATAATCGTTCGACTAAGCTGTGGTGAAATCTTATCATGCGGATTGCCCATTTTCATTTGATTTTCAATGAAAAAATGTGGTCTCTTTGTCTTGCCTAAGTCATGATAATATGATCCAACTCTAGCAAGTAAACCATTAACACCAATTGATTCACAGGCAGCTTCCGATAGATTACCAACCACTACGCTATGATGATAAGTCCCAGGAGCTTCAACAAGGATCTTTCTTAACAAAGGATGATTAGGGTTAGATAATTCAATTAGGCGTGTTGTTGAAAGAATGCCAAATCCAGCCTCTAAAAATGGAAGTAATCCGATTGTCAAAACAGCAGCAATGAAACCAGACAAGAAAGCAAAACCTAGATGCATACCAACTTCAAGCCATTCTGTTTGAACTGTTTTTAGAAACAGTAAAGCAGTGACTACAACGATATTAATACCGGCAACGAATAGACCTGCACTTAAAATACGAGATACTCTGTTTGATCGATCTAGAAAATAAGCTCCAGCAAATGAGCTAAACAAAATATAAAACCCATAAGTGAAATTAAATGTTCCTGCCGTATCATTATTAAAAATAACACTTCCGATCACTGCAAACATCATACTAGCAAAGATAGCTACCCTTGTGTGAATCAGTAACGTAATAAGCATAGCACCAATCGATACCGGAACGATGAAACCAAGACCTTGAATTTCAATAATCTGCAGAAGGCTAGTTATCTTAATTAGAGCAACCGTCAAAAGAAAAATAATTGTAAACATTAGTAAATGACTATTATTCTTTTGTACAGTCGTTTCCGCTTCTTTTAGATAATAAGAGAGCATTAATACAATTAAAAGAACAAGCAGAGCCAGCCCGATGTATGGAAAGACATTAATCCGATCATCCAAAAGTCCAACGACACGTAACTGCTCGTAGATCTCGTGGGTAATCATTTCCCCTTCCCTCACTAATAGCTCTCCTTCACGTATAAGTACAGGCTCGACATTCTCAGCCGCCTCCTGTCTTAACTGTTGGGTCGCATTAGCGTCATAGATGTAATTGGGAATGATAGCAAACTGAGCGATTTCAATCATCGCTTTTAATAATTCATTGCTTACAGTAGAAATCGCAATTTGATTACTCACTTCGCGTTTTGACTCTGCCAAATCACGAATGGAGATCGTTTGATTCATGATTTCAAATACTGCATTAGTAGCTGTTTCTCGTGCTATTTGTAATTGCGAATCACTCGCCTCTATAAAGGTAATAATCGTTTCCTCAGATAAGTCATTGCTTGTCCCTGGAGAAAGGACTTCATCAACATAGGCTAGACGCTGTTCAAGAATCTCTTCTTCAGTTAGGACAACTTCTTCTCTCTCTCCTTCAGTTGTCTCTTCTATCTGAGGTACTTCTTCATTCACTTGAATAATCAAATCAAAAATATCATGTACCTTTCGAACTTGATTTTGAGCATATTCCTTTTTCTGTTCATAAACAGGACCGATGGCATCCCTTGCTTCGGCCCGACGAATTTCAGTAGCTGTCTTATGTTCAATTGTAATTGGAGAGCGAATATCTTGATCAGCAATTTGTGACAAACGTACATCTAAGGTATCTGGTATGACATTTCCCAGCATCATTAAATAAAGACTTATTCCAATTAATACAAATAGAATTGCTCTTATGTATGGATGGTTACGTAGCCGCCTCCACCACTTCTGTTGATCAATTGGTGATTGTCTTTTCAAGAAAAGTCACCTCTGCTTTCTATTATCGAAAGAAGACCCTCAAGTGGAAGAGGGTCTTCTTATCGTGCCTCCTCATGGCAAGGCTACATCCAGATTAATTGTCTTCTTCTTTGTTTTCATGGTCATATGCTTCAATAATCTGTTGCACTAATGTATGACGGACAACATCTGATTGCTGTAAGAAAATAAAGCCAATGGCATGAACGTTTTGTAAAATCTCCAAGGCGACCTTTAGCCCTGATTTTTTGCCCCGAGGTAGATCAATTTGCGTAAGATCACCATTAATGACCATTTTTGATCCAAACCCAAGGCGAGTTATAAACATTTTCATTTGTTCTTTTGTTGTGTTCTGTGCTTCATCTAAGATAACAAAAGCATCATCAAGAGTTCTTCCTCTCATATAGGCAAGGGGAGCGACTTCAATTGTTCCTCTCTCCATTAACCTTGCTGTTTGCTCTGTTCCTAGCACATCATGAAGTGCATCGTAGAGTGGACGTAAATAAGGATCCACTTTTTCTTTAAGGTCACCAGGTAAGAACCCAAGACTTTCTCCCGCTTCGACTGCTGGTCTTGTAAGGACGATCCGTTTCACATATCCATCCTTTAGAGCTGTAACAGCCATCACAACGGCTAAATACGTTTTACCAGTACCTGCAGGACCAATCCCAAAGACCATGTCCTTTTTCCGTAGAGCAGAAACATAATGACGTTGCCCTAACGTCTTGGCAATAATTGGTTTACCTTTTACGTTCGTTGCAACCTTTTCATCGTACAGCTCCAATAATTCTTCGAGACGATTTTGCTCAGCAAGCTGCACAGCGTACACGACATCACGTTCTGATATGGAAATCCCTTTTCGAATAAGCTGAACCAGAGCATTGAGGATTTGTTGAACAAACTCTACTTGCTTTTCACTACCAGTAACTAGAACTTCCTCACCTCTAGTCACTAGACTTACACCGAGATGTTCTTCCATCCGTTTCAGGTGTCTGTCATTCGGACCAATAAGAGCTTGTGTCTCATTAGCATTCTTGACTTCTAGCTTGATCGTTTTGGCTTCTGACAATAGACTCAATCTCCTTGAATAATCGGTTGCTCCGATGTAATATCTTCTATTACTTGGTAATGTATCCGTAAGTTAACTTTACCATTCTCGACAGTTTCGTGCAAAACTTTTTCTCCAATAATTTCCGCATCCTTTGGTATATGTTTCGTTAAGTCAACTTTCGCTCTCTTCTTGGCCTCTTTGATCGCCTCTTCTTTCGTATAAACACGATCGTGAACGGAAGACTCCATTAGCTCAAGCTTACGATACTGTATAGGTAGTGACCATTTGAAGAACTTAATTGGTTTTTTGTGGTCAACCTCTTCAAAGGTTTGATATTTATTTTTACCAAATCCCCAAATAGGTATGTCTAATCCGGCAAAAGAAAAGTAATGTTTTGTTTTCTTCTCACCTGTTAATGACGTAGTAACTGACTCTAAAGGAATAGACACTTCAGACTTGTACCAAATTTCACCAAGAATAGTAGCCTTTGCAGGAACTAGCTCCTGCTCTCCGTCCTCTTTTCCAATATAACCAGAAACTAACATATCTCCCTTACGGACAAAATCATTTGGTCTTACCAAAGCTTGACCATGTTCAACAAAGACACTATGGATAATGGCTTCCTTCGTTGAAATTAGATGTCTTGGACTATATCTCTCAGCTTCTTCCGGAAGCTTCTGTTCAACAACCTCAAATTCATAGGTCGTCCCTTTTTGACGCACACCTATCCATGTCGCACCAGACACAAGCTCACTAACATCTCTTTGAATATATTCAACACTTGGTAAGGAAAATTGAAATGAGCCTCGCTTTATCCCCATTTCGGTAATAACTTGACGTAATTCATGTTCTACCTTTGGTGAAGCTCCCTTCACTTCAATATTCCACACCATATTTGACATAACAGCCATTACCGCCAGAAACACTAGGATTCCAGATACGAAGCCAGACCGACTTATCATCCTTCTTAACAGAAATGGTCCCCCCCACCTCTTAGTGAAGGTTATTTTACACCGAGTCATTCTTAGTAGTGGACGGACTCGCTTCGCATCTTCAACATCCATGAAACAGACAATTTCATCCTCACTTATTCTCTTTATATGCCAAATCGAAATATCCTCTTCCATACAACGATTTAGAAATCTTTCAGGATATGGACCATTAATCCTAACACGAACATATCCACGAACTACATTCATCCAGTTATTTTTCATCTGTAGTTTCTCCTCCTTCTAACCTGCCTATACTTCTATGTATTCTTCTCATCTAAATAAATGACCTGATCAATTCGTCCCTCAAGTAAAAGCTCTTCTGGAAGAATTGTCTTAATGACAAAATGATCTCCCTTTATTAATAACTGGCCTTGTTTTAGTAAGAGACGTAATTCTTGGTTAGAAAATCGCAGAACACCGCGATGATTTTCGATATAAATATGCAGCTGACCTATCATTGTAATTCTTGGTAGGTCCATCATGACGTCCGCAGGGAGCTGCATCTGCTTTGTCATCCAGTTACTCATCTGCTGTCTCATCTTCTTCATGTTCGAACCCCCTCTCTTTCATCTTTATGATATTGACCAATCTGTTATCACCGAAATCTCAAGAAAAAATGCTCTTATCCTATTTTTTAAGGGCTCCAAAACAAAAAAAGCAGCACCATAGTGGCACTGCTTTTTTTTAGTATTAACTTTTCCTTACGAATGTTTGGTGCGGTTGCTTTCCTCTAGGGCGCCCGAGAACTTCTGACCAGACGACTGCTTTCATCGCTTCTTGATTAGATAAACGATTTAACTGTAAATCAAGTGGGGCTTTACGACCAATTTCATTGTCTAAGATAGGACTTCGTTGGCGATCTTCAATATACTGTTTTGTTTCACGATATTTCTGTGCCATTTTTTCTTGTCTATCTTCTTGTTCATCCTTTATTTCTGGTATATCAAAATACACTTCCGTTTTCTCAGCTGGTGGTTGATCTTTCGGTTGTTCACTTCCTGGCCATGAGGTCGTTTCCTCTTGTTTGAAAATCTCACGCCAATCAACTTTACCTGTATTGGGACGAGCTGGCTTCTTACTCGGAGAATTCTCATCTGATTGTTCTCCCTTAGACATCCTTCCAAAGAAGCTAAATAAACCACCAATAACGATAATGACTGGAACTAAATTTCCAAGTATTAAATCTAAAATGCCTTCCATATTCATTCTTCCTCCTTTCTATTTTGGGAGGATGCTACTTAATCTCTTTTAGGGCCTGTTGAATCTTGGTCCGTTGCTTTGCTAATTGACCCTCTCATATCCGTATCTGCCATTACGTTCTGGTAATTCATATAGTCCATAACACCCATATTCCCTTTACGTAATGCTTCTGATAAAGCCATCGGTACTTCTGCTTCTGCCTCAACAACCTTCGCACGCATTTCTTCAACTCGAGCCTTCATTTCTTGTTCATTTGCAACAGCCATTGCACGTCGTTCCTCTGCCTTAGCTTGAGCAATTTTCTTATCAGCTTCAGCTTGATCCGTTTGAAGCTCAGCACCAATGTTTTTGCCAATGTCGATATCAGCAATATCAATCGAGAGAATTTCAAAAGCAGTCCCTGCATCTAATCCTTTTGAAAGAACCGTTTGTGAAATCATATCAGGGTTTTCTAACACTTTTTTGTGATTAACAGCAGACCCGATTGTCGAAACAATCCCTTCACCAACACGTGCAATAACCGTATCTTCACCAGCACCACCGACAAGTCTGTCGATATTTGCACGTACAGTAATTCGAGCCTTTGCCTTCACTTCAATCCCGTCCATCGCTACACCGGCAATGAAAGGTGTTTCAATAACCTTTGGATTAACACTCATTTGAACAGCTTCTAATACATCACGACCAGCAAGATCAATTGCAGCCGCACGTTCAAAGCTTAAATCAATATTGGCACGTTGAGCAGCGATTAGTGCATTTACAACGCGGTCTACATTACCACCCGCTAAGTAATGTCCTTCTAATTTTGATGTACTTAAATCTAGTCCTGCTTTTACCGCTTTAATTAACGGATTAACTACACGAGCTGGGATAACACGACGTAAACGCATTCCAACTAATTCAAAAATACCTACGCGAACCCCTGCAGCTAATGCTGAAATCCATAACATGATTGGAACAAACGTAAACAATACCGCTAACAGAATTAGTAAAATAGCCAAACCAACTAATAATGAAATACTACTTGCATCTAATACCATTAAAATTCCTCCTTATATTTCCTTTTTTTCACGTACAACAATACGTGAGCCTGCCGTATAGATAATTTCTACTTGTCTTCCTTGTTCAATATATCCTCCCTCTGTAACGACGTCAAGGCGCTCACGGTCAAATACCGCTGAGCCTGACGGACGAAGAGGTGTTAACGCTTCACCAACCTGCCCCATTAACTCATCTCTAGTTCGATTCGATATATAGCCTTTTTCAGTGCTAGTAGAATCAGAAAGAATCATTTTCTTCATCGGACCTCTAAAACCGAAATAACGGAATAGCAAAATCGCTGAAATTGCCGTGATCACTATGGCTATTGCGATGTAAATTAGCATTGATGCCGTTGAAAAAGATGCTAATAACATCCCTCCAATGATTGAACCAATGCCAAGTAATCCAAATATGCCAAAGCCAGGCACAAATATTTCAACCATGATGAGCAAAAAGCCAATAACAAATAAAATCAATGATTCCCATCCAGCGAAACCAGCAATCATATGACCAAAGAAGAACAGCATCAGTGCAGAAATCCCCATAATCCCAGGAACCCCAAAGCCAGGTGAGTACAGCTCAAGAACAAGACCTAGACTTCCAACTGAAAGCAATATCGGAATGACGATAGGATTAGTAACAAACCTCGCTACTTTTTCAGAGAAGCTCACTTCCATCTCTTTCTCAATAACATTTTCTAATCCCAACGCTTCGATAAGCTCCGCACGATCGGAGGCAATATGATCAGCATAGTTAACGCTCAACGCTTGAGTATGTGTCAACGTAAGAAGCTCACCCGCTGGTGCACCAAGCTCTGGTAGGTCAATCCTCTCATCAGCCATCGCAAGAGCATATTGCGGATCTCTGCCGTTTAATTCAGCTGATCCCCTCATCTCTGCAAGCCAATAAGTTTGTGTTTTCTTGTCAGCGGCATTCCCTTCACCATCAATAACGGCCGCAGCACCCATTGTTGAACCTGGTGCCATCACAATAGTATCTGTATTAAGAGCAATATAAGCTCCTGCAGAAATGGCTTTGTTCTTAACAAAGGTAATCACTGGAATCTCGGTGTTACGTATGAGATTCGCAATATTACCTGCAGCATCTACTGCTCCACCCGGGGTATCCATTTCTAAGACAATATGTGTGGCACCTTCTTCTTTAGCGGTTTCAAATGAACGCGACATAAAAGCTTCTAATCCACGTTCAACCGTTTGTTCAACAGGAATATAATAAATAACCGGTTGACCATCGTCCGCTTCCTCATTACTTAAGACTGATTGAACCGGCAACAGAATACAAGCCACAAGAATAAAAGCCAAATAAACAGCTAACCTTTGACGTCTGCTAAACATAGCTTCCTCCTTTCTAATCAATACTTTATGTACGAATGAAATATAATTTAGTTTCAAATTAGATCAAATTATATTTATCACTAGTATAGTTTCTCTATTCTCTTTAAATTCTATCACAAATAACAAAAAGCGTTTTACCTCAAATGAGATAAAACGCTTGTGTCATTGTTATGATAAGTGTTGTTGCACAAGGCGATTCACAAGACCACCATCAGCTTTGCCTTTAACCTTAGGCATGATTGCTCCCATGACTTTACCCATATCTGCTTTCGACGAAGCATTAACTTCGGTAATTGTCTCTTTCACAATCTCTGCTACTTCTTCCTCAGATAATTGTTCCGGCATATAAACTTCTAGCACAGAAATTTCATCCCGAAGCTTCAAAGCTAAGTCTTCACGGTTTGCTTGTTCAAACTCATGGAGGGAATCCTTGCGTTGTTTCAGTTCGCGATTAAGCACCGTAAGGCTATCATCGTCCGTCAACTCACGCCCGAGCTTAATTTGCTCGTTTTGCAACGACGACTTTACCATACGGATGACAGAGAGCTTATCCTTTTCCTTGTTCTTCATCGCACTCTTCATGTCTTGATTTAATTGGTCAAGAAGATTCAATGAAAACACCCTCTCCTACTAGAACTTACGTTTTCTTGCTGCTTCAGATTTCTTTTTACGCTTAACACTAGGCTTTTCATAGTGCTTACGCTTTTTAACCTCAGCCAACGTTCCTTCTTTAGAGAGTGATCTCTTGAAGCGACGAAGTGCAGCATCAATCGATTCGTTTTTGCGAACACGAGTTTCTGCCATTATATTTCCCTCCCTCCGAAACAAACCAACTCAGAACGTACTTAACATTCATGTGTACGTCTCTTAGAATTATAATATATCACTATCTGTTGGTCAACTCAAAATGAACAGTTCCTTAATCATTTTCCTTAATTTAACCAAATTCACCCTTTTGCTCAAAATTCCTGTCATGCTTGTTCATCTTTGTCCATAGAGTTTAAGTAGAGGTGATTGGCAGTGATAAAGGAATTACTTTCGTTATTAGCGGTTTTTATAGCATTATTTCTATTTGGAATGGTGATCATGCGTGCAGGTCTTCTCAACCTAGGAAAAGAATCATTTCAAGTGATGATCCAAAAATTAACGGATTCACCTTGGAAGGGGTTAATTGTTGGGGCAATCGCAACCGCTATTCTTCAGAGTAGCTCAGCGATCATCATTATGGTAGTTGGCTTGGTAGCGACGGGACTCCTTGCATTTCGACATTCAATTGGTATTATCCTTGGTGCCAATATTGGCACGACAATGACAACAGAGTTACTAGCTTTGGATTTATCCTCACTCATTATTCCGCTTCTAGTAATCGGATTAATTGGTTTGCTGATTCCATTAGATAATGCATATTCCATTGGTTGTCTATCATTTGGTTTGGCTTGTATTTTCATTGCTATGAATGGTTTAGAAACACTTGCTTATCCTTTGTCCTCTATTCCTTCAGTCCATTCTTTTTTTGATTTGACCAATGATCATAACTTACTTGGCATTGGTGTTGGGGCAATATTGACTGCCATTATACAATCAAGCACGGCCACAACAGCTCTTGCTATGGGCTTTATGAACGATAATATTCTCAGCTTAAATGCAGGTATTTCCATTATGCTAGGAGCTAATGTCGGAACTTGTATTACTGCATATCTCGCAAGCATTGGAACAGGGCATAGCTCGAAGCTAGTTGCGTATGCAAATATTTGGTTAAATGTTTTTGGTGTACTCGCCTTTTTGCCACTTATTAATTGGCTCGGGGTAACGGTGACGAATATGACCCCACTCCCAATGGTTCAACTCGCTCATGCAAGCCTTTTATTTAATGTGATTTGTTCTCTTGTCATGCTGCCATTCGTGAATCGATTTGCAGGATTTATTGAACGCATTCATCGTTAATCATGAGTTACATATCTAGCTAAATTCAATAAGGTGGCTCTTAGTCTAATTGACAAGAGCCACCTTAAGGCACTAGTGTATTGATTTCGTTTTTACTAATCAGTTTTTCAAGTCACTTGATGAATTATTGTTTACTCCCTCAACCTGTAGTTGTATTTGGTTAATTTGTTGCGTTATTTGGTTTAATGTAGTGATCGTTTGAATCGTCTGACCAACGCTTCCAAGCATTTGTGTTGCTTGATCAATTGATTGCTGAAGCTCCTGTATTGCATTTTGCTGTTGCTGCTGTGTCTGACTATTTATCTGTTGAATTTGTTGGAGAATATCGGTACTTTGAACATTTTCATTTTCTGAAATCGCAGTATTCTCCTCTTCAGACTGTTGCTGTAACTGACTTAGTGCTGATTGGATACTAGTAATTTGACCTGCAAAAGGACTTAAGTCTTCACCAATTTCTTCCTCAAGATAACTTGTACTCTGTTTTTCTAACTGAGTAGTATTCTCCTCCATAGCAAATTCCTCCATGTATAGTCGATCATTTCCTCCAGCATTTGAACGCTTTGCATATGCAGGAACTACTCTTTTCTTGCTGACAAAACTTAGTATAGCTACAATACCTATCAGAACGATCACCGTGAAAAATAACATGCCGTTAATTGTATCCACCTCCAAATTATTTTTTACAACCTTCTCCTTAAAACATGTTTATTATTTGCTACAAACTTTCTTATATTTATCATTTCATCTTCCATATCAATAAATGTGATTTCCATATTCAATTTGACAAATGATCCAATCAGGAATATTATATGATTACATGTATATCAAGTATCGAATAGTTTAATATTTAATTAAATATTCCACATGGTGTATAGCCATTTCTAGACATACTAGTAAGGGGTGATTCATTATTAATAAAGAAACAGTAGATGAGGAATCTTTGGAGTTGAAATTATTCATTGTTTTATCAAGAGCCTCAATTTGGATTAGTAAGCATTCTGACCGTCACATTAGTCAACATGGCATTACAACAACAGAATTTGCTGTGCTAGAGCTTCTTTATCATAAAGGCACGAAGCCGCTACAACAAATTGGTGAGAAGATTTTAACATCAAATGCAAATACAACATATGTCATTGATAAGCTCGAAAAAAAGGAATACTTAATACGTAAACGTTGCTCAACTGACCGTAGAACAATCTATGCTGAACTTACTGATAAAGGTCGAGAATTTATTGAAAAAATTTTCCCAGAACATGAAAAGGTAATTGAACAGGCTACTAAGGGATTAACGAAAGAAGAAATGACCCAGGCTATTCACCTTCTAAAGAAAGCTGGCGTGTACGCCAAACAAGAATTTTAATCTGAACTGTGTTGGACAGGCCATGGAAAAAGGGATGATTCACCTTTTTCCGTGGCCTTTTTTCTATCTCTTCTCCTTTCCCTTCTTCACTTCAATGATGTTTTATTGTTGCGAAAAAGGGCATACTACGGAAAAGAGGAGGGGAACAAATGGATAATCATATTGAACAATTAAGACAATGGCTAGAAAGTCAAAAAGGTTCGACACTCTCTATCGAAAAGCAAGAAATCACTACGGGCAAAGAAGACTTATTTGATATAGACCATGTCACTTTTAAATTAGATCATATTTCACTTGTTTCAAACGGCGAAGACCCAATTGATGATTACCTTGCTACAGATGAGGTTATCTTACATGGCGAAGGTACGATAATGAGCGATGAGGGAACGGTTACTATTCCCCAACACGCTTTTGAGATCCCGCTTAAAGGCGAGGTCACTTCATCCCTAGATCAGAATCAATTAAATTTACAAACTGAGCAGGCCATTTACAAAATGAAAAAACAATAAAAAAGACTACTGAAAAAGATTTGCTTTTTCAGTAGTCTTTCTTTTTATTAATAATCAGAGTCCGTTTTTTCCCCATTAATGATCGAAACCCCTGCACTTGCTCCGATTCTCGTTGCTCCAGCAGCAACCATTGCTCTGGCCCCTTCAAGATCACGTACCCCACCTGATGCTTTTACCCCAACAGATGGACCTACTGTTTCTCGCATTAACTTAATATCCTCAACTGTTGCACCACCAGTTGAAAACCCAGTTGATGTTTTAACAAAGTCTGCCCCTGCTTGTACAGCTAACTGGCATGCTCTAACTTTTTCTTCATCAGTTAGAAGACAAGATTCAATAATTACCTTTGTTAATGCTTTACCTTTTGCCGCATCAACAACCGCACGAATATCAGCTTCAACAAGTGTGTCGTTCTTTTCCTTAAGTGCGGCAATATTAATGACCATATCAACCTCTGTTGCACCATTATTAATAGCGTCTGTTGTCTCATAAGCCTTCACCTCAGGTGTCGATGCTCCTAAAGGAAAACCAATTACAGTACAGACTTTAACTTCATTAACATCCTTTAGATGTTCTGCAGCAAGCTTGACCCATGTTGGATTTACACATACTGAAGCAAATAGGTATTCTTTTGCCTCGTTACATAATGTAATAATTTGTTCTTTTGTTGTATCTGGTTTTAAAGCAGTATGATCAATAAGATTTGCGATAGATTGATTCAAGCTTTACCCTTCTTTCTATAAGTTGTTCGAACCTCTTATCATACTAGCATAAAAATTATTCAGTTACGAGCCGACGGATGCTTTTTTTGACCAACCTGGTGAAGTCGAATAAAAAAATACCTAAAGTCCAATGACCTTAGGTATTTTTATTTGTTTAGTTATTAATCAAAATCCTCTACTTCAGCATATTGATAATTTAAAGGACCTTGCCCTCCATACTGTGGAGAAAATGTTGGTTGATTTCCACCAAATGGGTATCCTTGAGCCGGCATTTGTCCCCAATTATTTTGAAAGCTTGGTTGCTGATAACCTGGGCCTGCTAGTGGACCTCCGAAATTCGAGTGACCAGGCAGTTGATAACCTGCTCCTGGAAATTGACCTTCGAAATTTGGATAGCCTGGTTGCTGGTAGCCTGGGCCTGGCAGTGGACCTTCGAAGTTCGGATAGCCTGGTTGTTGATAGCCTGGGCCTGGTAGTGGACCTTCGAAGTTTGGATAGCCTGGTTGCTGGTAGCCTGGGCCTGGTAGTGGACCTTCGAAGTTTGGATAGCCTGGTTGCTGGTAGCCTGGGCCTGGCAGTGGACCTTCGAAGTTTGGATAGCCTGGTTGCTGGTAGCCTGGGCCTGGCAGTGGACCTTCGAAGTTTGGATAGCCTGGTTGCTGATGGCCTGGGCCTGGCAGTGGACCTTCGAAGTTTGGATAGTCTGGTTGCTGATGACCTGGACCTGGTAGTGGACCTTCGAAATTTGGATAGTCTGGTTGCTGATACTCACCGTGGTTAGCACCTGTGTTCATAAAAAATGGATGTACGGAATGTTGATGATCGTAATGATTCATGATAAAGACCTCCTATTGATTAGGTATACACACAGCCTATGCAAAAGAAGAAATAGCGGAACAGTCTTCATGAATTTTTTTGAATTTTTCTCGAAAAAAAGAAAAGCCAATCAGCAAAATAACCTGTACAGAACGTAGCAAAAAGCCATTATGTTTCATTTTCTGAAAGTCTACCACTAAAAAAAGTTCATTTTTCAGGGCAAACAGGTTATTGGCATTTAAGTGTCTGATCGTGAAAAGTCGCTTCGAACACGCTACCGGGATGGGGGGCACAAACCCGCCGGAGGGCGTTGAACTAACCGGCTGTGCCGGTGGATTTCAACCTGCCCTTTCTTCCTGCAGGAGTCGGCCCACCCATCCCGTCCGCTTTGATGAAAGGTAGATCGAATTTCTCTGCTCTTACAATAACAATGAATACCAAGAGAATAGTATAATTTTTGGGATTTGGATTAGAGCAGTTAGTCAATTATAGCCATTTTCTTAATTGAATTCTTATCATCAACAGTTTACTTTGAACCATTATCTAAAAAAAAATCCCGTGAGAACAAATTCCCAATACTCTATTTAATTACTGCTTAAATGTGGAGAAATGCAGGGGCTGTCCTTTACGAGATAGTCGCTATAAAGGAAGTGCTTAATCACAACGTATTCAGTCACGTTAAAAACAAACGAGAACCTTGAGCAAAAGACAATTCAGTATCCCTAAGAATTTAAGCTCCTAGCTACAAGCACTATAGTATCGAAGAGGAAAATAGTGCTCAAACCTAGACATTTCTAAGTGTGGATCAACATATATCCCTCAACTAAACTCCATTATCAATCAAAAAAAGCCTATCGAACGTCTCGTTTTGAGACATTCAACAGGCTAATCATGAGCAAAGTAGTTCATGTTCTTTAAATAGTAACAGCTTGCTTCACTGGTTCATCTTCTAGGATACGAACAAATTCTCCTTGATTATAAGGGTAACCCGCTTGAGTGATTTTCACTTTTACTAGCTTCCCAATCATCTCTTCAGTAGCTGGAATCTTAACTTTAAGATAGTTATCCGTATAGCCTATATACATTCCACTATCCGGTTGATCCTTATCCTTTTCTTCAGGAATCATTTCAAGAACCTCACCATCAAAATTAGAAGCATATGCTTTTGCTAGTTGATTTGATAATTCGATTAATCGATGAACACGTGCATTTTTCACATCTTCATCAACCTGCTCATTCATACGTGCTGCAGGAGTTCCCGTTCTTTTCGAGTAAGGAAATACGTGCAGCTCACTAAATTGATGCTTTGCAATAAATTGATAGGTTTCCTCAAATTCAGCTTCAGTCTCACCAGGAAAACCGACAATAACGTCAGAGGTTACTGCTAAACCAGGCATAATTTCTTTAAGTCTTTCTAATCGTTCAGCAAAGAATTCCATTGTATATTTGCGACGCATTCTCTTTAAAACCGTGTCAGAACCTGATTGAAGTGGTATATGCAAATGCCTAACAACCTTTTCTGATCGATCAATAACATTAATGACTTCATCTGTTAATTGGCTGGCTTCAATTGACGAAATACGGATTCGCTTCAGACCATCTACATGTTCGAGGTCTTCTAGTAAACGTGCTAGACTATAATCCTTTAGATCTTCACCATAACCACCTGTGTGAATACCTGTTAAGACAATTTCCTTATATCCAGCATGAACTAATTGCTTGGCTTGCTTGATAACCTCTTGCGGATCACGAGAACGCATCAACCCACGAGCCCAAGGAATAATACAAAATGTACAGAAATTGTTACAGCCTTCTTGTATTTTAAGTGATGCACGAGTACGGTCTGTAAAAGCTGGAACATCTAATTCCTCATAAACTCGTGACTTCATAATGTTCCCTACTCCATTAATCGGCTCACGCTTTGTTTTAAATTCTTCAATGTACTCAAGCATTTTCACACGGTCTTGTGTACCGACAACAATATCGACCCCAGGAATAGCCATAATTTCAGCAGGTGATGTTTGCGCATAGCACCCTGTAACGCAAATAACAGCATCAGGATTTTTACGAATAGCACGTCGAATGACTTGACGGCTTTTCTTATCCCCTGTATTCGTCACAGTACATGTGTTGATTACATAAACATCAGAGGTCGCTTCATAGTCAACCTTCTCATAGCCTTCTTTTTGAAACAGTTGCCATATCGCTTCTGTTTCATAATGATTTACTTTACAACCTAGTGTATGAAAGGCAACAGTAGGCATATTCTCACCTCATTAATTCAAAATGGTACGAAATCGCGGATAAAGCATATAGTGCCGCGGTCTCAGTTCGTAAAATTCTTGGACCAAAACCACAGATTGTAGCACCTTGTTCCTTTAAATATGTGATTTCTTCAGAAGTTAGCCCACCTTCAGGACCAATAATCACTAAAATACTCTGACCCGTTGTTAAGCCATTTAATGTTTGCACAAATTTCGATTGCTCATCGTTTTTTGCTGCCTCTTCATATGCAACAATGATCGCATCGTATGAGAGCGAATGATTAATTAGATGGTGCAGTGACTTCACATCAGATATTGTTGGTATTTGTTCGCGATATGATTGTTCTGCCGCTTCTTTCGCAATCTTCTCTAAACGCTCTATCTTCTTATGTGACTTTTTTTGGTCCCATTTTACAATCGATCTTGCCGCAGCAAATGGGATGAAGCTCTTCGCCCCGAGTTCAGTCCCCTTTTGGATAATCAGTTCTAACTTATCTCCTTTTGGTAACCCTTGAGCAATCGTAACCTTTATCGGAAGTTCTGTGTTTGGCATCAGTTCCTCAATAACCCTTGCTCTAACTTCAGTATCAGAATACTCAACTAATTGACAGCGAACGGTCCGTGATTGATTATTACTACATATGATGTCATCACCGATGTTCATTCTCATGACCTTTGTAATATGCTTAACATCTTCACCAGTGACGATAACAATGTCTTCTGTCATATTCTCACGCTCAACAAAATAACGTTGCATACCTAGCTACCTCTCTATCCTCTTCGTGCAACAAAAGCCACCCAGTCTTCCATCTCAACTACTTCCTCAATTGTGAAGCCACCGTCGATGAGAGCTTGTCTTACATCTTCTTTTTTTCGTTTAATAATTCCAGATGTAATAAACGCTCCATTTGGTTTAAGAATCGCTGCCGCATCTTGAACAAAACGCACAATAACCTCTGCCAATATATTTGCTACAACGATGTCGCATGTCCCTTCAATCCCCTCAAGCAGATTGTTCTCTTTCACTGAGACGACATCTTGTACATCATTTAATTTCACATTTAACTGTGCACTTTCAACGGCAACATAATCAAGATCAAGTGCCATTACCTTTTTCGCACCTAGCTTTGCCGCAGCGATGCTTAATACACCAGAACCAGTACCAACATCAATAACCTCTTCGCCGCCTTGGATTAGCTTATCAAGGGCCTGTATACAAAGAACGGTCGTTGGGTGAGTTCCCGTCCCAAATGCCATACCAGGGTCAAGCTCAATAATCATTTCACCCTCACTCGGCTGATACTCTTCCCAAGTAGGAGTAATCGTAATTGAGCTTGAAACCTTGATTGGCTTATAGTACTTTTTCCAAGCTGTCGCCCATTCCTCTTCATCAACCTCTATTAACTGAATCTTGTGATGTCCAAGATCAATATCATAGTCAAGTAACCCTTTAATTGATTCTTTAATTTCATCAACCGTTTCAGCTAAGAAGCTATTAACTGGAAAATAAGCTTTGATCATGACGCCTTCCTCTGGATAATCATCAGGAGAGAGTTGATATATTTCACCGAAGCGATCGCCCCATTCTTTCACCAAATCTTTGGGATCCTCTATCACCACACCACTTGCACCTGCTTCGTGTAAGATATTACAAACAGGCTCAAGTGCTTCCTCTGTCGTATGAATGCTAAATTCCGACCATTTCATCATATTGACCAACTCCATCTCCTAATAAAAATACTAATCTCCTTTAAAAGCGCGCCTTACCTTAGCAAAGAAACCATCATTTTGTTCATCAGGTTGACCACCTGTCATTTCTGAGAATTCTCTAATTAAGTCTTTTTCCTTTTCAGTTAAACTCTTAGGAATGACTACACGAATTTTGACATGCTGGTCCCCTTGACCTCTACCATGAACATTAGGAACACCCTTGTTTCTCAAACGGAAATTCGTTCCTGTTTGTGTCCCTGCAGGAATTTTCAGTTTGACCTTACCATTTAACGTTGGAACTTCAATTTCGTCACCAAGTGCCACTTGTGCAAATGTTAATGGCATTTCACAGTAAATATCGTCACCTTCACGATCAAAGAACTCATGCGGCTTAACATTAAACACAACATATAAATCACCTGGAGGGCCACCATTGGATCCACCTTCACCTTGACCAGACACACGTAGCTGTTGGCCATGATCAATTCCAGCTGGAACCTTCACGCTGATCTTCTTGTGCTTTCTAATTTTCCCCTTACCTGCACAAGTCGAACACTTTTGCTTGATGATCTTTCCTTTACCCTCACAATGGTGACAAACACGTCGATTAACAACACGTCCAAATGGGGTATTTTGTTCAACATTTAATTGACCAGAACCACCACAATGTGTACAAGTATCAGGTTTCGTTCCTGGCTTTGCTCCTGTTCCTGTACATGTTTCACATGTTTCTTCACGTGGTATCTCTATTTCAGTATCTTTTCCGAATACAGCTTCTTTAAAATCAAGGGTCATTGTGTACTGTAGATCTGCACCTTGACGAGGTCCGTTTGGATTTCTACGTCCACCTCCACCAAAGAACATATCGAAAATATCACCAAAACCGCCACCACCAAAGTCTCCGCCACCAAATCCTTGATTTGGATCTGTATGACCAAATTGGTCATAATGTGATTTCTTTTGAGGATCGCTTAACGTATCATAGGCATCTTTTACTTCTTTAAATTTCTCCGTAGCGTCCGCTTCCTTGTTAACATCTGGATGATATTTACGTGCCAATTTTCGGTACGCTTTCTTCACTTCATCCACAGAAGCATTTTGATCGACACCAAGGACTTCATAGTAATCTCTTTTACTCATGTCATCCACTCCCGACTCTATTCCATAACGTTCATCTTATCATCATCTCAACCAAGTCTGCAAGATATAGAATAGAAGAACTGTTATCCTCTTTTTGGTATGCTATCGTAGAAAAAGTCAAAGCCATCTATCTGACTTTGACTTTTCTACATTAATCCGTATTACTTTTTCTCTTCTTCTTTTACTTCCTCGTACTCTGCATCAACAACATTATCGTCTGCATTTTCAGTACCAGCGCCTTCAGCTCCTTGTGCAGCTTGAGCTGCTTGAGCCGCTTGCTCATACATCTTTGTTGATAGAGCCATAACGATTTCTTGTAACTCATCTTTAGCTGTACGAATCTCATCAATATTATCTGATTCAATCGCTTGCTTCAGCTTGTCTTTAGCCGCTTCAGCTTTTTCTTTCTCTTCTTGTTCAACACTTTCACCTAAATCTTTAAGTGTTTTCTCAGTTGTGAACACTAGCTGATCAGCTTCGTTACGAAGTTCAACTTCTTCACGACGTTTCTTATCTTCTTCAGCATTCGCTTCAGCATCTTTAACCATCTTTTCAATTTCTTCATCAGATAGACCTGAAGACGAAGTAATTGTGATTGAATGCTCTTTATTTGTACCAAGATCTTTCGCCTTAACATTCACAATACCATTTGCATCAAGGTCGAATGTAACTTCGATTTGTGGAACACCGCGTGGTGCTGGTGGAATGTCAGTTAATTGGAAACGACCAAGTGTCTTATTATATGCAGCCATTTCACGCTCACCTTGTAATACGTGAATATCAACAGATGGCTGATTATCAGCAGCAGTTGAGAATGTTTGTGATTTTGAAGTCGGGATTGTCGTATTTCTTTCAATTAGCTTCGTAAATACGCCACCCATTGTTTCAATACCAAGTGATAACGGCGTTACGTCAAGAAGGACAACATCCTTAACATCACCAGTTAACACACCTGCTTGAACCGCTGCACCAAGTGCCACAACTTCATCTGGATTTACACCTTTGTGAGGCTCTTTACCAGTTAACTTCTTAATTTCAGCTTGAACTGCTGGGATACGAGTCGATCCACCAACAAGTACAACCTTATCAATTTCACTTGCAGATAGACCAGCATCAGAAAGAGCACGACGTGTTGGAGCAAGTGTACGCTCAACTAAATCTGCAGAAAGCTCTTCGAATTTAGCACGGCTTAAGCTTAGCTCTAAATGCTTAGGACCTGTTGCATCAGCTGTAATGAACGGTAGAGAAATCTGAGTTTGTGTAACACCTGAAAGGTCTTTCTTAGCTTTCTCAGCAGCATCCTTCAAGCGTTGCATAGCCATTTTATCTTGAGCTAAGTCAATACCATTATCCTTCTTAAATTGCTCAACAAGATGATCAATAATTACTTGGTCAAAGTCATCTCCACCAAGCTTATTATCACCAGATGTTGCTTTTACTTCAAAGAAGCCATCGCCAAGCTCAAGGATTGAAACGTCAAATGTACCACCACCAAGGTCGTATACAAGAATCGTTTGGTCTTCTTCTTTTTCAAGACCATATGCTAGAGCAGCAGCTGTAGGCTCGTTGACAATACGCTCAACTTCTAAACCAGCTATTTTCCCTGCATCCTTTGTTGCTTGACGCTGGGAATCATTAAAATATGCTGGAACAGTAATAACAGCTTTTGTAACTGTTTCACCAAGATATGCTTCTGCATCTGACTTTAACTTTTGAAGAATAATCGCAGAAATTTCTTGTGGTGTGTATTCTTTTCCTTCAACTGTTTCCTTATAATCCGTACCCATATGACGCTTAATCGACATAATTGTGTTTGGATTCGTGATTGCTTGACGTTTCCCTACTTCACCTACAAGACGCTCACCGTCTTTAAATGCTACAACAGAAGGTGTTGTACGGTTTCCTTCAGGATTCGGGATAACCGTTGCTTCCCCGCCTTCCATAACAGCGACACAAGAGTTTGTCGTACCTAAGTCAATTCCAATGATTTTACTCATGATTTAGTTCCTCCATTTAATTACTATTGATTTTTTTATGTAAAGGATCTATGCGTTCACTTTCACCATTGCTGGTCGTAGAATCCGATCCTTTAATTTATAACCCTTTTGTAATTCTTCCACAACATGACCTGATTCAAACCCAGCCTCTTCTACTTGCATAACGGCTTGATGAACATGTGGATCAAATGCTTCTCCAACTGTTTTAATGACTTCGACACCTTCATTTTTTAATGTATCTTGAAACTGACGATAGACCATTTCCATCCCTTGAAGAAGAGATTTTGCTTCTTCCGCTTCCGGCTTTACTAGAAGGGCTCGTTCAAAGTTATCAATGACTGGGAGAAGGGCTTCTATCACCGTTTGTGATCTATATTTCGCTGCCGCTTCCTTTTCTTCACGAGAACGGCGTCTAAAGTTATCATAATCAGCTTGAGCACGAAGAAGGCGATTTGTCAGCTCAGCGACCTCAGCTTCTAGCTTTGCTTCAGTAGTTTGAACCTCTACTTCTTCTACAACTTGCTCATTTTCAACACTTTCTTCAACATCAGTTGTTTCCTCTGCTTGCTCTTCTGCTAATGTTTGCGTCTCTTTTTCTGTCATTTATTTCACCTCCTAATAAAATTAAAAAACATCTATGTAGTTGACAATTAGTAAGCACTAATTGTCAATATTACCATTTCTAACTACCCTGATACAACTTCGTCAAGATCTTTGTTAAATCCTTTGATAATGTATCAACAACACCAATTACTCTTCGGTATTCCATTCTAGTGGGGCCAAGTATCCCTATTGTACCCATATGCTTTCCACTTATTGAGTAGGTAGCGGTAATTAAACTACAATGATCAAAAGCTTCAAGATTGTTCTCATGCCCAATCTTTACTTGAATTCCTGACTGGGGCTTTCTTAATATTTGATGCATCATGTCGTCTTCTTCAAGCATATTAAGCAACATCCGAACCTTCTCTACATCACGAAATTCTGGTTGAGTAAGTAGGTTCGTCTTTCCACTGTAGAAAACCTTTTCTGCTTTATCAATATCAAATGAAGAGGCAAGTGCTTGAACAACATGCTCATAGTTTTGGACATGTGCCCGAAGAACATTTGCAACCTCCGTCTGAAGTTTCGTACGAAGCTTATATAACGGAACACCCATAAGACGTTCATTTAATATATTTACCGTTCTTTCAAGGTCCGCAGCTTCAATTCCTTCTGGGATTGCGATTGTTTGATTTTCAACACGACCTGTATCAGTCACTAAAATAAAAATAGCGGACTCCTTACTAAGCGGGATAATTTGAATATTCCGCAATGAAGCCTCAAACATCTCAGGACCAAGGACAAGCGAGATATAACTTGTCATATTTGATAGGACTCGAGCTGAATGCTGAATAACTTCCTCTACCTCCCGCATCCGTTCATTAAAGCTCGAACGAATATTGGATCTTTCGTCAGCAGTTAATCTTTGAGGTAGTAACAAATGGTCAACATAGTAACGGTAGCCCTTCTGTGAAGGTATACGACCTGCAGAACTATGGGGTTTCTCTAAGAAACCTAGTTCCTCTAAATCAGACATGTCATTACGAATTGTCGCTGGACTAAATGTAATGTCTTCTCTTTTAGAAATACTCCTTGAACCAACTGGCTCCGCAGAACGGATATAATCATCAACAATAGCATGTAAAATTAACAATTGTCTCTCTGTTAACATCCCCTCATCACCTCTGTTAGCACTCTTCTTGTTCGAGTGCTAAATCTAATGATAAATTACCAAATGGGCTCACTTTTGTCAATCATCAAAGCCTAATTATTCTACGTTTTCTTCATTTAAAACAGCAATAAACTGTTCAAAGACTTCATTTCCTAGAAGCAAACCATGTTCAGTTAACTGAACTTGATCATCTACTTGGCGTAACAAGCCTCGTTTTTCTAGCTCTTTTATTTGTGTTGAAAAACATTTATCCATTGTTATTCCGTATTTCTTTGAAAAAGCAGTCTTATTAACTCCCTCACGCTTCCTTAACCCCATAAACATTTCTTCCTCAATTTGCTCGATCTTTGTCACTTGGTGTTTCGTTAGTATGGGGGCAATTTTGTCATTAATCGCCTGTAGGTATTTTGGGATGGGACCATGATTTTGATGTCTATATCCATCAATATAGCCATGGGCACCAGCTCCAAAACCATAATACCCTTCGTTATTCCAATAATAAAGATTATGCTTGCTTTCGTAACCTTTTTTAGCAAAATTACTGATTTCATACTGAATAAGACCGGCATCTGCTGTCAGCTTTAATAAATCCTGATACATCATTACCTCATCATCTTCTGGAGGTAATGTTAGCTTTCCTTTTCGTTGACGATTAAAAAAGACTGTCTTTTCTTCGATCTTTAATGAGTAAGCTGAAATATGTTCTACTCCTAATTGAATAGCTCGGTCGATCGTGTCCCGGAAATGATTGGGATCTTGCTTAGGAAGTCCAAACATTAAATCGATAGAAATATTGTCTAAGCCTACCCTACGACAACGTTCAATTGCCTGTTCCACACTCTGGTTTGTATGGGTACGTCCTATTTCCTTCAAAAGTTCATCATCAAATGTTTGCACACCCATACTAAGTCGGTTAATACCAAATTCCTTTAACACTACTAGTTTGTCCTCTTCAATACTATCCGGATTCACTTCAATTGTATATTCAAGTACGTCATCTAGCGGTAGGATTTTCGCCATCCCTTTTAGGAGGACTGTTAATTGCTCGGCAGTAAGTGCCGTCGGTGTTCCCCCACCAATATAGACTGTTTTCAATCTATCAGTTGGTTGCTCTCTCATCGTTCTATCCATCTCTAGAAGCAGTGCATCTATATACTCATCAACAGGTTGGTTTTTCAAAAAGACTTTGTTGAAATCACAGTAGTAACATATATGTTCACAAAAGGGGATATGGACATACGCTGCTTGAATCATGGGGTGCCCTCCTTCTTAGAAAACTTAGAGGGTGCCCTAAAAGGTTATTTCACCTTCTAGAACACCCCCTTCTACATTAATCTTCCATTCGTAACACTGCCATAAATGCTTCTTGTGGAACTTCGACATTTCCAACAGATTTCATACGCTTCTTACCTTCTTTTTGCTTCTCAAGTAATTTACGTTTACGTGAAATATCTCCACCATAACATTTTGCTAGAACATTTTTACGAATCGCTTTAATGGTTGAGCGGGCAATAATTTTTTGACCAATACTTGCTTGAATCGGCACTTCAAATTGCTGTCTAGGAATAAGCTCTTTTAATTTCTCAACGATTACTTTTCCACGCTCATAGGCAAAATCACGGTGAACAATGATCGAAAGTGCATCAACAGTCTCACCATTTAAAAGAATATCCATTTTCACAAGTTTTGATGGCTTGTAGCCAATTAACTCATAATCAAAGGAAGCATACCCTTTTGTATTTGATTTTAATTGATCAAAGAAATCATAGACAATTTCAGATAAAGGGATCTCATAAACGATTTGAACACGGATATCATCTAGATACTGCATATCAATAAAGATACCACGCTTACGCTGACAGAGTTCCATAACTGATCCTACATATTCATTTGGAACCATGACCTTAGATTTCACATAAGGTTCTTCCACCTGTTCGATCTTTTGTGGATCAGGCATGTTGGAAGGATTATCAATCTGAATCTCATCTCCATTTGTAGCAAGTACCTTATACACAACACTTGGTGCTGTTGTAATAAGCGTAATATTGAATTCACGTTCAATACGTTCTTGAATGATTTCCATATGGAGTAATCCTAAGAACCCACAACGGAAACCAAAACCAAGTGCCTGCGACGTTTCCGGTTCATATTGCAATGAGGCATCGTTTAACTCTAATCGCTCTAGGGCTTCACGTAAATCATTGTAATCATTTGTATCAACTGGATACAAACCACAGTATACCATCGGATTCATTCGACGATAACCTGGTAAAGCCTCCGGTGCTGGATTCACTGCATTGGTAATTGTATCACCAACACGTGTGTCGCCAACATTTTTAATTGCTGCAGTCAAGAAGCCAACATCTCCGACTGTCAGTTCATCCCTCGGTACAGCTTTCGGGGTAAATACTCCAACTTCATTAACCTCAAACTCTTTCCCCGTCGCCATCATCTTAATTTTTTGACCTGGCTTCACAGTTCCTTCAACAATTCGTATAAAGGAAACGACACCACGATACGAGTCATAGAGTGAATCAAAGATTAATGCTTTTAGTGGTGCAGCAGGATCTCCTGTAGGTGCAGGAACCTTTTCTACCACTTGTTCAAGAATCTCCTCAATTCCAATCCCATTCTTTGCCGAAGCTAAAACCGCATCAGATGTATCAAGCCCAATTACATCCTCCACTTCCTGCTTCACACGATCAGGTTCAGCACTTGGTAAATCAATCTTGTTAATAACAGGTAGAATTTCAAGATCATTATCAAGAGCCAAGTAGACATTCGCTAATGTTTGAGCTTCAATTCCTTGAGCAGCATCAACAATTAATAAAGCTCCTTCACAGGCCGCAAGACTCCGTGAAACCTCATACGTGAAGTCGACGTGTCCAGGGGTATCAATTAAATGAAAAATATATTCTTCGCCGTCCTTAGCTTTGTAAGTAAGTTGGACTGCATTTAATTTAATAGTAATTCCTCGCTCACGCTCTAAATCCATTGCATCAAGCGTTTGTTCTTTCATCTCACGCTGTGTCAATGCACCTGTTTTCTCAAGAATTCGGTCTGCTAGTGTTGATTTTCCGTGGTCGATATGGGCAATAATTGAAAAATTGCGGATTCGCGACTGACGGTCTAATCGTTGTTCATTATTCATGCCATCACTCCTACAATGTCGTACAATGTACACTATTTTTCATTATACCTTTCTGTTGAGAGTCAAGCAATACTTGTCTAGAATGCTTTAATAATCGTTTCACTCTTATTGCTTTCACACTAGAAGCAATACGTAAAAAAAGAAACATCGACACCGCTCCTGAAATATACTACGCTTTCCGCGGGAAGCCGGTGAGCCTCCTCGCACGCTTCGCTACTGCGGGGTCTCACCTTTGGCTTTATCATCCCGCAGGAGTCTACGTATATTTCATCCGCTAATTAAATGCTTTGCTCGGAATGCCATTCAGCCAATTGGCTAACTATTTCAAGTGCATGGCTGAAAAGATCAAGTCGGCATAATAAAATGCACATAAAAACTTCTTTGAACATCATTCCCTGTTAAAGTCTGATTCAGTATACCAAGATAGACATTCGAGGTGCCTCATACATGTCTTCGATTTAAGAGGGTAAGTTATTTTCCATTTGTCCTCTCAGTTAAGCGGACGGGATGGGCGGACCGACTCCTGCAGGACATAAGGGCAATATGGAAATCCACTGGCAGAGCCAGTTGGTTCCATGCCCTCCGGCGGGTGCGTGCCCCCCATCCCGGTAGCGGGAGCGAAGCATCTTATCATGGCATTTATGTACAAAAGACCCTCTTAACAAGCTGAAGCTAACAGTTATAATTAACTATTAGCTTCTTGTTCGCCGTTTAGTACTTGATGGACAAATGTCATTACTTGACCTAGCATCGCCCTACTTACATAATTAAAGCCTTTAGCTAAATCACTCCCCATTTCTGAGAAGAAATTAAAGCGACCTGTCTCTTCAATCTTTTGACTTTTCACTTCCAGCTCTGATTGTTTTACTTGAGTGGCTTTCTCTTCTTGCTGCTGTTCTTTTTCAATTAAGAGAGGTACTGGCTGTGAAATTCCAAGCTCTTCACTCATTTGTTGTACACCAAACAATGAACCAAGTAAGATTAGTAAACCAACACTAACGAAAATCACAACCAGTTTTTTCATTTGATAGCTCCTCTCTTATTCAGCAGATGCATTTTTCTCCCAATAATACTCTGAAAAGACTTCTGCAATAGCTGTAGCTGATAAGTTAACCTCATCAAGACTGTTATGCACTCCGCCCATTTCAATTAAGATTGAATTGCCTGATAAGTCTTGATTAAACTTACCATTTGTTAATGAACCACTTTTTAACATAACCCCACGACTTAAACCTGGATATTTCTTTTCAAGTGAGTTGTGAAGATCTTCGGCTAACTTGTAATTTTGTTCATAGTTACTATGGTTGCCACCAATAACAAATACAGTACGGGCATAAACCTTACCATTAATTGTAACTGTCGTTTTGTCACGGGAAATCGTATCTCGATGTAAGTCAAAGAAAAATTCCAGATTTTCGTTACCTGCCATTGCCTCCTGTACAAATTCACGAGAAGCATCATATGATTTTCCGTATTGCCAGCCTTTTTCTAACACATTGTTTTGAACGTCACGTTCCTCAACTTCAACACCTATTCCTCTTTTTTCAAGCTCTTGTGAAAGTTTTTCCCCAACGAGTTCGATATTTATTTCTCTATGGAATGCCTCATTTGGAACATCTGTTTCTAGCTCAGGTAAAAAAGATTCTGTGTTATGTGAGTGAATAATATGAACAACTTTCCGTCCATTTGTTGTTTCAGGGATTTCTTCGCGTTCTTTCTCTATTTGTTCTAACTTCTCTAAACTTTCCTTCGTTGCCTCACGCTCAGCCATAATCACTTCCATCGGTGGAGCCGATTCAACAGGTAGGTTCGTATAATCCGTCCCTTCCCCTGCTATTAAAATAGTTCCATCAAAGAGGGCAAAGCCCGGAAGTTCTCGTCCAAGTAAACTTCTTGGATCATTTGGGTTTATACTTGTCGCTACCTCAAAGGCAATTGATGATAGACTGGGTGGTTCGCTATCTTCTGGAAGAACTTGTTTGAAATATTGATTTTCCATCCCGAGAATATACATAAAATGCTCACCTTTAATATTTGTTGCCCACTCGTGCACCTGAGTTGACGCAAGGCCATACCCAGGTTCAAAAGAAGTAAGCATTCCTGTGAAAATAAAAAGGGCCATCATTCCTATAATCAAAGAAGCGATTAGTTTCTTCAGGCTCGTCCTGTTTAGAGAAACGGTAAATCCACGAAATTGATTTCGTTTTTTCATCCTCTCACCTTCCTACTGTGAATTGTGCTGCGTCGAATACCTTGTCCAATGTCTGCCTGAAAGGAACTAAACTAACTAATCCCATCTCTATGACGAAGATTCCTCAAATAGAACAAAAAAAAGACTCAAACAAGTTTAATTAACTTGTTTGAGCCTCAGATATTATAAAAAACCGGAATAAACGATACCCCAATTTAGTTTCAATATCTCGAATAGTTTTTATTAGCACATCGACTGACAAACAATGATTTTGGAGGCCACTGAAAAAGGTTTCTTTAGTGGCCTCGTAAAGCATTGAAAGAAGCAGTTGTTTTGTCTTAACCTCCGCTATGAGTAGAACGTGTGGAGACGTTATTACTACTCGAATATAAAAGATACGTTAAATATACAAATAACAAAGACTAAAATGGTGATACTACCTACTTTTAAAGGACGTGGTTTAGATCCTAGAACTTGCTTACGGACATTGGTTCCGTTAAACAATGAGAAAAACGAGAATTCGTGTAGTAACGGACATATGATTCGTTATTCACTCTTATAACTGGCATTTCTTTACGATTTATATGAAATAACGGATCATATGTCCGTAAACATGATAAAGAAGGGAAATATTGAGGTTTAAGGGATCATATGTCCATAAAGAATTCAACAAACCGTACTCAGTATAAGGAGGTACCTTCAACTGGTGAAAATCTTGCTACTTCATCATATCTTCTAAAAAGAGCACTTTTTCAGTGGCCTCTGGTTTTGACGTACTTTGTAAAAAGAAATAGATTAAACAAGATTATCAATATTCGCAGAATGGTTTTACTTTCCACCAAACACCATTTGATTACCCATTAAAGAGACGAAAATCCGTCATCTATTTATGAGGGTGTTAGAGAGAGGGTAGATTCTCTTTCTTACTCTAACCCCAGCGGACGGGATAGGTGGGCCGACTCCTGCAGGACATAAGGGCAAAATGGAAATCCACCGGCGAAGCCGGTTAGTTACATGCCCTCCGGCGGGTGCGTGCCCCCCATCCCGGTAGCGGAGCCGAAGAGTCTTGCCATCGCAATTCTCCTCCACACAAAACATTTAATGAGTATAACCGCCAACATTGCCTTGGTTAATACTCTCATGCAGAGCGGCATTCAAGCCAGCTGCAATCACATTTGCCATATCATCAATGAAAACGTCTACCTCTTTTGGAGTAACCATCAAATTATGGCCAAGTGGCGAAAGAACTTCTTGAATCAATTGACGCTTCTCTTGTTCGGGTAATGTACCAATCATCCCCATAATCGTTTCACGTTTCGATTCATCTGGAAGATCTTCATCAGTTAATACTCGTTTCTCTCCAAAAGTCATTCCAGCAGGTGCCAATGCCCTTGAAGGTGAATTCCCTTCACGCATTTCTCGACCAAAATGCTTTAAGACATAATCAATCGTATCACTTGTAATTGAAACCGCATCAACGACTGTGGGGATACCTACAGCAATAACTGGAATCCCTAATGCTTCCTTACTAATTTCCTTTCTCTTGTTTCCAACACCACTTCCTGGATGAATGCCAGTATCAGAAATTTGAATCGTCGAATTCACTCGATCAATTGAGCGAGAAGCTAAGGCATCTATTGCAATAACGAAATCAGGTTTTGTCTTCTCAATAATTCCATAAATGACATCACTTGTTTCAATTCCAGTTAACCCCATTACTCCTGGTGCTACGGCACTAACAGGACGAAAACCTTCCTGTACCTGCTCAGGTGCTAACTGAAATAAATGTCTTGTTACAAGTAAATTTTCTACGGCAATTGGTCCTAATGCATCTGGTGTAACATTCCAGTTCCCTAAACCAACCACAAGACAAGTATCTGACTGTTTAATTCCAACCTCTTTCATAAACGCACTAAATGAGTTAGCAAACACTCGCTCCATTTGTTCTTGCAGCTCAGTATCCTTTTTTCTGATGCCCTGTGCTTCAAACGTTAAATAATTTCCTGCTTTCTTACCAAGACGCTTTGCTCCAACTTCATCAATCGTGACACGTGTTATTGATACCCCATCAATCGTTTCCTCTTTAACCTCAACACCATTAACAAGCCCCGTCGGTTGCTTATTATTTTTTTTATCCTGTTCAATAACCATTTGATGGGCTTCAACTGCTAAGTCTGTCCGGATTTGATACTGTTCAAGATTAATTTCTTCGCTCATTTTTACACACTCCTGTCTATATTTATCTACCTTTTATCGTTTCCGTCGATTTATGTTTTCATTCTTCTATTGCAATTAGGTGCTGTTTTTGATAAAATCCAATTTGTTGTATAATCGCCTGAAAACAAGGTATTGAACCGTTCATGATAGGTGATAATCAGGAGGTGAAAGATATGCCAAATATTAAATCAGCCATTAAACGTGTAAAAACAAATGACAAGCGTCGTGCTCAAAACATTTCTGTGAAGTCTGCGTTACGTACAGCTATTAAGAACTTTGAAACTAAAGTTGAAGCTGGAGATGCAACTGCAGCTGCAGCTTACACTGAAGCTATTAAGAAGCTTGACAAAGCAGCTAATAAAGGACTTATTCATAAGAATGCCGCTTCACGTCAAAAGTCACGCTTAGCAAAAAAATTAAACGGACTTTCTGCTTAATTTTCAAAACACACGATCATTTGATCGTGTGTTTTTTTCTGCTCGCTAATTTCATTAGTAATAATTCAACTGCAAGAACTTTGTCCATTTTCCCTGACTTTATTGCAAAGTCTGTATCTGCAGCAGCCTCTAATAGCTCCAGAAGAAATTTATCTTCAAAACGATTCATTTGTTGACTTGCTAATTTGACAACATATGGATGTAATTTCAGTTGTCCTGCCATTTGCTTTTGTGAATAAGATTGTCTGCTCATTTCCTTAATTTGATAAAAGATTCTGAGCTGACGAGCAATTAGTGCTAAGATCTTTAGTGGTTCCTCTTTTTGTTTTAATAAATCATGATAGATCACCAACGCCTCATCTAATCGTTGCTTTACTGCAAAATCAATCAAAGCAAAGACATCCTGTTCAAGAGAGCGAGCAACAAGTAAATCAATTATGTCTTCATTAACAACTCCCTCACTTCCAACATATAGCGAAAGTTTTTCCATTTCCGAGGCAAGTTGGAGCAAATTAACACCAACTCTTTCGACTAAATGTTCCTTCGCTTCCTTTGTTATCGTCATCTGTTTCTGTTGTGCTTGGTCCTCAAGCCATTGGTTTGTTGTCTGAACATCGAAGGGGACGCATTCAACAACTGTTGTCTTTTTTAAAGATTTGGTTATTTTCTTACGTTCATCAAGCTTTTCATATGGAGCTTGTACAATCAGAACCGATTCACTTGATGGATGCGAGAGATATTGTTCAAGTCGATCGAGATCATGGTCCATCTTCGCCTCTTGCTTTTGACTAGTAACTAAGTTAAATTCTTTGACAATGACAACTTTTTTTCCACCAAGAAATGGGAACGTTTCAGCTTCCTCAATAGCTAAATCTAAAAGGGTATCTTGAATACTGTATGTAATTACATTTGAGTCATCAGTTGAACCAAGCACCTTTCTAACAATAGCTTGTACAACATCGTCCATTAAAAAGGACTGTGAACCATACATAAAATAAATCGGTTTAATCTTACCATTATCGATGTCTTTCTTTACTTGTAAATACGACATTTGCCCATACCTCATTTATCTGGTCATTTAATGCGAAATAACCGCCTATTCTTAGCTTAGACAATGAGCGAACAAATAACAAGTGATTAATAAAGGGACCTATACCGAAACGGTCAGGCCCCCATTTATGATAAACGCCATGCAGCGCGACCCCGGGAATTCCCGCCCATGACGATAACCAATAATCAGCTTTCAATATTTATAGTATCCTATGCAGACATAAACTATAGGTGACAACTCTTTACAGTAGAGTTAATGATCTGACAATCTTATGAACATTAGGGAATAATGGAACGTTTTCATTTGAACCGATCTAGCTTTTTTTAGGCACTTAGCTTATACTAATGATGGAAAAGGAGGGGTGCCAGATGAATCATTTTGAAAAAGAAGTACAAAGTAAACGTAATGATGCGATTGACTCTGGTGTTGCCTTTGGTGTTTCATTTGGTTTCTTTGCCGTTATTTTCATCATTGCTTCAGTAATTGATGTTGCTTCGGCATTTTAAAACCGAATAAAAGGCAATTCAAAAAAAGAGGATGATCCCCCTCAAGGGATATCCTCTTTTTATTTTTTGGCCTTTGTTAATTTGATCATTCCATTTCTTAGCTCCAATTGGACTGCACCATCTTGGTCACTTCGCCAAACTTTGATGTTATCTGTTTCAAGCCTTGAGAGAACATCAGGATTAGGATGACCGTAGTGATTGTTTCTTCCTACTGAGATAAGGGCTCCTTTTGGTTTTAATTGTTCAAGTAATGCTTCTGTTGTAGATGTTTTGCTGCCATGATGACCCACTTTAAGAAGATCGACTTGAAGATTTGGATATCGGTTGAGTAATCCTTTTTCTCCTTCTTCCTCAAGATCACCTGTAAACAGTACGGAAACACCCTCTACTTGAGCTAAAATGACGATTGATCGTTCGTTTAATCCATTTATGACTCCAGAGGGCGACAGTACTTTAAATTGAGACACACCTACATTCCATTCGAAACCATCCTCTACATATTTAATCTTTGCTCCTTTTTTAACTAATTGACTTAAAATCTCCTTTTCTAAATCACCTTCAATCACACCGGGACTGTAGAGAACCGTTTCAATGAAAAAAGATTTGGCGACTTCCTTTGCCCCTCCAATATGATCTGCATGTCCATGTGTAAGGACGAGACTATCTATATGCCTAATTCCTCTTTGTTTGAGTGCTGGTACAACGATATCCGCTCCGACATCAAATGTTCTTCTTCTAACCCTCCATTCTTCCTCAGCAAAGATAGATGGGGTTCCACCCGTATCAATTAAATACACTGCTTGTCGATATGGAAGTTCAATTAAAAAGCTATCTCCCTGACCAACATCAATCATTGTTATTTTCGCATTTGGATTTAAATAAGGGAGAAACATTTGAATAGAAATCAAGCTTGCACTAATAACAACAGAGGACCAGATTAAGACCTTCTTATTTCCTTCCCATCCAAGAAAACCAATAAGCATCGCGATGTAGAGACTAATTATAGTTAGGACATCTGGCTTGCCTATGACTAGGGTAGCAAACCTCGAATTAGAAAACAGTAGTAAGACTTGATGCATAGGAGGAATGATCACATCAAGTAGCATGAACGGAAGATTTAAGGTAGTCGTCACGAAGGA
The DNA here is from genome assembly GCF_017939705.1 of Halalkalibacter suaedae. Classification (GTDB taxonomy): domain Bacteria; phylum Bacillota; class Bacilli; order Bacillales; family Bacillaceae_D; genus Halalkalibacter; species Halalkalibacter suaedae. Next base: position 355,336 of record NZ_JAGKSQ010000003.1, read on the forward strand.
TAAGAAAAAGCCAGCAAAGGTTAATGGCAAAATAATCATTGTAATAAAAGGAATATATACTAAGTTAATCGGTAGACTGAGCCATGGGATTTCAAATATGTGTAGAAGTAATATAGGAAGTGAGAGGCATTGCGAAATAAGAGTGACAATGAGTAGCTGGATCGTCCTTGATTGGTATGTCCGAATTTTCTTCGCCGAAACAATCAACCCAAAAGAAACTAAAAAAGACAATTGAAAGCCTAGCTGAAACAAGACATATGGTTCAATACTTAAATAAGCCAAATAGACGAGAATAATGCCAGCGATTGGAGGAGGTCTTTTTCTAAGCCTTAAACAGAGAAGAACAACCATCGTCATAAGGGACGCTCTGATTACAGAAGGGGCCGCTCCTGCTACGAAAATATAGAAAGGTAAAAAGATAAGCAAAATGTCAATTGTACGCTCTCTCGTCAAGCCAAAACGAATGAAAGCATAAAACAAACCAGAAACAATCATTCCGACGTGAAGACCAGAAACAGCCAAAAGATGAATCACACCCAATCGCTGATAAGCCTCTAATACACCCTCATCCATACTTGTCCGACTTCCAAACAATAATGCTTGAACAATCCCGATAACTTCAACGTCAACGATTGCTTCGATTCGATTCATTTGTTGCTGACGCCAGCTTTGCAAAGACATCATAAAAGAACGAGAATGTTGCTTACACTCGATTCCATTATCTTCTATGTAGTAAACCCAAAAAATTCCTTGTTCCTTTAAATAACGTGCATAATCAAATTGATTGAAATTCGTTGGGGGATTAGGTGGGGTTAACGTTCCCTTAAGACGACAGGAATCTCCGGGAGATAATCGTTCTGCTTGATCCTTTTTCTCCGGATTACTTAAAAAGGCCTGAACATGGACCTGTTCGTTTTTCTCTGTAAGAAACCGCATTGATAAACGATCCCCGTCAAGGTCCGGAATCGAGTGAATCGTGCCAAACAACTCCTGTTCACCTTCCTCCAGTCGCGTTTGGTTTTCAGCGGCAGACAACCCGATCAAATAATACGTAACAAGTGGTAGAAACGTGAATAAGAGAACAATCCGAAAATGCTTATAAAAGAGAATAGGCAAGAGAAATAAAAGTATAATCGAGGGAATGCTCGGTCCTCTTAGAGCAAATATCAGACCGAGCGTTGCAGATACTGGTAGAAGCGGTAGAAAACGGACAATCATTTTGAATGGAGGAATGAAGTAGCTTCAAAGAGCGATCTCGCTTCATGCTTAAGTTCTAACATTTCTTGTTCGTCTAAACCAACCTTATCTAATCTATCAATTAAAGTGGATATAAATTGTTGCTTTTCTTCATGCTTTTGGTCAAAACTCATCGTTTCTAATTGAACCTGTTTCACAATTACTCCCGCATCCTTGAACATTTCAATTGCGTAAGGATGGTTTTTATAGTCCTGTGAATAGTAAATATTCTTAATTCCCGCTTGAATAATTGCTTTTGAGCAATGCACACAAGGAAAATGAGTAACATACAATTCAGCACCGGTGGTCGCGACGCCAAATTTAGCACATTGTAATAACGCATTCACCTCTGCGTGAACTGTTCTTATACAATGATTATCGACAACATAGCAACCTTCATCGATACAATGTGCCCCTCCAGAAACTGAGCCATTATATCCACCTGCTATAATACGCTTGTCCCTTACAATCGTTGCACCCACCATTAATCTTTCACACGTGCTTCTTAATGCTAATAAATGACTTTGTGCCATGAAATATTGATCCCAAGCAATTCTCTCCATCTTCTACACTCCTTCACCTTATGTCTTTTGATATTTTCTATTATAACTGGATAATCGATTAGTGGAACACAACAAATCCTTCAAGCTTCTCAAGAGACTTTATTCCAATCCCAGAAACGTTGAGTAAATCATTCATCTCTTTAAAAGGACCATTTTCTTCTCTATATGCAATGATCGCTTCTGCCTTTGTCGGACCAATTCCAGGTAGCTGTTGTAATTCTGTTTCATCTACCGTATTGATCTTGATCTTTCCTTCTTCCTTAGTATCGGTTTGACCCACTGCTACAGCTTCACCTACTCCCTCTTCTCCAACCGTCGGCACATAGACAACCATTTCATCGACTAGTAACTGGGCTAAATTCAGTTGCCTTTCATCAGCATCTTCTGTAAACCCTCCAGCTTCTTTGATCGCTTCGTAAACTCGACTCCCCCTAGGTAGTTGATACACATTGGGCTGCTGTATAGCCCCCTTTATATCGATCATTATAAAGGGCTCCTCAATTGTTTCAATTTCGTCAAGAGCCTCTCCTTCATCTAACGATTCAGCTGAGGAGGACCAGTCGATCGTTGTCGCCTCATCTGTATCTTGATTGTGGAGATATAAAAGGATTCCAACTATTATCACGGCAATACCAAGCATTACTTTCCACATCTCACCTTGAATGTTCTTGATCATTTCCACCACATCCTTTATTCTGTTATACAGATAACTTTTTATTGAAAGAGGCGAATATTCATGGCCGTACACTTACAAATAGCAGAACAAGTAAAGAACCATCGTCAAGCACAGAAGGATTTTCTCGCTTTAGATGCCGCTAGAGAGCAAGCAATTGAAGCGGTTTTTCAACTTGCCAAAGCCGGCAAGCCGTTTCAAACAAATGAAATTAACCAGATTACAAATGAAATGAATCAGATCGCTACTCGGTTTCAGTTCCCTGCTAGAAAACAGGTAACAATTGAAATGATCAACCAATTCCTCACTCGTAACTAATATTATCCAATTCTTTTGGCATATCATCGGAGCTACCTTCATACGTTTAGTCATGACGTGTTCGTGAAAATGTAAATGCGGGAGGGAGTCTACCATGAAAATAGGAGTCATTGGAACAGGAAGTATGGGTACGATCTTACTTGAGTCATTTATTGAATCAGGTGTTTGTTTAGAGAACCAGCTTCTTATTACTAATCGTACACTTGAAAAAGCAACAGCCTTGTCAGAACGATTCCCCGTTCTAGAGGTTGTCCAAGAATCTACGGATGTCGTCCGCCAATGCGATGTCATATTCCTATGTGTTAAACCGTTACAATTTCCAGGTGCGTTAGAAGAAATTGCCCCTTATTGTGAGGAAAATAAGCTTCTTATTTCAATTACAAGTCCGATCTCAGTTACTCAACTTGAAGAGATGGTGGATTGCAAAGTTGCGAGGGCAATTCCAAGTATTCTAAACCGAGCCTTAACCGGTTCTTCCCTTTTAAGCTTTGGCAAACGATGTACCTCAGAGGATCGTTATTTCTTAACTAATCTAATGTCATCCATTTCCAAGCCATTGTTAATTGATGAAGATATTACTCGGGTGTCTTCAGATATCGTTAGCTGCGGTCCTGCTTTTATTAGCTATATCCTTCAACAATTTATTGATGGGGCCGTACGTCAAACAAATATCTCAAAGGAAGATGCGACAACACTAGCGACAAATATGATGATTGGTATGGGGAAGTTACTTGAAAAAGGGCATTACACATTACCAACTTTACAAAAAAGGGTGTGTGTTCCTGGGGGAATTACTGGTGAAGGGATTAAAGTACTTGAGAATGAAATTGGTCCGATGTTTGATCACCTCTTCCAACAAACACATGCTAAATATTACGAGGATCAAGAACTAATAACAGAATCATTATTAGAAAAGACTAAAGGAAGAAGCTAATGCTTCTTCCTTTATCTTTCTCTTTTGTTGCCAAAATTCCTTCTACTTTTTTCTCGCACAAAAAAATATTCTTTCACTTTCAGCTGTCGGGGGCTTCTCTTCAAAGTCTGCAGTGATTGAATCGATAACAAAGCCAGCATCTGTTAACCATTTACGATAATCGTCTATTGAAAAGGTTCGCTGATTATGTACTTCCTCAAAACGCCGATATTTGCCATCCTCTTCTAACACAAAAAACGTTAATTCATGTTCAACACTTGCTGGATGCTCTCCTTCAAATGATGTCCAAATATAAGAAATATCCTCTCTATCGTCTGCAAAGGTTTGACCGATATAACCTTGTTCAACTTTAAATAGGGAATGAACATCAAAAATCAGTACTCCACCATACTCTAAACAATCGAAAATACGCTGAAATGTTTGCTTAACTTCTTCTTCACTTTTCAAGTAATTTAAAGAGTCACAGAGAATGGTAACCAATTGGTATGTTCCGACGACATCTAGTTCTGCCATCGATTGTTGTAGTAAAATAGGCGTGAAGGAGGATTGCTCACATTTATCGCGAGCAATCGTTAACATCTCTCCTGAAAGATCAACACCCGCTACCGCAGCACCTCTATTGTGTAAGCGAAGAATAACCTCACCTGTACCGCAGCCAATATCTAGAACCGTTAATCCCTTTAATGTTTGATTATGGCGATAAAATTGTTGCTGTACATAGTCGATCCACTTATCATAAGGGGCCTCGGACATTAGCTGATCATAATATGCTGCAAACGATTGATAACTCATTCTACTCCTGAATGCTCCTTTTTCAGGTGTGTCCAACCATCACGTTGTTCAATTTTCTTTTCTTTCATTAGCTTTCCGAGAGCACGCTTGAACTTAGCTTTACTTATATGGAAGCGTGCTTCAATATCTTCAGGCGGTGTTTTATCCCAATAAGGCATCGATCCATCACGGGCTTCTAAGAAGGCTAGAATCATTTCTGCATCATCTTCCTGTTGAACTGAGCGCAGTGGCTTCATCGTTACATTTACACGTCCATCTTCACGAATAAATAAGACTCGAACCTTCATTCTCTCTCCGTAACGGACAATTTTAGTTAATTCGTCGTTATGCAGAAAGGCAATATAGCCCTCATCAGAAAAAATCAAAATTCCGTCATCTAAGAAATGATATGCATAGCCCTCAATTTCCTGATTTTTCAACGTTTGATCTGCTGGTATTGCTAGCTTTTCCACTGGTTCACCTTTAACTAACTTCGCCATTAAACGACCACGCTTATCCCATGTATATGATAATGGGAGCTTATCACCAGGTTGTGGCCAATGATCACGATCATATGGAAGCTCGTCCATTGATAAAAACAAGTCTCTTGAGATTCCATTATGGAAAAAGACACCATGACCTGTTTTGACATGAACAGCTTCCAACCAGGCAAACTCATTCATACGTAAAAGAGGTGTTTCCATTGTAGCAGCAAGTCTGCCTTCATGATCATGATAAAGAAAAACCTCAATCTGATCACCAACGGCTACGTCACCCTTTATTTCACGCTCATGTAACAAAATATCTGTCTTACCATCTGAAAGAAAATAACCAAAATCCGCCTTACGAACAGCTTCAAGCGTTACACTATACCCTGGTTTTAATTCCATTACCCTAATACTCCCTCAAGTTCAACCGTCGGTGCATCTCCCCAAAGCTTCTCAAGATTATAATAAAGACGCTCATCTTTATGAAAGACATGAATCACGACATCCCCTAAATCAATTAAGACCCATCTCGCTTGATCGAATCCTTCTAGACGCTTAATCTCAAAGCCTTCTTCTTGAGCAACGCTTTTCACTTCTTGGGCAATTGCCTGAACTTGCTTGTCTGAATTCCCGTGACAAATAACAAAGTAATCGGCAATTAATGAGACTCCTCTCATATCTAATGCGACAATATTCTCTGCCCTTTTATCATCCATTGCTTGAATCGTAGAATGTAAAATTGTTGATGTCATCAATCAATCACTTCTCCTTTTTTTTCTGTTTTTTTATAAAATCGTTATACGTTTCTATTGTTGTTGGAAACACCTGCTGCTGTCGCTTCATCAAAAACGAAATGGTATTCACTAACATTTGAATAATCGCCTTGTCTAAGTCGATAGTAGCTAATTCGCGCACCTCGTCAACACCCTTAAAATCACGACCCGGCTCAATATAGTCAGCTAAAAAAATAACTTTTTCTAAAAGAGTCATGCCAACTCTTCCTGTGGTGTGGTAACGAATGGCATTTAATATTTCTTCATCTTTTATCCCAATTTCATTTTCAACATAGTACGCTCCACATGGTGCATGTAATAATTCACTGCTATATTCTAAAATGAGAATATTATTAGTTAGTTTTCCCTTAACTAACGTCCTCATTTCTTCCTTATTACGAAATTTAGCATAATCATGGAAGATCCCTGCTAGTTCTGCTTGCTTGCTGTTGGCACCGTAACGCTTAGCAAGCTTGATAGCAGTATCAGTAACCCCTACTGTATGCGTATAACGATGATCGGTTAAATGTGGTTTGACTAATGCTAAGGCTTCTTCACGATTCATAAATCGCTCTCTCCTTTATATAGCTTTCCACTTCTCTAGTAACCATATAAGTAATTGGCTTACCTTCTTTTATTCGTTTTCGAATAAATGTTGAAGAATAGTCAACCTGAATCATTTCTAGACGTTGAACCTGCTTGGCATAGCTTGATTCAGACCGAGCCCCAGGACGGTCTACACCAATAAAGGTAACCAAATCCATTAATTCGTCTATTTTTTCCCATTTTGGTAAATAATCAATCATATCTCCACCAATTAAAAAATAAAAATCATAGCTAGGATATTGCGTCCTAAGACTTAGGACCGTTTCAATCGTATACGAAGGTCCCTCTCGTTCAACCTCAATCATTGATACAAAGAAGTCTTGATTCCATTGTATGCTTCGTCTAAGCATTTCAACACGCTCTTCGTTAGAAGCCAGATTTTCTTTCTTTTTATGAGGCGGGATATTAACTGGAACAAACCAAATTTCATCTAATTCAAAAGCTGATAATGCCTCTTGAGCAAAAAGCATATGTCCAAGATGTGGGGGATTAAATGTCCCCCCAAACAATCCGATTTTTTTCAAGATTCGTCACTCCTTACGGGAGAACTAGTTCTTTATTTTCCTTTGATTCCTTATAGAGAACAATTGTGCTTCCGATTACCTGGACAAGATCCGCCCCTGTTGAAGAAGTGATCATTTGAGCGACCTCGTCTTTATCCTGATCACAATTTTGCAGAACACTTACTTTCAGAAGCTCCCGTGTTTCTAATGCCTCTGCAATTTGCTTAGTCATATTCTCATTGACTCCACCTTTTCCTACTTGAAAAATTGGTTGAAGATGATGAGCTTTCGAACGTAAAAAACGCTTTTGTTTCCCTGTTAACATGTTTCATTTCCTCCTAGTTGTCTTAATACTAATTGCTCCATTTTTTTGCGATCAGGACGGATCCCTGTCCAATATTCAAAGGATAGGGCTGCTTGATTAACAAACATTGCGACACCATTTGCTATTTCTGCCCCTTGCTGGCTGGCTTCTTGTAAAAACAGTGTTTCTAATGGGTTATAAATTAAATCACTAACAATAACACCCTGCTTCAAGCTGTGTATTGAAAGTGGTGTATCAGAGATATTTGGACTCATTCCTACAGACGTCGTATTTATAATGACATCAAATTGATTAAGAAGAGACTCGGCTTCATCTAGCCTGATTAGTGCAGCATCTGTTTGAAGCTCATTAGCAATCGCTAGAAGAGGTTTTGCCTTCTCTAGAGTTCGATTTGTAATGGAGACATGGGCAATGCCTTCTTTAAGTAATGCGACAAGAACCCCTCTAGCTGCCCCTCCGGCTCCCACCAACAAAATTCGCTTATTGGATAAATTGGTTTGAGCTTGTTCAAGCAATGATTCAACATAGCCACGTCCATCTGTGTTATATCCTTTTAATTTGCCATTTTCATTTACTATTGTATTTACCGCTCCAATGAGTCGAGCTTCTTCATCAACCTCGTCAAGAAACTCCATCACCGCTACCTTGTGTGGAACAGTTACATTGCAGCCTGACAGCCCAAGGGCCCTAATACCATCCACAGCCTCCTTGAGTTGACTTGGGTGGACGTCAAAAGCCTGATAGGTTGCATCGATGTCCAATGCTTTAAAGGCATCATTATGAATTAATGGCGACATTGAGTGTCCAACCGGATGCCCTAGTAACCCATATAACTTATTCAAGGTTCTCCTCCCCTTGCTATTAAATAATTGATTCTCTGATTGTAACACTTACTCCTTTGGGAGCATATGCCTCAACTTTAAGATTCTGTCCATGGACAGTCACCCAACCAAGCCCTGAAAAAACAATGTCCATTTTTTCCTCTCTTACTTGGAATGTTGTCTTTACTAGTGGTGGAAGTGTATCTTTTGAGAGTTCTCCAGGTGGTGTCAACATACTTCCTAGATGGTTTTTATAAAGTTCATCTGCCTTTTCACGCTTTGTACGATGAATTTGAAGATCATTTGATAAATAACAAGTAAAGGAAGATCGTTCCCCTTCGACGAAGTCAAAGCGACTTAAGCCACCAAAAAATAGAGTTTGCTCTTCATTAAGCTGAAAAACCATTGGCTTGATCTCTTTTTTAGGTGTAATGATTTTCAGTTCCTGTTTATCGACAAAATGAGCCATTTGATGATGATTAATAATACCTGGTGTATCATACAATGCCTTACCGTCATCAAGTGGGATATCAATCATATCTAACGTCGTACCTGGAAAGTGAGATGTTGTGATCAATTGCTCTGTATCCCCACCAAAAGCTTTGATCATTTGATTAATAAATGTCGACTTTCCTACATTTGTACACCCAACAATATAAACATCGCGACCTTTTCGAAGCTTATCAATTAGCGAAGCAACTTCTTCAATACCTTGATTTTTGACTGCACTCATTAAAGTCACATCAACTGGTTTAAGACCAAGTTCTTTCGCTGACTTCTTCATCCAATTGACAAGACGATTATGATTAATTGATTTTGGGAGCAAGTCCACTTTATTACCGACTAATAACACATCGTTCTTACCAACAAAACGATGGAGGCCTGGTAACCAACTTCCTGTAAAATCAAATATGTCAACGACCTTAACAATCAATGCATTTTTTTCACCAAGTCCGTGAAGAATCTTTAAAAAATCATCGTCAGTCAATGATACGTCTTGAATTTCATTATAATGAGTTAATCGAAAGCACCTTTGACATGTAACAATATCCTTATCTAATGCAGATGGTGGTGTAAATCCTAATTTATTCTTATCTTCTGTTTGTATTGTTACCCCACAACCTGCACACATTAAATCTCTTTCTTCCATTATTAATCCTCCCAGTGAATCATTCCTCGTTTTTTCAACGATCTTAATACGACTTGTTCCATTTTTCGATTTAATTTCGTAGCAAGTCCATCGGTTTTCGCAACTGGAACAACGAGGATGGTATGGATACCAGCTCGATTTCCTCCAAAAACATCAGTAAATATTTGATCTCCAATGACAACTACTTCATCATGCTTTAAGCCCATATCCACACATGCTAATTTAAATGCACGAGTTCTAGGCTTTTGGGCACTGTGAATAAAAAGTACTTTTTCTGGATCAGCAAATTTCTGAACTCTTTTTAAATTATTATTAGAAACGATCGTTACCTTCATTCCCAATTCATTTAGTTGTTTAAACCATTTTTGAACTTCAGGCGTTGCACTTTCACGATCCCATTCCACTAATGTATTGTCTAGGTCAGTAATAACCCCTTTAATCCCTCTTTGTTTCAACTCTTGTAATTTAATATCGTAAATACTTTTCTCATATTGACTTGGTAACAGTTTTTTAAACAAACCGAGCACCTCTTTTTTACTATAATTGTCCTTTACCAAACTTTAACTATACCTCTAGTTCATTTTATTTTCAATTATATGAAAATATTTGGACAAAAAACGACGTTTTAGACAAGATCCATTCCATATTTTTCAGCAAATAAAAAAACTTTTCGACAAAAATGCGCAACAATCAACACTGTGGATAACGTTATGCACGTTATTCCATTAGATAGATCAAGGGTTTCAAAAACTAATAAACAGGGAATCAACAACTTATCCACCAATTAGTGTGGATAAATAGAACAGTTGTTCTATTTTACAAAACATGGTAGGATTATTTCAACAAGTAACTTACTAGTTTACTTATCCACCAAGACATTTATGACTAAAAAGGAAATATTTGTATAAGGGAGGTGAACCTGTCTGCTAGTTGACAGGACAAGAAATGAAAAACCTATCTGACGAACTTTTAATAGAGACATACTACAAAGCTGTTGAACTGAATTTGAATTATGATTTCATTGAATTAATCCGCGTGGAAATCGCCAAGCGTTCACTCTCTGATAAAATAAAGATATCCTCTTAACAAAAAAAGTAGCTATCAACTTAGATAGCTACTTTTTTTGTCCTATCCTTATTCATTCAATTGATTGCGTTTCCCAATCCGAATATATTCCCTTGGTCCAAAAGGGGTTACTGTTGGGACGATTCGATCATCATCTACATTCAATGTTTCAAATCCATCGAGTCCTTTTTCATGAACTCTATGATTATTAAACTCATTAGCAACCCATCCTCCAGAAAAGAGAACAAGAAAGATACTTATAGCTATTAAGCCTTTATGTCGATTTTTCATACAAGTCACTCCATTTGACGTTTGTCTATAGAGTGTCGCTTTGAAAATTACTTTATACATAAAATGTCCATTGAAGCTTAAAAAAAACATACAAAAAATTTTTTTTCGTTTTTTTTATGGATTTCCTTCATATTTAATAAGTATTGACAAATAGGGGAAAGCTAGAAGTGTGACGGATGCAAGCAATCTCATAATCGGTTATAATTTTATTTAGTCTCAAGTGAGTAAAAGATTAGGTCAGCTACAAAGCTAGAGAACATCATGTATATAAGGAGGTATATCTTTTGACATTATTACACTGGGCTACCATTTCTCCATTTTTGCTAGCCATACTCATTCCATTCTTTTATAAGTATTTCAGGCAAGTACATACTGGATGGTTTGTCTTAATTCTACCGCTCATCCTATTTATTTATTTTCTTAGGTTCCTACCAACAACCTCTAATGGAGGAGTGGTTACTTATGAAGTCCCATGGGTCCCTTCCCTCGGGATTAATTTTACTGTTTACCTCGACGGTCTAAGCTTATTATTTGTTCTACTCATTACCGGAATAGGTACATTAGTTGTTCTTTATTCAATTTACTATTTATCTAAAGTAAAAGAGAAATTGAACAATTTCTATGTGTATCTATTAATGTTTATGGGTGCAATGCTCGGAGTCGTTTTATCAGATAATTTAATTGTTTTGTATGCCTTTTGGGAAATGACTAGTTTAGCATCCTCATTGCTAATTAGTTATTGGTATCATCGAAAGAAATCAACATACGGAGCACAAAAATCAATGCTGATCACTGTTACGGGTGGCTTTGCCATGCTTGGTGGGTTTGCCCTTCTTTATCTCATGACAGGTACGTTCAGTATTAGGGGTATCATCGATCAAGTTGCTCTTATATCAACAGATGCTCTCTTCATTCCTGCCATGCTTCTTGTATTGCTAGGTGCTTTTACCAAGTCGGCTCAATTCCCGTTCCATATTTGGCTACCGGATGCAATGGAAGCACCTACACCTGTCAGTGCTTACTTACACTCTGCAACGATGGTAAAAGCAGGGATTTATTTAGTAGCAAGGTTAACTCCTGTGTTCGGAGGAGTGCCTGAATGGTTCTGGCTGTTATCTGGATTTGGAATTATTACACTCTGTTGGGGATCCATCTCAGCTGTACGTCAAAAGGATTTAAAAGCAATTCTTGCTTTTTCTACGATAAGTCAGCTTGGTTTAATTATGTGTTTACTAGGCCTTGGTTCTGCTTCTTTGTATTTTGGATATGGAGAAGAACCAGAGAAGTATACAACCGCAGCAACACTTGCAGCGATTTTTCATTTAATTAATCACGCTACATTTAAGGGAAGCTTGTTCATGACAGCTGGTATTATTGATCACGAAACTGGTACTCGTGATATCCGTAAATTAGGTGGCTTAATGACAATCATGCCAGTCACATTTACGATTTCGCTTATTGGCTTAGCCTCCATGGCGGGTTTACCACCTTTTAATGGATTTTTAAGTAAGGAAATGTTCTTCACTGGGGTTTTAAAAGCAACAGAATTATCTATTTTTAATATGCAAACATGGGGATTCATTTTTCCGATCCTTGCATGGGTAGCTAGTGTGTTTACATTTGCTTACTGTCTCATTATGTTCTTTAAAACATTCACAGGTAAATTCCGTCCTGAGAATTATCAAGTTAAAGTGCACGAGGCACCTATTGGCATGCTTATTAGTCCAATTATTTTAGGTTCACTCGTAGTGATATTTGGTTTTTTCCCAAATATTTTAGCTTACACTTTAATTGAACCATCCGTTGCTGCTATCCTTCCTAATCTTTTAGGAGAAGGGGAAAAGTTCGATATTCATATTTACCATTGGCATGGCTTTAATACAGAATTATTTATGACATTAGGAGTTATTATTTTCGGAACACTTATTTATCTGACGATGAAAAGCTGGGCAAAATCACACTTTTATTTACAAGAACGTGATCCAATCAATTACCTCTATGACGGGTCACTCGAAGGACTTGCTAGAGGAGGTCAGTCTTTCACTTCTTTCTATATGACAGGAAGCATGAGACATTATTTGTTATATATCTTCTCGTTCCTTGTACTATTTCTAGGGTTTATGTTCTTTAGATTAGATGCTGTATCGTTTAGTGGAACGGAATCGGCACCAATTTCAGCCTTTGAAGCAATTGTTGCACTTGTTATGGTAACCGCCGCAATTGTTGTCGCAGTTGCCCGTACAAGATTAACAGCAATCATTGGACTTGGTGCAGTTGGCTATTCATTAGCAACCTTCTTTGTTTTATTTAGAGCACCTGATCTAGCCCTAACACAGATGGTTATTGAAACCATTTCAACAGTGTTATTTTTACTATGTTTTTACCACTTACCGTTATTTAAGAAGAAGTTTGAAAGTGTTCCGTTTAAGCTCGGTAATCTTATTGTGAGCCTAGGTGTCGGTATTCTGGTCACTCTTTTGGCTATTTCCTCACACCATTCAAAATTCTTTGATTCATTAAAAGACTTCTTTATTGGTGCTAGCTATGATGAAGCTGGCGGAAAAAATATGGTTAATGTTATTCTTGTTGATTTTCGTGGATTTGACACGTTGTTTGAAATTCTAGTGTTAACCATTGCTGCAATTGGTATCTACTTAATGATTAAATTACGTGTAGCAAAGGAGGAACAATAATGCGTACAAATGATGTCATTTTAAAAACAGTTACACAGCTTGTGACATTCATTATCATTATTTTCTCCATCTATGTGTTTTTATCTGGACACCATCATCCAGGTGGTGGGTTCATTGGTGGGTTAATGACAGCCGCTGCCTTTGTTCTAATCGGATTAGCATTTGATATTGAAACAGTCAAAAAAATTATTCCAATTGATTTCAAGTTAATTTCCGCGACTGGGATGCTTATTGCCGTGCTAACTGGAATTGGCTCCTTTGTTTTTGATGCAAATTTCTTAAGTCATACGTTTGACTATTTTCATTTGCCACTGTTAGGAGAAACCGAATTAGCGACAGCTGTATTATTTGATATCGGAGTGTATCTCGTTGTTATCGGAATTACTTTAACAATTATTTTTACGATTGGGGAGGATCAATAATGGAAATTTTAATCTCCATCGTTGTTGGTATTTTGTTTACCGTTGGTGTCTACCTCATTCTTTCAAGAAACATGACACGGATTATTATTGGTACCGGTATTTTAAGTCACGGTGTCCATTTGCTCTTATTAACTATGGGCGGGTTAAAGCAGGGGGCTCCTCCACTTCTCGGTGAAAAGGCTGCCTCTTATACGGATCCATTACCACAAGCCTTAATTTTAACAGCTATTGTTATTAGTTTTGGGGTAACATCGTTCTTTCTCGTTCTAGCTTATAGAGCCTACAAAGCCCATGGTACTGACAACATGGATGAGATGGAAGGAGCAAAGTCTGATGAATAATTTAACTATTGCACCATTACTGATACCACTAGTTACTGGTGTAATCCTACTATTTTTAGGTAAACGACTTATCCTTCAAAAAGCTTTAAGTATTTTATCTGGAATGGCTATTATTGCGACAAGTATTTTCCTGCTAATGGATGTTCTAGAGAATGGCATTAAGACCTATCAAGTTGGGGGATGGCAGCCTCCCTTTGGGATTGTTCTAGTTGCCGATTCTCTGGCAACATTACTTGTCTTATTTAGTAGCATCATAATGGTTGCTACAACGCTCTTTACGTTTAGAGGTTTAGACCTTGAACGAAAAAATTACTATTACTACCCCTTAGTTCAGTTTTTATTAACAGGGGTCATTGGGGCATTTCTAACTGGTGATATCTTCAATCTCTTTGTTTTCTTTGAAGTACTTTTGATGTCTTCATATGCCCTGATTGTTTTAGGTGGTACAAAGACACAGCTTAGGGAATCATTAAAATATGTCCTTATTAATGTCATTTCCTCTGCTTTCTTTGTAACAGCAGTAGCATTTTTATATTCTGCAACAGGTACATTAAATATGGCTGATTTATCAGCTCGAATAGCTGAAATTAATCAACCAGGCTTAATTACAGTGATCGCTCTGTTATTTTTAATTGTATTTGGAATGAAAGCAGCCATTTTCCCACTTTTTTTCTGGCTTCCCGGTGCATACTCTGCTCCACCGCCAGTCATTTCAGCTATCTTTGCTGGTCTATTAACAAAGGTTGGGATATATGCGATTTACCGAGTATTTACGATTATTTTCTATCATCATCCAGATGTTACTCATTATACAATTGGGATCTTGGCAGCCATCACAATGATTGTTGGAGCCGTTGGGGCCATTGCCTATAATGATATCCATAAGATACTCGTATACAATGTTGTTGCTGGTGTAGGATTTATTCTATTGGGATTATCAGCTTTTAATGAGGATGGTCTTTTCGGAGGAATGTTTTATTTGCTTCACGATATGCTAATAAAAGCTGCACTATTTTTGTTAGCTGGAGCCATTGTTGTTATTACTAGAACAACGAAGATTGGTCAGGCAAGCGGAATAATTAAGAATTACCCATTACTTGGATGGACTTTCTTAGCTGCAGCTTTGTCCTTAGCCGGAGTTCCTCCTTTTAGTGGATTTTTCGGAAAGCTTCTGCTGATCCAAGGTGGCTTTGCAGCTGAACAATATGTATTTGTTGCAGTTTTACTAGTCTCTAGTTTGCTTGTACTCTATTCTGTTATGAGAATCTTCTTCCAGGTAATACTAGGCGAAGAAATCTTACCAGATGTAAGTCGTAGGGGGAATGTCAAAGGGCTTGTCTACCCTAGTATATTTCTTCTCTTCCTCTCTTTCTTGATGGGTATGGGAGCAGAAGCTGTGTATCCATATGTAGCTGATGCAACGAACACCTTACTCAATCCAGAACTCTATATTGATGCTGTTTTAAAGGAGGAGTAGAAAATGGCTTTTCAATTTTTAATTAATTTAATCATCACATTTGTTTGGATGTTTCTTTACAGTAGTTGGGATCTTTCTACTTTCATTGTTGGTTTTCTCGTTGGTATGATCATCTTATTCATCGTACGACGTTTCTTCCCTGGCCCATTATACGTCACTAAAATCTATGCAGTGATTAAACTAACCCTCCTTTTCATGAAGGAATTGATTTTGTCTAATATTACGGTTGTCAAACAAGTACTACAACCGAAGTTACAGATAAAACCAGGTATTTTCGCTTTAGAAACCGAGCTAGAGAGTGATTGGGAAATTGTTTTATTATCACTTCTGATTACCTTGACCCCAGGGACTCTGGTTGTTGATGTCTCGGAAGATCAAAAGACGCTTTTCATTCATGCAATGAATATCGATAATATCGACGAATCCATCTCTTCAATAAAGAATACGTTCGAGAAGGCCATCCTGGAGGTGAGTCGCTAATATGCTTTCAACTGTCTTAATGGTATGTTTAATCCTACTGTCTCTAGCTTTGTTAGGAAGTATTTATCGGCTCATTAAAGGGCCATCTACGGCTGATCGCGTTATTGCTCTTGATACAATCGGGATCACCATGATTGCTTTAGTGGCTGTGCTCTCAATGTATCTTAAAACATCGGCTTTTTTGGAGGTCATCTTGCTAATCGGTATTTTGACATTCATAGGAACCGTAGCCTTTGCTAAATTTATAGAGAGGGGTGTTGTCCTTGACCGGAAACGAGATCATTAATTTACTTGTTATCGTCTGCGTTCTATTAGGAACTTTCCTTAGTCTCGTTACGATGGTCGGATTGTTACGTTTACCTGATGTATATTCACGCTCTCACGCTGCATCTAAGAGTGCGACATTAGGTGTCATGTTCATTCTTATTGGTGCATTGCTTTACTTTTATCAAGACTACGGTCTTGATGCTAGATTAATCCTAGGAATTCTTTTTGTGCTCATTACCTCTCCAGTAGCTGGACATTTAATCTCTAGAGCAGCCTATTACTCAGGTGTACCATTGTGGGACAAAAGTATTAGGGATGATCTAAAAAAAGTCGCAAAAAAACGTTCCTCTGCTTCAGAGTAAACTAAAAGAGACTTCCCTCAACTAAGAAGGGAGTCTCTTTTATTCAAACCAACCAATCGATTGGCCCATTTTAATTTCTTGTTCAAGGTTATCAAAATGGACAAAATTCTTCTCGGTTAAAAGAATAACCGTTGATCCAAAGGAAAAATACCCTAATTCCTGCCCCTTTTTGATATCTTTACCTTTGTGAGTTAATTCAATTGTGTTAATATTCATTGCACCAATTTTCACTACAGCTAATTGCTTGCCATCTGCTGCAATTTCAGTGATTACTCGATAATTCTTTGACAAAGGTCTCTGTCCATACACCAAGCCCATACGGTTTACAGG
Source organism: Halalkalibacter suaedae (assembly GCF_017939705.1). GTDB lineage: Bacteria > Bacillota > Bacilli > Bacillales > Bacillaceae_D > Halalkalibacter > Halalkalibacter suaedae. Next base: position 372,225 of record NZ_JAGKSQ010000003.1, read on the forward strand.
GTAAGAACGCTTTCCAAGTTCCCATTGATTAACAATCTGTCCATTAATCGGACTATGAATTCTATGATAATGACTAGGACTTAAATAAACAATAAGGTACGATCCATTTTTGTAACGTTCTTTCTTTTCTGATGAACCAAGCATTTCTTTAATACAATAGTTTTGACCTTTCACGTGAAAAGTCGTACCATCCATTAACTTACCTGACTGCGATATAATTCCATCGACCGGACTAACTATGCTGTTTGAGTCCTGATCAATTACGCGAGCATCAAGCTTTAATTCACGGGTAAATAGCTCATGTAACGTTTTGTATTCATGTAATGACTTTGCCATTTCAGTTTGATCGATATTAAATACTTTTGCATATGAAGGAACCGTAAAAGCACTCAGCTTAGAGTTAGTAAACCCTTTCAGCAATTGCGAGGACAATCGGTGGTTCGTCAGTTGTACACATGATTGAAAAAACAATTTCTTCAATAAATCACCTCAAAAGATAAGCTATGATAAGTATATATCCTACTATATCAACTATATGATATGATTAGACTTATTACAATAACAAGGAGTTGACGTACATGTTCCTTCTACATCATATAGATCCAACAGTAAAGAAACTCAAAGCTCAAATTGCTAATACACTGACTCTTTTTAATTTAAGTTTAGGTGCTTTGGCTATTATATTCATTATTCAAGATGAATTACGTCTAGCACTTGTTTTTATTACAGTGGCTGCACTATTAGACCGTTTGGACGGAGCAGCTGCAAGAAAATTTAATTGTACGTCAGAATTTGGTAAACAACTTGATTCCTTAAGCGATATTATTTCATTTGGTGTGGCACCTGCATTCTTAATTTATCAAGCGTCCTTATATGTTTTTGGTTATCCTGGAATACTGTTAACTATATTTTTCATTATATGTGGTGCAATTAGGCTTGCCCGGTTCAATGTGACGACTAATAACCAGTTCTTTGTGGGCCTTCCGATAACCGCTGCGGGCTGCGTCTTAACTTTTCAATTGTTCATGGTACCTTATTTTCATCCTGCGTACTTTATGTTCATCACCCTTATTCTTTCTGTCATGATGATCTCAAGTTTTAAACTTAGAAAAGTATAGTAGAATAAAATTACTAAAAACGTCACTTTTCGATAGAAATATCGAAAAAGTGACGTTTTTTTAGCGAATAATGGTTAAAAATGATTTAATTTCCGCGGAAAGTCTTGACACGACTAGGCTTTCATGAGAAATTTTAAATGCAGCAATAATTTAATGCCTGTCGAATAGACAGATAATTTCTTAATCAAAGGAAATGAAAGGGAGTTTTTTTAATGAACAAAACCGATCTAATCAATGCAGTTTCTGAGCAAGCTGAACTTTCTAAGAAGGATGCTTCTAAAGCTGTAGATGCAGTATTTGAAAGTATTACAAACGCGTTAGTTGAAGGTGGCAAAGTTCAACTAGTTGGCTTTGGTAGTTTTGAAGTTCGTGAGCGTTCAGCACGTAAAGGACGTAACCCACAAACTGGTCAAGAAATTGAAATTCCAGCAACTAAAAACCCAGCTTTCAAGCCAGGTAAACAACTTAAAGATGCTGTAAACGAATAATAGAAGAAGAGACTGATGGGATAACCTATCAGTCTTTCTTTTTTTAATTATTATAGTCATACAACAGCTTCTTCAATTATAAAAGTCCAATGCTTATTTAAAATCAAAATATGTAAAATTATGTTTTTTGATATTTTACCATCTTCTCAGGGTATGGATTATAAAGGCCAAGACTAGACATCCTAGATAGTGAAAAATAGAGGAGGTTTTTGTATGAACTATAATGATATCCAATCTGTCCAAAAAAATGGACAACCAGCACAAGAACAAGCTAAACAACCAGGAATTGAAAGTGAAATGACTCCACTTCCAATTTACGATGACCCTAACTACAAAGGTAGCGGAAAACTTACCAATAAAGTTGTTCTGATTACTGGAGGAGATAGCGGTATCGGGCGTGCTGCCTCAATTGCCTTAGCAAAAGAAGGAGCCAAATTAGCCATAATCTATTTGAATGAACATGATGATGCCAAGAAAACAAAAGAAGAAATTGAGAAGTATGGAGCAACTTGTTTGCTTATTGCAGGAGATGTCGGCGAAGAAGCATTTTGCACGGAGGCAGTAAAACAGACCGTATCTGAATTTGGACAACTTGATGTATTAATTAATAATGCTGCTGAACAGCATTATCAAGAAAAAATTGAAGATATTTCTACAGAACAGCTAGAGCGTACATTTAAAACAAATATCTTTTCATGCTTTCATTTAATCAAGGCTGCTATGCCTCATTTAAAAAAAGGCAGCTCGATTATTAACACTGCATCAATTGTCGCTTATAAAGGCAATCCAGTATTAATGGATTATTCATCGACAAAAGGGGCTATGATCGCTTTGACACGCTCCCTTTCGGAAAATCTAGTATCTAAGGGGATCCGAGTCAACGCAGTCGCTCCTGGGCCAATCTGGACACCATTAATTCCAGCTTCATTTCCACAGGAACAGGTAGCTAAATTTGGGACAGATTCACCAATGGGTAGACCTGGTCAACCCGTTGAGCTTGCACCTAGCTATGTTTATTTAGCCTCTGATGATTCTTCTTATGTATCAGGTCAAGTTCTACATGTAAATGGTGGTTCAATTGTTAACGGTTAAGTCACCAAAAACAGTCGTTTATTTTTGTGAAACGACTGTTTTTTTTGTAGTTTTCAAAAAAAAACAGGTATAATAAAAAAAATGTCAAATTATAATGATACATGCTTAAATTAATACAAAATAAATTTCCTTTATAATCTTTAACTGAAGGCAGTGAATGTACATGGAAGTCGCTAATCAAAATAGCAAATCGAGCCTTAGTACGTTAATTAAACATTTGGAAGAACACGAAACGACATTATTAACTGAATGGGAAAATCAAATCATCGTTGATCCAGAAGACCCTTCTAAAGAGAAGGTTAGACAGAATGGCTATTTAATGTATCAATTAACAAAAAAGACGTTATTTAACGAAATTACAGAAAGCGAAATTGAAGAGCTTGCCAATAAGATAGCATTAGAACGTATTGAAGCAAATATTAATATCGGTGACTTTGTCTACAATGTAAATATTGGTCGAAGTGCAGTTATTGATTATATGTTGCGAGCAAATATTGATGCATCAAAGCTACGTGTCTATGTTAAAAAGGTAAATTCACAATTTGATGAGTTCTGCTACCACGCTGTTTCAATTTACACTGACATAAAGAGCAAAGAACTGAACGAAAAGAATGGAATTATTAATCAAACCCACCGTGACAAATTAGTAGTCCTTGGTCAAATGTCCGCTAGTTTTGTTCATGAATTCCGCAATCCCTTAACCTCTATTATCGGTTTTAATAAGCTACTTAGACAAGAATACCCAGATATGAAATACTTAGACATCATTCAACTAGAGCTAGATCAATTAAAATTCCGGATCACTCAATTTTTACACACATCAAAAATTGATATGATCAATGTTAAGGAACCTTTCATCCTTTATGACTTATTAGATGATATTTTGAACTTTTTATATCCTAGTATTGTTGATACTGATGTTAGTCTGAAACTAAATATCGATCAAACCATTGAAATAAAGGCGAATAAAGATGAGTTAAAACAGGTATTTTTAAACATATTGATGAACTCCATTGATGCAGTTCAACAAAGAGAAAAACCAAGAATAGTTATCGTTGAAGCCTCTAAATCTGAAAATGGCCATATTGTTATCTCGATTGTGAATAATGGACCGATCATTCCCCAGGAAGTCCAGCAAACGATTTTTGAACCGTTTTTTACGACGAAGGAAGTTGGAACTGGTATCGGACTTTATGTTTGTAACAATATCATAGAAAAACATAATGGACGCTTAACTTGTCAATCAACTCATGAGATGACGACATTCACGATCGAAATACCAATCAATCTGGATTAAGCATAAAAGAGGCCGGGATACTAATGTCTGAACTGACTTAAAACCTGAACAAAGGCGGTGTAGGGACACCGCTCCTGAGACAAATACTTTGTTCGGAATTGCAGTTAGTCGCTTTAGTTATGCCCAGCCTCTAGCCTTAGTCATTATGATTTTCCTTGGCTTTGTTTATAAAATTCATGAAACAATTTCATTAGGGCTCGCTTCTCAATTCTTGAGACATAGCTTCTTGAAATACCGAGCTCCTTAGCAATCTCTCGTTGGGTCCTTTCCTCTTCAAGATTCAAACCGAACCTTCCTACAATAACCTCTTTTTCTCTTCCATCCAGAACATGGATGAATTTATAAATTTGGCTTTTCTCCATTTTCGTTTGAATCACGTCAACGATATCGTCTCCTTCTTCTTGGAGGACATCGATGAGTGTGATTTCATTCCCTTCCTTATCCGTTCCAATCGGATCATGCAAAGAGACATCCTTTTTAACCTTCTTCAATGCCCTGAGGTGCATCAGAATTTCATTTTCGATACATCTGGCTGCGTAGGTTGCTAATTTCGTTCCCTTGCCATCAGAGTAGCTCTCAATCGCCTTGATTAATCCAATTGTTCCAATTGAAATTAAATCTTCGGTATCTTCTCTTGTATTTTCAAATTTCTTAACAATATGTGCGACGAGTCTTAAATTATGTTCAATTAGTAAATTTCGGGCCTCCTCGTCTCCTTCCTGCATTAGTTTTAAGTATTTGCGTTCCTCGTCTTTTTTTAGTGGTTGTGGGAAGGCATTGTTTTTTACAAATGATACAAACACAATGACTTCTTTTACAAAGTAAGATATAGCAGCTAGTATTGTTGACACGAAATCACCCCCAATTTGTCGTTACTCATCCCTATGTCAAACTGGGCTTGCCCGTGTCTGTACACCTAGAAAAAATGATAAAAACTTAGCTATTCGAAGGATTACTGAGTTCCTTTATACCTTTTACAATTATTGTAAAATACAAAAAGATGGCGTGTCTCTAGAGGGTTTTTCAACCTTTCAAAGAAACACGCCATGCTATTGGTGAATGGAGCGGTAATTTATATTTTTGTTGACGATTGGTTTAATTCATCAGCTGCAACTGCAATTTGTGAAGAAGCCGAAGCAACTTCTTTTAACGTGCTAACAAAATTCAATAATTCCTCTTTTACTTCTGTTGTTTGTTCTTTACTTAAGCCCATTGCTTGAGTAATATCCCCGAATAGTTTCGAAGTTTCATTGACCAGCTCTACACTTTCATTCATTTTGTTCTCAACTGCTTCAATTGAACTTGTTACACGATTCATCTGACCATTTGTTTTATCAATTAATGCTGAAATAGTCGAAACCGATTGTTTAGTCTGATCTGCAAGCTTACGAACTTCTTCTGAAACAACAGCAAAGCCTCGACCATGCTCTCCTGCTCTTGCTGCTTCAATTGCTGCATTTAAAGCTAACAGATTTGTTTGATCCGCTACATCTGTAATTAATGAGATAATTGCGGTAATATCATTTGATGTCTGTCTTAATTCCTTCGACTCTTGCACAATTCCGGTAACACTCTTTTGAATATCACCAATGATTCTTCTTTGTTCAGTCATCTGTCCTTTTCCATCCTCAGAAACGGTTTCAGCTTGAGTAGCATATTCTAAATTTTTTATCGATTTATCTTCAATCTTTCTCGCCTGAGCATTAAGGTCCTCCATTGAAGCACTCGTTTGTTCAGAGATTGCTGCTAACTCCTCAGTTGATTGTCTAATCACTTCAGTTAGTGCCTTTTTTTGATCATTAAACTCTTGACGTATTCGTTCGTTCTCCAACTCATACGCTTCTAATACTACTTGTTGTTCCCAGTTTAGTAGCTTACTTATCACAGCCATTGCCCGAACCAATTCATCATTATTATTTAATTCTTTATTTAACATCGTTAAGAAGGATTGAGTCAGTAGCTGAAATGAGAGAATATACCACTTGGTTGGTAATCCAATTGATACGTGAACATGTGCAATTCGAATTCTTTTTTTCATATATTCTTCGGTAATTTCACCGTCGAACATTTCGCTTATATGTCTTGTGAGTGTTTTCTTTAAACGGTCTGTTGTACTGTGCTCATTAATAATTTGATTGAGACCTGGTTGACTTAGAAGTACTCGGTAAAAATCCTCAATTATCTGTTCGATATTTTCCAACACGATCGGTTTTAAGGATTGTGCAAAAGCAAGGTCTTCTTCATTTAATCCAATCATAAGAGATTGTTCATAGTGTTCTGAACGATCGCTTAATGAGAGAGTTCCTTTATGTTGATCACTCTGTTGAATACGAGCTTCTGGTTGTTTCGTAAATGTACGTTTAATCTTTGAAAATGGACACGCCATCATTAATCCCCCTAAACGAGAAAAAAGTCGTTTTTTGTCAAATGCACTGCTTTTTCCTTATTATCACATAAAAATATTAATTAACAAGTACTTTTTAACATTACCAAAAAAAAGCAGTAAGCTAGTTCTGCTTACTGCTACCAAAACGTTCCGTTAGTTGTTCTAATGACAATGGCTTTGAATAAAAATACCCTTGGCCATAGTCACAACCGATACTTGTTAGGAATTGATCTTGTTCTAGTATTTCAATTCCTTCAGCCACTATCTCTAGACCAATCTTTTTTGATATGAGAACAATTAACTCTGTAATTCCATTATCCTTCTCGTCTCCAGGGATACCCTCTATAAAAGCTTTGTCGATTTTCAACGTATCAATTGGTAGATTTTTAAGATATGTTAGGGAGGATAAGCCTGTACCAAAATCATCTAACGCAATTGTTAACCCTATTCCCCTCAAGTCGTCTAACATTTCAATCGCCCGATTAACATTCTCCATGATAGCTGTCTCTGTCACTTCTAATTCAATATTAATCGATTTGGGGTTAACTTCCGTCTGCTCTAAAATATCTTTAATCATCTCATTCCCATTTTGCAATTGAAAGAAAGTTGCAGACAAATTGACCGCAAGCTTTTGTATTGGAAAATGTTCTTGATTCCACCTTTTCACCTGCTGACATGCTCTAAAAAAGATTGATTTTGTTAAGTCTTGAATAAGTCCATATTTCTCAGCAATCGGAATGAATTCTGCCGGTGAAACCATTCCTAATTGTTTGTTCTCCCACCTCAGTAACACTTCAGCACTATCTATCTTTCTCGTTTTCAAATTAATCTTCGGTTGATAATAGAGACTAAATCCAGTGAATTCAACGATATCCTTTTTAAGTTCATGAAGAATTTCCTGTTCTCGTTCATCTGAATGCTTTGCTTCATCGTAGACTACCCAATCACTTCCATTTTTCTTAGCCGCTCTTAAAGCATGTTCCAATGCCTTAGTAATTTTCGACGGATACATCATTTCAACGCGTTCATGCTGATATACACTTAATGAGATAGATAGAACGATTGGGTTTCCTAGCACATTGAATGGTTCAGCAAACCATTCGAATAACTGTGTACAGGTTGCTTCAATTTCTCTATTATCTTTATTTATAATTAGAAGAAACTTTGCCCCGTCATAACGCACGATTGTATGAGTTTCTGAGCAATGCTCTCTTAGACGTTCTGAAACTTGAACTAAAAGTTCATCACCCTTCTCAAAACCAAATGATTCGTTAATCCACTTATACCTCTCAATATCTAAAAGGATAAAAAAGGTTGAGCCCTCAGGTTGATTATTCCTTTTCCTGTAGGCATTGACTCGCTCCTCAAACCATCTCTGATTATAAAACCCAGTCAATCCATCTCTGTACAGTAACCGTTAAAGAAGCGACGTTCTGATTGCAAATAGACAATGAGAACAATAATTGCTGCTCCTACAATCACTCCACTAATCGTACCAAGAAATTCTCTAGAACGTACTGGACTACTACCAAGCAAATCTTGATTTGCAATTGGCAGACAGAATTCAGAGGCAACCATTCCCGTATAATGCATGCCTGATATCGCCAATCCCATCACAATTGCAACAGGAACTGTAACCCAACCAGTATTTATTTTCTGTAGTACACGAAAAAGATATAGGGCTACAAACGAAACAGCGACTGCTATCACAATGGAAAGCAGGAGTGGCATGTCCCTATACGAAAGAATACCTGGGAATTGTATAGCTGACATACCGATATAATGCATGGAGGTGATCCCTCCTCCCATCACTAAGCCAGCAATCAATAAAAGCAACGGTTTTGGTTTAAAGCGATACAGCGTAAAAAAGGCAATAAATGCCGAAAAAATAGCAGGGACAATCGATAGAAATGTTAAACCCCAGTGATACGTTATTTCTATTGGAATACTGAATGACGCCATTCCAATAAAATGCATTGCCCATATCGATAACCCCATCGTACATGAAGCAATAAGTAAAATTGACCATTTAAACTCATTATTTCGTGCTAACCTTTGATTCATTTCTAAAGATGCGTATGAACCTGCACAGGCAACAATTATTGAAGCGATCACTAAGAGTGGATCATAGTATTTTGTTAAAAGAATAAGCTCTTGCAATGTCTAGCAACTTCCCTTCTAAGTAGTAGTATCTAAGTTAGCTAAGTTAGCTTTTGAACAAAAAAAAAGAGAAGCTCACTGTTCAGTATGCTTCCCTTTTACTAAACGTTCAATTACTTTTGCGAGCAAAATCGTTCTCTCTGTTAATGAGTTGATTTCCAAATATTCCTTCTCACTATGGGCATTTCCACCAATTGGTCCTAAGCCATCAATAGTCGGGATTCCCATTGCAGATGTAAATGAAGCATCAGATCCTCCACCCGTTTTTGTATCCTTAATTGTCATGCCAAGCTCTGATCCTACCTTTTTAACGATATTAAAAAGCTCTGCAATTTGCTTGTTTTTAAGCATTGGTGGACGGCTCATGTCACCAGTTAGCTCAATTTCTGTCCCCATTACATCAGAAGATGCACACATCTCTTCAATCTTGTGCTCCATTTCTTCTGCTTGTTCTAATGTCGCCACTCGTACATCAATGTGACCAATCGCCATTGCAGAAATGGTGTTAACTGCATCTCCACCTTCTATTATCCCAACGTTGACGGATATCCCATGTTCATGGTCATTCAATTCATGTAGTTTTACAATTTTGTGGGCTAATTCTTCAATCGCACTTCTTCCTTTTTCAGGTTCAATTCCAGAATGAGCCGCTTTTCCATGAACTTCAATTGTGAAACGACCACTCCCTCTTCTCTCTGTAACCACAGAACCATCGCGTCTTGCTGGTTCCATAACAAGTGCATATGATTTTCCTTTTGATTCCTTTTCAATATAAGGTCGCGACGTCTGCGAACCAATTTCTTCATCACTATTCAAAATAATCTGAACACGTTGGTAAGACGTCGATCCAGACTCCTTTAAATACGTTAACGCATGAATAACAGAAACAAGACTAGCTTTCATATCAATAACACCCGGGCCGTATGCACGTCGATCTTTAATCATGAATGGTCGCTTTTGGGCCGTACCTTTTTCAAAGACTGTATCCATATGAGCCACGATTAAAACCATTGGTTCTTCATCACAATCAGGACGGATAATCAAGTGATTACCAACCTTCTCCTCGGTGATGATTTCAATCTTATATCCCAATTGTTCAAAATAAGGCATTAAGATCTGCCCTACTTGATCGACACCTTCTTTATACAATGAACCACTATCTGTATTCACTAATTCCTCAAGTAGCTGAAGCATTTCCTTTTCATTTAAATGAACATCCATCTGTTTCTTCCCCTTACCCTTCATCCACATTAATCTTATCTCTATTATATGTGTCACCTATGCTATATTTTCGTGTATTTTGTCTATTTTTGCAATAGGATGCATATGGAAACAAAAAAAACTTTAGTCATTCAGAAAAACCACCTGATTTATCACACGATTCTTCAAGTGGCTGTCATCCTTCTAAAGTTAAATGTAACTCATAAAAATATGGTTACATATCATATAGTTTTATAACTATTCGCTTGCACAAAAAAAATGAGCGATTCACATGTGAACCGCTCGCAATGGGGGAGAGTAGAGAGAACATTTTTGGAAGCTAGGTCAATGACCTTTCCTATATACAATGTAACGTATTCGAGAGATGTTCACAGCATGTTTGTAATATCATCTGACAAAAAACTTATTCTGAAATCATTAAGAAACCAGCAGGGCTTCTCTACACAAGAAAATGATATAATTTACAGATAAGAGTCTAGTCGCACATCTTTTAAAAGTCTTGTGATGAGTGCCTTCTCATCATAAGACGCCTAGAGAACGAAATCATTGCCACATGTTTTAGATGCTTTTTGAAAAATGCACGATAAGGAGGCTCAAGATGAAAAGAGAGACAATCAGCCATATTGAAAAACAACTTGCAAATCGGAAAGTAGGTATACTTGGCCAGGATCAAATGAAAAATGCTGCAGTCATTTTACCGTTAATCAACGTTAATGACCAGTTATCGCTTTTATTCGAGGTCCGTTCCCATACACTCAACACACAACCAGGTGAAATTTGTTTTCCTGGTGGAAGAATTGATCAGACTGATTCAAGTCCAAGCGATGCAGCCATCCGAGAGCTTACGGAAGAACTGTTAATAGACCGAAAGCACGTTAATATAATTGCTGACCTTGATATTCTTGTCACGCCATTTAGGGGAATTATTTATCCATTCGTAGCTACTCTAGACATTGAATTTCAATCACTTAAACCCAATTTGTCAGAAGTTGATCATCTTTTTACTGTTCCGTTATCACATTTCTATAGTCATTCACCAGAGTGTCACCAAATGAGTTTTTCATTGGATCCAATCAATAATGGCCCGCTTACATTAATTAAGAACAGAAGCCATATCCTCTCACAACACTTTTATTATTACGATGACTATATTATTTGGGGTCTCACAGCAAATATTTTAAAGCATTTCATTGAGTTAACAAAAGATTAAGCTAATTAAGTCTGTTTTTCCTGCTTGTTATGATCTTTCGGTAGCAATCGAATAAAGACAAACGTGATTATTGATAGAATAAATAATGACCCAAAGACAGTTACCATACCTTCAGCCAAACCAACTCGTAACAGCTCCAACTCAGATGTCGAAAGGAGGCTTCGCTCAGATTCGTCAAGAATAACATTTATTGCATTAATCGACGGTTCAACGGATAACTCCTTCTGGTTTTGTTCAAAGAAACTCCGTAGATCCTTATTTAAGAGACCGCCTAGGAGGGCCACTCCAACTGCACCACCTAACTGTCTCATAAACATATTCATCGCTGTCGCTTCTCCTCTTACTCGCCAATCAACACTAGATTGAATTGAAACAATAAAGGTTGTCGTCGTGAAGCCCATTCCAACACCAAGAAAAAAGGAACCAGCCCCAGCAATTAGAGGATGGGCTACGAATGGTAATGTAAAATAGCAAAGACCTCCAACAAGCAAAGCGAGTCCCCCAATTACAGCCGTCACCCTAAATCCTGTCTTTAGCATCATCTTTCCTGCAATCGTTGAAGAAATCGGCCAGCCAATTGAAATAACCGTTAGCGTCAGTCCTGCTACTAATGGTGTCTGGCCTAATACTCCCTGAACATATGTCGGTAGGAAGGTCGAGATTGCTAGCAGCATAGCACCCGCAGTAAAAGAAGCTAAATTAGAATAGCGTATCACTTTTCTCTTCCATAAACTCAGCGTCATAATAGGCGAGCTGGCTTTTCGTTCATGACGAATAAAAAGCAGCAAAGAGATAAGTGAGACCATCAATAGAATCACCAATTGTAGCGTTGAAAGCAGAGCAGAGCCGTCTATTTGAACTAAAACAAACATCAAGGTAGCAACTGTTATAAATAACAAGATCGCCCCTAAATAATCTACTTTCTGTTTTTGCTCATCTATTTTCTCTTGGAGAAAAATTAAGATAATGATCAACGAAAGAATACCAAAAGGAATATTAATCCAGAAAATCCACGACCAATTGACGTACTCAATAAAAAAGGCACCTAGAAGCGGTCCAACTATTGCTGAAATCCCCCAAATACTTGCTAAATACCCCTGAATCTTTGCTCGTTCCTCTTTGGAGTACATATCTCCTACAATGGTCGTTGCAATGGGTTGGACCGCCCCCGCTCCAATGCCTTGAACGAAACGAGAGAAAATTAACATTTCCATTGACCTTGAAAAACCACAAATGAACGAACCAATTAAAAAAAGACATATACCAAATCCGAATACTTTTTTTCTACCAAAAATATCAGCAAGCTTCCCATACAAGGGAATCGTTACAACTTGCATAAGTAAATAACTAGAAAAGACCCAACTGAAAAAGGCAAATCCTCCAAGATCTCCGACTATTTTTGGCATAGCCGTTGCAACAATTGTCGCTTCGACAGCTGCCATAAACATCGCTAACATAATTGCAGCAAGCACCACAGGTCGTTTCGTTTCAGTTCTCTTCATCATTTCTCCAATCTAAACCAATATCAACCTATTTTATCAAATGAGATTTGAGACATCCAGAAAACAATATCAAAAAGAGTGTTATCAAAGGTCCTTTGATAACACTCTATCTATTAGTAAATCTATAAATAACTCTACTCATGCAGCTGTTTCTGTGCTTTCATAGCCAGGCGATGGCATACAAAAGAACATCCTAGCATCATGAAAATTCCAACAATGAATAAACCTTGCCATTGTGTAACATCTTGTGTAGGAATTACTAAACCGATAAATAGAAAAATACTAAGTGATAATAAGATAAATCCAAATTGCTTATAATCAGTAACTTTATCTTCTAATTGCTTTTGCTTTTTATCTTCCATTTATCTTCCTCCTAATCTTCTATCATTCTATCATTGTTTGATCAAGATAGGATGATGTAATGATCGTTAACTGAGGAAGATTTCACCACTTACTTACTTAATTCTTCAACCATTAAGAGTACTTGTTTCGCTGAATTAACTGAAGCTGTTTCTAAAAATTGATCGTATGACACTTTCGCATCGCTGCCAGCAATATCTGATAATGAACGAATGATAACAAATGGAACCTCAAACTGAAAACATACTTGAGCAATAGCTCCAGCTTCCATTTCAGCACAATATGGATTATCAAATCGCTCCTTCAATTGCTGAACAAGATGATGATCACTCATAAAGGAATCACCAGAAAGGATCAGACCCTTGACTGCATGAATTCCCACACGCTCTGCCGCCTTTTCAGCGACTTGTACAAGCTGCTCGCTAGGAGCATAGAAAGCAGGCATTGCTGGGACTTGTCCGAATTCATAACCAAATACCGTTGCATCAACATCATTGTAACGGATCTCAGTCGAGATAACGATATCACCAACACTAAGTTTTTCATAAAAACCGCCAGCTGAACCTGTGTTAATAATACAGTCTGGTTGAAATAGTTGAATCAACAACGTTGTTCCAACGGCTGCATTTACCTTTCCAATGCCTGATTTTAATAAAATGATATCTTGTCCATTTAATTTTCCTTGGTGAAACTCACAACCAGCAATTGTTTGATCTATTCGTTGATCTAACTTTTCTTTTAATAATTCAACTTCCTCATCCATTGCACCAATAATTCCAATTTTCATTAATAACACCCTTTCTATGTACTATTGCTAGTATACACGCTAATGATTTGATTCACACATTTTTTCTGATATGATAATAATAAAAAAGGTGATAGGAATGTCTTTGCAATTAGATAGAATGGAAGATAAGATTGAATGTTTTGAAACAGATAATATTAAAGCATTGGAACGCCAAATAGCTGAACAAATTGAAATAAACAAAGTTCTACTTTTACAAGTTCACTCTGTTCATCATAGTGTTTATATTCACCCACGTACGGAGCAACCCATTTATACAGCCACTGTTCATTTTAAGGCAAAATAAAGTGGCCGTAAAAAGTCGCTTCGATCACGCTACCGGGATGGGGGCATGCACCCTCCGGCGGGCGTTGAACTCACCGGCTTCGCCGGTGAATTTCAAACCTGCCCTTTCTTCCTGCAGGAGTCGGCCCGCCCATTCCGTCCGCTTTGATGAGAGAAAAAATAGAATTTTTCCTATTAACAGTAAAAAACAAGTAAAACTTTAGCCACAAAAAGAACTGATAAATCACTGTGACAAAATCGCAACACCCAGTTGAAGTACTACTTGGATGTGAAAAATACAATGTCTGACCTTTACTATGTGGCTGCTATAAAGAAGTTACTACAAGAAAGACGCATCCAGTCACGTTAAATTAAAGTCAAGACACGGCTATGAAAATTTTAGTCTCTTCCGCATGCAAGTTCAAAGTACCACTCAATTTTCGTAATTAATCTCAAACGAATCATGAACTTAAAAAGTGAGAAGCAAAGTGTCTAACTGAAATACCGAACAAAGCAATCACGTAGCGGATGAAATATACGTAGACTCCTGCGGGATGATAAAGCCAAAGGTGAGACCCCACAGGCGTAGCCGAGGAGGCTCACCGGCTTCCCGCGGAAAGCGAAGTATATTTCAGGAGCGGTTTACGCCCGCCAACTATTATTGTTCGGATTTTCTATTAGTGAATCACTTTTGTCCCAACCTCTTTTCGTATTTACACTACCCTTGGTATGGATTACTCGTTAGCTGTTTCTTTTCAACAGGTGTCCAGCCTTGGCCATCAACCCATTCAATGAAAACCTCATAGGGCTGCCCTTGATTGGCTGGGTCACTTACGACTCCACGAACTCTAGTCGGACTACCTCCATTTTCAACTCTCCAAGGAATCATATTTTCATCAAGACCTGTTGCATAACGTAGGGCTTCCATCATTTCTTGCCAGTTTACACTGTCTTGACTAAAGTTAGGCGTAAACTCACCCGTTTGCTCTGTGCCAATCGGTTCCCACTCTCCATCTTGGACGGGCTCTTGATCTTGTTCAGTCTCTTCTTCTTCTGTCTCTATATCTTCATTTGTCGCTGTATCTGTGCCCGTTTCTTCTTCTGACTCACTAGGATCAGTAATTGAATCAACAGGGGCTTGTTCATTTGTTTCATTTTCAGTTTCAAGCTCTTGCTCATTTAATGCAACTTCGCTGTTGTTTCCACCTAAAAAGATTTGTGCTGCAAATACCCCAATTAAGGCAATAACAACGACTATAGCAATATTTAGGATTGTATTCAGTCTCTGCTTCTTACGTTGTTTATAGCGATAGCTCATTCTACACACTCCCATCTACTATTCTCTATCCTATATTATACTAGAACGAACTTACTCCTGCGATACAACAACACAAAAATAGTCCTTATTTACCTATATTCGCTGTCTGTCCAACTCATTCCATTTTCAAACAAAAAGAGTTTAGACTCTGATAATAAAAAAACTGCTCATTTCTGAGCAGTTTTTTTAGCTTATCGAATATCTACAATTTTAATTTCCATTTCTCCACCAGGTGTATTCACTGAAACCTTATCGTTTACTCGTTTTCCAAGTAAGCTTTGTGCCATTGGTGAGTCATTTGAAATCTTTCCTTCAGCCGGATCTGATTCAGCACTACCAACGATAATATATTCTTCTTCGTCACCATCTGGAAGCTCAATAAATTTAACAGTCTTTCCTAGTGATACAACATTAGATGCTGCAGGCGTTTCTTCTTCAATCATCACTGCATTTCTAATCATTTTTTCAAGTTGAATAATACGGCCTTCAACGAAAGCCTGCTCTTCTTTTGCAGAATCATACTCTGAGTTTTCTGAAAGGTCACCGAAACTACGAGCGATCTTTATTCGTTCAACGACTTCTTTACGTCGTTCTGTCTTTAAGTATTCTACCTCTTCTTCAAGCTTACGCTTACCATCCATCGTCATATAGTGCTTTTTCTCTTCTGCCACGTCGTTCACTCCTCATTGGTCCTTCAATAATTAGGTATAAATAAATATAAGCATATCATACATATGTAAAACGAAAACTCGATAGACGAGTTTTCTGAAATCCCTTACATGTACTATATCCTATTACAAAATTGCCTTTTCTTCAATAATTGCACGAATTTTTGTTACAATTAAATCAATTGCTACTTGATTTTGCCCACCTTCAGGCACAATCACATCCGCATAGCGCTTCGTTGGTTCAATAAATTGCAAATGCATTGGTCGGACGACTGAAATATATTGTTCAATAATTGATTCAATTGACCTTCCTCTGTCCTGAACATCTCGAACAAGGCGACGTATGATTCGGATATCGGCATCTGCATCAACAAATAATTTAATATCCATCAAGTCTCGAAGACGATCATCTTCAAGAATTAATATACCCTCTAAAATGATAACATCTTTAGGTGCAATCGATAACACTTCACTTGAGCGAGTATGATTAGCATAATCGTACACAGGTTTCTCAATACCCATGCCCTCTTGTAGCATCTTCAAATGGTCAAGTAATAAGTCATTATCAAAAGCGAGAGGATGATCGTAATTTGTTAGCAACCGCTCCTCAAAGCTAAGATGAGCTTGATCTTTATAATAAGCATCTTGTTCAATTAAGACAATCGATTGCTCATTAAATTGATGAAAAATTTCTTTAGCCACGGTCGTTTTCCCGGATCCTGTGCCCCCGGCAACGCCGATAATAATTGGTTTTGCAGCCATTAACGAACCTCTTTACGCATCATATTTTGTGGATAGACTTGTTGATCAACTTTAAATTTCACAATCTGTAGTGGATGTCGAGCCGCGTCAAGTTCATTACCCTTTTCATCCCAGATCGTTCCTACCTTTTGAACGAAATTAGTTATTTCTGGACCGAAAAATTCAATCTCATCTCCAGGTTTAAAATGATTTCTTTGTTGTAATGTCACAATCTTTGTTTCTTCATCGTAGCCAAGAACTAGTCCGGCAAAATCATACTTTGTTCTCTTTGGATGATTTCCAAACATCTGCTCTTCATATGTTGGATTGCCTTCGAAAAACTGCGGTGCAAAATCACGATTAGCACATTTCTCTAGCTCATCAACCCAGGCTTTGTCAATTTGAAAATTGTCCGGATCAGCACAGTAAGCATCAATTACTTTACGATACACACTTGTCACTGTTGCCACATAGTGAATAGATTTCATTCGCCCTTCGACTTTTAAGCTATCAATGCCTGCCTCAATAACTTTGGGAATGGCTTGAAGTAAATTTAGATCTTTCGGGCTCATTGTATACTGAACATCATTTTCGTCAAATAATGCTCTTTCACCATTTTGATCTAGTTCATATAGATCATATTCCCAACGACAGGACTGACAGCAACCACCGCGATTCGAATCTCTAGCTGTCATATGATTGCTCAACACACATCGACCAGAATAAGCGATACACATCGCCCCATGAACAAATGTTTCGATTTCGATATCAACATGCTTTTTCATTTCAAGCATTTCTTCAAGGCCAACCTCACGTGCAAGAACAACACGGTGTAAGCCTTCCTCTTTCCAATACTTAACGGCAAGCCAGTTTGATAAGGACTGTTGAGTACTTAAATGTACCTCTACCTTTGGAGCTACACGTTTGCACGTTTCGATAATCAGAGGATCAGCAACAATAATTCCAGTTACACCAACCTCCTGCAGTCCTTGCAAATAGTCCTCAAGTCCATCCATGTTCTCATTATGGGCAAAGATATTGGTTGTCACGTATACCTTAGCTCCATATTTATTTGCGAAGTCAACTCCCTCTTTCATTTCCTCCAAGGAGAAGTTTCCTGCATTGGAACGTAAGCCAAACTCTCTTCCACCAATAAAAACCGCATCCGCACCATAATGCACAGCAATTTTTAGTTTTTCTAAATCACCAGCCGGGGCAAGTAACTCTGGTTTTTTGGTGATCACTCTTTTTTCTGTTGTTGCTACTTCTACCATTGTTGACATAGGATATCCCCCTTCTTGATTTAATAAACCGTTTCTTTAAAGAAAAAACCAGTATCTAATTTCCTATACTGTGGCTGTAAGCTGTTGAGTACGTCTAAATATTGTTCTTTACGGTCTTCATACTCGCCACGTTGGTCAAGACATAAATCAATCGCTTCACGGTAAATTGATGTAACCTGTTCCATGTAATCTGTTGATTTTAGTAATCCCTCAATTTTAAAACAATCTATACCAGCATCAATCATTTCTTCAAGTTCATCGATAATACAGATGTCATTTGGACTCATAATATGTGTGCCATTCTCATCTTCATAAATCGGATAACGTGCATCACGTTCAGGATCAAATAAGAGCAGGTTTCGATCTTTATCACGACGTTCTACCTCGAGATTTTTCCCTTGGAACTGCATATAATGACCAATAAGAGTTCGTTTCGATTGAAACATACAGGTCATACCATGTACTTGTACTTCCACAGCAACCTCTGCATTGTCTTTGATTTCAAGAATTGCTTCCATATTAATTTCACGTGAAAGCACGGCACGACTCGCTCCTTTTCGACCCCAGTAATTAGCCGTGAACCAATTGGTCACAGTCGTTTCTGTATTCCAATGCAGCTTCATAGCTGGTGCAACCTCACGAACAGTCATTAATACAGCAGGATCTCCGAATACAATGCCATCAACATTCGTTCTATTTAAAAAAGCAATATAATCAGCTAACTCGTCAACTTTTTCGTTATGAAAGAGAGCTGTCATTGCTACATAAACGTTCTTTCCTTTTGCGTGAGCGACATCTACAGCTTCCGTAATATCACTACGAGAAAATTCCCCAGCTAAACGTAAACCGTATCGTTCTTCCCCGATGAGAATCGCATCTGCACCAGCACTAATTAAGCGTTGTACCGCATCTAGATCCTTGGGTGTAACAAGTAATTCAGGTCTTGTTCCCAATGTAATGCACCTCTTTTTATTTTTTTATACTAACAGCTAGTCCATCCCCAACTGGTAAAATCATTGTTTCGTAGCCAGGATGACTCATTAACCATTGATTGTATCGTTTAATCTTTTGTGCTAATTTCAGCAGGCGTTTATTATCGATGTCTTCTTCAGCAACAAAGCCTCGAAAAAGAACATTATCTGAAAATATGACCCCACCTTGTTTAACAAATGGGCTATACAAATCAAAAAAACGCTGATATTGTCCTTTTGCAGCATCAATAAATAATACATCATACAAGGGGTCAGATTCAAGTCTTTGTGCCAATTCAAGTGCGTCTCCAAAGTGTACATGGATGCGATCAGCTAGATTAAGCTTTTGTATATTTTCAATAGCTTGTTCATAGCGGACCTGATCCCTTTCGATTGTAACCACTGCCGCACCTGTCGCCTCAGCCATACGAATGGCAGAATAACCAATAGCAGCACCAATTTCTAAAATTCGTTGTGGCTTTATTAATTTTAATTGCTGCAAGAAACATTCCATACCTACTAGCTCCATAATCGGGATCTCGTGTTCTGCTGCATAGGCTTCTATTTGTTCAACCTCAGCTTTTCTGGTTGGGATTAACTCTCTTAAATAGCTATCTAGTTGTTGACTAATCATATTGTCCTCCGTCACTAAAATAGAAATGAGCAAAAGAGGGTGTGTCAGGTGACACCTCCCTCTTCATTACTTCATTCGTTTTCTTGTTCTTCTTCTAACTCACCTTGTGACTCGGCATCGATCCACTCTTGTCTATACTGTTGGTGGACTCGATTATGTTCTTCATATGTTTCTGAATAAATAACCTCACCATTTACCCGTGCATAAAAGAACAAAGCTCCTGTTCTTTCTGGACGGACAGCTGCTTGAATAGAGTCCTTTCCAGGATTAGCAATTGGTCCAACTGGTATCCCTTTATAGCGATACGTATTATAAGGTGAATCGATCTTCAAGTCAGTAAGGCTAGTCATATAACGATGCTCACCAATCGCATAAGCGACAGTTGGATCAACCTGTAATGGCATATCACTCTCAAGTCGGTCATGCAAAACTCCAGAAATTTTATAGCGGTCTTCTGATGTCTTAGCTTCTCTTTCTATGATAGAAGCTAATGTTAAAATTTCATGGATCGTATAACCACTTTCAGCAATTTCACTAGATAATTCATCAACTACTGTTTGAGTACGGTTCAGCATCGCTTCAATAATGTCTTTGATTGAAGGATCTTCAACCATGAATTCATACTGTGCAGGAAACACATAGCCTTCTAATGGGTGTCTAATGCTCTCATTTAAGATTTCTTCAGTAAGCATAGGGTACTGATCAATTAACGCTTCTACATACTCACGATCGCTTAAGACAGCCTGGATGTCCTCAACAGCATGTCCAGTTGAATTAGCTATCATCACAGCAACATCTTCAAGCCAACGACCTTCTGGTATCGTGAAAACTAGCTCCGGCTCTTCTAACACGCGACCTTCTTTTAATTCGCTAATTAATTCGTCTAAGGTCATTGAGGTTGATAGATTGTATTCACCTGCTTGGAAACCAGATTCGTTTTTATAACGGACGTAATAACGAAACAATGTACCATTACGAACAAGTCCCTCTTCTTCTAATATCGTTCCAATTTGATTCGCAGTTGAACCTATTGGTATCGTTACTTGGATTTCTTCGGGAGATTCTTCGTCAATCGGACCTAAAGCATTTTTCAAATAATAGTATGAGCTTATCCCTAAAATTGTCCCGACGATCAATAAGCCAAGGACACAGAAAAAGACAACGCGTCTCACAATTCTCGCTTGAGAAACTCGTTTATCATAGAGACTTCTTGGTTTTTCGTTGGAATTTGACATTCTTCTCCTCCTTCCACCGTACCATTATACTACATTTTATAAGCATGTCACCAAAAAAAAAGTTGTTGAGACTGTCCTCAACAACTTTCTGTAGAATCTATTCTTCCTCTTCTTCTTCACTAAATGTATTGAGCATCTCTTCTACCATTTCCCACTCTTCATCCGTTTCAACTGGGAAAAGAGCAATATCATCTTCTTCCCCTTCACGATCCTCGTAGCGGAATGCAAATACTTCTACTTCTTCATCCTCATCTTCTTCTGCACCGACTGGTGTTACTAGAATATACGAGTTGTTTGTTGCATCAACGTGAAAACGGAAAAGCTCATCAAATAAATGCTCATCACCATTCTCATCTGGAATTACGATACGTTCTTTTTCTTCTTCTTGCATAATGCACCTCTTTTTATTATTTTCCATTATGGTCAAGATACCCTTGGAGGATCATGACCGCAGCCATCTTATCAATGACCTTTTTTCGCTTTTTCCGACTCACATCGGCAGAAATAAGCATTTTTTCGGCCGCAACTGTTGTTAAGCGTTCATCCCATAGCTTTATTGTACACGTAACAACCTTGCTTAATCCCTCTGCAAATTCCTGACTTCTTTCACCACTTGGTCCAATCGAGCCATTCATATTCTTAGGAAGCCCAATAACAATCGTATCGACCTGATACTCCTTGACCAATGTTGTGATTTTCTCAATGTCTTGTTCTGGAGCTTCTTCATCTCGTCTCAAGGTTTCTAAGCCTTGAGCTGTCCAACCTAATTCGTCACTTAATGCAATACCTATTGTCTTTGTACCTAAATCAAGTCCAAGTGCTCTCATTCATTCTCCTTACGGTGTTGTGATAAATAGGATTTCACTAATTCCTCAATTAATTCATCCCTTTCAAGCTTTCGAATGAGTGTACGTGCATCCTTATGACGAGGGATGTAGGCCGGATCTCCTGAAAGTAAATAGCCTACAATTTGGTTAATGGGGTTATAGCCTTTCTCCTCTAGTGACTCATAGACAGAAAGGAGTACCTCTTGGACATCAACACCAACCGAATCATCTTGAAAATTAAATTGCATCGTTTTGTCCATAGAGCTCATCACAAACACCTCTTTCATTCTTTGCTAGTATCCTTAACAATGCCCAACGAATATACTAGCTTGTCTTATTTCCATTGTACACCATATTCTTCTAATTAGGAAATCGTATTTACGTATTCATGGACGTAAGCCAGGGCATCTTCTAGTTCTGCTGGATTTTTCCCACCAGCTTGTGCCATGTCTGGTCTTCCGCCACCACCGCCACCGCATCTGGTCGCGACTTCTTTCACAATTTTCCCAGCGTGATAGCCCGAACCAATCAAGTCCTTTGTAACCCCTGCAACAATATTCACTTTGTCACCAGAAACGGATCCAAGCACGATTACACCAGAAGCTAAATCTTGTTTCAACGTATCAACGATTCCACGTAGTGCATCCATATCTCCTGCATTCACTTTTTTGGTTAGAACATTTACACCGTTAATTTGGACAACTGAATCAACAAGATTCCCCGCTTCCATATTACCCAATTTTGATGTTAATGATTCATTCTCTCTTTGAAGATCTCGAATTTGTTGTTGCACTGACTCAATACGATTTGGAACATCCTCTACTCGTTTCGCTTTCAAGCTTGATGCAGCTTCCCTTAATAATTGAATCTGCTTATTCATATGCTCATAAGCACCTTGACCTGTAACAGCTTCGATCCGTCTAACTCCTGCACCAATTCCTGATTCAGAGACAAGCTTGAAGAGACCAATTTCTGCCGTATTACTGACATGACACCCTCCACATAGTTCAAGGCTATAATCACCTACCTGAACGACTCTTACCGTTTCACCATACTTTTCTCCAAAAAGAGCCATTGCTCCCATTGCTCTAGCTTCATCAAGCTTTTTTGAAGAAATATCGACATTTGTTGCCTTCCAGATTTGCTGATTAACAATCTCTTCAATCTTCGTTAATTCATCTGAAGTTACTTGACCAAAATGAGAGAAGTCAAAACGCAACCGTTCTTCTGAAACAAGCGAACCTGCCTGGTTAACATGTTCACCTAAAACATCTTTCAGTGCTTGGTGTAACAGATGCGTAGCCGTATGATTTTTGACAATTGCTTGACGCTCGCTTTCTTCAACAATCGCAGTTACCTCTTCACCTTGCTTAAAGAATCCTTCCTTTATATAAACTGTGTGAAGATGCTGGCCGTTTGGTGCTTTCACTACGTCTGTCACTTCAGCAAGACCACTTTCACCACGGATAAGACCCTTATCTGAAATTTGTCCACCACTTTCAGCGTAAAATGGTGTTTCATTTAAGATGACTTGCACCGTTTGTCCAGCCGCTACTTCTGTTGTTATTTCCTTATTCGCAATTAAGACCTCTATTACCGCATCTGATTTTATTGAGTCATAACCGATAAACTTACTGCTAACTGTAATCTGTCCAAGGATTTCATCTTGAACCTGCATTGACCCCGATTCCTGTCTAGCGGAGCGTGCCCGGTTTCGTTGACCCTCCATCTCTACCTCAAAACCTTCACGATCAATCGTTAAACCCTTCTCTTCAACATATTCTTCAGTCAGGTCAACAGGGAATCCATATGTGTCATAAAGACGAAACACATCTGAACCAGCAATAACATTCTTTCCTTCAGCCTCTGCATCTGCAAGAATTTTGCTAAGAATTGTTAATCCTTCATGCAACGTCTCATGAAAACGTTCTTCTTCATTTTTAATAACCTTTTGCACAAATTCTGTCTTTTCTTTTACTTCTGGGTAAAAGTCTTTCATAATATCAGCAACAACAGGAACTAACTGATACATGAAAGGACGATCGATTTGAATCAGCTTTGCATAACGAACAGCACGACGTAATAAGCGACGGAGAACGTACCCACGTCCTTCATTTGAAGGAAGGGCCCCATCTGATACTGCAAATGCTACTGTACGAACGTGGTCTGCTATGACCTTAAAGCTTACATCGGTTTCAACGGCTTGTCCGTATTTGACCTCTGTCATTTCCTCTGTCGCACGAATAATCGGCATGAACAAGTCAGTTTCAAAATTTGTTGGAACGTCTTGAATAACGGAAACCATACGCTCAAGACCCATTCCTGTATCAATATTCTTTTTAGGAAGCGGTGTATAGGTACCATCAGGGTTATGATTAAATTGTGAGAACACTAAATTCCACACTTCTAAATAGCGGTCGTTTTCTCCACCTGGGTATAATTCTGAATCATTTTCGTCATTGCCATATGACTCCCCACGATCGTAGAATATCTCAGTATTAGGACCACTAGGACCTTCTCCAATGTCCCAAAAATTCCCTTCCAAGCGAATAATTCTTTCCTCAGGGATACCAATATTATTTTTCCAATAATCATATGCTTCATTATCTTCTGGGTGGACAGTTACAGAGAGCTTTTCAGGATCAAATCCAATCCATTTCTCACTAGTTAAGAATTCCCATGCCCATTCAATTGCTTCTTCTTTAAAATAGTCTCCAATTGAGAAGTTACCAAGCATCTCAAAAAATGTGTGGTGGCGAGCTGTCTTACCAACATTTTCAATATCATTTGTTCGAATTGATTTTTGTGCATTCGTAATTCTCGGGTTCTCAGGAATCACACGGCCATCAAAATACTTCTTTAGTGTTGCTACTCCACTATTAATCCAAAGTAAAGTTGGATCTTCGTGCGGAACAAGGGATGCACTTGGCTCAATATCATGATTTTTCTCCTTGAAGAAATCAAGATACATTTGACGAACCTGTGCTGAAGTTAATGTTTTCATCGTTTCCATCTCCTTATGTATAAACAAAATCTAAAAAAGCTAACTGTACTAAAAGAGCACTTTCAAAAACAAAAAAACTCCCCCCCTAAAAGAAAAGGGGCGAGAGTTTCATCACGCGGTACCACCCTAATTATAGACATTGTCTATCGCTTTACAACTTTAACGCAGTTAACGGCAGAGTTATTCTGCACTCAGGAGTAGCGTTCTGAAACCCTTCACTTAGCCTATCTCTCAGCCTAGGATAAGCCTCTCTATACAAGTGGACTGAATCATACTTATTCCATCAACGTTTTATACTGTCAATTTGCCCTTTTATTATAAAAATGTAGTGAGTAAATGTCAATCTTTCATCATAAAACAGCGTATATGCACTAAAGTAACCTTGGTAATTGCGAGCACTGGAACAGCTAACAGCATTCCGATAAAACCACCCACTTCAGCACCAACTATTAAGGCAAGGATCAACAGAGCTGGATGTAAATGCAAAGACTTCCCTACAATAATAGGGGACAACACATTACTTTCAATTTGTTGAATAACAAATAGGACAGTTGCCGTCATAGCTCCTAGTTGCCATGAATCGAGAAAAGCCAAAATAACTGCAGGAATTGCACCAATGATTGGACCAAAAAAAGGAACTAGGTCCATAAAAGCAATGAATAGTCCGAGCAAGATCGGATAAGGCACACCCAGAATCCATAAACCGATCATTGACAAAAGCCCTACCGTTAAAGAAACCAGAAGCTGCCCTCTAATATAACTTCCAATCGTATGATCAACATCTTTGATATATCTCGCTAAAAATGAACGCCACTTTTTGGGTGTTAGATACCATGTGACCCGTTGTATTTGATCAAAGTCTTTTAAAAAATAAAACACTAAGAATGGAATAACCAACAAAGAAAACATAGAAGTAAGTAGAAACATAGCAATCGTTTCAATTTGTTGAAGAATATGCTTTCCTAATTCTCCTAGCTGAACAGACCAATCTCTTGCTTGATCTCTTAAAGGATGAGGTAAATCATTTACTTGTTGTTCAATTTCATAGGTGGCTTGTTCTAAAACCTTCATTTGCTTAGGTAATGTTTCTAAAAACAATTGTACCTGATGGATTAATGTAGGGATCCCTGTTGTAAATAAATACGTGATTAATCCTAAAATTAGTAAGAAAATAATAAAGACAGCTATCGTTCGCGACAAACCAGCATCATGCATTTTCTCAACTAGTGGATGCAACAAATATGCGAGAATAAAAGCAATTCCGACTGGTAAGAGTAGTGTTTTTCCAATCTCAACAAATGGGGCAAATAAAGGGGCAAGTTGAATGAGCACAAGCAGAATAAGAAGAGTCAGGAGAATGATACTCAAACGACTTATCCACTTCTGTTGTAGATCTTTGTCCATAATCCACCTCCACTTTTATTGTGTGCATTCAGCCTTAATCCATACAAAAAAGGCCGTTTGTAGTCACTACATGACATACAAACGACCTTTGCTTTCTTACTTAAACATTTTTTTCATCGGACGCATCATTTTATCAAATTGGTTTGTTTTTTTACGATCAGTCATGGTTGTATACGCTGCTGCTCCAATTCCAGCAACGATCAAAGAGTTTCTTAATGCTCTGTTCATATGTCTCACCACCTGTCTGTTAGGTATTACATCCCAACATGTAAGTCCTGATCCTCAAACAGATCATCAAGTGAGCTAAGTGAGCCATCCTCCTCAACTTGGTGCATCGAAAGCTTCCCCTTTTGTAGACTCATTTCAACAAAACAATTCCAGCAGTAATATTGGTTTGTACCAATCTTCCCGATATCTTTACTTTGGCAATTAGGACAACGCATGAATAAGGCCCCTTTCTATTCGGTTAGAATTGCCCGACCACCGGCGATTGTCAGATTGGCTTGACTATTGACAACTCTCCGACCTTCTATCAAGTCTGCAACTAACCCTTCTGTCACTTCATACCCTACGATTCTCCCCAACTCCTCATGAAAATATACGTCCTCCAATAAGCCTAATTTCTCTCCTTCTTTCGTTAGAAGAGCTGTACCCTGGAGTCGTCTTTTCCCATGTCTAAGCAGGAAGGCTTGTTTGTCCTTTACATAGGGCTTTAATTCACTAGAGCTCTTAATCATGATGCCGTCATCGCCAAAGCTTAATACATTCTCTACTGGAAGAAACAGATGTCTCGTAAGTAAGCCTTTAGGGTCGACCATAAAACCAGATACATGTCCGTTGAGGTAAATTAAATCGATCATGTGACCGCACTCTTCTCCTGATGCTCTTGAAAGAACCGGTAAACCCTCTACTGTTGAAAAAGTTCGCAAAGAAATCGCCACCTTCCGAACAATTATAGTGTCGGAAGAAAAGAAGGGATTTATGTTAGTTGACTATTTCCACTCATAATAATTTGTTTTATCTTCTCAGTTAACATTGAGTTTCTTTCAAGCTCTTCATTCTTGGTTATTGCCGTATGAATGGCTTGTAGCTCACCACATAATAACAGAAACTGTTTCGCTCTTGTCACACCAGTATAAATAAGATTACGTCTCAACATTCTTGCATAGCTTCTTAAAACAGGCATTACGACTATTGGGAACTCGCTACCCTGTGATTTATGTATCGAACAGCAATAGGCGTGAGTGATCTGGTTCAAATCTTTTTTCGGGTACACAAGTTCTGTTCCATCAAATGAGATAACAACTTGATCCTGTTTCTCTTGATTCTCTTTTGCATAAAAAATCGCGACAATTTCTCCTCGATCTCCATTATAGACATGTTCGTCTGGGTTGTTCACAAGCTGTAGAACCATATCTCCAGTCCGATAAATGACGTCTCCGAAGCTTATTTCTCTGCGCTCTTCTTTTTTAGGATTAAATAATTCCTGTAGCATGCGGTTCAACTCAGTAATACCCGCCTGTCCTTTATACATTGGGGCAAGGACTTGAATATCCCGAGCGGAATAGCCTTTTGATAATGCATTTTCACAAATTTGAGTAACGACCTGTTTCACCTGATCCATATGACAAGGGAAAAAACGACGATCCTTTTGAGGCTCAGGAAGATTATCTGGCATTCGTCCATCCTTCATTGCGTGAGCAAGTTCAATAATAGACGACCCCTCTGCTTGTCGGTAAATATCAGTTAAAGGTACAGTTGGAATTACCTTCGAGTCTAAAAAATCTTTGAACACTTGACCTGGTCCAACAGAAGGTAATTGATCCTGATCACCAACAAAAATTACCTGCATCCCCTTAGGTACAGCCTTAAGTAGCTGATTCATCAACCAAATATCAACCATTGAGCTTTCATCAACGATTAATAACTCTCCTTGTAATGGCTCATTTTCACCCTTTTCAAAACCAACAACCCCACCTTTCCAACCAAGCAAACGATGAATCGTTGTTGCAGGAAGCTCGGTTGCTTCACTCATTCGTTTCGACGCTCTACCAGTTGGAGCAACTAATAAAACAGGAAATGGATTTGTTTTTGTATAGGCCTTTGGGTCAAGAGCCAGCCCGTGCAATCTGGCATATAATTCAACAATCCCCTTAATCACTGTTGTTTTCCCGGTTCCAGGACCGCCCGTCAATATCATAACTGCTGAGGAAAGTGCAGTTTGAATCGCTTCTTTTTGAGATGGCGCATATTCAATATGCTGCTCCTCCTCAAGTTTTCCGAGTTCCTTTAGAAATTCAGCTTCAGGAAACTCCTCCTCGACTTCCTCCGAAAGAAGACGTCTGATATTTGTAACGATTCCTTTTTCCGCAAAGTATAGAGATTTAAGATAGATTCGATCTTCCTCAACATAAATCACATCTTCCTCAGCCATTGTCTCTAACCGGTCTAGAATTTCCTGTTCATGGATTCTGCACTGATTTGTTGATAATAGGGATAAGACATGGGGAACTAGCTCTGTCTTATTAAGAAATACATGTCCATCTTGAAGAGATAATTCTTGGATTAAGAATAAACAGCCGGCTTGCAGACGATCGGGGTGATTGTCGGTAATACCAATAGCGGCACCAAGTAAATCAGCCCTTCTGAATCCTATCCCTTCAACATCTGCTATTAATTGATAAGGATTGGTTTGAATAATATCTAGAGCTTGAACACCGTAAGCTTGATATACCTTTAAAGAAAGCTCAACCCCAAATCCATGCTTTGAAAGGGTCATTAACACTTGTTCAACACCCTGCTGCTCAACAAGCTGCGTATATAGAGCATCAGCCTTTTCCTTTGATAGCTTTGGAATATCAGCAAGAACTGAACGATCTTCAACAATCTTAGTAATTGCCCTCTCTCCTAAAATCTCAACAATTGATTCAGCTGTCTTTGTCCCAATCCCTGGGAATCGATCACTAGCCAAATATTGAACAATGCCATTCTTTGTTTGAGGAAGATCTCTCCTAAATTGATCGACTTGATACTGCAGTCCAAAACGAGGATGATCAACCAGTCGTCCAAAAAATAAGAACGTTTCATCCGGTTCTAATTGAGGAAGCACACCAACAACGGTTAGCTTTTTTTCCGTTAATTCTTCATTGGTCTTTTGGACACGGATAAGTGCTACTGTATAGAAGTTTTCTTCATTTCGAAAAACGATATGAAGAACCGTTCCTTTAATATAGCCTTTCTCAACTGTTTGATTCTCCTCACTCACATTCATCACCCTTACTTCATCGCTTGTTCAATCGTATTCTTACCGTTTGCAGCAAGTGCATGGTCCGGTTGAATCTCAAGTGCTTTTGTAAATGCATCTAATGCCTTATCTAATTGTTCTTTATATGCATAAGCCACTCCTAAATTAAAAAACGCATCAGCATGCTCATCATCTAATTGTACAACCTGCTCTAACTCCTTAAGAGCTTCATCAACATGCTCTAACTGAGCTAAACAAAGTGCATAATGGAAGCGAGCATCGACATCGTCTGTCTTTAACTCAACTGCACGTTTTAATGAAGCAAGTGCATGCGGTAAAGCACCTAATTGGTAGTAACTCATTCCAAGCATAAAATGAACATCAGGTTCATCTAGCTTTTCTATTAAAGCCTTCTTAAACATTTTCGCCGCTTCTTCAAATTGATCCTGCCTATAATAAATTGTGGCAGCACCATAATAAGCTGTGGCAGCATGCTCGTCTAACTCAATTGCCTTATCGAAAAAAACAAGTGCTCGTTCATAATCACCCAGAATTCCTAACAGATTACCAAAGTTAATAAAACCGGTTGGGTTTTTCGGTTCATTTTCGACAGCCTCATTGAAACATTTAGCTGCTTCTTCATACTTTTGTTCATTCATATAAGTAATGCCTTGTTCATTATAATTCATCTCATACCCTCTTTTCTTAAAAAAAGGAAAATACCCTTAGGCATTTTCCCACTTCTTAATCACTTGATCTATTGTCCCTCCACCAAGGCAAATGTCGCCGTCGTATAACACAACAGCTTGTCCTGGTGTAATCGCACGTTGGCGTTCATGGAAATAAATTCTCATCGTTCCATCCTCTTTTGGATAGACAGTTACCTCTTGATCTGACTGACGATATCTAAACTTTGCCGTGCAGGTGAATTCCTCAAGCTTCGGCTCACCAATCCAATTCATTCCAATCGCGTCAAGGCCTTCAGAATAGAGACCATCATGGTGAAACCCTTGTCCAACAATAAGTACATTTCGGTCTAAGTCCTTATCTATGACAAACCAAGGTTCACCAGCACCGCCAATACCAAGTCCTTGACGTTGTCCAAGTGTGTAATACATTAACCCGTCATGACGGCCCTTCACTTCTCCACTAACGGTTTCCATATCCCCAGGTTGTGCAGGGAGGTATTGACTCAAAAATTCTTTGAAATCACGTTCTCCGATAAAACAAATACCGGTACTATCTTTTTTCGTTGCTGTAGCAAGCTCAGCATCTAACGCTAACTCCCTTACTTCTTTTTTGGGAATATGTCCGATAGGGAACATCGTTTTTGAGAGTTGCTTTTGGGTGAGACCATTTAAGAAATATGTTTGGTCCTTATTATCGTCTACCCCGCGGAGCAATTGGACCTCTCCGTCTACTTCCTCCACTCGCGCATAATGGCCAGTTGCAACATAATCAGCACCTAACGTCAACGCATGGTTTAAGAAAGCTTTAAATTTAATTTCCTTATTACACATAACATCAGGGTTAGGCGTACGACCTGCTTTATATTCTTCAAGAAAATAAGTGAATACTTTATCCCAATATTGCTTCTCAAAATTAACAGCATAATACGGGATACCAATTTGATTACATACTCGAATGACATCCTCATAATCTTCTGTTGCTGTACAAAATCCAGTTTCATCGGTGTCATCCCAGTTTTTCATGAAGATTCCAATGACATCATAGCCCTGATTCTTTAAGAGCAATGCAGTAACTGATGAATCTACTCCTCCAGACATACCGACAACAACCCTTGTATCCTCTGGTCGTTTTTTCAAGCTTACCACCTCTAAATTAAATAAATTGCTGTTGATTCTGGAGCCTTTTGACAATAGCTATTGTTTTTTCTGCTACATACTTAATCTGATCTTCCGTATTATTTAACCCAAAGCTGAAACGAATCGCAGAAAACACTCGCTCATCTTCACCACCAAACATCGCCACTAAGACGTGTGATGGCTCGATTGAACCAGCCGTACATGCCGATCCACTAGAGGCCGCAATTCCTTCTAAGTCAAGATTCATTAACATTGATTCGACATTTACACCTGGGAAACTGATATTTAGAATATGTGGTAATCGCTTTTCCTGATGACCGTTCACTAAAAAAGTAACATCATTTTTTAATAATTCATCAAGTAATAACAATGAAAACTCTTGGTATTTAGCTCTACGTTCATTCATAGTCATTTCTGCGATCTCTAATGCTTTAGCAAACCCTACAATCGAGGCCACATTTTCAGTTCCTGCTCGGCGTTTTCGTTCTTGTTCTCCTCCAAACAAAAGAGGCCGAAGCTTTTGACGTGTATAAAGAAGACCGATTCCTTTAGGTCCATTAATCTTATGTGCTGATATCGATAACATATCTACAGGTAGGTCCGAAAGATTAATCTCAACTGCACCACATGCTTGAACTGCGTCTGTATGGAAGACGGCTTGATGTTCTAGCAACATGTTTCCGATTTCCGTAATCGGTTGGACCGTACCTATCTCATTATTACCGAACATTAATGTTACTAAAATCGTATCGTCTCGTAAAGCTTTTTGCACTTCCTGAACATCAATGAGCCCGCTCTGATCAACGGGTATATAAGTTACTTCAAAACCACGCTTTTCTAACTCTTGACATGCATGCAGGACAGCATGATGCTCGACCACAGATGTAATTATGTGTTTACCTTTATTCTCATTCTCCGATGCATAGCCAATTATTGCTAAATTGTCAGCCTCTGTTCCTCCACTAGTAAAAATTAGTGTCTGTTCATCTACACCTAACTGTTTTGCAATACTTCTTCTCGCTTGATCGATTGCTTGCCTCGCTTGTCGTCCAGCTTGGTGTATACTAGATGGATTGCCATAACTAGCTGAAAAATAAGGGAGCATTGCTTCCAGCACTTCCGGGTGCATTGGAGATGTTGCTGCGTGGTCGACGTAAACCATTTCCACTTCAGTCACCTTCTTTTTATTAAATATAGAACATATATGGGTCTTGCTCACCATTATCTTCATATGTTGCCAAGTCATGCAACGTCGTATGGTCTAATACATCTTTGACCGCATCTCTAATTTTCATCCACAAATTCCGTTTCGCTGGCTCCTCGTCATCCATTACTTCTACAGGAGTAATTGGACCTTCCAACACTCGAATAATATCTCCAGCAGTAATTTCTTGTGCTTCTCTCGCTAACATATAGCCCCCATAAGCCCCGCGAACACTTTTAACAAGCATTGCATTCCTAAGAGGAGCAATTAGCTGCTCGAGATAATGTTCGGATAGATCATATTCCTTAGCAATTGATTTTAAAGAAACCGGGCCTTCACCGTGCTTTTTCGCTAAGGCGATCATAATCGTCAAGCCGTAACGTCCCTTTGTTGAGATCTTCATGTTCATTCCTCTTTTCTATAACGAAGTTAAATAGTCGCTGACATTGTGGTAGGGTAAATCCAACAACTGAACCAATACCAAAACAAAACAAAATTGTCCCAATAAATACAGGTCCTCCTAGTAACCAGCCAACGGTCAATACCATAATTTCCATTATCCCTCTAACATATTGCACTTTCCACCCTGTTTTCAGCTGAAGAGCGAGCATTAAACTATCCCGAGGTCCTGCTCCGCATCCTGGTGCTATATATAGGCCAATTCCATATCCAATTGTGAGGACACCAATTACTAGCATAGCGAGTTGTATGAATAAATGATTTGATGTTGGTAATAGCCATAAAAAAAGGTCGATAAATAGACCGACTAATAACATATTTAGAAAAGCTCCTAATTGTGGCCATGCCTTCATTAATAATGATGTCGCACTTAATATTAGCAATCCCATTAGAATAGACCATGTCCCAACTGTTAAACCAAGTTGTTTTGTTAATCCAATATGAAGGACATCCCAGGGGGCTCCTCCCAGATCTGCTTTTATCATAAGAGCAATACCTAGTGACATCACCAATAAACCAACTAAAAATATTCCCCACCGAATCCACTGATGTTCTCGATTTTTTTCTTTCCTTTACGCAAGGAAATCCCTTCTCTCTTCTTATCTCACAGCCATTATAGCATGATTTGCAAGATGATTGGGAGTTCGAAACTTCAATTGTGATAAGATTAGTTGGTTATATAATTAAAGGGTTTGTCCTAAAGGTATGATTCCAACCCTTTAGGACAAACCCTAAGCAACGAGTGGTCTTCTACGTCTTTTAAAAACATTGAGAGGATTCGTTTTCTTCTCTCAAGGAATACACTAACCTTTTAGTGCAATTTGGAGACAGCTTCTTAGTCCAATTTGGTAACTTTCACTTTTCGAATCCTTCGTTCCTCGGCTTCTGTAATCGTAATCGAAAAGGTATCGTAGGTTAGCTTTTCATTTTCGCTAGGTATTTTTTGAAATTCCTCGCCTAACCATCCTCCTAAGGTATAATACGCACTATCTGGTAACTCTACATTTAACATTCTTGCAAATTCTTCAAGTGGGAAATCACCACTGAATTGAAAAGTATGGTCGTCAATCTCTAGGTAATCGTTCGTCTTCTCATCATGTTCATCCCATATTTCTCCAACCAGCTCTTCTAATATATCTTCAAGTGTAATAAGTCCAGAGGTCCCTCCAAACTCGTCAATAACAATAGCCATATGCAAATGATCTTTTTGAAGCTGAGCTAACAGGCGAGATACTGTCATTGACTCATATACAAATAAAGGTGTCCTGAGTAGTTCCCGGATAACAAAAGATTTTTTCCTGATTACATGTCTTAAGAAATCTCTTTCAGATAATATACCAATGATATTGTCAATCGTCCCTTCATAAACAGGAACTCTCGAAAACCGTTCCTCTAATAGTAATCGACTGATTGAATCAACAGGGCTCGCAATATCAACAGCAATAATATCTGTTCGTGGTGTTAGAATTTCACCAACCTTAATATCATTAAAGTCTAACGAATTTTGAACAAGCTCTCTTTCATGGTTCTCAATGACCCCTTCTTCTTCACTAATATTGATCATTTCTTTCAGTTCCTGTTCCGTAATCGACGGGATCGCTTCCTTTGACTGAACAATTTTTGACAAGAGTACTTTCAACTGAACCAGCATCCATGTTAGTGGTTTGAATAGTTTCATGAGAAATATAAGGATGCCAGAGATGCTTAGTGCCAACATTTCTGCGTTTTCCTTCGCAAATGACTTGGGTAACACTTCTCCAAAAATAAGGACAAGTATCGTCATAATCACTGTACTGATGACAAGTCCGGTATTTCCACCAAATATATTAGCAGCGATATTCCCTGAAATCGTTGCTGCAGCAATATTAACTAAATTATTCCCAATTAATATCGTTGATAGGGCGTGATCGAAATTATTGATGATCTCATAAGCATTCTTAGCACCACGTCTTCCTTCTTCCGCATAATTCTTCAGCCTAATCTTATTGGCACTTGAAAAAGCAGTTTCTGTAGAAGAGAAGAACGCTGATAATAATAGCAAGACAACTAACAAAAATATTAAATTAATAGGGATTTCATTCAACATAAACACTCCCAAAAAAAGTTCTTCTCGTTAGTATGAGTAGTTTCATTGGGATATTATTCAACAATTCTCCAAGATATATGTATTGCCTAAATGCTTATCCTTCATATATAGTAAGATTAACTAAACTTAGGAGAGTGATGAGTTCTTGGACAGTATACCCTCGATTATATTATTAGGGGCGTTATTATTATTTTCTGGATATTTTTCTGCATCTGAAACAGCATTAACGAGTGCGAACAAGCTAAGGTTACGAAATCAAGCTGAGAACAACAATGTAAAAGCACAACGTTCGTTGAAATTAATTGAAAATTATGACCAGACCCTTTCAACGATTTTAATTGGTAATAACATTGTAAATATTGCCATGGCAACGATTGCAACAACGATTGCAACATCGATGTTTGGAAATCAAGGAAGTACATTGGTCGCAACAACTGTTGTCATTACTGCGTTAGTACTCGTATTTGGTGAAATTCTGCCAAAATCGCTTGCTAAGCAATATGCAGATAAATTCCTAACTAATGTCTCTGCTTCATTAATGATAATCTTGAAACTCTTTTACCCAATCACATGGATCTTCGTTAAATTAAAAGTAGGCGTTAACCGATTATTTGGCTCATCAGGGGAAGAACCTACTGTTACAGATGACGATGTGAAAGCATTAGTAGAAATGGGGGAAGAGGAGGGAACGTTTCTCTCGAACGAAAAAGAATTGCTTCATAATGCAATTGAGTTTGATGACATTGTCGTTAAAGACATTTTAACACCCCGACCTGATGTCATAGCAGTATCAATTGACACATCGATTGAAGAAATTAAAGAGATTTTCATTCAAGAAAAATATTCTCGATTACCTGTATACGATGGAACCATTGATAATGTAATTGGTGTCATTTCACATCGAGATTTCTTTGCACATTATGTAATGAATCCACAATCCTTTAAGATTGATACAATTATCCGTAAACCCTATTTTGTCATTAGTTCTGTTAAAATCTCTAGTGTTCTCAAAGATTTGCAGAAAAGTAAGGTTCACTTAGCGATTGTTCTTGATGAGTATGGTGGAACATTAGGTATTGTATCTATTGAAGATATCATTGAAGAGATTGTCGGTGATATTTGGGATGAACATGATGAGAATGAAACACTTATCGAACAAATTGATAATGAAAAAGTATTACTAAACGGTAAATTTCCAATAGAAGAATTTAGTGAGCTTGTGAATGTCCGTCTTCCTGAAACTTCTTCTGTTACATTAAGCGGTTGGATTTCAGAAACGTTGGGGTACCTCCCTAAAAAAGGTGAGTTAGTCACGTATGATTCATTCCAGCTTTACATTGAAGATGTTCGCAATCGACGTATTCAAAAAGTTATCTTACAATTAAATGATGTTCAATCAGCATAATAGAAGGCCACTAAAAAGGTGTGATTTTCCTTTTTAGTGGCCTTTAAGCAATGAGCGGAACCGTTGCATTGTCTTAAGCCTTGCTATGAGTGGTTTTTTCATAGCAGGCGTGCAACGAGTGGAGCCATTGATGCTTCCTCGAAACTGCAAATGGACTTTTTCAGTGCCTTCCGTAGTTTGAAGGAGACCTTAGACAATAACGTCTAAGGTCTCCTTTCCTTTTTTAAGCTATCATAGATAATAATGTTCCTCCTAGAGCGCCTGTCAGGACAATGACCCAGGGAGGGAGTTTAAAGTACACTAGCATTACAAATAACACAGCAGCAAAGGCAAAATCAGTCGAATTTATAATTGAGCTTGTCCAGATTGGACTATAGAATGCTGCAATTAAAATCCCAACAACAGCTGCATTTACCCCCATTAATGCACCCTTTACATGATGATTCCGACGGAGCTGATCCCAAAAA
This sequence comes from Halalkalibacter suaedae, assembly GCF_017939705.1. Taxonomy (GTDB): domain Bacteria; phylum Bacillota; class Bacilli; order Bacillales; family Bacillaceae_D; genus Halalkalibacter; species Halalkalibacter suaedae. Next base: position 408,904 of record NZ_JAGKSQ010000003.1, read on the forward strand.
GGAAGTGCACCTAGTATAAGAAGAAAAGCTGGTGTGAAAATAGCCAAAGTCGCTAGAAGCCCACCCTTCCAGCCATTAATTATCGTACCAATATAGGCCGCAAACGTAAATAACGGACCAGGCACAGCTTGAGCAGCCCCATACCCTGCAAGAAACTCTTCTTCTGTTAACCATCCAGTCGGAACAAATTCACGCTCAAGAAGTGGGAGCACGACATGGCCACCACCGAAGACCAGTGCACCAGATCGATAAAAGCTATCAAACATCGCTACCCAATTCCACGCAATTGCTTCTCTTAAAAATGGAAGCAAAAAAAGTAATCCAAAAAATAACGTTAAACAAATAATTCCGAAGCGACGTGAAACCGGGAAAGAAGCACTTGTTGATTTATCATCAAGCTCATGCTGACGATAAAGTGTATACCCAATCAGACCCGCAATAATAATCACCCCGATTTGGGTAAAGGCAGTCTGCCACATTAACACAGCAACGACAGCAAATAACGCGATTGTCTTCCTTTTAATATCAGGGGTTAAATTCTTTGCCATACCTAAAATAGCATGTGCTACAACAACAACGGCAACAATCTTCAAACCATCAATCCAGCCAGCTTCCGTCATGCCAAATTGATGTAATACTGTAGCGAAGAGAATCAGAACGATAACTGATGGCATCGTAAACCCAATAAATGAGACAATCCCTCCTAAAACCCCCGCTCGCATTAAACCAATGCCAATTCCTACCTGACTACTGGCAGGCCCAGGTAAAAACTGACAAAGTGCAACTAGATCTGCGTAGCTTTGTTCATCCATCCATTTTCTTCTTCTCACATATTCCTCATGGAAGTAGCCTAGATGAGCAATCGGGCCACCAAACGAGGTTAGACCAAGTCTTGTTGAAACAAGAAAAATTTCAAGCAAAGACGCCCATCTCTTTCCTAACAGATTCATATGCCACACTCCTATCTTCAAAAAAAGCTATGCTTCAACTGTATCAAAGTTTCATTCTGAGCAACAAGGATTAGAATGAAAATTCATATAAACTTAACCTACTTATCTGAATACGGCTTCTCCTGTTGTTTTAACTCCTCCAATCTATGAAACACTTTATATAATTGTTTTTCGTACCCATTTTGATTAGGCTGATAATATTTTTTATTTTTTATCTGATCAGGTAGATACTGCTGATTCACCCATGAGTTTGGAAAGTTATGAGGATACTTATAGTCTTTCCCATGTCCAAGAGTTTCCGCACCCTTATAATGAGCATCTTTTAAATGCATCGGAATTTCTCCGATGTTTCCTCTTCTAACATCTTCTAATGCAAGATCTAGTGCCTTATACGCACTATTGGTTTTAGGTGACAAGCATTGTTCAACCACTACATTAGCTAACGGGATCCTTGCTTCTGGCAGACCTAAACGTTCTACTGCATCGACTGCTGTGACAGTATGTACAGCGACTTCAGGTGCTCCGAGTGAAATGTCTTCATAGGCAATAACAATTAATCTCCGACAAATAGACTTAAGGTCTCCACCTTCTAATAACCTTGCAAGATAATGTAGGGCTGCTGATACATCACTGCCTCGGATTGATTTTTGAAGACATGATAAAAGTGAATAATGCAAATCCCCATCCTTATCATGGGAGAATCCTTTATTTTCTACAGCTTCCTTAATTAAGCTAAGTTCCACAATAATTCTACCATTATCCTGGTCGGAGGCAGCAACGACTTCTTCTAGAACATTTAAAGCAGAACGTGCATCACCATTTGTTGAAGAGGCTATTAAAGAGATCGCTTCATCAGACAAATCGATATCCTTTCCACCCAATCCTCGATCATCTACTAATGTATGCTTAATTAATTCTTCGATATCTCTCTTTGTTAATGGCTTTAATTCCTTTATTTGCCCGCATCTACTACGAATAGCCGGATTAACATCATGAAAAGGATTCTCTGTTGTTGCACCTATTAACGTGATTAACCCTCGTTCTACATGTGGTAAAAGATAATCCTGCTGAGCCTTATTAAAGCGATGAACTTCATCTATAAATAAAATTAGATTTCCCTCATCTCTTGCTTGGACAACAGCGTCCTCAATATCCTTTTTCCCTGCTGTCGTCGCATTTATCGCAGCAAAAGGCTTGTTGACTGTTCCTGCAATCGCATTGGCGATCGATGTTTTGCCAACACCTGGAGGCCCATACAACAAAATGGATGGCACATGGCCTTTCTGGATCATTTTATAAAGAGCGGTCCCTTTTCCAAGAACATGTTGTTGACCGACAATGTCTTCAATTTTTCGAGGGCGCATTCGATAAGACAATGGTGATTGTATCAATGAATCAAATAACATATATTTCCCTCCTTACTCTGCTACTGCTATCCTACCTTACAATTATACACAGCATCAATGACTCTGTCTTCGCTGGAATGTTTTAGAGACTGGTAGTTTATTAACGTGCTCATAACCGACCTCGTCAATTATTTCTCTTAATTTTCTATTATCCTTGTATAAATCACGAACAAATGGAAAGAATCTATATCAAGCTCAAAGCATAGAAAAAGGAGATGACAAGAATGAAAGTTAGACAAGATGCCTGGTCACATGAAGATGATGTCTTATTAGCAGAAACCGTTATTAAACATATTACAGAAGGAAGCACACAGCTTCGTGCCTTTGACGAAGTAGGAGATACATTGAACCGAACATCTGCAGCATGCGGATTTCGCTGGAATGCTGTAGTTAGAAACCGTTATATGAAACAAATAGCTGAGGCGAAGAAAGAGCGTAAAGAACGTAAACGTGCTGCGTCATTTGCTTATTACCCGCAAATGAGACAGATGTGGAATCCAATTTCAACAACTCCAAGAATGACGTCTGTTGAAGAAGACGATATGTCTTTAGATACCGTGATTAGCTATCTTCAAACAATGGCACACTCAAACCAACAATCTAGTGACCTAGAACGTGAAAAGGAACAATTAGTAAAAGAAAACCAACAGCTTCAATCACGCAATCTTGAATTAGAACGTGAACTAAAGAAAATTAAGCAAGATAATAGTATCATTGAAGAGGATTATCAATCTCTTATTCAAATTATGAATCGTGCTAGACGGATGGCGATACTTGAAGACGAGGAAACCCTTTCAACCGCTGCGTTTAAGATGGATAAGAATGGGAATCTTGAAAAGGTTGCTAAATAATCGCTCCTGAAATATACTGCACTTTTCGCGGAAAGCCGGTGACCTCCTCTACCTATGGGGTCTCACCTTTGGCTTTTGTGTGAGATCACTGAAAAAGTGCTCAATTTCATGCATTAAAAAGTTTGATCTCATTAAACTTTCAGCCTGTCGACCAAGTCTCGTGAAGAGAGACGGCCGACAGGTTATTGATATTAAAAGAGTGTGGCCATAAAAGTAGCTTCGAACACGCTACCGGGATGGGGGGCACGCTTTCCGCAGGAGGGCGTTGAACTAACCGACTACGCCGGTGGATTTCAACCTGCCCTTTCCTCCTGCAGGAGTCGGCCCTCCCATCCCGTCCGCTTTGATGATAGATAAGATTGAATTTCACTTCTCTTAACAATGAATTTCAAAAGAATAATAAAACTTTCTAGATGAAAAGAAGTAGTTTAGTATAAGCGGCTTATCTTTATCGAATTCATATCACAAAAAGTCTAATTCAAACCACTCTCTTCGTCTTATAATTAATGTAATTGTAATGACAATGAACGAGTGTATCGCATGCTATTGAATCAATAATAATTTTACCCACATACAAAGATCTAGATTATCCACAATATTCTTGTACTACAATTTTTTACTCCAAACAACTCAAAAGAGACGTTAATCAGTGGCCTCGCTTTTGTCGCGCAGGAGTCTACGTGTATACCAACGCTATGTGATGCTTACCGTATTGCAGTTAGTTACTTAGTTATCTACCAGCTTATCTTCCAACTAAATTCAAAAACAGTTCGTTCATAGACTTTGAAGGAACCACTCTTAGATCCTTTAGACCGAGAGCGACTTCGCTTATTGCCCAAACAAAAAGAAACGGTGTAGTGTGACCGTTTCTTTTTTGTTTTTATCTATTAATTTCAATACCGTCTAACAGTTTTGTGATGACGTGTCCTGCCATGATTAGTCCTGCGACGGATGGGACGAAGGCGTTGGAGGATGGGGGCATTTTAGCTTTGCGGATTGGTCCTGATTCAGCTGCCTCAGACACAATCTCTTTTCTGATATCTTCACGAATTTTAATTGGTGGTTCATCAGAAAAGACCACTTCAATCCCTTTATGAATCCCGTCCTTACGCAGCTTCGTTCTGATTACTTTTGCAATCGGATCATAGCTAGTCTTTGAAATATCTGTAATTCGTAATTTTGTTGGATCCATCTTATTTGCAGCACCCATGCTAGAAATGATCGGGATTTTTCGTTCTAAGCATTGCTTCATTAAATGAATTTTATATGAGATCGTATCACTGGCATCCACAACATAATCCAGATTATGACTAAAAAATTGTTCATATGTTTCTTCTGTATAAAACATCTTCAATGCAATAACTTCACATTCTGGATTAATATCTTGGATGCGTTCTTTCATTAATTCGACTTTTTGTCTGCCGACTGTAGACAATAACGCATGAATCTGTCGGTTTACATTTGTTATATCAACATCATCTTTATCAACAAGGACGAGCTTCCCAACTCCTGAACGAGCTAACGCTTCAGCGGAAAAGGAACCAACCCCTCCAATCCCTAGCACAGCGACGGTGCTATTTTTTAATTTATCAAGACCATCATGTCCAATAGCTAATTCATTACGAGAAAATTGGTGTAGCATATACTTACCCCTTCCAAGATCTTCACAATTAGGATATTATCGCATTTGACTATAACATAGCTCACGAAAAATGTCTAAACGACCAATATTATTTCTATCTATAGTATAACGAATCTCTTTATCGTTCATACTCTTCATACCGATCGATCCATTTTGATGATTTCTACTTCTATGTTAAGGTTACTTAAAGACAAAAAAGAGGGGTGAGCGACTTGGATCTTCTTGCTACACAACAATGTATTAAGATTAGTCAAGAAATTGGCTGGACAGAAAAAAGAACGATCGAAACAACATATGAAATGAAACTATTTAATGACTATTTACTTGTAAAAAAAGAAAAGTTCCCGGTAACTTCAATCTTTGATATATCCTTTCGCAAAAAGTCACAAACAAATGATATCGGATTTCTATATCTTCACACAAATAGTGGGGTAAGAACCTATTTTATAAAAGAAGAGCCTTTTTCTCTGATTGAAGCCTATGAAAAGCTTAAATTAGAACGACCCGAATTGCGCTGAATGTAATGACTTTGCTCGTTTTCTTAGTGAAACATCACCATAAATTGGGTATTGTATGAAGGGTGTTGTTTCTTGGAAATCATCTGAAATGATCCAACCTTCCCCTTCATGATGAGCAAAAGTATCAATCACATGTCGGCCCGTCTTCTTCACCCATTGCAACGCTTGCTCTCTTTCCGCATGAGGAATGCACACTAACACATGTGAATATGGATTGTGTTCTACTGCTTTTGTAACCGTTGCACGCTCATACTGTTTAGAACGTTTATAAAATAAGAAATCCTCAACCATGCTATTAGCTGTTGCTTCTTTCCCCGCTCCGGGACCTATGAACAGTAGCTGATCGATAGCCGCTCCCTCAATTGATATTCCGTTCGTCACTCCCCTAACGTTTACAAGTGGTTCAGTTGAAGTTAGAAATGCAGGTGCAACCCCACCTATTACTTCCGTTCCACTATTCCATGCCTCACCAATTAACTTTAATTTAAATCCAAATTTCTCTCCAAGCTCAACATGCCAATCTTCTACTCTTGAAATTCCTTCTCGTTTCAAATCATCTTCCTTTGGCCACTTGCCAAAACAGAGTCGGCTTAGGATGCGAATTTTGTACCAGGCATCATACCCATCTAAATCGTCGGTTGGATCCGTTTCTGCATAACCTAACTGCTGTGCCTCGAGTAACACATCTGCAAACGAACGGTTATAATCAATCATCTCTGTTAAAATATAATTTGTTGTTCCATTTAAAATTCCTGAAATTCGGGAAATCGATGTTGATGCAAGGACCCCTTTTAATGAATTAATGATGGGGATTCCGCCAGCTACTGCTGCTTCATAACCATAGTATGTTTGATTAAGCTTAGCTAAGGATTCCAACACATGACCCTTTTCTGCAACTAGCTTTTTATTAGCCGTTATAACTGGAATTCCTTTTTCCAGAAAGAAACTAGTATAGCTAAAAGCTGGTTCAATACCACCGATCGCCTCAAAAATAACGTCAAAATCAGCTACCTGAGAAAACTCATCCCACTCTGTAGTCACGACCACCTCTTCATGATTCGCTCGTGTTTTCTGACGATCCTTTACGAGAATCGTCTTAATAACAACAGAATCACCAAGAAGTGCCTCTAATTCTTTTGTTTGAACAATGCGTTCATATACACCTTTTCCAACCGTACCATAGCCTATTAAACCAACATTTATCATTTGTATCCCCCTAACAAAACACTTGAAAATCTTATTAAAAAGAAAAAAACCTTCCCAATAAGGAAAGGTTTTTCATCGCCTTTACTTATCTTTCAGAACCATAGATTCTGCTGAATTTAGCACCTTTTTTTGTATGCCTACAAAACGGTTGCCGGGCTTCAAAGGGTCAGTCCCTCTGCCACTCTTGATAAGTTGTTTAATTTTCAAATAAATTTGTTCTGATTATAGCCTTACTTTGTTGCATTTGTCAATTAAAGGTTGACCTTATCTGCCTTTTTGCCTATCACAGAGAGGTTCAGATCAATTAGTTGTTCCACACTAACCTTACTAGGTGCATTTGTTAAAAGATCACTTGCACTAGCAGTCTTAGGGAATGCAATTGTATCACGAAGATTTGTTTTCCCCGCGAGTAGCATCACAAGGCGATCAAGTCCTAACGCAATCCCACCATGTGGAGGTGTGCCATACTCGAACGCTTCTAGCAAGAAACCAAACTCAGCTTTTGCCTCTTCTTGACTAAATCCAAGTGCTGAAAACATTTGTTCTTGAATGTCGCGTTGGTAGATTCTTTGTGAACCTCCACCTAACTCGTAGCCATTTAAAACAAGATCATATGCATCCGCACGAACACTAGCTGGATCTGTTGCAAGTAGTGATAAATCTTCTTTTTTCGGGCTTGTAAACGGATGATGCAATGCAACAAATCGTTTTGCGTCTTCATCATACTCAACAAGTGGGAAATCAACTACCCATAGGAAATTAAATTGATTCTTATCAATTAAATCAAATTGCTTTCCAAAACGTAGACGAAGTGCACCAAGACTATCAAAAACAACTTGCTTTTTATCAGCACCGAAGAAAAGAAGGTCGCCAACTTCTGCATTAAGAGCAGTCTTCAATTGTTCCTGTATCTCCCCTTCAAAGAATTTAGCAATCGGTCCTTTTAGCCCATCTTCTTCAACCTTGAGCCAAGCTAATCCTTTTGCACCATATTGCTTCACAAAATCAGTTAGGGCATCGATATCTTTACGAGAAAGTTTATCGGCACCACCTTTTAAATTTAGGCCCTTAACAATTCCACCACTTGCAATGGCACTTTGGAATACTTTAAATCCAGAATCCTTGACAATAGGTGATAGCTCAACTAATTCCATGCCAAAGCGTAAATCAGGCTTATCTGATCCAAAACGATTCATTGCTTCGTCATACGTTAGTCGAGGGAATGGTAGAACGACATCGATCCCCTTTAATTCCTTCATGACCTTAGCCATCATCGTCTCAGCCATTTCTAGAAGCTCTTCTTTACTCATAAAAGAAGTTTCGATATCGACTTGAGTAAATTCAGGCTGACGATCTGCTCTTAAATCCTCATCACGGAAGCAACGAACAATTTGGAAATAACGTTCGAATCCAGAAACCATTAATAATTGTTTAAATAATTGTGGTGATTGTGGCAATGCATAAAACTCTCCATGATGCACACGGCTTGGAACAAGATAATCACGTGCACCCTCAGGTGTACTTTTCGTTAACATTGGTGTTTCAATTTCAAGAAACGATCTTTGATCAAGGAAATCACGAATGAGCTTCGTTGTTCTATGACGTAAAATTAATGTTTCTTGCATATCAGGACGGCGAAGATCTAAATAACGATATTTCAAACGAACATCCTCAGATGCATCTGTATTTGCTTCAATTTGAAATGGAAGTGGTTTAGACGCATTCAAGATCGTTACTTTGGTTGCGTGCACTTCAATCTGACCTGTTGACAACTTTTCATTCACCGTATTAGGATCACGTTTCACAACAGTTCCTTCGACCTCAAGAACATACTCATTTCTAACTCTGTTTGCAATTTCTAAAGCTTCCTTATTAACCTCTGGACTGAAGACAACCTGGACTAAACCCGAACGATCTCGCAGATCAAGGAAAACAACTTGTCCTAAATCACGACGTCTTTGCACCCAGCCTTTTAATGCCACAACTTGTTCAACATTTTCTTCGGTAATTATCCCACACTGATGTGTTCTCTCACTCATTCTACTTACCTCCAGTAATCTGTTCACTCATATAGTTAATAAAGTCGTCCAAATCAATTTCCTTTTGTTCACCTGTAACCATGTTCTTGACGTTGATCTTCTTATTTGAAAGTTCGTCTTCGCCAAGAATCGCTGTGTATGTTGCACCCAAACGATCAGCCGCTTTAAATTGTGCTTTCATCTTACGGTCTAGGTAATCCTTATCTGCACTAATCCCTGCCTTACGCAGCTGATAGAGTAGTTCTGCACTCTTATCCTTCGCTTCTTCCCCTAAAGCAACAACGAAACAATCAAGCTTTGATACTGGACTATCGACTAACCCCTTAGCTTTTAGTGCCATAATTAATCGTTCAATACTAAAGGCAAAGCCAATCCCCGGTGTAGATGGACCTCCAAGCTCTTCGACGAGTCCAGTATACCTTCCACCACCGCATAAAGTAGTAATAGCACCAAAACCTTCTCCGTCAGCCATAATCTCAAAAGCGGTATGGTAATAGTAATCAAGTCCCCTTACTAGCGTAGGATCGACCTCATAGTTAATTCCAAGCTTATCTAAGATCAATCTGACCTTTTTAAAATATTCAGCAGACTCTTCATTCAAATAATCCAGAATGGAAGGGGCACTTGCCATTAATGGGTGTTCTCGGTCTTTCTTACAGTCCAAAATGCGTAGTGGATTCTTTTCGAGTCTTGCTTGACAGTCCTCACAGAACTCATTGATACTAGGCTTGAAATGATCAATTAACGCTTGTCGGTGGCTAGTACGGCTTTCCTGATCACCTAAGCTGTTTAGAATAAGCTTCACATCTGTTAGTCCAAGCTCGCCATACATACTCATTGCAAGTGCAAGAACCTCTGCGTCAATTGCCGGGTCTGCACTTCCGATAGCCTCAACACCAAACTGAACAAATTGACGCATTCTCCCTGACTGTGGGCGCTCATAGCGGAACATCGGGCCATTATAGTAAAGTTTAGTTGGTTGATTAGCATGGCCATACATTTTCTTTTCAACATACGAACGTGCTACACCAGCCGTCCCTTCAGGTCTTAATGTGAGACTTCGGTTGCCTCGATCTTCAAATGTATACATTTCTCTTTGAACGATGTCTGTCGTATCGCCGACCCCTCGTTGAAATAAGTCAGTATGTTCAAAAATAGGTGTACGTATTTCTTGGTAATTGTATCTTCGGCATATGTCCTTCGCCTTTTCCTCTATGTATTGCCATAGTTCGATTTCGCCTGGTAAAAGATCTTGTGTCCCACGCGGAATTTGGATACTCATTTCGTTCACTCCCTTTATTTACATTAAATAAAATAAAATAAAATAAAAAACCCCCATCCCTGATGATTCATCATCAGGGACGAGAGTTATACCCGTGGTGCCACCCTAAATTGAAGCATAAATGCTTCCACTTTAGACAGTTAACGCCTGTTTACGTCTTTTCCTATTAAAGTAAAATTACTCGTTCAGAAAAACTCCTCAGAGGTGTTCCTTCATTAAGCCAGATATGGATGGTTTTCAGCCAAGACCAATCCTCTCTTCTCTATCTGTTCCCTTAATTACTATGCCTCTTCTTCGGACTAGTTTCATTTATTTTTGATGTTTACATCATACGAATAGTTAGATTAACTGTCAATGCTTAATTTCTAGCAAGCTTGTTTTTAAGTGTCTTAACATCTCTTAATGACAAACCGAATTCACTCGCGAGCTCAATATTACTTTGTTGGTTTTCTCTTTCAAGAAAATTGTGATAGTCCATATTAAATAAGGGTGCTAAGGCATTTTGATGCATTTGCTGTCTCATACTTGCACGCATGATGGCATTCCTCCGCTTTGTTTTTTACTAGCATCTCCCAAAACAAAGGAAAACTTACATGCATTATGAATTAACTTTCAAGAATAAGGGTTACTGGTCCATCATTAACAAGTGAAACATCCATCATGGCACCAAATGTCCCTGTTTCAACTACTATCCCTTTTGAGCGTAGAGCTTCATTAAACTCTTCATATCGCAAAAGTGCGACATCAGGCTTAGCTGCATCCATAAAATTAGGACGTCTACCTTTTCTAGTGTCCCCGTAAAGGGTAAATTGAGAAATGGAGAGAATTTGTCCATCCATATCTTTCAATGAATGATTCATTTTCCCCTCTGCATCTTCAAAAATACGAAGGTGAACAATTTTTTCTGCTAAGTATTGTATATCTTTTAATGTGTCTTCATGTGTAATTCCCACAAGTAAAGTTAAACCTTTATCAATCTGTCCTACAATCTCTCCATCAACAGATACAGATGCTTGCTTTGTCCGTTGAAGTACTACCCTCATTTATACGTCCCCCCATCTTATCTAGAGGCAATGGTTAGTCCAGCCTATTATCTTTAGCACGATGACAATGCTTCGCCGCCTCATATTCATGAGAGTTCACTTATAGACGACAGCAGCTTCGTTTATTGCATGAGTAATCACCCCAAAAAGTAAATTCGTCCTTTTGAGGTGATCACTCATTTTAGTGCATGACTCGTCTCACCGAGTAGATGTCTTGGAGATGTTTTATTTTTTCAACTACCTTGTGAAGGTGATCAATGTTCTGAATTGAAATGGTTAAATGAATTGTCGCCATCTTTTGTCGATTATCAGAACGTCCTGATACAGCATTTATAACTGTTCTTGATTCTGTTACTGCTTGGAGTACTTCGTTTAGTAATCCATTCCGATCATATGCAGTAATCTCAATATCGACATTATACGATTTTGATTGTTGGCGATCTCCTTCCCATTCAACAGGGAGTAATCGTCCTTGGACATCTTCATTTTTCACATTGGCACAGTCAGCACGATGTATCGATACACCTCGCCCTTTTGTGATATAGCCGATAATATCATCGCCAGGAACAGGAGTACAGCATCTTGAGAGCCTGATTAATAAATTATCTACACCTTTGACTCGTACACCAGAGCTTGTCTTTTTTGTTGGTCGATGTGTTTGTACATCTGATAGGGCTTCTGCAAGTGTCTGATCCTCTTGCTCTTGATCAATCTGCTTACGAAGCTTTTCAGTCATCCGATTGACGATCTGTTTCACACTGATGCCACCATATCCTGCAGCAGCAAACATATCTTCTTCTCCAGCAAAACTGAACTTATCGGCAACCTCATTGATATTTTCATCTGTTAAGACAATCTTAGGATCAAACTCCATTGCCTTTATTTCTTTTTCAATTAACTCTCGGCCTTTTTCAACATTCTCTTCACGACGTTCTTTTTTAAACCATTGTTTAATTTTATTTTTTGCATGGGATGATTTGGTAATTTTCACCCAATCTTGACTAGGACCGTAGGAGTGCTTCGAAGTTAATACTTCAATAATATCTCCTGTTTTTAACTGGTGATCTAGTGGAACCATCTTACCATTCACCTTTGCACCAATACAGCGATTTCCTACTTCACTATGGATACGGTATGCAAAGTCGATTGGAACCGAACCTGCTGGAAGCTCAATGACATCCCCTTTCGGACTAAATACAAAAACCATGTCAGAAAAGAGATCCATTTTTAATGATTCCATAAACTCTTGTGCATCGTTAGTGTCTGTTTGTGATTCAATTACATCTCTAAACCAGCTTAATTTATCTTCAAACGTATTATTATTTGGGTTAATTGTCTTACCTTCTTTATAGGCCCAATGGGCTGCAACCCCGAACTCAGCAATACGATGCATCTCTTCCGTACGTATTTGGACCTCAAGAGGATCACCATATGGCCCAACAACTGTTGTGTGAAGAGACTGGTACATATTTGCTTTCGGCATTGCAATATAGTCTTTGAACCTTCCAGGCATCGGCTTCCATGATGTATGAATGATTCCAAGAACGGCATAGCAGTCTTTTATACTGTCAACAATTATTCGCACAGCTAATAAATCATAAATTTCATTAAATTGCTTATCCTGCAACATCATTTTACGGTATATGCTGTAAATATGCTTCGGCCTACCTGAAAGCTCGGCTTCAACATGCACCTCAATAAGGTTTTCATTAATTGTATCCATTACTTCAGATAGATATTGTTCACGCTCTGCACGCTTACGCTTCATTAAATTAACAATACGATAATATTGCTGTGGATCTAAATAACGTAAGGCCGTATCCTCAAGCTCCCATTTAATCTTAGATATCCCAAGACGATGAGCAAGAGGTGCGAAAATCTCTAAGGTCTCATTAGATGTAATTCGTTGCTTTTCCGGTGGCATAAATTTCAAGGTTCTCATATTATGCAAACGGTCTGCAAGCTTAATCAGGATTACACGAATGTCCTTTGCCATCGCGATAAGCATTTTACGATGGTTTTCAGCCTGCTGTTCTTCTTTTGATTTGTATTTAAATTTCTTGAGCTTCGTTACACCGTCAACGAGCATTGCAACTTGATCGTTGAACATTTCCGTTAGATCTTGCACAGTTACATCCGTGTCCTCAACCACATCATGGAGAAAGGCAGCTGCAACAGTGTTTGGATCGAGTTCCAGGTCAACAATGATTCCTGCCACTTGGATCGGATGGAGAATGTAAGGCTCCCCAGATTTACGATATTGTCCTTCATGAGCCTTCTCTGCATATTCATATGCCTTTTGTAAAAAAGCGATGTCCTGTTCACCTAAATATAAACTCGCTCTTTCTAACACTTGATCTATCGTCATGGAATCACCTATTTACGATTCAATATTTCCTTATATTATGGTTAAGTTTGAGCCTGATGTAAAGGGAAAAAACTGAAAACCTCTAGTTATTAATTATAATAAGAAAAGAAGACACACTTTTATTGTTAAAGCATGCCCTCTTAAGAAAAAATTAGCTATATGACATTAATGAAAATAAATCATATTCCTTCAGTCTATTTCTTCCTTCTAAATAAGTTAATTCAATCATAAAAGCAACACCGACAACTTCTCCGCCTAATTGCTCTACCATTTTGATCGTTGCCTCAATCGTTCCTCCTGTTGCTAGTAAATCATCCGCAATCACAACTCGTTGTCCTTTTTGAATTGAGTCAACGTGAAGTGTTAGCTGATCCTTCCCGTATTCTAATCCATAATCTTGAGAAATTACTTCACGAGGAAGTTTTCCTGGCTTTCTAACAGGAACAAAGCCTGCACCAAGAGCATACGCGATTGGACAACCAACAACAAAGCCCCTTGCTTCAGGACCAACAATCACATCAGCCTTCTTTTCTTTTGCAAATTCGGCCATTTCATTTATTGCCGCACGGTAAGCCTCGCCATCCTGCATGAGTGTCGTAATATCTTTAAAGCGAATTCCTTCTTTTGGGTAATCCTCTACAATTGTAATATACTTTTTAAAATCCATCTTACACCGTCTCCTTGATCATCGTTTGAGTGATTTCGGTTCTAATCATTTGATCGAACCGCTGTTTAAGTTGTTCATAAGAAGAATAGACAAACTCATTTTCAATATATGCTTGCTCTTGCTTCTGACGATAACTTGTTGATTCTTCTAAGTTCTTTTTCTCTGGACTAGCTGCGACTATAACCGTCCCATCCTCTATTGTAACAAAACCGAGCTCATAAAACACTTTCGCCATGAAATCAATTGTATGACGCGAGTAGCCTTTAAACGTTGCCAACTCTTCACTGTGCTTTTTCAAATTAAATGTTTGGCGTTTTAATAGAAAACCATAGAACCATTTAAATTGTTCTCGATTTGGATTACTCGTAAAAAATGAATCTTCCTCTTGGTGAAAGATTGTATAAATTCGGCTTGGCTCGCCCTTTTCTAAAAAGAGTTTCTCTAATTGCTCACGATAACGTGGCACATCAAGTAGAACGATAAATTTATCTGTAAAAGACTTAATCTCCTCAGGTTTCAATACGGGCCAATCTTCCAAACCTAACACTTGCTGAGTTTGATCTTGAAAACTGATCAATACTCTTTCGTCACCTGGGATATCTATAAGTCTTTCTTGTATTTTCTGCTTTTGAATACTTCGCCAATCAAATAGTTGCCAATCATCAACAGCTAGATCGCTAATCATCAACTGCGGTTTCACATGTCCATTCCACTCATTAATTGAGAGGGTTCCAACCGCAGATACTTTTGTTTTAATTGTCATTTGATCAAATAAGTAACCTAAATGAAATCCGATCCCATCTAGTATCGTACTTCCTTGTGCTAACCCTATTTTCAGATGGTTTGCATCACTGCCAATTTTCCTCATTTGATCAAGTTGTACACCCTGTAAGAGTACTTTTGGTGTGGGATTTTGAACTCCGAACGGGGCCAGCTGCTCGAGTTGCTCAATAACTGAAACAGAGATTTCTTCAACCTTTGCAACGAGATCAATATTTGTTACAGGCTTAAAGTCTTCCTCCGTTAATGTCTCTTTTGCTTGCTGACATAAACGCTCTCTTAACAGATCAACATCCTCCACCTTCATTGTCAAACCAGCGGCCATTGGATGTCCACCAAAATGCGGGAGGATATCACGACTTTTTGAGAGCTCCTCAAACATATCAAATCCTTCAATACTTCTTGCAGAACCCTTAGCTAACCCTTTTTCTCGATCAATACTTAAAACAATTGTTGGACGGTAATAACGCTCAACTAAGCGAGAAGCAACAATTCCAATTACCCCAGCATTCCATCCCTCACCTGCAACGATAAGCACTTCATTTTCGTCCGGAGGAAAGTGCTTCTCAACGACAGCTACAGCTGATTCAGTAATCTCTGTTACAACCAGTTGGCGTTCCTTATTCAATGCATCAATCTCTGA
The DNA here is from genome assembly GCF_017939705.1 of Halalkalibacter suaedae. Classification (GTDB taxonomy): domain Bacteria; phylum Bacillota; class Bacilli; order Bacillales; family Bacillaceae_D; genus Halalkalibacter; species Halalkalibacter suaedae. The sequence continues at coordinate 424,299 of NZ_JAGKSQ010000003.1, forward strand.
AGCAAGTTGCTCAGCCATCTCTCTTTCTGCAGTCAACAATAGCTCCACTGCTGGATCAGCGGAATCCAATCGGCCAGCTGCATTGATTCTAGGTCCAATTCCAAAGCCAACATGATCAGCACCGACGGCTTGTCCTTCGATACCACACACCTTCATTAGTGCGACCAAACCAGGGCGATTCGTTGATTGTAGGGCATGCAATCCTTCCATTACTAGCAGACGATTTTCATCAACTAAGGGGACAAGATCCGCAACCGTTCCAATAACTGCAATATCTAGAAACTCAGACGGAACCCGACCAAGCAAGGCATGGGCAACTTTAAAAGCCACACCAACTCCAGCTAATCCTTTAAAAGGATAGCTACATCCTGGTTTCTTCGGATTGACAATTGCATAAGCATCAGGCAAAACAGGAGGAGCTTCGTGGTGATCTGTAATAATAAAATCAAGATCAATTTCCTTCGCCACTTCTGCTACATGGGTTGCGGCAATTCCAGTATCAACTGTAATTACTAGTCCATAACCGTCTTGCTTCGCTTTTCGGATTGCAGGTTCATTGGGGCCGTATCCTTCGGTAAATCGATTTGGAATATAGTAGTCTACCTTTGCATTTAAGGTTTGTAAGGCTAGATACAAAACGGTTGTACTGCTAACTCCATCGGCATCATAATCCCCAAAAATGAGAATTTTTTGCTCAAGCTCAATCGCTTGTTGTAACCGTTCAATAACTAAATCCATCCCATCTAACAGGAACGGATCATGATATTGCATCTCTTCTTTATATAAAAAAGCTTTTGCTGCTTCAACAGTTGTAATACCTCTATTAATAAGGAGCTTGGCCACTAAAGGAACAAGCTTCAGCTTAGTAACTAATTCATCTAATTCGAGTGAGGATTGTTCTTTAATCTTCCACCTAGCTTTTGATTTCAACATAAAAACACCCCTTGAACTATCCATTATACAGGAGCTATCAAAGGGTGACAATTATTCAATTAACACTATTCTTGGTCTTTTTCCTTTATTTCACTATTAAACGCCTCATCAACGCTTACTTGATTAGACGACATTTGAGCAGATTTCAGACGTCTAAGCTCTGATTGCAAGCGATAAATACGAACCATCCCAATCGCTCCTGCAATAATAGCGCCCATTAAAACAGAACCAAGGATGACCAGGATTAATGGCCAGTTCGCTACCCCAAATAAATAATTTACTGGTACTGCCTCAACATTAATAATTGCAAAAATCGCTATAATAATCGCCGCAACTAAACTTAAAATTAAACCCCATTGTCCTCTCATTATGCTCACTCCTTTGTTAAAGTGCTTTTTTTTCTGGTCGATATGGATTGATGTGCACAAGTACATCTTGAACCTGTTTATCCTCGAGCAGACATTCCTTTACTCTCTTTCCAATCGAATGACCTTCTTCAACTGTTATTGAAGGTTCAACTGCTATTTTAATATCTACAATAACATAATGCCCGTGTTCCCTTGCATAGAACTCATCAATATTCAAAACCCCATCAACATTTCTGGCTACCTTTTTCATTTCAACAACATCCTCCTCGTGAAGGACATGATCTAATGCATTATGGATCGATTGCTTACCAAGCGACCAGGCCATCTTTACAATTAGCATTGCAACAAATGCACTGGCAAGAGCATCGCCATAAACTAGCCATTGAATGTTCAAATAGCCACCAAGAAGAGCAGCAGCGATCCCAACTAATGCAGCAATAGATGAAAACACATCTGAACGGTGATGCCAGGCATCAGTTATCAAAGCTTCACTCTTATACTTTTTACCCAAATTGTACTTATAACGAAACATTATTTCTTTAACAACGATTGAAAAAACAACTGCATAAATGGCAATCGTCTTTGGAACAACAACTGGCTCAAAAAAAGATTTAAATGCACCAAGAGCAATTTCAAACCCTACAATAAATAATAAAACAGAGACAATAATAGCTGCGACAGACTCAGCTTTTCCGTGACCATAAGGATGATCCTCGTCTGGTGGCATCTTAGCCGCTCTGACTCCAATCAAAACAACAACAGACCCTACAACATCAGAAGCCGAATGAACCGCATCAGCAAGCAATGCCCGACTGTTAGCAATTATGCCGACAACTGCTTTTATAGTCGCTAAAATAATATTGCCGATAATTCCTACCCATGCAGCAAATCGAACCTTTTGGTAACGTACATCTGCTTCTCCCTCAGACACGTAAACACCTACTTTATATAAGTTTCTTTCTTTTCTTATTTTACCATTCTATTCCACATTCATTCATACACAGCATAAAAGAGTGCCCCTTAGTTAACTAAAGGCCACTCTATTTATATTATACAGTAGGATTACCTTCTGAATTCGGCTGAGAGTCAAACCGCTTCTTCTCCAATTGTTTTGCTTTCCATATTAACCAAAGTTGTGACGCGAGAAAGAGCGATGAATACGTCCCTGCGACAAGACCAATTAATAGAGCTAGTGAAAAAGAACGAATCGCTTCCCCACCAAAAATAAAGATTGCTGCTGCCGCAAATACCACCGTTAATACTGTGTTAATAGATCGTGATAACGTTTGGACAAGACTCATATTAACAATGTTCGCCAGGTCTTCAAAGCCTCTAATGCGCTTCGTTAACTTCATGTTTTCTCTAATACGATCAAAGGTTACAATCGTATCATTAATTGAATAACCAACAATGGTCAGAACAGCTGCGATGAAGGGCACATTCACTTCAATTTGTAGCAAACTGAAAATTGCAATGATAAAAAATGCATCATGCAATAACGCAATAACAGCTGCAAGACCGTAGAGAAATTCAAAACGTATTGTCACATAAATAACAATTCCTACAGAAGCAATTAATACAGCAATTAGAGCATTTCTTGCTAATTCCTGACCAACCATTGGATCAACCGTACTAATATTCGGTTCCGACCCGAACTTTTCCATATAGTATGATTGAATGGTTGCAATCTCAGCTTGATCCAATACACCGACAAATCGCACATTGGCCATTTCATTATTATCTCCAGCTAATGTTACGTCATTTAAAGTAACCGAGTAACCTAACTGTTCGAAATCTTCGATAATCTCATCTGCAGAGATTGTTTCCGTTGCAAGGATATCTACACGTGATCCACTACTAAAATCAATACCTAAATTTAGTCCAAGTGTCATTAGCAAGATGACTCCAATAAGACTAAAGGCTCCAGAGAGAATAAAGAACTTCTTGCGGTGTTTGACAAAGTCTATTCCGCTCGATTGAAAATTAAAGCTCATCGATTTCACTCTCCTTTACACCAAATAGACGAGTCTTCTTATCTAACGCTCTACTCTTCACCCAAAGGCCGAGTAGTAGCCTTGAACCATAGACCGCTGTAATGAAACTAACCAAAATACTAACAATCAACATAACTGCAAAGCCTTGAACAGAGCTTGTCCCATAAATAAATAGGACGGCTGCAGCTAAAATCGTCGTAATATTAGCATCTAAGATCGTCGATAAGGATCGTCTACTTCCCGCTTTAAACGAAGACATAATCGTCTTTCCAGAACGAATTTCATCTTTAATACGTTCATACGTAATAATATTAGCATCAACTGCCATACCTACACCAAGAATCAATGCCGCGATTCCTGGTAATGTTAGAACCGCATTCATTAAATCAAAGACAAGCAAAACAAGGTATACATACGTACTAAGAGTAATAACTGCAATAAGTCCCATAAATCGGTAATAAAACAGCATATAAGCAAATATTAAAGCAATCCCAATAAAACCTGCATATACCGTTTGCTTCATTGCTTGCTCTCCAAGAGATGCACCAACTGAATTAGATGAAAGCTCCTCAAGTTTCACCGGTAACGCACCGGCATTTAGTATCTTTGCTAACTGATCGGTCTCTTCAAGCGTGAAATTCCCACTAATTGTTGCTGTATCACTATAGATAATAGATCGAACTGTTGCAGCAGATAAAAATTTTGGATCGGCTTTTAATGATTCCTCAGCATATGAATCAACACCCTCTTCAAAATCAAGCCAGAACACAAGCATATTCTCTTCTGGTGGACCCTCATACAATTCTCTTGTAATCTCTTCCATCAATTTAGAATCTTTGAAGGTAATATTGACAATTGGTTTATTACTTTGTGTATCCATATCTGATCTTGCACCATTTTGTTTGAGATCGCTTCCGTCTACTAGGACCTCATCATGGACATTACGAATCGTCAATTCTGCTTCAGTTGAGAGAAGCTCTCTTGCCGTTTGTTGATCATCAACACCAGCAAGCTGTACTCGAATTCGGTCCTCTCCTTCAATCGCAATATTAGGCTCAGATACACCGATTACATTAATCCTTTGTTCTAGGGCACTTACAGTTGCCTGTAAGGCACTATCATCAATCACATCACCTTGATTTGCCTCATTTACTTCATATAAAATTTCAAAGCCACCTTGAAGATCAAGTCCAAGCTTTATTTCCTTTGTTATTCCCATTACTGTTTGACTTATCAAAACAGCCAAAATGGCTACAACAAGAAAAAAAGCGACTATTCGCCCTTTTTTCACCATTTACTCTTCTTCCTCCTTCATATCAACACCACGACATATAACAATAATACTGTCATTATATCTTTCTAGGAAAAACACTGTCAATTCTACCCTTGAATACCTGATTCAAAGTCAGTAAACCAATCGGTTGGTTCTTTATAAGAATGGATTGTCAACCAAGTCATAAATGCTTGTGGTTTAAGTGTTAATACGCTATTTACGAACGCATGCTTATGCATGAATTCCTTTTTCTTACGTAATTGATATAGGACACATGTCCATACATCTTCCTCATTAGCACGGTCGTAACCTAATAAATGCAATTCGTCTACTTTACTAATTAATGCTGGTTGGATATCTAATCTCCATACCTCAAATTGCTGTCTTTCATTCATATACTAAACCCTCCTTAGAATACCGCATACATTACACTAGCAATGCTTACTCCAGCAATAATCACTCCTGAACAAATAGCGAAAAAAGCAAAACGGATTGGTATGAAAAATAAAATAGCTGCTAAACAAGCCGAATAGGCCCCTGTTGTTGGAAGAGGAACTGCTGTAAACAAGATTAATCCAATTGCACCAAATCTCTCTACATTGTCACTCTTTTTTATTGTTCGATTATAAAGCCAATCATAAAAACGCTTATATAGATTAAATCTAAGCATCCATTTACTAATCGGTCTAAAAAAAACGAGTATCGGAATGATCGGTAACAGATTCCCTCCAATTCCATAAAAAAGAGCTTCCCAATAAGATAGACCAAGCTGATGAGCAACAGGAATGCCACCTCTTAACTCTAGTATCGGTAAGGCCGAAATAAAAAACACTAGTAGTTCTGGAGGCAAGAATTCAAAGTTCTCAAAGATATACTGTTTAATCTCTTCTTTCAATCCACTCTTCCTTTCTACATTGCGTTAACTACTTGTCATGCTTGACCCACTACTAAGCATATAAATAATAACGAAAAATATCCATCATTTTTTTAAAAAGAAAGTAGGGGTGATTATGACAAAGCAAACGTTTTTAAAAGGTGCCTTCATTCTCATTATCGCTGGACTTATAACGAGATTTTTAGGCTTTGTGAATAGAATTGTTGTAGCAAGGATTATGGGAGCAGAAGGGGTCGGTCTTTATATGATGGCCGTTCCTACATTAACTCTTGTTATTACATTAACACAACTCGGGCTTCCTGTTGCAATTTCGAAGCTAGTTGCTGAGGCTGAAGCAACTAATGACCGCCAAAAAATAAAAAAAATACTAGTAGTATCTCTCGCAATGACAGGTATACTAAGTATTATTTTTACAATTGTCATGCTTGCTTTCGCTCCAGTTGTTGCTAGTACATTACTAACAGATCCAAGGGCTTATTATCCATTGATGGCGATTGCACCAATTGTACCTATCGTTGCATTATCATCTGTCATGCGAGGGTATTTTCAAGGTCGCCAAAATATGAAGCCATCTGCGGTTTCGCAAGTAATTGAACAAGTCGTTCGGATTACATTAGTTGCAGTTATGACAACTGCCTTCTTACCAATGGGGGTTGAATATGCAGCAGCAGGTGCCATGGCTTCAGTTGTAATTGGGGAGTTAGCTTCTCTCATTTACATGATCTTTATGTTCAAAACAAACAAACGCTTTCGGGTCCGTCGGGGGTTCTTCGGTTATGTGAAGGAAGGTAGAAAGACGTTTAAAGAATTAATGAGTATCGCAATACCAACAACAGGAAGTCGATTAATTGGATCAATTTCATTTTTTTTCGAACCCATTGTTGTCACTCAAAGCTTAGCAATTGCAGGAGTAGCAACAGTTGTTGCAACTAGTCAATATGGTGAATTAACTGGTTTTGCTATTCCATTACTACTGCTACCGACCTTTATTACCCAATCACTTTCGGTCTCGCTCGTCCCTGCAATAAGTGAAGCCGCTGCTAGGAACCATTATCAAACCGTGCACTACCGCCTTAACCAAGCATTACGGCTAGCTCTTATATCTGGAGGGGCTTCCGTCGTCATTCTTTATGTGTTTGCTGAACCAATTATGAAATTAATGTACGATGCACCAACCGTTGCTACCTATATTAAATTAATGGCACCATTTACTATCTTTTTATATTTCCAAGGCCCTCTTCAAGCTACATTACAAGCATTAAATTTAGCCAAAGCAGCGATGATGAACAGCTTATTTGGAGCCGTTATTAAAATTGGGGCAATTTTCGCTTTAGCAACAAGGCCAGAGCTTGGAATTATGGGTGCTGCTCTGGCAATAGTCATTGGCTTTGTTCTTGTCACCATGCTCCATTTTGCATCGGTTGCCAAAACGATTAGTTTTACCATTGATACAAAAATGGTCTTAAAATCAGTAATTTTAATTATTGCAACGACTTGGGTCGGTTATCTGTTAGCGTCCTACGCATTTACTAGCTACTCACTTTTAATGAAAACGATGATAACGATCTCAATCACAATGATTTTCTATAGTGCTCTCACAATTGCATTAGGACTTGTAAACAGCGATGAGTTAAAAAGAGTTCCTTTCATCGGGAAATGGCTTGAGACCTTGCTACCTCGTTCGTAGAATTAAGGGTATACAGTAGGTTATTACCTCTGTATACCCTTTATTTTAGTTCAACAAAAAAGGTTTCTCCATCACGAAGAGCACAGTAAGAAATATTCTTAATCTCCCTATAACCAAGTTTTTTTAATTCCTGCCTTAACCAGAGCTCTGTTTGATTGATCTTTTCCAAATTATCTATTTCTATTTTCCCATCAATAATAAGGGGGAGTGGTAGCATGCCCGCCTCTAAACGAATCGTCTTCAAATCATCAAGTTCTGCAAACTCATTATTCAAACCTTGATGATGCTGCTCCGCTTTTATTTTGCTTAAAAGTTCCGAAAGATTTAAGGTTTCTATCACTTGTTCTTCCTTCTTTATATACCAAGAATAAAACGATTGAACAATGATTAACACAACTGCAGGGATTAAAAAAACAAGTAGTGGCCAATTGTATTCAAGCATTAGCATGACTCCTAGTTGTGTTACCATTAACACGACAACGAAGCTCATATATTCACGTCTTGCGAACAATCGCATGACAAAGAGAATGACGAAGTAAATGAACAGGGTCCTTAAAACAATTGTCAGATAATCCATCAGAAAAACGCTCCTCCGTGTATCATACTCTGTTTAGTATGACCTTAGAGGAACGTCGCATGATATGAAGCTTTTGGCATTAAATGAAATCGATAAGATAACGAAAATATAAATAAATCGTTGAAATAACAAATGAAATGATGGCAACAGGTAATCCAACCTTTAGAAATTCCCAGTAACTGAACGGATGCTTAGCCTTTACAGCCATTCCAGCTACAATCACATTCGCTGTCGCTCCAATAATTGTAGCATTCCCACCAAGACAAGCACCAAGAGCTAAGGCCCACCAAAGCGGATCTAAATTCCCCATTCCAAATTCTTTAAATTCTAGGATGACCGGAATCATTGCTGCAACGAAAGGAATATTATCCACAAAACCAGATAAAATACCTGAACCCCATAATATCAGTAGGGCTGTTTTAGGCAGATCACCCTCTGTGTAATAAATAATTGATTTGGCAATTTCGTCAATAATTCCAACTTCCTTTAATCCACCAACAAGCATAAACAATCCAATAAAGAAGAACAACGTGACCCATTCAACCGATCGAAAAACCTCTTCCATATCTTGCTCATCATTTGTAATTAACATAAGTAAGAGAGCCCCAACCATCGCAATACTAGTTAAATCGATCTGGATAAATGGTTGAACGATAAAACCGACCGTCGTCAAAGTTAAGACTGTAACTGATTTTACAAGTAATTTACGGTCTTTTATGAAAGTCGAAGCATCAATATTAAACAATTTTGACCGATCTGCAGCAGTGACAACCATTTGCTTACGATAATAAAAAGACAAACAAGTCATAACAACGGCAAAAATTAAAATAACAACAGGACTTAAATGGATCAAAAAGTCATTAAATGTTAAATGACCTACAGCCTGGCCGATCATTAAATTAGGAGGATCCCCAATTAAGGTCGCTGTTCCACCAATGTTCGAAGCCATTACGATTGACAACAAAAAAGGAACAGCTGGCAATTTCAGTAATGAGGTCAAAGTAAAAATTATAGGAACAATTAATAAAACTGTCGTTACATTATTTAAAAAAGCTGAACCAAACGCGGTCAAACTTGAAATAACGATCAGTAATGGAAGAGGTCGCCCACCGACTTTTTGTGCCAATGATACAGCAATAAACTCAAAAAAACCACTTTGACTTGTTATTGATACTAAAATCATCATCGCTAACAGCAACGTAATTGTGTGCCAGTCAATATGATGCAAGAAAGCCGAATTGATTTCATATACGCCAAAAATGAGCATTAGAACGCCACCAAAACAAGCAACTACAGCCCTATTCAGCTTTTCTGTAATGATAAAGAAGTAACTACATAAAAAAATAACTAAAGCTAATGTTACCTCCATTAAATGAACTCCACTCCTCTCCTCTCATTTCTACCATCCTATGACAAGCTTGAGGAAAACATGTCCAAATTGATATCTCCTAGAAATTATGAGTCTATTTTGAACAAGCCTGAATAAGCTTTAATAAACGAAGATCAATTGAAGAAAGGAGAGAAGAAAATCATGGCTTATAGAGGTTTCTTTCCAGCTATTTTAATCGGACTTACAACCATTCTTGTGCTTATCTTAACTTCAAGCTTAGTCATCTCACTTGTCTTAACTTTTACTTCATTTACAGAACACTCAGTGAAATGGTTAGTGTTAGCCATTGCATTTGGTACGATGTTTATCGGGGGATTAATTTCAGGTGGGAAAGCAAAGGAAAAGGGATTACTTGCAGGTGCATTAACAGCTCTTCTGTTCTCTTTACTCACCTTTCTTATCCAGTATTTAGGCTATAACAGCATTTTCACATCAGAGCAACTTATGTTCCACGGTGGTTATCTTGTGGCAGCGGCTCTAGGTGGAATTGTCGGAGTCAATTTATCGAGCAATAACAATTAACAAAGTGATTTTAAAGGCCAGTAAAATGTGGATATCATCAAACTTTCAACCTGTCGACCAAGTCTCGTGTGAAGCGAGACAGCCGACAGGTTATTGGCATTAAAAGAGGAATGTGCGTAAAAAAGTCGCTTCGAACACGCTACCGGGATGGGGGGGCACGCTTTCCGCAGGCGGGCGTGCAACGAGTGGAGCCATTGCAGCTTCCTCGATTCTGCCCAACGGGACTTTTTCAGTGGCCTCACCTAAAAGCCAAAGGTGAGACCCCGCAGTGCGAAGCTCGAGGAGGCTCACCGGCTTCCCGCGGAAAGCGAAGTATATTTCAGGTGCGATTTACGTCCGCCAACCACCATTGTTCGGATTTTCCATTAGTTAAATCACTTTTGTCCCAGCCTCATTATTAAAAAAAAGCACAGCATATGCTGTGCTTTTTTATGTAGGATCAATCTGGATTAACAACTTCGCGAATAGCCGAGCGTTCAAATGTCAGCTTGCGGTTGTCATTAACAAGAATAACAACTATGTTTTCATCGATTGAATCAATTGTACCGTGTAATCCACCGATCGTTACGATCTTGTCCCCACGTTGAAGTGCATTATGCATTTCACGTATTGCTTTTTGCTTCTTTTGTTGTGGTCTGATTAACAGAAAATAAAAAATCGCAAACATTAAAATCAATGGTAAAAGAGTTCCTATCATCTCCATTTTATTTCCCCCCTTTCATTAATAAAAAAAACCTAAAAATTCTTAGCATTTGGTTTGTTGAAACCGTACATTTCAAAAAACTCTTCACGAAAATCGAGTAAGCGATCTTCACGAATTGCTTGTCTGACCTGCTCCATTAAGTTTAACAGGAAATATAAGTTATGGTAAGAGGTTAATCGAAATCCGAACGTTTCTTCACATTTAACTAAATGGCGAATATACGCACGTGAATAATTTTGACAAACATGGCAATCACAGTTTTCATCAAGTGGTCCAAAATCCCTAGCATATTTAGCATTCCGTACTACAAGTCTTCCTGTACTTGTCATCAGTGTTCCATTACGAGCGATTCTCGTAGGCAACACACAATCAAACATATCAATCCCTCGAATGGCCCCATCAATCAGTGAATCAGCTGATCCCACTCCCATTAAGTAACGAGGTTTATCTGAAGGTAGATGTGGTGTCGTGAATTCCAATACCCGGTTCATAACATCCTTTGGTTCACCAACCGATAATCCTCCAATTGCATAGCCAGGAAAGTCTAGGGAAACTAAATCTTCCGCACTGCGTCGGCGCAGGTCTTCATATTCCCCACCTTGGACAATCCCAAATAATCCTTGATCCTCGGGACGAGCATGTGCCTTCACACAACGTTCAGCCCACCGACTTGTTCTTTCAACCGATGCTTTCATGTAATCATATTCAGCTGGGTACGGCGGACATTCATCGAATGCCATCATAATATCAGATCCGAGAGCATTTTGAATTTCCATTGCCCCTTCAGGACTTAAAAAGAGCTTATCACCGTTAAGATGATTGCGGAAATGAACACCTTCCTCTTCAATCTTACGCAAATCACTTAAACTAAATACTTGAAATCCACCAGAATCAGTTAATATCGGACGATCCCAGTTCATAAAACGATGCAATCCACCAGCTTCTTTAATGATGTCATGTCCGGGTCTTAACCATAGATGGTATGTGTTACTTAAAATGATTTGAGCATTCATGCTCTTTAAATCCTCTGGACTCATCGTTTTCACCGTTGCAAGCGTTCCGACAGGCATAAATATTGGGGTTTCAAATGTTCCATGAGGAGTATGAACTTTCCCAAGCCTTGCACCTGATTGCTTACACGTTTTAATATGCTCATATCTAATTGCAGTCATTTTTTTCTTCCTTTTCTGTTATAGAATTAGCATGGCATCACCGAAGCTAAAAAAGCGGTAGCGTTCTTTGATCGCATGATGATACGCATTCATCACAAATTCTTTACTCGCAAATGCACTTACTAGCATGACTAGCGTCGATTTAGGTAAGTGGAAATTAGTTAGCAGTCCGTCAATACCCTTGACTTCGTATCCAGGATAAATAAAGATTGAGGTCCAACCGGAACACTCCTTAAACTCGCCGTATTCACTCATGATCGTCTCAAGAGTCCTTGCAGAGGTCGTGCCAACAGCAACAATTCGACCGCCTCTTTTTCTAGTGGCCGTTAGTGTCGCAGCGGTTTCTTCACTCATCTGGTAGAATTCTGCATGCATTTCATGGTCTTCAACATTTTCAACACTAACAGGTCTAAATGTTCCAAGACCAACATGAAGAGTGATGAATGCAATATGAACTCCTTTATTTCTAATCTCGTCTAAAATTTCATTTGTGAAATGAAGTCCAGCTGTAGGTGCAGCTGCAGATCCTCTATTTTTCGAATAAACGGTTTGATATCTTTCTTGATCAGGCAAGGTTTCTTTAATATAAGGTGGGAGAGGCATTTCCCCTAACTGGTCTAGGACTTCATGAAAGATACCTTCAAAGTTCATTCTTAATATTCTACCACCATGATCAGCCTCACCAACACAGGTTGCACTTAGCTGACCTTCTCCGAAAACAATGACTGTCCCCTTTTTAACACGCTTTGCCGGTTTGACGAGTGTCTCCCATTCCTGACCCTCTATTTGCTTCAGCAATAGTACCTCAATATTTGCACCGGTTCCCTCTTTTGTACCAAAAAGTCTTGCAGGAAGGACGCGACTATCGTTTAGTACGAGACAATCACCTTCCACAAGGTTATCAACAATATTAGTAAATGTGCTATCCTGAACTTGTCCTGTGCTACGATTTAGAACAAGCAAACGAGACGCCGTCCTGTCAAGAAGAGGCGTCTGGGCAATTAATTCTTCCGGTAATTGAAAATCAAAATCATCTACGTTCATTCAGCTTCACCTTTATCATTCATATTATACTTTCGTAATCATACCTAAACTAAGCTAGCTGTGCAAGTTAGCGTATCCTCCCTATTATGAAGAGAAGAAGCGAAATGACAATACTTACAACAATGCTCGTCATAATCGGAAAATAAAATGTCGTGTTCTCACGCTTTATTAAAATGTCACCTGGAAGCTTCCCAATTGGGATAAAACGACCAATCACCATCCAAAGCAATCCAATTAAGATGAGCAGAGCCCCTAAACCTATTAACAATTTCGGAACATTCACTTCGGTACCTCCAAGTTAAAATGCTCATAGCAAGCTATTGTAACAACTCTCCCTCGCGGTGTCCGTTGAATGAAACCAATTTGCAATAAATAAGGTTCATATACATCTTCAATCGTTTCCGATTCTTCTCCAATTGTTGCTGCTATCGTATCAAGCCCAACTGGTCCACCACGAAACTTTTCAATCATTCCGTAAAGTAATTTATGATCGATATGATCTAGTCCTAATTCATCCACCTGCAATTGTTCAAGCGAATGCTTTGCAATCGTGAGTGTGATGTTCCCATCCCCTTCAACCTGTGCAAAGTCCCTCACCCTTCTTAGGAGGCGGTTAGCAATTCTTGGCGTGCCTCTAGATCGACGAGCAATTTCAATTGCGGCCTGGTCTTCAATTTCAGCCTCAAAAATTTCAGCGGTACGCTTAACAATTATCGTTAGCTCAGCTTCTGAATAATATTCTAGACGTGAAAGAACACCAAAACGATCTCGAAGTGGGGCAGAGAGCATCCCAGCCCGGGTTGTCGCTCCAACTAATGTAAAGGGAGGAAGCTCTAGGCGAACAGATCTTGCAGTTGGACCTTTTCCTATGACGATATCTAAGCAAAAATCCTCCATTGCTGGATAAAGAACTTCTTCAACCATTCGATTTAACCGGTGTATTTCATCAATAAATAAAACATCCCCTGGTTCTAATGAAGACAAAATTGCAGCTAAATCACCTGGACGTTCAATAGCAGGACCTGAAGTGGTTCTCATATTCACTCCCATTTCAGCTGCAATAATTCCTGAAAGTGTTGTTTTCCCTAAACCAGGTGGTCCATATAAAAGTACGTGATCAAGGCATTCTTCTCGAAGTTTCGCAGCCTCCATAAATATAGACAGGTTTTTCTTAACCTTTTCCTGGCCTATATAGTTGTCTAGACTTTGCGGTCGAACTCGTTGATCAAGTGATTCTTCCATTCCCTGCTCTTCCGCAGATACGACACGTTCATCCAAGACAAGTCACCTCCGTTCTCTAAACTTTCAACATTAATTTTAGAGCCTTCTTTATGTATCCATCTGTCGATAATTGCTCTTCCTCTAAATGTGGACGAACACTTTTCAGCTCCTTCTCAACATAACCAAGAGAACGTAAGGCCTCAAATGCTTCTTCTAATGCTTCATTCAACTGTCCACTGACACTCTTATTCTCTGGTGTTAGCAGATTAGGAGCAAAATCAGATAACTTCCCTTTTAAGTCGAGGATAATTTGTCTGGCAGTCTTTTTCCCTACACCAGGAAACTTAACAAGGAATGCTTCATCTTCGTTTTCAATTGCAAAAACGACATTTTCTGGTTCTCCTGTAGCCAAAATCGCTAAGGCTCCTTTTGGACCTATACCTGAAACGTTTAGTAATTTCTCAAATAAAGCTCTTTCCTGCTTTGTTTGAAATCCGTAAAGCCTCAGAATATCCTCCCTGACATACTGAAACGTGTATATACGAATTGTTTCTTCTATATATTTTTGAAATTTAAAAGGATTAGGACAATGTATCTGGTATCCCATACCATTGTGGTCAATGACGACATACTGAATATCAACTTCTATAAGTGTTCCGTTAATATACTCAATCAAACTGTTCTTCCTCTCTCCACACATTTACTTTGTATTTTATCATAGTTCCTTGACCACAGTCATTTTAATACAAGACTTAAAAATAAGATGCTCCTAAAAAAGACATTCGAGTCTTCCTAGGAGCATCTCACTATTGAACCACTTTTATTTCTTACAACTGGGCTGCTTTATACTGCCCTAGCACTTGTAATACTTCTTCATAATTTTTCAAATTCTGAACCGGAATTCCCTTTTCTAAATCAGAATGTTGTTTACTTTTCAACTTAGATGTATCCAACCTAAAAAATGACTGTATGACTTTCTCTTGATTCGGGGTGCCTTCATAAATTGACAGCACTCCATCATCAGTAATTCCAAAATAGCCATTTATCTTTAATAAAGGAGAAATATCCTTTACCTCTTTCCTAAATATCATCTCATTTTTATTCTGATCGATTAGATCCCAATCTTGATAAAACGCCCAAAAGTCCTCCATTGAAAGAATGGTCTCTTGAACTCTTTCCTCACTTTTCTCTCCATCCAGATAGACGCGTTCTAAAATAACATTTATCTTTTGAGGACTCATTACTTCAAATACCTCTGGCTTAGCCTCTTGAATGGCGACTGTTTCCGTCGTGTTGACCATAAAAACAACTGCAATAACACCTATTAGCAACAGCTGAAATTTCAAAATACCCTTCATCAGCTTTTCACCTCTTATACGTATGAATTTAGTACTTCCTATAGATTCATGTTGCCCATAAATGGAAATCACCATTCAAATAAATACCAAAAATAAAAACTTGCTCTGTTTCACTGTTCTCTTAAAGGTGGCAGCTTTCAAAAAAACTCCAATATAAAAAAGGCCTTTGAGAAAATTCTCAAAGGCGATACGAATATATATTACTGGTCTCTATTAGCTACTTCAGCTGCTCTGTTTTTTAACGTTTCATACGTATTATTATTATCACCTAAAACAGATGAACGCGTTTCACTATTTTCTAACACTGGGCCTTGACGTGTCATTCGTGGAGTCATGTTCATAGCTCCAGTTCCTTGACGTCGGTTACCATTATTATCTGCTGTGTCAACACCATTACGAGCTCGGCCACGTAAATAGCCATCTTCATCAACCATTCCTGGTCTGTTACCACCAGTTATACCAGAGTGTTCTGTATCAAGATCAACATCTCTTGTTGTGCCATTTAGCCCCGCACGACCCATTCCTGGTCTATTTGTACCTTGCGTATCAAAGATTCCACGATCATCACCTGTCATCCCTCTATGCGCTTGCCCTCGTCCTTGAGTTCCACCAATTCCAGCATGATCATCATTGTTACGCATTTGTCCAGTCTGGGTACCCGTTTGAGCACCAGTCCCATTAACTCCATACGTGCCTCTTTGACCATTTTGACCAGTTATTCCATGATTTCCTGTTCCTGTTCCATAGGTACCGTTATGTCCACGATTACCAGCAACACCTTGTCCATTACGATCTGGTGTCATCATATCTGTTAAAGGTCCTTCACCTTGATTTTGATTATCTACACCTGTTGTATACATATCATGAGATTGAATGCCTGTACGATTAAAGTTAGCATTCATGTCTGTTGCTTGATTATCTGTCCCACACCCTACAAGACCACCTAAAAGCATAGTAGCTGTTGCGATTGTCATAGCGAATTTTTTCATTTTTGAATTCCCCCTTTCACCATTTATGATGGCTTCAGAAAGGATTCTTTACACTGTTAGTTCTTGGTCAAAGTCCCAAAACAAAAGGGTGTCTTAAGGATCTTTTCTCCTTTTAGACACCCTTTTTTTCATCTCTTACGTTTTAATCATCATAGTCATCTGATTCATAATACTGATTCATCGGTGGTTGCATCATTTGATTTGGATATAGCTGTGGTTGTGGTTGGGCTGGCATCATTTGGTTTAGATTAGGCTGTGACTGTGGTTGGGCTGGCATCATTTGGTTTGGATAAGGTTGTGGCTGTTGTTGGGTTGGCATCATTTGGTTTCCATACATAGGTGTCGGTCCACAACTTTGACAATCATTTGCATATGGATAATATGGTTGTGGCTGCGGTTGACTCTGCATTTGCGGATATTGTTGTGGATAATATGGCATCGGATCTTGGTGTACTGGTGGGTACTGATGCACTGGTTGGGCATACGTTGGTGATTTTGGTGCACACCCAGGCATTACTGGGCTAATAGGAACTGGAGCACAATCTGGTTGGCTAATTGGCTGATACATTGGTTGTGGTTGTGGCTGCGGTTGATAACTAGGTTGTTGCTGTGGCTTGGGTTGATATGTTGGTTGCTTCGGTTGATAAGTAGGTTTCTTATAATCAGATTTCACAACTGTTTTAGGCTTTTCATGTTTCTGCTCTTCCTTCTTGTAGACGGGAGGCTTTTTCATAACTGGTACCTGTTTTGCTTTAGGCTGTTCTTTCTTTGGTGCTTGTGGCTGATAGAAATTAATATTTGTTTCATACAGATTCTGATTCACATCAACCGTTGATTTCGGCGCCTTTGGTTGCATGATCGGCTGCTGCATTGGTGGCATTTCCATTTGAGGCATCTTCGGCATTTCCTTCGCCGGAGCTTTGGCCACTTCTTTTGGTTGTTCCTTCTTAGGTTGTTCTTTCTTAGGTTGTTCCTTCACTTGAGGCATTTTTTGTGCCTCTTTTTTAACAGGGACACTTCCAGTCGGCACTTTAATCTTCATACCAGGCATAATCATGTCTGGGTTAGAAAGTTGGTTATTAGCAGATTTCAATTGTTCAAAATCAACTCCATATTTCTGTGCCAATTTCCAAAGAGTATCTCCTTTTTGAACGATATGGATTTTCATAATACTATTCCCTCCTCATACTTTTCTATACATCCTATGTCATAATAGGCCAATTGACACGAGCAGTTCACCTAAAATGTGTACTCAGTATGTCAAAAAGGCGTTATTTCTAAGGGTCTCAGCACAGCTTATGTCATATAAAAAAGGTTTATGCCTAAAGAATTATCTCCTTAAACGCTATAAAAAAAGAGGCTGGGACAAAAGTGATTTAACTAATAGAAAATCCGAACAATAATAGTTAGCGGACATAAACCGCTCCTAAAATATACTTCGCTTTCCGCGGGAAGCCGGTGAGCCTCCTCGTGCTTCGCACTGCGGGGTCTCAACTTTGGCTTTATCATGAGGCCAATGAAAAAGTACCTTTGTGCATATTCGAGGAAGCAGCAATGGCTCCACACGTTGCACGCCTTCTATGAGAAACTCACTCATAGCAGGCTTAAGACAATGCAACGGTTTCGCTCATTGCTTAAAGGCCACTGAAGAAAGGTGAAAATCATACCTTTTTCAGTGGCCTCTTTACACATATACAAATTATTTTCTTTCCAACATCCGTTTCAAAGCTAACCTTGCCTCTAATGATGTCTTTTGATCTACAGTAATTGGATAGTGTAATACACCATTTTCTAACTCTTCTAGTGACCATAGTAAATGATCCAGATCTATTCTGTTCATCGTTAAACAAGGACACATAGTTGGGTTTAATGAAACAATCTCTTTATCAGGAAATTGACTTCCAAGACGATTCACCAGATTCATCTCCGTCCCGACTGCCCAACTCGTTCCAGGTTTCGCATTTCGAATCGTTTCTATAATGAAATGAGTTGACCCATTGAGATCCGCCGCTTGTACAACCTCATGTGGACACTCTGGATGGACGATAATCGTCGTTTCTGGAGCTTCTTTTCGAAAGGTTTCTATTTGTCCAACCGTAAATTTTTCATGGACAGAACAATGTCCTTTCCATAGAATTACTTTAACTCGATCGACATCACCACTAAATTCAAGTTGGCGTCCAATTGGATCCCACACAGCCATTTCATCAAGTTCTATTCCTAAATCAAAAGCAGTATTGCGACCCAAGTGCTGATCTGGTAAAAAGAGCAGACGTTGTTTTTGAGTGAACGCCCATTGAACCATTTTCTTTGCATTTGAAGACGTTACCGTTGCTCCCCCGTAGCGACCACAAAATGCCTTGATTGCAGCTGTACTATTGACATAAGTTAGCGGTAGGATCGTATCACCAAACAGTTCCGAAAGCTTCGTCCAGGCATATTCTGTTTGATCAATATCCGCCATGTCTGCCATTGAACAGCCTGCTCTCAAATCAGATAGTATGACATGTTGCTTTTCTGTTGTTAACATATCCGCTGTTTCAGCCATAAAATGCACACCACAAAACACAATAAATTCAGCATCCTTATTCTCTTCAGAAAGCTGAGCTAGCTGTAAGGAATCTCCAGTTGCATCGGCAAATTCGATCACTTCATCACGCTGATAATGATGTCCAGGAATAAATAAACGTCGTCCAAGCCGCTCTTTGATTGCATATATTCTTGCTCGCTTCTCATCTGTTGACATCTCTCTATAGTGCTCTGGTAGTCGGTCTAGTGTTGCGACCTTCTCTAAGAAGTTCATACTTCTCCCTCCAATAACAAAAAGCTAAGGTCTGTTGCCTTGACTGAATGTGTCAATGCACCCAATGAAATGTAATCACAGCCACAGCCTCGATAATTTTCAATATTTTCGATATTAATTCCACCAGATACTTCTGTTCTTATATAATGTGGCACCAACTTAACATACTCAAGCACTTCTGCAGGGCTAGCATTATCAAACATGATGACATCAACCTTTGCCTCAATCGCATCTAGAACTTCCAGCTCGTTTGTAGTCTCGACTTCAATCTTAACCATATGACCTATCCTACTTCGAACAGATTCAACAGACTTTAAGATGCCTCCTCCAGCAAGTAAATGGTTCTCCTTCAATAACACCGCATCACTTAACGTACGTCGATGGTTATATCCTCCACCACAGCGAACGGCATACTTTTCAAATTGTCTTAATCCTGGTGTTGTTTTCCGCGTATCACAAATCCGTATCGTCGGATCGTTTAATCGTTTAATAACGGCATTCGTTAATGAAGCAATTCCACTCATACGTTGGAGCAAATTCAAGATGACTCTTTCCCCTGCTAATAACTGACAAACAGGACCTTCGATATAGCCTATAACTTCGCCAGCTTTGAAACGATCTCCATCCTTTACTTTTAAATCAACCTTAATTGACCGATCAATAAGCTCATATCCTAATGTAACGACATTTGACCCAGCCATGATTCCATTTTCCTTCGCAAGTATCATTGCTCTTGCCCTATTCTCTTTTCCAATAATTGATTCGGTCGTCACATCACCCTCAGCAATATCTTCAATAAAAAAATGTTCTAATTGTTTTTTCATCAGTAAGTGATTCATCAATCCATCCCCCTTTTACTATCTCTCTAACCTACATTAGCCGAATCGGCAGTTGTCACGTACTTTCCATTTCTTGAAAGCTCAATATAGACATTTAACCAATCATGATCATTGCTTTTCGGATAATCCAATCGTTTATGTCCGCCACGACTCTCGGTTCTAGTTAGTGCAGCTTCCGTAACTAACCAAGCAGTAATAAGCATATTTTTAATTTCAATTATTGAACGAGTATCACCTTCTGATATTGTCAAAGCAGAAAGCATCAAAGGTTCCAACCATTGTTTCATCTTCACTAAACCTACTTCACTTCGGTTGATCCCTACATATCTCGTCATTTGTTGTTGGATCGCCAACCTAGACGGAAGCTTATCTGAGACGATTACTTCAACATTGTCATATTGTTGTTGAATGGGTCTGGCAGGGATTTGCGAAACAGCATTTGCTACCCCTTCAGCAAATACCATTCCTTCAAGTAACGAATTACTAGCAAGTCGGTTGGATCCATGCACTCCCGTACAAGCAACTTCACCCACTGCATATAATCCAAAAACAGACGTTTGTCCAGCTGCATCTGTCTTAATTCCCCCACTTATAAAATGAGCTCCCGGTGCAACTGGTAAAGGAGAGGTGGCGATATCAATCTTTGCCTTTTCACAGCGTTGAACAAGTCCCGGAAATCGCTCAGCTATATTGGAAATCGCTCGACAATCCAGAAAGACACGCTTCCCATCTTGCATCTGCTCAAATATTGTTCGGCTTACGACATCTCGAGATGCCAAATCTTTCAGCGGATGCCAATTCATGATTTTTTCGCTTTTTTCATTTACTAAATAGCCGCCTTCGCCTCTAACGGCTTCACTTATAAGTCCAAAGCTCTCACCATTTTGTATGAATAAGGTTGGGTGAAATTGTATAAATTCCATATCTTTCAACACAGCCCCGGCTCTATACGCTAATGCAAATCCGTCTCCAGTTGCTTCCGTCACATTCGAAGTATGAGAATATAACTGACCTAACCCTCCAGTTGCAAGAACAGTCGCTCTTGCAAAAATATAATCATTCTCTGTTTGTACACCGACCACTTTCCCTTTTAGTAATAATAATCTTTTGACCATCGTCTCTTCTAAAAGAGTCACTCGATCTTGAACAGCTTCTATTAGGGCTTTTGTGAAGGCCTGCCCTGTCTTATCCCCATTTGAATGTACAATTCTTCGCTGACTATGTGCCCCTTCCATTCCAAGAAGAATTGACCCGTCGTCCTTGTGGTCAAATTGAACACCTAAATCTTCTAATAATTTAACTACAGCAGGTGCTTTTTTCACTAATATTTCAACATGGTGTTCATTATGGTGATTGACACCAGCAAGGATCGTATCCTTAAAATGCTGTTTCCAATCATCATTTTCACCGAGGGCTGCTGCCATACCGCCTTGGGCCCAACTTGAATTGCTCGACTCAACATTTGACTTTGTGATAAGAATCACATTCATTTCGTCAGCTAATAAATGAGCGGTCATTAAACCCGCTACCCCACTACCAATGATAACGACATCTGCTCTCTTTTTCGCCATGACCCCACCTCCGTCAATTAACACTTGTCTTGTCACCTATCTTTACATAAAATATAGAAAGTGACAAGAAATTTCTTTGAAGCATTATTAAACAAAAACAAATTATAGATTTACAACTTAGTAGTTCAAAAAGGAGGACTGGCTTTGATTTATTTAGATTATAGTGCGACAACACCCATGTCCCCCGTTGCAATCGAAACCTATACTCATGTAGCTTCGGAATACTTCGCGAACAGTCGTAGCATTCATACAAATGGTCAAGAAAGTGAAGATGTTTTGGAACTTAGTCGACATACAATTGCTCAAGCCCTAAATTGCAATAAACACGAGGTCTATTTTACAGGTTCAGGATCTGAGGCTACCTTTCTTGCATTAGTTGGTCTTGCACTTGCTCATAGTGAAAAAGGAAAAACGATTATAACAACAAAGGGAGAGCATCATTCAGTTCATCAGGCATTAGCTTATCTTCGTGATCATCATGACTTCACTATTTTATATGTACCGGTTAATGAATTTGGAGAAGTGACCGTTGCTTCCCTCCTATCTACATTAACTGCTGATACCATTTTGGTTTCAATTGGACATGCAAATAGTGAAATCGGAACAGTACAAGATATAAGGGCAATTGGACAAGTTTTAATGGAGAAGAATATCCTTTTTCACTGCGATTGTGTTCAAAGCTTTACTAAATTGCCAATACCGATAGATTTCTTAACGAGCGTAACAGTATCTGCCCATAAATGTTATGGTCCAAAGGGAGTTGGAGCTGCATTTATTAGAAACCAAGTCGCATGGCATCCTTTTCTACACGGTACGACACATGAACGTGGGTTCAGAGCTGGGACTGTTGATGTACCTGCAATTGCTTCCTTTGCAGCTGCAACTGAAGAATCGTCCTCTCAGAAGGATGCTGAAATGACCCGACTCCAATCATTACGTCAACAGTTTGTGAACGCATTTAGCGGGGAGGATCGTCTTGTATTAGAGGGGCATCCGATTAATCGTTTGCCATTCCATTTAGCAATTAGGGTTAAAGGCATTGAAGGGCAATTGATGATGCTTGAATGTAGTAGGAGAGGGTTTTCAATTTCAACTGGAACAGCCTGCCGTGTCGGTGACACAAACCCCTCATCAACTCTCCTTAGTCTTGGTCGGACTAAGGAGCAGGCATATGAACTTATTCGTATTACATTCGGAAGATGGACAACGAACGAAGATGTCGATAAACTAATTAAGTGTATCCGTGACATTATGGCAGTTTACTAAAGGGGTTAATAATATGAGTAATGGAAAGAAAATACTTGGTGATGCCAGAAGGAAATTACTGATTGAGTGGCTTACATTGAGTGCAACTCCGCTAACCGGAACAGAGCTCTCTAAGCGAACAAACGTTAGTAGACAAGTGATTGTTCAAGATATATCAATACTAAAGGCACAAAAGCATCCAATTATCGCAACAGCACAAGGCTATATCTATAATCAACTCTCGCCCAAAACTCGAATTTCTCGAATGATTGCATGCCAACATTCCCCTGATCAAACTAGGGAAGAATTATATATTTTAGTTGACCATGGTATTACGGTTTCTCAGGTAATTGTAGAACATGCTATTTACGGAGAAATTACTGCATCATTAATGGTTTCAACTAGGGTTGAGGCAGATCATTTTTGTAATAAGGTGGAACAAACGAACTCCTCACTATTATCCGAACTCACAAATGGCGTTCATCTACATTTAATCGAGGCTGACACTAACGAACAAATCGAAAACGCGATTCAAGAATTAAGAATAAAAGGATTTATTCTTGAGGATTAAGAAGTAAGTAAGTGCAAAGGAAGGCATGGATGAATACATCCATGCCTCTATTAAGTATTATGCGTTCGCTTTTGAATAGGCAAGTGAGAAGCAAGGATAGCTACCCAAAATATCAACACCGCACCCTAATGCCTCGAGTTCAGATATTACTCCTGGGATCAATACCTCATCCATTGTACCCTGAACATCAATGATGAAAAAGTAGTTGCCAAGTCCTGTTTTAGTTGGCCTTGACTCGATTTTAGTTAAATTAAGTTTGCGCCAAGCAAACGCTGATAGAACCTGGTGAAGGGCTCCAGAGAAATCAGATGGCAGTGTCACCATTAACGTTGTTTTATCCTCAACATGTGTGGGACCATCAATCTTCATTTGATACGCCTGCTTCCTTAAAACGACGAAGCTTGTTCTATTATGTGAATAATCATGAATATCTGAGTGGTTAATTTGCAATCCATATTCCTTAGCTGCTAGCTCATTTGCAATTGCCGCAACTGAGAGATCAGGGTGTTCGGCAACATATTCTGCCGCGGCGGCTGTTGAATTCATGTACTCCCACTCAGCTTCAGGCAGTTGTGTTTGCAGGAAGTCATGGCACTGAGCAATGGCATGTGGATGCGAAACGACCTTTTCAATGTTTTTTAGCTGCTCATTTGATGGATGTACTAACAAATGCTGGACAATAGGAACTGTGATCCCAGCAACAATTGGTAATCTCTGCTTATGAATAAGGTAATCTAAAGTAAGATTAACAGTTCCTTCAATTGCATTTTCTATCGGAACAATCGCCAAGTCAATTTCTTCTGTTGCAACTGCATCCATACAAGATGGGATCGTTCGGTAAGGAAGGAATTCCCCCTTTTGATACAGACCACGGGCAGCCATTTCCGTAAACGTCCCCTTTGGTCCCAAATATCCAATTTTCATTACTAACTCTCCTTTATGAACCTGTTCCGACTATTTCAATTTTCTCAACAGCTTCTAGCTGCTCAATCCAATTCATTAGCTCATCTAGATCTAGTTGCATTGGTGAAGTATCTATTGTAATTGTCATATGTGCTCTTCCTTGCAAGGGAATGGTCTGATTAATCGTTATCACATTCGCTCCTGTTTCAGCTACTTTCCCTAGCAATTGAGAAAGAGAGCCCGAACGATCAACTAGCATAATTGAGAGTGTAACAATTTTTTCTCTAACCATTGTATGAAAAGGAAAAATCCCATCCTTATATTTATAAAAAGCACTTCGACTAATTCCAACCTTATGAACAGCCTCATTGATTTTTTTCACTTTGCCAGAATGAAGTAATTCCTTCGCTGCTAACGTTTTTTCCATTGCTTCTGTAAGCATATCTTCTCGGACAAGGTAAAAAACTTTTCGAGATGTCATGCTGCCACACCTTCTTTCAACATAGACATTATCTTTCCCATTATAAAATTGCCGAAACTTTTTGACAACAACTATTAACAAAACAGCTTAATTCTCTCTTGAACAACAAACTAATTGGAACGTAACATTTTAAGATGCTAAGAAAACAGAAAAGCAAGTGATTACTTAAAAGCCTACTATGAATGTTTCATAGTAGGCTTGCATTGAGACGATTAAATTAATCAACAAATTCAAATTCGAATTTCATTAAACGAACAATATCTCCGTCTTTGGCACCACGTTCCCTTAGTGCATCATCAATACCCATCCCTCGCATTTGTCTCGAGAAACGTTTAATTGATTCTTCACGGGTCACGTCTGTCATTTTGAATAATTTCTCAATTTGAGCACCTGAAATAACAAATGTACCATCATCATCTCGGCTAATAACGAATGGAACCTCATCCTTTTCATGCTTATAAAGAACACGAGTGGATTCTTCTGTCTGCTCATGTAAAGGAAATTCTGGAGTTTGCTCGATCTTATCAGCAACAGTCAATAATAAATCACGAACCCCTTGTCTAGTAATAGCAGAAATCGGGAAGACTGGATGGTCATCTGTAAGTTTCCCCTTGAATTCCTCTAGATTTTCCTCAGAACCAGGCATATCCATCTTATTTGCGACAATAATTTGCGGTCTCTCTAACAAACGCATATTGTATTGCTTTAACTCGTCATTAATAAGGAGGTAATCTTCATACGGGTCACGACCTTCAAGTGCGGACATATCAATCACATGAACAATTACACGTGTTCTCTCAATATGTCTCAAAAACTGATGGCCAAGACCAACTCCTTCATGAGCTCCTTCAATTAGACCTGGTAAATCAGCCATAACAAAGCTCCGACTATCCTCTGTTTCAACAACCCCTAAGTTAGGTACGATCGTTGTAAAATGGTAATCAGCAATCTTCGGTTTTGCAGCCGAAACAACTGATAATAACGTCGATTTCCCTACACTTGGAAAACCAACTAAACCAACATCAGCTAGCACCTTTAACTCAAGAATAATATCTCGTTCTTGCCCTGGCTCACCATTTTCGGCAATTTCTGGGGCAGGGTTAACAGGAGTTGCAAAACGTGTATTCCCTCTTCCACCACGACCACCTTTAGCAATAACTGCTTTTTGGCCATGTTTTGTTAAATCAGCAATGACCTGTCCCGTTTCATCATCAATAACAGTTGTACCTGGAGGAACCTTAACGATCATATCATCAGCATTTTTACCGTGCTGATTTTTAGGACGACCGTGCTCCCCTCTAGGTGCTTTAAAATGACGTTGATATCTAAAATCCATCAACGTTCGTAAACCTTCCTCTACTTCAAAAACAACACTTGAACCTCTTCCACCGTCGCCACCAGCTGGGCCACCATCAGGAACATACTTCTCTCTGCGGAATGAAACTTGTCCATTTCCACCGTCGCCACCTTTTACATATACCTTGACTTTATCTACAAACATCTTTCCTCACCTCAACTTCTTATGAAACTTGCTGTTATTACACATTCGTGCTCACTTAATTCCTCTAACTTTGCTGCTAGTCCATCATCTGTTACTACCTCACTCCAATCCTCCAGAGACATATTTAATGAGCCTTGAAAATCAAAGGTCAACTCACATACGTCTTTCTTAAACAGGAATGAAAGTAACAAGTTATTTTCAGCATCCTTCGTGCACGCATCATTTAGTTTCTCCGTAACTGCTCTGCATAACCGTAAAAGGCGCTCTTCTTCCTTGAAAAGTGAAAAAACATCACCAGCTAAATCCATATCAAGCTTTGTCGGATGATTTGCCCAATTATATGTTAATAGAAAGTATTCAACACTAGTTGCCTCTATCGCCGATAACTTGCTTTCAGAAAATGATTGCTGGGTTACTTGCTCAATGATTTCCTCTATTCGGTCATACCTATTTAATGCTAGATTTCCTTTTATTAACTGAATTACGTTCAACCAATCATGACGCGTTTGACGAAGCGCCTTTAGGATATCTGATTGTGTCATTGGCTTCCTCGTCCCTTCACGAGTATTTGTTTCGATCAGTCAAGTTCCCATCGCTTATCTTACCACATATTAGCAAGCACTTGGAATGCCGTTCTTTCAATACCTTATATACGTTATTTTTTTCAATCAGGTTTCATGGTTGCAAACACATATTTAATGAAGGAGTAGGTCTACTTTTGCTTCCTACAATACAACTGTTTTAGGGAATATCTTTTTACTACAATAACTTTAGTCAAAGATTAAAACTATTCTGTCAACACCTTTTCTTAAATTGATGAAAAAAATTCACATTTGACCTTTACAAAGCCTTTTTAATTGGATATAATTTCCTAGTACTCAAAAAAAGCACAAAGGAGGCTGAAGAAAATGTTGCTATGTATTGACAAACTAAATCCAATTTCATATTTCAACAGTTCACTTCGAGCCGACTTTAATCATTCATTTATATAATTAAATCGAATGTAGTTCTAAGTCGCAGGTGAATTTGTTTCCCTGTGCTTAGCTATATTTATTGTTATTAGAGCCACAGGGACATTTCTCTGTGGCTTTTTGTGTGCTTAAAATCTTAATTTAACTAATTAAAGAACATTGAAAGGTGGTGATATTATGACATTCTCATTCCTATTATTTACAGTCTCGATCAAAAAAAGATATTTAAGTGGTCCTGAGTTAGAAGAAGTTATTCGTCAAAAGAAATACGAACGTGAAGTTCAACAACATTTGACTCGCTATTACCGTTAGGCATTCAAACAATAAAAAAAAGGAGGTAATGTAAATGATTTTTCTAAAAGGTGGATTAATTCAAGATTGGTATGAACAGGTGAAAGGCCTCACCTGAATACGCTCATTACATGTGAGATAGGGGGACCAAATATGACTTTATATTTTATTTTGTTTACCATTTCAATTAAACGTCGCCATCGAACAGGAGACGAGATTGAACGGTTAGTAAGACGACAACATAATCAAAGACAACATGAGAAACGAATGTCACGATTTTATTAAAATTATCATAAGTAGACACGTGGTTGGGACAAAAGTGTCCTAACTAGTAGAAAATCCGAACAGTTGCTTCGACTCCGCTACCGGGATGGGGGGCAGCACCCGCCGGAGGGCATGGAACTAACCGGCTTCGCCGGTGGATTTCCATCTGCCCTTCTTTCCTGCAGGAGTCGGCCCTCCCATCCCGTCCGCTTTGATAGAGGAGGAAAATGGAATCAACATTCTTTTTTACATCCTCTATTGTGATTTTACGAAACCAGGTAATAGGTATTTTTTATAATATCGTTGAAAAAGAGTGAAGAGTATGGCAATGATGTCGACATTTGGTAGATAAGAGGTTGCAAATAGAAAAGACTTAGATTGAAAAGTTAGTTCAGTCTAAAATAGACAAAATTACGTGAAAACGCCTTTGAGAATTATCTCTCAAAGGCGTTTCTACAGTTTATTGAGGCTGGACATCACTAAAGTGTCTAACTGAGATTCCGAACAAAGCAATCATATAGCGGATGAAATATACGAAGACTCCTGCGGGATGTAAAGCCAAAGGTGAGACCCCGTAGTGCAAGGCACAAGGAGGCTCACCGGCTTCCCGCGGAAAGCGTAGTGTATTTCAGGAGCGGTTTACGTCCACCAACTCACCTTATCATGGCATTTTCTAAAAAAGCTTGTCAACTGTCTCATTATAGAGACTGTGTCAACAGGCTGAATTTATCATACGGTTTCAGTCACATCACGTAGAATATCATTTGCCGCAGCTTGACCTTGGTCTATGCAGTCTGGTAAGCCAATGCCTTCATACGCCCCGCCAACAAGATAGAGACCATGTAAATGTTTAGTCACATCTTCTTTGATTTTCGCAATTTTAAAAGAATGTCCTACATGATATTGTGGCATAGCCTCTTTCCATCTTGTTACAATGGAGAATTCTGGCTGCCCTTTAATTTTGATAATCTGCTTTAAATCATTAAGTGCCGCACTCACAATATCTTCATCGGATTGATGAACAATGGCAGAGTCATTTGGTCTTCCGACATATGCACGCAACAAAGCAAACCCTTCTGGAGCCGTATGCTTCCACTTTTTATGTGTCCACGTGCATGCAGTAATGACATGGTCCCCTTTTTTTGACACCACAAATCCTGTACCGTCATAAGGCAGTTCGACTTGTTCTTCTTTATAAGCCATTGCCACGGTAGCGACAGATGTTGCCTCTATTTGACTTAGATAATCAAAATAAGGGTAGCTAGACAGTAATTTAGCCGTCACATGTGGAGGTGTTGCCATAATAACTGAGTCATAATGCTTTGATTCACCATTAGAAAACTCAATAATAAAATGCTGATCAACTTTGTTGATATTTATTATATCTGCTTGTCTATGAACTGACTTTTTGTTTAGCTTTCTCTCAATTGCATCAACAAAAGATTCTAGTCCCTTTTCAAATGATAGGAACATTCCCTGCTTTTTAGGCTGATCGTCGGGCTTCGCTCCAGTTGATGGTTGTTGTTTTCTTGATCTCGTGATTCCTTTAATTAAACTACCATGTTCGGCTTCCATTTCCTGATATTGTGGAAACGTTGCTCTCAAGCTTAGCTTATCAAGATCACCAGCATAAATTCCCGAAAGCAGTGGTTCAATCATATGATCAACAACTTCATCACCAAGCCTCCGACGGAAAAAATGCCCCAAAGAGATATCTTCATCACTTGACGTGAATGCTGGTAAAAAAAGATCTCTAGTTGCTCTTAATTTTCCTAACGGTGAAACCAAATCGGTCTTAATAAATGGCTTCATCTCCGTTGGGATCCCCATGACAGCACCTTTTGGTATTGGATGCAGCGTACCTGTTTTTAAAATAAAGGCCTGGCCAGTGTCATTATGTAGCATTTCGTGGTCGATACCAACTTCTTTCGCTAGTATAGACATACTCTTTTTTCTAGCTAAGAAAGAGTCCGGACCTCTTTCAATAATAAAACCATCTCTTTGTTCAGTTTGGATCTTTCCACCTAATCGATCTGTCTTTTCATACAGATCATAATGGATCTGACTTCCATTCTTTATTGCCTTTTCCAAAGTAAAAGCAGCAGCTAACCCAGTAATGCCTCCACCAATTATCGCTACACGCTTCTTATTCGTTTCCACAATGAATCACGCTTTCTCAGCTAGCTTCTTTTGAACAACAGCAGCTAGACATTCAAGAAACTCTGGTTTTGCATTTGGCATCTCTGGTCGGTAGTAATTGATTCCTAATTCATCTGTTACTACTTTACACTCGTAATCATTATCATATAGAACCTCTAAATGGTCCGCTATAAAACCGACTGGACAGTAGACCATTGACGTATAGCCTTCCTTTTCATATAACTCACGAGTTAAATCTTGTACATCTGGTCCAATCCATGGATCAGGTGTATTACCCTCGCTTTGCCAGCCGATTTCATAGGTTGAAATCCCTGCCTTTTCAGCGATTAGATCAGCTGTTTCTTGAAGTTGTTGTGGATATGGATCGCCGTTTGCAATGATCTTCTCTGGCAAACTATGTGCTGAGAAGATCACACAGGCCTTATCTTCATCTTCAATTTTCGCCATTGTCTCCTTTACTTGCTTTGCCCAATAATCAATAAATAACGGCTCATCATACCAGCTTTCTATCGTTGTGATTTCGGGTCCATCAATCTTCGCCGATTCCTCTAGTGCTCGTCCATTATAGGATTTAACACTATATGTCGAGAAATGCGGGGCAAGGACAATACTGACTGCTTCTTCAATGCCATCTTCCTTCATTTGCTTAACTGCATCTTCAACAAATGGATCAATATGCTTTAAACCAAGATAGGCCTTAAATTCAATATCGTCGTACATTTCGTTCAGTTTCACTTCCAAGCCAAATGCTTGATCCTCGGTAATCTTAGCGAGTGGACTAATCCCACCTATTGCTTCATAACGCTCAGTTAGGTCATCGAGTGCTTCCTGAGAAGGCTTACGACCATAGCGGATATGTGTGTAATATGGTTCAATTTCTTCTTTACTTCTGGGCGTGCCATACGCCATAACTAGTAGACCCATTCTCTTTTTAGACATCTTTATACTCTCCTTTAAACTCTATTCTTTGTATAGTCATGTACAAATGCTGTCAGACGTTTTAGTGTGGCAGGATTTACTTCTGGGAACACACCATGTCCTAAATTAAATATATAATTTGGGTTCTTTAACCCTTGATCTAAAATGGCTTTCGTACGTTCTTCTATTACATTCCAAGGAGCGAGTAGAATTGCAGGATCTAAGTTTCCTTGTACTGTTTTAATTACACCGAGATCTCTTGCTTCTTGAATAGAAAGACGCCAATCAAGTCCAACGACATCTAACGGAAGATCATCCCATTCATTCACTAAATGACTTGCTCCAACTCCAAACATAATTAAAGGAACATTGTGCTCTTTAAGAGCAGTAAATATCTTTGTCATGATTGGCTTTACAAACGTACGATAGTCGGCGACGTTTAGAGCCCCTACCCATGAATCGAAAATCTGGATCGCCTGAGCACCAGCTGCGATTTGGGATTTTACATATGTAATCGTCATCTCACCAAGCTTCTCCATTAGCAAATACCAAGCTTCTGGTTGGGAGTACATAAATGCTTTTGTCTTGTTGTAGTTTTTTGAAGGACCACCTTCAATCATATAGCTTGCAAGTGTAAATGGTGCCCCCCCAAAGCTAATTAAAGGCACAGAAAGTTGTGTCCGAAGTAGTTTAATCGTTTCTAACACATAAGGGACGTCCTTTTCTGGTTCAATTGTTCCAAGCTTCTCAACATCGTGCATTGTTCGAATAGGATTGTCGATAACCGGACCTATTCCAGATTTAATTTCAACATCAACCCCTAATGCTGGCAGTGGTGTCATTATATCCTTATAAAGAATAGCTGCATCATTATTATATTGATCAACTGGTAGCTTGGTTACATATGCACAAAGCTCAGGATCATGGGTAATCTCAAATAATGAATATTTCTCTTTTATCTCTCTATACTCTGGTTGCGAGCGACCCGCTTGACGCATATACCATACTGGCACATGATCATGCTGCTCACCTTTACACGCCTTCAAAAAGGTATCATTAAATTGATTCATCTTGACACTCCTTCATTTAGTTAACTTTCATTACTATACTTTAATCCGCACAAAAATGCATTTTCTACACATTACTATAATGACCTATCTTAACTATGTATAGACAAATACTCTAAATGTCAAAAAATCGATAAATCTTAAATTATAGGTTTCTCAACAGATTTGGCTGAGAGATTTCCTCACAAAGTTTTTCAACGCTAAGAATATCCTGTTAGTATATATACAAATGCATAAAATAGGACAACCATTTGAAGATCTAAAACATTAAGGAGGAAAGGAAATGTTCACGACCAACTCAACACTAGATATACAAAACATTCTCCCTTACTTCCAACCGATTATAGGAGCTGATCAACAATCAATTGTCGGCTATGAAATATTAGGGCGCTATCAATTGAATAATAAAATTATCAGCCTTGGCCCTTATTTTCATTCAGATTCTATTAATCTTTCTGATAAGAAAATAGCTGATTATTGGGTGCGTATGAAAGCAATTGAAGTCATTACTATCACAAACTCCCCTAACAAATCATACTTTTTCAATATAAATCTTGACTTCTTTGATTCAAGTTACGATGATTTCTTTGAGAAACTTGTCATTTTATTTAACGATCATATTTGTCATCCATCACAAATTGTACTAGAAATCACTGAAAATGATTTTAACGCAAACGAAACCCAACTCATCCATCAGCTAAAGAAGTATCGTCAGTTAGGCTGTAGAATCGCAGTTGATGATTTAGGAAAAGCATTCAGTAATTTAGAGAGAGTCGCTTTGCTCAATCCCCACATCATGAAAGTTGACTTAAATCTAGTTCAAAAAAGCAAGAATAGCCAGTCCCATCGAGATGTCCTACATGCATTATCGATCCTATCACAACGACTGGGGGCTCAGCTACTTTTTGAGGGGATAGAAACAATTGATTTACTTGAGAATGCATGGAAAAACGGGGCCCAATATTACCAGGGCTATCTATTCGCCAAACCGCAGCCTTCTCCAATTGATCGAACAGAGTTTGTCGGAGAATTCGACGACCAACTTGAACGCATGATACAAAGAGAAATTAATCGCCTTCAAATACGTTATAACTATGAAAAAGAATTGAACACCCTTCTCAAATCAACGCTATCATCAGTATCCTTTACGTTTGATTATGATCAATACTTGACCCATCTTTGCTCTAGATTACCTAGAGAGTGTTTTCGGGTATATATCTGTAACAGATTAGGCTACCAGCTATCAGGCAATCATTACAGAAAGACAAACTCTAATTGGATTATTCAAAATCATTACCGTAATAAAAATTGGAGCTGGCGTCCTTTTTTCTTGCAGAATATCGTCAATATGGAGTTAAACCAAAAAGGCTTCTTATCTGATCTATATACAGATATAGACACAAATGAACTAATTGAAACCTTCTCATTTCCTGTACACAAAAACACTTATTTATTTGTTGATTTGATCTTACCTAAAAATGAAGAGAACTGTGTTGGTCTTTAACACAGTTCTCTTCATCTATATTAATGAAAGCCTAGCTGAAACTTGACCGTTGCTTGATTCGAGGTGACTCCTTCTCTATCAATTTGCGTATTATATGGAACAATTTCATATGTTTTCTGGGAAAACGGATTTAGACTTGGAATAAAATATTCATTCGCTCCAACAACGGTTGCAATTTCTTTTCTACCTGATTTTCCAACTTCATAAATTGTGTAATGAATTCGATCGTCATCAGATCCTGTCCAATTAAGACGAATACTCATCAATCCCCGCCCACCTATCGCGAGCGTTGCCGTCAAGTCATTAATCTCAGTGAGAGCAATTGGTGTTTCTAATTCTTTTACATTATTAGGTTTAGTAAAGCTAGTTGCAGTTAAGTTAGACGGAAGATCGTTGATAATATCCTTGAATAAAATGGTAGGATAACTACTCCCTCCGTGGAAATAGTTCGATTCATTTGTCGTATCATATCCCATCCATACACCTCCAACGACTGTAGGGGTGTATCCAACAAACCATGCATCCCTTGTCGCACCACTTACCTCAGTGTATGAAGTTGTCCCTGTTTTACCTGCCAGAGCACTTTGAACCTCTCCACTTTTCCCTGTTCCTTCTTGCACAACTGCTTCAAGCATTCTTGTTATATCCCATGCCGTTTGAGGCTTAATGACATTTTCTTCACTAGTGTTTGCTTCTCCAATCCGGTCTCCTGAACGAGAGTAGATGGCAGTGATAAAGTATGGATCAGTTTTCTTTCCTTCATTAGCAAATACACGATATGAAGAAACGATCTCAAATGGACTAAGACCTTCCGTTAAGCCTCCAAGGGCAATCGCTAACCCTCGATCAGAGACATCTAATCCAAAACGCTCCAAGCTATTAATAGATTCCTGTACACCAATTTCATTTAAGAGCCACACCGCAGGAGCATTGGCAGAATAAGTGAGTGCATCATACATTGTCATTTCACCTGTATATTCGCCATTATAATTACGAGGGGTATAGCCGTCATACTCAATTAACTCGTCGGTTAATAATGAGTAGGGATGGTAACCTTTCTCTAAGGCAGGTGCATACACAGCAAGTGGCTTCAATGTTGATCCAGGCTGTCTTTTTACGTTAACACGATTCAGTCCTCTTCTAACATATTCTCTCCCCCCGTGCACAGCCAGGACTCCGCCTGTATGATTATCCATTAAGACAAAAGCTGCCTCCGCTTGTTGATCCTCAGCAGGAAAGTAACTAGATTGTGCCATTTTCTCAAAGGAATCAACCTGGATTGACGGACTCATCGGAACGACGATTTCATAGCCACCTGTTAGTAATTCTTCGTTGCTAAGATGATAACGTTGCTCGGCTTCGTCGATGACCATATCAATATAAGTTAGATACGGTTCTATATCCTGCTGCTCTGCTCGTTCAATCGCAACGGTCTTTCCTTGTAACCGAACCATTTCCTCCGCATTTAAATATCCCTGTCTTTGCATAACTGTCAAAACTAGATCACGTCGCTGCTTGCTTTTATTAAGATCATTAAAAGGCGAGTAAGAGTTAGGTGCTTTTGGAAGGCCCGCTAATAGAGCTCCTTCTTCAATCGACAATTCACTTACATCCTTATTAAAATAGAGCTCTGCCGCAGCTTGAATACCATATGCTCCGTGACCGAAGTAAATTTGATTTAAATACATTTCTAAAATCTCATCTTTGCTATAGCGTCTTTCTAGATTCATTGCGATTGCTACTTCTTTTGTTTTGCGTAATAACGTCTTCTCATTGGTTAAGAAAACATTCTTAGCTAACTGCTGTGTGATCGTACTTCCACCTTCTACAGCTTGGCGAGCAACAATATCTCTGTATAAGGCCCTTCCAATTGAACGAATATCTATCCCTTGATGCTCCCGAAAACGAGAATCCTCAATAGCTACGAACGCCTCCTGGACATGTGACGGAATAGATTGAATTGAAACGAGCTCACGATTTTCCTCAAACAGTTGGGTAATTAAGACACCATCCTCACTAACCAGAGAGGTTGTTGTCTTCATTACTAGCTTTTCTTCATCAATCACATATTGGCCTGTTAATAAAATAATAAAATAAAAAAGTAGTCCTAATAATATGAGGGCTAAACCAACAACGATGCCAAGTAAAATTTTCTTTTTAGTTTTTATGTAAAACCCCTCCTTTTTAAAACAAAAACCGTGCTTCAGATTTGCAACTAATCTTTTAGATACGATAAACTCTAAATACGAACGAGACGAGCTAAACGTTTCAACCAAAATTTTAACATAGGGGGATTAAAGAATGAAGCAAGCAACAATTCTAGAAGAGCACGCGTCACTCGATGAAGGCATCTTGATGAAGAATAATGATGACATATTGGTTTATGTAGAAGCTATTATTGAACATCCAACTGCAAAGAACTATGAGATCTTCAGTTCGACTGGGGAACTTCCGGCTAGTGGCTATGTGGTCATGAATAATATCCCCGTTACAGAAGAGGGACGAGCTACATTTGAAGAACGTTTCAAAAATCGGGCAGGTCTTGTTGAAACAGAACCAGGCTTTCAAACGATTCGAATCCTACGACCGTTAGATGATGACACTTATGTTGTTGTTACGATTTGGGATGATGAGCAATCATTTAAAAACTGGCAAGAGTCTAACTCTTACAAGAATGCTCACAAAAATCGTGGGACTTCTGCTGGGTTACAAACGTCTATTTTCCCGCGTCCGTCATTTGTCACAACGTATTCTTTTTAATTATATGTTGAACTAACCCTAAACCTGAACATAAACAGTTAGCGGTGAAAAGTTGGGTATCATCAAACTTTCAGCCTGTCGACCAAGTTTCGTGAAGCGAGGCGGCCGACAGGTTATTGGCATTTAAAGAGTGGCCGTAAAAGTCGCTTCGAACACGCTACCGGGATGGGGGGCACGCTTTCCGCAGGCGGGCGTTGAACTAACCGGCTATGCCGGTGGATTTCAACCTGCCCTTCCCTCCTGCAGGAGTCGGCCCGCCCATCCCGTCCGCTTTGATGAAAGGTGAAAGGTAAGATAGATTTTCTCCGCTCTTTACAGTGAATTTCAAGAGAATAATAAAACTTTCTGGGTGAAAAGAAGTAGTCTGCAATGCCTCTGGTCAAGACTCGTTTGATTTTAACGCGACTGAACAAGTAGACGTTTTTGTGATGAAAATTCAATAAAGAAAAATGGCTTATACTTGCATTCAGAAGAATTTAATAGACTAGATGCCTGACTCCCTATTTTTCACTCCAAACAAAGACTCAAAAATAACGTTTATCAGTGGTCTCCTCCACTCTTTGTGGTCTCGCCTTTTGCTTTTTGATCCCACATTCTTCTATTTATAAATAAATGCTTTATTCGGAAAGTCAGACACTTTAGTTCTGTAAGGGACCTCTTTTTATTAATAAATTAAAACACCATGCGGTTTCACGCATGGTGTTACTCAACTAATCCAGATCTATGTGCATACACAGCCATTTGAGTCCGATCATCCATGTGTAGCTTTTGAAGGATATGACTGACGTGTGTCTTTACTGTTTTGATTCCTATGTAGAGTTGATCTGCAATTTCTTGGTTGCTCTTTCCTTCTCCTATTAAGAGTAATACTTCGAACTCACGAGGTGTCAGGCAATCGTGTAAAGGCTTCTCTATTTGACCTCTCATACGTGCCATCATTTTATTGGTGACCTTCGCTTCTAAGACCGGTTCACCGTTAGCTGCACTTCTGATCGCCTCAGCAATCTCGGTCGCAGAGGATGTCTTTAATAAATAACTAAAAGCACCTGCTTCAATGACTGGGTACACTTTTTCATCATCAATGAAGCTTGTTAACACAATTATTTTCACATCAGTTACCTGTTGCATAATCTTAGAGGTTGCAGCAATTCCATCCATCTTTTCCATCACCAAATCCATCAACACGACATCTGGTTTTTGCTCAACTACTATCCTAACGCCTGCCTCACCGTCGCTTGCCTGACCAACGACTTCCATATCTGGTTGTGTCGACAAAAATGCCGATAATCCAAGTCTTACCATTTCATGATCATCAACGAGTACTATTCGGATCATTATTTTTCCCCCAAGTGATTGGAATATTTGCCTCTATTTGCGTTCCTTTGTTCGGAACCGACACAATATGTAACGTTCCACCTATTTCATTCATTCTCTCTCGCATCGTCTCTAACCCGTAAGAGCTCTGACTAAGATCATTCTCATGAAACCCAATACCATCATCGATTACTTTCACCTTTAGCTCTTGAGGTGTTTGCTTTAATTGGAACTCTAGCTGAGTTGCCTTTGCATGTCGTAACACATTCGAAATCGCTTCCTGTACCATACGAAATAATTGGTCTTCAATCCCTTTTGGAATGAATACATCTTCCTCATAATGAATCTGGACCGATATATCATATTTCTTATGCATTTCGTTAAACAAATGCTGTAAACCCTCTTTTAAATTCTTTCCTTCTAGATGAGCAGGTCTAAGATGTAGTAGGAGTGCCCTCATCTCGGCTTGGGCCAGATTTGCCATATTTTCAACCATAGCCATCTGTTCAGTAGCCGGGTCTTTTCTTTCTTCCAATTGAAGCTTCGTTGCAGCCGTCATCATTGAAATCGCAAATAATTGCTGACTAACAGCATCATGTAAATCTCTCGCCAAGCGCTGGCGCTCCTCCGTAACAGCTGCCTTCCTAACGGTATCCTGCATTTCTGCTCTTTCAGCAGAAAGTCTTTGTAAAGAAGCCACTTGTTCCTCAATATTCTTAGCCATTCGGTTCATTCGTTCA
Source organism: Halalkalibacter suaedae (assembly GCF_017939705.1). GTDB lineage: Bacteria > Bacillota > Bacilli > Bacillales > Bacillaceae_D > Halalkalibacter > Halalkalibacter suaedae. Next base: position 462,328 of record NZ_JAGKSQ010000003.1, read on the forward strand.
GCTAATTCAGTTACCTCATCATCACCTTCAATCACAACATGATGTGAAAAGGAGCCTCTCTCAAAGCGGGCAGCAGCATGCACCAATTGCTCAATTCTTCTTCTAAGTGGGACCGCTTGAATATAGCCACTGATCATCCCAGTAATGATAATGACGCCAAGGAACCAAAAAAGTAATGGGATTCCTGCAAGTTTTAGGTCAATAACCAATAACAGACCACGTTTATCTTGATAAGTGATTAAGAATAGGATAAAAAACGAAATGAGGAATGTTGCAACTACATTATGACGAATAAACTGCCACTGCAAACGAGCTAGACGCTTCTTCATAATGCACGTACCTTTACTTCACCAATCGCCATCGATAGAACTAACTTTACCCTGCGGGGAGCTTCCTTATAGCCTTTTGTTGTAATGCTAAGCTGTTGATTAATTCCTCCGTGCTTTTCATGAAGCAATGCTACCTCTCCAACCATAGTTGAAGCTTGAATAGAAACAGCGAGGTCATCGGGAATAAAAAAGTGAATTTCACCAATTAGTCCCTGAGCAATGATAACAGTCTCTCCCTCTGAAATAATTGCTCTAGATAGGTCTATGCGAACTTCGCCTATACCGTTCCATATAGTCATATCTTTTAATTCAAATGATTTACTGTAATTGACTTCTCCTATTAAACTCTTACGAACAATTGGCGTATCATTATCAAAGGAAGTCGAATAATCTTGATGCTCTTCTTGATCTAGCTGATCATTTCGTGACTGCTTTCGCTCTTCAATCGTTTCTTCTTTGTTTTTGCTTGATTTAAGTAGCCGAACACCAAAGTAGATAACTACCGCAGAAATAAGAATAGAAAAAAAGTTCAGATTAAGAACCATATCAAAAAGAATGCTCGCACTAATAATAAAAAATATCAGGCTCAAAAATGTATGTTTTCTTTGATAGAAAAACATGGCTAAAACAAAAAAAATGAGCGGTGCAACAAAGGATCCAACGGAGAGATTGATTGAGTTAAATAAGATATTGAGTCCAATGATGCCTAGGATTATTCCAAATAATGTCTGCTTTCTCATGTGCCCGCTCCTTTCCCCTGTATTATCTGATTATGATATCTCCTGAAGTTGTTGAGATTTGTAAGGCGTAATCGCCCTTCCCTATCATACCCGATATTCGCTTATTTTGAATATCTTGATTTTTCATATCCTGCGAAACACGTAAATCCCCTGATACTGTTTTAAGAGTCAAATTAGCATTAGCAGAGGGAATCATTACGTCCACCTCACCAGAAACGGTCTTTATCTTCATTTCTTTGTTTTCATGTGCCAATCCAATAAGGAGGTCACCAGATACTGAATACAGATCTAATTTGCCTGTTATCTGCTCGATCTTCATCTCTCCTGACACACTTTCTGCTTTAATTACCTTCGCATCAATTTCGTCTATAGAGAGATCACCAGAAGTTGTATTCACGATGTAGTCCTCTTTTACTATTAGCTTTTTTGCTTCCATATCTCCTGATACAGTTCTAGCTTTCATTGATGTTACTTGATTTAGTTGTTTGAAATCTATATCTCCTGATACAGTTGTAATTTCAACCTTTCCCTTGTAGCTTTTCGGTACTCGTACAATAGCTTTTGTTCTACTAGGTGAAAAGTCAAAAGAAAACCAACGAGATTTCTCTTTTATTTCAATTTTTAACTGTTGGTTATTTTTTAATGAATTTACATTGATTTTATCAGTAGGATTAACTAACTCGACTTCAAGATTCTCATCACCATCTTCAAACACCCAATCAACAGATGTGCTTGATAAGTTGATTTCATTTATACCCTCCATATCTTCAGAAACTAAGCGATCGGTCGTTTTAGTCGAAGTCAAGATAGAGATAGGTGCATTCCAAAAGAAAATGACGACACCGACAACAATTAAAAGAATTCCTAATAGAACTTTCACATACATTCTCCTCTTAGACAAAGTAGGTTAACGTTAAATTACGTTAACCTACTTCCTTATTAATTGGCTTTTTTTAATTCTTCTTTTAATCGAGTTAATTCTTCCTCAACCTTCTCATCTACTTGTAATTCTTTTTCAGGGTCTGCTGATTTCCCCCACTTGCCTTCAAGATCATTAACCAAATCTTCCCATTTATCAAATTCACTCTCAACTGTTGTTTTCATTAGTGAACCGTTACTTACTGTTTGCTTTTCTAGTTTCTGGACTGATTTAATTGCTTCAAGCCTCATAACCAATTCAAGTTTTCGATCCTTAAGACGATTGTACTTTTGTTGCAGTTGGTCTAATTCGACTTTCTTCACTTTAAGCTGTTCTTCGTTCCTTTGCAGCAATTCCTTGTAACGTATCTTTTGGGCAATGGCTTCATTCTTATTAGAAATAATTTTCTTTGCTAATAAATCGTTGTCATTTTCAACTGCAATTTTTGCCTGCTGGTCTCGTCGATGAATTTGCTCATCTGTCAAATCAAGATTTGATTTTAAAGTAAGCGAAAGAGCCTCTTGTTTCTTAATTTGTTCTACTGACTTATGGATCGCTTCCTGCATGTCACGCATATATTGCTTCACCATTATAACAGGATCTTCCAGCTTTTCTAGTCCTTCATTCACATACGCTTTCACAAATTGATTAACTCTTTTCATTATCATTAATTGTTCCTCCTCTTATTTATTCCCAAGTAGTTTTTCAATCTCATCATCTAGAACATCATATGTGGACAAAGATCCATGCTGACTTTGCTCGTCAATTAATTGACTACTCTCCGGCTTAATTAACTTGTACCCAGCATAGACAAGCAAGATACCGAATAGTAGACTTGCGACACCACCTAATCCTCCAAAAATGATCAAGGCTCCAACTGCTACTAGTACGATACTAGATAATGTCCACCTTTCTTTTTCTTGAGATCTTGAGTACCCCCAATAAAGTAACCAAGATCCAATCGCCAAGCCAACAATACTTCCGAGATGAATGCCGATCAGCCCTAACAAAACAGTTACACCAATTAGAATGAATAAAAATCCACCTAATTTTTTTACAGGTTGTTTCATACTATTTCCTCCTTCTTTAATTATCTTTATTGTAATGGCTAGATTATTTCTTGAAGAGGCACCTAAGATTGGTTTTCACTCCTCCTTAAGACTGAGAACCATCTAAGTCTTATGACCTTTCCGTGAACAATAACTAGAGATACTTCTTATTTAACGAGGATCAGCTATAATAGAATGGACTACATAAAAATTGATTCATACAATCAAGTTGTTCTAGAATAGACTAGAATGATTGTCCGAATATAACGAGCAAGGGAGGTATTCATTATGGAAGTCACGATTTGGTTGGCTTTTTTTGCTGGTGTTGTTTCATTTTTATCGCCATGTATCTTTCCATTAGTTCCAGCGTATTTAGCTCAACTAACTGGTACCAATATCGCCAATAACCAAGTAAATGCTGATCGAAAGTTGATCTTATCGAGAAGTATTGGTTTTGTTATTGGCTTCACTCTTATTTTTCTCTTACTAGGTGTTTCATCGACTTTCATTGGACAATTATATTGGGGAAATCGACAGCTTATTGAACAAATTGGTGGAATTATCATTGCCGTGTTTGGACTTCAAATGATGGGTGTCATCTCCATCCGTATGTTAATGAGCGAAAAGCGTCTATCGGTTAAACCAAAAAAAACGACCAGTTTTACTAACTCTGTTCTCGTTGGTTTTCTATTTGGAACTGGATGGTCTCCTTGCATTGGTCTTGCCCTTTCTTCCATTCTTCTTCTCGCTGGTCGTGCTGAAACGATGTGGTCTGGAATCTTCCTACTACTCATTTATTCAATTGGACTTGGCATTCCTTTTGTTTTAGTCGCCCTGCTATGGTCAAGGTCTCTTGATAAAATGAGGAAGATTAATAAATGGTTACCAACGATTCAAAAAGGCAGTGGAGTCGTTATGGTCATATTAGGGGTTATGCTTTTCACAGGATATTTCAATCTAATAACGGCCTACCTCGTCCGCTATGTCCCGTTCAATATATAATAAAGTCAAAGGCTGTTTTTCGAATAAGTAGGTCTCCTAACTTGTAACAAAAACAGTTCATCTATCTTTAGTCCACTGAAAAAGATATTCTTTTCTAGTGGACTCTCTTCATATTTTAGAGAAGATACAGGAGGCAATTTAGTATGCAATGGAAACACTTTTTAGGATTACTTGTTTTTTTCATCCTGATCAGCGGGTGTGAGAGTACTAATGAGGAACAAACTCTCTATGTCGCAGCTGCTTCAGACCTATTCAATGCACTAACTGAAATCGGGGATGAATTTACAAAAGAGACTGGAATCCAGATTGAATATACATTCGGTTCAACAGGGCTTTTAACACAGCAAATTCAAGAGGGGGCCCCTTTCGACTTATTTACGGCAGCACATGAATCATACATAGATAAATTAATAGAAGTAGATGCGGTTGACGCGAACTCAAAGGAATATTATGCAATTGGGAGAATGGTGCTTGTGGCCGCGGATTCAAATGAACAAAAAATAGATTCGTCTTTTCTGTTAGATCCTAACACTAAGACGATCACCATCGCTAATCCTGAACATGCTCCATATGGAAAAGCAGCAAAAGAAACATTAGAGTCATGGGGAATTTGGGAAGAGATTCAACCAAAGCTTGTCTTTGCTGAGAATATCCGACAAGCTTATCAATTTGTTGAGTCCGAAAATGCTGATGTTGGGTTTATTGCGTTGTCGCTAATGAATGAAGCAGAATTTAACTATGAGCTAATTGATGAAGCGAACCACAAACCAATCCTTCAAGCACTAGCAATCCCGAAGCAATCGGAACAACCTGAGCTAAGTAAACAACTAGCTGATTTCATTATTAGCTCTAAAGGCCAAGAAATCTTAAAATCGTATGGGTTTGATACACCATAATGGATACAATTATTCCACCACTACTCATATCACTTAGAGTTGCAACAATCGCAACCTTTATTGCATTTATACTAGGTATTCTTTTTTCATGGTGGTTTGCATTTAAGAAAAATGCATTAACAGACTTTCTTTCGATCATCATTACAATCCCACTGATCCTACCTCCAACTGTATTAGGTTATTACTTGCTTTTACTTATTGGTAGAAATAGTCCTTTAGGAGATTGGATCGAAAACTTAACAGGACAACCGATTATCTTCACTTGGAAGGCGGCTGTCATTGCTGCAACGATTGCTTCTTTACCGTTATTAATCAGACCCATCCAGGCTTCGTTCGAATCGATAAGCCGCAAAACAATAGACGCTGCACAATTAGACGGGGCAAGTCCGTTTCAGGTGTTTGTACATATCATAATCCCTTTATCCTATAAAGGGGTACTAGCAGGAGTCATACTGGGCTTTGCCAGAGCAATGGGGGAATTCGGAGCCACCTTAATGGTTGCAGGAAATATCCCTGGTAAGACACAAACACTTTCGATTGCTATTTATGATGCTGTTCAGGCTGACCGAATGATGGACGCTCATATAATGGTGATCATCTTAACTCTTTCAACTGTATTATTTCTTTACGCAATTCATAGATGGTTTAATAAAGGATAAACAAAAGATAGGCGGTTATTGGCATTTATAGAGAAAGGCTGTACAAATCCGCTTCGAACGCGCTACCGGGATGGGGGGCACAAACCCGCCGGAGGGCGTTGAACTAACCGGCTCTGCCGGTGGATTTCAACCTGCCCTTTCTTCCAGCAGGAGTCGGCCCACCCATCCCGTCCGCTTTGATGAAAGGAAAGATCGAATTCTCTGCTCTTCACAGTAAATATCAAGAGAATAGTAAAACTTTTTGGATAAAAAAAGTAGTCAACTATAAACCGTCTTTTTCTTTATTAAATTCTTAGCACAAAAAATTTACTTCGAACCTCAAAAAAAACGCCCTTAGGCGTTTTTTGTTTATTATCCTTTTAGATCTGTTTCCCTCATGTATGAAGAAAGCCAACGAATTCGATATCCATTCATCGCTGTTTCCCCTAGTATTTCTAGAAATCGGTAATTAGCTGTCGCTCCAACAATAGCTCCAATACCAGGGATTAATTGAAACATTTTTGCCAGATCAATATAATCACGATAATCAAGTTGGAATGTCTTCCAATCAATTTCAGCCAAATAGACTTCTTTTTCAGGAAGCAATTCTTTCTCTTGTTCCCAATGTTCCAAGCGTTCAATTAACTCTAGTCTCTTTTCATCCCTTGCAAATGCTAACTGAAATAGATACAGGACAAATAATCTCTCGCGGTAGTCGCGAACATCATACCCATAAGCAGAGGCTGTATCAAAGAGAAACTTCATTTTGATACTGAGGAGTAATGGAAAATCAACCATTCCGAGCAATAAACCTCCTGCCCCAGTTCCTGCACCTTCAATAGCAGCCGTCCGCTTATAGGACTTTAACAAAGTCTTTGCTTTTTCATCTCGCTCTTCTAAACTTTTAGCGACATCAGGCTGCTTTTTCATTGTGTATTCTGAACCAAGTAAGGTCGCGTGAACCATTTTCTTAATACTCGCAGTAACCACAGTATGCATCTTCTCAGGTATAAGGTGATTCATTTTTGATTGCAGTCCATTAGCATACCTGCCTACCATTGACCTGCGTTTCGTCACTTTTCTTTTCCAACGGATAACCTGTTCTCTTGCTTGATCTTCATACATACGTTCCACTCCTTAAGCCACTCACTTTCTTCTTTTATGAATGAGAGTATGACTACCAACGTAGCTATAGAACACTCCAATGATAAGTGTTAAGGCAGCAATTATCCAAGTTGAAGTAACAAGTAACACTCCGAATTGAAGAGCCATTGTGATAAGCAATAATCTAAAACTTAACTGTGTCAATGCATCAATCTTCACTTGTTGATCAACTGGATAAATATCAATTAATCCATGAGTGTCATAATGATACCAAATTGTAGAAAGCTGACCAACAATCATATGCATAAATAATAAGAAAACAGCAAGTTGTAGCCAACCGCTTGGCAAAGCAATTAAAATAACAGCAGAAATCAAAGTGAGCCTTAGGTAAATTCCTGCATAATCATTCGCACGTATAAATGTCCGAGCAAATAAATAGTGATAAACGGTTGGACTTGGCTTTGTTGACTGTAAGAACCAATTCAAATATCTTCTCTCTCTTACTTTGTTTCTAAGCTGTGGAACATCAGTGAAAGCATTCGCAATTCGGTAAAAGAATAAAAGCATCCCGCGTTCGACATCCAACAAATGCTCCCATTTCAACGTAAACTTCTTAGCTATTTTTGAATAGTAGAAGATGAAGAGGAGCACCTTCAGTATAAATATCGATAAAATCAAGAGAATATGTGCACCTGAAAATAGTAAAAAGGTAAAAACAAGGTTGATGAACGCTCGTAAAAGGAAATGCGATTGTCTTTCAGCCGGATGCTGGAAGCGCTGTTCTTCCCAACTAGCAAACACATTCCACACCTTTGAAATGATTATCATCAGCAGCACGTATAAAATCGGCCCAGCTTCTTCAGTTAAATATTGATTAAAGAAGGGTGAGAGGACAACTAGAACAAGAACTAAAACCCCACTTTGTAATGCAATTGAGTACCATTTAGAGGCACGAAAATAATCGCCTAATTTAGATTCGTATGGCAATAAAAAAACGACATCCCCTTGCTTAACAAAAGTCCTAACCCCACTTCTCGTTAAGAAATGTCCGAAAACAAATACGAAAATCCAGAGTGCTGGGAACGTTGGTGGCAGCCAATCCAATAACAAACTATAATAATAACTACCAATTATAATAAGAACGTACACAGTAAAAAGAAATCCACTATTACCAATTAATCTTAAATAGCGGATCGCTTCATTCCAGTAAGCACTAACTCTTGTACGCCATAATGTCATACCGTCCTTCATACGCGTTCTTCCTTTGTCATTTCGATATAGATGTCGTCAAGTGTCGCATTAGCCATATTAAGCTTTGCTCGCATCTCGGCTAAGGTCCCTTCTAATACGATCTTACCTTCATGTAAAATAATAAAGCGATCACAATGTCTTTCTGCAGTTGCTAGGATATGTGTAGACATAAGTACTGCCGCACCACTTTTCTTCATTTTCTCAAGTAAATTAAGAAAAGACTGAATACCAATCGGATCAAGTCCGACAATAGGTTCATCAACTATGTAGAGAGGTGGTTCTACTAAAAAAGCACTCATAATCATAACCTTTTGTCGCATTCCTTTTGAAAAGTGACTAGGAAACCACCGTTTCATCTTTTGCATTCTAAATTCAGTTAATAGCACATCTGCTCGTTTCTCGAATGTATCGATATCAATACCATAAGCAAGTGCTGTTAGCTCTAAATGTTCCCACAATGTTAATTCATCGTATAGTATTGGTGTTTCTGGAATATAAGCAAATGATCGTCGATATGTATGTAAGTCATCCTGCAATGTTATATCATTAATCCGTACTTGACCTTTTTCTGGTTGTAATAAACCAAGAACATGCTTAATTGTTGTACTTTTCCCTGCACCGTTTAGGCCAATTAACCCTACTATCTCCGCCTTATTAACAGAGAAGTTCACACTATGTAGAACAGGCTTTTTCGGTTGATAACCACCGGTCAGCTCTTCAATACTTAATACTTTTGTCATTTTATTTTACAACTCCTTCTTTTGTTTATCTTACCAAAAAGTTCGGCTATTTCTCTACTCTCCCGACAAAGCCTATCTATGTTCGACAGAAAAAGCCGTTTTGTTGCAAACAACAGAAAACGGCTTTTCATATACCCTTCAATTCTTCATTCAAATGTTAGCTCGTTATTCTTTCAAAATTGCACGTCAATAAAGTCAGTATATCATGTTAATCCTTGCACGGAATCAACGATCTTGTGAATTCCCAACAACTTGCATCTCCATTATTTACTCGGTATAGTGAGGGAAGAAAAATATGGGAAAAGAAAGGATGATTTCATTATGGTACATGATTCAAATTGTATTTTCTGTAAAATTATCAAAGAGGAAATTCCATCAGCAAAGGTTTACGAAGACGACCACGTTCTTGCCTTCCTCGATATTAGTCAAGTAACAAAAGGTCATACGCTAGTCATTCCTAAAAATCATCATAAAGACATTTTTGAGTTACCGTCATTAGAGACAAGTCAACTATTTTCAGTCGTACCCAAGATCGCAAAAGGGCTTAAGAAGGCTTATCAGCCAATTGGATTGAACATGGTTAATAACAATGGTGAAGATGCCGGACAAACGGTCTTCCATTATCATATCCATTTAATACCAAGGTACGGAAAAGGAGACGGTTACGGAGCTGTTTGGAAAGAGCACGGTTCTGACTATACCCAAGAAGAATTACAAGAGTCAGCAAAGGCTATTTCATCATTTATTAAAGATTAAAAACAGCTACCATTCCAAAAAAATAAAACTTTCTGAAAAAACAAAAAAACAACGGCAATTATCTTCTAATTTATGGTACGATATTCTCATTAAAAATTGCCCTCTGATGAGTTATAGAGAGAAAAAGGAGACGAGAGACTATGAAAGCTGTTTATAATTTTAATGCTGGACCTTCTGCTTTACCAAAAATTGCACTTGAACGAGCACAAGAGGAATTTTTGAACTTTGCTAATACTGGCATGTCTGTAATGGAATTAAGTCATCGAAGCAAGGAATATGAGGCTGTTCACCAAGAGGCGATTGATAGTCTGAAGGAATTACTAAAGATTCCAGATAACTATAAAGTCCTTTTCCTACAAGGAGGAGCTAGTCTTCAGTTTTCGATGATTCCTATTCAATTTCTTAAAGAGAACAAGGTTGGAAATTATCTTTTAACTGGGTCTTGGTCTGAGAAAGCATTAAAAGAAGCTAAGTTAATCGGGGAAACAACCATTGGTGGCTCAACAAAAGAAAATGGCTACCGTTCGATTCCTGATCTATCATCACTTCAGATGAATGAGCATGATGCCTATGTCCATTTAACATCGAATAATACCATTTACGGAACACAATGGTCCCACTTTCCTGACATCTCACACGCACCTTTAATTGCTGATATGTCAAGTGATATTCTCTGTCGCCCAATCGACGTTGAGCAATTTGGGATCATCTATGCTGGTGCTCAAAAGAATCTAGGGCCTTCTGGAGTAACAGTCGTCATCATTAGAGAAGATTTACTTAATGAAGACGTCTCACATGTACCAACAATGCTTAAATACCAAACACATGCAGAATCTAATTCTCTATATCATACGCCTCCGACATTTTCTATCTATATGCTTAACCAAGTATTAAGATGGGTAAAGGAACAAGGTGGGGTTAACGCAATTGAAAAGCAGAATATCGAAAAGGCAAAACTAATCTATGACGCAATCGATGAAAGTAACGGCTTCTATACCGGACATGCTGATAAGGAAGCTCGTTCTTTAATGAACATTACGTTCAATCTACCGACTGAAGAAGACAATAAGAAATTCCTTGCACAAGCGAAGGAATTTGGCTTCGTCGGATTGAATGGTCATCGCTCTGTTGGCGGATGTCGTGCATCTACTTATAATGCCGTACCCGTTGAAGCTTGTTTACAACTTCGTGAATTTATGAATGCTTATCGAAAGTAAGTCATTAAGTGGTTAGGACTTTAGCTCCTAACCACTTTTATGAATAAATGATAAGAACAGCTGCACATGAACCACTAGCGACTAAAATAGCCAAAAACAGCAAGGATATACGATAAAAAGGATCGTTAAGCTCTTTCCTTCTTTCTTTAATTAAACGAGACGCAACATAAATCAAACCATACGTCGTTAACAAGCAAATAGAAATCAAGAATAAAATGAGCGCCTCCATTCAGCTTCCCCCCTTATCCTTAATCTATATGGTTTACTAAGGAAATATAGAACAATAATGAAAGGATGGTTCAACATGAAAAAATCCCTAGTTACAGGATTCATTACTGGCTCAATTATTTCTGGTGCACTTACTTTATTAACAACACCTACCTCCGGAAAAGACATTCAATATCGCTTTCGTAAAAATATGACTAATCTTAGTCAATTAATCGACCAATTCCATCAATCAACATTGACTACGTCAGATCAATTTAAAGCAACACTAACTGTTAGCAAGGATCAATTTAAAGCTGTCGGAAAGGAAACTAGTCAATCCATTCATAAATGGAAGCAAGATATTGAACCAAACCTTTCTCAACTCAAAGCTGATTTGAACGCACTTCAAGAAAACATTGAAAAATCAAAGGATGCATTATAAAAAAATAAATATTCTAAAATTTTAAAATATGGGCATTTTTCTCTTTCCTTTTTACTGTTTTCTTGTCATAATATAGAAGAGAAAAAATATTCGAAAATAATATTTCATTTAAGTACGAATAAGAAAGAGAGAACGTATCGATAGGGGGAGAAAAATGGATCAGCCTTTAAACTCTTTAAAACAATCTGTAATGTTCAGCCATAAAGTAGCGCAATTAAGTAAGGCCTTGTGGAAATCAGTTGAAAAAGATTGGCAAACCTGGATTAAACCTTTTGACTTAAACATTAACGAACATCATATCCTTTGGATTGCCTATCACTTAGACGGAGCTTCAATTTCAGATATTGCTAAATATGGAGTGATGCATGTTTCAACAGCGTTTAACTTTTCAAAAAAGCTCGAAGATAGAGGTCTTCTTCTATTTTCAAAAAAGGAAAATGACAAACGAAACACGTATGTGAAATTGACAGCTGACGGAGAATCGTTATTCCTACAAACGCTTGAAGCCTACCACCCTGATACATATGGTGTTTTCAAGGGGGCTCTCCCTATCAAAGATCTCTACGGGAAATTCCCAGAGTTCTCAGAAATCACCAGTATGCTTCGTCATATTTATGGCTCAGATTTTATTGATATGTTTGAAGAAACTCTTTTAAAATTTGACGATGATTTCCAAGAAGAAAATGGACAGCTGAAGAAGCTTCAGTCTATTCCGAAAGAAGACTATTCAAGTGAAGGAGCCTAGGTAAACTAGGCTCTTTTTTATTTTTATTTTCGTAAGGAAACTGTCAAAACCCTTTTTAGAATACAAATTTTTAGGTTGTCAAGAATTTTACTATTTATCGAATCATTTTATTTTTGTAAAACCTATTGCATTCTTCTCAAAATGAGAGTAAATTTATCAATTGTTGAGGAGGTGCCGTCATGAATTGTTGGAAAACAATCAGAATTTCACGTGACTACGGAACATTGCGCCTAATAATTTATTCTGGCTGTACAATATTATTTTCATTTCTTTTTTATTACCTAGTCATTAGCAGTATTATTAAAACACCGAAATTAATTGAAATTAGCTTTCACTCTATTTTGCTTAGTATTATTTTATTAGTTTTTTCTCATAAACTACTTCACCTGCTTCCACTATGGATCTGTGGAAAAAAGGCAATTTTAAAAATAGACCGGAGTTATTTCTTCCCATTACTAACAATTAAAATAAAGGGACCATTATCCAAAAGCCTTTATCTAGCTACATTATTTATGCCTGGACTTATCATTACCTCGGCTAGTGCATTGGCTTCAACAATGTATCCAATGTATATTGCCTATATTTCAATTTTAACTTCAATTCATTTTGGCTTGGTCTTTTTTGATATTGTCTATATTTCTTATATACTTAAAGCACCGAAACGATGTTTAGTTGAAAAGCATTCAGAAGGCTTTAACATCCTTCTAAGAAAAATATAACAGACGAAAGGTCCAAGACATGAATCTGTCTTGGACCTTTTATTATTCAAGAATCATTTCTAATTCAATAACATCATTCTCAAGATCAAATGTTTGGAAACGAACAAACATTGTATCCTTCTCATTTATTTGAATATCAGTGACCCTTATAATTACCGCTTCTTCAGAAGGCAGAATCTCAATCCAATCTTCAAGACTTAAATACTCGTTCATAATCATCAATACTCTGTCAACGGGCAGCTGAAGAAAGCCTAACGTAAATGACTGAACAGAAAGTAATAAGTCACCATTTTGTTCAACTTCAGGGTTGAAATTAATTGTGACGGGAATATTTTGTCCGAGAATGGAAAAGGTTGAACGGAACTGGACGTCTTCTTCCATGAGCTCAACCATATAAGGCACCTCACTTGGAGCTTGCTCAATCCTACTAGCAATTAACTGATTTAGCTTGTCTTTATCTGTTTGAATGAGAAATGATGCCTCTTTCTCTATTGGTTCCCTAGAAATAAAGGACTCCTCTTCTACATTTGGAAGAAAATTTCTAACAAGAAGAAAAATAAGAACCAGTAACAATACAATGAATGAAACTAAACTAAAAAAGGCAATCTTCCACTTATTTTGTTTACTCTTCATTTTACACCTCTATTCCATTACAAACTATTTTAATTGGAAAGGGACAATTTAACAAACAAAACATTGAGCATAGTTCTATCTTTTTTTGTTAAATTTTGATAAAGTTTAACTATCATTGCTCGTCAGGAGGCAAGTGCATGGTCTTCTTCACCATATTATTTGCGATATTTATATTGTATGTTATTAATTCGATGACGGATGCACTCTGTAATAAGCGTGATATCCCGTCGGATAAACAACCAAAGCTTTTTAGAACGATTAACATTCTAATTACGATCTTACTTACATCCACTTATGTAAAAATTCTTTTTACATAATAAAAGAGGCTGGGACATAACTAAAGTGACTAACTGAAATACCGAACAAGGCAATTGCGTAGCGGATGAAATATACGTAGACTCCTGCGGGATGATAAAGCCAAAGGTGAGACCCCCGAGTAGCAAGCACGAGGAGGCTCACCGGCTTCCCGCGGAAAGCGAAGTATATTTCAGGAGCGGTTTATGTCCGCTAACTATCATTGTTCGGATTTTCTATTAGTTAAATCACTTTTGTCCCAGCCTTTTTTTTCAAGTACAGTGCGTTACATCCAAGTTGCCCCGATAATTACTAAAAGGATAAATAACACAACTAACAAAGCGAAACCATTTGAATACGTGTGAGACATAATAGTTACCTCCCTTTATTGATGCCAAGGAAAAAGACGGTGTTCGTCTCTTCCCTTGGCTTCTTATCATTAAGAAATGTTGATCAGCTATCCATTATAGCCACGCAGCACCTACAATGACTAATAAAATGAACAACACAACAATTAACGAAAATCCACCACCGTGAAATGTGTGAGACATAAGAACACCTCCTCTTACAATTGTTAAGATATCCTATGCGTTTTTACTAGTTACGTTCTAGGCAAATCCCCAGTTCTTTGTGATATATACAAAATTTGTGAAAGACTTTCTCTCATTATTAAAAATGTGGTATAGTAATCAAGGTAAACATGAGCTAGATAGCTGAGGAGTGAACTAAATGAAAAAACGTATGATAGCTGCAATTGGTTTAGCTTGTCTAACTGCACTTGCTGCATGTAACAATGAAGATGGAGCAAAAGACGACACTGAAGTAATTGCAACTGTAAATGGGACAAGCATAACAGAAGCCGAATTTGTTGAAGAATTAAAAGCTCAAGGAGGAAGTAACATACTCAGTAATATGGTTCAACGTCGCGTTTTAGATGAGGCGATTGAAACTGTAGAAATTTCTGAAGAAGAAATTGAAGCTGAACTAGAAGTTTTCCGAACTGAGTTTCAGACTAATTTCGGTACTGAAAATGATGAGGATATTTTAGAAGTACTTAAAACAGAATACCAATTAGAGTTTGAATCAATGGATGAATTTGTTGACGAATACGTTCTTCCTCCATTAGCGCTAAAGAAATTAGGCTCTGAAGGTGTAGAAGTAACCGATGAAAATGTTCAAACATACTATGATGAAAATACGGACGAGTTTATTGAATTAGAAGCTAGTCACATTCTTGTAGAGGACGAAGCAGCTGCACAAGCTGTCTTAGACCGACTTGAAGCAGGAGAAGACTTTGCTGCACTAGCAGAAGAACTTTCAACAGACCCTGGATCTGCAGCCAATGGAGGCGATCTTGGTGCATTTAAAAAAGGTGCTATGGTCGAACCATTCTTTAACGCAGCAGTAGCTTTAGAAGTTGGTGAAATCAGTGAACCTGTTGAATCTCAATACGGATTTCACGTTATTAAGTTAAACAAGCGTACTGAACAAGCTTTCGAAGATGTTCAAGAAGAAATTAGAGAGAAGCTTGTTCAAGAACAATCAAAAACTCAAGAACAAATTCTTGCTGAGTTAATGAAAGAAGCAGATATTGAAATTAAAGATGAACAATTCTCTGATCTATTCAAAACAGAAACACCTGCCGCTGAAGGTGAAACACCAGCGACTGAGGGTGACGCTCCAGCGACTGAAACGGAGACGGAGACCGAAGTTGAAACGGAAAATGAATAACCAAAAAAAAGAAGCCTAACCAAAGGCTTCTTTTTTGTTAGCTTCGTTCAACATGTCTTTGTTGTCTTTCTTTCTCAAGACGTTCCATATACACATTTCCTTCTTGTTCGATCCACTCTTGCTCACTTTCATGGTCTTCAAGAGTATATTTGACTGCTAAATAACCACTTGCGACAATTCCAGCAAGGACAAAGTAAACCCACCACGGACTTGAGATTAGTAGAGAGCCAAGAGAGGTTTGCGTCACAATAAATCCTAAAACAAGAATCATTAATAATCCCAAAGCTAACTTTTTATTCTTATATCCACGTTTCATAATATCCCTCCATGCTTGTTCTGATACTTAACTATATGTACAAGCATCTCAAAATAGAACTAAACATCTAAAGGAGGTTCATGAAAGCTCGGTTTGTAAAAACTCCTTTGATCCATTGCCATGATACGTTCTGAAAATTCACCAGGCTGAACTCGCTCCAATGCACGATCCATCATATTCATCTTTGCATCAATATTATCAATCATGTGTAACATCTCAGCTTCACGAATGACAGGTACTTTTGGACTTCCCCATTCTCCCTTACCATGATGGCTAAGAATCAAATGCTGGAGCATCAGGACCTCTTCTCCTTCAATTTTCAACTCACTAGCTGCTGCTGTAAGTTCATTCACCATGATTGAGATATGGCCTAATAATTTCCCTTCTAATGTATACGATGTATCTATAGGACCAGATAGTTCTCGAACTTTCCCTAGATCATGAAGGATAACCCCAGCATAAAGTAAATCAGTATCTAATGAAGGATACAGTTCGCTTAAGCTTCTAGCAATCTTTAGCATGCTTACAACATGATAAGCTAAACCAGAGACAAATTCATGATGATTTTTTGTCGCAGCCGGTGATTCTAGAAAAGCCTTTTGATGTTTCTTTACTAAATGACGCGTAATTCGTTGAATATTTGCGTTTTCCATTTCAAAAATATAATGAGTTATCTCCTCAAGCATATCATCTGGAGATATTGGTGCTGAACGGATAAAATCAGCTACCTTCACTTGATCCATTGCTGTCGTTGGACGGATACTATTGATTTTCATTTGTAAACGCCCACGGTATTCAGATATCTCTCCTTGAAGATGGACAATGACTTGACTACAAAAAGCGAGCTCATCATCAGGAGAGCATCCCCAGAGCTTAGCCTCAATATCACCCGTATGATCACATAGGATTAATGTTAAAAAAGGCTTGCCATTACTTGCAACTCCTTTTGTCGCTGTTTTAATTAAGTAATACGTCTCAACACGATCTCCCACTTGTTGAAAACGAATGCCTTTTCCCATTTTACCGCCACCTCACTATTAATCTATCATTAATTATAACATAGGATCATTTTGAGAGAGTATCATTGCATCAGCAGAAAAAAGGCGTGCAACAGTTTTTAGACCATCGCTACACCTTTTTACTTGATTGCCTCTTTCTCCTAATGCCCTCACCTTTAGAATCCTTATTAGGTAAAGTTATAATAAACTTTACTCCCTTTTCGGTATTTTCGATCTGTGGAATCGCTCCATGAAGTTCAGCTATACGTTTAACAATCGCTAGACCTAAACCAAACTTACCTTTATTTCCTTTGTAGAAAGGGTTAAATAGCTGTGGCAAATCTTGTTTTGGTATCGATTCACCATTATTTTCAACTGAGATTGTAACAATATCATTTTCCTTTTGGGCGGTAATCCAAATGGCATCTATCGCATAACGAAGGGCATTTTCAACTAAGTTCTCTAATAGAACCTCCAACTGTTCACGATCACCTTGTAGCTTGATCTCCGCACCTTTGATGAAGATCTTTACATCTTCCCTTTGCACTCGAAAGCGTTCTTCAATTTGAAACGCAATCTCGCCAAATATGATGTCCTCATACTTTGGTGTTTCTTCTTTTAATGAATCTAATTTAGTGTAATAGAGCATGTCAATGACTCGACGCTCCATCCGATTAGCTTCTTCAATAATGACATCCATTGTACTTCCTAGGTCGTTTTTAGGTAGTATGCCATCCTTAACAGAATGTGCATAGCTTTTTATGACCATTATCGGCGTTTTTAATTCATGGGAGGCATGTTGAATAAATGTTTTTTGGGAACGATCATATAAATTCAAATTTTGTCTCATTTTCTCAAATTGACTTGCTAACCGTTCAAAGTCTTTATCACCCTTCCAGACTAATGGCTCTTTCCAATCTCTATTAGCAATTTGTTCAAGGTGATTACCTAGAACAAACAAAGGTTGACTCAGATAATGCTTTAGCCACATCGCAGGCAATAGACTTAACGCACATGTTAAAAGCAGAATATAAATAAGTCTCTCCCATAAACGATTAACCATTTGATCACGATACGTATCCCACATATAAGAAATATGAAAGATATCAGATGACTTTGATTTGAGAATCACATAAAACACAGTTGCCCCACCATATTGAATTTCATACCTACCCCGAACTTCCTGTTGGGAATAGGCATTTTCAGCCATCTCTGTGAATACTTCTGGAGGTGGTGGTGACGGACCCCCTTCCGCCGTTTGACCGAAAGTATCAATGAAAAAATGACCAACTGAACGTTCCGCTTCACGCCTTTCGATAAAATCAAGCTCATTTCGAGGTGGATCAATCAGATCAATTAGTGGGTAAGCATATCTTCTTTGCTCCTGTTCAATGATTCGGTATGTCTCTTCAGTGAGTGTCCCCTCTATCCAAATTGGATAAATAATAATGATAGACAGACCTACAAGGAAAATTAAAGAGATAAACGCAAGCCAGATTCGTTGCGTTAAATTCACCTTAATCATGAAGATAAAATCCTATAGCCATATCCATATAATGTTTCAAGATGAATACGTGGCATTTTCTTCCGTACTCGTCTCACTACATCATCGACAGCTCTTTCCGAACCAAAGTAATTATCTCCCCATACGTGCTCAATAATCTTTTCCCTTGAAAAAGCTTTACCTACATCTGCCGTTAACAATAGAATTAAATCCATTTCTTTCGTAGTTAAGTCAATAATCGCTTCATCATTTGTTACCTCATCGTCAGTGACAATTCTTGCCATAGGATCAATTGAATAACGATTTAATTCGATTTTCTTAAGTTCCTGTGATGTAACACCATACACTCGATTAAGTAATTTCTTAGTACGTATAATTAATTCTTGAGGCAGAAATGGTTTAGCCAAATAATCATCACTTCCCATTTCAAGTCCAAGTACTCGATCTAAATCTTGATCACGTGCTGAAATGAAAATAACAGGTGTGTCAGACTCTTCCTTTATCGCTTTTAAAAGCTGGTACCCATCCGTTCCAGGTAACATAATATCCAATATCCATAAATGGGGCTTGTCCTTAATCGATTCTTTAGCTTGATCCCCATCATTAAATACTTTGATTTTCCAGCCTTCTTTTTCTAAATAGGCTTTTAAAACTTCAGAAAGATTTTCTTCATCCTCTACTAAATAGACAAGATAATCATTCATCTTTTTTGCCTCCCTTTACCGATCATATGTATTTTAATATATTGTATCTTATTTTGCGGATAGACACGAGACAGATGACAAACTTCACTCTAAATACCATGATAATTACATGCTTTAACATATTTTATCTATTGGAACAACAATTCCTTTTTTCATTGCCTTATTCGAGTTATTTCCCGGTGAATATGTCGAACTTATTGGTTAATACAAAAAAAGATCCTGCTTGTTAATTGAACAATAAGGATCTTCCCCTTTAAAAGAAGAGTTATAGTGCTGCTATCGCTGTTAAAGCTGCCAAAGGTAAGATGAGTCTTCCCCATCCTCTTGGTCGTGGAGGGAAATAACCATAAGGGTATGGAGGATAAAAAGGATATGGTTGAAAAGTTGGGTATGGATAATAACCAGGGTATGCAAAACGTTCATCATTTCCCCTTGCTAATGTAGGTTGAGGGAATTGGTAATAAGCATCAGAATATGAGGAATGATGTTGTTGGTCTAATGTCGTATTTTGATTTAGGTCAAATTGTTGCCCTGTGTCATCGAGTGGCATGATGATATAAACATTCTCGTCATCAACATGCTCAATAATCCCTTGATAGTCAAACTGTCCATTCACTTTCAAATGTACCGGTTTATTTAAGTGCTGCTGACATTGGTGTTTCATCGAATCATGATGAGATAACATTGTAGTCTCCTCCTTCTTTTTCGTTGCATTTTATGCAGCGAAACGTCTATAGGTGAATGTCTACAAAAAAATATAGGCTGGGACAAAAGTGATTTCAAGGCCACTAAAAAAAGTAAAAATCACACCTTTTTCAGTGGCCTCATTTCCACGCCCGCCGGAGGGTGCGTGCCCTCATCCCGGTAGCGAATTCGAATCGACATCACGGCCTTTCTATTAACTACAAAAAAGCCTGTCGACTGTCTCGCCTTTGCGAGTCTGTGTCGACAGACTGAGACTTTCTAATAAGAGAGTCTACTCTGACTAAATATGTTGATTAGTCATTATTTCTTGTTTTTGCTTAAAGCGTGTAACAAAGAAATATGTCTGGATAATCATGAACAAATTACCAATAACCCAGTATAACGATAATGCTGATGGTAAATTCACACCTGCGATAATAATCATTACAGGCATAATATACATTAGTACCTTCATTTGATCATTGCCTTCAACTGCGGACATTCTTACTTGTAGAAACGTTGTCATACCAGCAACAAGTGGAATGATATAAAAAGGATCTGGTTGCCCTAAATCCATCCAAAGGAAAGTATGAAGTGCAATTTCCTCTGTTCTCATAATCGCGTAGTAAAAGGCCATTAGGATTGGCAATTGTACAAACATTGGCATACAACCAGCTAGTGGATTCACACCGTTCTTTTGATACAAGCCCATTAATTCCTTCTGCATTTCCTGCTGTTTCTGAGGATCTGCTTTCCCAGCAGCAGTTTTGTACTTCTTTTGAAGCTCTTCCATTTGCGGACGCAATGCTTGCATCGCTCTTGTACTCTTTTGTTGCTTAAGCATCAGTGGTAACAAAAGTGAGCGAATTGCAATTGTCACAATGACAATCGATAAACCATAACTTCCTGAGAGATGCTCAGCAACGAAGATAAGTAGCCAAGACAGCGGGTACACAAAAAAGTGATTCCAAACACCTGCTGATTCAGAGTTAATAGGCGTTTGTTCAACACCACATGCTGATAGTAAGCAAACAAGTAAAGCAATCAAAACAAAAATATACTTTTTTTTCAATTTTATATCCTCCCCATTTGTTGTTATTACATTTGTATAACAAACGGGCGAGGCTTCTCATCATCATTACAATGATCTGAACGGGATGGAATCTTCGGTTTAAACCATGTAATCAGATGATGGATAAGATGAGGCTTGTTCTCAGACATATGAGATTGCTGACGGTTATTATGCTGCCATTCTGCTCTAAGATCCCACTCAGTCACTAGCATAGCCGTTGTAAAGGCCGCTACTAGTAAAACAGTCAAACTCACACTAAGCCAAAGAGCCGTCATATCAAAAAGAATTTCAACCAAACTTATCCACCCCCTCAATTCCATTCGATAGTGCAATCATTGTATCATACCGCTATATAAATTCAAATGGGATCTATTGCATAAAAAAGTGCCCTTAAGATCCTTTCTGACCTTAGAGCACTTCTTTGATTTTACCGATCATAGAAACGAAGTAAGTCGCCAAATACAATTTGGTCTGAGTAACGTAAATCTAATGTCGCTCTTTCAAAATAAGGCTCACATTGACTACTTTCTGTTTCTAATCCACTATCTTTGTCGTAACAGATTCCTTTTGTATACACAGTATCATCAGATATAAAACTTCCATCGCGAAGAACTGCAAAAGAATCCCGTTCAGGCGAAAGTAAATCGGAACCTAATTCAATATTCTCCTTAGTATTAATTCCAAGTAAATGAAGTATGGTCGGCTTTAAATCAATTTGACCCGATACTGTTTCAATTGTTTGTGGATCAGTACCTGGAATATGAATAATCAACGGAACTTTTTGTAATTGAATAGAGTCAAAATTAGTAATCTCTTCTTTTCCTAAATACATAGCCATTGCTTTATTATGATAATCTGAAATTCCATAATGGTCGCCGTAAAGAATAAAAACTGAGTTTTCATACATTCCTTCTTCTTTCATTTGCTTAAAGAATTGTTCAACCGCATAATCCATATAGCGTACTGTTGGGAAGTAACGATTTACAGTACCGCTGCTTGAATTGAATTCATCAATAAAACGATCTTCTTCTCCTAATTCAAATGGAAAGTGATTTGTTAATGTAATGAATTTTGTATAATACGGTTGTGGCTGTTGTTTCAGTAGATCAATAGATTGCTCAAAGAAATCAGCATCCTTTAAGCCCCATCCAATGGAATTCTCTTCTGTTACCTCATATGAATTGATATCAAAAAATTGATCATAGCCTAGTGATTGATACATCAAATCACGATTCCAAAAGCTCTTGTTATTAGCATGCATGACCGATGTGTAATAGCCTTTTTCCCTCAATTCTTCTGGTAATGCTTGATATTCATTACCGGAATGTGTAAAAAAGACAGCCCCACTGTCACGCCCAAATAACGAGTTATCAACCAAAAACTCAGAGTCAGATGTTTTCCCTTGAGCTGTTTGATGATAGAAGTTCTCAAAATAAAGACTTTCATCAATTAAGTCATTAAGGAAAGGAGTGATTTCTTTTCCGTTCACTTTCTCATTTATCACAAAGTCCTGCAGTGACTCTAATGAAAGAACAATAATATTCTTCCCTTCAATTGAACCATAAAAACCCATATCTGGTTTTTTGTATTGTTCTCGGCGATAATGAACAATTTCATTTATTTCTGATCCATCTGCAAATACGCGCTGTGCTTTCGTTTGTGATTGGATGACCGCATCATACACATGAAAATTTAAGATCCCGATATTCTTAACTAATAGTTCCCGGTCAAAGGATCTTGTCAACAATTGTGGTCTCTCAATTTGGGCAAGACCGAGATTTAGTACAAAGATTCCAACTGATAAAGCCATCACTACTAGTGCTGGACGTTTATAAATTTTCATTCCACTAATCGAATGTTTAGTAAGGAGATAAACGATTAAAACGATATCAACCATTAAGAAAAGATCAGTAAACTTAATTAACTCTGTTATTCCTCCCTGGACATCCTGTGCATTGCTCGTTTGGAAGAAAACAGGTAGTGTTAGAAAATCATTAAAGAAGCGAAAAAATAATACATTAATGTACAGAATAGTCGTTCCCAAAATGCTTAAGGCAACGATCATTATTTTTCTTAGTTTATCTTTGAAGAAGAATGAAATACCAATCAAAAACAAAGTTGAGCTAAGTGGATTTATAAATAGTAACAGTTCCTGAAAAATGCTTTCTGAACGTATATTAAAGTACAGTTTATAAACAAGGTAAGTCTTTATCCACAAAAAAAATACGACTAACCAAGTCATTCTTTCTTCGGCAAAGAATCGTTTAATGTTAGTCACATTCTAACCCCTTTCGTTCTTTAAATATTCTTAATTAATCTTAATCCTTTCTTTATATAAGTCAACAGATTCACATAGTTTTACAAAAAAAACACAAAGAAAAATGACCACAAGAATATACCTTTGTGATCATTAAAATATTAACTCATTTATATATTTTTCGTCTATGTTTATAAGTAATTAATTGAATGAACATATTTCCTATTTTCTATATATTTACACGCAGTTGCTTGCGAAACACTTCCTTAATCATATAAGACACTCCATTTTGCTCAGTAGATCTAGTTAACCAATCTGCAGCTTCCTTAACAGATAAAGATGCGTTCCCCATCGCTACTCCAAGTCCTACTTGATTAATCATTTCAACGTCATTGTCTTGTGCACCGATTGCAACCATCTGGTCAGCCGCTATGCCTAGATTCTGTCCTAACACTTGTAAACCTCTTGCCTTAGAGACACCTGTTCTAACTATATCAATTCGACCGTTAGCTGATGGGAGAAATCTAACGCCAACTATGATCTTTGCTAAATGCTCCATTGCTTTCTTCTGTTCCTGTTCATTAAAGAATTGAACTTGAATTTTTGATGGAGCAATCGGTTCTTCAATCATTTGCTCACTAATTGAATCGACAAAATTGATCGGATAAAAGAGTGGATCCCCAACCCCAATTGTCATCTTGGCGATAAGGTGATTTCTTTGTCTCACTTTATTGCCAATTGAATAAGATTCGTTCATGACTCTAATATGGCATTCGTACTGCTCGAGTAAATCGACGATTTGTAAGGCTTTTTCTTCTTTAATTCTTCTGACAAAGATCGGATTTTCTGCATCCGCGGCAATAAAAGCTCCATCACTTGTGATTAAACAGTCATCAACCTTTAACGTTTTTGCGATTTTTTGTGCGGATTGAAAAGGTCTTGAAGTTGCTAATGTTACATAAACTCCCTTACTCTTCACATATTCAATAGCATCCTTCGTTTGTTTCGTTATTCTAGCGTTAGACTTAGGTATGATTCCATCAATGTTCAGGGCTAATAGTTTGTATGACATTCTTGTAAGTCCCCCTTCTCAGTTGTCCATCTGAGCAGCTTTTTAACATAGGCTTGCTCTTTCTTCTCATCTTATGAAAGATGCTCACTTAATAGAACTAGACGTTGCCTTGAAGTTTCTTTATACTTTTGTCATACAGTGAATAAGGAGTAAATTATGAAAAAAACACTGAATTATTATATGTTACCAATTGCATTTTTCATCCTATTGTCCTCGGTCGAATTTGTAAACAAAGATGGCCATACGATTATGATGAGTTTACTTGGAGCAACCTTACTTGGATTAGTTGTTGGTCTTATCTTTCATCTAGCTATGGTCATTAAGAAGAAGGTTTCAAGCTAATCGTTATATTTACCTACCACGGTATAAGACAATACGGTTTTTAGCCAACACACATCCCCCGTAGGCTGAGTCGTAGCGTCCTTACATGACTTAATAACAAAGAGCTTGTCGACACAGTCGACAAGCTCTTTGTTATTAGTACTATTGTTGATCAGGGTTACCGTAAATTTCTTCCAATGGTTCTGTAATGATTTTGTTTACATCGCCAATGATTACACTCAAACGTTGCTCTGCTTCCATCAGCTTAGAAATTAAATCATGTTGCTGTACAAGCTCAAACTGTTGTTGTGCTTTTTGTGCTTCTTCCTCAGTAATTTGGATACCTTGCATTTGTTTTTGCTGTAAGTCTAATTGTAATTGTCTGAAATTCTCTAGCATCTTGTTCGCAACTTCATCCGCAGCAATTTGTTCATGGAGTGATTTTAATGTAGAGAATTCCTCACTCTCTGCTAGAGTACGTTTTAATTCTTGTGCCTTATCATGAATATTTGACATTATGTATGTCCCCCTCAATTAAGTATCCTAACGACTATAACATGTTCACTACTACATTTCATCTTTTGCAAACACATCCTAATTAATATACTACCCTAATAAGATCACAATAAAACCTTGGAATAATCCAATAACCCCGCCGAGAAGGGCACCTAAATAAGTAATCATTTTAAATTCTTTTTTTGATATTGATAGAACTAGTTCTTCTAATCGTTCAACCGAAAATGTTTGGACTTGTTCTTGAACAATTTCATCTAAGTGAATATGCTTAAGCAGAGCTTCTAAATTTTTAGATAAAAAGGAAACAAGAAAGGACACGCCTTTTGGAATCACCTTATTAATTACATCATTCTCGTATGTTCCAGCCCAATCTCGAATCGGTTGATCTAACCAATCAAAAACAGATAAATTTCCCTCAATCGTATTTGTCAGAATTGTAATCACTTCTTCTTCATTTAGATGTTTCTCTATCTCAGAAAATTTGATTTGTTTTAATTTATTCCATTCTTTCTCTAGAAGCTGTTGTACGAGTTTGTTTGTTTCCTCATCATGCAAAAATTTGACCAATGCTGGTTGAACCTTGTCCACTAATCGATCATTCCCTAAAAACATTGAAACCATATTACCGATTGTTCCTTTTTGCATAAGAAAACGATCAATCATTACACTCAAACGTTCTTTTCCTTCCTCACTTTTCAGAAAGACTTCACCACGTTCTAGTACATAAGTAGTAATAGATGGAATTTGGGCAACTGCTTTTTGCTGTAAAGACATAGGGATCAATTGTTCCATTGTTTTTTCACGGTTAGTAAGGATAAAGTTTCGATAACTACTCGTAATTAGTTTCGTTGATTTTTCTTGTAGCAATGCTTTGGGATTAGCGAGTCCAAATTCTTTTTCGATTAACTCCCCACCAGTTAACTCACTTTTCATCAGTGATCTAACTTGATTTTCAATCCACTCGCTCATTCCTGTCACAAATGTGTGACTTTGTATCTTTTTCCCTAAACCTTCTGCCGTTACTAAATAGTCGATAACCATCTTTCCAAGCTGCATTGCTAACTCGTCGTGTCGCTTTGGAATTAAACCAGGCGTAAACGGAACACGCCATTTTCCAATTCTTCGTTCCGTATAAGGTCTAAAAAGCATTTTAATAGCGAGAGAGTTAGTCACTCCGCCAATGGCTGCTCCAATAACTACCATAAAAGTTATCATTAGTATTGTTGTTTGCATTTTTGTCACTCCTTGATTTCCCATTCACAAAATAGGCATTTATCACATAGTATACGATACGTCCTTTTTCCTCGCTAGTTTCAGTTCTAACATATATGAAGGAGGTCTTTTAAATGAAATTATTTTCACTTTCAAATGATCAATGGGAAAAATACCGAAGACCACTACTCCAATTCGTAAAACGTTACGATAGTTGTCAGAAGCGTTCCACACATAAATGGCTATTTCATTTAAAAGGACAGGATCTCACTCAGCCAGGTACAAGTATACAGTTAGCCCTTTGGGAAGGGAAAATTGTTGCAGTTGCTGCCGTATCAGATTATGGTACAACCTACTCTTCTATCTTAGTCTCCCCGAGATACGCCCATACACAAATTCAAACAAGACTATTTATTTCATTACTTGATGAATTAGGCGTTTGTTATACAAAGATTAGGTATGATCAAGAACAGAAAATCAAAGTTGCATTAGAAGCAGGTCTAGTTTGCTTCGCTTATGTGCAAGGTGCAGACGGAGATGCCTATCTTTGGTTTGGAGGCGGGCACTGGGATACACGTGATGTGATTGAGCAAGAAGCTTAGTCTTTGCATAATACAGCCATTATTGAGTTAAGCTAATATTATATAAAATGAGTAAAAGGACGTGAACTCGAATATGGCTAAACCAAGTAAAGGACCCGACCAAGATTCTAGAGCAAAAGCATTTGTTGATGTTGATCGCATGATCAATGAAGGATTAGGCGGTGGCACGGTTCATGAATATGATGCAGGTCTCATTGAAGAGTCCAGAGGAAAACTAGAACAAGAAGACCCACCACGAGAACAGAAGTAATTAAGATCAAACTAAGAACTAAAAAAGTTACTTTCTTCTATAGAAAGGCACCTTTGAAAATCAAAGGTGCCTTTTCGTAAGGTTTGGTAACCTCTTAATTCTTTGACAGCATAACTATAGCGAAACGTATCATCTATACTATGAAGAAGCTATCAGCTCTGTCATATAGGTGGAGAAAGTTTTAAATAGGCCTAACTAGCGGACGGGATGGGTGGGCCGACTCCTGCAGGAAATAAGGGCAAATGGAAATCCACTGGCAGAGCCAGTTAGTTCCATGCCCTCCTGCGGAAAGCGTGCCCCCCCATCCCGGTAGCGAAATCGAAGCACCTCACCTAGGAACCATTACTACTACAAAGAAAGCTTTCATCCTCATTAAACTTAATTTTAGTTACTCTCTTTTTATACGGTTCCATTCCTACATTTGCTATAATATCTCTAATAGCTTAAGCATAAGGAGAAGTTTACTTTGAATGAAAATCTAATAAAACAATTTGAAGATGTCATTGTAAAAGAAACAGATCATAGCAAAGATGACGAAATTCTGTGGTTAGAAGATGAGCATCATAATCCAATAGGCTTTCTAAAGGCAAAGTTAACAAAGAAAGAAATGATATTACTTGAGATGCTTTTTAATCCATATGAATCGATTCAAAGACCGAAACTAGCTAGCGAAAAGAAATGGGCAGATTACTTGTTCGCACAAGGAAACCAACCAAATGATCCTAAATGGGTCCAGTTCATCCACTTTTCTCTTGAAAAGCGAATTGAAGATTATAATTCTTTCCGCGATGTATGGGAAAGCATATTTAGTTCCCCAATAATGATGCTATGGACAACACCGACAAGAGGCATGATTATTGTCGATGTAAGCATAGAAGAGGAACTCCCTGATTTTCATAGTATAAACCAAGCGATTTCATCAGATTTTTATGTTGATATTACATTACTAGTTGGTACTAAACATGTAGCCACTCAATCTCTAAGTCAATTTTCATGGGAAAATGCTTGTCTAGAAGCTATTATCGATAGTAAAGTCATACGTCGCGTCTTTTTTGAACATGAAGCGGTACCCTATTTTCTGTTGCAATCTATTCCAACGGACCAACGCAAACTATTTCTGTCACGTCTGATTGATGACGACCTTCGTGATGATAAGGAGTTTTTGAAAAGCATTGCGGTTTACTTTGAACACAATTTAAATATTTCTGCTGCCGCGAAAACACTTCATATGCATCGTAACAGTTTGCAATACCGGATTGATAAATACATGGAAAGGACAACTTTTGATTTAAGACAATTCCCACAAGCCACGCTGATGTACATAGCTCTTTTATTACTTGACCAACGATCCTAGTAATCTTGCACAAAAACGCTTACATTTTTTTGTGCAAGCTTGCCATATCCTTATTTAATGAAAAGGGTTACAATTTCATTAATTACTAAGAGGAGGTTTTACAAATGGCAGACATTAGTTTAAAGAATATTTATAAGATATATGATGGTGATGTTACAGCTGTTACAGACTTCAATCTTGACATTAAAGACAAAGAATTTATCGTTTTCGTAGGTCCATCTGGTTGTGGTAAGTCAACAACACTTCGTATGATCGCAGGACTTGAAGACATCTCTAAAGGTGACTTATACATTGGCGAAAAGCGTATGAATGAAGTTGCTCCTAAAGACCGTGATATTGCGATGGTTTTCCAGAACTATGCACTTTACCCACATATGAATGTGTATGATAATATGGCGTTTGGTTTAAAGCTTCGTAAATTCAAAAAGGATGAGATTAACCGTCGTGTAACTGAAGCGGCTAAGATTCTTGGCCTTGAAGAAATGCTTGATCGTAAGCCTAAGGCTATGTCAGGTGGTCAGCGTCAGCGTGTTGCTTTAGGTCGTGCAATCGTTCGTGATCCACAAGTATTCTTAATGGATGAGCCTTTATCTAACCTTGATGCTAAATTACGTGTACAAATGCGTTCTGAAATCATTAAGCTTCATAAGCGTTTACAAGCAACAACGATCTATGTAACACATGACCAAACAGAAGCAATGACGATGGCAACTCGTATCGTTATCATGAAAGCAGGACTTGTTCAACAAGTTGGTACACCGAAAGATGTGTATGACAACCCTGCTAACGTATTCGTTGGTGGCTTCATCGGTTCACCATCAATGAACTTCTTACAAGGAACTCTTCAAGGAGAATTCTTCAATATCGGTGACGTAAAGGTTAAGGTTCCTGCTGGTAAGCTTTCTTTCTTGAAGTCTAAGGGCTATGACGGCAAAGAGCTAATTCTTGGTATTCGTCCAGAGTCAGTTCATGATGAATTGATTTTCTTAGAAGGTTCACCAGAAACTAAAATAACAGCTAAAATTGACGTAGCTGAATTAATGGGTGCAGAAACAATTATCTATTCTAGCGTTGCTGGTCAAGATCTTGTTGCACGAATTGATTCTCGTACAGACATCGACAGTGGTCAAACTGTTGAATTAGCTCTTGATATGAATAAAGCTCATTTCTTTGATAAAGATTCAGAGCTTGTTATTACAAAATAATTTATAAAAGCGCCTATTCTTGGGCGCTTTTTTCATTGCTCATTTATCAAGTAGATTGACGTTTGTTGACAATTCGTACAGGTTACATAATGTGGACATTGTTCATTAATTAGGTCATCTGGAATACTATCATTTTCCTTTTTTAAATCAATGGGCAGATAGGCATCATATTTTTCACCATAGTCCATCGTTCGACCATAATCAATTAATGGTTGCTGACATTGTTGACAATGGACATCTATCTGAGCCATACCATTACAAACAGGACACATCCCCATGCTTACGCCCCCTATTAGATCATTTAAAAAGAAGGGGTGAGCAGTACTCACCCCTTCATTCCAGTTATATAATTATTGTTGTGTTCCACCCATTTGTTGTTCAGCCATCTGAACAAGACGCTTAGTGATTTCTCCACCTACAGACCCGTTTGCACGAGAAGTAGCATCGGCACCAAGTTGTACACCAAATTCAGAAGCAATTTCATACTTCATTTGATCTAAAGCTTGTTGTACACCAGGTACAAGAAGTTGGTTTGAGTTACCGCTGTTGTTGCTTGCCATGTTGTCTCACCTCCTTGTGTACTTATAGTGTGGTTAGTTTCACTTTAATTATGTGCAAAAGATTATTGGTAAAATATGAAAATCAAGTACTTCTTATGTTTCAAATGTTCCTTTTACAACCGCTCGTCCCTTATCAATCATGACGTTCCCTTTTGCGATTACTGTCTCAATTGATAACTCTTTCTCATCCAATAACACTAAATCTGCATCTTTCCCAACAACTATTTCTCCTTTATTTTTTAAATTTAATATCTTTGCTGGGTTTTTCGTAATTACCTGAAGAGCTTTCTCCAAGGGGATTCCTTCTACCATGACAGCTTCTCGTACTTCATTAAATAAGGTACCAATCTCTCCAATTTTCAAACCAATCAAATGCCCTGATTCATCAAAATGAGGTAAACTCCCCTGTGCATCAGAAGTAAAGGTAATCTGATCTATCAACACTCCTTCTTCAAGCATTACTTTTAATCCAGAGCTACATTTTGTTTCGCCCTCTTCAAGAAACTTTGGAATGGTACTTGTTGTGAAGTCGACAAAGCCACCTTGCTTGGCAAACTTTACTCCCTCCCAAAATAATTCTGAATTCCGATTAATATGTGTTGGTACAAATTGCGTAATTGGAATATCACTTGTTTTGACAATTTCATTTAATATATGTAAATGACTACGACCATCACCAACATGTATATTTACAATCCCTGCTTTCCCAGAAAGCATCCCACCTACACGAGCTTCTGCCGCAATTCGTTTGATTTCCTGCAATGTCGGCTGAGAGGAACGATGATCAGCAATTGCAATTTCACCTATTCCAATAATTTCTTCTATTAAGATAAAATCGCTTTGAATGGTTCCTGTTAAAGTATTGATGGGGAGCTGATATGAACCTAAATGGACGTAACAGCTAATTCCTTCTTCCTTTAGTGCTTTTGCTTTTGCAATTAAATCAGGCATCGTTCTCGTTGTACCGTCTGTTCCGATCACACCAACAATTGTTGTGACTCCAGCTTTTGTAGCTTGACTAAGCATTAGTTCAGGCGTTCGAGTCTTGTAACTCCCTTCTCCTCCACCTCCAATAATATGGACATGACTATCAATGAAACCTGGGACAATAATCTTATCAGTTGCATCAATGACTAGATGATTTACTGACGTCGTTAACTCAATCACATCGTCAATTGCAATGATTTTTTCTCCAGAGAGAAGAATATCCTTTTTTCCAATATACGTTGGTGAATAAACCTTACCATTTTTTATTAACGTCAACATGTTAGACCCTCCATAGCTTACCTTTAATTTATTTAATAATTATTTTTAGAATGCTAAAATAGAAAAACATCCATAAAGAAAGGACAGAAGAATTGATATGTTTATTGTACACTCTACGTTTCGTGTTCCAAAAGAAAAAGCCAATGAAGTAATTGAAATCTACAGAAACCGCTCAAAACTTGTTGACCAAGCTCAAGGATTTCGGCAGTTCCGACTATTACAGAATTCCAAAAAGCTAGGCGAATTAACCGTTCAAATTGAATGGGATAGCAAACAAGATTATCTGAGGTGGATTCGGAGCGAGCAATTCAAACAAATTCATGAGCTTGAAAAGAATTATCCAGATCAAGAATTAGCTAACATCATTCCAGAAGTTCATCAATACGAGGTTGTTGCCCAATGACCTTTAATGCCGAACGATATCATAGCATCATTGATAAGGTAGTCATACAAATATACAATAAATATCCTGAAATTGAAGAAGTTTTCGGTGATCGAGGAAAAATCAAATGTAAAGAAGACAATGTCCATCATTTTCATTATCTTGAAACAGCAGACCATCTGAATCAACCTCGAATTTTCACCGATTATGCACTATGGCTAAATAATATATTAGTAAAAAGAGGAATGAGTTCTGAGCACCTCATCGATAACTTTAGGTTTATCCAAATAGCAATCAAAGGAAATTTGGAAGAGGAAACTGTTGAACGCTTTTCTCAATATTTAGATGCTGCTATTGATTTGATAAATAGCCCCAAGGGAGAAAATACAGATTAACTTGTACAACTCATCGATACAATTAGTGGCTCATTTACAGGCTTTATTTTTTCGAATTGTTAGAAAATATATACTATTCACTACTCAACAAATAGTAAATATGATATATTAGACCGTGAAACTATTTTAAAGGGGGAAACGATATGGCTTTAAAACAAGAACCAGGTCGTGAGCAATGGGCTTCCAGAGTTGGGTTTATTTTAGCAGCAATGGGCTCAGCAGTTGGACTGGGGAACGTTTGGCGATTTTCTTATGTCGCGGGTGAGAACGGCGGTGCAGCTTTTCTTATTGTGTATATTGCAATGATTATCCTTATCGGTTTACCAGTTGTAATGGCTGAATTCACAATCGGTCGCAAAGCACAAAGTGATGCCGTTGGTTCATTTGAAAAACTCTCGACAGGAGTAGGAAAATTAGGACCAGGTCAACCATGGAAAATAGCAGGACTCATGGGTGTTGCTGCTGCATTTATGATTTTATCTTTTTATGCTGTTATTGCAGGTTGGATTTTATATTACTTCGTTAATTATTTAACTGGTAACTTTTGGACAGCACCTGAAGAAGGGTATGAAGCATTCTTTGGTGGATTTATCTCAAATAATTCTTTCCCACTCTTATGGCAAGCTATTTTCATGGTCTTAACAGTAGCAATTGTCTATGTAGGGGTCAAAAAAGGAATTGAACGTGCAAACAAAATTTTAATGCCATTATTAGGTATATTACTTATTGTTCTTTCAATTTATGGTTTAACATTAGGTGGAGCAAGTCAAGGCTTAGCATTTTTATTTTCACCAGACTGGTCTGCATTAGCCGATCCTAACATTTATCTCGCAGCCCTAGGGCAAGCATTTTTCTCATTAAGCTTGGGTATGGGTGCACTTATTACGTACGGTAGTTATTTATCAGATAAAGAAAAGCTCCCAGGGGCAGCGGCAAGCGTAGCTACACTTGATACTCTTTTTGCAATCATTGCTGGTATCATGATCTTCCCTGCTGTCTTTGCTTTTGGAATTGATCCAGCTTCTGGTCCAGGTTTAGTATTCGTGGTTATGCCGGATGTATTTGATAGCTTTACTGGCGGTGGTATTTTCGGTCTTTTATTCTTCTTCTTATTGGCAGCTGCTGCTTTAACATCAGCTGTATCGTTACTAGAAGTTGCCGTAGCCTATTTTATGCGGAAATTCGAGTGGTCTCGTAGAAAGGCAGCTGTCATCATTGGTGGAATTATCTTTTTACTTGGAATCCCATCGTCATTAAGCAATGGGGTTTGGGCTGATTTCAAGATTATTGGAGACAGAGGCTTCCTTGATTCAGTTGACTTTATCGCATCTAATATCTTCCTTCCACTTGGAGGATTAATCATTGCTCTATTCATGGGTTGGGGTATTAAGAAAGCCGATGCATTACGTGATTCAGATTTTGGTCATACAGGACTTGGCCTCACATGGCTTTTCCTTTTACGCTACCTCGCACCTATTGCAATTGTCTTAGTATTCTTAAGCTCTATTGGATTATTTGGTTAATAGACGACCAAGAAGCAGCCTGTCGACAAAGTCTCGCAAAAGCGAGACAGTCGACAGGCTTTTTTGTAGTTGAAAGGAATGGCCAAGATAAGTCGCTTTGAATCCGCTACCGGGATGGGGGCACGCACCCTCCGGCGGGCGTGGAACTAACCGGCTCCGCCGGTGGATTTCCACCTGCCCTCCCCTCCTGCAGGAGTCGGCCCCCATCCCGTCCGCTTTTTTAGAGGAGACATGGGAATCTACTTCCTCTTGAACGATCCCTTATACGAAGTAAATTGGGGACAATTTATAGTTTTTTTTCTATAATTATGATTGAAAATAAGACTATGGTGAATGGGTTATGATGTCCAAAAAAAATTGGAAGATAAACGGATGCAAATGGAGATGGTTTGGATTTAAAAACTATTCCCCGACGACCATCTTGTTCGTAAATTAGATCACTCTATGGAATTTGATTTCATCTATGATTTGGTAAAAGATCTTTATCCTCCTACAAAGGACATCCTAGTATCGATCCAGTTGTTTTAGTGAAAATGCTCTTTATTCAATATGTCTTTGGTATTCGGTCGATGGGTCAAGCCATTAAAAAAATTGAAACCAATGTGGCTTATCGATGGTTTTTAGGATTTGGATCCGAGAATAAAATCCCTCACTTCTCAACCTTTGGAAAGAATTATGCTCACAGATTTCGGGAAAGTGATGTGTTTGAACAGATCTTTTACCGCATTCTTCGAAATGCGTTGGACCAACCTAAAAGGGTTGGAAAAAATTCAATGCAGGCGATGCTTGTTTTCGCTGTCATGTACTTAGCCAACTGGCACTGGAGGAACACCCATCCTCAAGTGCCACCAACTGAAAATAGAAGGAATTACGTAAAAACGCCTTTGAGAGGCATTTTCTCAAAGGCGTTTTGTCTACGGTCTGAAGAGGCTGGGACATAACTAAAGTGTTTAACTGAAATGCCGAACAAAGCAGTCATGTAGCGGATGAAATATACGTAGACTCCTGCGGGATGCAAAAGCCAAGGGTGAGACCCCACAGGCGTAGCCGAGGAGGCTCACCGGCTTCCCGCGGAAAGCGAAGTATATTTCAGGAGCGGCTTACGTCTGTCAACTATCATTGTTCGGATTTTGTATTAGTTAAATCACTTTTGTCTCACTTTCTTCTTTGTTATATAGAAAAATCAAAATCTAAAAAAGGATATCTGTCACCACTTACAGATACCCTTTCTCCTAAATTACTTCACTGCCTGTTTTGCCATAACTTCCTTTAGCAGTTCCCCCAAAAGGGTGATCCCTTTCTCGATTTTCTCAGGAGTAGCATGTGTGAAATTCAAACGCATTGTATTCTTCTTTGGTTTCCCAGCATAAAATGGTTCGCCCGGGACAAATGCAACCCCACGTGAAACTGCATCTGGTAATAATTTAGCCATGTCTAACGATTCATCTACCTCCAACCAAAGAAACATACCGCCTTTTGGCTTGACAAACTTTAACCCAGGTACATTGGCTTCTTCAAGACACTTCACCATTATTTCCATACGCCCTTTATACACTTCAATAAGGTGATCAATATGACCATCTAAGTCAAAATGGCGACACAGCTGATATAGGGCTTGCTGTGCTAGTGAATTAGAATGAAGATCATTCGCTTGTTTTGCTTGAGACATCATTCGAATCACTTGGTATGGACCTACAATCCAACCTGTCCGGAGAGCAGGTACCGCTGTTTTAGAAAATGTACTTGTATATAACACATGCGTACCATCATCTAACGCAGCTAATGGAGTATACGTTTCGTTTTCAAGAAACTGAAGTTCACCATATGGATCATCCTCAAACACGACAACATTATGCTTATGGACCAAATCGATAAGCGTCTTTCTTCGTTCTAATGACCAGACTCTCCCAGCTGGATTAGAGAACGTCGGGACAACATAGACACATTTAGGTTTGTATTGTTTTAACTTTTGTTCTAGATCATCTGGAAGCATCCCATCGTCATCTGAATCAACTGCAATCACTTTCGCCTCGTATGATTTGAACACTTGTAAGGCAGCTAAGTACGTAGGATCCTCTGTCAAAACAATATCATCAGGGCTTAACATAATTCTAGAAAATAAATCAATTGCCTGTTGTGACCCTGTCGTTAGAAGCATTTCATCCGCAGAATAGCTTTTAATTCCTTTGCGAGCCATTCGCTCAATAATCGCTTCCCTTAACGGACGATACCCTTCCGTTTCAGCATATTGCAAAGATTTTTTTCCGGATTGAAATGTACGAGAAAACGCCTCTTCAATTCCTTTCATTGGAAACATTTCGTCATCTGGCAGACCACCAGCAAATGAAATGACATCTCCTTTTCCAACAATTTTTAAAATATCTCTAACAGCCGAGGATTGTAGATGACGAACTCGATCGGCAAAAGCATATCTCATAACAAGCACCTCAATTGTACTAAAATTTAGAATATTATATATTATACTACTCCATCCTAATGAAATGTCAATCAACCTAACAACAATTCCTTTTATAACCAAGCCTTTTAATTTCTGAATATAAGAAGAAAAGGATAGAATGTGCTCCTTTCTCGCACGATCCTACCCTTTCCACATTGAATACTCATTAGAACCGACTGTATCTAGTTTCTTGGCTCCATCATTGCCGCATATTGCGACTTAACTAACTGATAATAAGCTCCTTGTGATTGCATTAGATGATCGTGTGTTCCTTCTTCAAGAATATTACCTTGTTCTAGCACAACAATTTTGTCAGCATCACGAATGGTAGAAAGACGATGTGCGATCATCACTGCTGTCCGGTTTGCTAAAAGCTTCTTAAGACCTTCTTGAATCTTCAGCTCCGTTTCAGTATCAATGCTAGCTGTCGCTTCATCAAGAATTAGGATTCGTGGATCCGCTAATAAAGCACGAGCAAAAGACAGTAACTGACGTTCACCAACTGATAATACATTACCTTTTTCTTCAACTTCCGTATCATACCCTTTTTCAAGCTTGATCACAAATTCATGTGCACC
The DNA here is from genome assembly GCF_017939705.1 of Halalkalibacter suaedae. Lineage (GTDB taxonomy): Bacteria > Bacillota > Bacilli > Bacillales > Bacillaceae_D > Halalkalibacter > Halalkalibacter suaedae. Next base: position 498,969 of record NZ_JAGKSQ010000003.1, read on the forward strand.
AATTGCTTTGGCTGCCTCAACAACTTCTTCATCTGTAGCTCCTGGCTTACCAAAACGAATATTATCCATAATTGTACCAGCAAAAATGAAGGTGTCTTGTAAGACATAGCTTACATTTTTTCTAAGATCATCAAGGTTAAGATCTCTTAAATCAACCCCATCTAAGAGCACCTGGCCCTTTGTCGGATCATAAAATCGACTCATTAAATTAACAATCGTTGATTTACCAGAACCAGTGTGACCGACTAAGGCAACAGTAGTACCAGCCTCAAACGTTAAATCAATTTGATGAAGGGCTTTTCTTGAATCATCATAGGAAAATTCAACCCCCTCGAATTTTACCTCTCCCTTAACTTCCGTTATTCTTTGTGCGTTATCTTTTTCTGGAACGGATGGTTTCTCATCTAGAAATTCAAAGATACGCTCTGATGAGGCCATCCCAACAAGTAATTGATTGTACACCTGACCGAGCCTAGAAATGGGCTCCCAGAACATTCCTAAGTAGAAAGCAAAGGAAATAAAGACACCTAATGTCAGTGAACTTGTATCGGATTGAATTAATGTTGAACCATACCAAATTAAAACAACCGCTCCAATTGCACTAGACATTTCAACGAAAGGACGGAAGATCGCATTTTTCTTCGTTGCTTCCTTCCAGCTTTCAAATGTTTCAGTGTTTACACCGTTAAAAAACTCCATATTTTCATGTTCCTGTGCGTATGCTTGAGTGACACGAATTCCTTGAATACTTTCATTTAAGTGTGAATTTAACTTGGATTGCTTAATACGTACATTTTGCCACGAGCGACGAATGTCACGTCTTAATTTTGTTGAAATGAAGAACATAATTGGAACAACAATTAAAACGAGGATCGCAAGCTCTGGACTAAGTGTAAATAAAATAATAACAATCCCCACAAGCATAACAATATCCATAATCAAGTTAACGACACCATTAGTGAATAAATCCTGCATTGAATTTACGTCGTTAATCACACGCACAAGGATTGATCCAGCTGAGCGCTGATCAAAGAACCGATGGGACAGGCGTTGGATATGATTAAATAAATCTGTCCGAATATCATAGATCATATTTTGCCCGATTTCATTCATCCACCTAATTCGAAAAACGTTCGCAACCCACGAAATCAAATACATGACTAGAACAATACCAGCAAACCAGTACATTAGGGTTACATTCCCCGGCTTGATTGCATAATCCATTGCTAGAACTCCTATGAAGATAGGAACAGCTAATCTAACAGCCGTTACAATAAGCATAGCAATAATGGTTTTAGGTAACGTTGTTAGTGCATAAGGCTTCATGTACTTGAATAACCGAATCAACTGCGACCAGTTAAATGGCTTATCAATTATTTGTTCGACGGTGTAATGAAAACGAGATCTTTTCTTTGTTTGTGCTTGAGTTTCTGCTTGATTCATATTATTCCTCCTTCCTATGCCTGTTGAAGTACATATTCTTGATCTTGGTTTTGAATATCATAGATTCTACGGTACTGACCATTTTCATTGTTTAAGAGTTCTGAATGCGAACCACGTTCCACAATCTTTCCATCTTCAAGGACAAGAATCTCGTCTGCCTGCTTTACAGAAGATATACGGTGAGCAATAATAAACGTTGTTCTGCCTTTCATCACTTCACGGAACGCTTCCTGTATTTTCACCTCTGTCTGCATATCAACAGCACTAGTCGCATCATCCATGATTAGAATACTAGGGTCCATAATAATCGCACGGGCAATCGCAATTCTTTGCTTTTGACCTCCTGATAATCCTAGTCCACGTTCTCCGAGCACTGTTTCATATCCATTAGGTAATTGTGAGATGAATTCATGTGCGTCAGCCCGTTTTGCTGCTTCGATAATTTCATCCATGGAGGCATCTGGACGACCATATGCTAGGTTATCACGAATCGTGGAAGAAAAGAGGAACGTCTCTTGCAGAACTACGCCGATTTGTTCACGTAATTCCTTTAACGAATATTCATCAATCGAACGTCCATCGATAAGGATCTCTCCACCATTTCGCTCATAGTATCTTGTAATTAATTGAATAATACTAGATTTCCCAGAACCGGTTGCTCCGACAAGTCCAATCGTCTTTCCTTTTGTCGCTTCAAAAGTTATATCAGATAAGGCAGCTCTTTCTTTATTTCCATAGGTAAGAGCAACATCCTTGAAGATTACTTCCCCAACAAATTCACCTTCAATAATTGTCCGACCTTCCGCAGGGTCATGACGATCTTCTTCGTCTAAAATCTCAAGCAGTCTCTCTCCTGATGCCTTTGATTGAGAAAACATATTAATAATAAACCCTAAATTCATAATTGGACCGATGATAAACCAAACGAGACTGAAAAAAGCGATTAATTGCCCTGGTTGGATGCTCCCCTGGATAACTAAGTACCCACCATACGCTAATAGGAGAACCGCAGAAAGATTGCCGAGCAATTCCATTAGCGGGAAGTAATTCCCCCAAATTTTTGAGATATCAATATGCTTCTTGCGATAGTCTTCATTTGATGTTGAGAAACGGTTAATTTCTTCATCCTCTTGCGAAAGAGCCTTTACCGTATGCATCCCACTTACATTTTCTTGCACCTTTGTATTCAATTTTGCCAAAGACTTTCGAATGCCTTGAAAGCCTGGATGAACTCTTTTATCAAATTTCGAAACAACAATAGCTAGAAAAGGTAATGTAACCATTGTGACAAGAGTCAATGGGACAGAATAGTAAAACATAACAGCCATACTGAACCCGACTAGCAACACAAGATTGACTAACTGAGCACAGCCAAAGGATAAGAAGAAGCGAAAGGTTTCAACATCCCCTGTTAATCGCGACATCAGGTCCCCCGTTTTCGCGTTGTCATAATAGCGAAAAGGTAAAAACTGCAACTTTTTATAAAGCCGGTTGCGTAGCTTATAAACAGAGTTAATGCCAAACATATCTCCTAAATACTGATGAATATAAACGGCTATACCTTTTATCCCCATCGTTACAACAATTGCAAGAACTAAGTATGGAATTAATTCGTACCTTTCTCCTTCAATTGCCTCATCAATCGTAAAGCCTAGTATGACTGGATATAAAACTGTCATCCCTGTTACAATAAATAAAGCAAGAAGAGACCAAATAAAATAAGACTTATACGGTAAATAAAACTCCTTCAAACGTTTAAATGTATCCACAATATCACCTCATTTTATGTACATTCTCAAACTCTAGACAAACTATTTAGAGTCCCGAATGATTATTTCACATGAATCTTTATCATAACCCTACTACTATTGGTAGTCAATAACCAATTAATCGTTTTCATAGTCTTTAGTATATGACGAAATGAAGCATTCATGACATAAAAAAAGAGGTTTGAACATAAGTGTCTAACTGAAATACCGAACAACGCAATCACGTAGCGGATGAAATATACGTAGACTCCTGCGGGATGAAAAAGCCAAGGGTGAGGCCCCACAGGCTAGCGTGATGCGGCTCACCGGCTTCCCGCGGAAAGCGAAGTATATTTCAGGAGCGATTTACGACCGCCACCTATCACTGTTCGATTTTTCTATTAGTTAAATCACTTTTGTACAACCTCTTTTTTGAAAATGAACGTTGATTACAGATATTTTCGATGAACCTTTTTACCATCATATACAAAGACAATCGCCTTTTCATTGACAATTGATTCGATGTGAACCGATCTTCCCCACAGCTGATGTAAATATGGCAGAACCTTTTCTAGATAGCCTACATCTAGTTCAGTCCCTTCATAATTATGAGTGATATAAAGTTCTCCATTTTTTAAATAATCACCATCTGTTACAACTAGATAAGGAAAACCTCCATTCACTCGTGAAAGAGCTAACTGATCACGGACATTTTCCCACTCCTTATCAACAACTTTATAATCACCACCTTGTTTTTGAAACAGGTACATATCCTCTCGCATAACAAGGTCTTTAGTTAAATAGTTTCGGATAAAGGAAAGATCTGATTCAATCTCGCGAACCTCATACATCTTTTCTCTGCCACTACCAGGTTTGACACCTTGTCTTTCCTGCATTTCCTTTGTCGGATTATTATAACGTTCCTCTATGTCTTCAAATATTTTTAATCCAAGATAGTAGGGATTTATCGTTGTTTTTGATGGTTGAACGACTCCCGCATTTAGCTTAGCAAACTCAATGGTTTCCTCACTAGTTAAATCCATTTCTCTGAGTATCCGTGCATGCCAGTATGAGGCCCAGCCCTCATTCATTATTTTAGTCTCTAGCTGAGGCCAGAAGTAGAGCATTTCTTCTCTCATCATTGTCAACACATCACGCTGCCATGGCTCAAGTTCCCTGCTATACTCTTCAATAAATAAGAGAATATCCTTTTCTGGATTAGGAGGAAACTTCTTTCTTTCCTTCGGTTTTGCTGGTTCAGGCTTTGCATCTAAATTCCATAAATCCTCATATCCTGTTTTCCTTTTCGATATCAGTTCTGGATGCTCATCAAGTGTCCAGTCAAGCTTAGGTCTAACAATGCTCGGATCAATATGCTCTTGAAGAGCTAAGACAGCATCAAGGAAGTTCTCGACCTCTTCTTTTCCGTAAACATGTTCATAATGTGCAATTCGATCAGCAGTTGCACTCATACTTTCAACCATATCTCTTCTCGTATTGGAAAATCGAACATTATTCTTGAAGAAATCACAATGAGCAAGAACATGAGCAACAATTAATTTATTCTGAATAAGTGAATTACTATCCAACAAAAACGCATAGCAAGGGTCTGAATTAATAACCAACTCATAAATTTTGCTTAATCCAAAGTCATATTGTAGCTTCATCTTATGAAATTGCTTTCCAAATGACCAATGACTATAACGCGTAGGCATTCCGTATGCACCAAATGTATAGATAATTTCAGCAGGACATATTTCGTATCGCATTTCATAAAAATCAAGACCGAACCCTTCAGCAATCTCGGTAATTTCAGCAATTGAACGCTCAAGCTGTTTCCAATCTGATGACATCCGAACCCCTCCTAAAACTTGCTTTCTCTTAATTTATGAGAGGAAAACGTAAATCATGATAGGTATGCTTGTTATTTCACTGTTGATAAAAAACATTCATGTAGTCTACCACTCCAACTTTATAAAAACAGTTTCGTCTTGGTCAGGTTTCGTGCAGTTATAACAAGGGACAAAAAAAGACTCGGACATAATTAAAGTATCTAACTGAAATATCGAACAAAGCAATCACATAGCGGATGAAATATACGTAGACTCCTGCGGGATGATAAAGCCAAAGGTGAGACCCCACAGGCGTAGCGTGATGCGGCTCACCGGCTTCCCGCGGAAAGCGAAGTATATTTCAGGAGCGGTTTAGGTCCACCCACTATCATTGTTTCGATTTTCTAAGTTAAATTACTTTTGTCCGAGTCTCTTGCTCAAAAATTAGATTAACTCATTTACTTGTTCCATAACCGAGGCCTTTAATTGCTCAAGAGCCTCCTGGCTTTTTTCAAGTGTTTCTTTACTAACACCAAAATAAAACTTCACCTTAGGTTCGGTTCCTGATGGGCGTATACAGAACCACGATCCGTCTGCAAGCTTGTATTTTAGTACATTGGATTGTGGAAGATCAATCCTCTGTTTCTGATTTGTTTCTAATTGTAACGCCTCTCCTGTTTGATAATCCTCAACCAAGATAACTGCTTCATCCCCCATCTTTGTAGGAGGATTTTCTCTGAATGTCGCTAAGATCTCCTGAATCTTTTCAACCCCAGCTTTTCCTTTTAGTGTCAAAGACTCTAATCCCTCTTGATAGTATCCGTATTTTTGGAAGAGCTCCATTAAACCGTCATAAAGACTCATTTGACGAGTCTTATAATAAGTAACAAGCTCTGCCGCAAACAAACAAGCTTGAACTGCATCCTTATCACGAACAAAATCCCCGATAAGATAGCCATAACTTTCTTCGTAACCAAATAAGAAGGTATGCTGACCTGTTTGATTGTATTCTTTGATTTTTTCACCAATAAATTTAAACCCAGTTAAGGTATCAACAGTAGTTAAGTTATACTGATCGGCAATTGCCTTCCCAATTTCAGATGTAACAATTGTTTTAAGGACAACACCATTTTCAGGTAAGATATGCTGTTGTTTCTTCTGAGTAAGTAAATAGTCTAGCATTAAAGCACCTGTTTGGTTTCCTGTTAGTACAACGTATTTTCCTTCATTATCCTTAACAGCTACTCCGACTCTGTCACCATCTGGATCTGTTGCCAAGAGGACATCAGCATCATGTTCTTCACCATATCCAATCGCCAGCTTAAACGCTGCATGTTCCTCAGGATTAGGAGAAGTTACAGTTGAGAAGTTCGGGTCAGGTAATTCCTGCTCTGCTACAACTGTTACATCAGGAAATCCACTCGTTTCCAACGCTCTCCTAACGGGAATATTGGCTGCTCCGTGTAGTGGGGTGAAGATAATCTTTATATCTTTACCACTTTCTAAGATCATTTCTTTATTAACAAGAATCGATTGTAATTCAGTATTGTAAGCTTCATCAATTTCATCAGAAACAATCTTTAAAAGTTGAGCCCCTTTTAATTCAAGCTCATTGGCCACTTCGATTTCAAGCTCATTTTCAATTGAATTCACGAAAGATACCAATTCTTCTGCAGGTCCTGGCGGTAACTGACCACCATCATCTCCATAAACCTTAAATCCATTATATTCTGGTGGATTATGACTTGCTGTAATGACAATACCCGCAAAGGCATTTAAATACCTTACTGCAAATGAGAGCTCTGGTGTTGGACGTAATTCATGAAATACATATGATTGAATTCCATGTTTACCTAAGGTTAATGCTGTTTCTAAAGCAAATTCCTTAGACTTGTGACGAGAATCAAATGCAATCGCAACACCACGTGCTTTAGCTTCCTCTCCTTTTGATTCAATATAACGTGCTAAACCTTCAGCCGCTCGGCGTATCGTATATGTATTCATGCGATTTGTTCCTGGTCCGATCTCTCCACGCATCCCACCAGTACCAAATTCTAAGTCTTTATAAAAGCAATCCTCTATTCGTTCATTATTTCCTTTTAAATCTTCAAGTGCCCTCTTTAACTCAGCTTCAAGTGCAGAGAAGCTTGACCATTTTTCATATTGGACTTGCCAGCTCATTGTAGCCCTCCTTAAAATTCATCAATGGATAATCCATACAATCTTTACTATTATATCATTTTCTGAAGAATGATTAATACCTTTCTCATATGTCATCAAAAAAAGGAGTATAATTACAAAAGCCGGTTAAGGAGAGTTTCCTAAACCGGCTCAATTTTATCGAGAAAAATTAGTCATTTGGTCCAATAGTAATTCAATATCATCTGGTAACGGTTGATCTAGATTAAATTGATCTGAGGGATCACGATCAACATCGGAAATAATTTCTCCATCCACTTGAAATATAACTTGGTTTCGATAAACTAAATTGCCTTCTTTAGCCTCAATCATAGCAATCCATTGTCCAGGTATCGAAAAAATAACTTCCGTTTCGTATAAACCATTTTGCAGTGGATGCAATGTCCTTTCAATCTGATGTACTGTTTCTGGTCGATCAAAAACAACAGAAATACTAGCTGAATTCATCGCTTCGCCAAATTCATTTTCCAGAAACAACTGAAAATCTGTTGCCTCCCCTGTATGAAACGTTTGATCCTCACCAGCAAATGTCATTTTCCAATTCGTTACAAGCTCATCATCATAAAAGTAGGATGAGACAATTAAGAATCCTAGTACACAAAATATAGGGATTACTAAAAAATAAATAGTTACAAACTTATAACTTGGGCTCGTTCTATATTCTGGTTTCATCATACCACTCCTTGTTGTCTTCAACATCCTTTCCAGCCTTAAGTGACGGTAAACACGAATGTCGAAAAAAGTTATATGATGATACCTCTTTAAGGTAAATCTTTTAAGGATGACTACTTTCTTAATGGTTACACATAATCTATAATGGAGGAATACGTACACAAAGGAGTCTGGAAAATATGAGTGAAAATGAACAAGCACCAAAAAAGCTAAGTCAAGTGGATGCGGCTAAACAATTGCTAGCAAAGAAAAAACAAAAGGTTGGCAATCCAATGGGAAATAACACAAATACAAAGCAGCTGAAGAGTCAACAAACGAAAAAACCGAGTAATTCAAGACGTAAAATGGGCGTCTAAGAAAAAAAGAACAGGCTTCCCTGTTCTTTTTTTCTTAGACAATTGCGGTGATAGAGCTTTGAATCCGCTCCCGGGATGGGGGGCAGCACCAGCCGGAGGGCATGGAACTAACCGGCTGTGCCGGTGGATTTCCATTTTGCCCTTATTTCCTGCAGGAGTCGGCCCACCCATCCCGTCCGCTATAATAGAGGATAAATAAAATATACTCTTCATTTAGGAATCCCTATACTAGCAAAAGCAAGGGATAACTGACCAGTTTTTTCGATAATACCGCCTTAAAATAGCAATATTTCAGCAGTTAGCAACCTGTACGAATACTAGTCCCGTTGCCTTACCACCTCAAATAGACTAATAAATAGCAAAAAAGAAGCTGGGATATAAAGTGTCTAACTGAAATACCGAATAAAGCAATTACGTAGCGTATGAAATATACGTAGACTCCTGCGGGATGCAAAAGCCACAGGTGAGACCCCACAGGCGTAGCGTGATGCGGCTCAGCGGCTTCCCGTGGAAAGCGAAGTATATTTCAGGAGCGGTTTACATCAGCCAACTATATTGTTCGGATTTTCTATTAGTTAAATCACTTTTGTCCCAGCCTTTTCTCCTACGCTTTAAAAAGAATAAGACATTCTGTTCTTGTTTCTGTTACTTATTTTTGTAATGAATTTGATAAATGTCGTGACGGCGATCACGCAGTTGATTTACGCTTCCTGCACGTCGATTACGTCTTAATATTTCTAGATCAACATCTCCGACAACAACGGTTTCGATATTTGCCTGCCCTTCTCCAACAATACCATCGCGAGGGAATGTGAAATCAGAAGGACTAAAAATTCCTGATTGTGCATATTGAATATCCATATTCTCTACATCCGTTAAGTTTCCAACTGTTCCAGATAATACAGTGTACACTTGGTTTTCAATTGCACGTGCTTGAGAGCAATAACGAACACGCAGATACCCTTGGCGATCATCGGTACAGAACGGAGTAAAGATAATATTTGCCCCTTTATCAACAGCAATACGTGCAAGTTCTGGAAATTCGATGTCATAGCAAATCTGAATAGCGACTTTGCCGCAGTCAGTATCAAAAACATTTACATTGTTGCCGCCTGTAATTCCCCAGAATTTACGCTCATTCGGGGTAATGTGTAGCTTATACTGCTTTTCAATCGTTCCATCACGTCTAAATAAATAAGCAATATTGTAAATCTTACCTTCTTCTTCAACAAAGTGAGAACCACCAACAATATTTACATTATATTTGACAGCCAAATGAGTAAATAAATCTAAGTAATCTTCGGTAAACTCAGTAAGTCGTCTAATCGCCAGACTTGGGCTTTTCTCTGGAAGAAAGGAAAGAAGCTGCAGTGTGAAAATTTCAGGAAAAACCGCAAAATCTGAATTATAACTTGCCGCTACATCAGTGTAATACTCACATTGAACTGCAAAGTCATCAAATGATGAGATTTTTTTCATTTCATATTGAATTGTAGTAATCCTTACAGGGAAAGATGTCTTAAACTGACGCTTAGGCGACGTTGTACGGTAATCAATATTATTCCACTCCATTAGAGTTGCATAGCGAAGTGAAGCTCTATCATCCTCTAGATAATTCTGATTAATACGTTTCAGTGTAAAACCATTCATGACTTGAAATGTCAGAACTGGATCATAAATATTATGAATGGTAACTTCTTCAACATATTGTCTTGGGGTCATTTCCTTTGCAAACTTGAAATAGTTAGGAATGCGTCCACCAATAATAATACTTTTCAGATTCAATTCACGCACTAAATCCTTTCGAACTTCATATAAACGACGTCCAATCTTCATTCGACGGTATTCTGGATGAACCATAACCTCGATTCCATATAAATTATATCCCTCTGGATCATGATTTGTAATATAGCCATTATCTGTTATTTCATCCCAAGTATGCTGATCATCATACTCATCAAAATTAATAATCAAACTAGAACAAGAACCAATAATTTTCCCGTCATATTCTACACAGAATTGACCCTCTGGGAAAATATCAATATGACTTTGAAGATGATCGATTTCCCAAGGTTCCATATTCGGGAAACAAAGCTTCTGCATTTCAATAATTTCATCAAAATCAGTTGCTTCAATATTTCTAATCGTCATCTTTTTCTCAAATTTTGAAACATCTATTTTTTTGGACATATGCTTAACTCCTTTTTAAGTATCCTTTTTGAAGTTTACCCTTTTTCCAATTAAATGAACAATAGATAACCCTTATCAAAAAATAAAAACCACCTTGTTAGGTGGTTTTGTCATACTATTCTTCCTTCACTGCAATATGAATACGAATATCTCCAATTGCAGTACTAATTGGTACAGATACAAAAGGGTTCTTAGAATGTAATCTAGATTCTCCCTCATTGATAATAGGTGTTGTTACATCAATGATACATGATTCTTTAGATAGCTCTGTAGCAGTTGTTCCGGCAACCCAATTGCCGAACTCCTGAACCGCACTCCAGCCCATATCATCTAATTCATCAATTTGCATGCCACCCATCATAACTCCAACTAGTTTCTTTGCTGTATCCTTTGAGAACGTGCAGACAATTTGACCTGTAAGTTGTCCTTTAACACCCAGAATAACGGCAACTTGATCAGAAGGAATTGTACCTGTTCCTGCACTCGGACTAAGTAGAGTAACATCTAGACCAAAGTGACTTGTGAGGATTTCTTTTGTTGCTCGACATATTGCATTAACATGAATGACATTCACAGTGTATTCCCCCAAAGCCTATCGTACAGCGTATTGACTGGACGAAGTGCATCTAAAATTATTTATAGTTTACCATAAAAAGAAAACACTATGTGAGAAATATCAAGAAAAACGTCGTTCTTTGTCGTTTTCCCTCATTTCGTACCATTGCTCCCTTGCCATCTCTACAATTTTCGGGTCGGTATGCTTATGCTTGTGTTGGACAACACGTGAAAGATATTGAACGGCCTCTTGTTCTTTTCCGACTCTTCTTAGGAGTTCCCCAATTAAGTACAAAACTTTCATCTCAGTCATTGTTGTTTGCAAATAATCAACCTGTGAATATGATTTTTTGTATTGATCTATCGACTGCAGTAGGTATCTACTCTCCTGCTCCCAATCATTGCTCAATCGATGCATCCAGGCAAGTCTCAGACAGAGGCCAGCCATCACGATCGCCTTCTCCTTCTTTAACATTCCACTTAAAATCGCAAGCTTCGTTACATGAATGGCATCTTCAAGATTTCTTTCTTCACCAAAATCCTGTTCTTTCCAACTAGTGAATTGTTGATTTAGACTTTGACGTGACTCCTCTGACATGTCAGAGGAAAATGTATCAGATGATGAAAATCCGCAATTCGGACATACTGCAACTTCGTAGAAAATAGGATTCAATTGATTGTTTTTATATTCTGTAAAAAAATCACTGTGAGTGGTTTCCACTCTTAGAAAGCGGGAGCGAATTTTCTTTGTGTTAAATGAAGTACTACATAATAAGCAAATGACATTTTTATCATAGAGTGGTGTTATCTCATTATTCATGTTTATCACCTAGTCTAATGGATTTACTTCTATTTTAGTCTAAAAGTACCTAATAGGACTAGGCTTTTTTTTATTCATTCCCGATTTAATATATCGCTAACCCTTTTATTAGTTATATATACCTATATTTTAACCATTTAAGAATGGTAAGCGTATACACTCTCATACACATAGGTATGTTTTTAAGACTAGCAAGCGGGAATTCTTTATTAGCTAAGAATGTCCCTACAATTATTTGATTATGACGGGGGCTGTCGCAATGGACAAAAAAGTAGAATGTATAGCCATGTTACTCGCGGGTGGAGAAGGTAAGCGTTTAGGGAATTTAACAAAAAAAATTGCGAAGCCTGCCGTTTACTTTGGTGGTAAGTATCGAATTATTGACTTTCCATTAAGTAATTGCATAAATTCAGGAATTGAAACCGTTGGTGTATTAACACAGTATGAACCGCTTGAGTTGAATTCTCACCTTGGCATTGGAACACCTTGGGATTTGGATCGTATGAATGGTGGTCTTTCAATACTCCCTCCGTTTCAAGAGAAAAAAGGCGGTTCATGGTATTCAGGTACAGCTGATGCTATTTTTCAAAATCGTGATTTTCTTGATCGCCACGACCCCGAATATGTTCTGATTTTATCCGGCGATCATATTTACAAAATGGATTATAGCTTGATGCTCGATTATCATAAGGAACGAAATGCGGAGGCAACGATATCCGTGATAGACGTTCCATTAGAAGAAGCAAAGAGATTTGGAATTATGCATGCAGAAGATAACGGTGTTATTACGCAGTTCGAGGAAAAACCCCAGCAGCCAACGAGCACACTGGCTTCAATGGGCATATACATCTTCAACTGGTCGTTTCTAAAATCCTATTTATTAAATGATGCAAGCAGCAATTCCAGTCATGATTTTGGCAAGGACCTTATCCCAGCAATGCTTGCTGACAAACGTAAATTATTCGCCTATCCATACTCTGGTTACTGGAAGGACGTAGGAACAGTTGAAAGCTTTTGGGAAGCAAACATGGACCTACTAAATGAAAACCCCTCTTTACAGCTTCACGATCATTATTGGCGTATTTACACAAAAAATCACAATCCAGCCCCGCATTATCTTTATCCAGATGCAACGATCACCAACTCCTTAGTAAATGAAGGATGTATAATTAAAGGTCATCTCCACCAATCAATTTTGTTTCACCAAGTGGAAATTGGTTTAAATAGTTCCATCTCCCATTCAGTTATTATGCCGAATGTAACCATTGGCACAAATGTGTCCCTTGATAAGGTCATTGTTACGGAAGGAGTGCTAATACCTGATCACACTGTGATTCATTCAGAATCCGAGATTATCGTTATAGATAAAGAAACCATTAACAAGTATTGCACTGCATTAACTAATAGTAATTGAATTGGAGAGGAATGGAATTATGAATCGATTAATGGGCGTCATTCATTTAGATGGTGAACAAGATTTGCTAAAGGAGTTAACTTATTTCCGCTGTGGTGCTGCAGTACCTTTTGGAGGACGCTACCGCATCATTGATTTTGTTTTATCAAATATGGTTCACTCTCGTATTCAAGATATTGCCGTGTTTACACGCCAAAAATACAGATCCCTTTTGGATCATCTTGACACAGGAAAGTCATGGGACTTAAACCGTAAACGCGGAGGTCTTTACATCTTACCCCCAGATTGGAATGATCCAACCGACTTATCTAAGGGTGAATTGCAGCATTTTCATAATAATCGTGACTTTTTTGATAGAGGATTTGCTGATTACGTTCTTATCACAGGAACCCAGCATATCTGTTCGATTAATTATCAAGATATATTACGAGAGCATCTAGATACAGGTGCTGACGTAACAATGATCTATCATCCTACAGCTCAATTAGATAGTGAACATCGTTATGAAAAGAAGCTAGAGATTGATAGCGATGGATTAGTTACAGCGATCACGAATGATGCGACCAATTCAAACCTTTATATGGGCATGTTTATCATTAGAAAAAAATTACTTATGGAAATCGTCGATAATTGTATTGCGAGACAAAAAGAACATCTTCTGCTAGATGGTATTTTCGGAAACTTAGACCGCCTTGTCGTTCGTGGGCACGCCTATACGGGATACCATGCTTTAATTAATTCAATTGAGAGCTATTACAAGCACAGCATGAATTTACTAAAACCAGAACATTTCCAACAATTATTCACACCATTAAGACCTATTTATACAAAAGTAAAGGATGAGGCTCCAACTTGTTATCGACAATCCTATGTCCACAATTCCCTTATTGCAAATGGATGTGTAATCGAAGGAACAGTCGAAAATAGTATTCTCTTTCGTGGGGTGCATGTACACAAGGACGCTGTCATCCGTAATTCGATAGTGATGCAGAGATGTGACATTCATCAAGGTGCTCTAGTTGAAAATTCAATTATAGACAAGGACAGTATTATTTCTGTAAATCGGACGATTGTTGGTGTCGCAGAGTATCCTTACTTGTTGGCAAAGCGCAAAGTCATATGAGGAGGTTATCATGAATATTACAATGGCCGCATCCGAATGTGCCCCGTTTTTCAAGACAGGTGGATTAGCAGATGTTATTGGTTCCCTACCAAAGGCATTAGCAAAGAAAAAGCATTCCCTTACTGTTTTTTTACCTAAACACCGTTCCCTACCAGATGATATCGACCGTCAATTAGTATTTGAGGGATCCTTTGATGTATTTGTGAAATGGAGAAAGCAATATTGCGGTCTTTATTCACTCCAAAGTGAACAGGTAACTTATTATTTTATTGATAATCAATACTATTTCAACCGAAATTCACTTTATGGGGAATACGATGATGCGGAACGATATATCTATTTTACTCATGCCATATTTCAATCTCTTGACTATCTTAATCTAGAACCAGACCTTATCCACTGCCATGATTGGCAAACTGGACTAATACCTGCTTATATAAAAGCAGGTGCTTATCCTAAGCCAATAAAAACGATATTTACCATTCATAATTTACGTTATCAAGGTATCTTCCCTCTTTCTATCTTTGACGAACTAATCCATCTTGACTCCTATCATTTAGGCGGAGTTGAAATGAACGGGGCAATCAACTTTATGAAGTCCGCACTCATTCATTCAGATTGGCTAACAACGGTTAGTGAGACCTATGCCGAGGAAGTGCAATCATCTTATTACGGAGAAGGGTTAGATCAGTTACTTAAACAACGGAGCCATGAACTAGCAGGTATTGTTAATGGTATTGATGATGAGTTATTTGATCCACTAAGTGATCCTACACTACCGACCAACTACTCAAATGACCCTCTATGTAAGGAACAGAACAAATTAGCTATTCAGGAAGAATTACATCTTGAATTAAATCCTAAAAAGCCAATGCTTGTTTTAATTAGTCGCTTGGTTGAAGAAAAAGGCCTTCATCTATTTACACATATCATTGATCGGTTAATGCACGAAAATATTCAACTTGTCGTGATGGGAACTGGTGATAGTCAATTTGAAGAACAATTCCATTCTTTCTCTCAAAGATATCCAGATCATTTCCGCTTTCTTTGTACATTTAATGAATCAACCGCACGAAGACTATATGCAGCCTCTACCTTTTTTTTAATGCCTTCAAGATTCGAGCCATGCGGATTAAGTCAACTGATTGCCTTACGTTATGAAACAGTTCCAATCGTTCGTGAAACTGGTGGTCTAAAAGATACCATCCAACCGTACAATGAATTCGAAGGAACAGGAAATGGGTTTTCATTTCTAAACTATAATGCTGATGATTTCTATAACGTTATCCGTTATGCCATATCGATTTATAACAATCCAGACCATCGCAACACCCTTCTCGCCAATATTTATCAAACAAAGCTAAACTGGCAGCATTCAGCTTCTAAATACGAAGAACTCTATAAAAAAGTTACACTAGGAAATGAGGGAAATCTTCATGACGATGACCGTCCAGACATTAGCTCCACTGCTTACAGAGAAGCTACTCTCGTCCTTCGGTAAGACCGTAGACGAAGCGACTAATAAGGAAGTGTTCCAATCAATATGCTTGCTCATGAAAGAATCCATTCATCCGAATTGGCAAACAACTCAGCAAAAATACGTCGAAGCGGAAAGTAAACAGGTCTATTATTTTTCAATGGAGTTTTTGCTTGGTCGCTTAGTTGAGACAAATTTACTAAACGCTGGGGAATTGGATTTATATAAAGACACATTAAGCTCAATGGGTTTTAATCCAGAAGAAGTCTTTCACGAGGAGCTTGATGCGGGACTTGGTAATGGTGGACTCGGTCGGCTAGCCGCATGTTTTCTTGATTCACTATCCTCCCTGCAACTACCTGGTCATGGGATGGGGATTCGTTATAAATATGGACTATTTCAGCAAAAGGTTGTAGACGGACATCAAGTTGAATTACCTGACAACTGGTTACGTGATGAATATATGTGGGAGACGAAACGTGAAGAAAAAGCAATTGAAGTTCGATTTGGTGGGACAGTTGAAACAACGTATGAGGACGATAAATTAGTCTTTCATCATCACGATTATGAACGTGTGCTAGCCATTCCATATGATGTTCCAATTGTTGGCTTTGAAAATAAGACCGTCAATACACTTAGACTATGGAGTGCCGAATCGACAACAAACCATTTCCATTTCAACTCCAGTCGAGGTCATGACTATTATCACTATTTAGACTACAAGCGTTCGGTAGAGAAAATTTCTGAATTCCTCTATCCAGATGATTCATATTACGAGGGCAAAATATTAAGGTTGAAGCAGCAGTATTTTCTTGTCTCAGCTGGACTTCAAAGTATCTTAAGACGATTTAAAAAACAATATAAATGCTTTGATTTACTTCCTGAAAAAATTGTTCTTCAGATTAACGATACCCATCCTAGCTTAATCGTTCCTGAACTGATGAGAATTTTACTTGATGACGAAGGACTTAGTTGGGAGCAAGCTTGGAAAATCACTGAAAAGACCGTCGCTTATACCAACCATACAACATTAAGTGAAGCACTTGAAAAGTGGCCAGAAGCTATGATCGAGGATCTTTTCCCAAGACTTTATATGATCATTCATGAGATTAATGAACGTTTTTGTAAAATGCTCTGGTTTGACTTTCCCGAATTAAGAGAGCAGATACCAGCAATGGCCATTATTTCCTATGGGAATATTCACATGGCTCACCTGGCCATGGTGGGAAGCTTCAGTATTAATGGTGTAGCAAGACTACATACAGACATCCTAAAAAACAGGGTAATGAAGCCATTTAATATCGTCTATCCTGATCGTTTTAATAATAAAACAAATGGGATTACCCATCGTCGTTGGCTGCTAAATGTTAATCCCGATTTAGCAGATGAAATCACAAAGACAATTGGCGATCAATGGATAAAGAAGCCCGAATTCCTTAAAAATCTTCAGTCGTTTGCTACAAACCCAGAGCTTCAAGAAAATATAGCAAAGGTTAAACATGAGAATAAAAAGAAATTAGCGACCTTTATTAAAGATCAATATGGAATCACGATAAATGACCAATCAATCGTAGATGTTCATATTAAACGCCTTCATGGCTACAAACGACAATTATTAAATTTGTTTCACATTATTTATCTGTATAATCAATGCATCGAGAATCCTTCTCTCGACCTTTACCCTAGAACATTTATCTTTGGAGCGAAAGCAGCTCCTGGCTATACCTTTGCTAAGCATGTTATCAAATTAATAAATGCTGTAGCAGAGAAGGTAAATAATCACCCCCATGTCCGCGACAAAGTAAAAGTTGTATTCATGGAAAATTATCAGGTAAGTTTAGCAGAGCGGATTATTCCGGCTGCCGACGTTAGTGAACAAATTTCAACGGCAAGTAAAGAGGCCTCAGGAACTGGTAATATGAAACTAATGATGAATGGGGCTTTGACAATCGGTACGGAAGATGGAGCAAACGTCGAAATCCGAGAACGTGTTGGAGCAGAAAACATCTTCACATTCGGTCTATCTTCAGAAGAGGTTTTTAGCCATCAGCACCGAGGCGATTATCGGGCAAGAGACTACTACAATAATGATTCACGAATTAAACAAATAATGGATCTTCTTGTTAATGAGCATTTCTCAAATGATGACGTCGAGTTTAAGGACATTTTCTATTCCTTGCTCTTCAATAATGATGAGTATTTCGTATTAAAAGATTTTGATAGTTATATTTCTGCACAACAAGCTGTTGAATTAACATACCGTAATCAATCAAGCTGGCTGCAAAAAAGCATCATTAATATAGCACATTCAGGTTACTTTTCTAGTGATCGCACCATCCAACAATATGCGAAAGACATTTGGAACATCAAACCACAGAGATAGAAATACGATTCTCTAACCAATAAGCTAAGCCGTCGCATTTAATGCCTTTTATGAGTCTTATTCTCATAAAAGGCAAGCGACGATTCTGCTAATGCCAATATTTAATTGATGTCTTCCATTAAGCTACAATGAAGCTTCCCTTTAACTCATTCCCCCAATACAATTGGCAGCAATCACCACTTCTAAGCGGACCAACGCCTTGTGGGGTTCCAGTAAAAATTAGATCGCCGCTGCCCAGACCAAAACTCTCTTGGCATTCATCAACTATCGTTTGAAAAGGAAACAGCATGTTTTTTATATTGCCAACTTGGACAATCTTGTCGTTGATAACAAAAGAGAAATCGTGATTGTAGCAATCATCATTACCCTCAAATATCCAAAATGGAGTCACGATGGCCGAATTCTTAAATCCCTTTGCTCGTAGCCACGGATGACCCTTCTTCTTTAATTCTGTCTGCACATCACGCAGAGTTAAATCAAGACCAAGTGCCATATGACTGACTACATCCTCAACTAGGTCACCTTTCTTAACCTTTTGTTGTACATGTAACACCATTTCAATTTCATAATGAATTTCACCTTGATTAGTAGGTAAATTGATTATCTGATTGCTTGTTTCAACGTAAGCATGCGTTGGCTTTGAAAAAAGCAGTGGTTGGTCAGGTATATCGTTTCCGAGCTCATTCGCATGCTCTGCATAATTACGACCTATACAATAAATATTTTTAGGAACGATCAACATATGTTACCTCCCTTCACGTAAGTAACTTTCGATAATAGGGACCTATTTACCTGCTGTACACTTAAAAATATCCCTTTTTAGCAACCTAAATAATTTCTTATTTTTTGTTGAGACCTGTCGGAAAAATTGGAATGATAATGCTAATCGTCTCATATTAATTATGGTATGATTTATTTAGATAAATAACGATTTGTATCGTGAATGATCTTCTTTTTCTAAATTACTGAAAATTAAGAAAAAGGGCAAACTTGTTGAAAAGCAAGGACGCAAAACCACAGATCTAAGGTACATACACTATGATGGCTGGGTTACCGAAAAGATGGAGGAATCCGAATGTTGTCTGTACGATCCCATGATTTTAATGAAGTCAATGAGCGTGAATGGGAAGAATTATTATTAGAAGCAAAAGAAATTGGTTTATCTCCAGATGAAATTAGGCAATTCCTCAAACAAACTAACAATCATACTTTACAAATACAAATGGTAAATCCACTGAAACAATTCCTCTAACAAACAATCGTATTTATAAAAAAAGAGTGATCCATTATCTCAGATGGTCACTCTTTTTTACTTTCTTCTTTAATCATACTTATGTTAACTAATTACTTCTCAAAAGATATGTTGCTTTAAACCCTTGTTAACCCCGGCTTCCTGGTAGGAGGGAAATGAACCTCCTCTATCTTCAAAAGTCTTTTCAAGGTCTCGGTATCATTCATTATTCCTTCTATATCTAGGCACACCGGTACTAACGATGTAGTTGGACCTATAAAAGTGTCGTCCTTCTGTTCAACTGCTAAACCAAAGGCAATTCGAGTCATCCGAAAGAACCGTTGTTCCATCAATCCTATATAGTATTTAGGGTCGTGTTTCAAGGCATGGTCATAGAAAATTTGCAATATCGTTGAGAAATGTCCTTGGCGTTGATAGTGCTCATGAATGCATATTTTATCAATCTCCCAGACTCGCTTTTGATGTGTAATTATTTCGGACTGCTCAATAAAGTGACTTCTTCCTACCACTGTACTACTGGGATTAGCCGGATCATATGGAATAAATTCAACCGTACCTATGACTTGTTTACTTCTGAATAGGTGTTCACGTGGAAGAATCATATTGTAGCGAATTCCGTTACTAGCATAGGGATCATTCATCCAGCCGTATTTTTCACAGAAAAATTCCCAGGTATTTTGGAATTGCCTTTGTTGCTTTTTTGTTCGTACGATTTCATACATAGTAATTGCCTCCTACAAGAAAACCCCCTGCATACTGCAAGGAGTTTTCTTGTTAACTATTAACTACCAAATCCTCCACCACTGCCATCACCGCCACTATCATCTCCACTGATCCCCCCACCGTTTTTAGGTGGTGACCAAAACTTCATCGTTTCACTAACATCCAGTACTTCCAATGCAGGTTGCTTCCAATCTTTCTTCAAAGCTTCAAACCCCTCTCTTGTTCTTAATTGAGAACATAGCTTCATATTCTCACCATTTCTAGAAATTGTCAATATTATTTTAGTATTTACCCAGACTAGTAATTTCCCTCTAGAACAGGACAACCAACCTCACCCTCGCCTAAGTACTATCTTATTAATCTCCGGAGGATTAAAAAGTCTAAAGGCCAAAAAAGAAATCGCATCGCTCGTACCCAGCCCGGCACTTACATATTGCTGTACGCCGCGATACTCCCACCACCCTTTAACCCGGTCTTGCGGAGGGAATAGCCCACTACGCTCGTACCATGCCTCTGGAACAAAGAAAGCACCTAGAAAGGGAAGACGGAGTTGGCCACCGTGATAATGTCCCGCAATAAGGAGATCATATTTCCCCATTTCTATACCGCGATCATTTGCAAGGTGGTCCATTCTTATGTCAACAATCGGATAGTGATTAAGAGCAATCAACGTCTCATTATCATCTAACTGGTTAATCGCCTCTACACGATCTGCAGGAAATACCGACTCATCAAAATGAGTAAAGAAAAGACTTGAGTCTCCTCTCTTGATGAATTGAATTCCCTCTAGCAACTGAACGCCTCTTTTCTCCAGCCCTTGAGCAAATTCATTCTTTTCAAATCTATCACCAACTCTTATGTAATTAGTAGGGTCGGCATTACCTGGGATGTAAAAGGCATTTTCTTTCTGCTGCAATCCTTCTATAAGAGAATAAACCACGGGGTAATTTAAACTCCGACTGTCATCTAATAGATCACCGGTAAAAGCAAGCATGTCATAATCGATTGACTCAATAGCTTCAATTAACCGATTCTGCTTCTCCCCAAATTCTTTCTCATGCAAATCTGTAACCTGCATAATCGTAAAACCGTCAAACTCTTCCGGAAGGTCTTTTAGCACTATTTCTTGCTCTACAATCACAACCCGTTGATTGTCCCATACTGTAAATAAAATCAGAACAACAAATACTACTAAAAGCAACATGATTCTTTTTCTTCTCCATTTCTTCTTCACTGCAAACCCCCTCCTAATACAAGGGTTAGCCCAAAATATGGACCACCCTTTTATAACAAAATCCCTACAACGTCGCCTTCATCTGATTCTGCAATAAATTGCTAAACACACTCCTTTTTTCTTCCGCCAGCTGTGTAAATCCTCCCTGTTGAATCACTTGTCCATCCTCTAACACAACAACCTGGTCCGCATTACGGATCGTCGACAGTCGGTGTGCAATCACTATAATAGTCATTTTTCCTTTTAAGCGTTCCAGTGCCGCTTGGATATTCGCCTCATTCTCCGTATCAAGTGCACTTGTTGCTTCATCTAATACAAGAATAGATGGATTACGCAAAATCGCACGAGCTAATACAATACGCTGGCGTTCTCCACCACTCAGTTTAATCCCACGATCCCCAATAAGCGTATCCAACCCATCCGCCAGTTTACGAACAAATTCAGCAGCGGATGAAAATTCCAACGCTTCCCATATTTCAGCTTCCGTTGCATTCGGAACCACCAGCTTAAGGTTTTCTCGGATGCTAGCATTAAATAAAAATGGATCTTGGGGCACATAGCTAATCGCTTGTCTAAGGGAAACTAAATTGTCACTTGTAAGCGGAACACCATCTATTAAGAGCTGTCCTCGTTCTGGCTGATTAAGACCCATCAGAAGATCAATTAACGTACTTTTCCCAGCACCTGACTTACCGACAAATGCCGTCATATGATTGGCTGGGATAGAGAGATTGATGTTTTGCAGGGCATATTGAGATTCAATATATCTGAAATAGATCGACTGGCATTGGATCTCCTGATTGACTGGCATTGGCTTAACCGTTGACTGATTAACCTGATCAAACTCCCTCGCTACTCGGCACTCATGCTGCATGGCTTTAACTGCTTTAAATGAAGGAAGCGTTGTGGCAATTTGCTCTAGGGAACCTTGAATCCCAGCAACCCTTGGCCACAACCGTGAAAAAATAGCGACGATGATCATCAATTGTGCAGTCTGCGCATTGAACAGTTGAACCGCAAGAAAGATAAAAAGAGCCATAAAAACGGCTGAAGCAATCTTATAATAAAACTGTGACGTCGTCTTTAAGATTGTGTATTGAACTTGTTCAGTCTCCATCCTTTTCGTAATCCCTTTGTACCAGTGTAGACGGGATTCCTCCAATGTATTGCTTTTAATATCTTTAATGCCATTAATTTGGTCCGTGATCCCTCCGATATACTCTTTTCCGAGAATATAATTCCTATTTCCTAACGCAAGAGAATGTTTAAGGAACTTACGGTTAAATAGCAATAACACTAACCCACATAGTAAAACAAACAGCGTAATACTAGGAGATAGCCACAAGGCGAGCCCAATTTGAATGAAGGTGAAAAGAAGCGAGGCTATAAATTGCAAAAAGGAATGAGTCCCTGCACTCGATCTCGCAATTTCAACAGTTAACAAATTGACCAGGTCCGATTTACGATTTTTAATAAAGAAATTCCAATTTGCATGAAGAAGTGCCTCATATGTCTCTACGCGTATATACCGAAAAAATCCATGTTGGATCTTGGTATTGCGGATGGTGATCTGCCTTTCAACAAGATGATAGAAAATCACAACCATGACGTAAGTACCTAGAATAACCGGTAATCCAACAGTAGAGGGGATATTTTCGAGAAACTGTAACACCCGCTCTAGAGAAGTTCCTTCCGCATTAAAGTTGACAATCCCTGTCATATTAATGATCGGAATGAGCAGCAAGATCCCAATCCCATCTAGTAACCCAATTAGGACCATCGCAATCATATTGATATAGAGGACTTTTCCAGAATATGTGTGAATTTGTTTTAAGAAATAGAGAATATCTTTCATGAGAGCCCCCTTGATATTTCATTCTTCCTTGTCTTCCTCCATCCCCATAACAGCGGGCGTAGAGGAAAGTACAGGAAGTGCAAGGATTTTGGTAGTGGCAATGTATCTGTATCTTCTGGTAATGGGTGAAGCAAGCAAAGAACATGCAACACCTTTTGATTAAATGACATTAGAGCAAAAAGATGACGAGCATGGTAGCTAGATACGTCTTTGGGCACGGGATCGGTATGAAGGTTAATCATATCTTCCAAATAAAAAATAGCTTGATTGGCTAGTTTTACTGACCGTTTTGTCAGAAGGGGATTCATTTCGCCTGTCACTTTCGCATCTAACAAACAAGAAGCAAGTCTAATCGCCTGCCCCCCAAGATGAGGATGATGATAGGTGAAAAATAACTGACAAACCCTTTTCCAATCCATCTCCATCTCCATCATTTGTCTAATATCAACTAGCCAACGAAGGCGTGACCAGCCGTGCCGTGCCCCGTGAGCGACAAGAAATACGAATAGATCCTCTCTACCTAATAAATATACAGGCGAACTCGTTAGAACACTCTTCTTTCTCCGCTCCCACAACTCGTGAAATCTCGGTTCTTTCCCTGGACCTGGATGTAGACGCCAATGAATCTCGACCTTTATCCCTTTCTCTGGATGAACATATGTCACATGATGATGCCGCCAGCGCCAGTCATTTAAGACTGTCTCAATATAATCATCCTTCTCATACCCCTCGCAGACAAGCAATTCTTCTGCTTGTGGCAGGTGTTCAATTGGAATTAAGAAATCTAAATCACTCGACGTTCGAAGGGATAGATCTCCATACAGGTCCTGAGCAAGAACCGGCCCTTTTAGGAAAAGGGTCTTGATGTTCTGAGCCAAGAATAGATTACTAATGCATTCCATTTCAGCACTTAACCGAAGCATCTTGAACGTATTTTGTTTGTAACGTCGCTCGAACCATTGTAATAAACGAACTGGAAAACGATCAGCAACCTGCTTTACTTTGGCATGCAGCAACGGAAAAACACGATGGTGGATGGAAAGGGTCTGAAAAAGCTCCCAGTCAATGTCAATGCCGATAGAGGGTGTTCTATCCTCTAACAAAGCAAAGATAAGCTTTAATTCTTTTGGAATCCTATCTAACTTAAAAGTGTTATCCATACTGTTCTCCTTCTATCTTTTTCGCACTAATTTCCTTTGCAAATGTAGCGACAACCGTAAACTTCTCCATGCCTTCTGAACCTGAAACATAGAATGGCCCACTCCGCAACCACGCATGTGCCACAAATTCACCCTTCTCGTCCTTGGCTGTTCCTAAATATAAAGTACTTTCAATCCCGCGTTTCTCTAGCATTTTCATCCCCGTAATCGCCTTAACCAAACACTGACTTTCCCAGAATGTATATGTGCTCATCATATGAATAGCCAGTGAAACCTCCTTCATCACTCGTCGTTTGTCTGGATCAAACAAGTGTGAGGTTTCCATCATTTGTGTACCTAAGGATGTAGCTACTTTTCCAAATTTACGTAACTTTAAAATCCGTGCCCATGCTAGGTAAAGATAGGCTTCTAGTAAGAGCCCCTTAAAGTCATTTGATAAATGATAGAATGATTTCAATTTCCTAAGAACATTCATACGGTCCTCCTCCGTTAAGGGGTATCAATTTCCATAAGTCCCTCATCAATTAACTGACTCAAGAAAGTAATTACTTGCTCCTGACATATCGATGATTCAACTTCATAATGAGACTGAAGTGTAGTCACGATATCCCTAACCAAAGTTGGTTCCTTCACCAATTCCCAAATCTCACCACCAAGCTCACCGAGGTTATAGTACTTACCGTTATGAATGCTCAGCATTACTTTTTCCCCGTCCATATCTGAGACGATGTTCCCTGCACTTTGTTTAATACCCGTATTCATCGTAATCACTTGGTTTTTAATCATAACGCCTTTTCCTCCTTTGAAACTGTTGATAGAATTAGATCGGTTAACTCATGAGCTGTAAAGCGCGCTTCAGGTCGTCTTAATTGATACATCTCAATTTTGTTGACCATTTTAGCTGTCATATCAAAATGCCACTCCATTAGTCCAGCTGGAGTAACGAAGAATTTTCGGTAAGTATGAGTGAACAAGGTCTGAAGTCGCTCTAGGTTACGAATTGGTTTAAACTCAATTTCATTGTTATCCGTTTTGACAAGCTCAATAACCCCTGCAAGTTGAACAGGTTGATCTGCAAACTGTGTTGAAACTGGGATAGCAAATTTGGTTTCACGATCTATGATGGGCCGATAGCCATCCGATTTCATTCCGAACTGATTAAGACTTTCGAGCCATAATTTTTGTTGGGGGTATGCCGGTGTCACAATTGGCGTATTATGCTCGGTCAGCGTTACCGGTATCACATCGTCACTAAGTAAGTAGTACCCTCTATTTAAAAAAGCAGAGGCTAAGGTTGATTTTCCAGCACCCGATTTCCCCACAATTGCATAAGCCTTGTTGTCAATCATAATGGCACTACCATGTAGTGGAAGGATTTTCCTCTGAAGTAAGATTGCACCCATACAGGTTCCTAGGATATAGAGACGAACTTGGTCTGGATCCGCCTCACTCATAGGTGACACTAGAATTTCGTTTCCATTTTTCATTTGAAAAATGGCCACATTAGGGACGTGAAATAAAATGAAATCTTGCTGAATGTGAAAATACTCATTTTGCTGTGCTAGTTCGTGCCATAGGGATCGTAAGTCGTTTTCCCTAATAACAATATCTCGTGACACATGTTGGTTGGTCTGAACCAACTCAGGTAGTGTAATTTCACTTAAAATATGTAATCCAAATGCTGTGTACGTTTTTACTTCGGTCATTTGGGTTCCCCCTTACTTATCAAATTCTTTCGCCTCCCTTATGTTGCTTACGATATAAAGGAGTCTTATGTACTAACTTCTTTAAGATAAGATACTAGTGCCCTCTTTTCCAAAAAGTACCGTTCTTAATAATGAACAAAAAATAAAGGGCTACCCTCGATTCTAGCTCTCCGGGTAATCCATAGAGTGACTAGACTCTCTATGATTGAAGCCTTTCTTCATACCCATTGAGAGTCTAATCTAACCTACTGTCTAGTATTTGCAACCCGTATAATGATTACACCTAACTCCAAGTTAACTGATCTCTAGGGGTACCATCTTCGTATGTTTGATCCAGATTATTCCCACTATGTGGATTTGACATTGTCATATTAATTTCAAGGACTTCTAAAACTGGTTTTTCCCAATGCTTTTTCATCATTAATCACCTCCTTTCAAAATTGATGAATAAATCTAGATACAATTACACTTCTCATTAAAACCCTGTAATCTGGATCAGTAGCATGATCTGAGAGTGGACCGTCTTTAGCCTTTGAAAGGGCGTGGTAGATAACCGCTTCGTCCAAAAAGTCCATAACACCACTATCTTTAGTCATACGTTCTGCCTCATCAATAAAGGCTTTCCAATGAGGCTTCATACGTTCAACCCAATCAGCTCCTTGTACGCCTCGTATTCGTTGATTTAAGCGTACTTTATCTGGTAAATAGCCTTTAGTTGCCCTTCGAATGAGGGCCCGATCCATCCCATTTCGCACACATTGTTCTTCTGGAACGGATAAACAAAACTTTATAACTCGTAGATCGTTTGTAGAGTCACGCTTCCATAACCCATAGCGAAGTGATAGCTTCGCTGCGAAACTATTTGTAGAATTCCAATGGAAGATATCCTCAAAATGTCTTCTTCTGAGTTCATAGATATTATCGGAAGAGAACCACCCCGTATTATTTAATCCATACTGTTTAAGTTTGCTATACACATCATGCTTTAGAGCAAATTGAGCATTAATCAGAGTTGGAAATGGGTATGTAACCGTTGAAGAGTACAATTTTTTGGTGAATGGAAAAGCTAGATTAGTGAGCATAGGAAGTCTACGTAATCGAGCTCCTCCAGCGTTTTTGCTGTATTGATTTAACTCTCTTACAAGATGGATCCACCGCATTTTCTTTAGAAGTTCGGCATAATAATTCAACGCGTGGCCCCAAGAGATGGTGAAATTACCTCTCCCACCATTTAGCAACACTCCAACGTTTTGTTCATTCGCTTTTTCAAAGATTCCTTTTAACCAAAATGAATTTTCAAAGAACTTGTAAGGACCCTCTAAAATGTTTAAAAACTCATCAATTTCCGAATAGGAATCTTTCCCCTCAAAATCTAAGTATTGAGCGTGAATACCTCCAATATAATTAACCGTCGATTGAATATAAGGCCTCTCGTCTGGCATTAATTGTTTTGGAGTAAAATCGATAAATTCTTTTGTTGGAATATAACTATACGTTTGTAATTTTCTATTTTGATCTTTTAATGTTTTTGCTGCGAAGCTTACAACGGAACTAGAGTCTAATCCCCCACTCAAATCAGCACCAACATTATGATGTGTTCTCAAACGGGAATCTACAGCTTTCTGAAAAACTTCTTGGAATGCCTCTACGTATTCGTCGTCAGAATGAAGGATTAATTGCTTATCGTCAGTCAGCATGCAATATTGAGTTAATTTAATCGTCTCTCCAATTACAGTGATACTATGAGATGGCGGTACCTGGTTTATATACATATAAGGCGTAATACTAGTATCAACACTATCTACCACTGATGAAATAGCTAAGTACTCAGCTAACCATGTTTCATTCAATCGTCTCTTCACGTATGGGAGAGAAAGTAAGGCCTCAATCGTTGTTGAAAAAGCAAATTGTTGTTGGTTCTTGAAATAATAGAGTGTTCTACCACCAGAAAAGTCCCTTGCACCAAATAATTTATTCTTTCTTTTATCCCATATCATAAAAGCGAAGTCACCAATCAAATGTTTCGGAGACTCGTCGCCCCACTTGTAGTAGCTAAGTAAAATCAATTGACTGTCTGGCATAGTTGCTCCAAGCCCACGGTCAATCCCCAACAAATCATACAGTTCCTGACGATTATCAATAATCGCATCGGCTGTGATAGCCGTTTCCCTCTCGTGATCAAAAAAAGGTAAGGGTTCTTCTATCGATTCAGGTGTGATCCATTGTGATAGACATCCTAAAAAAATATTATTATTGTTCCAGGATTTCAGATCATTAGCAGGAAACTGGGCTAAACTGTTCATCATTTTGGTTAAATGATCAACTGGTACAGATGAACGATTAGAATGATAAATACCAACTATTGCACTCATACTCCCCCTCCTTCAAGACCTAAATTCTTAATTAAGAACAATAATATAAAAAAAAATACACCAAATGCACTGATCTTATAAAATTATTTACAAGAACGATTTAGAGGTTGTGTTCTTTTTAAAGAACGGATTAATTTTAATTTTACACCAAGAACTGGTAATGTCAATCATGTAATAAAAATATTCATCAACCTTCTAAATAACATCACTCTATATAACATCCATTCTTAAATTTCGTGTTTTCAATGTTAAGTATTCTGCTATTTTCCACCTTAATCATACACCTAGAAAGTATTTTGGATGATGAGTCAACTAGAACTATCTCATTTAGTAGCGAGGTATCAGAAACATAGTTTGTAAGTTGATCCACATTGATTTTATGGACGTTACCTAACAATTCATCGATAACTACTTCTAGTTCCTCTCCCTCTAGTTCTGAGTTCTCTGCAACTTGCTTCATCAAAGAATCCTTGAAATTCTCAGGCAACTCTCTAATGACTACTTCACCACCTAATGGTAAGCTTGCGTTTTCTAATTCGTACATAGAAATAGCTGATTCAATTTGACCTATACTAACATTCGTAAGAGAATCATTCATTTCTGCAACCGTATTTGAGACAACTGGAAATAAAACGATTATAACAATACCTATACAAGAGATAGACATTAAAAGCTCTGACAGTGTTATACCTCTATTCAATTGCTTGCTCAACATGGATTATGCTCGTGAAACCTTCTTCGAGGCAAACCCATTCGGATGACTCTTCTGCCAGCGCCAGGCATCTCGACACATTTCATGCAGTCCATATTGTGTAGACCAATTAAGCATCTGATTCGCTTTATGAGGATTCGCTAGACTAATCGCCACATCCCCTTCTCTCCGTTCAACAATTTGATAAGGAATCTCTTGTCCCGAAGCTTCCTTAAACGTACGTATCATTTCCAGAACACTATATCCTTCTCCCGTGCCGAGATTATAAGCCTCAATTCCAGTTGAATTCAGATGCCTCTCAAGTGCTTTTATATGTCCACGCGCTAGATCAACTACGTGAATATAGTCTCTTACCCCGGTCCCATCAGGTGTCGTATAGTCATTCCCAAAGACATTCAACCTTTCTAACTTGCCAACTGCGACTTGTGAGATATAGGGAAGCAGGTTATTAGGTACACCATTAGGATCCTCACCAATTAATCCGCTATTATGTGCACCAACAGGGTTAAAGTAGCGTAACACTGCAATACTCCAGTCGTTGTTTGCTACACAGAGATCTCGTAAAATTTCCTCAGTCATTACCTTTGTTCTGCCATATGGATTTGTTGCATGTAGCGGTAGTTCCTCATGTAGTGGAACTTGATCAGTTGCACCATAAACTGTTGCTGATGAGCTAAATACCAGGTTACGCACACTGAATTTCTCCATTAAATCACATAGAATAAATGTCCCGGTTAAATTGTTAAAATAGTACTTTAATGGTACTTCGACTGACTCACCCACAGCTTTCAGTCCCGCAAAGTGAATTACGGCATCAATGTCATGATTAAGGAACACTTTGCTAAGACCCTCTTTGTCTAATAAATCCACTTGATAGAAGGTTAGATCCTTTTCTGTTATTTCACAAACCCGTTCCAAGGCTTCAGGTTTACTGTTTGATAGGTTATCGACCACGATTACCTCGTAGCCTGCCTTTAATAATTCGATACAAGTGTGGGAGCCGATGTAGCCGGCACCACCTGTTACTAGGATTTGCATTAATATTCCTCCCATAATAAATAGGCACCCAGATGCTGGATGCTCCTTAGTGTTTTGGATTTTAAACAGCTTTCAAACTACGATCCTTATTGAGCATAATTTGTCTCTGCTCCACCCTTCTATCAATGGCACTTGATATAGGATTGTAAATAAGTTTAATTAAATGAGAAGTGACGATGCACATAAACATGAGCCAAATGAAAATGATCACAGGGTTTTTCGACATGAATGTTAGATCTTTAAAGAATGTAATGTAAAAAAACATATGCGTTAGCCATATGTTAGTTGAATGACTACTGAGGTAGCCTAAGAAGTTATTTGCTTGAACACTTTTGTTCATAAGTGTAAACAGACAGATAAAACCAACTGCATTTATGGGAGCGATAATTGCAGACTCAATGAAACCGTGAAAAATTACAAGTCCGACTATCCCTGTAATTCCTAACATATTTTTAAACCTGATATGTTGACTTTTAATCCTTAATTTACTAATGATCTTATACTTTGCAAATAAACCTCCGACTAGGAAAGAAAATTGAGAGGTCCCTAACAAAAATAGTAATTTCTCTACATCCTGAGGTAACGCTAAATCAAAAATTCCACGGTGAACTTGGAAATGACTAGTAAAGTAAATACTTCCTGAGATGAGAAACAAATAGATAAATCGAGATTTCTTAGTTAAGTTTATAAGAAATGGTGAAAGTAAAACTATTATTATATAAACTTGTAAAAACCACCACGCACCATTATAAGAATAATCAATCAGCGTAAAACTTAAAATAAATCTCCAAATACTTACAAAAAAATCCCCTTTCCCAACAGCAAAACCAATTAGCAGAAACAAAAATAAAACTATCCAGTAGTTAATGAACAGTTTAAAAATACGCATTAGATTTTTCCTAAAACTTGCTCCTACACTTCTACTTAAAAATACAGTATAAAAAGCATATCCCGTGACAAATAAATAGATGGGTCTACAAGCATCTCCGAATAAACCAACGTAATATTCAATCGGTATATCTCCTATCATGAAAAAAGAATTGTAATAACCATCAATGTCTTTTCTACAAAAGAGATGAAGTAATACCATAAACATAATCGCAAAGCCTTTTAGGATTTTTGTTTCGTCTTTTGATAACTCCATGCCTTAACTCCTTCCTTTTTATTGCACATAAAAAAAAACGTCATTGTAGACGTTGGTTCCTCATTTTATTATGAATTAATTTACTATCTGTCTTACTATCGCATCCTTTTCATTATTATTTTTTTCAGTAGCAACTAGGTGCCCATCTTGAATGTGGAATACTTTATCACAATTCTTGATTGTACTTAATCTATGGGCAATAATAATTAAGGTCTTCTCTCCCCTTAAATTGTCAATTGATTTCATTATTTCCGTTTCTGTTTCGTTATCAAGAGCAGAGGTTGCCTCGTCCATAAATAAAATTTCTGGATTGTGATAAAGTGCTCTTGCAATACCAATTCGTTGTCTTTGACCACCAGAAAGTCTAACTCCTCTTTCACCAACCGAAGTCTCTAACTGATCTGGAAGCTCAATTACAAAATCCTTCAGTTGAGCTTGCTCCAATGCTCTCCAAACATTTTCATCATCAATCCGGTCTTTTTCGATACCAAATGCGACATTCCCACGTATAGTATCATCTATTAGAAATATAGATTGAGGAATATACCCTATTCTTTGCTGCCATATTGATTTTTGATCATTTAAATTTTTCTTATCTACTAAGATACGTCCTTTTTGTGGAGTTAATAAACCAAGGATGACATCAACAATTGTTGATTTCCCTGCCCCTGATTCACCAATAAACGCTACAGAACTGCCTATTGGAATTGTTAATGAAACATCACTTATCGTAGAACGTTCTTGATTAGGATAACTAAAGGAAACGTTCTCTAGTTCAATTGATTGTAAAAATGCTTTTCTTGTAACTTCTGATTCACTGCTGGAATTAAGTTGATTAATCTCTAAGTCACTTTCAGTATATAAATCATTATATACAACCTTTAACGCTGGCTTGCTGTATTTAATCGTTGTAATTAGTCCCATTACGCGATTTATCGAAGGCATTAATCTGAATGCAGACATGGCAAATAGCGCCATCGTTGATATAAGCTGCTCAGTATCTGTACCTCTTAAAATAATAATCAGCATGGTAACCAAAACGGTAGACACAAGTAAGGATTCAATAAATAACCTTGGTGCTTGTTCTAACATTTTATAATAACGTCCATTATTTGCTTTTAGTTGACTTTGTTCTGTATACGCGTTAATAAAAAAACTTTCTTTTCCTTGTACCTTTATTTCTTTACTAGCCCCTAATCCTTGGTTCACCCATTTGATTATTCTCCCATTTACTTTTTGTAGTTCAACGCCTAATTTTGAAATCTTCTTTCGGAAAATCATAAAAAATAATGCAACACTGCCTCCTAAAATGACAATTACAGCTAATGTAGCAAGAGGGGCAGTAGTCAAAAGCAATATTAGAATAAAAATAGTAACTAGGATCTCCGTTGCTAGTTGAAATCCAGAAAGAAGGATTCCCTGAGAGACTTTAGGAACTTCATCATTTACATTACGCAATAAATCAGCAGTATTCCGCTGTAAGTGGAATACATATGGCTTTGTTAAATATTTATTAAATAGTTCACGGGATATTTTCACTTGAAGATTAAGGATAATTTTAAACTGCATATAATTAAAAAATAGTAGATAGAGATTTTTTAAAATAAATACAAATAGTAAAAATATTACTGACACTATAATGAAGATGGTGTAGGACGAAAGGTTCATACTGTTGTAAATGAAAGCTAGAAGAGGTTGTTCGCTAATAATATTAGGATTGGTAATGATAGCAACAATAGGAACAATTAAACCGATTCCTAGCGTTTCAAAAATCGCAGCTACAATCATCATTGCAAAGAGGATAAACATCTTTTTCTTTTCTTTCCTGTTTAAAAACATGAATAACTTTTTATATTCATTCACACTTCCCACACCTTTATCATCAATTTCTACAGTATCACTTTAGACTTGGAGCAAATCATTTAAATTCAAACACCGATTGTTACTATCATTCGCTAAATTTCTTTGGAATTCATAAGCTAACTCAACATCAGTTAATACCTTTACAATGTTTTCAATTAAATCTAAATGATTAAATTGTACAATTAACCCTGTCTTACCGTGGATGATCTGCTCTCTTGCACCTACAAAATCTGTAGTAACTATTGGTTTATTAAATATTCTTGCTTCAGCCAAGGTAATACAATATCCTTCATGCCTAGATGGCTGTACATATAAATCGCACTTTTTATAGTAAGGATAAGGATTATGAACAGTCCCTAAAAGAATCAAATGTTCCTGTAGGTTGTTTTTCTCGATGATGGAATTAATAAGCTGTCTATTTTCACCCTCACCTATTAAGTACCATCTTACGTTTAACCCTTTGGATAATAATTCCTTGAGTATAGCTGGAATAATATCCTGCCCCTTTTGTTCCGTTAATCTTCCAACTGTCAGTATTCGAAACCCATCAAAATTATCCGAAAACCCACTATTCGTATTGGCCTGTAATTCACATTTTTCTTTATCGAGAATGTTATAAAAAACCTTTGTTTTTGAAGTGAGAGTGGGATATAAATGAACGAATCTTTCTTCAGCATATTTCGAGACACAATAAACTTTGTCATACTTTTCATAGTAGCTTTTATAAGGAACTAACTCTGTCTTATATTGAGTAACATCACTATGTATCCAAGCTGCTTTCACTTTGGCTTTTATATTATCCATCACATACACGACCGGAAACGAAGCTGGAGTATGGTATGCTATTGCAATATCATACTCGGTTTGTAATGTGGGTAGCATTTTAGATAAATACAATTCTTGTTCAAAAACGGATTTTGCTTTCTTGGAAAGTAGTTTGTACTTTCCAATTTTATAAGCATAATTAATATTTCCTCTTTTAACATTCCGCCAGATTTTGTCTATGGTTGAGTGACCTTCACCGAATATACAGCGCACCTTTACATGGCTTGGTATATCATTTATTAGTTCTCCTCCCATACCCATCACAAGTAAGGTAATATCATACTGATCTTTTGGCATAGAATCTAACATTGAAATTAACGCTTTCTCAATTCCACCCATGATCATTCTTCTTGTTACCACAACGACCTTTTTCAATCACCACGCCTCCATCAAACTAGATTAGATGTTTCATTGGTTCTTCATTGTCTATAAAATCATTGTTAATATTTGTAGAAAACGTTTTACCTAAGTGTGGTGTTTTAATTAGAGTTCTGATCGCCTTGAAGATTTGCACGTCACATACGTCTACAATTAATCCTGTCTCTTGATCCCTAATTTGCTCCTTCGCTCCTGTAAAATTAGTAGTCACTATAGGTTTTCTCAGACATTTTGCCTCTGCCAGAGTAATACAAAACCCTTCATGTCGAGACGGCTGCACATAAATATCACATTGATCCATATACGGGTAAGGATTAGGATTAGAACCTAAAAAAACAAAATGATCTTCTAGACCATTTTGCTTTACTAAACTCTCATACTTTCCTCTTGAATTCCCTTCCCCTAGACAATACCATCTAACTAGGTATCCGTTATCCACCAAAAGACGTAATGCCTTAATGGCGAGATCTTGACCTTTCTCTCCTGTCAATCTGCCAACAGTCAATATCCTTATGCCCTCATATTGATCTGTGAAACCCACACCTTCTTTAGCCTGTTTTATAATCATTTCCGGTGAAATCACATTTCTGAATACTTCTGTTTTGCCAGTAATTCTTGGAATCATTTTAGTTAATTTCTCTCGCCCTTCAATTGAAACAGTATAAATCCGATTAAATTTTTCGTATAGCTTTGATTCTACTGCTGCATTGAAGCCTATTTTTGTTACATCAAAGTGAATCCATTGAATTTTTTTCTTGGCATTTATCTTTGTTAAGACAAAATTTGAGATTAAATCCATTGGTCCAGCATAAGCAACTGCTATGTCATAACTCTTTTCTCGAACTGGTTCATTCCTTAATAAGTAGTTTAGGAAAGGTCTTCTATCTTTTTTTATTTTTGATAACAGGTAGATACTTAGTAGACTAATCGCTTGCAGAACTTTGCCTTTTTTCAGGTAGGAAGATACTACTTCCTTAGGTGGATTCTCATATTCTTGTTTAATATTTTGATAATCATTTACGTACTCTACTTGAACATGTTTAGGAATATAAGGTAGGAAATCTCCATACCTCTCTAACATTAAGATCGTAACTTCATAATCGTCTTGATCAAGCTCTGATATCAGATTTAGTAATGCTTTCTCCGTTCCACCAACATTCATATTGATTAGCATAAAGATAATTTTCTTCATATAACACCTGATAGCTTATTGCTCTTTAATAAGAGATCTAATTCTTGGAATTGCTCAGATGCACTTTTCGCCAACATATCAACCTTTAAGATGTTAGTAAAAGCCTTCCTAATGACAGCATCACTGTGCTGCAACTGAAGATTCTCCATAGTAACCATAACATCTGCAAATTCGTTATCTTGCAGCATATTTACTGTTTTCTCACTGTAAATAACAGGCATTAACCCAACTCCCAGTTTCATGGCTAGTATGTTTGCATGGAACCTAGCAGCTACAAACAATGCAAAAGAAGCTATCAACGTAATAGCTTCCTCTAAATTCCCTTCATATTCATAGACAATCACTTTCTTTTTTACTTCATCCGTAAGCTTAGATTGAATCTTGTCTATTACGTCTAAATCCCCTTCTATTTCACAAAAGGACATTAAACAACACTCATACCCATTCCTTACTAATGTCTCAATCGCCTTTACAGAGCTGTCTATGTATTCATCCTCGTACCTTGCTAATCCGTTCTTGTGATTGACATCGATAACGGAGAATCCTATTCTATCGTTCTTTGAAGAATTGCTGAATTGGCTAGTATCCATTTGAAAAACAATATCTGGTGCATACCTGACTTGTGGGATGTCTTTAAAGAGACTATAAGAATAATGATCCCTGAAACAAATGTCATCGCACATCTCAAAAAGTTGTTTATAATCGTTTAGAAACTTCTCTGTCTTTACAGGGCCAAAATTAGCTCCCAGAATGAACACTTGTTTATGTCGTATCTTGAATTCAGTGATCATTTTCAACCTATCACGATAGAGTGATTCATGGTACTCTTCTTCTCTAAAAATGGATCCGCCGATAAAGAGTAACGCATCGTGTTCTTCAGCGACTTGATCATAGTTCGTAATAGAGTCCTTTAGCTTCAACCTCTGCTCAATCTTGTTAAATAGTGTATACGTTCTTCTGGATACATTACCGTACTTAGAGATGAACCGATCATAATTTTTCCCAAGATAGTTAACGGTAAATTCACTATTCGGATAGCGTTGGGCAAGTATATCTAGAAATAAATCATCTCCAAGATTGAACTGAAGATAGATATCCACAAATACTTTTTTCAATTCCGTTCACCTCCATTGATTTGCTTTTAACTTTCAATTAATTGATAAAATTTATTAATTTCTTTTGTTGTATCATAGGGGTTTGTAGCATGGAGTTGTGCTTTTATTTTTTTAAGTAAATCCTTATCTTCCATATACGTTCTAATACCATCATAGATGCTATCTAAATCGTGTTCTACGATTAGTCCATCAATTCTATGAGTGATAATTTCCTTGGCTGTTGGAAAGTTCGTACACACAATTGGCTTTTTCAGGATTTTTGCTTCACTTACAGTAAGACCAAACCCTTCTTTAATAGATGTTTGAACGTAAATGTCACAGTTCCTCATATATAAGTAAGGATTGAGTTTTTTTCCCAGCAAGTAAAAGTTATTTTGCAGACCGTATGTGATAATCAATTCTTCCAGCCTACTACGTTCAGAACCTTCCCCAACCACAAACCAGTTGAAATAGTACCCAGCATCTTTTAGCATTTTGGCTACTTTTATAGCTTTATCAAACGCTTTAACAGACTCTAATCTCCCAACCGTTAGAATGTTCACTGTCGACCTATCAAATTCTTCAACTTGACCTTCGCTTGCCATCTGATCAATCATAGCTGGGTCAACGATATCAAGAATTAACTCGACTTTATTCACATACTCTTCTCTAATTTTTGAAACAGAGTCTTTCGTGTTCATTGATACGGTTATGATCTTGTCTATTCGTTTATATGAATCATAATCAAAATTATGGTCATAAAGAGTATTAACGTAGTCGGTGTTTATCCAAGCCATTTTCTTTAATGCCTTGACTCTATTTGCTACAAAATACGTTGGCATACCCTGACTGTAGGCAATTGCGATATCATATATTCTGTCTACAGGGTGATTCATAATTTTCCCGATGCTGTTGTATACAACCTGCTCACTATGTAATGGGAGTTTTTTAATGTTATTTATTCTTAGGTTTAACGATGTTTTAAACCTGTAGTAGTAAAACTTGCTTGGCCAAGCTCCACTTTCCCTTTTTAGAAAGTTAAAATAATCTATCATTGGTAGGTAATTAACATAGGTTGGTAGGAACTTTTCTAACTCTCCACCCTTTTTAAAAACCATCAAATCAATTTCAAACTTTTTCTCATCAATGACATGTAATAACGACATTAAACTCTTTTCTGCTCCACCAATTGCCAGTGAATCAATAACAAATAATAGTTTCTTTTTCATATAGTCACTTTCTCCCTGTGGGTTAATTTCTGCTTAACCTCTTTTAGATAACTAATATAGACGGAGTAAATGATTAGTAAGCTAGTAGATTGATGTTTGATTAGAAAGATATAAGGTTTATAAAGATACTTTTTTGTTGAGAATGCATCCTTGTACGCATTAATATAGGGATTGCTCAATAACTCCTTAATATTAACAGTGACTTTTTTAAATCCTTTTTCTCTTAACTCTTTACTATGCAGTTCAATTAGTGTAATCGTTATTTGTTGAACTTTTTCCGCTAAGATTGCCTTCATTCGGGTGCTACCCCCAACGGAATGAAAGATCTCCTCAATATATGTCCAAACTGTAATAAAATTCTGGATATAAGCAGCAGAGACATTAGAACTAATGCTTCCTTGATTTAGTCTATTGTATTTATATAGGTAGTTAGGTATCGACGCAAAGGACTGACAATGAGTGACATACTGTAGAACAAAAACCAAGTCCTCGCACATAAAGAGGTTTTGATCCAGCTTCAACTGATTGTTCTCGATAATTTTCCTTTTAAATATCTTGCTCCACAATACACCTCCAGTACCTTGGCAGACCATTTCCATCATATCGGTTTGCAAGACATGATGATGTTGGAGTTTGAAATCGCTATGTTTAATCACACCTGTCTTCGAGAAATCCATATATCCACAACACACTAAATCTGCATTAGAAGCTAGCATTTCATTCAACAACATCTCGACATAATTGGTTTCAACTGTATCATCCGAGTCGACAAATACTAAGTAAGTACCTTTTGATTCAGAAATCCCTTTATTACGGGCCGCGGATGGACCACTATTTTCTTGAACTATATGGATGATACGCTGGTCTATTTGCTTATAATGACTAATAATACGACCTGAGGAATCAGTTGAACCGTCGTCAATAATAATAATCTCTATACTTTCATATGTTTGATTCAAAATACTATCTAAACAATCAGATAAATAGTCTTCACAATTATAAACTGGAATTATGACACTTACTTTAGGGGTCATCCATACCTCCATTAACTGTTAACAAATTGATATAGCTTATTGATTTCAGAACCATTACTGTAATCCCTTTGTAAGCAGTTCCCTGCTAGACTCTCTCTCAAATTTACGTCTTGGCATAATGTTTTTAAGCCGTCTACGATTCCTTCGACTGATAAATCACAGACATATCCATCAATCCCATGCTCTAATTGACTGTTTGCAGTCGGGTAGTTTGTAATTAACACCGGTTTCCCTAGAATTTGGGCCTCCCTAACCGTTACAGCCTTGCCTTCGTATCTAGATGGTTGACAATAGATATCACACTTTTTTATATAAGGATAGGGATTTACTTTTTTCCCAAGTAGTATAAACTTATCCTCCAACTTGTTTTCTCTGATTAATTCTTTGATATACTGCTCTTCTCCACCATACCCAACTACGAACCACTTAACATCAAAACCTTCTTGAACGATTTGTTTGCAGGCCTTTACAGCTAGATCAAAACCCTTTTGGTTGGAAAACCTCCCCACTGAACAGATCTTTATGGAATCATCTTCTGGTATTGCATCTCCTACATCCTCATTAGATTGTCTCTTTACAAAAGTAGAAGAAATAATATTTTCAAGCACGATTGATTTATATTCTAAATCAGGAAAAACCTTCAGAAAAGATGTGTGACAATCTTTAGATACATTTACAATATAATCGAGCTGTGTCCACATTTTTTCATCTAACGGTTTATCAGGATGTACAATAGTAAAATAATCGGTATGACTCCAACCCAATTTCATTTTTGCTTCTACCTTTTCTAAGATGAAATTGTGAGGTCCTAAAAAACTTATGGCAATATCATAGTGTACGTTTAGTTTAGGCAAAGCTGGCATCGAATAATGCCACGTATATTGCATCTGCTTATACGTTCTTTGTTCTTTCTTTAATCCAGTATTTTTCAAATTCGCTTTAATTTTGGCTAGGATTCTAGCACTTCCTAGGTAGATATGTCCCTCTTTTATCACGTCTTTAATTGGTCTTTCAAACGTCGTATACTGTTTTATTGGCTGTAATAAATTCACCTGTTTTGGAATAAAAGACAAAAATTCTCCCTCATGCCTATACAAAAACAGATCAATATCATATGACTCATAATCAAAGCTCTCTAGCAGTCCAATTAAACTTCTTTCGGCACCACCAATGTTCATTGAATACATACTAATTAAGATCCTTTTTTTCATAAGAAATCCCCCAAAAGTTTGGTTAACTAAAAATAAGTCTACTTACACCCCTTGCTACTTTGAATGGTAAATGGTTAAAAATAAAAGCCACAACCTTTTCTGGTAGTTTTCTATTGTCTTTTTCCAATTGAGTACCTTTCCAAGGAGTCATCTCTAAATACTGTTGATATTTATAAGTTAATGGATGATTGCAGCCTTTTATCCATGGTCTATTTACGAATGCAGGGGTATAATGGATGATTGCCGGTTTAGTTTTAGCCCTTTCTAAGTCTTCCTCATTATAGATATCTTTAAGATTGTAATAATCGATCATTTCATTTCGTGTCATCGTAAAGATTGGGGTCATAGCATTGTATTTGGGTGGTAGGATCAGTAACTGATCGCTCAAAACCCCATTTATAACGCCTTGATCATGATGAAATACAGTTCCCTTGTAATAGTTGATAAAATTAATAAACTTTCCCTCGATACCTTCTTCTCTCCACTTTTTCAAGTTTATTAACATGACTCCCGAGTTGATATACCGTTTTTGACTATCTAAACCAACTTTCTTTTTTGTTTCAGGGCTTACTGTATCCTCTACACCAGCTACATAATAGTCTTTTATATTTAATGTGAAAAGCTCATCTAAGTTTGTATTAATGATCGTGTCACAATCTAAGTAGAGAAGTGTATCTATATCTTTTTCTACAACTCTAGTAGCAAACAATCTTGCATAAGCACTAATCGATATTGAATGTTCCATATTTAAGTCTAGTTCACTTGAAAAATCTTGAAAACTTAGAAAGGTTAATGATCTATTGTATTCTTCAGAGATAGATCTTAACTTTTTTCTATTAACCAACGATATTTGGTTTTCTATTAGGTGTATATTAATCTCTTTAAAGTGAGGGTTTTTTTCAAACAACGAGACCATTGATACACCAACATGCTGTGCATATCGATCATCACTAGAGTACACAACATCCATTTTCATGTTTATTCCTCCACATTATTTCTGTATTAATTTGCGAACTCTTAGAATATTCTCTCCACCAATAATTTTAGATAGAGCTATTTTCATATACCCTTTTATCCTTGAATTAATTGGAAGCCAACTCTTGTAAAAATAATGAATGGAGTATGTATGTTTTGTGATGCTCTTTCTACAATTAATATAATCATAAGGAGAAAAATACGTTTGTGGATAAAACTCACCTAGATTCTCTAACGTTTGTTGTTGTCCGTTCTTTTTAAGTCCTTGTTTTACAAGCATCTCCGTAATAATAGCCACATTCGTCAATTGATCAAAGCTTCCGTCCCCATTCAAAAACGTTTTATTCTCATAAGAATCAAGAAACTCTTTAATTAGTGCATTACCTGGTGCTGCACCTATTGTACTAGTCGCTATAAAATTTTCTTGCTCAAATCCCCAGAACGAATCATGATGCAAGAGATCATCAAAGCATTTAAAGACCTCAACATCGGTATCTAAGTAAATTCCACCTTCGTAATAGAGAGCATGTACTCTCACATAATCACTTACGAAAGCAAATTTACCAGCTTGGAACGCTTCTTGAACATACTGGTTCGCATTCATATCAAATAGCTCTTCATTCCATTCTTTTATCTCATAACCAACTAAATACTTTCGCCAACTAGCAATACATTTTTTTACAATAGGAGGCTTTTCTTTTCCACCAAACCAACAATAATGAATAGTCTTTGGAATCTTCTGCTCCATTACAGGCTCCTCTTAAACTTTGATTTTCGCTACTTTCTTAACGCAATTAATTACTCGCAATTGATCCTCTTCACTTAGATTAGAACCTGATGGTAGACATATACCAGTATGAAATAAAGGACTAGAGATATCTTCATTGCTATGCTGATAGAATGGACACTCCCTGAAAAGTGGTTGCAAATGCATCGGTTTCCATACTGGTCTTGCTTCAATATTTTCTTCCGCCATCGCACTTAAAAGTGTTTTTGAGCTAGCACCAAATTGTTCTTCATTTATCGAAATCGCAGTTAACCAACGATTGGAGAACGTTTGTTCAAGTTCCGGCATGAATGAAAGACCTGGTAAAAACGACAACTCATTATGATAGCGATTAAATACCTCTCTCCTAGCATTAACTCGTTCGTCAATGACTTCTAACTGAGCTCGACCAATCCCCGCCAGGATATTACTTAGGCGATAGTTATAACCAACTTGACTATGTTGATAGTGTTCAGCTTGATCGCGTGCTTGAGTTGCTAAAAAACGGGCTTGACTTAAGACTTCTTGACTATTGGAAACAATCATTCCTCCACCAGAGGTCGTAATGATTTTATTCCCATTAAACGAGTAAATACCGAAGTCTCCAAAAGTCCCACTAGGTTTCCCCTTATAGCTAGAACCTAGTGATTCAGCCGCATCCTCAATCATGGGCACGTTGTACTGATGACAAAGCGCAAGAATTTCATCCATCTTAGCACTCTGACCATAGAGATTGACTACAATAACTGCTTTCGGCAATTTTCCAACTAAGGCTGAATCAATCAATGCTCGCTCCAAAGCCTGTGGTGACATATTCCATGTATCAGGCTCTGAATCAATAAAAACTGGTTGGGCTCCTTGATAAAGTATCGGATTCGCACTAGCAACAAACGTTAATGTTGAGCAGAACACAACATCTCCCCGTTTTACTCCTAATAAAGAAAGAGCCAAATGAATCGCTGCCGTTCCTGAACTGACCGCTAACGCTCCTTTAACTCCAACATAATCTGCTAACTCTTTCTCAAAAGCATCGACATGTGGTCCAACTGGTGCAATCCAGTTGGTATCGAAAGCACCTTTAATATAAACTGCCTCTTTTCCTGTCATGTGTGGTGGAGAGAGGTAGATTTTATTTTTATTGATGTTGGACAAAAGTATCATCTTCCTTCACTTTGATTTTTGCCGGAACTCCTACTGCCGTACATTTGTTAGGAACGTTATTAATAACTGTAGCCCCCGCACCTACTACAGACCACGATCCTATACCTACATTCGGAATCACTGTAGCTCCTGCACCCACATGCGCGCCTTCTTCAATAGATACCCCCCCAGTTAATGTGGCGTTTGGTGATAGATGAACAAAATCACCTAGATGATTGTCATGCTCAATAACTGAACCTGTATTAATAATGACATGTTGGCCAATTTTGGCATTTGTCTGTACTATTGACTGAGCCATTACGACAGTACCGGCTCCAATCTCTGCTGAACGACTAATGACAGCCGTTGGATGAATTAATGTTAGATAATAGGTATCAGAAAGATTAAGTCTCTCAACTATCCTTTTTCTCACAACATTGTTTCCAATTGAGATTAGAAACTTAATATCGCTATATAAGTCAATCAGTTTAGGCACAGAATGAATTGGGCCAATATATTTATCATTTTCCAAATCAAAAAAAGAGTATTTATCATCTAAATACCCTATCACTTCAATATTTAGCTGATCTGCAGTCTCCTCGACAACCCTACTATGTCCGCCTTGACCAATTAAAATTAATTTCATTCTGAACCACCACTAGCCTTTGATTGTAACCCCTTGAACGGTTCCATCGTTACATTCCCTTCTTGGCTAATCCCTTCAGATTTGAGCACCTTGTAAACAGTAAGGAATATTATTTTTAAATCTAGGAAAAAGGAGCGATTCTCTACGTACCAGACATCTAAAGCAAATTTCTCTTCCCACGAAATCATATTACGACCATTTACCTGAGCCCACCCTGTAATACCTGGTCGAACCTGATGTCTCTTTCTTTGTTCCTCTGTGTACAGAGGTAAATAGTCCATCAATAAGGGTCTGGGGCCAACTAGGCTAAGTTTCCCTCTAATGACATTTAGCAGTTGAGGAATCTCATCTATGCTATATCTTCTTAAAAAAAGCCCAAACGAATTCAGTCTTTTATCATCAGGTAATAGGTTTCCATTCTTGTCTCGTTCGTTAGACATTGTTCGGAACTTATAAAGATAGAATGGTTTCCCATTTAATCCAGGACGTTGTTGTCTAAATAAGATTGGAGATCCTAGTTTTATTTTTATACCGGTAGCGATTAAGATAGCGAAAGGCATGAGACATAAACTACAGATTAGAGATACAATTAAATCGAAAGATCTTTTCATCCTCCCACCCCCATTTCAGTACTAATAGCGATTAATAAGTCGCGTCTAATCTCGTTCATCACATCCTCAAGCTTCACTTGGTCATCATCAGCTTTAGAATAAACATTTAACAGAATTTGTTTGAATTGTTCTTGATTCAAGTTAACAGGTTGGTTCATCAATCTTTCTCCTTGCCTATAAATATGGGCTTCTATACGAGATATTTAAAGAGATAACATGCTCATAAAAGAAGTAAATGAAATAAGAAATTAGGATAGTTATATAGATTAGCTTTTGATCCTTCTCTTTGAATAGTTTCACAATCCAAGCAATTAATACAAGCTGGTATAAACCAAAGTAAATAGTAAAGCGTG
The DNA here is from genome assembly GCF_017939705.1 of Halalkalibacter suaedae. GTDB lineage: Bacteria > Bacillota > Bacilli > Bacillales > Bacillaceae_D > Halalkalibacter > Halalkalibacter suaedae. The sequence goes on from NZ_JAGKSQ010000003.1 coordinate 543,694, forward strand.
CGAATATCCAATTCTGGGAGGAAATTATCATAAATAGCAGGTTCAATAAGCTTAAATTAACGATATAATCACTTTTTGGAGAAAGCTCACGTAATTTTTCTCTACCCAAAAAAGCAAGAGCTAGCGGTGCTGCACTAACAGCTATTCGGATTACACTAGCCCCTTCCCCTTCAAAGCCTACATAATGACCATACTGTGTATCTTCAATAGCTGAAAAGAGTAATTGTGTAAACTGGTTATAGCCCAATACGATTAACACGGCTACTACTAGAAGCATAAAGGTTAATTTTGTCCATGCCTCTCTTCTTACTAAAAAATAAATAGGAATTAAAATAAGAGCACTTTGATGAAAAGTTGAAGCAAAAAGAACAACTAACATAAACCTCTTCCACTTACCTTCAAAGATATATTTTGTTGCTGCAAACACGATTGAAGCCGCTAGAAACTGTCTTATTCCATTCATTGACACTAGAAACAATCCGCTTGTGACATAGACATATAACGCCACTTCAATTAATCTAGCATATTTGTACAACGTCAAAACGATTAGTACATTTGTAATAAGTGCAGTAACAAAAATCATAACCTGTGCATCTTCGGAAAATTGCTGAAGGATCATTTGAAGGATACCAAAACCAATATCTTTGTTATTCAGAATTCTATCCCAAGTGAAATCATGTATTTCATATGCATGCATATAAAAGTATGTATCTCCAATTGTGTTCCGTAAGCCCGAAACTAATACTAATGAGAGCAGACCTAACATAATCCAAAACTTACTCGGTTTCACAATTGACATTGAGTCAGTTACCGTCACTGGCACAGCAAAATATCTTGCAGTTAGTGAAAAAATAAAAACAAGAGCAAGATTTAAATAAAGAATAGTCATTGCTAATTCCTTTCCTATACCACTTTTACTACATCCTTTGTTTTTAATCGAATATAAGAATACAACACTACTCCAAAGGGTACGGCTAACACGGTTAAGAGTTTATTAGGACTTTCTTTTATAAAGTGAATATTCCTCATCAACAAACTACTCGAAACGTAATGTATAGCTTGTCGAAACTTATAAACTTGGTTCGCATAAGGGAGTTTCATTAGTTCTTGTCTATAGAAAGCAAAACCTTTTGGATTCTTCCTGTATTGCCTTAACATATTTAAAGATGAACCGTCCTCCAGGTACTCAACGACACAAAGGACTTCATTCATTAACAACAACTCATATTCTTGATCTAATTTATAATACTTGTAAGCTAATCCAACGTATTTCTCATTCTCAAAAACAGGATAAGGATACTGTTTGGTTAATTCTGTCCGATAAACCAATTTCTTATCGCCAGTGATTCCATGCTTTGTATATAAATCAAATAACGTTGATTTATCAAGGTTCTCGGGCAATTTCGTACCAATTATTTCACCGTTTGTGTACGAGTCTAATCCAATGATTCCACTTACTTTATCGCTAACATGTATCGACCAAAAGGCTAGTATTTTTTCGATTGCATCAAGCGGCATGTAATCATCTGAATCAATGCATACATTTAACTCCGTTTCAATTAATTCATAGGCTGTATTATGGGCTCCATGCATACCCTGATTTTCTTGCCAATGATAGTTAATCTCTACTAAGTCTTCTGAAATCCACTCTTCTACTAGCTCTCTTGTATTATCAGTGGAACCATCATCAATAATTAGCCAAACGAACTCTTTGTTTGTCTGATTTTTCAAACTTTCATAACATGTTCCTAAGCAATAGGCGCGATTGAACGTTGGTGTAAATACCGTTATCTTTTTCATAACCCACCTCTTATATAGCAGAGTAAAAACCTTGTGACCACACCGCTGTACTTTTTATATCGTAACCTTTGTTTGTTAGTGATTGAGTCGCATTTACTCTTGTATGATTAACCTCATATGACAGTAATTCAATCCTTCTTATCCAGGTTGATTGTTCATTCAATGAGCAATAATGAACTAATTGCTCTCCCATATCAACTTCGCTAGAGATAACATCTGAGATTACACATGGCAGTCCAGCACCCTGTGCCTCTATTAGCGTCACTGGTAAGCCTTCATGTAAAGATGGAAAGACAAAAAGGTCGAAACCTTGTAGCAATCGTTCAATATCACTTCGAACACCAAGTAATCGGACCTGGTCTTGGATGTTTAAAGCCTTTATTTTTGATTCAATTTCCCCTTTTAAATCTCCATCTCCAACTAATACAAGTTCGGCATTAGGGATGCGGTCTAAAACCTCTTTAAAGAGATCTAATAGAAATAAGTGGTTTTTTTGATGATTAAATCGGCCCACATGCCCAATGACAAACTTGTCATCAAGATTTAACTCACATCGTATCTGCTGACGAACCTGTAAAGAAAAGATAAATTTCTCTGTTTCGATCCCATTTTGAACGATTATTACATCTCTTTTATTGCCAAACAACCAATCTGCAGCCATCTGAGAACAAGCTAAAAAATGGGTAGCATTAGGGGTGATATGTTTACCTGCATACCATTTATAGAGTCTAGCTGGTAGACTCCCCTCGCTACTCGTATTATGACTATGTGCGATTCGTACAGGGATTTGGTTTTTTTTCGCGGCCTGTAAGACGAATCCGCTCATCTTATCCATGTGAGAATGTACGATTTGATAATTTGAGTATTTTTCAAAGAACTGTGATAGTGCCTTAATATACCCAAAATGCCCCTTATCTGTAACATATGGAATTCTGTGTATAATTCCACCCATTCCCTTTATCTCCTCATCAAACAGACCTTCCTTACAAGTCAAGAAGTCAAATTGCACTTTTGAACGATCCATGTTTCGATAAAGGTTCATGAGAAGGGTTTCTGCACCGCCTCGATTCATATTGACAACGACATGTAACACCCTTACTGGACTGCCCACCCTAGTTCCTCCTGTTCCATATACGACTTATAAGTAGCAGTTGTTTGATTTAATGTATTTTGTATAGAATACTCCTTCACCTTCACCAAGCTCCCTGCCCCCAACTGATATCGTAGCTGCTTCAGAAAGTAAACCTTTTCCAGCCTGCTCGCAAAACCATCCACATCATAAGGATCCACCAAAAATCCATTTTTTCGTTCAGCTATTAACTCACGATGACCTCTGTTCTGACTCGCAACAACCGGCAGGCCACAGGCCATTGCCTCCATAATATTCACAGGCAACCCCTCACGTAAGCTTGAAGCAACAGCAAGATCACAAGCAGGCAAGAGATGTTCTAGATCATGTCGAAAGCCCATAAATTCGACTCGATCTTCTATACCAAGGTTTTCGGCTAATTCTCGACATTGCTCTTTTAATGGACCTTCTCCAGCAAGCAAAAGACGAGCTACAGGGAGCTCGTCTTTTACTCTAGCCAGTGCTTTTATAAGAAGCTGCTGGTTTTTGTTTTTATTGAATTCTGCTGCATAAATCAAGAGGAAATCAGAAGCTTGATACCCAAATTTGCGTTTGGCTTCTTCCTTTCCCTTCTCACTGACTGGTTTATAACGTTCGGTATCGACTCCGACACCATTAATATGCTTGATTTTCTTCGCTTTAAAATGGTGATCTTTAGCTAACTGATAATCTTCTGAATTAATTGTTATTAGGCAATCCGTATCCTTTGATAAATATTTCTCAATCGGATAATAGACTAACCAATTAAGTAAGGGTGCTCCTTTACAAAAGTGAAAACCATGAGCGGTGTAGATGACCTTCGTCCCTTGTTTTCGTGCCTTGCGAGCTGCAAGTCTTGCTATTACTCCACCTAGTGGCGTATGGCTATGAATGATGTCATAGTCATGTTCTTTCATCAAAGTTCTTAATTGCTTATATGCTTTGAAGTTTGAGAGTTTAAATGGCGATCGGTGAATTGGTATAGTAAATTTTTTATCTGTAAAAGGTAACTCATTATTACCTGCTGCGGCTACGTGAACATCCCAGCCTTGCTCCTTAAACCATTGCATATAAGGTAAATGAAAGGCGCTAAAATGATAGTCAACTGTTGCACAATAGAGTACCTTCTTCACCAAGTTATTCACCCTTTACTGATTTAATCACTTCTCGTTCCATAACCTTTGTCAAGTAGTTAAGTAGATCGTATTTTAACTCATTATGTTTCAGAGCAAATTCAATTGTGGTTTGGATGAAACCCATTTTTTCCCCTACATCATATCTCGTTCCTTCAAAATCACAAGCATATACTGCTTCATATTCATTAAGCTTAGCGATGGCATCTGTTAATTGAATTTCGCCACCTGCACCTGGTTTAAGATTCTCGAGGATTTTAAATATCTTCGGTGTTAGAATGTAACGACCGAGTATCGCGAGATTAGATGGAGCATCATTAAGATTTGGTTTTTCTACCAACCCATCTACATTATAAAAACGGTCACTCATTTTCTGACCACTAACAATACCGTAGCGTGACACGTCTTCATCACTTACGGTTTGAACTCCCAGTATAGAAGATTGGTAACGATCAAACTGATTCATTAACTGCTTTAAGCAAGGTGTCTCTGAATCAACAATATCGTCTCCTAATAACACAGCAAATGGTTCATTTCCGATAAATTTTCTAGCACAATAGATTGCATGCCCGAGTCCTTTTGGCTCCTTTTGCCGGATGTAATGAATATCCACAAGTGTTGAAGATTTTTGGACTTCATTAAATAATTCAATCTTCCCCTTACTTAGCAAATTCTGTTCTAATTCAAATGAATGGTCAAAATGATCTTCAATTGCTCGTTTTCCTTTACCTGTAACGATAATAATGTCTTCAATTCCTGAATTCACGGCTTCTTCAACAATATATTGAATTGTCGGCTTATCAATAATTGGTAGCATCTCTTTTGGCATAGCTTTCGTTGCAGGTAGAAAACGAGTTCCAAGCCCCGCTGCTGGAATAATTGCTTTTTTGACTTTCAAATTTCCCCACTCCTTTTGCTAGTTAACTTGATATTGAAAGAACCTCTTTTGGTTCTTTCTTGCGATTCGCTAAGCCAACAATACTCTCTCGTAATGATTTCTTATCCATAAGTGAAAACGTTACGATCAACTCTTCAATCTCATCAATAAATAGATCTGATGTTTTACCGATATAAATTTTCGGGTGAATTTGTTCTTCATGAACTTCATTTTCATTTAATAACTCTTCAAATAGTTTCTCACCAGGCCTCATCCCAGTAAATTCAATTCCTATTTCGTCAACCGAATGACCAGAGAGCTTAATGAGGTTTCTCGCTAAGTCGACGATTTTAATCGGATCACCCATATCGAGAACGAAGGTTTCTCCACCCTGTGCTAGGCTACCTGCTTGGATGACAAGCCTTGATGCCTCTGGAATCGTCATAAAGTAACGAATCATATCAGGATGTGTTACGGTGACTGGACCTCCTTTTTCAATTTGTTTCTTAAACAAAGGAATAACACTCCCACGACTTCCAAGGACGTTTCCGAATCGGACCGTAATGAACTTAGTTTGATTCGTTTGATCCATTTTCTGAATTACCATTTCAGACAAACGCTTCGTCGCCCCCATCACACTCGTTGGATTCACTGCTTTATCGGAGGAGATCATCACAAATGTCTCAACATTGTTCCAACTTGCTGCTTGAGCTACATTCATTGTGCCGATTAAATTATTTTTGATCGCCTCTTCGGGATTACGTTCCATTAAAGGGACATGCTTATGGGCCGCTGCATGATAGATTAGATTTGGCCTATACTGATCCATAATAATATTCATTTTTTGGACATCCTGAATATCAGCAATCTCCGTCACAAATTCAATACCAGTATGCTTATAACGCTCCTTTAGCTCCATCTCAATCGAGTAAATACTATTCTCACCATGTCCAAGTAATACTAGCTTCTTTGGCGAAAATGCTGAGACTTGACGGCAAATCTCCGACCCAATCGAGCCTCCTGCACCCGTAACGAGAACGACTTTGTCTGTAATCGATTCAGATATCGTTTTACTATCTAATTCAATTGGTTCTCTTCCTAATAGATCCTCCACTTGCACATCCCTAAACTGATTTACAGATACTTTACCTGTGACTAAATCTTCAAGCATCGGCAAAATTTGTGTCCGAGCTGATGTTTTGGCACACTCTTGAAAGATGTAATTTAATTGTCTTTTACTTAATGATGGAATGGCAATGACGATATGTTCTATGCTCAGGCTATCCACAGCATCTTTGATCTTTTTGATGCCGCCAAATACAGGAATCCCCAAAATATCAAGTTGATGTTTGCGGTGGTTATCGTCAATAAATGCTACCGGGTGAAGTGAATTCGCATTATTAAGTAGCTGGCGAGCGACCATCGTACCAGCTGCACCTGCACCAATAATTAACGTTCTAACCCTTTCTTCTCCAGTCGACATATAAGTATCCCGAACAACTCTCCACCAAAAACGCGAACCCCCAACTAGGAGTATGTGGAGAATCCAAGTATTTACAAGAAATCGAATGGGCAGTTCTTGAGTGAATAGTAGCTGAGAGATTGCAACAGAAACCGCAGAAAAAGTCACGATTTTACAAATAATAATTAGCTCTCCGATGCTAGCGTATTCCCAAGCTTTTTTGTATAACTTATATCCAAATGAAAAAATATGATGACTAAGTAATAGTGCACTTACAGTAATGATAGCCGGTGTAGTAAAGTATGTATCATGAACAAGGTAGCTACTTAAAAGGACGGTTAATAGGATAAGAATAGAATCTATAATAATTAGTAAAGGTAACCTTTGTTGATAAGCCAACTTCTTCCCTCCATTCATCTATAGACGCATTGTTCTAATTTCTATCGCATAGTCTAGTAGCTTTTTTAACTCTTCTAGTTGTTCCTTTGTCGCATCTTGCTTGATATACCGAACTGCCTTTCTAATTGATTTGGGATATTTGTCTAGATTCATCTAACACACTCCTTTATTTATTTAAGTATTTTAACGACCCAGTCTAACTGAATCGGTAAAATACTTAAATAAATAATGGGCATTCAACCCGTCCTCACACCACACTTTTGATGACAAGCATCTAAGGTCTTACAACCCACAGCATGATCGAGTGCCTGCTATTATAATGGTAAGTAGGCATCACCAATTCAATAAATTAATATATTCTTAACAAAGTTAACGCGTTCTCAATAAAGAACATAATGTTCAAAAAAAAGACAGATTAACCTTTAAATATTTTCGTCGAGCGTTTCCCATTTAAAATAACACCTAAAAACTTTGCATTCGCTATTTCTAAGGCTTTTTTTGCTTCTAATGCTAATACATCTTCTGTCCTACGATTTCTAACGACTAAGATGACCCCATCAGAACGGTTAGCTAGAATTTTTGTATCTGGGTCTTCAAGAATACCTGGCGTATCGATAATCACAAAGTCGTATTTCCCCTTAGCTTCTTCCATTAATTTATCCATAAGCATTGACTTAAATAATTTTTCAGTATTGAGCGGGATAGGACCACTTGTAAGAAGGTGTAATCTATTCGTTTCTGTTTGATTAATGACTTCTTCTAATAATTTTTGACCAGCCAAAATATTAGTGAGTCCAAATGTATTTTTAATTCTAAAGAACATATTTAGCATTGGAGTTTTAATACTTGCATCAATCAGTAAAACCTTCTTTCCCTCTCTTGCTAATGAATAAGCTATATTTGTCGCCGTGGTTGATTTTCCCTCTCCTCTAGTTGGAGAGGTAATCGCTATTGAGCGACAATTATTTTCAATTGAAGAAAATTCTATATTTGTCCTAATTCGGTTGTACTCTTCAGTTATGATTGCATTAAAGTGATCAGAAACTACATTAACATTTCTTCTTGAAAACATATTAAGAACCAATAGTCTCACCTCTTAATTGAGCAGCAGTTTGCTTCATTTTATTCTTCTCTATACTTTTATTATTGATTTTTGAGACTGTTCCAAGTACTGGTGCTTCTAATAATCTCTCAATATCCCTAACAGTTTTCAACCGATTGTCCAGACTATCAAGTAGAAAAACGAAGCCAATCCCAACGATTAGACCAAACATAAAGCTTATAAAAACAATTCGATTTGTTTGTGGATTAATTGGTTGTTGACCATCCTTAACAATTGCTTCAGCAAAAAGATCTACATTATTAAAGTTTAGAATTGTAGCGATCTCACGCTTATATACATTCGCTAATGTGTTTGCAATGAGTGCAGCTTCTTCTGGATTCGGATGACTGACGGTCAACTTAACAATTCGAGAGTTTTCAACACTCTCTACCCTAATTTGACTACTAAGTGATTCAACTGATTGATTCAAAGATAAATCATTGATAACCGCTTCGAGAATCGGAGGCTCTTTAATAACTACCTTAAGCGTATTTATTAGGTCTGTACTTTCATGAATGATAATCCTCGAAGATGCTTCATAGAGTGGTGTTGGTTTAGAAAGATAATTATAGATCAACCCTGCCGAAGTTGTAAGAATCGTAAACACCGTGATAACCCAAAAATATTTCTTTAATACTATAATCATCTTTTTGATTTCAATTTCTTTGCCCTCTTGTTCCAATCTATTCACCCACTTTTGATTTTTGTTCTTAATAAAGCACATAAAATTTTAAAAAAACTGACTCCTTAATGTATCTTGCACACGTCTTAATTTATTTCATTTTAGTTCTTTATAAAGAACGTGTCAATAGTTTAATTCAATAAATAAAAACCGAACCTATAGACCTATAAATGTCTAAATATAGTATGTAATTACATTTTAATAGGACAATCAATTCATTATAAAGGATTTTTTCTGATTATTTGTTTACTATAAAGAACAAAACAGATACAATGTTCTTTAAAGAGAACAAAAGAAAGGATGTGTATTTGGTGTATATAGCTGAGTTCTATGGAGAACCTCTTGATGGTGAGCTAAACATCCATAGTATTAATCAAAAGGAAGCCTGTTCTAAGACTTCAATTGTAAGAGTACTGACTTTCTCAAGCAGTTCTATCATTTTTGTTAGTGATTTAAAATTTCCTCTACTAGAATCTGTTATCTATCGGATCTGCGTTAAAATACATAAAACAGATTTAGAATTATTCGGAAATATTACGTCAATACTTAAGTCAGATCAAGGAAAGGCTAGTCTCTATGAACTTACTTATATCCTCAATAAACGACCTATGCTGCAAGGAGAATTGGTTACCCATCATAAACGCTATTTGCAAAAGTACCATGAAAGCCAAGCTTTTAATAAAATTGAATAAGAAGGGGATTCGTTCATGAACGGAAGGAGCATAAGAGATCTGAGAAAAAGTAAAGGTATGTCTTTAAATGAACTAGCTCAGGTTTCTGGAGTATCTAAATCTTATATTAGTTATATTGAACGTGGTTTACAGAAAAATCCAAGTATTATCGTCTTAAAAAAAATCTCAGAAGCACTAAATATCGAATTCATCACCTTACTTGAATCAATGCACGAAGTAAAGCAATAGATTAGATACAAAAATCCCCTTTACATTTAATAGTAAGGGGGAATTTTTTAGTTATCAATATCAGGTTGTTTTTTTCGCCATTTGTTAAATTCCAAGTACTCACGGAATTGTTCCTTACTAATCCCGGAATTCATAGCCTCTTTTACAAGCTCCATCCACGATTCATCAAGCTGAGCTTGATCTTGATTTTGTCCTATATTCAACAATGTTTCAACTGAAACACCTAAAACAGCTGCAACTTTTTCAAGAAATTGAATAGATGGATTCGATTGAATATTTCGCTCGATCGAACTTAAATATGATTTAGCCACTCCTGCTCTTTCCGCTAGTTCGGATAAAGATAAACCTCTCTCAAGTCTATACCTTTTAACTTGCTCTCCTATCATCTCGTTACCTTTTCCTCTCTGACGTGTTACTGCTATTATAGCAGGGTATAGAATGTTCTGTAAATAAGTCTCCCTGCTTATTGTAGATACTCGAAACTTTATGTACTTTATGTCTTAGAGGTTTGACTATAAAAATAATCTTTAATTTCGTCCACCGTTAGTCCTAATTCCTTTGCTTCTAGAAAAAGCCTTATCCATTCGTAATCAACAGAGTCCTTCTTATCCATCAATATTCTCACCTTCTAGTTTTAATATTCAAATGAAAGAGATGTATGTAATAAGGTTCTGTATTGTCTTCTTTCACTCAAACACTGTTCTTTTTAAAGAACTTATGGTGATTATAGTATGTTCTTTCATAATTGAAAACTTTACTTATTAGAGAAATCATGTACTAATTCATGATTTGCTCTCATTTTCACTTTTTTTCTCTTGTTTCCTTTGTTTCTTATAAAGAACAAAATAAATAGAAACCTCCATCTACCAGAGGTTTCTATTTATCTAAAAAAGCTTCAAAGCTCCAATTCTATCCATTGCTTCACGAAGCAACTCTTCCTCACATAACAGACCAATACGTACATATCCTTCTCCGTGCTTACCAAAACCAATACCTGGTGCAACAACTACCCTAGCCTCTTCTAGCAAAAGGTCGGCAAATGCCTCTGATGTATAACCGTTAGGAACAGGAAACCAGGCGAAAAAGGATCCTTTGGGGGCTTGAACCTTCCAGCCGATTGTATGTGCTGCATCAACCAAAGCTTTTCTTCTTTGATCATACATATCAACCAACTTGCTGACGCTCTCTTGGTCTGCTTTCAATGCATAAGCTGCCGCCTCTTGAATGCCACCGAAAAGACTACAATAATAGTGTTCCTGCAAAAGTTCAATCGCTTTAATTACACTGGGATTCCCAACAACAAAACCGACACGCCATCCTGCCATATTATACGTTTTGGACAATGTCAGCATCTCAACTCCAACTTCTTTTGCTCCAGCGAACTGAAGAAAACTAAGTGGCTTTTTTCCGTCAAAGCCGATGGCTCCGTAAGCAAAGTCATGAACAACACAAACATTATGCTCATTTGCATGTTGAATCGTTTCTTCAAATAATTCTTTTGTCGCAATAGCCCCCGTTGGATTATTAGGATAATTCAGAAACATTAACTTAGCTCTTTCCCAAACATCTATCGGAATGTTATTGAAGTTTGGTAAAAAGTCGTTATCACTTTCCAAAGGCATTTCATGCATTTTCGCTCCTGCAAGTGCTATACCGGACCAATAATCAGGATAGCCAGGATCAGGTACAAGTGCAAGATCGTCTTTATTTAATAGGCACTGACTAATTTCAACTAGACCCGTTTTAGTACCTGGTAATATTGCAATTTCTGACTCTGGATCTACAGTTACATTGAATTCCCTTTTATAATAATCTCTCACTGCCTCTTTTAAAAATGGATAGCCACTAAAAGGAGGATACTTATGGTAAAGTGGATTATCGGCAGCATTCTTGAGCTGTTCTACAATCTCTTTCGGAGTGGGTTGATCTGGATTTCCTTGTCCTAAATTAATCACATCATCATGTCTTTTCTTTACTTCTGCTACCTTATTCACTAACTTCGCAAAAAATTGTTCAGGCAATCGATCAAGTGCATTCGAAAATTCAAATGTTTTCATATTCAGTTCACCTCTAAAAAAGGGAGCTGCCCCTAAGGCCAACATACCTCTTGGACACTCCCTTAGTTCTTTTTCATTAGATCAACTATTATTTTAAGAATCCTTGTTTCTTCATATGATTCCCAACCTCTTTGCGTTTCGGTGTAGAAAAGTGATGGGCCATATGCTCTGTCCATGTATCTTTTCTTTTGCCATTTGTACGTTCACTATAGTACAAAGATATTGTTTGATCATACTCCTCAAGAGCTTCCCCTATGATTTCTTGATTATAGCGTTCCTCGTGGATAACAGCCCGCTTTGGCATCCTTGGTTTTTGATCTGGATCTTGATCTGGATAACCAACACATAATCCCATAACAGGGAACGTATATTGTGGTAACTCTAACAAAGTTGAGATAGCTTCTGGATCATTACGAATCCCGCCAATCATTACACCACCAAGCCCTTGTGCACGAGCAGCAAGTAACATATTCTGTGCAACTAATGCGGCATCAATACTACCAACTAATACTTGCTCTTGCTCTCCTACTTCAAACGGCTGATCATGCTTTTCACTTGCTTGCTTTAGACGATAGAAATCAGCACAAATAACGAAAAATACTGGACATTTCTCTACATATACTTGATTACCTGCTAGAGCCGCTAATTGTTTCTTCTTTTCTTCATCCTTAATAACAAGAATGCTATACGCTTGAACATGATGGGATGTTGGAGCCCATTGCCCAGACTCTGTAATAAGATCAATTTGATTATCAGTTAACGGGCTTTCTTTAAAAGCACGAATCGATCGATGACTCTTTATTAATTCTATCATTATGAATCTCCTTTTTTTTCCTGTAATTCTTGTGATTGTGTTAACAGTAACTTACAATAATTAGAGAGTATTTGTAAAGGAGAACGTCTATGACAAAAAAAATGAACGCCGCCCCAGTATTGGAGCAAAAACGTATTGAGGCAATTGATATGATGAGAGGGCTCGCCCTCTTAGGAATTCTACTCGCAAATAGTATGCATTTTCAATTTGGACTCTTTTTAAATCCCGATATTCATTCTTTTTATCCACTTGGAATGATTGATCGACTAGCTGAAATGTTTATTGTTTTATTTGCACAAGCAAGTTTCTATACCCTGTTTTCTTTTCTATTTGGATATGGAATGGTCTTACTTAAGGAAAGGTTATTACAGCAAGAATTGCATTATGCACCGATATATTGGCGTAGAATGCTAATACTCCTAATAGTCGGTTACGTTCATGGTCTCTTTATTTGGGACGGTGATATCCTTTTCACCTATGCAATAAGTGGATTTATTCTCTTTTTCTTTTTAAAGCTTAAGGATAAGGGCTTACTGATTTGGTCAATTATCCTACTGTCACTTATGGCAATGTCTATTACTTCATCAGGAGAGGATGAATACACTGCTTCAATTGATGAACAGTTGATGTCGTATTCGGTCCAAGAAAAAGAAGTGCTAAGTCAAGGAAGTTATAGTGAGGTCGTTTCCTTTAGAGAAAGTACAGACCCGCTTGGCATGGGGCTTCTTGGTGAAATAATAACGTTGGTCTCTGCAATGATCAGCGTTCTCGGTATGTTTCTTCTTGGAGCATTTGTCGCCAGAAAAAAATGGTTAGAGGATCCCAATAAGTATAGAGGGTTAATTAAGAGAATTTGGTGGATTACCTTACTAGTTGGTTTCCCTTGTAAACTAGCCTTCTTAATCAACAGTAACATCCAAACCGAAACCCTTCACTCGATGATTGGCGGGCCAATTGTTGCGATGTTTTACGCAAGTAGCATTGCTTTACTTGCAACCACTCCTAAAGGTAATAAGCTGCTACAACCGCTAGCCTATGTAGGAAGATTATCACTTACAAATTATCTAATGCAATCGATCGTCTTTACGAGTATATTCTATGGTTATGGACTAGATCTATTCGGAAAGATCGGGTACTTCTCTGGTGTCCTACTTGTCTTCGGATTTTTCTTTATTCAAATCATCGTAAGTCGTTTATGGTTGAAAGCATTTTATATTGGTCCATTTGAGTGGTTCTGGAGAGCCTGCACCTACTTAAAGCTACCAAAACTTAAACGATAATTAACATTAAGCAGTAAACCCAAGCCATATAATGTGCACGGATACCGCTCCTGAAATATACTACGCTTTCCGCGGGAAGCCGGTGAGCCTCCTCGTCTACGCCTGCGGGGTCTCACCCTTGGCTTTTCATCCCGCAGGAGCATTCCTGTCGTATTAGTTTTGCCCCTCTTGAAAAGAAAAGGATCCTCCGATATGATGCGGATGTCGTCAAAACAAACACACATAAAGGAGGATCCCACATGAAGAATAATCGAAA
>NZ_JAGKSQ010000004.1 GCF_017939705.1 Halalkalibacter suaedae
TGCAAATAAGCTTGAATGGAAGTGTTTTACACACTGCCAACGCAACGCGTCAAAGCTTTATCCATATTCTGTTTTAAATTACAGTATGTGTATATTAATCTTGGAGGACTGTACTAAAAGTTTTTTTAAGAGGACAAAAAAAGACGAAGACCCCCGTCAGATCAACTTTCTCTGAGGGAGTCTACGTATATTTCATCCGCTTCGTGATTGCTTTGTTCGGTATTTCAGTTAGACACTTTAAATATGTTCCAGCTTTTTGTTTTACGCTAGTTTAATTGCGGGATTATCTTTTGTGTACTGTAAAATCTCACGCCAGATGAGATCTTCGGTTACTCGTGAGTTTGTCGGATCAGTTAGGTACCGCATCGTTAATTGGATTACACCATTTTTTACAGTTATATAGATCAATGGTGTGAGAGTAAGGTTTTCATAATGCAGTCGGTACATTCTTGATGCTTCGTGAACTTTTTCCTTTGCCTCTTCTGCTAATGGCTGTGCATGCTTATTAACGATAGCCTCAAGCTCTGCTTTTGCAGCTTCCCAATCACTATCAAGTGTAAGCATGACATTAATTTCATTCCAAATGTATTCAAAGCCTTTGTTGGCGTTAGTGATCGAGTGTAGAAAGATATAGTTGTTTGGTATATGAACAATCTTCCCAGTACTTTGTTCGCCATCTGTTTTTGGAGACACTTCCATAACGACGAAGTGAAAGATTTTTTGATTGATTACATCTCCAGTCCGATCATTCACAGTGATCCGATCCCCAACCACAAATGGTTTTTGAATAACGATAATTAGTAATGCAGCGATATTTGTAAAGATCTCTCTAAGAGCAATTGCTATTCCAGCAGAAATAAAGCCTACATAGATTGTCAAATCTAATCGTGACTCTGACCACATAATGATAAAGATAACGAATAAAATAACGAAGTGAACATAATACAATCTTTTTCGAGTTGTATAATAGACGCCGTTATCTTTAATTGATTTGAACAAGAGTTTGTTAATAATCCGAATTAGTTTAAAGTAGATCATTAGGATGATAAATGACGACAAAAGTTTATAGATCATAGGATTTTGATTGAAATATTGAATGATATCTTGCATAGTTAGGTCCTTTCTGCTAAGTAAAAGTATATAAACGTATATACATAGCATTTTAGCAGGTTGCCTTCTTGGTAACAATTAAATGTATGTTTTGATTAGGCGCATATTCAGAAGGATGTAAGTGGATAGGTAATTAAGTGTAAGAATTGCGGGAAGTTTTGTTAGTGGTGAATTGTTAGTCCTCAATTAAGGTTGAACGTAGGTTTGTCCCCTGACCCCCAGCGTATCAGCAGTAGGAGTCAGGAACCTATTTAGTAGTAATCGATTTTCAATTGTAAAAATCATAAGAAAATATAAAGAGTTTAATTAGCTTTCCTTATGATGAAAAGGGCATTTTCCTTCGATTGGTTTACTATCGTCCCCAATGAAAAATTGCTTCCATTCATTATGTTCAGGGTCGCCGAAATGAGATATGTCGGGATGTTTTGGGAGGTTATCCCATTTCTCTACTCGTTCCCTAACTTTCTCGCGCGACATAATACCACCTTTTTCTGTTCCCTCAAGTCCCTCAAAAATTCTTCGTGGTTGAAAGCCAAGGACGAGACTGTTTCCGAGATCACGTGTTTTTCTTTGTTTATAGGCAGGAGCATTTCCGAAAACAAAAATCGGTTCTCCTGCAAAATGAAAATCCCATAAGTAATGTTCAGGGTCCTTCGGTTTGTTTGAAGGCCACGGCTTCGAATCGTGTTCGTGAAGGTTTTGTAAGATATCCCAAAAACGTTGTCGATAATGCTCAAGATCGTCCTGCTCTTCTTCAGGTTCGACAAAGACAAAAAGACCATGACGAATAAGTGGTGGTTGATCAAATAGCTTGAGAAAATCTTCTAAAGCTAGTGGCAGATTTGACCAATCATCTTGGGTGATATAGGCATAACGCAATTCACCCTTGTTTTCTGCCTTCATTCCGAAATAACATGGAAATGTTTTATTGGTAACTGTTTCATGGAAAGTTGTGTACTCGCGTATGACCCATTCAGGTACAATTGTCGGATCAGTCATTTCTTCTTTAGTTAGTAGCTTATTTGCTGTACGCTGCATCGTATCGTTCTCCTTTGCCGTTATCTCTCTTCTTAAGTACCCACAGACCGAGCAAATGAAACCCATCATGAATAATCATTATATTCTCAGAGTTGAATGTTTAGTATAAAATAATCCCATGACAAGAGGCATGAATGAATATATTAATGGGAGGGGAGAGTCGCTAATCATAGCAAGTAAATTTATATACAAAAACCCCTTTGAGAAATTGTTTCTTAAAGGGGTTTCTGTATTTACTGGCTGCTCATATTTCATCTTACCAATATTCCTCTTCTTAATTCCTTAAGAAAACAGCACTTAAAATTACTAATACACCATAGCTTATTTTCTCTAAATACAGGACTAATTAGAGGAGGAATAATGTAAAAACCATTGATTAGTAAAAAGCTTGATCTACTTACAGGAATTGCCCTTTGCTTTATTTTAAAATATAGGGCAATATGAAAATAAACGCTAAGGGTTGATCACCATGAGATATAATTGGCTACTATGGTTACTAGCTATATTGGCACTAATTATACCGATTTTTCTTAGAAGAGAGTTCCCTCCAGAGGCATGGAATCTTCTGCAAGTGTCTACTTTAATCATGATTTTTCTATATCCTAGCTGGGGCGTTTTTATCGCTATGATGAGTATCACTGGCTTAATTATATACACGGCGGAATTGCTGTTTCTTCATAACCCGGTTCCAGCAGCTCCTATTGCACTAGCAAACATTCTTTCAAATGGTTTCCTTCTGTGCTTTGTGGTGTATTACAGAATTCAAAATGATAAATCAATTAAAAAGTTACAAAACTTATCATATCGGGATCCAATGACAAATCTTTATAATCGTCGTTATTTAGATAATTATATGGTTATAGAACTTCAGCAATCTAATAAAAAGTTTGAGGAATCTAGTGTAATTATCTGTGATATTGACAAGTTTAAAAAAATCAATGATACATATGGTCATTTGTACGGTGACCACGTGATAAAGACGGTCGCACTTCAGCTTGAAAAATTCATTCATCAAGATGATGTATTAATTCGTCTTGGTGGAGAGGAATTCCTAATTTTTCTTCCTAAGTCTAATAAGAATGAAGCATATGAGATGGCTGAGGCGATTCGTCGTCAGATTAATCAGAGTGACATCTACTATATGGACCAAACGATTGCGATTACGATGAGCTTTGGAATTTCAGGGTTCAACTGCACGGGAACGATTGAAGAGGTTATTGACAACGCAGATAAGGCACTATACAAGGCAAAGAAAGAGGGACGAAATAGATCGTATATGTATGATAGCACCATCTCCAGTTGAGGAATGGGCTTCCCTTATTTAAGTAGGAATGGTGATAAATTAGCGTGTTGCAGTCTATACTTGTTAAATTTAGCATGATAGAATTACTTTGTCTGGCTATTTGTTTACATAAGTTTCTAAAATTCTTTTGTTAAGTAGTCGATCTATGACTAAGATGATTTCACTTCTTCGATTTCAATAGCACTCGCTGAAGGACTTTAAAAAGCATACACCCATAGACATAGATTCGGAGGATAAAGAAAAATGAATTTAGTTGCTTCTCATTCATATAAAAGACTAGAGAAATCGGCTCAACATATATTTAAATTATTAAGCAAAAACATGCATGTGAACACGTTTTGTATAACTCAGGTAGCTGACGGAGTACAAAGTAATGTTATTTACGTGTTCAACAGAAATCAAGTGCTATTTGAATCTGGCATCTCTCTTCCACTAGGAGATGCTTATTGACGTTTACTTATGGAAAGTGGTCGGGAACCACTTAAGATAGAAGACACTGCACAACATCCTATCGCAAGTAATCTTCCTCCAACAGAAGAGTTTGGAATTAAGTGTTTTTTAGGGGCTCCGATTATTTTAGGGGATGGTACACTATTTGGAAATATCTGTGCAGTAGGAACCGAAGAGTATACTTTTTCAGAAGATAATATTGAAATTATTAAAAGCATGGCTGATTTTTTTGCATATGTGATCGAGCTTGAGAATTCAGTATTTCAAGATTCATTGACAGGATTAAATAACCGCCGCTTTGTTGATCAGTTTTTATCAACGATCACTTTTCAAAGAGGTGCAGTTCTCTTTTTAGATTTGGATAACTTTAAAAGTATAAATGACAGCTACGGTCACGATATTGGGGATGGGGTACTAATAGAAGTGAGTCAACGATTAAAAAAGATCGTGCGGAAAAATGATCATCTAGTCCGACTTGCTGGCGATGAATTCTTAGTTATTCTACCTGATTTAGATCAAGAAGAATCGAGTCAGGTTGCAGAAAGAATGTTAGATGCTCTTTCAGAGACTGTGACACTAAAAGGTTATTCGTTCTCAGTGACTGCAAGTATAGGTAGTAGCTTCTTTCCTGAAGATGGAAAAACGCTAGAAGTATTGATGAAAAAGGCTGATATTTCGATGTATGCAGCCAAAAGGCAAGGGGACAACGTATATAAGACCTACTCAGAAGATAGGGATATTGAAAGTACTTCCTACTCAAAAGCTACTGAGGATTCCTCTATGGGTAGATCAGCATCGTTAATTAATGGTCAGAAGAAAATCCTGGAAATGGTATTAAATGAGTTTCCTCTCCAGGATATTTTACATTATTTAGTTAGCTGGATAGAAAAGCAAACTGATTCACATATTTGCTCTATTTCCCTATTTGATGAGATGTTACAATCGCTCATTTTGACTGCTGCCCCTAACTTACCAATTGAGTTTAGGGATGAAATAAAAGTACTTCCTATTGGTACGAATATCGGTTCATGCGGAGCGGCTGCAGCTGAAAAGCGTCTCGTTATTACTGAGAATATTTCTTTAGACCCAAAATGGACAGACTATAAGGAATCCGCATTACAATCAGGACTGCATTCTTGTTGGTCGATGCCAATACTCTCCTCAAAGAATAAATTAATAGGAACCTTTGCTATTTATGGTCTAAGTCCCAAAACACCGAATGAAGCAGATATTTATTTTCTTCAGAGTGTTAGTTATCTCATTTGTTTAGCAATTGAGCGAAAAGAGGCTGTAGAATCATTAGATCAACTATCTAATTGTGATTTGCTTACTGGTGTTGGTAACCGAACGTTTTTTTATCAACAGCTTAATCAGAGCCTTAAGACCTTGAACGATTCAACTAAATTGGCTTTACTCTTTGTTGATATAGATCGATTTAAAAAAATGAATAGTTCAATGGGTCTTTACTTCGGTGATCAAGTTTTAAAGGTGACAGTTGAGCGAATGAATCATGTGATTGATCAGACTCGTCATAAATTATTTCGGATTGATGGGGATGAATTTGTCATTATTTTGGATTTGAATCCGGGAGAAAATCCATCTGAAATAGCAAAAGATATCTTAAACGTCTTTAAGGAGCCTTTCCATTATCAAAATGAAGAGTTTACGATTCCGATAAGGGTCGGTGTGAGTATTCACCAAGAAGGTGAAGAAATAGAACAGCTAATAAACAAGGGATTAAAAGCACTCGTTTATGCAAAGAAATCCGACAATCTTTATATTGCAGGAAAGGTAGCTTCAGATACCTCACAGGATCATAACCGTTTTATACTCGAAAATGATTTGAGAAAAGTGATCGAACGTAATGAACTGTCTTTGGTCTATCAACCACAGTATGATATGAATCGTAATGAAATGATAGGGATGGAAGCTTTAATTCGTTGGAAACATGCAGAAAAGGGCTTTATATCTCCAGTCGACTTTATTCCGCTTGCTGAAGAGAATGGCTCCATTATCGCAATTGGAAATTGGGTATTACTAACAGTCTGTAATCAAATAAATGAATGGAAGGCTAAAGGCTTTCTCGTACCTACAGTTGCAGTCAACATCTCTCCAGTGCAGCTTCAAAATGAGAATTTCGTCCAATCTTTATTAGATATATTTACCTTAACTGGCTGTGAACCAACATCAATCTCTCTTGAGATCACAGAAAGCATGACATTAGACATTGAAAAGACAATGAGTCTCTTTAAGCAATTAAATGACATAAACATCAATATAAGTGTCGATGATTTTGGTACGGGCTATAGCTCATTGTATTATCTGGATCAATTGCCGATTGACCAAGTTAAAATTGATAAATCCTTTATTCAAAATAAGAGTAAGCAAGCGATTGTAAAAAGCATTGTTGAAATGGCTAATAATCTGCAAATAGAGGTCATTGCTGAAGGGGTAGAAACAAGTGAACAGGTACAATTTCTTCAGGAAATAAACTGCACCTATGCACAGGGTTACTACTTTAGCAAACCTATCTCCGATGTAGAAAAGTTATTACGATTGAAATAAATGAAAGCCCACCTGTAAAGAAGGTGGGCTTTTGTCTATTAGCCTAGTTGAAATCTCACAGCAATGAGACTCAATTAAACTAGCGATTACTGACCAGTTTCTGTTGAGAATGGTGATGCTGGTAGCCCTTCTTTATTATAAAGATTTGCTTCTACGGGATTATCCTCCCATGCATACCGAACATGGCAAGGTTCGTTTATTTGCTCGTGGTAAACAACGACCGTAGGGCCATGAATACTTGCTGTTGCGGGGACAAATCGACCATCCTTCCCACTTATCATAAAGCATTGTAATGCTCCATTTCGGGCGGTCAGTCCGCCTCCCACATGATCAAAATGCAAGTGAATCGAACTTCCGATTCGCTCCATTTTTTGATACAATGGGCCACTATATATAATGTCATCATTATAAGCAAGCTTCCTAGCAGATAAGGCTAGACGTTGTCCCAGTGTTTTCTTATTTTGTGGGTGTAAGTCATTAGACTCACCGATGTCAATCGTCACAGCCATTGCTGTATTGGGAAGAGTAAGCGACTTCCGCTGTTCTTCACGTAAGACGGCCCAGTTATTATTTTCGGTGTCTTTTGCCCCGGTATCGAAATTCGCAAGTTGAGTATAGATAAAGGGAAACTCACTGTTATCCCAATTAGCACGCCAGTCCTTAACGACGTTTCTGAACAGAGTCCTATACCCTTCAGGAGTGTGGGTGTTTGATTCCCCTTGATACCAAAGGACACCTTTTACTTGATAGTGATTTAGTGGTGCAATCATTCCATTATATAAACCAGCCGGTTCGTATTGAAAAAAAGTAGCTGGTTCAAGTTGCTTCATCATTGCTCCGATTCGGTAGTGCCAGGTTCCTGATAAGTCTAGTTCCTGATCATTTGCAAATAGCTTATATGGCATTTCTTTAATGAAGCTACCAGTATTCTGGGTTGTCATGACTCTGACTGCAATTGAATTTCTCCCAGGTTTCAGTAATCCACTTGGAATTGAATACCTTCTTGGCGGATACATATAGCCTGTGCTGCCAATAAGGATTCCATTAATATACGTTTCGTCAGCGTCAATAATTGTCCCCATTGCTAACTTGGCCTCGCAATCAGTCATTAAAGCAGGTAGCTCAAATTCTTTTCGAAACCAGACTGACCCGCGTATTGCTTCAAGCTCGCTTCCATGCCATGAGTTTGGTAGTTGAAATTCACTCCAAGCTGATGAATGAGCCAATTCCTTGTTAAACCAAGCTTCTTTTAGTCCAAGATCCTTTTCATTGAGAACATTAAACCAATTTGTCTGTCGTTCTTCGTCAGCTGATTTCGTTGTGGCAATATAAGAATCATCCTTACACTGAATTAGACGGTTTTCGTACCCACCTAGTTCTAGTAAGGTTTTCTCACTGATCCAAGCTTCTGCAGGTGTTCCACCTACAGCTGTGTGAATTAATCCGATGGGAACGCCATATAATTCATAAAGTTCTTTAGCAAAAAAATAACCAACTGCACTAAATTCTAAGACAGATTCTTGATTAGCAGCAACCCACTCACCTCTTGTTAAGATATGCTGTGGTTCATGAAAATCATAGTTCTGTGGAACATGAAACTTCCTAATAAAAGGTGAATTAACCGCTTTCATTTCTTCAGAAAATAAATCAAGCGTTCGGCTAATTGGCAGCTCCATATTTGATTGCCCACCAAGCACCCATACATCGCCAATTAATATATCTTGTAATAATATCTCTTCGTCTGCGCTGATTCTCATTTGGTGGGGACCACCTGCTTCTAAATTTTCCAACGTAATCTTCCATACTCCGTTACTATCTGAGATCGTTCGATAGGATTTTCCGAGAAAAGACATTTCCACCTGTTGAAATGGAGTCGTGTTACCTGATAGTGTTACTTTTTTATTACGCTGGAGGACCATACCGTCACTTATTATGCTTGATAGAATCATAGTTTCACCTCTTATAAGAAGAATTATCATCTTTAAAATGATCATACCTATTAAAGGGTTCAAAAGCAAAATCTTTCTTTGGATTAGTTCGGCACATCTAGCCTGTATGGATATTTATGGTAAACTGTAGTGGGTTTGATTAGTTAAGAGAAGAGGGATGAAAGATGGCAATTGATTTTCATAGTCAAGAAAACCGTAATACGTATACAACTAGAAGTGCGGACCATTCATGGACGGACATCATTAAAGGACTTGTACCTATCGAGAATCTATCTAAAGCTCTGGATATTGGCTGTGGTGGAGGAATTTATGCCAAGGCTCTATCAGACATGGGAGTGGACACAGTCACTGGTATTGATTTTTCCGAGGCAATCCTTGAAGGTGCAAGGCAGAACTGTAAAGAATACAAGAATATTTCATTCCAACTTGGTCATGCTTTTGAAACTAATTTAGATAGTGATAAATATGATTTACTGCTTGAAAGAGCATTGATTCACCATATTAAGGATTTGTCCTCATGTTTCCGAGAGGCATTTAGAGTGTTAGAACAAGGCGGAACGTATATTGTTCAAGATCGAACTCCAGAGGATTGTTTATTAGAGGGAGATGAAAATCATGTAAGGGGATATTTCTTTGAATTGTTCCCAAGGTTAATTGAAAAAGAAACTGAACGGCGTCATAAGAGCACTGTTGTTATCGAATTACTGAAGAAAGCTGGATTTAATAACATTCAAGAAGTTAGGTTATGGGAAACACGACAAGTTTGGAAACATAAAGAGCAGTTACTAACAGATCTAAGTGGACGAACAGGAAGAAGCATTTTATATGAATTAGATGATAATGAGATGAGGTTACTTATTACTCATATTGATCAGTCACTAACCAAGGATACGAATATAGTTGAAAAGGATCGATGGACTATATGGAAGGCGACCAAATAGTCTAAAGGTCTGCTGACAAACAGTAGACTTTTTTAATCATAGTAAAAGAAAACACCACGAAATTATTAATGTTCATAAAAAAGAAGATCTGTGCTATTGACTTTTTGGATAAATACGGTATAATATTTATAAATTAATAACCGAGAGATGCTTATTCAAACTCGAATCGATTAGGTCGCTTTAGCCAATTTTTAATAATAAATTATTGATTGTTGGAAAAAGAATCCTATTTGAAGTTCAGAGAAGAATAAAATAAATCGGTATATTTCTTGACTAAGTGACTAGTCTAGGGGTATACCGATTTTTTGTTTTTTGGGAGAGGATGCTTATTGAAAAGAGTAAGAAGGATGTTTTCTGAATTAGTGTGTATAAAAGGGTATGATTTGTGCTAGCTTACTAGCTAAATAACCTGTTAAATGAAAGGGAGATCTTTAAAAGACTCTAGGGTCAGTTAAAGGTAAACCGACAAATTTGTTTCAAATGACGAAATCATTTGAAGCTTGAATTTGTCGGTTTTTTTATTGGGTAATTAATCTTAAGGAGGAGTATTAATGAGCGAAATTATTTTACAGAATTTACTATCACCTGTTGTCTTATTTTTTATATTAGGTATTATTGCGGCTATATTTAAATCGGATTTGAAATTTCCAAGCGGTCTAAGTGAGGCACTAAGTATCTATTTATTAATTGCAATTGGAATCAAAGGAGGCATCGAGCTTTCACATTATTCGATTGAATCTGTAATAGCTCCAATTGCGGGTGCGTTATTCATAGGAATTATTATCCCGATCATTACGCTATTAATCTTAAAATTGATCAAAATGGATTTTAAAAATTCTATAGGTTTAGCTGCCACATACGGTTCAATCAGTATTGTTACATACGGAGCGGCAATCTCGTTTCTTGATAAAAGCGGGATAAGCTATGAAGGGTTTATGAATGCAATCGTTGTGCTTATGGAAAGTCCAGCAATTTTAGTTTCATTGCTACTATTAAAGATCGTTGAAAATAAGGATAATCCATCATCTCTTCCTACACAAAGTATGGGACTAGTTCATAGTTCTGGGAGTTTAATTAATAAAGAAGTCATAAGAGAGAGTCTTTTTGGGAAAAGTATTTTGCTTTTAGTCGGGAGTTTAGTTATAGGACTCATTTTAGGAGAACGTGCTGTTCCAATGGTTAAACCTTTATTCATGGATTTATACAATAGTGTCTTAATTCTCTTTTTATTAAATATGGGGCTAATTGCCGGACAGCGTCTGCCAGAGGTTAAAAAACACGGATTGAAACTATTATTATTTGGATTATTGACACCACTTCTTTTTGGAAGTTTAGGAGTACTTGTTGGTAGTGTAGTTGGTTTGTCTTTAGGTGGAACGACCTTAATGGGTGTATTAGCAGGGAGTGCCTCATATATCGCTGCTCCTGCAGCATTAAAAACGTCTGTACCAGAAGCAAACCCATCGATTTATTTAGGACTATCTTTAGGAGTAACCTTTCCTTTTAATCTGATCATTGGAATACCAGTTTACTATGAAATAGCGAAATGGATACAATAGGAGGAAGAGACATGGAAACGATAGATAAGACTAAGAATACAAAGTCCTTAACTATAACGAGTCTTAATGAAGAGGTTCTTTCTTTCCTGCCAGTCATTACAAATAAGAAGACGGACGAACTACTAGTTTTGAACTGTTTTGGAGAAATGAATTCAGATCAAGAGAGCTGTTTAATTAGAGATATTATTTTAGCCGTATATAGCGAACGGGTAGAAGAGGTATATATCATTGTTGAAGAAGATTATAAACCATATAGTATTACTGAGGACATACTACTTAGCAAACATAGTGTGTCAAAGACTGCTCTCAAAACCATCCGGCCTAATCAAATAGACGAGAAAAGCGTAACCGATTGGTTAAATGGTACAAGGTCTGTGACTGAAACAATAAGAAACAATCTAGAGATGATCAGGAATCATCCATTACTACCAAATTCAGTTTCAGTAAACGGTTTTATTGTCAATATAGAAACAAGTCAGTTTAGCGTTGTAGACTAATCATCTATGCTAGTAAATTGTATAAATCCATAATTCAAAAAATAGTTAAAATAAAGTTAAAGAGTTCTAAAACAATTAGACAACAACCAAGATACGCAGAAGTTAGAGCGAATCTTGGTTGTTTTTTTACTTACTTTTATTTGGGATTTTATGTTAAATTAATAGTGTGAAAAGAGGATTAGAAGTTGAACTTATACATAAGGAGAGGTACTGTATGAATCGAATTAATTTAATTACTTTAGGTGTGCATGATATGAAAGTCTCGTTGAAGTTCTATAGAGATGGACTGGGTTTTACAACATCTGTTAGTGAAGAAAACCCAGGTGTCGTCTTCTTTAGTAATGGTGGCACTAAGTTAGCTCTATATCCTCTAGATGAGTTAGCAAAGGATATTAATCAAGAGGAACCTCCAACTCGGAATGGTTTTTCGGGCATAACCTTGGCATATAACGCTAAATCAGCTGAAGAAGTAGATCTAATGATCAAAAGAGCTAAAATAGCTGGAGGGAAAATCGTCAAAATGCCCCAACGGGTTTTTTGGGGAGGGTATAGTGGATATTTTACCGACCCTGATGGCTACTATTGGGAAGTAGCTTATGGAGAAGACTGGAAATTTGATGAGCATGATATGTTAGTTGTTGGATAAATTTTTATATTGAAATAAGAGTTGAACGTGGGAATAGCTGTCTTAGATATGACAGAAAAGTATAGGGAGGCAATAGTATGATGAGGGTGATGTTTATCCTTGCTGCTTTATGTATTCCTTTTTTTGCTTATATTGATAAAGGAGCTACTGGGATTTTACTAGGGTTATTCTTTATGATTCTTGGTGCTTTTTTTAGTAAACCGAGATTTGGTAGGGACCGCAAGAATTGAATTGAGAGTT
Source organism: Halalkalibacter suaedae (assembly GCF_017939705.1). Classification (GTDB taxonomy): domain Bacteria; phylum Bacillota; class Bacilli; order Bacillales; family Bacillaceae_D; genus Halalkalibacter; species Halalkalibacter suaedae. Next base: position 12,299 of record NZ_JAGKSQ010000004.1, read on the forward strand.
GCAGCCGACAGAAGTAGTACTAATTAGAAGGGGTTATGTAAATGAAAGAAAAATTAGTTAGAGTAGGAACAACCTATATACCTGTCACAAACATAGAGCAGTCTTCTGAGTGGTATACGAGTAATGTAGGAGCAGTATTAACCTATAAGGATCAAGACAAAGCAATCCTTAATCTAGCAAACCAAAGTATGTTCCTCGTGAAATCAAAAGAAAACCAACGAGCAAATTTCATTGATAGTTATGGTGAAGAGCGATTTTCTTTAACATTTGAAGTTGATGGGTTAGATGCGTTAAAGGCAATACATCAAGAATTTACTGATAAAGAAATAAGAGTTGGAGAAATTGAGGATAGAGGACATGCTGGCCGGAATTTCATTTTCTACGATATCGATGGAAATAAATTCGATGTTTGGAGTGAATTGAGTCCAGATTTCAAAGGTAATTCAAAATCTTATTAGAAAAAAAGTAGCAAGAGCAGCCCCGAATAAGTGATGGAGCTGCTCTTTTATTTTAATTTAACATTTAATAGATTTATCTTTTTCGATTTTTGTTAGATAATTTAGAAATCCTTAAATCCTTCTTTAGACTTTCTTTAGATTTGCTTTCTATACTGAGAAAGCAACAAAGAGAAATTGAGGAGGATGGTTATGGGAGATTCAGTTATGTTTACGATTCATTCATGGTATTTACTTGTTCCAATCTTTTTTATAGGGTTATTGTGGTTGGTGATATGGGCAAAACGAAGGAAAGAGAGAGTCAATCCAGCTCAGTTTGTTGTCTTACTTTCATTTGGGATATACTTGCTTTGCGTCTTTCATTTAGTATTTTTTCCGATTGATGTGAATATAGGGACATATGCAAATCAGACTCCGTGGTATAAGAGTATTAATTTTTTTCCTGTATTAACGATTGATCTAACAACTTTTGTGTTGAATATTATAATGTTAGTCCCGTTTGGAATGTACCTTCCGTTTCTGAAAAAAACCGTTGATTCTGTTAAAGATGCGGCAAAGCTGGGTTTCATGTTGAGTTTATCGTTTGAGATGATACAACTGCTTATACGGATAACATTGGGTAGTGGACGTAGCACAGATATTAATGACTTACTAGCAAATACAGCAGGTGCGGCTATCGGTTATCTTATCATCAAGAAATTGTTTCAGGTCTCACCTATTAAGAATTTGTTTGCAAAGTTTCAACTCTGACCTATGTAAGGAGGCAAAGCTGATGACGAGAATAGTCATTGTAGATGATGATCAGCATATAGCTGAGTTAATCGAAGTGTATCTCAAGAATGAAGGATATGAAATTGAAAAAGCAGGAGACGGACTAGAAGCACTAAAACTTATAGAGCGTGCTCCTGCAGACCTCATCATACTAGATATTATGATGCCAAGGATGGATGGGCTAGAGCTTTGCAAACATATCCGCAAAACAAATCAAGTTCCAATCCTAATGATCAGTGCAAAGGTTGAAGATATGGACAAGATTGTCGGCTTAATGACAGGAGCAGATGATTATATGAGTAAACCGTTTAATCCTTTAGAGTTAACAGCAAGGGTTAAAGCCCTCCTCCGACGAGCGAATTACAAATCTTTAGTGACTGAAGAGGATGTGATACAAATTGGTTCCTTAGAAGTTGATAAACAAAGTCATACGGTGATGGCAGCTGGAGTTGTAATTAAGCTCACGGCAATTGAATTCAATATTCTATTTCTACTAGCCAAAAATCGAGGACGTGTCTTTGCATCTGAAGAGATATTTGAAAAAATCTGGAATGAAGATGGTACTGGATCAAACAAAACCGTAATGGTCCATATTAGCAATCTTCGCGATAAAATCGAAGCGGCTTTGCCCGGGGAAGTGATTATCCAAACGGTTTGGGGAGTTGGGTATAAAATTGAAAAATAATCTGATTAAAGTCATTCGTTTTGTACCTAAGTGGAAGATTTTAGGGTATATTCTTCTCTCATTTTTCCTCGCGATGGGTACAGTAGTTATTCTATTTCCTGTTGTGTGGTATTTAGAGGACGAATCAAGATTTTTTGAGAGTTTATTTATTGTCCTATCTTATTTCCATTTGTTTGTCGTTTTCATATTTTATGGAATGGTCATGTGCTTATATTTACTACTCTTTTATCTATATGAGCGAAAACAGTATCTGGTGTTTCATTTGAAAAAAATAACGGAAAATGTTCAGCAATTAGCTGGAGGGAAACAATTCTCGGGAACTATTTCAGAGACAGAAGAATTCCAATCACTTGCTAGGGGTATTGAGCAAATAATGATAAGAGCCGAACAGGCAATCGAAGATGTGAAAAAAGCTGAACAGACGAAGAGTGAACTTATCACGAATGTAGCTCATGATCTTAGGTCACCACTCACCTCGATAATTGGCTATTTAGATCTTATTAATGAAGATCGTTATAGGGATGAAGTGGAGCTTCGTTATTACATTCAGGTGATACACGATAAGACCGCGAGCTTGCATGGGTTAATTAATGATATTTTTGATTATACATATGTCCAAAATCAGCAAGTCATTCTCAAACAAGACCAAATTGATATTGAAGAAATGATTAATCAATTAGTCGTTCAAACTCGAATTCAAGTGGAAGAAGCAAATATGGAATTACGACAATTGTCATTAGCTGAGGAAGCAATCATCCATGGCGATGGAAGTAAGCTTGCAAGAGTATTTGAAAATCTCTTTCAAAACGCGATTCGTTATGGTGAGGAAGGTACCTTAATTGACGTAAGCATTAGTGACACCGAGAAGGCAGTTAAGGTTGCCATTACAAACTATGGTCAAGTCATCCCAAGTTTTGATATACCTCATATTTTTGAACGATTTTATCGAGTAGAGAAATCACGGTCTCGCTTTACTGGGGGTTCTGGATTAGGGTTAGCCATTGCAAAAGGGATCATTGACCTCCACAAAGGAACCATTGAAGTGGAGAGTGCTAACGGGAGAACGACTTTTACAGTGGTGCTTTTAAAAGAACGATGAAGTAATAATTAGTATGATAGAAATAAATAACTGTTCAAACAATAGTCTGAATGTGGATTTTTGGGGAAGTAGAATCTGTGATCAAATAAAGCAACGAAATGTGCAACCAGTTCCTATGGGTTGCTCTTTTTTTGGTTCGATTGTTCATGAAAATACAGACAGGAACTTTTGATTATTGTTATAATTACCATAATATAGTTAATTTGCTCAGGAATATATACTACTAATAATCTTAATATGTTAAAAACAATGTTATGTGATTACTAGTGTCACACTAAGCGTATAGATTGGATGCGATAAAAATGTTCTATAAAATATTAATAATCATGGCGACAATTATTTTCATCGTAGATTTGTATCTAGCTCCTCTTATTTTTAACGTTGAACCAAACAATAATGGCTTATTCTTAGGTTTGATGTTTCTCTGTATTGTGATTCACAAACTACTAAATGACAATCAAAAAAGTAACAAGGAATAAATTATAATAGTAAGGAGAGTCTGTATGGAAAATGAACAGTTAAAAGTTTTTGATGACAACAAAAACCATATCGGTGTTGCTACTCGTGAGGAGGTACACCGAATAGGCTACTGGCATGAAGTGTTTCATTGTTGGTTCGTTAGCAAGGAAGGGGATACAGATTATCTTTTGCTTCAACTTCGGAGTGAAATGAAAAAAGACTATCCAAATCTTTTTGATATCACTGCAGCTGGACATTTACTTGCAAGTGAAACGGTTCAAGATGGAGTGAGAGAGATTAAAGAAGAGTTAGGTGTGAATGTGTCTTTTAATGAACTGGTTCCTCTAGGAGTCATTAACTATCATGAAACGAAAGGGAATTTTATAGATAAAGAAATAGCAAATGTATTTTTATTGAAGCGTAATTTAGCTTTTGAAGACTTTACGCTTCAAGATGAAGAAGTTGCAGGAATTGTGAAAGTGAAATTTAAGGATTTTGCTGATCTATGGCTTAGTGATAGAGAGGCTATTAACATTAAGGGATTTAAACTGAATAAGGATGGAACGACATGTTTAATTGATGAATACATAGGTAGAGATCAATTCGTATCTCATCCATTGTCGTTTTATCAAACGATTGTTCAAAAGATAAGAGTAAATCTTTAGAGATACGACCTGGTCAGGTAATGAGCGATGGTAAAAGTCGGTGAGAAGCTTGGTATGAAAATGGAAGCAAGATTAAGGAAGTGTCGCTATTATAATGGTGAATATTATGACTCAATTCGGATGGGTTTACTGCGTGAGGAATGGGAAGATCCAACTGATTAGTTATGTGAGGAGGTTATTTCATGAACTTTTTTCACGAAAATGAGAAGAAATTAGTGAAATCTTTAATCTATGGGCTTATTGCAGGAGTGTATTACAGTATTCTATATGTTAATAGAACGAAGGAGATCATTAACGGGAATACCCATACCTTTCATGAGGCTACTATATTTGAATACATAATAGAGATTTTGAGAACATCCGTAACGATATCGATTACAACTTTTATTATTGTAATGGTATATCTATATGTTCAACAGAATCAAAGGAAACTAAATTAGATTTTAGTAGGTGATAAATGATGATGAATCCAGAAATCTATTTGAGTGAACCTAATCCCCAATGGCAGAATCAATTTGCTTATCAGAAAAAAAGAATTATCAATGCTATTGGTAAAGAAATAATTGGAATTGAACATATCGGTAGCACCTCAATACCTAGATTAATGGCTAAACCAATCATTGATCTAATGTTCGGTATCAAGGATGTAGATGATGTAGCTAAGCTTATTGCTCCATTAGCTGAGTTTGAATATGTACCAAAACTAGAATTAGTAGGCAGGTACTTTTTTAGAAAAGGAGAATCTAAGTATGCGTTCGATAGATCTATATATACACTGAAGAAAGAACCCTTTATTAAAGAAATAATTGAAAAAGCAAAAAATGTCCTAAGCTAGACCGTATTTAATGAGGAGGGATTGGGATGACAGTAAGCTTTGTAGATATTTTACTACTCGGAGTACCGACAATACTAGTGATTGTTGGCATCTATTGGAATATGAAGGATGCTTTTTTCACCTTTTCTGAGAATAATAATAAGAGACTAGATCAACTTCAACAGCAGAATGCTGAAATATTGAAGGAGTTAGATGTATTAAGAAAAAAGCTTGAAGAAACAACTACTAAATAAGACATTAACAAAAAGAGGTGCACAATTTGATCTTACATACAACGATAAATGGTGAAGGGGAACCGCTAGTGCTTATTCATTCTGGTGGGATGACAGGACATACGGAATATGAAGAGCAAAGTGATTATTTTGCTGCTAATAATTATAAAGTCATTCGGCCTGATTTGAGAGGGCATGGGAAGTCTAACGGAAGGATTGAAAATTACTTTAGTCATTGTGCAGATGATATTCATGACACATTAGATTCGCTAAACCTTGAAGAATGTCATATTGCCGGTGTTTCAATAGGTGGAATCGTTGCATTACTTTTCGCTAAGAATTATCCAGAAAAGGTGAAATCCCTCAGTTTTTCGGGTATCTATCCAATTGAACCAGATAATTGGAATGAGCTTTCTAGAGAAGAGGCTGAAAGATATGAACAGTTATTTAATAACATGGAAGCAGTAGACTATCTAAGTGAAATTCATGGGGGAAATGATTGGAAGTCATTGCTTCATTCCTTTTGCGAAGACGACTTTTATCCTTTTCACGAAACAGGTGATGTATCGATGATCACCATTCCAACATTATGTATCGTAGGTGAAAAAGAGAACGTAGAGGTTTCGGCTGCCATCACATATAAACAGTTAAACCCTGCGTTTCATATCGCTATTATTCCATTTGCCGGACACCTAGTTCATAGAGAGCAACCAGAATTATATTCACACACATTAGAAGCATTTCTGAAAAATCAACAAATTGAAAGTGAGGAGAATTAGTATGGAGGTTCCTTGGGGGTCAATCATTTATCAGATATTTTCCTTTGCGGTTATCCTTTTTTTCATTATTTTTATAGGGATTGCAATAAAAAGATTCCTTAATAAACCAAGCCAAAGCACTGTTCAAAATGATCAGCTTGAGAAGAAGCTAGATAGAATTATAGAGTTGTTGGAGAAGGACAAGAAATAGCTGTAATGCTTTTGTTAAAAAATGTTAAAATGCTTTGCGCGAGAAGCTGAACCTGTGCTAAACTAAAAATATTAAAGTAGAAGGGAAGATGGGTGGCTAATGTATAACTAATCTAACTTTTGAGAAATTTGAAATTTTTTTATATTTCAAGTCTAACGAAATTGGATTAGTCTGCCCATTTCCTTTATATGAATCACTAGATTATTATCATACTAGTTCTTATTTAGTGATCTTTAGGTGCGGCTAATCCTTCCAAGTGAATTGGGAGGATTTTTTTGTTCTCCCTTTTAAAGAGAGGGATTGATGGATTGAAGGAATTATTAAAGTTAATAAAAGTGGGCTATGAAGTGGAAAATGTTAACATTTTTGCCGAGGTCGAAGCAAGTATACAACAGCGGGATGTGATCGGGATTATTGGCAAAAATGGTGCTGGGAAATCGACGCTTCTACAGTTATTGAACAATGATCTCATGCCAACAGCTGGACAAATAAAATGGTTTGACCAGAATTTAAGGATTACGATCGTCGAGCAGGAGATTGAAGAGTATACTAGCTCTCGAAATCAACCTATGGAGAAGAAGCTCTTAGATAAGTGGAGGGTACCTAATCATCATTTTTCGCAATTAAGTGGTGGTGAAAGATTAAAGGCGAGACTTGCCAAAGGTTTTTCAATGGAGGCAGATCTTTTACTTTTAGATGAGCCAACCAACCATCTTGATAATCAAAGTACTGAATTGCTCAAACATCAAATTGAAGCATACAAAGGAACGATTGTCTTTGTCTCGCATGATCGTTATTTCTTAGATGCTGTTGCAACGAAAATCTGGTCAATTGAAGACACTAAATTAATTGAACATAAAGGGAATTATTCTAGCTATATGGACGCTAGGAAACAGAAGAAATTGACAGAGCAACGTGAATACGAAAAGCAACAAAAAATGATTGAACAGATTAAGGGGCAAATGAGTGAGCTTGAGTCTTGGTCACAAAAAGCCCATAGCCAATCGACGAAAAAGGAAGGGTTTAAAGAACATTATCGTGTAAAAGCGAAGCGTATGGACGCACAGATCAAATCAAAACAAAAGCGTCTAGAAATGGAGCTTAAAAAAGCAAAAGCTGAACGACCTGAACTAGATCATGAGGTGTATTTTTCATTGAACGCGAACGCTAAGGTTGGAAAACGTTTTTTAGAAGTGAAAAACGTAAGAAAAGCTTTTGGTGACAGAACACTGTTTGAAAATGTGAATTTCACGATCCAACATGGTGAAAAGATAGCAATTATTGGACCGAATGGGTCAGGAAAGACGACATTCTTGAAACTTATTATGGCGGAGGAAACGACAGAAGGAGAAGTTTGGCTATCGCCCTCAGCGAAAGTCGGTTATCTAACACAAGAAGTCTTTGATTTACCACTTGAGCAAACACCGGAGCAATTGTTTTATACTGGAGCATTTGAAAAAAGAGGGAAGATTCAAACACTGATGAAGCATTTAGGATTTAGTGCTTCTCAATGGACGGAACCTATTAAGAATATGAGTATGGGCGAGCGGGTGAAGTGTAAACTAATGGGATATATTATTGAAAATAAAGATGTACTCATTTTAGATGAGCCAACGAACCACCTTGATTTACCATCGCGTGAGCAGCTTGAGAATACGTTAGCTGAATATTCTGGTACGCTACTCATTGTCTCACATGATCGTTATTTTCTTGATAAGACAACAACTAGCAAGCTTGTGCTCGTAAATGGAAGCGTCCAAAAGCAATGGAAAGAACCATTAGAAGAATTAGAACATTATGATGAAGTACTGCTTACTCTTGAGACAGAAAGACAAGAAGTGTTAGGGAAGCTCAGTTATATGACAGTAGATGATAAGGAATACTGTGGTCTTGATAAGCGTTTTAAAGACTTAACCAAGCAGATTAATGAATTGAAGTAGCGTTTTTGATGCGTTCTTTGCAGTTATAGCAGAGACGCATTTCTTATTTCCATTTTAAGGAATAGGTGCTAAGATCGTTATAGGAGAGCTTTTCGAGAGAGGGGGAAAGATCGATGATTAAAGCAGCTATATTTGATTTAGATGGAACTTTATTGAATAGAGATGAATCGGTCAAACAGTTTATCTGCAATCAGTATGATCGATTGATTGATTTTCTAGGACATATTGAAAAAGCTACATACGTTAACCGTTTTATCGAACTTGATATGCGAGGATATGTCTGGAAGGATAGAGTCTATCAGCAACTAGTTGAAGAATATAGTATTAATGGCATCACTCCGGAACAACTACTAGAGGATTATAAGAAAGAGTTTAAGAATTACTGCATTCCTTTTCCTCACTTAACTGAGATGCTAGTTACTTTAAAAGAAAACAATCTTCTTCTAGGTATGATTACAAATGGATATGGTCAGTTTCAAATGGACAATATCAACGCTTTGGCTATTAAAGAGTACTTTAATGTAATCCTAATATCTGAATGGGAAGGAATAAAAAAACCAGACCAGGAGATTTTTAATAGAGCGATACAATCATTAGGTGTAGAACCGGGGGAATGTGTCTTTGTAGGAGATCATCCAGAGAACGATATCCGAGCAGCTAAAAAGGTTGGGATGATTGGGATTTGGAAGAAGAATTTCCAATGGGAACATGTCGCTTCAGATTACACCATAGAAGATTTGGCTGAACTACGTGTAATTGTTAAACAACATAAGGTTTAATGCGAGCTACTATACTATCCGCGGGTGATAAAAATGTTTTTGAAAAGAATAACACTTTTACAAGAAAAGGTCCCTTCCACTAACCGGTTTCCTTTTTCGATTCCATCGATAAAAAACCTTGATGAAATTCAATTAGAAAAAAATGTAACCTTCTTTGTCGGAGAAAATGGTTCTGGTAAATCAACCTTGTTAGAAGCGATTGCAGACAAATGTGAGTTCAATACTGCTGGTGGTGGACGAAATAATTTGTATGATGTCCATAAGTCGGAATCGGTGCTAGGTGACTATATCAGACTTTCATGGTTACCGAAAGTATCAAATGGCTTTTTTTTACGTGCTGAATCTTTTTATAATTTTGCCACGCATATTGATGAACTTGATCCGTCTATTTTAAGTGCGTACGGCGGGCGTTCTTTACATGAACAATCACATGGGGAATCATTTCTCTCACTATTTCTCCATCGCTTCAAAGGTGAGGCAATCTATCTTTTGGACGAGCCAGAGGCGGCCTTGTCACCAGCTAGACAATTAACCTTCCTAAAAATCATTCATGACTTAGCATCTACAGGGAATGCTCAGTTTGTTATCGCAACACATTCTCCCATTCTACTCGGATATCCAGAAGCAGATATACTAAGCTTTGATGATGATCGGATCTCAAAGATTGACTATGAAATGACAGAGCATTATCAAATAACAAGTTATTTTTTGCAAAATCGTCAAAGGTTTTTGTCTGAATTGTTTCGAGATGATGATGAATAGGTATAAGATTAACAATCATAATCGATTTTTACTAGATCTTAACGAAGTCGTTAAAAATGACTTCGTTTTTGATTTGAGCTACTTTCCTTATAGATAATGAAAAAGATTGACCAAGCAAGAACCTTCATTTAAAATTGAAATTGATAATCATTATCAGTGTAAGGAGTAATATATAATTAGAGAGAGAATGAGCAATCAGGTAAATAAGTAATCTATCGTTCTTGTCATAATAGAATATGATAATTTCTAAAGGTTACCCTAATTGTTTTATGGGGTGGGATATGAGAACAATTGGTAGCAAGAATGTACTTAAGATCTTAAAAAAGAATTTCAAAATTATTAGTATCTTTTTCAGTTTAACTTTCATGAAAGAGATTCTTGAATTAAGTGGTTTGAATGTTAGCAACACAATTTATGAGCCAACTATAAGGCTCTTATCTTTCTTGATCATTGTTTATATCTTCTATCATTATCTAAAACGATTAGCTGAAATTAAAGAAAAGTTGAGATTTAATGAGTCATTCGGCAATAGTGTGCTTGAAAATATGGAAGATGGCATTACAATCTATGATAAACAGGGACAAGTCCTTTATTCAAATGAAGCTGCTCGGACATTTGGCATTTCAGAAATAAAGGATCCGCTCGAGCAATGTAGTGAGGTGTATGGATTATACTACCCTAATTGGACATCGCATCTATTAAAGGAAGATCTACCAATTTCAAAAATTCTACATGGAGAATCTGTCTATAATCAGGAAGTTTGGGTGATGCCAAAGGGGAAGCCATTACGGGTTTTATTATTTAATGGAAAACCAGTACAACTTTCTTCACATGACACTGTCCTATACTTAATGATGGCCCAGGATGCGACACAGCGTAGATGGACTGAACAGAGGTTAGCTGTTAGTGAGCAAAGATTTAAATCCCTATTCAAGCATAATCCAGATATGGTGTTTTGGATTGATGTAAATGGACGCTTCTTAGGTGCGAACGCTGTTGCAGAAACAATAATCGGGTACGAAGAGAGAGAACTTCTTCAAAAATCGTATAGAGATGTAATGGCTGATGATGAGGTTGACCAAGTAATCAAGCAATTTAAACAAACAATTAAAGGAGAACCACAGACTTTCGAATCACGAATAATGAATAGTGAGAAGGATGTTCTGGAAGTGAATGTAACGGTTATGCCAATTACAGTTGATCAAAACATTGTTGGTGTTTATGCAGTTGTAAAGGATATCACCGAGCGAAAAAAGACTGATGAAATGGTCCAATACTTAGCCTATCACGATACATTGACTGGTCTAGCTAATCGGCGATTATTTTATAATGAATTGAGTGAAGCCTTTTCGGCAGCGAAACAACATGATCATATAGTAGGTCTAATGTTTCTTGATTTAGACCGTTTTAAATTTATTAATGATACATTGGGTCATGACATTGGTGATCTATTACTAGTAGCTGTAGCAAGAAGATTGGAAGGTTGTATAAGCAGTTTGGATACGATTTCTCGACTTGGTGGCGATGAATTTACGTTTATTCTACCAAATAGTACGAGAGAGAAGACAGCCAAAGTAGCAAAGAAAATTTCAGAGGTGTTATCACAAGTCTTTATCATTGAAGGACAAGAGGTATACATAACAGCTAGCATTGGGATTAGCATCTATCCATCAGACGGGGGAAATATAGAAACGTTAATTAAGCATGCTGATACGGCGATGTACGCTGCTAAGGACAGTGGAAAAGACAATTTCAGATTCTATACTCCTAGCATGAATGAAGTTTTCTCTCGTCATATGCTGCTAGAAAAGGGGCTTCGTGAGGCATTAAAGAACAACGAATTGGAGCTTTATTATCAACCGAAAATACATATTATCACAGGTCAAGTCGTCGGTTTCGAGGCGTTAATTCGTTGGAATCATCCATATTTGGGACTCGTTTCACCGGCAGAATTCATACCTTTAGCAGAAGAGACAGGATTAATCATTCCAATAGGTAAGTGGGTACTGAGATCGGCATGTTTACAAGCGAGGATTTGGCAGCAACAAGGGTATTCATTTGTCAAAATGGCTGTAAATTTATCGGTGGTCCAATTTCAAGATGAGGGATTGATTAGTGAGATTATTCGTGTTTTAGCAGAGACGGGTCTTGCTCATGATAGTTTGGAACTAGAAATTACTGAAGGGATTTCAATCGACGATAATCAATCGTTCCTTGCAAAGTTAATAGAGTTAAAGGCATTAGGTATTCGGATTTCAATAGATGATTTCGGAAAAGGATATAGTTCGCTCAGTTATTTACAGAAACTACCTATTGATACATTAAAGATTGATAAATCATTTATTCAAGGAATGACAAGCGAAAAAGGAATAGATTTAGTTGAAGCGATCTTAACAATAGGACATCAACTTAATCTCACTATCGTTGCAGAGGGTGTAGAGGAACCCTCTCAGTTAGAGATGTTGAGAAGGTTAGGTTGTGATGAATTACAGGGATACTTATTTAGTAAGCCAATCCCAGCAGAAGCGGTCGAAGAGAAGCTAATTGAGCTTGGTCAAATAAAGTATCTAGAGCACCATTAATTATATAGGCATTCCTGCAACTGAGTGCAGGGATGTTTTTTTGTTATCCTCCAAAAGGAAATTAATGTTAAAATAATTATAGATGTTGTTGTATAAGCTGGTGTTCTAAAGAGAGAACAAACAAACTACTGGGGGCTCTTATATGAATGAAACCTATCAATTTAATAATACAATTCGCACAGAAAAAGAACTCCGATCTCTGATTGGATTTCCTAGTGAGTTAGTGAAAAATAAGGCGATTACCTATTTAGATGAAAACTGTCGAGAGTTCATCTCGAAATCACCATTTGTGCTTCTCTCTACTTCTGATCAAAATGGTCATTGCGATGTTTCTCCAAGAGGTGACAAGTCTGGCTTTGTTCAAGTCTTAAGTGAAAAGCAGTTAGTTATCCCTGAAAGACCAGGAAATAAGCGAATAGACTCGATGAGGAATATTATAACAAATCCTAAGGTAGGTCTTCTTTTTCTAATACCAGGATTAGGTGAGACGTTACGAGTGAACGGTAAAGCAACACTGGTAACTGATGACTTGCTCCTTGAGAGAATGAAGGTTAACGGGAAAAAACCGCTCTTAGCTATTGGGGTAGAAGTCGAGGAATGCTTCATTCATTGTGCCAAGGCTTTCAAACGTTCGCACCTGTGGGAGCCGGATTCATGGATGGACCGAGAATTATTACCGTCGGCTGCACAAATCGTATTTGCTCATGCCAAGTTACCAAATACGAGTGTTGAAAGTATTCAAGCAAGACTTGAAGAAAGCTATTCTAAGAGACTTTATTAGTGTGTAGAGACTAGAAGAAGATCATCTAGGGAACGAAAGGTTGAAAAACAGTATCAATGGCAGAAGAAAAAGAATTAAAACGAAGCCTACTGCTGACCACATTCCAATATCACCGAACTGATTTGTGTTTGTTCCCAAATCAGCAAGTGGTGAAAGGGAACCCACTACTATCATGGAGCAGAAAAGAAAAGCAGATAGCAGGGTTAATAAAACAATACTGGATTTTGAATCATTATTTTTCATAAGATATCTCTCCTTTATTTCTATTACATATACCAATAAAATACCATTTTTTGGATAATGCGTTAAACGTTTTATTTCGATCTTAATAACATTATTTAGTATTTAGAGTGTAACAAAAGCTGAAGGAAAGGTGTTGAATATATGGTCAACGTTCAATTAGTGCCTCATTGCGACGATTTTTGCGAGCGGATTTACGACCTGTCCTCGGACCCACCAGTTAAAGATGCATTAGGACTTCCAGACGGAACGATTGAAAGTACGAAACAATTTATTAAGTCTATGATTTTAGAAGAAGCTGAGGGCAAGACAGTGTCACGAGTAATTCTTGATGAAAATAGCAAAGTAATAGGAATTACTACGTTAATGTTTATTGATCATGTCACTAAATCTTGTCATATTGGTTCATGGATCGGACACCAGTATTGGGGAAGAGGATACAACCTGGCTTCGAAAATAGCTATATTACGGATCGCTTTTAATGAATTAAATTTAAATTATGTATTTGCAGGTGCAAGGAAGTCGAATATTCGTTCACAAAAGGCCCAAGAAAAACTTCCATTTATCAGACTGAATGTTGAGACTAAGTTTCCTATAGAACATGGCAAACTTGAATATAAAGAAAGACAACCATGTGTGTTAAATGCTTTTTATAGGGATGATTTTGTTCATTTTCTCAACAGTAAGGAACCTGAAGGGGCTTATAATGAAAAAATGGGGTAAATATATAGTACTAGCGATTTGGATGTTTCTATTTAGCTATATTGGTGAGGTACTAGAAGTCCCGAAAGATAGGTATTATTTAATATTTGGCTTTCCTATTCTCCTTGGAGGAGGATTTCTTATTTTTTATTTGTTTGAAAAAGAACGTATTAGATAAAACTATTTGTTTTGGTGATTTCTAAGCAGTAAAAAAAATGTATTGACTTAATTTTCCTATCTGTTAAATTTAAACTATATTGCATAACAAGTTAGTTGGTGTTATGCATTTTCTTCGCTTAACTATATTGCATAACAAGTTAGTTTGGTCCTTAAGGAGTGAAGTAAGTGTCTTCAAGTCAAATGTTAAAAGGAATATTAGATGGCTGCATTCTTTCAATCATTGCAAAAGGGGAAACCTATGGATATGAAATGATGGAAAAGTTAAATTCATATGGATTTTCAATGGTCAGTGAAGGAAGTATTTATCCGTTGCTACTTCGTATGAAGAAGGAAGGGCTTGTGGAAACAAGTCAAAAGAAGCTCCCCTCGGGTGGTCCTGTCAGAAAATATTATTCATTGACAGAGGAAGGAATGAAGGAGTTAGAGGAATTCAAGAAAAGATGGGGAACGATTTCAAACAGTGTCGATCTTTTATTAAGAGAGGAAGGTTAATCATGAGATTATCAAAACAAAGTAGTGAGTTTTTAGGTAATTTAAGAGTGTATTTATTTTCGAGTGGTAAAAATGAAGGAGAGATCGAAGAAATTGTTGCTGAATTGGAAGACCATTTATATGAAGCAGAGAAACAAGGAAAAAATATAGAGGATATTACAGGGAAAACACCAAAAGAATATATGAAAAACATAGCGAATGAAATGAAATTTGATTTAACAGGGTGGTTAAAATATATTCCGATTCTGATTCTAGGAGTGTATTCTTATCATTTGTTAGGTGACGCTCTGAATGGTGGGGTGAAATACTCATTATTAGAACTAATTGGGGATAGTGTAATCCTGATCATATTTTTGCTACTTACGATAATCACCTTTAAATACGTTGCCAGTACAAAAATTTCAAAAACAAACGAATATTTGTTGTTTGCATTACTTGGTTTCACCCCATTAGTTTTATTTGTTGGCTTACTCTTATTCGATAGGTCATTTGAAACGCCGACAATCCATTTCAATCAGGCGGGGAATGTAGCAACCATCATTGTAACAATAATGGTGTTTATCGGAATATCAGTTTGGAGTAAAACATGGATTTCCATCATTCTTCCGTTGATTTTGTTCGTACCGGAAATTCTTATCAACACAACTAATTTATCAGAGGAAAGAAGGCTTATTTTAACAAGTATTGCTACCCCACTTCTATTCTTGATTTACTTTCTTATCGTATTGAAAATGGAGAAAAGAAAAGAGCAGAATGTCTAGATTGCTGACTTTGGGAATTGAGGGAGGAGTGGCGTTAGCGTTAATTTCTATATGTGCTTTCATCCTGTCAGGTTGTCTAAATCAAGGTGATACGATGACACTACTGGATGAGAAGATAACAATGGTTGAGATCTCACTGTCAAATGGGGATGGTGCCGTTAATGAGGACATCCTCATTTCAATAGAAGATAAGGAATCCATAGAAAGAATTAGGCAGATTATCCAAACTTCAGTTAGTCAAAAACGAGATATTAACAATCAACCTGACTATGATATCGTTGTCTCATACGGTGATGAATTTCCTAAGCATGCAATCCATTTGTGGTTAGGTAATGAAGATGAAGAAAGTGTCTTAACTTATTTAACTGGGGAAGGAGAATCCTACACTTCTTCATCTCAAGCTACCAATCAACTAAGAGAATTGATTCACAAAGAAAATTAAAGTGTAGTGATGAGTGCATATCGTGGTGAATGTACTCTTTGATAAATGTTACGAGGATGCTAAACTTTTTACCAGCCTTTTAATTAACTAATAATTATCATATAATAGTAGATATCTTAATCTATATAATAAATTTAGTTCACTATCATATCGTTTAAATAGGCAAGAAAAGATGTGATTAGAGTCATGCTGCATCTTTTTTACAAATTTTAAAGGAAAAGGTTGATAAAAATGAACAGCGTAGATACTAAAACAGACGTCATTTTAATTGGCGCCGGAATTATGAGTGCAACTTTAGGGACAATCTTGAAAGAACTAGTACCAGAATGGAAAATCACTATGTTTGAGAAGCTCGCAAAAGCGGGTGAGGAAAGCTCTAACGAATGGAATAATGCTGGAACAGGTCATGCCGCATTATGTGAGCTAAACTATACGACTGAAAAATCAGATGGATCAATAGACATTAGTAAAGCGATTACAGTTAATGAGAATTTTCAGATCTCTATGCAATTTTGGTCTTTCCTTGTAAATCGCAAGCTGATCGATAATCCAAAGGACTTTATTATGCCGATGCCTCATATTAGTTTAGTCCAGGGTGAACAGAATGTAAATTTCTTAAAGAAACGTTTTAAAGCGTTATCAAATAATCCATTATTCGCTGGGATGGAATTCTCTGATGATCCTGAAAAGCTGAAGGAATGGCTTCCGTTAGTTATGAAGGATCGAACTTCAAAGGATCCAATTGCCGCTACCAAAATTGACACGGGTACGGATGTTAACTTTGGTGCATTAACTCGAATGCTATTTGAGCACCTAGAGAGTGAGAATGTTGATATTCACTATAAGCATAGTGTAAATGATATTAAACGAACGAGCGATGGTTTATGGGAAGTCAAGGTACGTAATGAACAGAGCGGTGCGATTGAAAATCATACAGCTAAGTTCGTCTTTATCGGCGGTGGAGGAGGTAGTCTACACCTACTGCAGAAGTCTGGTATTCCTGAAAGAAAGCATATTGGAGGCTTCCCAGTAAGTGGACTATTTATGGTCTGTAATAATCCGGATGTTATCAAACTGCATCATGCAAAAGTGTACGGCAAAGCAAAAGTTGGTGCTCCGCCAATGTCTGTTCCGCATCTGGATACGAGATATATTGACGATAAAAAGTCACTACTGTTTGGACCGTTTGCTGGCTTTACACCGAAATTCTTAAAAACAGGGTCAATGTTCGATTTAGTAACTTCTGTTAAGCCTTATAATATTCTAACAATGCTGGCTGCAGGTGCAAAAGAGATGTCATTGACAAAATACCTTATTCAGCAAGTTATGTTATCGAAAGAACAGCGTATGGAAGAGCTACGCGAATTTATTCCTAATGCCAAAACTGAGGAATGGGATCTAGTCGTTGCAGGTCAACGCGTACAGGTAATTAAAGACACTGAAACTGGCGGCAAGGGAACACTGCAATTTGGGACAGAAGTGATTACCGGTGAGGATGGATCAATTGCAGCATTACTGGGTGCCTCTCCAGGTGCTTCTACAGCAGCAAATGTTATGCTTGAGATCATTAACAAATGTTTCCCGCAGCATATGAAAGAATGGGAACCTAAAATCAAAGAAATGATTCCCTCTTATGGCTTGGCTTTAATGGATAATCCAGAGCTTTTGAATGAGGTCCATTCTTCAACTGCCAAGACACTTCGGTTACGTGAAAAAGAGTCGGTTTTAAATTAAGTTAAGATGAGTTCCGTTATTAAAAATTTCTAAACATGCGATGCGATTGCTCACAAAAGGGTGATCGCATTTTTATGATGGTTTTAGTTTGCCTACTAAGACATGCTACTTGGATGAAGAAGGGACTTAAACGATGCTATTTAAAAATGGTGATATTACTGTTCGAAAATTAGAAGTTAGCGATAAATATCTGCTTGCTAAATGGCTTTCAGATCCAACTATTCTTGAGTTCTATGAAGGCAGAGATCAGCAGTTTGATTTAGATAAGGTAACTCGAGTATTTTATACCCTTGAAGAGGAAGAAGTGAAATGTATTGTAGAATATCAGGAGCGAGCAATAGGCTATATTCAATTCTATCAATTAGATGATCTCACGAAAGAAGAATATGGATATGGGAAAGAAAATATGTATGGTATAGACCAATTCATAGGTGAAGCGGAGTGCTGGAATAAAGGGATTGGAACATTACTTGTTACATCAATGGCGGCATTCTTAAGTGAACGTATGGAAGCAAACAAAATAGTAGTTGACCCTCAATCGACGAACCTGAGAGCAATCGCTTGCTATGAGAAATGTGGTTTTAAGAAAGTGAAGTTCCTCCCAAAACGTGAGCTCCATGAAGGGGAGTATCGAGATTGTTGGTTAATGGTGTATCAGTCAGTATAAAGGACAAAAGCGATTTAACTATTAGAAAATCGAAACAAATAGTTGGCGGACGTGGTTAGGCTATAATAAATCAGTTGAGTCTGTTTTACTAATCTTATAAGCAAGCAAATAAATAAGTATGTAAATAGGAAATGAGTACAGATGGCTCCAGTGAATAGGATTGTATAGACCAATCCATATAAAAATAGGTTCTCCAATAAAGGACGCGATGACTGAGAATGAAAAAGCTTTTATGAAAGGATTCATTCTTGGTTTGAATTGTAACCAAATCATAATTGAGACAGGGACGACAGAGATATCCCATGGCATGAAGGAAGGAATTGTAGGGATTAGCATTGCTTTGTATTCCCATAAACCAAATGCAATTCCTAAAAAATCAAACCAACTTGCAACAATAACGGCAAAAGCTCCTGAAAGCAGCAGTCTTGCCTCACTTCCACGTTTTCGAATAATAAACCAAACAACCCAAGGAGCAACGGCTAAAAATAATAAAACCCAAAACTCCCAATGCCATAACGTATGTTCCCTCCAATAAGAAAAATGCTCCATTTGAACAGTAGTAAATTCGTTCATTATATCCTTCATATCATCACTCTTTACTTGAATAATTATATAAAAATAGTCTTTCCAAAAATAGATAACTTAATCTTAATTTAAAATAAATGTATAAGTTGTCTAAGAAACATTCTTGAATACAAAGAGGCTGGGACATAACTAAAGTATCTAACTGAAATATCGAACAAAGCAATCACGTAGCAGATGAAAGATACGTAGACTCCTGCGGGATGCAAAAGAGGCCACTGAAAAAGGTGTGATTTTCACCTTTTTTCAGTGGCCTTTAAGCAATGAGCGTAACCGTTGCATTGTCTTAAGCCTGCTATGAGTGGGTTTCTCATAGCAGGCGTGCAACGTGTGGAGCCATTGCTGCTTCCTCGAATCTGCTAAAAGTGACTTTTTCAGGTGGCTTCATGCAAAAGCCGAAGGTGAGACCCCGCGGTGCTGAGGCACGAGGAGGCTCAACGGCTTCCCGCGGAAAGCGAAGTATATTTCAGGAGCGGTTTACTTCCGCCAACTATCATTGTTCGGATTTTCCTTTAGATAAATCACTTTTGTCTGAGCCTTTTTGTTTAGACTGAGTAAACCTATAGTTATTTTTGATAAAGAGTTCTTGAATACCATACCCCTGTAATACCAACTAGAATAAATAAAATGGCTCTTACGACAATTGAAACTTGGACTAAATCGATAAAGAACAGCTTAAATATCGTTACACCTATTAAAATCACACCAAGAATTCGAACCCATCTCCATGAAAACTTACGTCCAGCTGTAGTTGAAGCAAAGGCGAAAAATAGAAGAACAAAAGAGTGAATGAAATAGACGTAATCTGAACTGATGTTGAACTGTGCTGAGATTCCGAATGTCCATTTATTCACAAAAAGAAAGATAATTATTTGCATACTAATAATGATACTTCCGAATTTATCTAATAATTTCTTTTCCAATATAGTGAACTTCTTCTTCCAAACTAAATGTGTAAAGTAAATTAATGTAGCTAGAAATATTAATTCAATCAATAGCATTGCGATGAATTCTAGATGCGATCCATAAAGATAGGGCACAAGTAAGAAAGCAGGAATCATTAATAGAATAACGGCAAAGCCGACGTAGCTCATGTATTTACCATGAGACCAAAGGTAGGCCTTATAGAAACTTAAGACTAGCAAAAACAAACCAAACAATTGCAAGTGAAGAGCCATCGCATAGGTTACATCTACGTATGAAACAAGTTCTTGAAGGATCATCCCAAAATAAATCAAAAATAACAGCTGACCAACAGTGAGACTTATATCCATTGTTTTGATACGTAATGAAAAGTGTTTAGGTAAATAGCGATAACCTGCGACATATAAGACCATAAGTGACGTTAGAAAGCTAATCCATAACATATGCTCAAACGAAAAAAACTCATAGACTGGCTGTGAGGTAACAATGAATAAGCTAGTTAGTAGATAGATCAAACCACTTGTGCAGATCATTCTTACATTTTTAAATTGAAAAGCCAGCCATAAACCGAGGGTACTTTCGAGCACTAACAGAAGAGTATACATTCTCTGCTCAACAAAATTAAACGAAAGCAGGAATACTCCTACAGCAAAAACACTAATCGCGGACAATACACTTTGCAAAGAAGTCCTATCTTGTTTGTAGGAATGTAGTGCCAGTCCAATGTATATGATGGCTAATCCACCATACATATAAGGTTCATAACTATTATTAAATAATTTCAGCCATCCGATTCCGAATAAGAAATTGGTATATAGAAGTACTTCTGAAAACACTTGAACAGATACCTTATTCCTCACAAACATAAGAAGTAAGAATAAGTGTTGAATAAGCACAGTTAGAGCGATAATTGTCTCTTGATTGTTTACAGTGGCGTTTAAGAAAGTGAATAATGTTATATGAAATAGCCCAAAAATCACATAAAACGTATATTTGTGATTTTCACGAAGCGAAAGGTAAAATAGTGCTAAAAATAAGCTCAGTATATATATGCAAAAAAACAATGTACTCGGACTCGTGCTCTCTAATAGAAATGGAATTAAGAAGGCACCAAAGGCACAAAAAACAGCTAGGGTTTCTGACTTTAGTTTGTGGGACAAGAAAATACCTATAACGACAAATACTAGATTAATAATTAGAGCAAACGGCACTCCGAAAAACTGATAAAGTGAATGTGCAGCGAAAGTAGTGACCATGCCAAGAGCAACCATTCCTCCAATTAAGCTAAGTCCCAAAGCATGCCGGCTATTTATGTATTGCTTATACCCCAACCAAGCGAGTAATACGGTCCCACTGTAGCCTAGAATGACACGAATTGGATTCGTTATAAAACCGTTATCCATTCCGATCTTCAGTCCCCATAATAAACCGATCAGAAGAATGATCATAAACACACGGGGCATCCATTGGATTAATACTTTCTCTAGATCTAATGTAGGTTCTAAAGACTTTTGCATCGGTTTAACCGGATTAGGAGCAGTTGCTTTTGACTCTATATTACTAGGTAGAGGTGTTGCCTTTCTTTCTATATTGCTAGGCGTATTTCGTTTCCATGTATCGTAATTTTTCTGTGAATAGAAAGGTTTTTCCCTAAAGGAGTTCCTATTTGTCTGCTCCTTTAGTGCTTTAACCTCAGACTCTAATTTCTGCACACGTTCCTCAAGTAGTTGGTATTTATCATCCATCGACAATCATCCTTTCAATTACTTACATTTCTACAAAAAACTTTCAAATCCTTTCAATCTGTTTACTTTGATCCTTTTTAAATCATTAAAGAACCGATGAGAAACTCAGAAGAAATTTGTAAATTCATATTTGACAATAATAGGTTACAGTTGTAAACTCAACATGAGTGGTTACAACTGTAACCTTGAATAGGAGGGTGTATGTGACGAAGTTGATTTCTAAAATAACTGACTCAGAAGTTGAGGTATTACGTGTGTTATGGGCAGTAGGAGAGGCTCTTCCGATGGCAGAGATTCGCAAAACACTTTTGCAAACAAGTAAATGGGAAACGTCTACAATCAAAACACTCCTTCGAAGACTGTGTGAAAAAGGTGTTGTCAAGGCGAAGAAAAAAGAGGTCTACTACTATCAACCGCTTGTGACGGAAAAAGAATACAATGATTATACGACACAAAGCTTGATCGATCGTCTGTACTCTGGAAGTGCGAAAAGCCTTGTTGCTTCATTGCTTGGAAGTAAAAAACTAAATCAAGACGATATAGAAGAATTACGTGATCTCTTCAAGGTAGAAGGTGATAGCAATGAGTGAAGTGTTGAAAATGGTATTGTCTCTTTCTCTAGCGGGAAGTATTTTGGCTCTCATTTTATTTGCACTTAAACCTTTTGTTAAACACAGGCTTTCTAAAACGATTCAATATTACCTTTGGCTTGTTATTCTAATCAGACTTGTTTTTCCATTTTCATTTGAAAACAGTATGATGAATGACTTATTTTACAATGATAATCGAGCTGTTGAGCAGAATAAGCAAGTGACTGTAACACTAGCTGATAATGAAGGCATTGAAGAAACCCATGCCTCTGTAAAGGTTAATGGTAATGAAATAAGTAATGCCCTCTCTAATGGTGAAGCTAATTCGACTGAAGGTCTTGGAACTGTAATGAAATTTTCTCTGAGTTATCTTTGGCTAGCAGGGGTTATTGTTGTCCTCTCGATTAATCTGTTTGGATACATGAAATTTAAGTTCTATCTAAACCGTGGGAATCAACCGGCCGCGAGGGAAGAGGAACAAATGTTAAATGAAATAGTCAAACGGCGAATTAGACTCAAGCGGAATCGTTTTATCGGAACGCCAATGCTTGTCGGAATCTTTCGTCCGATGATCATTATCCCGGACATCCCTTTCACAGACAAACAGTTAAGAAACGTTTTGCTCCATGAAGTGACTCATTTCAAACGTTTTGATGTTGGAGTGAAATGGCTAATCATGATTGTGACATCAATTCATTGGTTCAACCCATTGATGTATATAGTTAGAAAGGAAATAAATCGTGCTTGTGAATTAGCTTGTGATGAAGCGGTTATTAAGCATTTAAATCCATCTGAAAAACAAGAATACGGTGAAACATTATTAGCGGTTGTTGCTGAAAATAACGTTCCCGTTGGAACCTTACAAGCGACGCTGTCAGAAGAAAAAAAGACGTTAAAAGAAAGATTACTAGCGATTATGAATCATAGAAAAAAATCAAAAACGGTCATTATTGGTTCAGTTCTCTTGTTTAGTATTATTACTTTGACTGGTGCTTATTTAGGGGCAGGTATAGGAATGGGTCAAAACGGGCCAGCACCCATTTATATTAGTGCTGAAGGTGAGCCGATCAAGGAGGCGTTAATTGGAAGTTATTCTTGGGACAATGTGATAGTGAATTCAGACCACCCTATTCAGTTTAACTATCAATTTGACAATGCTCTTAGTGTGACGGGTAATCAACAGCTTAACCTTAGCACGCAAAAAATGAAAAATGATAAACAATATGATTTCACAGTAAAAAAATTGGAAGTTTATAAAAATGGTGAATTAGTTGAAGGAGAAAACAAGGCAGAATCTCCTTTGGAAGGATATGGGGATGTCTATATTAACGCACCAGCAGCGTCAGGAGAATATATTTATTCATTGATTCTAGACTACCCTGATAAAGGAACCGTAAGTTATGGCTTTAAAGTAAGAGTGGATATGATGACATATGATCTTACGGAGATCTCAAAACATAAAACCCCTTATATAGGTGCTAATGGCAAAGTGTCTTCACTTGCTCAAAATCTACCAGTGCCAGATTCTTATTTTCAGCAGCGATTTATATCAATGGAAACAGATCAAACACCGTATAAGCTAACTGTTTACTATGAACCAGCGTCAAATCGTGATTATAATAAATCCTGGCCGATCACTGTGAAAGACTCGGTCCTTGAAGCAAATTCACGATCTAATGCACTTGTCTTGTTCTCGATGATTGATAATTTAGATGAAGTAACATTAGCATACCGAATCTCGCAATCGAATGGACAGCTTGATGAAGCTCAATATGACACGACGTTTACGTTTGTAAGAAAGGAATTTGAGGACATATACGGAGGTCTTGGAACTCTTCGTGATGATTTAGAGATTCTCGAACATATTTTAACAGGTAAATAATAGAAAAGGACTCATGAGTAGCGCTCATGAGTCCTTTTGGTTTTCTGAATTATGGCATAGGTAAAGTGTCTATTGAAGAAGCTTGCGCATCTCAGATAGTTTTTTATTAGCCTTTTCATAATCCATTTCTATATTTGTTAGAAAATAAAGAGTTGGGTCATGCTTTGATTGTTTTTTTAGTAAATAAGTAATATTTGGTCTCTCATGTTTGATGACAGCCATTACCTCAGAAGTAGGTAAATTGATGGATTTCACTTTGACACGTAAGAAATTTTTTAAATAATTCTTATAAGGAATAAAGGCCTTTGAGCTGTCAGGATAGTCATGAAGTAGCTTATCTAACTTATTTAAAGCTGCTTTTAACTCGGGTTCTTGGTGTTTCACGAAAGTTCCTCCTCCTAATTTAATGTGCCTAATTAATTCATCACAATGAAAAGGAGTAATGTTAAGTAGGCAACTGGCTGGCATAGATGTACTCGTTAGCCCCTATAGCTTTGCGTCCTTACCTTTAAGTAAGTTTGCCTTTGTCACTCTTGATTATAGAAATCATTTGAGCAAAAGTAAATGAGGGTAATTAATGGAATTTATGGGTGGAACTAATGCTTTAACAATAATATAAAGGTTTTCGAAAAGAATTGAGATTATTGAAAGGATTATGAACAAGGTTCAAAAAGTGAGACGGTCATGAAATTTCGTAGTAATATAGTATATGACCATTTTGAACTGTGACAAATGACCTGTTGTTCATGTTCTAATATGATAGATTTTAACAACAAAGAAATGAGAGGGAAGATATGAAGAAAAAAACATTTATCGTTTTAGGGATCGTTGCAATTATTGGTATAGGTGGCTATGGATTCGTTGGTAACTATTTTTTCAATTTCGCATTAAATGCTAAGGCAGAGAAGGAGTTCCTTCAAGGGAATCCACACTTAGCCGAGAGTGAAGCGGTTTTGGGCTCGGTTGCAGAGGAAGCAGAGCTAGCTGACGAACTTTTCAAGAAGGAACATGAGCCAACTCAATTGAGTATTGTATCGACAGACGAGCATAAATTAAACTTAAATGCTTATCTCTATGAAAATGAGTCAGCCGATCATAAATGGGCAGTTGTTGTTCATGGGTACACAGGTAATGCCCTTTCAATGGCGAGATATAGTCGTAATTTCTACGAAAGAGGCTATAATGTGTTAGCTCCTGATCTTCGTGGACATGGCGAGAGTGAAGGCGACTACATTGGAATGGGGTGGCATGACAGAAAGGATTTACTTCTATGGATTGATCAAATTCTAGAAAAGGATCCACAAGCAGAGATTGCTTTGTTTGGTATTTCAATGGGGGGGGCAACCGTAATGATGACTTCAGGCGAAGAGGACTTGCCTTCAAATGTAAAAGTCATCGTCGAGGATTGTGGCTATACTTCTGTTAGTGATGTATTTACCTATCAGCTTGATGATCTATTTAGTTTGCCTCCATTTCCGGTTCTGAATGCTGCCAACACAGTCACTAAAATCCGTGCAGGATATGATTTATTTGAAGCATCTGCAATCGACCAAGTTGCTAAGAGTCAAACGCCAATGTTGTTTATCCATGGTGAGGCCGATACTTTTGTTCCATATGAGATGTTAGATAAGGTCTACGCTGCAGCAAATGTCGAGAAAGACAAACTGATTATTCCAGGTGCAGGTCATGGTGAGGCAGAAAAGGTTGATCCAATTACCTATTGGAACAGTGTTTGGGGATTTGTTGAAACGTATATTAACTAAAAGAATTAAGTAACACCTACAGAAATTAATTAAGGCCCATAAAAGAGGTTTAGGTTTACCTTTTTCATGGGCCTTAATTTATCTATAGGGGTCCCTCTATCAGTAATTTAAGTATCCATATAAAGGATAAAGTTGTAAAATGAAGAAAATGGTAGTAGTTATACATATAGAATAACTTCATTAATAGACTGTTTTAGATTTTATCGTAAAGGGAGTTAAGAGAATGAAAGATGTAGAACGTGAGGTATTTGATGTTACATTTAACACAATACTAGATGGAATCATTGTTACTGACAAATGGGGAGCAATTATTCAAGTCAACGATGGATTTTCTACTCTTTTTGGCTGGTCAAAAAATATGGTGCTTGGTAAAACTGTGATGGATCTTCAAATGATTCCAGAACAAGTAATTGCTGATTATAAAGCATTAGTAGACAGAGCTCATCTCGGTGAGAAGATTAACTGCTACTCTATGAAACAGAGAACAAAAGCAAGTCAGCTCATAGATATTACATTATCTATCACTCCTATATATAACCATGAAGGACAGCTGTCTTATATAACTATGATTTTAAGAGACGTGTCTGAAACACTCAACTTGCAGGATGAACTCATTCACATTACAGAGAAGTATAAATCCTTGTTTCGCTATCAACCTAATATGATCTTTTTATTAACTACTGATTTCGAATGGATGGATTTTAATGATCAAGTGGTAACGAACACAGGAATAAAGAGGAGTCAGATAACCAAGTCGAATTTCATTACATATTTTCATAAAGATGACCATGAGGAGATTATAAATAGTCTTAACAAAGCAATTGAGGGCGGGCATACTGAAACACTTTCACTTTTGAAGCATATAGATGGGGGATACCAGACCGTTCGTATGTCCTTTTTTCCGTGTAATTCTAAAGGTCAAGTAAACGGGGTGTTTGTGGTTGCAAATGATGAATCAGAACAGCAAACAGCAAAGGACAAGCTTAGAAACGCTCAAACTGAGCTAGAAATGATTTATCACAATACAACAGATGGTATTTTTTCGATGGGGCATGATGGAGGTGTGCTTGATGTAAATAAGCCTTTTACTAAAATGCTCGGTTGGGAGCTTAAAGAGATTAGGAATCCTGCAGAAAATCTAATTCCACAAGAAGAATTGAAATTTGAAATAAGATCAAAACTCTTAAAAAATGAAGCTGTGATTAACAAGGAAGTAAAAAGAATCCATAAAAATGGTGAAATCAAAACGATCCTCGCATCATATCAACCAGTACAGCATGATGAAATCTTTGCAGTAGGTGTTTATAAGGATATTACAAATGAAGCTCATTTAAGACAGCAATTAAAGCTAAGTGCTGAACACTATAAATCACTTTTCTATCATAATTATGATTGCGTCTATACGTTAGATATTAATGGGGGATTTCTAGAATGCAATCCAGCAACTGAAAAAGTAACAGGTTATACTGTTGAAGAATTCCTTACTGTTCCGTTTGAGTCTATTATTGCGATAGAAGATCTTGAAAAGGTTAACCAAACATTTGCACAGGCAGTTAATGGAATTTCCAAAAGTTATGAATGTACAATTGTGACGAAGAGTCGAAAGAGGCGTACAATCAATGTAACCAATGTGCCGATGATTATCGATGGTCAGGTAAAGGGTGTATTTGGAATTGCCAAAGATATCACAGATCAGCGAAAGCGTGAAAGAGAAATTCATGAAATGGCATACTACGACCAATTAACAAAGCTAGCGAATCGTTCCTTATTTACCGATCGATTAAATCAAGCGTGGCAACGGGTTAGAAAAGAACGGACATTAATGGCCCTACTATATCTTGATCTGGACGGATTTAAGCTTGTTAATGATTCATTAGGGCATGATGTTGGTGATCAATTGTTAATTGATGTTTCAGAAAGGATCAAACAAGTAGTACCGGATACAGCTACATTTGCTCGTAAAGGTGGTGATGAGTTTGCGGTGCTACTGCCAACAATTAAGCACACTGCAGAAGCGCTTCGTTGTGCCAAAGAAATCCTAGAAGCATTAAAAATACCGTTTATTTTTCAAGAATTTGAATTTCATATTACGACAAGTATCGGAATTACCTATTATAGCGGCGACCCGGATGTGTCGACCCAGACTCTAGTGAAACAAGCTGATTGGGCAATGTATCATGTGAAGGATCATAATAAAAACGGATATGCGATTTACAATGAGCAGATGAACAAGAAAGCCCTCAGAAGAGTGGTTTTAGAGACGAATCTAAGAGAGGCTATTGCAAATGAAGACTTTTTCTTAGAGTATCAACCAATTATTGAACTTTCTACCGGAAGTATTGTCGGGATGGAAGTATTGGTTAGGTGGGATCATGCTAGCTTAGGAACAATTTCTCCGGGTGAATTTATTCCATTAGCAGAAGAAACAGGACTTATTATCCCATTAGGTGAGTGGATTTTACGCGAAGCATGCCTGCAGACGAAGCGGTGGCAATTGCAGGGCTTACAATCACTAAGGGTATCTATTAATGTATCGGTTAGACAACTTCAGCAACAGGGTAGATTTGTTGATAGTGTAAAACGAATACTTGATGAAGTCGAGCTTGAGACAAAATGGATTGACTTTGAAATTACTGAGACTGCATTAATGAAAAATGAAGAGGAAATGATTGGAGTCCTAAATGAAATTAAATCGTTAGGTATCAATATCTCTATTGATGATTTCGGTACAGGCTATTCGTCAATGTATCATTTGAAGAGTTTTTCAGTTGATACGTTAAAAATTGATTGTTCCTTCATTGGAGAGATGCATACAAATCCAAAAAGTAAAGCAATAGTGACGTCGATCATTAAACTAGCCCAGGCATTAAACCTCAAGACGATTGCAGAAGGGGTAGAGGTAGGGGATCAACTGCGGTTATTAAGTAGTGAAAAAGCAAATGCAATACAAGGCTATTATTTTAGTCCCCCAGTGTCATCAAAAGAATTCGAAAACTACTTGCTTGAAGGCTATATGTTTCAATTGAATCAGAAGGAAAGGGTCTAACCTAGAGTTAGGCCTTTTTCTTTTGAGACTGGATGTGCATAAGGCATTAGAGCTACTAAGTCATTAAAATTTGACCGAAGTCTTGAATAACTGTAGAAATATCCTTCTTTTATCGATATGCATGAATTGTCCTTGTTGTGAATAGCAATAAACAAAGGAAAGAGACAAGGCTTACTACGTTTAAATGAAAAAGATAAAAAAGGAGGTTTTTAAATGATTGAAGCGATTCTTACATTCTTTACGAGTGAACAAAAAGCTCAATCGATTGTATCAGATCCTATGATTGAATTGATTTTTATGGTGCTGTTTGTAACATTTATCGTTGCTACCTTCGTCCATTTTAGTTTATACCTTAAACTAAGAAGGATAAGAAATTATATAAGTGAGACAAATTCCTTAGAGATCGCTCCTGTTAATACGTTTCAAGGAGAATTCGAATATAAAAACAAAGAAGAATCAGTAAAGGTAGAGACTTTTGTTCAGAAGAAATTTTCGAGCTGGCGTGTCTTTAATATTCCAGTGGTGAGTTTGATTAAGATGATTCAAATGACGGTCTCTATTTTCATATTAGTTGGGGTTCTAGGAACGTTTATAGGACTTGCTATGTCGCTTGGAAGTATTACTACAGCAGGTGACCAGCTTGTTGAAAATGTTGCTCTAGTACTAGCTGGTATTGATGTCGCATTTTATACAAGTATTGCTGGTATGGGACTATCGCTATTAATGACGGTCATCACCAGAATTGCAAATACTGAGTATTTATTAACAGATATTATGTTAAAGACTGAATCCTATTTAGAGGAAAATGAGCAAGATGCAATGGCTCGTCTAATTACTGTGTCTGAAACGATTAATTCTTCAATCAACGAGTTAAGAGAGACAAATCAAGAATCATTACAGAGTATCGTCCAATCGTTTCATGGTTTCCAGGAATATACGGTTGGTTTACAGCAGTCAGCGAAGGATTTAGCTGCATTTAATGAAGGTTTATCTGAAAATTTAAAGGATTTCACCGTCCTCATTCATAGTGTAAAAGAAGTAACAGATGGTTTTGATAAGGGAGTCACGAAGCTAAATAAGAATTTTGATCAATTATTTTCTTATTTTTATAAAATGGATCAAAGAAATGAACGAATGACGAGTGCGTTTACCGAAACCTATAAAAAAATCGATGAGCTCTCTACATCACAAATTGAATCGATGAATCAGTTTCAAGAATCAGTTGTTGATTTAAAGGATTATTTTTCAGTAATCACTACAAAACAAGAATCCATTCATCATGCATTTGAGAGAATGATTGGTCAGAGTGATCAACTTGCTAGAATGATGAAGGAGAACAATCAGCAATTTGAAAGAATATTGGGTAGTGATGTGAGCTCTAAGTTAACAGGAATCAACCAGTATTTAGGCGAAATGAAGAATGATTTTCACAAGCTAGGACACGCAATTGGAAGGCTACCAGATGAATTAGAAACGATTAACAGAACTCAGGGGGACTACAAACAGCTTCTTACAAATCGTTTTGATGAGCTGAAGCAATACAATCAAGATTTCTACAATCATTTAAGCAGTCATTCAGCTAACAATCAAGCGAATGAGAAATGGATGAGTGATGCATCTAGGCAATTTGAACAACAAGGGGCAAAGAATCAACAATTACTAAGCGACATTAATCGCACGGTCATACAGATGTCTGATTCATTTACTTCTAGAGAACATAATTTAGAATCAAATGTTACTATTCTGAAGGAGTCATTATCTAGATATGTTACTGCGGTAGAAGGAACGCTTGGTGAAAAGTTAGAGAAGGTTAGTCGATTCTTCGCTGAATATGTTAATGATAGTAATGAGGCTATAAAAAAAGAATTTAAACAAATAAGTGAGATGGAAATAGAGAATCAAACGAGAAGTGCACGACAATTACAGCAAACGATTCAAGAGCTAGGTTATGAGATTCAGCAACTCCACCGACAGCTTCAACTCGTGCAAGAAGCATCAAATCAAGCTAGTCGAATAAGGGTTGGTACTAATGATTAGGAAATATCAACGTTTGTTCCATCGAGAAGAGGAGGAAAGTCACTTTTGGCCATCATTCACTGATTTATTAACAGCGATTCTTCTTTGTTTTATACTGATCTTCATTGTGATGATGGTAATTAAATCATTTCAAATTGAAGAGATGAAGCGAACAATTGATCAGATTATGGGTGTTCGAGTGAACATCATTGAGGATCTGAATGAAGAATTTAGTGGCTCTGATTTAAGTATTGAAATTGATGAAAAAACAGGTGCATTAATTTTTAATACAGATATTTTGTTTGAATTTGATGCGGCAGTATTAAAACCTGAGGCATTTGAATTTTTAGATGAATTTGTCCCTGCCTATTTAGATGTATTGCTAGAGAATGGGTATGAAGAGTATATTTCAGAAATAATCATTGAAGGCCATGCAGATAATAATGGTAGCTATTTGTATAATCTTGAGCTGTCACAACAAAGAGCGTTCAGTGTAGCAGAGTATATATTAAGTGAGGATTTCCCTTACAAGAATATACAGGAGCACCTAAAGGACAAATTAACGGTTAACGGTCGATCGTATACAGAAGGGCGAGTAGATGAAGAAGGGAATTATAGTCCAAACGCATCCAGACGAGTCGAATTTAAATTTCGCTTAAAGGATGAAGAGATCCTTGAGAAAACTAGGGAATTATTAGGGGAGACGACGAATGAATAAATTCTGGAGAGACTTTTTAAAATATTTCCTTTAGGGTAATCTACACACTAAGGGGGTGTAATGGCTAGTGAAGAAAAAAGAAACTGAAGCAGAATATGCAAATAAGAAAATTGATGAATTTTTCAATGGAGATAGTAAGGTAAAGAGACTTGATCTAGATCCTTTAGTGAATAACAATAATATTTCACTTGTTGTAAAAGATTTAGATGCAGAAGATGACCATCTCTAAGTGAAAAATATAAAAAAGTAAATGCCTGTCATTTTTGGTTTCAAGAATGACAGGTAATAATAATAGAACGGGGTTGAGTTATATACAATTATAGTTATTAGCGACAAAACAACTATAATTATTTTTTTTGCAAATCTTTTTCATTTCAGTAGCTACACTAACAATCTCGTGAGCAGAGGAATAGCTATATCCTTGGTTAGTGACAATAGCAATTGAAATCGAAACGAGAGGAATGTTTTCTTTTATTCCGAAGCGATTCTCGGTTATTACGTATCCCTGGTTCCAATGCTCCTCAGAGTAGAATTGTTGAATAGCTAGATCAAACTCGTGAATAATTTGATTGGCCGATTCTGTATATTCATCTTGCTTCAATATACCGACAAAATCATCTCCACCAATATGACCAACAAAATGGTGTGGAAGACAATTCTGTAATATGCGGGCAGTTTCTAAGATGAGTTTGTCCCCATTTTTAAAGCCGTATGTATCGTTATATGCCTTAAAGTTATCTAGGTCGATATAGAGAACACAAAAATGATCGGCATTGATTAACTTTGAGAGTTCTAAATCAATTAAGTTATTACCAGGTAGACCTGTAAGTGGACTTAAAAATCTTGCGGCTTCTTTTTGAATGTCGGCAAAGGTTAAAAGTAATTTTTGAATACTCACAACACCTATATATTTGTCTTCCTTTGTTACAATGACATAATCGTAAAGTTCTTCCTCAGGGCGTTCCATAGCTTTTTGGCTTACCTCGACGATAGGTTGCGTACAGTCAACGATAAAAGGGAATTTATTCATGACAAGTTCAATAGCTCTTCCCATGTATAAATTATAGCCGTAAAGACCACCAATTTTTTGATAGAAACGTGATCTCATTACAAGGGCAACAGGCATATCTTCCTCTATAACTACGATGCCTTGTAATTTAGGATTGTCTTTAAAAATCAAATGCACTTCCTGACTGTGCGTTTTAGGATCTACCCAAGGTACTTGTTCGCAAATTTCCTCGATGTATGTAGTCATATATAACCCCACTCCTGAAAACAGTACCAGCTGTTCTTGTTTCACCTATTGGAGGTGTTGTTTCGGCTTGCCAATTGCATAGCCTTGTCCAATATGAACGCCATGCTCCTTTAAAAATACTAACTCTTCATTTCTTTCGATTCCCTCTGCAACAAGCTTTGTCTGTGATTTCGTTGAAAACTCAGTTAACATTTTGACAAGCTGTTGTTTTGTTAGGTCTTGATCAATATTTTGAATGAGCATTTTATCTAATTTGATAAATTCTGGCTTTAAATATACAAGCGTAATTAAACTATTGTATCCGGAACCTACATCGTCAAGGGCGAATCTAAATCCATGTAAACGATATTGAGAAAGTACTTTCTCGAATTCCTTGTATTCTTCGATTGACGTCTTTTCAGAAATTTCAAAAACGACCCTAGAAGTCGGGATTTGATATTTGTTGAATAGCTGTATTGTAGACATTAGTGTATCAACCGAATTTTTCAGTAGTTTAGGATGAACATTCAAAAAGATACTGGATTCCATTTCTTCTCTACCTTGCTGATCTTGTATAGAGGAAGAATAACGTTCTAATGAAAGAGTACGGCAAATTTCCTCGACCCTATAAATCAAGTCGCTTTGACCAACAAAATCGTAGAAATTTTCGGTGGAAGGAAACGATTGTGATATAGGAGGTCGATTAAAAACTTCATAGCCAATCTTTTTTCCCGTATCTAGCTCGACAAGTGGCTGGAAATAAGTTGTAAAGGATTTCGTATCCATAACTGAATGAAGTTCTTTGAGTTTATTAAACTCGTTGTTCGATGCCCTCTTTCTTATAGAAAGATAACGAAGATATGAACAGAGTGGCTTCTCGCGAATAAATGAGAGATTTGGTTGCATTATGTACTCCTTTTATGACGATATGTGTAGAGATCTCTCTAAACAAAACTATAACAGTGATATGTTAAATACTAGTAAACTTATTGTAAAATTTTGTTTAACAATTTTATGAGGAGTTAAAAAAAGAACTACTGAAATTCAATAAAAACGTTTGCACATTAATTGCACAAAATGTTGCACAATTAAATTGTTATTCTTATGAATAGGCACTAGATTCATAAAAAAAATTAGTATATAATCAAAAATATAATGTAAGCGTTATCTGAAAACGATTGCATATATTAATATCAAGGGGGAATGAAAGAATGCATAGTCGAAAGAGATTTTTAGCTTTATTGATGGTGTTCACGCTTATTTTTTCTCTATTTGTGCAACCGATTGCTCAAATTGCCGATGCGGCAGAGGGGGAGCAAGTATATGACAGTGTTGTTTTAAGAGGAAGTGCTGATTCACTTGATTGGTCTAGTGATAATAATCCTTTAGTATATGACACTGAAGAGAAAAGGTGGATCAGTGAACCGATCTCGCTACAAGGAGGGGAAGCAGTAGAATTTAAGTTCGTGATGGATGGAACCTGGTTGGAAGGAGAGAACTTAACTTTCACCCCTCCTCAGGATGGAGAGTATTACTTTTTCTTTGATCCTAGTAACGAGCGTGCAGTTGATGTTCGCTTTGATTCTACGAAATATTCAGGAAGACTTACGTTAGAAGTCACCCTTCCTGAAGAAACGCCTGGTTGGATCACACCGACAGTTGCGTCTAGTTTAAACGGCTTTAACTATACAGTAACACCAATGAATAAAACTGAAGATGGTAAATGGCGTATTGAGTTAGCTGGTGAAGCTGGCGATACAATTACATACTTGTACGCTTTAGGTGATAAAAAATTTGCTGAAGCGGTTTCTGACAATCGTCAAGCGGAATTTACAGCTGAAGGAACACTTTATGAAGATACAGTAGTTGAATGGAAAGCGATTCCAGTTGCAAAAAATGTATCTCATGATTTTCAATATGCACCGTCAATTCCAAGTAGTGCAGATGAAGTAACGATCACAACGACAGTTCAGCATTACGGTCCAATAACGAATGGAGGAATCTACTATACTATTGATGGCTCCTCTCCGGAAGGACAAAGAGGAGAAGCGACTGTTGGTTCGTTTGCACCGATGGAAGTGTCATCTTCTGAGGATCAGAATGGCCTTTTCACCACGATTTTTACTGGGGTGATTCCAGCACAAGCTAATGAAACACCAGTAAAGTACAAGGTTGATGTTTGGGACGAGGCTGGTGCGAACTCGCAATTTGCTGATACGAATAGTCAAACAGCAGCTGAAGCAACAGAATTCGCATATTATGTAGATGCATTTGCAACCCCTGACTGGGCGAAGAATGCTACGATTTATCATATATTCGTTGATCGGTTTAAAGATGGGAATACTGAAAATAATTATGATGTTAATACAAGTCTTCCGGTAGAGGAACGCTTAAAAGGCTGGATGGGTGGCGACCTTGAAGGTGTCATTCAAGAGTTAGATTACCTTGATGAACTAGGTGTAGATACATTATGGCTTTCGCCAGTATTTGAGGGTCCGTATTCACATGGTTATCACCCTGCTGATTTCAAAAACATTGATCAGAATTTTGGAACGATCGAATTAATGAAAGAGTTAATTGATCAAGCACATGCGAAAGGGTTTAAGGTTATTTATGATTTTGTACCGAATCATACTTCTGAACACCATCCTTACTTCCAAGAAGCAAAAAAGGATCAAGGAAGTGAGTATTTTGATTGGTACACATTTACAAATTGGCCGACAGAATATAACGCATTTCAAGGAATCGGTGAATTGCCAGAACTTAATAATGATCATCCAGAAACACGTGAGTACATTCTAAACGACGTCGTTCCATTCTGGTTGGAGGAATTAAACTTCGATGGATTCCGATTAGATTATGCCAAAGGACCAAGCTATAGCTACTGGGTAGACTTCAGACATGCTGTTAAACAGTTGGACGAGGATGCCTATATCTTTGGTGAAGTGTGGGATAGTCGTGAGAAAATTAATTCATACGCAGGAAAGTTAGATGGTGCTGTTGACTTTGGATTCCATGACACTGCTAAAAGTGTTTTTGCAAATGACGGTTCATTCCGTGATTTAAATAACTTGATTATAGAAAATGCTAGCACGTATCACTCTGAATATATTATGACGTCATTCCTTGATAATCATGATGTACCTCGATTTCTTCATGCAGCTGAAAATGATGTTGAAAAATTAAAGTTAGCATCTGTTGCTCAATTTACATTACCAGGATCACCAGTGATTTATTACGGGACAGAGGTTGGTTTGTCGCAATCACAGGATCACTCGAACTATACCGAGTGGGCGGATCGTTGGTACAGAGAAATGATGCTATGGGAAGACGGAGAGCAAGATTTAGATCTTCTTCAGCATTACAAAGATATTATTGAAATGAGAAATGATCATAGTACATTACGTAATGGTGTATACAAGGACATACTAGTTGAACAAGATGTGATGGCATATGAACGTTCTGATAAAAATGGCACCTATCTTGTTGTGTTAAACAAATCTAGTGAAACAAAAACTTTCGATCTGGCAGAATTATATAACCGTTCTTCCGCCGAGTCTGTTAAGTTAACGAATCTATTAACGGATGTTGAACATGGTGCAGAAGACGGTAAAGTAGGAATTACAATAGATAGTAATGCTTTTGCTGTCTATCAATTAAATGGGGAATTTGGAGAACCGAGTGTAGTAGACCCCGGAGAAATTCCTGAAAATACATTACGCGTTCATTATGAAAGAGCAGACAATA
The DNA here is from genome assembly GCF_017939705.1 of Halalkalibacter suaedae. Classification (GTDB taxonomy): domain Bacteria; phylum Bacillota; class Bacilli; order Bacillales; family Bacillaceae_D; genus Halalkalibacter; species Halalkalibacter suaedae. Next base: position 48,758 of record NZ_JAGKSQ010000004.1, read on the forward strand.
ATTTTGAAACGATTGGTCTATGGCTGTGGGATGATGTAGCAACGCCATCAACAAATTGGTCATCTGGAGCGACTCCATTTAATAAGGAGCAAACGGATGATTACGGTGCGTACGTAGATGTCGAATTAATAGAAGACCCGGGTAAAGTCGGTTTTCTTCTTGTTGATCGAGTTAGTGGAGAAAAGGAAGGCGGGGATAAGGCTGTTGATTTGTCTTCAGGAATAAATGAAATTTGGATTAAACAAGGATCAGATGAAGTATTCACGTATGAGCCTGTTGATCTACCTGAAAACACAGTGAGAATTCATTACGATAGAGATGATAATGCTTTTAACGATCTTGGTGTGTGGGTTTGGGAAGATGTCGTAGCACCTTCCGAGAATTGGCCAATGGGTGCCATTCCCTTTAATGAGGAACAAATGGATCGTTACGGAGCATATGTTGATGTCGAATTAACAGAGGGAGCAGAAAAATTAGGCTTTCTCCTCGTAAATAGAGCTACTGGTGAAAATATTGACGGTGATAAGAGTTTTTCTTTGCTAGATCGCTACAATCGATTATGGATTAAAGAGGGGGATGATACTGTTTATACATCACCAGCCTGGGAAGTACCGATTGCATTGCAAACAGGTGAATTGCTGTCTACTTCTAAAATCCGTCTTGGTTTTACAATGACTGAGGGATTAAATGAGGAAGAATTAGTCGACTTGATTCAGATTACTGACAAAGATAGCAAAGCTGTAAATGTCGAAGCTGCCTCCATTACAGGAGACAAAACCGTTGAAGTGACGGCGGCTTTTGAAACAAATAAAGCCCCTTATCTTGTAACATTTGGCGGAAAAACCGTTACGGCAAAGGCTGGATGGAGAATGCTTGACGAAATGTATCAATATGATGGTGACGATCTTGGTGCTACTTATCACGAGGACGGTCATGTGTCATTAAAGCTATGGGCACCAGTAGCGAGTGAGGTTGTAGTTAATTTCTATGACAAAGCTGATCCAACGACTGAGATAGGTGTACGTAATTTAACTAAAGGTGAACATGGGGTTTGGTCCGTTGATATAACTTCTAAAGATTTGGATGTTAAAGATCTACGGGGCTACTATTATCAATATGAAGTAACAAATAACGGAGAGACGAAAAAGGTATTAGACCCTTATGCTAAATCGATGGCTCCTTTCACAGTTAGCTCCTCAGGAGAAACTGGTGAAGACGGAGATAGTGTTGGTAAAGCGGCAATTGTAGATTTAGCTGAAACAAATCCAGAAGGGTTTGATTTTGCAAACATTGAAGGCTATGAGCAAAGAGAAGATGCGATTATTTGGGAAGTTCATGTAAGAGATTTCACTTCAGATCCTAGTATTGAAGAAGATTTAGGAGAGAGATGGGGTACGTACAGAGCTTTCATTGATAAACTTGATTATATTAAATCTCTTGGAGTGACGCATGTTCAGCTATTGCCTGTTATGGCTTGGTACTACGGAAATGAAACAAACATGGGGGAAAGAGAATTAGAATATTCATCAGCAGATAATGACTATAACTGGGGCTATGACCCGCATAATTATTTCACTCCAGACGGTGCGTATTCTGAGAATCCAGAAGATGCAGAACTAAGAATTAAAGAACTGAAAGAACTTATTGACGCAATCCATGATGCTGGTATGGGTGTTGTTCTTGATAATGTTTACACACATATGGCTTCGTCAAGCCTACTAGAGGACATCGTACCAGATTACTACTTCTGGAAAAATGCGAACGGAAACTTTGTAGGTGGATTCGGTAATAATCTTGCTACAAATCACAAGATGGCAGAAAAATTAATGATTGATTCAGTTAAGTATTGGTTTGAGGAATTTAAAATTGATGGAATGAGATGGGATATGATGGGAGATGGCACGTATGAAGCTGTACAAAATGCATACGATGCAGCTGCCGAAATTAATCCTAATGCATTATTCATAGGAGAGGGTTGGAGAACCTTTTCTGGACATCTTGCAGACCTTGAATTAGAAGGAAAGGGTGCTGACCAAGATTGGATGGATCAGACTGATAGTGTTGGGGTATTCTCAGATGAGCTAAGAAACGAACTGAAATCTGGATTTGGCTCAGAAGGTGAGCCGAGGTTTATCACAGGCGGTGCAAGAAACATTGATAGTATTTTTAACAACATCAAAGCACAGCCTTCAAATACACCTTCAGATGACCCGGGTGATATGGTTCAGTATATCGCTGCCCATGATAATCTACCATTGTATGATGTGATTGCACAATCGATCAAAAAGGATCCATCGGTAGCTGAAAATAATTTAGAAATTCATAAGCGTATTAGAATCGGAAATGCGATGGTGCTCACGTCACAAGGAACTGCTTTTATCCATGCAGGTCAAGAATATGGGAGAACGAAGCAGTGGAAAGGTGAAGGAGTTCCTGAACAGAAATATCATGAGTTAACTGACGAAGATGGAAATTCATTCGGATATTTCATTCATGATTCCTATGATTCTTCTGATGCAATTAATATGTTTGATTGGTCTAAAGCAACTGATGATAATTTGTATCCCGTAAATCATACAACTAGAGAATATACAGCGGGACTTATTAAATTAAGGAAATCGACAAATGCATTTAGATTAGGAACGATGGATTTAGTAAATACAAATGTTACTTTGATTGAAGCTCCTGAAATGAAAGAAACGGATTTAATTATTGGATTTAAGAATGTTTCAACAGATGAGACAGGAACCTACTATACATTTATTAATGCGGATAATGCACAAAGAACACTGACACTAGAGGAAGATTTAACTCAAGGTACGATTATTGTTGATAACGACGAAGCTGGAACTGTAGAAGTTTCGAGTAGATCAGGTGTCGAACTGACATCAAATAGTATTATAATCGAACCTTTGACAACTGTTGTTATAAAGGTTGGTGGACCCCCGACTACAGGAACGCCAGGTGAGCCAGAAACGCCAGAGACACCAGCACCAGAAACGCCAGGTGAGCCAGAAAGACCAGAGACACCAGCACCAGGAACGCCAGGTGAGCCAGAAAGACCAGAGACACCAGCACCAGGAACGCCAGGTGAATCAGAAACACCGGAAAATCCTAGTAGTCCTAATAAGCAAGAGGATTTGGTGACTGTTCAACCTGATATAACTGAAAACATTGCGAAGATAAAAAATGATTTTATTGAAAAAATGACAATGAATGGAACACTCGAATTAAACCTCACAGAAAATAATGAGGTAGAACAGGTTTTATTAACAAATGAACAAATCAAAGCATTGAAAGAGAAAAATGGTAAACTTGTACTGAAGAATAAACATGTTGAGTTGGCAATTCCGGTAGTGATCTTCCCTAACGAGGAAATTACGATTGAGTTAAAAAGACTAAAACAATTCAATAATGACATCAGTTCAGTTTATAATTTCACGATTTTTGTTGGAGATGATGGAGAAAAACTTTCTAGCTTTGAAGAGGGTATAGAACTTATATTTACTGTTGATACCACCGCGGTTAAGTCTCTAGACACCCTAAAAGTCTTTTATTTAAACGAAGAAACGAACAATTGGGAGGTTGTAGGTGGTAGCTATAAGGACGGAAAGGTCACTGCCACAACCACTCATTTTAGTACTTTTACTGTACTAGAAGCAGAGGAAGGATCTGAGGTTTTACCTAACACGGCGACGTCAACGTATAACGGGCTTTTATTTGGCTTGTTAATCCTAGTATTTGGTTTTGTCGTTGCACTTGTAAGTAACAGAAAAAAGAATATGCTCTAGACACATGAAGCCTTGTCCTATTTAAAATAGGATAAGGCTTTTTTGAAAAATTTGAGTAGATTCGGCTATAACTGTTTGACCAATACGAGTCAATATGATCAAATAAAACAAAAGGAGCTGAATTAATGAGTACTGAAATTGAACATGCTGTGCGTTCTTTGGAACGACTTAGGGAGCAAAGTCCTCTTGTACATAATATTACAAATGTTGTTGTAACAAACTTCACCGCTAATGGTTTATATGCATTAGGGGCATCACCTGTCATGGCTTATGCGAAAGAAGAAGTGGCGGATATGGCTAAAATAGCTGGTGCTCTTGTTTTGAATATTGGAACACTAACTTATGATGAAGTAGAGTCGATGCTAATTGCTGGTAAATCGGCAAATGAGCACGGAGTCCCGATTATTTTTGATCCGGTGGGTGCAGGAGCAACTCCATACCGTACGAAGACTGCTCGTCAGATAGTGAAGGAACTAGATATAGCTATAATTAGAGGAAATGCTGCAGAAATCGCAAATGTCATTGGTGAAACTTGGATGATTAAGGGCGTTGATGCTGGAGAAGGCTCTGGAGATCCAGTTGTATTAGCAAGAAACGCAGCGAAAGCGTTACAAACGACTATCGTTATCACTGGTAAAGAAGATGTGATTACCGATGGTGACACAACATACATCGTGCAAAATGGCCATCCGATTTTAACGAAGGTCACAGGGACGGGTTGTTTACTTAGTTCGGTTGTTGGTGCTTTTGCAGCAATTGAAAAAGACTTAGTCATGGCAAGCCTGTCTGCTCTAGTATCCTATGAGGTAGCTGCCGAAATTGCTGCAAGGAAATCTGAAGTAGAAGGACCGGGAAGCTTTCAAATTGAATTTTTAAATCAATTGTCCAAAGTCTCCTCTGAGGATGTCCGTAAATTAGGAAAAATCATTAAAGTCTAAGTGGAAAGTGAGAGGGGCAAAATCGTAAAAGATGATGTTCCTTTTCTCGTTCTATTGGAAACTAATTATAATAGACAATTTTCGACAATATCAACCTCTAGTTAAAATAGGAAAAAAGTAGTATGATATATGTACTGGATGAACTATTTAGGCTATTTGATAAGGAGGATGGACAAGTTGAACAACACGTCAGGAATGGACTACAAATACTGGTCCAAAAAAATCCTCGAATTTTATTGGTTGATAATTGCTATTACAATCTTTGGCCAGTTTATTGGGTTGTTATTAACGATTTATTTTTCTCTTAAAGATCCATGGGAATTTATCGGCATGAAGATCCTGTTGCCAACAAGTTTTCAATTGATCGTGATGTTGATATGTATTTACTTCACAACGATTAAGAAAATATATAGTCCAAAGTTACTGATGGTTACTGGAACATTGGTTGCTTTAGTTATTATCGTTATTCACGATTCTGTTCCAGGTCTACAAGTTCTGTTATTATTACCAATGTCTGTTGCACTAATCTTTTTCGAGAAAAAGAGTTTGCGATTTAGCTTCATCATTAATATTATTGCATTGATTAGTGTATATTTGCTTCCTTCAGTAAGAGCATCGGTTACTGAGTTCGAATTCTCATCCTATTTGCTAGGATTAGTAGCTGGATATGTAATTTTCCTAGCAATTTTGCAAAGAGGTCATGAGGTATTGAGAAATCTGCATCTAGCAAATGAAAAGGAAAAAGAGTTGATCGCGAAAAGTGCTATGATGGAAAGATTATCCAAGGTTGATGCTTTGACGGGGTTGTACAATCATAAGACGTTTTATGAATATTTGGAGGATCTTGTTGAGCAAAGTAAGGTGTATTCAATGCAGCTTCAGCTAGCTATCTTAGATATAGATAATTTCAAAGGAACTAACGACATGTTTGGGCATAATGTAGGTGATATAGTTCTTAGACGAGTGGCAGAAGCGATTGTTCAAAACGTGAGTGAAAACGATATTGTTGCACGTTATGGTGGCGAGGAATTTGCAATTATTCTAACAAATAAAAGCCTAGAAGAAGCGTATCAGGTTGTGGAACAAGCTCGTCAACATATTAGTACCATTTTACATAGTGAATTAAATGAGACTGCAGTTACGGTGAGTATTGGGTTAAAGAATTATCAACATCCTTTAACGAGGCTGTCTCTTTTTAAACAAGCAGATGCACTTCTGTACGAAGCGAAGAGGAGTGGAAAGAACAAAGTGGTATTTTCTAAATAAAACTTCTAAGAAGGTCCCATTCCTACTATCAGATGAGGCCACTGAAAAAGGTAAGGTTTTCACCTTTTTTAGTGGCCTTTAAGATACTGTAGGAATAGGACCTTTTTAATGTCTAAAAAAAGATTAACGAAGAGGTGCAAAATCTTTTATTTTTGCTAATATGTTTTCAATTTCTTCTAAAACATCTGACTTAAGTTCTACTTCAACTGCTTTTACATTTTCGATAATTTGTTCAGGGCGACTTGCTCCAATCAATGCAGAACTAACCCCTTTATGTCTGAGTACCCAGGCTAATGAGAGCTGTGCTAAAGAAAGATTGAGTTCTTTTGCTACATTGTCTAGTTCTTGGACACATGAAAGGACGTCGTCTCTTAAATAGCTGTTAATGACACCGTTAACATGATTGTTAGCGGCTCTACTGTTTTGTGGGATATTCTTTCCTGGTTTGTACTTTCCAGTTAATATTCCTTGAGCAAGTGGTGAAAATACGATTTGTCCGATTCCTTCAGAGTGGCTTACTTCCAATACTTCATTCTCAATATATCGTTCAAACATATTGTATATTGGTTGATTTGAAATAAGCGGATATAAGTTGTGTCGGTCTCTTATTCGAGCTGCCTCGGATATTTGCGATGAACTCCACTCGCTTACACCTGCATATAGAATTTTACCTTGGCGAGTAAGATCATCAAGAGTACGAAGTGTTTCTTCAGTAGGTGTCTGGTCATCATAGCGATGACAAAAATAAATATCTATATAGTCCACACCTAATCGTTTAAGGCTTGCATCGCATTGTTCAATAATGTGTTTTCTTGAAAGTCCTCGATCATTAGGACCTTCTCCCATCGGGAAAAATACTTTTGTTGAAAGAACGTAGCTTGACCTATTGTATGGTCTGAGAGCGGAACCCAAAGCTTCCTCACCAGCCCCATTATTGTAAGCGTTCGCTGTATCAAAGAAATTAATACCACTTTCAAAAGCTTGTTGAATACAAGCATCAGCAGCCGCTTGCTCAGAGGCTGTACCATATGTAAGCCAGCTACCTAGACCAATTTCACTTACATTAATACCGCTATTTCCTACACGTCTATATTTCAATTTACATGCACCATCCTTTAAGAATTAACTCTACACAAATTAATGAAATTAAACAACATAATATATTTCGAGAAATGGAAGTGGAATTCCTTGTTTCATTATCATAAAGCCAACAAAATAAAAAGGACAATTGAAAAAATCAATTGTCCTTTTGCTAATTAGGTATTATCTAATACGTTCATTTCCTAGAATTGGATCGCTATTCTGCTCGCCAAACCCATCCGTATCCTCATGATAGACCCGAATATAATTGTAATCGGTTCGATCAACAGGAGTGAAATGATCTGGTGTGTAGAACCTAAGCAAATCGCCATTTACAACCATATCCGAAAGTGCCAAGGTTTCTTGAACCTTATCTTGCAAGAGCTGAGCTTCCTCAAATCGATCTTCTTCTAACTCAATACCAGTCGTTGAGTCATAATAAATCCCCTCAGCTGACGTGATCGTTGGGCTAACAAAATCTCCATTTCTAAACGGAATCAGATCATTGTGCTTGTCTGATAATACATCGGTTCCGAAATGAACATAATCTTTTGTCTCCGCACCCAAGAGGTGAAGAAGAGTAGGGAGAAGGTCAATTTGTCCCATGTACTCCTCGTTCAAACCACCTTCCATACCCGGTACTCGAATAAATAGCGGTGTGCGTTGTAAACCTGCACTTTCAAAAGGTGTTACTTCTTTACCAATGACATCTGCCATTGCCTTATTGTGATTAGTGGAAATACCGTAATGATCCCCGTACATAATGATAATAGAATTATCATATAATCCAGCTTCTTTTAGATCATTGAAAAATTGTTCTAGAGCTTCATCTGCATATCTAGCAGTTTGAAAATAATTATTAACGGTTTTGCTTCCTGTCGTATGCTTGGCAATTGTTGCGTCTTCTTCATCAATCGTAAATGGATAATGATGTGTAACAGTAATGAAATTCGCATAAAACGGTTGCGGTAATGAATTCAAATAAGCTTTAGATTGCTCGAAAAATGGTTTATCCATTAATCCATAATCAGCCAAGTCTTCTGGATTCATCTCGTAGTAACTAGAATCGAAAAACTTATCATATCCTAGTGATTTATAAATCTCATTCCGGTTCCAAAACGTTCCATTGTTTCCGTGTAAAACAGCTGAAGTATAGCCTTGCTGACCAAGAATAGCTGGTGCAGCTTGATAGGTGTTCAGCCCTTTTGTTGTAAAGGCGGCACCTTGAGGGAGGCCATAAAGAGAATTAGCTACCATAAATTCAGCATCAGCCGTTTTTCCTTGTGCTGTTTGATGAAAGAAATTGTTAAAGTAAAGAGTGTTTTCTTCATTTGTTAACGAGTTTAAAAATGGTGTGACTTCCTCGCCGTGTAACTCATAATCAATTAAGAAGTTCTGAATCGACTCCATATGAACATAAATTACATTCATTCCTTTACCGATTCCGAAATAATCAGGATTAGGTTCAGCATAGTTTTTCTGAGTGAAGTCACGGACAATCGTGATGTCGTTACTATCAGCTAAAACTCTTTGGGAAGAAGCCTTTGTGCTTTCAACAGCATCATAAATCGTATAATTGTACATTCCTAAATATTTAACAATATAGGTGCGGTCAAAACCTCTTGTTAGTAATTCAGGTCGATCTTTTTCTGCAATTGCTAAGTTAATACCAGAAATACTTAAAGCAATCATAATTAAAGCAACTACTTTTATTCGAGTGATTCTCTTTATTTCTATTCTATTAGACTTCATTGAAAACAAAATAATAAGTAGAATCACATCCGCAAAAAAGAAAATATCCCATGGCTTTAGTAGTGTTGCAATACTACCACTTACATTTCCGAAATTCTGAGTCTGTGCCAATGTTGGTAACGTAATAAAGTCATTGAAAAATCGGTAGTAGAGTACATTTGCATACAATAGGAGGGACATAAGTAAACCTATAATGATAACTGACAAATACTGTTTACGTCCCTTAAAAAGCAACCCCAAACTTAAGAACAATAGTGAAGAGCCAAGGGGATTTAAGAATAAGAGAAATTGTTGAGTAGCATTGTCAATTCCTAACTCAAATTGGGTTAATTGAACAAAGTAGGTCTTCAACCATAGAAGACCTACTGCACAAAAAAAGAAAAACGCAAATGAAGTCGTGATCCTTTGATTTTTAATTAATTCAGTTTTCATATTATCTAACCATCCTTCTTAAAACGAACTTGAAAATAGTGAGCATTAAATTATTTACAAAAGCCTCACATAAATATTAAAAAGAGTTTACCATGACAAGCATCTAAAAGGAACCATTTTGGTACATATACTTCCAGAACTATGGTAAATCTGTGACAATATTAATCATTAAACGAACACCAGAAAATAAGGTTAACATAAATTAAGAAACCAAAACACAAACTGTTTAAAGATGATGTTAAGATTTAATAAAATTTATAGCATTATTGAAGGATACTCGATATTCCATATTAAGTAAATACCTATTTGAAATTTTTTTTAGAACAGATATTTCTTTATGAGAATGAATCCGTTTACACCATCTGGTAAAATATAGTAATCTGATAATAATGTAGAAGAATTACTTAGATGGGAAATTTTCTTTTGTTACTGCTGAACTGGAGGGGGTGTAATTGATGCTGAAAAAATACATAGGAGTTATTTTGACAGTTTTAGGAGCCCTAATTTTATTATCCTCTGTCGTCGTATTTGAAGATTATGAAAATAATCGAGTAATTCGCTATAGTGGAGGGTTAATGTTTTTAATCGGGTCGCTCATAATTTCAACAAAATCACAATCAGGATCAGACTTAACAAAGTAGGTTTCCAGTACATAGTGCTGGGAGTCTTTTTTTTATTTAGAGAGTATTGGTTGAAATCATATATGCGAGAATAAAATCAGATGATTGGCTAGAAAATAATCTATTATAAAACCAATGTTAACTTAATATATTATGAGGTTGACGTATTTAGTTGATTTAAAGTAAACTTTATTTTAATTAGGTTAACAATATTCATCTTATTGATGTTTATTTTTAAAAAACTACTATATAAAGGAGAGGTTTAATGAATCAGTGGTTAGAGTGTTCAGAAAGAGTGTTAGCTGGGGGAGAATTGACAAATGATGAGGCACTTTCAATACTTAAGTGTTCAGACGAAGAACTACTTTTGCTCATGCATGGGGCATACCGAATCAGGAAGCGATATTTTGGTAATAAAGTAAAGCTGAATATGATTATGAATGCAAAATCGGGATTATGTCCTGAGAATTGTGGCTATTGCTCTCAATCTTCTATTTCAAAAGCACCTATTTCTTCCTATAGAATGGTAGATAAAAACCAAATTCTAGCTGGTGCGAAAAAAGCATTCGAGTTGAACGTAGGTACGTACTGTATTGTTGCAAGTGGAAGAGGTCCTACTAATAAGGAAGTTAATCAAGTTGTTGAAGCGGTTAAGGAGATTAAGGATAACTATGGCTTGAAAATTTGTGCCTGTTTAGGAATTTTAAAGCCAGATCAAGCAAGGCGGTTAAAAGAAGCAGGAGTTGATCGCTATAATCACAACCTAAATACGTCAGGAAGTCATCATTCAGAAATTACAACCTCTCATACATATGCTGATCGTGTAAATACAGTTAAACTAGTAAAGGATTCTGGACTTTCTCCCTGTTCAGGGGTGATTGTTGGTATGAAAGAATCAAAACAGGATGTCGTTGATATTGCAACTAGCTTACGAGCACTTGATGCTGATTCTATTCCAGTGAATTTCCTCCATGCAATAGACGGTACTCCACTTGAAGGGGTAAAGGAGTTAAATCCTCGCTACTGTCTAAAAGTATTAGCTTTGTTCCGCTATATTAATCCAACGAAAGAAATTAGAATCTCAGGAGGGCGAGAGATGAATTTAGGTTCCTTACAGCCGTTAGGTTTGTATGCGGCCAATTCTATTTTTGTAGGCGATTACTTAACAACAGCAGGACAAGAAGAATCGCTAGATCATAAGATGCTTCGTGATCTCGGGTTCGAGGTGGAATCTGTAGAGGAAATGAAAGCAAGTTTGGTGAAGGGATAGGATTTTTTTGTATAAAAGACTCCTACCTATAGAATTTGACATGAATTCAGATCTGTATCTCATTCCAATGAACGAAAAACAATCGTCCATTTCCCGCCAAACTGGTATACTAGTGTGTAGCAGGTATTTTATGTGAAAGGGTATGTGGATAGTTAAAATGGATAGAAAACATAATGACAAAATGAGGCAAGAAAACAGTTCATTTAGAGAGAGTGTTAGGAGAATAGTTGAGCATCAGTATTTTCAACCCTTTGTAATTGGATTGATCTTGTTTAACGGGCTTATTATCATCACTGAAACGTACATAACAGGAAATCAATTTCTAATTACTCTCGATAAAATCATTGTTTGGATCTTTGTGCTTGAATTAGTACTAAAAATTATTGGTCTCGGTTCGAGGACGTATTTTTCTGATAAGTGGAATATATTTGACTTTAGTATTGTGGTCGGAAGCTTGGTCTTTTACGCAACGCCATTTGTAAGTGTGATGAGATTAATTAGGGTATTGCGTTTGATAAGGATGATTCCGGCGATTCCTGCATTACGAAAGATTATTGATTCCCTGCTTAAGTCGGTCCCAGCGTTGATGGGTATCTTGGGATTATCAATATTAATCTTCTCGATTTATGCAATTATCGGAACAACCTTTTTTAGCGATGTTCTACCGGCTGAATTTTTTGGGAGTTTTCATAGTTCGCTGTTCACCTTGCTGCAGGTTGTGACGTTTGAGTCATGGGCAAGCCAGGTGGCTAGACCTATTATGCATGAAGTCCCATGGGCATGGGTGTATTTTGTTTCCTTTATCATCATCGGTGCCCTCGTCATCTTAAATCTCGTCGTAGCGGTAATTTTAAGCTATTTAGGACAAGATGATGATAATGTACGAGAGGAACAAATGAATCAATTATTTAGGGAGAATCAGGAATTAAAGAAAGATATACAGGAGATTAAGCAGATTTTACTTGAAAAGAAATAGCTTGTAATGTGAAACATCCACCTGAGTACCTCTACTCAATGGTGGATGTTTTTTCTTTCTATCAAGGGCTAGATGTCCTAAAAATCATAATGCTTACGAAGTAAAATGGAAATCCATGTAAATTCTGAATGATCTTTGATATTTTCAATTAACCCCTTTATAATGGCACGACTGTAAACAGGCTCAAGTAAGTCTTGTTTTAGTAAATGGAGTGATTCTGTTTCAATAGTATCTTCTATATCATTAAGCCTTTCTTCAATTATTTCAATCAATTGATCCTTTGTAATGTGTTCATCTAATGGATACTTGAGCTGTTGGAAAAAACCTTTGGAAATGAATGGCGTGGTCATATGCTCTGCTAGGATATTTGTTTTTTCTACAAGTGAACGAGTTAGTAGATCTAAGTCTAGTTCTAAATTATAAATTAATAATAACTCAGAGTGTATTCTTATAAATCCTTTAATAATATGCGCTAAATCATGTTTAGTATGCTGTACATTTTCACCGTACAAACGCTCTACCATCGACAAAATAATCGTTCCGACTAATTGATCGAAGTTCATGGTCTTTTGAATAAGCTCTTTGTTAAATGACTGAGTTTGCTCTTTAATAAAAATCTTAGCAAAATCAGCATGCTGATGAAATGATTGAAAGGTTTCATAATAAAATTTGTATAGTAGATCTGCGTTATTTCTAGTTTCTCTGACTGTGTAGTCAATATTCGAGATAAATTGCATCATGAAATGGTCCATTAATGCGAGGATTAACTCGTCTTTTGACTTGAAGGACAAATAAAAGGATCCTTTGGAAATCCCACAATGCTCGGTTATTTGTTGTATAGAAGTAGATTCAAACCCTTGATTTGCAAAGAGTTCCAATGCTTTTTCCATAATAAGTTGTTTTTTTATCATTTTAGTCACTCCTGTATCATCTTGTTGACAAATGACCGTCTAGTCATTAGTATAAGTAATTGAGTGTAACAAGTCAAATAAGGGTAGGTGTAATGGTGAAAGGTTTAGTCAATTTTGTCTTGAAAAATAAGTTAGCAGTATGGTTGCTAACGATCATTATCACTGTAACTGGTATGTATTCAGGTACACAGATGAAAACAGAAACAATCCCAGATATATCCATTCCATTTTTAATGGTAACGGGAGTATATCCAGGAGCAACACCTGAGCGAGTGATGGAGGATGTATCCATCCCTTTAGAATCAGCATTAGAAGGTCTTGAAGGTGTAAAAACTGTCTTCTCTAACTCGTATTCTAACATGGCGAGTATCCAAGTTGAATATGAATATGGGGAGGACATGGAAGAAGCACAACGAGAGTTAGAATCTGCGTTAGACGCAGTGAGTCTACCAGACGCTGTGCAAACACCTACAGTTTCAACATTTAGCATGAATATGATGCCGGTAGTTGCACTAAGCATTAGTAGTTCAACAGGAGATATTGTTGATCTTACTGAAACAGTAGAAGGTGGGTTACTTCATAAAATTGAGAGCATCGATGGGGTGGCTTCTGCGTCAATCACTGGGCAGCATATTGAAGAAGTGGAACTAACCTATGATGAATCAAAGATGGCTGAGCTTGAGCTTACAGAAGATGCTGTCAAGCAAATGATCCAAGCAAGTGATTTGAATGTTTCGCTAGGTCTCTTCGAATTTGAAGAGGGCGAACAAGCGGTATCTGTAGATGGGAAGTTCATGACTGCAGAAGAGTTAAAGGAAATGCTTATTCCTGTTACACCTACTGAAGCCAATCCCTCACCATTCGTAAAGCTTGGAGATATCGCTTCGATTGAGGTTGTTGGTAAGGTTGAGTCTATCTCGCGTACCAACGGGGAAGACGCGATTGCCGTTCAGATTATCAAGGGACAGCAAGCAAACACGGTTGAAGTGGTAAACAGTGTGAAAGAGTTAGCTGAAGAGGAGCAGGCTAACACAGAAGGACTCATGATTGATGTAACACTAGATCAAGGTGAACCAATTGAGAAATCCATTCATACGATGGTTGAAAAAGCAATAATCGGTGGAATAATTGCGGTATTAATCATCCTATTATTCTTACGGAATTTCAAATCTACGATTATATCAATCGTTTCGATTCCAGTTTCGATTTTCATGGCTTTATTGTTATTAAACTGGTTAGATATTACGCTGAATCTTATGACGTTAGGTGCGATTACGGTTGCTATTGGTCGTGTTATTGATGACTCAATTGTCGTCGTAGAAAACATCTACCGCCGCCTGCATCTAAAGGAAGAGAAACTAACGGGTCGGGCTTTAATTCGTGAAGCGACAATTGAAATGTTCAAACCAATTCTATCATCAACGCTAGTAACGGTTGCAGTATTCGCACCACTAATCTTTGTTGGTGGGATGGTTGGAGAGTTGTTCCTACCATTCGCATTAACAATGACGTTTGCACTTGTTGCTTCGTTAATTGTGGCAGTGACAATTGTACCTGCGCTCTCTCACTATTTATTTAAGAAAAAATTATACAGTGAAAAAACAGAAAGTAAGCATGAAGAAGTAGGTAAACTAGCAAACTGGTATAAGGGAATCTTGAAATGGTCACTTAATCATAAGATCATTACTTCATTAATCTCAGTTGTTTTGCTAGTAGGTAGTTTGGCCTTAACACCATTCATTGGCTTTAGTTTTATGGGTAGTGAAGAAGAAAAGATGATGACTCTGACCTATACACCAATGACTGGTGAGGTTCTAGAAGAAACGATAGCGAATGTTGAAGAGGTCGAAGAAGAGCTACTAAAACGTGATGACATTGATATCGTTCAACTATCAATCACCACTAGTGGCAGCGGTGATCAAATGGCAGCGATGATGGGTGGCGGTGGAGATGGTGCACTTATGTCCCTCATTTTCGATCCGGATATGGAAAACTTCACAGAAGTACGCGAGGAAATAGAAGAGTATGTGTTGAATATTGATCAAACAGGTGAATGGCAGAGCCAGAACTTCACGCAGATGTCAATGTCAACAAATGAAGTTAGCTACACATTCTATAGTGAAGATTTAGATAGACTGAATGAAGCCGTAGCTATGGTAGAAGAAGTGATGAGTGAAAATGATGGCTTGGAGGATGTTTCTTCAAGTGCAGAGAACCCATATGTGGAATATACATTTAAGGTAGAACAAGACGAAGTGCTTCAATATGGCTTAACAACAGGTCAAATTATTGGTATTTTAAGTCCTACAACGACTGAAGATGTATTAACAACCGTTGAAAATGACGGTAATACCCTTGAGGTTGTTGTTCAACAAGAAGAAACGGAAGAACCGAAATCAATCGATGATATCCTAGCTACAGAAGTGCCAACAGCACTTGGTACAACAATGCCACTATCTGAGCTAGTTACGGTCGAGGAGGGGACAACGTTAAGCTCCCTTTCACGTAGTGCAGGCGAATATTATGCAACAGTTTCAGGAACAATCATTGGGGATGATATTTCAACAGCAACAACTGAAGTGGATGAGGCCATTGATAATCTTGAGTTACCTAACGGAGTTACCGTTGGGGTAGCGGGTGTAGCCGCTGACATGGAAGAAACGTTTACACAGCTTGGTATCGCGATGGTTGCAGCGATTGCAATTGTCTATTTCATCCTTGTTGTTACATTCCGTGAAGGTGTTGCACCATTTGCAATTCTATTCTCATTACCGTTTGCAGTTATTGGTTCATTTGTCGGCTTATTAATTGCTGGGGAAACGATTTCTGTCCCAGTAATGATGGGGCTACTAATGTTAATTGGAATCGTTGTAACGAACGCAATTGTTTTAGTTGACCGAATCATTCATATGGAACGTGATGGAATGGGAATGCGTGAAGCGGTACTAGAAGCAGGAGCAACTAGACTACGTCCAATACTAATGACAGCAATCGCGACAATTGGTGCGTTAATTCCATTAGCCATTGGTTCTGGTGGTGGAGGATTGATCTCTAAAGGTCTTGCGATTACCGTAATTGGTGGATTAACGAGTTCAACGTTGTTAACATTACTTATTGTTCCAATCGTTTATGAAGTCTTATCGAAGATCTTTAAGAAAAATCGTAAGGAAGTAGAAGAAAACTAAATAAATTAGGTCCTATAGGATAATCGCTTCCTGTAGGACCTTTTTTGTACGATCAAGGTTGCTAAAAAGATATCTGTTCTGAAACAAATTACTTACTAGCTGCAACAGATAGTCTACACTATTTAATGAGTGAATGGACTTGAGACAACCCATAAAAAATCCTATTGACCTCAACCAATTGTTGTATTAAAATTAGTAAAATTTTCTAATTAGGAAGTGACCCATAATGACTCAACTCGAAACAAATCGTTTGCTATTACAATCTTTACAATTGTCAGATGCCGCTCGAATTGAAGAGCTAGCATCAGATGTCGATGTAGCAAAAACAACAGCAACAATACCTCACCCGTACCCCAAGGATTCAGCTGGAATGTTTATCGAGAAAATGTTAGAAGATGAGAAAAAAGGAGATATAGCTATTTTTGCGGTGAAACTAAAGGAATCGAATGAGTTGATTGGTGTAATTAATTTGAAAATATCTAAAGATCATCAACGTGCTGAGCTTGGCTATTGGATAGGAAAAGCATACTGGAATCAGGGTTTTGGTACAGAGGCAACCAAAAAGCTAGTAACCTATGGGTTCGATAGATTAAATTTAAATAAAATAATGGCGGCGGCATTTGTTCATAACCCGGGATCTTGGAGAATTATGGAGAAGAGCGGTTTGTGTCATGAAGGAACCTTTAAGCAACATGTGATCCGAGATGGGAATCCGATTGATGTTCACTTCTATGGAGTGACTAAAGATGACTACAAAGCTTCTTAAATTCCCAGTATGAATGAATCAAGTAAGTCACCGAAAGGTATGGTGGCTTTTTTTTGTTGAATCTTTTCGAAGAATCGTTCGTAGAAAAATAATGAGAGACTTTCTAGGGAAAAGAGGTTATTGTGGTGAAGGACGAAGAACACTCTAACAAGGACATGGCAAATGGAATGTTAGTTGGCGTAGCAATTGGTGTCGCTATCGGAATAGCAATAAGGAATATTGCAATAGGGGTTGCTGTTGGTTTTGTTTTAGGTATTGCGATTGGATCAAAGTCTGAGAAGCAAGATAAGTAATCGGAAAAGATGTACTAGTTAAGGTGGGTATTCTCATTTGTTTCCTGGTTCATTATGAGGAATATGTTTGTTTGCTTGAAAAACGCGTATAACATGGTAACTGTGATAAATAAACTATACAAAAATAAGGGAAATACTGTTAAAATTTAAAGGGGTGGGAGGATTTACGTGAACAAAATGTTGCAGGGAATTGCTTTTGTTCTTCTAGGTACGACTTTCTTATTGGTGGCATTATCAGTAACAGGACCTTCAATTTTATGGGCCGCTTCCCTTGGAACAAGTGTCATATTTAATTTAGTAGGTACGGTCAAGTTAGTTCAGTATTTAAAGAATTGCAAAAAAGAGTATTAAGTGAAAAAGTGACCCCCTAGGTCACTTTTCTTATGTCTCTTGAAAGTGTATCTTATCGTTTTATACAGTAGAAAGGAGGTTCAAGTACATGAAAATCTTATATGTGGAGGACGAAGTCGAATTAGGAACATGGGTAAACAAAGACTTAACTGAGCGTGGATATAAGGTGAAATGGCTAAAGGATGGTGAAGAGGCATTAGGGTATGCTGAGGATTCGGATATCGTCATTCTTGATGTGATGTTACCTGGTCTAGACGGGTTTTCAATAGGGAAGCGGATAAAAAAAGCATTGCCTAAACTTCCTGTCATTATGTTATCTGCACGGTCACAGGTTGATGATAAATTAGAGGGACTTCAATTTGCGGATGATTATTTGACGAAGCCGTTTCATCCAGATGAGTTAGTTGCAAGAATTATGGTATTACTACGTCGCTTCGACCGAATCATTCCCTCGGAAATGAAGGTACAGCACTTGACCTATCTACCAAAGCAGTTTCAGTTGTTTGACAGCGAGATCGGAGAGGAAATTGTCTTAACCGCTAAGCAACTGCATATTTTTGATTATTTAGTAAAGCACGGAAATCAAATTATGACAAAGGAACAAATCTACGAGTCGGTTTGGGAGGAAACTTATTTAGAAGGAGACAAAACGTTGATGGTCCATATTCGCTATTTACGTGAGAAAATTGAAAAGAACCCGGCAAAACCAACAATTATTGAAACTATTCGTGGCATAGGCTATAGGTTAAAACAATGAAGCCACGGTTTACGCTACAAACAAATCATTTGGTGTTAATTTTGAGTGCGATGTGTATTCTTCCACTTTCTTTTCCTATCGCCTCACTCTTTGTCTATATTCCTGCTCTTGTTGTTCAGCAGGATGAGTTAGACGTCTATAATAGTCAAGAAGTAGAAGAGAGCTGGCATGCAAAGGCGAAGGGGTTTGATCTTTTATCTGATAGTGAGCTAATTGCTGCATTAGAACAGACGGTGGAACAGTATAAAACTGCGAATGTGTTTTGGATCGATGAGAAAGGGAAAACTCGTTTCATTTCGGATGAAGAATTGTCCATTCCAGATGTGTGGGATCCAAGCTATACCGTTTCTTTTATGAAAGCTAGCTATGATAGAGATCCGTTTACGGTCGTTGCTTTCATAGGTGAGAGCACAAATGATGGCTTTGTCGTCTTGCAAATTGATCGAACATATATGGATTACCCGATTAAACAAATAGATGATTATTTTGAATATATCTATTTTGCAGTTGTTGCACTATTACTATTTTTATTTTTAATCTTATCTTGGTTATTTTTTCGTTCAATCAGAAAACGAATCGTTAGACTGCAATCCTCAATGGAAGTAGACCATCATGATATTCCTAATAAAGTAGTCGTTGGGGAGATGGATGAAATCGGTGCGTTGGAGGAGTCATTCAATCAAATGATCGATCGTTTAACTGCAAGTAGAAGGCGAGAGCAGGAGGAGGAAAAGCTAAGAAAAGATCTGATTGCCAACCTTTCTCATGACCTCCGAACACCACTTGCAACGATCCGAGCACATACATACTCATTACAAAAAGAGGAGCTATCTATGGAGGGGAATGATTCGATTACGATTATCGACCAGAAGATTGACCATTTACACACGTTGATAGAAAATCTTCTTTCTTACACATTGTTAACTTCAGGAAGATATACATTAAAGCGTGAAAAAGTTGATGTGAATCGAATCATACGTATGACATTAAAAGCCTGGTATCCTTTTTTTGAAAAGGAGCAATTTGTTGTTGATATCGCCTTATTTGAGGAGACAGTTTATTGGCAGATTGATCGTAACTGGTTTGAACGTATATTAGATAATTTGTTTCAAAATGTGTTAAGACATGCCAAGTCAGGTAAATATATTCGAATAACCTGTAAAGGAAAGACAATAACGATCGAAGATAAGGGTCCTGGAATGAAAGGAACCACTGATCAATCAGGCGTTGGTATTGGGCTAACAATTGTTGAACTAATGATAAAGGAGATGGAGATGTCATGGGAGATTGATTCGTCAACGAAAGGAACAGTAGTTACGATAACGAAGCATAAGGTTTGAGTGAGTAGGGTGTTGAAAGACAGCCTATTCGCTCTTTTTTTGTAACTAAATGACCTTCTGATTTTTAAACGAAATTTAAACATAACAAGTAGTTGGTTTTAAGCTTCTTTGTTTATTGTTTAGATGAGGTGATAAATATGGGTGAATTTGTTGTAGAGACAACTAATTTAACAAAAAAATTTAAAGGGACTCCGGTAGTAAATCAAATCAATTTACAAATTCCTAAAGGGTCGATCTATGGTTTTCTTGGCCCTAATGGAGCAGGGAAGACAACAGCAATTAAGTTACTGCTAGGATTAATGAAGGAAACGTCAGGCTCGATAAGAATCTTTGGAAAGGATATAAAAAGAGAAAAAATTGCTATTTTAAGAAAGATAGGGTCACTTGTTGAATCTCCTTCGTATTACGGTAATCTAACAGCAAAAGAAAATCTCCAACTACTCCAACGGATTTTGGATGTTCCAAAAGAACGAATTAATGAAGTTCTTTCGATCGTTCGCTTGGAAAAGGATGCGAATCGACCAGTTAAAAGCTTTTCTTTAGGGATGAAGCAGCGTTTAGGGATTGCGGCTGCATTAATTGGTAATCCAGATTTGCTCATACTTGATGAACCAACTAATGGACTCGACCCTTCTGGCATTATTGAAATGCGAGAATTAATTAAGAGTCTTCCGGAAAGATACGGTGTTACTGTCGTCATTTCAAGTCATCTGCTATCAGAGATTGACCAAATGGCAACAGAGGTAGGAATTATCTCAAAAGGTTCTCTCATATTCCAAGATTCAATTGAGATGTTACGAAAAAAATCGGTGAACCGAATACTAATACAGACGAGCAATAATGTTTCTGCATGTAATACTCTTCTTAAAGAAGGATGGAAGGGAGAAAGGGAAGCGGAGTTCATTACATTTCCTGAAACAACGAATAAAGAAGTTGCGGCAATCATTCGGACCTTGATTGAAAACAACATTGATGTGTACCGAGTAGGTGAAACGAAACGATCACTTGAAAGTATTTTCCTTGAATTAACGAAGGAGGAACAAAGCTTATGATCCTTCGAGTGTTGCATACTGATTTTAAAAAAGTGTCGCTTGGAATGTGGATTCTTGTATTCTTAGGGCCGATCGGCATCTTTTCATTAACTGCGATTAATTACAATGTTCGCTATGATTGGCTCATTACACAAACCGATGATTACTGGCTGCAACTGTTACGTCAAATCAACCTTTTTCTAACACCGGCATTATTACTCGGTACAACGCTTCTTGCGTCACTGATGGCAAGTATAGAACACAAGACAAATGCATGGAAGCAATTGCTGTCATTACCAATCAATCGGCTAAGCATTTATTGTTCGAAATTCATAACAGTAGGTATTTTACTATTTATACCAACGATTCTAATGTTTGTTGGCACGCTCTTCTTTGGCTTCTATTTTGATTGGGATTTACAAGTTCCTTATCAGGCTATAGCAATTAATAGTTTTTATCCATACTTCGCGGCAATCCCCGTTTTAGCGATCCAGCTTTGGTTTTCTGTTGCATCATCGAACCAAGGCACTCCCTTAACTTTTGGTATTGTAGGATCAATCGTTTCCATGTATGCATATGGGGGACCCGAGTGGTTAATCTGGAAATGGCCTCATTTAGAGAACAAATGGAACATCCCAGAAATTAGTGTATTACTTGGAATCGTCGTTGGGGGAATCATCTTATTCGTTAGTCTCATCCATTTTCAACGGAAGGATGTCAAGTAATGATTACACTTATGTATACAGAATGGATCAAGCTAAAGAAATCAAAGGTTCTACAAATCCTTTATATAAGTCCAATTCTAGCAACAATAGCGGGCTATTTCACTGAATTTACTGTTGCAGGGAATGAATGGATTGATACTTTTTTTACCATGATTTTAGTTCATGCAGTCCTATTTCTTCCGTTACTGGCTGGTTTGTTCTCGGCAGCAGTTTGCCGTTATGAGCATGCAGAAGGTGGATGGAAGCAGCTTCTGACATTACCGGTCAATCGAACTCAGGTATATAGTGCCAAGCTGATTGTTGTTTGTGTTTTCATTGCTCTCACTCAAATCCTATTACTAGCAGGCTTGTTTCTCATTGGGATTTTACATGGTTACACAGATCCTTTTCCAGTGAGGGAAGTCTTGATTCGTTTGTTGATGGGCTGGTTAGGTACATTACCCCTTATCTCCTTGCAACTATGGGTTTCAACCGCCTGGTCTAGCTTTGCAGCACCTGTTGCACTAAATGTAATTTTAACACTACCTAATATGTTAATTGCTAACTCAGACAAATATGGACCCTGGTACCCTTGGGCCCAACCATTTTTAGGCATGATTATCGACAGTGGATCGGGAATTACGTTCTCAATTGAAACGTTAATTTTTGTGATTATTGGTGGGTTTGTTATTTTTACAATTGGTGGGATTAGTTATTTCCGACAGAAGGCAGTTTAGAAGTAAGACATAAAATTCCGAACAAAGCATTTATTTAGCGGATGAAATATACGTAGACTCCTGCGGGATCAAAAGCGAGGCCACTGAAAAAGTCCCTTTGGGCAGGTTCGAGGAAGCAGCAATGGCTCCTCACGTTGCACGCCTTCTATGAGAAACCCACTCATAGCAGGCTTAAGACAATGCAACGGTTTCGCTCATTGCTTAAAGGCCACTAAAGAAAGGTGAAAATCACACCTTTTTCAGTGGCCTCATCAAAAGCCAAAGGTGAGACCCCGCAGTAGCGAAGCGTACGAGGAGGCTCACCGGCTTCCCGCGGAAAGCGCAGTATATTTCAGTAGCGGTTTACGTCCGCCAACCACCAATGTCCGGTTTTTCTATTAGTTAAATCACCTTTTGTTCCAACCTCATTTGCTGATTATTAACAATGAGCGTTCGAATATGAATTTTAACTGCAAACAATTATAATAAGCACTAGACTACAATTGTTCTGTCCATATTGTTTAATAAACCGCGAAATACATAGTAGAAAGGTGTCACTAATGGAAAAATACCGGATTGACCAAAGCAAAGGACTTGAGTTTGGAATTTACACATTAGGGGATCATCTACCTGATCCTTTAACTGGGGAAAGAGTATCGGCAGGGGAGCGAATAAATGAAATTATTAATTACGCTAAACTAGCTGAAGAAGCTGGTGTTGACTTTTTTAGTGTAGGAGAAAGTCATCAAGAGTATTTTGCGACTCAAGCACATACGATTGTGTTATCAGCTATAGCTCAAGCGACGAGCAAAATTAAAATAGGAAGCTCCTCGACGATTGTTAGTACATCAGACCCAGTGCGTGTTTATGAGGACTTTTCAACAATTGATTTAATTTCAGAGGGACGTGCAGAGATCGTTGCAGGCCGTGCTTCAAGAATAGGACTTTTTGAGCTATTAGGCTATGATGTGAACAAGTATGAGGAGTTATTCGAGGAAAAGTTTGATCTATTACGCCTTATTAATGAAAATGATATCGTAAACTGGAACGGTGAGTTTCGCGCCCCTCTAAAAAATGCTGAAATTCTTCCGCGACCACTTAATGGTTCACTACCGATCTGGCGTGCTGTTGGAGGTTCTCCAGCTAGTGCGATTAAGGCAGGTCGTGCTGGTGTTCCGATGTTCTTAGCTCATCTAGGTGGACATGTACTAAGTTTCAAGAGGTCGATCGATGCATACCGTGAGGCTGCAACAGAGGAAGGATTTGATCCAAATGAGTTGCCTGTTGCAACAGCTGGTTTCTTCTATGCTGCAGAGACATCACAGCAGGCAATTGAAGATACCTACCCTCATATCAATGAGGGAATGAAACGAACGAATGGTAGAGGATTTCCTAGAGAAGCTTACGCACAAGGAATTGATCCACAAAATGTTATGAATATTGGGAGTCCACAACAAATCATTGAGAAAATTCTTTATCAGCATGAGGTTTACGGTCATCAACGATATATTGCTCAAATTGATTTCGGTGGCGTTCCATTTGATCGATTACAAAAAAACCTCGAGCTAATAGGAACCGAGATTTTACCAGCGATAAAAAAATATACAGCAAAATAAGAATGGAAGATGATATCGTTAAGGGGATAATAGAATGGAACAGAAGCAAAAACAAAAACACAGTTTAACCATTGTTGATTTTACAATTACTGAGCATCAGACAATATTTGTTCAATTCAGTTGCTACGATGCCGTTTTAAATAAAGTAGTCAAAGGCGAGGTTAAATTTATTGGTGGTGTGCCGTATGGGGATATTCTTCACCCCGATAGGTCCATTCTGTCAATGGAATGCAGAGAAGTAGTTAAGGAACAGCTAGTAACTAAATATCAATCAGGGGAAATAAGTTAGTAGTACCTGTTATCTAGATAGTGGCAATGACAACAGTAAACGAGATAAAAAAGACCAACAAATAAGTGGTCTTTTTTTCTGTTTCATAAGGGAATCAATGTGTCCAACTAATTAAGAAAATAACATATGAATGATTACAAGATTTCAATCTTTTGTTGAGGTTCTTATATTTGATAGATAGTAAGAATATATCAGGAAGTCTTAAATTTCTAGGGTATATTCTTTAGTTTATCTGATTAAAAACTTCTCCTTACTTGTCATAATTATAATTTGAGAGGGGGATAAAATTTATTTTGTTTTTATAATTTTGTAAACGCTTTACTAGTTTTACCTAAAATTCTTTAATGGGGGAATGTAGCATATGAGTAGGAATTTTAAAAAGTTAGTATCATTACTTCTAGTAGCCATTTTGGTAGTTCCATCTAGCTTGTTTACGCAGGCTACACAAGCTGCAACGGAGAAAAATATTCCGGTTCTTCTATATCATCGAATCGTCGATAATCCTACCAATGAATGGACGGATACGAGTATTGAAACGTTCGAACAGACTATGAAGTACCTTAACGATAATGGGTATAATACTTTATCTGCTACGCAATATGTGAGCATTATGGAAGGAACAGAAGAGGCACCAGAGAACCCAATTCTATTAACCTTTGATGATGCGACACCTGACTTTATTACAAATACTCTACCAATATTAAAACAATATGAAATGAATTCAGTGCTGTTTGTTGTAAGTGACTGGATCGGTGGTGGTTTCAGCATGTCAGCAGAACAGCTGGAAACACTAGTGAATGAACCAAGTGTTAGTATTGAAAATCATTCCAAAACACATGATCAAGAAACGGTCTGGAATGGAGAAGGGGACTTAACAAAGGAAAAAGCTTCTGAAGAAATTGCAGAAGCAAATGTATATTTAAAGTCAATTACAGGTAAAGACCCACTTCTTATGGCATACCCATATGGAGCTTATAATGCAGATGCAGAAGCGGCAAACGCAGAGAATGGTATCAAGTATGCATTTAAAGTTGGGTATCCTGACTCGGGTAACTATGCGATGGGTCGTCACTATATTATGATGGATACAACTTTGGAGGAAATTGCCGGCTGGATAGGTGGACCAGCACCAATTGCTGATCCAGTACCAGAAGTACAGCCAAGTACGGAAACAGTTTATCATGAAACGTTTGATAGTGGCTTGGGTGTTGCAACACAAGCAGGTGGTGCAACATTGGAGGCAGTTTCTGATATGGTCTTTGTTGGCAATGAAGACGGGAAAGCTCTATATGTAAGTAATAGAACGAATAACTGGGATAGCGTTGATATCAAATTCGACGATGTCGGTATGGAAAATAGCAAAACGTATACGATTACTATCAGAGGCTATGTTGCTGATAGTGTGTCAGTTCCTGAAGGTGCACAAGCATTACTTCAGAATATAGACAGCTATGATGGCTTATACGTAAATACCAATTATGTGGCGGGTGAAGCTTTTACATTAACAGGTCAATATACGGTTGATACAAGCAAAGATTCAGCCTTACGCATTCAATCTAACACTGAAGGGGCAGCGGTTCCTTTTTATATCGGCGACATATTGATCACTGAAGAAGGAACATCGGGTGGTGGTGATGAGCCAGATGAGCCAGAGGAACAAAGACCTCCAGCTGAAGAATTTAAAACGATTACTTTTGAAGATCAAACTACAGGTGGTTTCGAAGGTAGACACGGTTCCGAATTACTTACTGTAACCGATGAAGCGAATCACACAGAAAACGGTTCTTATGCATTAAAAGTAGAGAATAGAACAGATACATGGCATGGTCCAACGCTAAATGTAGCGAAGTATGTGGACAAGGGTGCAGAATATACTGTTTCGGCTTGGGTTAAGTTAATTTCGCCTGATAGCTCACAGTTACAGTTATCCACACAAGTTGGAAATGGTGACGGTTCAAGTTACAACAATATTCAAGGTACAACCGTTAGCAAGGAAGATGATTGGGTTAAGCTAGAAGGCACATACCGCTATAGCAGTGTAGGTAATGAATTTCTAACTATCTATGTTGAAAGCTCTAATAATAGTGAAGCGTCTTTCTATATTGATGATATCAGCTTTGAGCCAACGGGTTCAGCACCAATTGAAATTGAAAAGGATTTAACACCAATTAAAGATGCTTATCAAGACTATTTCTTGATTGGAAATGCAGTATCACTTACAGAATTTGAAGGCCAAAGACTTGAGCTTTTAAATATGCATCATAATGTTGTTACAGCAGAGAATGCCATGAAACCAGGTTATACGTATAACGATGCTGGAGAATTTGATTTCACAGCAGAGGATGAACTTGTGAGTAAGGCATTAGCAGAGGGGCAGAAAGTGGTTGGGCATGTACTTGTTTGGCATCAGCAGTCGGTAGAGTCACAGCACACTGACGCAGATGGTAATCCATTGCCACGTGAAGTAGCTCTTGAAAATCTAAGAACTCATGTAAAAACGGTTGTCGAACACTTTGGTGAGGACGTCATCTCTTGGGACGTAGTCAATGAGGCGATGAATGATAACCCATCTAACCCAACGGATTGGAAAGCGTCTCTTCGTCAATCAGGTTGGTGGAAGGCAATTGGACCTGATTATATTAAAGAGGCTTTCATCGCTGCAAAAGAAGCACTGGGCCCAGATTCAAATGTCCAGCTTTATTACAATGATTATAATGATGATAACCAAAACAAAGCTACTGCGATTTATCATATGATTAAAGAAATCAATGAAGAGTATGCAGCAGAGAATAATGGTGAACGTCTAATCGATGGGATGGGTATGCAATCTCATTACAACCTTAGTACGAATCCAGAGAATGTAAGAAGCTCATTAGAAATGTTTGTTTCATTAGGTTTAGAAGTAAGCATTACTGAACTTGACGTAACAGCTGGAAGTAATAACGTACTAACAGAAGAGGAAGCAATTGCACAAGGATACTTATATGCTCAATTGTTTAAGCTCTATAAAGAATACAAAGACAATATCGCACGTGTTACGATTTGGGGATTGAATGATTCAACGAGTTGGAGAGCAGCCCAAAATCCATTGCTTTTTGATGCGAATTTACAAGCAAAACCAGCATATTATGCAATTATGAACCCAGATCAGTTTATTGCAGAAAACCCTCCTAAGGAGAAAAATGCAACACAAGCAAAGGCTTTACGTGGCACACCTGTCATTGATGGAGTAGCAGATGATGCTTGGAGCGTAGCACCTACTTTGGATGTTAATCGCTATCAAATGGCATGGCAAGGTGCAAGTGGTGAAGCGAAAGTTCTATGGGATGATCAAAACCTTTATGTGCTAGTTAAAGTTAGTGATTCACAATTAGACAAATCTGCTGCGAATGCATGGGAGCAGGATTCAGTCGAGGTCTTCCTTGATCAGAATAATGCAAAAACATCGTCATATGAAGCAGAAGGTGATGGACAATATCGTGTTAATTTTGATAATGAAACATCCTTTAATCCAGCCGCTATTGCAGAAGGATTCGAATCTGCAACGAATGTTGCGGAGGGTGGATACACAGTTGAATTTAAAATTCCACTTAATACGATTACTCCAGAACTCAACAAGAAAATTGGTTTTGATATTCAAATCAATGATGCTAAAGACGGGGCTCGTGAAAGTGCAGCAACATGGAATGATATGAGTGGTGTTGGCTATCAAGACACATCTGTGTTTGGTGAAGTGACGCTTGTTAATGATCTAGGGACAGAAGATCCGGTCATTGAAACTCCAGGTGGTGAGAACCCAGGTACAGGTGATCCAGGTAGTGAAACTCCAGGAGACAAGGACCCAGGTAACGAGAATCCAGGTAATGAGAACCAAGTAAAAGAAGTAACAGAAGATGACTTAGTTATTACTGAAGATGAAAAAGTGTTTGAAGTAAAAACGACATCTGATTCATTTAAATTTAGTAAGTCAGTTTTAAATAAGCTCGGTTCAGATGCTGAAATTCTAATAACAAACGGAAAGGCCAGAGCTCAAGTTCCAGTATCAATTCTTTTATTGACCGGTGCAGATCATGTTACTTTTAACTTTGGTGAAGATCTTTCAGAGAAGTATACATTTGGGAATGCACAAGCAGTTAGTGCGGTGTATGACTTCACGATCACTGATGCTAGTGGTAATGCCATTACCGAATTTGGTGATGAACGTGTAACATTGATGTTCACGGTTAGTGCAGATAACATAAATAATGTAGTGATTTGGTACATTGACGAAGATGGCAATGCAACATCATTTGAAACGAAAGTGACAGGGGAAAATGAAGTCTCTGCAGATGTGAATCATTTTAGTATGTACGGTGCTTTTGAGGTAGAAGCTTCAGCAAATCCTAAACCGAGTACTCCAGAACTAGGAACTGAAGGCCCTTCTACTGAAGTTCCAAACGGTGGTGATACCGAACAACCTAAAGCAGAAGATCCTGTAAAAGGTAATGGAGTAAGTGAAAAATTACCTAATACAGCAACAAATTTCTATACAAGCATGTTAATGGGTGTCTTGCTAGTCATTGCTGGTTTCATTGTATACCTTGCTAGCAGACGCAGAGAAGCTATAAAATAAGTAATCATTATAAACTGAGAAGGAAAAGGCTGGGAAATTCGAACAATGATAGTTGGCAGACGTAACAGCTCCTAAAATATACTTCGCTTCCGCGGGAAGCCGGTGAGCCGCATCACGCTAAATCTGTGGGGTCTCATCCTTGGCTTTTGCATGAGGCCACTAAAGAAAGGTGGAAATCACTCCTTTTTCAGTGGCCTCTTTTGCATCAAGCAAGAGTCTACGTATATTTCATCCGCTACGCAATTGCCTTGTTCGGTATTTCAGTTAGCCACTTTAGTTATGTCCCAGCCTCTATCTCAGTCTTTTTTGGTTTGAATTTTAAGGCAACAGTTAAGTTAGCTAGTTATAATATTAACCTATTCCTAGGAGATCTGTGACCAATGATAGAACTAGTAAAGTTGCCATAATTGTTCCGGTGAATAAAGCTCTTGAAAGACTAACCTCACTCGTTTCCCTCTGTCGTGTTAGAACATATCGGAAATAAAGGATAGATCCTATTATGACGAGAATGCCTTCTACCGTCATGCTAATGATTGGCCATTTCCACATTCCTAAGCCAAGCAGAGGGAAATTACCTAGATTTCCTGGTACAATAGCCATGTCAGCACGATGGACAAGGAAATCTAACAACCAGTGACTAAAAACAACACCACCAATGACAAAACCACTTCGTTTTCCCCATCTCCATGCTCCAAGAAAAAAGGCAATGAGTGAGATAATTAACGCACTTACTAAAGAGTGAGAGTAATCAGCATGAATGATAACTTCTCCTATTCCTGGTCCGAGCAGTTCAAGTCTTTCAATATCTGCAATCAAAAGAGGAACAAAGATGAGATCGAGTAATTGTGTGCTAACCATCAATGCCCAGAGTGGTACTTGAGGTTCTTTTGCTTTGACAGCTGCCGCTAAGCCAAAATGACCTGCAAACATTTAAACCACTTCCTTATTAATGTTTGTTTCGATTTTTGAATCCAAGTATCCAGTGATGACTGAGAAGAGTAAAATAAAGATGATGAACTTCATATATGAACTCTCCTCTCCATATATCGATAAACTAACACCATTAGTTAAATGGTAAACTAATGGTGTTAGTTTATCAATGGGGATTTTATCGCATATTCTTCACCCTCTCATTCTTCAGAATTTTATTGTTCTATCTTTAATGGTGATCTCAAATTATAATGGTGTAATGTGTTGTGAAATTGATATTAAATTAAAGTGAGGGACCTGTGCGTGTTTAGACAAATTAACGGTAATGCAAGGGCTTGTTTGATGTTAGAACCAATGTTTATTATCCCGTACAGTCTATTTGTCACATATGCTTCTGTATATATGTTGATGATTGGGTTAAGTGAAATGGAAATTGGACTTATTACGAGTATTGGACTTTTTGTACAAATTTTTGCTTCCTTTATAAGTGGTTTTCTAACAGATAAACTCGGTCGGAAGCGTGCATTACTTATTTTTGATTTATTTAGCTGGTCGGTTGCTACTCTTTTATGGGCTGTTTCACAGAACTTCTGGTTTTTCCTAATTGCTGCAATCATTAATGGCTTTCAAAAGGTTCCACATATTGCCTGGACTTGTTTGATCGTTGAGGATACTGAGCCAAGTAAACGGTCGATTGTTTATACGATATTGCAATTCATTTCAGTAGTTGGGGGTTTATTTGCACCAATTGCGGGAATTTTGGTTGCTCAGCTAACCATGGTGCCAGCTGTAAGAATTATGTATATTTTAGCGTTCATTAGTATGACGTTAATGTTTATTATTCGTCATCTTACCACGACAGAAAGCGAACTTGGCATAAGAAAGCGTGAAGAGTTTGGTGAAATGAAAATTGGCAGGCTATTAAGTGAATATGTCAGAACGGTTAGAGATATCGCTCGAAATAAAAAGCTTCTTATCATTTTTTTCGTATATGTTCTGTTTCAATTTCAGTTAGTTATGCAAAATACATATTTATCAATCTACCTAGTTGATGTTCTATCTTTTCGAGACTCAACAATTGCTATTTTTCCGGCCATTTCATCATTCTGTATGTTAATTTTGTTAGTCGTTGTTGTTCCAAGGCTGAAACAGGAACGACATGAAGGTTATATGGTGCTAGGATTTGCTTTATCAATCGCTGCACTGCTATTACTGATTACAGCAAAGCAGGGGGATATCGTTGTTATTGGTATTAGCACGATTCTTCTGGCTGCAGGTTTGCTATTTGCCAATCCTTATTTAGAAACGGCTGTGGCTAATGAAATGGAAGATGATAATCGTGCAAATATGTTCTCGATTTTGCAGGTGGTCGTATTGCTATTTATTTCACCAGCGGGGATTATCGGGGGGATTACCTACAATATTGACCCGAAAATACCTTTTCTATTAATGATCATTGCTTTATTTCTAAGTGCGATCCTTATTCTTATAAATAGAAAGAACCAGATTCGGCAACGAGTAACTAATGGCTCTAATTTAGAAGTGCAATAAAGAGATCGAATATATATTTCCAGTGACTATCATTAAACATTCTAAGATCTTTCATGTTCTATATGCTATAATTTCATTTTGGATGAAAAAGATTTAATGCTTAATAAAGCAAGTAGGTGGACAGATGATGAAGAAACAACTAAATCCATATCGTTGTCCGGTTACTTTAACGAATAAAGCGAAGGACAAGATGCGGGAGCTCAAACTTGATGAGCCCTCGTTTTTTTCTTTGGAAAAATCATTTCACGTATATATAGAAAAGTATCCTCCAGCGGCTGATCGGACTCTATCCGCAGCGTTGTTCTTCGATAATGAAACAAACGTGAGGATGGCTGAGAAGTACAGTGAATTTGTTGTTGTATTACATTGTGTAATGGAGAGGGATAGACTCATTGCAACGAATGTGACGACAAGAGCCTCACATACACCGGTGCAGACTAATTGGCGGCGATCTGCTACTATTTCATTTGATTTGAATCGACATAGTGGAGAGACGATCTCACTTAGTCTATTAAATTTGCTACACGAAATGCCAGTTGCACAGGAAAGCTCACAATATGTCAAAAAGCGTATTGCCAGTTGGGAAGGGTATTTGAAAATTCAAGAACGTTCTGCTGATATTCCAGATATGACGTCACGTTACTCTGGACTAATGTTCAATCGTGATTTCACCCGAGTGACAATTAAGGATTGTGAGTTTAATGAAAAGGAGTGGAAATCACTCAAGGATTTAAGCGTTAAGCTAAAAGGAATTGACCGGGATATCGGGAAAGTATTGAAAGCAAATCGTTCAGCTCGAACGGTTGAAGTTGAATTAAACGGTAATATGGAAGAGCGGGCACGAAAGCAGGAGCTAGATGTAAATCCAAAAGAAGTTATCTTTAGTAATTTTGCGACATTAAGTCAGGTGAAAAGACTACGACAGGGATTTAGGCATTTAGAAAATGGACTAGCAGTGAATCCGGAGCTTGAACGACTATTATTTGAAAATAAACCGCCTGTTCAAATAGCTAAAAAACAAGTTGTCTTGAAATTTCATAATCGTTTGAATGAATTCCAGCAGGAAGCTGTAACTGGGGCAATGTCTGCAGAGGACTTATATGTCATTCAAGGACCCCCTGGAACAGGAAAAACTACGGTCATTTCTGAAATTTGTTTGCAAAATGCGAAGGCAGGCTTACGAACGCTTGTCGCATCACAGTCTAACTTAGCTGTCGATAATGCTCTTGGAAGGTTATTGGCAAACCAAGACATTCGTATTCTTCGAGTAGGCCGAACGGAAAGCATCGAAGAAGAAGGAAAAAAGTTCATTGAAGAAAATGTAGGCCAATATTGGAAAGACCACACATTAAAAGAAGTCTCAGCCCAATTTGCAGCAGGGCAAAAAAGAGAAGCTCAACTTGAAGTAGACTGGACTATGAACGAACGTGAATATGAACAGCAGCAGGCCGTACTTGAGCGAGTTGAAGCTGAGCTTAAAACAAAACAGAATGCAGAAAAAAAGGATAACGAGCTTAAATCAAAGATTGCTGAGAAAACAGATAATGTCGCTAAGGGCAAGCAGCAGCAGCAAGCATTAATGCAGGAGCTCGAGCAGCTTACCGAAGCGTTAAGCCTATTAAATGATTCGATTGAAAATGACAAGGAATTTCTTCAAGAACAGCCTGATAGTCAGGAAATACAAAGTGAGTGGGAAGCGAACGAGAAAATAATTCTCCGCTTGCAAAACATCATCGCTAGTCAGGAGCTTGAAGAAACAATCAAGGATAAGGAACGATCAGTTAAGTATGTTGCGAATGAGTGTGAGAAATGGGCTGAAGAAACAAAGAAATCGGATGCTCTAGTAGAAAAAATAACGGCAGTCAAACAAATTGATGGGTTAAGATGGATTATGCTGGAACAGAATATCAAGCGAACGCTACCTATTCAACAGCTACTCGACGAGCTTGAGGATATTCGCGGAGAACTAAATCAGCTCAAAAAATTACATGATTATCATGATAAATTAAGCAAGGCGATTTCCTACCTAGAACAACTTTTAGAAAAGCATCGTATTCCTTTTTCGCCTGTTGGACAGAAGGTACCAAACGGTGCTGCTGCTTATACGGCGGCAGAAATTGATCGATTTTTAGAAGAGCTTAGAAGCAAGTTAAAAGGATCAATGATATATCCGCAAATGCTCACAGTATCTCGTGAAGGCTTGTATTTAAGGAGAAAGTTTATTGAACAAAGACAGGAACGCTTCAAGTCGTTTGACATCTACAAAGAACAAGCAAAGGAAGCCTTTCAGTTACTCAAGCAGGAACTATTAGAAGAGTTTCAGCCTAATCAAAGAGATAATAGACTGTTGTATCAAAAGTGGCTACGAACGTTGGAGGAGGAAAACACTGAGCTTAATGCTCTTCAACATCAGCTTAAAGAAATGATCGGACCCGGGGAAAAGATTCCAAATGCTAGTGAGATGCTTCCTATAAAGAAAGCAACGGCTGTTGAATTGAAGAACAAGATTGATCAGCTTGAGAAAGTAAAGAAGAGACTTGAAGAAAATACTCATACACAAGTGAACAGTACCAATCGGATAAAGGAAGCAGAGGCGGATTTAGCAGATTTAAAATCTTTTCTCAAGAAATTAAAGAATGAGATCAACGAAATGGCTGAAGACCAGGCTACTTTAACGAGCATTCTAGCTACGGAACCGGAACGAGAGCATGAAGAAGTCTTAAAGAAGATCGCTAGTCTTTCTTTTACACGGGAATCATTAAAGGAAGAGAGGAAGAGATTGCCGCTATTTCAGTCCATTCAAGGGAAGTGGCTTTCTTTACTAGAAGAAGCAAGTGATCATGATTTAGATGAAATACGTAAGCTATATGTGAAGCATGCGAACGTGATTGGAACAACATGTGTGGCATCAGCTCGAAAGGACTTCATTGATAGCTATCCGGAGTTTGATGTGGTAATCATTGATGAAGTATCAAAGGCAACTCCTCCAGAGCTTCTATTGCCGATGTTAAAAGGGAAAAAGATAATCTTGGTTGGCGACCATCATCAGCTACCTCCGCTCTTAGGGAATGATACATTAGAAGAGACTTTGCAGGAGATGGCCGATGGTAGTGATGACTTCGACGGAAAGGCAGAATTGAATAATTTGTTGAAGGAATCTCTTTTTGAACGTTTGTTTAAAAATTTGCCAAAGAGCAATAAAACGATGCTGGCAATCCAATACCGAATGCATGAAAACATCATGGAAACCATTACGCCTTTTTATGAACAAGAAAATGAGCATCTTCAATGTGGATTAACTGATTCTGACTCACAGCGCGATCACTTACTTGAATCAGAGCACATTCAACGAGAGAACCATCTGCTCTGGCTAGATATGCCAA
Organism: Halalkalibacter suaedae; assembly: GCF_017939705.1. Taxonomy (GTDB): domain Bacteria; phylum Bacillota; class Bacilli; order Bacillales; family Bacillaceae_D; genus Halalkalibacter; species Halalkalibacter suaedae. Next base: position 83,318 of record NZ_JAGKSQ010000004.1, read on the forward strand.
ACGAGCCAACTTTCTTTGAGGAACGAATGAAAGGTGGGAAGAGTTTATTTAATCCAGCAGAATTGAAAAGGATTGGCGAGCTACTGCAGGAGTTAGATTCGGCGACAGCACTAGCAAAGCAAGCTGGTAGAATGAAGTCTGATGAACTGAAAAGTGTTGGCGTGATTAGTTTTTACGGGGAGCAGGTCAAGCGGATCGATCGACTCATTCAACAGGAGCTGAAACTAAAACATCTAACGATTAGAACTGGGACAGTGGACCGTTTTCAAGGAATGGAAATGGATGTTATTTTGCTTAGTATGGTACGAAATCATGATAATAAACAAGATGATATCGGCTTCGCCAAAGATTATCGCCGCTTAAATGTAGCCCTTTCACGAGCAAGAGAGCTTCTCGTGTTAATTGGAAGTACAACGATGTTTACAGAAAAGACAAAGCAAAGAGAAGCAAGAAAGATGTATACGCATGTATTGGATGCAACAAAAAAGCAAAATGGTTTACGTATGCTTGAAGAGGTGGTCCCACATGGATAAATTGATGAAACGACTACAGTCAACCTTGCTTGAGAACGAATCAGTTGAAATCAAACACTCTGCTATCTGGTATTTACCTATAACAAGAATGGAAGTTCAATTTAGCAGAGTCAGGCGTTCAAAAATGGATATTCTTATGAAAATGATGCTCGTTACTTTTGAGGAAGCGACTATAAGGCGAGCAGCGAATGTGGCTGAAATGCTACTAGTAGAGGAGTTGTTCATTGAAGATTTACTTGAGAAAATGCAGCGAACAGGTCTAATCCGATTGGAAAGCGGTATATATCAGCTAACGGCAAAAGGAAATCAACAACTTGAAACAGGAATTACTGAAGAAGAGCTTGAAGATGAATGGACGGAGCTTCTATACTGCTCGGATCACGATGGATTTTGGCCAGAGCTAACCATACCAGAGTCTAAGCCAGCGGAGGATTTCATCGCTTACCGATATACAAATGAACAGAATGCTCCTGATAGTGATCAGCTTATCGAGGTTCTATCAGTTAGAGAAAATAAACTCGATGAAGACGGTTTTCAAACAGTCGTATCTGAGGTGCTGTCCTCTAGTCAACACAGCATTGAATTTGTCCCTTGTTTAGAATTCCAATTGTACAATAAAGATCAGGACCTTTTTTACTCTAGGGTTTGGAACGGTTGGCTAGAACGTTGGGATGATGCAATTGAAAAGCAAATTGAAGAACATGAGCGGTTGCAGTGGCGAGAGAAATGGATAGTGGAATCCTCTAATGCAGAGAAATGCTAATAAAATAGGAAATATTAAACCTCTTGGAGAGTGATCTTCGAGGGGCTATTTTCTATTGAATATGGAAAAATTAGATTAAGGGATGAGTTTAAATAAAGGCATGGTATAATCCAAGTTATACAGGGTTTAAGAATTAACTAATAGAGGTAATCAAAAGTCCCTTTGGGGCATTTCGAGGAAGTAGCAATGGCTCCATACATTGCACGCCTACTATGAGAAATCCACTCATAGTAGGCTTAAGACAATGCAACGGTTTTGCTCATTGCTTAAAGGCCCTAAAGAAAGGTGAAAATCAAACCTTTTTTAAGGGCCTGTAATCAAGTATGGTGGTGGAAAACGAATGTTAAAAGTAACTGTAGCAGATTTAGTAGAGAAATTTTCATTGAAAGTATTAACTGGTGTCGATCAGTTACAAAAAAATATTACTCAAACACGAGCACATCGTCCCGGGTTAGAATTTGTTGGTCATTTTGACTTTTTCCCGACCGAACGCGTTCAAATACTAGGGAGAAAAGAAATCAACTATCTACATAAGCTAAGCAAAGAGGAAAGACAGGTTAGAATTGGCAACATCGTTCATTATCATCCCCCTTGTTTTATCGTGACAACTGGAGAAGAGGGACTCACCTATCTAACTCATTATTGCAAGGAAGAGGGCATCCCGTTGTTAGTAAGAGACACTGTTGAAACGACGTCTGAGTTTGTGATGATGCTGGATGCTTACTTACTGAAAAATTTAGCTCCGCAGATTTCTATTCATGGGGTTTCTATGAATGTCTTTGGGGTTGGAATCCTGCTTAGAGGTCATTCTGGTATAGGAAAAAGCGAGCTTGCACACACGTTAATTGGGCGAGGTCACCGACTTGTTGCCGATGATATCGTCGTATTAAAGAAGCTTAGTCCACGAACACTCCTAGGAACACATGCTGATAAAAATAAGGAGTTCTTAGCCCTTCGTAGCATTGGATTATTAAATGTTGTTAAGTTATATGGCCAAAAAGCTTATCAGGAAGAAACAAAAATTTCACTCGATATTAATTTAACGAAATGGCAAGGTAATTCTTTGAATAATGATTTGGAATATGCCCCTGCCTATACAGAGTATATGGGAGTTACTGTGCCATCCATTGAAATTCAGCTTCAGCCAGGACGCGACGTAGCAGGACTTGTTGAAGCCGCAGCGAACAACTGGTACTTAAGACAGCAAGGATACAGCGCTGCCGAGGAATTTATGAAAAGGATCGAAGCCGATTTACCAGATGCGTAAGAGGTTAAGTGGTGTACTTTAATAAGATACTGTTCTCAAAGGACATAATTTTATTTATTTCTGATTGCTTAGAGATAGTGTAATTACGTCTCGTGTTTTATAGCAATGAATAAAATCGGTTCAACTGATTTTTGGGTGGACTAACCCTTTAGTTGCTGTGTATTTATGAATATAGGAAAAGAAGCCTATTTCCATTGTACCTCTCACTTAGCGGACGGAATGGGAGGGCCGACTCCTGCAGGAAAAAAGGGCAAAATGGAAATCCACCGGCGAAGCCGGTTAGTTCCATGCCCTCCTGCGGAAAGCGTGCCCCCCATTCCGGTAGCGAAATCGAAGCGTCTTTCATGGATCAGCAACCTCACTTTCATGTTTAACTAATACTCTATTTATTAAAAAAGCCACTGAAAAAGATCCTTTTCAGTGGCTTTGATTATATTAAGCTAATCTCATTTTAAAATCTTGATAGCCAAACTCCCTAACAATACGATAATCGCCGTCTTTATCTTTAACAGCAATAGCTGGTAGTGGCATACCGTTAAATGTAGTGTTTTTGACCATTGTGTAAATGGCCATATCACCAAATACTAATCGATCACCATTTTCCAATGGTTGATCAAATGAGTATTCACCAATTACGTCTCCTGCAAGACAAGTCTGTCCGCCAAGACGGTAAGTGAATGGCTTTTCGTTTGCTACTCCTGAACCAAGAAGAGGAGGGCGATAAGGCATTTCTAGCACATCTGGCATATGGCAAGTTGCAGATGTATCAAGGATTGCAATTTCCATATCATTTTCAAGCTTATCAAGAACTGTTGTAACGAGGTAACCAGCATTAAGTGCAATCGCCTCACCAGGCTCAAGATAGACTTCTAAATTGTATGTTTCCTGCATTTTCTTAATACATTTTTCAAGAAGGGCGATGTCATAATCATCTCTTGTAATATGATGACCACCGCCAAAGTTGATCCATTCCATTTTTGATAAATATGGACCAAACTTTTCTTCAATAGCATTCAATGTTGTTTCTAAATCGTCTGAGTTCTGCTCGCAAAGGGTGTGGAAATGAAGTCCTGATACCCCGTCAAGTAGCTCTGGACGGAAATTCTTAATCGTTACCCCGAAGCGTGAACCAGGTGAGCATGGATCATAGATCGCATGCCCTTCCTGTGTAGAGTGCTCAGGATTGATACGTAAACCGACTTTTTTTCCAGCTTTAAGCACTTTGTCTTTAAACTTTTCAACCTGTGAAAAAGAGTTAAAGATAATATGATCACAATAGGAAATAATCTCATCGATCTCATCATCTCGATATGCAGGGGCAAAGCAATGATTTTCTTTGCCCATTTCTTCACGGCCGAGACGTGCTTCGTATAACCCGCTTGAAGCTGTACCACTTAAATATTTCCCGATTAATGGATACATTGTTGACATTGAAAAAGCCTTTTGTGCAAGAATAATTTTCGAATCTGTTCGTTCCATCACCCCATTTAGGATCTTAAGATTCTTTTCTAGCAGGCCTTCATCTACGACATAACAAGGTGTTGGTAGTTCTTCAAACCGCATCTAACGTACGTTCTCCGTCTCTTTGATCGGCTCTTGGTCAACAAGCTTCGGGTCAAAGCTTTCTTGCCAAGGAAGACCCCATTTGTTCAATGCATCCATGAATGGATCTGGATCGAACTCTTCAATATTAAACACGCCAGGCTTGTTCCACTTACCTGTCATAACCATCATCGCACCAATCATCGCTGGCACACCAGTTGTGTAAGAAATCGCTTGTGAGCCTACCTCTTTATAACATTCTTGATGGTCACATACGTTGTATACATAATATGTCTTGTCTTTGCCGTCTTTTTTACCTTTGAAGATACAACCGATGTTTGTCTTACCAACTGTGCGTGGTCCAAGCGAAGCTGGATCAGGCAATAGTGCTTTCAAGAATTGAAGTGGAACAATTTGTTGTCCTTCATATTCAATTGGCTCAATGGAAGTTAATCCGACATTTTCAAGGCATTTCAAATGAGTAATGTAGCTTTGACCGAACGTCATAAAGAAACGAATGCGCTTGATGCCAGGAATATTTACTGCAAGAGACTCAAGCTCTTCATGATATAAAAGGTACATATCCTTTTCACCGACTTCAGGGAAATTATAAACGCGCTTAATTTCCATTGGGTCCGTTTCTACCCATTCACCATTCTCCCAGTATCTGCCGTTTGCGGATACTTCACGGATATTAATTTCAGGATTGAAGTTTGTTGCGAAAGGATAGCCGTGATCTCCACCGTTGCAGTCAAGGATATCAATATATTCGATTTCATCAAAATGATGCTTTAGAGCATGTGCTGAAAAGACACCTGTCACTCCAGGGTCAAAACCACTTCCTAAAAGTGCAGTAATGCCTGCTTTTTCAAAACGTTCACGGTAATCCCATTGCCATTTATATTCAAACTTAGCCGTATCTTCTGGCTCATAGTTTGCTGTATCCATATAATGTGTCTTTGTCGCGAGGCAAGCGTCCATAATCGTTAGATCTTGATATGGTAAAGCTAAGTTCATGACGATATCCGGCTTCACTTCTTCAATTAGAGCAACTAATTCATCAACATTATTTGCATCAACTTGCGCTGTTGTAATTTTAGTTTTCCCGCCATCTAACTTCGCTTTTAAGTCATCACATTTCGATTTAGTACGACTAGCGATACAAATCTCTTCGAATACCTCGCTATTTTGTACACATTTGTGGATGGCTACTGATGCCACTCCACCACAACCAATGATAAGTGCTTTTCCCATTTTCATAACTCCTAACCTAATAAATTTTGCAAAAATGAAAGAGAAGTCCGTACACCATGTACACATTACTAGCTTAACTGCCGAGGAGGTCTTTTAGCAAAAAAACGGCTCAAAAGATCTAATTCCACAACAAAAAAGCAAGTGAAAATGCGTCATTCGCGCACAACACTTGCTAAGATATCATTATCAATATTAAAAAGGATAATAATCCTACAATCAACGTGTTAGTAACGCAACTAAAAAAAACAACACGATGAAAATAGAAGGGCTCTTTAATATTTAAATTATTATCTTAATAGGATCAGAGTCTATATAGCAAATAATTACTTTTAGCACTCTTATTGACCGTTTCACAAGTTTTGTGCAAAATGCACTGGTTGTAAAGTAACCAACTTATAAAATTTGAGCTTTTAACTCAATCAATAAGGCAACTATAGTTGCCAGTCGGCTTTGACCCGCTGTCCGTATGGCTTAGCTTACAGTGTAAGTGGTCAAAATTATCTGCTTGGAAAGACCTGATGTCGAAAAAAGTAGTTTTCCAATTAATGCTTCTCTAGAGTATCAACATATAATTAAAATATCAATAGGCATATTAAAAAAAAGTGAAAAAAATGTGAACATATTTTTGCATAAGGTGAAGGTGACAGCTCTAATAATGTATATACAGATGATTACTAAGCGACTAATCACTATTATCCTGCTCTATGTTATTGAAATGCACTCTGAGCAATTTGAATCAAAACAGCCCAATCAGATTATTGGACATAAGGCTTGTATACCGTATACGCTATTTATAGTACATATGAAAGGGTGAAGGCAGTGAAAATTCTAGTTGTAGGAGCAAATGGTCAAATTGGGAAACACTTAGTTAAAACGATTCAAGAGAGTGGAAAGAGTATTGCTAGAGCAATGATTCGCAAACAAGAGCAAGCATCATATTTTGAAAGTCTTGGTGCAGAAACCTCTGTCGTCAATATTGAGGGTGAAATTGCGGATATTGCCAAAGCAGCTGAAGAGGTAGACGCGATCGTTTTCACTGCTGGTTCGGGTCCACATACTGGTCCTGACAAGACGATTGCAGTTGATTTAGATGGTGCTGTTAAAACAATTGAAGCAGCGAAAGTAGCTGGAGTGAAACGATTTATTATGGTTAGTTCTTTTGATACTACACGAAACGCTATTCAAGAAGCTCCAGATTCCTTCAAACCATATGTAATTGCAAAGCACTATGCTGATGAATGGTTGCGAGAGACGGATTTAGATTACACGATCGTCCATCCTGGAGCCCTAACAAATGATCAGGGAACGGGACAAGTGTATGCTGCAACAGAAGTAGCAAGAGGCAGTGTTTCACGCGAGGATGTTGCAAGTGTCATTTACGAATGTATAGAGAATCATTCTACAATTGGAAAAGCATTTCAAGTGGTCTCAGGCGAAACACCAATTAAAGAGGCAATAAAAAAACTATAATTGTTGCATAGTGCTCCCCTCAACTGGATAGATCTTGAGGGGAGCACTTTTTTTGTATCTGTAAGATAATAGATTTTGAAAAATAGTCTTTACTAAACCCCTAATAACCCTTTATTAATCAGATTATTAATCAATTGAGCCATTTCTTTTGGTGATTTATCCATCCTGTTATTGAGCCAGCTGCGAATCATATGGATACAACCGCTAATGACAAAAATACTTAAATACTCAGTTATATCCTCATCAACATTATTGTCGGAGATCCAGCTTTCAATGAAAAATTGCTTTGCAAATTTCATTACCTTTTTCTGAAAAGTTGTATCAATTTTTTCATTAAGAAGCGTTTGGCAAATTTCTTGTTTGGATGCAAAATATTCTAAAAGCTTTTCAAGCATTTTGATGGCATCTTCTTCTTTTTTATAATTGAATTGGCTGAGATAGCCAGTCATATCTTCAATGATTTCATCCTCGACTTTATCAAGAAGATCGAATTGATCGTTATAATGTGAATAAAAGGTTGAACGATTAATATCAGCTCGTTCACAAATCTCCTTGACTGTAATAGAAGACATTTGCTTTTCCTTTAATATTTTCATCAGACTATCTTTTAAAACGGATTGCGTGTATTTTTTTCGTCTGTCTAATTTAGAGGACGTCATAGAAAACTTCCTTTCTTTTATCCTTTTATCCAACACATTGCGAAGATGTGTTGCCAAAAATACGGATGTTGTTAAACTGTTTGTTGATTAGGCAACACCGTGTCATTATAATAATATAGTGATCATCATTAAATGGCAAGAGAGGGTGAGTTGCGATAAATATTGCAGCAAGTATTATTAAACATAAAAAGGCAATTGCGATTATCTTTGCGATCCTAACAGTTATTAGTGCTCTGGCATCAATGACAGTATCAGTTAATTACAATATGAGCGATTACTTGCCTGAGGATGCACAGTCAACAATTGCTATGGAAATAATGGAACAGGAATTTGAGGGAAGTGTTCCAAATAACAGAGTAATGATTAATGACATGACAATTCAGGAGGCACTTGCTTTTAAAGAGGAGCTTGCTGCGATTGACGGGGTGTCAGATGTTACATGGTTAGATGATGTTATTGATATTAAAACACCACTTGAAATAGCTGATCCAGAGGTAGTTGAAGGCTATTACAAAGATCAAAAAGCTCTGTTTTCATTTAGCATTCGTTCAGGCGATGAGGTCGCAATTACAAATGAGATCTATGAGCTAATTGGTGAAGATAATGCGATGGCAGGGGAGTCCGTTAACACGGCGACACAGCAAACGATGGCTGGTAGTGAATCGATGTACGCTGCTGCCTTATTAGTCCCTATTATCATCCTTATCTTAGTATTGTCGACGACCTCATGGATTGAACCAGTGTTTTTCCTAACGGCTATTGGGGTTTCAGTCTTAATTAATATGGGAACTAATTTCTTCCTTGGAGAGGTGTCCTTTGTCACACAGTCAGTTGCACCAATCCTCCAGTTAGCGGTATCGCTTGATTATGCGATCTTTCTTCTTCATAGCTTTGAAGAATATCGTAAAAAGGTAGCTGATCCACAAGAAGCGATGCAGCTTGCAATGAAAAAATCTTTCTCAGCGATTACAGCTAGTGCATCAACGACCTTTTTTGGTTTTATTGCACTATCATTTATGAATTTTGAAATTGGTTCTGATTTAGGAATTAATCTTGTTAAAGGGATTCTAATCAGCTTTATCAGTGTAATGGTCTTCTTACCTGCACTTACACTGCTATTTTATAAGTGGATTGACAAGACACAGCATCGTCCATTATTCCCTCGATTTAAAAAGGTGGGGAATGGCATTGTGAAAGCGAGAATCCCTACGTTGGTCCTTGTCCTTATCCTAATTGTGCCTGCTTTCTTAGCACAGAGCGAAACGGATTTTATCTATGGTGGCGGTGAGCAACCTGAAGCGACAAGAGTTGGAAGTGACATTGTTAAGATAAAAGAGTATTTTGGTGAAAGTACCCCAATGGTGCTACTTGTTCCAAAAGGAGATATCGCCAAAGAAGAAGAGTTAGTTCAAGATTTAGAAGCTATTGAAAATATGTCTAGTGTTCTTGCATATGTGAATACAGTTAGTTCTGCTATTCCAGCAGAATATTTGGATCCGGCAATAACAGACCAATTCTATTCTGAGAACTATAGCAGAATCATCCTGCAAACAGATACAAGAAACGAAGGGGAAGAGGCATTTCAATTAATCGAAGATGTGCAGCAGACGGCTGCTACCTACTACGGCGATGATGTGTATACAATTGGAGAAAGCGTGTCCTTGTATGATATTAAAAATGTCGTTCAAAAAGATAATACATTTGTTAACACATTGACCCTTTTGACCGTTGCATTCGTTTTGTTTGTGACATTTAAGTCGATTTCGATTCCGCTGGTTTTATTGATTACCATTCAATCTGCTGTTTGGATTAATTTATCGTTTCCGTATTTTACGGATACTTCATTAGTCTATATTGGTTATTTACTGATTAGCATTATTCAGCTTGCGGCAACAGTCGATTATGGAATTCTTTTGACAGATGCCTATAAGGAATATCGCCAGGAACTTCCTGTAAAAGAGGCGATTAAAAGGACACTCAATGAGAAGATTTTCTCGATTGCGATATCTGCTTCAATTCTTTCGAGTGTTGGATTTATTTTATGGCTTACTTCATCAAATCCTATTGTTGGCTCAATTGGGTTATTACTTGGAAGAGGGGCTTTACTAGCCTTTTTGATGGTTATCTTCTTTCTTCCAGCGATGCTACTTGTGTTTGATAAATTAATTATGAAAACAACCTGGAAATCAAATTTTTATAAGGAGAAATGATGAATGAAACTTAAAAAAACGATAGTCGTTCTGACCGCAGCCACGTTAGTTGCACCTTCATTTCTTGTTGCAGCCGAGACAAATGATACTGAGACTGGAGAAAGTGGATCTCAAGGTACGGGGGAAATTTCCTCAAAAGATGAAGTTGTCTATGCGAATCTAAGTGCAACTGGTGAAAGAGAAGAGATATACGTTGTTAATATTTTAGACATTGAACGAGCGGGAAATATCATCGACTATGGCCCGTATACCAGTCTAAAAAATTTATCGGACCTATCTCAACTAGAACAAAATAAAAACGCAATAGAATTCCATGCACCTGAGGGAAAGTTTTACTATCAAGGAAACCTAGATGATTCACCATTACCATGGGATGTGTCGGTTTCTTATTTACTTGATGGAGTAGAGATTTCTCCCGAAGAACTTGCTGGTGCCAATGGACGTGTTCAAATTAAAATTGCAACATCTGCTAATGAAACAGTCGATCCGGTCTTTTTTGAGAACTATTTGTTACAGATTTCTTTGTCTCTTAATCTAGAAATCTTCAACAATATTGAGGCTACTGACGGAATGCTAGCAAATGCTGGGAAGAATAAGCAAGTGACATTCACAGTTATGCCAGAAAAAGAGGAAGAGCTTATTGTTGAAGCGGATGTCCTCGGATTTGAGCTAGAAGAAGGCATTAACATCACGGCGATTCCTTCTTCTATGCCGATTGATGCACCAGATATTGGCGAGATGACAGGGGAAATGCAAACATTGACCGATGCGATTGCCGAGATTAATAATGGTATTGGTGAGCTAGAAAATGGTGTTGGTGAATTAAATGGAGGAGTTAATCGCCTCAGTGATGGTTCGGATCAATATAAGAATGGCATTTTAAAAGCGGCTGGTTCTTCTTATGAATTACTGAGCTACTCCAAGCAAATTCAGCAAGGGCTTGATGAAATGAGCAATTCTCTTAAGAATAACTCTCAGGACATGGGGCTCGGAGAATTAAAGAAGCTCGAAGCTGGGCTTAGAGAAATGGCAAGTGGTTTAGAAAAAACGGCAAAAGGTCTAACATCACTTAACGATAACTATACTTCAGCCTATAATGCATTAGATGATTCAATGGCTACCATTCCAGCTCATGAGATTTCAGAAGAAGAAATCCAACAGTTGTATGTGAGTGGGGCTGATCAAGAAGTTATTGATCAACTTGTTGAAACATATGGAGCTGCTTTAACAGCCAAGGGGACATACACTTCTGTAAAAGAAGCGTTTGCTGCCGTAAATGGAACGCTTGAACAAGTGAGTGGTTCATTAACAATGATGGTAGCAACACTAGAAGAGATGGCAAATGGTCTTTCTGCCTCATTAAAACAGATGGAAGAAACTGATCCGCTTGCTCCATTAAAGAAGGGGCTCAATGATCTAGCGTCAGGTCATGCTGAAATCCACTCAGGGTGGATTGAATATACAAACGGTGTAAGCCAATTAGCGAGTGAATATAAGGAACTGCACGGTGGAATCTTAGGCTTTTCTGAAGGAACGAGCGAAGTGGAGAATGGCATTAGTGAACTTCATAATGGAACAACGGAGCTCTATGAATCCACTAGTGACCTGCCTGATCAGATGAAAGAAGAAATTGATCAAATGATGGCTGAATATGATAAATCGGATTTCGATGCAGTATCGTTTGTTTCAAGTGAAAACGAATCGATCAATTCAGTTCAATTTGTAATTAAAACTGAAAGTATTAATTACGAAGAGCCTGAGGGACCAGAACAAGTTCAAGAAGAGGAAAAAGGATTCTGGTCACGCTTGAAGGACTTATTTTCATAAGGTGAATATCATGTCAGCCTCTATCTGAATGGGGCTGGCTTTTTTTGTCGATTCCTAATTAAGTAGTATAGATCAAGTTTTTTCTTTTTGTTAAATTAAAAGGAAATTAATGTTAAAATAAAGCTAACTCTATAATTTATTTATAGTAAAAAGATAGAATGTGAGGAGAATTCCATCTATGAGTGAGAAACATTTAGAAAATAGGTTATCTGTTCATTTTCCTAAGATGCGTATGATTTCCGACGGTTTGGTTAATTTGATAGTGTTCGTCGTGTTGGCAGGTCTGTTTTGGTTAAATTTTTATTTTGAATGGCCAGCATGGGCATTTTGGGTATTAATTGCTCTACTTGTAATTACAATAGCGAGCACAGTTTGGTCCCTATTTGAACCAATGTATTTGTATCGTAGCTGGAGTTACGAGTACGATGAGGAGTATTTGCAATTAAAGTACGGAATCTTTAAAAAGGAATGGGTCACCGTTCCGATGACGAAAATACAGTCTGTATCCACGGTTAAAGGACCGATCATGAAATGGTTCAACACTCGTTCTATTAAAGTTGAAACGATGGGCTCCTCTCATTCGATTCCTGCTTTAGATGAGGAAGTAGCATTACAATTAAGAGAAACGCTAGCGGCGTTTGCCAAGTCGAAGGAAGTGGATGAATCTTGAGATATCATCCATTAATCATGGTTTTTCGTTTGTACAATCTTGTTAAAGGTAGTTTGTTTTTTGCTTTTATTCTTTTTGTTGTTAATCGAAACTCAGAGAGTTGGTTCTTTGAGTATGGTAGGTATGCTTTTTTAATCGTGATTATTTGGCGTTTGCTACTCATCATCGTTTCTTGGTTCGCTGAGACGTATGATTTGGAGGATAACACCTTTCATATTCGTAAAGGGGTTTTTGTGAAGCGAACGAATATGATTCCGTTTTCTAGAATTCAGAACGTAACGAGAAAAACGTCTTTCTTTCATAAATTAATGGGTCTAACCTCTGTAACATTCGAAACAGCGATGGATGGTAAGGATGACTCTGTCCACTTTGAAGTATTAACGAAGAAGGATGCAGACAATTTAATAGGCTTAGTTAAGCCGGGAAAGCAAGGTCTTACTCAAAAGGAAAATGAAAGTGACCCTTCAATGGCGTTTGAGAATGAAGAAGAGGCTCCGGTTGAAGTAGAAAAAGAAAGACAGCCTGAAACGAATCGAACCATTCACTTTACCCCGAAGCGAAAGGATCTATGGAAGGCGAGCTTTACCTCATTAAGCTTCCTTGCCATTATTCCAATTGTCTTTGCCGCACTAGATTATATTGAGCCGTTTTTTGCCGAGACAAATCAGGTAGAAGGGTATTATGAGGTTATGCTTGCTAGTATATGGTTGCTTGTTGCTGTTATTGTCCTTGTGTTAATAATTGCTGTTGGATTTGGAGTCATTAGGACATTTGTGCGTTACGGCAAGTATGAGATTAGCTCTGATGAGACTCATGTTTATATCAATCGAGGGGTTTTAGAGGAGAGTTATTTCGCGATCGAAAAAAAGAAGGTTCAAGGATTAGAAATCCAACAGACATTTATGAAACGATTGTTTGGATTAGCGGAAGTGAAGTTAATTAGCTCTGCTAGTACAATTAGTTCAGGAGAAGTGAATGTTAACTCCTTGTATCCTTTCCTGCCAATGGACCAGGCCTTTGAGCTAATAAATGAAATCCTTCCAAACTATCAGTTAGAAGTCAAATTAGAACGGTTACCAAAGAATTCTTTATGGGTGAAACTTCTACGCCCAAGCTGGTTTTGGATTATTGCAACGATTGCCTTAACCTATTTTAAGCCTGAGCCGTTTCAAATTGAACAGGCATGGTGGATAGCAAGTATTATTTTAGTATTTGTGATTGTTTTACAAAGGATTCTTGATTATATCCATACTAAATATGGCGTAACAGAAGACCAAGTTCAATGGTGGCACGGAGGGTTAACGAGCCGGATGTTCATTACGAAACGAAAAAATGTAATTGAAATGACCTATTCTCAATCACGGCTACAGACCTTTTTTAATGTGGCATCAATTACGACAATAAATCGAGCGACTCCGGTACATGTTGAAGAGATAAAAGACATCCCGGTGCCATATGCAATGAACATCAAGGCCTGGTACTCTAACCGACACGAGGATGTGCAGTTGATTGGAAAGGAATGAGTGGTTAACCTTTCCTTACTTAATCATATTGTTGATGTTTTCCTAGTTATAAACTTAATAAAGGTGGAGTTACCTTGCAAAAAAAATTAACAAAATCAGCAACAAATCGATCAATAGTCGGCGTTTGCGGAGGAATTGCCGAATATTTTGGTATGTCTCCTATGGCAGTAAGACTAATCATGATTTTTTTTCCTGCTAATTTGCTCATCTATATTATTCTAGCAAATACGATGTCTGAACCTCCTCGGACGTTGTAAGGGTCATATGCTATCATCCCTTCAAAAGTGGCTAGGACATAACTAAAGTGTTTATTGGAAAATCCGAACAAAGCAGGAGTGGGAGTGGCTTACGTCAGCCCAACTAGCATTGTTCGGATTTTCTTTTCACTAAATTACTTTTGGTCCAAGCTCTTTTTCCTTCCTTCCTACATTTTCTAGTAGAGCCAATCACCTTTCCCTTTATCATGCTTCACTTAAATTACATTGTTATTTGTATTCGAATCATTTTTCTATAATTTTTCTAGTGATCACTATATTTTTTGAGGTTGAATTGAACTAACTACTTTAATAAGATTATATTGTAATCGCTTTCAATTACTTTTATGGAAGGTGCTGGTAGTTATATGCTATAGGGCGTGCTGCATTATAGTAAGACAAATGCAATAAAACAAAAACAGGAGGAATGCCAAATGATCCAAAGTAGTAGAATTAGGTTATTTGTAGCAATTGTGATTTGTTTTGCACTTACAATACCTGCAGTAAATGTACAGGCGGCTCTCAGCTCAAATGAAGTTGGTACTCACGACGGCTATGACTATGAATTCTGGAAAGATAATGGTGGCTCTGGAAGTATGACGTTGGGAAGTGGTGGTACGTTTAGTGCCGAGTGGAGTAATGTTAATAATATACTATTCCGTAAAGGTAAGAAGTTTAATGAAACGCAGACACACCAACAGATTGGAAATATGTCTATTAGTTACGGTGCCAACTTCCAGCCAAACGGTAATTCGTATTTAACTGTTTATGGGTGGGCAGTTGACCCACTTGTCGAATTTTATATCGTTGATAGTTGGGGCAGCTATCGCCCAACTGGAACGTTTAAGGGCACCATTAATGTTGACGGGGGTACATATGACGTATATGAGACCACTCGAACCAACCAGCCTTCCATTAAAGGGACTGCAACATTTAAGCAGTATTGGAGTGTTCGCACATCGAAGCGTACGAGCGGAACAATATCTGTTAGTGAACATTTCAAAGCATGGGAAAATCTAGGGATGACGATGGGTAAGATGTATGAAGTCGCACTTACTGTAGAGGGCTATCAAAGTAGTGGAAGTGCTAATGTATACAGTAATACACTTACAATCGGAGGAAACTCTGGTGGCGGTAGCAATCCTCCTCCATTAAGTGGCGGTGGAAGTGATAATACTACGAAAAAAGAAGCTGAGAGCATGACAAAAGCTGGTCAGTATACAGGAGATATTAGCTCGCCGTTTAACGGAGTAGGTTTATATGCGAACAATGATTCAGTCAAATACACCCAGTATTTCGCAAGTGGCACCCATAGCTTTTCACTTCGTGGTGCATCAAATAACTCAAACATGGCTAGAGTTGATTTGAAAATAGGTGGACAGACGAAGGGTACCTTCTATTTTGGCGGTAGTAATCCAGCAATCTACACAATTAACAATGTTAGTCATGGAACAGGAAATCAGGAGATTGAACTTGTTGTCACAGCTGATGAAGGAAATTGGGATGCATTGATTGATTATCTAGAAATTAAGTAATTAAGAGAAAATATAGCGGATAGAGCTTCAAATAATTGAAATCTAGTATATGTTAATAAATCCTGGCGTGGGGCTTCCCTGCTAGGATTTTATTTGTATTTCAAGCTGATACATTAAAATTTGTGAATTAAGTTTAGATAAAGGCAGGTATTCTTGTAGCAAGAAGATAATGTAATGATTAGTCATTAAGGTTGCCTCAACAAGCAGCTGTGTAAACTAATAGACACTTTATGGAAGGCGGTACTATGGGAAAATCATTTGTTAGTATATTGATGGTTATCTTACTAGCCTCATGCTCATCAAGTGAGAGTGACTTGAAATTTGTCGGAGAGGGTGAAACATGGTTAGTTGAACTATCTGTTCATCAAATAAACAGAGAAGAAACCTATCATATTAAGATATTTAGTAAAATGAATGAGAAAGACGGAATCGAGAGTTTTCATTATAATATAAAATCAAAAGATGATGTATTAGACTATAGTGTGAACAATGCGATTCTGGATCGTAATAAGGAATACAACCACAAATTATTAAGTTCGAATAGTGCCACGACGACTGAGTTGGATGAGTTAGCTATAGTAATAAAATGGAGTGGTACTTTCGAGAGTTTTGATTTGAATAACAGTAATTGAGGTACTGAGTTCAATATGTTATTGCGTGTATGTAGGGATTTTGAAAGATGGCCTATAAGTCGAGGCGGCACTTGTTAAATTTACAATTAATAGTAATTAATTTGATTAAGAAAATAGGAGGGGTGAAATTGGGATATATTGATGAGTTACGCAAGCTTATCGGGAACAGGCCTATTATAAGTGTAGGTGCTACCATTCTTGTTGTAAACGCTGAAAAGAAAATACTATTTCAACATCGTTCAGATACCTTGGATTGGGGATTACCAGGAGGTTCAATGGAACTTGGTGAAACTCTTGAAGAAGTTGCCTCAAGGGAACTTAAAGAAGAAACAGGACTTACAGCAAATCGGTTCGAGTTGTTAGGGGTTTTTTAAGGTCCAAGCTATTATTGCCGTTATCCAAATGGGGATGAAACATATAGTGTCATTAATCTATATCATGCGATAGATGTAACTGGGAAACTGGAAATGACTGATGGTGAAAGTATTGATCTTCAGTACTTCGATAAGGATAATCTTCCAAATCATATAAAAAAAAGAGCAAAGGCATTAATTGAGAGTTTAGGAGAAGGTATCTGGGATTTAGAAGATTCATTTTTGGAACTTTAGGTAGGGCATAATTCGGAGTGAACAAGTGCATTATACAGTTAAATTAAAAGGATTCCACTCCAAAAACTAAAAATTTAGGAGTGGAAAGTGATTAACTATACCTCAATTGCTCGTTTCTTTACCGGAATATAAATATCCATCATTTTCTCTGGTCCGATACAGCGTTCATCATACAACTCGAATTCCACTGTGCCGCAATGCTCATAGTCGGATTGTTGAAACCATTCTGTAAAAATATAATTCCAAGTTGATTGAATTGAAGCTGTGAATGATTCAGTATCTGCCACTGGAGTGGTGAAGACAGCATATTCTTGCTCAGGGAAATGCCTGTAGACCATTCCGTCAAGTGCTTTTGTTCCTTCTTCGACTTCCATTCCAATGATATAGACGAACTCGCCTGTCTCAGGACAAAAATCAGTGCAAATTCCAAAATCAGCATTGTTAATTGGATTAGGAATGGTGCAGCCTAAGTTGTTTTGTATGTATTGCTGCCAGAATTCAGGTATGTCCCGATTGTTTTGTCCATCCGTATTTTTTGTTTTTAGTGCATAACCAATAATGTGAAATGCTGGCTTCGTTCGTAAGACTGGTTCCATTTTGCATCCTCCTAGAAATTGTTTTGAAATAAGGTAGGCCTTACCATGGAAAGGTCCGGATATCTGCACTAAGTTGCGATATTGCTTCGGTGAAACGCCATACATTTTCTTGAAGGCACGATTGAATGACTCTTGATACTGAAACCCTGAATCAATCGCAATTTTCATAATCTTATCATTTGAGTAAAATAAACGTTCAGCTGCAAAAGTAAGCCTTCTTTTTCTAACATAATCCATTACAGAATCTCCGACCATTGCTTGGAAGATTCGATGATAATGAAACGGAGAGAAACAAGCAATCTCTGATAATGTTTCAAGAGTTATCGGTTCATCCAAGTGTTCTTCAATATAATTGAGCGTTCGTTGTATGCAGCTCTCATAATCCATCCCTGTCACCTGCCTTATATTTACAATAACAGAAAACAAACGTTTGTTCTTAACATTTTTTGCTATGTTAATTATTTTTTAGGGAAACTAGTTAGGATGATTTAAATTCATTTGATTAAAAATCTTGTTAGCACTTCTCTATAGCAGAGGAGGGATATCATGTAAGAATATTATTGACTAAGGATAAATTTTGCATATATTATCCATACTAAAACATACGATCTAAAAAATTTATACATATGTTATGACAAACGGAATTGGAGGAATGTAAGTGGACTCATATGATAATCTAAAGGCCGGTGAAAAAGGGGCTTGGCTCAGCATTTTCACCTATATCTTTTTATCAATTGCTAAATTGACAAGTGGTTATTTAGGGAACTCAGGAGCACTACTCGCGGATGGATTAAACAATTCAACTGACGTGGTTGCTTCTATTGCAGTATTAATTGGGTTGAAAATTGCAAGAAGGCCTCCTGATAAAAATCATCTATATGGACATTATCGTGCTGAAACGGTAGCTTCACTTATAGCTGCATTTATCATGGTTTCAGTCGGAATACAGGTTATCATTGAAGCCGCCAAAAACCTAATGGAACCGGGTAATGTCGTACCTGATATGTTTACTGGCTGGGTAGCTTTAGGTAGCTCAGTTATTATGTTTTTTGTTTATTTATATAATATGAAATTAGGTAAAAGAATAAAAAGTCAATCAGTACAAGCGGCTGCAAAGGATAATTTATCTGATTCGCTTGTAAGTATTGGGGCGTTCATTGGGATTGTAGGTTCTCAGTTTGGGCTCGGTTGGCTGGATACTGCTACAGCCATTGCTGTTGGATTAATTATTATTAAAACGGCCATTGGCATCTTTAAGGTAGCTGTGCTTGAGTTAACAGATGGGTTTGATGTTAATGAATTAGACGAAATAAGAAAAACAGTTAACGATAATCCAAAGATAGAAGAAGTGAAAACTCTAAAAGCAAGAATGCATGGAAATCAAACGTTTGTTGATCTGGTAATCGTAACAGACGATCATTTAAATGTCGTTGAAAGTCATCAAATCACCGAGGAAATCGAAAATACTCTGAAAGAAAAGCATGATGTTCAGCATGCTCATATTCATATTGAACCAAGGTAATAGGATGTTTGTAAAACCCTATTGGTAGAGGTCGCTGAAAAGGATTGATCGTTACTCTTTTTACGCCTTTAAGCGGACCTCTAGCTTATATGATTAGAATTTTTAGCTGGAAAAGTGAAGGTCCTTATCATCTTTTTTTCATTGAAAATAGTTCCTCGGCATAACCAACTATACAAATGGGTGCTTGGATAAACGAATATAAAACGAGAAAAAGTATCAGCGAAACGAAACCCTTGCTAACGGAGATACCGATTTCACCCAAGATTCGTTGCTGATATTGATACATTTGCAATACGTTTAATAAGGCAAGCGGTATGAGCAATAATGTTATAACACCTGCTATTAAATAGAATTGAAAAAACAGAGCTACTAGAATACCAGGTAACAGGACAAACATAATCATTAAATCAATCAATGGAAAAAAGAGATTTAAAAAGATGATGAATTTTGATAAACCTCGATATTCGATTAAAATAGTAGGATGTGCACGGAACGCCTCAAATAACCCTCTTGCCCAGCGTTTTCGTTGCTTAAAATAACCTGCGTACTTAACTGGAACATGGGTAAAACCCACTGCTTTAGCTTGATAGTCAACCCGGTAATTATGCTTAAGAATTCCCCATGTTAATACGATGTCCTCACCTACAACAGGAAACCAGCCCCCAGCCTTTTCAATTGCCTCTTTTAAGTAAGCACTAAAGGCCCCTTGAGCAACAAGAGTTCCTTCGTACAGACTTTGCTGTCGTTTGACGGCAGCAATACTGATTAAATAATCCCACATTTGAAGACGTGCTAGCCAGCTCATTTTTTTGTTCTCGACAATAAGACTACCCGAAACGGACAGAAGCGGAGAAAATGCATGTTTGTAGAAACATTAGGTTGGAGAAAGACTATTAATAATGAAATATTCTAATTAGAATGGAACTTAGTAATTAGTTATTTTATAGCCTTGATATAAATAACTGAGTATTTACAACTACTTTTGGTCTTTCTTTTTAAACAAATCAGATTATTGCTAACAACATTATCCATTTTTTAGTATAATAGTAACAAAGATACATGGAATTCATGGAAATCCTGCTCGGATAGAGATAATATGATTGTTTGTCCTATATTTAATTGCTCAGCTTGAAAATAAAAATAAGAGGTATGGTCCTGTGAACTCCCAATTAACTACTTTTATAACTCTCATGTGCACATCTGGTGTCCTTAATCTGTATTTATGCTGTCGTGTACTTATGAAGCGACATCACTATTCAACAATTGCTAACTTCTTTGTCATTTATGCTGTGTCTGTAACGATTTATTGTTTTGCGGCTGCTTTTGGATTAGCAGCTACAACTCTTGAGCAAATGAAACTGTCAACGATTATTCAATATATTGGATTGCCTTTCTCTGCACCGTTAGGCTTGTTATTTATAATGAAATATCTAGGAATAACGATAAAGAAGAAGACATATCTCGCTTTGTTTACGATACCTATCATTAGCTTGATTATGGTTGTGACAAATGACTATCATCATTTACATTATCGAGTGTTTGAAGTGGATCCGAATTTAGGTGCTCCCTTTATTTATATGGAAATTGGAATATGGTATATGATTTATGGTTCTTTTACATTTGCCTGTATGTTTGTTGCTTTTTTGCTCGTCCTTTCTCGTTGGGGAGAAACTGACAGGGCCTATCGTACACAACTAATTGCACTAATATTCGGTCAACTCGTCCCTATGCTGACTGCATTTGTTTATTTAATTGGGCTGACTCCCCCTGGTATTGACCCTGTGCCGATGATTTTATGGGTGTCTTCTCTTTTATATTTATGGTCAATTAATTCATCTCAATTGTTTAAAATAATGCCTATCGCAAAGGACGCGATATTTAATAGCATCAATGACGGTGTTATTGTATTGGATGAATCGGACAGAGTTATTGAATTTAATAATGCGTGTGAGCAGATGTTTCCACTCCTAACTAGATCGCTGTTTGGTAAGGGTTTTGATGATGTGTGGTTGTCTTTAGCTGGAAGGGCTTTTCCCTTCCCTTTAAGCCATGTCGCATTTAAAAGTGAAATCGAATTAGTTGTTAATAATTCTAAACGTGTTTATCAGATTCGTACCTCTGCTTTGGAGCCAGTAACGAACGGGAAGGGTATGTTACTTATTTTTACTGATATTACCGAAGTCAATAGATTGCAGAAGAAGCTAGAGCAGCAGGCTTACTATGATGAATTGACAGAGATTTTTAACCGTCGTGCTTTCTTTACCCATTGCGAAGAAGAGATTGCAGCTGCTAGAGAGGCTTCAAATCCGTTTACAATCATTTTGCTTGATATTGATTATTTTAGAAAGGTTAATGATACGTATGGTCATTATATTGGTGATCGGTTGCTTGTCCATGTAGCTAAGGTTTGTCAAGCAGAATTAACTGAAGGGATGCTATTTGCTAGATATGGTGGGGAAGAATTTGTGCTAGCATTAAGTGGACGTACTATAGAAGAAGGTCAAATAATAGCAAATAAGCTTCGAAGAAAAATACAGGAACAGCCACTACTTATTGCTGAGGGCATAATTTCTGTTACTTTTAGTAGTGGAGTTGCTGAGGCAATGAAGACAAACGAAGAAACGCTGCATCAGTTATTAAATAAAGCGGATCAAGCTTTATATGCAGCAAAACGTGATGGGCGTAATCGGGTTCATATTTATACTGAGAATTTACTTTGATCAGTTATTGTTTTTAGAAACCCCTATTTATATTAAACAAAAAAGAATTCGCCCGATTCAGTATGAGAAAACGTTGTTCTAATATAATTTATTTTCAGAATAAATTGTTTTGTGAAATTTTTTATGATATATTATTTTTCGTCGCCATATGAGTCTACATCTTAAGTTTTGCAGTGAATTAGGTGATTACTGAGAGTGAGCTTGAGTTTTCGGCGTAATTATATAGAAGGAAGTGTATTATGTCATCAAGAGATTCATTTACTAATGTTATTGCGGTAGGATTTATGTTGTTTGCATTATTTTTCGGAGCTGGGAATCTAATTTTCCCTGCAATGCTAGGTCAATTGGCTGGTGAGAATGTATTTGCAGCAAATGCTGGTTTTATTGTTACTGGAGTTGGATTGCCGATTCTAGGGATCTTGGCATTAGCCTTTTCTGGAAAGAGTGATCTACAATCACTAGCAAGTCGTGTTCATCCTGTGTATGGAATTACCTTTACGGTAGCCCTTTATTTAGCGATTGGACCTCTGTTTGCTATACCAAGAACCAATACCGTTTCATTTGAAATGGGAATTAGACCGTTTTTAGGTGCTGATATTAGTTTTGTACCATTGCTGTTGTTTACGATAATATTCTTTGCTATAACATTGTTTGCGTCATTGCACTCTGGCAAACTCGTTAATATCGTCGGTAAGGTATTGACTCCATTATTATTAATTTTTATTAGTATTTTAATCATAGTTGCATTTATGAATCCAATTGGACAGCTTCAAGCACCAACTGAAGGGTATACAGCAAATAGCTTTTTCAAAGGATTCCAAGAGGGATATTTAACGTTGGATGCTCTTGCTGCTTTCGTGTTTGGTATCCTTATTATTAATATCATGAAAGATCGAGGGGTCACTTCGAAAAAAAACCTAATGATTTCCACATTAAAGGTTGCCTTAGTTGCTGGAGTCTTGCTTGCAATTATTTATTCTTCTCTTTCTTATATTGGAGCAACAAGTGTAATTGAGCTTGGTCATCTAGAGAATGGTGCAGTTATATTAGCTGCAGTGTCAGAGCATTATTTCGGTGCATTCGGTAAAGTGATATTAGCTTTAATTGTGATCGCCGCTTGTTTAACGACTAGTATTGGATTAGTCACTTCATGTGCTTCATATTTCACGAAGATCGTCCCAAGCGTCACTTATAAAAGCTGGGTTATTCTATTTACAATTATTAGTGCAGTTATCTCAAATGTGGGCTTGTCGACCTTGATTTCAATCTCGGTACCCGTTTTATATATGCTTTATCCGTTGGCGATTTGTTTAATGGTGCTGACATTCTTACATCCTTTATTTAAAGGGAAAACAGAAGTATATCAGCTTAGTATGTTATTTACATTTATTATCAGTATTTTTGAAGGTTTAAAAGTTGCTGGGATTAAATTTGAGCAAGTTGACGAACTATTCACAGCGATTCTTCCATTGTATACAGTTGGATTAGGCTGGGTTATTCCGGCGATCATTGGTGGAGTGATCGGCACCATGCTCACTTATACAAAGCAGAGAGAACCTTCAGTTAATTAATAGTATTTGTTTGGTTATATTGACAATAAATGAATAGATGAGAAAGGACCAAAGCGTGAGCTTTGGTCCTTTTTCTGTTAAATAAAATGACATCATTAGAATTTTTGATTATAGATAGGGACCAATAAGTTAAACATGTACGTACAAAATTATATTATTTTAAATATAAAAAATAACTTATAAAGTTATTTTTTATAGAATGTCGATCTATTCTAAATAAATCTGTATGAATTATATATTTTTATTGGTTTTTATTGAGAATCTTGTTGGTTTATAGTAATCTATTTTTAAGTGGTAGTGCTAACAAGTATTTTGTAAGCGTTTTACTTCTTGTAAGTACATATAAATAATGGGGTGATGCTAATAAGATGTTGTCCGTAAGTGGTTGTTTGAATTTGCAGTATAAAATGACAAATTATTTGTAGGTACATTAACTCCATCGATTTTCTAGAACTCTATCAATTATACTTGGACATTTTCTTGCTCTGAAATAACTATTAAATGAAGAAAATGCAAATATACAGAGTTTGAAATGGATGTGAATTCAGTTGTGCTTGCGAAAGGAGCAGAGCGTAGTGAAGAATGTTATTCATAGAAGTTTAATAATTTTTCTTACAGTACTCTTATTAATGCCTGGAAATATTTTAGGGGCTGAGCAAACGAATCAATCGGAGCCGATCGAATTCGAACGTGCATCGGTGCACGATCCATCTATTATAAAAGATAAGGATGGCATGTATTATGTTTTTGGTTCACATATTGCAGCAGCGAAGTCATCTGATCTAATTAATTGGCGTTCGATAGTGGAACGAGAATATCAAACTCCAGAAAATAACCCTATCTATGGCAACCTGTCTGAAAACCTTGCTGAGTCTTTTGAATGGGCTGGCGAAAATGATTCAGATAGTAGAGGTGGTTTTGCTATTTGGGCTCCTGATATTTTTTGGAATCAGGACTATGTATGGGCAGATGGTTCAACTGGTGCCTATATGATGTACTATAGTGCTTCATCCACATATATTCGTTCAGCAATTGGTATCGCTGTGTCGAAGAACATTGAAGGACCATATGACTATACTGATACAATTATGTATTCAGGTTTTACTAATTATGAAGCATATGACAGTAATAGTGAAGTAAATAAGCATTGGGAGAATACAAATATTTCTGATCTTATTGCTGATGGTGTTATCGATGAACCAAATCCTGAATGGTTTACTAGTCAGGGGAATTTTAATAATGCCCTTTATACAAATGCAATTGATCCGAATATTCTCTATGATGAAAATGGAGATTTATGGATGACATACGGTTCTTGGTCTGGTGGGACATTTATTTTGCCATTAGATAAAGAGACTGGTGTACCAATTTATCCGGGGGAAGATGGTACAACCGCAGACGGTAGAATGATTGATAAGTATTTTGGTACAAAGATTGCTGGAGGCTACGGTCGTTCTGGTGAAGCTACTTACGCAGTGTATGATGAAGAAACAGGTTATTATTATCTCTATATTACGTATGGTGGTCTAGCTTCTGATGGCGGCTATCAAATGAGACAGTTTAGAGCAGAAAGTATCGAAGGACCTTACTTAGATGCGTCTGGAAATGAAGCTGTCTATCCTGAAAGCTTTGATTTGGGTGTAGGGAATTTTCCTGGTAATGACGATCATAAGGATATCGGAAACAAAATGATAGGGAATTTCTTATTTAAGAGAGATCTAGGAGAAACAGGTAGCGGAATTGGTACCGGTTACATGGCCCCGGGTCATAACTCTTATTTAATTGATGATGAGCTCGGGAAGGAATTTATCGTTACACATGCCCGTTTCCCAGAGCAAGGAGAAATGCATCAGGTTCGTGTGCATCAAACATTCAAGAATAGTGATCAATGGCCAGTGCCAACTCCTTATCACTATGCAGGTGAAACGATTGAGACCGTTTCAGAAGCTGATGTTACTGGTAACTATAAGTACGTCAACCATGGCGAGGAAATTGATGGTGAATTAATTGAATCAACATGGATTGAGTTGAATGAAGATAAGACGATTACTGGTGCTGTAACAGGTACGTGGAAACTATATGATAACTATCGAGTGGAATTAACGGTTGATAATGAAAGTTATGATGGCGTATTCATTCGCCAATATGACCCTACCTCAGAGAAATGGGTCATGACATTCAGTGCAATGTCTAATGATGGAGTTGTAGTCTGGGGAAGTCATGTAGAAAGCAAAGAAAATCAAGAAGTGGTTGATAGTATTAAGCAAGAATTAGAGACGATCATTCCTGCGACCGCTATCAATAATCTATCCTTGCCGACACTAGCAACACAGGGAACTAAGATTTCATGGGAATCTTCTAATTCAGAGATTATTTCTGCGGATGGAGCTGTAGAAAGACCGAAATTTGGTTCTGAAGCAGCTAATGTTGATTTGACGGCAACAATCTCTTTAGGGGATGCGACAGGTACATTAACAAAAACAGTTACCGTTCCTGCTGAAGAACAAGGTGGTTTATCTGCGTATTATGACTTTAATGATGGGTTAGCAGATCGCTCTGGTAATCAAGCAGATGCTACAGTTACTGGAGACCGTCTTACAAATACAGGCGGAGAAATTAGCTATGCCGATGGAGTATCAGGAAAAGCGGCCAAGTTTAATGGTGAATCGGGGTTGAAATTAGCCGATGGTTTAATTTCTACTAATAAGTATTCTGTGTCACTTTGGATGAAGCCTGAAGAAATTACACAATTCACAACAGCATTTTTTGGTGCGAGAACAGAAAGTAATTGGATTAGCGTTGTTCCAAATGCACATGATGTGACAAAGGTGTGGGTTCATAACGGTGAAGATTGGTATGATGCAATGTCTGATTCAATTATTCCAACAGGGGAGTGGAGTCATTTTGCTCTTACTGTAAATGAAGGGGCAGCTAAAGTTTACATTAATGGAGAAGAAAAGTTCTCTAACAACAATTTCCCTAATGTCTTTACAACATTGGATGCAGAGTTCGGTCTAGGTGTTAACTACTGGGACACACCATTTAAAGGGTTAATGGACGAGGTTCGTGTCTATGATGGAGTTGTTCTACCTGCTGATGAAGTTCAGACACTTTATAACAGTCCTGATGGGTTAACAGCAAATTATAGTTTTGAAGATAACTTAGAAGATGAAACAGGGAACCATGAAGATGGTAGCATTACGGGTAATATTATTACTAATACTGGTGGGACCATTTCATATGAACAAGGGATTGATGGAAAGGCAGCTGTATTTAATGGGGAATCAGGTATTTCTCTGCCTAAAGGATTAATCTCTAGCAATGAATATTCAGTATCTGTATGGTTGAACCCAACAGAATTAACACAGTATACAACAACGTTTTTTGGTAGTAGAGACGAAAATAACTGGATAAGTCTTGTGCCATTTGGACCAGGTGACGGTAACACGATGCTATGGTCTGGTAGCGGAACTTGGTATGATGCAACGACTGGTGCACAAATACCAACAAACGAATGGACACATTTGACAGCAACCGTTAACAACGGTGAAGTTGTGATCTACCTAAATGGAGAACAGGCATTCACTGGTTCTGATTTCCCTTCAATTTTTACAACTACAGATGCAGTCTTTGGTCTAGGTGTTAACTATTGGGATACGCCTTATAACGGGCTAATGGATGATCTACGTATCTATGGTAATAAGGCACTTGCTGCAACTGAAGTGAGTGACTACTATAATCGTGTGGTGAATCCAGGAACAGAAGATCCAGGAACAGAAGATCCAGGAACAGAAGATCCAGGAACAGAAGATCCAGGAACAGAAGATCCAGGAACAGAAGATCCAGGAACAGAAGATCCAGGAACAGAAGATCCAGGAACAGAGGATCCAGGAACAGAGGATCCAGGAACAGAAGATCCAGGAACAGAAGATCCAGGAACAGAAGATCCAGGAACAGAAGATCCAGGAACGGAGGATCCAGGAACAGAACAACCAGGAACTAAAGAAACGGTTGTAAACCAAGTAGAAGATTTAGAGAAAAATAATAATGTTTATAAAACAAAGAATCCTTCAAAGAAAACAATTCTTAAAAAGGCAGTGTTGGATCAGTTGAGTGAAGATGCTGTTATTGTATTAGAATTTGATCGTATTGAAGTAGAAATTCCAGTATCAATTCTAAAAGGGCACGAAGATGTAGAATTTATTTTTGGGGATGTAAATAATGAAGTTATCTCTAAAAATTCCAATGCTATAAGTGGTTTATATGACTTCACGTTAAGTTCAAATGGAGAAGCAATTACATTTACTGAAACACCAATTACCTTAACATTTGATGTTGATCAGGAAAAAGTTAAGAATTGGAAAAATGTAAGAGTGTTCTATATTGATGAAAATGGAGTAAAACAGGAAGAAATTACTCCAACAAAGTATGACAGTAGTACTGGTGAAGTAATAGCTGAAGTTACTCACTTCAGTATTTACGGAGCATTCGAAATTGCAGATGATGAAGTGAAAGTAGGAGAAGGTCAAACAGAAGTAGACGATCAAACTGGGAAAGATAAACTACCAGATACTGCTACAAATCAATATAATTGGTTTGTAATAGGACTTCTACTAGTAGTCATTGGAAGTGTTGCATTCTATGTTGCTAGAAGAAGAAATGGTTTGAATCTCTAAATGATTTATAGAAACCCCTTGTCTAATACAACAAGGGGTTTCTTTGTATTCTCTTTTATCTTTTAAATATTATTCTGAAGTAGGGTAGGTAATTTCTACAAAATAACAATAATTTAGTAAAACTTCTTCCGTTTATACCAAGCCTTAGCTTCTAAATGTTATGATAGAAAAATAGGGAAGATACTAAATGTAAGGGGATTTAAATATGACACAGCGTGCTCGAACTCAAAATAATGTTACATTAAAGGGAAGAGGGAAGCAGCCGATTATTTTTGCACCTGGTTTTGGCTTTGATCAAGAAGTTTGGGCAGCTGTCGCTAAATCATTTGAAGATGATTATCAAGTGATTTTATTTGATTATGTTGGTTTTGGGCAGTCAGATATAACGGCCTATGATCCGAAAAAATATAGTACAATTTCTGGTTATGTCGAAGATGTATTGGCGATTTGTAATGAGTTGGCTCTAGATAATGTAGTCTTTGTCGGGCATTCGGTTGGCAGTATGATCGGTATGCTTGCATCGATCCAACAGCCAGATCTAATTTCAAAACTAATTATGATTGGGCCATCCCCATTCTTTCTAAATGAAACATCTGGATATCAGGGAGGTTTCGAAAAAGAGGAATTAGATGGTTTGATAGAATTGATGGAAAAAAACTATCTGGAGTGCACAACAACGATTAGTAAGGCAATAATGAACGGTTCCGATTATAAGCAATTCGAGAGTGAGATTGAAGCTCAATTCCGTTTGAATGATCCTGTAATTACCAATCAATTTGCTAAGGTCTGTTTTTATACAGACTACCGAGAACAACTGAAAAATGTAACAGTCCCAACGTTAATCATTCAGAGCGCAAACGATCTGTTTGTTCCAGAGGAAGTTGCTTATTACATGAAGGAGACGCTTGCCAATTGCGTGCTTTCCTACTCAAGTGCAATCGGCCACTGTTCGCATATTAGCCATCCGACAGAAACCATTCATTTGATCCAGAATTATTTGAACGAACCGTTTGCTAGTCAACTACAAGGTACTGGCGGTATGATGTAATGGAAAACAACATTAATGGCATCCCAGGCGGACTTTTAACTCTATCAAAGGATTTTGAGATAGAAGAAATTAATCACACTTTATTACAGTTGTTACGTTATGATATTGACGAATTAATTGGTCAAAGTGTTCGGACTATCCTTACTAGATCAACTCAAGCATTCTTTCAATTTATTTTCTATCCATTATTGATCCAAAAGCAACAAGTTGAGGAAGTATCTCTAGAGTTAATGTCACATCAAGGTGAAAAAATACCTGTCCTTCTATATGCCTCCACCCGATTAGATGGAATTATTTCCTGTATTATTGTTCCTAATAAAAAAAGAAATCAATACGAGAATGAATTACTTGAAGCAAATAAGCTGGCTGAAGAAAGGCTAAAAGAAAAAGATAGAATTAATGCTGAACTACAGTTGGTTTTACATAATTTAGAAGAAAAGCAAGCTGAAATGTTAAGAATCAACCAACAAAATCTTAAATACAAAACGGAAACTCAAAAGGAGCTCAGCTTAGCAAAAAAGATACAGGAAACAACATTGACGGATGCAATAAATAACGAACACCTCCAAATTGAATCCTATTACCATGCTTCGAATGAATTATCAGGTGATATTTACGGATTCTATCAAATCAATGAACATCAGTATGGGATCATCCTACTAGATGTGATGGGACATGGTATCTCTTCTTCGCTTATTACGATGTCACTCGTTACATTGTTTCAACGATTAATATCAAAAGGAGCATCATCAGATCAAATAATGAAAGAGCTAGATGATCAGATGCATCTTTTATTTGAAAACGAAGAAGATGCCTGGCATTATTGTACGGCGATTTATCTATCGATTGATATTAAAGAACAGACCGTTGAGTACATCAATGCAGGGCATCCACCTGCCATTTACTTAGGATTGGAAGGCGAGCATAGAGAGTTGAAAACACAAGGCCCACCTATTGGCTCCTTCAAAGGAATGGATTTTAAACACTCGGTATTCTCATACACGAAAGGGGCAAGGATTCTTCTATATACTGATGGAGTATCAGAGCCATTCGAACAAGGCCGTTTACACTCATTCTTAAAGAAGCATTCGAGGGCTTCTTTATCTGTAGCTAAAGAAAAACTAGCTAAGATGTTAAAAGACAAAGAAAACGTCGGTTACAGAAGTGATGATCAATGTTACATTTTAATTGACTTAAAATAAAAGGATTAAGACAGGTCATTTTCCAGGAAATGTTTTACATAAGCTTTATTTGTTATGAAGAAATGAAGGACCGTGCAGAAGGTTATTTTATGATACAGAAGTTATTGGAGAAAATAAATAGAAAAAGATTAAGTTGATTTGATAGTCGTAAAGCCTATTAAATCAACTTTTTTCATCTTGTTAAACTAAAAGTTACTACCCCCTAACTTTTGGTTTATAGTCTAATTGTTAAAAGTGCAGTAAATTTAATGTGTAGTCATGAAACGCTTTCAAATTGATTTAGATTTAAATGGTAGCGTTTCACTTAATGAGGAGGGGAATTTCCACACTTGTTAAATGCAACAACATTTTTAGTGAGGTAACAATATAACAGGGGGTAAGAGCATGGCTAAGAGAAAAATGAGCAAGAAAAAGTTTCGCATTGTATGGAGCTCGATTTTAAGTATTTTGTTAGTTATTGCGATTGGTGCGAACGTTGCATTAGGCTATTATTCAGATGTCATTACATCGTATTTTACAGAAATTGACACAACAAGTAATGAAGCGATTGCAGCACGTGATCATTCAACAGAGGTTGCACAAAAGATTGCAGATGAAGGAATTATCCTTTTGCAAAATGAAGAAAACGCTTTACCATTTGCTGAAGGAACAAAAGTCAACGTATTCGGATGGAGCTTCACTGCACCGATTTATGGTGGAGCTGGTTCCGGTGGTACAGATGCATCAACTGCCATTACTCCTAAAGCAGGGTTAGAGGCAGCAGGAATTGAAATTAATGAAGAATTATATAATGCTTATGCTGCAACTGATCTGGTACGTCCAGTAATTGGAATTGAAGGGCAAGATTTCACGATACCAGAGCCTGAGCCAGAAACATTCTACACTGATGAGTTAATCTCTCAGGCAAAAGAATTCTCTGATACAGCAGTTCTCTTTATTGCTCGTTCGGGTGGAGAAGGCGCTGATCTTCCTCAGAGCTTATTTGGAGAAGATACGTATGATCCAGACGGTAGTCCACAGGGACCAACTGGTCAAAAGTTTGGTTTTGAAGATGACCAAGATCCGGATAAACATTACCTAGAACTGACGAATAGAGAACTAGGAATGCTAGAAGCTGTAACAGAAAACTTTGATAACATCGTTTTAGTTTTAAATAGTGCGAATACATTCGAGCTTGATTGGCTTAAAGATTATGACCAAATCAAGAGTGTTGTGAATATTGCAGGACCAGGACAAAGTGGATTTGGTTCTTTAGGTCAAGTACTTGCTGGTGATTTAAACCCTTCAGGTAAAACAGTAGATATCTATGCTAATGACCTACAAGATGCACCTGCAGCTGCTAACTTTGGTGATTTTGATTATGTTCTTGAGAATGCTGATGGAACATTCTCAACTGCAACAGACGCAAAAGGAGTCCCATTAAAATATGTTGACTTAACAGAAGGTGTCTATGTTGGATATCGCTATTATGAAACAGCGGCCGCAGAAGGCAGCATTAACTATGATGAAAAAGTATTATATCCATTTGGTTACGGACTGAGCTACACAACGTTTGATCAAGAAGTAGTAACAGATAGTGTTACATGGACTGATACAGAAGTTTCAGTAGATGTTCAAGTTACGAATACAGGATCGGTAGCTGGTAAAGAGGTTGTACAGCTTTATTACACTCCGCCTTATACTGGTCAAATCGAAAGATCATCTGTTAACTTAGCGGCTTTCGGAAAGACAGCTCAACTTGAGCCAGGACAATCAGAGGTGATTTCACTATCATTCCCTGTAGAAGATATGGCAGCATACGATCATAACAAGATTTTCAGTGAAAATGGCGCTTACGTACTTGAAGCAGGCGAATACAATGTCATGTTAATGAGCAACTCACATGAGAAAATTGCAGACGTAGCATCACAAACTCTTTCAGAAGTAGTTTATAACGAAGCTGGTCGTACGACTGATGACCAAACCGCTGTGAACCAGTTTGATGAAGAAGTAACGGGTGAAGGAAGCATTGAAACATATCTTTCAAGAGCTGACGGCTTTGCTAATTTAGATACGATTGATCAAAATGAAATCTTTACTGTTACAAATGAAGATGGTACGACTAGAGAGGTAGTAGGTACATTAGTTAATACGGCGTTTGTCGACATGGTGAATAGCAAGCGTTATGATGTACCAGCTGATACACATGAAAATGCCCCTACAACTGGAGCAGATAATGGATTAGTTTTGGAAGATTATAAAGATGTTGCTTATGATGATGAAAGCTGGGAGCCACTACTTGATCAATTGACAGTAGATGACCTAGTGAATGTCTTTACACATGGTGGATACAAAACGGCTGAAATTCAATCTGTTCAGAAGCCAGCGACAATAGACTATGACGGTCCAGCCGGGATTAGTAACTTTATTTCAGGTTCGCCATTATCAGGAATCCCATTCCCTGCAGAAGTGATGCTTGCATCAACGTGGAATATTGATCTTGCTGTTGCAATGGGTGAAGCAATTGGTAAGGAAGCACAGGCTTATGGTGTAACTGGTTGGTATGGTCCAGCAATGAACATCCACCGTACAGCATTTGCAGGAAGAAACTTTGAGTACTATTCAGAGGATCCATACCTTTCAGGTAAGTTTGCAGCTGCAACAATTGCAGCCTACCAAGCAGAAGGTGGATACGTTCAAATGAAACACTTTGCTCTAAATGATCAGGAAGATAACCGTACACTTGGTGTTTTAACATGGGGTGACGAACAAGCAATTCGTGAAATTTACTTACGACCATTTGAATATGCAGTAAAAGAAGGCGGCGCATTAGGAGTAATGTCATCATTCAACAGTATTGGTGATGTATGGGCAGGCGCAGATGAGAGCTTGCTTACAGAAGTGTTACGTAACGAGTGGGGCTTTAGAGGTGTTGTTAATACAGATTTCTATATCCTTGATGCATATCCGTACATGAATGCAGAGCTTGCAGTACGTGCTGGTAATGATATCCTTCTTACTGGTGTTGCACCATTTGGTGTACCGCAAGTAAATACAGAAAGTAATGATACATTATGGGCGATGAGAGCTGCGGCGAAAAATGTATTATACACTGTAGCAAATACGAATGCAGTTGATGATGGAATGAGTACTGACAAACCACAATGGGTAATCAACACAATTATTATTGATGTTATTGTTGGTTTAGGTATCATCCTAGGGTTCTTCTTTACTTTCCGTAATAGTAGAAAGAGAGACGAAGACAACATCGCTTAATGGAGTTAAGCATCGGAGATTGTATTGGTTAAGAATTTAATAACAAAAATAATTTTCAGCGGTACTCCTTTGAGGAGTGCCGCTGAAATTGCAAATGAGGCACTGAACATGAAACATAAAGACATCATAGCGAATATGACATTAGAAGAAAAAGCATCCTTAATGTCTGGGAAAGATTTCTGGACAACGCAAGAAATAGATCGACTAGGTATTAATAGTATTTTTCTAGCAGATGGACCACACGGAATTAGAAAGCAAGCCGAAGCTGCTGACCATTTGGGTCTAAATGAAAGCATTCCGGCGACTTGTTTCCCAACTGCTGCAACGGTAGCAAATAGCTGGAATACTGATTTGGGTGAGAAAATCGGGCGCTATCTTGGTGAAGAAGCAGTTGCTCAAAGGGTAAATGTATTACTTGGTCCTGGTATTAATATGAAAAGAGATCCGTTGTGTGGACGAAATTTCGAATATTTTAGTGAAGATCCACTCCACGCCGGCAAACTCGCCGCCGGTTATATAAAAGGCATTCAATCTCATGGGATCTCAGCTTGTGTGAAGCACTTTGCTGCAAATAATCAAGAAGAAAGACGAATGTCAATTGATACAATTGTTGATGAAAGAACGTTAAGAGAAATCTATTTAACGGCATTTGAGATTGCTATTAATGAAGGAAAAACGAAGACAGTGATGTCATCTTACAATATGCTAAACGGTGCTTATACGAATGAAAACATTCATTTAATGAGAGAGATTCTTCGTGATGAGTGGAATTTCAATGGGGTAGTAGTTACGGACTGGGGTGGCAGTAATGATCGAGTGGCAGGTCTAGTGGCTGGAAATGAGTTGGAAATGCCAACAACTGCTGGAGAAACAAATAGAGAAATTATTGAAGCGATCCAATCAGGCAAAATTGAAGAAGATGTGTTAGATGAATGTGTTGATCGTTTACTTGACTTAATCTTTACAACAGAAGCAGTATACCGTCGGCCTCAACCGACAGAGTTCGACGTGACTGAGCACCATCAAGTTGCACAGGAGGTCGCGGAAGAATCGATCGTTCTCCTGAAAAATGAAGGAAACGTACTACCGTTAAATAAAGGGATTAAGGTTGCTACAATTGGTGATTTCGCGAAAAATCCAAGATACCAAGGTGCTGGCTCATCAATTGTTAATCCTACTATTTTAGATAATACGTTGGATTGCATTGAAGCATCAGGAATTGTGAATATTGGATACGAACCAGGATTTGAACGTTACGGAAAGCAAAATAAGAAAAAAATAGAGAATGCATGTGCACTAGCGAAGGAAGCAGATGTTGTGCTTTTGTATATCGGTTTAGACGAAGCGACAGAAGCTGAGGGACTTGACCGCCAAAATATGAATTTGCCAGCAAACCAAATTGAGTTACTACATGCCTTGAATAAGGTCAATCAAAATATTGTAGCGATTCTTGCTAGTGGAGCTGCAATTGAAATGCCATGGATTGGAGAAGTAAAAGGATTATTACACGGTTATTTAAGTGGTCAAGCGGGAGCGAAGGCTATTCTGAGAGTTTTAACAGGAGAAGTAAATCCTTCTGGAAAATTAGCAGAAACATATCCAATCCGTTATGAAGATACACCAGCTTACCATCATTTTCCTGGTAAAGAAGTAAGTGTTGAATATCGTGAAAGCATGTATATAGGATACCGTTACTATGATTCTGCTAACGTGAATGTTCGTTTCCCATTTGGATTTGGACTGAGCTACACTAGTTTTGAATACTCTGATATTCAAGTAAATAAAGACGGGGTAACATTTAATCTATCAAATAGCGGAAAAGTTGCTGGGATGGAAATTGCACAGATGTATGTTGCTTGTCAGTCTGACGCTATTTTTAGACCGAAAAAGGAATTAAAAGGATTTACAAAAGTATTTTTACAACCTGGAGAAACAAAATCGATCACGATTCCATTTGATGATAAGACATTCCGTTATTTCAATGTCAAAACAAATCAATGGGAAATTGAAGAAGCTACTTATTCGATTATCATTGGTGCATCAAGTGTAGATCTTCGATTAGAGGACTCAATTTTCATCGAAGGGACAAATGCAGCACTTCCATATGACAAAGAGATGCTACCTTCATATTATTCAGGTCAAGCAAATAACGTGAGTGAAGCAGAATTCGAGGCTCTACTTGGACGCAAATTACCTATCTCAACTTGGGATCGAACGAAGCCGCTCGGTTATAACGATACGATTGCACAGTGCCAGTACGCTAAGGGAGGCTTTGCTCGATTTGCTTTTCGTTCGATCAGATTTGCTCATTGGTTCCTACGCAAAATCGGAAAAAGAGAGCTCGCGAACCTAATTATGATGTCAGTTTACCATATGCCATTTAGAGGGGTTGCTCGTATGACTGGTGGCATAATTAATATGCCAATGCTTGATGGGATCCTCATGATTGTTAATGGAAAGTTTTTTAAAGGACTACGTCATGTACTAAGTGAACGTAGTAAGATGCAAAAGGTTGCGAAAGGCACGAATTAACAATAGCCTAAGTGACGAAGGAGAGGTAAAATGAATGTAGAAAAAGCAAGTGATAAAAAGGTAGTTTCAGGTCCCATTAAGTTTTGGAATAATTATAAAGAGAAGCATCCAAATATTGCACAGTTTCTAGTGTTTTTTGTGTTAAGCAATGGAATCACTGCATTACAGCTTATCTTAATGCCGGTATTTAAAAGTATATTTGCCCAAACCTCCTTAGTAGATACGAGTTTCCGAGTCATGCAGTTCGGACAAAACTTCGATGGTAGTCCTTACTATGTATTCGATTATGCTGCAGGTCCCTTGTCCGCTGGAGGTGGGGGTGGCCTAGCT
This sequence comes from Halalkalibacter suaedae, assembly GCF_017939705.1. Classification (GTDB taxonomy): domain Bacteria; phylum Bacillota; class Bacilli; order Bacillales; family Bacillaceae_D; genus Halalkalibacter; species Halalkalibacter suaedae. Next base: position 119,517 of record NZ_JAGKSQ010000004.1, read on the forward strand.
TACTTCCTTGCTGTGCAAATAACGATTGCGATTGCACAGATTATTAACTTCTTTGTGCAAAGAAGTGTTACATTTAAATCGAACAGTAATATCTGGAAGGCTGCTTTTTGGTATGTCATTGCGTATGTTATAATTACAATAGGTGCTGCAGCAGCTCAAGGCTTCTACAAAGCTCCGATCTATGATTTATTTATGATTACATGGGGACTCGGTTCATTTGGTGAAACCGCAGCAGATGTTATTACAATGACTATTAATAGTGCGATTGCTTTCTGGGTATTCTTCCCGATCTTCAAAGTGATTTTTAAACAAGAGCCAGAAAATAAGCTAGATGAGTCAAGAGAATAAATTGATTTTTAAACAAGAACCTAAATAAGTAGCATTAGAAAAGGTAGTGTGAGAATGAAATTATTATCAGTAGTTATACCTTGTTATAATTCACAAGATTATATGAGATATTGTATAGAATCCCTATTACCTGGAGGGGACGACGTCGAAATACTGATAGTAAATGACGGCTCCGTTGATCATACAGCAGCAATTGCTGATGAGTATGCAGCAAAGTACCCTACGATTATTAAAGCCATTCATCAAGAAAATGGTGGACACGGGGAAGCGGTTAATGCAGGAATTCGAAATGCAGAAGGACTGTATTTTAAAGTTGTTGATAGCGATGACTGGGTGGATATAAGGGCCTATATAAAGGTATTGAAAACATTACGTGAATTAAGCACGCACGAGCAATTAGTCGATATGGTAATCAGCAATTTTGTGTATGAAAAAGAGGGTGCAAAATACAAAAAAATTATGAAATATGATAACGTCCTTCCACAAAATGTTGTTTTTACTTGGGATGATATTAAGCAATTTCGTAAAGGACAGTATATTCTTATGCACTCGGTTATTTATCGGACACAATTATTGATTGATTGTGGTTTAGAGCTTCCGAAGCATACATTCTATGTTGATAACCTATATGTCTATAATCCATTAGAGCATGTGAAGAAGATTTTCTACGTGAATGTTGATTTATATCGGTATTTTATTGGGAGAGAAGATCAATCTGTTCAGGAAAAGACAATGATTAAGCGAATCGATCAGCAGATTAAGGTGAATAAGCTTATGATCGAGCAGGTTGATCTTGACTCAATTAAAAATGAAAATCTACAACATTATATGTTACGCCATCTAGAAATTGTCACTGTTGTGTCTTCGATTCTATTAATTCGTTCTGGAACAGCTGAAAATCTTCAAAAGAAAGCTGAGCTCTGGAAGTACATTAAAGAAACCGATGCTAGACTGTATCGTAGTTTAAAATACGGTATTATGGGTAATTTAATTAATCTTCCAGGCAGTGCAGGACGAAAGGTTTCTGTTGGTGCATACAAAATCTCCCAAAAGTTCGTCGGATTTAATTAATTGAACAAGACTAATCAGAAAAGCCGTTTTGATGATGGATCATCAAAAACGGCTTTTTTGATTAGTCAACGATTTGTTTAGTGATTGAACGGTTGGTTTATGGTTGTTTTCTAGAATTGTTGTAGAATTAAATGGCAGAGATACGGTCTAACAGGAAGGGAATTATATTGATGAAAAACAACCAAGCGGTTAATCCATTTTTACCAAGCTACGAGTATATTCCAGATGGCGAACCATATGTTTTTGGCGATCGAGTCTATGTCTACGGTTCTCATGATCGTTTCAATGGGAAACTATTCTGTATGAATGATTACGTTTGTTGGTCTGCACCAGTTGATGATTTAGCAGATTGGAAATACGAGGGGGTCATTTATAGAAAGGTTCAGGATCCTAAAAATAGGCTAGGGCTTTTTCAGATGTTCGCTCCAGATGTGGCAAAAGGACCGGATGGAAAATACTATTTATACTATACCCTTGGCTTTCGCAGTATTATGGCCGTTGCCGTCTGTGATACGCCCAGTGGAAGCTATGATTTTTACGGGTATATAAGTCTTCCTACAGGTGAACGGCTTTGGAATCAAAAAGGCGATCTGTATTTGTTTGATCCAGGGATTTTTGTTGATGATGATGGGAAGGTTTATTTGTACTCAGGCTTTGCTCCGAAACAAGATGTTCCTAGCATCCTTACAGATTTTAAAAGGAAAACCTTCAAAGGTGGCTACGTCATTGAGCTAGAGTCTGATATGAAAACAGTCAAGGGTGAGCCAAAGTTAATTTTTCATAGAGAAGGAGAGGCGGAGGGGACTGGGTTTGAAGGACACGAATTTTTTGAAGCGAGTTCGATGAGAAAAATAAATGATACATATTACTTTATTTATTCGTCGATCAATGGACATGAATTATGTTATGCGACGAGCAAGAGTCCTACTGGCGGATTTAAGTACGGTGGAACAATTGTTAGTAACGGAGATTTATATATCAATGGCTATTCAGAAGATGAGCAGGCCTACAATTATATTGGGAATAATCATGGCAGTATTATTTGTATCAAAGAGCAATGGTATGTGTTCTACCATAGGCAAACGAATAGACATCATTACTCAAGACAAGCCCTAGCGGAACCAATTGTGATAAAAGAGGATGGGACAATTCCACAGGTTGAAATGACAAGCAGCGGGTTAAAGAATGGTCCACTAGTTGGACACGGCGAATATGAAGCACGGATTGCTTGCAATCTTATGTCGAAGGAAGGGGCTGGGAGATATGGTACCTACTTTGGAAATATCACATTTAGAAATCACCCTTATTTTACACAAACAGGTAGGGATAGAGAGAATAATCCAACGCAATATATAGCAAATATGATGGACGGGGCAGTTGCCGGATTTAAGTGTTTTATGATTGAAGATCTAAAGAAAATTGCCGTTCAAGTCAGGGCAACAGGTGAGGGTGAAATGCTAGTTTCTACTAAACTCAGCTCAGAACCTTTTGCTAGAATCACTATTCATAAAACGCAGAGCTATGCTTATTTTCAAACGGAAGTGGCAATGGAGAATGGCAAACAAGCATTGTATTTCACTTATAAAGGCTCAGGTAAGGTTGATTTTAGATCATTTGTTTTGGAGTGAAATAAGAAAAAGCAAGGGCTGGAACTTGACGATTATTAATAAAAAAATAACCTAAAATAATTTATGAAACGTCCTACAGGTGAGTAATTTTTAATCTGTAGGACGCTTTTCATTTAGAATGGTTGTTACTTTCTTTTAGTCTGTAAAAGGGAAAATACTGCATGTTCGACAAGGAATAAATTAATTTGAGTCGAATTAGTAAAAGACCATTTATTAGAAAATCTGGAGTTGAAAGAAAACATTCTGAAAGAGGCGAATCGATGTGCAATCCTTCCAGCATCTTCAACCGTTATTAAAGAGATTTGTAGAAAAAGGCCCTGTAGGAAATTCATTAGCAGTGATGCATAAAGGAAAAACAGTATTCGAGGAATATGTAGGCTATGCAGATAAAGAGTTACAAACGAAAATGGAAAAGGATACAATTTTTCGAATCTACTCAATGACCAAAGTAGTGACTTGTGTAGCTGCACTAATGCTGTATGAACGTGGATTATTTTTACTGAATGATCCAGTGGAGGAGTATTTACCGGAATTCAAAAATCCAACCGTATATCGTGGGAAAGATCTAGGGGAAGTGGACGTCACTCCTGCATCAGGCTCAATCAAAATTAAAGATCTATTTATGATGACGTCTGGTTTAACGTATCCTGGTGATGGAAATGCAACAGAACGACACATAGCCAAACTGTCTGAAGAAATGAACAAAGACCAGAGTGAAAAATTAACGACACGTAAGTTATCACAATTGCTTGCAACAATTCCATTAGCATTCGATCCAGGGACTAGGTGGCATTATGGTTTTAGCCATGATGTTCTAGGTGCTTTGATTGAGGTTCTATCAGGTAAATCATTTGGAACGTTTTTGGAAGAAGAAATTTTTAAGCCACTTGGTATGGAAGATACTTCTTTTAATCTATCAGAGGCAAAGAAACATCGAATTGCCTCCATGTATACACGTGACGATGATGGAAGATTAATTAAAGATACTAATATGGATGATGTATTTCTGCCAAGCTTTGAATCAGGAGGAGCTGGCTTGTTATCAACATTAGGAGACTATAGTCGGTTTGCCCATATGCTAGCAAGTGGGGGAGAGTATAATGGTAATCGTATAATCGGTTCAAAGACGATACAGTTAATGGCTACAAATCATCTTTCTCCTGAGCAAATGCATTATTTTAACTGGGATTATCTAAAAGGCTACGGCTATGGTCTAGGCGTAAGGACAATGATTGATCCAGCTGAAGGTGGAATTAACGGTTCAATCGGTGAATTTGGTTGGTCGGGAATGGCTGGTACATGGGTGCTAATTGATCCAAAAGAGAATTTATCGGCTGTGTATATGCAGCAAATGCTACCTAATTTAGAAGCGTTTCATCAGCCGAGATTACGTTCTGTGATCTATGGAGGATTATAGGGATTATCACTGAGTTGACGTGATTCTCTTTAAGGAGCTAGGCGAAAAGCTTTAAGAAGGGAGTTGATTAAAATGAGATGCGGGTCGAAATGTTTTCTTGTTGAACTAGAAGTGGATGGAGAGATGCATCGAAAGTCAGTTAATGCTAGAACACAGGTTGACGCCAGAAAAACGATACGAGTTGAATATGGAGTTGGTGCTCAGATCATATCTGTTAAAGAGGAGAAAAGAGACAAATGATTTTTATATACCAATGGCAACCTTCTCAGAGGGTTGCTTTTTGTGATGATTTATTTAAATTATTTAACTATCCTAACATGTGTATCTGTTGACTCTCATGAGATACAGGCTACAAGATAAGCACTAAGAAAGTTTAGAGAAAATCTTGTTTTTGATTCTATGTTTAAACATATGTAACTCGTGGAAAGGCAGTAGTGACACACATATATAGAAAGAGGGGATAGTAATGAGTAAGAAAAATTTATTTATTGCAGGTGTTGTTTGTTCTACTTTTCTTCTAGCAGCGTGTAATAATGAAGAGGAAGCTGTTGAAGAAATCACAGAAGAGGTTACAGAAGAGACTACAGAAGAGTCTGTTTCATCTGAGACGACAGAGGCAGAAATTGTGGAGTCAGATGCAGTGGTTGCTACAGTTAATGGCGAAGAAATTACAGGAAGTAAGTACAATGATATGTATAGCCAAACATTACTGATGTTTCAACAGAATGGACAGGATGCAACAGATGAGGCAATGGTACAGGAGCAGACATTAAGTAGATTAATTGAACAAGAATTACTTATGCAGGAAGTTGAGACGTTAGGTATTGAAGCACCTAGTTCAGAAATTGAGGAGCGTTTAGAGCAGATTAAATCTCAGTTTGAGAATGAAGAACAATTTGAAGAACAGCTTGCCCAGCTAGATTTAACAGAGCAAGCACTTGAAGATCAACTTGCCTATGAAATTCGGGTAAATAAATATATCGAACAAGAGGTACCGGAAGTAGAAATAGATGAAAATGAAGTTCAAGCATATTACGATCAATTAGTCAGTCAGCAAGGTGAACAGGTTCCTGCCTTAGAGGAGGTAAGAGACCAAATCGAAGAAGTATTAATGAACCAGAGAAGACAAACGAATTTTGCTTCTATGATTGAAATTCTAAAAGAAGAGAGTGAGATTGAGACTCTAATTTAATGTTTTGTGTAAGGGAGTGGTGTCTGCTATAAGGCACCGCTCCTTTTTCTGTAGTTATTACTAAGTAGTATCGAATATTCAGGCTATTAATTCATTAGGTCATGACCCTCTAAAAACATTACTACTATCATCCAAAAGACTAATAATAAGTTAATTTAGTTCAATTATTTTAGCATTCTGGCTCTGTAATTTCGAAAATTGCCATAAACAAACAACTAGTATAATGACCAAAACCATAAAAACCATTTTATTCACCTCAAATGTGATTCTCTATAATTGTTCTGATAATTTTCTAATATGCTGTAATAACAATGTATTATCGCATAAATTACATAGCTGTTCGAAAGATAATCATACTCGCTTCATAAACTATTTGAACATCCTACTAGTATGTTTGCATAACTGTTCAAATGATTTCCTTAGGTAGGAGAACAGAAACGAAATGTTCAATTAAAAGCTAACGAATGCACTCTTCAATAAAATCAACTGTATCCTTGATGCCTTCCTCTTGTGCAATTCGTTCTGACAGTGCTATCGCATTAGAAGTCAGTTCCTGGTTATTTACTAGTTCTTGTATTCTAGTTACAAATGCTTCAACGGTCATATCCTTTTCTCTTAGTGGTGCAGTCGATAAATGTAGGTCATGCATTCGTTTTGCCCAGAAAGGCTGATCCCCCGAAAACGGGCAGATAATCATTGGCTTTCCAGCCTTTAACACTGCAGCAGTGGTACCGGCACCACCATGATGAACGACTCCTGACGTTCTTTTAAACAACCACGAGTGTGGTATAGACTGAACGGAATGGATATGAGCTTTAGTCTTTTTCGTATCCATTCCACTCCAACCAGTGATAAATAAGCCTCGTTGACCTATGATCTCTAAAGCTTCTTCAAGCATTGCTTTTATTTTGTAAGGATTTTTTAAAGGCATACTGCTAAAACTTATTGCTATTGGTGGTGGACCTATTTCAAGGAAATGTAACAAATCGGTAGGTGGTTCCCAATCTATTTTATCCTCTAAAAACCAGAAGCCTGACATCGAAACACTACCATTCCAATTTGGGTCAAAGGGAATTATTTCAGGACTGCACCCATAGAGAACAGGAATCGGTTTATTATGTAGGGTTAAATCATTGGTAAATAGGTTTCGTTTCTTATTCAAACCTAATGTTTCTCGTCTCCAGTTATTAATAAGTTTAAAGAAACTTGCCATAAACAATCGATTGGCTTTAAAACTAATTTCATTCACCCATCCGAAGTTAAATGAAACTGGTAGGGCGGGATTTGAGAACAAACGAGTAGGCGCAATCGCCGGGATTGGGTGAGCAACGAATACAGGAACACCAAGCTTTTCGGCAATATCATAACCCCCGAAAGCCTTCGGATGATAAATGATCAAATCTGCATCTCTAGAAGAAGCCCATAAATCATCTAACATTCGTTCCATCATAGGTATGATCATCGTTTTCATGTTTTTAACGATTTCAATCGGATTGCCACCCATCATTTTTTTCCCTTCCTCAGACTGCGTTAATTCGAGGTAATCAATAGTGACAGGCGAAAAGATTAGTCCGTTGTCTTCAACAAAACGTTTAAAGTTTTTTCCGGTGCAGATTGTAACATGATAACCCCGGTCAACAAGCTCCTTTCCAAGAGCAACAAAAGGTTGTACATCGCCTCTAGTGCCAACTGTCAAAATAGTTATATTCATCATCTACCTCCAGTTTAATCCTTTACCATACAGTCCCTTTTATTCTATTGGAACAGCTTTTGCTTAGTATATCAAGTCAATTAGGGGCCGATGGACGAATGCTGAGATGAGCTCTGTAAAAAAAGTTGCCCAAAAAGAATCGGATTCTTTTCAGGCTTTTAATCTTGATAATCTCAACTAAGATGATGAATCTCCTTAACAAACCTTTTAATTGTATCTTGTATGCTCATACTACCTAGGTTTCCTTGTTTTCGTTGTCGTAATGCTAAGGATTGATTTTCCATTTCTTTATCACCAATCACAAGCATATAAGGAATCTTCTGTTTTTCAGCTTCTCTAATCTTCAATCCCATTTTCTCTGTTCTGTAGTCAACTTCGACACGTATTCCTGCTGACTCAAAATGTGATCTCACCTCATTGGCAAAAGCTGCATGTGCGTCAGAAATAGGAATGATCTTTGCTTGGACTGGTGCGAGCCAGAGAGGGAAGTCTCCAGCGAAATGTTCAATTAAAATCGCCATAAATCGTTCAACAGAACCCAAAATCGCTCGATGAATCATAACGGGCTGCTGTAATTTATTATCTTCATCAACATATGCACAATTAAATTTTTCTGGCATTTGGAAATCTAATTGGACAGTTCCGCATTGCCAGTTTCTTCCGAGAGAATCTAATATATGAAAATCGATCTTTGGACCATAAAAAGCCCCATCACCAGCATTAATTTGATAATTCACTTTCTTCATGTTCAAAACAGACTCCAAGGCTAATTCGGCCATATCCCAAATTTCCACAGAACCCATATACTCTTCGGGTCTTGTCGAAAGTTCTACCCTATACTCAAACCCAAAGTAGGAATAAAACTCATCAATTAATACAAGTATTCGCTCGAGTTCTGATTCGATCTGATCAACCCGAACAAACAAATGTGCGTCGTCCTGAGTAAACGAGCGAACCCTTAATAGCCCATTTAAAGAGCCTGATAGTTCATGTCTGTGGACTAAGCCAAGCTCTGCATAACGAATAGGGAGCTCTCGATAGCTTCGTCGTTTGCTATTGAAAATTAGTATTGCACCAGGGCAGTTCATTGGCTTGATGGCATAATTTTGATTATCAACGTTGGAAAAATACATATTTTCATGATAGTGATTCCAATGACCTGATTGCTCCCAGAGCTCCTGTTTCAGCATGACAGGTGTTTTGATTTCCTGGTAGCCTGCAGTTTGATGCTTTTTTCTCCACAGATTTTCCAGTTCATTTCGAATGATCATTCCATTCGGTAAGAAAAAAGGCATGCCTGGAGCCTCTTCCATTGAAGTGAAAAGTTCTAATTCTTGACCCAACCTTCTATGATTTCTTCTTTCAGCTTCCACTTGTTTAGACATTGTAATCCTCCTCAATTTTGTTTGAATTAAATATAAAAAAGACCGCACTCTTCCCAATAAAAGGGACGAGTACGGTCGTGGTTCCACCCTGATTCCATAAAACTAATACGTCTTATGCTCAGAAAGATAACGGATTTACCGATTATAGATACTTTGATTGAACATTTCCCTATAATAGCTCAAAGGTGGTAAACCACTCACATTTCTTCAGGGTTCTCAGCCACCGACCCTGTTCTCTGTAAAGGAAATATTTGAATGATTCGTGTCCTTTTCAACGCCTAACTATTTCATTTCTAATAAAAAAAGACCGTACTCCTCCCAATAAAAGGGACGAGTACGGTCGTGGTTCCACCCTGATTCCATAAAACAAATGCGTCTTATGCTCAGAAAGATAACGGATTTACCTATTATAGATACTCTGATTGAACATTTCCCTATAATAGCTCGAAGGTGGTAAACCATTCACATTTCTTCAGGGTTCTCAGCCAATGACCCTTTTCTCTGTAAAGAAATAAATTGAATGATTCATGTCCTTTTCATAGCTTGATTAAATATCGATTATTATTGCTGATAACATTATTACACATACTGGAAAATGTCAAGCGGGTTATTATACAGTAAAATTACCCTATTCAATGATTAATGATTGAATACTGAGCATTTCAGTTTTTTATAAGTTACTAGAATCTTCGAGTGTTTGTAACAAAAAAGTAAATTAATGTTAAAATAAAACAATAAACAGTAAAAAACTAGTCGTGGTAGGTAGCAAAAATTTTTGGAGTAACTAAGGAGGTAGCATAATGAGTCAACATCTGGTATTCATAGCAATCATCCTCTTTGTATTAGCTTATTTTGTCGGTGTTAAGAAGAAAACTTGGCTATTGACTGGTTATAACCAAAGACGTGTTAAAGATCAAGATAGGTTGGCAAATCTTGTAGGTTCTTATAATTTTGTAATGGGTATGATTATGCTTGGTGGTTCTTTCATTAACCATCCAGATACCCAAGTATTAATTCCTATTTTAGTAATTGGTTATGTGATTCTGCTCGGTTATGTAAACACAAAAATGGTTGATTCGCAGTGAAGTTCAAGGATTTTGATTAGAGTAAATCTTCTCCAAACGTCTTAACTGTAGGATGATAAAAATGAAAAAAATTAATCTCATTATTTTATTTATCTTGTCGCTTTACATTTTAACCGGTTGCCAAAATGCGAATCCGAACATAACTGTAGAAGAAGCGGAAACCATTGTCGTTGAAAAACATACTGTCGACATAGGCGAAGTTGAAATAGTATCAATAAGTCACAAAAGAGGTAAGTATATTGTAGAGTGGGAAAATACAGATAACTGTGAAAATGGTGTTGATCATATTGATGACCAGAGCGGTGGATATATTAAAGGCGAGACAACCATTTGTTAAATTGTTGAATGGTGCTTCTTCTGAATTTATCAAAACAAGGGAGGGGAAGTTGTGAGTAAACCCTTTTGGATACCACTAATAGTTGCATTTGGAACGATGGCTTTGCTTTATTCAATAGGCATTATAGCTAATGAAAAACTTCTTATCATGAAACTCTCACCCTCTTATACTGAGATATCCCTCGTACCAATCATTATTGGTATATTGATAGGATTTATAACCGAGAGAATGATAAAAAATAGATCTAAAAAGTATAAGTATTAATATAGCATTCAATTTTAGATGACTTTGGACATGAAAATGTTCTGTATTAAGCATTGTGAGGAGTAGGTAGAATGACAGCGGCTGCTGAATTTGATTATCTAATTAACTATTTTTTTGATGACAACGTACCACAGGTAATATATGAAGGAAAAAGTGGATATAACAATACGACTCGTTACCTTGAACGAGATAGAAAGAAATATATTATTCGTATCTATGAGACGCATCAGGAGGAATCGAAGGTTAAGGTGGAACATGAGCTCCTATTGAAACTAGCTGAAGATCCTGAACGTCCTTTCCAGATTCCTATACCAGTCTGCAAGGAAGGTAATTCCTTAGTTCGTTTGCCATCAAATAAAATTGGATGCTTGTATCACTATATCGAAGGAGATAACCCAGTTTTTGATCGAGCTGACGTGCTCTTTTCGTTTGGACAAAGTACAGGGTATTTATTGCATGCATTAGAAAAGATCAAGCTGAATCAGCCTCTAGTGTACCGTCCATATTATGAGATCGAATATGCTCATCCTAATTGTCCTATAGAAAAAGTAGAAGCTTGGTGTAGTCAGCCACCTGACTATTTCAAAAGATACATAAAGGAGCTTTCATGGGTGTCATCTGAGCTAGTTGATTTTCAGAGGTTCACCCCACAACTTAAGAGACTTCCCCATCAAATGATCCATGGAGATTTAAACGAGTCGAATGTTCTCGTAGGTGCAGATAATAAAATAAATGCTATTCTTGATTTTGAATTTGCTACATGGGATCTTCGAATAATGGAAGTCGCTGTTTGTATATCAGAAATCATGTCTGAGGAACCAAATGAAAACATTTATCTTGATAAAATCAAACACTTTTTCGATGGCTTAGGAAATACGGGGACGTTTACAAATCCTGAACTTGAGGCATTACCTGTGCTCGTTCTACTTCGCAGGTTAGATGTATTTCTACACTTTTTAGGCAGATACCAAGATGGACTAGATGATGCCTCGGTGCTTGAGGAACAAATTATTAAGGTAGCTACTTATGAAAACTGGTTAACTAGTAGAGCGGAAAAAGTAGTGAGATTATTGAGACGAGCTGAGTAGAACTCAAGAAAATTATAGATGATTTAAGGCAGGTGAGAATCTCTGAAAAAGATTATATTGCCAATAATTTATGCAGGTGAATGGATTCTATTCCTGTATGTTTTTCTCTTTGTCACTGTATTTAATATGGCATATTACGCTAATACCCTTCTAATTGATCTGCCATGGGAAGAGCCAATTGTTTTACCTATTGTAAATTCATCATTGGCTGTAGTAGGAACTGGTATCGTTTGCTTTTTATATATCAAGTTTTTAACAGGAAATAGGTTATATAAAAAATGTAAAGAAGTGATTTGGGGATTGTTATTTGGAGCAAACCTAGTATCATGTATTCTCTGGGTAGTGCTTAGTTATCCTGTTGGTTTGTCAAATAGTGAACGAACATTACTATTAATAGCTATTGTAGTTAGCTCTGTACTAACAATTCAGGTTATTAGAAAATTTCGAAATGAAAATAAGGAGTAGACATTTTTTCACAAAGGCATAAGGTGTGGACGTTATTCTACATAGGTGTCGAGGATAAATACTAAACTAGTCAATCTGTATTGTAGAATTGGAAAAATGAAACCGGTTTATATTGTCAGTCGTAATCAATATCGTAAGAAGGTTAATTAGGGAAGAGATTGTTAATTCTATTATTATTGTTACGAGTCCCACATGTATTATTCTAAAATATCAAGAAAATCCAACTAGAGAGTAAGCCAATATATATAATTGGGGAGAGATGAATCTGAAAAAGAATATTATAATTTCTATTTTAAGCGTATTGGCTGTCATTTTTGTTTTAACTAGTTCGCATTTTTTCAAAGAAACCAAGAGAATGAAAGTGGATGTGGGTTATGATTACGCGGCATTAATTGAGGAAGCAGATAATGCTCTGGACCATATGCTATCAACTAATGTAAGGGATGCACTTCAGACAGATCATGGAATTGCCCTAATCGAGACTTTTAGAACTCAAACAATTAATAAACATTTCCAATTTTCCCGTCATTATGAGCCAATGCCGCAGATTGGAGATCTGTTTTATGAACTGTATTTAATTCAGGATAAGGCTCTAGAACATAGAGAAATTCCAGAAGAAGATATAGAAATTTACAAGGATCGACTGGAGAAACTTACATATATAATGTTGGATTTAAGTCATAGTTCAATGCCTGAACTGTTTGACACCTTTCATGGTAATGCAGATCCAGAAGTTACCGAGGAAATTAGAAAACGTATAGAAGCTGATTATTAAAAGAATTCGGTCAGCTTAATATAATGAATTAGTTATTGTCAGGAGGGAAATAAATATCATAACTAGCTATAGTAATAGACATATCTATATGGCATTAGGAGTTGGATTGGTCTTTCTATCACCTGTTCTGTTGTTATTAATACCATCTTTTGTAGCGAATACTATCCACCATACTTCAGGGTCTTGGCATGTTATTATACCAAAGGAAGGTTATATTACTTATGGTGTAGCTTTTATTTTTTTATGCTTAGCTCCATTCATTGTTTTTATTTATGACATGAAGAAAAAGTCAATTATCATAGCCCTTATTTTAGTATTCTTCAGTGGCGTATTCTTCTATTTGGCAAGCTTTCACTTTATTTCAATCGGTGGCAAATCAATTATGTATAGAGAAGGCTATTTTAAAGAGGAATATCACTATTCTTGGGATGATGTAAAGAAGGCAGAATATTATGAGGTACCTAGATCAGATGGATTTTCAACGTATAATATATTCTTTGAAGATGGAAATACGGTTTCTTTAAAAGAGAATGGCATAGTTAGAAATTATAGAAGAGCTATATATGCTAAATTGAGTGAAAGAAATATAGCTGTTGAATAATGTACTAATAGGTAAAGGATATAAATGTTTTATACATACTTTAGTCTCTATGCAGATGCTCGCATAACTAGGAAGGGAAAATACACATGAGAAGTGAAAAAGAAATGTTTGATCTAATCATAGGAGTAGCAGAAAGAGATGAACGAATTCGAGCAGTATATATGAACGGTTCTAGAACGAATGCTAATGCTCCAAAGGATATTTTCCAAGACTATGATATTGTCTATGTAGTGACGGAAACTGGTTCATTCATAAAGGATGAAAAGTGGTTAGAGGTGTTTGGAGATTTATTGATGCTTCAAGAGCCTGACAAAATGGATTATGAGATTGGTATGAACCGAGATCTTGAACGTTCATATGGGTATTTAATGCTTTTCACTGATGGGAATCGAATAGACCTTCATCTTGAAACGAAAGAAGCCATGATTGAGAGTTATGGCAATGATAAACTTACAGTTCCACTATTAGATAAAGATACTATTCTCCCATCGATCCCCGCTCCAACAGACATCGATTACCATGTGAAAAAACCTTCAGAAGCTCTGTTTGTAAGTAATACCAATAATTTTTGGTGGTGTTTACAAAACGTAGCAAAAGGAATCTGGAGAGATGAATTGCCATACGCGAAATTAATGTTTGAGTATAATACGAGAAGCTCTCTTGATCAAATGGTCTCTTGGTGGATAGGAACGAAATATGATTTTCAACTGTCAACAGGGAAGTTGGGTAAGTACTTTAAAAATTATCTTCCGGAACCGTATTGGGAGATGTATGTAAATACATATTCTGATCATAACTATGAACATTTTTGGGATTCGATCTTTGTTACATGTGATTTATTTAGGGTTTTAGCAGAGGAGGTTTCAGAGAACCTCTCGTTCACCTATCCAGTTGAAGATGATAAAAATATGACTCAATACCTTAAACATGTTAGAAGTTTAACTCCCGATGCAGAGGGGATTTATTAATTACATATAAATAAGTTTGCGATTGCTCTAATGGGTAATCGCTCTTTGTGTTTAAATAGTTAACTAAAGGCATAAAAATTAGCTGTCTGACTTTTTCAAATGACTTCAACTTGCAAGACAAATGAACGATATATGTAGCTTAGCTATTCCTACATAAAAAAATAACAATTGCTAAATAGTAATGATTACGATAATATATAAAACGTAATCATTACTACTTGTGGAGGTTAGCTTGAAACAATGAAACTATCATCATACATACAAATTCGTAATTTTGCTTTTGTCAGTTTATTTTTTGTCGTTTGTTTACTAGCAGCATGTGGAGATACGACGTCATCGAGTGAGAAGGAAGTGGCTCAAGAGAAACATATTCACTTCCTGTATAATTTCACAACAAATTCCTTGGATCCGCATGTGGATAGTAGCTATGTCCCATTAAGGGCAGGGATTACGGAAACTTTAGTTCGTTTAGATGAAGAAAATTTAACAGTTGAACCTTGGCTAGCAGAGAGCTGGGAAGGTGAGGATGGCATCAATTGGATTATTCATCTTCGCGAGGGGATAACCTTTCATAATGGCAAAGAAATGGATGCAGATGCAGTCAAGGCTTCATTGGAAAGAGCGATTACAGAGAGTGTTGCAATGGAAAATGCTTTAAAAATCGATGAAATATCAGCAGAAGGATATACGCTAAAGATTTCAACAACCGAAGCGTTCCCGGAGTTTATTTCCGAGCTTGTTAACCCGAATGTATCAATAATTGATGTGACAGCAGAAGATATCTTGAACAAACCAATTGGAACAGGTCCTTTTGCATTGGAAACATTTACGCCAGGAAGTCGACTTGAACTAGTGAGATATGATGAGTATTGGGACGGGGCTTCAAACTTGGATCGTGTAACTTTCTCCTTTAACGAAGATGCTAATGCGAGGTCTCTTGCATTAGAATCTGGTCAAGTTGATATTGTCTATCGTCCAGAAGTCGAGAGCTTAGATTCATTAGAACAAATAGAAGGTATACATGTTGAGGCAACGTCAACATTTCGTGTTCATCAGATGACGATGAATATGGAACGTGAGAGTTTGAAGGATGTTCATGTTCGTCGTGCCGTTGATGCTTTGATCGATCGACAGGAGATCGTTGATTCGATTTTGTTAGGGTACGGTGAGGCAGCTGTTAGTCCGTTCCTACCGAGTCTTCCATTTGCACCTGCTTATGAGGAGCGTGAGTCTGGTGCTGAGATAGCTATTGAGCATTTGCAGAAGGCTGGTTATACACTTGAAAATGATGTAATGCAAAAGGATGGAGAGGCCCTAACACTTACATTATTAACGTATCCGGCAAGAGCTGATTTACCTTTGATTGCCCAGGTATTTCAGTCAGATGCTAAGCAACTTGGAATTGGAGTGGAAATTAAGCAAATTGATACTCCTGAAGAATACATGGCTTCGAATCGAGATTGGGATTTGGCAACGTATAGTAATTTAACTGCACCTCGTGGTGACGCAGGCTATTATCTAAATGCAACCTACCATCCAACAGGAGCACTTAATTTCAGTGGAGCTGAAGAGCCAGAGCTGACTGCGATTATTGATGAGCTCAATCGAACGGTTGACCAAGAAGAGAGAGCTAAGCTTGCAAGAAGAGCAACGGATTATGTGAATGGAAATGTGATTAATTCATTTGTATTACATCCATCTACAATCGTTGCCTATAACGAAAACAAAGTGAAAAACTGGGTAACGACCCGAAGTGAGTATTATATGATTACCAACCAATTGGATGTGAACTAATTTGATCCGAATCGTAACACGTAAATTTCTTGAAGTATTTATTTTCGTACTAGCTATTACATTTTTGAGCTTTTTGTTTGTTCGCTTGGCTCCTGGTGACCCTGTGCTAACGATATTAAACGCCGATGAGCTATCGGTTAGCCAGGAGCAAGTAGAGCAGTTAAGAGAGGATATGGGATTCAATAAGCCGCTACTCGTTCAATACGGGTATTGGCTTATTGATTTTGTTCAGTTTGATTTTGGATCGTCCTATGTTACAGGACAGCCTGTCATGGAAATGATCTTACTAGGTCTTCCAGCTACGCTTGAATTAACGTTGGGAGCCTTATTCGTCATGATCCTTATCGCCATTCCGCTCGGCTCTTTGGCCGCCGTTTATCGAGATAGTTGGATTGATCAGCTAAGCCGTATCCTATCGATTATTGGTGCAGCCATACCGAGCTTTTGGCTTGGACTCATTTTAATTGATTTGTTTAGTGCTCGTTTACATTGGCTCCCGAGCATGGGAAGAGATGGAACAATGAGCCTGGTTTTACCGGCATTAACACTCGGCTTAGCCATATCGAGTGTCTATGTCCGATTACTTCGATCCAGCTTGCTCGATTCTCTTAGCCAGGAGTTCATACGAGCAGGGAGAGCAAGAGGTCTATCAGAGTTTCGCATCTTTTTCTATCATGCTTTTCGTCATAGCCTGCCTCCTGTTATTACTGTTTTTGGGGTTAGTCTAGGAAGTTTAATTGGTGGCGTAGTCGTGATAGAGGTATTGTTTGCTTATCCAGGGATAGGAAAAATGGTTGTTGACGCGATACGAGGGCGAGATTATCCGTTGATTCAAGGATATATTTTAATAATGGCTGTGATCGTGTTTGTCGTAAACACATGTGTTGATTTGTCATACCGTTATTTAAATCCTGAGTTAAAAATGAAAGAAAGAGAGATAAATAGATGAAGAGATTTGCTGTACGTTTGCCTCAAAAAAGAAAACAAAAATTTCAAGTCGGCATTGCAATCATCTTCGTTGTCCTGCTTTTGCTAGGAGTAGGGTATACTTTTTTGGTTTTAAAGCATGACCCCTACTTAACTAATTTAAGTGGTAGACTTCAAGGTGCGAGTCTGCAGCACCCATTTGGTACAGATCATCTTGGTAGGGACGTGTTAACACGGATACTGCTTGGAGGAGGGCAAACGATAGGTTTTAGTTTATTAGCACTTATTATAGCCCTAGGCATTGGAGTGCCACTAGGTATTTTTGCTGGATATAAGGGTGGCTTCATTGATCGGTTGTTTATGCGAATTGCGGACGGCTTTTTAGCTTTTCCAGATACAATTGTTGCCATCGTTTTAGTTGGTTTGCTCGGGCCTAGTATCAGTAATTTAATTCTTGCTATCATTTTAGTCAAATGGGTTAATTACGCCAGACTAGTGAGAAGCACTGTATTATCAGAATCACAAAAAGAGTATATCCTACTTGCACGTATCAATGGATTAACTGGAACAAGAATTATGACAAAGCATTTGTTTCCACATATTGTCGGCCACGTACTAGTACTTGCAAGTCTTGACCTAGGGAAAATCATCTTACTAATATCTGCATTTTCATATATTGGCTTAGGAGCACAACCACCAATGCCTGAATGGGGAGCGATGTTGAATGATGCTCGTTCGTATTTTAAGTCGATGCCAGAATTGATGATTTATCCTGGACTCGCAATTGTCTCTGTTGTATTAGTAACGAATATGTTAGGAGATTACTTAAGGGATCGCTTTGATGTGAAGAAAGAGGTAAAGCCATGATACTGTCTCTAGAAGGAATGACGATTCGCAGTGAAAGTAAGATCATAGTCGACCAAGTATCACTTTCGATTCGGGAAGGTGATTGGTTTGCGTTAGTTGGAGCAAGTGGCAGCGGCAAAAGCATTCTCTCCCAAAGTATTGGACAACTGCTTCCGTCCCAATTGCAAATTGAAGGTAGTATCACTTTCAAAGAACAAGACTTGCTCAAACTTTCTGCGAAAGAAATTCGTAAGGTTCGTGGAAAGAAGATTGCCTATATTTTTCAAGATTATCAAGGCTCGTTTACCCCCTTTCGAAAAATTGGACAGCATTTTGATGAATATCTACGTGTACATACTCAATCTGCAAAGAGGACGCGTTACGAGCAAGCAATAGAAGCACTTGAATCGGTTGGCTTAGCGGAAGATCTTTATCATCGTTATCCTTTTCAGCTAAGTGGAGGTCAGCTTCAGAGAGTGGCAATTGCATTGGCACTATTACTGTCACCAGACCTTGTTATTGCCGATGAGATTACAACAGCACTTGATAGTGTTTCAGGACATCGTGTATTAGAAATGCTTGCAAAAAAACAGAAAGAAACAGGTTGTTCGATTTTATTCATTACCCACGATTGGCGTCATGTGAGACGCTATGCTGATCGATTAGCGATCATGAAGGACGGAAGCATTGTTGAAACTGGTGGAAAGCATCGAATCCTTGACCATCCTCAGCATGAATATACCAAACAACTAATAAAAACAGCCCCGATCTTTGAAAAAGGGCTTCGATCTGGTTTAGATAGGAGTTAAGTCATGACATTGCTTACTGTAAAAGACTTATCAAAATCATATAAGCGAGGTAGACCGGTATTTTCTAATATAAGCTTCGATTTACATAAGGGAGAATGTCTCGCACTTGTCGGAGAGAGTGGTTCTGGTAAAAGCACATTAGCCCGTTGCTTACTGCGAATTGAAGCGACTGATCATGGTAGCATTTTCCTGAATGGAAAAGCTATAGAAAAGTTAAGTGAACGTCAATTGAAGCCTTATCGTAAGAAAATACAAGCGGTCTTTCAGAATCCCATGGCTTCGTTAAACCCAAAGCTCAAAATAAAAGACTCTCTTATTGATCCATATATGCAATACAAGAGTGAATTACGTTTAGCACATTTCTCTTATACGTCTAAGGATGCTTATGTGAAGCAACTTTTAGAGGCAGTTGAATTACCGGTATTTCTAGCAGATCGCTATCCACATGAATTAAGTGGAGGACAGCGTCAAAGAGTGACGATTGCTCGTGCAATTAGTATAGAACCAGAGCTGGTTCTCCTCGATGAGCCTACTGCGAGCTTGGATGTTATTTCTCAAAATGCTGTGCTACAATTATTGACTGAACTTCGGCAAAACTTGAATTTATCTTATTTATTTATCTCACATGATTTAGCAGCAGTTAACCAAATGAGTCAGCGTACGATGGTGATGAAGGATGGCCAAATTGTCGATCAGTTTGAACAGCAGCATTTATTTGCAGACGAACGTCATCCTTACACAAAGGAGCTTGTTTCGATTTTCTAGACTAAATATACAGAAGTTGAACCGGGACCAACGATTATGTTGGCTCGGTTCAACTTGTTCTGATAATGGGGATACAACATCGTCATTTTCAATGTGATGATTGATGTAAGGAAGGGGAACGTGATGCAAGCCAAAGCAAGCTATCAAAACATTGAAACGAAACCATCGGTGAGTCAGCGGCAATATTTAATGCTGGCTATTCCGTTAATTATTTCAGGAATATCAACACCAATCTTAGGGGCAGTTGACACAGCGGTAATTGGCCGTATGTCTGATGCAGCTGCAATCGGTGGAGTTGCGATTGGTGCAGTCATTTTCAACACGATGTACTGGCTACTTGGATTTTTGCGAGTAAGTACAAGTGGTTTTACTGCACAAGCCCAAGGAGCAAATGATTCGCAGGAAATGCTATTATCCTTTGTACGCCCAATGATTATAGCTCTTCTTTTTGGACTACTCTTCATTATTTTCCAAAAGCCAATCATTACAATAGCTCTATCTGTTTTTGGAGGGAGCGAAACGGTCTCATCATTTGCTGAGAGCTATTTTGTCATTCGAATTTGGGGAGCGCCCTTTATGCTATTAAGCTATGTAATCATTGGCTGGTTGATCGGCATGGGAAAGGTACGGCTCTCGTTGATTACCCAAATTTTTATGAATTTATTAAATATTACCTTGGACATTATATTCGTATTTGGCTTTGATATGGGGATCAAAGGTGTAGCAGTTGCAACCCTTATTGCCGAAGTTAGTGCAGTACTACTAGGAATCGGCATCATCCTTTATACAAAGCAAATCAGCTTCTCATCACTAAAACTTTCTATGCTTATGGAGGCTAGTCCACTACTTAAGATGTTAAAGGTTAATAGTGATTTATTTTTAAGGACGGTGTGCTTACTCACTATGACGGGTATGTTCACAGCGATGGGAGCCAGTATGGGAGAGGTCACATTGGCTGCAAATGCGATTCTGTTACAGATCCATTATATTATGGCCTATTTATTCGGCGGATTTGCTAATGCATCTAGTATTCTAGTAGGTAGGGCAATCGGTGGCAAACAGAAGCCATTATATAACCGGGCATTTACGCTGTCAGCTCAATGGGGTTTTGGTTCAGCCGTTGTGATGTCCTTAGTCATGCTAATAATAGGGCAAGAGGTCATCTCCTTTTTCACGACTATTTCAGATGTAGTAGCTACTGCGAATACCTTGATTATCTGGATGGTCATCTTCCCAATTTTTGGCTTTTGGGGGCTCCAACTGGAAGGTATTTTCTCAGGGGCAACAGAGGCTAGACCGATTAGGAACTCCATATTCTATGCACTACTTATCTTTTTACTTGCAATCTGGTTACTTGTGCCTGCATATCTGAATCATGGTCTTTGGTTAGCGTTTGTTTTATTCAGCCTGTCTAGATCAATCTTTCTGTCATTATATGTGCCGAAATTAAATAAAATCATAAACAATTAACGTTCTGAAAGAGGTCAATCCTGTCCGCGGTTTTAAAGTAATGTGGACAAGAATTCTTTATATCCTAAATGGCAGAAATAAGTGAAATAAATATGTTGACTGGATGTATAGTATATTATATATTTAGTGAAAATTTACCATATTATAAACACAGTGATTAGGAGTATTAAGGAGTCCTTATTGTTTAGAGAGCTATCGGACGCTGAAAGATAGTCAATAAACTCCCCAACTCGCCTATGAGTGGTTAGACCGATATGTAGGTCTGAACGGTTCACTTCCGTAATAAAGTTTTGAGAAGGTTTGTTCAAATGGTTATCTGACAAACCAAGAAGAGTGGTACCACGCGAGGTTAATCCTATCGTCTCTTTATGAGATGTTAGGATTTTTTTATTTTTCATATTTCAAATACTTACATGAAGGGGAGTTTATAATGGAGGGAGATTGTTTCATTTGTAACAAACATCGTGGAACGATACGAACATCTGGATCTACTATCTACGAAGATGATTATGTATATGTTGGGCATATAGATAATGATGGGAAATCTAATTATCTAGGACATATTATGATTGATTTAAAGAGACATGTTCCAACGCTTGCGGAAATGAATCCTGATGAAGCAAAAGCGTTTGGAGTCATGATGGCGAGAGTGAGTAGAGCATTGAAGAAGAGTGAGAATGCTGAACATATTTATGCCCTAGTGACTGGAAATTCAGTTCCGCATCTTCATATGCACGTAGTCGCTCGTTATCCCAATACCCCTGAGCAATATTGGGGACCATTTGAAGTTTCTCACTCTCCAAATGCCAGAATGGGCACGAATGATGAAGTAATTGAGCTATGTAATAGAATAAAAGCTCACTTGGAGATAAATCGATATGAATAATAAAACGGGAATTTATGATTATGATTGGGTAGGTAGCCAAGAAGATTTTGTGGATGACATAAGTGTCGTTAAGTTAAATCATATTGTTTTAGGTCGTTTTGGAGGTAATTCATCTGCAGGTCAGGATAAAAATGAAGACGGATGTATCGTTTGGATAAATACTGATTTAGGGTATGAATTTTCGGTGGTGCTAGATGCACATCAAACGGCTGAAAGTGCAGAGTTAGTTGTATCTACAATATGCTCCCTTAAAGAAGACATAAAAAGAATATTGACCTTTTCAACACGACAAGCGTTTATCAGTCTCGATAAATTATTGATAAGAACGTTTGAGAGTAAAAGGTTTAGAGACGCTTGTAAAAACATTCAAGGAGAAACGGCATTTTTGTGTGCAGTAAGAAAAGAGAAGTTCCTTTGGTGGTTTTCAGTTGGAGATTGTCTCCTTCTTTTAAACCATCCAGAGCTGTCAGACTTAAATGAGTACCAACAAAATCATCGCAGCTTCTATGAGTGGATCGGAAATGTGAATACTTTTGATTTAGAAGTTCCTTGTTTCAGCACGGGAACAAAGGAACTTCGTCAAGGAATGAATCATATCTTCTTAACTACTGATGGACTTGTAGAATGCCCTAACGTAGACTTTGCGGATCCGCTTAAATTATTTAATCAATTTCAGAAGAGTACGAATGAACAAGGGGTAAAGGCGTTGTTGAAGGAGATTCAGGATAATCATGTAAGAGATAGCACAACACTATTGTCGTGGTTTGTTGATATTGATATAGCAGGAAGTTATCCGAGTAATAGGGTGTCCGATTGATGTGGATAATAGAAGGAGGTTTTTTATGCATCCAACAGAGATAATTGAATTAATTGTTGTTGGGCTAATCATTGTTGGAATCATAATTATCTCGCTCCTTCTAAAAGGTAACTGGAGAAAGCTAGTTTCCTTGGTAGCGGTAGTTGTTTTTCTAGTTTATACTGCATTTTTCATTGCTCGTCCGTATTGGATTGATGCACAAGTTGAAAAGAAAGTTGAACTGTTAGAATCATACTTAGAGCGCCAGTATCCAGATGAAATATGGACAATAGCGACTGTCCCTCATCGAAAGCAAGGCTACAAACACCTTAATCCCTATTATATTGGGGTCATTTTTGAAAACGAGAAAGAAGTTACTTATCATTATTGGGTAGACGAGAATAATATTTACCAAATTAGTTATTCGACAAACAAACATGTTGACGAGTTAATCTATAAAGAAAGTGAATAAGTATTACTTTATTTAGGACACGGTTTGAAATTATTTACAAATAGTTCACATAGATTTGTTAATGTAAGACCAACACAATTAATTTGTCATCTCTGGTAAAAAGCCCATCCAAAAAAACGGAGGTACCTTATGAAGGCCATTATTTGTAGAGAGTACGGCTCGGCAGATGTCCTACAGCTTCAAGAGGTTGAAAAACCTGTTCCAAAGGAAAATGAAATACTAGTCAGAGTGCACTCGACAGCAGTAAACTCAGCTGACTGGCGTTTGCGGAAGGCTGAACCAGCTGCTGTGCGTTTGTTCTTCGGTTTGACAAAGCCAAGAAAGGGGATTTTAGGTGGTGTTTTTTCAGGAGCAGTTGAAGCGGTAGGTAAGGGCGTAACCCGTTTTAAGGTTGATGATTTACTCTATGGATCTACTGGAATGCGTTTGGGTGCTTATGCAGAGTATATATGTCTTTCAGAAAAAGGGGCTATTGTTACGAAACCAAAAAACATGTCCTTTGAAGAAGCGGTATCTATACCTTTCGGTGGGTTGACAGCCTTGCATTTCTTAAAGAAAGCAAGAGTCGAAAAGAGGCAAAGCATTTTTATTTATGGGGCCTCTGGGGCGGTTGGGACGATGGCTGTGCAGCTTGCAAAATACTTTGAGGCAGAAGTGACCGGGGTTTGTAGTACGGCCAATCTCGATCTAGTTACGTCTTTAGGGGCTGATTACGTCATTGATTATACACAAGAAGATGTTGCTAGTAGTGGCAGATCATATGATATTATTTTTGACACGGTGGGAAAGATGTCTTTCTCAGCAAGTAAAAAGCTAGTCAAGAAAGAGGGCATTATAATTTTAGGATCCTCTAATGTGTCCAAAGAAATTCAAGGCGTATGGACTTCAATAAGTAGCAGCCGAAAAGTAATCTCGGGTGTAGCGAGTGAAAAGGCTGACGATCTCATCTTTCTCAAAGAGCTTATTGAGCAAGGATACATTAAACCCGTTATCGATAAAAACTACAAACTAGAAGAAATTCCAAATGCTCATCGCTATGTAGAACAAGGTCATAAAAAGGGAAATGTAGTTATTACAATAATTTAGATAACGATACGTATGTAGAGGCTGGGACATAACTAAAGTGACTAACTGAAATACCGAACAAAGCAATCACATAGCGAAGTATATTTCAGGAGCGGTTTATAACTGCCAACTTTTGTTCGGTTTTCTATTAGTTCATTCACTTTTGTCCCAGCCTTTTTGTGTTCTGATAAGAAAGAGTATCAAAGTTTTCTTTGATTTATTAGAAGAACCTACAGATTTTTTACAACATGAATTTCATTGATAAATAGTATTCACTTGATCTCCTATGTTAAATTAAACTGGAGTAAACTAATAGAGCTGGAGAAATCAAACATGGAAAAAATGATGATTGTTGAAGATGATATGAAAATTGCTGAATACCTAGGTTCCTATATAAAGAAATACGGCTATGAAGTGGTGATTGCAAAGGATTTTGAGAGGATCATGGATACATTTCGGGATATGCAACCGAAGCTCGTGCTGTTAGACATCAATCTACCTAGTTATGATGGCTATTATTGGTGCAGGCAGATTCGAAAGGAATCGATTTGCCCAGTGATTTTCATTTCGGCAAGAACAGGTGAGATGGATCAAGTCATGGCACTGGAGAATGGGGGGGATGATTTTATCACGAAGCCATTTCATCCCGATATTGTGATGGCGAAAATACGGAGTCAGCTGCGTCGTGCTTACGGGGAGTATGCTGTTCAATTAGAGGAGAGAAAGCTTGTTGAAGAAGGATTGAACTTGTATCCGGAGCGTCTGGAGCTACGATTTGAAAATAGAATGACGCAATTAACGAAGAAAGAATCAGACATCATTGAAAGTCTAATGGAGCGCTATCCTCGTGTGGCAGGTCGGCAGGATTTGCTTGCGAAGCTTTGGGATGATCATGCGTATGTCGATGAAAATACGTTAAATGTAAATATCACACGTGTGCGAAAGAAGTTTCAGGAGATCGGGATTGAAGATGCAGTTGAAACGGTTCGTGGAGCAGGATATCGTCTAAAGATGACCTGGAAAGAGGGGCAGGGATGAAGTTATTTCTACGCGAGCATTTGTTACTGATCGTCATTCAACTGATTCAATGTACCTTAATCCCTGTTCTGTTTTTATTGGATGGGTATCGAGGTACTGGCGTAATCATCTACGCGATTTTTTTATCATTAATACTTTTCTTGGCATTTCTTATTTATCGATACATCAGTAGAAGGAAATTGTATCAAAGGCTACAGACACCAATGGGAACGTTAGATGCATCACTCGAGACTAGTGGACGAACGTCATTATCAGTGGCACTTGATCAATTGCTAATCGCTCAGTATCGTTTGTACCAAGAAGAAATTCAGAAGGCTGAGGAAAGACAGGATGAGCACCTGTTATTTATGGATCGTTGGGTTCACCAGATGAAGACACCCCTTTCTGTGATTGAACTAACGGCACAAACCCTCGATGAGCCC
Source organism: Halalkalibacter suaedae (assembly GCF_017939705.1). Taxonomy (GTDB): domain Bacteria; phylum Bacillota; class Bacilli; order Bacillales; family Bacillaceae_D; genus Halalkalibacter; species Halalkalibacter suaedae. The sequence continues at coordinate 145,142 of NZ_JAGKSQ010000004.1, forward strand.
GAATCTTCTAGCATTCGAGAGGAAACAGAGCGTATGAGAAATGGGTTAAATACAGTCCTCTATATGGCAAGGCTCCGTACGATTGAGGAAGATTTTCAGATTAAGCCGGTTGTTCTATCCAATCTCATTCATGAGGTGAATCAGGAGAATAAGCGTTTTTACATTCGAAATGAAGTATATCCACAATTAAAGGAAGAAACCACTGGTATCACCGTTGAAACCGATGAGAAGTGGCTTTTCTTTTTATTAACACAGCTCGTACATAATGCAGTGAAATATTCGAGTGAACTAACAAACCATCTCGTTATATCGATTTATGAAAGAGGAGGGGAAGCGGTTCTTGAAGTGAAGGATTTTGGTATTGGTATCCCGGTAAGTGATCAAAAGCGGGTTTTTAATAAGTTTTATACTGGGGAAAATGGCCGAAAATACCGAGAATCAACGGGAATGGGGCTTTATTTAGTAAAGGAAGTAGCTGAAAGACTTGAGCACCGCATCGAAATAGAATCCTACGTTTCAGAAGGAACGACCGTCCGAATCATTTTTCCTAAAACGCAAAACATTACAGCGATGTAAGGTAAGTGAAAGCATAATCGATAGTTCAGAAGGGAACACTCGAGCTATACTTTTACTAGAAGCGGAGAGGAGAATGATTATGCTTAAAGTTACTAAATTAAGTAAGGTGTACGAGGGGAAGGTCGCGTACCGAGCCCTAACTGATATCAATCTAGAAATTGAAAAAGGTGAGTTTGTTGCGATTATGGGTCCGTCTGGAAGTGGGAAAACGACGTTGCTAAATATTATCTCAACGAACGATGTACCTACAACGGGTGCAATAGAAATCGAAGGACAAAATCCACATCAGCTGAAGAAAAATGCATTAGCTAAATTCCGTAGAAACGAACTAGGATTTATCTTTCAGGATTTCAATCTTTTGCATACATTAACAGTCGAAGAAAATATTGTTTTACCCCTGACACTAGATGGAGCTCGTGTGCAAGAGATGAAGGAAAAGGCTGATCAAATGGCGGAGAGTCTGGGGATCTCGTCGATTATGAAGAAACGAACGTTCGAAATATCTGGTGGGCAGGCACAACGGGTTGCAATTGCAAGGGCGATGATTCATCAGCCGAAACTACTTTTAGCTGATGAGCCAACAGGAAACCTCGATTCGAAAGCGGCAAAGGATGTTATGAACATGCTTGTCTCGATCAATGAAAGGGAGAAAACGAGCTTGTTAATGGTTACACATGATCCACAGGCAGCGAGTTACTCCGATCGTGTGGTCTTTATCCGAGATGGTAAGCTACATTCGGAAATTTACCGTGGTGATAGTAGACAAGCCTTCTTCCAAAAGATTATTGACATGCTTTCGTTGATGGGAGGCGAAGGTAATGACTTTTCGTCAGTTCGCGTTTAACAATGTTCTACGCAACAAGAGACTATATATTGCTTATTTCCTGAGTAGCATGTTCACGGTGATGGTCTTCTTCACCTTTGCGATCTTTGCATTCCATCCAGCATTTTCAGATCCCTCTATTAACGAAAATGTCATGCTGGGAATGGCTGCTGCAGGTGGGATCATTTATGTGTTTTCCTTCTTTTTTGTCCTATATTCGATGAGTGCATTTCTCCAGTCGAGAAAGAAAGAGTTTGGCTTGTTGCTGATGATGGGGGCCTCGGATAAGCAAATTCGTTTGATGGTATTTCTAGAAAACATATTAATTGGCTTTACAGCGACAATCGGAGGTATTCTATCTGGATTGTTATTTGCCAAAGCGATTCTGTTGCTTGCTGAGAATGTACTAATCATTAGTGAATCACTTAATTTTTATTTTCCTACATTTGCAATCGTCGTAACATTAATTAGCTTTGCGATTCTCTTCTTTTTGATATCAGTATTTGTTTCGTTTATTCTACGGACGAACAAATTAGTTGATCTACTTAAAGGAGATAAAGCATCTAAGGGTGAGCCAAAAGCCTCTATTATTTTGTCGATCTTAGCGGCACTTCTACTTATCGGAGGTTATGGTACGGCTCTTTATGTGAAGGGTATTAATGTAGCCTTTGCGATGATTCCGGTTATGATTGTTGTCACATTAGGAACCTATCTTTTATTCACTCAGTTAAGTGTGTATGTCATCCGTCGTATGAAAAGGAACAAATCATTCTTCTGGAAAAAAACGAATATGATTCTGTTTTCTGATCTATCGTTTCGAATGAAGGATAACGCTAGAACGTTTTTTATGGTAGCGATCATCTCAACTGTTGCTTTTAGTGCAATTGGTTCATTATATGGATTTCAGTCCTACTTAACGAAAGGAGTCAAGGAGAATAATCCATATAGTATTACGTATATTCCCTGGCTTAATGATACTCAGGATGTTATCAAACAGGATGTTAAGTTAATTAACGACATCTTACAGAAAGCAAAGATTGATACAAAGTCAGAAGCCTTAGAATTAAACTATTTTGAGATACCAGACTTAGGTGGAAGAGTACTAGTCGTTAAAGCGTCCGACTTTAACCGGTTTGCATCATTGATTCAGGAAGAGGAAATTCATCCGGAGAGAGATGAGGCAATTGTAGTGGAACAGAGTGACGTAATGATAGTAGATGGGCCGAAAGCGAGTGTAGCATTAATGAAAACAATGCTTCAACTAGATGACGGACAAGAGATTCAACCTAGTCGTGTTGTAGAGTCCAACGCATTATCTGAAATAGGCGGCTATTATGTTGTAAATGATCAGATCTATGAGCAGCTCGGAGCACCAGCAAGCAGTGATATGACTGCCGCATGGAAAGTGAAGGCTGGACAACAGGATCAACTCATTGATGTCGGAAGAAATTTTGATGGACGGTTGAAACACAAAGCGTTTTCTGTTGATTATGCAATATATGAAATCAATAAAGCCTATGGACCGATCTTATTTATCGGCTTGTTCATTGGGATTGTTTTCTTTGTTTCTGCGGGAAGTTTTCTCTACTTCCGGGTATTCAGTGACTTGGATGAAGAAAAGCGAAAATTCCGTGCCATTGCCAAAATTGGCTTAACAGAATCCGAGCTTAAGAAAGTCGTTACAAGGCAAATTGCCCTTCTCTTCTTCTCGCCAATTGTTATTGCATTAATTCACGGTTCTGTTGCATTGACCGCTCTATCCCATTTGTTTAATTATAATTTACTCGTGGAATCCTCCCTTGTATTAGGAAGTTTTGCTGCTATTCAAATCATTTACTTCTTTATCGTACGTTTTTCGTATGTGAAGCAATTGAGAAGGTCGGTATTTTAAGGACTAACTCGCAAATGTTGAGAAATCAACGTTTGTGAGTTTTTTAGTTCAGAAACCTTTGAAAACGATCACTAAACAAATATTGGGGAAACTTCAAACTTATTTCACATAATCATGATAAGATAAATAATCAAATGTAAAATAGATACTAGAACACTTAAATAAGGAGAACTCAATGAAACTGAATGTCTTTGCTATATTTGGATTTATTCTTTTAATCCTTTGTGGATGCAATACTGAACGTTTTCCTAGTCCGGATCTTACCGACCCTGTTTTGATGGTGTCCCATGTCAATCAAGAGAAAATGTCCTTCGTTGATATTGTGCAATCGACTGAGGTGATTACTGAAAATAGTCATTATCCAATAACCGAAATGGTTAGCATTGGCAATGGTCAGATTGTTGCTACAAGTCAGCAGGAGGACTCGCTTCTACTCTATGACTTAGAAAAAGGAACGGTCTCAGAGTTCTTAGAAATAAATGAAGGGTTGACTGGACTAACGTATAACGCAGTGACGAATAGAATATTTGTTACAGATAGTATAAATAACAAGGTACATTTAGTAGATATGAATACAAAAGAATTGATTCAAAGCATAGAGGTCAATTCATTCCCAACTGATATGAAGCTTGGCAATGATGAAGTGTATATCCTTGGCGGAGAGACCAATGAGGTGACGGTTACCGACCTTGGCTTACGGAATACGTTACGTTCATTTCCGGTTTTAGAGCGTCCTGCAGGAATGTATTTGGATGGTAACAAATTGTGGGTTGGAGGTCATGGTTCAGTCGGTGAGTTAAATAAGCAGATTTTTGCGTATGATATTCAGACTGGAGAGATTGTTGAAGAAGTTGAAGTAGGACAAATGCCGATTGATTTCTTTGGGGATCAGCATGAGCCTTATTTCTACGTTCTTTGCCACGGCGATAACCAGTTATACAAGGTTAATAAGGAAACTGGTGTCGTTGAAGCTACGTTGAGTGTTGGACAAAATCCGAATTTTGTTACGGGCAATGAGAGTGAGCTGTATGTAACAAATCTTGATGGTGATTCCTTGTCAATCATTAATAGAGAATCCTTTGAACTGAAACAAGAAATCGCCATAACAACTAGTCCTTATTCAATCGTACTGTTGGAGGAATCAAAATGAATAATACTACCATTTTAGTCGTTGATGATGAGGTTGCCTTACTCGATCTGGTAACGTCCTTTTTGAAAAAAGAATATAATGTCATAACAACAACAAGTGGTATGGAAGCCATTCAACTTATTCAAACAAAGGCAGTAGACTTAATTATTTTAGATGTCATGATGGAAAAGATGGATGGGTTTACAGCTTGTGAGAAAATAAGAGAGATTTCTTCTGTACCAGTTCTTATGTTGACTGCGAGAAGTGGGGAAGAAGATAAAATAAGAGGATTGAAGCTAGGGGCTGATGATTATATTGTCAAACCATTCAGTCCAAGAGAACTTGTTGCTAGAGTCGAGGCTGTGTTACGAAGGTCTAGTGGTCAAAAAGCAGCGAGTAACATAATTAAATTTCAGGACCTAGAGTTAGATAAGAGTGGAAGAATGGTCTATGTTAATCATGAGCCGGTTAATGTCACTAAAAAAGAGTATGATCTGCTGCTTTTTTTACTAGAGCATCATGGACAGGTATTCTCACGGGAGCATCTTCATGACCGGATTTGGGGGATGGATGCTCAAATGGGGACATTACGAACAGTTGATACCCACATTAAAACTTTACGCCTAAAGCTGAAATCGGGAGAACGATATATTAAGACCGTTTGGGGAGTAGGCTATAAATTTGAGGGTGGAAAATGAAGAATTGGTCGATTAAGAAAAAGGTTTGGCTAGCTCTTACGGCAATGATTGTAACAATTATCATTGGAGCTTGTTTCCTTATTTTATTTTTATACAATGAGCTCTATGTTGAAAAACAAAAGGAACTATTAGTAATGGAAGGAAAGCAAATTGGCGATTATTTTGATACATATGGTCCGAATGAGGCATTTGTTGAGCGATTACGGTGGACAGAGCAAAATAAAGCGATCAATGTGTTATATTCCGATGATCCGATGCAATTAGGAAGTGGAGTGCCGTTTGGGCCATATTCACAAGGGAATGTGATCACCTTTCAAGAAAGACAGCAGCTATTAGACGGGAAAACGGTCGTGATGATTCGTCCACATCCACATTTTGAACAGGACATACTTGGTGTCGCGATCCCTTTATTTCAAAATGGGAATTTAGCTGGATCTGTTTTGTTATCGATGCCACTTGCAGATGTTTATGAGCCTTTTACAGAAGTAAGGACGATTATTATTGTCACACTAATACTCATTATTATCCTTATTGCATTTATCGGTAACCAAGTGATTAACCATATCGTGCGGCCATTATATGAAATGAAGGTGACCTCAAAGTTAATGGCTGACGGGGATTTTACAAGAAGGATTAATGTGAACAGAGCGGATGAGCTTGGTCAATTAGCCAACTCATTTAACGTACTTTCCACATCGTTGGAAAAGGTAGATGAGAATCGACGAGAGTTTCTAGCGAACGTATCACATGAGCTTAGAACACCTCTGAGTTATATGAAAGGATATGCAGAAGCTATTGAAGAAGGAATGATTGATCAAAAAAGAGGAATTGAGATCATTCAAACAGAGTCAGATCGATTAGAGCGCTTGGTTAACGACTTATTGGATTTGGCACAGCTTGAAGGTGATTCCTACCCATTAAGACTAGAGCCTGTTGCATTTGCTCAACTTGTTAACGATGTTATTCAATCATTGCAAGTGATTGCTGTGAAAAAAAATATAAAGCTACAGTGCAACTTGAATGAGGAGAGTATTGTCTATGGGGATAGTGACCGGTTAGAACAAGTTATCCGAAATCTACTAGATAATGCAATAAGACACACTCCAGAAATGAAGGACATCTGGATAACATTAATGAGTAACAATGGTAGAAGTGAGCTTGTTATTGCAGACGAAGGGGAAGGAATCCCTGAAGAAGAGCTGCTTGCAGTGAAGGAGCGCTTTTATAGGGTCAATAAGGCGAGAACTCGACATAATGGTGGGACTGGACTTGGCCTTTCGATTGTCAGTGAAATAATAAAAAAACACGATGGTACGTTTGAATTGCAGTCAGAGATTGGACAAGGCACTAAAGCAATTATTACTCTAAATGAACTAGCCTGATAAAAAGTGTTTTTTAAGGGAGAATAACCTTTTTAAAACATTTTTTTTGTGGACTACTTTTTTATAAAACTGCTTTTTTTATTGTTAATTAGTCGTTCTAGCTTATTGATAGGAGAGTTATTTATAGTGAAAAGTTTCTGACTTTTATCCGATATATATGAGGGAGTCGTTAAGCGTTTATTGAAAGAACGAGAGTCCACGTTATGGAAGGGAATTATTGGAATACATCACAAGGGGGGGAACCACAAATGTTTACTAAAACACTAAACAGAAAAATTTTATTAATAATGTTTATAACAGCTATCATCCCGATTATCGCTATTTCACTCGCTAATCATATCAATACTAGTCAAGCTTATTCTGAACTAATCAATGATCAGCAACTGACTATACAGAACTCGGTAACAAGCCAGCTAACAATTGCCTCAGAGGATTTATTGGAAATCTCTGAAAGCTACGCATCTAATGAACAACTTATCAGTGCATTAAACTCCGATGATCGTGAGCAGATGGCCTCTGTTCTAGACGGAATATTTCAAAGACTAAAGGAAGAACATAACTTAGAGGTTTTTGAAATTGGAGATGAGCAGGGAATTGTTTTTTATCGGGCACATAATCCGGAAAAGTTTGGGGATGACAAGAGCGGAGATCAAGCTATTAACTCAGCTTTAAGTGGAGAAAGTCAAGCAGGGTTTGCTTTTGGTAGTTCTGGTTTAAATATTCGAGCCTTTATTCCAATTCAATCAGGTGGTCAAACGATTGGAACATTACAAACAGGTCTTAATGATGTGTTTTTACAAAATATAATACAAAGTTTATCAGGGGTCTCAATTAGTCTGTATAACGACCAAGGTGAATCGTTAGCCTCAACTAATGAAAATATAGAGCAAATAACTATCAATAATGATCTAAAAAAAGTTCTAACAGGTGAAACCATTACAAGTGAGGACAGTAATTACATAGTTACGTATCTTCCAATGTTTGAACCGACACAAACCGAAACAATCGGTTTTGTTCAGATTAAACAAGATATTTCAGATGTTAGTCGAGTTATAGCACAAAATGAAGTAATAGGTATGGTAATTGTGCTGATTACTTTAGTATTTGTTATTGTCGTTTCTGTTTTATTCAGCAGAGGGATCTCTGTTCCGTTAAAACAGGTTGCAACTAACATGAATGAAATCTCTAATGGTAACCTACTAGTTAAAGACATCAAATACAGAGGGAAAGATGAATTAAAGCAGCTATCAGATTCAGTTAATTCAATGAAAAATAACTTAAAAGAAATTATTACAAATGTATCAAAGGCATCAAAGAATGTTTCAAATAAAAGTGAAAAATTAACACAATCTGCTAAAGAAGTGAGAGATGGTAGTGAGCAAATAGCTTCTACAATGCAAGAGCTGTCTTCGGGTACCGAAAATCAAGCTACAAACTCTACTAGCTTGTTTGAGGTGATGGAAGACTTTGAAGCGAAAATACAGCATGCCAATAACAATGGAAACGATATGGCTAATATGTCTACAGATGTATTAGAAATGACTCAAAAGGGCAGTCAATTAATGCATCAATCAGTGTCACAAATGAAAACGATTGATGATGTTGTACAGACATCTATTTCAAAGGTTGAAGGATTGCAAGAGCAATCTAAAAAGATTTCTACTCTAGTTAAAGTGATCAATGACATAGCAGAGCAAACCAATTTATTAGCTCTAAATGCAGCAATCGAAGCTGCACGTGCTGGCGAACATGGAAAAGGATTTGCGGTTGTTGCTGATGAAGTTCGTAAATTAGCTGGACAAGCATCTGAATCTGCTCAAGATATTACAAGCATTGTTTCAAGTATTCAGTCGGAGACAGGTAATGTTGTTCATTCTTTGAACGTAGGTTACGAAGAGGTTAATAAAGGTAGAAACGAAATAGAATTAACGGGCCAATCATTTGAAGCGATTAACGAGTCTGTAACTGAAATGGCAACTAAGATTCAAGAAATATCAGCCAGTCTGAGGGAGATTGCAAATAATAGTCACGCTATGAAATCCTCAATTGAAGAAATCGCGTCAGTTTCAGAAGAATCAGCAGCTGGAGTTGAACAGGTAGCAGCTTCAGCCCAACAATCTACGAGTTCAATGGAAGAGATAACTCGCAACGCTATGGAACTAGATGAATTAGCTGTAGATTTAAACAATCATGTCAAAAGGTTTAAACTATAACCATTATAAGCAGCCCTTCCATGTCTAATGATTTCTACTTTCGTAGGACATTACAGTAATAACCACCACCTTTTTCCTGAATTTAGAATGCTTCTTTTCTCTATGGGGGAATCTAAAAACATATGGTTTTTAGAAGAGGTGATGGACTAGTGAAGAACAGAACGCATTATTTTGGTTTATCTATTTTGTCAGTATTAATACTGGCGATTGCTAGCATGAAAGTTCAGAAGCAGCAGCGGCGATTTATACTGCCGCTATTTCTGGCATATACAGGGATGAATTACATTTTTGAATACTTCATTTTAATTATTGGTAATTCATATCGGTATTACCCGAAGCTGTTGAGAAATTCGTATTTTGACAATGTGTTTGGCTCCACTATTTCGCAGTTATTTGTTATCCCTACTTCTGGTGTTGTCATTGCTCTATTTCGATTATCCTATAAATGGATCTTATGCTGTGCGGCTGTTTTATTAGTTATTGAACAATTGTTTATTAAGAGAGGATTGTTTAAGCACCATTGGTGGAAAGGGTATTATACACCGGTTTTAGTCCAGTTTTTTTATGGTTTTGCAAAGCTTTGGCGTTATTTACTTGTGGATAAGAAGACAAAGGTGGTTAGGTTAATAACAGTTGGATTAGCAATATTTTCTTATTACGCGACTATAACCTCCTTGCATGTTTCGTTACTGAAAACATGTTTGGTGAATACTCAATTGTTTCAAAATCGGTATAGGGACCATTTTATTATGGCAACAATCTATTGTGGGATAAGTGCGTTTATATTTTTTATGCTAATAAGGTTGAAAAGTCGAGTTGTGACAGTTTGTACGGTATTGACTTTGCAAGGTTTCGAACAGTTCCTTATTAAAAAGAACCTTCTGATAGTTTCTAATCAATTACTGTTTGTAATAGTATCTCTTTCTACAAAGGTTTCGAGTCTTTGGGTTGGAATATATATAAGTCAACTGCTTACAAACGGACAAAGTAAAAAAAATTTGAAAGTCAATATTGAAAATTGATGCTCTTTATAATAACTCATGAAAGGACTTGTTATAGTCCTTTTTTTGTTGAAGAAATTAAGTAAATGTATTGAGAATTGAAGATTATTACCTATTAATTAAATAGAATAAATTACTATAAATATAATGTACTAACAAACAAATTTACGCTATACTAAAATGGTAAAAAAATACAAATATCCCAAATTAGGTGGTGGCGTAAAATGGTTGAAGTAACCGAAAAATTAGTTGAACGAATTGATGCAGTATTCCTCCCTGTTAGTAATCTCGAAGAATCGTTGAAATGGTACCAGGACTTATTTGGTTTTAAATTAAGATGGAAAAATGAACGAATGGCTGGTCTCGCCATTGCGTCGAATTGTGGGTTTCACTTGGTACAAGTTGAAGAACATACTCCAAATAGAAACTATGTCCCCTTCAATTTTGCCACTAAAGACATTCAATTATTACATCAAACCTTGAAGGATAAAGGCGTGAAAGTAACAACCGTTGAGAATGACGTTGATTTTAAAGAAATGAGATTGTTTGATTTTTGGGATTTGGATGGAAATATTCTTAATGTTATAGCAATCTAATAGATTTATTATTTGAAAGAATGGATGCGGTTGCTCAAAATTGGGTGATCGCTTTTTGTTAAGCTATGAAAAAACATCTACCATTTATTGGGCGGAGATTATGATAATATGTAGATAAGTATACTGGTTGAAAAACGTTCAAGAAAGTAGGAATTAAATGATATACGAAGTGAACGCAGATGTAAGAAAGAAGCTAGTACCAATGTTCGAAAAAATTGACAGCACAATGACTCTCTCGTATTTGCAAGGACATATGGGAACGGCTTGGGTGGACAACTTGGAAAATCCAACTGTCGCTCAAATAACGGTTGGGATTTTTGTTTTCTTTGCAGGGGATCCAAAAACAAACGAAGCTAAAGAATTACTTTATAATCTTCCTGATTTTGCCCTGGTAATTGTTGATTCTGATGACTGGAAGGAGCTTATAGAGACTGTTCATGATGGGGTATGTGAGAAATTTCAACGATTTCGCTTTCATAAAAAACCAGATCATTTAGATCGAGACCATATTCAGCAACTACTCACTGCATTACCGGAGGGGTATGAACTGAAGAGAGTTGATAAACATATTGTAGAGGCAGCAACATTCCATGATCTATCAGAAGACTTTATTAGTCAATTTGATTCGGTTGAAGACTTTTTAGATAGAGGGGCGGGTTATGCTATTTTAAAGGAAGGGCAGGTTATTTCAGCGGCAACATCATTTAGTATTTATGATGATGGACTCGAGATTGAGATTGCAAGTCATCCTAATTATAGAAGACAAGGTCTAGCAACAATTGTTGCCTCAACCCTAATACTAGATTGCCTAGAACGAGGAAAATACCCTAGTTGGGACGCTGCTAATCCTGAATCGGTTGAACTAGCTAAAAAGCTCGGGTACATTTTTAAGGAATCATATGATACTTATTTTATTGAATAGACATGTGCGATGCTAAACAAGGGCAATCGCTTCTTTTACGAAGAAAAGATAAAGAAGTTGAAAGGTAAAAGAGTTAACAAGTTACATACTAAGAGATGTAGCTGAAAGGAAAGGAATCCCGTTTAACGTCCAAATTTGGCAAGCTTCTAACAGGGCTTATTCCATAAGAAGGATGCTTGGATTGATATGAAACCAATACCAATTACCTGACGTAACATAGATATATCTTATATAAGGTGGGCGAAAAAGTGACAATCAATCATGAAAAGAGCTGTGTGAAATGTGGAAGCGATATGATAGAGTGTTATGTCGATCAAGGTTTAAAAGGCTTGTTAGTGAAAAACCCCAGTGGAGAACAGCTGTTTAAGAATAAGAAGAATACCCGTATGAATCCTTTCGTCTGTATTAAGTGTGGCTATGCAGAGTGGTACGCTGATACCCCAGAGGATTTGATATAAAAATAACCGATAATTAAAGTTGAAGGTTAACTGTGGAGGATTCTCCTTATAGGCCTTAAATATTTCTAGCGAATGCGTTCCTCTAAAGAAGGTACGCATTCGCTATATCAAGAGAAAGGATGAATGGTAAAATCAGATTGGAGAACGGAAAGGAGCTGTAACTATGAGAACAGAAAAAGAAAAAATGTTGGCTGGTGAAATGTACAATCCTGCAGACCCATTATTAGTATGGGAACGTCAGGAAGCGAGACGGAAAGTAAGGGTATATAACCAAACATTAGAAACTGAAGAAGAAACAAGGACAAAATTATTAAAGGATTTACTTGGTTCTACCGGAGAAAAGGTGTATATGGAGCCCAATATACGTTTTGACTATGGCTATAACACCTATGTGGGAGAAAACTTTTTTGCGAACTTCGACTGTATAATTTTAGATGTTTGTGAGGTAAAGTTTGGTGATAATTGTATGCTCGCCCCTGGCGTTCAAATCTATACAGCCACACATCCCATTCATCCGACTGAACGTAATTCGGGGAAAGAATACGCAAGACCAATTACTTTTGGTGACAATGTCTGGATTGGTGGTGGTGCAATCGTCAATCCAGGTGTGAGAGTAGGAAACAATGTTGTCATTGCATCAGGTGCAGTGGTAACTAAAGATGTACCAGACAATGTTGTTGTTGGTGGTAATCCAGCTAAAGTAATTAAACCAATTGATGTGTAGGCTAGCTTCCTATTCCGCAATGACTAGAAATATAACCTCTAATAATTAAATGGCAACCAGCATATCAAGGGGGATAAGATGCTAGCCTATATGATTTTATATTTATCTGTTTGTGCTGTTCAATTTCTTTTAAAGAAATTTGTTAGAAAAAAATATAATATCGAACCCGATCCTGAAGGGTATAGAACATACGTGAACAACGAACATAAAAAAGGTCTCTACATACTAGGTTCGTTAACTATCGTTTTTCTTGTCCTTGCCTATATTATCCAACACCCAGTATTGTTAGGTGCTTTCGTGATTAGTGCGATTGCACTGGGTGGTTTCGGTGCTTTTATGGAATTTAGATACGAGCGTGAGAGAAAAGGATTCATCATTTCCATAATTGAGACTGTATCTATTAGTATATTGGTAATCGGGGGAGTTCTTTTAATTATGAATGATCTATTGTAAAAGCAGTTAGTAGGAGGTGTTATATTGGGAGAAAGTATAGTAGTTTTATTATATTTAATACCTATTATTTTAGTTGCTCTGGTCATTCGATGGATTAGGATCATCATGTTAAATTCAGAGGAACAGGTTAAACAAAATCAAGAAATAATAACGCTTCTTAGAGAACTGAAGGAGAAGTAAGACATCTTCCTCCAATGTTTCTGGTGGTTATAGAGTTGAAATAGATTTACATTGTCTTAGTTTTTATATTATTAGAAAACATTAACTGTTTAGCAGGAAGTGTAATTATGATTAATAGATTAAAGTCAGATTGTAGTCATTGTTTTGGTTTATGTTGTGTAGCATTGCCTTATGGAAAATCAGCTGATTTTCCTTTCAATAAAGATGGTGGAGTGCCTTGCCGAAATTTATGTTCAAATAACCTTTGTTCTCTACATGATCAATTGCGAGAGAAGGGATTTCGTGGTTGTGTATCCTATGAATGCTTCGGTGCGGGTCAGCATGTCTCACAATTTATTTATCATGGGCAAGACTGGCGTGAAGACATTAAGCAAGCCGAAGAGATGTTTGCTGTATTTCCACTTGTTCAACAACTGCACGAAATGCTTTGGTATCTTCAACAAACACTCACTTTAAGAGAAGTAGAATCATTACATAATAGCCTGAAAAAAATGTACGAAGAAACAGTTGAACTAACAGAAAAAAGGCCAGAAGACATTTTTAAAATAGATATTGTAGCACATAGAAGTAAGGTCAATTCTCTATTAGTAGAGTCAAGTAAAATCTATAGAGCAAACAGCAGCAAAAAAAGTCAACAGAACAGATTAAAGAATAAATCAGATTACTTAGGAGCTAACTTAAAAGGATTGAACCTTCAGGGTGAAGATTTTCGTGGCAAACTCATGATCGCATCAAATTTAAGCAAGAGTGACTTGAAGAGAGCGGACTTCATCGGTGCTGACCTTAGAGACGCTAATTTAAATGGTGCCGACTTAACCGAGGTTCTCTTTCTTACCCAGTCGCAGATCAACTCAGCCCTTGGTGATAATCATACTAAAATACCTAGTTATTTAGAAAGGCCAAGTCATTGGGGAAAGAAAAATATTTCTTAGCTTGTTGTAATGAGTGAAGAAGATCATCATTAGAATATCTGTTAGGTAGTTTTAATTATCTAGTTTATGAAGGGAGTGAATTTATACTCCAGGAAGAGGCGGTTTAATGATAATAAGCATAGCAAGCTTAACGGATGTACAAGGTATTGCAAAAGTACATGTCGATCCAATTTCAGGTGCTGAGTCGAGTCTTCTTATCTACGAATAGCAGGATCTAAAAGAGGTATTTTCTAAGCTGTAAATTGAATTATTTTTTTAGTCAGACTCATTAGTAGTAGAACTTTTTTCATACATGGAAATGGTGTGCTTAAATGAAAGGAGTCGAAGTACATTATCATAATTTTAGATGGTTTGATTTTATTATCGAATTACGTATCTTTGTTGGTACACTACTGTTGGTCTTCGTTAGTTATAAGTTTGTAAGAAGGTTAAAGCGAAAGTAATTGTACTAAGAAAATGATAAACAAAATAATACTAAGGGTGAGTTAGATTAGACAAGAGAGAGAAAGACCTGAAAGAAGAAGAGAAAGAATGAGGCAAGAAGAACTAAAAAGAAATCCGACTAGTAGTTTCCAAGGTGGTGGAGGGTTGTCCGATTTGGTGGGAAGCTTAGGTTGGAAAGGCATGGGAATACTTATCCTTCTTTGTATTTTAGCTACTATTATTTATTCAGTTTTCTTTCAGTAAATCTCCGATGGTTATGACATTATGTAGAGGAGTGTTTTAGCTGAATACTCGAACTATTGTTGATGAGGATTATTTTACAATAATTGATGTTATAGATAATTGGTGGGGGGATAGACAAATGTCGCATTTGTTACCTCGATTATTTTTTGAACACTTTCAGCAAACGAGTTTTATCGTTGAAGATAGCAATCATCATCTGGCTGCTTTTCTTATTGGTTTTCTCTCGCAAACCCAACGAAATGTAGCATATATTCATTTTGTCGGGGTGAATCCTGAATTTCGAAATAAAGGACTAGCTAGAGAATTATATAATTTATTTTTCTTGACGGTTCATACTTTAGGTTGTGAAACGGTTAAGTGTATAACGTCCCCAACTAACGAAGGATCTGTGTCTTTTCATAGAGCCATGGGCTTTTCTGTAGCATTAGGCACAAATTATGCAGGTTATGGACAAGATCGAATTATATTTTCAAAATACTTAGGTTAACTAGTTTTTGAGTCTTACGTATATTAGACAGTACATATGATAAGATTGGAGCGTCATTGTGAAGAAATCTGAAAAGGTTATTGTAGTTATTTCAGTAATTGTTTATTGTCTAGCATTTTTAGGCTATATAGGTTTAGCACTATTTTCTAATGGTGTAGAACCATATCTTCATGCTGTTTTTATCTCTACATTTTTTCTTTTTGTATTCTTTATTGTTAAGAAAGGTAAGAAAAGTAGTAGTAGCTAAGTAAGTAAACTGAACTGAGTGCATTGTGTGCTTGTATCAGTTAAATCATGCATATCTTTGTTAATATGGAGATAATACAAGGGTGACTCATTGTGGCACTGCCACGTGTGAGTCACCCAATCCCACTTATTTAATTAAAGCCAAGAAGCGCCGACAATGATAAGAAGGATGAACAACACGACGATTAACGCGAAGCCATTACCTCCAGTAGTTGGTGCGACTGGAGTGCCGTACCCATAACCATATGGTGTATATCCGTAACCGAACATTCTCAATCACTCCTTTCTGCTATTACATTAATACTCTATTCAAAAATAAAGTGAGTGTGAAAGTTTACTCTGGAAATGGGCAGTGGACCTGGCAGAATAGTGAACATGCTTTTAAGGAATGGAATTGTATCAAAACGAAAAATGGATAAGTATAAATCAATTATGATATAAGAAATGGGGTGATTTTCATTAATCCTGTAACAGACAGTCCTGTAGGTATAACGGAGCGAGGTTTCGCATTTGTGATTGACTTATTAATTGCTTTTGGGATTGCTTTGTTACTCAATATCATCTTTGGTTATCAGACGCTTATTATTGCGGTATTTTTTTCGTATATCTACGAGGTATTCCTGCCGTTATTTTGGAACGGGTATACTGTTGGAAAACGTATAGTTGGAATTCGAATAGCTCCGTTATCAGGGGAAAAGTTAACTTTAGGTACAATGATAATTAGAGGGTTTTTAATACAGATCCTTTATAACATTACTGCTGGCCTGCTTACAATCATCAGCATATATTTTGTCTCAACAAGAGTTGATAAACGTTCAATACACGATTTAGTAGCACAAACCTATGTTACAGCTAATCCACCGGAGTCATGAATTACTAATCAAAACTGAATAAATAACTTGCTTCCAAATAGATAATGTACTACAATTTAAAACGTAATGATTACGTTTTGTAGACAAGACTTATGATTATAGTTGATTTTCTTATAGATAATTCAGACTAAGTTTTTTACATACAAAATTCGTTTCCAAAAGTCATACTATTTTTTTACTCCTTAAATCGTAATCATTACTTTTTATTTTGTGGAAATTCAAAAATTGAGGGGGGAAATAGTGTCTGGTCGCAAGATAGTCGAAGTGAAAAATGTTTCTTTTAAATACGAAAAAGAGTGGGTAATCGAGAATAGTAACTTTTCTCTCGAGGAGGGGCAATTCCTTGGATTGATTGGTCCAAATGGTTCAGGGAAGTCAACTTTAATTAACTTAATCCTCGGGCTTGTCAAACCTGATAATGGAAGCATTCAGGTCTTCGGTAAACCTATCAAACAATTTAATGATTGGAAAGAGATCGGTTATATTTCACAGAAGTCCAATAGTTTTAACTCTGGTTTTCCGGCGAGTGTGTTAGAAGTAGTAAGATCTGGTCTCGTCTCGAGTCTAGGTATGTTCTGTTTTCTAAAACAAGAGCATACACAAAGAGCGTTGGAAGCATTAAGACTGGTAGGGATGGAGAAATTCTCAAAATCAAATATAGGAGAGTTGTCCGGTGGTCAGCAGCAGAGAGTATTTATTGCACGTGCTCTTGTTAGTGAACCTTCCCTCATCATTCTTGATGAACCAACAGTAGGAGTTGACACCAAGAATGTAAACAAGTTCTATGATTTATTGAACAGATTGAATAAGGAAAATGGAGTCACACTTCTTATGATCACGCACGATTTAGACAGAATCAAGAAATATGCAACTGAGATCGTTTCAATGAAGAGCAAAAGTTTCACTGGTCTTTCAGATGATGTTAGCTATATCACTAATCCTGGAGATGATCACAAGTATGAAGATACGGACCAACTACTTTCTAGCAGTAGGGAGTTGAATTCCTAATGCTGGAAGTGTTCTTGAAATATGAATTTTTACAGAACGCTGTCATTACAGGATTGTTGATTGGACTTGTTGCACCTATTCTTGGCATTTTTATCGTTGTCCGTAGACTGTCCCTAATAGCAGATGCTCTTTCTCATATTACATTAACAGGAATTGCAGCAAGTCTATTTTTAGAAAAGAAGGTGCTCGGAATAGACACACTGAATCCAATTTATCTGGGAATGATCTTTTCTGTTATAGGAGCATTGTTAATTGAGCGACTTAGAAAAGTGTATAGACATTATGAAGAATTAGCTATTCCTATTATCCTATCTGGTGGGATCGGTCTAGGTGTGATATTCATTTCCTTGGCAGAAGGCTTTAACACAGATCTGTTTAGCTACTTGTTTGGCAGTGTAGCTGCGGTGAGTCGTTCGAATATGTGGATTGTTTTAATCATTACCATTATTGTTTGTTTACTAGTTTTCTTGTTTTACAAAGAGTTATTTATTTTATCGTTTGATGAAGAGCATGCGTCGATTTCAGGTGTGAAAGGTCGATGGATTCATCTTCTATTTATCTTGATGGTTGCGTTAGTGATTGCTTCATCTATGCAGGTAGTCGGAATTTTACTCGTTTCAGCCCTGATTTCATTGCCAGTAGCCTCTGCTATCAGGATTTCAAAAAGCTTCAAGCAAACAATGTGGGTATCCGTCATCTTTAGTGAAACCTCTGTTATTGTAGGGTTGATTTCTGCCTACTATTTAGGTGTTCCTCCTGGTGGAACCATTGTTATGACAGCGATTCTTATTTTGATCCTAGCAATTGCTTACAGTAAGTTCAGTAGATATTTTTGGTCAAGATTGATGAGGTGAATGACTTGAAAGAATTCTAAATTGTAGGAATGCCTTAAAAAATAGTAGAAGGGTGGATTAGAAACAATGTATAAAAAATTGGTTGGTGTAATGAGTCTATCTATTATGATTTTGACAATAGCAGCTTGTGGCAATGTAGATACGAATAGCAGTGGAGGAAATGGTCATCTCCAGGAAGAGACCGAGCCGTTACATATATATACTACTGTCTATCCTTTACAATTTTTTGCTGAACAGATTGCAGGAGATGAAGCTCTGGTAGAATCGATCTTGCCACCAGGTTCAAATCCTCATAACTATGAACCAACGACAGAAGATATTGTAGAGCTTGCTGAATCAGATGCTTTTATTTACATTGGAGCTGGACTGGAGCCTTATGCAGAGAGTATTTCAGAATCAATTAAATCTGAGGACGTAAAAATAGTAGCAGCATCAAATAACTTAGAGTTAATTGATCACATCCATGATCATGAGGAAGAACATAGTCATGAAGAAGAGGAAGCTGACCATCATGATGAAGAAGATCAGCATGATCACGGAGACAAAGATCCACATGTATGGTTAGAACCGGTTCTTTCTATTAAGGTTGCAGAAACGATTAAAGAAACTCTTGTGGAGCTCAATCCTGGTAAAGAAGAAGAATTTAATCGGAATTTCGAGAAACTAAAAGAAAATCTAGAGAATCTAGATAGCGAGTTTCGTTCACAGCTTGAACCTTTACCTGGTAATAAAATAATTGTCTCACATGCAGCATACGGATACTGGGAGCGGGCCTATGGTATTGAACAAATTGCCGTTTCGGGTCTAAGTCCGACGAATGAACCTTCACAAAAAGATATAAAAGATATTATCGAAGTTGCCGAACACTATGAGCTGAAGCATGTCTTTTTTGAGCAAAATGTTACGCTAAAGGTTGCGGACGTTGTAAGAAAAGAAATTGGTGCAGAAGCGTTACAGATCCATAATTTATCTGTGTTAACAGACGAAGATATAGACAATAACGAGGATTACTTTTCACTCATGCGTAAAAATTTAGAGACTTTAACAAAAGCTCTATCTATTGCTTCAACAGCTAAATCAAGTGAGCACACTCATTCACATGATGAAGAAAGTGAGAAAATCCATGAAGGGTACTTTGAAGACAGTCAAATAAAGGATCGTTCTCTTTCTGATTGGGAAGGTGACTGGCAGTCTGTCTATCCATATCTTCAAGACGGGACTCTTGATGAAGTGTTTGCTCATAAAGCAGAACATAACGATGACAAAACAGCGGACGAATATAAAGAATACTATCAGGTAGGGTATCAGACAGATGTAGACCGAATCATAATTAGTGAAGGTACAGTAACATTCTATGAAAATGGTCAGGAAAATTCTGGCGAGTATGTATATGATGGGTATGAGATTCTAACGTATGAAAAAGGCAATAGAGGAGTTAGATTTATATTTAAACGAGTAGAAGAAGCTGAGGAACTTCCTCAATATATCCAATTCAGTGATCATAGCATTTACCCGACGAAAGCCGATCACTATCATTTATATTGGGGTGACGATCGTGAAGCATTACTAGAGGAAGTAACGAATTGGCCTACCTACTACCCTTCAGAAATGAATGGGGAGGAAATAGCCGATGAAATGATGGCTCACTGAAAATGAGGACATATGACTAAGTATGAAGGAGAAGCTGCCTTGTGCAGCTTCTTTTTTCGTAATTACAGAATAATTAAAGCACTGTAGAAGCCTTAACTTTAAATAGATAATATAGGTATTTATATACATTAAAATAATTATATGTAAATTAGAAGGTTTTTGAATTAATAGAAAGAATTATTTACCTGCTTAAAATAAAAATTGATTGGAGATGAGGGAATGGGATTAAAGGTGGAAAAATTAGATTTAACTAAGGTTGATATTTCTGGCTCCAAGTGGCAAGAAGTTAATGCTGAGAGACTGGAAATAGATAATGTTAGTTTAGCAAATACAAAAATTAATAATGTAAACATGAGAAGAATGATATTGAATGATATAAATATGGAGGAATGTACAATAACAGATGCTAACTTTAGTAATGCAGTTATTGACCATGTTCATTTATTTGGAACAGAATTTCGAAATATAGTATTACCACTGGAGGGTGATGGGAACTTTAAGCAAGATGGACAGTATAAATCAATAAGTTTCAAAGATAGTAATTTGGCAGAAGGACAGCTAATGAACTGTGATCTAACAAATATGGAGATAATTGATTGTGATATTACTGGATTAAAAATTAATGGAATACTAATTGATGAACTGATTAGAAATAAGTAAGGGTTAAATGAAACTTAACTACAAAAGGATAGTTTCTCACTACGATCTGAGGCGTTATTTTCACCTAGAAAAAAAGGCTGTTGAGACTCTCAACAGCCAAAAAACATCATTGTCTAAAGGTTATTCCTAGTCAATCTTATATTCCTTTAACATATTGTTTAGTTGATGATTTAATTGGCTTAGTTCCTCTGCAAGCTTAGCAACGTCAGTAACAGCTTTCGATTGATCTTCTACAGACGAGCCTATTTGCTCTACTGTCGCCGCTATCTCTTCAGAAACACTTGAGGAGCTACTAATTCCATCACTGATTTTTGAACTTTGTTCGATAATTTTAGTGATTTCTTTATTCAGAATATCTAGTGCGTTTCCAGTGTCTACAATTGATGAAGACACTTGATTGAATTTGCTTTCTGTTTCTAAAACATCCTCACTTAATTGCTTGGTAGTGTTTCTTGTACCTTCTACTGTTTCAACTGTCTGTTCTGTTTGTTTAGCGATGCTTGTAACAACTTCTTGCACCTCGTGTGTAGCTCTACTAGATTGTTCAGCAAGTTTGCGTATTTCCGATGCTACGACTGAGAAGCCTTTTCCATGTTCTCCAGCTCTAGCAGCTTCAATACTAGCATTTAGTGCAAGTAGATTCGTTTCAGCAGAGATACTCTCTATCGTCTCCATAATATGGTATATTTCTCTTGTTCGCTCATATAAACTTTTGACACCAACACTTATCTCTTCTGAAGCAGCCAATGAATCTTCATTCGACTTTTTCAGCTTATTCACAATAGAAATTCCTTGTGTTGAAGCATCCTCAGAATGTGCGATGATATCTTTAATGATCGTGCTTTGCTCATTCATCGCTTCAATCGATTGTGTCAGCTTTTCGACACGATGATTAATATCTTCTAGAGCATGAGCTTGGTCCTGTGTACCTTTTGTAATCTCCTCCATAGAACTCCCAACTTCTGCACTACTAGCGGACGTCTGTTCTGAAACGGCCGATAGGTTTGTCGATGAATCCAAAAGTTGATTGCTTGTGTCAGAGACTGTTCTAATTAAATGTTTAATTTGTTTGGTCATTTTATTAAAGGATACGGCTAATTGTCCTAATTCATCCTTCGATTCTGGTAAATTAGTATCCATACAATTTCCATCAGCTATTTGAACTGAAACATAGGTTAATTGTTTAAGTAATTTGACTTTCTTTCTAATTGCTACATAGAAAAGAATGAGACTTATAACAATAATTATAATCATGCTGGAAATAATGAAAAGCTTAACAACTGACAATCCTTCATAAAATTCATCTTCGTAGACCGCCATCCCAACATACCATTCAAACGGTTCGTAGTAGTTCATATAGACAATCTTATCACGGATTTCTCCTGTTTCGTCATTTTTGTCTTCATAAGAGACGTAATGCTCCTCAATAACAGTGGACCTTGCCCCAGCAACCATCATCTCTCGGTTAGTAACGTTGTCAGGAACGATTCCTATCTCATTAGTTGGGTGTACTTGTGAGGATAAATCTAATCCGTAGGCGAGCATATAGCCCTCTTCTTTGTACAAAAACTTAGATTTTTGAAAATCATAGCCTTCAGCTAACTTAGGTCCACTTAGGTAAATTCGAGCTTGTTCTTTCGCTTCTTCTAATGTGATTTCTCCGGAGATAACCCGGTCATTTAAAGAATCTAAAGTGGAAAACGAACTGTCGACAATATGTTTTAAATCTAACTTACCTGCACTAATTAACTGGTCTTCTGCAATAAAATAACTAATTGAACCAATGACTGCACCGGTAACCAAAACAATACATGTAATCAAAATCATCAGTTGTGTAAAAATACTTTTACTAGCTAGCTTCAACCTGTTCATAAAAACACCCCATTTTAGTTTTCTTTTTTTATTATCGACAATTTACGACAAATTCGGTATAGCGTTTTCATATTAATTGAGTTAAATGAGGTGGCAATTACTTCCTCGAATACCTATTGTGGTGGAGAAACCAAAGTCGTTTGAGAAAGGGGAATCGTTCTTTCTGTTGAATTACTAGATAAGGGAATCTTTTTGAGGAAATTGGATAGAAAAGGAGGGAATGAAATGATACCGATTATTTTATCTGTGATAACCATAATTGTATTTATTCTTTCAATAACTCTTGTGATTAAAAAAAGGAAAAAAGAAGGAATAACCGGGATCAAAAGTGCTTTAACTCCAATTTGTTTCTATCTAATTTGTATAATAAATCTTTTAGCCTACTGGTTTAATTTTGTTGGTTATTAAATTGGTGTATTACTTTGCTTTTGTTAATTTTAGGTGTTTATTTCACAAAGTATTTGCCGTTATCTAAAACACAAAGTTGAGGGAGTATCTTTAAAAGGGGATGCTTTTTCTTTTGATATTTCAACCAAAATATGGATTAGGTGTTAAAATGAAGTTGTATGATTGTTAGAGTGTTGGAATAGAAATTGATTATTTAAGTGTTTTTGAGGAGGAGAAAATGAACTATTATATTATGTTTGGTTTAGCTCTTGTCATAGGCCTTTTATTCATATCTGTTACTGGGTTTGGCTTTAACTTATTTATGTTTTTACCTCTAATTATCTATCTTTTTGCCATAGCCTTTGTTGTTTGGTTTGCAGTTAGCTTTATTAACATTCAGCGAAAAAGAAATGATCTTCTTGCTGAAATATCAAACAAGCTTGAGAGGAAAGACTCGTAATCTGTTTTGTGACTTTCCTTCCGATAAATAGGTGATTGCTCAAGTAGAAGGGCAATTGCCTGTTGGTGTGGATTGTTTGAAATTACCACAGATTGGAGAAAAGTGATTTGGATTAAGGGTGATATATGGGTGGATAGTGCAGAAAGTTTGCTATTTTTGAGGTGAAACTATGAATAAATATCTATTTCTATTAGTGTCAGTTATGTTAATTAGCACAGGGTGTTCAGCTGCGAGCGAGGATGAAAACGAACAAAAAATAATGGACTACATGACATCTATTGGGTCTGTAAATCTTGATCAGGACAAGAACGATATGCAAAAGCTGACTTATGAACTTACAATAGCCAATGCAGACGATATTAATATTGTTGACGAGGTAAATGTTATTCCAGCCAAACTTATCCAAGATAGATTAATCGAGACGACAAGGCAAGGAATCTCATACCACCAGAATACTATTGATATTAACGGAGAAATTGTTTTTGATTCAAGGGGGCTTTCAAAAGAGGAGATTACTAATTTTGAACCTCTTATAAAAGGAGTACAATTTATTGGTGATAATAACAAAGAATATTTACTTATTAACAAGTAAGAAAAAGTAGAGCGATACTGATTATTTGATCAAATAAACAAGGATCTCTGTTTCCCCATTTAGTATAATAAATGTGAGGAATATCTCCTAATCCATTGAAAAAAGGAGCATTTTATTTGAACACAAAATTAATAATAGTAGAAGGTCTTCCGGGATTTGGAAAGTCGACCACTGCAAAGTTACTCTACGACATTCTTAATGAAAATAATATTGATGTTGAGTTATATCTTGAAGGGAATCTTGATCACCCTGCTGATTATGAGGGTGTAGCTTGTTTAAATGAGGATGAATTTGAGAGTTTTTTAGTCAATAGTGGACATTTAGGCGAAGTATTTAATGAGCAAGTTATGAAGACCGGAAACAATTACTTATTACCATATCAAAAAATTAGAAATGAAAACAGCGCCAATATTCCTGACAGTCTATTAAACAGCATTGCCCAGAATGATATATATGAACTGCCTTTTGAAAAGAATGTCGAGTTAATAGCTGAAAAATGGAGACAATTTGTAAGTGAAGCTCTTACGGGGAACAAAACGTACATTTTTGAATGCTGCTTAATACAAAACCCTGTTACAATCGGTATGTTGAAATATAATGAGCAAAGAGAAAAAGTTGTTAGTTATATTTGTTCACTAGCGAAAATAACAGAGCAGTTAAATCCAATCCTATTTTATGTAGAGCAAAAAGATTTGGAATTCTCATTCAGAAAGGCAGTTCAGGAAAGACCAAAAGAATGGTCTTCTGGTTTTGTTGATTATTATACAAACCAAGGATATGGAAAGATGAAAGGTTATCAAGGTTTAGATGGAACAATCAAAGTTTTAGAAGCTAGAAGAGAGCTGGAAAGAGAAATATATGATAGCTTACATATTAAAAAGACAAAGATCAATAATTCCAATTATGAAACTGTCAATTATAAGTCAAAGCTAAGTGAGAAATTGAATGTACTAGAAATTCTAAATTGAAAAACGATGTTGGAAAAAAGAGTGCGACCTGTAATCACAGGGCGCTTTTTCTATGTTGAATACAAAAAAAGCTTCAAAAATTTGAGAATATCATCAACTCCTGTTCGTTGTACTTTATGAAACGCGTTTCAGCTATAAGGGAGAGAAGAATATGAAAAGCTCACCAACAAACTTTATTAAAAGATTAAAGAAGCAAAAAGAGGATGCACTCGAATTCATCATTGATGTTTATATGCCATTCGTTAAAACAATTGCAACGAAAATTCTGATAAGTACAAGACGTCAAGACATTGATGAATGCATCAATGATGTCTTTCTAACGGTTTGGCAAAATGCATCGCAATTTGACGGCGATGCTGAGGATTTTAGAAAATGGATTGGCATGATTACGAAATACAAGGCGATTGATAGGTATCGAAAAGTACAAAAACAACTGTCACAAGAACAATCTGATGCTCCTCTTAAACAAGAAGCAAGCCCGTTGCAAACAGATCGAACTGTACTGAAAAAAGAAGAAAAAAATGAATTATTACTAGCCATTAGTCAATTAGATCAACTCGATCGTGATATTTTCATGATGAAATATTTCATGGAACTACCTAACACCGAGATTGCCGAGGAGCTAGGACTAACAAAAGCAGCTGTAGATAACCGCCTGTATCGAGGGAAAAAAGTATTAGCGACAAACACCACGTTGAAGGGGCGATTTGTATGAGTATGAAAGAATGGATGGACTTAGATATTGATCAACTTGAGTTACTTGAAGTTGATGACTTAGAAAAAGCAAGAGTGAAAAAACATGTTTTGAACAGACAAAAAAAGTCGTCGATTTGGCGGAACATGGTTGTTTCAGCGGCACTAGGAGTCAGTGTATTAACAGTGGCAACGGGATTTGCATTTCCGTCCCTAGTATCACAAATTCCATTTATGGATCATGTCATTAGTTATTTTGATGATGAGGAGCAACACTATAAGAATTTTGAGACTTTCTCGACCGACATTGGTCTTGCACAATCGAGTAATGGGATTACAGTTATGATCGACAATGCGGTTTATGACGGGACCAATGTTACGGTCGCATATGCAATCGAAACGGAGCATGATTTTGGTGAGGTAATGGATGTACGTGCCCCGAACTGGTTTGATGTTAGTGAAGCAAGCGGTAGTGGTGGGACATCTAAGATTACAAAAATTAGCGATAATCATTATGTAGGATTAGAAACATTTACTCCTCATTTCGAAGAGAATCAACACCCAGAAACCATAGAAGTCACATGGAAACCAGAAGCATTTAACAGCTTTTCAAATGAGTTAGAAGTAGAGGGGGATTGGTCTTTTGCTTTTTCACTAAACCGTGTAGAAGGCGATATACAGCTAGTGAATGAAACGGTACAACAAAAAGATGTGAGCTTTACATTGAAATCGGTTGAATTTACTGATGTGTCAACTGTTATTAGCTATGAACAAGTGGTGTCAGATGAACTACTTAAAGAGTGGCCAAGTGTAACACCAACATTCCATATAAGCGATGATCTTGGTCATGTGTACTTAGATGGAGGAGGTGGAGGTGGAACGTCACATGATAATGGAAAAGCATTTTACGGAACAACTGACTTCGGTACGATTCAAGAAGGGGCTAGTAAATTAATCATACAGCCTGTGGAAATTGCTAGTCTTATGTCTGGGAAAGGGCATATTGAAGTGGAGCTTGAGCCGATTGTGATTGAGTTACAGTAACAATTAGAAGAATCGTACTGGTTTCTTTCTACAACAACTTTTATATTGCGAATCCATGAGAAGTTTTGTTTTGTAAGAGGAGCGATTACTTGAAGTAATCGCTCTTTGTTTTGACTAACTTAAGAATTATTAAGCTTTATTAGAACGCATATTTCACAATAATCGTTTTTAAGTAAATCGCCAATATACCTTTCCATAATTGGTTTGTCCGCTATTTGAAATTCACTGCTTTCTAGAGAAGTAAAGATTTCAAAATAGGCTCTTTGAATATCAGTTGCCGTATCTTTGACTTTATAAATAAGAAATCTTCCTCCAGCAAGCTCAGCTTCAAAAACTTAATCATCTACCTGATAATCACTTGGAATTACAATGCATGCATCAAATCTACAGTTGTTAGGATGGGTTGTTTCTGGATTATCTTGTGGAATTGCAAAAAGAATTGCAGATGCAAGAAGGTGATTCTCGTTAGCCCACTTCTTTAATCGCTCCATTATTTCAATATTAGCAGAACCATATTGTCCAAAACGTCTCATATAAGTAATACGATAAGTAGGGAGTGTTTCGATTTTGTATTTCATTACATTTTTTGCTCCTTTCTTTTATTATTTTGTTTGACAAATACTGAATGTAGCATGCTTTAAAAATATATTCATTTCGATGATTAAATTTTTTTAAAAAGACTTTATCCGTAACTCAGCAGACAGTGTTACAAGGGGAGTTTTCCTTATTTTGAATTGAAACTATTTCAATTTTTTTGCGTATAAAGGGATAGATATTTTTTTCAAGGGGTGATGGTTATATGTTTGTTGTATCAATCATTGTTATGCTTTGTGGGTTAACAGTTATCTTTATTGGAAATAAAGTACGAGTGAGTGGTAAGACGACATTTATTGCTGGGAATCATGTAACATTTCATCCTCAGAATGAACAAAAATTAGCGATAAGAATTGGAATTTTATTAATGGTGTTAGGCTTAGAGACTTTATTATTTCCTCTAGTTTTTCATTTAATAAGTGGAATTGAGGGTTATCATTTTGCAGTGGTTGTCTTCTTACACGTATTTGTAGTTTTTATTTTAATGATTTTTGATCAGGTGGGAATATAGTATGTTAGTTGAATTCTTAATGCGGATGGTCCAAATCTTTATTACTAACGATCAGAACGGATTGTATTATAAGACCTACAAGCAGAGTGAAGTGGGAGAGTTTTTCTAGAAAAAAGTGATATCTCTTTGATTTTCTATCAATTTAAAAAAGGCCACTGAAAAAGGGAAGCCCTCTTTCAGTAGCCTTTATTTATACTAGAATAATTTCTGGTGTTCTAAAAAGTTAATTTGCTTTTCTCTCGAGTAAAACGACATCTACTTTTACTGGTTCTATCTCTGGTAGTGATTGTTTAAATCCTTTTGTTACGAATCCTAGGTAAATCAAACCGAGTGCAACCCAGATGAATCCACCGATTAACGTCGGGAGATCTAATAAGAATAGCAGCCATGTAATGAAGGCAGTACCAATAATCGGTGAAATTAGGTTAGCAACTAATCCTCGAATCGAGCTTCTATGCTGCTTCTTGTTCTTAAAATAGAGTGTAATGACACATAGGTTAACAAAGAAGAAAGCTGTTAACGCACCGAAGTTAACAAAACGAAGGGCCGCATCAATTGAAATGAAAATCGCTGATAATGTGATAACGGATGAGAAAAGAATATTTAGTACAGGTGTCTTATATTTTGGATGAATATAACCAAAGAATTTTTTTGGAAGCATCGAATCACGGCCCATCACATACAAGAGTCTTGAGACAGCTGTAACTGAAGCTAAACCTTGTGTGAAAATCGCTGCAATAAGGACGGTAATGAAGATCGAACCTAACAGACTTCCACCAACAATATTGACTAGCTCCAAGGCTGCGGAGTCTTGGTTTTGAAAAGTGAAATTAGGAACTATCAATTGGATGAAATAGGATGTGGCAACGTGTAATATACCGACAATTCCAATCATGATAAAGATTGCACGAGGGATTGTTTTCTTAGGATTGATCGTTTCTTCTGATAAAGTCGTCATTGTATCAAAGCCTAAAAAGGAGAAGATAACTATCGATGCACCGGCTAAAACAACCGAAAGGGACATTCCACTATTTATAAAAGGGTCCATTGAAACAAGTGTTCCGCTGCCTTCACCGCTAACCAATCCTTTAATGATAAAGCCGCAGAAAACGACAATGAAGATGATTTGTAATAGAACGAAGAAGCTACTAATATTGGCTGAAGAATTTACTCCTAATATGCTAATGATGGCTAGTAGGATTGTTAATCCAATAATCCAAGCATATGGCGGTACTTGAGGGAATTGGGTATTTAGGAAGATTCCAAATGTAATGCAAGCAATAATCGGGGCAAACAAGTAGTTAAATAGTAAGACCCATCCAACAATAAAACCAAGCTTCGGATTCATTGTTTTCTTTACGAATGTATATGCGGAGCCTGAGATTGGAATTTTCTTTGCCATAACGGCATAACTCGCTCCAGTAAAAATTACTGCTAACACGGCTACAGCATAGGCAGGAGTTAAGAACCCGCTTGATCCTTCATAAGCTACTCCAAAAACAGAGAAATATATCATGGGGGTATTCCACGCAAGACCAAGCATGACGACTTGAAATAACGTCAACGTTCTCTTTAAATCTGATTCTTTGTTCATCTCTAAACAGCTCCTTTTTGTGGTTACTACTCATCCTTACATTTTTCTGCAATACTAATTTGCTTCGGTAACGGTTGAAAATGATTATGTTGTTAATTCTTGTGTAAAATGGATCGGTCTTGCAACAAGTGTGTGATATAAGCTGACATACTTTTCGAACAATTAAGATTTTTCGCATTTGTGAAAACTTTGTCATGTTTTCTAACAGACTCCTTGTTGTCGGTTTGATAAGTCTTTATACTTCGAGTTAAGTTAACCGAATAAAGGTTCTCACAAAGCGTTGAGGACGAAAAAGCTTTCTAGGGTTCCGTTGATGATTGATCAAGCCTGGTCCGAGAGAGAGCGGTACAGATATTCTGTATTACACGGAAGGATAAAAGCCTGGGAGACGACTCCCAACGCTTTTATCCTTTTTTTTATTACCATTTACAAATTGGGAGGTAGCGGAAATGAACTGGAACAAAACAATTCCTGCAGGAGGCAAATGGTCTGGCGTAATTAGTAAAGGGAAAGAAGTACGATTTACTGCACTTGAAGGGGGAGCAAATCTTTCTGTATTACTCTACAATCCGAACGATTTAAGCGAACGCTACAACATGCCTGATACTCTAAAGGCGCAGCATACAGCCCATTTAACGACAGGGCATGTTCTTATGAGTGATAACGGGCGGGCGATAGCAAGTATTGTAGAGGATACACTTGGCTGGCATGATTCAATTTCTGGTTACACAACAAGGGAACTAACAGATGAGAAATACGGCAAAACAACATATCAGGACCTACGTAATGAGTGGTATCGCAGTGGGCAGGAAAATCTACTAGTTGAACTTGTCCGAAATGGATTAGGAAAGAGAGACTTAGTTCCAAATCTTAATTTATTTTCAAAAGTGTTCTGTGATGAGGCGGGAAACATGAAGTATGTAGTTGACCATTGTGCAAAAGGAACAACCGTAACACTTCGAACGGAGATGGATTTGCTTTTTGTCGTATCGAACACGCCGAATCCGCTTGATCCAAGAACGACGTATCCTTCCGTTCCAGTCAATATGGTAGTAGGAGACGCAGATGAAATCACAGCTGATGATTATTGTTTAAATTTTCGCCCTGAAAATCGGAGAGCCTTTGAAAATACTTGGGAATACGAAACGTTAGTGAAATAAGGAGGAGATCATATGGCAGTTTTTAATCGAGTTGAAAGTGAGCGTATAGCAGAAGAGGCAATTTACAGCGAGGTCATTCAAGCAGGAGATGGCTGGATGCGTGAAATCGAGCCGGGTCAAGTACTTAGAATAGAAGATTTAGAAGGAAATCAAGCAGCCGACACATTATTTTTTGATGCCGAGAACCTTGATGATCACTATAGCGCAATTGCTACAATTGCTGGTCAACAAAATATTTATCTATCAACAGGTTCAGTGCTTAGAGCAGAATCTGGTAAGCCATTAATGACAATTGTTGCGGATACTTGTGGTCGTCATGACACATTAGGCGGGGCCTGCTCTGCACAAAGTAACACCGTTCGTTACGCACATGAGACACTACCAATGCATAATTGCCGTGATACATTTATGCTGCAAATGGCAAGATACGATGGCAGCTATACGAAGCGTGACTTAGCACCGAATATTAACTTCTTTATGAATGTTCCAGTTACACCAGAGGGCGGACTTACCTTTGCGGACGGAGTATCAGCACCAAATCGCTATGTAGAAATGAAAGCAGAATGTCGTACGACAGCATTGATTAGCAATTGTCCACAATTGAACAATCCTTGTAATGCATACAATCCAACACCTGTACGGGTACTAATCTGGGAGAAGTAATCATTTTCTGAGATGGTTCAAAAGGGAGGGAGAACCTTTTGAGCTATCTCTCACATAAACAAAGAGAGCGGGGTTTTCATATGTTTAAGAAAGTGTTAATAGCAAACCGCGGTGCCATTGCGGTTAGAATAGAGCGAACATTGAAAAAATTAGGAGTGCAGTCAGTCGCAGTTTATACAGAAGCGGACCAAGACAGCTTACATGTCGACCATGCAGATGAAGCCGTGTTGATCGGTGATGGTCCAGCTAAAGATAGCTACCTAAACGCAGACCTAATTTTAGAAACAGCGATCAAGACAGGAGCAGAAGCGATCCACCCGGGCTACGGCTTCCTCAGTGAAAATGCCGACTTCGCTCGTGCGTGTCAGGAAAAGGGGATCGCCTTCATCGGACCGACTGGGGAGCAAATGGAGATGTTCGGCCTTAAGCATTCAGCTCGTGACATTGCGATCAAAGCTGGAGTTCCTTTGCTACCAGGGACGAACCTATTAACAGAATTAGATGAGGCCTTAACAGAAGCTGATGCAATTGGTTATCCTGTTATCTTAAAAAGTACGGCCGGTGGTGGCGGTATCGGGATGCGTGTCTGTGAAGATGAGGCAACTCTCCGCCAAGCCTACGAGGGCGTTCGCCACATGGCAGAAACAAACTTTAACAATGGTGGACTCTTTTTAGAAAAATATATTGTAAGAGCACGCCATGTCGAAGTACAGATTTTCGGAACAGGGTTAGGAGAAGTGGTGACGTTAGGAGAGCGCGATTGCTCGATCCAACGCCGCAATCAAAAGGTTATTGAAGAAAGCCCAGCACCTAACCTATCAGACGATGTCCGTGAAAAAATGTTTGCTGCTTCCAAGAGCCTAGCAGAAGAAGTAGGTTATCGTAGTGCAGGTACTGTTGAGTTCTTGTATGATCCAGAATCTGAAGAATTTTACTTTCTTGAAGTGAATACGAGACTTCAGGTAGAGCATGGTGTAACGGAAGAGGTATTAGGAATTGATCTTGTCGAGTGGATGGTTAAGGAAGCGGCAGATCAGTTGAAGGATTTATCTTCTCTAGTTCAAAAGCCTGTTGGTCATAGTATTCAAGCGAGAATCTATGCGGAGGATTGCCTTCAAAACTTCCGTCCAAGTGCAGGTCAACTTGATCAAGTCGTTCTATCAGAGAAAGCTCGTGTGGAAACATGGTTGCGTGATGGAGTCACCGTGACCACACTCTATGATCCGATGCTTGCAAAGATCATTGTTCATGGTGAAAACCGTGAAGAAGCACTGACGAAATTATACGAAGCCTTACAAGAAACCCGCTTCTATGGCCTGACGACAAATCTTCAATACTTACAAGCGTTATTAATAGATGAAGAATGCAAGGCAGGTCGTGTCTTTACACAAATGTTGAATGGCTTTGAGCCGGTAGAGAACGCGATTGAAGTTTTAGACGGTGGTGTGCAAACGACTGTTCAAGACTTCCCTGGACGTACAGGTCACTGGGATGTTGGGGTTCCACCGTGCGGACCTATGGATCCACTTTCCTTCCGAGTTGGAAATAAGCTACTTGGAAACAAGGATGATGCACCAGGTCTTGAGCTGACATTACGTGGCGGCTCTTACAAGTTTAGAAATGACATCTGGTTTTGTTTAACAGGTGCAGACATGCAGGCTCAATTAGATGAAGAAATAGTTGAACTTTATAAGCCTATCCAAGCTAAGAAAGGTCAAACTCTCGAATTTGGTGAAGCAAAAACAGGTATGCGAAGCTACTTATTAGTTGCTGGTGGATTCGATATGCCGCGCATCCTTAACAGTGCAGCAACATTTACATTAGGTGGATTCGGTGGACATGGTGGCCGTGCCCTTCGCCCTGGTGATGTGTTGAATGTTACTGGCGGAGTGGAGCCGTTTGAAACAAGAGAGCTCGACCTCACGTCACGACCAGAAATGACGAAAACATGGACAATTGGTGTCATTCCGGGACCGCATTGTACAGAGGAGTTTCTGCAACCAGAATACTTAACTCAATTAACTGAAACAAGCTGGGAAGTGCATTTTAACAGCTCACGTACAGGTGTCCGTTTAATTGGACCAGCACCAAAATGGACGCGTGAAGACGGTGGCGATGCTGGCTTGCATCCATCGAACATCCATGACAATGCGTATGCAGTTGGAACACTTGACTTAACAGGTGATATGCCTATTTTACTCGGCCCAGACGGCCCAAGTTTAGGAGGGTTCGTTTGTCCAGTGACAACTGCATCGGCTGAATTCTGGAAGCTTGGTCAATTACATCCTGGAGATAAGATTCGTTTTGAGTTACTCACCCTTGATGATGCAAATGAACTGCGTGCGGAACAAGAAAAACAACTAACCGCAATCGGTGAAGGCACAAGAGCAGAGGTTCGAGTAGAAAGTGTCTTACCACCAGTGAGAGAGGTTGACTCAAATTACCCAATCCTTGCACAAGAAGAGGAAAACAGACGATTCCCGATGACGATTCGCTGTTCAGGGGATGAGTATCTTCTTGTCGAGTACGGGGAAATGGAGCTTGATTTACTGCTTCGCTTCCAAGCACATGTCTTAATGAATGCGATTAAGGAAGACGGCGAAATTCCGTATGTGGATCTAACACCAGGGATTCGCTCGCTCCAGGTGCATATTGATCCAACGAAGACAACGGTGCAAGAAGCCGCGGCGAAAATTATGGAGCTTGATAGCCAATTGCCACCACTTGAAGAGATTGAAGTGCCGTCTCGTATTGTAAAGCTTCCACTATCATGGGATGATCCATCGACGCAGCTCGCAACTGAGCGTTATCAAAAAAATGTCCGCCCGGATGCACCATGGTGCCCGAGTAACTTGGAATTCATCCGTCGTATTAACGGTTTAAATAATTTAGATGAAGTAAAGGATGTTGTTTTTAACGCAAATTATATCGTTATGGGCTTGGGTGATGTGTATTTAGGAGCTCCAGTTGCGACTCCAATGGATCCACGCCATCGTCTAGTGACAACGAAATATAATCCAGCTCGGACGTGGACTCCGGAAAATGCGGTTGGAATCGGTGGTGCCTACATGTGCGTCTACGGAATGGAAGGTCCTGGTGGCTACCAATTCGTCGGTCGCACGATTCAAATGTGGAATAAGCTTCGTTCAACAAAGAGCTTTGAAGAAGGGAAGCCATGGTTGCTCCGTTTCTTTGACCAAATTCAATTTTACCCAGTTGGAGCAGATGAGTTGCTTGAGCTCCGAGAAGATTTCCCGCGTGGCCGGTTTGAAGCGGATATTACCGAAACAACCTTTAAGCTTGGTGACTACTTAGCCTTTTTAAAGTCAATCGAAGCAGACACAGCCGTATTCCGTAAGAAGCAGCAGGACTCTTTTAGAGCCGAGCGAGAAAGCTGGAAGGAAAAAGGGCTAGCAGAATACATTTCCGAACAAGATACCGTAGTCGAAAGTGAAGAGCAAGAGCTTCCAGAAGGGGTTGTTGGTGTTCACTGCACAATGCCTGGAAGCGTTTGGAAGGTGCTAGTGGAACCAGGCCAATTTGTGAAAAAGGGTGAAACCATTTTAATCGAAGAAAGCATGAAAACAGAGTTCCCCCAGCATGCCTCTTGTGATGGCTATATTGACAGCCTTTATGTGAAGCCAGGTGATGAAGTACACGCAGGGCAGCTTATTGCAGGTATTAGAGCAGAAAAAGTAGAGGCGGTGACGGTATAATGCACATTCCATACGAGTTAACAGCCCAGTGGTTAAGAGAACAATATACTAGGAAGAAACTGACTCCAAAAGCGGTCGTTCTTGAGATTATTGAACGAGCGAAAGCTGACGCTGGAATGAATATTTGGATTACGCCACCATCTCTTGATTTTATTCAACCATACCTAGAAAGGCTGAACTCTCTTGATATTGAGAGTTCACCGCTCTGGGGAATTCCTTTTGCGATTAAAGATAATATTGATCTAACCGGTGTTGAAACAACGGCAGGATGTCCCGATTATGCGTATATACCCAATCAAGATGCATCGGTTGTCGCGAGGTTGATTGCTGCGGGTGCTATTCCAGTTGGGAAAGCGAATCTTGATCAATTTGCTACAGGATTAGTGGGAACACGTAGTCCATATGGTGAAACTCATAATGCTTTACGGCCTGAGCTTATCAGTGGTGGATCAAGCTCTGGTTCAGCCGTTGCGGTCGCACGTGGCCAGGCAGTCTTTGCATTAGGAACAGACACAGCTGGCTCTGGTCGGATTCCAGCACTGCTAAACAACCTAGTCGGATATAAGCCGAGTGTTGGAGCTTGGCCTACAAAGGGTGTTGTGCCCGCGTGTGCAAGCTTGGATTGTGTGACCGTCTTTACTCATCAATTCGAGGATGCCTTACTTGTTGATCAGATTGCTCGTGGGGGTGAGGAACAGGATCCTTGGTCACGTGAAATTCCAGCCCCTGTTGCATCTGTTCCAGAGCGAATTGTTTTGCCAAAGGATACTCCGTCCTTTTATGGACCGTTTGCTGATCAGTATCGGCAAGCTTGGGAGCGTACAGTTACTCAGCTCGAGAATCTGAGTGTTCCAATTGACTATGTTGACACTCAATTCTTGTCGGATGCAGCGACACTTTTATATGGTGGGCCGATGGTAGCGGAACGCTGGGCGGCACTTGGCTCGTTTGTAGAAGAACATCCTGGTGTAACGTTTCCAGTAACAGAAGAGGTACTTCGTTCAGGGGCTGCCAGTCATTACGATGCAGCTGCTCTCTTCCAAGCACAGCACCAGCTTCAGGCGTTTAAATTACAAGCGAGGCAGTTATTTAGAAATGCTGTTTTAATCTTGCCGACTGCTGGTGGAACATGGACGCGTGAGCAAGTACGTGAAAATCCAATTGAAACTAATAGTGATATGGGACGCTACACAAACCATTGTAATCTACTCGATATGTGTGCAGTCGCCGTTCCATCAGGTGAAGCGGAAGCGAATTTGCCGTTTGGCATTACGATGTTCGGCTTAGCGGATGAGGAAGGATTGATCTGTGGCACGGCAGATTTATTCTTGAAGGCTAGTAGTCAGATTCAGTTAGAAGAGACGACATTTGTAGCGGTCTGTGGCTTGCATATGCGAGGCTTTCCGTTAGAGAAACAAATGAAGGGATGCCGGGCAACTTTTGTTCGTGAAGCTGTTTCAGCTCCTGTCTATCAATTCGTCAAGCTCCCATCCGAGCCGGCAAAGCCTGGTATGATTAAAAAAAGCGATGGTGGTGGAGGAGCAATCGAGCTTGAAATCTGGGAAATGCCTCTCAGTGAATTTGGCAAATTTGCAACAATGATCCCAGCCCCGCTCGGCATCGGCAAAGTAGAACTCGCAGACGGAAGTGAAGTCCCAGGCTTCATCTGTGAAGCGTATGCAGCTGATGGAGCAGAGGATATTACAGAGTTAGGTGGTTGGCGTAAAGTATTACAAGTGAATTAAGTTGAAGAAGGCAACAACTCCTCCTGGGAAAGGCGGGGTTGTTTTTTTTATGTTCACAAGGGACCACTATCTTCGCGTCGCTGGTGCGGACAATCGTTCCGTTATGATAAAAAAAATGCGAGATTTCAGATTGTTGTGGACATACATTACTCTATTAATCTCAAATTAGTTGATTCACCAGAGCTCGACCAAATAAGGTACCAGAAGTGCCCCAATAATATGAATCCTTTTTATATTAAAAAATACCTGATTCAATGTCCGTTAGTTCCTAGCTTACTTTGTTTGCTGACCACTAATTCTCAAACCTTTTTAAAAGAATTACCTGACTGGGAAGAAGACTAGAGAATGTCAATGAAGAGAGAGGGGAATAGAGGTTTCTTTCGTTGAAAATAAGGAGGATGAAAAGCAAAGGGATTGTTTGAGTTCAGTGTATAGGGAAAATATTGTATTATTAAAGGACAATATTTTACAAGGAGGTTGGATAACATTTGAGAAAGCTAGGTGGATACGATACATGAGATGAAGATGTAAAATATAAATTCCATTATAAGGATGATACTCGTGAAAACAATCAATTTATCTAAACAACAAATAGAATCAGCGAGAATAGCAAATAGACCTTCACTTAAACTCAAAATTGCATACCACACGACGAAGCAAGGCGATTACGAACGTGCCCGTAGGCTTTATGAGTCAAGCGATTTCTCATTGTTTTCTGATGATCAAAAGCTTGATTATTGTAAAGTCCTTCATGAAGCTCAATATTCAGATCGAGCCTTGGGCCTTCTTATACAATTAGAAGACGAACTAGATGATCCCTTTTTATATAACCTAAAAGCAAACATTCTTAGAGAAACGGGTGATCATGATGAAGAAGCTCTTATTGCCATTAATGAGGGCCTAAAACGTAACCCGACATCTCAGAGGGAGTTTTACTTTTACACAAGAGCACTAATTCATATGGACCTTGGCTATAACGAGGAAGCCATTCAGGATTACAAGGAAACCATTCGTTTGGAATCTCAAGAATCAGTTTGCTCTACTTGGTATGAATTAGCTGTTCATTATTCTACTCTATTAAGATCAGAAGAAGCCCTGTTTGCTTTTCACAAAGCCATCGAAAGAGAAGAACATGTTGTGCCGATGTACTATTACCGACTAGCGATGGAGTTAAGAGAGAAAGGGCAATATTCTGATGCTGTGAGCTATCTTAAAGAAGCTTCCCATTTGCATCAGAAATTAGTAGTAACTGAGGATTTTGGCCGGGTGGAGTACTTCAATAGAGCTCAATATTCGACCGCTGCATTTTTGAATTTTCATGAACAAGCCGAAGATCGTTGCTCCTACTTGATTGATCTTGCTCAAATTTATTTAGATCTGGAGCAAGTCGATGAGGCACTAGCCACATATGAGAATGCCATCTCTTTATACCCACGTTCTGATATTCCTTTTCTAGAAAGGGGATTGTTTTACCGGGGAATTAATAAGTATGAAAAGGCTATAGATGACTTTAAAAAAGGACTAGAGCTAGACCCAACTTATCCGATGTACACGTATTGGCTTGCAAGTTCCTATCTAGCATTAGAGCAGTATGAGAAGGCACTTTCACTTTACAATATTGTAATTGAGGAAGACCCAGCAGATGGTCATATTCTGCTTGAACGAGGCTTAACGCTTTTGGGATTGAAACGTTATGAGGAGGCAGAAGCTGATTACACGTCCGCTCTCCTGCTTGATCAGGAGAATAGTGAAATATTGTGGAAACGAAGCGACGCTCGAATGTATCTTGCAAAGTATGAAGAGGCTCTGGCTGATCTCATGAAAGCTCAACATCATAATCCTACACTAGAACAAGATCCATTCTTCTTGCTTGACGTTGCGATGCTGTTAAAATCGTTAGACTATTATGATGAAGCGGCAGTCGAGTTAACCAAAGCAATTGAGTTAGATGAAAATCATCCTTTGTTTTACCTGAAGAGAGCTGAAATTTATACAGATGTGAAGAGACATGCAGAGGCGTTAGCTGATTGCGATCGAGCTCTTGTTCTTGGTGGCAATCAATCAAACATTCATTGGCTCCGAGGGCTCATTTATTTAAATGATGACAAACCAGAAGAGGCTCTTCTTGATGCAATAGAATATCAAATCCTTAATCCGGCAGACCCAGCTTCCTATTATAATCTGGCACTTGTTTATGCAGAACTTGCAGACATAGAAAATGAAGTGACTAATCTGGAAACCTGTCTATCCATTGATCCATCCTACCGAGCCGCATACTATCAATTAGCCCAGTTACATGATTATTGGATGAACATGGATGAGGCTCTTTCTCACCTCTTAACATGGCTTGAATTAGATAAAGAATGGACCTATGAAGAAAAAATGGAATTTCTAGAAGACTCCCATTTTTCGACTGAGCTTTTAGAAAACGTTCAAATACGCTTACAATTGGATCATCAAA
Organism: Halalkalibacter suaedae; assembly: GCF_017939705.1. Classification (GTDB taxonomy): domain Bacteria; phylum Bacillota; class Bacilli; order Bacillales; family Bacillaceae_D; genus Halalkalibacter; species Halalkalibacter suaedae. The sequence continues at coordinate 184,044 of NZ_JAGKSQ010000004.1, forward strand.
AAGGCTTTCTTGCATAATAGGTAAATTTCCTCCGTCCTTTAGAGTGTTATATGGACATGGGTTCCGCTATACACCTCAAAATAGGACTCATTCAACAAACCTTTGTTGCATAAGGTATCTGATGTCCGTCAATCATATCAAAAACCGTTCCTTTCATTAGAAACGGTTTTTGTTATTTAATAATAGGAAATTAATGTTAAACTATGAATGAGTTATGTGAAACTAGTAATTGCAATTGGAATAATTGTAATTCGTGTGATCTTTAATTGGATTAAATAAATTTATCATAGTAACGAATAGTCGGAAACAAGTGTTTAGAAAAGGAAACCTAGTAAAACACGGTAAATGGGGGACAACAACTATATGTATGGGATTGAACCGAACTTTTGGCTGAGATTAATAGTGTTATTAACAATTGTATTATTATTGTTAATTTCATTTGACAAACTAATGAGAACCTTGTTCAAAACGAAGAAAAAGAAACGATTTTCCTATAACCATATCAATGAAAAACATAAAAAAATAGACTGGATCATTAGAATAGCGACAATGGTTTTTCTCATATTGGGATTTGTAAATAATATTATGACAGATCCTAATAGATGGCCTTGGTTCTTGGAGCCATGGTTGATCACATTTGTTTTTATTTCTCTTTCCGAAATGGTTAGAGCAATTTTTGAGCGAAAGTATGCTGAGAATCCTAATGATTATAAAGTGACCATTAGTCAAATTGTATTTATTCTTTTATTAGTTTTTGTATTGTTTCAGACTGATTTTTTTGGACTCGTGTAAAGAATGGAGGGATTTATTGATGACTGTCACTACCTGAACTATGTCGAAGTCATATTGACAAGATACGGGTTTTGACAGCCTGTTTTACGATTCATGATCACGATACAAGTTTAAGTCCTACCGCAGCACTTAAAATCATTGCAATGAAAACCAACCTTTTCCAATCCTTTGATTCTCCATAGAAAATCATCCCTAAAATGGCTCCACCAGACGCACCAATTCCTGTCCAAATGGCATAAGCGGTTCCCATAGGGAGTGTTTTCATTGAAAAAGATAATAATAGGAAGCTTGCTCCAAATCCAAAAACTAATAGAATTAGGGATTTCCAATGACGGTCCTTATGAAATTTATTTATCATAGCGACACCAAACATTTCAAATATTCCAGCTAAGATTAAAGAAATCCAGGCCATTAGGAATCAGCCCCTTCCTGAACGTTATCCTTAGTTAGTAATTTCAAGCCAGTTACCCCCACTAGCAACAGTAAAATCAAAAGTATTTTACTCATCTTGAATGGTTCTCCGAAGAGTATGATTTCGGAAATAACAGTGCCAGCTGTACCCAGTCCTACAAAAACGGCATACACAGTTCCGACGGGGAGTTTTCGCCCTGCCATAATCAATACATAGAAGCTGATGATGATGGATATGACTGTTCCAGTCCAAGTCCAAAAGCCATCTGCATATTTCAAACCAATAACCCAAAATACTTCGAATAGAGCCGCAATAAAAACTTTCATCCAATCAGTGTTCATTGAAATGTCACCTCCAAAATTAATGCTGACCAAAAAACAAAAAAACCTAGAGATACTGTTTAACAGTTATCTCCCAGGCTTTTTTCCTTCCGTGACACAGCAAGCTGTGAGTTTTCTCTCGGACCAGTCCAACGGTAATGCTGCGGAACCCTAGAAAACTTTTCTCAATGCAATTAACTTAGATTATACACATAACTATAGAACATTCAATAAAAAAAGCATCGATGGTCGACTTACGAATGATTGTCAGTTGGAAAAGTCTGCTCTTATAACAAAGAACTCTTTATCCAGAAGAAGGAGGGGCGAGATGAAGGAACGATCGTGTGGAGGATAATGAACTAAGAAAATAGAATTGTTTATACTTAAGTAGTGACATGATATAGGGGGGAGAATGATGTTTGTATATAAAATAGATCGTGAAATCTCACTAAAATTAGTTGAGCTAAACGATGCCGAACAACTATTTGAGCTAACAGATCAATCTAGGGAACATTTAAGAGAGTGGCTTCCTTGGCTAGATACCAATACTAAGGTAGAGGATACACTGAATTTCATTAAGGCAAGCATGAAAAATTATGCAGAACACTGTGGCATAAACACAGTAATTTTATACAAAGGTAAGATCGTTGGGGTTGCTGGTTATAACGAGATCGATTGGATTAATAAAATTGCTTATATTGGTTATTGGCTTGGTAAGGAATATGAGGGTAATGGGATTATGACAAGAGTATCAAAAGCATTAACGAATTATGCCTTTAATGAGTTAAACTTAAATCGTGTTGAAATTACAGCTGCAGTTGAAAATATGAAAAGCAGGGCCATTCCTGAACGATTAGGCTTTATAAATGAAGGGTGCAAAAGACAGGCAGAATGGCTATATGACCATTATGTCGACCATGTGATTTATGCGATGGTCGCTGCAGATTGGCCTAGCTGACAAAGCGTGTGTGAGTGCTCTATAACGAAATCAAAAAAATAATTGATTCCCATTCCGAAGCAAGGAGGAACTGTTATGGGCACAACGATATTAGTAACAGGAGCGACTGGAAATATAGGCTATTATGTTGTTTGTGAACTGATTGCAAAGAAAGAAAAGGTTAGAGTTGCACTTAGAAATGTAGAAAAAGATAGGAATAAATTCACCGATTTAGATGTGGAGCTAGTTGAATTTGATTTCTTACATACGGAAACCTATGTTAAGGCTTTAGAAGGTGTTCGTAAGGTTTTTTTAATGCGACCACCACAGCTAGCCAAACCTAAGAAAGAGATGAAACCGTTTATTGATAAAATGAAAGAAGTCGGGGTTGAGCATATTGTATTTGTTTCGCTGATGGGAGTTGAGAAAAATCCAATTGTCCCACATCGAAAAATCGAAGATATGATTCAAGAGTCTGGAATTGGATTTACATTTTTAAGACCGGGATTTTTTATGCAAAATCTGAACACGAATCATTTAGAGGATATCGCACTACGTAACGAATTATTTATGCCTGTCGGTCAGGCAAAAACAAGTTTCATTGATACAAGAGATATTGCTTCCGTAGCGGCCGTCTGCCTCAAAGAAGAAGGACATTTGGGGAAGAAGTATACATTAACGGGTGCTGAAGCGATTGATTATTACGAAGTCGCCCAACTACTAACAGAAACCCTCGGGAGAAAAATTGAGTACAAAAATCCTGGCATTCTTGAATTCAGAAAAACTCTTATTAAGAGAGGCATAAAGAAGGAATTCGCAAACGTTATGACGATGTTATATGTTTTAACTAGGTTAGGGACTGCCGAGAAAGTAACAACAGGGGTGAGTGATCTCCTAAAACGAGCTCCTATTTCATTTAAGCAGTATGCAATCGATCATCAAGAGGAATGGAATAGATAAGGCAAGGTTTAACCATAGAAAATAAAGTTCCTTTAAGGAAGAGGGGGTGTCTTGATAGAACCGGACATTGCAAATAATGTCACATTAATTAATATCGTAAGTGACATAGATTTCTTGAAAAAGAGGAGGTGGAGGGATGAATCAGCTATTACAATACAAAAGTGAAGCATTTGTAGTCGACCATACCGTCATTGATTCACCTTTCGATATTCTGACTCATATTCATGATTGCTACGAACTTTTCTTCTTTATATCGGGTGACCTCACTTATTACATAGAAGGTCAGGCATATAAGCTGTCTCCATATGACTTAATCATTACGAATTCTAGAGAGCTTCATCGGATTGTCTTTGATTCCGATGCGTTATACGAAAGAAAATATATTCATTTCAAACCTGAATATATATCATCCTTTCAAACAGAAGACTATAATATGCTGACCTGTATTGAAAATAGAAAGTTAGGTCATTTTAATAGAATCTCAGCAACAGACGTCCGAAACAGAAAGATTGATCTCCTATGGGAGAAGATTGAAGAAAACGCCGCCAGCCCCTCTCCTGAAAATCACATTCTAATGAAATCCTATTTTGTCCAAATGCTGATCCAAATCAATCAGGTTTTTGACATGTACAACCATCCTCTTGTGGAGCACCATAAATATGATGAAAAAGTTGTCAGAATCCTAGATTTTATTAACAAAAACTTGGACAAAAAAATCACTCTTGATTTGTTGCAACGCACTTTTTTTGTAAATAAATATTACCTATGTCATAGCTTCAAAAGAAGTACAGGATTTACTGTTATTGAATACGTCACGTACAAACGAGTGATGTGGTCAATGGATTTACTGCTGACTGGTATGAGTGCACTCGATGTCGCCCATACGGTTGGATTTGGAGATTACTCAACATTCTATAAGGCATTTAAGAGTATAACTGGTTCCTCACCAAGACAGTATTGTAACCAGTATAATATGAATGCTAATAAATAGATTTTTTGACATAACAAAAGTGTCTGAACCGTTCTAAAACCCAAATAAAGATAGATAGTGTGTGGACACCGCTCCTGAAATATACTTCGCTTTCCGCGGGAAGCCGGTGAGCCTCCTCGGCTATGCCTGTGGGGTCTCACCTTTGGCTTTATTTCCCGCAGGAGTCTACGTATATTTCATCCGCTACGTGATTGCGTTGTTCGAAAAACTCAGTAGACACTTCAGTTATATCGCAATCTTTTTTACGATGTAAACGTTTCCATATGAGCAATATTTGCAATGTTTAAAGCAATAATGACAATGTTTTTCATGTGGAAGTAAAATAGAATACTAATTGTAAGCGAATTCAATGGATGACAAATCCAAATAACCGTTCAAACAAGGAGTGATTCTAGATTGATTAATGTTGCGATTATAGGTTCCGGAGCTATTGCAAGTGCTCATATTAATAGCTATTTAGAATTAAACAAGGATTGTACGATTGTCGCCCTATGTGACATTTACCCTGAGAAAGCAAAAGCGATCGCCCATGAGCTTAATCTAGATGTGGATATTTCTAATGACTTCAAAAGCCTAATAGCTCGTAGTGATATAGACCTAGTGTCAGTTTGTACGCCTCCATACACTCATGCTGAAATTGCGGTAGATTTCTTAAATCATGGAAAGCATGTGTTAGTAGAAAAGCCAATGGCATCATCTCTAGCAGAATGCGATGCCATGAATGCTGCTGCTGAGCGTAATAAGAAAATTCTATCTGTGATTTCACAGAACCGTTTTTCAGACCCAATGATGAAATTGAAGAGTGTTCTTGATACAAAACTAATGGGACCGATCGTTCATACTCAGATCGATTCCTACTGGTGGAGAGGACATAGCTACTATGACCTGTGGTGGAGAGGAACCTGGGAAAAAGAAGGTGGTGGTTGTACGCTGAATCACGCGGTTCACCATATTGATATTTTTAGATGGATGAATGGCATGCCATCTGAAGTTACTGCTATTACCACCAATACAGCTCACGATAATGCTGAGGTAGAAGATTTGTCTATTGCTATTTGTCAGTATGATGATGGTTCTATAGCACAAATTACAAGCTCTGTTGTTCATCACGGGGAAGAGCAGCAGCTTATTTTTCAGGGGAAGGACGCACGGGTCTCCGTTCCATGGAAAGTTAAAGCCTCCAAGTCATTAGAAAACGGTTTTCCAGTAGACAACCCCAAACTCGAACTAGACATACAACAGGTGTATGATTCACAAGAATCGATTCAATATGAAGGCCATACTGGGCAAATCTATGATGTGCTGCAAGCCATTAACGGGGAAAAAGAAGTTCTCGTCGATGGAATTCAAGGTCGCCAAACGCTCGAATTAATTACAGCAATCTATAAATCTTCTAGTCTAGGAGAGAAGGTTTCGCTCCCGCTAGAGAAAGATGATCCCTTCTATACAAGAGACGGTATGTTGAGCAATGTTAAGTATTTCTATGAAAAAACAAAAGTAATAGAAAACTTTGGAATGAATGAGATTACGACAGGTGGAAATTACAAATAAAAGTCTTGGGATCGTTTAGGGAGGAGCATGTACATGAATAAACAGGATGGAATGAATTACGCACCTGAAGGAAAAGTAGATAGAGTGGTAGGAGAAGGTGAATTTCGATTCGCTGCTATTGGCCTAGACCATGGTCATATTTATGGAATGTGCAATGGTTTGATTGAAGCTGGAGCAGAGTTAGTTGCTGTCTATGATCCCGATTTTGAGAAGATGCATGCATTTTGTGAGAAATTCCCGGGGATTGTCCCAGCAAACTCAGAAGAGGAGCTTCTAAACGATCCATCTATTGAATTAATTGCAAGTGCCAACATCCCTGTTCATCGTCAAGAGCTCGGATTAAGAGCTCTTGACCATGGCAAGCATTACTTCACAGATAAACCGGCATTTACTAAAAAGGAACAGGTTGAGCTTGCCCGAAAGAAAGTGGAAGAAACAGGTCTGAAGTGGGGAATATATTATAGCGAGAGACTTCATGTTGAAAGTGCCATTTTTGCAGGCCAGTTAATTGATCAGGGAGCGATCGGCCGAGTCATCCAAGTAATGGGTACCGGTCCACACCGGGCTAGTGTTAATAGTCGACCGGATTGGTTTTTTGATCCAGAATCGTATGGAGGCATTCTCTGCGATATTGGCAGTCACCAAATAGAACAATTTTTGCATTATACAGGGGCAAAGGATGCCAAAGTGCTTCACAGTAAGGTCGCTAACTATAACCACAAACACTATCCCCAATTTGAAGATTATGGTGATGCAACTTTAGTAGCTGATAACGGGGCAACCTTCTATTTCCGCGTGGATTGGTTCACACCAGATGGACTTAGCACATGGGGAGATGGGCGCGTACTCATTCTCGGAACGGAGGGCTATATTGAAGTAAGAAAATACGTAGATATAGCCCGAAGTAACTCAGGAGATCACCTCTACTTAGTTAACAAAGAAGGTGAAAAGCACTTTGAGCTCTCAGGCCAAGTAGGTTTTCCATTCTTCGGTCAATTTATATTAGATTGTCTGAACGGAACCGAACACGCAATGACTCAAGAACATACTTTCAAAGCTGCAGAGCTATGTATCGATGCACAGGAGAAAGCAATTAATGTTGAATCAGCGTAATTCTCTATGTAAGTAATCTATATTATTTAGATAGGGCTTGGTGCAGAACTTGAATGTTTAACACAACTTGTGAACAACGTTAACAATTTAGCGGATGAAATATACGTAGACTCCTGCGGGACGTAAAAGCCAAAGGTGAGACCCCACAGGCGTAGCCGAGGAGGCTCACCGGCTTCCCGCGGAAAGCGTAGTATATTTCAGGAGCGGCGTGTTAGCTCCTACCATTGTTTGTGTCTGGTCAGTAAAATATTTAGGACAACTATTGAACAACTGGGTTATAATAGTCAAAGATATTTTTAATTTGACATTGGAAAAATTATCAAATATACTCAAAATTGAACAATGGTCAATAAGGAGAGAAATCATGACGCCAAGAAAAGCCGTACAACAGGAACTAACAAGAGAAATGATCATGAATGCAGCAAGAGAGCTCTTTGTGAAAAAGGGCTATCAATATGTATCAATGAGACAAATAGCTAAAGAATTAGGCTACAGTCATGGTGCTCTTTACTACCATTTTAAGAATAAAGCTGAGTTATTTTATGCATTAGTTGAAGATCATTTTACTATGCTTGATCATATACTGGATCAAGTGATGCAGCTAGAGATTGAAAACAAGATGAAGATGAAGAAGATCTTACTTAGTTATATTGAATTTGGTCTAACACATCAAAGTCATTATGAGATCATGTTCTTAGTAAAAGATGAAGAGGTACGAAATTTTATTAATGAAGGTCCAAACAAAACGTATGAGAAGTTTGCACAATGCTTATTCTCTCTATCTGACAAAACCATTTCTCTTCGTGAAATATACAGCATTTTCTTATCGCTACATGGATTTGTTACTCATTATTGTCGCCATGTTGTTAACTATGATGAAGTAAAGGATCTGGCTGATGCACATGTGAAATTTTTACTAAGAGTGCTTGATTAATTTTTTTTAACATAAATTGACCGGTGGTTAATAAAAGGAGGAAGAACAATGAAAAAGGCATTAGTATTAGGAGCTTCAGGGGGGATGGGCTATGCTATCACAAAGGAATTATCGAAAAGAGGTATCATGGTGACCGCTTTCGCACGTAATCTTGGCAAATTAGAGAGGCTATTTGCGGATGATAGCAATGTCACAATCTATTCAGGAGATCTCTTTCATATTGAGGATTTAGACGGAGCGGCGAATGGTGTGGACATTATCTTTCAATCCGCAAACCTGCCTTATAGCGATTGGGAGGAGAAACTACCGGTTATGATGACTAACATCTTAACAACAGCAAAAAAGCATTCTACCAAACTAGCAATCGTCGATAATATTTATGCCTATGGACGGAGTGGAAAGAATACGGTTGAAACAGCCGAAAAAAAACCACATACGAAAAAAGGAAGAATTCGACTTGAAGTTGAAAAGCTAGTTAAGGAATCTGAAGTTCCTGCTCTTATTGCTCATTTTCCAGATTTTTATGGCCCAAATGCAGAAAGCACCATTTTGCATTTTACCTTATCATCAATCGTGAAGAATAAGAAGTCTGCGTTTGTCGGAAACCAAAGAATCGCTAGGGAATATATTTTTACACCAGACGGAGCAAAGGCGATTGTTACTCTGTCTCTTGAAGAAAAGGCATATGGACAAAACTGGAATATACCTGGATATGATATTATTTCAGGGGACGAGATAATCAATACAATCCGTGAGATAACTGGATACAAAAAAGGAGTTTCAACTATTACGAAAAATATGATTGGATGTCTAGGTCTATTTAATCAACAGATGCGGGAAGCTGTCGAGATGTTTTATTTAAATGAAGAACCAGTCGTATTAAATGGGGAGAAATACGAACAATTAATTGGACCCGTTCCTCGGACATCATATCGTGAAGGACTAAAGGAAACGATTGAGCATATGAGACTAGTACAATAAGAGACCAGGGCCAAAGTATTGAAGTTAAATAATTTGAGTAAGGAGACATGCGTTTATGGAGAAAGTTATCGTATTTAAGAGGTAGTACCCTAAATATCAAATAAATTAATTGTGAGAGAGGGGAAACCAATGGATTTAGCAAAAATAATCCCGTTTTACGGGGGAGTCAATCCTGAGTTATTTGAGATAGAACGAAGATGTATGGACAGAGAAAATAAAGTGATTAGTTATTTGGACAAAGCTCTACCTAATGGAAAGATCCTAGACGTAGGAGCGGGGAATGGATATACTGCGGAAAAATTAATCTTCGAAAAGCGAACAGTTATTGCTATGGAACCAGATGAGAAAATGGTTGATACGAAGAAAAAATTAGTCTGGTCTCGTGGTGTAGCACAAAAGATTCCGTTTCATTCTAATACGTTTGATGCTATGTATTCAACTTGGGCATTCTTTTTCGATGGAATTGCTGATATTGATGAAGGATTAAATGAAGTTGAGAGAGTAGTAAAGGATGATGGGAAAATAATCATTGTCGATAATTACGGAAATGATGAATTTACATCATACTCTCCACATGACATCACAAGCTCTGTTTCAGATTGGGTTCGTAGAGGATATGATTATGAAATCATCGATACAGAGTTTATATTTGATTCAATCGAAGAAGCTAGACGATTACTCACTTTTTATTTTGGGGAACCAGGCAATCAAGTTAATAAAAAGAGGATTGAGTATAAGGTTGTTGCATATACAAAATGATGTTTACAGAAATTGTAAACACCTATATAATGAATTAATTATCAATGCGATGAAGAGAAGAGTAGATACACCTGTATTCTTCAAAGAGAGCTCGTATTGCTGAGAAGGAGTAAGAAGCGGTTATTGAATATTATATGTTATAATAAGGGAAAGAATTGAACCCAAAAAGGCCATTAAAGGGTAGAAATAAGCATCTGAGATTAAGGGTTGGGAGTTATAGAATCATATCGAAGTTGATCATAGTGAACAAATTATATATAAACCATTTATAACCGTGGAGATGTGTACAAATCCTAAGTTAGTTTTGACCATTTTACAAATGATTTTGTAGTGGTCTTTTTTTTAATAGAAGCTGATTAATGGAAAGTAGGAGTATGCAAGAGGATCAGAATAAACTGAAATATTTGGTAGACTCAATTTGAATATCAAGCTAGGGAGGAGAGATGGCAATGTTTTACGATTTACAAGGTGAAGAAAAGATGGAACCTATTGTGGGAATGCTGTATTCAGCTGTCAAGGAAAATAATAAAAGGCTACAATTTATTACAAATGGTATGTCCCAAATAGAAATCGATTACAAAGGGCCTACAAATGATTTTAATAGTGCAGCTCAGTTAATAAGGCATATTATCTATGTTGATCTTAATTGGGTTTATCGAATAAAGGATCAGCCTCTTCCCCATTCATTGAAAGAGCAATACGGTCCGATGATCGATCAAGATAATAGACTTCCAATGATTAAAGGAAAATCGCGAAATACGCTCATATCCGAACATGGAAGTGTATTAGACATGTTAAAAGAGACCTGTATTCAATTAACCGATGCTGATTTGGAGCGTCATGTTGGTTTTGGACATGATAACGAAAAGCAACGATTCGATGGGGGATATGGCATATGGCTGACCATAACCGCTATCACCAGGCTCATATTAATCAACTTAGAAAGTGGTTTAATGAATCTTCACATTAAGAACAGTTTAAGGTTTTAACTACGATTAATAGATTTTTCAGAACAGGTAAATGAAGGTAAATAAAATGATAGTTAACGAGGTGAAGGATGTATGAAAGATAGAGTGAAGAACATCTTTAATCAACTTGCGAGCGTTTATGAGAATACGGTCGATACAGCGAGCTTGTATAATAGTGAATATGAAAGACCTTCCATGTTAGACCAGATACCACAAGACTTGCAGAATATGAATGTTCTTGATGCGGGCTGTGCGGCTGGATGGTATACTCATCAATTAGTTATGCGAGGAGCTAATGTCGTTGCAACCGATCTTAGTCCCGAAATGGTTAGTTCCTCTAAAAGGCGAGTGGGTGAAAAGGCTACTATCCTCTGTTTAGATTTAGAAGAGAAACTACCATTTGAAGATAACTCATTTGATTACATTATAAGTTCATTAACCCTCCATTACATACAGGACTGGAGCAATACCTTCAGTGAATTTAAAAGGATTTTAAAGCCAAACGGAATCTTACTGTTCTCAATCCACCACCCATTTTCAGATATAAAACTACTTCAGGATTACAACTATTTTATGACTGAATTAATTATTGATAAATGGAATAAAGAAGGGAGATCTTATGAAGTCCCCTTTTACAGAAGACCTCTTCACTCAATACTAAACGAAACATTAAAATGGTTCTCTCTCGAAAAAGTAATCGAACCACAACCCACAGCAAAATTTAAAACACAAGCACCAGAAAAATACGAAATACTTATGAACAGTCCTCAGTTTCTTATTATCAAAGCAGTTGTGAAGTAATATCTAAAAAGGTTTTTTAAATCAGTTCAATTCGAATGGGCTCAGTTATATCAAAAGTGGTTAACTAAAATTCTTTGAACATAACTTAGCAGATGAAATATACGAAGACTCCTGTGAAGGACACACTAGCCAAAGGTGACGACAGTACTGGTAGAGCAGAGAAATCCTATCCACTCTCAACAAAGCGGACGGGATGGGCGGGCCGACTCCTGCAGGATGAAAGGGCAGGTTGAAATCCACCGGCGTAGCCGGTTAGTTCAACGCCCGCCTGCGGAAAGCGTGCCCCCATCCCGGTAGCGTATTCGAAGCGACTTTTCCGGCCACTTTCTTTAAATACAAATACACCATCCTAAGTTTCCATCATCCCTCAATCAAATGATGCTGTTCTCGATACTGCTTTGGAGTGACCCCTACATACTTTTTAAAGACTTTAGTAAAATGACTTTGGTCCGAGAAATTTAATAATGACCATATTTCCGAAATTGGAGTTTCGCTGTAGGACAGTAGCCGTTTTGATTCGTCTACTCTAGCCTGTTGGATGTATTCGCTTATTGTCGTACCTACCTCTTTTTTAAATAGAGTAGAGAGGTACTTTGGACTTACACCAATAAGTTCTGCTAATTGATCAAGAGTAATTTCTTCATAAAGATGTTGATAAATATAATTGATACAGACCGTAATTCTTTTTGTATACTTCTCATTTTTTATTTGCTTTACTTTATTAGTAAATGTGAACAATACTTCTCCTGCCAGACTTCTTACTTCATCAATCGTATTCAGGTCCTCTAGTCGTTGGATGAAAGTATCACTTAAAGTAAATGCAATCTCAGGGTGTAATCCTCCTTCTAAGGCTGCTCTGGTCACCAACGTGGTCATAATGATAATTTGATTTTTTCTTGAACGGATAAAACTCGACTTCGATAACAATCCTGCTTGTTCTTCCTCTGCTATTTTGAAAAAGTTCTTTAGGTCTTCTACTCTACCTTCCCTAACAATATCTAATTGTAATTTTTCAGTATGTGGATCATGATGCTGGACTCCATTTTGTAAGTTTTTGGAAACGGCAAGATTTGGTTTTTCCTTCTTTTCGAGTGCTTGAAAAAATGGCTTATTATTGTTTTTCACTGTTTCGAGAGAGAGTAATTCTTGATTTAAAATGTAGTATGCTGTCACTGATATCGTTAATAACCTATCACGTTTTAAGATAGGTAGACTTCTATAATAATGAAGCATTTGATCACGTAATTTAAAACTTCGATAATCAATTAGCAAACTATAAATTTTCTCATCAGACAAATGAAAGGGAACAGCTGGACCAATTAAAGCTGTCCCTATGAAGGATTTGTCGGAGAAAACACTAATACATAGATAATTCTCGAATAGAGCGGTTTTTCTCAATACAGGATAACGGTGTGCTTCTCCTGGGACGAACTTAAGCTCATTGAATAAATTTTGTTTCTCATTTTCATATAAAGGGTTTATTCCATGTCCATTTAAATATTCAAATAAGACATCCCCAGTCGGACTAACAAAAAAGGTCAATAGGTCAAAACTTTCAGAAATTAGATTGCATAACTCTTGAATTGAATGCTTCTTAAGTTCCACTAATTACAACACCTCTAAGTCTAATAATAAACATGGTAATTTAATACATGTACCTAGGTTCTAAAAATAATACCTAGATACCATATCTGATCTAGATGTAGTGATAGTATAAATGACGAAGTACGATAATTCAAATTGCAAACGCTTTACAATATTCTGATCTGACTGAGTTATCGACTTTGTAGTGAATATTGAGGGGGAAAGATAATGGAAACGAACGGGAAAGCAAGAATGAGTAAGAAGAAAAAAATAACACTCATTTCTCTTAGTTCAATCGCAGTTTTATTTATAGGTGTGTTGATTTACGGATTTGTCATCACGTCTTCAGGTTATTGGTTATTAGCCAAATTCCAACCAGATACAGAGGAACAGCAATTATCCTATACATCTGCCGTTGAGACAATCGAGAAGATAACGGATGAGGCCTTTGTTTTGATGCAAAATACAGATGATTTTCTACCAATAGAAACATCAGCAGAAGAGAAAGCAAAAATCAACGTATTTGGTACTAGATCTGTTGTTACTTTATTTAACTCGGGTGGTTCTACAGCAACTGATGTTACTAACGCAGTTAAATTGGAAGATGCACTTCAAAGCGAAGTTGGGAATTTTGAATTAAATCAAGATCTGTTACATCTTCATTACAACTTCTATAAAACTGGTAAAGTGTCCATTGATGAAACAGCTGCACCTAAGAATAGAAGTGATTCTGAAATCTTAGGTGAGGAAACTAATCTTATTCTTCCTGAAGTACCTACGAGCGCATATGAAGATAACTCGTTATATAGTGATGGGAAAACGATCTTAGAACATGCACAAGATTTTTCGGATACTGCTCTAGTTGTTGTCGGTCGTGGTGGCGGAGAAATGGTTGACTTAAGTGCCACTGATCTTCAATTAACTGAAGAAGAAGCTGAAATGATTGATGTAGTTAGTACAAATTTTGAAAACGTTATTTTAGTTGTAAACTCAGTTAATGTGATGCAACTTGATTTCTTAGATGATTATCCTGCAATTAAAAGTGTTGTATGGATGGGATTCCCTGGAGAATCTGGTACAAAGTCATTAGCTAGAATATTAAACGGAACGGTAAATCCTTCTGGACGTTTAGTAGATACTTGGGTGTCAGATATGATGAGTATCCCAGCTGCTAATAATTACAAAGAAATTGACTCAGAGGGTAACTGGACAGGGTCTAACCACTACGAGAATGCACCAGAAGAACAAGGATACTTTGTTCAATATAATGAGGGGATCTACGTAGGGTACAAGTATTTCGAAACACGTCATGCAACTGATGAAGCATACAATTATGAGGAAGAAGTATTGTTCCCATTTGGTCATGGTCTAAGTTACACTACGTTTGAAAAAGAGATAGTGGAAATGAATATTGAAGAAGACGAGGTAAATCTTCGTGTAGCTGTTAAGAATAATGGTGACGTTCCAGGTAAGGAAGTCATTCAAATCTATTACAATCCACCATATACAGGTGCAATTGAAAAATCAGCTGTCAACCTAGTTAATTTCGATAAAACGAACGAAATTCAACCTGGAGATACCGAAATATATACGGTTTCTTTTGATATAGAGGATATGGCTTCGTATGATTATGAAACCAACAAAGCGTATGTTCTTGAAAAAGGTGATTATGAGTTAATGCTGATGGATGATTCTCATACAGAACTTGATTCAGAAATATACACGTTAAATGAAGACATTATATTCAATGAAGAAAATGATGGTAGTCGTTCAACTGATGTTCAAGTTGCAACAAATCAATTTGAGGATGCACATCATATTGATGATTATCTGACTAGAGAGTGGGATGAAACAAGTCGAGCATTTACGGGTCCCGAAGAGGCTGATTTCACAGCAACGGAGGAAATCCTTGATGCACTAACGTACGAAGTGCCCACTGATGAGCAATTAGGGCTCAATGCTGATGATATGCCGGCACATAGTCAAGAACTTGAGAAGTCAATTATGCTTTCAGAGATGGCAGATGTCCCTTATGATGATCCGAAATGGGATGAGTTTGTTTCCCAATTAACACTTGAAGAACTAACAAATGTGAGTGGAACTGGTGCATATCAATTACTTGAGATTGAAAGACTTGGTGTTCCTAAAACATTACAGCCTGATGGAACGATGGCAATCGCATCTAATATCTACTCAGGTCCAATCATGGGAACTGAAGGTGTCGGTGTAACATACCCTGCACCAGCAATGATCGCAGCTACGTGGAATCCTGATGCTGGTTACTTAATGGGTGAAAGTGTTGGAAACGAGGCACAGGCATTCGGCTACAGTGGTTGGTTTGCGCCTGCTATGAATATTCATCGTACACCTTTTAATGGACGTAACTTTGAGTATTACAGTGAAGATGGAGTATTATCCGGAAAAATTGCTGCACAAGTCGTAAAAGGAGCGAGAGATAAAGGTGTCATTACCTACATGAAACACTTTGCTCTAAACGAACGTGAAGATGGTACTCGCTCGTCACTATTTACTTGGTCTAATGAACAAGCCATTCGTGAGATCTATCTAAAACCATTTGAATTGGCAGTAAAAGAAGGTGGGACTCTTGGTGCTATGTCTTCCTTCAACTATATTGGATTAACTTGGGCTGGTGGCCATGATGGTCTTCTTAATCAAGTGCTTAGAAATGAGTGGGGCTTTGAAGGGCTAGTAATCACAGATGCTCACATGTACCCACACATGGATCCAATGCAAATGCTATATAACGGTGGAGATGTTTCTCTAGATGTAATGGCAATATGGAGTGGTGGAGATGGTAACAACAAAGTTTGGTTGGCTGCGGCACAAGACCCGGCTACTCAAGTAAATACAGTTACTAATCTACAAAGAGCAAGCAAAAACGTTCTCTATGCCGTTTCTCGTACTTGGAAAACGGAGTAGAGCTTATAACGAAAAGAGGTTCGGCGGTGCTTTTTGTACCGCCGAGTTTCATTTAATTAGGAACCATTCATATATTGGCTTTTAGATAATGGAACTCAGTAGGGGTGAAGAATGATGAAGTATAGAGACTTAATAGAGAAAATGACGTTAGAAGAGAAGGCATCGTTAATGTCAGGGAAAGACTTCTGGCAAACGATGGACATCGAACGGCTTGGAATTAACAGCATGTTTTTAGCAGATGGACCACATGGTATAAGAAAGCAGGCTGAAGCGGCTGACCATCTAGGTTTGAATGAAAGTCTTCCTGCTACATGCTTTCCGACTGCTGCAACGATAGCAAATAGTTGGAATGAACAATTAGGACAAACAATTGGAGATTACCTTGGTCAAGAGGCTGTTTCACAGCAAGTGAATGTTTTACTAGGACCTGGTATCAACATGAAACGAAACCCGTTGTGTGGGCGGAATTTTGAGTATTTTAGTGAAGATCCATATCTAGCAGGAAAGATGGCAGCTAGTTATATTAAAGGCATCCAATCACATGGCATTTCCGCTTGTGTGAAGCATTTTGCTGTAAATAATCAAGAAGAGCGCAGAATGTCAATTGATACGATTGTTGACGAAAGAACGCTTCGAGAAATCTATTTAACTGCATTTGAAATTGCCATTAAAGAAGGTAAAACGAAGACAGTTATGTCTGCTTATAATATGCTGAATGGCGCCTATACAAATGAAAACATCCATTTGATGAGAGAGATACTACGAGATGAATGGGGATATGAAGGGGTAGTCGTTACTGACTGGGGTGGAAGCAATGATCGCGTAGCGGGTCTAATTGCAGGTAATGAACTAGAAATGCCGACAACTTCAGGAGAGACGAATCAAGAAATTATCCAAGCAATTAAGGCTGGGAAAATTGAAGAAGAGCTTCTAGATGAAAATGTTGATAGATTACTAGATCTTATTTTTACAACAGAAGTGGTTTTCAAGGAGCCTTCTATCGACTTTGACTTTGATTTAGAAAAACATCATATGCTAGCACAAAAGGCTGCCGAGGAATCGATTGTACTACTGAAAAACGAGGACAACATCCTACCTCTTAAGAAAGGTGTAAAAGTTGCTACTATCGGAGACTTTGCACAAAAAGCTCGTTACCAAGGGGCTGGGTCCTCAATCGTAAATCCTACGAAACTAGATAATACATTGGATGAACTAGAAAGATCTGAATTTGTTAACATCGGCTTTGAACCTGGATTTGAACGGTATGGTAAGAAGAATCAAAGTAAAGTAGATCAGGCATGTGTATTAGCAAAGAAGGCTGATGTTGTTCTTTTGTATATTGGTCTTGATGAAGTAACAGAAGCAGAAGGTTTAGATCGTTCAAGTATGAGTATTCCTGAAAACCAAGTGGAGTTATTACATGCACTGTATGAGGTAAACGAAAATATTGTTGTCGTTCTTTCTTGCGGTTCTGTCGTTGAAATGCCATGGATTAATAAAGTAAAAGGATTAGTACATGGTTACTTGTCTGGTCAGGCTGGTGCCAAAGCTATTTTAAGAGTTCTTTCTGGAGAGGTGAACCCTTCTGGAAAGCTGGCAGAAACGTACCCAATCCATTACGCGGATACACCATCCTACCATCAGTTTCCAGGTAAGGAAGTAAGTGTGGAATATCGAGAAGGTATTTTTATTGGCTACCGTTATTACGATACAGCAAATAAAGAAGTGTTATTTCCATTCGGTTACGGACTAAGCTACACCACCTTTAAGTACGATACGATCAATATCAACAAGGATGGTGTAACCTTCACGATTACAAATACTGGTCATGTAGTGGGGATGGAGGCTGCTCAGCTCTACATTGGCTGCAAATCCGATAAAATATGGCGAGCGAAAAAAGAACTAAAAGGATTTACAAAAGTCTTTCTGAAACCAGGTGAGACAAAGACAGTAACCATTCCTTTTGATGATAAAGCATTCCGTTACTTTAATGTAAAGACAAATAAATGGGAAATAGAAGAAGCTGATTACTCAATCATGATTGGTGCATCAAGTTCTGATATCCGATTAGAGAGTAGCCTCTTTGTCGAAGGTACAAATGCTCCAATTCCTTACGAAAACAATAAGCTACCATCCTATTATTCTGGTCAAGCTCACCAAATAAGTGTAGAAGAATTTGAAAATCTACTTGGCTATAGAGTTCCTGTTTCTACTTGGGATCGTACAAAGCCACTTGGGTATAATGATACGATTGCCCAGTGTCAGTATGCAAAAGGAGCTCTTGCTAGATTTGCTTTTAAACTAATGACCTTCTCTCATTGGTTCCTGAGAAAAATAGGAAAGAGAGAAACAGCGAACCTAATTATGATGTCTGTCTACCATATGCCATTCCGTGGCATTGCACGAATGACAGGAGGCATTATCAATATGCCAATGCTAGACGGTATTTTAATGATTGTGAATGGCAAGTTCTTTAAAGGCTTAAATCATGTGATTAAAGAACGAAAAAAGCTTAGAAAGGTCGCTAAGAGAAAGGTGGCATTAGATTAAGCACACAGAGGTGAATAAAAATGGAAAATCAAAAGGAAAAGTCGATTGCTTCCGGACCTATAGGGTATTGGAAGAGATATAAGGAAAAGCATCCAAATACTGCTCAATTCTTAGTGTTCTTCATGCTAAGTAATGGAATAACGGTTTTACAGCTTGTGTTAATGCCGGTGTTTAAGGGGATATTCGCACAAACATCTTTAGTGACGACAAGCTTTCAAGTCTTACAGTTTGGTCAGAATTTCGATGGGAGTCCTTACTACGTTTTTGATTATGCAGCAGGGGCACTTTCTGCTGGTGGTGGTGGAGGATTAGCTTATTTTCTGGCAGTTCAAATTACGATAGCTATTGCTCAAACTGTTAATTTCTTTGCACAACGAAGCATCACATTCAAATCAAACAGCAACATCTGGAAGGCAGCTTTCTGGTATGTTATAGCCTATATTATTATCACTATAGGTGCAGCGGCGGCTCAAGGATTCTACAAAACCCCAATCTATGATCTACTTATGAACACATGGGGAATGGGTGCTGTAGGTGAAACAACAGCAGATATCATTACAATGATCATTAATAGTGCAATTTCATTCTGGGTATTCTATCCGATATTTAAGATTATTTTCAAACAGGAGAATACACAGGAAACGTAATGATTTATTATAAGACTAGGATATAAGCCGAAACGTGGTCAGACCGTTACTGAAATTTGGAATAGTTGATCCACATTACGCTATGCCTGTGGGGTCTCAGCTTTGGCTTTTGCAAAGGGTCACTGAAAAAGGTGTGTCGTTTTCACCTTTCTTCAGTGGCCTTTAAGTAATGAGTGAAACCGTTACATTATTCTAAGCCTGCTCATAGTAGGCTTGCAATGTGCGGAGCCATTGTTGCTTCTTTGAATCACGAGGTTTAGATCCCTAAAGGTTGCTTACGGACATTTGTTCCGCTAATCATAGGAAAAAACGAAAAATCGTATAGTAACGGACATTTAATCCGTTATTCAGTGTTATGAGTGTCATTTCTTTAAGATTTATATGAAATAACGGATCAAATGTCCGTAAACAAGAAAAGAAAGCAAATTATTGCGATTTAAGGGATTATATGTCCGTATAGAATTCTATAGCATCAAATCTGCTAAAATTAGCTTATTCAGAAATTAACCACTATAATTATGTACACCCTCAAAACGTTTAAAACAATACGAATCGATATGAACTTCTAACCAAAATATAAAATAGTCTTTATTAGTTTGGTGATAATTGGTAATATGATATCAGAGATGTTTAGGAAAGGGGAATCTAGACTACATATGTGGATTACTTGGTAATGATTTGTTAATTAGATAGAGAGACGACAGCGATTCCTTATGGTTAAGGATACGTTTATTTTGTCTATCTTAAATCATTCAAGGGATTCATGGTGTGGACAATTCTATTCCCATTACCAAGCAGATACCTTTGTCTATCTGCTTTTTATTATGGGAAAATATCATCTCTATTGACACAGTCATAGTGTCCCTAATTATGGGGGGATTTTAATGACCAAGCACGATCATGAAGAAATGCTTGCAGGTGGAAATGTCTCAAACGTATATCGCTCAGGTGATACTGTACGAAGAGATTTAAAGGAAAATAGTAGCAAAGTTCATAAGTTATTAAAGCATTTGGAGAACAAGGGATTTAATAATGCACCAACGTTTTTAGGTATTGATGAAAAAGGAAGAGAGATCCTATCATTTATAGAGGGGGAAGCTGGTAATTATCCCTTAAAGAAATATATGTGGTCAAATGATGTGTTGAAAGAGATCGCTATTATGCTTCGTATGTATCATGATGCTGTGAGTGACTTTCCGCTATCTGATGAATGGACGCCTATGGATAATACTCCAGACAAAATGGAGGTTATTTGTCATAATGATTTTGCCATTTACAACATTATTTTTAATCACTACAAACCAGTAGGTATTATCGATTTTGATGTTGCTGCTCCTGGTCCTAGACTTTGGGATATCGCCTATACTCTCTACACATGCATTCCGTTAAGTAGGTTATATCACACGGAAGCAGGCGAGGCCGTTTATTATCATGCCTCAACGGACGCCGACCGTATCAAACAAAGAGTTACATTGTTTTTTGAGGCGTACGGTATTGAGGGAATGAAAGAGAATTATTTAGAGATGGTATTGCTTCGTTTAGATGGATTATGCAAATACATGATTAGAAGAGCAAGTGAAGGTGACATGGCTTTTCAAAAGATGATAGACGAAGGACATCATGAACACTACCAAAGGGACATTGACTTTATTCGTAAGCACGGAAAAGAGTGGGGTTAGAGAAACGAGCAGGACATGATTCAATAGTAATAGCGTTAAGCCATGTAGGTTTGGCGCTTTTTTCTTGTTAAATGATAGTGTCGTTTTAACCTGAAAAGATAATACATCGACTAGTAAAGGAGCTATGACGTTTTGAATCTCAACTATAAACCTAATAATACATTTACGCTTGTCTTAGAACACATTAACAATACGTTCAATCAAGTCGCTTGCTCAGGCTCCGCTCTCGTAATCATTCACAATGATTCGATTGTGTTAGAAGAATATATCGGTAAACAATCGAAAGAACCTGATGCAAGAACTGTTCAGCAGGATACTCAATTCCACGTCGCATCAGTAAGAAAAAGCTATATCGGATTCGCTGTGGCTTTTGCTGTACATAATCGTTACATACAAAGCATAGACGACCTTGTACTAAACTATTTACCAGAACTGGACGGAGCTATCTGGAAGGGTACGACAATAAGACATTTGTTAACACACACTCACGGTTTAAATGGAAAAGGTGATGGGACTTACCGGGAGTATCCAGTTGGACAAAACTGGACATATAGACAGGTAGGAGTTGAAGCATTAACCAAAATTGTGAAAAGGGTCACCGAAAAAACAATATCCGAAATTATTCATGAGCAAGTATTTACCCCCTTAGGCTTTCATCAATCAGATTGGTATGCTCAAAAGAATAATAAACTAGTTGATCTTATCCATCGGGAAGAAGAGGTCCATGCATTGGAGACGAGTGAAAGTGTAGATGGTACTAAGATGAATATGTATGTGTCAGCTCGTGAATTGGCCTTTTGGGGGTATTTCCATCTGAAGCAAGGGAATCTGAACGGTAAACAGATTGTTCCTATAGAAATAATACAGTTGGCAACTTCACTCCAAAGCCCTCATACATTAGCTGGCGATCTGCCGAGAAACGGTTTTTTGTGGTTTGTACAAGGGATACCAGCAAAGAAATCAGAGATAGGTCAAACAGTTCCGCTTGGATCGTATCAAATACTAGGCTACACAACTGTAACATTATTAGTCATTCCACAAGAAAATATCGTTGCGGTTCGTATGTTTAATAGTGTAGGTTCACCTGAAGGGTATGATTATTTGGCCGATGTTCGCTCTTTTGGGGATAGAGTAATGGAATGTGTGTAATGAAGAAGGACTAATGTGGGTATATAAAGAAAAACAAATAATAGTAGTTAAGAGGATCGCTGTTCCAGTGATCCTCTTTATTTATGGAAGCCTTGTTGGTTTGTGATCCTATCATTAGCAGTATAAAAAGGAATTATTTAACTTTATAATCATAAGGATATAACAAAAAACCTTATAAAAGGAAATTGGTGTTAAACTAAATGGAGTTGTACTTTAGACTTAGGAAAGGTGGATAATTATTTTAATTTTATTTGGTTTATTCATTTCTCTCTTTACGATTATCTTATTCTTAATTCTATGTGCCTACATACTACTGTCCTTCATTAAGAAAAAGCCACTTCCTAAGAAACTGATGATTGCGACGGTATCGGGAGTGTTTTTAGTGTCTTCCATTTATCTATATGAGATGTACTTTTTTACATTTAGTGAAATTGATAGAGAGTTTCTTCAAGAGGGCCCTGGATCTGTGCTATCCCCAACTGAAACATATACAGCTAATGCTTACTATGAACTATATGGTGGGGCAGCAGGAGGCGTAAACGTATGGGTTGAAATCATCGATAATACTAAGAAAGACAACGCCAAAATTGTGTATTATAGTGATGCAAAAAGCGATTTCTCGATGGAATGGATCGACGGAAATAACCTCTATATCCTAAATGAAGAACGTGATGATCCCGCTTCGAAAAGAAGTATCAAGCTTGAAGTTGGTAAAGAAATTTACCACGAAAATGGATTGGCTTGTCAGAGTTTATTAATGAAGGATGACTATAAGACTTGCTATCAAAACTAGCAGCGGATGAAGAAAGATCATAATCAATGATCGGAGGTTCAATGATGGAAAATGAAACAGAAAAACAAATTTTAAAAGAACTAAAAAGTATGAATAAATCGTTACAGGAAATGAATAAAAAAATTGATAATATTGACAGTGACGGCAAGCCGTCGTCTCTCTTATGGGATATAAGTAAGTCTTTATTAATAGGTGTTTTCATTTTAGGTCCTGCAATAGTCGTTGTAATGTCATTGTTTCAGCTAATAGGCAGTTGGTTATTTAACTAGAGGTTAAGAGCGTAGAGAGTTAAGGGATCAATTGGAAGATATCCATGCAATCAATGATGAATGTACGATTCAATTTTCGTACTATGAGTTGTAATCGATTTAAGGGTGAAATGGACTTCAAAAAGGATAAGTGGATCGTGGTTCCGTTAACGAGCTAATAATGTTGGAATATAAGACTGGAAATGGCTAATAACGGAATGAGGATCATAAACCGAGTTCTAAATTGGGAAATTAGGTGAAATAGAGGAATGAGGATCCGACAAATTAGCAAACTGGATTCTCATTCCTCTATTTATTAGCTTAATTTGAAGTAAAAGGATATATTGAAACTTTTATCGCACTAATTCGTATGTACTACTAGAAAAATAGGATGCAGCAAGGGGAAAGGGGTTCATATGATGAATAAGTGGTTGTTTTTTACTTTATTTTTTTCTGTGCTATTAATCTCGGCTTGTAGCAATAGCGACGAATTATCAGGGCACACATTTAATGTTTCGCACACTCCACCATTTCAAGAGGATATTGATGATCCTGATAAGTATCATTCGATCATGACTTTAGAATTTTCAGATGGCAAGGTATCAAGTGCAAATAGTGGAGAGGGAACATATGAGTTGAAAGATGATGTACTCCTCTTGAATTTTGAAAATGAAAATGAACAGTTAGAAATAGAATTTACTGAGTTTAAAGAAAGTGATAAAGATTTCAGCGAATATTCTACGCTAATAAGTCGGTCAGAGTTGAACATCACGGATCCTGATAAAGTAAGCCACTTTGGTAGTTTACATAGTAGTTTAACTAACGATATGCTAGTTGAATTTCTTCAAAAATAGAAGGAAGACATCTTGTCGGATAGCTTTTCTCTTTAGAAAAAGGGGTCCATCAAAGTAAGAGGAACGAATTTCCATAAACCTCCACCCGGAGAGTGAAGCAAGTGAAGAGTTAATGTTGGTATTGAACAAGTTACTTAAGGTATCTTGTTATTTGAATGTAAAAGGTAAAGTAAAAAAGAAGCTGCAATAGCAGCTTCTTTTTTGATCATGTACAGCCTTCACATTCATAATAGGTGTCTTTCAAATCCAGCGTTTTGATCAAGCCCTCGACTTGAATATCCTCGAGTTCAGTAAATTCGATATCCGCGATTCTCTCCTGAATCACCTGCCTTGCAAGCTCTTCGCTTTTTTCGGCGATGCTAAAGGTTCGCTTTGCTCCGGTCGAAAGTATCGTGTACTCAAACAAAAATCGTTTCATGCGGTGACTCCTTTCCATTTCTAATTGCTCCTATGATAACATACCGAAGTCTTGTCCTCTAAAATAAAGACTTTTATTTCCTGATATGAAGTGATGAATCTTTCGATAATTGATGAATGAAAAGCCAGCCAAAGTGGGTGAGGCTCATAAAAGTATGACTTCCGCTCATAAGTTACTAGATTCCGCTCATAACATAGCGAGTTCCGCTCATAAAGTTTTGAATCCCGCTCATAACCAACAGCTGTCGTCTCTCAAACCAGCTAGATTCAAAAGGCAGGAGGTCTGCTTCTTAGCAGGAAGCTGATTAAATGGCTGGATTTTAGATAAAATTAATCATTTCTTTTAAGGACAGAGTGAATGAAAAGCCAGCCAGAGTGGGTGAGGCTCATAAAAGTATGAATTCCGCTCATAAGTTACTAGATTCGGCTCATAACATAGCGAGTTCGGCTCATGAAGTTCTGAATCTCGCTCATAACCGAAGCTGTCGTCTCTCAAACCAGCTAGATTCAAAAGGCAGGAAGCTGATTAAATGGCTGGATTTTAGATAAAATTAATCATTTCTTTTTAAGGACAGAGTGAATGAAAAGCCAGCCAGAGTGGGTGAGGCTCATAAAAGTGTGCATTCCGCTCATAAGTTACTAGATTCGGCTCATAACATAGCGAGTTCCGCTCATAAAGTTTTGAATCCCGCTCATAACCAACAGCTGTCGTCTCTCAAACCAGCTAGATTCAAAAGGCAGGAGGTCTGCTTCTTAGCAGGAAGCTGATTAAATGGCTGGATTTTAGATAAAATTAATCATTTCTTTTAAGGACAGAGTGAATGAAAAGCCAGCCAGAGTGGGTGAGGCTCATAAAAGTGTAACTTCCGCTCATAAGTTACCAGATTCGGCTCATAACATAGCGAGTTCCGCTCATAAAGTTCAGAATCTCGCTCATAACCGAAGCTCTCGTCTCTCAAATCAGCTAGATTCAAAAGGAAGGAATCTCCGGTGGGTCTGTTGAAGTGTACTACTAACCCAAAAGGAGTGTAATTTAAATAAAACGATCTAAGGTGCATTTGTTGATGCATCTTTTCTTATTAAAGTGAGGAAGTAATGCATATTCATGGTAGTCAGTGCGGTGTTGAATTTTGAATAAGTACGAAAATGAAAATCAGATATCATTAGAACTTATAATACTTAACTCTACTCTTCAAGTGTTAATGAGAAAAATTAATCGAATTCCTTTAGGAGGTGAATCATGGAGAGTACATGGAAGCGCCTCGGTCGTTATATCTGCTTTTTAGTCTTATTTTTAGGATTCATTTATCTGGGATTGAAGTTTCAAATGACCTTACGTGAAAATGAAAGCTTATCTTATCGTCATCTTGCAGCACTTGAGTCATTTTTTCCAATAATCATAGGGGTGGTTCTAGCAATGCCTAATGTGATTAAGTCTCTAACGAAGAAAGGACATTGGAAAGTTGATTGGATAAAATTAATTGTAATAGGACTCCCGTTCTT
Source organism: Halalkalibacter suaedae (assembly GCF_017939705.1). Lineage (GTDB taxonomy): Bacteria > Bacillota > Bacilli > Bacillales > Bacillaceae_D > Halalkalibacter > Halalkalibacter suaedae. The sequence goes on from NZ_JAGKSQ010000004.1 coordinate 209,927, forward strand.
ATATTTGTCGATTGTCCCTATTATGTACATAATAGGTGTATTAAAAATTGATTTGCCGTTTTCCGCGTATGCGATGGGCAGTTATATTGGTGGAGACCTATTATTAACGTTTGTTACGATCAACGGTATAGTTGCTGGTTATATGCTCTGTACGAGTTTTTATAAGAGAAATAGCAAGGGATTTTGAGGTTACCTATGAGAATGAATAAGTTTTTCAAATATGAGAATTTTGAATTCACATCAAGTCCCAATAGGAAAAATCGTTTCAATAAGCCATATAAACTTTTACTGAAAATTAAGGTGATGTTAAGTGACTAAAGAAATGTTTGTTCAAATAAATGATTGTAGACTGTATGCTAAATTAGTCGGAGAAAATACCGGGAAACCAACCATTGTAATGGATGCTGGATATGGAGATTCTTCTAAGGCTTGGGATTCAGTAATTGAAGATATTTCATTGCTCTCTAATGTTTTCATTTACGATAGAGCAGGACTTGGAAGGAGTGAAGGCAATCCTAATCCTAGAACCAGCCGTTTTATGGTAAAAGAACTGAGAGAACTTCTTTATGAAGCGAAAATTGGACCACCATATCTACTAGTAGGTCATTCATTTGGTGGCGTTAATATGCGGATATTTGCAAGTGAATACGAGGATGAAGTTTGTGGACTTGTTTTGATTGACTCCACTCCTGAGGATTATAGAGAAAGATTTCTCCCGATAATGTCACGTGATTTTCAACAAGCATACAATAGGCAATTCATATACGAAGGAAATTATGATGAATTCATGGAAAGCTTGAAGCAACTAAAAGAAACTCGACGTAAACTAAATATTCCAGTAATTGTTCTCTCAGCTGGTAAGAAAGCTCATTATTGCAAGCCAGCACAAGAGTTATGGGATGAAATGCAGAGAGAACTTCTTGAAATATCCTCTGATAGTCAATTAGTGGTTGCTGAAAAGAGTGGTCATTATATACAAGATGATGAACCAAGAATTGTTGTTACTGCTTTGAGAAAGTTAATTAAGGGGATCAGAAATTAGATATATCACTTTTAAAATAAAACAAATAGGAACGCATCCGGAGCCAAATACTTAGGCGTTGAATGCGTTCCTATTTTTATAAAAATGTAAATTCTGATTTTTTTTGATAACAATACGTTCTTTACTTTCTAGCAATATCCACCCGCATTTCGAGATTTAATTTCGAAGGATAATAAAAATCAGGTAGATGACGTAGATCATAGCTAAACCGGCACCTTCGATTTTCGAAATCCGATATTGGGTCCGTGAAAGGATTAGTAGTAAAGCTGTCACGAAAATCATGAGCCAAACATCTAGGAATATTTTTTGATCAACAGCTAATGGGTGGATTGTTGCGGAAGCTCCTAGAATGAAAAATACATTAAAAATATTACTACCAATAATATTCCCTAATGCAATCTCAGTTTGTCTCTTTAAGGCTGCGGTGATAGAAGTAACTAATTCAGGAAGTGAAGTCCCGACAGCTACGATGGTCAAGCCAACAAGAGTTTCACTCATTCCGAGTGCGAGAGCGATTTCAATACTGTTTTCGACTACAAGATTACCACCAAAAACAATTCCAACAAGTCCCCCAATTGTGAATGCGAGGTTTTTGCCCCAAGACGTACTCACTGTGTCAGTAGGAGTGTTTTCGATTTGATCTCGGTTATTTCTTGCCATTTCAAAAACATAATAAAGAAAAATGGCAAAGAAAAGGAGCAGCAGGATACCTTCTGTTCTCGTAATGATATTGACTTCTGAATATTGTAGCTGAATATCACTAATCAAGATTAATACAGTAATGGCTGCAAGCAAAGCAAATGGGATTTCTTTTCTGAGTGTGTCACTTTGAACGGCTAAAGGAAAGACAATTGCTGTAACTCCTAAAATGAATGTAGCATTAAAAATGTTGCTTCCTACGATATTACCAATCGCTACATCGCTCGTTCCTTCGAAGGCAGCAATAAAACTGACCGATGCCTCGGGAGCACTTGTACCAAAGGCTACGATTGTCAAACCGATTAACATTGGTGAAACCCTCAAGCCTGTCGCTATTTTCGAGGCACCGTCAACAAAATAGTCAGCACCCTTAACTAAAAGGGCAAATCCTATTAATAATAAAACATAAGTCATAACTTCACCTCTCATAATAAATTGATTAATTGTTTCTATAATTATTTCCGCATACACAAGTTTACCCAACTAGGTTAGTAAGTAAACCGTTTTGAGTGAAGCTAGGGACATAACGCAAGTCTCTAACTGGAATAATGAACAAACAACTAAGTAGCGAAGTACATTTCAGGAGTGGATTACATCAGCCATCTTGTTCGGTTCTTTTGTTAGCTAAATCACTTCTGTCCCTGACTCTTTTTTGTGCTCACGAAAAAGGGAATTAATGTTAGTATTAAAGAAGCTATTGTCAATGAATTCTATATAGAAAATAGGACAATTAAAGTTCGATAGAGTAAGGGGTTGATTGTTATTGTGGAATATTAATTTCAATATAATCGTTTTTTTAACTGAATTAATTGCTTGGGCAATAATTGGATTCATAGCATTTCGCATTTATAGAAAATTATCGATTAAGCCGAGAATATGGAAGGTTGGACTTGTCATTTTGTTTGGGCTTTTTTCTTTTTCGATTAATTGGACTATGTTTGATACGTTAATTCGAATTTCTATCTTACCTTTAGGTGTATGGATTTTGTATGCTGTCTTGAAAGGGAAAGAAGGAAGGTGGCAAACCTATCGCGGGTTTGCTTGGTTGGGGTTCTGGGCTAACTATATCTTTTTGGCTGCTACTTTGATAGCCTTACCTATTCATCAAGCCATCTATCCCGAAGAGAAGCCATCAACATATATTTCAGACATTTCGAATGCTTCTATTATTAAGACCCATCCAACAGGAAATAAAATGCTATTAAACAAGGATCTTTTAATTAGTCAGCTAGATACATTCGATCAAGATCGTATCATGAGTGACGTGTGGTATGAGGAAACCTACATGAATACAGATGATTCAAATAAGATAAATGAACGGTTTCCGTATCTACTCACCGAAGTTAAGTCGAAATGGGGAAGTGGAATTAATAGCACAATTTATATTGAGGAGGACGGAGCAGGAATATTAATCTCTACAGCTGATAGGCAATATTATTTTCGTTCCGACAGCTCTGTTTTAAAGGAGGGACGTCAAAGTGAATAAGAAAACGCTCGTCTATACTTCGATTGGAATTATGATCTTGATCATTTCCACCTTTATCTACCTTATTTATTTTTCTCTTCCAGCTTCTTTCCCATCGGAGAAACAATTAATCGAGGAGATCAATAGCACCTTTCCAGAAGCTGAAGCAACTGAGATACAAGATGTGTTCGATGTTGCTGACAGACAAAGGTATGTTCCTTTTAAATCGAACGAAACAAGCTATGGTAAAAGTTTTTGGGTGTGGGATAAATACAGGTGGCGAGTAGCCTATATTGATTCGGTTGGTGAGCCTCTGCTTTGGAGGATTAATAAAAATGACCCTTCTTCTTACCATATTGTTTGGAACATTCATCCCGATGATCAATTGAAGGAAATACAGTTTTATTTGACTCGTGACAGAGGATATAGCATTAGAGAAAACACAAAAGAAACGTATTATCCCAAAGTTCAAATGCGTCAAAAGATTTCTTTTGAAGAAGAAGGATATGGGGCTTTGAAAATCCCGAAAGACTGGGCAAGTTTTGTGACAACTATAAATGATACACAAGCGGTTAAACAATCGAATCTTGATGCTTTATTTACTGGAACTTCGTTGGAACAGCAGGTTTTTTATGGATGGCTTCCATATGACAGAGCAAACAAAGTAGCGTTTCCGAGCAATTCTGTAAATGGCAATGGCTATTCAAATGGTGATATAGAATTAGATTTTGTGATGATATTAAATGAAATTGAAGTGGATGTTCAATTATATTAATAGAAATTTAAAAAATATAAGGGAATGTCCACGCCAGAATTCTATAAATAAAATAGTCAATCATGATAACTATGCATAACAACTAACGAGGAGTAATTTGATTATTGGTTTTTTCATTTTGTTTCTTCTGATAGGTATTGCAAGACTTTTCGGATATAGTGGGTTTTGGGAAAGAGGTCTCGGTGATAATCGAAATGTCTTTATATATGCAGTGTCTTTAGTGATTTTTTGGACCGTTCAGATATGGATAAAAGCCAAAAAGACAAAGTAATTATTACGAAGAGAGAAAGACAAGTACCAGGGGTCAACTATTTTCATTTGAAGACATTGATTTAGGGAATCCAACGACATTTAATATTTACAAATAATTCTCAGTGGTATTATAACCTTTGTAGATGAGGAGATTACCCTAAAACTTGACGAAGAGTAATATATAAATCGTGTGCTGATTAAAGGAAGGTATCAGCACATTTTTTCAGTCATTAAATAGGAAATTAATGTTAAGTTATAAGTATAGATTATTTTGGAATTTAACTTGATTTTAATTATGTTTCTAGGGAGTTAAAAAGGGGGACATTTAATGCTAGGTGTCAACAGAGGTGAGGTTGTTTTAGTCAGACATTCTGACAATTGGAAAGAGTTATTCCATAAAGAGAAGGATTTATTAGAGGTGATTATAGGGGATGAAATTAAGAGTATTCAGCATTTTGGTAGCACAGCAGTCAATGGTATTGAGGCAAAGCCTATTATTGATATCTTGATCGGTGTTGAGTCCTTAGAAGATGTTGAGGAATTCAATAAGGAAAAATTAAGAGCGGCTGGATACTATCATTTGTCCAGAGTTCAGATAAATGGAAAAGTGGTTTTTGCTAAGTTTAGCGACCTAGTAAGCTTAACAAAGACTCATATTCTTCACGTAGTTGAGTACGAAGGTGATTGGTGGAAGAAACATATCTTGTTTAGAGATTACCTTAATGAACATCCATCGGTTGCGAAGGAATACGAAATTCTTAAGAAAAGTCTGGCAGTTAAATATCCTAATGATGAACGCTCCTATACAGATCAGAAGAAAGTATTTGTTGATAATATTTTGAGTCAAATATAACGGAGGGGGAGCTATGGAAATTATTCGAATTATATTACCTCTTGTCATAGTTGGAGGAATTGTAACATTTGTCATTTTGAGGCTAAAACATAAATATGAAAAAGGCACCCTTGGAAAGAAGAAAACAAAAAGTGCTCAACATGTATTGGATAGCTTAATACCATTTGGGATGCTTTTTGGTTGTAGTATCGGTGTCATCCTTAGTATGTTTTTCAGAATTTCTTCATCATCTGCAATTAGTGTAGGGGCGGGTGGAGGCTTCTTATTGGGGTATATTGCTTATGAATTATATAGCAAAATGGATACTGAACATTAAATAATAGCAATCTCTCATTAGAGTGAACATATTGATCCATTTCTTTATTGAACTTATATAAAAGCTAAGTGGAAGAGGAGAGAAGATAAATTGGATAGTATTATTTTCGATTTAGATGGAACCATCTGGGATCCAATCGACACAGTACTCGGTGCTTGGAACAGTGTCATAAGAAAAAATAGTCAAATAAAAAGTGAATTAACTAGAAAAGATTTTGAAGGGACAATGGGATTACAAATGGAGGAAATAGGTAGGAAGCTCTTTCCTTCCTTGAGTTATGAGGAACGTCAGCAAATCGTAAATGATTGTGGAGAGGTAGAACATTCTTTTATAGAAAAACAAGGCGGTATGCTCTATCCAAATGTTGAGAATGTCCTAAGAGAACTTTCTCAGAAATATAAATTATACATTGTTAGCAATTGCCAAGCGGGCTATATAGAATCCTTTTACAAGTATCATAAACTTGAACAATATTTTCTGGATTTTGAAAACCCAGGGAGAACGTGCCTGTCGAAAGGGGAAAATATTAAATTAGTTATTGACCGAAATAACTTGTCAGATCCAGTTTATGTAGGAGATACGAAGGGTGATTTAGAAGCAGCTAGATTCGCTGGCATTCCTTTTATCTATGCGACATATGGGTTTGGTCAAGTGAATCAATATGATAAGGCAATTGGAAGCTTTGAAGAACTTTTAAATGTTTTCTAGGACTTGCTGACCAGGGGGGGGAAAATGGCATCGATTGTTTACACAGCTATCTTAATTGTTAGTTTTTTATTCTTGTTGGGGAAAAGGAACGATGAAGAGTCTTTCTTTTCTTTAAGAATACTAGGGTATTTTATACTAGGTTCATTTGCGTTTAACTTCAATCAAATCTCACTTCCTTTAGGGTTTATTGTGTACTTGTTGTTTTTTCGACCTAAGTTAAATGTGGATGTCAAACGATTGGCTTCAGTCATTGGTTTCCTTGCATTTATATTGGTCCACTGGATTTTTCCATTTGCTGTTCACGCTTGGGAAGGCAGAGAAATATATATTGAACAAGAACTAGGTTCAATTTATATGACGAACTTTCTAGATGAATATGACCAGATTATACAAGGGTTGAAAATAGAGAGTAACGATCTAAAGCTAGAAGATTTTTCAGTGAACTATCTTAAAGATGGTAGTATTACAAATTTAAGCTTGCAGCTAATCGATCAAAATGACAATAGCTTTACACATTATCAAATTGGATATGAAATCGACAAGAGTAGGTATCGAGTTACGACCAGTCAGCCTGATTCATGGATTCAATACAATCGATTAGTTGAAGCTAAGCGTTTCTTTGAAAATTTTGATGTACTTACTATTAAAGATATTACTAATGAAAAGGGTGAGTTTTCTTTTTATAGAATCAGCTCTACAGGGGAACGAATCAGTAACCTAGTAGGAGATCGAACTCATTATCTAATATCTAATGAAGGAGTACATTTATTAGAAGATGAACATCCTCCGGTGGAAGGCTTTTATATATCAACATCTGCAATGATGAAAATTGGAGAAGAACGAGATGATAAAGGCAACATCACACAAGAGAGTTTCGAAGGTGTCGAAACATCTGATTATCTATTCGACGTCAATTTTAGTGAGGAATAAAAACAAAGCCGCATATTAATTCGAGTAGCGTTATAACTTTAATATTCTAAGTCAGTAAAGAACGGGGGCTGATTCTTGGTAATTAAATATAGGGTAAGAGCCGTGTGGATGTTTTCTGGTGTAATGTGGTTAGTGGTTGCTGTTTTGAATATAGTTGTTTTATTTATGAGTAGAGATGTTGATCTTCCTTCATTTCTTTTAACTTTAATCACTTTAACAATAATAGTTAATCTATTTTTGTCACTAGCCTTTTTAAGCATTCATACCATTGACTACCTTCGAATCGAAAAGGGATTTCTTTCTGTCCATCGTGGATTTCCAATACGAAGGAAGAAGATCAAATTATCAAATGTAGAAAAAGGCAGAATGACAGATGGGAATTTAATCTTATATGTAAAAGACCAAAGAAAAGTAGAACTAAAGTCAAAGTCTATAAGTGTTAAGGAATTTATGAAATTAAAATGTGAATTAAGTCAGTATTTTAGCATTGAATAAGTATAAAGGGGGAGTGCACTTTGGGAAAATGGAAACTATTAAGCTCAGATTACCTCTATAAAACGCCATTTGGAAATTTGAGAATGGATAAATGTCAACTACCGAATGGAATTGTTATAAATGAGTACTATGTGAATGAATATTCAGATTGGGTAAATGCAATTGTTATAACCAAAGAAAACAAAGTTGTCCTTGTTGAACAATATCGCCATGCTGGGGAGGATTTCTTTTTAGAAATACCTGCTGGGAAAATAGAGGAGAACGAGACATATGAGGAAGGAATTGTCAGAGAATTAAGAGAGGAAACGGGCTATACTTCAAATATGAAACCTATAAAACTGGGTGAATTTATGGTCAACCCGGCTACGCAAACAAATAAAGTTATCACTTATCTGATTGTTGATGCGTTTAAAGAATTTGAACAGGAGTTAGATGATACTGAGGATATAGAAGTTCATTTGTATGATTTTGATGAGTTGGGTAGGCTCTTAAGAGAAAACCAAATAAAAACCCAGTTATTTACCGCATCTGCTTATTATATGGCTAAGGATTTTTTAGCTAACAAACATCTTCAGTCTACAACTCCCTAATATGAACAGAGCGTTCCTGCAATAAGTCAGGTACGCTTCTTTTTTGTGAACAAACACAAATAAGGTAAAAAATGTTAATATTGAAGAAGATTATATTCCTTCTATCTGCTTAATGGAGGTAGCGGAAATTTAAAGGAAAGAAGCTGTTGAAAAATGATATATAGAAGAAAAACTTATAAAATCAACCCTGAAAAACTTAATGATTTTAATAATTTCTTTCATACATACTTATATCCAAACCAGATTAATCACGGTGCAAAGTTAATAGGTCGCTGGGTTAATGAAGAACAGAACGAGATTTTGGCAATCTGGGAATATACAAGTTTAGAACGGTATGAAAGCATAGAAACTCAAATCAGGCTTAGTGAGCTACACAAAAAAGCACAGGAAATAAGAAAAGAGTTAGGCGACCTATACATTGAAAGCAACCAAGACTTCTTATCTTCAACAGCGTACCCCGCTTCATATCATCCTCCTAAACAGATTGTGTCTGTTAGTGGATATATAACAAATGATGAGGGAAAGGTGCTCTTGGTTCGTAATGTCCATCGAGCAAACACGATGGAAATGCCAGGAGGTCAAGTAGAAGAAGGTGAAACATTAGAAGAAGCAATTCATCGAGAAGTGTTAGAGGAAACAGGAGTAGTAGTTCAGTTATCTGGAATAACTGGTATTTACCAAAATGTCACGAGCGGTGTAATATGTGTTGTATTTCGTGGGCAATTTGAATCTGGTGAGATAAGATCGGCTGAAGGCGAAACGTCAGAAGTCATCTTTATAGAATTGACGAAGGAACGGATAGACCAACTAATTACGAGACCTCATTTTAGAAATAGAACACTTGATGCGATGGTTCCAAATTATTTACCGTATGAAGCATTCAAAGTAAGGCCATACGAACTTATTACAAGGTTTGAAGTGAAAGAAGAGTTTAGTAGTTAGCCGAATCAAGCACTAAATAAATGTTGGAGGGTGTAAAGGAATGCAATGCTTCTGTGAACAAAAGGAAACCTATCATTTGAAAGTTGAAGGGGATGTAGGAGCAGACCCTATTTGGTGTCAACATTGCCAGTGTAATCTTGACATAGATGAGATTCCAATTTCACTCGATTTAAAATCAGAGTTAATTGAATGGGTCGAGAAGTATGGAACATGGATCGACTGGGATAATGATAAAATCGTTTCTAACGGGGTTAAACTTGAAGAAAAACATAATGAGCAAGGAGCAAGCCTTACAATACAACTACAGAAAGAACTTCAGGGACAATACAAGGTTACCTTTTCGCCATCTTCATTAGCAAGAAATTATTCTAAAAAAAGGTAGCAAGGAATTATGGCGTAACATTACATTTGGTAGAAGAAATTATTTAATTAGCAGGCATGATAAGAAACTATGGTTGAACACTTTTAAAAGTTGACCCTAACTGATTTAGTTTAAGGAGTGTTGTCGTGAGAAAGCATAACAAGACAGGTAAGATCCTATACTTTATAGGTATTTGGATCAATGCTATTGGTTTGGCATTACTATGGGTAGAAGGTATTCCAGAGCCTTACCCAAGCTTTTCCATACCATTAATAGTGCTTGGAGTGATTCTATTGATTTCAACGAACTTCTTTAAGAAGGGTAAAGATGATTAAACAATAGTAGAAATGTTTGTTTCTATTCATAAAGGCAGCGTTTAGAAAGTGAGACTTCGTATATCTAAACGCTGTCTTTGTTTATCAATTGAAATGATAGCATCGCTCGGTCCTGAACCTTGATTAAAAACTAGATTATATAAAATTCTTTAAAAAGGTTCCTAAGCTATGGCCGGCTGAATACATACTAGTACAAAGAAGAACAGTCATGTCTATTAAATCAGCCATAAGCCGTGGGATCAGATTCAACGCTAGTATAAATACTATTATCGATACTGGATGAAACTTACGAATTCGACTCATGTAAAAACCCCCATGGAAATATATAGTACTTATAATAGAATACTAAATTATCCCAAAAATGCAATATCATAAATTCATTTGGGTTTTAGTACATAATGAGAGTTAGCATCTTAAGTTAACCGTATAAGGAGATGTTTGGATGGTAAGGGATTAGAAAGGTGAATAACACTTTGTTTAGGAAAAGGTGAAACCTAAAAAATCAGGTAAACGTAGTAAACTAAAGGATAATCGGATATGAAGTAAATCCGACTTGGGGGAACTAATGTGGATAATCAAAGAATAGATCGACTTAACAATATCATCGAAGAACTCCAAATAACTGTCGATAAAAAAACAGCCAGAAAACTTGAATTAGATAAGTGTAAGTCACTTATTCAAAGGTTGAATTCATTCTCAGCAGGTTGTGAGGAGTGTGACAACTATTTAATTGATTTTGAAAAATGGATGATAGAACTTAGCGAGAAGGAAAATCTACTTGATGGAGAGGCTTTTAAGCATCATAAACAAATAGTTAGTGAGAGTAGCTCACATCTCCAGAAGAATCACAAGTTAGTGCCAGAAGGGTATTACCTCAGTATCTATATGTCTATTGGCACAAGTATTGGTTTAGTGTTAGGGTTACTAATATTTAATAATATAGGCCTAGGATTACCAATCGGGATAGGGATTGGTGTTGCAATTGGGGCTGGTTTAGATGCAGATGCTAAGAAAAAAGGATTAACCTTTTAGACAAAAAAAGGACTTGATTTCAAAAGAAGATTTGTTTATGATAGGAAAAATATACAAATTTTATGATGAAGAGAGTAGTTATGAAAATGTCTTAAGCGAGTTAGGGATGGTGTGAGCCTAATAGTCATATCATAATGAAGCGCACTTCTGAGAAGCAGCCTGAACATAAGTAGGGCTTAGCCGGTCTAAGACCGTTATCATGAGAGTAAGAAGGTTCTTGATGAACAAAAAGAGTGGTACCGCGGGTAATCTCGTCTCTATTATAGAGACGGGATTTTTTTATTTTTATAAGGAAAAGGAAGGTGTCTTAATTGAATTTCAAAACGATGTATGCAAAGGAAATTATAAAGTACTTACCTTCATTATCACAAAGTGAAGTTGAACAGTTAATTGAGAAGCCAAGATTGGAAGAGCAAGGTGATCTGGCATTTCCTTGCTTTTCACTTGCTAAGATCTTAAAGAAATCTCCACAAGAGATTGCACAGGAACTGGCGAGAGCCATTCAGCATCCTCTTTTAGAAACAGTTGTCGCAAATGGTCCTTATGTTAACGTTTTTCTAAGTAAGAAAACGGTAAGCAAAGAAATTCTAGAAACAATTTTAACGGAGGGTGAAAATTTTGGTTTCGTTTCGATCGGAGCAAGTAAAAACATTGTTGTTGATTTTTCTTCTCCCAATATTGCCAAACCCTTCTCGATGGGACATTTACGTTCAACAGTCATCGGTAATGCCTTATCAACTATTGCAGAGAAATGTGGCTATAACGTTACGAAAATCAATCATCTAGGAGATTGGGGAACACAGTTTGGAAAACTAATTGTCGCATATAAAAAGTGGGGAAATGAGAATAGTGTAAAAGAAAACCCAATTGAAGAGTTGTTATCACTGTATGTAAAGTTTCATACAGAAGCAGAGTTGAATCCTCTCTTAGATGAGGAAGCGAGATCTTGGTTTTTAAAATTAGAGGAAGGAAATGAAGAGGCCGAAGCACTATGGAAATGGTTCAGAGATGAGTCACTAAAGGAATTCACTAAAATATATAGACTGCTCGATGTCACGTTTGATTCGTATCAAGGTGAAGCATTTTATAATGACAAGATGGACCGAACGGTGGAAGAACTTAAGAAACTAGAGCTTCTTACGAAATCTGAAGGGGCGGAAGTTGTTAATTTAGAGGACGTTCAGTTGCCGCCATGTTTGATAAAAAAATCAGACGGTGCAACATTGTACGCAACTCGAGATTTAACAGCTGCTGTGTACAGATATGAGAACTACAACTTCGAGCAAGCGATTTATGTAGTAGGTCAAGAACAGGGCTTACACTTTAAGCAAGTCTTTATAGTATTAGAAAAAATGGGATATTCATGGGCAAAAGGGTTAAAGCATGTTCCGTTTGGCTTTATTTTGAAAGATGGCAAGAAAATGTCTACTCGAAAGGGCAAAATCGTCCTTCTAGAAGAGGTTATTACAGAAGCGATTGATTTAGCGAAACAGAGTATTGCAGCTAAAAATCCTAATCTCGAAAATAAAGAGGCAGTAGCTAGGATGGTTGGTGTGGGTGCAATCATCTTTCATGATTTAAAAAATGAAAGACAGAACAATGTGGAGTTTTCGCTTAACGATATGCTGAGATTCGAGGGTACTACAGGACCTTACGTACAATATACTCATGCAAGAGCATGTTCGATATTACGAAAAGCAACGTATAATGAAAGCAAATTAAATATCGATGGATTAACAGATAGTCTTAGCTGGTCTGTTATTAAAAGATTAATGGAGTTTTCATCTATTATTGAAAAGAGCTTTTCTCAGTATGAGCCTTCACAAATCGCAAAATATCTAATCGATGTTTCTCAGGACTTTAACAAATATTATGCTCATGTCAAAGTTCTTAGTGATGATCATTTATTAGAGAGCAGACTAGCATTAGTAAAGGCTGTTACAATCGTTTTAAAAGAAGGTCTGAGATTACTAGGAATAAAGGCACCAGATAAAATGTAGAGTTTTCCACCTTATTTCACGATCAAACGAAAGGAGCGTTTCTTTAATAAGAAGAAGTGCTTCTTTTCGCATTCAATTAAAAGGAAAATAATGCTAAAATATTGTTATTATTATTAGGAGTTGGTATCTCTTTGACTAATTTATATTTTGTGCGACATGCACACTCTACATATTCACCGGATGAATTAAACAGACCCTTATCAGAGAAAGGAATAACTGATGCAATTACAGTTACTAACTTATTAAAAACAAAGGGAATTGATATAGTCGTTTCAAGTCCGTATAAAAGAGCGATTCAAACAGTCGAAGGCTTAGCGAGATACATAGACAAAGAAGTTGAAATGATCGATGGTTTTAAAGAAAGAACTCTAACCATAGCTCCTGCCGAAGATTTTACACTTGCAATAAAAAGAGTATGGGAGGATTCTGATTTTTCGTGGGAAGGGGGAGAGTCGAATACTGTCGCTCAAAAAAGAGGTGTAGATACTACTTATAATCTATTAGATAAGTATAAAGGTAAAAATATAGTTATCGGTACACATGGCAATATAATGGTTCTAATTATGAATTTCTTTGACAAGCAATATGATTTTTCATTTTGGCAAAAGTTAGCTATGCCAGACATCTATAGGCTAACTTTTGAAGGTGAAATATTAACAAATGTAGAAAGAATATAGGACAGGTCATGAAGAAGATTATACTAAGGTTTAGTACAAACATGAATTAAGTTTATTACAATAAATAATAGGTGAAATTCATTCACTGTGTAGGGTTTACATTCGAAAGATAGGAGGTAGTTATGAGCAATTATGGCAGTCTTATTGTAAAAGAAGGAAGACAAGTATTGGTCTTTGAACGTAAATATTTATTTAGTCCAGAAAAAGTATTTCATATCATAACGGAACCAGATTCTTTCATTCAATGGTATCCATTTGCTACTGGAGAAATGGACCTGAGGGTTGGAGGGAAGATAGAGTTCGATGACGGTGAAGGCTCAGCTTACGAGGCAGTTATTACCGAATTAGCCCCTCCGCATTCTTTTTGTTTTCAGGAAGTTGATGATTTGATAGATATCAGACTACATATATCAAGTCAAGGTTGTACCTTGACCTTTAGCCATACCTTTGATGATCGAGAAATGGCTATTTATACAGCTGCAGGATGGCATAGATGTTTAGATGTACTAGATCAGATAGTTAATGGGAAACCAGTTGAGTGGAAAGATAACTCTGTTGAATTAAGAGAATTTTATCGGAGAAACTTTCTTCAAAATGATTGAGGAAGATCAACTGATACAAAAACATATTGACTAAATGATGCTAATCAAAATTGTAATTGAAATATAAAACATGGGGGAATAAAAATGAGCAGCTATCAAAAAGAAATTGTAAAGATTAAGCATCAAGGGAGGGAAATTCATAGCGTTTCATACATGCCTAATAGTAATGAGAAGTGCCCTGTCGTAATCTTTAGCCATGGTTTTAATGGCACAAATGTAGATTTTGCTATGAATAGTGAGCTTTTAGCGGAAAATAATGTAGGTGCGATTTGCTTCGATTTTTGTGGTGGTTCTGTTCATTCAAAGAGTGACCTTAAGACTAGTGAGATGACTATTTTTACCGAAAAAGAAGACTTGTCTGCTGTTGTAGAGACCATAAAGACTTGGGAAAATGTTGATCCTGATAATATCTTTTTATTTGGCGGAAGTATGGGTGGACTCGTATCAGCATTAGTAGCCGATGAAAAGGTAGAGGGAATCAAAGGTCTTTTATTGCTGTTTCCAGCATTAGGTATAGCAGAGGAGTGGAATAGAAGATATCCAACACTTGAGACGATCCCTGATATACATGAATTATGGGGAGTTCGTTTGGGTAGAGTGTTTTTTGAATCGATTCATGGATACAATGTGTTCGACCATATCGGGAAATTCAATAAAAACGTATTGATTTTTCATGGAGATCAGGATGAAATTGTAGCACTTGATTATGGAAATAAGGCAGAAAAGGTATATCCTCATGCTAAAATTGAAGTATTTCCAGGAGAGGGTCACGGTTTTTCGGAGACTGGCAATAGAAGAGTCGCTGAGATGACATATGAATTTGTAAAAGCAAATAGTTAACAATACAGTAAGCGAAGGGGAGCATTCTTTAGTAAAGGGTGCTCTTTAACACATTATTGCCAGGAAAATAATGTTAAACTTAGAATTGAAAATTATTGGGGGAATTCTACTAGTCTCAGGGGAATTTACAGTAAAATGACATAGAGGAGAATGGGAATGCAAAAAAAGGGACAATTAGAGGTTCTCAACCTCATTGAATTAGTAAACGATCAAAAGGACTATACTAATTTCATTGTAAGTGAAGTAAATGACCATGCACTTAGAATAGCTGTAATAGATGGAGAATTTCACTGGCATAAACACGAGGACTGCGATGAGATGTTTTTTGTATTAGAAGGTGAACTTTTCATAGACTTAGAAAACAATGAAACCGTTTCATTAAAGCCAGGTGAAATATTTACAGTGCCTAATAACACAATGCATCGAACTCGCTCAAACGAACGGACAGTTAATTTATGTTTTGAGAAAGTAAGTAATGATATAAACGGTAGCGATGAAAAAAACTTGGACAACTAAAGTGAGAGTCAATGCTTTTCAGCTATCAGCTAATGTTCCTAAATTAGATAGGAATGCTTTTTCTATTTAGGTTTAACTGGAAAATTTAATAATATGGGGAGAACAATATATGGGATGTGTTTTTTGTCAGGTTGTTAATAGAGAAGAACCAGCTGAAATAATATATGAAGATGAGGATGTTATAGCCTTTTACGGATTGCACTTTAGTGCCCCAGTACATGCGTTAGTGATTCCTAAAAAACACATTGAAAACATTATGGATATAAAAGAGGGTGACGAAAAAATCATATATAAGATTCACCTAGGGCTACAGGAAGTTGCAAAGATATTGGGTGTTGAGGAAGATGGTTTCAGAGTAATCACCAATACTGGAAAACATGGTCAACAAGAGGTATACCATATGCATTATCATATTATTGGTGGTCGACAATTGAAATGGGAAATGTAATGTAAAATCCTAAACATGGAATTGTGACATAAAAGCCTGCTCGAATTAATAGTTCATTTGACTATTTCAAGCGATGTAGAAAACAAAGAAAATGAGAAGTTATGGGTATTGAGTTTATAATAATGAGAAAAGTGTTTTTCATGCGTTTTTGGAAGAAGATTAAACAGTTCAATAACCCTCACAACTTGGTTGCGAGGGTCATTTAAGTTTTCTTTAAATTTCATTCATCCAAACAAGCATTTCTTCTCTAGGACTGCGATTCCCCCACATGTGGTAAGCTACGGCCTTCACCTTTACCGGCTTTCTGACTGGCTCATGCGAGGAATATAGATTGCCTTCCCACTGATCTTCTTCATAACGTACTCCTTTAATCTCAAGGCTAGTAATGTTGTCTATTGAGTTTAGTATTGGAGTTTCATCTCGAGGGATGAAGATGTTCTTTAAGTGAGGACCATTATCCTCTTGTTCCAGACAGTAGACGACTGGTCCTCGTTTTAGAGCGATTTTACCGATGTTTTCTCGGACGCGTGGGTTTGCCCGAATCTTTTCAACTAACAATGGCAGTTCAAGCTCGATTGTATCCTTCTCCGTCCATTCTTTTGATAAGGTAATATACCCGTCATCATTTATTGGCGAGTGGATGACTTGATTATTGATTTTTACTGTAAATTCTTCGCACCATGCCGGAATCCTTAAGGAAATTTCGTGTGTTGTTGGTTTCTCCGGGTGTATATCAAACAAAATCTTTCCGTCAGTTGGATAATTGGTTTTTTGGATGATTTCAAACTTCTTACCATTTACATTAAACTCTGTTTGACTACCGATATACAAATGGACATTGATTTTATTTTCGCTCGTTGTATACATGTACTGTCCTATCGAGGTGATAAGTCTTGCGATGTTTGGTGGACAACAAGCACAACCAAACCATGGCACCCGTTCTGGCTCAACATGCTTATGGTCAAATCTCTCTTCAACTGCACTAGGAAAGACCTCAAGTGGATTAACGTAAAAATACTTTGTTCCTTCTAAGGAGATGCCACTTAACACGCCATTATAGAGGGCGGTCTCCATTACATCAGCATACTGGCGATCATTTTCAAGCTCCAGCATTCTCATTGCCCAAAACATTAATCCAATTGAAGCGCATGTTTCAGCATAGGCAACATCGTTCGGTAAATCATATTCTGTGGTGAACCGTTCACCATGTCCCTGAGAGCCAATGCCACCGGTAAGATACATTTTTTGATTTGTGACATTGTTCCAGAGTCGTTTTAGCACTTTTTTTAGTTCTTTGTCACCTGTTTCCTTGGCAATATCGGCCATCCCAGTGTACAAATACATTGCACGAACAGCATGCCCATGAGCAGTTGTTTGCTCTCGCACAGGTGCATGTGCCTGATGATAATCTAGCCCAAACCATCGGTCTCTTTCTCCTATTAACGTGTTTTCCTCTAAAAGGAAAGACGGCTGAGTGCCTCTCTCATTAATAAAGTAAATACATAGGTTTAAATGCATTTTGTTGCCTGTTACTTTATATAGTCGCATTAACGCAAGCTCAATCTCTTCATGTCCTGGATAGATCTTTCGTTTGCCATCCTCAATACCGAACATGCTATCAATGTAGTCAACGAACGTATTAGCAATGGCTAGTAACGTATCTTTGTTTGTGACTTCATAGTAGGCAACAGCTGCCTCTATCAAATGACCTGCACAATATAACTCATGACCATGAGAAAAATCAGTCCATCTTTCATTTGGTTTCGCAACGGTATAATATGTGTTGATATATCCGTCATCTTGTTGAGCTTGTCTAATTAACTCTATTAATTCTTCAATCTTAGCTTCAAGTTCTTGATCGGGGTAATGTATGAGGCTATAACTTGCTGCTTCAATCCACTTATATACATCACTATCTTGAAAAGGCATCCCATGGAAAGTACCACTTGATTGTCCAGAAGCAATTCGGAAATTTTCTACGGAATGACTTGGTGGTGCACCTTCTATCTCATCATTTAATGCCTTCCATTGATAGGGTATCGTTTTCGTTGAAATGATATCTATCCACTGACTCCAGAAATCATCCTTTATTTTGGTTTGATTTATAGTTGAACGTTGAGATGTTACTTTTAACATGAAAAATCCGTCCTTTACTGTTGTATTATTACTACTTAAGGCCAGTAATCACTTCTCTTACTTAGTTCTATTCGATGCACTGTAAACCCTTCCATAGGTAAGTAGAATGTGTTCTATAATAAAACAAAGACACTTTTTTTCTCTCAATAAAAAGGAAATTAATGTTAATATATAAAAGAGTTAAATTAAACAGACTTGGATTAGGAGAAAAATTACTATGACGAACAAATTAAAAGAAAAAAAGATTAAGATTCTTTACTTAGATAAACATCCATTTGCTGGGGGGAGCAACCATCATACTGTATATTTTGAAGATCCTGATAGAGTAAAAGTAGAACTTGTAGCACCTGAACAGGAGAGTGTTTAAATGAAGAATACTTGTCCTTGCTGTGGCTATAAAACGTTAGATGAAGAACCTCCAGGAACATATGAAATATGTAGTATCTGTTTTTGGGAAGATGACGGTGTTCAATATGAAGATCCGGATTATGAGGGTGGTGCAAACACCCCATCTTTAAGGCAAGCCCAGAAGAATTATCTCTTATTTGGGGCCTGTGAGGAAAGCTGTATTGAGTTTGTAAGAAAGTCAAATGAAAATGATGTAAAGGATTTAAATTGGAAACCATTATAGTTAATTCAACTACAGGAAAATTGTAAATTTCAACAGGATTTACTAACGGAGGAATAGTGAATGGATTTTGATAGTGATTATAAAGTGGAAAAAAAGAAAACATATAAGAGAATAGTTAGAGTGTTACTGATTTGGGTACTGCTTTTTATAGGGATTATAGCCTACGGAGTGTATTGGCTTTTATTTGATTGGAGCCGACTTAAAGATGAATTAATAACCCAATCGACTTCCCCAAATGGTACCTATATGATAAATGCTTATTTATCAAACGGTCATGCAACAGTTTCATATGCGGTGTTGGGGGAGTTAGTTTTTAATAATGATAATAAAAGAGCTAAGAAAATATACTGGCAACATAGAGAGGAAAATGCAAACATAGAATGGATCGATGATGATACAGTGATCATTAATAATGTGGAATTGGATTTACCAAATGAAACGTATGATTATAGAAATGATTAAATGATTATTAATACTCGGTGAGCACTCCTGAAAGACAGAGGGTGCTATTTTTGTGTAAATAAAAAGGGAATTAATGTTAAAATAAAAATAGAGGATAGTGTAAGAAGAATTTACTGATTCAGTTATTTCAATTTATGATATGGGAAATTAAGGTTTTATGTAAAGGGACAAGTATCTTGGAGGGAGGAAATTAATGTGGACTTTTTTATTTTAATGGCACTTTTATTAATAGGGCTAGTTGTTTGGGGTATTTATGATTCTAAAAAGAAACATGAAGTAAAACTTGAAGAAATTAAATTAGAAAGAGAAAAAATAGTATTAGAACAAAGAAGGTTAGAAAATCTTGGTGAGTGATTTAGTAGAGAAAGAGGAAAATATGTCCAGATGTAGGTCAATTTTTCGACTGTGCTTTTATATTACTAATTATCGTATTACCTCAATTTTTTTATTGGCTTCTTAACAGTCATGATGAGTGTGAAACCATTGCTCAGCTCATTCGTAAGTAGTGTAAAAAGACCTAAAGTTGGGAGGCATTATTTATGAATCAACTCTATATAAAGCAGAAGGTATTCAGTCTTAGTGGGAAATTTACAGTCAAGGATCAACAGGAGAATGATAAGTATTACGTGGAGGGAAGCTTCATGCAAATCCCGAAGACTTTCTCCATTATGAATACAGCCCGAGACGAAGTAGCTCTCATTACGAAAAAGGTGTTCAGCCTCTTACCGAAATTTTTCGTTGAGGTGAATGGGCAAGAGGTACTAACGATAAAGAAAGAATTTTCCTTCTTCAAAGCTCGTTATACAATTGATGCGGCAGGTATTGAAGTACACGGGAATTGGTGGGATATGGACTTTCAGGTTTTACAGCAGGGTCAAATTATAGGTGAAGTCAGTAAGGAATGGTTTAGCTGGGGAGATAGCTACAAGGTTCAAATTATAGATGAAGAGATGGAAACGATTGTAATTGCACTTGTCGTTGCAATTGATTGTGTGAAGGCAGATGAAGCAGCAGTGTCTTCATCTGCGTCGACTTAAGAAGAGTCAAGGCTTCTTTTAGGTATTATACTCATACAACAGGGAGCGAATGTTCAATAAGGGCATTCGTTTTTTTCTACTAAGGTGAATAGTATATATAAATATTAAATGTTATGAGGTTCATGTTTTTCTTAATGGGGGATAAGCAATATCTGACTAATAGTAGTATAACTAATTGTCATACGAGGGGATTGTAAATTGGAAACTAAACGTTGTAGTATCAACATAACTACACAAGCTGACTATAATGACTTAGTGAAATTATACCGTGATACTAAGGTATGGGATTACTTAGGTGGACAAAGAAGTTCTAAGCAAATTGAAGATAGAATTATGGAGTGGATAAATCCACAAGAAAATTGCCTGTATTGGACAGTTAGAGAAAGAGTTTCAGATGTATTCTTAGGATGTATTTTATTAACACCTCACTACGACGGAGAATATACTCAAATTTCATATATGTTTCTAGCAAGTAGCTGGGGTAAAGGTTTTGCGTTTGAGTCGATAGGTCAAGTTTTAAGGGATTTTCTCAATGATAACATCAATATCAAGCTAATTGCTGAAGCACAATCGAAAAATATTGCTTCTTGTAACTTATTAAAGCGACTTGGGTTTTATGAATTAAAGAAAGTCACTCGCTTTAATGCTGAACAGCTCATTTTTGCTATAGATTATTCAATTATTTCGAAACGAAAGTAATAATGCTCTCTAGGAGTGACTATTATGTTAAAACGGAAATTTGGCGATCGTTCAGAATGGAAACGAATAATTGAAAGGAAATATTCGCAGTCCTATCTTGATACAAAAGAATTTAAAGGATATGTAACTTTATTGAATACAATAAAAGTTGCTGAACCATTGTCAGTTAGGTACGGGGAGCAAAAGGTATGCATAGTGAATGATGGTTATATGTGGTTGCAGCAGTTTCCGTTGGATAAGTATCATTCGGTAACGACGATGTTTGATGCGAGTGGTGAAATTGTCCAAAGGTATATCGATATATGTCTTCGAAACGGAATAGAAAATGGAACTCCTTGGATGGATGATTTATTTTTAGATGTTGTTGTATTGCCATCTGGAGAAGTAATTGAAAAAGATTCAGATGAGCTAGAGACGGCTTTAACAAAAGGGATTATCGATATATCCCTCTATGACTTAGCATGGAATGAAATGAGAAATATTAAGAATTTAATAAATGAAGACAGTTTCGACTTAATCAAACTTTCAAACAGTCACAAGGAAATGTTATCTCGAATATTAGAATAGTTGCTATGAGTCAGTTGTAATTAGTGGAAGACCGAAACTGTTATTATTTCTGGAACAATGGTTGAAGGTTCCAGAAGAGTCTAGAAAAAATGTTTCTGGATGGAGGAGAGTAGAATTAATAAGGATTTTGGTGTTGGTTTGATAATAATACTATTACTTATGGTTGGATGTAATAATGATGATGTTCTCGTAGAGAATCAGAATGAATTGGAAGAGTTAAAGGAGCAAAAGAATGAGCTTGAGGAAATTATTGAGAATCAACGACAAATAATTGAACAACATGAAACTAATGAATTTTCATATTTAGAGGATTTTACAGAAAGTGAACTAAAAGCATATGAAGATTTTTTTGAGGATAAGGATGTAAAGCACCTATTAGACTATTCTCCAACTAGTATAGTATTAGTGTATTTTCATTCAGTTGTCATTGGCGACACTGAGGCAATTTATTCACTAACTTATAACGATGATAATTTACCTGACATATCTACATTTAAGGAAAAGTATTATAGTGGAAACATGCATAAACAATTGTTGGAAACCACACTCGATTTTAGATATTATGATTCAATTGAAGTTAAAGAAGCTAATGATCCTGAAGATGAGATAGCTGTCGAAATAGGTGTAAGCTTTGGACTTTTTCAATCAAAGGAAGTACTAGGTTTGAAAAATGTAAATGGGATTTGGAAAATGGATATTTTACATTTATTTTAATGCACTTTCTAGAAGTTTGATAGAAAGGAGTTGTTAATGTTGAGTTTGGCTCTTAATATCGTTGGAGCGATAGCTATCATTTTTAGTGTGATAGCAGGTATTTTTACTGGGACATTATCAGGCTTTTTCATTTTTTCATTTGGTGGAGTTTGTATTGCTATGGTTTTATTTGCATTTGCTCAAATCATTGATAACCAGTTAAATATTTTACATCAGTTACAAGTTCAGAATGAGTTTGCGAAACAACATTACAAAGCACTAATAGACTGTTCGAATTGTGACTATGAATATGATGACAGCTTATCATCATGTCCTCATTGTGGGCATAGAAGAGGCCACTGAAAAAGGTATGATTTTCACCTTTTTTATTGCCTTTAAGCAACGAGTGGAGCCATTGCTTCTTCCTCGAATCTGCTAAAGGGACTTTTTCAGTCCCTCGGCATAGAAAGTCATAGAGCTAATGTAAGTATTTGAATGGTACTCGAAAGGTGACGGATGTGTTGAAATCAATTAAGAGAATAAACTTTAGAACGGCTGTACTTATGGCAATAAGTTTTTACTCATTAACAATTCTAATCCATCTACTTATCATTATCGAAACAATCCCATTCGTATGGGTAAATGGTGGGCGGTCACCAACTTTAGAGGCACAGTTGCCACTATCTTTTGGTAGCATTGTTATTTCTTTAATTGGGGCTATTTTTATTATTATTGTTGGTCTAAGGAAGAACCATACATTCAACAAAGGAATATCTATTGTCTGTTGGTTTCTTGTATTCTTTTGGATTTTTGGATTAATACAGCAATTTTTTGGGACACCTTTTGAAAAAATGGTTTGTTCGTTCGTATTACTTCTTGGAGTTCTCTCGCATTATCGGATTGCAATTGAAAACAGATGAGTAGGTTAGCTTTGAAGAAAGTGTGTTTTACAGCAACTATGAAATGTATTCCTCTCATTTAGTATTGGCATTCCTTTTATGAGGAATGTTTTTTCTTTGTTAGTTAAAAGGAAATTAATGTTAAAATAGGTTGAGGTACGCTAATTTAATTATTGATTTAAATAAAAGTACGAGGTGAAAATGATGGATGGTTTAATAGTGGCAGTTTTTATGGCACCTGTTTTCTATATGATATTGAAAAGGCTGAGAGCAGTAGAAGACGAGTTGAGAGTTTTGAAGAAAAATCTGGAAGAATCTTAAATTAGGATTTTAAACAACTGGTAAATCATATCTGGTCAAACTGAATGAAGGTTAGTGAAAAAAGTAAAAGGAATGGTTGGGTTGTTAGCACCGTCTAAGTACAAAAACAGTTAGTTAAGAGAGGTTCCATCTATGAATAAAATGAATTTGATCTTATTTCTATTCTTTCTATCAATTGGTTTATTTGGTTGTCAGCAAAATGATGAAATAAAAGATAAGAATCCACAAAGTGATATAACTATTAATCCAGTGGGGAGCAACGCTGAAAAAGTAGTGATTGAGAATGCAGCCACAATTGAAATGCTTAAAGAGATTATTGATCATGCAGAAAAACAACCAGGTGTTGTTAATATGGCAGACCCTGAATTTAGAATGGCAGTTGGGGAAGAAACATATTTTCTTTGGATTGATGAAAAGTCGGGTACTATTATGAATACAAAAGATACAAATACGATTTATTTATTACCTGCTAGTTCAGTTAATCAAATCAATGAATTAATTTCATATAATTATATGAACATTAGAGAAATGGCATGGAACTTCCTAAAAGAAAAAGGATGGAATGACCGAGCTAAGAAAGAATGGAAAAGTGCAACAGTCACGAAGGTTATCGTTAATGAAGACTATGAGTTATTAGACGAAAGTTATGACGGCAAAGAGGTGTTCTCTGTTTCTTTTAAAGATAAAGAGAACATTGTTGCAGGTACGCCAACAGTACTTGTTGATGCTACTAAGAATACATTAATAGGCTATATGCCAGGGGGATGAGCATTTAATAAAGTTAATGCCATTTGGATCGAGCTTTAAATTCACCATCCAGTAAAACTGGCCGACTCACTTAAATGACAAAGTATTTTAAAGGATTGATCGAAGTGGCAAAAAGAACCGTATTAAAATTATGCTTTGGGATACTAGTACTATTTATTGTTTTCACAATTTATTTAGCCTACAGTATTTGGAGTTTCGCTGAGGAAAACCAATTAGTGGAAACTGATGTCGCGGTAGTACTTGGTGCTGCAGCTTGGGGAGACGAACCATCTCCAGTGTTACGAGAGAGAATAAATCATTCGATTTGGCTATACGAGAATGGCTATGTAGAGAAGATAATATTTACTGGTGGCAAGGGCGTTGATGATGAATTTGCAGAATCGGAAGTAGCAAGAGATTATGCTATAAAAAACAACGTCAATTCCGATGATATTTTGATTGAAACTAAGTCAAAGATCACTGAAGAGAATCTTACATATGCAAATGACATTATCACAGAGAATGATTTCAAAACAGTTACTATTGTAAGTGATCCATTACATATGAAAAGGGCTATTCTAATGGCAGAGAACACTGGAATAGTGGCATATTCATCACCTACACAAACGTCTGTCTATCAAACATGGAAGAGTGAAATTCCTTTCCTTTTTCGTGAGTTATTTTTCTACAGTGGTTATATTGTCAGCTTGCCATTTAGGTAATTTTAATTAAAAAGTCAACATGGAGTGAGGTTCATTATGGTCGAAGTAAAGGAATATTTAAATACTTATTTTCCGGGGTTATGTTTAGGGGCAAGTCTCTACAATCAATGGGATACAGGCATTCACTTTGAATTAGGAGAAGGGATATACCAGATTAAAGATGATGACACTCTTAATCTTGATAGGTTTGAGAGAGTTTATAAGCAGTCATTGTCTATTTTTAATTTTCTCTTTTCTGAACAGGACGATATTTTCCTCGTGACAAATGTCTATCATCATAAAAGTAATAAAAAAAGGATGCGCCAAACAAAGGTTTATGACCGTTTTCTCAAAAATAAAAAATTGAAATTTAATGTAAGACAGGAAACTTTGCCGTTCATTTTTGCTGATGAAGAAGAAGCAGATGGATGCTATACTTCCCGATTTTTTCTGAAGTGTAAAAAGCGGGATTTAGATTATCTCTTACTAATTAAAGCAATTTGTAATGAAGATTTCCCATTGAAACCTAAATTAGGTGGGGAGAATGGTTCATATTATCCAGATGTATTTTTTATAAATGCTTCAAAGAATATCATCTTCTTCATTTATGATGATAGAGGGTGTGAAGTGATTTCTGATCAAATAGAAGCGTTACGCCCATTATATAACGAATATAAGAATTGGATTGCTGAGTACAACCGAGAAGAGGTCGAACAAACCTTTAAGCAGTTTTAAGGATCTTTTTAATAGAGTTTTATTATTTCTAGATAAAAAAGGGGGGAAGAAAAATGAAAAACGTATATATGCTACTACTATTTGCCGCATTGGCATTTGTTATAGGGGCCTGTGGTAATCACGATTCTTCAATTTCTGTTGGTGAATTAACTGAGAGAGAAAAAGCGATACTTTCGGTTACTTCGGACAAATCATTTGTATTTGATTTCAATATAGAGAGCGAATACAAAGAACTAACTGTCTGGATGGAAAAATATAAGTCAGGGAAATTAGTCGATGATCAATTAGGTGATATAACGTCAATGGTTGAGGAAAATGGATCTATTATTTTTGCGTTATCGAAAAATGCTGATGAAGGACAAAAAACCTATAATATTGGAATTAGTAGTGAGGGTAGGATCGCTTCAGTAAGTGGTTTAGAGGAAGATCTTAATGACCTAGAAAAAATGGCGAGTTTATGGGGCGATTTTCAAGGAAAGAGAATCTTGGACGAAGGAGAAGTCGTTTTAGCACATATTAGTTATTCTGATGCTGAGAATGGTATGAGAACACTCTCGACAGATTTTGATGAAGATGTTGAAGGTCATATGAATGAATTGGAACAATATGATGTTACTTATTTACTTAAAGCTAAATTTATTAAGTAAGTTAAATTTACAATATTGCTAGTGACTATGGTATTGAGAATTAAGGAGGTGCAGATAGTTGAGGAAAATATGGATGTTAGTTGTCTTGTCATTTTTATTTTTGACTGTTAATGCTTGTATTAATTCTCAAGACCCAAAAATCACGGTTGAAGCAGTCGTTTCACACTTAAGTGATGAAGAGTTTGACGAGGTGGGGTTACACGGGTTAGAAGATCCTTCAAAAGATGGTTCTCGTAAATTTACTATTGATTTTGAAGTCGAACACTCTTCAACAATTACGAGTAAGGTAGAATTCCCTAGAAATGGGAGTTGGCAAGAGGCTATTAATAGTATAGATAGTAATAGGGATAGATATTGGTTTGGTGAAGGTTATGAACAAAATAATGATGATGCAAACGTAGCAAGATATTATCGAGAATTTGTTTTTTACTCTAAAGGCTTGGATAAACAAGAAATTAGTGAGGCTTTTAATTCGATTATTATTGATCTTTATTTGGACAAAGAAGAAGGAGATAGTATCGAGAAAGAATATAAAGTTAGTGATCTAGTTGAATTTGATGAAAATAAAACTTCTTAAAGCAACGGATAGCAATCTAAAGAAGAGAGATTGTTTTTCTTATATAGAAAGGAGAAATTATATTGGGTTCAAGGATCATGCATTTAATTATTGCAAATAGAATTGCAGATGAATTAGCAATACAAGATAGAACATCCTTTCTTTTAGGCGGCATTGCAGCGGATGCGGTTTCATCTAAAGAAGTATCACATTTTTTCAAAGGCGACGTGAATGATTATTCTCGATATATTGACCACGATGATTTCATACATAAATATAGCTTCCATAAGAATTCTCACTATGTATTAGGATACTATACTCATTTGATTGCGGACGATATTTGGTTAAAAGGCTTTTACTTGCCTTGGTTAAAAAACCGAATCGATGCGGATAAAACCATGCTCAAACAATACCATAATGATTTTCGATTACTTAATGCAAAGATATTAGATTATTATGGCTTCAAAGAGCAATTAAGTAAAGGATTGCACAAAACTGGGTCAATTATTGAAACAGACGAGGTCAAGCCTAGCGAAGTGGAGGAATTTGTCTCATATGTAATTAGAGATATGGATTATGATAGGGAAGACCTTGAACAGCCACTAAATGTGTTCACACTTCAACAAATTATTGGATATATTGAGACTTCCGTTGATAAAGGCTTGATCTGTATCAGTTCTTTAAAGGGGTGAGATCTGATAGCTTTGTGCAGCACTAGTGCTTAAGTTAAAAACTTGTAAGTGAGGAAATGCTATGAGAAAAACCAATATAGTTCCTTGGACTAAAGAGTGGGATATCGTATATAAGCAAGAAGAGACAATACTCAAAGAATTATTTAAAGATGAATTGATTTATATCTTTCATATTGGGAGTACGTCCGTTCAAGCAATAGGTTATGCAAAACCAATAATAGATATATTAGTTGTCGTGAAAGAGATTGAAAACGTTGATTTGTATAATGAAGAATTACGAAAAATAGGGTATGAACCAAAAGGGGAGTATGGAATACCTGGTAGAAGGTACTTTCCTAAAGGAAAAGAAAATCGAACCCATCATGTACATATCTTTCAAGTAGGCAATGAACATATTAACGCACATTTAGATTTCAAGGAATATCTAATTAAACACCCAGAGGATGCTAAAAGATACGGAGATTTAAAATTAAAATTAGCAAAACAGTTTCCAGATAATCATTATAAGTATCAAATGGAAAAACAGGGGTTTGTTAATGAGTTAGTGGAGAAGGCAAAAAGTTGGGCACTGCAATAAAACTCGAACAGGTTAATAAAAAGCCGGTTTTTGGTACCTCTACCTTTCAATAGAGAGTACCTTTTTTTGTTTATAGTTATAAAAAGGAAATTTGTGTTAAAATTGGATGTGATATATTGCTCGGTTTAAGATAAGCAAAGAGAGAATTTTGGAGGAGTTAAATTGAAAACCTTTTTAGAAAATCGTCTTGATATCATTCGAAAATCTATTAATTTCTCTGGAAGTATACTTGTTAAAAAGGCGAATGAGACTATAAAAGAGTTAAGCTATGGCTATGCTAATCGGTCTGAACAAATTGAGAACCATTCATATACAAGATACGGAATAGCATCAGGGTGCAAGCTTTTTACAGCAATCGCCATCTGTCAACTAGTGGAAGCAGGGAAGCTTTCTTTTGATAAGACATTAGAAGAATGTCTTATCATGAATTTCCCTCATTTCTCCAAAGGTATTACAGTTCATCATCTGTTAACACATACTGCTGGAATACCTGATTATTTTGATGAAGACGTTATGGACGATTTTGAGGAATTATGGGTGGATAATCCTATGTATCTTATAAGAACATTAGAAGATTTTGTTCCGCTGTTTCAGGACGAACCTATGAAATTAGAGGTTGGAGAAAGGTTTCATTATAACAACACTGGCTATATCTTACTTGGATTAATCGTAGAGAATATCAGTCAACGGACTTTCTCAGATTATGTTGAAGAACATATCTTTAAGAAAGCTGAAATGACCAATTCAGGTTATTTTGAATTTGATTGTCTTCCTAAACATACAGCACTTGGTTATATTGACCTTCCGAATGGGAAGTGGAAATCGAATATTTACTCGCTGCCAGTCAAGGGTGGCTCAGATGGGGGAGCCTATATTACTATTAACGATATGTCCAACCTATGGGATGCACTAATCAGCAATCGATTACTTAATGAAGAACATACGAGTAAACTATTAACACCACATGTTCATACTGGTGATTTTAATGAATTCTATGGTTACGGAGTTTGGATTGATAAAAATGATGGTGAGATCTTTAAGTATCATGTTATGGGCTATGACCCAGGAGTTAGCTTTCATTCGGCCTATTATCCGAAACAATTAATTAATACTATGATTTGCTCTAACAAATCCAGTGGTGCGTATGAAATGATGAAAGAAATTGACCAAGAAATTAGGTGCTTATAATGATTATTTGGATTAATGGGGCGTTTGGATCAGGCAAGACTCAAACCGCACATGAATTACATAGAAGAATCCCTCATTCATTTGTATTTGACCCAGAAAATTTAGGCTTTTATATCCGGAAAAATATCCCTAAAGAAATTAAAAGAGCTGATTTTCAAGATTATCCTATCTGGCGTGATGGAAATTATGAAATGCTAAAACATATAGATCATGAATACGATGGTGTGATCATTGTACCAATGACGATTGTTAATCGAGAGTATTTCCAAGAAATTGTAGGCAAATTGAGAGCAGATAATATCATGGTTAATCATTTCGTATTATCGGCTACAAAAGAGACATTGGAGAAAAGGTTACGCAGCAGAGGCGAGCGGAAAAATTCATGGCCAGCTCGACAAATTGATCGATGTATAAAAGCATTTGAAGATGAGATCTTCCACCAACGAATTGATACTGATCATATGTCGATTGAAAGTGTGGTAGAAACAATTGCTTCTCTGTCAGATATAAAACTATTACCTGATAACAGAAATAAATTTAAAAAGAGGTTGGACCGAGTCGGTGTGCAACTTAAACAATTAAGGATTTAGTTGACTGATGAAGAAATTATAGGAACTTTTCATTCTTTCAATCGTAAAACCTTTTAAGGGAGAGATCAGAGAGAAATTGAAAGGGGTGCTAACTTGGAAACAACAGAAAAGTATCAGAAAGAAACTAAAATTACATTGTGACTGACTAGTATTGTTGCAATCATTCTACTAATAGCTCTCATAACTGGGATAATATCTCCTGAATTTTGGGTTATATTTATTGTTATTTCAATGACTTTGCCTATTATTTTCAAAAATAGAAAATTGACGATAGAAGAAGTGAGAATGAAACAAGCACGAATGGTAAAGAAAGGGGCATTGTACTTTGTATTTGTCTATGGCATTTGCTTCTTTGGTTTTCCATTTGGGTTATTTATGGCTTTAGAAGATTGGGGTAATACAGTTGAATTTATTTCGAGAATTTTAGCAGCTATGCTGATCGGTGGGACTATTTTTGGTTCACTGATGTACATCTCCCTTAATAAAGGTGTGAGGAAATAACATTCACTATCGATATGAATGATTATGATGGATGATTATAGTTAATGTTGAAGGTGCCATGAATCATGATGGGAATGTGTGGTAGAAGGGTTCTAAAGATGTGCAAAGTATTTAAGACGGGAAATATTAGATAGGTGAAGATATTAAATTATGAAGGCGATTGCTTAATAATAAATGGTGATCGCTTTTTGATTTAAGTTATTATAGTGTTGTCATTCTAAAAGGGCAGTTATCTATTCCTGCTGAAGTGAAATTCCCGTAATATTTAGCGATAACCATTGGAGAGTGAGAGATATGATAGATCTAAGGCAGAAGCCAATTATCGAAGGTGAGAAAATAATTCTAAGACCTTTTAAAACTGCTGATTTTCCTTATATTGAGGAATGTTTAAAGGATGCCGAGGTAATAAAACTGACTGGAAGCACTTCGGATCGTGTTAGAGATACTGTTCTCGATTGGTACAATACAAGAAATGACCAAATGGATCGCTTAGATCTTGCTATTGTAGATAAATCTCAAGACATTCTAGTTGGAGAAGTTGTTCTCAATTTATATGATGCGGAAAGCAACAGTATGAACTATCGAATACTCATAGGACCAAGAGGAAGAAATCGGGGGTTAGGAACGGAAGCAACCGAGCAGATGATTGACTATGCCTTTCAAAACATGAAACTAGATCAAGTAACGTTGAGTGTCTATGAATTCAATCCAAGAGCTAGGAGTGTGTATGAAAAGGTTGGGTTTGTTTTAGAAAGTATAGATGAAAACGAGCTAGAGTTCGAGGGAGAAGGGATAGATTCTATTAATATGAAATTGACTAGAGAAGTTTGGTCGAGTAAAAAAAGACGTTAATTTAATTAATATTGATAGAAATTATCGATAGTTAATAATATAGAGTGTTGCTCCAATAAATAGTGCCTTATCATTCGAGAATGCTATTCGGTAGAAGAAATTATCTCGAGGAAAGCAGGGGATAGTATGGAAAAACAAAATATATTCACTTGGTGGTTAATTGTTTTATTTGTTGAAATTATATGGTTGTATGTAACAATTCAAAATGTTCATGATACCAGTGAACTTGTATTTATGGTTGCACTAATTGGAGTCACAATCGCAGTGGGGGCAGTTGGAATAACTATATTTGGAATATCCAAAAGGTGAGAATTAAGTAAAAAAATATAAAACAGTGCGGCAAGGTTCCTTTTAAACTAATTAGAAACCTATTACATAGTTATTCGTATTGTTAGATCAATCTTTCCAATATTCTATAATGAAAAATCTTGATTTCATTCTGGGTTTCAAGTGATCAAGTAGGAGGTAATCATGCTCGATGTTAAAATTGATCAGTTTTCCTATAATAAAAACGAACCTATCTTAGAGAATATTCATTTCAACATAAAGCCAGGTGAAATTATTGGCTTGATCGGTCAAAATGGGGCTGGGAAAAGTACGACTATTAAAACGATTTTAGGATTAACGAAAGGTTCGGAGCATTTGGTTACGTTCAAACAAGAAGAAGTATTGAGCTACATTCCTGAACGTCCAATTATTTATGAAGAACTGACAGTCTGGGAGCATATTGAACTATGTGCGTCGGCCCACCAATTAACGGAATGGGAACCGGAAGCCAATCGATTGTTAAAGCTATTCCGTCTTTATGAAAAATCACAATCATACCCGAAAGATTTCTCAAAAGGGATGCAGCAAAAATTAATGTTCATTCTAGCTTATCTGCCAAGCCCAGATTATTACATCATCGACGAACCTCTTATGGGCTTAGATCCTCCTTCTATAAAAGTGATACTCGAATTCTTACAGGCTGAAAAGCAGCGTGGTGCAGGCATTTTGATGTGTACCCATGCACTTGATACAGCCGAAAAGCATTGTGACCGTTTAATTATATTAGCCGATAAAACGACCATCTTCCAAGGGACTTTACAAGAATTAAAAGAAGTAACTGGCAATGCAGACGGAGACTTACTAGATTGTTTTACCGATTTAGTTCAGAGCAAGGATGTCATTTATGATTGACCTAAGAGAGTTGTATACAATTCGTAAAAAAGAGGATGAAAGACAGCAAAAAAAACTGCTAGCATTCTTTTTTGACTGGACAATCTTATTCTACATATTATTGGTTGGAGCCGTTTTAATTGGTATATATATTTACTCTTGGTTAACGTCTTCTGACTGGTTAAGTGAGGTTCCTTTTCGCTTGATTCACTTAAGCATTTTTATAGTGGTCGCATCAACATCATTAAGAATTTATTTCAAAGAAGCAGATCAACTTTTTTTGATTCGAAATACGTCGTTGATGAATCGAATGATCAAAATTGGCTATAACAGATTAATTGTATTTGGGTTAATTAAAGCGACAATCGCCATTATAATACTCTTGCCATTCTTCTTGTTGAATTTCAATGTTTTACAGATGGTATTTTACATTATGATGGTGTTACTATTCACTGTTTTTTATTTGCTCTATCTCAACAGTAACTGGCGTAGAAGGTGGCTGACATTTTGCATCTTTGTCATATACCTTTATTCAGATATGCATGTTGGAATGTGGATTGTAATTAGTATTTTATCTCTAATTCTAGCAATGTATTTGGTTAGAAAGATCGATTATCGTGCTAAGCTTTTTAACAAATGGTTGGAGATCGACATGATTAATGGGGCTAAATTGTTGAAGTGGCTTTTCAGGTTATCTTCATTAGTGATGATGATGAATGGGATCAAAGGTGTTAAGGGTGAATCGGATATGACACGGTTTATCCAGAAACATTGGACGATGAAGGGACGAATATTTAAGGAGCGATCCCAAAGCAACGTGTTACTAGAAACATTTTTGAAATGGTTTCAACGCCAACCGACAGTTTGGGTTTACTTTCTCGATGTTTGTATCTTAACTACGGTGGCCTTTTGGCTGCTGCCTGCCATTTGGATGGTTATTATTGTTGCGTTAATCAGTTGTTTCATAATGAAGAGGACCTTAAATACTCTATGGACTTTGTTCTTAGAAAATCCTTTTATGAAGCTTTATCGATGGGATAAAGAGCATATCATTAATGCGAAACAAAAAGCTCGGATTCTGTTTTTAATGAGTTATGGGGTTGTTGTCATTGCTGGGTTGTTGGTTAAGTTGGTATTTTAGTTCAACCTTATTGAGTTAAAAATGATATGGATTAAGGTTTATGTTGGGCTTTCCTTGGACAGGGAGTGCCCTTTTTTAATAACGAGGATCCTCATTCCGCTAAATACTTGTATAGAACATTGAAAAGGGATGAAGTGGATCCAGGTTCCGCTAATCGTCTAAGATTGACGATGTTATGAGCTATAAACTACAAATAACGGAATCAGGATCCTAAACCATACTTAAAATGAAGTAGTTTAAGCAAATAGCGGAACTAGGATCACAAACAGAAAATAACTTCTCAATAAATCTAACTCCCGACTAAATAGTTTCGTTTTTACCGACAGTACGTGCATTAGTAGAACCTTATTTATCAACTGCTGTAGAGGAATGGTAGCCTAGTAACGAGTATTTTTAATCGCTGAAAATATTTAGAGTTTCAAAGACAATTTCTCATTATATTGCTATTATTATAATGAAGATTTAATTAGATAATAGGTATTGATTTCCCCACACATAACGGCTTGTATAAGCCATCAACATCAAGAGAAGGGTGAAGAAGAGAAAATGTTTCAAAAACTAATTTCCAAATACAAACGATTTTTTCATAGAAACAACCAGGACTCAGCACAAGTCCAAGCTGACAATGAGTCTATAGAAAAGCGTATTCAGCAGGAAGTTGATAAGAGAGTAGAGCAAGAAGTGGGTCTTCGGCTTCAGCAGGAATTAGAGAAACGGACTGTCAAAGAAAATGAAGTGCTAGATATCTTTAGAGAAAAAGTACAAATACCAGAAAGCAAAACTAGTCATAACAATATCAGCTCCTTATTTCAGCAAGAAAAACAGCTGCAGCAAGAGGAAACTGTACGTATACAAAAGCCGGAGCAAGAAACCCAAACACGTGTCGAACGTCAAAGGAAATTACGAGAAGCACAGCAAGAAAGATATCTATTACAAATGAAAGAACGTTTAAGAGAGGAACTAGAAGAAAAAGAGAGACTAGAAGAGGAACAAAGAAAGAAAAGAATTGAAGAGGAACGTAAAAAAAAGCTTGAAGAAGAACAACAAAAGCAAAGACAAGAAGATGAGCGTAGAAGAAAGCTAGAAAAGGCGAACCGAGTACGAATTGAAAATGAGCGAAGAGAAAAAGAGGCATGGAAACAATTAGAAGAGAGAAAAGAACGTGAAAAAAAGCAACAGCTTTTAGAGCAACAGAGAATAGAGCTAGAAAAGCAAAGACAGGCTCAACTAGATTTGGAACGAAAAGAAAAGTTAGAGCGTGAGAAAGAAAGAATTGCGAAAGAACTAGAAGAAGAGAAAGAGAGAATTGAGAAATTAGCTAGAGATCAAGGATTAACTTACGTCGGACATATTACAGAACTCATGAGAGCTGCTGAAAATAATGATTTGGATCTTGTGAGGACTTTAATTGATGACGGAGCGAATGTTAATGAATGTAATCGACAGATTGAAACACCGCTCATTTATGCGTTAAAAAGTATCCAAAAAGGTTCGTTTGCTCAGGTTGTTGAATTGCTGTTACTAAATGGGGCCAATCCTCATGTGAAAACAAGAAATGATGTTACCGCCTTCATGTATGCGGAATCAAGAAAAGATCAAGCCTCAATGGATATATTATTGCAATTTGGTGCTGAGCAAAAATCATACAACCGCGAACAATCTACAGATAAACTAACGAATCAAACAGAAGCGAGTCAAAAAGCTCAACCAAAAGTAGTATCATTTGAAGAACGTTTAGCTCGTTCCAAAAAGTTCTTTCCTGAAGATGACGCATTTGAGCGTCAGTTTTTAAAGCATACGATTCAAAAACTAGATGAAAAAATCAAGCACTATACTCGTCCTAAATACTTTCGTGGTAACCCAGCAAATGCAGGGAATTTAGATAGGTTCGACCCTGTAGAAAATGCCTATTATAACAAGATTGCTGACAGTCTTAAACCATTAAGATCGCGCCCTTATTTTGGGAGGATCGATGTTAAAGGAGAAACTAGAGAAACATTTTATATCGGGGAATCCAGTATTGGGGATCGTGTCATTAGTTGGACAGCACCTGCTGCTTCTATTTTTTATGAAAAAAGATTAGGAATGGTTCAACATTATACACTAGGAAACGTATTTGTCGGTAGGATTCGTCAGTATGATATTAAGGGCGGATCGATGATAAGTATGAGTGACTATAATGGCCATGTTGATCCGATTCTCGAACAAGCGTTAAAAACAAACAAAGGACATGAAATGACAACGATTGTCGAGACGATACAGGGTGAACAAGATAGAATCATTCGTCTACCTAAGAATCAAAATGTTATCGTTCAAGGTTCGGCAGGAAGTGGAAAGACGGCAATTGCTCTTCATCGTATCGCCTATTTGTTTTTTCGATATAACGATCTCAAAGCTTCGAATTTAGTAATATTCGGACCTAATGAAATTTTCTTACAGCATATTAAAAACGTAATACCTAGTTTGCAAGTCTGGGATGTTGTTCAAACCTCTTTTCATAAGTGGGCAGCGGATCAGCATTTAAAGTTAAGTAAGATACCTGATCCTCAAACTATTTTTAATCGACTGGATAAGATAAAAGATAGTAATAAAAAGAGTGAGCTTTCCGTGATATTGTCTTTTAAAGGTTCATACTTATTTCGAGATGCGGTGGAGGAGTATTATAAGCAGTACGAAAAAACGTTTGCTCCTAGTGAACCATTTGAATTCAAAACCGATCAAGGGTCATTTGTACTTTCAGTTGAAGAGTTTAGCAAGAAGTTTAAAGCATTGGATTATTTACCGTTAGCGAAGAGAGTAAGCAATATAGAATCAATCGTAATGTTAGAGTTCCAAAAATGGCAGAATTCTAAAAACCAAGTAGAAATTCGGGCGTGTCAAAAACAGTTTAAACGTTATCTTGGACAAATAAAAAGCTTGAAGCCTATAAATATATATACGGAGTTTCTTGGATCAACACAACTGAGTCCTTATTTTCCTGAAAGCTTTGAAAATAGACCCGTTGACTTGCTTTTGAAGATGGGGAAAGAAAACCATATTTTTAATCCAAATCAAATAGTGTCTGAGGACTTAGCTGCTCTCATGCATCTAAAAATGTTGCTACATGGACTAAGTGAGGATGAGAAATTTCAGTATACAGTAATCGATGAAGCCCAGGATTACAGCCCATATGATCTGTGGGTGATCAGTCAGTTTACCGCAAAGAACTCACTAATGCTGCTTGGTGACTTAGGTCAAGGCTTGTACTCATACCGCGGGCTACAAAACTGGGAAAATGTAAATAATGTGATCAATTCACCTAGTTATATTGAACTAGAAATGACCTATCGTTCGACTAAACAAATTACAGAGTTAGGTAATGATATCATTAGCAGTTTTAGTGAAGGCCGATATCGTCCATCTAAGCCTACATTTAGAAATGGACCGAGGCCTGAAGTATATATCTGTCATTCAACGGAACTTATGCACGAAATGCTCTATCAGAAAATAGTTACTGCTGCAGAATCCTTTAAAACGATTGCTGTTATTACACGCAATGAATCAGAGGCTAGAAATGTTTATGGAATATTAAATCAGCAATTGAATTGTGTGTTAGTTACTGATGACAAACAGAATCAAGTAGAAAAGGTGACAATCATTCCAGTTCATTTAACAAAGGGTCTGGAGTATGATGCCGTTCTTATGTATCAACCAACTGAGGAGAATTACATGAATGAAAGTACGGATCAGAAATTGCTCTATGTTGCTTGTACTCGTGCGTTGCATGAGCTTTCACTCTTTTCTACTCTCCCATTATCGAGATATTTGATTCAATCAATAGATAATGACAATTTACAGGTCGTAACGGAATAATAAGTTTTTACAATACGAGAAAGAGGCTTGGATAAAGGTGATTTAACTAATAGAAAATCCGAACAATGGTGGTTGGCGGGCGTAAACCGCTCCTGAAATACACTTCGCTTTCCGCGAGAAGCCGGTGAGCCTCCTCGTTTACGCCTGCAGGGTCTCACCCTTGGCTTTACATCCCGCAGGAGTCTACTACGTATATTTCATTCGCTACGTGATTGCATTATTCGGTATTTTAGATAGGCACTTTAGTTATGTCACAGCCTCTTCTTTACTTACAAGCAGTAACAAAGAACTAGCCATAATGTTATTTCTAAACAGAATAGATCTAGGTGGTTAAATTCTCCTATCTTGCTTTTATAAAAAGAAAACGTTTGCACGAATAATTTATATCGTGGTACGATAATCTTGAAAATTAAGAATATTTTCTTGTGCAACTAATTGCACAGTGAATGCACAAAGGAGGATAGTGAATTTTCTGATTGAATGATTGACATTTTGGTAAACGCTTTCAAATTAGAGGAGGATGAAGATGAGAGGACGAAAAAAGGGATTAATAAGTATATTACTAGCTTTTCTAATGGTGATTACAACTTTACCATTTAACTCGGCAAACGTAGAAGCACATCATAATGGGACGAACGGAACGATGATGCAATACTTTGAATGGTATCTTCCTAATGATGGTAATCATTGGAATCGGTTAAACTCTGACGCGGCTAATCTGAAAAATAAAGGAATTTCAGCTGTCTGGATTCCTCCTGCATGGAAGGGAGCTTCTCAAAATGATGTAGGATATGGAGCCTATGATCTTTATGACTTAGGTGAATTCAATCAAAAAGGCACTGTTCGAACAAAGTATGGAACACGTAGTCAGTTACAAGCTGCGGTCAACTCCTTAAAAAGCAATGGTATTCAAGTATACGGCGATGTTGTAATGAATCACAAAGGTGGTGCGGACGCCACTGAAATGGTGAGAGCAGTTGAAGTGGATCGCAATAACAGAAACCAGGAAGTGTCCGGTGATTATACTATTGAGGCTTGGACGAAGTTTGATTTTCCAGGAAGAGGTAACACCCATTCTAACTTTAAATGGAGATGGTATCATTTTGACGGTGTAGATTGGGATCATTCACGTCAACTTAGCAATATTTATAAGTTTAGAGGTGACGGTAAAGGATGGGACTGGGAAACTGATACTGAAAATGGAAATTACGATTATTTAATGTATGCAGATGTCGACATGGAGCATCCAGAAGTAGTAAATGAACTGCGTAACTGGGGTGTTTGGTATACAAATACACTTGGACTCGATGGCTTCAGAATAGATGCGGTTAAGCATATTAAATATGATTTCACTCGTGATTGGATCAATCATGTTAGAAATACGACTGGTAAAGATATGTTTGCGGTTGCTGAGTTTTGGAAAAATGATTTAGGTGCTCTTGAAAACTATTTACAGAAAACAAACTGGAACCACTCAGTTTTTGATGTACCGCTACACTATAATCTCTATAATGCCTCAAATAGTGGTGGAAATTATGATATGCGACAAATATTTAATGGGACGGTTGTTCAAAAACATCCAACTCATGCTGTAACCTTTGTTGATAATCATGATTCACAACCAGAGGAGGCACTAGAGTCTTTTGTTGCTGAGTGGTTTAAACCTTTAGCATACGCACTTACATTAACGCGTGAAGACGGTTATCCTTCTGTCTTTTATGGGGATTATTACGGAATACCAACACATGGTGTGCCAGCAATGAATTCCAAAATCGATCCGATATTAGAGGCACGTCAAAAGTATGCATACGGAAAACAAAACGATTACTTAGATCATCATAATATCATTGGTTGGACACGTGAAGGAAATACAGCACACGCCAATTCGGGTCTTGCTACGATCATGTCTGATGGTGCTGGCGGAAATAAGTGGATGTATGTTGGAAGTAATAAAGCGGGTCAAGTTTGGCGCGATATTACTGGGAACCGCTCAGGCACAGTCACAATCAATGCAGATGGCTGGGGTAATTTTTCAGTAAATGGCGGATCAGTTTCTATTTGGGTTAAAAGATAAAAGTAGTTTCTTGAAAGAAATAGATCATAGAGCTTGGCAGTTTCTCTAATTACTTCGACTTGAAAGGGAAGTCCTTTTCTCGGTCTAGGAAGAGGTAGTAGCTAGATTTGTTAATGGGTTTGTCCTACAAGGTTTGAATTTTCCCTTTAGGCAAGCCCTTTTCATTAGGAGGTTGCAGTGGGTTGTCGATTATTCAATTAGTACATGCTGAATTACTAGATTCCTCGTACCAAGAAGTGGAACTAAAAACCAAAGTAATGATCACACAATCTGGTTTAAGGAAATTAAGGCTGCACTATAACACTGGAGGGCATGATCAAAGCGTTACAGGGGTAATACACTTTAAAAAAGAAGATAAGGAAATTTGGACATTTAGTGCACGAATAAGAAAGTACTCAGGTCTCTTTAACAATGGAGTCCGTTTTGAGATTCAGGCAGCCGAGCACCATTCATCAACATACAAAATAGGAGGTGAATTTGGGAGTGTGATTTTAGGTGAATCACTACTTCTTAAGCCCTATCATCTATACAAGCATAATATGCTATATACTGGATCAATCATCTGCCAGCCTAACAAGAATATTAATAAAGTGGAAATTGTCATTGTTGATAAACAACATCATCCGCTTGTAAGGCAGAAGGCTCAATTCAAGGAATATACACCTTATAATTGTTTAGAGATATGGGAATATGCATTCAAGTCTATAGATGTGACTGATTGTCTTTTTTATCTAGAATATCACCGATCTGGAAGCTGCTTGAAGGAAAATAATTTTGGTGAGTGTTATAATTTCGATGCTGTCATAGGTGAATACCATGAATAGTGAGTATTTCTCGAGGAGGGAGGTACTCATTCGGTAAAAGAGTAGAAAAGGAATGAAGGCTTTAGGTTGCTAGCTGTGAGAGTAGAAACAGCTGGATCCTGGTCCCGCTATCAAGTTGAGAAGCTAGTCGGAAGGGACTGGATCGGATCCTGGTTCCGTTAATCCTACAAAACTAACTAAATAACAAGGGGAAACAGATAGATAACGGAACTAGGATCCGACTGTATGACTAAAACTTGTGTTTCATAAGCAATAGCGGAATGAGGATCCCTGCTTAAATCTTCATTATGGAATATTTTTCTATATTCCATAATCTTGGAACTGTGGTACAATAGTGCTATTACTTTTGAACAACTTCCTACGATAAGGGCAAACCTACTGAAAGGTGGGGACGCAAAGCTACAGGCCTAACGCACTAGATGGTGCTAAGGTGGCTGGGATACCGAATGAGATGGCTTAGATTTTTAAACCACCTTTTGTATCGGGTGGTTTTTTGGTGTCCAATTTTCAGTTGCTTGTCATGTAGCGTAGGGAAATAGTTGTGGTTATGAAAGAGGAGAGTGCCCCCGTGAGGCTAGTTGTTAAAAACACATTAGTTATGAGTCTATTGATTACTGTATCAATGATCAGTCTATCTGCATTTGGTTATATGAAGGCGAAGGATATTCTGTATGATCGTTTTGAAGAGCAGGCCTTTAGTCAGCTTGAATCGGTTAAGGCAAGTATTGATATTTGGATTACTGGCAAGCAGGAAGCGATGGAATATATCGCTGAAGCGGATGAATTGAAAACAATCAATGAAGAGAAAGCAGATGCGTTAGGAATTCGTATAGGAGAAAGATTGGATAATCCCGATGCCTTCGCATTTATGGATGCTGCTGGATTTTTGTACTTAGCTGGAGCGAAAATTCCTGTTTCAGAGTTTGAACATTATCAAGGTGGTATGAATGAACTGACAAAAACGTATAACCCTGTGCCTTCTCAATCACCTAGTGTAAATGGTGCTCCGATTGTTTTAACGTCATCACCAGTTTATGGTGAGAATGGTGAGGTTGTCGGTGTTGCATCAGGCGGTAATCAGATTGAGAGTTTACTTGGTATTATTTCGAATATAAAGCTAGGTAATAGTGGATATGTGACTGTTTTCACAAGTGATGGGACGATTGTTGCTGGTGAGAATAAGGAAGATACGTTGGCGAAGAGCATGTCTGATTATGAGAGCGAAGAGTTAAATCAGTTGGTAGAGGCTAGTATTAGTGGTGAAACTGGTGTGATTGAAACAGATTTCAACGAGGAGCACAGTCTCCTTTTCTATAGTAAAGCGAACGAAATGGATTGGGGAGTTATGATTTCGATTCCTACGAACGAAGCGTTTGCTGATGCAAATTCACTCTTACAATTCTTTGTGATCATAACCGTGATCTTTATCGTTGTAGGGGCAATTATTAGTTATTTACTTAATCGTAGATCTTTAAATCCAATCACTGATATTAATAACAAAATTGAGGAATTGGTGAATAATGAAGGTGACTTAACACAGAGATTGAAAATTAATAGTAAGGACGAGGTTGGAACATTAGCTAATAGCTTTAATTCCCTGCTTGATAGCTTACAAGAGCTATTGGTTGGGATTAGGCATAAAGGTGATGTTGTCTCAAAAAATGCATCGACTCTATCGGTTAGTGCTGAGGAGATGGTTCAGCTCTCTAATGCTGTTACTCGAAATGTCCAGCAATCTGCTGAACTATCAATTGAACAGGAAAATGGAAATACAAAGAACCTGGAATCAATGAATCAAATTACCGAAATTGTTTCAGGGATCAAAGAGAATTCTTCATTAGTTTCAGACAAAACAAGATTAGCCTACAAGGAAGTGGAGATAGGAACGGAGGAGGTTCAGACATTGCTTGATCAAATGTCCACGATCCAAAGCTCTGTACGACACTCTTCTGAAATGGTTAGCAACTTAGGAAATCGTTCGTCTGAAATTGGTCATATTGTTGAGATGATTACAACAATTACGGAACAAACTAATCTGCTTGCGTTAAATGCCTCAATTGAAGCGGCTAGAGCTGGCGAGCATGGTAAAGGATTTGCAGTTGTAGCGAACGAGGTCCGAAAGCTAGCAGAGCAGTCTGCCCAATCAGCACAGCAGATCTCTAAGCTAATCAATGAAATTCAAGCAGAGACATCAAGTGCGGTTGTTGAGATGAAATCTGGAACAAGTCAATTTGATCAAGGCATGGAAAAGCTTGAGGAAGTGAATGGACGACTTCAACGAATCTACCACTCTTCGAAGGACTCAAGTGCCGGTGTCGACAAGATCTTTATCGAAATTGAACATCTCCTAGGTAAGGTGGAAGATGTAGAACAAGTGATCCTCGATAACTCACAAAAATCAAAAGAATCAAGCGAGCATATCCGAGAGGTTGCTTCAACATCTGAAGAACAGCTATCATCGATGCAAGGAATTAATGTTTCAATTGAGCAGACAGCACAGCTGGCTGAGGAACTTAGAGAGTTATTAAATCGGTTTAAATTATAAATACAATGAAAAGAAACAATTACATTTGTAGTTGTTTCTTTTTTTTGTGATCCT
This sequence comes from Halalkalibacter suaedae, assembly GCF_017939705.1. GTDB lineage: Bacteria > Bacillota > Bacilli > Bacillales > Bacillaceae_D > Halalkalibacter > Halalkalibacter suaedae. The sequence goes on from NZ_JAGKSQ010000004.1 coordinate 252,684, forward strand.
CTCAGTCTATTTTCAATAGAAAACAGTGAAGTAAAATACATTTTATTCCTAATAAAAGGAAATTAATGTTAAAATTATTAGTGGTTAAAAAATATGTGGCAGGAATTAATTATCTAAAAAGGTGGATTATTGCTTTATGATTAAAGGTATATTTGAAACACACATTAATGTTAGTAATTACCGTGAATCTGCAAGCTTTTATGAAAAGCTTCTCAACATTATCCCTTTATACGAAGACGAAAAGAGAAAGTCGACATTCTATTGGGTTGGGAAGCCTGGAGAGTCAATGCTCGGCATAAGAGAAAACTACCCAAGTTCTCTTATTCAACGACAACACTTTGCCTTTCGAGTTGATTTAGAAGATATTGCATCAGCAAGAGATTATTTATCTAGTCTGGGAATTGAAACGACCAACTTTTGGGGAGAGAGTGCTGAGGAATTAGTAGTATTCCCTTTTATGCCAGCTGTTTCTATTTATTTCAACGATCCAGATGGTCATTCAATTGAATTTCTTGCTATGTTGAAGGATCCACCAAGGCCAAAAGAGGATATGATGACTTGGGATGAGTGGGATAGGTTGAATGGTAGAAAGAAATAGTTTGTTTTAAATTTGGAGTTATATATAACAACTAAGGTTCAAAGATTTCGAGGGAGTAGCTTCAGTTCAAAATTCAGACTTTGAATAACCTAGACTGCCGGACTACCATTGGAGGTGAACTTGTATTGTATTATAAAGAATGTGGAAATGAGAATTCACCATTGATGGTTTTCATTCATGGTGGCGGAGTGAGTGGTTGGATGTGGGATCGGCAAATCGAATACTTTGCTTCAAAGTATCACTGCTTAATTCCTGACATGCCTGAACATGGGAAAAGTAGAAACGGATTACCCTTTAAGATAGATGAAACAGCTGTAGAAATTAATAAACTAATTATAGAGAAATCTAATGGGAAGTGTGTGATAGCAATAGGTTTCTCGTTAGGTGCTCAAGTGTTAATAGCTATGCTTAGTCAAAAACCTACTCTAATTGATTTCGCTATGATTAACAGCGCTTTAGTAAAACCAGTTCCTTTTGCTAAAGCTTTAACGAAATCGATGCTGTTTGCTTTTCCGCTAGTCAGAATCCGTGCATTTTCTAATATTCAAGCAAAGTCAATGTACTTAGATGGTGAATTTCAAGACATTTATTACGAAGAGAGCTGTCAACTAAAAAAGGATGCTTTCACAAGAGTTATGTACGAAAACATGTCATTTATGATACCTGATAGTTTCAAGAATGCGACTGGTAAGATATTAGTTACCGTAGGGGAGAAAGAGAGAAGAATGATGAAAGACTCCATGAAAGAAATTATTGAAAGTCATCCTAATAGTAGAGGTCTTATCTTTCCGAATATAGGTCATGGTTTTTCTTTAGCGAACCCTTCAAGTTTCAATGCCACATTAGAGGATTGGCTTGAAAATAATGGTGTTAGAGATAATACAGATGATACCTTTCAAAGTGAATGAATACCAACGTACAACATCGATTTATATTAGTAGGTGTTTTATGGGAATTAAAGGTCAAAAAAAATAGCAAACAAAGGAGAGACATATGGAATCTAAGTTAATTATCATCAGAGGAAACTCTGGAAGTGGGAAAACAACGATTGCGAAAAGTCTCCAAAATCACTTTGGACATGGAACCCTATTGGTGTCACAAGATAACGTCCGTCGTGATATGTTGAAGGTTCATGATAGAGAGGGAAATTTTTCAATTGATCTGATTCGTCAAATTACAGAATACGGTAAGGATAAGTGTGAAGTTGTTATTGTGGAAGGGATTTTAAATCAAAGTCGTTATGGTGAGATGCTGAGGTACTTAATTCAATTCTTCAATGGAAAAGCATATACTTATTATTTCGATTTATCGTTTGAGGAAACGGTAATACGTCATAATTGTCGTCCGAAAAAGATGGAATTTGGAGAAGATTCTTTGCGTGCTTGGTGGAAGCCAAATGATTATCTTGGGGTGGTGGGAGAGGAATTGTTAACTAATGATATGTCACATGAAGATATTTTGGAATTGATCTTGAATCAATGTGGGAGGGATTAATATAAATACTTATTAGTGTTTTCATCTCCACCAGACATTCTTTACATAATCTATATATTTGTTAATTGTTATACCCCTTAAAGTTGGGATGTATAGGAGTAGTACTACACAAACATCCCATTTTTCTCTATTTGTTACAAAAAATTTTATGTTTATGTATCACTTTATGATATATCTATAGACATATATATCATAAAGTGATACATTTGCTTTAATACTTATATCGTTTTGTGATATATCATAAAATGATACCAGGGGTGATTAATTGAAAACGGATGAGCAATTAACGGATTCGATGTTTTATATTATGGCTGCATTAACGAAACCAAGGCATGGTTACGCTATTATGGCCCTAATTGAGGAAAAAACAAAAGGAGCAATTTCGATAGGTCCTGCTTCAATGTATACAATTATTAAGAAGTTATTAAAACAAGAGTGGATTTATTTATATGATGGATCAGTACCAAGACGTAAAACCTATTTGCTCACTGAGAAGGGCAAGGAAGTATTGGAAGCAGATGTGAAGCTAAGAAAAGTGATGATTGAGTTAGCGGAATTAGGATTAAAGGAGGTTTGAGAATGAGGAGAACTAAGTATGTGATGTCGGGTGGATTAGCTTTTTCTGAGGATAAGGATATGAAGAAATTAAGACGGTTTTCTTTGAAGGGCTGGCATGTTAGTGACCTTAGTTTTCTAGGTTATACGCTTGAAAAAGGGGGAAGCACCGATTATATCTATAGTGTAGATTATCGTTCACTAGCGGAAGGAGAAGAAGATGAGTATTTTGATTTTTTCTCTTCCTCTGGATGGACACATATTACATCAGAAGGATATATTCACTTATTTCGAGCAATCCCCGGTACAAAGCCTATTTATAGTGATAGCGCGACAGTAGTTGAGAAACATGATAACTTAGGAAGTTCTATGAAGTGGCTTGCCATTTCATTGGTTTTCTTAACTATTCTCGTATGGATTGGTGCATTGAATAGCACGGTCACAATACAAAAGACACTGCACGTAATAGCTGTAATTCTAACTGTAATAACCATTCCAATGACAATGACTCTGTTAGCGATATACAGTAATAAATGGGGAGCTGAAGGAAAGAAGGGCTTAGCCAAACTAATAAAAGTTTCATTTTTTATTATTGCCATTCTTTTTATTTTGTTTGTAGCCGGTGACTTAAGTGAAGGAATTGCCACCGTAAAAAGTATGATAATTGGAGGGATCGTTCTTCCAACAGCTATCTGGATCCTTATGTCCCTCTATCATAAATGGATCGGAAGAAGAGCCTAGCTTAGGAATGTAAATCGAAATAAGTAATATAGATTGAGAGAAGTATCTAGAGAAATTGAGATTAAGCGAGGAGGAAAATAAGTGGAAGTCTTTTTGAAAGTAGATCATCTAAACAAATCATTTAAAGGTAAGCCGGTCCTTAGAGATATTTCATTTGAAGTGAATAAAGGTGAGATCATGGCAATTCTTGGACCGAATGGGGCTGGGAAATCTACGACCATTCGTAATATTATGGGGATTATGTATCCAGATGAAGGAGCCATCACATTTCAGGGGAATAGGGAAATTCCCCGCAACAAGGTTGGCTATTTACCTGAAGAACGTGGTCTTTATAAAAATGTAAAAGTAATGGATATGCTTATGTATCTAGCTGAACTTAAGGATTATCCATTGAAAAAAGCTAGAGAACGGGTACTTACCTATCTAAAAAAATTCGGATTAGAAGGAAAGGAAAAAGCTTCTATCGAGGAGTTATCTAAAGGAATGGGGCAAAAGGTTCAGTTTATTGCTTCTATCTTACACGAGCCAGAGTTTTTAATTCTAGATGAGCCTTTTTCCGGATTAGATCCAGTGAGCCAAGAATTAATTAAACAAGAAATACGAGACTTAGCAGCAACTGGTACTGCCATTCTATTATCCTCACATCAAATGAATGTAGTAGAGGAAATGTGTGATCGCTTGTTCTTGATCCATCGCGGTCAGAAGGTTATTTATAGCACGTTAGATGATGTGAAAAAAGAATATGCTAATTTCAAATGTACTATTAAAGGAACAATAAGATTGGAGGATGTAGAAGGGTTACCTGAGGTGCAACGGATCGAACAGAAGGATGATACGACTGTGATGTATCTAACTAAGGATGTTCAAGTAGCTTCTTGGTTGAAGAATTTACCGGAGCAAATAGACATAAAGGAATTGTCTATCGATCGCATTTCCCTCCATGAAATTTTCATAGATATTGCTATGGATAAGAATATGTTGAAAGAGGGGGCAGGGGCAAATGCGTAATTCAATGAAGGTTGCAAAATGGGAAATGAAAAGAAATTTGAAAAATAAATCGTTCCTCATCGGACTATTCTTAACACCTGTGCTATTTTTAGGATTTATGTTAATAGGGAGTCTGTTTGGGGGTTCAGAAGCTGAAGATGAAATAACACATGTGCTCGTAAATGACCAACTTGGAGTTTTAGACGCACTAAACGAATCTGTCGCTTTACTAGATTTAGCAATAGAGTTGGAATCTACTGATAAAAGTACTGAGCTAATAACAGAAGAAATAATAGATATGGAGAATACGGCATTTATTATGCTTGATGAGTCTTCTCTTGAGAGCGGCGTTTTCTACGTCCATATGAGTGAGGAGATGAATCCTTATTTTATCAATCAAATTCAAGCATTAACTACACCTTTAAAAACATTACAAATGAAGCAATTGGGTCTCTCCGATGAAGAGTTAGCTGTTATTTCAAAAGAGATGGCATTTGAGGAAGTAACTGGGGATGAAAATGTGATGGAGGGTGAAGAGGCGGGCTCTCCACTTGGAACCGATGTGATTAAGCGGGCAGTACCTGGGGCGTTTGGTGGTATTATCTTACTATCAATTGTGTTTTCAGGGATGTACATTTTTCAAAGTGCTTCACAAGAGAAGAAGGATAAAGTTGCTGAAATCATTTTATCCTCTCTTACACCTGGGGAATTGATGCAAGGGAAAATCATTGGTTATTTTGGACTTGGAATGATCCAAGCGATTGTGTTTTTAGGATTTACGATGCCGATTGCTGCTTGGAAGCTTGAGATTCCTTTATTTGAGTATTTATTTGTTCCAGAACTTCTATTATATGTAGCTTTAGCTCTTCTGGGATACCTGTTGTTTGCTGCACTTTTTGTTGGTGTCGGGGCAACAATGGCGGATATCTCTGCCGCTGGTAATTTTCAAGGGATGGTCATGATGCTGCCTTTCCTACCATTTATCTTTATTGGACCGGTAGTGGGTGAACCGAACGGCCTATTTGCACAGATTGGTACATATATACCTTTTACAGCACCGGGAGTATTACTATTGCGGCTAACGATGCTGGATAATTGGCCTTGGATCGAAATTATCATTTCACTCGCTATTTTAGTAGTAAGCATCTGGATCTGCATGAAACTTGCTGGTAAGATTTTTAAGATAGGGATCCTAATGTATGGTAAAAATGCTACACCACAGGAAATTTGGAAATGGATTCGTGCTTAATGAGGGAAGTTCCTTATATACCTAAAGAATTTAGCAAATATGATCCTAAACGTAAGGAGGAGAAGACCTGTGGAAAATATTCTAAATAAACTAGTAGATTTGATTAACAGTAAGCAAGAAAAAATCATTATTGGGATTTCAGGACATGGTGCATCTGGAAAAACCATGTTTGCCCGTAAGCTTATAAAGCTATTGGAACACGAGGAAGTTAGTTATATCAATACAGATCCATATATAATCGGCTCCCATCTTAGGAAGCATACATCGATAAACTATGATTATATGAATGAACAACATCAAGGTAAAATGACAGCCTGTCACCCTGCTGCACATAATATATATGCTTTAGAGAGAGACATCCAAATGATGAGAGCTGCTTTAGATTTCTATACAATAGGTACTCATTATTCTGAAAGTAAGTTCATTTCTTCCCAAAATAGAGTAAGTATTATCGAAGGGATGACTGTCGCTTTCACAGATCCAGAATTATATGATCTTCGGATTTACTTGTATACAGATGGTGAAACTGAGCTGATGAGAAGAGGAATACGTGATGTTTCTGAAAGAGGAACAGATCTAAATTACTTAAGAAATTCTCATGATGAACGTAGAATTCAGTATGATTTATTTATGCATCCATTTCATCAGAACTTCGATTTAGTGATAAAAAACTCAAATGAAAACTATACACTTGAAAAAGATTGTTTTAAATAATTTTCAAAACAGTACATGTATATCAAACGGTGAGGCTGGGACAGAACTAAGTGGCTAACTGAAATTCCGAACTAGGCAATTGCGTAGCGGATGAAATATACGTAGACTCCTGCGGGATGATAAAGCCAAAGGTGAGACCCCGCAGGCGTAGACGAGGAGGCTCACCGGCTTCCCGCGGAAAGCGAAGTATATTTCAGGAGCGGTTACATCCGCCAACGACCATTGTTCGGATTTTCTTTTAGTTAAATCACTTTTGTCCTAGCCTGTTTTTTTATTATGGAAACTTTTGTTAAAAAAGGTTAACAGTACCGCATTACTGTGGTATTATGAATATAATTTTTTAGAAGAGGTGAGTTAGTTGAGTAAAGTTGAGCAGAGTAGAAAATTAGATTTAGAGCGAATTATTTTTATTGGTAGAACCTTTGAAGAGTATGTAGACATGTTCTTGCTTTCAGAGGATGAGCTGCAAGGAAAAAAGATACTCGATTGTCCAGCAGGTGCTTGTTCATTTACGGCTGTTGGCAACGAATTAGGATTAGACATCACAGCTTGTGATATTGCTTATTATCATTCAGGTGAAGACCTGAAGAATAAAGGTCTTCAGGATCTGGAGCACGCAATGGCAAGTATGGCTAAAGCGAAAAATAATTACAAATGGGATTATTTCGGGGATATAGACGGTCTTAGAAACCATCGTCTAAGTGCCTTACAGAATTGTGCTAAAGATATGCAGGAAAGTAACGAAAAGTATATTGCTGTAACATTACCTTCCTTACCGTTCAAGAATGAAGAATTTGATATTCTACTCTCGGCACATTTTCTATTTATGTATGCAGATCGATTAGATTATCAGTTTCACATAGAAACGATAGATGAGCTATTAAGGGTTACAAAAGAGGAAGTTCGTATCTTTCCTTTAGTTGATTTAGAAGGGAAACGCTATGAGTTTTTAGATAATGTAGTTGATTATCTTGCAGAAAAAGGATACGTAGTCGAAGAAATTAAAGGTAGGTATGAATTTCAGAAGAATGCAAACTCAATGTTGAAAATCACAAAAAAGTAAAATGACGACAAAGAAAACGTTCAATAGTAGAACGTTTTTCTTTGTATTTAAAGGTGGTTGGAGAAGTGGATTTAGAAAAAACAACGATTGAATATGAAAAATATAGACATGGGTATCCTAAAGAATTGTTAAATCGATTAAAAGGTTATGAGATAGGGTTAAAGGAACAAAGGATACTTGATATCGGAACATCGAATGGAATATTTGCTCGAGATCTTGCTAGGAACGGCAGTGAAGTAATAGGAATTGACCTTTCATCAAAGCTGATTGAACAAGCGGAACGAATTAATTTTGAAGATAAGTTGCCTATTAAATATCTAGTAGGAAATGTCGAGAACCTCCCTTTTGAAAGCAATTCTATCGAAGTAGTTACAGCGGCATACTGCTGGCATTGGTTCAATAAGCTAAAAGCTGCAGAAGAGGTTATACGAGTATTAAAACCAAATGGAAGATTAGCAATCATAAACTATGATTGGCTGCCGCAAACAAATATATCTTGTTATACAAATGAATTAATTCAGGAGTTTAATCGCAAATCTACAAGTAAAGATAAATTAGCGATGTACCCGGAGTGGATTGAAGAGCTTCATTCAACAGGATTTACATCAATTGAAACATTTTCATTTGATGTAAATGTGAATTATACGACTGAGTCTTGGATAGGAAGAATTCAAGCAAGTCCTGAAATTGGTGGAGCACTTTCTAAGGAAGAAATGGGATGTTTTAATCAAAAGCTTGAAACATTTCTGGAGCATGAAGTTATGGAAGAAAGTTTTGATATCCCTTATAGGATTTTTGCGATTATAGGGCTGAAAAGATGATAAGAAAATATTTTAAAAAGCTATTAGTGTTCAAGACAAAGTATGTCCCTCAGAGCTTGAAAAATAGTTTTAGGTCTTTAGTTTAAAAGAATGTTTTTTTGCTAGTGGAAGTTTACCATTAGGAACATATCAAGCCTTTATTAGGGAACAATTGAACTGAAATTACCATATAAGCTTGTGAGGCGGTCGAATTGGTGAATATAACTGACAATGCACGAAAGTACTTAGATTCTCTCGATTTAGATTTAAAGAAACCAACTTATGATTATTTAAAACAAATTTGTGTTGCACATTTAAATACGTTCCCCTTTGAAAATATTAGCAAACTACTATATTTCAAGAAGCATAATTATACTAACTTTGAACTACCTTCCTTTGAGTTGTTTATTAATAATCATAGAGATTTCAACTTTGGAGGTACTTGCTATACGTTAAACTCAAATTTAATGATTTTATTAAAGGGAATAGGATTTAGCTGTTACCATGTGATGCTTGGAGAAGAACATATGGGGATTATAGTGGAAATTGAAAATGAACGTTTTTATGTTGATTGTGGTGCTGCAGCTCCTATCTTTAAGCCTGTTAATTTTGAAAATGATGATAAAAATATCTCCTCTTTTGGTAAGGATGTTGTAAATATAGTACCTGTCGATTCTAGCAGAAATACATATAATTATGTTCGTTATACCAACGGCAAACAAAATGGGAAGAACTGGGTATTTAATTCGGTAAAAGAAACTAAAATAGAGCATTTTAATGAGGTAATGAAACGAGCTAATCAACCTAATGCTCCTTTTATGACTATTCTGCGATGCCAGCTATATCAGACTCACAAGCATAGAAGTGTTTCCTTAGTAAATAATAAATTCTCTATACGTTATTCGAGTGGTGAAATCGATCTAAAAGTCTTGTCAACTCCTGAAGAAATAAGTTCAGTTCTATCAGAGGAATTCGCGTTACCTAAATTACCTGTAACAGAGGCTATTGAAGTATTAGAGCTGTTAAATGTAGATATATTCAAATAAGACATGCAAATCGTTAAAGATCAGATTTTTCAATGAATTATATAGAAAATTGGGGTTGGATTCCTATGAATACATATAAAAATTTAATTAAAGTTACTGCTTATATAACCCGAGTAAAAGACGGGAAAGTCCAATTACTTGTAATGTTAGAAGAGGGGATGGAATCGTATGGACTTCAAGTCCCAGGTGGCACTCTGGAGCGAGGGGAAGGATTAGAGGATTGCTTGCTCAGAGAAATCTATGAAGAGGCTGAACTTACCAAGTTGAAAATAAAATCATACCTTTGGGAGCACCAATATACATTAGAGGAGAAGAAAACGAATATTACACGTCACTACTTTCATTTAGTACTTGAAGATTGTCAGGATCATTTCACTGTAGTTGTTCGTAGCCAGGATGAAGATAATGGCTGGATATATCATTATGAGTGGATCGATTTAGATAGAGCAACCATACCTGAACTTGGTGGTCATTTAGGATTTGGACTAAGGAAACTATATGACTCATTATTTAATCTTAATTCAGTAGAGCCTGATTGAAGTCTGATATGTGCTTAACCTTTCTAAAAAGTAGATTAACACTTTGAATTTATTAAAAATTGTAAGGAGTGATTATATGAAATTTGTTCTTCTATTCGGGCCGCAAGCAGTCGGGAAAATGACGGTGGGTCAGGAGTTAGCTAAAATAACTGGTTTGAAGCTTTTTCATAACCATATGACTATTGATTTAGTTGCACCACTATTTGGTTTTAATTCAGAGATGTGGAGATTAGTAAATTTATTTAGAACAGAAATTTTCGAGTCAGTAGCTAAGAGTGACCTTGAAGGATTGATCTCTACCTATGTGTGGGATTTTGACTTGGAAGCTGATTGGAATTATGTTCATGAGGTTTGTGAGATTTTCGAATCTAGGGGAGGGACTGTTTATTTTGTAGAACTTGAAGCTGATTTGAATGAAAGACTTGAGCGGAATAAAAGCCCAAATAGACTAGAACACAAGCCTACAAAGAGAAACATCGAATGGAGTGAAAAGGAACTTAAGGAAACGGCCCAAAAGCATAGATTGAATTCCTTAGAGGGTGAAATCCAAAGAGAGACTTATATAAAAATTAATAACACTCATTTAAGTGCAGAAGAAGTAGCAGGAATTATTAAAGCGAAATTTAATATATAAAAATGGGAATGTAGCAATAAAGCAGGTATGTTGATATTAATTTTTTTCTAGATAGTAAAGAGGTGTGTCACTTATGATACCAGCAAAATACGGGAATCTATTGGCAGATATTCTAGTTCCAATTGATACGAAGCAGTACAATTGGTATGTAGCAACTAGCGAGTGCATTGTAGAACATATTTCTCTAAACGAAGACTTATTACCAGAGCTACAGCTGAAAGGTAGAGAGTTAGACGAGAGAATAAAGAGAAGGCCCTATTATATTAACTTTATTGATCTAAAAGCATTTCCGGTTGGAGATGAGGTTCATGACATAGAAACATATGAAGATTTTCTTGAAAGTAAAAGTGAGGTTGTGTTATTAATTGCGGATACAGCCTACACCACAATTTACTGTAAAGATAAAGACACAATAAAGAAGGTATTTGAAAATACCAGGAACTTTGGATTTGAAAATGTTGAATATATAACAGATGAAAATGACAGCAGAACTAGACTAGCTGTTTACTAGGGTGTAGCGATAACTAAAAAGTATTCCAACGTCGGATACGTTCTTGTAATGAAAGCAGGAGCGTTTTTTCTATTCTAATTAAAACCCACTATGTAAAGCGAAATGATCTTAGGGCTCACAATGGAGCTGTACTTTCGTTGATGAAATGACCTCTTCATGTATTAGAATTACTTCTCTAGTTCCTCAAGCAACGATTTTCCTCATAACTAAAGCTACTTAATTTCGCCTCACTCATACAACCCATTCCCATAAATACTCACCAAATTATGAATAACGTCATCCATTGCATACTTCTCTTCATTATGAACGAGCTCCCACATATACATTTCATTTGAATAGAACCAGCCTCTAGCAACGAGAGATGGATCTAGATTCTTTTTGGCTAAGTCATTTTCTTGTGCGTAGGCAATATCGATTGAGATTCGATTGATAAATCGTTCTCTAATTTTATACCATGCCTGGTCGATGTCAGCCGAGACTCCAATTGCTTCCTTCACGATCATCATCATGTTTTTTTCTTCGACCGCAAGTGTTAGGAAAAGGTGCACTTGGTTTTTGATCAACTCTAATGCTTCATTCTTGGATTGCGGTTTGAATGGAATTTCAGCGACTTCATAGAACCGGTTCATCAAATCATCCATTAGGATCATAAACAGTTCATCTTTATTTTTGAAATAGACATAGGCCGTACCGTAACCTGTATTGGCTTTTTTGATGATTTGGGCGATGGTTGTCTTTTGAAAGCCATTTTCTAGAAAGGTTTCTTGCCCTGCTTCAAGAAGCTTCTTTCTTGTTTGTAATGCTTGCTGTTTTCGTGGAGATAGCTTGTCAATTGAGTCTATCATGATTTCATTCCTTTCATAATGCAACGAATCCATTGTATTCTCACTTAGTGTTACCTTAGTTTACAAGTTAATAAATGTTATGACAACTTATATCATAGTCGGGAGAGATAGTTCATAATTTATATTGACATGGTGTCATTGACTTTGTGTCAATGGGAGATATATACTTTCCTTAATAATTAAAATAGTTTGAGAGGTTGGTTGCAATGGCTGAATTTGATCACAGGATTGACTATGCGAAAAGACTAGATAAGCATGATCCTTTGGCGAGGTATCGTGCAGAATTTTACACAGATAACACAGGGATCTACCTTGATGGAAATTCACTTGGTCTACTTTCGAAAAGAGCAGAGGCATCATTGCTGGACGTATTAGATTCCTGGAAGAGGTATGGGATTGATGGTTGGACAAATGGAGATAATCCTTGGTTCTATTTGTCAGAAAAGCTAGGGGATCAGATGGCACCGATTGTAGGGGCAAATCCTAATGAAGTGATTGTAACGGGTTCGACAACAGTGAACCTTCACCAATTAGTGTCTACGTTCTATCAGCCAAATGATCGACGAACCAAGATTCTAGCGGATGAATTAAATTTCCCTAGTGATATTTATGCGTTGAAAAGTCAGTTGAAATTAAAAGGCTATGACCCGAGTGAGCATCTTGTTGAGGTGAAAAGTGAAGATGGTCATACACTTCGGGAAGAGGATATTATCGCAGCGATGACAGATGATATTGCACTTATTGTCTTACCTGGTGTGTTATATAGAAGCGGGCAAGTATTAGATATGGAGTTATTAACAAAGGAAGCTCACAAACGAAACATTGTGATTGGGTTCGATCTTTGTCATTCGGTTGGATCGATCGTCCATGAGTTAAGTGCATGGGATGTTGATTTTGCTTTTTGGTGTAATTATAAGCATTTAAATGGTGGGCCTGGAAGTACGGGTGGGTTGTACGTGAATCAGAGACATTTCGGTTCTGAGCCTGGTCTTGCGGGTTGGTTTAGTTCAAGAAAAGACAAACAATTTGATATGGATCATGAGTTAACTGCAGCAGAGCATGCGGGTGCCTTCCAAATAGGGACACCAAATTTGTTCAGTATGGCACCGATCATTGGAGCGCTATCAATGTTTAATGAAGTCGGGATGGAACAAATACGAGAGAAGTCACTTAAGCTGACAAGCTATTTTATGCAGTTAATCCAAGCTGAGCTAGCTAAGTTTGGTCTCGTTATACAGAATCCAATCGACGATCATAAACGAGGTGGACATATCTATTTAGAACATCCAGAAGCTGCTCGCATTTGCAAAGCATTGAAAGCTGAGGGAGTCATCCCAGATTTTCGAACACCAAATGGGATTCGCTTAGCACCAGTTGCTTTGTATAACACATTTGAGGATGTATGGAATGCAGTTCAAATATTGAAAGATATCATGGAAGAAGAAAAATATAAAAAGTATGAAAATAAACGAGGAGTCGTCGCCTAACAATGACAACAAATAAATGGATTGATATCTCACAGCCGTTAACAAATACAATTGCCCACTGGCCAGGCGATACAGCCTTTTCCTACGAAACGACGTTCACAAAAGAGCAGACAGGTTCAGTTAATATCGGAAAAATCACAACAAGTCTCCATACCGGAACTCATATCGATGCCCCATTTCATTTTAAAAATGACGGTGAAAGAGTGCTTGATCTAGATATTAATTTATATGTAGGGCCAGCTAGATTAATTGATGTGTCAGGCAATGACAGAATTGATGCTGACGTATTAAGGACGTTCGATTTAACAGGAGTGTCGAGACTACTGTTAAAAACGGTTACGCATAGCAACTCAACGGTTTTTCCAAAAGAAATCCCTTATCTATCAGCAGATATTGCATCTTATATAAAGGAAAAAGGGGTTCGGTTACTAGGTGTGGATGTTCCTTCAGTTGATCCGTTAGATAGCAAGGATATGAAAACACATCATGCCCTATACGAGCATGGTATTCATATTCTGGAAAATATTGTTGTTGAGCATGTTGAAGAGGGTAATTATGAATTAATTGCTCTGCCGCTACCGATTCAAGATGGCGACGGGAGCCCAGTACGTGCGGTGCTAAGACAGATTTGATTTAAGGGTTAAGGGGGATCTAAAAAATGAGTGAAATACGACAAGTTGAGAATGCGACGAGCTCAGAAAAGCAGCTTCATACTGATTTCACAAACAACATGACATATGGGGAATACCTAAATTTAGATAAAATACTATCTGCTCAAAATCGATTGTCAGGTCATCATGATGAAATGTTATTCATCGTGATTCATCAAGTAAGTGAATTATGGATGAAGTTGATCCTTCATGAAACACAAGCAGCAATTGCATCAATTGAAAAGGACGAATTAGCAACAGCACAAAAACGACTAGCAAGAGTGTCGAAAACACAATCACAAATCATTCAAGCTTGGGACGTTCTTTCAACGATGACTCCATCTGAATATCTCGAATTTCGTGATTCCCTAGGGCAAGCATCAGGATTTCAATCATACCAATACCGCATGATCGAGTTCGCATTAGGCTATAAGACAGATCATGTCTTGAAAATCTATCAAAAAGATCCGGAGCTTCATGCTAGCTTAAAAGAAGCATACGAAGCAAAAAGCCTATATGATGCCGCAATCTCAGCATTACATCGAGCTGGCTTACATATAGATGATGAGATTTTAAATCGAGATGTAACGAAGAGCTATCAAGATAATGAATCTGTGCGTTTAGCATGGATGGAGGTATATCGAAACACAGATACCTACTGGGAGCTATATGAGTTAGCTGAAAAGCTAGTTGATCTAGAGGACTGGCTGCATCAATGGCGCTTCCGCCACATGAAAACAGTAGAAAGAGTGATTGGATTCAAAACAGGTACAGGAGGATCATCTGGTGTTGGTTATTTGAAGAAGGTATTAGATCAGAGGTTTTTCCCAGAACTGTGGGCGATTCGAACGGAACTATAGTTAAAGGTTGGATGAGAGAGGAATCAGAGCGTGATGTGCTTTGGTTCTTTTTGATTTTATAGTGTTTATCATGACATTTTACCTTCTAAATGAGTCATTTGATTGAAATGCTTCAATTAAATCTGTTCAGTGGTAGATAAATTATGAATTCTCTGAAATAGAATGAATTTTCCAACCCTCATCTGTCTTATCTAATATTATCTCTCCATGAAAAAATGTTTCTTTATTGGTTTGATCTTCATACATTAGCCTGTATTTTACTATTGAATAATATGACTTTATTTCTGACACTTCTAATTCCAACAAATGAATATGACCAAACTTACTAATATTTTTTATAATAGATTCTTTACTGCCATATGTTTGCGAAATAAAATAGTCATTTAGATGCTCAATATATCCGTCTGCATCTTTTTCATTCATTGCAGTTACCATTGATCTTACAACATAAATGATCCTTTTCTCTTCAGAGGAATCAAGCCCTGTAGAAAGAAATAAAATGGTAACGATCATGCTAATTAGATGCTTATGTTTCAATTTTTTGCCCCTTCTCTCAATCGATTTATCTATGGAATTAGTATTGAACTAGAACGGCTAATTATTACCTATTACATAAAGTTCTTTCAACACTCAGTTTTGACATTAAGATTACGGAACGATTTAGAATAAAGAACTGTATTACCACTTGGACTTCCTTTGAATTCGCCTAGCATTGAAAAATGGTCCCTGTATGAATTTGGCTGCAACATATTGGTAATTTATCATTAAACAGTATGTTTTTTGAAATAGCGATTGAAAATAAAATATTTGAAGGATATTCTTATCTCCATTTGGATAATTTAAAAAAAGAGTGATAATTCAAATCGAGGTGAATTCACTAATGACATCTAGACGCCACGTATTATTTAATCTAGCGATGATCATTATTCCATGGTCTTCAATGATATTTATAGGCAAGCGTACTATCAAACGATATTCTTTGGTAAGTGTTATCATAGGTGTTTTTCAAATTATAAATCATATCTATGGACGCAATAAGAACTGGTGGAAGTTTTATGACAAGCCAAAATCATTTATAAGAGATGAACTTCCTTTTGATATTGGCCCCTATCTTCCTCTTTCTATGTGGGTACTTAAATTATCGTATGGAAACTTTAAATTGTTTGTGTTGCTCAACGTTCTTATTAATGGACTCTTTGCATTTCTCTTCATGCCATTTCTAAAGAAAATTAAAATCGTTCGTTTGCACCGAATAAATTATTTTCAATTCTTCATTTATATACACTATAAAGCGTATCTTTTGTACGGAGTGCAATATTTATTAGAGAAAAAGAATGTAAGGAATTAGTATGGTTATCATACAAATTAATTTGCGTTAAACATCACAATACCCTAAAATACAAAACATCCTCAATCCATCGGTATAACTGGAATGGGGTTTTTTTTATATTTATGGATTAAGTTTGTAAGTGAGATTAACCATAATACGATGGAAAAGTGGTCAAATCTATCCTCTTTTTTATGTTTCTCAGAAAAATTCAACCACCACGAATAATAGAAATCGATTAAAAATACTTTCGATATAATTCTTGTCGAAGTCGCCCGCTAAGCTGGGCATAAATGCGTGTCGTCTCCGTTTTTTCGTGGCCAAGTAAACTTTGTATGACATCAATAGGTGCCCTTTGTTTAACAAATGAGTGGCATAACTGTGTCTAAGCTGATGGGGGTGGATGGATTTATCAATTCCTGCTCGGCATGAAATCCGTTTGATGATGTATCTCATTTGAGCAATGCTCATTCGGTGAGGGGAACGCTCTGTCACAAATATAGCCGGATCATGATCTTTACGGTTGTGAATGTAACGCTTTAACCAAATGTCTGCACGAATGTTAAAGTAAACTTCCCGTTCTTTATCGCCTTTTCCTCTTACAATAGCGGAACGATTGGACCAGTTAATACAATTCTTGTCTAGAGATACAATCTCACCAATACGGCAGCCAGTTGAAAACATAAACTCAAATAGTGCCTTTTCGATTGGTATTTTACAAGCTTCCCTAAGATGTTCAATCTCTCTTTCTGTAAGGAACTTCGGGATTCGCTTTCCAACCTTGGGCTCCTTAATCTTAGAAGCTGGGTTTGAAGGAATATGGCCCTCTTCATGTGACCATCGAAACAATGATCGCATGAAACGAATACGATGAGATAGGCTGGAAGGTTTTAAGTGTTCGCTTGATTCGGCTAAGTACTCTTTTAGTTGATTAGTAGATAATGACTCAATGGACACATCATCAAAATAACGTATGAGAAGGCCTGATTGGAGTCTGTATGCTTTTAGGGTTTGAGAAGAAAATCCTTCGATTCGTTTATCAGATTCATAGGTTTTGTATGCTTGTGATATGAGCATGATGATTCCCCCTGTACAAGTCTTTATAGAGGAATTATTGACACTTTTTTTCTGAAGAATACAAAGTTGTCAATAAAAAGGGAATAAATGTTAAGATATAATAGATAGGTGTTGTTCTTCAACTAACGGGGCAGGTTTGTTCAATAGGTTGGTTGTGTTTTATGGTAAAATAATGGTAAAGGTGATTTTTTAATGGGGGATAATTTGAATAAGTTATTTGGCACTTTTAAGAATATGTTCTTGGATTTATTTTGATTGTAAAATAGCATATGTAGTTATAGTAAAACTTATCATTCATTTATGATGTAAAGGTTAAAGGAGAGGAGTAAATGGGGTATCTATTACACACTGCACTTCACTTTTTAGTAGGTGTAAGTATTTCATATTTATTGTTTAACAAGGATTTCTTATCGAAGAAAAAGCGAAGTATAGTGTTTTTGTTTGGAGGGGTATCTGCTGTTTCGCCAGATGTAACAAAGTTTTTTGGCGATTTATTTGGTCACTCAATTTTTTCGGTACCACTATTTGGCTTACTATTTACAATAATCTTTCGAATATTTATTAAAGATTTTTCATTTGTTAAAACGTGGTTTATTTTTTCAATAACTGTTTTAATTGGTCACATTTTTATAGATTATATTGGAAATGGCGTAGCCTTCCTCTTTCCGTTTGTTAAAAGTGAATTTGATTTTCATATAATCGCCAGTGTTGATTTTATTATTACAACCACCTTACTTATTAGTGTTATTATTGGATTTTTAAATAAAAAAGGTAAAGCAATTATTCTAATGGGTACTATAATCATCTGTTTATATTTTGGCTTTTTATCAATCTCTAAAGTTCAACTGGAACATACATTAAAAAGTAAATATGATGCTAATAAAATCGAGTTACTACTTACCTATCCAAGTTTTGGGAAAATGGGTTCATGGGATTTCCAGGTGAGAACTAAAGAGGTGTGGGTAAATGGATATTCTTCTATTTATAAACCGAAAATACATATTGATAGCGAAAGAGAAGTAGATTCGTAATTTAATGCCTTCAACTAACTAGGATAGTTCCTACAATGGGTACTTTTCACGAAAATAAGATTAATGTTAGGCGAAAGGAGGGAGAAAGGTTTTATAAGAGAGATAAAATTGTAGTGGGGACAGATTCGAAAATATATTATTGAAAATGGTTATTTATTGGTGTTTATTTTGATAATAGGTGTATGTTTTGTAACTTACAATCGACTGTTGCCATAGAACAAATTATGGAAACTCTATGGTAAAATAATTGTAAGGAAGGAGGGAATGTATTGAAGTTATATAAAATTATTTTCTCTTTATCGGTGTTCTTATTTTTAATTTGTATGGCGGCTTGCTCTTCAAGACCTGATTTTGAATTGTATAACGGTAATCCTCTTAATATTGCAATAATTGGAGAGATACCAGAAGTAAAAGAAGACCAAATTAGTTTTGAAAAAATTGATTTTGACTATCTCCTAAAAGAGGATATAAAATACTATGATGCTGTATTCATAACAAAAGAAAACTTATCTGAGGCTTCTGAAAGTCGATATGCAGAGGTGTATCTAAATTCATATTTACCATTTTTCTTTATAGAGGCTACAACTTCTTATCGCCCGTTCATTGAAAAAGACTTAACTTATGAGGATGATTTAGATTTAAAAGAGATTAGCAATCACTACGCAATAGGTTTTCTCTCTTCTGATGAGGGAGAAGATAAATATTGGTATTATGGGTTATACAATAACAAGGAAAGTCCTGAAAATATTAAGGGAATGTATTCAAGAATTTTCTCAACCACAGAGGATAGTCAGTAACATTATTGGGTTAACTGAGAGGCTTAATTTAAATAGGGATAATTTAATTCAGCTGCAATCTGCAATCATAGCTATCATCTGCATAATTAACCATTTATTTATTTGGATATTTATGTAAATACTTCGTTTTTATGGATCGCAACAATTATAACTGTATTGTCTGGATGGGATTATTTAGTCAACAGTAAAGACATTCTAATAAATCTTAAAGAAAAGTTGTTGAACTAACTTGGAGCAATCCTCATGGAAGAAGGAATTGTCCTTTTTGTTATTGAAATATAGGTACAGGATTTTTTAGTAAGACAGGTATTGTTAGGTGTTTTGTCGAAATAATCAATAATCGAATACATAGTTTCTATATAAATTCAAAAGATAATATATTTTATCGAGGTGATTTTTTTTGGTTAATAATGTGCAGATTGAACAAGTGAAAATTATTGATAAACACGTTGATGAACTATCTGAACTTCTGATACAGGTAGTAGAAGATGACGCATCGATTGGTTTTTTGCCACCACTGCAATTGTCGGATGCTAATAAATATTGGTTGGATGTCTTAAATCCGGAAGTGGTTTTATATGTCGCTAAAATAAACACTCAGATAGTTGGGAGCGTACAATTACAGCTGTGTACTAAGCAGAATGGTGGTCATAGAGCTGAAATTGCAAAGCTAATGACACACCCTAATTATCGACGTAATGGTATTGGTCGTTCACTTATGAACAAAGCTGAAGAAAGAGCCAAGAAGGAGGGCAGGTCATTATTAGTTCTCGATACAAGAGAAGGAGATCCTTCTAATCTTCTTTATTCTTCAATTGGTTATATTCAGGCTGGTAAAATCCCTTATTATGCTAAATCGGCAAATGGTGAACTACATTCTACCGTTCTTTATTATAAATCTATTTAAATTAAGCGTAGGTTATTTCTTAATATGTGACATATTTCATTTAAAGTAACGGGTGCGATTGCTGAACAAGCAGCAGTCGCTTCTTTAGCTATATGGCAGGTTAGTAAAATATTACGGAGGTGCTTACATGTCGATGGGAAGTGTGATTTATCAGATAGTATCTATTTTAATTCTTATTACTTTAATCCTTTTAGTTGTATGGTTTATTCGTTCATCTATAAAGAAGAATAAAAAGTTAAAGAGAATAGAACAAAAACTAATTGAAATTGAAAACAGTAATACTAAAGGTAATTAGTCTAATTTCCCTAACGGGGAGCGATTGTGGAACAAGGCAAGCCCTCTTTTGCTAAACGGAGTAGTTTATTGAAAGAAGAGTTGTTCTTTTACTTACGGTAAAATGGTTTTATTATTTATTAAAAGGATGAGGTCAATGAGTGAGATAACCTTTAAAAGTGATATTTTCTATTCCCAATTAGCTGTATTTCAGCATGGTTTAGAACACCCATTTAATGACTGGAATGACACTCATGTTAACCAAGGTTTTGCATGGAGAGAAGGTTCTGTATCTTTTGGAACTCTGTCTTATGATGAAGAATGCAAAATTACCGTGAGAGTTACCGATAAGAATGAAGTGGATACCAATGTTATTAGGGCAATTACTGTCCCTTTTTATATCAGTAACATAGGAATTGAAGTTGGTTCTATCATGGAAACAAAAGCTATTGAAATTGATGAGGGAATGTATGAGTTACTTTTTACGGTAAAACGATTAGAAAATGGGTTGGGTCATTACTCATTTGCTTTCATAAAGAATGATAATCCTATTGCGAAAATTATCAAGGCAGATGAAGAACTAAATCCTCCATCAGTGTTAGTGATGAATGCTGAACCAGCAATATAAGGAAGTCATCTTCTACAAACGGGTGCGTTTTTGCTATAAAGCAGGAACGTATTTTTTTGGACACGGAAAAGGAAATTAATGTTAAAATTAAAACAATCGTTATTCAAGTAACGGGCAGAATAGTTAAAGAAAAATTAGTAAGCAAACAGGTGCTTTTCTAAATGGGAAAGCATTTTTTTAAGAAGGTTATGTAAGGTTTACTTGACACAAGAATTACACTCTGATATGTTTAATGTAAGGTTAACCTGACATGGAAAGAGGTACAATAATTGAAAAACAAAGTTAAAAAACTAAGAGAGCAGTTTGGATTATCACAAGCACAATTGGGTGGTAAGGTGAATGTTTCACGGCAAGCAATTAATGCAATAGAAAACAATAAGTTTGATCCTTCGATTTGGTTGGCATATGATTTAGCAAAATTTTTTAATATGTCAATTGAGGAAATATTTGATTTTGAGGAGAGTGAAAGAAAATGAGTTTGTTAAAACAACCTATCATAAATATAATTTTTATTGGTTTTATGTCAGGCATTTATTCGCTTATTTTTATTTTTACAGCTGGTCATATGGAATTTGTTAGTATCCTTTCAAATGGCGAGACACTAAATTCTGCTTTCTGGAATGGATGGTCTGACTTTCTTAGAACTGGAAATATGAGGTTCATTGGATACCTAATAATTGGTTTAACCATTGCCATAATAATATTTATTTTGATTAAAAGAAGTAAAAAGTACGATGAATATCAAGTAAGTATTTTATCCAAAAGTCTGTTAGTTGCTGGTACTTTATCTATTTTAATGATTCCATTTATGATGATTTTACTTTTGAGTGATTCAAACTATGCGGTGGAAATAATCTTCCTGTTTGCATCCATTCAATGGGTCAGTGTTTTAGTTTCGTATTTGGTTTATGTTATTAAGTTTTAAATTGTGAAAAAATGTACTTAAACAAACGGGGAGCTTTTCTTTAATAAACAGGGAAGCTTTTTTCTTTTTGCAAACAAACAAAAGGAAATTAATGTTAAACTATGAGTGCAGAAGAATTGCACAAGAGCATTAGAATTTTAAAGGGGTGTCTAAAATTAAAAGACAAACTTTAATGGGAGCTACATTATTTATTGCTGGGACATTATTATTTGGAATAGTACATATAGCAATTGCTAATTACATCCCAAACATGCATGTTTGGAGCGATCCACCAGGGAAATTTCAACAAGCAAGAAAAGAAATTGGGGTTAATATTCCTTATATCCTAAGTATTATTTTTATGGTTTTTGGTTTTATTCTTTTAATCCTAAACGAGGTCAAATTAATCGTGAATTTCTTAATAGGCAAAAATCAATCTTAAACTATAGGGTGCGTTTCTGGAACAAGCAGAAAGGGGTGAGTGTTCTTGAAAAAGCTTTTTATTATGACCATTTTTTATAGCGTGCTCATCGTTTCGGCTTGTGGAAATGAAAAAGCTAGTGTTTCGGATTTTGAACTTATACCAACTGAAAAAAACATTTTATCTATTCATGTTGGCGGGGTTGATGAAAATCAAGCATCAACAGATGAGACAAATATATTGATTGATGAAGAAGAGAAGATAAGCCAAATGTTAGTTTTATTAGGTGATGTAGAAGTCGAACCTATAAATAAACAATACGTTACAGACCAACAATTGCATCAAATGATTGATTACAATATATTTTTTATCGAAGATTACGACTCAGAAAAACACTTACAATTATGGCTCTTGAGCGATGGAACGATAGTTTTCCCTACGTGGGGAGAACAGTATTACAAGGTAAGTAATGCTCAAGACTTGCAACAGAAATATTAAATAGTCTAGAAATTAACTTTTAATTTTTTATTGAACAAACTGGGAGCATTCCTTCAACAAGGGATGCTCTTTCTATGTGACAAAAAATGGTAATTGATGTTAAAATAGAATGGTAGCGTAGTTCGTAAAAGTGATTAGATTTAAGGGGGAATATACAAATAGTAAAGTTTAGTATTTTAGAAAACTGGATAACTAGTGATTATAATAACTTTATGATTTTTATTGGTTTAAGTTCCCTGATTTCAATGATTTCAATTATAGCTATTATAATCTTAAAGAAAAGAATAGTTAGTAACGATGAAAAAAAATCAATGATAAACTTAAAAGTAACTTCCTACATGTATAATACAATACTTATTTATCTAGGATTATATATTTTGTGGTTACCCGAATTCACTCCTGTTAATAAACAGCTAATTATATTAGGTTTTATAATTTCTATAGTCGTTGGTGCCATCAGTTATTTTATAATTTATGTTAAACAAATAAGCAGAACTTAAAAAATATAAATAGTAAACTGCTTGATTTAATGTAGATTGTGAATAATTTCACTTAAAGTAACGGGTGCAGATGTTGAAGAAGGAAATTCCTATCTATGATTTTTGAAAGGGAGGAGGTCAATATGACACTAGAATCACTAGAGAAATCTGACCTTAGTTCAGTTGTCTTTATAAGAGACTACATACAATTTGTCTTTGAAGGGGAAAAAGAGAACGTAATTTTGAGTGCATTTACACAGCCTTCAACAATAGTAAGTAATCAAATATATGAGTTCCAAAGTGCGGGTTGGAGAGATGCTCTATGTACTCTAATCAATAAGATAGTAAGAACAGCTATTGCAGAAGAAGGGATTGCTATTAAAATAACGTTTGAAGATGGGGACGTTTTGGAGATTTCCCTTAGAAAAGAGGATTATGAAGGTCCCGAAGCTGCAATGCTCTGCATCAAAAATGGAGAGATAAGGTTTGGTAATTAGATATTTCTTATTAAAGTAAAGGGAGCAATTCTTGAATAAAGAGGGATTGCTCTTTTGCTTATTGAAGTAAAGAGGCAGGATAATGAAACAAGCAAATCGATTTTGCGATAGAATATGTTATAAGTAAATCTCAAGGAAGAGAGATGATGGAACTTGAAAAGGAGGTCCTCAATAGAAAAAGCAGAGTGGTCAAATGAAAGAGAGAATTTTTATAAACAGGACTGCTCGGATATTGTTTTTAGCTTTGGAGATGGGTTAAGGGTCGACAATGATACAGTGTATATAAATAAAAATGGAGTAGAGATAAAGTTAGAGAAACCACTAAAATCAAAAACATTTTGGTATGAAACTTGGTTAAAATTAAAGTCTTTTTATAAATTAGACTAAATTTTCAACTTTTGACTAACTGAGAGCTTGAATTTAATAAGCAATTGTAATATCAATAGAAATTTAAAGAGGATGAACCATTATGGATAAGGACTTGTTTAAATTTTTTAATTGTAACCCGCCTACAACTATAAATGTAATAAGAGAAGTAGAAAAACAATTAAACATAAAGTTTCCTGAGGACTATACTGACTTTATGTTGAATTCAAATGGCGGGGAAGGTCAGATTAATGAGAGATATTTAAGACTTTGGGAAATGGAAAGTATTGTTGATTCAAATGGGCCTGAGGGTTACTCAACTCTGGAATTTGCACCTGGTTTAATTGTTATAGGCTCTGATGGTGGTGGAACAGCAATTGGCTACGATTTTCGTAATAACACACCCCGGTTAATTGAAGTGGATTTTATAGGTTTAGATATAGATTCACCATTTTTTAGTACAGGTAATTTTATTGATTTTGTTCGATACTTATATAATCATCGTTATGAGGAGTAAGGAATCCTGTTGTGCTAACTGGGAGCAATCCTTCAAAAAGCAGGGAGTGCTCTTTTCTTTTTGAAGGATTTGGCAGGATTGTGTAACAAGGTATAAAAAGTTCTGTTGTAAAATAAATAGTGTGGGTGGTGTTAGGATGAAATCCAAAGTTATCAAAATATTGCTTGGTCTAGTTCTATTCGCTATTATTTTGTATGTTTATCCAATTGGGAAATTAGCATTAACTGATACTCAAGTTACTAAATCCCTACTCGCAGACGAGTATTATGTGAAAATATCTTCTGATGATTATGACTTCGATGTTTTCCGAGATTATATGGAAAGTAGAGGTTGGAAAGAAAACGAAGATAAGCGTATGGGTGGTATGTATGCTTTTGAAAAGAACGGTGAAACAAAAGAAATAATAAACACACAAGTAAAGACAATTTTTGTTGATGGCAAATTAAATTTTTAATGTCTTGTTTCGCTAACTAGGAGCCATTCTTCAAGAAGGGGAATGGCTTTTGGTTGTGGAAATATAGAATCACATCGTTAACGAGAGTGAAGTGATAACAGTGTACAGTGATGAAATTTTAATTGAAAAATATAATTCAGTTCAGAACGATTCTATAAATCAATTGCTTTCTATATGTTTTGGGGATGATGGCAATTCCAAGATGTACTTCGAACGAGGCTTGAAAAGTCCTAATATTCTTTGTACCTATGTTGCTTTACAAAAAAGTGAAGTTGTAGGTGGCATTACAACATGGAAAACAAATTTTCATCCAAATTGCACTTATATGGCTATTATTGTCCATCCTCTATTTAGGGATATTGGTATGGAGAATCAGTTATTAAAAATAGTAGAAAGCAATCAAAGTACCGATTCTCACTCCAAACTTCGATTTATGAAACTAATTATTTTACAAAAGAGTTTTATGAGAAAAGTGGTTTCAAAGAGATTAGGCGAACTTACTTGCCTATATTTAAAATGAATGAGATTGCAGAATTAGATGTGAAATTCATACAAAAGTATAGTAATACTCAGACCTCTATTGAAACTTTAGATTGCATTAGAAAAGATGAACATTTAAAAAAGAAGTTAACCTCCCTCGTAAAAGAAACTTATGAAGCAACACATAGGGATAATCCACCAAGAAAAAATGATTTACATGCTTGGGAGAACTTAATATTCAGTAAGGATACTTTGGTGAATCATAGTTACATTGCTATATCTGAGAATAAAGAAATTCTTGCATTTGCTCTATTACATGAAGGTGAAGAGGATAATACTTTGGAATTTGGGTGGAGAGGCACTAAGGGAGAAACGGATTTAAATTTAATTATTTTATTAACTGCCATTCAAATAAGGTCTACCAAAATTGGGGGTTATAAATACATTGTGGGTGAGATTGATACGACTGACGTATACTCAAAAGAGATGTTTAGAAAGTTCCCCTTTTCCCCATCACCTTCGTTAATTACTTATCAAAAAAGAATTGAAACTACAATTTCCAGTTCGTGGAAAAATGCACTTAAGCTAACGGGGAGCTTATGTTGAAGAACGAATCACAGAAAATGATCAAACTTTTTCACGAAAATTGCGCATTGAGCCAAAAATGAGGAACCGGTTTTAATCAATCTTTTTTCAAAACGGGTTTGGGGGATGGTTTTGATCAAATTTTATTTTAAAGCTACATAAACGACATAAATAAATATATATGGAGGTATAGTTATGTGGGTAATATTTGGGATTATTGCAATAGTAACAACTTTTATAAATCTTTATATGTATAGAGCGGGAAAGGATTATAAGCTCGCTATGGCGATGGCATTATCGTTTACAGCATTAACAATTTGTGCAGATTACAGTTATCTAAATAGGTGGGTAAAAGCGGAAGATTGGGCGGCTTTATCAGATGTAATACCTGGTATGGCAAGGGCATTTTGGTTTTTGACAATTGTTTCAATCTTACTAAATATAGCACCTATATTTTTAGAACGAAAACGTAAGAAATAATGACTTATTGTTTAAGTCTTTATGTATAACTAACTGGGAGCAAGAGATGAAGATCAAGACGGATCAGCAGCTCTTTTTCTTTATTGAAGAAACGTGGCAATTTAGTGCAACAAGAACTATTGTATTCTTAGCGTAAACTATAAATAAGGGGAGGTACTGATGAAAAGAACTTTATTGTTTTTTATATTATTTATTCTTACTTTTACATCATCTGTTCAAGCACTAAGTTGGGCTTATCCTTTTGTTGTTTGGAACGGGAACGTTTATGAAGTAAAAGAAGAGAAGGTATTAGCTAATCAAATTGGAGAGGAAATTGGAGAAGTAAAAACAAAGCCTAATGATATGACTGGAAATTTTTACGGAAATGCTTCAAATGCTTATCCTAAAGGTACAAAGTATTTTCATATAAATAATATATCATCTAAAAATGCAATTGCTGTTGAAGTAGGGGACAACGAGTGGCAAAAAGCCGTATATCTCTATAAGGCACCTTTTCATTGGATGGATATATTCACAAAAATCCTACCTATCCTTGTTTTAATAGCAATCATCATTATCGTTTTTATTCTCTTTAAAAAAAGAAAAAATAAGTAAATATATAATTAGAGTTTTTTCATTCACGGGTAGCGATTGTTGAACAGCAGCTATCGCTTCTTTCGCTATAGAGGCAGGTTAATTGAGTATTTCTGAAAAATGATTATAAGGTTTACAGTGTTAAAATAAGAAGAGGTGAAAGTTTATGTATAATTTACTGATAGTATTAGGAATTATCGTTTGTATATGGCAATTTTTCTTAGCGAAGAAAGGGCAAGTAAAAACATCTTTATTTATAGCGATTTTATATAGTGTCATTGTGGTTTTAATGATTTTAGGTGGGCTTGCTACTTTAAAATTCTTCGTTATTGTTGCTGCTATTATTTTATGGGCTTTATCTATTTGGGCATTCACAACAAAGAAATAATAGAGTTATTCAAGTAACGGGTAGGTGTGACAAGTTCTGTAATAAGCGCTTCTAGCGTGAAATACAGGGGATTCACTAGATGAATTCTAACTTTACAAGGGAGAATAGGAATGACGGAACCACGTTTCCAGAAACTATTCCATCAATACTCCTGCGTGCGTTATAAATAACAGTTTATAGGGTTCGAAGCACAGGTAGATTCGGTTGAATGAAAGCTAAAGCCATCTTTATAGAGGGGTATGCTGACAGATAGACCGCATGGCTGAAAAACTAGATATGGTGAGAATAGTTCTAATCGAACAGAACTGACGAACTTCCGAAGGTACGGGTCTAAAGTTAGAACATAGAGGAAACCTATGACTCTTCTTACGAAGAGGTGAGTGATGTAGAGTAAAAATCTCCCCTATGAAATACATTATACCGAACAACGGCGGTATCGAGCTCACAGGCTCAGAGGAAGCACCTACCTCTAGAATGGATAGCTACCTTGTAAGGTACTTGGGAAGCAAGAAACATCGCAAACATGGACTGCTTATCCTAGATGGCTGCTATAAGGCTAAGCCGAAATGCATTTATTCTTGTGAAGGTAGGGGCATGACTGAGGAAACTTCTGTAATGGAAGTGGAGGAACAGCCCCAAGTCTAGTAATATAGAATGATTATTTTCCTAAAGTGAATTGCACCGGTCGGGTATGAATGTGGGAACCTCATCTAAGAGAGGATGATGCCACAGTGCAAACGCTAAGATACTGGGATTACTACGATATGACAGATACGTTTACCGAACTCTATGATAAATCGTCTAGAAAGGAGTCATTTTCTCGTTTATACGACATTATTACTTCTAGGAAAAACATTCTGCTTGCATATCGAACGATCAAGTCAAATAAAGGGTCAAGGACACCGGGAACAGACAATAAAACGATTAATGACTTAAAAAAGCTATCAGAAAATGAAGTCGTTAATGAAATTCAAAACAAGTTAAAGAATTATCGCCCTAAGAAAGTACGACGGAAATTGATTGAGAAAGAAAATGGTAAGTGGAGACCGTTAGGTATCCCCTGTATTATAGATAGGATTATTCAACAATGCTTTAGACAAGTACTTGAACCAATCATGGAAGCAAGGTTCTACAAACATAGTTATGGTTTTAGACCGTTAAGGTCTACACACCATGCTATGGCAAGAGTACAATTCCTTATTAATCAAGCTCAGCTCCATTATGTGGTGGACATTGATATTAAAGGATTTTTCGATAATATCAATCACAACCTACTAATGAAACAGCTTTGGAATCTAGGAATCAATGACCGACAGGTTTTAGCCTGTATTTCGAAAATGCTAAAAGCTGAAATTGATGGAGAAGGAGTCCCCACAAAAGGTGTACCTCAAGGTGGTTTGTTATCACCATTATTATCAAATGTAGTGCTCAACGATCTAGACCATTGGGTAGCTGAACAGTGGGAGTTCTTCCCTCTTCACAAAGAATATAAGTCCCGTGAAGGCGAGCTTTATGCTAAGAAGCGAACGACTTTAAAAGAAGGTTACCTCGTCCGCTATGCGGACGATTTTAAGGTCTTATGCCGTGATTGGAATACGGCACAGAAATGGTATCATGCCATAAAGTCATACTTGAAGCAGCGATTGAAACTAGATATATCGCCAGAAAAATCTCAAGTCATCAACCTAAGAAAAACAGAGTCTGAATTTCTTGGGTTTACTATCCGTGCAAATAAAAAAGGGAAAAAGAGAGTAGCACACACAGGCTTAAAAGAAAATAAAAAGCGTAAAATCAAAGAAGCATTCAAAAAGTACGTTCGAAAATTAAAGGCCTCGCCTACTACTCAAAATGCATTATTGTTTAACAGTTTTGTCTTAGGCATTCACAATTATTTCAACCGTGCCACCCATGTCTACAACGAGTTCTCACGTCTTGCCTACGATGTGCGACCTTTTATATACAACCGTCTAAAATCTGTGGGGAAATTTGCACATCCAACGAACGCTCCACCAACCTATGAGAAGTTTTATAGTTTAGGAGCCAAAACATTCAAAATAGCCAGTATCTATCTCTTCCCATTGGCTGATGTGAGAACGAAAAATGCTATGAATTTCAGTCAGAGCTTAACACCTTTTACATCAGAAGGAAGAGCGAGAATACACAAGCAATTACGCTTAGATATTCAGCGAGAAATTGCATTATTGTTGGAGTCGAATATTCAAACACGAAGTGTTGAGTATATGGATAACCGTATTAGCCGATACAGTATGAAAATGGGAAGATGTGAAATTTCAGGCGTACTTCTACAAGCTCGTGACGTTCATTGCCACCATTACATCCCCATACATCTAGGTGGAGATGACACGTTTAAAAACCTTAGAATTCTTCACAAAGACATACATACGGCAATACACCAAACAGATGAAATGGCAATACATTCACGCTTACAAGGCTTTAATATTGCAAAGCCAATGTTAAAGAAGTTGAACACATATCGTGAAAAGTGCGGTTTAAGGACAATCATGTGATTTCAATTCTACTTAAGTAACAAGGAACTTATAATCTAGTACATTTTATTAGATGGCACGCGGAATGATGGGAAACTATCACGTTCCGTGTTGGGCAGGGGAAAAGCTGTAGATAACTTCAAACGCTTACCTATTGCTACCAAGAGTTGAAGATCAAGACGGATCAGCAACTCTGTTTCTTTATTGAAGTAACTGGCAGTAGAGTTGAAGAAGAGGAATCTATAGGAAGATACCAAATATTTTGAAATTGGTTTATTTTTCAAGGGGGGAAAATAATGATTTATAGTAATACAGAAAAAACAATAGATACGAATAGGTTGGTTCTACGTCTATTTAATAAATCTGACGCACAAGAGGTTACAAGGCTCTGTAATAATTACAACCTTATAAAAATACTCTCTATTTGCCGTTTCCGTATTCAATGGAGGATGCTTTATCGTGGATGAAAAACCATGTTGAAAATTTTAACGATAATAAATCTTATGAATTTGCTATTACAGATAAGATTTCGGGGAAGTTATACGGAGCAATAGCATTAACTAACAATCAAAGATTTAATCATGGTGAAATTGCTTATTGGGTTGGAGAAGAATATTGGGGAAATGGCTATGCGACGGAAGCTGCTAAAGCAGTGCTTGAATTTGCTTTTATGGAAAAGCAATACAATAAAGTATTTGCTCGTTATTTTCATACTAATCCAGCTTCAGGTAAAGTGATAGAGAAAATAGGCATGAAAAAAGAAGGGATTTTAAGAAAACAAGTTATGAAAGATAACGAATATATAGACCTTGTTTATTATGGAATCCTAAAAAATGAAGCTAATATAAACAAACAATAGGGTTCTTCCACTAAAGGAGTGCAATTCTTAAAGAAGCAGAGATTTTTTTATTGAAGTCAAGTTAACAGGATAGTGAAAGGGAAGATTATTGATTAGGAGTTCAAAAGATGGAGATAAGAAAAGCAACAGTAAGTGATATTGGAGAATTAACTTTACTGATGGATCAACTAGGATATCCCACGACACCTGAAAAGATGAAATTACGTTTTTGTAATATTGAAGCAAACTCTGATTACAACACTCTGGTAGCTTCCTACGATGGAAATGTTGTTGGGATGATTGGATTAGTTAAGGGGTATTATTATGAATTGGATGGGTCTTATGTAAGAATAGTTGCTCTGGTTGTAAACATTAATTATCGAAGTAAGGGCATAGGAAAAAAGTTAGTACAAGAAGCAGAGAATTGGTCACGAAAGATAGGGGCTTCTGGAATCGGACTTAATAGCGGTAATCGGACAGAAAGGATAAATGCTCATGAGTTTTATAAAAATATGGGCTTCATAGAAAAGAGTATCGGTTATGCTAAAAGCCTTATTTAAGTGACGGGTGCACTCCTGCAATAAAACAGGAGTGCTTTTTGTATGCCAACGAAAAGGAAATTAATGTTAAACTATAAGAATGAAATTACAAAGGAATATAGAATTAAATGAAACAATTACTAAAGGGAGAAAGAAAATGGATAATTTTTTATTAGAATCACACTGTATATTTCCAACACAGAATATAAGAAGAACTGCTAATTTCTATGAACATAAAATGGGATTTAAGGCTGTTCATTATTTGGATGCGAATGAACCCCATATTTGTTTGTATCGTGATAGAACGGAGATTATCTTAACCAAAACTAATGGACAAAAAGTAATTCCGAATAGAGAATTATATGGTTACGGATACGATGCTTACTTTATTACAAAAAATCAAGAAGAATTTCAAGAAGAGTTGGTCAATTCAAATGTGAAAATAGTCCGTTTATTAGAAAATACCGATTACAATAATAAAGAATTTGTAGTTGAAGATATAGATGGAAGGTGGATAGCCTTTGGGATTAAAGTAGGTTAAAGGCAATATTAAACTTTGTGAAAAAATACACTTAAAGTAACTGGGAGAATAAGATTTTTATATTCCCTTATTAAAAAGGAGGATTCTGATAATGGAAGGCAAACACACATATAACTATTATCTAATACTCTCTGCAATAGGGATTGCGGCTTTTGGAGAATGGCTTTATAGATTAGCTCTTCCTATAATCGTCTTAGAGATGACTAAATCAGCCAGTCTAACAGCATTAATGTATATTTTAGAATTTATTCCTTTTATTATTTTAGGGCCAATGGCAGGAGCTATTGCAGACAGAATAGACAGGAAAAAACTTGTTGTTAGTATGCAGGTTATAGCTTCAATATTAGCAGGATTGTTAGTTTATGTACTTCAACAACAATGGGTCAACTATTGGATCCTATTTGTTTTCGGTTTCTTACTCTCCTGTACACAAGCTTTTTTTTATCCTGCTCTTCAAGGCTTGATTCAAACGTTAATACCTAAAGGTTTATTAACCAAAGTAAATTCCCGAAAACGTTCTATTGAGAGTGTGTTTTCTGCTGTAGGACCAGCATTAGGAGGAGTATCTATTGCATTAATGGGTATATACGGAGCCATAATTATTAATTCAACTACATTTCTTATAGCAGCACTCATACTTATTTTCTTAACTAGTCAAAAGATAAATCTCGCAGGAAATGTAAAAGATGTTTTAAAAACAAATAGCATGTTCGTTGAATCGATAATGTATCTTAGGGCAAATAAGGCTCTATTAGCTGGTGTCTTACTATTTGGTGGGGTCAATTTTGGCTTGATGGCTTTACAATCAAATTTAATATATATTATTACTATTATTTTTGGATTGTCAAATGTAATAACAGGTATTGTTATTGGTGCAGGGGGATTTGGAGCAATTATTGGTGCATTGATTGCCCCAATGATTCATCAAAAATTAAAAACTGGTCACATGATAGTTTATAGCATGTTTGCAACAGGAGTGTTTATGTGCTTTATGATTTTTGAATCATGGATTGCTCTGGCATTATTTTTGGCTCTTGCAAATGCAGCTGTATCAAATATTGTTGTCCCTTGGATGTCTTATCAGCAAAGTATTGTTCCTGTTACTATGATAGGTAGAGTTACATCTATTGGCAGGATGCTGTCATTCATAGCGATACCATTAGGAGCATTTGTTGGAGGTTTTCTACTTGAAAACTATAATCAGTTATGGCCAATTTCTGTTGTAGCTGGTGGATCCATAATTTGTATGGCTATTATAGCCAGAATAACAGCTCTATGGAGTGCTGAGTTTAATGACGATGAAACTGTAATAAATCCACAGAAAGAACTATCTTAGTTATGAGAATTGAAAAGAATTAGTTTGTCAGTTTTGAAATTCTTTGTTTGCTACATATTGCTGCACGATGTACACGATGTAATTGAAGAAACAAAATGTTAAGTATTTGAAGCAGAATGTAAATCTTTGTTTCAGAAATGATTAAGATGAAATTTTGCTGTAGGGTGTGAATGGGATGTTGAAAAATTTCTTTAAACCAAAATTTATCCTAGCTATAATCGTATGTGCCTTATTAATTTTCGGAATCGTATATATAGCCACTGATAAAGAAAGAGTATCTGATAGATTTGCACAACAACTCTTTGATTATCCGATTCCGATGCAAACAAAATTAATAGAAGAAAAACAGTATAACGGTCATCCATGGGTGACTTTTTCCGGTAACAGTGGGGCATGGGTTGTCATTGTCTATCAGCGCTTTTCAACAACTTTAAGCAAAGAAGAAATTCTTACTTATTATGAGAAAGCAGGCAAGTTTAAATTCCCTAAATCTGAGACTAAAGGTGTGGTTTTGGAACTCTACTTTGAGGGAGATATGAAAAAGGTTATTGAAGATAAAGGCGTTTATTATGAAAGTGAAACACGTGGACCTCTATATTCTTACTTTGATGATCAAGGAAATATCAATTTAGAGGAGCTTGGTAACAATACTAATCAAGAGTATGAGTATGTAATTCAACTAGTGAGTAGCTTTGATTTTTTTCTAAATATAGATTAGGTTTAAGACTTTGTATTACTTTTAAACTTCAAATAATAAAACCAAAGAAAAATTTTTGGGTTATTATTTGGAATAGTTTACGCACTGGCTAGAACATTGACTAATATAATTTTTTCATTCTTTAACATCTTATTATTATATTTAATTAGATACATGTGAAACGAGGTTAGTTATGAATATGAAGAGAAAAATACTAGTTTTTTTAACAGTGCTTATTTTAGTTTTAACTACAGCTTGTAGCCCTAATTATATAAAAGACTCAAACACTGAATCAAAAGAGACCTCCTATGATTTTTTTAGTCCTATGTATGAAGATGGGGAAGGAAGAACTTTTATTGGAAAAAAAGAAAAACTCTCAATTCTACTATCTGAGGAATTCAAAAAGAATACCACTAACAAGTATATGTGGCTTATTTGGAGTAATGACGATGATATTTTGAATAAAAGGTTATCTGTTGTTGCTTTCCATCAAGAAACAGGTTTACAAGAGGCAGTCTTAATCGTTGGTGAAAATAAAACTATTCAAATTCCTAACAAACTCTTTGGACCTAATCATGGGGCAGATGCACATATACCTACAAATATGGAATTCTCTGAATCAGGTAAATGGATAATGCACGTTTTTCTAGATGATGAACTACATGAGACTTTGATTGTCGATGTAAAAGATTAAGACTCATTATATTTAAATACAATCCCTTAACAAGAGATGTCTTGGATCTCCGGAACTAGCTGATAATTTCATGCAATCAATGGCATCTAATTAATCACTACAGTTGTTGATGAACCAGAACCAGTAGTAGAGGAAGCACCCCCGAAACCAAATAATGAACAGTTCTCTTGTACACACTCATTGAAGTTGATGGTGGTGATTTATCTGGATATCGTGAACCTAACGTCGTTGTTGACATTGGTTATGGGGACCGTGAATATTGGGCATTTACTAATGAATACGGGCAGCTAGTACGTGTCATTGCTGATGAAATCATTTTACAAGATGACAGTAATGAATCTGTATTATCGTCTGGCAGGTACTATTCAGATGATGCGAAGGTCCCTGGTGTCGAAAGTGAAGTTTTGGGTGAAAGGCATATCATTGCTGATTCTCTTGGAGGGGTAGCAAATGCTTATAATATTCCCGCAAGATAGTACACTCAACCGACATGGTGATCAAGCTTATATGGAAGACGCAATCCATAAGGCTGGTGGAGCCTCTAATTTTGAAGTCATCATCACATACCCCGATAAGGAAACTCAGATTCCTTTAAGCTATCAATATACCTATACGTTAATGGGTAACGAGATCGTTGTTACATTTGATATTGTGAATCCGGATGAAGTAAACGCATCATGAGTAAACATTTACTGCGTAATACAATTATACTTTTTAAAAATTACGGAGACGATTACTTAATAAGTAATCGTCTCTTCTTTATATATGAGTAAAAGAGACTCAATAACTAAACATATTAAATCATTCATAGGTTAATTTTGTAGAATTAGTACAAAAAAGCACAAATTTTTCCTATTAGCCAACGGTCTAGTTTAAAACCTTTTTATACTAAAAATGGATTTTTATATTGTAATTGTTAAATATTTCTGCAATAATTGCTTTTGGTAATGAGAAAGGGGAAAGACAAATGTTAAAACTTAAATTGATAACTATGTTGTTAGTTGTTTCTGTAATTCTATTTATGACAGCTTGTAATGAAACTTCTACCAACAATTCTTCAGGCACTGAAGAAGATACCGAGACAACTCAAGAAGGGGAAAACGATACGAATGTTGTGGTAGAAGAGGAAGAACCATCTAACGAGCAAGAGACCGATAATGAGGAAACAGCTGAAGAAAACAACACTAACAACAACGATCAAAACACAAATAATCCAGATGTCATAGATGAAGGTGCTGATTCTTTAACAGATAGTGAGCAAGTGGATGAAGAATCAATAAAAATATCGAGTGGAGAAGATGCTATTGCTCTACTTAAGAAAGAATTAGACTTGGAAGATAATGACGACATTTTATTCGATGATACAGGTGGAATTCTTCAAGAAGATGAAACTGGATCATACTACCAAATTATACTTATATCAAAATCAATGAAAGCTGCTGGAGGATCAGGAACAGTAGGTGTTTATAGGGTTTATCAAGATGGTCACTACGAGGAATAAATCGTTCTAAGTATTCTTAACCTACTAAGAAGTTTTTTAATGGGGAATTACAAGAGATATTTTGTGCTTTAATAATAAAACTAGTAAATACATAAGTCATTTAGGTGCTAACTTCTACCCGAGTAATGATAGACAATACTTATACCCAGAACGGAACATTGATTATCAATGGGTAGATAAAGATGGTATGGAACGATATGATAAGCATTTAAGAAATTGGTTTTATGCTATCGGGTAGCAATACCCTAAATAAACAGAAACGTTATCCTGCTTACAAAGCAGTAAAGAGAGCAAGTATTAGAAAGAGCAGCACTTAAGAAGTGTTGCTCTTTTGTCGTTGTTAAAAATACTTTCTAAAGAGATGGGGATTGGAAATTATAGAATGTATATCGATAGAAAATCAAACAAATCACTTCTTTTTTGGTACTATGATGATAAAGTAATGAAAATAGAACATCAATATCTTAAATAATTGAAGGTTAAGTAGTGGTAACAGGAGCTTTCCTTGTATTGCAATTCTTATTCTAATATTGGAGCAGAAGAGTTTGGTGAAATCAGGGGGATTAAATGAAAAAGCCAGTAATAATTGACATAATATTTCTGGTATTAGCATTAAGTTCTTTTTTAAAGAATGTATGTATTTAAGGATTCGTGGTCATTCGCTAATATCTTGTTGCTTGCACTTGCTATTTCATCGCAGCTCACAAACTATCTATTTTTTCAGAAAGAGGTTGAATTCGAACGTTATGTTAAAGGGTTTTTAGGTGTAAGTATAGTAATTTGCATTGCTATATTTGTCATGTCATTCTTTTTATCAACTTCTACACTACACTTTTCCGAGCAGGATGCTTATTCAGCCTAAGTTTTTTAAGTAACGGAGCAAGTGTTAAAGATCGGATGTAGAAAAAGGGTATTATGGTTTTCAACTTTTTTTATCTTACAAAATAGTGCCTATGCTCTTTTCACTAAATAACCAGAAAGGGTGACTAATTTGGTATCTAAAACAGCAATAATTATCGGTGGCGGGCTGGGTGGGCTTTCTGCTGCAATAGCCTTACAACAGTTGGGTTTGAACGTCTCCGTATATGAGAAGGCCAAAGAACTTAAGGAATTAGGTGCAGGAATTGTTCTGTCGGCAAATGCTATTAAAGCGTTGGAGAAATTGGGAGTCGCTGAACAAGTTCGTAACTCCGGATCGCCAGTAAAAAAAGCGGAGATACGAACATGGGATGGTAAGCTCCTCGTTAATGTCCCTGTTCATAAACAAGCGAAACTTTATGGCACCTATAGCTACCTGATTTATCGTCCTGACCTGCAAAGCATTTTATATAAAAATGTAAAAAAAGGAACCGTTTACTTCGGAAAAAAGTTAATGCGTATAGAAACGGATGCAACGAAAATTAAGGCGATTTTTGAGGATGGAGAGGAAGTAGAAGGAGATCTATTAATCGGGGCTGACGGCGTACATTCTGAGGTAAGGAGATCTATCATCGGTTCAACACCTTCCCGTTATTCAGGTTTCACCGCTATTCGAGGCATATCCAATTTTGAAGATGACCGCTTTCCTGTCGAACTTGGCGGAGGCTTTGAAGCTTGGGGTCCTGGTAAGAGGTTTGGATTTTCTCATCTGGGCAGAGGTCGAATATTCTGGTTCTCAGCAATTAATATACCGCAAGGAAAGATGATTAACACCGTGGATCGGAAGAAGACTGCTTTGGAGAAATTAAAGGGTTCATTCGAGCCAATTGAAGCAGTCATTGAGTCAACCAATGAATCAGACATACTCCTGCATGAAATTTTTGATCGGAGCCCGCTAAAATATTGGAGTAAAGACAGGGCTACGTTGCTCGGAGATGCCGCTCATCCTATGCTTCCTAACCTCGGACAAGGGGGAGCCCAATCCATAGAAGATGCACTAGTATTATCCCGTTCCCTTGAAAAATACCCTGACAACGTGCAGCAAGCTTTTAAAATGTATGAAGAAATTAGGATTCCTCGCACCTCACAAGTAGTGAGAGGCTCAAGAGCCATGGCGAGATTAATGCAGCTTGAAAATCCATTAGCAATCCATTCTCGGAACCTAATGCTCCGTGCAATGCCAGATACTGTACAAATCAAGCGTTTGAAATGGTTAGTTGGACATGAGGTGTAAAAGCGGGTGCAATCCTTTAATAAGAAGGAATTGCTCTTTTCGTATTGAAATATAGGAGCAGGATAGCATTTAAAGGAGCTTGGAATGAAGAAAAAGTTCTTATTTTTACTTATTATTGTTTTACTTATTAGTGGTATTTATTTTATAAATGCAACCTCAAAAGATGATATAGAAGAAATTCAAAAGGCTGTTATAGCATTAGAGCAACCAGAATTAACGATAGCTCATATTGAATTCGTCGAGAAGAATAAAGCTATCGCCTTTTACGAATGGGGGCACGGTGCTGATGCTTCTTTTGGAAATGTAATCTTAAAGAAAAATCTTTTAGGTTGGGAGATTGTTCGGGGAGGAAGTCTGTATTTGTTGGAGGACTCTAAATTAAATTGGGGACATTTGGAATTAAGGAATTATTTTTCAAATTATACAGATATACTTAGAGGGAAAATAACGGACCCTGAAATCGAGAAAGTACAAGTGATCACGAAGGAAAGACGAGAATATCAAGCCAAAGTGATACAGTATAATAATGAGGGAAGGTTTTGGTTTTTAATTGCAGATGAAGAACTTCTAGGAGCTACAGTGTTAGGGCTTTCTTTTGAAGGGAATGTCATTGAAAAGATTCAAACAAGGCATTAATATTCTTAAACTTATGAGGTGATTCTATTGGTTAATAATATGCAAATTGAACAAGTGAAAATTATTGATATACACGTTGATGAACTTTCCGAACTTCTGATAAAGGTAGTAGAAGATGATGCATCGATTGGTTTTTTACCACCACTGTCATACTCAGATGCTACTAAATATTGGATGAATGTCTTAGATCAAGATGTGCATTTATTTGTCGCTAAAATAAACAATCAGATAGTTGGAAGTGTACAGTTACAGTTATGCAATAAGCAGAATGGTGCTCATAGAGCAGAAATTGCCAAGCTCATGACACACCCTAATTATCGACGTAATGGTATTGGTCGTTCACTTATGAACAAAGCTGAAGAACGAGCCAAGGAGGAGGGCAGGTCATTATTAGTTCTCGATACAAGAGAAGGAGATCCTTCTAATCTTCTTTATTCTTCAATTGGTTATATTCATGCTGGCAAAATCCCTTATTACGCTAAATCGGCAAATGGAGAATTGCATTCTACTATTCTTTATTATAAATCTTTTAGTTAGTTATTACGTGCAGATTAGTATGAGCATGAATTGATTAAATAATTTTTTAGATGAAATTAAGAGGGGGATAAGCATGGATGATATCGTTGGCTTTATTATTGTAGCATTCCTAATTATTGGTTTCACCTATGGTTTGGTAATACAAATTCAATATAATATCTTTATACAAAAAAAGGGTAAAACTTATATGCATAATTATAGAAGGTCTTTAATTGGAAATTATTTAGCATCGATTTCATTTTCAGGCTTTCTAATTTCCTATGTATTAAATATTTTAGTTGCAATACAAATTATTCAGTCAAATATTATAACAAGTGAAAATACGAGCTTTACTTGTTTGGTGTTTTTATTGATACTATTTCTAGCTAAATTTATAATTATTCCCAATAAAATTAGGCAAGGCGAACTGTTAAGTAGTTAACTTGGTAATAAATTTAAAGTGTGAATGGGTTTGAAACGAAAAAAGCGAGTCTTATTGACTAACGGCAGTGATGATGCGAGAAGGATTTTTATGGTGATCTTATATTATAAGGAGAGCTTTTAAATGGATTATATTTTGTTAATTATAGCTATACTTGTTCTATTCTCTTCTCTAAGACAGATGACATTGATTGAAAATAGTAAAATAAAATCAACTATGCAAGAACTTAAGCTGAATAGTAGTTTACTTCTATGCGGTATTCCAACGATTGTGGCATTGGTTTTTATTCCTTATCAAGTCTGGGTATTAACAGGGAAGTCCAATAACTGGGACGGGGTTTATATTCTAGGTGGAACTGTTGTCGCTGTAATAATTATTAGTTTTATTTTCTACTATAAAAGAAAATTGAGATTTAACTAAAGGGGAGC
Source organism: Halalkalibacter suaedae (assembly GCF_017939705.1). GTDB lineage: Bacteria > Bacillota > Bacilli > Bacillales > Bacillaceae_D > Halalkalibacter > Halalkalibacter suaedae. The sequence continues at coordinate 292,966 of NZ_JAGKSQ010000004.1, forward strand.
ATTCCTGCAATCAGAGGGGGGCTTTTTTTATGTGAAAGAAAAGGAAACTAAATGTTAAGGTATAGAGCAGGATAGAGAAAAAGGGCGAATGTTAGGTGACTTTAAGTATTTATCGAAATGGCTAGGAGGCATGCATATGACATTTTTGTTTTGGACAACTGCCTATGGGATTGGTTTCTTCGTTCTTACTAGCTTACTTCGTAAAGAGGGTTATTCTATCCGAGAAGTAATGGGCGATGTATCTATTAGAAACATCCCGTGGTTGGTGTTAATAGGTATTAAAATCCTTTTGATCTTATTATCTTTACTTTCCTTAGCTGGAGGCATCATTTTGCCTGTAATTTCACTATTTAATCCTCATATTTATTTGGAGATTTTCAATTCTCTTTCAGGTAAGGAAATTGAGCTTTCACGTGAATTTACTATAATCATAACGCTCATTATAAGTGTCGTTCTTGCACCTGTTTTTGAAGAACTTTTATTCAGAGGCTATTTTCTAAATAAATGGAAAGCTAAAATGAATATTTTGAAGGCTATAATTATCAGCTCCCTACTCTTTGCATTTTTTCATTTCGATTTTCTTTTATTCTTTTCATACTTTTGCAGTGGAGTTTTCTACAGTTTAGCTTATTTGAAAACTAAAAGATTAGTTGTTCCAATCATTCTACATTCACTAACCAATTTATTTTCTAACATCAGCATTTTGTTTCCTAGCTTAAATATAAATTTCTTATCATTTGAAACATTTAAGCAAATCATGACGATAAGCTCCTTCGTATATGTCGTACTGTTTCTGACGGTTTGTTATATCTTATACCGATCCTATTTGACTCTTGAAACTTCTTAATGAAAACGTTCGTATGTCTATACATTCAAACGTTTTTTATTTTGGAAACTTAAAAATGAGTTTGGTGTAACTTTTTAAGTTTTAATCCGTTATTACAGTGAGAAATAGAGATAGAAGGAGGAGAAAGTAATTGAACGATCGCCATCACTACATCAAGGAAAAGATAAATGATTGGTACCATACGTACAATAATGATGTTTATAATTATGTCTTTCTTTTAATAAGAGACCATGAACAGGCAAAGGATATATTGCAAGATACATTTCTACGTGCTTATAACAATTATGAATCATTTCAAGGAGGACTTCCAAAGGCTTGGTTATTTCGAATAGCTCGGAATTTGGCTATTGATCATTTTAGAAAAAGGAAACCAATTGCCTATTTTTTAGATTCAATTCCATTTGTGCAAACAATTTATCCAACTCCTGAACAAATGACTTTGTTAAATGAATCCGAACAGGAATTATATATTGCACTTAGTAAATTAAAACGATTATATAGGGAGGTTATTATACTAAGAAAAATTAAGGAGTTCTCTATAAAAGAAACTTCAACTATTCTTGGTTGGTCTGAAAGTAAAGTGAAGGTAAATTTATATAGAGGAATACAAGCTTTGAAAAAGGAATTAGAAAAGGGGGATTATATTCATGAACCATTTTGAGGAGGAAAATGAAATCGACAAAGGTTTAAAATCAATGGAAAATAAGTTTAGGATTTCAGAAAAGGAAGAAAAATACATTCTAAATGAAATAAATTTGACCATAGATAAAAATGGACCTACCAAAATTCAGAAATCTCCACAAAGAAATTATTATATTGCTTCGATAGCTTCTGTTTTTCTTTTAATTATATTAGCAATCCCTCTATTGAGTAATGTCTATGAAACAGGTAGCAATGAATTTTCTAAGAAAACATTTAACATTGCATATACTCCAGTAATCCAAAATGAAATTGATAATCCAAATAAATATCACTCTCTAATGACAGTAGAATTTTTAGATGAAAAGGTATTCACTAATACTATCTACGGAGAGGGAACATATAAGGTAAATGATGATGTACTTGTCCTTCATTTTGAAAATGAAGCTGAAAATTTAATAATAGAATTTAAACTTAAAGAAAGTGATAAAGCTTTCAGTAAATATTCAGCGGTGATTAGTGATGTCGATTTTGAAATAACTGATAACAATAAAATAAGTCATTTAAAAGGCTTATTTGTTAAATTAGATAAGCAAATGTCTATTGAATTCATCAAAAAATAGAATAAAAGGTGATGAAAATGCCTAACAAAAAAGTCAGGGGCTTAAAACGAAAAGTGAACAGTATGGTAAATAGAATTGAGAAGGAAACCATCAAGTTTCCTTCCGATTTTTATAATGGGTATTGGCATCTTCATTTACCTGTTGGACAAGGATTTATATCTTCTCCCAAGACCCCAGTGGGCATCAAGCGTATATGTATCCAAGCATTATTGAAAAGGGCAGAACATTTAGTGAATATAAAACCTGATACTTCGGAAGGAACAAGAATAGTTGTTGCAGTTGATTTACCGGGTCTATGGAACTCACAAATCATTGTGTTTAAAGGGGAGTCTTATTATAAAACATTCTTCGATAGAAATGATGCTTCTCAAAAGTGGACACCTCTTCCTGCATCCAGAAATATTGAACATGAATGGAAACTAACGATCCCGAAGAACATGAAGATTCTAGGGTTTAGAGAAGAAATCACCGATGAAAAGGACCCATATGTAGGAGAAATATGGTTCATAGGGGAGTTGAATTAAGGTGTTGCTTATAAGGAAGGGATGCACGAAATGACGCAAGCGGGATGGAAGTCGATTCGGCATAAAAGACTAGGGCACGAATAATGCTAGACTGATATCCTTTACTCGAATCAGAAAAGGAAGTTGATAATCAACCTCCTTTCTCTAAATTAAAATACGGCTTTCACAAAGTTAATAAGTACCCTTGGAAGATATAACACTGCATCAACAGTCCAGCCTAACAGGGTACTAATCAAGGTATTTTTATCAGCGTTATCTCGGCTCATGTATTCACCTCCTATCCTTACCATAATATTGTTAAAAGTTATAATTATCTTGCTCGGTTAAACCGAATTACTCATTGTATAAATTCATAAGCAGCACTAAATATTTACAATAGTTCTTCCTGCAACAATACAATTTAACATACGGCTGCTATATGATATACAGACATGAAGTAGCTTATAACAAATCTTTAAAGCCTTGCTATTTCAATTATACATATTTTCAACTTTAGGTTGAATTCCTAAATCAATTGTAATTATTAAAAGCCTGGATAATCATTATGTGAATAACCATGGTCTTTAGAAAAGAGAACGTCTTACTACAAAAATAGTGCATTTTTGTCAGTGGAATGGGAATTAATGTTAAACTAAGAAGCGGAGTAGTTATAAAGGAAATAATTTTATTAAAGGATGAATGTTTTATGAATAATAAGGCTCAACAGTTTTTTAATGAGTTTTGTTTGATAGCTAATAAGAAAGGGATTGAATGTAAAGAGGCTTTTCAATTCGGAACTTCTGCTGATTGGTTATCCAGTTTAGTTGTTGAAAATAAGAAGACAGCGACAACTTCTGCTTTCTTGTTTTATGAGTTAGAGAATGAAGCTCTACCTAAAGTGGGCGAATATAATATTGTTCTAGATGCTCAGGAAGAACCGGTATCGGTCATTCAAATTCAATCAGTTGAAGTTGTACCTATGAATGAGGTAACAGAGGAATTTGCTTTAGCTGAAGGCGAAGGTGACTACCGTTATTGGTGGGAAGCACATGAGACGTTTTTTACAGGATTATTAAAAGAGAACAATATGGAATTTTCACCAGAAATGTTAGTTGTATGTGAACGATTTACAAATGTATATTCAAAAAAACAGCTAAATAAAATGGAGTCTTCCATAGTCCGATTAGGCAGCTCTTAAACGGAAGCGAGATTGGGTTTCAAGTAAACGATACGTAGGTAAGTTATGTAATGTTAAGGTTGAAAATCTATAATGATATTGCTTTTTTCAATATCATTATAGATTTTAGTGAAGATCCTACTGATAGAAGTGGTATTTTTAAAATTACTTTGTTCGAAATTTAGTTTATTTTATCGGTATGTGCGATGGCAGAGATTTCAATCAGTTGCTCTGGGAACGCCAGATAAGTCACACCGAGGAGGCTGCCCGCCGGCCGGTGTTGTTCAAGGTATTCCTTGAACAAGTCGACGACTGGCTTAGAGTGTTCTTGCGGATTTGTGAGGTAGATTTCCACATAAGCTAGGTTGGACTTCGTCACTTCTAACTCTTTTAGCACACGATCAAGATTTTCAAGCGTTTGCCGAGTTTGAGATTTAATATCGTTCTTGCCAACGAATATACCTTCTTTATTGTGTGAAAATTGACCTGAAATATAAATAGTGCCGTTGACGTTGTAGCCTTGAGTAATACCGTGATCCCATAGATTGTGATGATAGGTTCTTAAAAGACTCATTGTTTTCTCTCCTTTGTTTTAAAGTAAGGTAAGTATAGATCGACTACAAAGAAAAAAGTAGTACGCACTTTTTTAATAGTTACTACCAGAAAGGATAGTGTAATGATGAGTATGAGTGACTATAAAGAAAAGGGTAATATCCAAGAGACATCTTTTGGTTATACTTTGTCAGTGATTGGAGGTAAATGGAAGATGCTCATCCTTTACCTTTTAGCTGAAAATCAACCGGTTCGCTTTAATGAAATGAAAAGAAGAATAGGAGCTATTACCTATAAGACATTAAGTTCTCAATTAAAAGAACTGGAAGCAGACGGGATCGTTCGACGGAAAGAGTATCCTCAAATTCCACCAAAAGTGGAGTACAGCCTCACAGAAAAAGCAGAAACCCTATTACCCGTTTTAGAACAGTTATGTAAATGGGGAGAAACAAACCGCAATAGTTTGTACTAGATTAATTGAGCTAACTGGGTGCAATTTCCGAACAGAAATAGGTTTTACATTGAAACGAGTATATAAGAAGGTCGGGCAAAAGAGGAGTTAAATATGAATGAAATTAAGCTAATCTGTGAAAATAGAGAATATTTAGGTTTCTTTTTAGACAATGATTTTTTTGAGTATGGAGAAAGTCAAATTGAAATTAAGGTAAGTAATTATTTTGTTCGGGGGCAAGTTTGGTTTAGTTTTGGTGAGTTAAAACAATTCACTAAAGAAATGGAACAATTGTATAAAAATATGAAGGGAAAAGTTGTTCTAATTGATTCAGAGTGTAATCTTGATATAACATTTTCACTCAACAGAAGAGGTTACGTTCTTGTTAAGGGACGTTATCAAGAGAATCATGCAAGAGAGAATAAGTTGATTTTTGAAATGGAGACAACTCAGCCAAGCTTTAACGAATGGATTTCTGCATTTAATAATGCCTTAGCAGAATAAGCCCTTCTTCAATGAAACATCTAGTAAAAGTTTTTAATGGGTAGTTCTAATATGGAGAAATACAGTTATGAAAAAACATTGTTGTGAGGATATAGCTTATCATTCTAACATGTTGCAATAGCTGTTTCAGAAATTTTATCATGAACAAAAAACGAATAAGTTAGGAGTAAAGTAAATTGAAAGAAGTATGGGAGAGGTTTAAAACTGTTGAAGGTTGCTTTTTAAAAGGGATTTTCGCGAATAAGCTTGATACATACCGAGTAAATAAAGAACTCTTAATTCACTCTGTTGAACCCTTACTATATATAAGAAAAGAGAATTCAGTTGACATACAGTATTGGAAAATAGACTGGATTGAGGACAGCACAGGTGATGACTTTCTGTTACTTAAAGAACAGAAAACTCCAGAACCACTTAAATACGAACTAATAGATGGCCCGTCCCAAAAACATATCATAATGGGCTCAAGTTTTTCCGTTCAACCTAACTTAATAAAAAATGTAAGTGGATACGGTTTTAAGGAAAGCAATAATGAGATTTTGTCCTCTATTGTATTAGAACTTGAGGACGTGTTCATGACTATCAAATCAGGAGCCATTATAGAGATTAAAATTATAGAAGATGAACCTAAAGATTTAGGAGACTTAATCTTCACAACATAACTCATTTTGGATGATATCATTGGGTCGACATCATTACTATATTTCGTGCTGCTAAGAGGGGGAGTATGAAGTTTGAGTTCTAAAAAGAGTTCTAAACTTGAAAAATGGCGAGCAAAGTATGCGTCATTAGCTGTTGGATCAGGTTGCTTATATAGTGTTGTTACAAGTTGGGGAGAAAATTGGTTAATGACAACGATATTGACAGCCGGTGTAATCATGTGTGGAATAATGGCTTTCTTTGATCTAAAGAAGAACATTTAGAACGTGTTAAACTGACTAGGATAACCCATTAAGAGCAGGGCTTACTCCTTTCTTACAGTGGTATTTGACTATACGTGCTCTTGAACAGATCTCCTCGGTCTACATACTTAATTATTCTTTTAATCTAACTGCCCATATTAAATTGAAAAAAACGGCCAACAACATAACCGCCGTTAAAAGCAATGGTAAAAAACTGAATACGTTGTTTTCAATACCTACTGAGTATCTTACAAAAGATTCATTGGCTAATATAGAACTAATTAATACTAGGTTTTGAATCAAAACCATGATTTTTTTCGACATATTGTATTGTTGCTCTCGATTTTTTTCGGTTAAATTAATGTAATTAAGTTTTTCAGGGTTTTTAGTTAATAACCCAAGTAACCACCAGATTAGAAGCCCTATAATTGGCATAACTAGTACAAAGTACTTCGAACCCCAATTATCAGGTTCACCTTTAGTGGAATGAATGGCAATACGGTCTGGAATATCTGGCCAAAATAAAAATAAATTTATCAAATGATACGCTAAAATGACCAGAGAAATGAAAGTGAATAAGTGTTTAAATGAATTTACTTTTATCAGCAAAGTACCCTCCTTTTTCCAATTATATATTGTCTATTTTATCAGATATATGAGAAATAGCTTTAGAAAGTTTTTAGATGAATTAACAACAGTAACAGAAGTTTTTCCATGGCATTGGAAAGGAAATTAATGTTAAGATAATAAAGGTGTAATTACTCAAGTTCTGGGATAGATTAGTGAATCTTTTGAGGGGGATCTTGATTGATAATTATTGGTTTTATCATAATAGTGGTCACACTTCTAGCAATAGAAGGACAACTAAGAAAAGCTTCTAGACAGAATGAGGAAATCATTGAGTTGTTAAAAGGAATAAAGGGGATAAGCAGGAATGATAAATTGAACTAGCAGAGTGTTTCAACTAATAGGAGTTATATAATGAAGAAGAGAAAAGAATAATCTTTGAAACTAAATTAATTCTGACTAATTGTGAAATGATTTACGTAAATTTACGGGTAGCGTTCCTTAGAAGGGGCGTTTTTTTTGTGTGAGTAAATGGAAATTGGCATTAAATTAAAGATATGTTTATATTGCGGAAGGTGAAGTTATAGGAGGAAATTCATTTCCAGTACTAATAGCTGACTTTGGCATAGGTGGAGGGTATTTCAATCTTCATGGAGAAGATTGAAATTTACACAGTTATTTGTTTTTTTGAGTGGATTTCTAAAAAAAGCACTTACAATTTGCTACTGTTAGTGTTCCTTCAATATTGTCCATTAAAAGGAAATTAATGTTAAAATATTAAAGACGTAATCTTAATAAGGGTGATTAAAATGGGAGAAATAATCGTATCGGTAATACCGTATATTGTTCAGATCTTATTGTTGGTCGGTGCAATTGGATTGTTCTATTTAGTTTTTAAGGGTGCTTTTTCTAAGTTATTTGTCACTCGTTCAAAATTTGAAGAAGTAGAGAACGAGGTTAATAGCTTGTCTAAGGAATTAGATTCTATAAAAGAGCAGATGAAAAACGATACCAAATGAGTACAGTCTATTTATTCAACAATGGGGGGATTCCCTCTACTAAGAAAATGAATGTAGAACCCAATTAACAGTCTTTGAAAGAAAGATGAAAGCTAATCCAGCGTGATTTTCTGAAAAATAAGAGTTTTAGAGAGTATGTGAAAAGTGAATTAGCAGGTAAGGTATAAGTGCAACTACTTACATATTTACCTTGCGAAAGACTCAGTCATTCAAGTATTAGATTGAAATGCTGTTTCGCTACAACTAGCACTCTTTCAAAGGGGGATTAAATGATTAAAAGAATTTTTGAAAGGATTGTACTCTTTTCAATAATAGTGCTCGCAGCTTGTAATATGAATTCGCAATCAGAATCAATACTGAACCCAATTCTAAGTGAGTTTCAAGAGGCGGGAATTACCTTAAAGGAGGAAACGGAAAAAGCAAAAACATTTAGCTTTCCTGGCTCGGATGAGAAATATTACGAATTTAAGGATGGATACGTCTATCTTATATACAACTTTGACAGTAAAGAAGTGATTATTGACAAACTAACTACAATATTTGCAGAAGCAGAATTTCCTTATGATGTTAATAGTTTATATACGTATCAATTCATTATTATTTTTATTGCTAGTAGCGAAAACCCTGATATAGCAGAAAAAATAGAATCTATATTTCAAAAATTAAAAGATCATTAAAATGCTAGTAAGAGAAGTGATCGGTGCTATTGTTTTTTAATTAAATATTTTGATTGTACATAAAACAATAATAAATATCCTATATACTTGTAATATAGACCATATAGTTTACTTTAGTAATCCTGACCCGGTTTGTAGAAAACATGACACTCCCTTCAATTATAATTGGTGGGCCAAATGAAAAAGTGCTAAAGAAGACACAAAGCCTTCAAGAAACAGACTAACATTGTAGTGAGGATATGGCTAAAAATCAAAGGAGGTAGAGGCAGAAATTGAAGTATAAAAAGCTTTTAATTATATGTTGTATAGTTAATGTATTGTTAGTGATGCTTTCTACTTTTTTTGTGTTCAAAATAAACGAAACAGAGGAAATCCTTACCCAAAATGAGCAGAACTTATTAAGGGAGTTTGTGAAAAATCAAGAAGGTATAAAGACCAAATTGAATTCCTCATTAAAAGAACAAAGTGAAAATAGTGAAATGGGGTTAATAGCAGCATTGTCTTTGAATGTTGCCAATATAAAGCTACATGAACATATTTCAATTCCAAATGATTTAAGAAGGTTTCACTTTGACTTAAACGTGTATATTACTCATCTTTTAATGCAATCTAGTGATGAAAAACTAAATGTTTCAGAAAAGGAAGATATCATAGTTGTTATCGAAATCCTAACTAATTATGAAGAAGAATTGAATTTTAATTTTTATGACAGTCCAAGCGAGATCCAGAGAAAATTAGACAATGCTGTAAAAGAAGTTATAACCCCATTCTTAAACAGCAATTCTAATCCATTTTGATAAAACTAACTACTGCTCATTACTTGAACAGTAGGGACAGGTCAATTTGCTTACAATATTGGAAAAGTAACGTGCACCTCGCAAATGTTACTATTTAGAGAACCTCTTCTAGTGAAATTCCATTATCTTTAAATTCGATTTTTAAATTTGCTCCAGAGTGACATATGACTTCAAAAGAGATGATCTTATTATTTACAGGGAGGAATTCTTCTCTGGTCCATAAGTCTTGTTCAGGACTTAGTATGGGAGCTGGTTTATCTTTATTAAGGTGATGAAAGCTAAAGGAAAAAACATCGGTAAACGTAAGCCTCCATTTTTCCTTCTCATTTGAGACGGTCAGTTGAATAGTGGTATTGATTAGGTTTGAATGGTTTATTACTACTTTTTCTAGCAAGTAATCATGGAATCCATAAGTGTCAAATCTCTGAAACACCTCTTTAGGAAGTCTATTAGATAATGAAGCGTACTGCTCCCAGTATAAATCTCTATTCTTTCCCCATTCTTCCTCAAGTTCGTCTAATTTTGCTTCTCCTAAACTTTCGTTACTCAATGCCGTTAATAAATCATATGTAAAGTATTTCATATAAATCCATCCCCTTAAATTATAGCTTATTGTAATAGTATACTTTAAATCACTAGTATTACATTAGTTAATTCCGTTTAACACACGACACCAAATTCGCCATTCTGATAAGAATCATTGATCCAAGCCATTTTTTCTTTTTACGCTAAAAAAGGAAATTAATGTTAAAATGGATAAGGAGGAAGATTTCACTGTTATCATGTTTTATATACACTGGAGGGAGTTAATTAATGAAGAAAAGATATTTTATACTTTATTCTTTTGTATTGGTGCTTTTATTATTCGTGCTTGGCTCATGTTCTAAGTTAGAAACGGATAATTCATTAGTAGATACAAATATAAAGGAAGAACATCAAATGGAGAGTTCAACTTCAGCGAATAAGGATCGATCTCCTACTAGTAATAACGATTCAGACAACCTAGATAATCATAGTAATAGCAATAGTACTAGTGCAAGTAATCTAAATGAATCTACTGCTGAAAATACAAAAATCGAAAGCAATGAGGATAGTCAAGAATCAATAAAAGAAGAATCGGAGAGTATTACAAAAAATTTTGATTTAGAATCTTATCTTAATACAAATTATCTAATTGATGGTACCCATTATAAAATTAAAAGCTGGGGAGAAGTTGAAGGCACAAATAGAATCGATTATAGAGTTGATATCGTTCCTGATACTAAAGAATTTAGTGCTGAGATCACTAAAATCTTTAAGAGTGGAGAGCCTTATGGTGACAAAAGAACAGAGACTATGATGAATATTGCTAGAAATATATTGACCGATTTACCTGAGATTAATAATAAAGTTCATATCGACTCTGTGAATTGGGTATCGTATGATGGTGAATTTGAAGTAATGTTAATACAAGATTATGAACAAAGCACAATAAGTGAATAAATAACAAAAATGCTTGTTTGTTAAATTATTTTCTATAAAAAACCTCACATTCCCAAAAGCTGAAGATTTGTCACATGAAGCGGTGGCATCAGGGTATTTCTAACTAGAAATGGGTAATCGAAAATGCTTACTGACATTGAATATTGAGAAATAAGGAGACATGATCCAGATAGTAAATTATCGGTTTACATAAGGTAGTAATGTTATTATCTGAAAAGGATGTAAAGATGAAAAAAGTTTTTGGAGAGAGAAATGAGAGAATTAGTTATGAAACTAGAAAGGGTGTTTATGCCGTTATTTATAATTCTCAAAAAGACGAGGTTATGACTGTTCGAAATGAAAGGGGGCATCATCTTTTGGCAGGTGGCGGAATTGAAAATGGTGGAAGTCATTTCAGGTGTCTTGAAAGAGAAATGTTAGAAGAAACGGGATACAAGGTACTATTACATAGAATGGATAGATATACAAAGGGCGAATAAGTTTCTTATCCACGATCATCATTATTGGGCAGTTAAAAAAGGCTTAGATTTATTCAAATAATGCTAGATTTATTTGAATGAAAACGAACAATGATGGGATGGCTGAAGTAAACATTTCTGAAATACACTCCTCTTTCTACAGAAAGCCGGTGAGCCTCAGCTACACTTGGTGAGGCCTCACCCTTTCAAGTTGAATTAGGTAATTTGCTTACATACTGTATTTTAAGTATGCATAGCTATCAGTGATGATGGTGTCCAGATGAATTAGCTTTTGCGTTACACAGAATCGTATTATCATGCTGATGAGAAGTTGTTTCTATTTGAATCGTCATATGGTGAATATTTTTGTGTTCAAGGTCGTGTTCAATTTGATGAAGCAAACGTTCACTTTCAGCAACAGACATTTGCTTATCTACAACTGCATGGCAGGATAGTGCATTTAAGCCGCTTGTAATCGACCAAACATGTAAGTCGTGAACGCTATGAATTTCTTTTTTATTTTGGATTGTTTGGATCACATCGTTTAAATCAACATTTTGTGGTGTCCCTTCCATCAGGACGTGAAGACCAGATTTCGTAACATAGTAGCCACTTCGTAATACGAGTGCGGCAACAATGACACTCGCTAGTGGGTCTGCCCAGCCCAAGTCGAAGAACATGATCAGCAGTGCAGCAATAACTGCACCAATGGAACCAAGCATATCACTCATCACATGCAAGTAGGCTCCACGCATATTCAAGTTTTCTTCTACATCCCCGCCACGCAACATAATCCACGCAACAATAATATTGACTAGTAATCCAAATGCAGCGATGATTAACATTCCCGTTGAAGCCACTTCTGGTGGATTCTGAAAGCGCTCAATTGCCTCATAAAAGATGTATAGAGCAATCAAAATAAGTGTGATGCCGTTAAGAACGGCTGCTAATATTTCAAATCGCTTATATCCATATGTTTTACTATGGTTAGCGACCCTTGCTCCAAGTGTAAACGCCAATAGAGCAATCCCAAGTGATATGGAGTCACTTAACATATGGCCCGCATCAGACAAAAGTGCAAGGCTATTGGTTATAAATCCTCCAATTGCTTCAACTAACATATAGCCTGTAATGATAATAAAACTTATCATTAATGTTTTTTTATTCGCACCATGTGTATGGTCATGTCCATGATCGTGTCCCATTCATAGTCCTCCTAATTAATGATGGCAAGCATGCTCGATTGCCTGTTTTAGTAAATTCATAACGTGGTCGTCATTTTCCGAATAATACATAGTCGTCCCTGTTCTTCTATATTTGACCAATCTTAAATTTTTCAAGAAACGTAATTGATGGGAGACGCTAGATTGGCTTAAATTTAGAGTCTCTGCAATATCGTTGACTGAGTGCTCTCCTGTACATAATAAGTTCAAAATACGAATACGAGTTGGGTCGCTCAATGCTTTGAACGTTTGCGAAACAACAAACAATGTCTCTTCATCCAAATGCTGCCCTTTTTCAGTAAAGGCTTCTTTATTTTTCTGCTCTTCAATCATTATTTTTCCTCCTCATTATATTTTATGTGAATATATGATTATATGTTCATATATCCAGATTATTAAATGCTTCCTTAAATGTCAATCAGGAAAGTTTATGTGATCTCATTGTTTGCACAACATTAATTGAGCTTTTAAGAGGAAGGGGACAATGACTAAAATACAGCTACTAATTAAAAACAGGATTATTAGCTGTTCTTTTTGAAGTATTGGACCAAGGTTGATTTGTTAGAAACCTTTCTAAATAAAATACGTCTAACTTAACAAGGAGGGCAGGAAAATGAAGAAAAACGTAATGACTTTCTTAGTGTGCGTTTTATTAGCTATTGGAATATATTTTGTTATCTCGATACTTAACTTAAATCCACCCAAACCAAGTATAACTGTTGAAGATAGTAAAGTAGAAGTGGTACAGGGTTCTTATTGTTGGAAAGGACTTATTACAGCACAATGTGTTGATAGTATTTCTCCACCAGAACTGATTAAACATCATGATCTTAAACCTGTTGTTGTATCACCTAAAGCAAAATTGAAAATAGACTTTCATCATGAACCACTAGAAAATTCATTGGGTGTTGATAGATGGATTAGTAATCCAAGAAACTGAAAATGTCCCATTAAGTGATGACATATTATTAGTACCAAAAGAAAAAGGTATTTATATTTATAGTGCTTATGCATATTGGGAGAAGGGGAGTGCGAGTTACGCCTTTGTTATTGAAGTTGAGTAAGTCTTACCATCAATGACGTAACCCACCCACAAATCTTTGAATATTTTTTGTGATAGATCCTCCGCCATTAGTGGGTTAGGTCATAGATCTCATCTCTATTACTTCAACACTACTCCATTGTGCAGTAAAGCTGAATGGAATATTTCTAAACTTGAAGGGAAGCTTTCTTTGGTTGGCCACGAATCAATGTCCCAAACCTTTGATTTTTTGAATGCTCGTGGGCAGTGGATAAAGCATTCCTCCACATCTACACCTATCCCAAGTAAGGGTGGCCTTTCGTTTAGGCTCATGCTGTCCAGAATCTCGGGATTCTTTATTATAGTTGCACGTCCATTTATGCGGAGCACCTCTTCTAAACCAGGAATAAGAAATAATAGTCCTACGTGTGGGTTGGATATAATATTGAGAATGGAGTCTATTCGTTTATTGCCTGGACGATCTGGAATCACTAATTGTTTGTTGTTTAGTATCTGTATTCCACACGGGAAATCCCCTCTTGGAGAAACATCACATTTTCCTTCAGCGTTTGCCGTAGAAAGAAAAAACAGTGGTGACATTTCAATAAATCGCTTACAATGTTCATCAATCTGTGAAACACTTTTTTTAGTAATATGTTCATGTGGCGTTCCTACGATTTTTCGAACTTCCTCTTCTGATGTAACTGCATTGAAAGAAAAATTAATTAACTCCATCATACTTACCTCTTTTCATAACGACAATCTGTTAGTAACTATTTTACAGGAATGAAAATCATTATCAATGATTTTTTGGAATGTAATTATTTCATTGTTTTTAGGTTAAGTGGGTTGCAAGGGAATATAGAAGGATGATTATAGCAATGAAGGGAATACTATTTGGCGATGAATGATTTTACTAAATGATATTGATTCACTGATATATGCAAAAGTAGCAGTACATAATAAAGTAAGGTATTCTCCAGTGGAATAGGGTATATTTATATTTGTTGAATAGATTCTCTTTAAAGACAAGAAAAGTAGGTGAACAAAGTGGGGAAATATCAATTGGATACAAAAGCTCAGGTAGCTGTGACAAAGTTTCATGAAAAACAGGGACCTGCCAAATTTGATAAAAAGCAGCAACTTGAAAAAATACGTGCGGAGTATTTGAAAAAGAAGCAAAAACAAACAGATAAATAAGATGAATGGAAACATAGGGAGTCTGAAATTCCTTATGTTTTTCTTTTTATTCCAACATTCAGATTAGGTACAAAATCACGATTAAGAAATTAAAACGTGGAAGTTACAGGGTCAATGAAATAATATATAGAATTAACTAGGAACAGAAAAGGAAATTAATGTTAAACTAAAGATTAGCTTACTTCTAAACTGTTTGGACTTCTTATGAAATTTCATCTTCATGTGAAGTGAGTATTCCTTATTATGAAATGCTGTATTCATGGTTGATGAAAAGGAAAAAGGATAAACAAATAGCAGATTAATTTACGTGGGCTATAAAATGAAACTGAAAACCATGTCTACGAAAGAAAATTGTTAAGCTAACTAGGGAGAAATCAAAAGTTTCCTTTAGTTACAGGAGGGTCAAAATGACTAATTATTATTACTTAGCTTCAGACAAAAAAATGGGTTCGGGTATTGGTTCCGTTGATTTTACAAAAACTGAACCACATCTAATTCCTGGGTTTGATTATCCAATACAAATAGAAATTTTTAATGGAATAGAAAAAGACTGGCAATTACAGGAATTACTGCATTATATTCGTAATCATACCGCCCCTTATGAAGTTTGTACTGTACAAATAGCAAATGTAATTAACTCAAATCGAACAGAATTAGAGATACAGAAAAAACATAAGGTTTTATTAAACGAAATAGTTGACCCGAAACAACTCTTGTTACAAGAAGGTCATTTGTTGACCGTTAAAAAAGTCCCTATTTGAAATTGTATCTTACATAGGTTTGAACTTTCAGTTGCGATAGCATCAGTTTTTGAATAGTGAGTATCAGGATTAGTGTTCTATAGGAAATAAGAAAAGTTGTTAGAAGTTCATATTATTAAGGAGAGTTTACTTGAATAAATTCATGATTATTATGTTAATGGCGATTCTTGCAGGATGTTCTGATCAATCAACAGTATATACACCGTCAATAAAACTCACAAGCTCGAATGTAAGGATAGTTAGTGATATTCCAGAGCAACAGCCAATTGTTGACGGTCAATTATTTGAACACATCGGTCTTGTCTCACTACAATATGATTTTTAAATTATCAATACTGGTGAGAAGAACTTTAAGGTTAGTCAAAATGCACATATTAGTGAAAGTGATAGTAAAACAATTGCCCTCACCATTGAACCCAACCCAGAACTAAAAGCATTTGCAAATGAAGTGACGGGTATAAATTTATATAGCGAGAGGAATCATGGAGGAGGTTTTTTAGCTTCTCCTACTGTACTCGAACCTAATGAAGAAGGAACGTATTCGATCGAATATATACTTGGTTCAATAGAAGAAATTCCTGAGATGACATCGGCACCGAATAAAGAACAATTAGATGAATTAAGGGAGAAAGCAGTGAATGCAAACCTTGTAATCTATTATGAAAACGAGAAGATTAAAAGTTTTGCTCTAGATAAAGCAAGATAAAAACAATTAGTGGAATATTATTAGAAAATTATTGAGAGGTAGAAATCATGGATATATTTATTCGGAACGCCAAGGAAAATGATTACGAGTCATTGTTGCCGTTATTTAGACAGGTTCATGAATTACACGTTTCTGTAAGGCCTGATTTGTATAAAGAGAATTCTACTCCAGTTGAACAAGAGTTTTTTGAAAGCCAGTTGATTGATAGTAAACAGCATATTTTTGTGGCTATTATAGGTAATGATATAGTCGGTGTTGTCGTCACGAAGGAAGATGAAGTAATTGAAAATTCTTTTGTTACAGCGAGGAAGGTATTATATATACAGAGTTTGTGCGTTGCTGAAACTCATAGAAAGCAAGGTATCGGAAAACAACTCACTACATACGTGTTTGATTTTGGAAGGATTCTAAAAGTTGATAGTATTGAGTTGGGGGTATCCGAGGAGAATACATCGGCCATTGAATTTTATAGGTCGGTTGGGATGACAACAAAAAGTAGAAAAATGGAGATTGTGTTGAACTAGTAGGATAGGGAGCGAGTTAGTATGATTTTACAAGCAATAGTTATTGAAGATAATAAGTTACGTATTATTATCAATCTGTTGCACAGTAAACCAAGAATCATTAATCATCAACACCCTCCAGGATAGACGTTATCGCAGGAGAAACATTCTTAATATGCTTTAACAATGTGAGGAGAACCTGATGCAAGAGGTGAAAGAGAAGGGGATTTGAACTTTTGTTCCAGGATTGTTCATGTGGGATTACAGCGGGTTATCTGCCTGATTTTTTACTTGACCTTTACTAGCATGGCTCATAAATTCTGTGTTACGAAGACGTTCATTATTTATCGTTCCACACTAACTCTAAGATGCTTTTCTCGTGATTCTAGCTCGTTATAAAAGAATCTCGAGCATTGAGCTAGAAATCGATATGACTACATATGAAATTCACTCTTTATTTGGAGAACCAGATTCTAGCGGCTTTGTTGAATATTTCGATACATTTCGTATGACCTATTCTTTCGATGATTATGCTGCTAGCTTTGAAAACGAAGGTATTGATTCATATGTAACAACTGTACAAATATCTCCTAGAAAATACGCTGAATGTATAGGGGAAGAAAGACTACTAGATCTACTAAATGAAATAGGAACAACTATTTAGTTATTCTGATCATGGGGGTAGTGAATTTTCTTTTAATACTGTACATTATTGCCAATCAGAACATCACTTAAATGATTAAGTGGTGTTCTTTTTGTTTTAGACGAATAAATGAGATCATTATAACAACGACTTTTTATTAACCGTAAGGCTGCATTTCTTCAAAAAGGAATGCTTTATTTATGTAAAAAAAAGGAAGTTAGTGTTAAACTAAAAAAGCGATTTAAAGTAACAAGATACTCACTTTATGAAGAGGAAGATTCTAAATTAAAATCAATAGAATTAAAGTATTCTATTAAACTTTGTAAATTAAAGAGGAGAGACTATGAACATTACTGAAGTATTGAGATTAGAAAATATAACTAAGATTTATAAACAAGAGACGCATCAAGTATTTGCTCTACGCGATGTGTGTTGTAGTCTAAACAAGGGTGAAATGGTTGCAATTATGGGTACTAGTGGATCGGGGAAAAGTACGTTACTTAATATGGTTAGTGCATTAGATGAGCCAACAAGTGGGGATTTATACTTATTAGGGAAGAAAACGAAGGAGATCTTTAAAGAGCCTCATGCTTCTGACTATCGTAAAGCAAATATTGGATTTATCTTTCAATCTTTTCAGTTATTAAAAAATTTAAACGTCGAAGATAACATTGCCTTACCACTGATATTAAATGATGTCTCACAAGTAGAAATAAGAGAACGAATCGGATGGGTTATGAAACAACTAGGGATTGATAAGTGGCGTAAGCATCGACCGACAGAACTATCTGGGGGACAACAGCAACGTGTAGCTGTTGCTAGAGCGATCATTACCAATCCACCTATTTTACTAGCAGATGAGCCAACAGGGAGTCTTGACTTTAATACGACCAAGGATATTATGAATTTGCTTGTACAACTGAAAGAAGCTAATAACCAAAGCATATTATTGGTAACGCACGATCCATATGTTGCAACGTTTGCAAACAGGGTGTTGTTTTTCCACGATGGCCAAATAATAAATGAATACCACAACACACATCAAGAACAAGATTTAGACATCATCTTATCGAAGTTTAAAGAGATAACGCGAGGTGGGCATTAATTGTTTACATTGCGAGCCATTTCTCTTAAACTATTTCGGGCAAGTTTACCAACGACCATCGTTACGATATTAACCATTGCTGTATCAACATGCCTCATCATGACAATGATGTTGTATTCTATTAATGCCAAAAATCATATGCAGGAACAAATCTATCAGTTATACGGGAATGTTGATTTGACTGCAGGCTATAATCTTGAGCAAACTACATATTTAACTACGAACCAACTTGATCGAATTACGCAACTAGACGGTATAGAAGCCCTATCTAAAATATCATTAGCGTTTACGAGTGTGGAAGGGGTATCAGATGAAGTTTATACACTAGGTGTTGAAAATGATGATCTAGTACAAAGTCGCTATCATCACACTAAAGATTTAACTAATAACGATGTCGTTGTTTCCTCAGCACTTGCCGAGGTCTTAAACGTGCAAGTGGGAGGGCAATTACAGGTTGAAGGTAGCCTATTTACTGTACGTGAAGTTATATCATTTGAAGACATTCATTCAGAAGCACCAAAACTAATACTGTTATCCAATGATGTAGTAAAAAAGTGGATGAGTTCAACTAGTGAAGGAGAGGCCTTATTTGCTTTAATCAAAGCAGCAGACAAGGCAAATGCTACGGAACTAGCAGTGGCAATAAAAAAGCTAGACGATACATTGCGTGTAGAGATAACAGATGAGGACCCTTTTGTCAAAATGAACATGCAATCATTGTCCATTTTTATAATGGTACTGTCTGTTATGGTCCTTTGTATTACTGGGGTGCTGCTACTTACTAATTTCCAGCTACTTCTTTATAAAATGAAGCAACAATTTATTATCATGCGATCAATTGGTGCTTCGAGTAAACAAGTGGCCAAGCTTGTACAAGCTCAGCTAACAACCATTAATGTAATAGGAGTAATAACTGGAACCATTCTCACGTTTTTTGCATTACGATATGGGCTTGACTATTTCGTTGCTTACTTACAGTTACCAGATAGCAAGCAGACTTTCTTAATAGGACCGGCAATGATCATAGCTTTTGTTTGCTTCTTAGTTTTACAAATATTTGTATTCATTCAAGTACAGAAGAGTTTGAAAATATTACCTATGCAATTAATGGCTGATAATGAGCGCCTTGACTTTTCCTTTTCAAAAACGAAACGATTTATGCTTAAGTTCTTAGGAGGACTCGCGTTATTTCTCATTCTCTTTAGTCGTATTATTCCCGATTCGAATGGTAAAGGGAGTCTTGTGTTAATTGTGGGAACATTGCTGCTTTGTTTAACACTTTTAATGGTTTTCCCACTTCTATTAAGTAAATCCTTAGTGAAAATTTCACCATTAGTGCATCGTCTGTTTGGGAAAGAGGCAGGAATTGCGATACACAATATCATTCCCCAGGTTCGAAGTAATACGTCTGTTATTTTAAGTGTTGTCTTTCTAATGGTCATTGTCATTTTCGGTAGTTCTTTAATGAAGTCGATTCAACAGACAGAGCAAGAATACTTAAATGAGCGATTTGAAACACCGATTATCATAACAAGTTCAGTAGGTTATGACACGGAAATTGAACCAATGGAGCTTGCAGATAGTATTGACTCGCTACCGTCAGTTGATTTTGTTTACTCAAGAGGAACCCTTGCTATAATCGAGCTTGCTACCGATCAGGGATGGGAACATTATGATTATACAACAATCGATATTAATAGGATGTTAGCTACAGGACATGTCCAATCATTTGACGGAGATTTATCAAAATCAGTTATTATATCCGAACAAATGGCAACAACTCAAAACCTCTCTATTGGCGATCAATTACAGTTAGGATATTTTAATGAATCTGCACAAAAAACAGTAGGAATAGGTACATTTACTGTTGGAGGGATTGAATCAAATCTCGGTCAGCATGCAGATATGTATGTTGATTGGTCCACATCCCTACCCTTGGAGAATATTGTTTTCAGTGAGTTATTTGTAGAGACTTCTAATATAGAAGAGACGATAACTTCAATTAATTCGCTAAAAGAAGAGTATCCTGAAATTCAAGTAAGCAATGTGCGAGATAGCTTGGAACAAGCCAATACAATGTTTTATCAGCGGTGGGGGTTATTAGTAGGTGTGTTTATCATCCTTATAACAGCTACCTGTATCGGTGTGTTTCAATCACTCATTCATTATATCTATACGAAACGCCATGACTTTGCCATTCATCGATTAATCGGGATGACACCGAATCAATTGATCAAATTAATTGTTTCGCAAACACTTATATTTATTGTATATGGTTTGTTTGTAGGGTGCACAATAGGTATTATTTTCACTTGCTTATTGTTCCTCATTGATCCAGCAGGAAATTCATACTTGGATATTCCAATGATGTTGCTGATTAGTCTTGGATTAATTGTATTAACAGTTGCCGTATTTTTAATTCAAGGCTGGTTTGTTAGTCGGCAAAAACTTACAGAAGAAATGCAAGATCTATGATTAAGACTATATGTAAATAAACAGAAAATTCCACTTAAACTAAAAGAGTAGAATCGTGGAGAAGATTTAATAATAGGAGGTAGATTATGCTAATTCTATCTTCAGGAATTACTGGGTTTCTGCCAGCACCATCTGTTGATGAGAAAGAATTTAAGCAAATTTGTTATTCTCTATTCGGTTCAAAAGTGTTGAACTATATTGAGTATAGAACGGCCGAAAATTTTTACGAATGTGTTGTTCAAATAGGGGATAGAGAGGTTCACGTCTTACTTAATGGTCAGTATCCTTTAATGGCATTCACTTCTAAACGTGAACTAGATGTATACTATTTCCCTTTCATAAACGAACCTGAACTATCAAAAATGTTTGAACCGTATTATGAAATATTAAATTTAGATCAACTAAGTGAACCATTGAATTACATTAAAAGAGGTAATAAGATATCAATGGAAAACGATAACTCTTTACATCAAGATGAATTAAAGCAAATCATTTTTTGGCAACCTAGATCGGTAGGGGAAGTAGTATTTAATTATTGGGATTAAATTTCACTAAAGGTTAGCATTCCTGCAATTAGGAGTGCTTATTTTTATGCGAACAAAAAGAGAAATAATGTTAAGCTATTAAACACAATGTTCAAAGGGTGACAAGATCAATTCAAACTTAACCCTGAAGAGAGAGAAATAGATGTACATGGTTCTTATAAGGTGAATAAAGAATGAATGATGAGGATATTGGGGTTGCTGACGTTCATAAAACAGACGGTCAGTGGATCACTAAAGAAATAGGTCAAATGAGACTAAATAAAACGCCTGTATCAATTGCTAGCAGTTGATACAGGCGTTATTGTTCTAATTAAATTTTAAACGTTCGTACAATATGTTGCAGTTTATCTGAATAGGAGGCGAGAGATTCAGCAGAACTACTAATTTCTTGCATCGAGCTACTTTGTTGTTGGGCAGTAGCTGTACTTTGTTCAATACCAGCCGCTGCCTCCTCGGCTGATTCTGCAATTTCTTCAGAAGAAACCCTTACTTTTTCACTGTTAGTAGAAATGTCTTCTAAATTCGCAGTAACCTTTTCAATTCCAGTTAGCATGTTGAGCAACTCATTATTAATTGAGGTAAAGGATTCTCTACTAATGCCAATTTGTTTGTTGCCTTCGTTTACTTTTTCGAAACCAGATTCTAATGAAGTTACAACTAAATTCGATTCAGTTTGAATGCCTTGAATAATACCTGTAATTTCGCTAATAGAGTCGCTAACTTGTTCTGCGAGTTTTCGAACTTCATCAGCAACTACAGCAAAGCCTTTTCCATGTTCACCTGCACGTGCTGCCTCAATGGCTGCATTTAAAGCAAGAAGATTGGTTTGCTCAGCTATTTCTTCAATTACTTTTACAAGCTTAGAAATATCTTGTGCCTTGTGATCAAGTCCTTTTACATTTTTAACAGATTGACTTACAACGTGATTAATTTCAGTCATAAGGTGAACAGATTGTTCCATATTATCTTTCCCGCTGTTAGATAATGCAATAACTTGCTTTGAGGATTTCTGAAGTAACTCACCCTCATCTCGAGTGTTTAAAATTTGACTATTTAATGAGTTAATTAAATGAGAAATTTCTAACGAAGAACTAGACTGTTCTTCTGCTCCAGCCGAAAGCTGTTCCATCGTCGCAGCAATTTGATCAGCTCCCAAACTTCCTTGGTTAGAAACCTGTGTCAATTCTTCGCTCTGGCTATTCACATCGAGGGAGACATCAGTTATTTCTTTAATTACATTTTTTAAATTGTCACGCATTGCATTTATAGAGCTTGCTAATTGGCCAATCTCATCCTTACCATAATAATCTACTTTTTCAACAGAAAGGTTCCCGTTTGCAATTTGGTCACTGATGTAAACTACCTTTTTAAGCTGATTTTGAATTCGGCGATTAACAAAGTAGGTAATGATTGCTCCGGAAACTATTGATATTACAAGGGCAATGAGTAAAACAATAAAGGTATATGAAGCGTCGTCTTTTGCTAAATTTGCTGAAATTTCTCTTTCTTTATTTACAATTCCTCTGAGTTCATCAAGTAGATCATCTGTCTCAGAACGAAGCTCAATTGTCGTCGCTCTTAATTCTAGAGCTTGTTCAATATCACCGTTATTAACTGCTGGAACAATTCCATCTAAAAAGAGGTCATTAACTATTTTATCATTTTCGATAACCTGATTGAATAGTTTGCGTTGTTCATCTGTATCCATTTCTGAATTAACATCAGTCTCTAGTTTATTAAAATCCTCCCGTTTATCTTCAAATTCCTGAATTAATGCTTGGTCTTTGTAAGTAATAAAATCTGCTATTCTAGTATCTTTAGATCGGAATTGAGAACCCATTTCCGTTAAGGTTACCGAGCGGTCGCCTCTTCTCTCTAATGTATCAATTCCACTGTTGATTTGAAGAAGAAGAATAGAAATAATTGCAGTTGAGACTACAAATAAAATGATAGTTGCGATCAACGAAAGACTGTATTTTGTTCCGAGTTTCATATTATTCCAACGTAACATCTGTGATGTTCCTCCTAAGTTATACAACGTTAAAAATTACTATAAAAACAGTAGTGAAAATTTCTCACTTTATTAGAATTCCTTTCACTTAGATTATAGTAATATTATATTAGCACACTGAAGAGAAGGGTAGTCAGTTATTTTTCAAGTATATTATACCAAGAGGCTCTAGGATAATATGGAGGCGATAACTTCAAATCTTTACATATCCGTCCTAAATTGTCGTGAAGCTTTTTAGTGTGGGAAAAAATTAACTCTAATGGGGAGAGGATGAAAATTTGAAAGGCTGTAGTCCTATAATTTACTTCATTCTAAGCATTTTATTTTGATTCCAAGTTATTAAAAGCTAGACTATACTTTGTATCAAATCATTTTATGTTAGGTTTTATTAGGAACTGACAAGAGAGAATGACTTCTTAGGAAGAAACTAATACTAGAGCTGACAAATATATTCAGTAAAAGGAAGTGCTAGTTATGCGTGCAGTTGTCATCAATGAATATGGTAGTAAAAATGTGTTAGTGGAACAGGAGCTACCGAAACCGGAAATCAAAGCAAACCAAGTACTTGTTAAGGTGTATGCAACTTCTATTAATCCGATTGATTGGAAGCTTCGTGCGGGTTATTTAAAGCAGATGCTTGATTGGACATTCCCCATTATCCTTGGCTGGGATGTTGCTGGTAAGATCGTTGAAGTTGGAAGTGAAGTGAAGAATTTTCAGGTTGGAGATGAAGTTTTTGCACGACCGGATACGAACGCTGAAGGTACATATGCCGAATATACGACTGTGGAAGAGGACTTACTTGCGAAAAAGCCTAGCAACTTGACATTTGAAGAGGCTGCCTCTATCCCATTAGCAGGTTTAACAGCTTGGCAGTGTTTAGTGGATAATACAAAAGTGAAGCAAGGAGATAAAGTACTTATCCATGCTGGGGCTGGTGGTGTAGGAAGTTTGGCAATTCAAATGGCAAAACATTTGGGTGCGTATGTTGCTACAACAGCGAGTGAACAAAATGAAGCATATGTAAAAGAGCTAGGTGCAGATGAATTCATTAATTACCGTACACAACAATTTGAAGAAGAATTAAGTGATTACGATGTGGTTATTGAAACAATGGGCGGCGACATTTTAAATAAAAGCTTCCAAGTATTAAAGCCTGGTGGTCGACTAGTAACAATTGCCGGACAACCTGATCCAGCACTAGCAGAAAAGCATCAAGTTACAGCAAGCTCCTATTGGTTAACGCCAAATGGGAAGCAGCTAAGCGAAATAGGAGAATTACTTGAAAAAGGAATACTTAAGCCTCAAGTGGGTAACGTATTTGGTTTTTCAGCAGAAGAGTTACAAAAAGCACATGAATTAAGTGAGACACATCATGCCAAAGGGAAAATTGTGATTAGAGTTAAATAATAATTGCAGAGCCCGAGTTCATAATAAAGCATCCAATAACTTCTTGTTATTGGATGTTTTTTTGATACAGTTAGTTTATTTTTCTATGTGTAAAAAATAACTATTTGTAGGTTCTGTCTTTGTTGAGCAGGCCATGTCATTCAACCATACAGTACAATCATACTAGAAGATATGGTTGATTATAAACGGATCTACCGTTATTATTAGTCGTTTCATTATTTCTTGGCTGGGTATGTATAATTAAGAAATCTTATAATAGGGTGGTTATAATGCCGGTACATTTAAAGCGAATTTATGAGGACGCAAAGAAGGATGATGGTGTTCGAGTTTTGGTTGATCGAATATGGCCGAGAGGTATCAAAAAAGAAGATGCGAAATTAGATTATTGGATGAAAGAAATTGGACCATCAAATGAATTACGCGAATGGTTTGAACATGATCCTGAAAAATATAATCAGTTTAAAAAGAAATATAAAGAAGAGCTTGAAGATGGTGAACAGCAAGAAGAACTTGAAAAACTAAAGGACATCACAAAAAAGCATAATAAAAATTTAACGTTATTGTTTTCAGCAAAAGATGAGAAAAACAATCAAGCAAACGTGTTAAAGGAAATATTAGATAGGCAATAATGATATAGAAGTAAATATATGATGAACAAACGAATCTGGTTAGGACTGATTCGTTTGTTTTTTATTGTTAAGTAATATAAAGAATAATTTAAATTCAAAGGAGCGATAGCAGAACAGGGTAGTTTGTTCACAGGGGATAAGATTAATTATGTTTTTGGCTACCTTATTGTCGAAAGTATTTTTCTATTTCCTTTGTATTTAAAATGGCTGAAAATTAAATTCTTTCTGAGACACTTCACAACATTAATAAACAGAGTTAACAGCATTTCATTATAATAGGAATGCTTTTATTTTTGTCGGGGCTAACGTGTGTAACAATAAAGTTCTTGTGAATTTAAATAAATATTTATTGTAATTCAATAAATATTATGATAAATTCAGTTTGACATTATACAAGTGAGGTGCTTTTTATGAAACGAGGATCAACACTTTTTTTAAGAGCGGTGGTTATTCTTATAGGAATCCCTATTCTAGCGGTGTGTATTTATGGGTTAGCTCGATTTGACCATAATTCTCCATATTGGGAACTACCTGAGCTGGCTAATTTGCAATATCCTTTATTGATTGGAATGTATGCAGCAACGATCCCCTTTTTCTTTGCTTTGTATCAGACTCTAAAACTGTTAAACTTTATTGACAAAGAGGAAGCATTCTCGAAATCATCTGTAAAGGCTCTAAATAGTATAAAATACTGTGCAATTACTATTAGTATTTTGTTTGTTTTCGAGATGCCAGTTTTATACATGCTGACTAAAGTAGACGACACACCAGGGAGATTAATCGGAATGGTCGTTATCTTTGCATCAATGGTAATTGCAGTCTTTGCGGCTGTTCTCCAAAAGTTATTGGAAAATGCGATCGATATAAAATCTGAGAATGATTTAACGGTTTGAGGTGATTATGTGGCAATTATCATAAATATTGATGTGATGCTCGCTAAAAGGAAAATGAGCGTGACTGAACTTACGGAAAAGGTTGGAATAACGATGGCAAACGTTTCTATACTGAAAAATGGAAAAGCCAAAGCAATTCGATTATCAACTTTAGAGGCGATTTGTCATGCTTTGGACTGTCAGCCTGGAGATATTTTAGAATACCGAAGTGAGGATAACAACCATGGGTAAGGAGTATTTAAAATGAACAAGATTCAGAACTATATCTTACTATTAATATAATGCTATGGGTAATTAATTCT
Organism: Halalkalibacter suaedae; assembly: GCF_017939705.1. GTDB lineage: Bacteria > Bacillota > Bacilli > Bacillales > Bacillaceae_D > Halalkalibacter > Halalkalibacter suaedae. The sequence goes on from NZ_JAGKSQ010000004.1 coordinate 319,591, forward strand.
AATAATTTCAGGGGACTTAAAGAGGTGATGGTGTGTTAAGAGGTGTTAGTTTCGAGATACCAAATAAATATGGAACTTTTCTCGCAGATATATTAAAACCAATTGAGCTTTCAACATATAATTGGCTAAATCAAAATGAAGAGGCTTATATAATAAAGGATGGTCATTTAGATGAAGAGTTATTTCCAGGAATTGAAGAAGTTATCGATGGAAGCCTTCTTGAAAATAGAATAAAAAACAATCAATATTATGTGATTTTTGCAGATTTAAAAGCCTTTCCTAAAGGGGAAAAAGTTCATAATATCAAGACATATGAAGAATTTTCGAATAGTAGATGTGAGCTTGTTTTATTAGTGGTTGACTCGGGTTATATAACAATTTACTGCAAGGATAAAGAAAAACTGAATTTTTTACATAGAAACGCAATTGAATGTAGTTTCGAAAATGTTGAATATATAACTGATGAAAATGATGGTAGAACAGGACTATCTGTTTGGTAGCATTTTTCCTTTAGGTCCTTTGAATGCCTTTTTTAATGCGGTGCGTGATCGTAAGAACGGATTATCAAGGGACTGAAGAGGTACATTATAACAAAGTATATTCTATGTTGTTCGTTTCCTGATTTTCTTGATTAACTGAAATAAAGCCATCATGGTTATTGCTAGATAAACAGGCAATACTTTATAGTCATTATGCTGTTTTTAATTTATCTACCTCTAGCAAGTTAGATAAATTCATAGTTCCTCCTGTTTTTTTAGATAATTTATTACATCTGGATATATGTTGAAAGAAAAAAAGGTAAAAAATATTAATTAACTTTGTTAAAGAACTTTGAGTGTCCTGAGTTTCGGGACGTTTTTTTTATGTCAGTAAAAAGGTAATTAATGTTAAACTTTTAGAAATAAACAGTTATTTTAAGAACATGAAACATTTTGGTGTTAGAAATATCGAGGGGGGAGACTGTGAAAAAAATATTACTTGGTTTTGGAGTTGTTGTAACAATGGTGGTAGCTGCCTTTATCTCTTTAGAGAATGGTAAAAAGAATAATTCATATTCGACTCCAGAAGCAGCATTAAACAATGTTGAAAATCCTAAATATGAAGTCTTAGAAATTATTGATACAAAGGTCTTCGACAGTATTGCGTATGTTTTTTATTATTCAGAAGTAGGTCTAAATCAGAAGAATTATTTAGCAGTAGCAAAAATAGATCAGAATAAATATGGTTGGCGGTTTCACGAACTACTTGGGATCGGAGACATCAATGAAAGTAATGTGGGGAATTCTTCAGGCAAGGATAACTATATCGTCGGCTTCGCTCCAAAAGAAGTAGATAAATTGAAATTTGGAAGTGTTGAGGCTGAATTGATAGCAATGGAGACGAAAGGTATGAAAGCATTTTTACTACACGGTGTAGAATCTGAATTAATGGGTCAAGCCGATTTTCAGTATTTTGATATTGAAGGTCACGAGTTAACCTATTAAATGTTTACTCGGATAGCTTTTTAGATTGAGGGATAAGGCAAGTTCCTGTAATAAGAATTTTATTAAGTTAAGGAACTATAGATTCGGTTGTAATTTGTAAATAAGGGAGTTTAAGGGATATGAAAGATACAATAGGAAAGATAGATTATACCAATTATTTTTGGCAAGATGATAAGGTTAGGTTACGCAGTATTCAACCTGAAGATTGGGAGGGAGACTATTTAAGTAAGTTTGATAGTCCTGCACGTCGTTTATTGGAATGTGCTATTGAGTTGCCTCCTACAATTTCTAGTTCTAAAAAGTTCGCAGAGGAAGATGCTGATTTTGCTGGAACGAATGGAAGAATAATGTTCACTGTAGAAAATCTAGAAGGTAGAAGTATAGGTGGAATTAATTTAAATAGTATCGACGAGAGAAATGGTACATTTAGTATTGGAATCGTTATTGATAAGGAACACCGTGGAAAGGGATACGGAACAAGTGCAATGAGAATCCTTTTAAAATATGCCTTCCTTGAGCGAAGACTTAATAAATTCAATGACTATGTTCTTGAAGGAAATGAAGGTTCTGCTAAGATGATGAAAAACCTCGGCTGTGTGCAAGAAGGCGTTCGCCGACAAGTTGTATATCTAAACGGACAATATCTGGATTTTATTTTGTTTGGGTTAACAAAAGATGAGTTTATTGAGACAATTAAAGCAGAACGTACTTATGAATAGGTATGCGACTGTTCAATATGAACTTCACTTTTTCTTTATAATACAAATTGTAAAAAATGCTATTATTTATTGAGTTGTTGGAAATTTTTCGTTTATTTTCTAAAATAATCAATCAATTCAATTGAGAATCTTTATCATTTGTTGTATAGTAGATAGGAAGATACATATATACAAGTGAGGAGAAGATATAATGCAAATTTACTGGACTAAAATAAATAAGATTATTGAAGAAACGCCTGAGGTTAAAACATACCTGCTTGATTGTCCGGAAGGCTTTACATGGGAAGAGGGTTCCCACACTCACTTCGCATTGGAAGGTTTTAATGCTGATGAGGATAAACCAAATCGTAGCCTAATCCGCCACATGTCTATCTCCACTTTACCGCACGAAAATTCAATCGGGATCACAACTCGCATTAAAGAGCAGTGCTCTGAATTTAAAGCGATCTTAAGAAGTCTTGAAATCGGCGATGAAGTTGCAATCTTCAAAACTCATTCGAATGTACCACTTAAAAGAGAAGATAAAAATGTTTATCTGCTGTCATCTGGTGTTGGTCTAGCAACGTTCAGACCGCTTGTTCTTGATTATTTCGAGCGTGCTGACAACGTTACTCACATTCATTCCCTCAACATCGATTCAACAAAAGATTTCTTGTTTACTAATATTTTTAAGACAGCTCCTGAAAAGAAGTTTACATCACAGTTCGTTGATAATAGAACAGATTACTATGAAGAAGTGAAAAATCTTGCAGCTGACAAGGATGGACTTTTCTATGTTGTCGGTAGTGACGAATTCCTTGTACAGAACATTAAAGTCCTTCGTGAACAGGGCATCAAGCCAGAACAGATCATGCTCGATAAGCATGAACAAATGCTGCCTGATTTTTTGTCAGTTGATTTGGCAACTAATTGAGACAAAATTTAGATATTAGATAGATTCAACTGACGAGGGAACATAAGGGTTTCTAAGATCCTTTGAAGCCTATATTAAACTTATAAAGTAAAAGAATGGCTTCTGATTAAGCCATTCTTTTACTTTTATTGTGAACATATGACCTTACACGACGTCAATTATTATAAAGTAACAATTCATCTTACTCCATCTATCATAAATCATTAAAACAGCTTTGTCCCAGCTCCATCTTTTGCTTATATTTCTGGTGGGTCATAGGTTACATACGTACCAGCAATGAGATCGTGAATCGAACGGTTATCATCCCGTATACCGACCATAATCGCACTAACAATGATACCTACACCAAACGTCACGACATATACTATACCTGCAACAATGTTTCTTAACGCCATTGTCCCAAGTCCAAGCTTTTCCCCATCCACTCTTACAATCCGTATCCCCAATATTCGTTTGCCAACCGTATAGCCATGCCAAATAATCGGTAGAATCAGATAATACAGTAAATCAATTAAATCGAATGGGAATGCTTCATCTCTTCCGTATTGCCCGAAAAAGATGGAAGAAATGAAATTCATTGCAATAGACAGCAGAATTCCATCTAACAACGTCGCACCGAGTCTAGCCCAAAAGCCAACTGAATTCTGACAATACATTCTGATTCCCCCTCCCGAACAAACTAATGCTGCTCCTCCTAAAAGCTATGTGTCCTTTTCCTTTTTGTCTATCCCTTAATTTTACATTGAAATAATAAGTCTCTACAAGACATATCGTATGTTAGAAATACACCTATAATGCTTGTCTACCTCGAGATGTACCTCTGCCAGTATTCTCCAACCTTAATTTATTTTGATTAGTGCCTCAGATGGTTGCAGATTAGTTCGTTAAGGGAAATAATGTATTAACAGTTAATTTTTTATGGGGTATAATCATATTAATTCTTTCAAATGAGGTGTACGGCATGTCTAACCGGATTGTTCGAAGTAATTAGTTTTCGGGCTGGAAAAAACGCGTACCAGCTATAAAGGGAGGAGTATGCCCTTTTTACGAAAACTAAAACTTGAACAGTGTCGGTAGTCATTATGCAACTAAAAGCCTAAGACGCTGAACGGTGTCTTAGGGTTTTTTACATTTGAAAGGTGGATGAAAATGATAAATGAAATGGATTATAAAAGCTTTTATGAAAAAGTTGGCAAAACGAATGGTTGGGATTTTAGTAAGTTAAAGGTTAGATTAGAAGGAGCATTATGGGATTTCAATGAGGAAATCAAGAATAAATCAAGAACCTCAGACATTCTTCTGGACATCGGAACAGGTGGTGGAGAAAATCTCTTAACGATTGCTTCTTCGTTCCTATTCTTAAGCGGTATTGATTTATCCTATGAAATGATTGAATCAGCACAAACAAATTTGAAAAGAGCTGGTATATCAAATGTTCGTTTCTCTCAAATGTCTTCTGACAAATTAGAATTTCCTGCGGGATTTTTTGATGTGGTCACTTGCCGTCACGCACCATTTAGTTCAATGGAGGTGGCTAAGGTGTTGAAGAAGGGCGGGTACTTTTTAACTCAACAAGTCGGTGAAAGGGATAAAGTAAATCTAAAAAGAGCATTTAAGCGAGGACAAGTTTCACAAAAGAATGAGGCATTATTAGCAAGATATGTCAAAGAGTTAGAAGAATTGAGTTTTTCTAAAGTTCAACACTTTGAATACGATGCTACTGAGTATTACCAAAGAACAGAAGACCTCATCTTCCTACTAAAGCATGCACCGATCATTCCGAATTTTGGTGAGGAAGTTAATGATTTTGAACTGTTGGCTGATTTCATAAAAGAGAATAGCACTGAAAAAGGGATTCGAACCAATTCGAATCGGTTTCTGATAATAGCTAGGAAGTAGAAGGAGTGGACAGTTGAAAATTAAGATCCAATCTAACTATGCGAGGTGATCCCACATGCAAATATATCCTTACTGTCCACTGAAAACCAGAACTATTGAAGTAGGTGGACTTACAAAAGTGCAGCTTATTCAGAAGTTGGAACGAAACTTCATTATGATGAATGAGTATGGAAAGAGACTACTATCGGATGAACGTTTCAAGATTTCTAACGTGAAATATAATCTTGAGACTGTAGAATTAACCGTTAGAAACCTTGGCCTCCCTAATGGAGGGACAACTTCTCATATTTTTAAAAGAGCTAGGGAGCTTGGTTTAGTGTTGTGCCCGCTTGAGCTAGGTCCCTATTTAAGACTAGAATATCGGGATCAGACTGAAGGTGGTCAAGGGAATTCTGTGCAAAATCAAGCCCCAGTAGGCTCTGTTACAATTGCATCTGAAATCTTAAGTGCAAATGATGAATTCCCGAAAGGATTTTATCTTAGACGTTTAAGTGATGGGTTGTGGTTGCGTGGTTATGTTGCTGACGATTTACATATTTGGGATCCAGGTGATCACTTTATTTTTTGTAAAGCGGTTGGAGTTTAGTGTTTTAGTTTCAATCTTTATTTAAGCGGACATCTGTTCCGTTATTAAAGAATAAAGAGCATGTTTTTAGCGTAATACGGACATCTATTCCTCTATTCACCTCTAAAAGTGCTACTAACAGTCGATTACCAGCTTATAACGGATCAAATGTCCTTTAAACCTATCAAACCATCGAATATATTAGTAATAACGTACCAAATGTCCGTTCTAGTTTAAAAGATGCAGCACGTTATTCTAAACAAAAGTTTAGTTGATTCTATGAAATTTAAATCAGAATTAGAGTAAGTGAAACAGGATAGGATTCAGCTTAAACGCTGAATCCTTCTTATTTTTCTACCCAATAAAAGGAAATTAATGCTAAAATAATGAGGACTGGATAAAGATTAATTAGGAACGATCGGGAGCTGCTATGTTTGAAAAGATTACTTATTTAGAATCAGGAAATACAAAACAAAAACGTGCTTATAAAGTGATAAATGATGTAGGAATAATGACTAGCTTAGCAGAGTTTAATCCAATACTTTGCGGAACTTTACCCATAAATCTAGATATCTCTGGCTCTGATCTAGATATCATTATGGAAGTTTATGATTTCGAGCACTTTGAGAAAATGGCGAGACGTCTGTTTGGTGATAGGGAAAACTTTAAAATTAAACGACTTGTTATAAGAGAAGTACCAGTGATAAAAGTGAATTTTGTGTATGATGGTTTTGAATTTGAATTGTTTGGCCAGCCGGTTCCTGTTACAAATCAATATGCTTATTTGCATATGGTCATTGAGCATAGGCTAATGGAACAGCATCCTCACCTAAGGGTGGCGGTTATTCAGAAAAAAGAGCAAGGTATGAAAACAGAGCCTGCATTTTGTAAGCTTTTGGGCTTAGAAGGAGACCCGTATGAAAGTCTATTAGAGTACGGGAAATCGCTTGGTTTTACGAAATAGATTCAAGTGTGATTATGTAAATTGAGGAGACAAATGAAAATGAACCTACATATAACGAAAGAGTTAAATCAAAAGGATAAACAATATATTTCTGATGAACTTTATTATTTTAATTTGAAGCATTTCCCTAAGGATCTGGGAGGTAGGTATGAAGAAATCTGCCTATATCTCAAGGACGATGAAGGCGTTGTTCGTGGCGGAATGCTCAGTGAAATTTGTTGGAATTGGCTCGAGATTCATACGTTTATGCTTAACGAAGATATTAGGAAACAGGGATATGGAACGAAATTATTAGCAGAAATTGAGAAAATAGCTGTAGAAAAAGATTGTGATTTTATTAAGGTAGATACATTGAGTTTTCAAGCGTTAAATTTTTATCAGAAGAATGGTTATAAAGTTTTCGGGAGTATCGACAATGTCGGGCGAGATTTTGAGCACTATTATTTAAAAAAGGATTTAAAGACTAGTAAATAGAGAAGGCGGAATAAGGTGGAGATGAATAAAGAGACAACTAGAAAACAAAAACAACCTGGAGTGTTAAAGTGCATCCTTATTGAGATTCGGGATTCGATCATTTTTGAAATCATTTGGAGCATTGTAACCTTCATTCCGAGAACGATCATACGTGTGATCAGAAATATGAATTAATCTAAGAAATGAGTGGGAGTTGAGTTCTTTGAATAATCGACACTTATTTTTGTTTGGAGGGGGCCCACCTTTTAACGAGAAGCTGGGTGAGACATTTGCTTCCTATTCACTCAAGGAAAATGGTAAGGTTGGTCTTTTATTGATCGAGCGAGAGGGATGGAAAGAGTATATGCCGAGTTATACGTCGCTCCTAGAGGATCACGGATTGAAGAACTTTGTCTGTCTTCCGCTTTCTTTATCTCCTGAAATGATAATGAAAGAACTTAATTCTTGTACTGGGGTTATTATTTGTGGGGGAGAGACTGAACGTTATCGTGATTTAATCGTTGATACGGCTGTTGGTAAATATATTAAAGATATGTATCAATCAGGTATTCCAGTAGCTGGTTTTTCTGCTGGTGCTCTAATCAGTCCAACCTATTGCGTCATTCCACCAATAGACAATTCGAAAGGTAAGAGTCTATACCTTACTGGATTAGGATTGGTCAGTGATTGTGTAATCAGCGTTCACTTTTCAGAGTGGGACGAGAAAGATAACTTACATAGAGCAATAGAAAGAATGAATGTCTTAAAAGGCTATGGAATTGATCAAGATTCTGGTCTATATTTTCAAAACGAAGATCTGACCTACACTGAAGGGAACATTTATATAGTGAATAGACTACGATGAAAGAAGAATAGCTGTTTCTAGAGGAGGCAAAATGGACTTTTATACATTCGGTAAAAAAAGCGGTCATTCAATCTCTACATTCAATTCAGATTTCATTATGTCTCGTATTCTCCAAACTGAAAAGGAAACTCGTATAGGGTGTATGTATTTAGAAGAGAATGGAGTCATCGGCTATCATCGAGCAACAACACCCCAGCTATTATTAATTGTGAGTGGGGAAGGGTGTGTTCGTGGTGAAGAAGATAAATACTATTCCGTTCAGCCAGGCGATGCTGTTTTTTGGAAAAAGGATGAATGGCATGAAACGAAAACAGAAAAAGGATTAACTGCTCTTGTTGTTGAAAGCAAGGAGCTAAATCCGTCCTTATTTATGGATAAGAGGTAATGAGTTTTACAGCAACTCATTGAAAATAGGTGACGAATAATAGGAGGCAACATGGTACGATCTATCTTATCCGTCACGGGGAAACGCAATGGAATCTAGAAAATCGTCTACAGGGTTCAAAGGATTTAGAGCTTACTGAAAAAAGAGTTAAGGAGATATGCGATACCTCTCATTTCATGGATGAGATCATTTAAAATAGTTAGGTCAATTTCTATTTAGATCAATCGTAGTGATCAAAATAAATGGAGAAATCCATAAACGAAGCGTCCATAACTGGAACGCTTTTTCTTTTTACAAACCTCAAAAAAGGAAATTAATGTTAAGATAATAAGAGGAATGATCCACTAATTTAGCTGAATCACTGTATTGGGCACTAAGTTAATTGATAAGAAAATGTGAAAAGGTGGCTGTCCATTATGGAATTTAAACTAGGTGACTTTGCTATTGTTTTGCCCCCTTTACCTATTACAGTTGCGATTATCATTATTATTTACCTTTTAGTAAGGTGGGGGAAGGAATTGGAAACAGGACGTCATAAACTGTTGTTCTACTTCTTGATTAGTGCATTCGTTACACCGATTTATTCTCACAGTACCCAAGAAGGTGTTTTTGAATTGTGGGTTCCCTTAGGATTTATTATCATTTTCTTTTACTTAGCTCGAGGCAAAAGCAATCATCCAGCCAAGATGAAAGCTAGTCTTTTGGGACTTTGCCTAGCGATCTATCAAATCATTTTGCAATATATGGGGTAGATTTAATTTTGGGTTTTTAGTGAGAAATTATATTCTGCACCTTAATTAATCATTAGTTGGAGGCATTTTATGTTTTTACTTTTCTCTATAATTTTTAGTACTATTTTGGGATTCATTTTACTAATGATGGGCCCAGTTGTTGGTGGGATTGTTGCCTTTGGAATCGTAGTTGGCTGTATGTTTAGAGGATTGTACTTGCTTAATGATATACACAAAAGAATGGAATCAAAAGAAGATCATGTTGAAAAAGCATATCGAGAATACCTAGAAGAAAACAGAGAAGTGGATGGTGATAAAAGTGAATACTGAAACAAACCTGAAACTGCTATTGCAAGAGTTAGAAGAAAGTCATTTAAAACCAGAAATTCGTTCGTCTAGTAAAAAATTAAACGAACTATTAGCAGATGATTTTTTTGAAATAGGTAGTTCCGGGACGGTTTTTTATAAAAAGGATTGCGTAGGAGAGGGAGGGTTAGAAGTTCGAGAATTATCTCTTCATGATTTTGACATTCATCTTTTATCCCAAGATGCTGTGTTATCGACGTATCGAGTTCGAGATGAAACTCGAAAGCAGGAGACATTGCGTAGTTCTATTTGGAAATACACAAATGGTAGATGGCAGCTGTTTTTTCATCAAGGAACGGTTACTAAATCAAACTTACAACTATGAGGTAGATGATGTGAGAATTAGAGCTGTAACGCTTTCAGATGCACCAGTTATTCATCATTTAATGATAAAGGCATTTGGAGAATATAAGGATGTAATTCCTCCATCGAGCACATTAGAGGAAACATGTTCAATCAGTTTCTAATGCTTTAGAAAATGGAGAAAACGCATTGATAGCTTATGAAGAGAATAATCCAGTTGGCATGGTACGGTTTCAATTGAATAAAGAGGGTTTATACTTTTACCGCATGTCTGTGATTCCTGAACACCAAGGAAAAGGCATTGCCAAGAAGCTATTATATTCTTTGGAGAACTATGCAATTGAATCACGAGTATCTACATTACTGTGCAAAGTCCGAATGACAGTGTCTAAGAACATGAAGCTATATAGTTCGTTAGGTTATCGCGTTTATGATGAAGAGGAGGTATATAAACCGAACGGTATTGTTTTGAGGATCGTTTCAATGCAGAAGGAGGTTTGATTATAACTTAATAAATAAAGATGAATTTGGACATGATCAGTAAAGTATAGGATGCCTTCTTAGATGCGGTAGTTAGTTGAAATAAATCAAACAAAATCATAGTCAAAGAGAGGTAAAGATAATGAAAATTAAAATGATTATATTCCTTACATCTACAAAAGAAAAAACAGAAAATAGATCAGAAATGGTAATGAAAACGTTTGAATCAACTATTCGTCCTGTTAAAGGAGATATCATTGATGACCCAGGTTTTGACTCGAGATTTCATAATGGTTATGAAGTTGCAAAAGTAACGTTGAATTATGAGGAAAATGAATGTTATGTATCCCTAAGTCCACTTGTAATTGAATTAGAGGAAATGACTATTAGTGAGTATATAGATAAACTTGTAGCTAATGATTGGCGTATCGTTTCAAAAGAAGAAATATTAAATAAATGAGAGGCTTTTTGAAGGGTGAGATTAAATGATTCTGGAAGCCGTTATGTTGCAGGTTAAGCTAGGTATGGAAAAGGAGTATGAGGAAGCATTTCGAGAGGCATCAACAATCATATCCTCAATGAGAGGCTATGTGTCTCATGAGTTACAACGATGTCTAGAAGTTAAAGGGAAGTACTTATTGTTGGTTAAGTGGGAAACATTAGAAGACCATACAGTTGGATTTAGACAATCAAAAGAGTATCAAGAATGGAAAAGACAGCTGCATCATTTTTATGACCCATTGCCAACAGTTGAGCACTTTGAGAGTGTGCAACTGTAAGGTTTAAGAGCATTTCTTTAACAAGGAATGCTTTTGCCTTTTATCTAAAAAAGTGGAAAAATGTTTTTTTCTTTATTTTTTATAAGGAAATTTATGTATTAATTGGAAGCGGAATTGTTATAGTTAATGTATAATTAGATTGTAATTCAAAGTGAAATCTTGGTGTGTATAACTGGCGTACGTGGCAAACCACGGGGGAGTACATGCTTATATAGTCGCACGCCTGGGCAAAGTATTTGGATATTCCAAATACTTTTTATTATTTTGTAGGGGATGATTGGATGGGAAATGCTAAAAAACCAAGAAAAGTAGCAATTTTGATTTATGAAAATGTTGAAATTTTAGATTTTACCGGCCCGTATGAAGTGTTTCTAGCAGGGAGTAAAAGAGGAGAAGATTTCTCTGTATATACGGTAGCGGAAGAAAAACTCCCCGTTCATGCATTAGGGAACTTAAGTATAAACCCTAACTACTCAATTTATGATTGTCCCACTCCCGACATACTAATCATTCCTGGTGGTTGGGGAGCAAGAAAAGAAATGCATAATCAAAAAATCACGAACTGGATTAATGAGATTTCGAATAAAGTTGAACTCGTTTTATCTGTTTGTACAGGGGCTTTATTATTGGCGCAAGCAAACCTATTAGACGGATTACAGTTAACAACAAATCGAAATGCTATAAATGAATTAAGGGAGGTTGCTCCTGATTCTGCCGAGATAATAGAGAATTCACGATATATAGATAATGGGAAAATTATTCTATCTGCGGGGGTGTCCGCAGGTATTGATATGTCCTTGTACGTTGTTGGAAAATTATTGGGGAAAGAAAGAGCGGTGGAGGCAGCCAGTCTCATGGAATACGATTGGAAGAATTAGTTATTAGGGTTTAATAGTATATAAGGGAGTGTAAACATGAACATTCGACCTTTAGAAAACAAGGACCTCAATGCTGTTAAAGAAATGATGGAAGAACATCCTCTACAGTTCCCAAGGTTTATTATAGATAAATACCCTCCACGTTGGAGAAACATCTTACATTCAAAAGTCGATAGTGAAATAAATGGTTATTATGTTGCTTGTACGGAAACTGATGGGATAATTGGTCATGCAGGATATATTTTTGATAATGTAACAGGTCTATTTGAAATAGTCGGAGTTGTTGTAAAGATGGATTTTCAGAGAAAGGGTATCGGAAAAGCACTAATAGATTCAATATGTATGAGGGTCAAAGGCTTCGGTGGAAAAAAAGTCATTCTTTATACATTAGGTCATCCTGGAAATGAATCAACTATATCCTTTTATCAAAATATAGGATTTGTGGATAGTCAACAGTAAACTAGACAACTTTTTTAAGGTGTTCAAGTTTGAATTCTAATGGGCTCAAATAGCGTAGTGTGCCATGGATTCGTTTGTGATTAAACCAATGGATATATTGAGAGAGGTCCTTTTCTAAGTCTTTAAGACTATCAAAATGCCGTCTCTTAATAAATTCCGTCTTAATGATTTTAAATGTTGCTTCTGCTACTGCATTATCGTAAGGACACCCCTTCATACTGAGTGAACGCTTGATGTTAAATGTCGCTAATGCCTCATCAATGAGCTTGTTCTTAAACTCACTACCACGATCTGTATGGAAAAGTTTAATCTGACGTAGGTCTGTTTTAATTGACGCCAAGGCCCGATAAACTAATAATGCATTTTTATGGCGACCGGCACTATATCCAATAATTTCACGATTAAAAAGATCAACAAATACACATATGTACTGCCATTTTTTATCGACTCTAACATATGTTAAATCACTTACAACGACTGATAATGATTCTTTTTGTGTAAACTGACGATTCAGTTCATTTTTATGTTCCGACTCATTCGTCCCACTAGAATGTGGTTTAAATTGTGCTAGCGTATAAGAGGAAACCAGGCCCTGTTCCTTCATAATTCGCCCAATCCGCCGTCTGGACACAATCTTCCCACGTTTAACTAATTCCTTTTTAATTTTACGAGTCCCATAGTTTTGAAGACTCTTGTTAAAAATTTCAATAATATCGGAAGTGATGTCGTCTTCGGCCTGACGTTCTTTTGCTTTATAATAATAGGTACTTCTCTTAATTTGTAGGACTTTGCACATTGCTGATATCGAGTATTTGTGTTGATTTTTCTTAATCACATTTACTTTCGTCCTAGTATCAGCGCGGCTTGCTTTAAAATGTCATTCTCCATTTCTAATTGCTTATTTCTCTTTTTTAGTTCAGCTAATTCCTGTTGTTCAGGGGTTAGGTTGTCCTTTTCCTTGAAAGAACCAGAGGTCTGACTCTGACTCACCCATTTATCTAAAGACGACGGAGTAAGGTCGTATTCGCGAATAATCTCTTTTCTTGGTTTCCCGTTCTGGTACAGCTGCACGATCTGTTGTTTGAATTCTTCAGTAAATGTTCGACGTTCTCTTTTAGTCATCGTAGATTCTCCTCGATTATGGTATCTGTAGTCTACTTGACCTTAATTTTTCTGTCTAGTTTAGTGTAGCCGATTCATTGACTTAGTTAGCTTCGATAGAGACTTTTTCATTCCTGATTATCATCGTGTAACATTTATGAGGGTAATAGATTGTTAAGTCAATGAGGTTTATAGTCTCTGAGTAGATGTTGTAATCACTTTATCGTTCTAATTAATAAGGGAGAGCATGTGAAACCTTGTATTTAAACTAAAGGGAGTATTCCTTCAACAAGGGATGCTTTTTCTATAAAAATGAAAAGGAAATTAATGTTAGACTATAGGAGCTTATCTTAGTTGTATAATTTTGCAATTAAATGTAGTGTTACACAGTGTTTGTTTTCATTTATTCAAATTAATTAAGCATATCTACAGAGCTAATCTTAGAAAATTTAAAGAGGAGAGTTCTTATGGTGGAGATTAAAAGAGCTGAAGTAGAAAATTATCAAGTTATCACAGAGTTGTACGAAGAACTTATAAAAGAGATTTGTATTAAAACCAATGTCGTACCCCATTTACCGTGCAAATCTCAATCATTAGAACTGTGTAAAGATTATTTGGAAAATGAAGCTATAAAAGTATTTGTTGCAGAAATGGAGATGGAAATTGTCGGATTCATATCGCTCTGTTCAAGTTACTCTCTATATGCAGGTGGGAAATTTGGAATTATTCAAGAATTTTTCGTTTGTCCTAGTTATCGTTCAAACAAAATAGGCTCAAAATTACTAAATGAAGCAAATAAATATGCAAAACAGGAGGGCTGGAAGCGTTTAGAAGTTGCAACTCCACCTTTACCACAGTTTGATAAATCTTTTTTATTTTATAAAAATAATGGGTTTGTAGATGGGGGAGGAAGAAAAATGAAATTTATGTTTTAGTCATTTTCTTAAATCCCTCAGTTAGATAGGAAAATCACTCAAATACTCTATAAATGGTCCATTCCTACATCAAGAAATCCTTTTCTGCACCGACAATAAAAGGAAATAATGTTAAATTACACGTGCAGAAGTGTTCAATAGAGTATTCGCTTTTTTATTAAACTAAGATATAAGATAGTTGAAAAAGGTGTTTTTACTTTCGTATGGAAGTTTGAATGGATTGGATGTACAAGGAGGTAGAATATAGTGTTACTTAACCCCACCACTTTAGCAAATTGGTTGTCACCACATTCAATAGAATGGTACAAACAACTTAGTAACCTTCAAGGGAAATATACATATTCTTGGAATTCTACGATTACAGAGCCCAACGGAGAATCAATTTTCGATAAAGAAGTGGTTCAAAACATATTAGATAAGAAAGTTTTAGATGTTGGATGTGGACACGGAGAGTTCACACTTGAATGTAGTCCTTTTGCAAAAGAAATAGTAGGTTTTGATGTAACAGATAATTTTGTAAAAATCGGTAGAGAAAATAAAAGGAAAAATGTAACTTTTGTTTTGGGAAATACAAAAAGTGGATTGCCTTTTGAACCCAATGAGTTTGATTTTGCTTACAATCGAAAGGGTCCCACTTCCGCATATCCTTCTCTCAAAAAGGTTGTAAAAAAAGGTGGGAAACTGCTCGGACTTCACCCAGGTGATGAATTAGGAAAAGAATTACCACTTTTATTTCCTGAGTTATTCGAAACTCTACAAGGTAGCCCAATCTTAGATACGATTTATCAAAGACTAGATCTAAGTAATTTCTCTCATAAAGAAGTTGAAGTAGTAAATAGTATTGAACTTTTGCATACCCCATTAGATGTAATAAAATTACGATGCTTTGGTCAAGACCCTAAAATTTATGAAGCTTTAATAGAAGAAAACCTCTCTGAAATATCTAAGATTTTTGAACGAAATACAACAAAAGAAGGTTTACCAATAACATTTTCTCGTTATATAGTTCGTGCAATTGTCTAATGAATGTATTTTTTCTTCAGCTGCTTGAGTTGTTTGGGATTTATTCGGGTAAGCAATATGACAAAACATTTTCTAATGGAGACCAATCCTTTAAGCAGCAGAATAATCAAACCAAGGTTTCCAGTAGTGGATTAGTGGGAGGGTGTAAAGTGAAGATTAGAAATTCAGCCAAAGCTATTATAATTTCTGATTCTAAGGTTTTGTTAACGAAAAATAAAGATGATGATGGTTATTTTTATCTTTTTCCTGGTGGTGGACAAGAGTGGCGAAACTATTCATGAAGCGTTAGCTAGAGAGTGTATTGAGGAAATAGGAAAACAGGTCGAAATAGGCGAACTTCTTCATATTCGTGAGTATATAGGAAAAAATCATGAACATGCTTCATTTGATTTTGAGGTCCATCAGGTTGAATATTACTTTGTTTGTATACTTGAAACTCTAGAAAAAGAGTATGAAATGCCTACAAATCCCGATAGTCACCAAGTTGGAGTGGAATGGATAGATATTAACAACTTAAAAGAGTATAGAATCTACCCAAAAGAGCTAAGGAAATACATATCAAAATATATTATGAATGAAAGATCTCCAATTTATTTGGGGGATATTAATTAAATTTTTGGGAGCTATCTATGCAGGAACAGATTCGTTTTCCGATCGGTCAATTTGAACCATTACAGAATCCAACTCCAGAACAACGTAATAAATGGATTCAGGAGATTTCAGAAATGCCGAAACTCCTTCGGCTTACAGTAGAAAATCTATCTATTAAGCAACTGCACACGCAATACCGTTCTGGTGGCTGGACTGTTCAACAGGTAGTTCACCATATGGCTGATAACAATATGAATGCCTACATCCGATTTAAAAAAGCATTAACTGAAGAGAATCCAATTGCGACTTCTTATCGAGAAGATTTATGGGCAGAATTTTACGATTATAAAAATACACCTATTGAACTATCATTGAACCTTATTGAACTATCATTGAACCTTATTGAATACATTGATAATAGATTTACTACATTACTTGCTTCGTTAACTGCAACTGAGTTCGAAAGGACATTTAAGAGTCCTACACACGGCTTAATGAATTTAGCTGTTGCAACACAAAGGTATGCTTGGCACGGTAGACATCATATTGCACAAATTGAATCGCTTAAACAACGTAGGGGTTGGTAATACAATAGCCTACTTTGCTAGATTGTGAAGCAATATCCTTAAACAAAAAGGTGCATTACCACAACAACGGTAATGCATCTATTTTTGTGCTAATAAAAAGGAAATTAATGTTAAACTGTAGAGACGGGAATGTTGATAAAGGAAAGAGAAACCCCCGTGAAAAAGGAGGGGGAATTATTGGTGTAAAAGGGAATAGAACGTTTTGGTATATGCTATCAGTCTTTCTAGAGAAGTTGAAGTAAACTTTGTAAGAAAAGATGGTACAGAGGATAAAGTAGAATCAATTGATGAGGAAATGCTAAAAGGTTTGAGAGAATAATAGTTTTTTTGTAGTAACGGATACTTATCTTAAAATTATATAAAATGATTAGAGGGGATGCGTACATGGGTATATTATTGATCGTTCTTCCAATCGCTTCAATTTTAGTTGGACTATATTTCATTACATTAGGTCTTTGGGAATTAAGAGAAGGCGTAAATAGAAAACAATACATTAAGTATATGTTCACAGGGTTATTTTTACTGGTTATTCTAACACCAATGATGTGGCTTTTTGGTGGTAGCCTTCTCGGGATGAGTTAAGGTTGTGAATCTGAAAGTGCTTATCTAGGGAGGTTGTTGATATGGAAAACACGCTGCTAATGAGAACAGAAGCTTCTCACTCATTAAATTTTTTAATATATATTCAAAATTTGTTTCTAAATCAAAATGAAAATAGAGATGAATTGAAATTTCCATACATACCAACAAAAATTGAGTTTCGGGAAGACTTTGATACGTGTTATCGAATGTTATGGGAAGAAGTATTGAAGCGAATTACAGAGCATCCCAAAAATGACCTAAAGATGTACATCGAAAAGAAAAATTTGTTTTACCACGGTTTATTCGCTGAAACAGAAAATACTTTAAATGGATTTAATCAATTATATCAAGCCTTCAAAGTATGGTGGGATAGCCTAGCTGGGCGTTTCTCAGTAGAAAGGTCGATTGATGATCAAGGACAAAAAATATATGCAGCATTAGCGGATCTACTTATAGAAGAAAGAATAACACCTAAAAAGGAATTGAATATTATCTTAATCTATGATGATTGTGTCTTAGTTGATCTAGAACCTTCTTCTTATTTGGCAGTTCTTTCTATAAGTGATTGTTTGATGAAGTACAAAGAGTTAATCCGGAAATTACAGTTAAGTATTGATTAGTCAGTCAAGGCTTAAAAAAGCATATATTTAAGGATGTGTCACTGTGTTCGAATTCGGAAAAGTAGTTTATCCAGCGTTCATTCACAAGGAAGATGAAGAGATGTTTTGTGTTTATTTCCCAGCTCTATTTCCGGAATCGGGCTGGGATTATCCTTTATCACGTGGGAAAACAAGGAGTCTAGCTATAGAAAATGCAGAAAAGGAGTTAGCTTGCGCCTTGGCAGGGTTCATATATGATAATGAAAAAGTACCTGGACCGATTCCTATTCCAAGTAATCGCCTTTCCAAAGAGATGGAATTAATCAAGATAGAGACATCGTTAGAGCAATATGCAGAGGAAATAGAGGAGCATTTAAAAGGTCGTCACTGGCATATTGGCTATTACGTCGAAGAAAGTGATGAATATTTTGAAGCAATCGGATTTAAAAATGAGCAAGGAAACTGGGATATTTTTTATTCAGAGGAAAAAGAAGATTCTAATGAAGTTTTACTTTTTACAGTGAAACTAGAATCTGAAGCCTACGAGAAATTTAAACAGTTTGTTGAAAATCTCATAATTAAACGTCGTGGTGAGTTAGAGTAAAGCCAAAATAAGTATTTTTTTAAAGAACTAGTGACAAATTGATTAGATTAGGAGGATCATGTGCCAAACTTTGAGAGAGTTAAAAGATTGTCCAATCTATTATTTGGAGCAAGTGGTGTGTTAGTATGTTTCATTGTAATTAAACTACCGAACTATACAACTGAAGAAAGATTTATGTCGACTTCTCTTATCCTGTTAATTTTCTGCATGATCTTAGCAATCTCTTTAAGATGTGTTGCAAAAGATGCAAAAGAATATATTAATAGTGTGAATAAATATAAACGGTAAGTGATTAATTTTTGAATTGGATTGCTCTCTTCAATGAGTTAAATGAAATTAATGTGAACTACAGCTGTGAGTTGGATGTAGATGTTGATATTTAAGGTAACATCAGGGAACAATAATCTCTAAGAGTCGCTAAATAAGGGGGATTATTGTTGAAGAAAATTATCTTGTTTTTTATGTTGGCATCGGTCTTTTTTAATTTTTTACCAAATTTTATTTATGCTGAAGAAAAGATAAATAACGATCTATTGAAAGTGATCAATGAATGTTTACCACCAAACTCAGAATTGATAAGTCCCGAGGAACCTAAATCAACTAAGCCATACCAGCTATACGATTTAAATCAGGACGGAAGAGAAGATGTAATTATTAATTTTGTAATAAAGGCAGAAGAACAACCGAACCCATCACAATATGGTGTAATAGTTCTAAGGAAAGAAAATGAAAGATGGAAAAAGGTCTGGGAAAGCCAAACCCAAGGAGTAGGATTAGCTTATTCAGGTACGGCAGATCTTACTGGTGACGGAATTAATGAGTATCTCTTTGGAGTGACAATTGGTGCTTCAGCTGGAAATACATTAGAGGTTTTTAGATGGAATAATCATTCTTTTCAGAGGATAGCAGAAATTCCGAATCATATGATGGAGCTAATAACGGATAAGAAAACAGGTATAGCTGTTTGGCAGCGCTACATTGCAGATGCCTATTTTGTAAATGTTCTAAAATGGAATGGCGTTCGTTTAGCTCGGAATGAAGAACTGTTCTCTAGTTACTATCCTACAATTGAAAAATTTTATCAGGATAAAATAGCAAAGTTAGATGCGTGGTTCTATTGGTACACACTTGCAGATGCTCAAATTAAGGCGAATTTATTTGAAAAAGCGAGGAATTCAATACAGAAAGGTACTGAATTAGCAAAAGAATCATCACTACCTGACGAAGTAGAAAGTTTCAAACGATTGCTTGATGAGCTGGAAGAAAAGCAAAAATCATAGTATCCGGAATCATTTTAGAAGCAAGTGTCAGTTAGTTATTACAACAATAAAAAGCCTTGAGAGGATTAGGATTCCTCTCAAGGCGAGTTGGGAACGAAACCGTTAGTGTATTAATACACCATCAGATCATTTACAATGGCTACTAAATCCCAAGCCCCTTCTTGATTCTTGTCGAACACGAGATTCAGACTTCTCCAATCCAATCCATCATACTCTTCTGTACCGTCATAATGAAATTCAACGACCCTCGATTCTGGGTAAAATTCCTTAATATTTGTACTTCTTTGATCACTAGGATCATCTGGATTTGGATCGACATTCATTTCATCTGGGTTCAGAAATCTTTCTGGAATCACTCGTTCATCAAAATATGCTTCAGGACTTAACTTGATTTCTGTATTCGCTTCTTGTATGCCCCAAACATATTCGGTTGGGTCCTCTAGTAGCGTGACCACTTTGCTTTGGGCAACTTTCACCGAGAAATCTGCGATATATCCGTCAGGTGAAAACAATAGCCCTTTTTCTTTGTGAACATAATCTGCGAGTACGTCCATATCGCGGTCGTGTAATGCTTGAACGATTTCCTCTGCCTTTTGCTCGATCGTGATTTGTTCTTCAGTAGGCTCTTCTTGATCAGTCACTTCTGGTTGTTCGTTTGGAGACGGCTTCTCTACACTTTCGACGTTCTCGACATTATCTGTTGATTGTTCGTTAGTCGTCAATATGTTAACGCCAATAATGGAAAATAAGGTGAGTGCTGCAGCTGTTGCAATACCTACGGTGAGCTTTTTTATGTCCATTCCACTCTTTATTGGTTGTGACCCATCATCATCGTTAAGAGACTCCATCAGATTTTGGTGAATCTGGTCTTTTGTCGATTGAGATAACCGATGTGAAGGTAGTTCTTTGACTTTATCTTCGAATGATTTATGATTATTGTTCATCTGATTGCCTCCCGATTTCTTCAGTCCTCAATGCTTTAATGGCACGATGGTAATTGGTTCTGACCTTTGTTTCATTCCAACCTAAGATTTCTGCTGTTTCCTTAACTGATAAATCCTGAATGCCACGTAAAATCAGGACATCACGGAATTTCTTTTTTTGTTTTGAAATAGCCGCATAAAGTCCCTGGTATTCTTCTTTTCTTAAGAGGAGCTGCTCAGGATTGGCATCTGATTGCTGATTCCAAATGCTTTCATCAAAGGGAGTGGCGGATTGACTAAGCTTGTTCTTCTTCTTTCTCCCTTCATCAATGGCAACATTACGTGCAATGCTGAAAAGCCAAGTCTTCGGAGTCGATCGTCCTTGATAGGAATGAAGACCCTTCCCAGCCTTAATGAATACGTCCTGAACTAAATCTTCTACATCCGTTTTACCGGTGTAGTAAACAAGGAAATTGTAGACATCATCACTGTACTGGTAAAACCATTCTGAAATTGTTTTCTTTGCCGTCATAATTTAGCTCCCCGTATGTGATTTCACTTATTAGACGTAAGGCATTTTTTTATGTGTCAAAAAAAGAGTGTTTTTTTAGTTTTAGAATTTTCATTTTGGGATTCATTAATTGTATTATAGGGGGAATTTGAGGAGGGTTGTTTGATTTGACCGTTATTAATTTCACGTTAAGTATGAATTTTTATCTATTTACGCTCAATTAAAAGGAAATTAATGTTAAAATTAATGGAAGATAGTTTCAAAATACCTTGGGACTTAGACACAGATGGCTTCAAGGAGAATCAGTGGATTTTTTTCGGACGAGGAAGAGTGGGATGTTCGTTTAGAACGTTAATCTAGGACAGTTGGATGCTTTTAACGATCTATTTATAGGGACTGAGTAAATTTTTTTGGGAGGCGAAAATGAATCAATTTTTAAAGTATTTTATATGGACTGTGATCATTGGATTTGTCATGTATATCGGTATTAGATTTCAGCTTAATCTAGAAGAGAAAGCTGAAACAACTTATACTTTGATTCCGACTACACTTTTTCAGGTTCTTTTTCCTATCATTTTAGGGCTATTACTTCGCTTACCGCTATTACTAGACGAAATCAATAAAAAGAAAAGATGGACAGTGAATTGGGCGAAAATAATCGTAATTGGTATACCTAGTTTATATATAGCTCTGACGCCCCTTCTTTATTTTACATCCTTTGGAAACTATTTGCCCCTTACCCTTGAAATGGTCATGCTAGAATCAAATACAGTCACTACAGTAGCCGGTTTGATCTTTGGTTATCTTTTACTCGATAGCCTAAAGGAATGAGTAAATGAAACTTTTGAAATTCGAAACTGTGATACTTACTTGTTAGGAGGTGGCTCGAATGAATACTAATAACTCAAACAATAATAGCTGCGTGAAAGAAGAACTAATACCATGGCAACCAACTAAGAGCTTAAAAGGTAATAATACCTATGATTTTAATATGATTGAAATGGAAAGACATAATGATTATTTGAAAATATCATTTGAGGATCATTACGGAAATATAGTAGATGTTTTCTATAGGGATCTAAATAATCTATGTCCATTAGAATACTGTGTATGGGCATTTCGCTACAGTACAGAGCTTGGAAGTATCCATCTAAATAATAGAGACATTAAGGGAGTAAATGTTGATCAGGATTCAGTTTGCTTTTATAAAGCGAAGAACTCGGTGTATGTGAGTGAGTTTGATGAAAATCCAATTGCGAACAAAGTGGTATTTCCAGAAGTGGAACATCACCTTTTTATAACAGGAGATGAAATTTTTGAGGTTATAGCGAATTATGAGCCTGAATTTGTTGAAAGAAAGAAATGATTTTTTATTATGTACATGTTGGAAGAATTTGTTATGATGGTTTATAGGTGCAATTGTATAGGCAGGGTGGCGTTCAAAATCCCCCATCAGTAAGGGGGTGAGAACATGAGTGGAGACTTTGATTTAGCGACAGCTACATTTATTCTTCTGTTCATCACACTACTTGTTACTTTAATTGATAAAATCAAAAAGTAACCTACCCTGCCGCCAAAGCTGTGTAGGTTACTTTTTTCCATACTGCTGATGGTTGACCGCCTTCAAACGGTCTATACGATTGTACCGCAAGCTATGGTGACCGCCATAGCTTGTTTTTACTTTTTGTTACATTCTAGATTCTATACAAGAATTATATGTTATTTAGGGAAATGTTTCAAGTATGGCAAACTTAACACGTTCGTGAAGGCTCTCTGTCTTCATGGATAATGCTAAATGTTTAAAAACACGTAAATCAGCAAACTGTACATATATTATACGTCTGTTATACAATGTTGTTGAACTTTAGCTTAGTCATTGAAAAGAGTGCTTGTTTGAAGAATATCGCCATTTATCGAATCATTGTCATTGTAAACATGGCGGTGAAGTTTTTTATACAAATTATTCTCTTTCAGAAAAGGTATCAGCATAATTGGAGTAGTGATCAGGCCCAACGCAAGTGGGAGGCTTTATTAAAGAAGCAAGCAGCTGAATATCGTGAGACGGCGATTAAACTAGAGGGGCTTTTAATTAAATTAGGTCAGTTCCTAAGTTCAAGAGCCGATATTATGCCACAGGTGTTTTTGAATGAATTAGAAGAGCTTGTCGACCGAGTTCCAGCTGTCTTTTGGGAAAAAGCAAAAAAGGTGTTAGAAGACGAATGGAATGGTGATTATGGAGCCATCCTTCATAAAGTGAGTGTTGAACCGGTCGCTTCAGCTTCGATTGGTGAAGTGTACCATGGTTATTTGCACAATGGTGACTCGGTTGCAATTAAAATCCAGAGGCCTGGCATAGACAAAATCATCCGTACCGATTTTAAAGCGATGAGAATCGTGATGTGGCTTGCAAAGACGTTCACGTCATATGGAAAGAGAATGGACTTATCAAAGCTATATAAGGAAATGACGATTGTCATTGGTGATGAACTAAATTTTATCAAAGAATTAAAGAATGCGACCTATTTTCAGAATCGATATTTGGATTCGGCTGAAATGAAAATACCTAGTTATTATCAAGAATATTCAACTAGAAAAGTACTTGTGATGGAGTGGATTGAAGGAACGAGAATTACCGATTTATCTTTTTTGGAGAAGAATGGAATTAATCGTGACGAGCTTGCTGAGCGTTTATTTAAAGCATTTTTGGAACAAATCCTTCAAGAAGGTAGGTTTCATGCAGATCCACACCCTGGAAACATTATGGTACAGAGCGACGGGACGATTGTGCTTCTTGATTTCGGGATGGTTGGAACGATTCAGAAGAATGACGCTGTTGCGATTCGTAGGCTTGTTGAAGGGATTCTGTTTGATGATTACGATAAGGTCATTGAAGCATTGGAAGCCTTGCGTTTCTTATTGCCTCATGCGAATAAAGAGAAATTAAAAGACGTTATAAGGACATTGATTAACACCTATGTCGAGCGGGATTTCACTCAAATGGATGACTATTTAGTTCAGCAAATTCTTGATGATATTCAAACGGTGATTAAAGAGGAACCGATTCAATTGCCGAGTGAATTAGCGTTCTTTGGTAGAGCGATCTCAACATTTGTCGGCATTCTCTATATTCTTAATCCTAAAATTAATATCTTGGAAATAAGTAAGCCACTGATTATGGAGTGGTTACGGGATTTCAAGGAGGATGGTCGTTCTTCAGCAGTCGGGCTTATTCAGCAATACTTAAAGCCGTTATTAGGGGTTCCGCGTAAATTGGATGACGTCTTAAATGAACCTAAACGATTCCGGCAGTTACAAGAAGAAAAGGAGCAGCTCCGCCTCCGGGAATCGTTTTACCGATCGGTCAAACGAGATACGTTCGTCTTTATGATTCTTAGTTTGATCGGTAGTTATATTGGGGTGATCCTAGACCAGACCGAATTGATCTATGGAAGTGTCGCAACCTTTGTCATTAGTACGTTGTTCTATCTACGTTCACTGCTTTCTTACCGGCGGTTAGTGAAACGATCGTTCAAAAATGAATCGAAAGGATGATCACCATGACAGAGGAAAAGGTACAGAAACAAGCAACAAAAGAATACGGTCCATATGAGTTCAAGCTTGAAGGATTGGAGGATGGCTACCGGGTAACGTTTAAAGGAAATAAAGAAGAGATCAAATCGCAGCGACGGGTAGGAGCTTCATTTATCAATTTCTTGCGACAAGCAGAAAAAGCTGGCTGGCCAATTCCGTTTCCGTTTCGTCTCTTGTTGAAGTTTTGGAGTGAGTATAATGGGAAAGGGGAAAAAGTGGGTTAGGTTTGAAAAAATAAGACTATATTCTGTTTCTGACTTATTTCGAGTCAGGAACTTTTTTTGTGGTATGTTGCAAGATTAAATATGAAGCTGATACGTTCGGTTTCGCTTATCCCCACTTGCTACACGGAGGATCTTTGAATCAACGAGTTTATGTAGGAGGCGTCTAGCATGACGATCACTAACTCGTAGATGAGTGGCGAGCTCTAGCGGGGTGAATGGACGAAGCAGTCGCTCGGCGAATCTGACAATTTCTACTTCTACCCATGGTAGTGGTGGAGAGGTAGTTGTTGAGATGAATTTTCCTATAAAAGCAAGAATAAATTGTTGACATTGTTTAGGCTCATCCTTGATTGATAGATAAGCAATTGGTAGTATAGTCCAGCCATCTAATGCTAATAAAGAATGCCGCCAGCATAAATCCTTAAAACGTCTCACGTCAAGATCCCTCGCATGAGGCCCATATCCTTGAATTTCAATACACCCTTTGGCATCCATCGGCCTATAGGCAAGGTCTAGGTAACGGTATCCGTTGTTGAGATCTCGCACTTCCCATTCGGGATACAAATGATCAAAGTTCCCTACAGTGGGGAACCAAATCAAGCGAAGAAATTCAACGGTTCCATGACCCAATCCCTTCTCTAGGAGCTCTCGTCGTCTATGATTCTTTTCCTCAGAAATATTTAAATAAAGCCAATTGTCATATTCTTGCTGGAATCGTAGTTTCATTGATTCACTATCCTCTCTGGTTTTTGTTTGTTGGGGATTACTTACGGACATCTGTTCCGCTAATCTGCGCGAAAAATAGACATATTTGGGAGTAACGGACATTGAGTACGTTAATTTTGTTAAATAGCTGTCAATATAGAAGGAATGACCAGAAATAAAGGAATGGATGTCCGTAAAGAAACAAAAATGACGATTTTGAAGAAAATAACGGAACAGATGTCCGTAAAATAATCGAAGGGATTTTTGTTAGGGGTTTTACTGGTGGGATCTTTTTTAAATACTGCATTTTTAATTTTTATGGATGTGTTTATGGTTGATAAATGATAGCTCAATCATAGAGTTATTGAGAATAGAATTTTGGATATGCTTGCATAAGCTACTGTTTCATTAATTCACTATCCTCTCTGGTTTTTGTTTGTTGGGGATTACTTACGGACATCTGTTCCGCTAATCTGCGTGAAAAGTACACATAGTTGGGAGTAACGGACATTGAGTACGTTATTTTGCTAAATAGCTGTCAATATAGAAGGAATGACCAGAAATAAAGGAATGGATGTCCGTAAAGAAACAAAAATGACGATTTTGAAGAAAATAACGGAACAGATGTCCGTAAAATAATCGAAGGGATTTTGCTAGGGGTTTTACTGGTGGGGTCTTTTTAAATATACTGCATTCTAGTTTTTAATAAAAGTATCGATTTTGACAAATGGATTCAATCTAGTGTGATCTACCTAACAGCATAAAATACTTTCCCTGTTTAAACTAGCTATGAAATGATAAAAAAAGCATAAAGGGAGGAAAATCATGCGGAAATCATATATGCCTCTTGTCTATTCGTGCTCTGGCTGTTCATCTGCAGCACAAACCGCTAATGCCATTGTTTTGAGGATGGACCGAGAGCAGGTAGCGGAAATGTCTTGTATTGCAGGGGTTGGGGGTGATGTTAAGTCGCTTGTCAAAACTGCAAAGTCCGGAAGAAGTATTATCGCGATCGATGGGTGTTCGTTATCGTGCAGCAAAAACTGCTTGGCAAGACATGGTGTCGGAGTCGATTCTTATCATGTTCTTTCAGACTATTCAGTACCAAAGCTCAAAGGCAAGGATCCAAATCCCGATTTACTCGAGCAAGCGTATAAGCAAATCATGGTAGATCTTCACGAAGAAAATTTAGTGATTAGATAACTCTATTGTAAGCAAAAGCCTTGGTTCATGAGAACCAAGGCTTTTTGTGGAGGAGAGAAGGCTGTTCCAAATCTCCTTTAACAAGGAGATTATTGTAGCACATTACATAATTTACCTGTAGTATAAATGGTAAGAGGTGAGGAGATATGACGAAACAGAAACTACTATTGGTTTTGGCCGTCTTTGCAGCCCTTGCCATTTTTGCATTTGTGAGTAAAAACGTGCAAATAGATACCATCGGAGAATTGGAAGAAGAGATTGAAAATGAGACAGAGAAAGAACCACCCAATGAACAGGTGCAACACCATCCTTTCGTTCAGGAAATGACCGAGGATGAATGGAAACATCATACGGCTCAACTAATCCCAGGATTTGAATGGGCTCGTGAATTAGGGTTAACTCGTACATATGATGAAAAATGGATGGTTAAGGGAACAGATAAAACATTTAAGATTGAAGAAATTTGGTACAGCAAAGATTACGTCGCCATGATTTATAGTGTGGATATCGATGAAATAGCATCAGAACTAGAAAGACCCAGCTGGCATTATTCGATTTATTATAATGAAGAGAAATATCTTCAGATAGAGGGACAGAGGATGTCGAACTTTGAAGATGATCGTATCGTTAATGGGCGTTACCACCAGATTGCTTTATTTCCAGCCATACGTAAGGAAGACCAAATGTTGGTTAGAGAAGTAGAAGAGTTAGATTTACGAGACATGACAATTACTTTACGTGGAAGGATCTATCATCTCTCTAATCAGAAGGTTCCTGTCTCTTTTAATGCAGATGACTTAGAGCAGCTAACAGTTGAAATGGATCAAAAGATTGAACTTGATGAAAATATAAGGATTACCTTCAAATCCCTTCATATAGCCCCTGGTTATACGTATCTGAATGCTGTTCTTGAAGATAACCAGGATCAAGTTATGTTTATACGAACTTCATTAACTGATGATACTACTGGTCATCGTTCTTCAGGACATTATACAAATGATCCTTCTAGCGAAGAAAAGAGAGAAGAAGTGGCGGTGAAGTCTATGTCATTTTACCCAATTAATTACCTTCCAACTAATTTGAACTTAACAGTTGATTCAGTAGAGATGACTAACACTGAAGTCATAGAATTCAACGTACCGATCCAATTAGAGGAGGATAAGACGCTAGAACCGATTGCAATTAATGAGCATTATAATGGGATTGTTGAGGTGAAATCGAGAGAAGAAAATAGAGTGGTTTGGGGTATTACATTTGAGGAAACTGGTGTTGAAACAAATCAAAAAGTGACTACTGACATGATTAACTTTCCCTTAAATTCAAGTAAGTTCAAGCCTAGTAATCTGATTTCTTACATTGACGATAGGGGTCAAGTAATGCCAGATAGCTCTTACAAGAATATGGGGTCTTCTGATACCACGATGCATTTGGGGATAGATATATCAACTCTTCCCAAAGAAACTGAGTACGTCACAGTTAAAATCGAAAACCTTCTATTTGAGACAGCTGTTAATAAAACAATCCAGATTTATGAAAATGAATAACGACACTTAATCGTTTGTCATAGAAACACTTAAAGGATGGAGAATAAGGATGGGCATGCATTTTAAAGACTTCTTCAAGGAAGAGCTAACAGTCGATGAGATACAAGAGGCTATGGCCGCTGGAGTGATCACATCAAAAGAATTGGTTATGTATTATCTTGATCGAATAGCAAATTATGACCAGGATGGACCTAAGATAAATTCTATACTTGAAATCAATCCTGAAGCAGTCTTCATTGCCGAGGGACTCGATCATGAACGAGAAACAATAGGTGCTAGGGGACCATTGCACGGAATTCCTGTTGTTTTGAAAGATAATATTGAAACGAACGATAAGATGCATTCAAGTGCAGGAATGATTGCCCTCGAAACCCATCTGGCTAGTAAAGATGCCTTTCTCGTGAAGAAGCTTCGAGATGCAGGTGCTGTTATCATGGGGAAAACGAATATGACAGAATTAGCTAATGGGATGTCTAGTGAGATGTGGGCGGGTTACAGCTCAAGAGGAGGACAAACATTAAATCCTTATGGTGATCCGACTTTGTTTGTTGGTGGCTCTAGTTCAGGATCAGCGGTGTCAGTTGCTGCAAATTTTACCGTTTTGGCCGTTGGAACTGAAACGGACGCGTCGATTCTAAGTCCTGCGATCCAAAACTCAGTAGTAGGAATTAAGCCAACTGTCGGTTTAATAAGTAGAAGTGGTCTGATTCCATTCACTTATTCTCAGGATACAGCT
The DNA here is from genome assembly GCF_017939705.1 of Halalkalibacter suaedae. GTDB lineage: Bacteria > Bacillota > Bacilli > Bacillales > Bacillaceae_D > Halalkalibacter > Halalkalibacter suaedae. Next base: position 348,573 of record NZ_JAGKSQ010000004.1, read on the forward strand.
GGGCCCTTTGCAAGAACGGTGAAAGACGCCGCGATCCTACTAGGTGCTCTAACAGGCGTAGACAATGCTGACGCTGCTACTTACAAAAGTGAAGGACGGTTCCAGAAAGACTATACAAGCCATTTAGATGCTAAAGGACTAAAAGGTGCTAGAATTGGTATCTTTCAAAACGCATCTAAAGAATTTTATCAATCTGACGAGTTTGACGAGGAACTATTTACGAATGCTATTAATGTTTTAGAGGAGGAAGGTGCCACTATCGTTAACAACATCGAAATTGCTGCCTTTCATCGAGAATGGAAATGGGGCGTGAATTTTTACGAATTAAAACATAGTCTAGAGAATTATCTAGCTACATTGCCAAGACATTTGCCTGTCCACTCTATATCTGAATTAATTGAGTTTAATAAATGCATAGCAGAGAAAGCATTGAAATATGGTCAGGATAAACTGGAACAAAGAGCAACATTTCCGAACACACTAAGAAATTCTGACTATTTAAAAGCAAAGCTAGAAGACTTATATTTTTCACAAGAACAAGGGATCGATTATGTCCTGAAAACGTATGAGTTAGACGCGATTGTCTTTCCGTCATACATAGGTTCAACGATTAGTGCGAAAGCTGGATACCCTTCTATTGCTCTTCCAGCTGGGTATATGAAAAGTGGTAGACCTTTTGGGATCACATTAGCAGGTCCTGCTTTTAGTGAAGGTGCCTTAATCAAACTTGCCTATGCTTTTGAGCAAGCAACGAAAGCTCGAAAAAGTCCACCTACATGTACAAAATAGTTGGTTTTGGGTGAGGGTTTGCTAATTCATTAGGATATATTGTATTCAGATGCATCTCTTTGAGGTGCATTTTTTGATTAAGGTATTCGATCATTTCCGACCTATTTTATTTCCACGTCAGCCAACGCACCTTGTTTCACATATCTTATCAGTTTTACAGATTCATCCTGTACTCGTTTCCGACCTAAATCAGATAAAAACCAGTTATCCTTTCGAGTGTTGTTGTCCTCAGCAGCACATAAAGTATAGTTAATCCAGCTAGGCATATATGTCTTTAGGGTCAGATGGAGTCTTTTCATATGATAGGATGTTGTAACGGCTAAAAGACGGTTGATTTTATATAAATGAAACTCCCGGTCTAATACCAATAATGAAGCCAAAACATTTTCTAATGTATGTAATGACTTGTCTTCAATTAGTATATCTTGTTCAGGAATACCTAAGGATATTGCTTCTTTTTTCAAAGAAATGGCCTCTGAGAAATCATTTCCACTCCATGTTACTCCGCCTGAAAATAATATTTTGCTGGCTCGTCCTGCATTATATAATTCGACTGCCTTTGGTAAGCGATAGTGAATTGCTTTACTGCTGCCGACTACAAAAATGCAATCACCATCCTTACCATAATCTTCAATATCTGAATACAATAGCTTTGTCATTTGTCTGTCTGATAGCTTTTCAGTTTCTAATTTAGATAGATACATGATAGCCTCCTTATCTGAATTCCCCATTAAAAATATACCACAATTTACAAGTTGATGACTGGCTGAGTAAACGGTCTTTGGCTTTATTGGTTGAGTTGTTTGATCAGCAGAAAATCATGCTCACGCGGTGGTTTGTAAGGAAACCCTCTAGCCTCTAGGCAGGTCAAAAGATTATCGCTAAAATAAAATAATGTGATCTCCTTCCAGATGGGAGAGCAGGGACCTCCAATTATAAAGTATTTATTAAATCTAAAATCTTATCAATAAATCAGTCTACAATAGGTTTTGTGAGAGGGGTAGGAAGAAATGGTTTCGATTTTACTCGTTGAAGATGATAAAGAAATTGCGAGAATTTGTCGTGATCACCTTAGTCGCAATGGAATGAGGGTGACCTGGGCTTCGACAGGATTAGAAGGCTGGGAGGATTTCAAGCAAGCGAGCTACGATCTTGTGCTTGTCGATTTAATGCTTCCCGAAATGGACGGCTTTCAGCTGTGCAAAAATATTCGATTATCGAGTGATGTTCCTCTACTTATTATTAGTGCGAAACAAGAGGATGAAGCGAAAATTAAGGGATTGGATTTGGGGGCTGATGACTATATCACAAAGCCATTTAGTCTAGTCGAACTAACAGCACGGGTGAACTCTCATTTACGGAGGTATCAAAGATATCAGGGAATAGAAGTTGCTGAGAAGCGGTTTTCCTTTAATGATGGTTTGGTGATTGATTTAGAGCAACGAATGGTCAAGGTTGATGATAGTGAAAAATCATTAACGTCGAAGGAGTTTGCAATGCTGCAACTACTAATGACACATCCATGTCGGACGTTTTCTAAATCTGAGCTATACGCACAGGTCTGGGGTGAGGTGGATGTGGATGGCAATAATACGATCAATGTTCATATTAAAAGCCTCCGCAAGAAACTTGGGGAACATCTAAAAGAACCGAAATGGATTGAGACCGTCTGGGGTACGGGGTATCGATTTATTGGAGAAACCCTTTCATGAAAATTCGGACATGGTTAATGGTTACGTATTTAATAGTGATGTTCTTACCACTCGCTGCAGCATACGGATTCTTTCTGCTTGTCCAAGAATGGGATCAGTCAAAACGGTTAGCAGATATGTTTGAATTAAATGAACAAATTCGGACGATAGAGGATCATCTTCAGTCCCGTAGTCTCTATCAAGTTCAGCCTAAGGAAGAAATAGAAAAGCAGTTGCCAGAGGAGACGAAAAGGGCTGGGGTGACGATTCAGCTCTATCGTTCAGATGGCGTCTTGGTCTATCATTCTGATGATGACTATCAGACATTACAGCAGGTGGACCGTTCCCAATTAATGAAGAATCTCTACAATTATGAGTTATCCTATCAATTCTTAAGTGTCAAAAAGCCGATCTACGAAGATCAGCAAATTCATGGGATTTATGAAATCCAGATGGATCGTTCAGATTGGGTCGACGGGGTCAAGGAAAGAAGAACAATGATGATTGCCTCGCTAATGATCTTATTTACTGCCTTGTATGGTGCTGTCATTATTTTATTGCAACGAAAACTGAACAGGCCGTTGAAGCAATTAATGAATGGCATGTCATCATTCGCTGCAATGCAGAAGCCAATTCATTTCAAGCAAAAGAAAAATGATGAGATTGGCCAGCTGATGAGACATTTTGAGCAGATGCAGGAGCAAATTGTAAATGCTCAACAGGCAGCTAAAAAAGAACAAGAGGAAAAACAGCTGATGATGGCGTCGTTTTCCCATGATATAAAGACGCCATTAACCGCATTGCAAACGTATGCCGAAGCATTACAGGATGAGTCGAATTTAACGCCAGCTGAGCGTAAAGAATATCTACAAATTCTTAAAAATAAATCCAGTCATTTAAAAGGGATCATTGAGGATTTGACGACCTATGCCAAATTACAATCTAGCCAATATGATATCGAGTTACCTGAGGTGGATGCAGAAGAATTTTTCGATATGCTATTTGAAGGCTATGACGAGCTCGCACGTCAGCAGGGGATTTTGTTACAGAAACACGCCGTAATCTCAGGAACCTGTTTTATGAATGACCAGCAGATGGTTCGCTATCTTGATAATTTGATGAGCAATGCATTACGCTACACCCCGACAGGTTCCATGATTGGCCTTGCTGTTATTAATGCAGGCGAGGAACTACCTGAGTGGATTTTTGAGGAAGCACGCAGTCAACTAGAGCAATTCCATGAAGATCACGCCCTACTAATTGTGCAAAATGATGGGCCGAAAATCCACGACTTAGAAGCGGTTTTTACCCCCTTCTACCAAGAAGAGGATGCGAGAACGTTTGAACAGGCAAAGCATACGGGACTAGGCCTCAGCATTGCAAAGAGAATTGCTGAGAAGCATAACGGTGAGATGAAGCTATCCTCATTTAATGGAAAAGGTACATTAATTACGATGAGGTTTAAACAAAAAAGGACGTAGGAGTGATTGTCTATGAAAAAGTCATTGGAAAGCTTATCAATAATTAGCCTAGGATTGGTGTTGGGGGCATGTTCAGTTCAAGAAACAGGCCACTATTCCCCAGATGAAATTGTCGCAAATGCCGTTGAACAGAATAATGACATTCAAGGCTATTACATGAAGGTGGATTTTGAAGTATATAAAGGTCAAGAGCTGATTGATGACTCAACGATGGAGCAGTGGATGGACAATGAAGGGAATCGAACGAAGGTGATCTCAGCAACAGCAGATGGAGAAGTCACGATGTCACTAAATGACGGGAAAAAAGTTATTTTCTACTCAGATTCGCAGGAAGCTGCATACGAAATGGACGCTCCTGAGCTTAGTTCGGAATGGACTGGACAAAATCAACGTGAACAAATTGAGATAACTTTAGAAGAAACAAGGAAAACCCATGATATTGAATTAATTGGCGATGAGGAATTGAATGGCTTCGATACGTTTCATATTAAGGCAGTCCCAAAAGAGAAAAACAGTTTAAGAGGAGTAGAGGAATACTGGGTGACAAAGGAGCATTGGATGATCGTTCAGTCGATTACGGAAAGTGACGATATCAAGGTGAATTATAAGGTGACCGAATTGGAAGTGAATCCGAGCTTTGATGATCAGACGTTCACACTTGATTTACCTGAGGGAGTCGAGATCAAACCATTTGAAGAAATGAATCCGGCCGAAGAGGTGACCTTAGAGGATGCTGCCGCTATTTACGGGCAACCAATTCTAACAATCACCGACGGAGGATATGAGCTCGTCCGTATAGAGCAATTTCGGATGGAGAACTTTGATCGAACTGAGATCAGTCAAGAATACCAAAAGGATGGCTTTTCACAGCTAATCCTATCATCCTTTGAAACACCGGAGGAAGAGGGCCTCCCAATTGGATTTGGAAAAGAGGAAGAAATCGAGCTTCGAGGGACGACAGCTATCTACACGGAGGAAGTCATTACAAATCTCATCTGGGATGAAGCAGGCCTGCGATATTCCTTATTAGTTCAGAATCCAGATCTAACAAAAGAAGATGTCATTAAAATTGCAGAAAACCTAGAGTTTGTGGAGTAATTGACAATGAAAAAGCGATTATACCTTCATTTGTATGACAGAAGGCGAGAGCAATTCTGTACGTATGTTGAAAAGCACAAAGATAGGATCTTTCAGCTCAGCTATCTACTCGTTAATAACAAACAGATAGCTGAGGAAATTTCTAAAGAGGTACTAATCGAAGCCTATGCTGATTTCGATTCACAGCGAAAAGGACGAGAAGATAAGATTTTGCTGTATAAACAAGTGATTAAACACACGCTGACGATTCTAGATCAGCAAGTAGATGAAGTGAATGGCTCTATCATGCATGTAAAGATGTCAGTGGCAAAAGGGTTAATGAACCTAGCATTTGAAGAACGCGCCATTCTCATATTAAAGCATGTGTGCCTGCTTTCGATTAGTGATATTAGTGAAGTGGTTGGCTTACCTAAACCACTGGTGAAGGAACGTCTTATACAAGCGAGAGACATATTAGTTTTGGAGATTGTGAACGGTCCTGTGATTGGTGTAGGATGATATGGAATGCACTTCAATTCTTATAAAAAATATAAAAAGGAATCCGAGCAATTAGTGCTTTGGTTCCTTTTTGTTGTGTAGAAGGAATCTACATTTCTATGTTCTTCTCTCTTTTCCCTTAATAAACTCTCCCAAATTCATCTAAAATAATGCTACTATTAATACAAATAGAAACGGAATCGACAGATAGGAACAATCAGATAGAAATGAGGAGAGGATAGTATGTATCAAATTGAGCCTCTAAGTCAAAAAGAGAGAGATCAGTTATTAATTGAGCTCAGTGACGGGCAGAGGGCATTTGTGATCGAGCTTATGAAAAGGGGCAGAAGAACGGTTTTTTCAAATGTTCTAGCAAAGGATAAAGCGAGTGGAAGTGATGAGGACGATATCGAAGAAGTAGCAGCACAATGGGAGCTACTAGACTATCTTGATGCGGGTGAAACGTGGCAAAGTACGTCTGACCTACACTGCGAGTGCGGTCGTCCCCTTAGATACCAGTACATCGTCCAAAACGAAAAAACGAGAGAGATTAAGAAATTTGGTATTAAACATTTTGAAGAACATACCGGAATCCCTCCGCATCTTGCTAAGGATATCGTTAAAGGCATTGAAAAAATAGATTATGAATTAGATGAAGTGTTAGTAAAACTAGCAAATGGTTGGACACTTGCGGACGAGGGTATAGGCGATATTCCAGCTTCGATTGAGATTCCAAACGATATTCAGGAACATTTCGATCATGACGTTCCTCTGCTAGACAGGCAGGTTCAGCGGTTGCGAACGCGAATTTCCGAACAATCTCGTGCAGAAAAAAGAAGACAGCAGGAAAATGAAAAAGCCGAACAGGAAAAAGAAGATAGAAGACAAAGAGAAATTGCAGCTGAGCGTAGAAACCTCATGTCTGCCAAGCTTAGCTCTGGGCAACAAGTCATAAAGAGCAATATTCAATTAGATGCAAAACTACAGCTAGGTGTTCTGGTTTATATCGACAGTTTAAATGGCACAGAATTTCGTGCTATTGACGTCTGTAACGACTTAGTAAAAAATCACGGTGCTCCCAAAAAAACGTATTCAACCGGCACTCTCCGAATCTACCCACATGTATGTCTCTTTTTGGATGCACTTGTAAAAGACGATAAACTGGAATTAAGTGACGAGCATGGGTTGGGGGCTCGGGCTTATAAGTTGAATGATGCTGTAGATTTGGTTGAAGTTGAGGAAAAGATTGAAGAAACTAAAACGAAACCTGAAGTAGAAACTGAAACTGACCAGTTGAGTTTGTTTGAGTTTTGATGTTGGAACACATAGTTGTTGAAGTCATGTTAGGTTTTTTTTAGGATTCCCTATTAAAAATTGAATGTCAGGGATCAGAAGATTTGTTTATACGATCATCATTTTAAAAAAGAGGCGTAGAAAAGTATTATTAAACATAAAGAGGAGGGTTTTTTTTCCAATTTGTGTGTTCAGATTCGTTTCGTGGAAGGTGTGAATAGGACGATCATTCAAAAACGAACGGTTGCTTCATTTGTTCGTTAACTGTTTAACGGAGTTTGTATCAATAAATTCCCAGCCTCCTTTCCTTTCTGATATATGTGTAACAACCTCATATTGCTTAGTGTCTATTTCAAATATATAGGTTACGATACAATAATCATGGTTTCCTACAAAATCTCTATGTTCAAAATAATGCTTGAACTGAATGTCTTTATCAACAACGATCATCTCAGCATGATCTATCTCTTCGGCTTTAATAAATTCCATAACTGCATCTTCAGAAGGCTTTTTAGCTTCACTATAAATAGCTTGTTTTTCCAGGTATTCGGATAAAAAAGTTATTAAAAGAAACGCTCCTACAAAAATTAGCGAGTAAACCAGTGGTTTTAATAACTTTTTCTTATTTTTCACAGCATTGACCTCCTCCAGTATTTGGTGATTAAAGTATAACAGGCTTCTTATTTTGATAAAGACTTTTAATATTTAGATTTAGTTAATTTTAATAATACACTTAAAGTTCTATTAATTCCGTTGGTTGACGGGGGTTTGTTTGGTGAGGGTTTTTGATTATTAAACGGGAGGGTATTATGATGAAAGATTATCTTGATCTAGAAGAAGAGGAAATTATCTACTATGTCTATAATCTAAATTGGTCCCTTCCGAAAGAAGCACAAGAGGAATCGATCTTGATTCTTTCACAATTACCTGAGGAAAAGGTAGATCGAGTGCTTCCTAAATACGGGAAAGAATGTTGGCAAAACGGTGTGCTGGTCATAAAGAAAATTGGCTATCCAAGAAATAAAAAGGCTTTGCCCAAATTAGCACGATTACTGCAAGATCGAAATTGGCCCGGAGCTCTAGAAGCAATTGAGGTATTTAGAAGTATGGGTAGGGAAATTAGTGTGCCATACATTGAAAAGGAATGTGAAGAGGCGTTACGCTGTCATGATGCTGATTGGCTTGAACATCTTTGTTTCGCTTGCGACTGTTTAAATTTAACTAAAAGTGACTTTAGCAATGAAGACAACTTTCTGCAAATGAAGAAGCTAGCTGAAGGGTTAGATTAACAGGAAGGGTTACAATAGCTGTAAGCATCCTGCTTAAATGCTAATGAAATTGGTAAGGATATAACGAATTAACGGCTATATCGCATGGGAGGCATAGATCGTGTCAGAGCATGGAGCAATTATTAAGAAGCTGCAGTTAAAAGATCAGAGTAAGCCGGTATTGATCATAAATGGACCTAAGGAATATGACGAAACTATCACCTTTGAAGCAGAAGTACATAAAGAGGTTAGATTAGACTCGTATCCTTTTGTGCAAGTATTCGGCTCTTCTAATGAAGAAATTCAAAGTCATGCGAGAGAGGGTTTGAAGGTTCTTGAGGAAGACGGCTTATTATGGCTTTGTTATCCGAAAAAGTCTTCTAAGAAGTATAAAGGGTCTAATTGTAGTCGGGAGACAGTCGCTGGATTACTTGCTGATGAAGGATTTGAGCCCGTTCGGCAAATAGCTATTGATGAAGACTGGTCCGCATTGCGCTTCAGACCAGTTGATAAAATTAAAAAGATGACACGGAAGAACGCAGTAACAGAAAAAGGAAAAGAACGTATTGTAGAATAGATTGGTATCGGGCATTAATTTGTTAATGGCTATCTTATTCAGAGTGAGTTCTTAGATAAAACATTGACCTTTTCATATCCATAATTTAGAATGAAAAATAATAATTGAGAGCAATGAAGAAGAAGAGTAAACGTTAAGAACGCTTTAGAGAGCTGATGGTTGGTGAAAATCAGTGCAGGACTAATGTTGAATGGGCTTCTGAGCTACTTGACTGAATTAATAGTAGGTTGAGCGGAACGTCTTACCGTTAAAGGAGACTAAGTATCGAAACAACGACTGATGTTTCTGTACGGCTAAGTGCGTTTGCTTTTGTAAACGAATTAAGGTGGCACCACGGGTTACTCGTCCTTTTTTTTTGGGACGGGTAACCCTTTTTGTGTTTAAAATTATTTGTTATAAGGGAGGGATTAGTTATGGGTAGAACGATATTAACAGGGATCAAGCCAACAGGACAAATTCATTTAGGGAACTATATCGGAGCAATCAAACCAGCATTAGATCTAGCTGTATTGCCTGGCTATAAATCTGCTTATTTCGTAGCGGATTATCATGGTCTTACACAAATCCATAATGCTGAGGAGTTTAGACAGTTATCATATGGGATTGCAGCAACATGGTTAGCACTCGGACTTGATCCTGAAAAGGTAGTCTTTTATAGACAATCGGATGTACCTGATATTTTTGAATTAAATTGGATCTTGAGTTGTTTTTCATCTAAGGGTTTAATGAACAGAGCTCATGCATATAAAGCGAGTGTCGAACGTAATAAGAATTCTGAGAAAGACCAGGATTTCGGTGTGAATATGGGTTTGTATAACTATCCAATTCTAATGGCTGCCGATATTTTGATGTTTAAAACCGAGGTAGTACCTGTCGGGAAAGACCAGGTTCAGCATGTCGAAATCGCCAGAGACATTGCTGAGGTTTTTAATCATACCTACGGTGAAACATTTTTGCTACCAGAATACAAAATTCAAGAAGATACGGCTGTATTACCTGGATTAGATGGCCGGAAAATGAGCAAAAGCTATAATAATACAATCCCACTTTTTGAAGAACCGAAAAAGTTATTAAAGCTGATAAATAAAATCAAAACAGATTCATTGCCACCAGAAGCACCAAAAGATCCAGAGCATTCTCCTATCTTTATGCTATATAAGGAATTTGCTTCAGAGATTGAAGTGGAACAAATGAAGGAACAATATCTCACAGGCATTAGCTGGGGAGATGCGAAAAAGGAATTGTTTAATGTCATGAATCGATTTCTTGAGGAACCGCGAGAAAAATACAATGAATTAATGTCCTCTCCAGAAAAAATTGATGAGATTCTTAGAGAAGGAGCAGAAAAGGCTAGGTCTATTACCACACCATTTTTAAAGGAGATTAAAAGCAAAGTCTGGATTTATGTTTAAAAGGTTTTTGTGTGTAAAGGAAATTGAAGTAGGTTTTACTACTAGATTCTAGCTGAATTATTTATTAGGATGTTTACCAAATATATGATTCATTCACTAATGAGCTTTCGAATTCTTTGATTATGTTTATTGCGACAGTCTAGAGCGTTATAACTATACTTTTTTATGAAAATTAAAAGGATCGCTTCTTTAACAAGCCCCTATTTAAAGTAAACAGATGAAATAAGAATCTGTTTATTTTAAGAGGGGCTATTTTTCATGTCTAAATAGTAAAAAAACAAAGAGCATATTACCCCTTGTGAGAAATCATTAAAGGATAGTTGTTATTTTATAAACAATAAATTAAAATGTTTATATATTAATAAACGTTAAGGAGTTTTGTTTGCTTATGGATAATGAAGAGCGTTTTTGGAATGCAACAGTTGATGAGCTTGCAAATGGGTACGTTCATTCGAATGATGAATTTACTTGTCTTCTATGTAATGAAAGCTTTGTAGATGGGATTATTTATCCGATGGATGGTGTTTTGTACGAAGCCAAAAAAGCAGTAAGTCGACATATACAGGATACTCATATCTCAGTCTTTGACTATTTACTTAGTCTGGATAAGAAACACACGGGATTGTCAGATCACCAAAAGGAATTACTGGATTTTTTCATGAAGGGGTTAAGTGACAAAGAAATCGTACAAGAGTTGAATGGTGGTAGCCCTTCTACTGTTAGAAATCATCGATTTAAACTCAAGGAAAAGGAAAAACAAGCAAAGGTATTTCTTGCGATCATGAATCTATTAAGTAAAAAGTCAGATAAACAAGCTGAACCTAATTTTGTTAGTTTTCATAAGGGGGCAACAATGGTGGATGAACGCTATGCAACAACAGAAGAAGAAAAGCAAAAGGTGCTGTCAAGATATTTCAAGCAAGGTGCCGATGGAGAATTAGATACGTTTCCAAGTAAGGAAAAAAGGAAGCTGATTGTATTACAACATATTGTAAAGCGCTTTGAACCAACTAAAAGATACTCTGAAAAAGAAGTGAATGAAATATTGAAAGCAATATACAGTGACTTTGCAACAATCAGAAGATACCTGATTGAGTATGGTTTCATGAAGCGTAGCAAGGATTGTACTGAATATTGGATTGGGAATTAAGGTGGTTCAAATGAATGTTGAACTTACAAGATTTAAAGTGAAAGATGGCAAGTCAGAAAGGTTAGGGTTGGTATGGAACCATAGCGGTCATTTCAATCTCAACCTAGCTACACAATTTTGATTACATTTTTTTGGGGTGAACAGTGGTGGGTGTGTTTTTTGAAAAAAGAAAATCGACGAAAAAAGATTTACTAATAATCATTCTTTTCTTTATAAACGCGATGATAAGTATCATTCGATATTTTACAGATTTAGAATTATCTTGGCTGTTCATTGTTGTAACTTCCGCGTTAGTCGTGCTTGCATTTTTGGTTCTTTTCGAGGAGGAAAAATTGAAGAAATAAATAGGGCTTTCTCTGCTGAAGCTTTTTGATGGTGGAAGTTAAATAGGGTTTTTAATTTATACTGAGTTAGTTTTTAGGTGAAGATCTAATAAGAGGCTGGGACAAAAGTGATTTAATTACTAGAAAATGCGAACAAAGATAGTTGGTGGACGCAAACCGCTCCTGAAATATACTTCGCTTTCCGCGGGAAGCCGCTGAGCCTCCTCGGCTACGCCTGTGGGGTCTCACCCTTGGCTTTTTCATCCCGCAGGAGTCTACGTATATTTCATCCGCTATGTGATTACTTTGTTCGGAATTTCAGTTAGACACTTTAGTTATGTCCCAGCCTCTTATTTTGATCTATAAAGAAAATATTTACAATTTTTCATCAAATCTGCTACTGTTATGTTATACGATATATCGCGTTACATAATAATTGATGGTAGGTGAGTTATGGGGAATTCGGATTATACGCCGATGACAGAGGCAATGTATTATGTTCTGCTTGCTTTATCGACGCCTCTTCATGGTTATGCAATGATGGAAGCGGTTCAACGGGTGTCGAGTGGTCGGATTAAGATGGGGCCAGGTACTCTTTATGGGATTTTAAAAAGATTGCAGAAGAATCATCTCATTTTTTTAGAGGAAGCAGATGGTCGGCGAAAAGTCTATCAAATTACAAATCTTGGTCGGGAAGCGTTAGAGTTAGAATATAAGAGATTAATAAGCATGGTCGAGGATGGTGCTTGGATCGTACGGGGAGGTGACAAGGCATGAAAAAAACAAAAAGGAAATGGATTTGGTTTGATGCTTGGGATATAGAAGAATTTGAATCGTGGCTGACAGACATGGCTGAAAATGGATGGAAATTGATCCGTTTGAATCATTGGATCGCCACATTTGAACAATGTGAGCCGAGACAGCTTCAATACCGATGTGAGATTAAATCAAAGAACCAAGCAGATAATGAACGTATCGACTTTTACGAAGAATTTAGTTGGGATTATATTGGTTCGAGGCAATTGATTGATGTTTTTCAGTGCGAAGGAGAAGTAACATTGAAGGAGGAGTTACATACAGATGCAGCGGAGTTTAGTGATGCTCTTTCAAATTTGAAAAGAGAGATTTACTGGAGGGCTCTTACAGCAGTTGGTCTGACGCTTGCTCTTTTTTGGATAACTTGGAGCAGTCTAACTCTCTCTTCTACTAGTCATTTTCTTGATAATACCTCGACACAGTTAGGGTGGATGTTATTACCTTATTATTTAATTCTCTGCTGGACTATGGTAAGGGGGATGGTTCATATTTCATTCCTTGTCAAAAAGTTAAAAAAGGGACAAATGTTAAATCACAGAGTCAACTATAGGAGAAGACTGCATATTAATCGAGGCGTCGTTGGAGCTGTGATTGTGTTAACGGTTGTCTATTTCTCTTTTTCTATGAGTGAACTCTTAGAAACGTTGGGGGAAAATCAACATCCGAAAATCCCAGAAAACGTCTCGGTTCTTTCGTTACATGATGTGTTGGGAGATACTTTTATTCAGAGTGGAAATGGCAATCATGATAATCACTATACGCTCGAATCGAGTTTATTAGCACCAGCTCAGGTCGAGCTATATCAAGGTGGAGAAGTACCGGGTATGGAATGGGAGGATGGCAGTGGCCCATATACGCCAACTATTCGTTCTTTTGGTTACAAGCTTAGAACAGAGTGGCTAGCAGAGCGTTTTGTGACAGCAATGCTAGAAGATTCATTTTCTTCTCTAAGCAATTACTCCTTTGAGACAGACCTGGACTTTGATGAAATCTGGGTCAGTCAAACAGATTCAGCGAGCTTCACTTTTGTTGCACGCATCGACCAAGTTGTCTTTCAGGTATATTATTTTGGGATGGAGCCATTGGAAGAGGTTTTGGCTTTGAGTGTGGAGAAAATGAGGGGCTTTTTGGATGAAGAGTAGTGATTGACTTATCAAATGATTTTCCTTATGTTACCATTTATGATAGAGGTAGAAGCATCTTGGATAAAAAATATTCAAGGAAGAACCGTTCATTTTTGCTTCTAAGAATAGAACGGGATAAATGGTCAATCGAGGGGTGGAAGAATGCTAAAATGGAATCTCACATATGGTTTAAGTTTTTTCGCTGTATTTACAATTAATGACATGATCTTTTCTGAAGAAATACAGTGGATCGACAATCTTGGTATATCAATCCTTGCATTCTTGTTCAAGTCTTTATGGGAGTGGTCAAAAAAACCGTACGACTGGAACAAACATAAAAATAAGGTTATGAAATAAAGGAGGCATATCTTGACCAAACATAAAATCTATACAATGAGCTTCGCAAGTGTCTATCCTCATTATGTGACGAAGGCTGAGAAAAAAGGACGTACGAAAACAGAGGTTGATGAAATTATCCGTTGGCTGACAGGTTACAGCCAAAAGGAGTTAGAGGAACAACTAGAACAACAGACTGATTTTGAGACCTTCTTTGCGGAAGCGCCCCAGCTAAATCCTTCTCGGACCTTGATCAAGGGTGTGATCTGTGGGGTTCGGATTGAAGAGATTGAAGAACAAACGATGAAGGAAATTCGCTATTTAGATAAGATGATTGACGAATTAGCAAAGGGAAAAGCGATGGAGAAGATTTTACGGGCGTAGCGATCGGTTATGATTGAATACAGAGTCTCGAAAATACTATTAGGTTGAATATGTTTTGGTTTGGCAATGTATTGTTTTTCTAAATTAAAGTTTCAAGCAGTAGAAAAAGGGTGACCAAATGTCCGCAATTGGACGTTTGAGTCACCCTCACTTATTTTAATTAAAGCCAAGAAGCGCCGACAATGATAAGAAGGATGAACAACACGACAATCAACGCGAAGCCATTACCTCGTGTAGTTGGTGTGACGGGAGCGCCATAACCGTAACCGTATGGTGTATATCCGTAACCGAACATGCTCAATCACTCCTTTCCGGTATTACATTAATACTATATGTAAAAATGTCTGGGGTGTGTTTGAGTAGAGTGAAAATAGGCGGAGAAATCAAAGTGCAAAGCGTTCCTATTGTAGCGTATTTGTCGAATTTTAGTTTGATCAAACGCATTTATTCATGGTATAAGTATAAAGGGAGCAGAGAGACCTTCTTTGCTTTTTATTTTTTTGGGCTTACATGCGGGTTTATCCTGATGCCCCATGAATGAGAGGATTTGAGAGTATGATGAAAGATAATTTTTGGCGTGAGCTACCACGTCCGTTTTTTATATTGGCACCAATGGAAGAGGTGACGGATGTTGTATTCCGTCATGTCGTGAGTGCTGCAGCTAGACCTGATGTCTTTTTTACAGAGTTTACTAACTCGGAAAGTTATTGTCATCCAAAGGGGCATCATAGTGTTCGCGGGCGCTTGACATTCACAGAAGATGAGCAGCCAATGGTCGCTCATATTTGGGGCGATAAACCGGAATTGTTCCGTCAAATGAGTATTGGTATGGCTGAAGAAGGTTTTCGTGGACTTGATATCAACATGGGCTGTCCCGCGCCCAATGTCGCAACAAACGGCAAGGGCTGTGGTTTGATCCGTCGTCCAGACGTGGCCGCAGAGCTCATTCAAGCAGCGAAAGCAGGAGGATTACCTGTAAGTGTGAAGACAAGACTTGGTTATACGAACGTCGATGAGTGGCGGGGCTGGCTTACGCATGTGTTGAAGCAAGATATCGCTAATCTCTCCATTCACCTACGTACCAAGAAGGAAATGAGTAAGGTTGATGCCCACTGGGAATTGATCCCGGAGATTAAGCAGCTTCGAGATGAAATTGCACCAGATACCCTTTTGACAATCAATGGCGATATTCTTAATCGTCAAATGGGTGAGGAACTCGTTCGTCAAACAGGTGTGGATGGGGTAATGATTGGACGCGGAATTTTCAAAAATCCATTCGCCTTTGAGCGTGAACCAAAAGAGCATAGCAGCAAGGAATTGATTGATCTCTTGAGATTGCACCTTGACCTCTACGACCACTATTCAGAAATGCTAGAAACACGCCCATTCCAAGCACTTCGTCGCTTCTTCAAAATCTATGTCAATGGTTTTCCGGGTGCGAGTGAGTTAAGAAATAAATTAATGACAACAAAGACAACGGATGAAGTGCGTGCGATGCTTGATCAATTTCAGTGATAGATAGTTCGGGTATAAAATGATTTACTTAAGCTGAAAGTTGATTTATAGATGAAGTCAGGGAACCTCATCGTTACGAGGTTCCCTTATTTGCTTACATAAGTAAATAAGAAGTTAAGTAATAACATACCATTACTGACTAGTATTCGCATGGATAGAGTTCAAGTTTTTCGTTGAATTCCTTATTACTAGTTTGGTCCCGATATAAACCTTTTTCGGGATTTTACGTTCGTTGGTGAGTCGTTCGATGATTAAATCGATTGCTGTTTCTCCCATGAGTTCAGTTTCTATTCTTACCGTACTTAGAGAAGGATAGATATACTTCGAAATACTCACATCATTAATTCCGATGATGCTTACTCGATCTGGTACTGAAATATTTTCCTCCTGTAATGCTCGTAAAGCCCCGATAGCGAGAGGGTCATTCCCTGCATAAAAAGCTGTAGGTAGATCATCCTTCAACGTATGAATTGCATTCTTCATAAGTCTGTATCCTGCGTTTACGTTGAATTTTTCAATGAAAACATACCGTTCATCAAGGAGTCCTTTTTCCTCCATATATCTTCGGAAAAACGTTTCGCGTTTCTCTTGGATAGGTGGTTGATCATCTGCGAAATTTTGAGTTCCTCCTAAGAATCCGATCTCTTTATGTCCAGTATCTAATAGAAAGTCTAGAACTTGACTTGAGACTCGTTCGAAATCGACTAATACTGCATCGCAGCTGTCATCTACATAGAAAGAATCGATCATCACAATATTTGGGGTAATATTCTTTAGCTTTTCTACCTGTTCCTCAAATGTATCGCCGACAACGATGATACCATCGATATCGGTTACTATATTATCTAAATCGCCTTTTAGATACTTAAGTAACTCAACTTTATGATAATCCGCTCGTTCCTCGATCCCGACCCGAATGGACATGTAATACACATCATCTAACTCTTCTTCTTCTGTTTTAATATGAACGAAGGCAATTCTCCTATGGGCGGGTGTTCTTTTCCGTCTCTTTCTATAAGAGAGTTCCTCGGCTACTTTGAAAATTTGTTTTTTGGTGCTTTCACCAACAGATAAACTTGAATCGTAATTTAATACTCTAGATACAGTAGCGCTTGATACCCCTACTTTTTCAGCAATATCCTTAATCGTCGCCAAATTCTTCACTCCTTTTTTCCGACACCGTCAGTTCTGCTTTTTATTAGTTAAGAGGATATGTATTAGTCACTAAAATGAGTTGTTTCTTAAAGGTATAGCAGATTTGAAGAATAGTCAAATTAAGCTAGTAAATATTTACTTAATATTTACTAGCTTAATTAATTTATAATTGTTTTATCGTATGATTATAATAAAATTTAACTATATTATAGACGTTTATGTACTAATTAAGTAAAATTTTATATTTATTTAAGTAAATATTTACTTGACTGATATTACTTACTGGGATAACATGGTAATATAAAACGCTTACATAAATGAATTAATAAATATTTACTGAATGTAATGTTTGGTAAATAGTTTTTGAGGTTGGGACTTGACTAAAGTGTCTAACTAGAATACAGAACAAGCAATCATGTAGCGGAGTATATTTCAGGAGCGATTTACATCCGCAAACTATCATTGTTTGGATTTTCTATTAGTTAAATCGCATTTGTCCCAAACTCAAATAAAAAGTCATGACATAGGGGGATAGTCTTATTTAGTGAAACTGGTTTTTCTTATTACTATTTAAGTTGAGGGGGAAGGGTAATGAAAAAGAAACGTTTTCTATTAATGATTAGTTTACTAGCGTTTGGCTTAATCCTTGGGGCTTGTGGAAATGAGAGTACTAGTACAAATGAAGATAGCGACGATGGTGACAGTGACGTTGTAACCTTAACATTTTGGAATAGATATGCTGAGCTTCGTGGGGGATTAGAAGTATTTATTAAAAATTTCGAAGAAGAACATCCCAATATTAAAATTGATTTGCAAGAAACACCTAGTGGAACGGCAGAAACTCAATTACGAACTGCCTTATCAGAAAGTCAACTACCTGATTTATGGACTAATACAGTAGAACTAAAGGAACTTATTGCTGTTGATGCAGTCAAAAACTTAGATGAGGTTTTCACAGATGAAGTAAGAGCTTTGTTTCATGAGGGTACTTTCTTTGAAAATGGAACAACTTCTGATGGATCTGTATATGGTTTCCCATTAGCATCCCCAAGAAGTAAAGCAATGATGGCTTATTACAACAAGGATGTTTTTGAGGAATTAGGATTAACAGAAGCTGACATTCCAGCTTCATGGGAGGAGTTTGAACAGCTAGGTAATCAGATTGTCGAAAAATCTGGAGGGGCTATTTATCCATTGGTATGGAATAATCCAGGTTGGGCAAATGATCAATTAGTATCAATGATGGGGACGGCGATTAGTCCTGAAACTCCGTGGAGGCACGACTTTAAAGAAGGTGTTCCAATGTTATATACACAAGGGAAATTAGAGTCTGCCGTTTGGTTAAAGGATATGCTAGATAAGGGGCTTATCGCACCCGAAAGTGTTGAGATTGGACTAGGGGAAGCGGAAGCGATCTTTGCAATCGGAGGGGCTGCTTTCTTATATAGTGGAGACTGGGTTGGTAGACAGCTTTCTATTGAAAATGAGTTTGAAAACTGGGGTGTAGCTCCACTCCCAACGAAGGATGGCAAGCCTTACTATTATCGTGCTGGATCGGAAGCAAGTAGTATTCAGGTAAGTAATGATACAGAGCATTGGGAAGAAGTAAAAACATTCTTAGAATATGCAATTGAGCATTTTCACAAAGAGGTCTATGTCAATACCGGAGCGGGAATTCCTGCGAAAATGAATGTCGAAGGAAATCCGCCATTTGAACAGGCTGAAGATATTAGTGAATTACAAGAGCAATTGGTGATCCCTGTGCCGAAGCCGGGTGAGTTAAATCCTGCAACGATTCAATTCGAAAGAGATGTAGCGGCGAAATTAGAAGTTGCTGGAATTGGCGATGCGATTGTTGGTTACTTAACGGGGAACATCGATGATTTAGAAGCAGAGCTTGAGAAATTAGACCAAAGTTACAAGGATGCATTTTTTGAGACATTAGAGGAAAATAGCGATGTTTCTCAAGAGGATTATATTTTCCCTAATTGGGAGCCATTTGTCCCTTTTACAAACGATATGTATGAGGAATTAAAATAATTTAAGTTAAGTAGTGTGGAGCCAGCGTCACTATAGTCTAGTAATCTAAAAGACTATAGTGACATGTGCCTGGCTGCTGTTTTACTACAGGCAAGGAGTGTTACCGATTACTCATAGAAAGGGTGAATTCAACATGTCTAGTCGTATTCAACCGAATTCTGAGCGTGTATCCCCTAGTGTTCCGCCCGGAAAAGAACCATCTTCACGTAGTAAGCTGAAAAGAAAGAAAGCTATTTGGGCATATATCTTTCTCGCACCGCAAATCATTGTATTTTTTATTTTTTCGGCATACCCAATTGTCATGAGTTATGTGTATTCCTTTTATGATTGGACTGGAATTGGTCCGTTGACTAATTTCATTGGATTTGGAAACTACGTCCAGCTTCTCCAGTCGGATCGCTTCTGGAATTCCTTATTTGTGTCTATTTACTACATACTTGGAACGACTGTTCTAGGTGTTGGGGTTGCACTTATTTTAGCTATTATCTTGAATGATGCCAAGCTAAAGGGAAGAGGGTTTTACAGAGTTATTTACTTTTTGCCTGTAGTAACGACAACAGCGATTGTTGGAATTATTATGAGCAATCTATTTGGTGTGCGAGGTCTTGTTAACCAAGTGTTAATGCAGGCGAATATTATTGCCTCACCGATTACATGGCTTACAGAAGGCACTTTAGCCATGTTAATTTTGATTGTTGTCGGTTCTTGGAAAGGTCTTGGTATTAATATGGTCTATTGGTTAGCGGGTCTTCAATCCATTCCGCATGATCTGTACGAATCAGCCCAGTTAGACGGGGCTGGCTTCTGGAAGACACTGAGGTATATCACATTACCGTTATTAAAGCCAATGCTTATGGTCATTGTCTTATTATCATTAGTTGGTGGAATTAATGCCTTTGATCTAGTTAAAACATTAACAGATGGTGGTCCAAACTTTGCGACAGAAACGCTAGATTTATTTATTTACAACTATGCCTTCTCTAGTCAACTTGGTGGGACATCGACTCGAATGGGTTACGCTTCTGCAGCGGGTGTTCTGTTAGGTATATTTACATTCATTATAAGTACAGCATTTGGGGCAGCGGCATTCGGTAAGAATTTAATGAAACGAAAAGTTCAAATAGATCCTAAAGGTGGTGCGAAAAAATGATAACAACCAAGTCAGCGCGCCTCATAACGCACATATGTTTAATCTTTTTCGGTATCATTTGGATCTATCCATTTATCTGGATGATCTTCTCGTCTCTAAAAACAAATAGGGAATTTCTCACGAGTGGAACATCGCTTTTACCAGAAACGATGCAGTGGGAGAATTATTACAGAGCCTGGGAAACGGCCAACTTCTCAGGATACTTCATCAATACGATTATCTTTACGATTTCTACGGTTCTAATTGTGATCTTCCTGTCTTCCTTAACAGGCTATGCACTTGGTCGAATAGATTTTCCAGGTCGAAAAACGATCATGATTATTGTTGTAGCTATTATGTTCATCCCGAAAGGATATACGATTATCCCGTTATTTAAAATCATAAGCTTTATGGGGTTACAAGATTCTGTTCTCGGTATGATTGTCGCTGAATCGTCAGGGGCTCATGTCCTTTTCATATTAATGTTTGCCTCCTTCTTTGCTAATATTCCTAAGGAGCTAGAGGAAGCGGCGGAAATTGATGGTGCTGGATTTTTGACAGTATTTACGAAAGTGATGTTGCCACTAAGTATGCCTATTGTTGCGACAACAGCGATTATGCAATTTATTTGGACGTGGAGCTCATTCTTAGTTCCTCTCGTTCTTTCGATTAGTAAACCGGAGATTAGAACACTGGCTGTTGGAATGCAAAGCTTCGTTGGTACGTATGCGACCGATTTCTCGGGAATGGCAGCAGGGGCTACGATTGCACTATTGCCTGTGATGGTTATCTTTATAATTATGCAACGCTACTTTATTGAAGGAATCGCAGGTGCGGTCAAAAACTAATAAACTGCTGGTAAAGATAGCCTCAGGAACGATTCCCTCAGCTGAAGGCCACTGAATAAGTTAACATTCGTCCCTGTTTTAGTGGCCTCTATAGTCAAGAGGATAAATTTAAAGGTGTATTACCTAAAGGGGTGAGAATATGTTCACAATGGATTCGCTTTTATATAAATTCACCGTATGGTTTATGCGCTTAGCGTATGTCAATATTTTGTGGATCGTGCTGACGATCACTGGATTAGGCGTATTTGGCTTTTTCCCTTCGACAGTAGCGATGTTCGCGGTTGTCCGCCATTGGATTAGAGGAGATACCGAGATTCCAATTTTAATAACATTTTGGAGCCATTATAAAACGAATTTTATGAAAACCAATATGCTTGGCATGGTTATGACGCTGCTAGGTCTCATGATTTATTGGAACCTATTGTTTTTTATCAGCATGAATAATCAAATCGGTGCAATGCTATTTTATTTAACAATTGCACTAGCACTTGTTTATTTTGTGGTTGTATCGTTTATCATTCCGGTCTATGTTCACTATGATCTCAAAGTAGTGGGTTACCTCAAATACGCATTTATTATTAGTTTATCGTATCCACACCACGCTCTTTATATTGGATTTAGTTCAATTGTCATGTATTACGCTACATTATTCTTTCCGGTCCTCTTTCTATTCTTTTCAGGTAGCTTTCTAAGCTTACTGATCATGCGATTTGCTTATGTTGTTTTTGAAAGAGTAGAGAGGAAGAATAGTTCAAAAGAGGTCGTAGCGGCCGAGGTCTAAACCGATACAATCTCACTGGAGGTTTCATACTTATGAAGAACTTTAACCTAGCGATCTATCAGAACAAGTTAACGTCAAAAGAGGATATTCAACTAGCTATTGAAGAAATTTGTCAGCCGGTAACAAGCTGCTCCAACACATCATCGACCGCACATCTTCATATTGGAAATACAAGTGCAGCCTACCCTGATCCGATTGCTGAAATGGAGGGCTTCTCAAGATTGTTATGGGGAGTTGTTCCGTATCTGGCAGGGGGAGGGGACTATACTTCTTGGGAAACGACACTTCAAGGGATCACGAATGGAACGGATCCTAACCATGAAGAATACTGGGGAACGATTCATGATTATGATCAACGTAGCGTCGAGATGGCGGTTTATGGCTTTGCACTCGCACTTGTCCCAGAAAAAATCTACGAGCCACTAGCGGCGGAAGCGAAAGACAATCTCGTAAAATGGCTATCTCAAATAAACTGCAAAAAAGTCCATGATTGCAACTGGCTGCTGTTTGCTGTCCTTGTCAATATCGGGTTGAAAACGGTGGGAGTACCTTATGATAAAGAAAGGATAGATAAGAATTTAGATAGAATAGATGAATTCTACCTCGCTGATGGCTGGTATTCAGACGGCGTCAATGGCCATTGTGACTACTATACTTCTTTTGCGATTCACTATTATTGTTTGCTGTATGCCAAGCTAATGGAGAAGGAAGACCCCGAACGTTCTGTCCTATACAAGGAACGTGCTCGCCTATTTGCTCGTGATTTCATTTACTGGTTTTCAAAGGATGGTTCCGCATTACCATATGGAAGAAGTCTGACGTACCGTTTTGCTCAATCGTCTTTTTGGAGTGCAATGGTCTTTGCCGAAGTGGAGGAGTTTACATATGGCCAAATGAAAGGCATTATCTTAAACAATCTCCGTTGGTGGTTTACCCAGCCGATTTTTCATAAGGATGGCACATTAACTATTGGTTATGCATATCCGAATTTAGTCATGGCTGAAAACTATAATTCACCAGGGTCTCCTTACTGGGGCATGAAAATATTCCTGATATTAGCACTTGATGATCACCATCCCTTCTGGCAAGCAGAAGAGCAGGAGCTACCTCATCTAAATAATATTTCCGTTCAAAAACCAGCCCATCTTGTGATATTTCGACAAGAGGAAACGGGGCATGTAGCTGCTTTTAATTCTGGTCATCCTTCTACAAATGATCACACGCATACATCAGCGAAGTATGAAAAGTTCGTGTACTCGACCTCGTTCGGATTTAGTGTACCTCGAGCGGAGTGGGGTCTTGGCCAAGGTGCATTTGACTCAATGCTCGCGGTAAGTGAGGGTGATCATTTATACCGAGTAAAGAGGAAAAATGAGGACTATGAAATAAATGGAAATATTATTTATATGAAATGGAAGCCGTGGGATGACGTTGTTATACGCACATGGATCGTAGCTGGTCTTCCTTGGCATATTCGAGTTCATCATCTTGATTCCAACCGGAAGTTGGACGTCGCTGATGGTGGATTTGCATTAGGGAAAACAAACGAGGGTTTTCGAGAAGAAGCGGTTAATGAAGTGAAGGACGCTCATTCTGCTTTCGTTAAAACCCAGCTAGGCAGAAGTGGAATTGTCGACCTAACCCGAAAAGGAAATGTGGCTCTGATCCATCCTAATGCCAATACAAACATCCTTCATACACGTACTGTTATTCCAACAGTTAAAGCGTCTCTTTCTAAAGGTCATCACATACTCGCAACAGCAGTATACGGAGAACCAGGTCATGACAAACCGACCGACAGTTACAAGGAAGTACCGTACCTAGAAATGGATGGAACAAAACTAACCATCTATTCCGCAGATAATCGTATTCTCTTTCAGCAAGACTTATCAGAGTCTCCCTCTAGCGAAAACAAAGGAGTTTTAAGATGAATCAAAGAAAGATTAGTTCATTGCTCACTTCAACTATAGCTCAATTGTTCTCAAATAAGGAAGAACAAGACAAGTGGTTTCTCCATCTGAGCCAAAATCCGTCAACTCTTGTGGAAGAAATAAGGGTAGAGGCTGAGAAGCAATTAAAGGAATCTGACCCTGTACTTAGCCATTCCTTATTCAAGATTTTTTTAGAAAAAGGATCGCGGCTAGAGTATGAACGAGTGTATTTTTCAAAACGAAGGCGTTTAAATACATTTGCGATTATGACACTGTTAGAGCCGGACAATCAGATATACCGAGATGCATTGCAAAACTCAATTTGGTCTATTTGTGATGAATACACATGGTGTTTACCTGCTCATTTAGGAGATTTGAAAGAAGGGAGAGGTGAAGATCTATCGCTTTTTCAAGATACAAGTCACGATGCGATCTCACATTCTATTGATCTCTTTGCAGCAGAAACAGCCTTTGCCTTAAGCGAAGTCTATCATTTAACAGAGCATCTGATTGACCCGATAGTCGGTCGGAGAATACAGGAAGAAGTCTATCGAAGAGTGTTTTGGCCCTTTCATCATCGTAGCTTTCACTGGGAGGTAGCCACACATAACTGGTCCTCCGTCTGTGCAGGTTCGATTGGCGCCGCGGCAATCTATTTAATAGATGATAAAGAAGAGCTATCTAGCATTTTAGCAAGAGTGATCCAAGCATTGGAGTATTATTTGCAAGGCTATTATGATGACGGTGCTTGTTTAGAGGGATACGGCTATTGGCAATATGGCTTCGGGTTCTTCGTGTATTTTGCTGATTTGTTAAAAAGGAAAACAGCCGGGCAAATTGATCTGTTCCAGTCGGAGAAGGTGCATCAGATTGCCATGTTTGAACAGAAAAGCTTCTTAACAAAAAAGCAGATCGTCAATTTTTCCGACGCTGTGCCAGAATCAACTGTCTTTTTAGGTCTTAGTCATTATTTACATCAGCTCTATCCAGACATTCAACTGCCGGAAGAGGAAATAGCCTCTCGCTATGTAGATGATCATTGTAGTAGATGGGCTCCGGCGATACGTAACCTATTGTGGGTCTCGGATGAGTTAAAAGGAAAACCATGGCAGGATCATTCGTATTATTTAGCTGAAGCTCAGTGGTTCATTTCTCGAGTTACCTATCGAGAAAGTAGGTACGCATTTGCTACAAAAGGTGGTCATAACGCAGAACCACACAATCATAATGATAGTGGTCACTTTATTCTTCTCGGAGATCATGACGTGTTTTTGCAGGACCTTGGTAGTGGAGAATATACGAAAGAGTATTTTGGTGAAAGACGATATGAGTTTGTCTGCAACAGCTCTGAGGGTCACTCTGTGCCGATTATTAATCAACAATACCAAGGAGCTGGAAAGTCTTTCGCTGCTTCTGAATTTATCGTGGTGTCAGATGACGAGTTAGAAGAGGATACGATAAAACTAGATTTATCTCGTGCGTACGACGTGAAAAGTTTGAATCAATTAGAAAGAAGGTTTACGTGGAAGAAGCAGGGTCGCCCGTCACTCCAACTGAAAGACACGTATACATTTACTGAAAAACCAGAATCGATTATTGAACGTTTTATCACGCCGGTTTTTGACGTAATGGAAGACGTGAAAGGGATCTACCTTGAAGGGGATGGGAATCAAAAGCTACGAATAACCTATCAGCAAGACAAACTAGCATTTAGGAAGAAGAAAATGAAGTTTTCCAATCATCAAGGAGAATTGCAAGAGTTTATAGCATTAGATTTCATTGTGAAACAACCTGAAAAGCGATGTACAGCTGAATTTACATTTCAATTTCTGGAGAAAGGGTGAGAGGATCATGGATAAGCAAAAATGGGTAGAGGCTGCATGGGATGATATTACAAATAAGATTCGTAGAACGAGTAAGAAGATTGGTGCCAATTTCCCTCATTTAAGCAAGGATGGTACATATGAGTTGGCAGCACCTCATTGGTGGACGGCTGGTTTTTGGCCAGGGCAATTATGGTTAGTGTATCGTGATACGAAAGAGGAATCGCTCCGTCAAATTGCTGAGGATTGCGAGCGGCAATTAGATACTGTCATCACCGATTTCTACCGATTGGATCATGACATTGGCTTCATGTGGACCCTCACAAGTGTGGCGAGATATAAGCTCCTTGGCGAGGAAGACTCCAAGCGTCGGGCACTATTAGCGGCAAACTTACTGTTGGGCCGCTTCAATGCAAATGGTAATTTCATTCGTGCTTGGAATCCGTGGTTTGAAGGTGATGAGAATAGCGGTTATGCGATTATCGATTGCGCGATGAACCTCTCCCTATTGTTTTGGGCATCAGAGACAACTGGTGATCCGAGGTATAGAGCAGTGGCAATGAAGCACGCCGATACAATACTTGATCATTTTATAGAAGAAGACGGTTCTGTACATCATATCGTTCATTTTGATCCAGAGACAGGTGAGCGTCGTGAGTATATTGGTGGTCAGGGTTATGCGGCGAATTCCGCCTGGTCAAGAGGAACTGCTTGGGCCATCTACGGATTAACATTATGCTATCACTATACGAAAGAAGAGAAATACGTATTAGCGGCCAAAAAGGTAGCTCACTTCTTTATATCAAACCTCCCTGAGGATTATGTGCCACATTGGGATTTTCGAATTCCTGAAGAGGTTACACGATATCGTGACTCCTCTGCAGGCGCCATTGCCGCATCAGGTCTCTTACTATTATCGGAAAACGTAGCATCAACAGAGTCAGAGCTCTATCGAAAGGTCGGAGTGAATATTCTGAAATCACTATATGAAAAGTACGGAACATGGAGTAATGTAAAAGAAGACGGACTAATTCTTGCGGGAACGAGTCATTATCCTGAACAAAAGGGATTAGAAGTACCAATTATCTATGGAGATTACTTTTTTGTCGAAGGCATTGCAAGGTTAAAAGGAAATACACAATTGTTTTGGTAAGAAGAAGGATATGACAAATACAATGAACGAGCTAATGCAGCGGGAGGTTACAACATAATGTTAAAAGCAGGCAACGGGGAATTTCTTTTAGAGGATAAGTCATTTCAAGTGTTATCTGGTGCAATTCACTATTTTCGTGTCGTCCCGGAGTACTGGGAAGATCGATTACGAAAGCTAAAGGCAATGGGCTTAAATACAGTGGAGACGTATGTACCGTGGAATTTTCATGAGCAAAAGAAAGGCGAGTTCAGCTTTTCTGGAATGGCCGATATCGAACGTTTTATTAGCACAGCACAAGCTCTAGGGCTATATGTCATCGTTCGTCCATCGCCATATATTTGTGCTGAATGGGAGATGGGTGGTCTACCAGCATGGCTATTAGCGGAAAAGGAGATCATCCTTCGTTCGAGTCAGCCAGCTTTTTTGAAACATGTGGAAGAGTACTATGACGTCTTGCTTCCGAAAATGGAGAAGCATTTAAGCAAAAACGGTGGACCGATTATTGCGATGCAAATCGAAAATGAGTACGGGGCATACGGGAATGATCAAGACTATTTGCATTTTCTTAAAAAACAATATGAAAAGCACAACATAGACACCTTCTTGTTCACATCAGATGGACCTCGGTTTATTAAACAGGGCTCATTGCCGAATGTGACAACGACACTTAATTTTGGTTCAAAGGTTGATGAAGCCTTTGCTGCGTTAGAATCGTTTAAGCCAGGCTCTCCTAAGATGGTAGCAGAGTTCTGGATTGGTTGGTTCGATCATTGGGAAGGTGAGCATATTACTAGAGACCCAAAGGATACAGCGAAAAATTTTGAAGATTTATTACAGATTCAAAATTCGGTAAACTTTTATATGTTCCATGGTGGAACGAACTTTGGATTCATGAACGGAGCAAACCATTATGACAAATATTACCCTACAATCACAAGCTATGATTATGACAGCTTGTTGTCTGAGAGTGGGGATGTAACGGAAAAGTATAAGCAAGTAAAGGCAGTGCTAAAGAAATACAAAGACATACCAGAAGATGTAGAAAATGAAATTCCAAGAAAAACGTACGGTGCAATCAGGGTAAATGAATCTGTGAGCTTGTTTGACGTTCTTCAGGATATAAGTGTAGTAAAAGAGAATCTAGTGCCACTAAGTATGGAGGATGCGGGCCAATCGTATGGCTATATTCTCTATTCAACTGAAGTAAATCGCCAAGGACAGTTAAATCTCGATACAGACTTAATTCGCGACCGGGCTTACATATATGTTAATGGAAAACTAGAGAAAACGATTTATATCAATGATGTAGAAGAACGAGTAGCGATCGATTTTCCTAACGAGGTAAATACGCTAGAGATTTTGGTCGAAAATATGGGTCGTGCAAATTACGGGAAACATTTAACCGATAAAAAAGGATTAGTAGGCAATCTTTGGTTAGGTGAACAATATTGGTTTGATTGGACAATGCATTCGATTGAATTAGATGTCTTGCCTACCTGTTATGAGAATGGAGAAGATACTCGTTACCCGAAATTCTTTAAGGGTACCTTTGATGCGGCTGAGCGTGGCGATACATTCGTCGATCTTGCTGGTTTTACTAAAGGAAATGTTTTTATCAATGGGTTTAACTTAGGGCGTTACTGGACTTCGGTAGGACCACAACAACGACTATACTTGCCAGGACCACTATTACACGAAAAAGACAATGTGATCACTGTGCTAGAATTAGAGAAGACAACAGCAAATGAAATTCAATTATTGGATGAACCGAAGTTAGGTTAGGGTTGGAGTTAGTACACATCATTTGTACAGCTATTAATATTCCTTATTAATATAGTAGTATCCGTAAAATAACGATGAACATTAGTGAGGAGATGACTAAGAGATGAATAAAGGTAAACAGGAAGCCTACTTATTTGTGCATTTTATTCATGAAAAAGAGAGTAAAGAAAACGCGGAACAAGTTTATTTTTCGGTTAGTAAGGATGGATTACGCTGGGAAACAGTAAATGATAAAAAGCCCGTACTGACTTCAACACTCGGAGACTGCGGGGTAAGAGATCCATTTATTATTCGGTCGCCAAAAGAAAATAAATTTTACCTAATTGGTACTGATTTATCGATCTATTATCGTAGGGATTGGGAGGCAGTTCAGAGGTCTGGAAGTCAACATATGGTCGTTTGGGAATCTAATGATTTGGTGAAGTGGTCAGAGCAACGGTTAGTTAAGGTGGGACCTGAAACAGCTGGTTGTGTGTGGGCTCCTGAAGCGATATATGACAAAGAAACCGATGACTTTTTAGTATTCTGGGCCTCTAGAGAGAATTTTGGTGCTGAGAAACAGAAAATCTACTATTCGAAAACGACCGACTTTATCACTTTTACTGAGCCGAAGATTTACATTGAAAGAGAGAATCATATTATTGACACAACGATTATTGAAGAACAGGGGAGATACTATCGTTTTTCAAAAGACGAAACGGTAAAAAGCATTACGGTCGAGGTGTCTGACCACTTGCTTGGGGAATTTACTACACTTGATACGAATTTGGGTGAACTCTATGGAGTAGAGGGCCCAGCTTGCTTCAAATTAAAAGGTGAAGAAAAATGGTGTCTATTGCTAGATCATTATGAAGTTGAAAAGAAGTATATCCCTTACTATTCAACAGATCTACATGCAGCACAGTTTGTAAAAAGTGAAGAGGATATGGACATAGCTGTAAATTCTAAGCACGGTGGCGTTATGCCGATTACTTTGGATGAGTATCATGCTGTGATTGCCGCTTATGGGAGATGATCAGTATTATATTTACTTTGGGTAATCTTTGTATGTAAGTATGATAGAGGAAGAGGAATGTCAACCGAAGTTAGGTTAGGATTAAAGGCTAGAGGCTGGGAGAGAACTAAAGGGTTTAACTGAAATACCGTACAAAGCGATCATGTAGCGGATGAAATATACGTAGACTCCTGCGGGATTTAAAGCGAGGCCACTGAAAAAGTCCTTTTTAGCACATTCGAGGAAGCTGCAATGGCTCCACTCGTTGCACGCTTGCTATGAGAAACCCACTCCTAGCAAGGCTTAAGAGAATGCAACGGTTTCGCTCATTGCTTAAAGGCCACTAAAAAAGGTGAAAATCATACCTTTTTCAGTGGCCTCATTTAAAGCCCAGGGTGAGACCCCGCAGGCGTAGACGAGGAGGCTCACCGGCTTCCCGCGGAAAGCGAAGTATATTTCAGGAGCGGCTTACGTCCGCCATCTATCATTGTTCGGATTTTGTATTAGTTAAATCACTTTTGTCCCAACTTCTAGTTGTGTTGTAGGATGGACTTTATTCAAAGATCCCGAGCATTTCGCACGACCAATGTACAAAGAATTTCTAATCTAAGTATACGTAATCTAGCCGTGGCCCCAATCCACTAAGGATCTCATTTGTAATGGTTCCAGATTGGCGTGCAATGTCTTCACAGCGTATTTGTTCGGTTCCATCTACACCTATAATCGTTACAACATCATTGTTTTCTACTTCATGAATATGGGAGACATCAATCATTAATTGGTCCATACATATTCGACCGATGATGGGGGCTCTTTTCGAATGCAGCATTACGTAGGCATTGTTTTCGTATAGGCGTCTTGGAATCCCATCTGCGTAGCCAATTGTAACAGTAGCGATTTTCATATTCGATTTAGCTGTGAATTGTCTACCATAACTAATAACTTCTCCTGGCTGGATTTCTTTGATTAAGGCAATTCTTGCTTTTAGTGATAACACGGGTTTTAAATGAACGCTAGCACGTATTTTGTCATCGGCACTTAATACGCCATATAGTGCGATTCCTGGACGTGCGTAGTCACAAACTAAATCAGGGTAATTTAATATCCCGTAGCTTCCTTGGATATGCAACTTTCCTGTGTGATATCCTTTTGCTTTAAGTAAATCAATCATCTGATTAAATTGCTGAATTTGCTTTTGGGTGAATCGAACATCTTCATCTGCTAGACTATCTGCAGTCGATAAGTGAGAGAACATCCCCTCGACTTTTAGATTTTTACATTCGAATACCTTTTCGATTTCTGCGAGATTTTCTACATTGACGCCAAGTCTATGCATGCCAGTATCAATTTTTATATGAACTCTAACCTTTTTGGGGTATTGATTCAGCATCAGTGCATAGGGAAAATCTACTACTGTCTGGATGAGTTGGTATTTTTCTAAACTTGCTAGTTCTTTTGGATTTGTATAGCCGAGAATAAGAATATCCCCTTTAATTCCATTTTGACGAAGACGTACTCCTTCTGCTAGTGTAGCGACCGCGAACATTTTCAATCCAGCTCGCATTAATTCCCTTGCAATTGCTACATCCCCATGACCGTAGGCATTCGCTTTGACAACGGGCATTAATTGACAGTGACTAGGAAGTATTCGCTGCAGTTCCTTCGCATTATGCCTGAGTGCTGCCAGGTCAATTTCGACCCATGCTCTGTTGTCTGGTAATAAATCAATCTTTCTTTTTCTACCTTTAGGTGAAAATTTCGTTAAAATCCATCCTGCAAAAAGGGAGAGAAAGCTAACGATCAAGTAATGAATGAAGTTGTTGTAAATGAATAGCTGTTCCTGATCAATGACCTTAGCAAATCCACGAACGAGGACAATCATCCAAGGATGAATTAGATAGATGATTAAGGAAAGGTCACGTAGGGTTTTGCTATTCTTCCCAGGTAATTGTAGTGAAAATAGAAAGAGAAAATACATACAGGGCACAAGTAGGATGTACATACTATCGTGTCTTTGCCAAGAAAGACTGTTTAGTAAAAGCCCTTCGATAAGTAGTAAAACACTAGAGATAACTAGACCTGTGACAATCTGTTTGGTGGAAAGTCTATTATTAGATTTCGAAATTGCCATTCCTAAAAGGAGATAGATAGGGATAAAAAACAGTCCATTTCTAGTATACTCAAACAGAGTAAAGATCATATCGTAAAAGCTCGTTAGGATATCGGTTTGTTGAACAATTCCGTAGTAACTATCCCCTAGTAGTCCGATGCCATACAATAGGATCGCTACAAGGAAAGATATAGTAAAACCGAACCTCTGAATTCCAACAGTAACAAGGAATACACCAAGAATCATAGCTGGTAAATACCATAGATGATAAAAGGTACCATCAAAAAGAATGTCCTTGATCAGATCTCCCCACAAAAATTTTTCTCCAAAATAGCCTGAATAGAAATTGATAGGTAAAAAAAGAATGATGGAAATTAAATAGATGGTGCCAATTTTAAGAACAAAACCTTTTATGTAAGCATTGTCCCTTTTTGCAATAGCTGTATAGAGAAAATAACCTGTTACCATAATGAAGAATGGCACGGCAAAACGTCCAATTATACGAGTGAGTACAAAATCAGCTGTTTCATCCATCGTATACAATGGGGAAGTGTGAACAGCTACTACGAGCAAGGCTGCTAGTAGACGAAATAGATCTAGTGCTCCGGTGATTTTTGAATGTCCCATACCATCACACCCCGAACATTGTGAGGATAAAGCCATCAACATTATTACCAGATAGTTGATAGTAGAGCTCATCAGGTATTTTCAGGATGATTGGATTCGCTTCTGCCTTAATGTAGCAAATCTCTATTTTTTTATTTTCTGTCTGAAAACAATAGTGCTTTTCCCCGTATTTATAGTCCTGAATAAATGTTACATATTCCTCTAAACAAAGATGATGATCCTGCATGATTTGTGCATGAGGGTATCCTACGTACCGAAAATGCCACGGCTCATGGGAGATGCCGGTAACTGCTTCCTTGTTCTTTTGATATCGCTCAATAAAACCATATTTTGCAGCTTGATTTCGGAAGTCTTCAGCAATACCAGAGTAGGGGAAGTGGGGTCTAATGAAATCTATTTTCTCTGCCTGTTCGCCTAAATCAATGGCCAAGCCTGTCTGGTGTTCACTGCAATTTGGTAATGCCACGTATTTTTCCGTAAATAGCTTCCCATACTCTAGTAAAGAAGTCTGATAGATTTCTTCTTGCTCTTTTAGACTCCGGTACCCACTAACTAGCGCTATTTTATTTTTAGCAGCAATGGAATCAAGCAGCTGTCCTAAAAGGTTTGCAGTATTTTTTTCTAATAATAATTCATTGGATCTTAATCCAATGGGTAATAAATGTTTGGTAAATTGACAAGGATTTTTAATAGCATGATTCTTGTTGACGAGTATTTGGTAGCCTTTATGGATGTCTTCTTTAGATAAGGTTATTTCACTCATTTCTCTAGCCCTAATAGAATGAGCTTGTCTACAAGTGCTCCAAACTCCAATCCAATGCCTTTCATCATCGTTGGGAATCGGCTATGTTCCGTAAAGCCAGGAAATGTATTTACCTCATTAAAAACGAGCTCATATTCTGGAGTGACAAACATATCGACCCGTGCCAATCCACTGCATCCTAATGTACGGTAAATAGTGATTGCTGTCTCCTTCACTTTTTTGGTGAGTTCTTGATTGATTCGAGCAGGGACGTGAATGTTAGACGTTTCTAACGTGTATTTTTCTTTATAATCAAAAAATTCCGTTGTCAATTCGACCTCATCTATTTCACCGACAGTTAAGGTTTCGTTCCCTAAAATCGCACATCCAACTTCGAAGCCCTCAATATTCTCCTCGACAATTACTTGATCATCATAGAGAAAAGCTTGATCAATAGCAGCTTGTAGCTCTTCCTTCTGATAAACCTTTGAGATCCCGTGGGATGACCCTGCTTTGACCGGCTTTACAAACAAGGGATAGGTAAGGTGGTTTGTTCCCTCGACGACTTCTGATGATAGATACTTAGTTGACAAGACAACGGAGGAGGGTGTCCGAATGCCCGCTAAGGATACTAATTGATGAGCTTTGTCTTTATCCATACACAAGGCTGATGAGAGTGTATGACATCCGACAATAGGTATGCCAGCAAGGTTAGCAATACCTTGTACAGTACCATCCTCGCCGTGTTTTCCATGTAAAATCGGAAAAACAACATCGATGATTATGGTCTGAACGGATCCATCCTCTTTGAATTCAATAAGTTTATTTGCATATCTGTCTGGAGATAGTACGACTGAATAACAGTTATCATGATCCTCAAACCATGTATTAGTGCGGATTTGATCGACCTCGCCATCATAACGAAGCCATCTGCCATCCTCCGTAATCCCAATCATGATAGGTTCGTATTTATTCTTATCTAGGTTGGTAATTATGGCATATGCGGATTGTAGCGACACCTCGTATTCACTAGAATAACCACCGAATAAAATAGCAACTTTTATCTTTTCCATTTGATTTTCTCCTTGTTCGTAAATTTTCAATACAATAAAAAAACACTTTCTATTTGATACAGCAATCGTACCAAGCTAGAAAGTGTTATTCTTTCGTATTAGATGAAGAAAATCTGATTATTTTCTATTTAATTTCTTACAAAATTCCTACGAAGTGTTGGAAGCGAAATGGTGAATTCAATATTGTCGTTAGAACTAGAAACGGAAATGGTTCCTTTATGTAATTCGACAATTTCCTTGGCGATCGCTAGTCCTATACCAGCTCCACCTGTATTGGTGCTTCTAGAGCTATCTAAACGGTAAAATCGCTCGAAAATACGGGTTAATTTTTCTTTAGGAATGGTATGGCCCTTATTAGAGAATCGAATAGTTACACCTTGTTCTTCTTCGGTAATTCTGATGCTGATCGTACTATCAGGAAAACTATAACTGACAGCATTTCGAATAATATTATCAAACACTCGCTCCATTTTGCTTACATCACATTTCATCTCGATAGCAATAGGGGAGTCTAACTGAATTGTTAGATTCTTTTCTTCCATCAGTGGTTGGAACTCAAATGCTATTTGTTCAAGCATTCGGGTTACGTTCACCTGACTCGGCTCTAAGGTTAATTGACTTAAACTAAAACGAGTAATGTCAAAAAACTCATTGATTAAGTCTTCCAACCGAACAGCTTTATCTAACGAAATAGAGGTGTACTTTTGCCGGAGTTCTTTTGATATATCTTGTTCATCTCTCAGTAAGGTTAGATAGCCAATCACGGAAGTAAGGGGTGTCTTTAGATCATGGGCAAGATAAACGATTAAATCATTCTTTCGTTGCTCGGCTTCCCTTGCTATTCGCTCATTTCGAATCGCTTCTTGCTTGACTTGATTCATTTGATCTTCCACTTGCTTTAACTCTAGCGGTAGACGAATCAGCTCATCATTCTTTGACACTAAATCATTACTTGCTTCCACGATAGTATCAAAATAACGACTAATTCTTTTCCAATTAATGACTAGAATGATAATAAATCCAATAATCCAACATCCAGCAAGTAACAAAAGGGGATGAATATTAATTAGTTGAAACAGTGACCCAAAGAAGTAATCACTAGGATACCAGTTGGAATTTAATATAATCAAAGCAGAGATAGAAGCGGTCAAAATTAATCCAACAGTGAAAAGAATGACCATAACAACGAATCTGTAAAATATTGCTCTTGTTATGTCCTTGCCTAAATAAGTTGACTTACGATTACTCAATGGTATAGCCAACCCCCCATACTGTTTTAATAAACTTCGGATTTCTTGATTTTTCGTTCATCTTTTCTCGTAAACGACCAATATGGGCCATCACTGTGTTATTGTTATCAATGTATTTTTCTCCCCAAACTGCTTCAAAAAGGTCTTCGGATGAAACGACCTTCCCTTTGTTCTCACATAAATACCATAAGATCGAAAATTCTAGCGGTGTAAGGGGGAGCTGTTTGTCGTAAAGGATACATTTATGATTGTCTTTATTGATATATAATCCTGCAAAATCATATGTCTTAGGATTTACGTCGATGTTTTCGGATGTTTCCGTTGGGTTATAGCGCTTATACCTTCTTAATTGGGCCTTTACTCGTGCAACCATTTCTAGGGGGTTAAAAGGTTTGGTAATATAGTCATCTGCACCAAGCGTAAGTCCGGTAATTTTATCTATATCTTCTATTTTTGCTGTTAACATAATAATAGGATAATGATATTTTTCCCTAATTCGCTGACATAAGGTAAAGCCATCTACGTCTGGTAACATAATATCTAGTATGGCTAAATCAAATGTTGTGGATTGAATACAATCTAACGCTTCCTTTCCGTTAGATAATTTATGAACGACATACCCTTCATTCGTAAGATATACCTCGATTAAACTAGCAATTTCTGTTTCATCTTCAACAATTAAAACACTTGTACTCATTTCTTCACCTTCATTGTTAAGAGATAATTGCTGCATTCTACTAAACTTCAATTGGATTATATCATAGTTCTTCTGACAAGAAATGATATTCATAAGCGACAGGTGAGTAGGTTTCGAACAAGAAGAACGTTATACGAAGCAATCCTACCAGATGGGCTTGTAATACCGTTTTTATCAAATTGATGAAAGCGGGAAAATAAGTACATCTTCTCTAAAAAATAAAAAAAGGAAAGGTTCTGGTGACTCAAACGGATCCTGTTCTAAAGACAGAAGGCAGTACAATATACTTAGGAGTGTCAGAGGAATTTTCCGTTCTTAAGGGTGGGGTGTTCTGATTGTCATCCTTTATCTAAACAATGTACATACGTTGAAAACATTAATGAAGCAGTTAATACAATGGCTATAAGAAGTAAGAGGGCAAGATTAGCTGTGTTATATCACCAAACTAAGAGTCGTATCCTGTCACTAGTGATATCAAAACCTGCAAAAAAGGGATGTTAGAGTCACCCCAATTCTTTTATAAAATAGGAAGGAGATCATAATGGTAAAAAAGTACGGACTGATTTTGATCCTTACAATCGCGATGACTGCTTGTACAAACGAGGAAATGGTAGAAGAAGAAATAATGAAGGATGAAAAAACGGAACGAGACTGGGCATCTATTTCTTTGTTTGATTGGGAGAAGGAGGAAATTCGCTTACCGAAGGAGGAGTTTCAAGATTACTTACATTGGCTTAGTAGTCGTGAAGATTCTGAAATTGAAAAGGCCGAAATGATTGATCATAAGACCATCGATGTCTACTTCAGTGATAATATGGATGAATTACTCGTTGACATACCTGAAGAACTGGTGGTTGAGCCGACTAAAGTTTACGAGACGGTGGCAAGTATCCAGGATACCCACTTGCGTGAAGCCTACAAAGCATCGACCTACTATCAGAATCAGATTGAGCCGACCATTCGTTATTATGACAATGAGGATCAATTAATAGTATCATTCAACCAATCAGCTGAGGTGCGCACACAAGAAGAGGAAGAACGTAAGGAACAAAACCGTACAGACCTTGGCACGTATGGTTTCAATCAATCCGTGATGTTTGAGAATTTTACCATCACCTTTACGGGGGGGAATAACATTCCAAGAAGGTTGGAGGACGAAATATATACACCGAAGCATGTCGTTCATCTTGGAGTTGAGTTTGAAAATACATCCGATCGCAAGTTTTTTGCATCCGTTGATTTATTTACGATTACGGATTCCTGGGGGAATGAACTCGATCTTTATAAATTTGATGATCGCCTGGCCGAATTCGTTGATCCAGGCCAAGCGATTCACGGCCCGATCTACTTTGTCGCATCTGGTAAAGGTCCTTATGAACTAACATATCGAACAGAGGAATCGAAAGCGACGTGGATTGTGGAAGATGAGAGGGTAGGGCTCGATTAATAGGCCGTTTAATCAGGTAGATGCCTGTCTAAGAATCTTTCAGGCACGCATAATAAAAAATGCACAATGGGCAATGTTGCCCTTTGTGCATTTTTGTGTTATAAATTTATCTATGTTCATTTAATGGGGTGAAGGGATGTCAGAAGAAAGTCTAAGGCTGAAAAAGAAAAATGCTACAAGACAGGCTCTTGCTGAAGCTGCTTTTGAATTAGCGATGGAGTGTGGGGTAGATGGTTTTGTAGTAGAGGATATCGTGAAAAAGGCAGGTTTTTCAAGGAGGACATTTGCTAATCATTTTTCCTGTAAGGAAGAGGCTATAGCTAGTGCTCTGACGATGGGTGATTTTCAAGAAACAGAAGAAGAGACGTCTTCGGCATTAGAAGGTCTTACACCATTAAGTATGATCGAGTTACATATTCTGCGTAGTTTTACGATTGATAAATTAACAAGACTACATGAATTAGTTTCATTATCTAAAGGCCATCCAACTCTTAGATTGTATGTAACCGGTGCTTTAAAAGGAGTACAGGACTATGCAAGAAATTGGATCAGTGAAGAGTTTGGTAGTGAATACTCCGATGAGTATTATCACCTATTAATTGGTGCGGTATTTGGTGCGGTCATGCCTGTACTTGATGGAAGTATTAATGTTCAGCTTCCTGTAGGTGATGTAGACAAGCAAGATAACAATGATTTCGATGAATACATGAAAATCGTATTCTCAAAATTAAGAGAAGGCTTCAAGTAAGTTAAACATAGGGTAGGGGTGCAGAGAATGTCAAAATTATTTTATAAAATAGGCCAAACAGCTTATAACAAGCCATGGGCATTTATTGGCAGCTGGTTGTTAATTCTAGCTGTGATCGTCGCTTTGATCGTAACGAACGGTGTTAACACGACGAGTGAGACAAGAATTGACGGTACTGAGTCTCAAGAAATCCTTGATCAGCTATCAGAAGAGTTCCCAATGGCTTCAGGTGGACAGGGAAGTTTTATTTTTGAGGTTCCTGAAGGAGAGCAGGTTGATTCTGCTGAAAATATCGCCTCGCTTGCTACGGCAATTAACGATATTTATGAGCTGGATTATGTTGTAAATCCACTTGATATGCTAGAGGAAAGTGGCGGTATGGCTCAGCTACAAGAAATGCAAAGCCAGCTCGGGCAGGTACTCGAACCAAAAACAACGTATAGACCTTTAGTTGTTAATGAATTTCCAGTTCTAGGTGTTAAGATTTCAGAGGAAGGGAACATTGCTCTCTTTTCATTTCAATTGACGGAACAAGTCGAGAACCTATCTGCTGATGAAGTTGATCAATTAATTGACTTAGCTAGTAACGTAGAAGACGACTCAGCGATTAGCGTACTTCAAACAGGTGCACTTAAAGGTAGTGCTGATCTTCCTATAGGGGGAACGCATGAGATTATTGGTCTAGCTATAGCAGGTGTGATCCTTGTTATTACGTTAGGATCGTTAATTGCAGCTGGCCTACCGTTAATGGTTGCCCTTATTGGTGTCGGTGTTGGTGTTGGCGGAACATTTGCCTTTTCAGGTTTGTTCGAAATTAACAGCCTTACTCCAGTCCTCGCGTTAATGATTGGTTTAGCGGTTGGGATTGATTATGCATTATTCATTGTAAACAGACAAAGAAAGCTAATCCTTGAAGAAAAGCTGTCAGCAAAAGAAGCGGCAGCACGAGCAGTAGGTACAGCAGGGAGTGCAGTGTTCTTCGCTGGATTAACGGTCATAATCGCCCTTTGTGGATTATTAGTCGTACAAATTTCCTTCTTGAGCGGTATGGCTCTTGTTGCTTCAATGACAGTATTCATAGATGTACTTGTTGCACTTACGTTATTACCTGCCCTGCTAGGGTTAATAGGAGAAAGAATTGTATCAACGAAAACTAGAAATAAAAATAACACAAAAGAAAGCAGACCTACTTTTGCCACTCATTGGATTAATGGAGTCATTAAGTTCAAATGGCTTGTAGTTGCTCTTGTCATTGTCGTTTTAGGAACGATGGCGATTCCAGTTACTGAGATGAATCTAGGAATGCCTTCAGGAGCAAGTGCGAATAAGGACGCTCCCGAAAGACAAAGTTATGATGTCATCTCTGAAAGTTTCGGAGAAGGCTATAATGGAACATTGTTACTTGTAGCTGAAGAAAAGGATGCTAACCCAATTGATCCACAGGAATACATTCAATTAATTGCAAACATCGGTCAGCTTGATAGTATTTTAGAGGTTCAACCAGGTGGGTTTAATGAGGATGGCACGATAGGGATAGTGAGTATTACCCCAACAGGTGGTCCATCAGACGAAGCAACGCGGGATTTAGTTGAGTTTTTAAGAATGAATGATTCAGTTATTGAAAACACAAATCTTGACGTAGGAGTAACGGGGTTAACTGCTGTTAATATCGATATCTCAGAGAATTTATCTGAAGTTTTCCCAATCTATATCGGGGTTATTGTTGTCTTATCACTGGTGATCCTACTGATTGTATTTAGATCAGTGATTGTCCCAATAAAAGCTACACTTGGTTTCCTATTAAGTATTATGGCTACATTTGGTGCGACGACAGCTGTATTCCAATGGGGCTGGTTCGGTTCACTATTTGGGATCGATACGGGTGGACCGTTGCTAAGCTTCATTCCGGTTATGGTTACAGGTATTTTGTATGGTTTGGCGATGGATTATCAAGTATTCCTAGTATCCTCAATGCGTGAATCATACATCCATGGCCATAAAGGTGATAAGGCTGTTGTGAGCGGATATACGATTGCGAGTAAAGTTGTCGTTGCGGCAGCATTAATCATGGTCTCAGTATTCTCAGGCTTCATTTTCACACATGACATCATGATCAAGCAAATCGGATTTGCTCTTGCCTTTGGTATCTTAATTGATGCATTCTTAATTAGAATGATCTTCGTACCAGCAGTTATGTCGATGTTTGGTGACAAGGTTTGGTGGCTACCAAAATGGTTAGATAAACTCTTACCTGACCTAGACATTGAAGGGGAAAAGTTAATTCAAGAGCTGAATAAGGAAAGTGAATTGAAGAAGAATAATTGATGAGGGTTTAACAAAGCGGGGGAATTTAACTATGAGGAAATTCGGACAGTGATCGTTAGCGGAACGTAAACCGCTACTGAAATATACTTCGCTTTCCGCGGGAAGCCGGTGAGCCTCCTCGTCTTCGCCTGTGGGGTCTCACCCTTGGCTTTTGATCCCGCAGGAGTCTACGCATATTTCATCCGCTACATGATTGCTTTGTTTGGAATTTCATGTCCCAGTCTCTTAGTTATATTGTTGAACAACTAAGTTAATCAATTAAAAAAAAAAAGAGACCACTGATACAAAAATATCAATGGTCTCTTTTCGCTTTTGCTAAATAAGAGACGGTTATTCGTCAATTACTTCTTTCTCGTCGATGATTTCACCGTCACCAAGCTGATCTTCTTCTTCAATCTCTACTTCTTCAAGTTGTCCATTTTCTTCTTCAACTTCAATTTCTTCAATTGGCTCAGCTGGAGCAGGTACCTCATCATCTCCACATGCAGCTAGTGTGAAGATGGAACAAGCTACGATTGAAAGAGCAAATAGTTTTTTCATGTTTAAAACCTCCTTTTCTTTTAGTATTTTCAACTTTTTGTTAATTATTAGGTGTTTTTTAAAAAACTAATCGGCATTTGGCAAGGGAGTAAGATCTTTAGATGCTTTGTAAGGAAATGTTATTAAAAAGTTGAATCATCTACGCCAATCATTTAAAATAAAGAAAAGA
The DNA here is from genome assembly GCF_017939705.1 of Halalkalibacter suaedae. Lineage (GTDB taxonomy): Bacteria > Bacillota > Bacilli > Bacillales > Bacillaceae_D > Halalkalibacter > Halalkalibacter suaedae. Next base: position 389,671 of record NZ_JAGKSQ010000004.1, read on the forward strand.
GACCACTGATGCTATAACATCAGCGGTCAACTGCAACAGAACAGCCCTTCAAGAGGGGCGGCTTTTTCTTTGAATTGAAATAATCCACCTAAGCCTGCACAAGCTCAAGGGTGGATTATTTTCTGTCTATAAATGACAGAAAAGCAATGAGCAGTGTTGCGAAGAGTAACATAAGTGTTAATGCTTCGAATACTGTCAGTTGGCATCACCCCCTTTCACTGGGGATGCCGCCACCCTTGAGAAGCCTATTCTATTACGAATAAATTGTATCAAAGATTTTAAATCGAAGGAACATTTGTTCGTATTTTAGGTGTAAAATAGCTGAAATTAAGTTGTTTATATTTAGAGTTGGATTAGCGAGTTAATAATACATACGAGAAATCACAATCGACTTTGGTCGTCTTGTATTGTAATAATTTCTATTCTCCTCTAAGGAAAATAATGTTAATATAAATAAAGGAAAGAGGAGGATGATGACGATTTTTAAGTTTATTTTTTACGCTGTTTTGTTTTACTTTTTTGGATTCTATTATGCGAATTTTACAAAAGACACGGTGTTTGATAACTTCTTTGTCATGCTAGTTAGTATTTTTATCATTATTTTCTTATTTGAGTATTTAATGAATTTTGTGGAGAAGAAAAAAGCGACGGAGCCAGAGGGTGAGCACAGGAACGAAACATTTGATGAGCTAATGGCTGAATTAAAAAACGAATTTGAGAAAACATGGACTGTAGGATTTAAAGACCATCAGATTAAAATTGTGAATGCCTATAACCAAGAGGAATTATATATAAATGAAAAGCTTGTCGCCAAAAAAACGAGAAAACACTGGTATTCTTGGATCCGGCCGTACCAAACGTTATCAGCTGTTATCGAAGAGGATAATCAACGTTTCCAAGTGAAGGTGAAAATGGGTGGACTAATCAGCTTATATTGCAAAGTTTACGTAGATAAGCAAGTGATTTTAAATGAGAAGGTGAAATATTCATTTTCATCAAACGGGTTAAAGGAAAAGGACTAAACGAAAAGGGTAAATAGCTAAATGCTATTTGCCCTTTTTGTTTATCTCAGAGAGAGCCAGAACATCAGCGAAATCTCTCTTAACAATTCTAAAAAAACCTCATATTATTTTCTTACTTCTATGTTCAATTATCTTTCTACCAACTCTAGCTTCTCGCCATTTGGACCTTCGAAAAAAGCGATTTTAGTTGTGCCATTTAGAATGAGTAGAGGTTTTTCATCTATTAATTTAACACCTGCTTCTTTTAATCGCATGAGTTCAGTTTCGATGTTTTTTACAGTGAAGGCTAAGTGGTTTACGATTCCTTCGTTTTCAACTGGGACACCGGAAACAAGTTCAATCTCTACACTCGGCTGTTCTGGGAAAAATAAAAAAGCCAGTTCAATCGTTTCATTTAACCATTCTCTATTCCTTAATTCTAAGCCGAGTATATCCCGATAGAATGATAAAGACTCTTCCATGTCATTAACCATGATCCCTACATGTTCCATTTTCACAATGTATTCCTCCTACTATTCACCTGATTAGTCACTGAGTAAATTATACCCTTCTTGTGCTTGATCTTCAATTTTGCAGTACAAATGTTGAAAACGCTGTTGACTATTCAGTTGAACTGTATTAAATTATTATTAAGTTGAAATGTATAGTTGAACTGAATAGAGGGTGAGAAGATGAAACATAAATTATTGCCGCTGTCCGAAACGATGCATTATATTTTATTGGCTCTACGTGAACCACTCCACGGCTATGCTGTAATGCAGAAGATAGAAGAAATAAGTAATGGTACTGTTATTTTAGCTGCTGGGACATTATATGGAGCAATTGAGAACTTGACTAAGCATGGTTGGATTGAACCTGTTGGAAATGCAGGTCGGAGAAAAATGTATCTAATAACTACAGATGGAAGAGCTGTTTTGAAAATGGAACAAGAAAGGCTAGTGCATATTTTATCCTTGTATGAAGGAAGTGAATCAAATGAAGAGGGTTAAAGTATTTTTTAATATTGAAAAAGAAGAGCAATGGTTGAACGAGCAATTACAAAAAGGCTATCGTTGTAGAAATATTAGTAGTTTAGGGATATACACCTTCGAGAAAACTGATAAGAGATATGTGATGCGACTTGATTATCAAGACTACCTATCTAAGCAAAAGTTAGCGGAATACAAAGGGATATACGAGGATTTCGGGTGGGACTATTTAAATGGGTCGTGGTTTAGTGGAATACGCTATTGGCAAAAAGAAGATGATGGTCAAACTGAGATCTTCTCGGATCGCCAGTCAAAGAGTAATTATTATAAAAGATTAATGGATTATTCATTTTGGTTGGGTACGCTCTGTTTGGCTTATTCATTTATGCTCTACAGCGACTCGGCATTATATCATAAAGGTCTTTGGAGCATGGAAGGTTCATTGTTTTGGAAAGCATTATTATTTGAAACGCCTTTTGTTGTCTTGAAGTTGTTGCCGGTGATTTTGGTTGTTTTGTTGGCGAGAAGCTTCTATAAATCTTATCGGAAATATTCAATGTTAAGAGAGAACTAATGAGGGAAGGTTGAGTGTGGGTTTCCTAGAAGTAGTTGAGGATCATGTAGCTATCAAAATTAGGTCTTATATTTAACTGATAGTTAGCCATACCTAACGTAGTATGTTAGTGTGATAGAGTTTTTAAAAACAAGCCGTAACTTCCTCTGGGGTTGTTACGGCTTGTTTAGGTTTAGATGAAACCTTGATTCGAAACTGTTATTTTTGGAAACGCGAGAACCGTCCCTTCGTTTCCTAGATTTATTTGATTATGAATGTTCGTTCTAGTAAACTTACTGTGAGTTTACCATACTATTTCCAATTGTGAATTCGCAAAAAAGGAGGGGTTACATGCGTAACAAGCAGAGACTTCTATCTGTTTGTGGTATTGTTTTCGTGATATTGGTTGTGTCTATCCTGTATGAATTAATGAGTGATCCAGATTCCTATCGCTTTTATACAGGTATTGGAAGTGGGATTGATGTATCTGAAGATGGAACTGAGCTATTATTTTCATATTATCAAGAGGGTAGTGAGTCGATTTACTTGTCTGATCTTGATGGAGCGAACGTACAACAATTGACGAACGCAGACGGAGAAAGACATCGACAACCAAAGTATTCAGGTGACGGGGAATCCATTCTTTATCTAAATGAAAATGAAGATGGTATTCAATCTATTGTTGTTGCGAACAAAGATGGAAGTGAACCAAGACAGGTAACGGAGCGTGATCAACAAGTTACCGAAGCGATTTTCTCTCCAGATGGGAATCATATTTATTATAGTGCCATACCTAGTAAAGATTTTGGTGTTTTAGAGGGGACGGCGGATAACGGTTATGATTTGTACTCAGTTGATCTGACTAGTAATGAAGTCACGAATCTGACAAGCCAAGACTACTTTACACTAAGTGCATTATCCGTTTCATCAGATGGAAAGACGATTTATTTCAGTCTGTTTGAAGGAGAAAAACAAGAACTGTTTGCTTATAATCTTGGGGATGGCACGGTCAGGCAGCCCCTCCCGCAATTACCTGAGTTGTATTCACCTATGATGGCAAAGGATCAGCAAACACTTGCCTATACGGCAGTCGCTGGGCAATCAGAGGATAGCTTATTTGAATATGAATTGTTTTTGTATGATGTTGAGTCCGATAAAACAAAGCAAGTGACACAGTTTGGGACCCAGGTCTCGTCTCCAGTCTTTTTCAAAGGAACAACTGAACTTGCTTTTCTTGAACAGACGAATTGGCCTGACGATCCTAGTGAGTTTCAACCGTGGGTGATGGATCTAGAAACGGAAACCTTAAACAAAATAAACTTGCAACTTCCAGAAGAGCAAAAGGAACTGAGTGTAATTCAAATCGTTGACGGAATGATTAACGGAGTAATGATTGCGAGTTTGTACGTTTTGTTGTTTAGTCTATTGACTGTTTATAGCCACTTTCACCTTGGGAAGGCGTTTTTGCCAACTATTATAAGTGGTAGTCTGACGGTCCTGCTTCTAGGTAGCAGCTTTGTGATTGCAGCAATGATAGATCCTTGGTTAGCACTAGCGATAGGAGTACTGGCGGGTGCATTGTTTGTTTGTACAGTCTTAATTTTAATCTTTACGGTCGTGTTTAGATTTCTCATGAAAAGACGTTTGGCGTAGTAGTAAGTTTAAAGTTCCTGCCTCCTTTTGATTGATAGCATCGGGAGTGGGAACTTTTTACTTGAAGTGTAGATTGAATCTATTGCTTGTGGCTTTGAATTGGAAACGCGAGAACCGTCCCTCTGTATCTTCCGTGTTTTTTTATAGTTTTTTAACATTTAGTATCTATAAACTGTTTCATTTAACCTATATGCTGTAAATGTAAGCACTTACAATTACATTTATGGGGGTTGGAAGATGAAGGTGAAGTTGAAATTTATCTTATTGTTGCTTGTCTCTCTTTTCTTTATCGCAGCGTGTGGCGGAACGGATGCGACGACTGACGAAGCTGAAGATCCAGAAACAACGGATGCTGCAACGGATGATGCTAATGAAGAAGCTCCAGCAGGGGAAGAGAATGTCACGATTCGCTTTGCATGGTGGGGTGGACAAGAGCGTCATGATATGACTCTTGAAGCAATTGAACTTTTTCAAGCTGAATATCCAAATATTACAGTTGAAGCTGAATATACCGGTTGGGATGGTTATTGGGAAAGATTGAATACGCAAGCAGCGGGTAGTAACCTTCCTGATGTCATTAGTATGGATAACTCTAAACTAAATGAATATAATTCACGTGACTTACTAGCGGATTTAACACCATTTATTGAAGCGGGAACGATTAATTTAGAAAATGTCGATTCAGTCTATCAAGAAATTAATCATATTGATGGTGAGGTTCTTGGTATCTCTGCAGGAGCCAATGCCTTGGCAGCACTGATTAATAGAACCGTATTAGATGAGCACGGGATCGATTTACAACCTGGTTACACATATGAAGATCTTTATGATGCAATGATCAAGATTAAAGAAGCTGAGGAAGGTGAATTCTTCGGTTATGATCTTGGAAATGCTGAATTTGAAATGTTTACTTTTTATGCACGTCAAAATGAAGAGTCATTGTTTAACGAAGAAGGAACTGGTTTAGGTTATTCAGATGAAACGCTTGAAAATTTCTTTACCTTTATTCAAAAGATGGTGAAGGACGGGGCATCTCCTAGTCATGATGTGACGATGGAATATATTGAAGGTGGCCTATCAATCGTTGCGGAAGGTACCGCGGCAATGGGGATAACGACAAGTAACCAAATTATTGGAGTGTCTCAGCAAACAGAAGATACGATGGAGTTAGGCCTTTTACCTGCACTTGAAGGTGGTACACATGGAAACTGGATTCGTCCAAGTATGTCATTCTCGATTTCAGAACAGTCAAAGCAACATGAAGCTGCGGCACTATTAATTGATTTTCTCACTAATAGCATCGAAGCAAATGAAATCCTGAAGGCGGATCGTGGTGTTCCTATCTCATCTGAGGTTCGTGAGCATCTTGCATCAATTGTTGAAGGACCTGTAAAAGCTACATTCGACTACTTAGAGTTAGTCGCTGATTACACAAGTCCTGCAGACCCACTATCTCCAGCCGGTGAATCTGAAGTTCGTGGTTCATTCATTAGAATTGTCGAATTAATCAAATACGATAAGATTTCACCTGCAGATGCAGCTAAGCAATTCCGTGAAGAGGCAGAAGCCATTCTTCAATAAGCTTCTTCAGTGTAACCTCTTTAAGCGACAACAATTGTCTGCTTAAAGAGGTTTTTCGTTTCATACTAATTCCTATGAAGAAAGGATAATTCAAGTGGAAATCCTATTGTGGCCAGAAGGAGCTCCTCTTTCTACCGGGGAAACGGATGAAGACCAACCTGCAATAATTCCGTATTTGGTAGGAGAGAACGCACCTGTCGTTGTTGTTTGTCCAGGAGGAGGGTACGGTAGACGAGCAGATCATGAAGGTGAACCGATTGCTAAATGGTTGAACTCGATTGGCATTTCAGCTTTTGTTTTAAGATATCGCGTCGCTCCATATCGATACCCTTGTGCTTTTCTTGATGTTGCACGGGCGATTCGAATGGTTCGATATCATGCAGAAAAGTTTCAGATTAACCCTGAAAAAATCGCTGTGCTTGGTTTCTCTGCAGGTGGCCATCTTGCGTCGATGATCGGAACTGCCTTTGATTATGGGAATTCTTCAGCAGAGGATCCAATTGAAAAGACGTCGAGTCGACCTAACCTCCTTGTGTTATGTTATCCAGTTATCACGATGAAGGAACCATTTATGCATGAAGGCTCACGCATCAATCTGTTGGGTGAACAACCCGATAAGGGACTAATTGAGCAGCTAAGCAGTGAACGCCAAGTTACAAAAGAAACCCCTCCAACCTTTCTATGGCATACATCAGATGACGCTGCCGTTCCTGTAGAGAATAGCCTACAGTTTGCCTCAGCTTTGCGAAAGAACAATATATTATTTGATCTACATGTCTATGCAAAAGGACGTCATGGATTAGGGCTGGCGGAAGAGGATTTGCATGTAGGTGGCTGGACTAGAGCTTGTGAATCGTGGTTCAAGTTGAATGGGTTTATTGCAAATAGTACTAGTTAATGACTTTTAGATTGATCCTTGTGAGACATCTCTTTTCGGTGTGTGGGAATGCTGGCACAATTCCTAGCTATCTGTGCTGGTATTCCTTGCCTGACAACCGTCCTTTAAGGATAAATAGACTTTGACTAAGATAAAAACTGTTATTTAAGATGGAAACACGAGAACCGTCCCGTCGATTCCTCGATTCCTCGCCGATTCCACCGATTGTGAAACCAAAACTTTAAGTGAATCGTAATAATAGTAACTATCAACAAAATCATTGAAAGGAGATACATAATGTATCTATATTTATGGATCGTATTTATAGGCTTTATCCTTTTGACCGCATTGCCGTTGTTTTCTAAGAAAAGAAGAACGAAGTGGGCTGTGGGGCAAGCTGTTGCGGTTACTTCTGCTATTATCCTAGCCATTTTTTTCATTGAAATGGTGAATACACCACCATTACCGGCAATTATTTTTGTAGTCATTGTTAGTTTTTTAGCTGATCGATCTACTTACACGAAAACAGGGTTGATTATCGTTGGTGTTATTCTCAGTATTTCTGCTGGAGGAGCCTATTATTTATTTCACGACGATCCTGAGTATGTGGAAAATTACATAACTAACAATCCTGATCTGGCTTCAATATATGTAAGTGTTGACGGAGAAACAGTTGTCAGCCAAGAGGCAGATCTGAAGCGCCCACTCGCCAGTGTAGTAAAGACAATTATCGGTATCGAATATGCCAATCAAGTAGCAAATGGGACAATCGATCCTGAGGAACGTATCCCAGTAGAAGAACTGGACAAGTTTTATCTTGCTAACACTGATGGTGGTGCACATCCCGCCTGGCTTGAGGAAATGAAAGCCCATGATAAAACAAGCAATAATGAAGTGTCATTGCATGAAGTGGCGAAGGGAATGATCACGTTCAGTTCCAATGCGAACACCGATTTTTTAATAGAAAAACTAGGAGCTGAATCGATTAATACAGTTATAGAAACGTTAGAGCTTGAAAATCACGATCCGATCTATCCGCTTGTCTCAGCCTTATTAGTATCAGAATTTGTAAAAGATCAGCATGAAGAAAGCTTAAGCAACGACCAATTAACGGAGATGATCGAAACGATGCCTCTTGAGAAATATAGGGAAACAGCCTGGAAAATCCATGATATGCTGTATGAAGAAGAAGGGATTTATGTCAATGAGTCCATTTCTATTTCAATGGACTTACAGGAGGTTTGGTCTGACAACTTGCCTAATGCAACAGTCGAGGATTACAGAAAAGTAATGAGTGCGATTTCGAATAATACCGCCACCATTCCAGGTGGTGAGGAGATTCTCCGAGACGTTATGGAATGGCCTATGGAACTTCATCCTTCTAATCGGGAAAAGTATGCTCATTTTGGAGCGAAAGGCGGCTCAACTGCTTTTGTCCTTAACCAGGCTCTTTATGTGGAAAGTAATAACGGAAAAAAGATGGAGCTAATGATCTTTACAGAAGGGTTTTCTTTTATAGAACAACTTAAAATGAACCAAAATATGAATTCATTTTTAAATAAAGTCCTTGACGAGCATTTATCCGAGTAAATCTTCTATTCTATTTAATTGCTAGTTAGTTCCATTGGATTATTTTGATGTTTACTGCATATGAATTTCTACTTAATGAGTTAAATAACCGAAAATAGGTAAGATGTATAGTGATTGAGAATACAAGAGTCTGAATAGCTTTAGTAAACCCCTTGCTTTTTTCTCTAAAACTCAAAGTTGACATGTTAAAATGGCATGATAAGATTGAAATGATTCATTAACTTTATAGAACGAACTGTTACCACTAGGGGGGCCTTATTTGGCTGAGATGAGAGTGTCGCTTTCAAACCCTTTGAACCTGAACTAATTAATAGTAGCGTAGGGAAGTGGACATCAAAAAAGCTATGTAGTTTCTTCCGTATTATCTAGTTAAAAATGATGGCCGCTCTCTATTCGAGAGCGGCCTTTTTTTGATTCTTAAAAGGGGCTTCAGCCTGTCGCAGTCTTACAAATCACTAGTATTGGAGTGTCACATGTGTTAGAGGATTATTTAGCGTTAAAACAAAAATTGAGTACATTCATCTCTCAGCCTACTTCGACGGAAGAGGCCTTTAATGAGATGGCATTAAACGTATTTCAATTTCAATATGACCATAATCAGCCCTTTCGTAAATTTTGTAGGAAAAGACGGGTTTCTCCGAGAAATGTGAAGCACTATACGGAAATGCCACCTGTTCCGATCGATGCTTTCAAACTAACCACATTATCCTGTCATCCAACAGAAGAGACAGAGGCACTATTTATGACAAGTGGAACAACTAACCCTGAAAAACGGGGAAAAAACTATCATCGTGATTTAGAAGTCTATGATTTATCGATGAAGACGCATTTTAAATCTCATATTATTCCTGATCGTGATCAAATGAAAATGTTCGTTCTTTTTCCGACAGAAGAGGAGATGCCAAACTCATCGTTAGCACACTATTTACATATTGCGATCGATACATTTGGTACTGAAGACAGTCAATATGCTTTTTCAAAAGAAGGCTTTGAACTAAATCGCTTGATTGACGAGCTGCAACAACAGCAAGAGCCTATCCTGCTAATCGGTGCGACATTCTCTTTCATTCATTTATTAGATGAGTGCAAAGAGAGAGGAATCCGGTTTAATCTTCCTACTCATAGTCGCATCATGGATACAGGTGGTTCTAAAGGACGATCACGTGAAATGACTCCAAGCGTATTTAAACAAGAAATGAGCGAATTGTTCTCGGTTCCACCTGAACTGTGCGTCAATATGTACGGAATGACAGAATTAAGCTCACAAATCTATGACCGTAGCCTGATGGACTTTTATAACGATCAACCAATACGTACACGTAAACAGACACCACATTGGGTTAAAACAGTCATCATGGATTTAGAGAAAATGGAAGAAAAAGCTGTAGGTGAAAAGGGAATCATTGTTCACTACGATTTAGCAAATATCAATTCGGTGATGGCCATTCTGACAGAGGATATGGGCGTTCAAGAGGAAGATGGGTTTTATTTATTAGGTCGAGCAAAAGGTGCAGAAGCAAAAGGGTGTTCACTAGCTGTAGAACAATTTATCGCATCCTCTAAGAAATCTGAAGGAGGGATTTAACATGTATAAATGTTATTTCGTTCCGAGTCAATGTAAAGATCTTTTTGAGGGTGCCGCATTTAAAACGCTAGTCTTTGAAAATCATGGTGAAAGAGTAGAATTAGCAGTCCCTGAATTAACTCCAGACATGGTAGCTCAAGTCATTGAAACGATAAAAAAGCAGCAGCAAACCTATTTAAAAACGCTTAAGACGAATGATGTCATTGCCATCATGGATCAAGCGGTGCAAAAATGGCTGGACCCTCAATATGAGTTACGTCAACTCGCAGAACGATGGCTGCCTGTTATTACGGGCTACGATCGAGAAATGATTCGGTTATACATTAATCGTTATTTGAGGCAATTTCGCAAAGAAAAATTACAGCGAATGATTGATGAGGATTTTCCCAACCCTCTAATACTAGATGAATTTCGGCCACGTAAATCAGGAGGGTTGTACCGGGCGTATGGTCCAGAGGTTATGACTCATATTTTTTCAGGAAATGTTCCAATTTTACCACTGTGGAGTTTAACTGCTGGGATTTTATTAAAGTCTGCAACATTCGGAAAGGTGTCATCATCAGAGCCGTTATTTCCTGTTCTCTTTGCAAAAACATTACAGGAAATCGATCCCGATCTTGCAGAGGCGATAGCGATTGTCTCGTGGAAGGGTGGAGAGGATGCTTTAGAAAAGCTTAGTTTTTCTCAGTCTAATGCGGTCATTGCCTACGGAGGGAAAGAGGCGATTGAGCGGATTAAAGAAAAAGTCCCATCCGATGTTACCTTTCATGCACATGGTCATAAAGTCAGCTTTGGCATGCTCGCGAGTGAGTGTTTGGCAGCAACGAAGGTTTGGCGGACAGCGAAATTAGCTGCACATGATGTGTCTTGGTTTGACCAACAAGGATGTTTGTCCCCACATGTATTTTTCGTGGAACGTGGCGGCAAATACGGGCCTCGTGAATTTGCAGAAATGCTAGCAAATGAAATGGGAAATTTTCAAAGCATGCACCCAAGGGCGACATTAACGGAGGAAGAGCAGCACGCTATTGTAAGTCAAAGGTCGGTTCTCGAATTTGAGAGTTATGAGTCGGAAAAGGTGAATCTCATAAAGAGTGAAGGGAATACGGCATGGACGGTTGTCTACCGTGAGCTAACAACGAATACAACCGAAGAACTCTTTCCTTTCTCACCATTAAACCGCTTTATTACAGTGATACCGGTCGATAATATGCTAGAAGTTAAACAGTACATAAAGGGAATGACTGGCTATATTCAGAGCGTAGGAGTTGGGTGTGCACCACAGCATCTTACCTCAATCATTTCGATGTTAGGTGATGCAGGAGTTAACCGGATCTGTGCAGTAGGTTCAATGCCCCAGCCCCAGCCAGGCTGGCACCATGATGGAAGATTTCATTTAGCCGATCTTGTACGTTTTTGTGATGTAGAGTCTTCCCTTGAAGACCAGATGGATGAATTTGATCCTTACCGAGATTAAGAGGTGAGAGGAAATGGCAATAATGATAGATTGCAAGAATGTCGGTATTACGTTTGATCAGTCAAAGGTCTTAGCGAATGTGGACTTACAGATTCAGGACGGGGAATTTGTTAGTATTATTGGAAAAAGCGGTAGTGGAAAAAGTACATTATTACAAGCAATCGGGGGCTTGCTTACTCCTACAGAAGGTCAAGTCACGGTTGCTGAGAAGGTAATAACCGAACCGGTTGATGAGATAACATATGTCTTTCAAAAGCCAGTTCTCTTAGAATGGCGTAATGTCCTTGAAAATGTACTCATGCCAATTGAGCTTAAACATAAAAGAAAACCAACGAAAGAGGATATCACACTTGCTAAAGCGATGCTTCACTCTGTTGGACTCGCGGGGCATGAAAACAAGTATCCTCACGAGTTATCCGGTGGGATGATGTCTAGAGTCTCGCTTGCAAGAGCCTTACTCACAAGACCGAAAATCCTCTTAATGGATGAACCTTTTTCTGCGTTAGATGCCATGACAAAAGAGCAATTGCAGCTTGAACTGATGCAGCTTTCTGTTCAATTTTCTACAACAATTGTCTTTATTACTCATGATATTACCGAAGCGGTCTATTTGTCTGACCGCGTTGTTCTCTTAGGAGAGCAGCCAGCGAAGGTGAAGAAGGAGTTTTCGATTCCATTTAAGAGACCGAGAGCTAAACAATTAAAATTCGAGCCGAGTTTCACATCCATTATCAAGGGGATTTATGAAGAAATTGAAGGACGAGGAGAGAACTCATCATGAAAAAAACTAGCGTCTATTCCTTGTCCATTTTTATCATCATTCTCGTTATCTGGGAGGCTACGGTTCATCTCAGAGATATTTCCCAAATTATATTACCGTCACCATCCGCCGTGGCTATGAATCTTGTTCAACACACGCAGAGCGGTTATTTTCTACCACATATTATGACAACATTGATTGAGGTGCTCGGCGGATTTTTGGTCGGTTCGATGATCGGCATTGGACTTGGTTTTCTTGTTGCACAATCAAAGACGGCGCAGGAAATATTACATCCGTATATCATTGCCTCACAAGCAATGCCTAAGCTAGCATTAGCACCACTCCTTGTTCTCTGGTTTGGTTTTGGTTATACGCCAAAGATGATGATTGTGGCGTTGGTCTGTTTTTTCCCGTTGTTTGAGAGTACGGTCACCGGACTTTCGTATGTCAGTCAGGAGAAGCTGGCGTTATTTCGGTCTTTACGGGCAACCTCCTTTCAAACGTTAATCAAACTGCGTGTGCCGACAGCGATGCCTTATATTTTTTCTGGGCTTCGCGTATCGATCGTATTAAGTGTAGTCGGAGCTGTTGTGGCAGAGTTTATTGGGGCAAACAAAGGGTTAGGGGCACTAATCATTGCTTCACAAGGAATGTTGAATACAACGTTAATGTTTTCCGTTTTTATTTTACTTACGGTCATGGGGATCATCCTTTACCAAATGATCAATTTGATTGAACGACTGTTTTTTAAGAAATATAGTTACTCGAGGGGGAGACAAACATGAAAAAAGGACTAAAGAAAATAAGTGCAGCAGCAATCTTCACCGCTTTGACGCTAACAGCTGTTGGGTGTGGAAATAACAGCACAACGAATGAACAAGAAGTGAAAGAAATCAAAATGGCTTCTTGGAGCCAGAACATTACCGAACAGAGCAATCTTTATGTAGCAGAGGAGAAAGGCTGGTTTGAAGAGGCTTATCTTGATTTTGAATTCATACCTGGAGCAGGTGGCGGAGAGGCTGTTCGAAATATTATTGCTGGGAATGCGGATATTGCTTTTGCCAACGTGGAAGCTGTTCTTTTAGCGATGGAGCAAGGTGAAGAACTAAGAATTATCTATAACGTCTATCCAGAGAATGTCTTTAATCTTGTTTCCCTGAAGGATAGTAATATTCAATCGATGGAAGATTTGCGTGGCAAGGATGTTGGTGTGTATAGTCGAGCTAGCGGAACGTATCAAAACCTGCTCGTGCTCCTTCATCAAGCAGGGATGACAGAAGAGGATATTAATATTGTCGAAGCAGGTGTCCTAAACTTCGGACCATTAATGAATAACCAAGTTGTCGCAACAGCTGCGACAGACACAGGCCTATTCGATGCTAAAAACAAGGGGCTCGGGGAAGTAAATGTGATTGAAGTAAAGGATGTGTTGAACACTCCTGCAGATGTATTTGTTGTGACAGAAAAAGTGTTTCAGGAAAAAAGAGAGGAATTAATCCGTTTCTTACAGGTATACCGTGATAGTGTAGCTTACACGATGGAGAATCCAGAGGAAGCAGCAGAGATTGCTGTAAGTGCAGCTATTGATGGAGAGGATCAAGCGAGAAATCTTGAAATTATCAAGATTCGTAATCAAACGTCGATGAATGCAGACACGGAGGAACATGGTTTAGGATGGCTCAACGTTGATATATTAAAGGAAGTAGAAGAAACGTACTATGATCTAGGACTTCTTAGTAAACGAGTCAATATTCACGAGATTACAACGAATGAACTAGTTGAAGAACTAGAGTAGGAGTTGCCCATGGATACACAATTACGAGATAAAGTCGTCATCGTCACAGGTTCGAGCCGAGGGATTGGTGCGGCTATCGCAACGGGATTTGCAGCACAAGGAGCTACGGTCATTATCAATTATATAAGAAACAAGGAAAAAGCTGAGGAACTTGCAGATCGATTGATGGATGAATATGATGTTGAAACGTTCACGGTCCAAGGAGATGTGACGAAAGAGTCAGATATGGAAGCAATGGTAGAGAAAATCGTAGCGGAATTCGATACGATTGATATCGTTGTTAACAATGCCCTGCATACATATACCTTCGACCCTGATGGAAGAAAGCTCGCCTGGGAGATGGAATGGGATGATTACCAACGACAACTAGATGGGGCATTAAAAGGGACATTCCATGTTTGTAAGTATGTCATGCCGATAATGAAAGAAAAACGAGCGGGCCGGATTGTTAATATGGTTAGTAATCTCGTGTTTCATCCGATTGTTCCTTACCATGATTATACAACTGCAAAAGGAGCCGTTCTCACCTATTCGCAAAATCTAGCGGCAGATGTTGGTGCATTTGGAATCACTGTCAATTGTGTAGCACCAGGCCTCGTATATCCAACAGATGCAAGCCGAACAACGAAAGAAGAAGTAAAAGACATCATCAAACAGCAAACAGCACTCCACCGAATTGCCAAACCCGAAGATGTCGTAGGCAGTGTTCTATTCTTCGCAAGCAACTGGTCTTCCTTCGTAACAGGGCAATGTATGGTAGTTGACGGTGGCTTGGTGATGAGATAGGGAAACGCGGAGGGAAACGTGGGGATGGTTCTCGTGTGTATAAACCGAAAGAAACTCACTTGAGAAGGGTTTAGAGGGAGATGGGTGAGTCATTGAGAAACAAATTAATGACTCGAACACTTCCTGAGGCACAACCCATCGTTTACGGTTTTCATATACTACTTTAGAATAAGGATGACTCATTCAGAACAGGAGTCATCCTTTTTGTTTAGAGCAGACATTCCTTGGATTAAAGGCAGCTGCTGATTAGATATTCTGCAAATTACTAACGACAACTGTTTATTAGGTTAGGAGGGAAAAGAATGAATATGGAAGAAGTTTTAACCGTACATGTTCAGTTAAACAAAACAATGGAATTGGAGAATAAGATTGGCGATTCGGTCGTCATGATTACATTTAGCGGGGCAGCAACGGGTAAATACTTCGAAGGGAAGGTGCTTGAAGGTGGAGTAGATACCCAGATAATAGGCAGACATGGTGATCACCATACTTTGTCAGCTAGGTATATGATTGAAGGAACAGATTTTACGGGGACGCCGTGTAAGATTTTTATCGAAAACAATGGAAGTGCCACAAGTAGTAAAGAAGGTATTTTGTTCCGTACTTATCCTAAGATACTTACCAACAGCGAAGCATTGGCTTTTTTGCATAATGATATTCTAGTTGCGGAGGGAATTCATAAAGAAACGGGGATTGATATTATAATATATCGATTGGTATAGGGGAACGAAGGGAAAAGGAAACAAAAGGAAACAAAGGGACGGTTCTAGTGTTTAGAAAATCAAAGGAATATGGTTTGGTTTAGAGGTGTGCGAGGTCATCGATTGAACAAATTAATGACTGGACATTTACTGGAGTACTTACCAATCGTATATAGGGTTTGCATATATAGAAAAAGGGTGACTCGTTCAGATCAGGAGTCATTCTTTTTGGTTTGAGCAGTGAAGTAATTTAGCTAACCATTCTTCGATTCAGGGGATATTTCAAGAACAATTTGAGCAATATTCTGGATAGTGAAATAACATAAATGATGTCTTGGCCTGCGTAATTCTTGAAGGCTTCTTTGGTTAGGCTGTGTAGCCGGAATTCCTTTTTACATTGCTGGGTTTTACTTCTGCTTCTGCATAGAACCACATTTGGTTTGAAGAAGGATCGGTGGTTGGATTTGGTGAAATTTGAAACGTGAGAACCGTCCCTCCCTCCACGCTAATTACATAGAGAGGGAAAAAGTGGATTTATGTAGAATGTTATTAAATGAAGCTTTTTGTCAATTATAACCAATAAAGTGTAATGGAGGGAATAGATTGTTTAAAAAAATAAAAGAGTTACTAAACTTAAACAAAACCATTCGAGAAAAAGAAGCTAACTTGAAAGAAATTGAAGAAAGAACGAGCAACAAAGAAAAACTAATGGAGGAAACGATATCTGAAGCTAGAGCATCAATCTTATTGGAGTCTAAGGAAATCATTGAAGCTGCTGAAGAAGAAGCTAAAGAAATGAAAAGCCAGGCAATTACAGATGTAAAGGATTTACTTGAAAAGAAAGAGATTCTAAAGAGAGAGACTGACGAAAATGAAGCAGCTGTAGAGAAACTAGAAAAAGACATAAAGAAATTGCAAAAAGCAGCGACAAAATTTAAAAGTGAATCAGTTGGCATAAAGGAATTAATTGAGAAATTTCCAGGTGCAATCAACTATTCACTGGTTGAAAAAGAACTTGAAGTATTAGAGAAATCCCTAGGTGACGGAGTATTAAATACTATTATTGAACTTGATTTACATCACAAAGATTCAAAGCAGCTTCGAAAAGAGATGAACGTTAATAACAAAGAGATCAAAAAGTTACTTACCGCATATGAAGAACGATACACGACTAAAGCAAATAAAACGATCTACCATCTAATGGTAATAGGATTGCAAGCAGAACTACAAAACATTCTTTACACTTTAAGCTATACGAACCTTGATAAAGCATTAGAGAGTGCAAAAGCTTTAACAGACAAATATCTAACTATCTGTGGGAATGGGAATGCCAACATTTTACCAACAATCACACGTTTCTTATCTGAACTAGAGCCATTATTTAAAAATGCGATTGAAATTGAATATAAGTATTATGCACAAAAAGAAAAAGAAAGAGAAGAACAAAGAATCATAAAGGAACAAATGAGACAAGAAGCAGAAGAAAGAAAGCTTCTAGAAATAGAGAGAAAGAAGATTGAAAAGGAAGAAGAAAAATATCGGAATGAAATTAGTAACAATAGGGAGTTACTAAGTAGGGAGACGGATCTCGATAAGATTGCAGCCTTAGAAGCAAGGCTTAAAGAACTAGAGGAACAGGTAGATAAAATTGAGGAACAAAAAGAAGAAATTATCAAACGAGCAAACGGGAAAGCCGGGTATGTCTATGTGATCTCAAATTTAGGTTCATTCGGTGATAACATGTTCAAAATTGGGATGACAAGACGGCTTAATCCACTAGACCGTATCGATGAATTGGGAGATGCATCTGTTCCATTTAAATTTGATATTCATGCTATGGTTTTTAGCAATGATGCAGTTGGATTGGAACAACAAATACACCACTCCCTCGAAGCGAACCGAGTCAATAAAATAAATTTACGTAAAGAATTTTTCTATTCGGATGTAAGTAAGCTTGAGGACATTGTCCAAGATATAGATCAAACAGCCGAATTTACGAAGACTATGAAAGCGATAGAATACAGACAAAGTCAGAGTGAGAAAGATGAAGAGTCAAGGGTGGTGTAAATCCAATTCATATTATTTCCTCCCTCATATTAAAAGGGAGGGGGATTTGTGAAATAATTACAGTGGGTGATATAATAATGAAAAATAGGACTGTATATCGCTCTTCCGAAGACGTTTTTAGAGCACTGTATGAATTAGACTATGATTTGTCCCAATTAAATTTAAAAAGTAAAATTCATTTAACCATTTTTGGTGGGACGGCACTACTATTAATGACAGAAGCTCACGTTACTAAGGATATAGATGCATTCATCCAGTATCAAGATGCTGATAATCGTATAAGATCCATTTTAGCTAAGTATAGCGTAAATGATAAAATGAGGGGAGTCATGGAACTACCCCCTTTAGATGAAATTATTGCAACAACGAAAGAGATAAATGGAGAGACTTTGAAAATTTGATTGTCCGTTTACCATCTACAGAACATTTAGTTATTTCTAAATTATTTGTTTCAAGGCAAACAGATAAGGACGTTAAAGATATAATTAATTCCGGCATACTAAGTCAATGTAACATCGATTTGCTTAGAGACATGTATGATGATTATAAGGAATATACGATATTACCCTTAAAACGGTACAATGATCTAGATGAGGTACTTGAGCTATGGGGACAACAGAAACAAAGGAGGGATTCCAATGGATGAAAAATTATTTTTTGAACGAATCAAAGAAGAACTGCAATATCTAGCATATGGTGATTATTCCTTTGATGACTTGCTACGGAAAAGTCAGACAGACCGTCGCGTTCGTAATGCATTTGTCTTCTATGCTCTCTCTAACAAAGAATATCGAAACCGTTTTAACTTATTGTCTTATCAAAACCTCTTCGTTCAGAAACTAAAAACATTCCTGTTGCAATCCTTTGTTTTAGTTGAAAAGGATCCTTATTATAGAGATGAGGTAAAGGTTTTTGCCCGAAAGCTTCGAACAAAATACCTTGGGCGAGAAACAGTGGTCTTTACCAAGCATCCTCACTATAACGAATCGGTTGAAATGGAAAAGTTCTTAGCAGGTGTCGTTAACTCCCTGTTAAATGAACAGGAGATGACTCCTGAGAAAGAAGAGTATGTTAATAGTAAAATGAAAAATTTAGACAGAACGAAGCTGTATGTCTAACGGAAACATGGCGGAAACAAAGGGACGGTCCTAATGTTCCTGAAATTGAAAGGCATTCGTCTGAGAAGGTTCTAAGGTGTGTGACATTGAGGAACAAATTAATGAAAAGGACACCTCTGCCAAATGTTTATGGTTTAACATATGCTATTTTAAAAAAGGATGACTCATTCAGATCAGGGAGTCATCCTTTTTTGTTAGAGCAGACAATCCATAGGTTAAAGGTAGCTGACTTACACAGCGGGTATGCGTGTATCTTTGTTGCAAATGAAATATTCCTACTTCCCCGTTTTTATAATCTTCTTATTATTGATAGTGAGGCTTTAATAGAGCCAAGCTCAAATACAAATCAAGTATCAATTAGACATATACCGATCATGAAAGGAGAGTTACTCATGCCATTAGAAATGGTTCGTCATGATCTTACCAAGATGAAGGTAGATGCGATCTTGAATGCAGCAAACCCCGAATTGAAAATGGGTGGTGGTGTTTGCGGGGCAATTTTTCAGGCTGCCGGTGCTCAAGAACTGAAACGTGCATGTGACGCCATAGGTGGCTGTCCAATCGGACAAGCTGTTATCACAGATGGGTTTCAATTGCCCGCAAAGTATATCATTCATACACCAGGGCCCGTTTGGCAAGGGGGTTCTTATCAAGAGGCAGACTTGTTAAGAGCTTCATATCAACATTCTCTGGAGCTTGCGGAAAACTATCACTGTGAGTCTGTGGCATTTTCGTTGATTTCAACAGGGATTTATGGCTATCCGAAAGAAGAGGCATTGCATATCGCTATTTCAACCATTAGTCAATTTTTAATGGATCACGACATGCTGATCTATTTAGTCGTATTTGACAGAGACTCATTTGGAATAAGTCAGAAACTCTTTGCATCGATACATGAATATATTGATGAGAATTATGTTGAAGATAGTGCTCTTACTTTTACCCGTCGACAAGCACGATTCGTCGACGAATTAAAAGAGTCTAATAGGATTTCAGAAGATATGATCAAACATGAGAGTCCGTTAGAAAGTAGCTTATTTCATCTTGTAGAGGAACTTGATGAGTCATTTTCAGAGCGTCTTCTTAGACTTATTGATGAAAGAGGACTAACGGATGTGGAGACTTATAAACGGGCGAATCTGGACCGACGCCTATTTTCAAAAATACGTAAGGAAACGGGTTATACACCGAAAAAGAAAACAGCGATTGCCTTTGCAATTGCGTTAAGACTTAGTGTAGACGAGACGAGTCATCTGCTCTCAGCTGCAGGATATACTTTATCTCGTAGTCAAAAATTTGATATCATTATTGATTTTTTCATTAGGCAAGGTAATTTTGATATTCACGAAATCAATGAAGCCTTATTTGCTTTTGATCAACCTTTGCTTGGTGGGTAGAGATGTCGCTTTTAAAGCGACCTTTTCTTTTGGGAATCTTGGTATCCTTCATTTATAAATCAATGAAATGGAGGATGACAAGAATGAAAAACAATGTAACCGAAATCGTCTTTATTCTAGATAAAAGTGGTTCTATGTCAGGGCTTGAAGCAGACACAATTGGTGGCTACAACTCGATGCTTAATAAACAGAGAAATGCGGATGGTGATGCCTTTGTGACGACGGTCCTATTTAATCATCAAAATCAACTAGTCCATGATCGAATCAATGTAAAAGCGATCGCACCGATTACCGAAATGGATTATGAGGTTGGGGGAACGACGGCCCTTCTCGATGCAATTGGATCTGCTATCAACAAAATGATGAATGTTCAAACATACACAACTGAGGATGAACGAGCAGGTAAGACCTTATTCGTTATTACAACAGATGGAATGGAAAACGCAAGTCGAGAATTCACATCTACCCAGATTAAAAATATGATCGAACAGCAAAAAGAAAAACATGGCTGGGAATTTATCTTTCTAGGAGCCAATATTGATGCAGTAGCAACTGCAGCACAGTTTGGAATTGAAGAGGATTTTGCGGTGGACTACCGAGCTGATGCTATGGGAACAAAGTTAAATTATGAAAGTGTAAACGAGGCCGTCGTTAAGGTCCGAAGCGGGCAGAAAATGGACCGAAGCTGGAAGAATGCTATTGAACGCGACTTGGAAACGCGGTGAAACGCGGGGACGGTTCTAGTGTTTAGAGATTCCAAGAAATGAGCTTGAGAAGGGCCTCTAGGTAGTATTTGACAGCTTCACTAATACCGAGTGGATAAGAAATGAGGGAGACATATGGCCATCAACTATAAGCAGTGTATTAATTGCGAGTCCAAAAACACATTGAATCTCTTATATGGCATGCCAACCGATGATGCCTCAAAACAAGCTAAAGAAGGGAAATTTAAGCTTGGTGGATGCTGCGTTATAGTTGGTGGGCCGGAGTATTGTTGTAACGTTTGTGAGAGTGAATGGAATAAGGAGCAGGCTATTGATGCAGCGTATGAAAAAATCATAGGTCTTAATGCATATGTTGGTGGATTCTTTGGTGCTTCTTACAATGTTGATTTGGACTTAATTAGTGGGAGTGCAGCTTGGAGTCATTGGGAGAACGGAGAAGAAGTTGCTTCGGAGTGTAAGGCTCTTAAAGAAACTACTGTTAAAAAATTGATTGAAGAGCTGAAGATCATCAACTTTCTCAATTGGAAAAGGGAATATATAGAACCGGGTGTACTTGATGGGACAAGCTGGAGCGTGGAGCTTATCAGAGAGGGGCGTAACCTAAAAAGATCCGGAGCAAATAAATTTCCAGAAGAGTGGGATGATTTTTGTAAATTAGTAAGGAGAATGACGGGTAAGCGTTTTTCTTAGGTTAATAGTTGTTATGAGGAGACTATATAGTGAACAAATTTAGGAAACGCGAGAACCGTCCCGCTGTCTTCTCTGTTTCCCGATGGCCATGCACTATTTAACTTCAGCAGAATATACTTAGCATTGTGCTTGTGTCAATTGAGATATTCTGTAATGCAACCTAGGAGAGTGGGGATGACATTGAAGAAGTTAGTGTTCATGGTTTGTACGGCTTTATTGACTTTTATGATGGTTGCGTGTGAGGCGACGACAACTGAAACTGAGAAGCCCAATGATTCTGAGGCAGCCGTCGATGACTCAACAGACACAGAAGAAGCTAATCTAGAAACAGAATTAGAAACGGATCTAGAGGCAGAAGCAGAAGCAGATTTAGAGACTGAATTAGAAACAGAACAAGCATCCGAGGATGTAGTAGACCCTGAACCTGAAATGGATGAAGAGGGAAAGGACGTAACCGAATCAACTGAAGACCTAGATGAATTAACACAAGCTTTTTTAGATTACATGGATTTCATCGGTCAACTTGCTCCAGAAGAAAATCGTTTGATATCAATGTATGATAGTGTAACGGGAGAAAATTACGTTAATGATGAGTTGTTATATAACGCACTGGTTGAGGAAATCATTCCAGACTATCGCCTGTTTTCCGACGAACTGGAAAGTTATATGGCACGTCAAAGTGACATAAGAGAGTTACACGAACAATATATAAAAGCCGTAAATATTCAATATTCAGCCTTTACTCTTATGGTAGCGGGCATTGAGAATCAGGATTACGAAACGATAACCGAAGCTAATCTTAATCTAGATGAGGCGCGCTCAATTCTTAGAAACTGGATTTATGAGGTAGAGGACATTGCGGAGCTAACGGGTGTGAATATTTATTAGATCAATATATAAATCAATCATAATTAAAACGAAGGGTTTCTTGTGCCAATATGGTGAAAGAAATCTTTTCTTTTTTTAAGCAGAGTTTCTTTTAACCATTTAAGGAGAGACCTGTGATAATCACTATTTCTGCTACATAGAGACGCTTCGGTACATCATCGATAGTTTCTTTTTTAAAGAAAGCTGGAGGAAACATGAGAACCGTCCCGCTGTTCTCCGCTGTTCTCTCTGTTCTCCGCTGTTCTCCCGCTGTTCTCCATAAAAACATTGATCTTTCATCAGAATGTCTTTAAAGTAAGATGAGAACAAGTCCCTGTCTGGAGTAAAACTATAGAAATTGGAGTATCAGCATGAATAAAAATCAAAGTACAATGAGTCAATTAAATAGGAATTATGCTCTAGATCGAACAGGTGCACATATTCTTTATATGTACAGTAAGCTAGATCCATATATTGATAACGCAATCTGGTTTATTTTGAAAGGGCTAGAAGAAAAAGCTTCACTATTAATCATCGAAACAGAGGAGCTTCTTGGGCGTATTCGGGAGCAATTAGGGAAGGATGGGATTGAAGAAAGCGATTTAACGAATGTGATCTTTGTGAGTTCAGAGAAATTCTATCTTAGTCATCACTATTCAACAGGGGAAACCAATCACCTTAATCAACTCTTGAAACCATTTATTGACGAGGGCCATTCTATTCGAACATGGGGACATATTCCACCGACGAGTCAAGCCCCTAGCATGAAGGAGATCATTACATTTGAATGTAGCTGCGATCAATACATATTAAATAATAACATCATTTCCGTTTGCTGCTATAATGATTTGAAAACACCAGCTTATTTACAGAATGAACTGATGAGAGTGCATACTCATTTTATGACAGATGATGAATATGCAAGATCCCCGCTTTATAATATGAAAAATCTCCATACCCCAATAAACGAAAAATTAGAGAAGCTAAAGCAAATTGAAGAGGAAAATATTGAACTACTTAATAAAAACAGTCATCTTACTCAAGAGAATACAAGAGTGAAAATGACCAATGAATTAATTAAACAAAAGGAAACAAAACTCCGAACGATTATCAATGAGCTACCCATTCCAGTCATTATTCGCAGAGAAACGAAGCTTCTTTTTACAAATGATCTTGCTCTAGAGATTATCGTTCAGAATGAGGCCGAGCTTCAATCATTATTTGAGATGAGTGAACATCGTACAAAACAGGAGTACCAATTCACCTTATATGGGAAAAAAAGATATTTTATCATGAATTCAATTTCTGTTTTATTTGAAAATGAACGAGCTCTGCTTCATTCATTTATCGACATTACTCAGGAGAAGGCCAACGAACAATTAATCGTACGTTCAGAAAAAATGAATATAGCGGGAGAGCTTGCGGCAAGTATTGCACATGAGTTACGGAACCCGTTAACAGCGATAAAAGGATTTTTCAGTATGTTAAGAGCGGACAGTGATAAGAGCAAAGAGATGTATTACAATATTATTGAGAATGAGCTTTCTCGAGTTGAACAAATATCAAGTGAGCTGTTAACGTTGGCGAAGCCTCATTCTGAGAATAGAAAACGCTATAACTTAGTAACGCTAGTAGAAGAAGTCAGGCTTCTATTGACATCGGAAGCCAATATGAAATGCATTGAAATTATAACAAAATCCGAAAAGGAACGAATCGACATCCTTTGTGAAGACACGAAGATTAAGCAAGTATTCATCAACTTAATTAAGAATGGAATTGATGCGATGGAGGACAACGGTCGCATTGTCATCGAGATTACTCAATTAGAGCAGACCATTCAAGCGAGAGTGATTGACCAAGGACAAGGGATCCCTGAAGAATTGCTAACGAAAATGGGAGAGCCTTTTTATACGACAAAAGAAAAGGGAACCGGGCTTGGTCTGATGATTTGTTATCAAATTATCGAGAAGCACAACGGCACGATCCACGTTGATAGTCAACTAGGTAAGGGAACAACATTCACGATTACGTTTCCAGTGATTGAAGAAAGTGCTGCTGTTTTGATGTAGGTAGGGTATGTGTGACAGTGATAACAATGAAACATCGCCTTTAGTGGTGGGTACGGACATTGGTTCCGTTATTTAAGCAAAATACGTTGTTTTTTAGTTGTAACGGACATCTGTTCCGCTATTAAGTTAAATCCTAGTGCATTTTAGTTAAATTGAGTGAAATAACGGACCAAATGTCCGCAACCACGATCTTGCCTCGCTTTTTTCCGAAAATAACGGACTCGATGTCCGTTGCGCCGTTTCTTTGTAAAGCACTTTGACTTCTTATCAAGAATGTTTCAGAATAAAGGGAGATGAAGAGGTGACACAATGAGCGAAAATGTAACGAGTGTAAAGTGGTTTGGCATGGCGGTTCAGGCATTGGTGGTGATGGCCAACAATGATGGGCTATGTCCAAGCGGTCAATTGGCAGAAAAGCTTAATTCCAAATCAGTTTTTTTGAGAAAAATATTAAGGCACCTGGTAAAAAAAGAGCTAATTCAAGCGAAGGAAGGCCGGGATGGTGGCTATTATCTTGTAAAGGATCCTGAAGACATTAAACTTTCGGACGTGTATGATGCGATGAGATCGGAAACGTTCCCGAAAGGATTCTTTGATGTGGAAAGCAAAGAATGTTTTGCCCCTTCGACACGTGAATCCCTTTTTGAGCTTCGAGATGAGATGGAGAGCTGGGTCGTGAGCGGTTTAGAACAAAAGACGATTAAGGATTTAATGAAGCCGTAGTAAGCGAAGCGGTGCTTACCACTCGTACTATCACTCACGCAAAACCAAATATAGAACAATAATTAGAGGATGACATCGCTTATGATATCGTTCTCTTTTTTTGATAATTAACTGTTGTTGACAAAGATACAGTTTAGGTTCTATACTGTTCCTGTGAAAGATACAGTTTGAAGGAGGAATTTTTATGTCTGATAAAACTATGAGCAAAGAAGAGTACTTAAATAAAGTAAAAGAACTTGATACGACGAAAGAAGCACCGAAACAGTTGGAGGATACGGACTTTTTGACGGTGGCGAAAGAACGTCGTTCGGTACGTCAATATGACCCTAATTTCAAAATAGAACAAAGTGAAATTCGTGAACTGCTAGAAACTGCAACGCTCGCTCCATCATCTAGTAATCTTCAATCTTGGAGATTCTTAGTAATTGAAGATCAGAAGGAAAAGGAACGATTACTGCCAATCGCCAATAACCAACAACAAATCGTTGATGCTTCAGTAGTCATCGCTGTGCTTGGTGATCGTGAAGCCTATAAAAATGCTGATACGATCTACAGTCAAATTGCTGAAAAAGGCAACATGCCTCAAGATGTTAAAGACATGTATGTAAACAGCATTTTCGATAACTACGGGAATTTCCCTAAAGAACGTTTAACGAAAATTGCTCATATTGACGGCGGAATCGTCGCTCTACAATTAATGCTGGCAGCGAAAGCGAAAGGCTTTGATACGGTGCCGATGGGCGGTTACGATGAAGCACAATTTATGGAGGCTTTCAATGTTCCGGAAAGCTATGAGCCGATCATGTTGCTTTCAGTAGGAAAAGGAACCAAAGCCGGATTCGAGAAAACCCGTCTTCCACTTGATGATGTTCTATCTTGGAATCGATTCTAAATGAAAAAAAGTCCTGCCCCTAGTACTTAAAGACACTGAGGGCAGGACTTTTTTTCTAGATTGAATCTAACTATCTACTAATAAATTGGGTTTTTGTGGTAATATAATTACAAGGAAGTCACCCAGTAAATACCAACATAAAAGGGAGGAGAAAAAAATCAAAGAAACGTTTCATCTCAAATTAAATGCATATCTACTGCTTACAATTATACCGTTATCCATTCTTGGATATTATTTTGCCGCAAACCACGAATCCTTGTTTTTCTTATACGAATGGTTGGTTGCAGCTTTAGTTATAATCTCAATCCTATTCTCGATTAAAAACATCGTATCAATTAGCAATGAGCTGAAGTGGGTCGCTATTTCTATATTGACTTTTTTACTTCAATTTTCAGTACTTGGCTTATTTGTCGGGCCATTAACACTTTATCCAATGTTTTATCTTTATTATGTTTTTGCACTACTTTCTTTTGTTGTTTGTATAATAGCAATCAGTAAAAACAACACTTTAAGAGGTATCCCGATCATATTCATTATAATTACAGCATTATTCACGCTATATATCGTGTTCTTACATAGGTTGTGGGGAAATGACTTAGGAATCGTGGGGACGGTTCTGGTGTTTTAGAAACTGAAAGAAGTTCGACTGAGTAGGGTCTCGGGGGTGTG
Organism: Halalkalibacter suaedae; assembly: GCF_017939705.1. Taxonomy (GTDB): domain Bacteria; phylum Bacillota; class Bacilli; order Bacillales; family Bacillaceae_D; genus Halalkalibacter; species Halalkalibacter suaedae. Next base: position 416,236 of record NZ_JAGKSQ010000004.1, read on the forward strand.
AAGTTATTGAGGAGCAAGTTAATGACTAGGATGCTTCCAAGGACACTACCAATCGTTTACGGTTTTGCATATATTTCTTTAGAAAAGGATGACTCATTCGGATTCGAGAGTCATCCTTTTTGGTTAGAGCAGACATCCCATTGGTCAAAGGTAGCTGCATTATATAGACGATATATGTGTATCTAAGTTCTTGCAAATCTGTATAATAGGAAGAATGTTCTGGAATTCTTATTTGGAGACTCGAATATATTACAGTCTACTGATATGGTTAGACATTGAGCGTTTTTAAAAATAGTTTATATAAAATGAATATTAGAGTACTATTTGTTAACAAATGATTAATTTGAAAGAAACGCGAGAACCGTCCCGCTGTTCTTAAGGAGTTGACCGAAATGATTGATGAATTATCTTGGGTGTATCTATTGATCGTCATCATATGTGCGATGTGTATTGGCGTGACGAAAACGGGTTTGCCGACGCTTGGAATCCTTGTGACAGCAACAATGGCGTCGATATTCCCGGCACGAGAGTCCATTGGAATTGTTTTACCTATGCTGTTATTTGCCGATGTCATAGCTGTCACTTATTATCGTAGAAGTGTAAATTGGAAAACCTTGCTGTCTTTACTTCCGTGGGTTCTTGGAGGGTTGATTGCTGGTTATTTTCTATTGTACTCAATTGAAGAAAGTAGACCGATAGAGATTATCTTAGGAACGATCATTTTAACGTTAATGGCTCTTCAAATGGTAAAAGAACGTTACGGTCAAAAATGGTTAGAGCATTTACCAGATTCAAAAGTCTTCATCGGGATCATGGGTACTCTTGCCGGATTTACGACAATGGTGGGGAATGCGGCAGGACCGATTATGTCCATTTTCTTGATAGCCATCGCTCTACCGAAGAAAGAATTTATTGGAACAGGTGCCTGGTTCTTTTTAGCAGTTAATTTAATTAAGATTCCGATGTATGCACAACTTGGGCTCATCACTAGTGAAACACTGTTCTTCAACCTATGGCTGATTGTCCCTATTCTAGTAGGAGCATATTTAGGCATTAAATTTTTATCACTCATCCCAGAAAAATATTTTCAGGTCATTATATTAATCTTGGTGACAGTAGGTGGATTAAGGCTATTACTTGGTTAATGGATTTGGCTTCTAAGCACCAAATTTGCCCTCTTGCCTGACGGATTGGTAAACTTTTCTTATTCTTATTTATTGCTTAGAGTTGTATAGTAAGCTCTTACTATTCTAAACTTAGGATATTAGAATAATAATTTCAAAAAAGAGGGGAAATTAAATGCCTTTATCTGATGCTTTATCTACTTCAGTATCAAATTTGGAAAGGAAACCCGTAAGCCGACCGTTACGTAGCATTTCATCCACATTGGTGGGGCTGAATATTCTTTCAATTATAGCCGGTATTCTATTTTTATTGGACTTTCAAATGGCGAGCTTCCTGATTGTGTTTGGGGTAGTATTGCTTCTAACCTTTATAGGAAATATCGTAGTTGCTGCAATACCTAGTAATAAGAATGCCTTGGATCAAGGGTACCTATGGTTTATGGTTTCGGCTATGGTTTTGCTGCCGATTCTAAATACGGTTGCCTCTAGCAATCCGTCTAACCAGGATTCTACTAGTTGGTTATCAAGTGTCATCCTTTTTGTGTTGCTTGGATTTGGAACGTTTATGGCTTGGACGAAACGGACTAGGTCTAATTCGGAGCTTATCGGATTTTCTATTCAGAAAAAACGCTCGATCAAAGTAGTAGCCGAATTAATTTTATTAGTATTGTGTCTTTTGGTTGGTCTGTTTGTTGCCTATCGACTTATAGTAGGAAAGACGGGTGGAGTAGTTGAAATGTTCTTCCCTGGCTATTCGCTCTTTTTTAGCATTGGCACATTAGCCATTACGGCTTTACTACTAAAAAGAAAACGAACAAAGACTAGAGTCACACTAGCCATTATAGGGATAGGGATCGCTGTCACCTTCAGCAGTCCGGTTATCGCAACGCTTTTTACTTTAAATGAAGCTGAACAGGAGTTCTCTGAGGTGTTTGGAGATAACTGGGGAGAAGCTATTTCAGCCGAGGCGAGTGCGTCCTTTTTAAACACATCTTTCTCACTGCCACATTATTTCTTTGGCACAAGTACAGAGGAATATACGTTGCTAGAAGACATTCTCTTTTATGAAGGGGTTGAAGGTGTGGATAAGGATATTAACCTATCATTTGACGCCTATCTACCACCTGAAAATAGCGAGGATCTTCCTGGTAATCGAGCCGTGCTACTCCGAATTCATGGTGGCGGCTGGACCATTGGCGATAAAGGGGCAGGTAACGCTGCACAGGTAAATAAGTATTTCGCTAGCCAAGGCTATGTTGTGTTTGATGTTCAGTACGGCTTAAGCAGTGAGGATAAGTTCGTGGAATTCGCACAAGTGCCTGAAAACATTGTAGCGGACTTTACGATTGACGATATGGTCCGACATATTGGGCTGTTTACCGATTATTTGGTTGAACATAATGATCAGTTTCAAGGGGATTTGGACACAGTATTCGTATCTGGTCCGTCAGCCGGAGGGCAGCTTGCGAACGCAGTAGGTCTAGGATTAGCAAGTGGTCAGTATACCGACATATTGAATCCGGCGTTAACGGTTAAAGGAATCATCCCACTCTACCCAGCAAATGGCTTAGCGGGAAATGTTGGTATTGATGGATCAGCCGAACTAGTTGATCCAGCGTTACTAGTGACTGAGAATAGTCCGCCTGCGTTAATTTTTCAGGGGACAGAAGATGGCGTAGTGGATGCTTCCATTTCAGAAGAATTCGATGAGACGTATGCTAACCAAAACAACGATGGCTCGATCTTATTGATGATGCCATTCGCAGGTCACAACGCTGATTTTTATTTCTCAAGCCATTATAATCAGATTCTTATGTATTATATGGAGCGATTTATGTATTTGAGTCAGTAGAGGAAACGGGGAAACGAGGGGACGGTTCTAATGTTTCTTTCGTTTCGCCAAACAAAGGAAATACGAGATCCCCTTTGGCCATATGAGCTTGTATCAACTCTCTATACCGTTTTAAAGTCTAAATAAAAAGGACCACTGATGGCATACATCAATGGTCCTTATTTTATGATATCAGGGTATGGTAAAGTGTACCCTAACGAATATCTTGAATAACGGTCTCTAGAAACTCACCCATTCGCTTCACGACTGGTTCTGTAAAATCAAAACTGACCCCAGTTTCTTCATAAATCGCAGCGATGGATTGATTGTAGTCCGCACTTGCCCCTTTTTTAAACGATTCGATCGCTTGTTTTGGATCTTTTCGATAATTCTCAAGCAATTGTAGAGCACCAAGCATTGAAATAGAGTATTCAATATTATAGAAAGGAACCTGAAAATAATGAAGAGTTCCTGCCCAGCTCATCCCGACTTCTTCCTCAAGTCCGGACGTGTCGACAGGGTTTAAGCCATAACGTTTTGAGATTTCAAAGAATTTTTCATCACGCTCTTTGGCAGTGTGGTTCGGGTTCGTATACATCCAATGCTGGAAGAGATCGCCTGCTAATGGGCCGATTAACATTGTAAATGCACGTCTAAGCTCTTCACGCTGTGCACTCTTAAAATCTTCTTCGTCTGGATAAAAACGATCCAGCTTATCCAATAAAAGCAATTCCATTCCATGAGAATACAGTTCTGCCACTTCCATTCGCTGTTGGTAGTCTTCAATAGGACCATGCTCGGAAAATTCGAGATATCCATTTAATGCGTGACCCATTTCATGAATTAACGCAATCAGCGAGAAAAAGGAAGGACTAAAGTTTGCAAAAACAAAGGTATCGCCTGAAACAGGTAGGCTTGTACAAAAACCACCTGGGCTTTTTCCTTTTCGATCTCCAAGATCTAGTAACCCATGCTCTCTCATGTAATCGAAACGGTCTGCAAAATAGGGATCGGTCTTTCCGAGCATTTCAGAAACACCATCCATTAGAGTCGTTACCTCAGAATATGGTGGGTTTTTCATTAATTTAGCGGTGTTATCCCAAGGGCGATATGTATCGACACCAAGCTTGGACTTAAATACCTCTGCAAGTCGATTCCAAGCTGGGATGATATGTTTCTCAACATTTTCATGAAAGTCATAGCAATCTTGGACACTGTACTCACGATTTTTGGCGACAAACATATAGTCACGATAATTTTCAAAGCCGGCATTTACAGCAATTTGGTGGCGTAATTGAACGAGCTCGTCCATGATTGCATCCATATCGGACTTAATTTGACGATGAGCTGACATCATTGCGTGATACGCTTTTTCTCTTACTGCTCTGTCTAGATGATCAAGTTGAGATTGGACAAACGGAAAAGGCTTTTCCTCCCCGTCCCAATCAACGGTTAATCCTCCCATAATTTCACTGTACTTCGTTGAGAGCTCTTGCTCTTTTACCATTAATGGAATGTTCTCTTCTCTGAACAGTTTCACTTTCGACTCGCGCACGCGACGCATTAAACCATATCGTTGTTCATCTAATTGATTTATGTAAGGAGACTCACAGTATTTCTCATTCAATTTAGCTTCATATTTCATTAAAAGAGGCTGGATGACTTGCTGATCATGAAGATAAATCGATTTGATTTCTGCATCCTCTGTGTTACGTAAGAAGTCAACTTGATGACCTGTCATAGCTTCTGTGATTTTAATCATTAAATTCTTTTCAGCTTCTAACCAGCTTTCTAGATCAGAAACGGATTCAATTGATACTTCAAGTAGCTTTTGAATTTGAGCTTCTACTGCCTCTACCTCTTGTAAATCAATTAATTCTTTATAATAATTATGATTCAAATCTTGTGTCATGGATAACTCTCCTTCTTTTTTCTATTTAATTATCACAACCATTATACTAGAAAAACGTAGACGTGGGGACGGTTCTCTTGTTTCTTTCGTTTCGCTAAACGTAGGAAACGTAAGAACCGTCCCCGCGTTTGCCCCGCGTTTGCCCCGTTTGTAGTAAAAAAGTAGTTTACTGATCTAGGAAAAAAACACTATGAAATTACCTGATTATTCATTATAATAAAGGGAATTAACAATTAAATATCAGGGCAAATTTACTGAAAGGTAAAGACGCAAAGCCACGGATCTAAGGTGAAAACTATGATAGCCGGGTTGCGGATTCGGAAAGCATTCGGAGCATTCTGCTAGATTTTCAAAATGAGATGGCTGTTGGCGATATCGTCCTTTCTTTACGAACAAGGGATTCAATCGACGGGATAGGGATTGTGACAGATGAGTATGAATACGATGATAGTTACGATCATTACGGACGGAAAAGAGAAGTTAATTGGATCGCAACTGACATCAATGAAAATATCCTTGCGATGAATGGGAATAAGGGCTTAACTCAGCGAACCGTGTATAGGCTCAATCGGATCACGTTAAATGACCTATTACCTATCATTAATGAGCATAAAACGAAGGTGGATGAGGTACAAGAGGAACGGAACCATGTCTTCATTATCGACGAGATTAATAGAGGGAATATTTCTAAAATCTTTGGTGAGTTGATTACGTTAATTGAAAAGCAAAAAAGACTTGGGATGAATGAACAAGCTAAGGTAAGACTCCCTTATTCGAAAAAAGAATTTGGTGTGCCGAGCAATGTCTATTTGCTAGGGACGATGAATACAGCAGATCGTTCGATAGCAATGCTAGACACGGCGTTACGTCGGAGATTTAGATTTATTGAAATGCTTCCAGATGTTGGTGCACTGGATGGGATTGTGGTGAACGGGGTGAATATTAGACGCCTTTTAGAAACGATGAATAAGCGAATCGAAGTTCTTTATGACCGTGAACATACGATTGGACATGCTTATTTTATTGAGTTAAAAGACAGTCCCGATTTGAGCAAATTAGCTCGCATCTTCAAAAATGCGGTTCTTCCGTTGCTACAGGAATACTTCTATGAGGATTACCGCAAGATTCAACTCATTCTCGGGGATAACATGAAAAATGATGATAGTAAGTTTATTAGCGAGAGAAAGATTGATCAGGGCTTATTCGGTCGTGCGGATGAAGTTGATCTAGATATACTTGAGAGTACATACACGATTAATGCAGCTGCCTTTGAGAATCCTGAAGCCTATCGAAAGATCTATGAAAGCTGATGTTAAGATGACGAAGTATTATGTTGTAAAAGAGTATGATTGTTTAGTCAGGGGTTTGAAGGAGTCATTGCCGCCAAGTAAATATATATGTATTCCTGAGAAAACATTTGATGAATTAGAGAAGTTTATCCTATCAAGTAATCAAGAAGATGAAACAGACCCAATTGAACTCATGTCGATCTCAAGTAAAAAGGGGATAGGAAAGATTATCCGGGTCAAAAATTATGTCGGGCTCATTCAAATGAAGGATGGTACGAAGATTGAAGTCCTTCCGAAAATCCATCTTAAAGGAGACTCTGACTCTGAAGATCGAACGAGAAGGATTTTCCTGAAGATGTTGAGATCACTTAATAGCTTTGCTTTTAAACAATTCAATTTCTCGAGCTTAGGTGTAATGAAGCATAACCTCTTTGAGATCTTTATTAAGATGTTCATTGAAGAGGTTCGGGAGCTAACGAAAAAAGGGATACGCTCAGGCTATGTGACACATGAGGATAATGAGACGTTTCTTAAAGGGAAATTAGATTTCACCCAGCATCTGAAAAAGAATGCTGCTCATAAAGAGCGATTTTATATCAAATATGATATCTATAGTCAGAATCGGATTGAGAATAAATTAATAAAAGCAACACTAAAGAAACTCTACAAGCAAAGTAGCAATTTGCGAAACAAACGAGACATCGAGCAGCTTCTGATGTTTTTTGAGTTAGTAGAAGAATCTGTCCATCACCAGGATGATCTGAAGAAGGTTAAACTTGATCGAAGTATGAAGGATTACGAGGTCATTTTGAAGTGGTGTAGTTTGTTTTTGCTAAATAAGAGCTTTACTCCATTTTCTGGGCAGGAGGTTGCATACGCTCTCTTGTTTTCGATGGAGAAGGTGTTTGAAGCGTATGTGGCCAACTTGATGAAAAAGGAGTTAGGGACAGACTATACGATTAGTACTCAAGATAAGTCCTATCATTTATTTGATCAACCAAAGAAATTTAGGCTTATACCGGATATCGTTGTTAGAAAAGAGGGATCTGCTGTATTTGTTATTGATACGAAATGGAAGGTACTTCATGGTAATCAGCGAGAAAACTATGGGATCTCGCAATCGGATATGTATCAGATGTATGCTTATGCGAAGAAGTATCAGGCGACTAGGGTTGTTGTTATTTATCCTTTGAATGATCGGTTGGAGGATTTGGATATTGTGCCGAGGTTTGTGAGTTTTGATGGTGTGAGGGTTGATGTTGAGTTTGTGGATTTGGAGGATGTTGGTGTTAGTTTGGAGGGGGTTGTTCGGAGGTTTGGTGAGGATGAAAGATAAAGTGCTTGACCTCAGGGCGTTAATAAAATAGAGAAGGAGGATACTTCCGTGACTAACCAGTATATCTGGCCCCTCATTATATTTCTGCTAGCAATGATCATTTTATTTGGAACCATTTATAAGAAAAGAAAGCCTAGACTAGTCCTTATTAAAAACCATAAAACGAAATCAAAAATAAATAAATTAGAACAATCGCAGCAACAGGAACTAACTAAAATGGCTGTAGACCAAGAGCATTTACTATTCTTGAAGGCATTAATAGAAGAAAGAATATCTGAGAAGGATTATGATGAGTGGGCGAATTCTAGAAGGCATGAAGGACCAGATGTGTTTCGTAAACTATTAAAACGGCCGTATAGACTATCAAGGAGATTGTAAGTTTTGGGAGTGATTTTCTTTTTCACTCGTGATTATAGGGATTTTGATATAAAAGTTTTAAGTAGTATTGCGTCAGCTGTATTGGTAAGTCATATTGATAACATTGCTTTAACATGCTTAAAAACAAGTAGAAGAAGTAGTTTTTATTTCAACAACACATGATGAAATGTGGTTTGTATTTAAAGTGATATTCATATGTAAGTGCTATAATGGATAAAAGGCAGCCATTTGATTTTGCGATTGATCTCTTAGTAGGGATGTATAATGAGTAAGGATAATGCAGTGTATATTGGTTCCACTCCCAAGCATCTAACTCGTGTTGCTAAAGAAATGAATATGAAAATAAGCTCTCAGAATAATAGACGATTACTTGAATTACTAGGTTACAGCTACAAATCAACTGTTCATGGAAAAATATCTGATGTTATAGTAACTGAAAAAAATATTTAGTTTTGTATGAAAGAATAACCTTCTTATAATAAGGAGGGTTTTTTCTATTACTGGACTTTTCACTCATTGAAATTCACCCACCAATTACTTAAAACAAATGGCTGACCTGCTGGAGGTTGTCTATGCTCTTGGTAAGCTTGAAGGGATTGAATCCGCTTAGATCGATGGTATTCGAAAGCAGAAACGTTCGCTGTATTTTAGTGAATCTATTATCATTAGATAACCACGTCAACTATCTTAATGATTATGGTATCTATTTATATAGTAGAAAAAAATTAGGGTAATATTGGTAGGGGGTTTTAAAAAAATAATAGTTGTATTGTTTGTGCTGAGATGATATATTATTCCTTGTCGCCAAAACGACGTGACATAACAAATTAAAATAACATAAAAAACTGTTGCATTCGACAATTTATTATGTTAAGATAATATTCTAGCCGTTGAGAGATGCGCTAAACGAGTTCTTTGAAAACTGAACAAAAGCCAAGCGAAATAGAGATACATGATATCTCGTCAATTTAGACTTTTTCAAAAAGTCAGCAACAAGTATTGAGCTATTTAAACTCAAACCAATTTTATGGAGAGTTTGATCCTGGCTCAGGACGAACGCTGGCGGCGTGCCTAATACATGCAAGTCGAGCGGACTAATGGGAGCTT
>NZ_JAGKSQ010000005.1 GCF_017939705.1 Halalkalibacter suaedae
CTCCCATTAGTCCGCTCGACTTGCATGTATTAGGCACGCCGCCAGCGTTCGTCCTGAGCCAGGATCAAACTCTCCATAAAATTGTTGAGTTTAAATAGCTCAATACTTGTTGCTGACTTTTAATAAAGTCTAAATTGACGAGATATCATGTATCTCTATTTCGCTTGGCTTTTGTTCAGTTTTCAAAGAACTCGTTCGCCGCATCTCTCAACGGCTAGATTATTATCTTAACATAATATTTTATACTATGCAAGACTTTTTTAAAAGTATTTATTTGTTCAATATCGCTTTGTTTTGGCGACAGAGAATAATATATCATTTTGAGATAAATAATACAACTAGTATTCTTTAAAAGTATAATTCCAATTATATCCTTACTTAGTTTGCTAGGGTTATTTTAAGAAATGATAGTTAGCTTTGAAAACATCTGGTCACTATCATTCAAAACAGGTATTAATTTCGCATATAACTTTATAAACTTCTTTCTCTCTTAATAAACTACAGCCTATCTTTTTTCACTAGACTTAATCAAATAAACCCCTCATTCTAAATCAGAACAAGGAGCTAGATAATTAATAAAATCGTTCCTGCAGTTATAATGATTCCACCAATTACCGTTTCTTTTTTCACCTTCTCTTTTAGAAAGATAATTCCTAAAACCATCGTGAGAACTACACTGAACTTATCAATTGGGGCAACAATGGATACTTTCCCTATAGCAAGTGCGGCAAAATAGCATAACCACGATAATCCTGTTGCGACACCTGATAAAATCAAAAACAAATATCCCTTTTGGGTAATCTGTTTTAAATCCTTAAATGTGCCTTGAAACCAAACAATAACCCAGGCAAAGACAAGAATGACGATCGTTCGTATAAACGTAGCAAGGTTTGAATCGACTTCTTCGATTCCTATTTTAGCTAAAATAGAGGTTAACGCTGCAAACACTGCCCCAAGTATCGCATAGATAACAAATCCCTGAGACCCAGTAAATCGTTTCTTTTCATCATTTTTCCCGATTAACACAAAGGTCCCGATTGTAATTAAGGCTCCTCCTAGTATAACCAAAGGAGCTGCTGGTTCCCCTAGTACGAGAAATGAGAGGAGAATCGTTAACACGACACTAGATTTATCAATTGGGACCACCTTCGAAACATCCCCTATTGCTAAAGCCTTAAAGAAAAATAGCCACGAGATCCCAGTGGCAAAACCTGATAAAACGATAAATAAAAAGGCCTTGCCTGTTATCGTTTCAATTCCACCAAGTTGTTTCGTTACTATAACAACGATAAAGGCCATTACTAGCACAACAATTGTCCGGACGGCTGTCGCCAAATTTGAATTAACATTTTCGATTCCCACTTTCGCTAGAATCCCTGTTAACGCCGCAAATAAAGCTGCAAGCAATGCAAGTACAATACTCATTACGTATAACCTTCTTTAATTAATTTTTTCATTCATCCTCTTTCAAAACCAAGAGAAGAGTAAACACTCATTTTAGTCGGATTATGGAATTTAATACTATTCATTCCTCATTATAATCACTATAATTTAATTAGAATCTTCTCTCACAATATACAAGGCCATTAAAAAAGGTGAAAACCTTACCTTTTTCAGCGGCCTCTAATATACATGAGAGGAATGTACCTATTACCCTATAGTTACAAGATAGATTATTGATACGATAAGGAAGGTGATACGATGATATTTTCATTCCCAGACTTTGTAGAAGACTATCTTAATCATCTTGCCTCAAAGGGAAGAAAAGACTCAACTATTAAACGCTATATGTATGACATACACGATTTTCAAGCTTGGCTCAAGCAACAAAAGATTGATAGTTGGCAAGTGAGCGAGGAAGACTTAGAACGTTTCTTCTCCCATCTTAGTAATGAAAGAAATTATCATATTCGTACGACCAGGCGGATACATAGCGTACTTAAACAGCTCGCAAGATTTCAGAAATCCTATGGCAAAAGTGAACTGAGAACTATTTTGACTTTAGAGCCACCCATTCTCAAACCCAGACCGCTACTTTCTTCAGAGTGGATCACCCTAGCTGAAGAACAAAAGCTCTTAATGACAATGAATTCCTTAAAGGGTTTCTCAGATCAACAAATTGAAACCTTCCCTTTTTATAGGGAGCGTAATCAGTTGATTGTTCGGTTATGTCTAAGTTATGGTTTAACATTGCAGGAAGTTCAACAGCTATCAATGAATCAGGTGAAGTTTGAACATAATCAGCTCGTTCTTCTTGATACGATAGAGCAAGTCAGAATCATTCATTTAACAGAAGATGATAAGGATCTTGCATATACGTACTATCAAAGGATCCCAGCACCTGTCCGACCACGCTATCATAGTAGTGAGCCATTTCTAATTGCTTTTGATTTTCAACGTAAAACCTTCCATTGGTCATATGAAGATGATGCCCCAAAGCGGATGTCGATCATCGCTATTCAAAAAATGATAAGACTTGAAGTCAAAAGGGCGGAACTGAGGAAAGGGATTTCTGCTCAAAACTTTAGGAATACTTTTGTACTCCGAAGATTACTCGCGGGAGACTCAATTGACGACTTAATCGTCCAAATCGGCTATACCTCCCCACTATCAATAAAGCGTTATTTACAAACAATTGAATTCCTAACTAAGCAAGAAAAAGAACAGCTTCACCCTACAAAAAAAACGCTATGACTGTCCATAGCGTTTTCTTCATATTATTCCTCTGTTTCAGATTTCAGCTGAACATTTTTCTGTGGAGCAAAAGTTGAAATTGCATGTTTGAATACAAGTTGTTGCTTTCCTTCAGTTTCTAAAATAACGGTGAAATTATCAAACCCTTTAATATAGCCTCGAATTTGAAATCCATTCGTTAAGAATACAGTTACAGAAATGTTGTCTTTACGTAATTGATTTAGAAATTGATCTTGGATATTGATCGGCTGTTGTTTCATTCAGTATTCCTCCTCTAATTGACTATCTCTTTAATTCGCGATTGAAGTGATTTCTCCTTCAATAAAACTACAGATTTCTGTAAAAAGATGTGAATCTAGACCTTTAGATGTGTCGAACCATGCTGCATCGGTTTTATTTCGGAACCATGTAAGCTGGCGCTTAGCGTATCGTCTGGAATTTTGTTTTAGTGAATCAATTGCTTCTTCCAGAGAGACAGAGCCATCAAAATACCCATACAGCTCTTTATATCCAATCGCTTGGACGGATTGGCAGTCCCGAACTTCTCGCTCATAGAGAGCTCGTACCTCGTCTAAAAGTCCTTGTTTCACCATAAGATCAACACGTAAATTAATTCGCTCATAGAGCTGTTCACGAGACATCGTTAACCCAACAAAAGCAAGATCATAAGGGCTTTGTGTCTCTTCTTGTTTAGGTTGTTTCGAAAAAGCAATTCCTGTTGCACGTGTTACTTCAAGGGCACGGATCACACGCCTAATATTGTTAGGGTGAATCTTATCAGCTGACTCGGGATCAACAAGTTTGAGTTGATTATGTACTTCGATTTTTCCTTTTGTTTCGACGAGCTGTTCTAGCTCACTACGATATGTTTCGTCTGTCGGTAATGCCTCTAGCTGATACTGCTTCGTAATCGCATTAACATAAAGCCCTGTTCCACCTACTAGGATGGGAACCTTTCCTTCCTCATTAAGCTTCGTGATTAAAGGGAGAACTAGTTCCTGGAATTCAGCGACGGAAAATGCTTCAGTTGGGTCTTTAATATCGATTAGGTGATGTGTTATACCCTGTTGCTCAGCTTCAGTTACTTTAGCCGTGCCGATATCCATTCCTTTATACACTTGCATAGAGTCTCCACTAATAATTTCGCCAGCATACCTTTTTGCGAGCTCAATGCTTAGTGCTGTCTTACCTACTGCTGTTGGTCCAACAATCACGATTAGTTTTTCTTTCATCATCTTCTCCCGATTATTAATTATTCAAACCTATCTGTTCAATAAATCCATAATGAAACGCAGAATGCTGACGTGAAATGACAGTAAATCCAAATCGTTTAAACCGAGTACTTTGATAATGATCCTTGATCACAACTCGATTTCTCGCTACTCGTTTTGCATGGGAAATGACTTCCTCTGTCAAATCATCATGTGCAGCAAAATTTTTTAATCCACTTATCCCTTTAGAGGAAGAGAGATGGAATTCAAACATCGGATCAAAATAAACGACATCATAGCTGTCCTTTGCTGCATTTTGTAAATATTCTAAATGATTTTGGTGGAGGACGTTAATTTCTTTCATAGCTTGAAGCATTTGTGTATCTCCATCGGACCATGATTGTAACCCATTCGAAACAAGTAAAGCTAGGGTCGGACTCGCCTCAAGTCCTGTTACTAATCCCGAGCTTCCAACCGCTATCTTAGCAACAAGAGCATCTGAGGCAAGACCTAAGGTGCAATCGAGAAAACTCATCCCCTGTCTTAATCCAGCTGTTTCTATTAAGGGATCATAACCAGTCTTTAAAAATTGTTTAACCCGAAACATCGCTGAGTTAGGATGGTAAAAGAATGGTGCGCCTCCACCTAATGGATACAGAGTAACCTTCCCCTTACCAACAACAAGCAGGTCCTCTTGAAAAAAGGTAATCATTTCTTCAATTGACATCTCACTTCTTACAACTAACTTTGCATTAAGAAGGGTACTAAATTTCGTCGCTTTCTCTAAAAGGACCTCAGCATGTTTTCTTGCTGTTGTAACAATCATCCGTATTATCTCCCCTGTTTACATGACTCGTTTAAACATTTTTTCTAATGAATACGTTGAGAAGTGGACAATGATTGGTCTTCCATGTGGACATGTAAAAGGATCACTACTTTGGCGTAACGATTCCAATAGAGCAAACATTTCATCCTGACGCAGATGTCGATTCGCTTTGATAGATGCTTTACATGACATCATAATTGCAGCCTCTTCCCTAAGCTTAGCTAAATCAATTCTGCGATGTGCAAGCAAATAATAAATAATTTCTTGAATGGTTTCTTCCTCATGTCCCTTTGGAAGCCAATTAGGATGGGACCTAACAATAAACGCTTGGTGTCCAAAGGGTTCCAAAAAGACCCCAACTGCTTCTAATTGATCAATATGCTCGCTGATAATACCCATTTCCTGAGAAGTAAATTCAAACGTAATCGGGACTAGAAGCTCCTGCACATGAGGTTGAACCTCAGCTACTTTTTCTCGAAAGAACTCATATTTAATTCGTTCCTGAGCAGCATGCTGGTCAATAATATACATCCCTGTTTCATTGTGGGCCACAATATAAGTTCCGTGCATTTGGCCAATTGGATAGAGGGTTGGTACTCTTTCTGTTTCGTTAGGCTGTTCGACATGTTCAGATTGTTCAATCGTTTCCTCAAGTGGACTCTGTTTTTCTCCTGTCTTTTTAGCCTCTGGTTGTTCTTGAACCGGAGTAAAATCAATGAGTGATTCAACAGATTCCTGCTCGAATTCTCTATGCTCCTTAACCTGAAAAGCAGCGTGCTTTTTCGGTTCTTCAAAGCTAAAGCTAATTTGTTCATCTCTTTTTGAGTTGAACAGCGTCTGTTTTTTCGGGTCTGCTTCAGGAATTAACGTTTCTTTTTTGAAAGCCTGTTTGATTGAACTTGTAATTAACTGTGCCAACTCTTCTTCTTTACTTAATCTCACCTCTAATTTCGCTGGGTGAACATTGACATCTATTAGCTGAGGATCCATTGTAATCGACATGACCCCAATAGGGTAACGACCGATTGGTAATAAGGTATGAAATCCTTCTTGAACTGCCCTTGCTAATGAATAATTACGGATATATCTGCCATTTACAAACAAAGACATATATTGTCGTGAGGCTCGGGTAATCTCAGGCTTTGCCATCAATCCACTAATTTGATAATCAAGAGATGTTCCCTCAATCTCGACCATATGCTTTGCAACATTCCGCCCATAAATAGATGCAACCACTTGTGCTAGGTCGCCGTTGCCTGCTGTTTTTAAGACCTCTTTGCTATCATGATAGTATTCAAACGAAACCTCAGGATGTGCCATTGCCAGGCGATTAATAATATCACTTATATTACCAGCTTCAGTATGGACGGTTTTGACATACTTTAAGCGAGCTGGAGTATTGTAAAAAAGGTTAGTAACAACAATTTCTGTTCCTTTACGAGCATGTGCGGCCTTTTTTTCGATTACTTTGCCACCATGGATAACAATCTCTGTGCCTTTGCCATCACCTGTTGCCGTAGTCAATGTCACATAGGAAACGGATGCGATACTCGGAAGGGCTTCCCCTCGAAACCCTAACGTTGAGATATGGAACAGGTCGCGATCAGATTTGATCTTACTTGTCGCATGCCGAAAAAAAGCTGTTTCAACATCTTCTTCAACCATTCCTTCTCCATTATCTACCACACGGATCTGGGATAACCCACCTTCTTCTATCTCAACTAAAATGGTCGTGCTTCCGGCATCAATTGCATTCTCTACTAGCTCTTTTACGATCGAGGCAGGCCGTTCGACAACTTCTCCGGCTGCAATCTTATTCGATAGGGCATCATCTAGCTTAATAATCTTTGTCATCGAACCCCTCCTCTACTTTAATAAACGCTGAAGCTCATTCACAAACTGAATGGCTTCAATTGGTGTCATATGAAGGACATCCTTTTCTAGCAGCTTATCCGCAATCTTGTCTGCAGCAGCATGTCCCTTCTTCTCTTTCTTTTTCAATTGTGGCTGCTCTTCTTCAAACAATGTCAGCTGTAAGCCAGGAGCTGGTTCCTCTTTGACTTGTGTCTTAGTTGAGAAACTTGATGACTCTAATTCCTTAAGAAGGGCATCAGCTCTCTTTGTCACTGCTTCTGGAAGTTCAGCAAGTTCGGCAACATAAATACCATAGCTACGATCAGCTTGTCCATCAACAACCTTGTGCAAAAACACTACCTTGCCATTCTCCTCAACAGCTGAGACATGAACATTTTGTAAATCAACTAGGCTTTGATCAAGCTGTGTCAATTCATGATAGTGAGTTGAAAATAATGTCTTCGCTCGAATCGTATCATGAATATATTCAATAATTGCCTGAGCGAGTGCCATCCCATCATAGGTTGATGTTCCTCGACCAATCTCATCAAGTAAAATCAGACTATTTTCCGTTGCTTTCGTTAATGCATAACGGGTTTCTAGCATTTCTACCATGAACGTGCTTTGCCCACTTGCAAGGTCATCCGCTGCTCCTATCCTTGTAAACACTTGGTCAAATATCGGGAGTTCAACCTCACTTGCCGGCACATAGCAGCCAACCTGAGCCATTACTGCAATTAGAGCCAGTTGTCGCATGTATGTGCTCTTACCTGCCATGTTCGGTCCAGTAATTAGCAGCATATCTCTGCCTTGTTTCATTAACACATCATTTGCAACATATTGTCCCTTTTTAATAACGGTCTCAACAACTGGGTGCCGTCCTTCTTTTATATGAATCGTCCGATCGTTTGAAAAGGTTGGACGCACATAGCGCTGGTCTTCACTAACTTTCGCAAAACCAGCAAGAACATCGATTTCACTTATTGAATGTGCAAGCCCCTGAATATATGTTAAATAGCGTTTCGCTTCCTCTCTTACTTCAACAAAGAGCTCGTATTCTAGTAGCTCCATTTTTTCTTCAGCTTCTAAAATAAGTGATTCTTTTTCTTTTAATTCTTCTGTTATATATCGTTCAGCATTTGTTAATGTTTGTTTTCGCTCATATCGTCCTTCAGGTAATAGATGTACATTAGCTCTTGTTACTTCAATGTAATAGCCAAATACGCGGTTATAGCCAATTTTCAGCGTTTTAATCCCTGTTTCAAGCTTCTCCTTTTGTTCAAGCTCTGCTATCCACTTTTTCCCGTTTCGACTAGCATCACGAAACGTATCGAGTTCCGCATTGTAGCCTTCCTTAATCATCCCACCATCCGTCACGGAAATAGGCGGATCGTCTACTAGGCTTCGCTCAAGAAGATCGAGAAACTCTTCCATTCTTTCCTCTTCCTTAAACCAGCTGTCGGTCTTCATTGGAACGATTTCCTGACAACGTGCTTGAATGGAAGGAATTTGCTGCAACGATCGCTTTAGCTGCACGAGTTCTCTTGCATTGACACTTCCGTAGGCAATTCGACCAGCCAAGCGCTCCAAATCGTAGACATGTCTAAGCTCATCTCTTAATTCTTCTCGCCCAAAAAAGTTTTCTGTAAATGAAGTGACAACTGACAGTCTATCTTCAATTAATGACTGGTCTAACAATGGACGATCAATCCATTTTTTCACTAAGCGTCCACCCATTGCTGTTACTGTTTGATCAATAACAGCTAGAAGAGAACCCGCTTTTTTCTTTTCCCTTAATGACTCAGTTAACTCAAGGTTTCGCTTTGTATGTGAGTCCATTTTCAAGAAAGAATCACTAGAATAATAGGTAACCTTCTGTAAATGGGTTAATGATCTCTTTTGTGAGCGAACAAGATAATTTACTAATCTCGCAAAGCTTTGTACTAGTTGATCAGATTGCAAGCTTTCACATAGATGAGCATAATTAGTATCAACCGTTGTTTCATCCTCATATGAAATCGTCACAAGCTGTCTCTGTTCAATTTGCTCTAGGCAAGTCTTATCGAGTGTAGAAGCGACAACAAGTTCTTTCGCTCCTGAGTTAGCGATCTCGTGAATAACTTCTTCAATTTCACCAATGAGTAGCGTTACTGCACACTCACCTGTAGTTAAATCCGTGCGTGCAAGACCATATGAACGATCATCAAACATCGTCAAAGCAAGAAGATAATTGTTCTCTTTTTCCTTGATGATATTCCCGTCCATAACGGTTCCTGGTGTGAGAAGTTTAACGACCTCTCGTTTTACAACACCTTTCGCATGCTTGGGGTTCTCAACTTGTTCGCATAATGCAATCTTGTAGCCTTTTTCGATCAATCTAGACATATACGTATCTGCCGAATGGTAAGGGACCCCACACATCGGAATTCGATCTTCCCCTTGTCCCCTGCCAGTTAACGTAATTTCTAATTCTTGTGCTGCTAATTTTGCATCGTCAAAGAACATCTCATAAAAGTCTCCGAGACGAAAAAATAAAAAGGCATCTGTATACTGTGCCTTAATTTCTAAGTATTGTTTCATCATTGGGGTTTGTGTTTGCTGTGTCATCTTTATCCTCCACCGTACGTTAATCACTTTGTTCATTATAGCATAATGAGGACAGTACTCGCATTAGCAGACTCTGACAAATGAGTTGGATTACATCAATAATGATTAGGTCAACTTAACAAACACTGTATGCCAAGATAAAAAAAGAGCAGGCCTTTTTTCCAGGCCTGCACTTACGTCTCTTACTTGTCAAACTCTCCATGTAGGAAGTTTGGGTCAAGACGCTCATATTCATCGTCCGAAACCTCATCAGTGTAATCATTTGTTGGATAGTCATCCACAATTCCGTCTGGATTTACAGCGACTGCCACCTTTGTTTCACCGATGCAATCAACAACAAATTCACGTTCAACTTGAACTTCAACATTTGCTCCGTTTTCAGAGATTGTTGCTTCAAGCGTGTTTGGCTGTTGCACTGCTCGTGCTATAACATCCATTTGATCTGATAGCACATTGTCATCTCTCATCGTTAAAGGGATTGCATCTGTGTAAGTAACGGTTTGAGTAGCAACGTCGGTTTTTGTATTTTTATTAAATGAGAACCAGACGTTAATATCGTAGCTACCTTGGACAATGACATTGTCACCCTTCTTCTCAGCACTGTACTTGTGATTAATAATCCAGCAGCCAAGAATACTTGACGGTCTGTGTGAAGGGCTAATCGTATGAACTGCTTCGGAAAACTTACGACCTTTTCCACATACCGCTTTTGTAATAATTTCACGATAGTTACCATTTTCTTTGTGAGACATGAAACTAAACCCTCCTCTTTCTCATATCATATCGAGTTGTCGGTCGCTCGTGTCGGCTTCTGCCTAATTCGCTCCGCCAAATTGCTTCACTTTCATCCTATGCAGGGCGAATGACCAATGTGCGAAAGAAATTTAAGATGATAGCAAAGCTTTATCTGTACAACGATATGTTGAAATCGAGTAGTTTAGTACACGAAACGATGAAAAAAAACGTTTCGCATTTAATGCGAAACGTTTTTTGATTAACAACCACCGTCAAAATAAGGGTTTTTAGTTGTCGTTCCTTTTAACAAATCTCCACCCATTGATGTAATGATTTGCTCTGTTACCGCTCTTGAAATCGTATTAGAGACCATTTGCAGTAACTCATTTACCTCAACTTGACTTCTCTTAAATTCCTGTACAAGTGGAATTTGATCAATTTCCTGATGAAGTTCATCAATTTTTGCATCGATTTCTTTTAGTGCTTCTGATTTTCCATAATGTTGAGGATTAACAGCTTCTTTTTGCAGTTTCTTAATTTGAGCGATTAATTCCTGCACTTTAAGATGTTCATTAATTTGCTTTTCGGCACGCTTGAAGAAATCAACCTCTTCTGTTTCCGCGATCATTTTTGCTAAATCCTTTGCTTTTTCACGAATATCTTCACGTGTATATGTCATTATTTTACCTCCGCCATTTCAACCATTTCACCATTTAGTGACCATGTTTTCGCTTCTGTTACTTTTACATAGACAATCGTACCAATTACCGACTTAGGTGCTTTAAAGTTAACCATGCGGTTTGTTCTAGTACGACCAGCTAGTACTTCTGGATTTTTCTTACTTTCACCTTCAACTAATACCTCGACGACCTGATCTTGATAGTCTAAATTTTTCTTTGCTGAGATTTCATTAACAAGGGCGTTCAATCTAGATAAACGTTCTTTCTTCACTTCTAGAGGAACATTGTCTTCCATCTTCGCAGCAGGAGTTCCCTCTCTCGGTGAATAAAGATACGTATAGGCACTATCAAATTCTATTTCACGCATAAGCGAAAGTGTTTCTTCAAATTGTTCTTCCGTTTCATTAGGGAAGCCGACAATGATATCCGTTGTAAATGATGCATTTGGGATTGCCATTTTGATCTTATGGGCAAGCTCAATATATGATTCTCTTGTGTATTTACGTGCCATTAATTTAAGAATCTCTGAACTACCATGTTGAACAGGTAAATGGATATGCTCAACAAGATTTCCGCCTTTTGATAGAACGGAAATAAGGTGATCGTCAAAGTCACGTGGGTGACTCGTAGTGAATCGGACTCTTGGAATATCAATCTTATGGATCTCATCCATCAATTGGCCCAGTCCATAGTCAAGATCAGTAAAGTCCTTTCCATATGCATTCACATTTTGTCCAAGTAGCGTAATCTCTTTGTAGCCTTGTCGAGCCAAATCTCTCACTTCAGCAATAATATCCTCTGGACGTCTGCTTCGCTCTTTCCCACGTGTATAAGGAACGATACAGTACGTACAGAACTTATCACAGCCATACATAATATTTACCCATGCTAATGTTTTACCTTGACGTGAACGGGGCATATTCTCAACAATATCGCCTTCTTTAGACCAAACCTCAATCACCATTTCTTTCCCTAATATCGCGTCATTTAAAAGCTCTGGAAGACGGTGGATATTATGAGTACCAAAAATAAGGTCAATATGATTATGTTTTTGCATAATGCGGTTAACGACATTTTCCTCTTGGGACATGCATCCACATACACCAATAATCAATTCAGGCTTTTCGAGCTTCAATGGTTTAAGATGACCAATTTCACCAAATACTTTATTTTCAGCATTTTCACGAATCGCACATGTATTTAACAAAATGACATCGGCATCATTCGTTTCTTCTGTTGTCTCAAAACCCATTTCAAGTAAAAGACCAGCCATATTCTCAGAATCATGGGTATTCATTTGACACCCATATGTCCGGATAAGAAACTTTTTTCCTGCTCCAATCGTTCTCATAGAATCAGGGACGATGCTATCAGGTCTGATAACTTGTACATCTTCTTTTCCACGACGCTTACCCTGCTTATAATCAGGCTGCTCTAATATCGAAATATCGCGACCTTCAACTCGAATGACTTTTTTATTTCCTTCTTCAGAAATAACTTTGACATTTGAGAAATCAAAGTATTTGCTATAGTCTTTTTTAGCCTTTTTATCTTTAGATGAAGGTTCATCAATGTTTTCGTTTGTATTTCCTACACGTCCAAGACGTTGATCTTCATTCATGTTAAAGCTCCTTCCAATCCTTTTAAACCTATCAATAAAACAATCCTAATCCATTATACGTGGTATTTGGCTTAAACTCAATGAAACTTGTTTGCCAATCATGTGGACAAGAAGGAAGGGCATTCCTGTAAATCGCTATTACACTTTTTTTATCTACTAATTTTCTTTCAAATGAGAACTCAGTTCAACATAAATCAACCCCGTTATCAATGATAACGGGGTTGATGAAATCGGAATAACATTAAGATAAAGTACCTTTGCTACAATTAATTTTTAAAAGCTCTTATCTTGGTTCGACAATCAACTTCATCGCTGTGCGTTCTTCCCCATCGATGACGATGTCTGTAAAGGCAGGAATACAAACCAATTCAATTCCACTTGGGGCTACAAAACCTCGAGCAATTGCAATCGCTTTGATTGATTGATTGAGGGCTCCTGCACCAATTGCTTGAATTTCTGCAGCTCCTCGTTCGCGGATGACTCCCGCAAGTGCACCGGCAACAGAGTTTGGGGTGGATTTTGCTGAAACTTTTAAGACTTCCATTTCTTGTACCTCCTCTATTAACGAAGTGTGTAGGTTGTCCATGATTACAATTGTCCTCATGCAATGCAACAGTCCAATTGGTCCCTTACCAATCGTACAAGATGTGATTCTATTTCATCTTATTTCAGCAAATCCACCTATATGCCTAATTTTTTAAATAAAAATGATAAATATCATTGAAACAACTTATTCATAAAATGGATGATCATCATTTATTAGAATCCGCTTAATTGTTTTGGCTTTCCCTGTTTTTGAGTCAAGCTCTACTAAAACTGCACTTAATTGTTCACGACCCTCAGCAACTTCAAACCGAACTGGTAGGTTCGTTAGAAATTTATGAAGTACAGCTTCCTTTTCAACCCCAAGAATACCATCATATGGTCCAGTCATTCCTACATCTGTTAAATATGCCGTACCTTTTGGTAGAATTCGTTCATCCGACGTTTGTACATGCGTATGTGTTCCAACAACTGCACTGACGCGACCATCAAGATACCAGCCCATTGCTTGCTTCTCACTTGTTGCTTCTGCATGAAAATCAACGAAAATAAATGGCGTCCGTTCCGAAACGATATCAATAAGTTCATCAGCCTTTTGAAACGGGCAATCCATTGCAGGTAAAAATGTTCTTCCCATCAAATTAATCACAGCAACCTCAATATCATTATATTTAACAAAGGTGTATCCCTGACCAGGAACACCTGGAGGATAATTAGCTGGCCTTACTAAATTTTTTGCACCTTCAATGAATTCAAAGATTTCACGATTATCCCATGTATGATTACCTAACGTAACCGCTTGAGCCCCTGCATCAAGAAATCCCTTATAAATCTTTTCAGTTATTCCTTTGCCTGATGCTGCATTTTCACCATTAATAATCGTGATGGCTGGTTTATATTGTTTCTTCAGCTTAGCTGTATAATTTTTGATCATATTTCTTCCAGGAGAACCGACAACATCTCCAATAAATAAAATTTTCATAATAACCCCTTTTCGTCTTTTACTACATGTTAATTCTATTTTAGACGAATACGCTTTATAAAAAAATAAAAGTGGCGAAAACGCCACTTTTATTTTGCATATTCAACTGCTCTTGTTTCACGAATAACGGTTACCCGAATATGACCAGGGTAATCCAGTTCTTCTTCAATTCTCTTCGTAATGTCACGTGCCAATTTATGGGCAAGTGCATCGTCAACAACATCTGGTCTAACTAAAATACGTACTTCGCGACCTGCTTGAATCGCATAAGTCTTTTCAACACCTTCGAATGACTCTGAAATTTCTTCAAGCTTTTCAAGGCGACGAATATATGTTTCAAGCGTTTCTCTACGTGCACCTGGACGTGCTGCAGATAATGCATCTGCTGCTGCAACAAGTGATGAGATAATTGAGGTAGATTCAGTATCTCCATGATGTGAAGCAATCGAATTGATGACAACAGGGTGTTCCTTGTATTTCGTTGCAAGTTCTACCCCAATTTCAACATGACTTCCTTCAACCTCATGGTCAATTGCCTTACCAATATCATGCAGTAAGCCCGCACGTTTTGCGAGTTTAATGTCTTCACCAAGTTCAGCGGCCATCAAACCAGCTAAATGTGCTACCTCCATAGAGTGCTTCAACACATTTTGTCCATAGCTTGTGCGGAATTTTAATCGTCCAAGGATCTTGATTAAATCAGGGTGTAGACCATGAATACCCATTTCAAAAGTCGTCTGTTCCCCATATTCTCTAATTGACTCGTCAACTTCACGACGAGATTTATCAACCATTTCTTCAATTCGAGCTGGATGAATTCGACCGTCCTGGACAAGCTTTTCAAGAGCGGTACGAGCAATCTCTCTTCGAATTGGATCAAATCCTGATAAAATAACCGCTTCTGGCGTATCATCAATAATTAAATCAATCCCGGTTAATGTCTCTAGTGCCCGAATATTTCGACCTTCACGACCGATGATACGACCCTTCATCTCGTCATTAGGAAGAGTGACAACGGAAACCGTTGTTTCTGCAACATGGTCAGCCGAACAACGTTGAATCGCAAGAGACAACACTTCTTTCGCCTTTTTATCGGCTTCCTCTTTCGCTTGTGCCATTCGTTCTTTAATAAGTAGAGCTGTTTCATGTGCAATATCCTGCTCTACTTCCGCTCGAATAGATTCACGTGCTTGTTCGCGGGTTAATCCAGAAATACGTTCAAGTTCAACTTGCTGTTGATTTCTGATTTCCTCCACTTTGTGTTCCATCTCTTCAATTTGGCGTTGTTTTTTGGTGAGAGATTCCTCCCTTTTTTCCAAGGATTCCTCTTTCTTATCTAAGGTTTCACTTTTACGGTCAAGAATCTCTTCTTTCTGTACCAAACGATTCTCTTGTTTTTGAATCTCATTTCTCCGTTCACGAACTTCACGTTCTGCTTCCGTACGTAATTTATGAGCTTCGTCCTTCATTTCAAGGATCGATTCCTTTTTACTAGCTTCAGCATCACGTTTCGCATCTTCCACAATTTGTTTGGCTGCATGTTCCGCACTGGAAATTTTAGCTTCAGCAATGGATTTTCGAACAAGATATCCAACAACTGCAAAAATGATTGCAGAGACAACAAGCAAAGCGGAGAAGAGGATAACATTAATCTCAATACTCACTCTTTCACCTCCTCTTGCTATCTAATTGTTGGGTGTCAATTTGTCATACTTCATCATTATAAAACATGTTATATGATCGCGGAAAAAAATAAATATGACATAGTATTTACCGCATTCTACTTAATTTTAAATGCCGTTACAGATAATGTCAAGCGCTGTCAATTTTAGTAACCTCACTTACTCCATCTCTAATAGATACCTCATAGGCCAGATCACCAGATTGGGCTAAGTGATAGTTATGGGTAATCATGATTATTTGTCTATTAAACATCGTACTTAATGACTTTAAAAATTCGTATAATGAGTACACATAATCACCTGAAACATGCTTTCCTGGCTCATCTAATAGCAAAGGACCCGTTTTTCTTGGATGAATTGTTTCGATGATCGCGACTCTAAGAGCAAGTGTAACAATGTCAACAACTCCCCCACCTCTTGAATCTTGTGGTCTAGTTTTGACTTTTATTCCTTCATATTCGGAAACGACATAAAATTCAGCGATTGGTTTATTGCCATGTTCATCTAATTCAATCTGAAATGAAAATAACGGACCAAAGACATACTGCAGGGCATTTGTGACGAGTGTCTCAATTTGTTGCTTTGCCTGTTCACGTGCAAATTCAGCTGACTGCTGCAACAATACTCTAGCTTTTTCATACGTATCAACTGTCTCGAAATAGGAATCTAACTCTGCTATTTTTTGTGAGAGCTGTTCTTCTAGTAAGTTCTTCTTAGCGTCAAGGCGATTCCATTTCGTAAGGGCATTTTGATAGCGAGCCTGTAAGTTGCGAAGTTGTTCGTCAACATTACCATTATTCATTTTCGATCAGTTCCTTTGGTATAAGTGCCCATGTTTCTTTTAATGCTTGCTCAATGTCTTGCTCAAGCTTTTCGATTTCATTGTCAAGTTCTTCTGGTTTCACACCAAGTTCCTGCAGCTCTAGTAATAGCCTACTTTTTTGATTTTCGAGCTCTTCTAATTTAGCCTCTGCTCGGTAACGCATGTCACGTGCCTTATCAATTGCTTTTTTTATTTGTGCTATTTGCTGTTCTACAGTCATCGTCATTCCTCCCCTATTTTGGGTCATGCTTGCAGATCGATTGACCACAAGTTGGACAAGACCCTTGTTCAATTAAATATTGTTGGAGCCGCTGTTCCTCTTCTTCTTGTTCATTTATTTGCAATTGAATATACCTTTTGCCATTTTCCATTCGCTTTTCATAATCACGTAGTTCGAGAAGCTTTGTTTGGAGCTCCAAATGTTTCTGGACCTTATTACTCAAACGCTCTTCATTTTTCATGACTACTTCAATTGAGGGTAGTTTCTCTGTTAAACGATCTATTTGACTACGTTGATTGACAATTTGTTGTAATTGACTTTTCACATTTGAAAGTTGCTTTAGTCTTTGGCGTTGAACGTTAATTGCCTCAATCGTCTCTTGATCTATTTCCTTTAAAAATAATGTTACTGCATTTTGATCATGAGATTTCCTCTCTTCTTCATTGATTTCTTTCGATTGGGAATGTTTTAGTTTCAACGTTTTCATGAGACTTACTTGCTGTTGCAGCCATTCAAACTGTTGATTAGCTGTACTGATTTGGTCGGTTTTTTTGATCCATTGCATACAGACATTACTATTTTTTGTTAAATCCTTTTTTTGCTGAGCTTTTGAATCTAACATTTTAAATCTAACAATCTTATTTTCCAATGAAAGCAGTTGTCGCTCCCATTGATCGACATTTTGGACGAGTTGTCTTCTTTTGGTGGTAAACTCTTCTTCTGTCTTTAATTCTAGTTTTTTAACTCTTAGTTGCTCTAGTGTTTTTTTTCGATCAACTAATTGAGTGATTGTCTTAATGTTTTCTTCTGTTAAGTTAAGTTTTTCTTTCATTTCAGGAACACTAGCATATGGTTGGAGTTCTTCTTTCAAAGAATCGACTGCTTCTTGTTCACGTTTCATTCGCTGATTTAATTGTGAAACATCCTTAGTCGTTTCACGAATAGCCATATCTAAAAAATGAGCACCACTTATTCGACCAAGTGTCTTTGCTCGAACCGAACTTGTTTGTTCAAGCAAAAATGGTCCATCAAGCTGCTGTGATAAATGAATCGAGAGCTCATGATCTGTATCGATTCGCATATGCCCCATTCCATGTGCTTCTAATACCTCAATCGGTACATGAATCCCAAATCCTTCAAGAATGAGGTCCTCCTTCTCAGGCTGTCTAATTGTATAACGATTCTTTGATGACGTACGCTCCCTACTTATTTCGGTTCCGTTATCAAATGTCACTGTCACTCGAACAAAATCACCAGACACCCGGATAAAGTCCGTTCCTCTCGGCTGATTATATAAAGCCCAGCGAATCCCTCTTAAAACAGCTGTTTTACCACTGTCAGATTGACCGACCAACACATTTAACCCTTTGTCAAATTCAATATAGCTATCTAAATGTGATTGAAAGTTCTCTAATCTAACTGAATGGATATTAGTCATAATCTCCATCCTTCCATTGCTCCTGGATCACGGTCATCCTTCTAAGAGCTTCTTGTTTCACTTTCTCTTCTACCTCTTTAAGCGAAGCAATCTCTTGAATAATATCAGCCATTTGTAATGTTTGAAACTGTGATGATGCTTTAATTTGTTGAACAAAGCTATGCAATTTCTCTTCCTGATGAACAGCCTTTTCTAAAAATGTACGGTCGAGGACATCATCCCCTTTTTTAGCACATTTGATGTATCTCTCTTCTAACGAAATTCCTGCCTTCGTTACATTCCCTATGATTACCTTTGGCATTCTACTAATCTCAGACCAGTGATTATTTACTCTGCTTAAAGCCCCAGGATTACAGATAAACTTTCCATTACGCTCTTTAATCCCAAATCCACCATGATAATGTCCAGTTAGGATAATATCTGCAGGGGTTCCCCAAATATGATCAATTATTGTATGGGCAACACCTTCTGGCAATGCTTTCTCTACAAGCATACTATGAACAATATGAATGAGTACATCTGCATTGGTCTCATTACTAGGGTAATAGTCTAGCTTAGGGTCTCTTTGGTCTAAATCATAATGGTAGGGCTGTCCACTAATTTGAACTCTTACCTCATCTTCAAACAATAGTGGGTTATGCGGCCCAATTACATTCATCACACCAAATGAATCCATTAACCCTAGCATTGTTCTAGAAATGGTTTCTGGATTATGTCCAAACGTATCATGATTTCCGGCTACGACGTATATAGGCATTTGTGCTTTTTTAAAGATTTTTGCAAACTGTCCCACAACATTCGGAGATAGATCTGGTCGATCAAACACATCCCCTCCATGTAATAGTAGGTCAACTCTTTCTTCATTCGCTATGTCAACGACCTCATTAATTTTTTCTTTTAATGTATCAACATAGACATCTAAGCGATTCTTAGGGGTTGTTCCTCTTATATGGGTGTCAGTAACATATAAAAATTTCATTTTGCCTACCACCTCTCAAACCTGAAAAGAATAAGCACCTAAGGTGCTTATTCTCTCATTGAAGATCTATTTATTTTAAGTCGAATGGAATATCTTCTATTTCTTCTTCCGTTGCAGCAGCCACTTGAATCTCACCATTTAAGCCATGGTGATCACGAATTAACGTCTCAATTTGCTCTGTTAATTCTTTATTCTCTTTTAGGAACTGCTTAGAATTCTCACGACCTTGACCAAGTCTTTCTTCGTTAAAGGAATACCATGCTCCACTTTTTTGTACGATATCAAGTTCAGAAGCAATATCTAAAATAGACCCTTCTCGAGAAATCCCTTCTCCGTACATAATATCTACTTCGGCAACTTTAAAAGGAGGAGCAACTTTATTTTTAACGACCTTAATTTTGGTTTTGTTACCAACCATGTCATTTCCTTGCTTCAATGTCTCTGCACGGCGAACTTCTAATCTAACAGAAGAATAGAACTTTAATGCACGACCACCAGGCGTTGTTTCAGGGTTACCAAACATAACTCCAACTTTTTCACGAATTTGGTTAATGAAAATAGCAATAGTCTTAGATTTATTTATCGCACCAGAAAGCTTACGAAGAGCTTGTGACATTAGACGCGCTTGTAAACCAACATGACTGTCACCCATATCTCCTTCAATCTCAGCTTTAGGAACAAGGGCCGCGACACTATCAATAACAATCATATCAACAGCACCACTACGTACTAATGCTTCAGCAATCTCTAAAGCTTGTTCACCCGTATCTGGCTGTGAAAGAAGTAATTCATCAATATTAACTCCAAGCTTTTGTGCATAAACGGGATCAAGTGCATGCTCTGCATCAATAAATGCGGCTTGTCCACCTTGACGTTGAATTTCTGCAATCGCATGAAGAGTTACTGTTGTTTTACCAGAAGATTCTGGACCATAAACCTCAATAACACGTCCTTTTGGATACCCACCCACACCAAGAGCGATGTCTAGAGCAAGTGCACCTGTAGAAACAGTCGAAACTCGTTGATCTGTTTGTTCACCTAGCTTCATAATTGAACCTTTACCAAATTGCTTTTCGATTTGACGCAGGGCCATCTCAAGGGCTGCCTTACGATCACTCATATTAAATCTCTCCTCTATAATTACATAATCTTGTTTATATAAATTGGATAAAAAGCGAATCATTTATTTCTTCTCTATCATACCTTGTTTCATCGCTTTTGCCAATAGTTTTTACGAACATTTATTCGCTATTTTATTTTCATTAGAGAGAAACGGACAATGATGAGTTTAAAAAGGTCTCAAAAGGCTTATAATAGCCTTTTGAGAAATTAAATGATAGGTGTAGAGTGGAAGGATTTATTTAGTCGTAGGACGGGAAGGACGAGCAGGAGATGCACTTCGATCACGTTTCGGTCGTGGTTTTGCAGGTTCTAAATTCACTCGTGCTCCATTTAACCTTGAATAACGTAGTGCCTCATAGACAAAAGGAGCAGCTTCTTCAGGAACCTCAATAAAAGTAAAATTTTCAAATATATCAATTTTGCCAATTGAATTCGCTGGAATTCCTACCATTTCAGATATTTCATCAATCATAATTTTTGGTGTGAGGTTAACATTTCTTCCGACATTAATAAAGAAACGAACCATCCCTTTTGCTGCACCAGTTTCACCGAATTGATAACCCGCTTCTTCTGATGAGGTATCCGTCGAAAAATTCATCTTTAACAATGCTGCAACAACCTCTTCTGGGGAGTGTTCCTTAAGAACTTCTTCCACAAGTGGTGCAAATAATTCTTTTTCCTTGTCATCACTTGCAATCTGATCGGAAATCAGTTTCTTCCAAGCACTCTGCTGCTTTTCAACTACTTCCTCGATTGTTGGAACTTCTTGTGAAGGAATGCTCATTTTGATTTCATTTTCTATTGAACGAAGATGCTTCATTTCACGCGGTGTCACAAGCGTTAATGCTAAGCCCTTCCGTCCTGCTCGACCAGTACGACCAATTCTGTGAACATAGCTTTCTGGGTCTTGCGGAATGTCGTAGTTAATAACATGGGAGACATTCTCAACATCAATTCCACGAGCAGCTACATCAGTTGCAATTAAAAATTCAATCGATGAATCTCGGAACTTCTTCATCACTGAGTCTCTTTGTGATTGAGTTAAATCACCATGTAGCCCGTCTGCTAAATAGCCCCGTGCCTGTAATGCCTCAGTAAGCTCTGCAACACCTTTTTTAGTTCGACAAAATAATATCCCAAGATCGATGTCCTCACTGTCAATAATCCGGCAAAGAGAATCTACCTTATTACGTTCTAACACTTTGAAGTACATTTGATTAATTAATGGTGCTGTTACTTCACCTTTGTTGATTGTGACCATTTTCGGTGAAGACATGTAGCGATTAGACAGTTTCTTAATTGCTGGTGGCATTGTTGCCGAAAAAAGTAATGTTTGACGATCTTTATTAACTTGACGAAGAATCATCTCAATATCATCAACAAAACCCATATCAAGCATTTCATCTGCTTCATCAAGGACGATTGTATGAACTTGGTCGAGTTGTAATGTTTTCCTACGTAAATGATCAAGAATTCGACCCGGTGTTCCAATTACAACTTGAACCCCTTGCTTTAATGCTTTTATTTGGTGGCCAATTGACTGTCCACCGTAAATCGGTAGAGAACGGATACTTTTATGAACAGAAAGCTTTTGAAGCTCTCCAGATACTTGAATAGCCAGCTCTCTCGTCGGAGTAAGAATAAGAGCTTGAACGAAGCGTTCTGAAGTAACTTTATCAACGACAGGGATTCCAAATGCAGCCGTTTTACCTGTACCTGTTTGCGCCTGTCCAATAACGTCTCCCCCTTCAAGTATGACAGGAATAGCTTTTTCTTGAATCGGAGAGGGTTCTTCAAATCCCATGTCTTTAATTGCACGTTTAATTGGTTCTGATATTTGAAAATCATTAAAATACATTGTCATTCTGTTTTATTCCACCTTTTCAATTCGTTCAACAAATAAAAACAACCATATTTCACAGCTCTTTCAGTTATTGCTTTACGATTCCCAGGTAATGATAATTTGAAAGATATAGGCTCATGACCAATTCCAGCAATTCCAATATATATATCGCCAACTGGTTGATTTTCCTGTTGTGTTGGACCAGCAACACCTGTAAAGCTAATACCAAGAGATGTCCCACATTGAGCTCTGACACAGCTTGCCATTTCTTTTGCACATTGGTGACTAATCACACCAAACTGATCAATCGTTTCTTTTGAAACCCCTAATACTTTTCGTTTTAATTCACTTGAATAAGAAACGATCGCACCTGAAAACACTGTTGATGCTCCAGGAAAGAGACTCAATTGATGTGAAAAAAGACCACCAGTAAAACTTTCTGCTGATGATATCGTACAGCCTTTTTCCTCTAATTGCAAAAATACTTGCTCAAACAACGTCGTCTCGCCATATCCATAAAAATATTGACCAACCCTTGCTTGAATCTGTTTTTCTGTTTCGTCTAAAAGACGCAATTGCTCTACCTTATTCGAGTGCTTAGCGGTTAAACGTAACGTCACTTCGCCATCCCCAGCTAATGGAGCTATTGTTGGGTTTGTCTGAAGGTCAATCAAATCAATAATATCTGTTTCAAGTTGAGATTCACCAATACCAAAAAAGCGTAAAACCCTTGAGTTAATAGAAGTTTGGTCATCAACTTTCGAAAGTAATGGAAGTAGTTCATGTCTACACATTGGCTCCATTTCTTTAGGTGGACCAGGAAGTAAGACAATTGTTTTTGAACCAAATGTTACTAGCATACCTGGTGCCATTCCAAAATGATTTGGAAGCACGCGACTCCCTTCAATAACAAGAGCTTGTTTCTTATTATTTTCCGACATTACTTTGTTACGCTTACGAAAATAGTCTTCAATAAAGTGAAGAGATGGTTCATCATAGATTAATTTCTCTCCAATTATTGAAGCAATTGTTTCTTTTGTTAAATCGTCTTTTGTTGGACCCAATCCGCCTGTAAAAATTAATAAATCAGATCGTTCAAACGCTTGATGCACTATATCAGTTAATCTTTCTTTATTATCTCCTACAGAGGTTTGATAGAATACATTTACACCAATTGTTGCCAATTCCTTTGAAATAAAAGCTGCATTGGAATTAACAATTTGTCCGAGTAAAAGCTCAGATCCAACAGAAATGATTTCTGCATTCATCTGATCAACCGCCTATTATTTTGATTTTAACAGAATATGTTTGTTTTTTTGAAAATAATCAACACCAGATAATACTGTTAAGATTGTCGCAATCCAAATTGTGATCATATCAAATGGTAAAGAAATTGCTTGAAATGGCCAATTATGTAACAAAAGTGCTGAGATAGCAACAATTTGTGCCACCGTTTTTAATTTTCCTAACTGACTTGCCGCAATTACTTCACCGTCACCTGCTGCAATAAGTCGAATACCAGTTACTGCAAACTCTCGACTAATAATGATAATGGCAATCCAAGCAGGTAATAATTGTAATTGAACAAGAGCGATTAACGCAGCTGTGATTAACAATTTATCTGCAAGTGGATCTAGAAATTTCCCGAAATTAGTAATAAGATTTAACTTTCTTGCATAATACCCATCGAGCCAATCAGTCGCAGCAGCAAAAATAAAAATTAGTGCCCCAATCAGATGAGCTAAGGGTAATGTTGTTCCAAGGAAGTTAATGTCACCAAAAGGAAAAGGTACTAGCATGAAGATCATAAATAATGGAATAAGAAAAATACGTGAAATGGTAATTTTGTTAGGTAAATTCAAGTGAGTCCCTCTCTTCAAAACGAATTAATTACATGAAGCATTATACTCATTGTATCATATTTATAAGTTGATTAATAAATATCAAAGCTAACTTAATAATAACAGAACCGTATCTCTTTTCTATTTATAATGCCTATACCCGAAATAAAAGGCTGCTAAGCAAGGAATTATACCTTTCTCAACAGCCTAGAACTTGAAATATTAATTACTCTTCGTTCACTACAGTAATATTAATTTTTTGGTGTGGAATATCAAGTGGAAATTCGACTTCCGTTTCGCCAATGAATAAATTAACATTTGTTGATGCACCGAAGTTTAGAAGAATTTCTTCTTCACTAGAGAAGTCGAGTGTCGTGTTCTCTCCTTTATTTGAAAGATATAGCGTTTTGCCTAGAGCATTCTTCACATCGATGTAAGAAGTACCTGAAACCTCAATTCTGATCGCCTCAAGAGTTCCGCCTACTAATTCATAATAGGAAACATTGCCTTGGCTTTCAATAAAATTCAACGAAATCGAATCAGGTTCCGGTTCTGGTTCAACATCCGCTTGCTCGTCTTCATCAGCTACAGGTTCCTCTTCTTCATCAGCTACAGGTTCCTCTTCTTCTGGAAGTGTTTCACTAAATTCACCTTCAACATTCTCACTCGTATCAGGTTGCTCAACAACTTCTGGATCTATGTTCCCTTGATTAAATAGGTAAATCACTATAACAATAATTGCTATAAAAACGATCGCTAGCAATGTCGAGACGAACGGACTCCCCTTTGGACGTTTTCTCGGAGCTTTTGGTGCTACCCTTGCTCTTTCTGTCCTAGAAGGTAATTGAACTGACTCTCGTTGAGGATTAGGTAATTCACCACGAAATTGGTCAAAGAGCGGCTCAGGATCCAAACCGATTGCCTCAGCATATGTCTTAATAAATGCCCTTGCGTAGAAAAGACCTGGTAAACTGTCAAAACGACCTTCTTCAATCGCTATTAAGTATCT
Source organism: Halalkalibacter suaedae (assembly GCF_017939705.1). Classification (GTDB taxonomy): domain Bacteria; phylum Bacillota; class Bacilli; order Bacillales; family Bacillaceae_D; genus Halalkalibacter; species Halalkalibacter suaedae. The sequence continues at coordinate 24,711 of NZ_JAGKSQ010000005.1, forward strand.
TTTTTGAATTTTCGTAGTTTGCTGTAAATCATCTAACGAAATATCTTTTTGCTCACGTGCTTCTTTTAAATGCTGACCTAATTCTGACAATGAAAACACCTACCCACTTAACTTATATCGAAAGAGGAAAAACCAGATTCCACAACATCATACGTTATTTCCTCCGAATCATCATTCCGAAGTTCAATTATACAATCGAAGTCTTCAAGTTCATATTCTGACTCTCTGACAAAAATATCAGGATGTTCAACTACTTTTACTGCTGGTAGTCTCATGATATCACGAACAAGCATCCTATGCTTCTCTGTCGATCTCATTGTTGTAACAATCCCATCAATAATAAAAATATGATCTTCACTATATTCATCTTCCGCTAACTGATTTCTAACCGTTTGCCTTAAAAGTGTTGAAGATATAAATGACCATCTCTTATTTGCACAAACACTAGCTGCAACGATCGATTCCGTTTTACCAACTCGCGGCATTCCCCGAACACCAACTAAGTAATGACCTTCACGCTTGTAAAGCTCAGCCATGAAATCAACGAGCAGACCTAGCTCATTTCTAACAAACCTGAATGTTTTTTTATCATCGGCATCCCGTTCAATATAGCGACCATGTCTAATTGCCAACCGATCACGTAGTCTTGGTTCTCGAATCTTAGTTAATGTTATATCTTCCATCGTATGTAATATTGCTTGAAAGCGCAGTACTTGATCATCATGGGTGCTTCGAATAAGCATGCCACGTCTCATGTTTTCAACACCATTAATTGTAACAATATTAATAGCTAACATACCAAGTAAAGAGGAAATATCACCAAGCAAACCCGGTCTATTTTTATGTATTTGATATTCAATATACCATTCTTTTACTGTCATCTATCTCATCCTTTACTTGAAATGGTAACACTTCACTCTCATGATAATGGATTTTCATGACAATTGAAAGAACTTTGTCGGATTTCTAAGCATATATCTAAATCTTATCTTGCTTTGCAGAAAAAACGCCGCAAGAGCGGCGTTTTGTTTCTACTATTTAGCCTTCGTTCTTAACAAGTTTCACCATCATATTAGCAATAGCATGCTGTTCTTGTTCATCAGCAACACGCCATAACTCTGCTAAGACACGTTCTTGCTCGTTTTTAGGCTCAACTTGTTGCGCCAAATATTCACCAACTTGATAAGCAACATCAGAGACAACATTTTGATCCATTCCTTCACTTTGTGCTTGATTTAAACGATCACCCAAGAAATCTTTCCATTGATCCCAATTGTCGAGTACAGACATGAAAACCCCTCCTTGATTTTGTACTTCGATCTTATTTTTCGTTTTTTCAATCAAAATATGCATCGAACTATAATTTTTAACAATACCAAGCACCGTTAATCGACAAAATTTGTCCATTTATGTATGATGCACGATCTGATTGAAGAAAGGAGACCAATTGACTGACCTCTTCTGGTTTCCCTAATCTATTTGCAGGTATTTCCGTTTTCAACTCATCAAGAATGTCATCCGTTTGTTGTCTGAGCATCTCTGTTTCGATTGCTCCTGGAGCGACGCCATTAACTTGGATATTGCTCGGTGCAATCTCTTTAGCCAATGCTTTCACAAAGCCATTTAGGCCCGCTTTAGCTGTTGAGTATAACACTTCACAAGAAGCACCCGTTACCCCCCAAATCGACGAGATCACAATTATTTTTCCTTGTTTTTGACTAAGCATTCCAGGTAGAAGGGTGCGCGTTATTTTCATTGGATTCATCAAATGGATATTCATCATTTCTTCAAGTTCCATATTTGTCATATCTGTAAATAATCCAAAATGACTTGTACCCGCATTATGTATAATTGTATTAAAAGGTAATTGCTCCGGTATACAGGCCAATAATTCTTGATCACCATTGTCAGCAAGAAGATTCGCTTTAACGAGATACACAACAGCCCCCAGTTCCTCACACTCTCTTTTAATCTTTTGTATTTGCTGTTCACCTTGATAATAATGTAAAAAAAGAGAGCAGCCTGGAGAAGCCAGCTCTGTTGCTATCGCTGAACCAATTCCTCCGGATGCCCCTGTAATTAAAATATTTTTCATCTATTCCTTATACCCCTCTGGCTTCACTTGAAAGACGGTAAAGCGTTGAAATTGAAAATGATCTTCTAAAATTTCAGTTAGATCAGCTGTAGCAATACTTTCTAACATCGGTACAACTTCGAATAGGTTCATATCATTAAACTGGTATCTAGTGAATTGATTGGCAATATATTCAGGCGAATTTAGTGATCTCATAAAAGAACCAATTTTCTTTTTTATTGCTCTGTTTACCGACTCTTCATCAAGAGGCTGGTTTTTAAACTCTTCAATCATTTCTTTTATACGTGCAGCAAATTTATCTGGATATTTTGTATCTCCACCTAAAATGGTAAAACCAAAGCCTTCTTCCGCTGAATGGTCAAACGAAAAGGAATCGTCTATTAATCCTTCTTCAAACAGTGTCTGGTAATTTAAAGAACTCTGACCAAACATCAAATCGAGCAAAATCGCTACCGATAATTCTCTTTTTAACAAGTCATTCCCTTGACGATTCGCATCTTTTTCTTTGAAGCCGACCATACATTTCGGTGTTTGAACAGACATCGTGAGTATGTCCTTTGCTTTTGCCACTTCGTCAGATTCCGATTCAAAGAAACGTTCAATTGGTTCGGGTTGAGCAAATTCTTTCTTACTTTGGTTTTCCTTTACTTGATTAATGATTTCTTCTGGATTGACTGGCCCAACAACGAAAAGCACCATGTTGTTCGGGTGATAAAAGGTTTCATAACATGTATATAATAAATCCTTCGTTATCGTAGAGATCGATTCAATCGTTCCGGCGATATCAATTTTAACCGGGTGCGTCTGAAACATATTCGCAATTAATCCAAAATAAGCACGCCAGTCAGGGTTATCGTCGTACATAGTAATTTCTTGATTAATAATCCCTTTTTCCTTTTCAACAGATTCCTCTGTAAAATAGGGATGTTGGACAAAATCGATCAGTGTCTCTAGATTTTTCTCTACGTTTGATGTACTTGAAAATAAATAAGCCGTTCGTGTAAAGCTCGTAAATGCATTAGCAGAAGCCCCTTGCTTACTGAAATCCTGAAACACATCTCCTTCTTCATCTTCAAACATTTTATGTTCTAGAAAGTGAGCGATCCCATCAGGAACTTTGACCGCTTCTTTTTGACCTAGTGGTGTAAAGTGCTGATCAACGGAACCATACTTTGTAGTAAATGTCGCATACGTTTTGTTAAACTCCGCTTTTGGGAGAACGTAGACATTTAAACCATTGTTAAGCTTTTCATGATAAAGTGTTTCTTCTACTTGGGAGAATTGAACTGGTTTCATTTGTTCTCCTCCTTCCCTGTAAGAAAGTAAATGGTGTCTAGCTTAATTTTCTTTGCAGCTTGAACGACATCTTCTTTCGAAACCGAGTCAACTAGTTTGATCCAATCTGAAAGAGTTCGATTCTTGCCACTCACTACTTGATGATATGAAAGCTCTACAAGACCTCTTGCAACATCTGATGTTTCTAAAATTTGATTTTTAATCATTGCCTTTGTCTGTTCGACTTCCGCTTCAGTGAAATCCCCTTGCTTCATCGCATCTAATTGTTCTTTGATAATTTCAACTGCTCGGTCATACTTAGAGAACTCAATCCCTGACATAACCATCATGATTCCTTTATGACTCTCAAGTCTTGAAGCAGCATAATAGGCAAGACTTTCCTTTTCACGGACATTGATAAACAATTTAGAATGTGAAAAACCGCCAAATAACCCGTTACAAATCTGCATCGCTACATAATCATCGTCACCATACGCAGTGTACGTACGGAAGCCCATATGTAGTTTTCCCTGCTTCACATCTTGTTCCTCATGAACAATTTTAACTTCTTTAATATCAGGGCTGACAGGCTTTGTGCTTTGGCTTGCTGATGTCTCCCCTATTGTAAATGCTTCCTTGACCATTGTAACGGCCTTTGCTTCATCAATGGCTCCGACAATGTACAAATCAAATGCATTTGTTTGCAGCCAAGTTTTGTAATAGTCGTGGAGATTGGTTGGAGTAATTTTCTCAACCTCTTCGACCGTACCAAATGCTGTTAGGGCAAATGGTTCTCCTTTACACATTTCTTCAGTTACCCTTACGTTTGCATACCGCATTTTATCATCATAAACAGATTGAATTCTTTGGATTAATGATCGTTTTTCATTTTCGACAACCGTTTCAGAAAACGAATCATCTTTAACAAATGGATTTAATAGCACTTCAGCCAATAGCTTCAATCCTTGTTCAAAAAGTGGAGTCGGGTCCGATAAGAATCGCTCATTTGCAACATCCATACTAAAAGTTATGACATGTTCTTCACCTTTTTTTTGAACATCTGTTGATAACGTTGCCCCGTACATCTCGTCCAAACGTTCTCTAATTTCTTTTCTGGACGGACTAGTCATTGTTCCATTTTGAAGGACATGCGGAAGTAGTGCCCTTTTCGCAACAGTTTCTGCTTCAAGTGGAGCTCTCACCATTAGGATTAACGTATTTGTTTTATATTTATCAGTCTTCATCGTATGAATAGTTAATCCGTTATGCTGTTCGATTTGTTCAGATAGTTGTTTCAAATAATCATCTCCTTTATACCATCAGGCTTAGGTTATGCTTTCACTCTTCTTCTTACTACGTGAAATTTAAATTTATCTGCTCGAAAATAATTTAATGAATACAGTAGAGGAGTTTCGTGTTGGTCATAATGCATTTGTTTTAACAAAAGCAATGAAGTCTCTGGGTCACATTCTAAAATTTCAGAAATCTTCTCGTCATAGCCTACAGGTTCTATATACGTAACGGCATATGTAATTGTCCGACCAATTTCTTCTAAAAATCGAAAAATTGATTTAGTTTCGTGAATAGAATGATTCACAAATAATTCGTTAGGGATTCGATCTAGACAGTAAACAACTGGTGCATCATCAGCTGTTCTTACTCTTTCGATCTCCATCACTTCTGTTAAATCATCCTTATTAAATTTCCGCTTATCTTCTTCAGTAGCATCCTGTACTGAAGAAGATAAGAAAATTGTACCTGGCTTCATATTCGCCTTTACGATCATATCGGTTACACTTTGCATTTCTTCAATACCCGCCGAAAATAATGGTTTCGAATGAACAAATGTTCCAACTCCATGCCTTCGAATCACAACACCATCTTCTTCTAGTAATCGTAAAGCCTCTCGTAACGTCGCTCGACTTACTCCTAATATTTTTGACAATTCAAACTCTGAAGGGAGCTTTTGGCCCTCTTCATACACTTTTTTGTCAATATCCTCCTTCATTCTATCAATGACTTGCAGGTACAACGGTCTTTGATCAGCCTTAATCATGAACAACCCCACTCCTTCTCCCACTTACGATAATGACGCCTCATCTTCTTTTGGTTTAGAGATAAGTACTTCTCTAGGTTTACTTCCTTCATATGGACCAACAATGCCTCTAACTTCCATTTCATCAATTAGTCTTGCAGCACGAGTATAACCAATTCTAAAACGCCTTTGTAGCATTGATACAGAAGCCGTATTCATCTCAAGAATAAGCTCAACGGCGGAATCATAAAGTTCATCTTCTGCTTTCTCAGTAACCGTTGGCTCCTCTGTTGGTGTCATTTCTTCCTGATACTGTGCCTTCTGTTGCGAAATGACAAATTCAACGACATCCTCCACTTCTTGATCGGAAAGATAGGCACCTTGAATTCTTGTCGGCTTGTTCGCTCCAACAGGCATGTATAACATATCACCACGCCCTAAGAGTTTTTCGGCTCCACCAGAATCGAGAATGGTTCGAGAATCAATCTGAGAAGAGACACCAAAAGCAATGCGCGAAGGAATATTCGCCTTAATTACACCTGTTATAACATCTACTGAAGGACGCTGTGTTGCGATAATCATATGAATACCAGCAGCCCTTGCCATTTGTGCAAGCCTTGCGATCGAATCTTCAACATCGCCTGATGCGACCATCATCAAGTCTGCCAGCTCATCAACAATAACGATAATATAAGGTAATGTTGGCTGCTTAGCGTCCCCCTCTTCATTTTGGCGATTTACAAGTTCATTATACCCCTCGATATTTCTTGTACCACTATGTGAAAACAGATCATAACGCCGTTCCATTTCGGCCACGACCTTTTTTAATGCTTGCGATGCTTTTTTCGGTTCTGTTACAACAGGGGTTAGTAAATGCGGGATTCCATTATAAACATTTAACTCAACCATTTTCGGATCGATCATCATCAATTTAACTTCATGGGGCTTAGCCTTTAAAAGAATACTTACAATAATGCCATTGATACAAACACTTTTCCCACTCCCTGTTGCCCCAGCAACGAGTAGATGTGGCATTTTATTTAAATGTGCGAGCACCGGTTCACCTGAAATATCACGACCTAATCCAGCTGCGAGTACATTTTTTTCATCCTTTGATTGAGGTGAATCAAGTACTTCACGCAGCGTAACAATCGCAACCTCATGGTTTGGCACCTCGATTCCAATTGCTGATTTACCGGGAATTGGAGCTTCCATTCTAATATCTTTAGCTGCTAGAGCTAGAGCTAAATCATCAGCCAAATTGACGATCTTACTTACCTTGACCCCCACACTTGGATTCACTTCGTACTTAGTGACTGCTGGACCAAGATGAACTTTAGAGACTCTTGCTTTCACACCGAAGCTTTCTAGTGTTTGTTCTAATTTTTTTGCATTGGCAGTTAATAACTTTTTTTCATTTAACTGACTTGGGTTATTAGGTAGTTTAAGAAGCTCTAAATCTGGCAACTTATATGATTTGTTTGTTTCGGCAGCCGTTACGAGCGGCTCTGTTATATCAATTTCAATTGTTTCTTCTTGACTTTCTTCTTCCTTAGATTCTGCAACCTTTTTTGAAGCTTCTTTTTTCGCTTCCTGTTTGTATGCTTTTTGAGTGAAGTCTACGATCTCAGGCTCTAATAACTCTAGCTGCTCTTCCATTTTGTTTGGACTGTCCTCGAATTTCTCTTGCAAATTCCGATCATCAGACTTCTCTTTCATAGCTTTCTTCTCTTTATAGGCTTTCTTTTCTTCTTTTAAACGCTCTTTTGTTCTTTCACGTAGTTGCTTAAATTCAGTTCCTAAGCTACTAAATGTATCAAAAACGAATGTATATGCTTTTCTAAAAATCTTACTTAACAATTCGGATAGTGATTTACCAGTTAATAAAATGACTCCGATTAGCAGGAGAATAAAACCAACGAAATATGTGCCTTCTTCAGCAAATAAAAAATGGCTGACAGCAAAGGCAAAAGCTCCAATCATTCCTCCACCTAAATCTTCAATAGGGGCTTGTCCTCTCATCTCCATCCAAAACAAACGCCAGGTATTTCTAATCACCGATTGATCTTCAAATCCATCTCTGCCACTTAATTGATGGAATAGACTGATGTGTGCAAGTAACCCCATTGCTAAAATAATGACGTAGACTCCTGCCATTTTCCTAGACCAATAGGTCGGTTTTTTACGCTTGATCATTATATATAATGCCGTAACTAAAAGCCCAATTGCGAGAACGATAAACCATTCACCTAGAAAAAAACGAAACAGTCTGACAAACGTTTCACCAACGCTACCTAATCGTGCTAATGTGACGAAGGCAATAACTAGTAAGCCGAGACCGATGAGTTCATATGTAAGTTGAGATTTCCACTCGGTTTTTCTTTTTTTCTTTCGCCTTGCCATACTGCTTTCACCCTTTACTACTAAAAATAGGAACCATACTTAAGAAGCAGCCAAAATTGGCTGCTTCGACCATGCTTGGATGAAGTTAATTATAGCATAAGACAATATACGACTAAACAACTAAAGTTGAGGTGCTGCTTGAATTATTGATCCTGGAGTATATTTGTCATCCAAATAATCCATCGCATTACTACTCATTAGTCTGACAATACGATATTGTGTCGAATTAATCTGTTCAACAATAAGATGACCTGCATCACATGAAATAACCTTTTGTGATTGAAAGGACGAATCATCCTCTGGAAAAATATATTCTTGCGGCATCATCGTATAGAGAATCATTGGATCACTTCTCCTCCATTATTCGTTTGCTTGTTTTGGTCGATTAATTCATTTAGCTTCCTAAGGGATTGTCCAATCCCACCAACTTCATTAATTAAGCCATATTCAACAGCATCTGTGCCAACAACATTCGTTCCTATATCCCTCGTAAGGTTACCCTTTGAAAACATCAATTCCTTAAATTTTTCATCTGTAATATTCGAGTGCTTTGTAACAAAATTTATCACGCGTTCCTGCATTTTGTCTAAGTATTCAAACGTTTGTGGTACCCCAATGACAAGTCCTGTTAATCGCACTGGATGAATGGTCATTGTAGCTGTCTCCGCAATGAGCGAGTAATTTGCTGCTACTGCAATTGGAACACCAATCGAATGTCCACCACCTAGAACTAATGTGACTGTTGGTTTGGACATTGATGAAATCATCTCTGAAATGGCAAGCCCTGCTTCAACATCCCCACCAACTGTATTTAAGACAAGCAAAAGACCTTCAATTTTTGGATTTTGCTCAATCGCAACTAGCTGCGGGATGATATGTTCATACTTGGTCGTTTTGTTTTGTGGAGGTAGTTGCATATGTCCTTCAATTTGCCCAACAATTGTCATACAATGAATATTTGAGCCCTCCATGTCAGGAACATTCGTTTGACCAAGTTCTTGTATCTTTTCAATGATCCCACTCTTCTGTTCCTTTTGTGGAGTTTCCGGTGCTTGAGGCTGTTCATTTAATCCGTTACCCATTTCAACCTTCCTCCTTTAATTATATCTACCTTCTAGTATGTGTACGTTTTTCCATTTCATCCAAAAAAAAGTTTCAAAAGGTCAATAAGACCTTTTGAAACTTTTTTAAACTTCCATAATAATTGGTAAGATCATTGGTCTTCTCTTTGTTTTTTCAAACAAGAAACGACTTAATCCCTCTCTTACATTGCTCTTTAGTGAAGACCATTCATTTACATTCTCGCTAACACATTTCTTTAAAATTGATTCTACAAGTTCATTGGCATCATCAAGTAGCTTCTCTGACTCACGTACATAAACAAACCCTCTAGAAATAATATTAGGTCCCGAGATAAATTCACCGGTCTTTTTATTTAACGTTACGACTACAACAAGGATACCATCTTTAGATAGTAAACGGCGGTCTCTTAGAACGATATTACCAACGTCCCCTACACCAAGGCCGTCGATAAGCACATTTCCAGATGGAACTTTTCCAGCTAATCTTGCTTGTCCGTTTGTAAATTCAACAACCTCACCTTTATCAACTAGATAGATATGTTCTAGTTTAATTCCAACGCTTACTGCTAGCGAACGGTGGGCATGCTGCATTCGGAATTCTCCATGAATAGGTACAAAAAACTTAGGCTGCATTAGATTTAACATTAGCTTCAATTCATCTTGACTACCATGTCCTGATGCATGTACTTTCGCTTGTCCATAAACAACGTCTGCACCAATACGATGTAGCTTGTCAATAATTCCTGAAACGGATTTCTCATTACCAGGAATCGCTGAAGCTGCAATAATAACGGTATCATTGACATTGATCGTAATTTGACGATGAGCACCTTTGGCCATTCTAGTTAATGCAGACATCGGCTCACCCTGACTACCTGTTGTTAAAATAGCCAAACGCTCATCACGATACTTACTAACCTCATCGATGTCAATAAATAGATCCTTTGGTGCATCTAAATAACCTAGTCTGGTTGCAATTGTAATCACACGAATCATACTCTTCCCGACAACTGCTAATTTTCGGTTCGTCTTTACTGAAGCATGAATGACTTGCTGTATTCTGTGAACATTTGATGCAAAAGTCGTTACAATAATTCGGCCTTCTGTCTTATCAAAAACATCGGCGATTCCTTGTCCAACCTCTGTTTCTGATTTAGTTGTACCAGGTCTCTCTGCATTTGTACTATCAGAAAGTAAACAGAGAACACCACGTTCACCAATTGCAGCCATCTTTCCGATTTCTGCTTGCTTGCCATCAACTGGAGTCTGGTCAAATTTAAAATCTCCAGTATGAACGACTGCACCTTGCGACGTCTCAACACAAACACCAACAGAATCAGGTATGCTGTGATTTGTTCTGAAAAACGATACCTTTGTTGATCCAATTGTTAGCTGTGAATTCGAATCAATTAATCTTAATGTTGTATGACGTAACACTCCTGCTTCTTTTAGCTTCTCTTCTACCAATCCAAGTGTAAGCTTTGTTGCATAAACTGGCACATTAATCTTCTTTAGTACATAAGACAAACCACCGATGTGATCTTCATGACCATGAGTTAGGATTATACCCCTTACACGATCTTCATTCTCTACAAGGTATGATACATCTGGAATAACAATGTCGACACCTAACATATCATCATCAGGGAACATTAAACCAGCATCAACGACAATGATGTCTTCATCTACTTCAACTACGTACATGTTTTTCCCTATTTCACCGACTCCACCTAGGGCAAATACACGTACCTTTTCTATATTTTCTTTTGTCAATGGAAGTTCCTCCTACAATTATTTCTATAAAAAAAGCGATGACCGATCGCTTAATCCTTGATTATTAATAGCTATTCTGCACTATCATCCTTGGCTCTAAAACCCGAACAAATCATGTATTCCTAGTATACCTTATTTATGAATTGAAAAACAAGACTGTCTTTCCTCTATTGCTAGTAACAAACATTAGAGGAAAAAAAAGATAAATAAAAAACACCTAGTAAAGACTTCATTGTCCTTACAGGTGTTTATTTTTGGATTAACTATTCATTATTTGATCAAGTTGGGCTGTTACCTTTTTCTTTTGTTCTTCTAACAAAGGCAATAATGGTAACCGAACACTTCCAACATCCATTACATAATGATTTAACGCATATTTAACACAGGTTGGGTTAGGTGCTAGGAACATTGACCCCATAATAGGTAATAGTCTTTGATGCGATTTGGCTGCTAGTTCAACTTCTCCATTTTTAAAGAGAGTAATCATTTTTTTCATTTCATTACCTAGAAGATGTGAGGAAACAGAAATAACTCCATCCGCTCCAATAGCTATTGCCGGTAGGGTCTTTGAATCATCACCAGTATATAATTGAAAGTCATTATCCGTAGAGGCAATAATTTTGGCCATCTGTTCTAAATCGCCACTCGCCTCTTTAATCGCCTTAATATTATTTATTTTGGATAAGGCAATAGTCGTTTCCGCTTCAATCTGTACACCCGTTCTTCCAGGAATATTATACAAAATAATCGGTAAGTGAGTCACTGATGCAATGGCTTTGAAATGCTCATACATTCCTTCTTGTGAAGGTTTGTTATAGTACGGAGCAACAAGCATAATACCGTCAACACCCACGTCAGTAGCTGCTTTCGTTAATTCAATCGATGCCTGAGTGTTATTACTTCCAGTTCCTGCAATGACAGGCACCCGTTTATTTACGTGATCCACAACTACTCGGAACAATTCTACCTTTTCAGCCTTGCTTAGTGTTGGTGATTCACCTGTTGTTCCTGCAATAACTAGCCCATCACTGCCATTGGTAATTAAATAATCAATTAATTCTTTTGTTCTCTCAACATTGATCAACCCTTCTGTATTAAAAGGAGTGACCATCGCTGTCAATATATGGCCAAATTTCATCATCACACAACTCCTCACTCTGGGTTACTTGTTGTTATATCCTGATGATTCCCTTGTTGCTCAAGATGGAACATATGGTGAAGGGCATTGACAGCTTTCTCCATATCTTGTTCTTGCACTAGTACCCAGATTGTTGTATGTGAGTCTGCTGATTGAAGAATTTGAATGTTCTGCTGAGACAAAGCACTAACGATTTTTGCTGTAACTCCAGGTACCCCTGTCATCCCAGCCCCAACAGCCGAGACTTTTGCACAATGTCGATTAACTTCTGGTTCATATCCTAGTTGTTTTAAAATACTGACTGCTCGATCTGCAACATCTTGCATGACTGTATACACAACACCACGAGGATTAATATTTATAAAATCAACACTTATCTCTTCCTTAGCCATTGCTTTAAAGACTTTCTCCTGTACATCGTATTCTCCATCTTTGGCGAGAACTTTTATTTGAGAGATACCATCTAAGTTAGCAATACCTGTTATGACACGGTCAGAAACTGCTTGCTTTGCAGAGACGACCGTTCCTTTTTGATCAGAGTATGTTGAGCGGATATGAATCGGTATCTTTGCCTGCATAGCCACTTCAACCGCTCGAGGATGGATAACCTTAGCCCCTTGATGAGCCATATTAGAAATTTCCTCATAGGTCATCAAATCTAGAGGCCTAGCATCCTGAACAATTCTTGGATCAGCAGTCATAACACCCTCAACATCGGTAAAGATATCGACCCACTCCGCCTTTAATGCGGCACCAAGTGCGGTCGCAGAGGTATCACTTCCACCTCGACCAAGCGTAGTGACATCACCCGACTCAGATAGTCCTTGAAATCCAGCTACAACAACAACGTCTGTTGTTTCTAACTGCTTTACTATAGGTTCACATTTCATATCAATGATTTTGGCGTTGCTAAAATCATTATTCGTTCTAAAACCAGCCTTCGGACCATTAAAAGCCGTTGCTGTAAGTCCTAGACTCGTTAATAAATCAGTGAAAACAACTGAAGAGATCACTTCACCGCACGAAACAAGAAGATCTTGTTCACGTGCGGTAAGACGCTCTTGGTCAATTAAACTGAGGAGCGTATCTGTTGCGTACGGCTCACCCTTACGACCCATTGCAGAGACAACAACAACTACTTTATAACCATCTTCAACAGCCTTTTTAACATGATTTGCGGCTAGTGAACGACTCTGGTGATCACGAACAGAAGTTCCACCAAATTTCTGTACAATAATTTTCATAGAGCACCTACTTTTTTACTTTAGAAGATTGAGCTTTGCTAAACTTTCAGCGATTTGCACGGAATTCCAAGCTGCACCTTTCAGTAGGTTATCAGAAACAATCCACATGTGATAGCCGTTATCGCGATCTAAATCTTTTCGAATCCGACCAACAAATACATCATTTTTGCCAACACATTCAGAAGCTAATGGATATAGTTGATTCGCTGGGTCGTCTTGAAGAGTCACACCTGGTGAGCTTTCCATTAAGGTTTTTAGTTCTTGAACGGAAGCTCCTCCTTTTTCTGTTTCAATGTAAACTGATTCAGAGTGTCCTGTCTCAACTGGTAACCTTACACAAGTAGCAGCTACTTCTAGATCTGCCATATGCATGATTTTCTTTGTTTCGTTCATCATTTTCATTTCTTCAAATGTGTATCCATTATCTTGGAATAAGTCAATTTGTGGAACGGCATTAAATGCAATTTGATAATGCTTTTTGTCTCCACCTACAGGAAGAATTTCCGGTGTGAATTCATTTCCTTCTAGAATATCCTTTGTTTGTTGCTTCATTTCTTCAATTGCTTCAAGACCTGCACCAGAAACAGCTTGATATGTTGAAACAATAACCTTTTTTAATCCATACTGTTGGCGGATCGGCTCAAGTGCCACAACCATTTGAATTGTCGAGCAGTTAGGGTTAGCAATAATCCCATTATGTTCTTTTAGGTCACTTTCATTCACTTCAGGAACAACTAATGGAACATTTGGATCCATTCTAAAAGCACTTGTGTTGTCGACAACAATTGCACCGCGTTTGACTGCTTCAGGTGCTAGTGCTTTTGATACAGATCCTCCCGCACTAAATAAGGCAATTTGCACTCCTTCAAATGATTCTGGTGTTGCTTCTTCCACTGTATATTCTTTTCCTTTAAAAGTGAGAACTTTCCCTGCAGAACGCTTAGATGATAAAAGCTTCAAGCTCGCAATAGGAAAATCTCTTTCCTCTAATGTTTTTAACATTTGTTGACCAACAGCACCTGTTGCACCAACAACCGCTACATGAAATTGCTTTGACATAATTGTATTCTCCCCTCGGTTATCACAGTTTAATAGGTAACGAATAGATGGAATGATTATAGCATATCCACGTCTGTTTCGTTTCACTTTTTTCCTCTATTAAACTTTACGGGAAATATTACAATTGTGCAATGTCGCTATTCGCCTAATCTCTGAACTTTTCGATTAGGACAGGTTGATATTGCTTACCAGCTATAGCAGACTCAACCGTATCCACTAATGCTTCCATTCTTGCTACAAGTGAGTTTGGTTTTTTTACAGGATCATCTTGCCCAAACGGGATAAAATAAATATTTTTGGTTGCCATCAACCTCATAATATTGACACCATTTAAACCTAAGGCATCGTTTGTTGAAATTCCTAGCACGACCGGATTTCCACTTCGTAATGTTGCTTTTGCACCCATAAGTACAGGAGTATCTGTCATTGCGTTTGCGAATTTGCTCGTTGTATTCCCTGTAATTGGGGCAAGCACCATGCAATCCAAGGGTGTTTTCGGTCCAAATGGTTCTGCCTTTACGATTGAATCAACGATCGGTTCTTGTGTGATTTCTTCAATTTTATTTAACCAGTATGCACTAGTTCCAAATTTTGTATCTGTTGTTCGAACATTATTCGATACAAATGGAGATACTTTTGCACCCAATTCAATAAGCTTTTCGATTTGCGGAACAACCTCTTCATACGTACAGTGAGATGCTGAAATTCCAAATCCAATATGTTTTCCTTTTAAAGACATGATAATTCCTCCTTTAACTTAGTCAGTCGATAGTAATTCAGCTAACACATCAGCTAAAATTTGACCTGCTGTTTTTGGAGCTACAATTCCAGGTAGCCCTGGTGCAAGTAAAGCTTTCATTCCACGTTTTTCTGCATAGCGAAAATCTGTCCCCCCAGGCTTTGATGCTAAATCAATAATTAAAGCATGAAGAGGCATTTCAGTTAAGACTTTCGCAGTCAGAACTAGCGCTGGAATCGTGTTAATAACTAGGTCTACATCCCGTAGTTCCTCTTTCAAATTGTCAGTATGGAAAGGTTGAAGTCCCATTTCAGTAATTCGAGCTAACTGTGGACTTTCATTTGCTCCAACCTTTACGTTTGCTCCTAAAGCACTAAAGGTTCTAGCAACAGTCATTCCGATACGACCAAGGCCAAGTACCGCTACTTTGGCATGATGTATGGTAATATCCGTATGTTGGATCGCCATCATCACCGCACCCTCAGCTGTCGGAATCGAATTATAAATAGCCACATCATCACGTTCCATTAACTTGATTAATGTTCGATCACTTTCCTTCGTGCAAGCATCTAATTCCTTGTTACTAATACCAGAATAGACTGTGCAATGAGATGGTGTTTGCGTTAGGAATTCAGGTTTTAGTTCAATTGTTTCGTTAGAGAAAATGGTATCGATCTTGCCATCAGAACTCATTCCACTCACAGGAAGTAAAATGGCATCGACCGTTTCCCACTCAACCGCATCGATCGTCTCTTTGCAAGCTCCAATAAATCCATCATTTAATTGATCAAATCCGATCATCGTAATCCTAGCATCAAGTGTTGAGAGTTTTCGAATAATCTCCAACTGCCTTGCATCGCCGCCAATAATGACTATATGTTTGTTTGTTAACATGTGCTATTTGTTCTCCTTTCTATAAGGCAACTTTTGGACGTAATCATCACAAAGCGTAAAGCAAAGGATGAACAGCAACGATTCACCCCTAGCATATGTGTAGTTTTATAAATGGGTGAATCACAGAGAACAAAAAAAAGCTAGAAGCCTCTTTTCACGAAAGAGAGACTCTAGCTTTTAGCTATTCTACATACTCAAGTTCAATAATGATCATATCTTCACCAATTTTTTTTATTTGATCCCAATGAACAGTATATTCTCTATCCTTTTTCCCAAATCCAAACCACTTCATTGTAGGAATAATAAATGCTTCAATATCCCCGGTTTCTTCGTTCACTAATAAATCTGTCTGTCCTAGTATCCCTAATCGTTCTCCTTTTTGATAATCAATGATTTCCTTACTACTTATTTCACTTAGTCTCATCCTTCCTCCCCCTTTACCTCTTCTTTTTACAAGGGTATGTAACAAAACAAAAAAAAGACCAGCCTATTTAAGGCTGATCCACTCCTTACGACTGAAGGGCTTGAGGAAGTGTACCAGTCGTATTTATTAATGATATAGATGGTTTAGACTTTAGAATCGATACAGCTAATTTATTTACGTCAGAAATTGAAACTTGATCAATTTCCTCGATAATTTCATCTAGTGTACGATGTTTTTTAAGTAATAATTCATTCTTCCCATTTCGATTCATTCGACTATTCGTGCTCTCTAAGCTCAACATTAAACTTCCCTTTAATTGTTCTTTCCCATTTGTTAGTTCCTTCTCTGTCATACCTTGATCTGCTAGTTGACTTGCCGTTCCGATAAGTGCAGAAGCTAAATCCTCAAGTTGTTGATGACCTGTGCCAGCATAGATCGTCAACATTCCACTGTCTTGATAAGAAGAATGATAAGAGAATACAGAATAACATAACCCACGCTTTTCTCGGATTTCTTGGAAAAGTCTACTACTCATACTACCACCGAGTAAATTATTCAGTAAGACAAGTGCATAAACATCCTTATCACCAATCTCAAGACCGGGATAACCTAAGCATAGGTGGGCCTGTTCGGTTTCTTTTGTTCTAATAATATGATTCGGAGTAAAAATAGGTCTTTCCGTTTCATGCTTATATGTGGTTGGTTTGACCTTTGAAAATATCTCCTTTATTTGTTCAATCACATCATCTGTAATATTACCAGCAATGGAAATAACAACATGATCACCAGTATAAAATTTGTCCATATAACCACGTAGCGAATCACCATTAAAGGTTTCTAATGTTTCCACTGTGCCGAGTATTGGATAACCTAGTGGATGTGAACCGTAGCTTGCCTCGCTCAATAGATCATGAACAATGTCATCAGGTGTGTCGTCAACCATTTTAATTTCTTCATACACTACATTTTTTTCCTTTACTAATTCTTCTTCATCAAAGATCGAATTAAAAAACATGTCAGATAAAACATCTACTGCATAGGCAGCATGATTATCTAATACTTTTGCGTAGTAGCACGTATACTCTTTAGAAGTAAAAGCATTTACTTGACCACCAATTCGGTCAAATGATTCAGCTATTTCCGCCGCTGATCTAGTTGTTGTTCCCTTAAAAAACATATGCTCTAAGAAATGGGAGATCCCATTTTCTGAGGCTGTTTCTAAACGAGAGCCCGTTCCAATCCAAACTCCAACCGCTACTGATCGAACAGATGGAATATGTTCCGCTAATATTCTTACGCCATTATCTAACTCAATTCTCTGTACCACTTGTTGTCCCCCTATTGTTGCCTGTAGTGACCGTTACACGATCTTCAGATAATAAATCAGAAACTGTCCCAATTTTATAACCCTTTTCTTTAATACCAATAATCATTTGCTCAAGACCTTCAGAAGACGGTGCGGTTGGATGCATGAGTATCATTGCTCCAGGATGTACTTTGGATAAAACACGCTCAACCATCGATGATGTGTCAGGTTTTCTCCAGTCAACCGTATCAACAGACCACATAATTGTCTTCATACCTAATTCGCTAGCACGATCTACTACAGATTGATTATAACTTCCACTAGGTGGAGCGAACCATTTTGGAGTAATTTCAACTGCCGCCTTAATAGCTGCGTTCGTTCGCGTTAACTCTTCATCAATTCGTTCCTTCGTCAATGTGTTCATATCTGGATGTGAATAAGCATGATTTCCAATTTCATGTCCTTCTTCAACGAGCATCGTTGTTAAATTAGGATTGTCTTTTACCCATGACCCGTCTAAGAAAAAGGTTGTATGTAATCCATGTTTCTTTAATGTCTTTAACATATTAGGCAAATATTCATTTCCCCATGCAACATTTATTAAAAAAGTAACCATTGGCTTTTCTTCATTACCTCTATAAATGGCTGTTGGTGGTAAATCGTCAAGATGAACTGTTGGCGCCATTTCTTTAAAAACCAAACGATCTTCATCAAATTCATTCGTTTTTTCCATCTTTTCATAAGAGGCTTCAACATCGACTTCTAATCCATTATAACCAGGCACTGCCTTCCATACTTTATCAACTCTTGCGTCTATCGCTGGTTCATTATAGGAATCTGCTTTATCCATTATTTCTTTATATAAAGAGTTATGCTCATTGAAGACAGGCTTATCCTGTTTAAGCGTTTCAATATATTTCATCGAAAAAGGATTTTGCACTGCACTAATAGAGAAAAAAACGATAAAGCCAAACGTAAAAAGATGTACAATCTTGTTTTTCATTTTGATACCCTCCTCTAGTGCGATTGTATGCACTAGATGGACAGGTTAGAACGCAAAGCAAAAGGAGACTAGGTCAACACACTCCCAGTCCCCCCACTTCCTTATTTCTGAGCTTGGCCTTCTCTTTCTTTTTGTTCTTTCAGGATAACCTTTCTAGAAAGATTTACCCTTCCTTGGTTGTCAACCTCTGTAACACGAACGAGAATTTCATCTCCAAGCTTCAGAACATCCTCGACCTTCTCGATTCTTTCCTCAGCTAATTGAGAAATGTGAACAAGACCGTCTTTGCCTTTAAATAATTCAACAAATGCACCAAACTTTTCAATACGCTTGACCTTACCCAGATAAGTTTGACCAATTTCTACTTCACGTACTAAATCTTCAATAATTGACTTGGCCTTTTCGTTCATTGCCATATCTACTGAAGCAATGTAAACTTTACCATCCTGCTCAATATCAATCTTCACACCAGTTTCTTCAATGATTTTGTTGATCATTTTTCCACTTGGACCAATTACATCACGAATCTTGTCTGGCTTAATGCTCATTGTTAAAATTTTTGGAGCATAATTAGATAATTCTTTTCTAGATTCAGCAATCGCTGATAACATATTATCTAAGATAACCATTCTGCCTCTTTTTGCTTGTCCAAGTGCTTCCTCAAGAATTTCTCTATTGATCCCTGAGATTTTAATGTCCATTTGAAGTGCAGTTACACCTTCTCTTGTTCCTGCTACTTTAAAGTCCATGTCTCCGAGAGCATCTTCCATTCCTTGAATGTCTGTTAACACTGAAACATGTTCCCCTTGCTTAACTAGGCCCATCGCAATACCAGCAACAGGTGCTTTAATTGGAACCCCAGCATCCATCATAGCAAGTGTACTTGCACAAATACTTGCCTGTGAAGTGGAACCATTTGATTCCAACACTTCAGAAACTAAGCGTACAGTATATGGAAAGTCATTCTCATTTGGAATAACAGGTTCAAGAGCACGTTCTCCTAATGCACCATGTCCAATTTCTCTACGTCCAGGTCCACGAATAGGTCCTGTTTCTCCAACACTAAATTGCGGGAAATTATAGTGATGCATAAAACGTTTAGACTCTTCAATTCCAAGACCATCTAGAATTTGTACATCCCCTAGTGCACCCAATGTACAAATGCTTAACGCCTGTGTTTGACCACGTGTGAAAAGTCCCGAACCATGTGTACGTGGCAATAGATCAACTTGAGATGATAAAGGACGAATCTCGTCAACCTTACGTCCATCTGGTCTTACTTTATCAATTGTAATTAAACGTCTAACTTCTTCTTTTACAATTTTATGTAGGACCTCACTAACGTCACCTAACTTAATCTCTTCACGCTCTTCAAATACTTCAATTGTTTTAGCCTTAACTGCATCGATTGCTTCAGCACGAGCATGCTTTTCTTGAACTTGTACAGCTGTCTTTAGTTCAGTTTCAGCCATTGAACGAATTTCATTCTCAAGATCAGCATCAACTTGTTTCAGCTTCACTTCACTTTTTTCTTTGCCGACTACTGCAACAATTTCTTCTTGAAATGCAATTAATTTCTTGATTTGGTCATGACCGAACATAATTGCCTCAAGCATAACTTCTTCAGTTACTTCATCAGCACCTGCTTCAACCATGTTAATCGCATCTTTTGTTCCTGCAACAACGAGATCGATATCACTTTTCTCAAGTTGTTCTGCTGTTGGATTAATAATAAACTCCCCGTCTAAGCGACCAATTGTAACGCCAGCGATCGGTCCATCAAAGGGAATATCAGAAACAGATAATGCAAGTGATGATCCAATCATTGCTGCCATCTCTGAAGAGGCATTTTGATCAGAACTCATAACAATACTTATCACTTGAACCTCATTACGAAATCCATCAGGGAAAAGTGGTCGAATCGGACGGTCAATCAAACGGCTTGTTAAGATTGCACGTTCACTAGGACGACCTTCTCTCTTAATAAATCCACCCGGGATTTTCCCAGCTGCATAGAGACGCTCTTCATAGTTTACTGTCAAAGGAAAAAAGTTTAAATCCTTTGGTTCTTTTGAAGCTGTCGCAGTTGAAAGTACAGCCGTATCACCATATCTAACAAGTACAGCACCATTGGCTTGCTTTGCTAATTGGCCTGTCTCAACGATTAATTCTCGTCCAGCCCAGTCCATCTTAAATTCATGTTTTGTTTGTTCCATTACGCGTACTCCTCTCGTACACAAGTATCAGTACCATTTATTATGACCTTCTTATTTAAAATTATAAACAAGAAGGAGATATAATCATTTATTAACTAACATATATTGGGTTAATTACCAATGCTATGAGATCAAGAAAAAAGCGGGAAGATTCCCGCTTTTAGCAAAATTATCGACGTAAACCAAGCTTGTCAACAAGATTACGGTAACGTGTTACATCTTTGTTACGTAGGTACGTTAACAAGTTACGACGTTGACCAACCATCTTTAAAAGACCACGACGTGAATGGTGATCCTTCTTATGAGTACGTAAATGCTCATTTAATGTGTTGATTTGCTCAGTTAGGATAGCGACTTGAACTTCTGGAGAACCAGTGTCCGTGTCGTGCGTTTTGAACTCAGCGATAAGCTCGTTCTTGCGCTCTTGTGCTAATGCCATCCTATCCACCTCCTTCTTTTTTATCTCCTATCTCCTAGCAAACGTCGGTGATTCGATTTGCCAAGAAACGGAGTGTACAATGCGTACAAAGCTTATTGTAACTTGTTATTCATTAATTTGCAAGTTACTATTTGTTGAAATGCCTTAACGCTGCATCCTTATCTGCCTTGATTTGTTCAACAAGTTCGTCTATTCCATTGAATTTCATTTCACTTCTTAGCCTAATTATCCATTCAACTTCAATTGATTGACCATATATCTCTTCATTAAAGTTAAACAAATGAACCTCAATGGTAGGTTCGGTTACAGCATCATGGAAAGTAGGTTTAAAACCAATATTACAAACTCCGTGATGCTGTTGGTTATGGATTAGAGCATTAACTGCATAAACTCCTGTGCTCGGGATGAGATAATGATCAGTTAGTGAAATATTAGCAGTTGGAAAGCCGATCGTTCTACCTCTCTTTTCTCCATCCACAACCTTTCCAGTAATCGAATATGGACGATTAAGTAACTGTGAAACCTGCTCTACTTCTCCTTTGTCGAGCAAATTGCGAATCCGGGTCGAACTGACCTTCTCATCATTCTCTTCATATTTCGTTACAGTTGTAATCTTGAGACGATCCCTGGCATGCAAAGGAAGGGTCTCCATGGTGCCCTTCCCAAGTGCCCCATATGTGAAATCATAGCCCGCAACAACATGAACAACTCCCAAAGTAATTAGATAATCATCAACAAATTGCTGTGGTGTTAACTTGGCAAATTCAAGTGAGAATTCAATCACATATAATGTTTCAATGCCAAGTTCTTCTATTTTTTTTATTTTTTCTTTTAAAGGCGTTATGTATTTCATTTGTGAATTAGAAGGCCTTAATACTTCTTTAGGATGTGGGTGAAAGGTCATTGCAGCAGCGTGATAATTGCCTTGATTTGCTAAATCTCTTGCTGTATTGAAAACAGCTTGATGACCTTTATGCACTCCGTCAAAAAAACCTAAGGCCATCACGGTTGGTTTATGCTGTAAATTATTTGTATCAATTGGATGGTGTAAATAAATGGTATCCATTAAGAATCCCCTTTTCGCGGACTAATTTCCAGTCCAAAACATTTTTTCTGGCTTAATATACCCTTCTTTAGTTGGGTGTTGCTTATAAATGGCTAAGCACTCACCATCTTCATTATATACGGTAAAACGTTTTTGATCTATGTTTGAGCTGATAACTGCTCCGTTCTTAATGAACTGTTCTGTTTCTCTATCAACAATTTGTTTAGGTATCATAGATATGGCCGTATCAAACGGGCGAAGAACAGATAGTAATGTTCCCTCTTGCTTGAGTTCCTCCAATTGAGAAAAATGATAACTTTCATTTAATGTATATGGACCTGATGTAAGCCTAATGAGATCTGACATATGCGCCGGATAACCAAGTCGTTTGCCAATGTCAACAGCAAGGGTGCGTATATACGTTCCTTTACTACACAAAACGTTAAAGCGAAAACTCGCTGTATTCTCACGATAAGCAACTTCCGAACATAAATCAATTGAATGAATGGTTACCTCGCGACTAGGACGTTCAATCACTTTTCCTTCTCTTGCATATTCGTATAGGCGCTTGCCCTTTACTTTTACAGCTGAATACATTGGAGGAGTTTGAACAACTTTGCCAAGAAACTCATTTAAAACGCTTTGTAGCTGCTCACTCGTCCATTTGTCTTCAATCTTTTTCGTCTGTACTACATCACCACTTCTATCTTCTGTTGTCGTTGAATAACCTATGGTTACTTCACCTTCATACATCTTATCATGCCCCGACATATACTCTACGACCTTGGTTGCTTTTCCAACACAGATAGGAAGGACACCGTTTACGTCTGGGTCGAGTGTACCAGTATGCCCTACTTTTTTTGTTTGAAACAATCGTCTTACTTTATAAACACAGTCATGAGATGTCATCCCTCTAGGTTTGTGTAGGATTAAAATTCCATTAGGTTGCATAGTCTACCCTCCATTAATATAAAGGAGGATAGAAGAGCATATGCTCTTCTATCCTCCTGGTTTTCATTCTTATGGACGTTCATTTCGATTTAAGTCCTGTAAAAGCGTTTCAATACGATTCCCATATTCAATCGATTGATCAAATTCAAAGAAAATATCAGGTGTCTTCCGTAGACGAATTCTCTTGCCCACTTCTGAACGAATAAATCCTTTGGCCTTTGACAACGCTTGAATCGTCGCTTCTTTTTGCTCTTCATTACCCAAAACGGTTATAAATACTTTTGCTTGTTGTAGATCCCCTGTTACATCAACCCCTGTTACTGTAACAAAGTTGACTCTAGGGTCTTTAATTTCACGCATGATGATATCACTAAGTTCTTTCTTCATTTGTTCACCAACACGGTGTGCACGAACGTTGCTCATGTTATTCACCCCTTATATGCTTACAACCATTCATATTCTGTTACAGTACGTTCTGCCTCAGGCTGACCATCAATTAATGCAAGTGCCCGCTGTAGCTCACGATCACATACGGCACGATCATTAGAAACAGTCACTAAGGTTAACTCAGCACGTTGCCAAACATCATGATGTGCTGTTTCTGCAACTGAAATATTAAATCGTTGTTTGATCCTAGTTTGAAGGCTTTTGAGAACAGAACGCTTTTCTTTTAGTGATTGAACATCGTAAATCATAAGTTCCAAGCGCACAGATCCGATCATTATTTACGCTCAATTTCTTCCATTACATAAGCTTCAATAATGTCGCCTTCTTTAAGATCATTAAAGTTCTCAAGAGTTATCCCGCACTCATATCCTGCTGCTACTTCTTTAGCATCATCCTTGAATCGCTTGAGGGCGTTAATGGAGCCTTCATAAATAACGATTCCTTCACGAATAAGACGAACAGTAGAATCTCTTGTCACTTTTCCTTCAGTTATATAAGAACCAGCAATTGTTCCTACTTTTGAAACTTTGAATGTTGTCCTAACTTCAGCTTGACCAATTACTTTTTCTTCAAATTCAGGGTCAAGCATACCTTTCATTGCTGCTTCAATCTCATCGATCGCATTGTAAATAATACGATGTAGACGGATATCAACCTTTTCAGCTTCTGCTGTACGTTTAGCATTCACATCTGGACGTACATTAAAACCAATGACAATTCCGTTGGATGCCGATGCAAGCATGACATCATATTCTGTAATTGCACCAACACCAGTGTGAATAATGTTGATCTTTGCCCCTTCAACTTCAATCTTCTCAAGTGAACCGCGCATTGCTTCAACAGAACCTTGTACATCAGCTTTAATAATGATATTAATTTCTTTAACGTCACCTTGCTGAATTTGATTAAACAAGTCATCAAGACTAACTCTCGAGCTAGCCGCAAGATTCGCCTCACGTTGACGCGACATTCTTACTTCACCAATTTGACGAGCTTTCTTCTCGTCTGGGAATGCTTGGAACTGATCTCCAGCAAGAGGAACTTCATTTAATCCAGTAATCTCAACTGGTGTAGATGGACCTACCTCTTTTACTCGTCTTCCCAAATCATTTACCATCGCACGTACTTTACCAAAGCTTGATCCAACAACGATAGGATCCCCAACTTTTAATGTACCCGATTGAACGAGAAGTGTCGCAACAGCTCCACGTCCTTTGTCAAGCTCTGCTTCAATAACAGACCCACGCGCTAACTTATCAGGGTTAGCTTTAAGCTCTGCTACCTCAGCTACTAGTAGAATCATTTCAAGAAGCTCGTCAATACCCGTTCCAGCAAGTGCAGAAACATTAACGAAAATCGTTTCCCCACCCCATGCTTCAGGAACTAATTCAAACTCAGTTAACTCCTGCATCACTCGGTCAGGATTAGCTGCTTCTTTATCAATTTTGTTGACAGCAACAATAATTGGTACTCCTGCTGCCTTCGCATGACTAATCGCTTCTTTTGTTTGAGGCATGACACCATCATCTGCAGCTACAACAAGGATTGTAATATCAGTCACTTGTGCACCACGTGCTCGCATCGTTGTAAAGGCCGCATGTCCCGGTGTATCAAGGAAAGTGATTTTCTTTCCACTAGTTTCTACTTGATAAGCACCGATATGTTGAGTAATTCCTCCAGCTTCACCTTCTGTTACTTTTGTTTTTCTGATCGAATCAAGTAACGTTGTTTTACCGTGGTCAACATGCCCCATAATTGTAACAACAGGAGGTCTCTCTTTTAAGTCTTCCTCTTTATCCTCATCAGCATAATTCTCAAACTCAGTTTCATCGATAACAATTTCTTCCTCAACTTCAACACCATAGTCGGTAGCAATTAATTCAATCGAATCTTTGTCGAGTTCTTGATTAATTGTGGCCATTACACCTAGGAACATTAATTTCTTAATAAGTTCAGATGGTTCCTTATGTAGTTTAGAAGCTAATTCACCAACTGTTAAAGATTCAACAAAAGTAATCTTCTCTGGAAGTGGCTTTGGCTTTGGCGGCTCAGGTTTTTGTTGCTGTTGTGGAGGTCTTTGCTGTTGCTTACCTTTGTTGTTTCTGTTTTGATTTTGACCGGGTCTTTGTGGACCTTTTTTGTTGTTCCCTTGACCTTGTCGGTTTCCTTGTGGACGAGCGTCATTTTTCGGTTTCGCCGTTTCCTGTCCCTTGCTCTCAGGTGCAGAAGCATTATCACCTTCGATCACCTTCATCATTTTCTCATCAATTACAGACATATGATTTGATACATTAATCCCGGCACCTGCTAATTTATCAATAATTGATTTACTTGGTACATCTTTTTCTTTGGCATATTCATATATTCTCATTTTCTTCATGTACTTCCCTCCAGAATCATTGGTCTATTAAGGTAATCATTTTTTTGGCAAATCCAACGTCCATGACACCAATAACGACTCTCTCCACTTTTCCGATCGCCTGTCCTAGCTCTTGTCGGTCTGAGACAATACGTACCGGTATATTGTAATGGCTACATTTGTCCAATACTTTTTTCTTTGTCTGTTCAGCTGCGTCTGCTGAAAGAATCACGACGTTCACAGATTGTCTACGGACTTCCTTCAATACAAGTTCTTCCCCTGTAACGAGCTTCCTTGCTCTAGCTGCAAGACCAAGTAATGAAAGCCACTTTGACTGAGCCATTATGTTCTTCCTTTCTTGCTTGCTTCCTTTAACTGGTCATAAATCTCGGGCTCAACCTTTACTTGTAAGTGCCTAGATAAAATATCCTTTTTCTTGGCGATATCGAAGCTTTCTTCATTATTACTAATGTAAGCCCCACGACCATTTTTCTTTCCAGTTGGATCAACAGAAACCTCACCCTCTGGTGAACGAACAATTCGGATCAGTTCCTTTTTAGGTTTCATTTCATTTGTAACAAGACATTTTCGAAGAGGAACTTTACGTTGATTCATTGGCCCCATCCCCTTTACTGTTGCTCTGTTACGTATCCGTCTACATCAGACTCAACTGTCACAAAATCTTCTGAATCCATTAATCCAAGTTCCCTTGCATCACTTTCACTTTTAATATCAATCTTCCAACCAGTTAGTTTGGCAGCTAAGCGTGCATTTTGTCCTCTCTTACCGATGGCTAATGATAATTGATAATCTGGGACAATAACTTGAGTCATTTTATCTTCTTCATTTACTTTTACTTTTAATACCTTCGAAGGACTTAGGGCATTCGCTACATATTCAACTGGATCTTCTGACCAGCGAACAATATCAATCTTTTCACCCTTAAGCTCATTTACGATTGTTTGTACACGTTGTCCTCTTGGTCCAACACAAGAGCCAACTGGATCAACTTCAGCATTATCAGCATGTACAGCAATCTTAGAACGATCCCCAGCTTCTCTAGAAACAGATTTAATCTCAACTGTACCGTCGTATATTTCAGGTACTTCAAGCTCAAATAATCGCTTAAGTAATCCGGGATGGGTTCTAGAAATAAGGATTTGAGGTCCTTTTGTTGTCTTTTCAACCTTTGTTATATATGCTTTTATTCGATCATTATGTTTATATGATTCATTTGGCATCTGCTCATTTAAAGGTAACAAAGCTTCGACCTTACCAAGATCAACATAAATAAAGCGGTGATCCTGTCTTTGAACAATCCCTGTCATAATGTCTTCTTCACGATCAATGAAATCTGCATAAATGATGCCACGCTCTGCTTCACGAACTCGTTGTGTTACTACTTGCTTAGCCGTTTGTGCAGCAATTCGTCCGAAATCCTTAGGAGTTACTTCGATTTCGACAATATCGTCAACTTCATAACTAGGATTCATTCTTTGTGCCTCAGGTAAAGAAATTTCCAGTCGTGCATCAAAAACCTCTTCAACCACTGTTTTTCTAGCAAAGACACGAATACTTCCATTGTCTCTGTTAACATCAACACGTACATTTTGAACTTGATTAAAGTTTCTTTTGTAGCCTGAGATGAGGGCGGCTTCAATTGCCTCAATAATAACATCCTTTTGAATCCCTTTTTCTCTTTCTAACGTTGCTAATGCATCCATAAATTCACTATTCATGGAACTATTTTCCCCCTTTCAATGTTAAAGCATTAAAACACAATTGCTAATCTTGCACTAGCTACTTTCTCGTATGGCACAGTATATAACTTGGAACGCGTTTTTATTTTGATTTCAATTTCAAGGTTTTCTCCATCAAAATCTTTTAAAAGTCCTTCAAACGCTTTTTCTCCATCAATCGGTTCATATGTCGTTACATAAACATGCTTCCCAATTGATTTTTGGATATCTTTTTCCTTTTTTAAAGGACGTTCTGCACCAGGCGATGACACTTCTAAGAAATAAGCCTGTTCAATTGGATCGGTTTCATCTAGTTTTTCGCTAAGCTTTTCACTAACTTGACTGCAGTCTTCTAGATCGACACCTTTGTCCTTGTCAATAAATACGCGTAAAAACCAGTTCGGTCCTTCTTTTTTAAATTCAACATCAACTAGCTCTAGGTTCAATTCTTCAAGAATCGGCGTAACTAAAGCAGTGACTATATCTGTTGCTTTGTTGCCCATCTGTAGCCTCCTTGCTCTATTTAATTGTTCATTTATACATATAGTTTATCCGTTTTTACTTATCTCATTTCAATTGAAAAAAGGGCTACGAACAAACG
Source organism: Halalkalibacter suaedae (assembly GCF_017939705.1). Taxonomy (GTDB): domain Bacteria; phylum Bacillota; class Bacilli; order Bacillales; family Bacillaceae_D; genus Halalkalibacter; species Halalkalibacter suaedae. The sequence goes on from NZ_JAGKSQ010000005.1 coordinate 52,978, forward strand.
AAAGAGTGGGTTCCCCCACTCTTTCTCGTGAACGTATTCTAAGTATTACCATAATTACAATACCATACTCTGCAAGGCAATGCAATCACCTGAGGGGTTATATCACTTCTTTTAAAAGAGTGAAAGCTGATTGGAATCAGGCATATCCCCTAAGCATCCATGATCATCAAGATGCTCTAATACTGTTTTAGTTAATTTACTACGTTGTTGTAGATCCTCTTTAGACAGGAATTCCCCGTCTTGGCGAGCTTTGACAATATTCAGTGCTGCATTTGTACCAACGCCTGTCATTGCATTGAATGGTGGTAAAAGTGACATCCCCTCAACTTGAAATTCAGTAGCACTAGAGCGGTACAAGTCAACCTTCTGAAAAGAAAAACCTCTCTCGCACATTTCAAGTGCAAGCTCAAGTACGGTTAGTACTGCTTTTTCCTTAGGTGCCGCATCAAGACCCTTTAAATTAATTTCTTCTATTTTAGCCTTAATCGCCGTAGAACCTTTAATCATTGTGTCCAAATCGAAATCATCTGCACGCACTGTAAAGTAAGAAGCATAATATAGAATTGGGTGATGAACCTTGAAATAAGCAATCCTTACTGCCATTAATACATATGCGGCAGCATGGGCTTTAGGGAACATGTATTTAATTTTCTGACATGAACCGATATACCAATCAGGAACACTATGTTTTTTCATTTCTTCAATCCACTCAGGCTGAAGACCTTTCCCTTTTCGCACAAATTCCATGATATTAAAAGCAAGTGATGGTTCGAGACCTTTGTAAATTAGATAGACCATAATATCATCACGACAGCCGATCACGTCCTTCAGTTCACAAGTACCATCATAGATGAGTTCATTCGCATTATTCAACCAAACGTCAGTTCCATGAGATAATCCCGAGATTTGGACAAGTTCAGAAAACGTACTTGGTTTCGTTTCTTCAAGCATTTGGCGAACAAAGCGAGTTCCAAATTCAGGTATTCCGAGTGTTCCTGTTTTACACATAATTTGATCGACTGTGACACCTAATACTTCTGGACTAGCAAATATTTTCATTACTTCTGGATCATCTGTTGGTATTGTTTTAGGATCAATACCACTTAGATCCTGAAGCATACGGATCACAGTCGGGTCATCATGCCCAAGAATATCAAGCTTTAAAAGATTATCGTGAATCGAATGGAAGTCAAAGTGAGTCGTTTTCCATTCTGAATTTTTGTCATCAGCAGGAAATTGGATTGGTGAAAAATCATGGATATCCATATAATCTGGAACTACAATAATCCCCCCAGGATGCTGACCCGTAGTTCGTTTGACACCAGTACACCCCGAAACGAGACGATCAATTTCTGCACCCCGCATCATTAGATTATGATCATTTTGGTAGCCTTTTACATAGCCGTAAGCTGTTTTCTCAGCTACCGTTCCAATTGTTCCAGCACGGTATACATATTCTTCTCCAAATAACTCTTTCGTGTACCCATGTGCTCGAGGCTGATACTCACCAGAGAAATTCAAATCAATATCAGGTACCTTATCTCCCTTAAAGCCTAAGAAGGTTTCGAATGGAATATCCTGGCCATCCTTAACATAGGCAGCACCACACTCAGGACAATCTTTGTCAGGCAAATCATAACCTGATCCTACTGAACCGTCATTGAAAAAGTAGGAATGATGACAGTCAGGACAGACATAATGAGGTGGAAGCGGATTGACCTCTGTTATTTCAGTCATTGTCGCAACGAAAGATGATCCAACTGAACCCCGGGAACCAACAAGATAACCATCAATTAATGATTTCTTTACAAGCTTGTGTGAAATCAAGTAAATTACAGCAAATCCGTGACCAATAATACTTTTTAATTCCTTCTCTAATCTAGCTTCGACTATTTCAGGAAGATTTTCACCATAAATACTTCTCGCTCTTCCATAACTCATTTGACGAATCTCATCGTCGGCCCCTTCAATTTTCGGTGTATATAATTGATCGGGAATTGGATGAATCTCTTCGATTCGGTTTGCCATTTTTTGAGTGTTATCTACTACGATTTCTTTTGCCTTTTCTTCGCCAAGGAATGCGAAAGCTGCTAGCATTTCGTCAGTCGTACGTAAATGAACTTTCGGAAGTGTTTGCTTGTTTAAAGGATTAGCTCCACCTTGAGATGCAATGAGGATTTTCCGATAAACATAATCCTCTTCATCAAGATAATGAACATTTCCAGTAGCAACAACAGGCTTGTCCATCTTGTCAGCTAGCTTAATAATGTTCCCGATGATTTCTTTCAGTGCACCGTCATGCTTCACCAATTCTTTTTCAATGAGATGTGCATAATTATCTAATGGTTGAACTTCAAAGTAATCATAGAAAGCTGCAATCTCCTCTACTTCATCAGGAGATTTTTGCATCATTCCTTCGAACACTTCTCCCTTGTCGCAAGCAGAACCAATTAACAACCCTTTTCTAAGCTTTTGCAATTGTGAACGAGGGATTCGAGGCGTTCTAAAGAAATAATCGACATGTGACATCGTAACTAGACGATATAAGTTCTTTAATCCTTCTTGCGTTTCAGCAAGAATTGTACAATGAGACGGACGCTGGCGGGTGAAATTTCCTTGTCCCATATGATTATTCAGTTCATCATGATAATGAATATCACGTTCAACTGCATCCTTAACCATTTTCCAAAGTAAATATCCTGTCGCCTCAGCATCATAAATCGCTCTATGATGACTAACAAGCTCTATGTCAAACTTTTTACAGAGAGTATTTAAACGATGATTTTTAAACTCTGGATATAGAAAACGTCCAAGTTCAAGTGTATCTATTACAGGATTACTAGCTTCTGGTTGACCTATCTTTTGATAGCCTACATTTAAAAAGCCCATATCAAAGCTTGCGTTATGGGCAACCAAAACGGCATCCCCTACAAATTCTCTAAATTTATTTAAAACAGTCTCTATCTCAGGCTGTCCTTTAACCATATCGTCAGTAATACCTGTTAACTCAATAATTGTGTTGGTCAAAGGTTCATGCGGATCTGCGAAAGATTCAAAACGATCAATAATCTCCCCGTTTCTCACCTTCACTGCAGCTAGTTCAATAATCGTATTGTACACGGCAGATAAACCGGTTGTTTCCACGTCAAAAACGACGAACTCTTCTTCAAGCAACAACCGATGAGCTTCGTTGTAAACGATTGGTACACCGTCATCAACTAAGTTGGCCTCGAGTCCAAATAAAACTTTAATGCCATGTTTTTTTCCAGCAGAATAAGCCTCCGGAAATGACTGCACTACACCATGGTCGGTAATTGCTATGGCAGGGTGTCCCCATTTGGCTGCTTGTTCAACATATCTACCCGCTGAAACAATACCATCCATTTGGCTCATGGTTGTATGAAGATGTAATTCCACTCTTTTTTCATCTACAGGAGCTGTGTCTTGCTTTTCAGTTGCTGAAATTTGATTCACATCGTTTCCAATCATAACAAGATCACGAACAAAGGTGTCATTTTGGATTCCACCGCGAACTTTGACCCACATACCCTTTTTGATTGCCTGTAGGAGCGGAACATCCTCTTTATCCTTTGAAAACATTTTCACTAAGATTGAATCAGTATAGTCCGTAATTTTAAAGGTTAAGAGTGTACGTCCACTTCTCAACTCACGTGTTTCAGCATTAAATACGTAACCTTGAACGGTGATTCTCCGCTCTTCATCTTGAATTGAATCAAGTGTGACGGGCTCATCTTTGATTGGATAACCAATCACTAACGCCTTTTGACTCACTTGTTTGTCTGTTTGTTGTTCAAGCTTTCTCTTCTCTAGGATTGCTTCAACAACCTTAGAGTGATCTTCTTTTTCTCTTTTTTCTATAAACTCTTCAAATTCCTTCTTTGATTCTTGTATATGTGTATCAAGTTTAATAGAAGGTAAACCTAGACTTAACAATGTTTCAGCAAAAGGCTCAATTAATTTTCTTTTGAGAGCAACTGCCTCTGTCTCATTCCTTACTTGTATGACAAGACGTTTCCCATCAAAACTCGGAGCTTGGTTTAATAGCATCTGTCTAATTCCATCAGAAATTACCGTTAATCGATTAATAATCATTGGCCAGTAGTCGACCCACTCATTTTCTGAAAGATCAGTCTGTCCGTAATGAAATGTAAATTGAACAGTTGCAATATGTTCAAATGTTTGACTGATCTTTGCAGAGAATAATTCATAGACATCGGCAGATACAATTGTTGGTAATTCAATATGAAAATGCCATGAACGTTTCTCTTTTGAAATTTGAAGCTTTCTAATTAAGCCAGCTTGGAAATATTGCTGAATGACTTGATCTGGGATTTGTAACTGTTGAAGCAATAACTGCAATCGTTCTCTACGAAGTTGTTCGTCTGACATATTCATCCCTCCCTTGCATCTATCAATAGAGAAGGTATCTCACACGAGTATGAGATACCAACATATTTTTATAATTGTTTAAACAAGGTTGTAAGCGTTTCTTCTAAATCATCCAACGCCACTTCAAGCATTTCACCTGTTTTTCGGACTTTGACTTCAACGATACCTTCTGATGCTTTCTTCCCAACACCTATTCGAATTGGCAGACCAATCAAATCAGAATCTTTGAACTTGACTCCAGCGCGTTCCGGACGATCATCAAACAATACATCATATTTTAGCCCCTTTAAAGAAGCATATAATTCTTCTCCAACTCGTTTTTGGTCTTCATCCTTAACGTTAATTGTCACTAGGTGAAGGTCAAATGGTGCGACAGAGGTTGGCCAAACCATTCCATTCTCGTCATGATGTTGCTCGACAATTGCAGCAACTGTTCTTGAAACACCAATTCCATAACAACCCATAATCATTGGTTCTGACTTTCCTAGCTCATTTAGGAATGTTGCCCCAAGTGCTTCGCTGTATTTCGTTCCAAGTTTAAAGACATGCCCAACTTCAATTCCCATTGCAAATTGAATTGTCCCCTTTCCATCTGGAGATGGATCGCCTTCTTGAATCATACGAAGATCAGTATACTTACTAACCGAAAAGTCTCGGTCTACATTTACATTTACAAAATGATAATCTTTCACATTTGCCCCGCACACACCATTGACAATGGCTTCAACCGCATGATCAGCAATAACGGTTATGTCATCCGAGAGCTTAACAGGACCAACATATCCTGGCTGACACCCTAAAAATCTTTCGGTTTCTTCAGGTGTTGCTAACTGAACGATGGCTTTATCGAATGCATTGGAGACTTTTATCTCATTTACGTCATGATCTCCTCTAACTAGAACTAGAACTGGCTGTTCATCGACAATATAAAGAAGAGATTTTATCGTTTTCTCCGCATTGATATTTAGAAACGAAGTTACCTCTGAGATGGTCTTTGTATTTGGTGTCTCGAGTCGTTCTAATTCTGCTTTCGCTTCATTAGAGGCAGTATATTTGACAATAACTGGTGCAATTTCAATATTAGCTGCGAAATCTGATTCGTTCGAATAGGCAATTGTATCTTCACCAATCTCACTTAATACCATAAATTCATGAGTATCCGTCCCACCAATAGCACCTGAATCTGCTTCCACTGCTCTAAAGTCTAGTTGGAATCTTGTAAAAATACTCTGATATGCATCATACATCGATTGATAGCTTTCATCAAGTCCTTCTCGAGTTGTATCAAAAGAATAGGCATCCTTCATGATAAATTCACGCGAACGTAAAACACCAAACCTAGGCCTGCGTTCATCTCGATATTTCGTCTGGATTTGATAGACATTTAAAGGTAGCTTTTTATATGACTTGACATCATCTCGTACGAGTGACGTAATCACTTCCTCATGAGTCGCACCAAGAACAAAATCACGGTCATGACGGTCTTTTAGTCTCATTAATTCAGGGCCATAAGCCCCAAGTCTTCCTGATTCTTGCCATAATTCCGCAGGCTGAATGGCTGGCATTAGAACCTCCTGCCCGCCCGCTAGGTCCATTTCTTCACGGATCACTTCTTCCACTTTACGAAGAACCTTTTTTCCAAGTGGTAGATAAGAATATATCCCTGAAGCTGTTTGACGAATAAAACCCGCTCTTAACATTAATTGGTGACTTTTAACTTCTGCGTCTGCTGGTACGTCACGTAATGTCGGTGATAAGTATGTTCGTTGTCTCATCTTTTAAGATCCCTTCTACGTTCATATTCACTTTACATAAAAAAATTATTTATATCATTCCAAGTAACAACAATCATTAATAGCATTAATAAAGCAAAACCAATAAAATGGATAATTCCTTCTTTTTGAGGATCAATCGGCTTCCCTCTTAATGCCTCTAAACCAATGAAGATCAAGCGACCGCCATCCATTGCAGGAAGTGGCAATAAATTAATAATTCCTAAATTAACACTCAGTGCTGCAGCCCATTGCATTAGAACAAAGATACCCATTGCGGCTGCTTCTCCCGTGTAATTATAAATACCAACTGGGCCTGAAACGTAATCTAATGAAAAATCCCCAGTGACGATCATGCCAAGTACCTCAAAAATCATAGAAGCAAAAGTATATGTTTGTGTAAATCCAAATACAACGGACCCTACCAATGAAAACTCCGTTGGTTGAGCAATACCTACAAAGCCCTCTGGGTCTCCCAATTGTCCTGGACGTTCTGCTGGTGTTACTGGAATAGCCAGTTCTTGTCCATTACGGTCGATTTCAAACATGATTTCTTCATTAGGATGTTTTTGAATGACTTCAGTCATGCTTTCCCATGTGTCAAGAGGTGTGCCATCAATCGCTAACACATCATCATTTTTTTGTAATCCAGCTTCAAGTGCTGGACTGTCTGGGGAAACATCACCAATACGTGCTTCATCGACAGGCATCCCTTGAAATAGGGCAAAGGCGGTTAAAATCACAATGGCAAGAATGAAATTCATTAGTGGTCCAGCAAAAATAGCTAGAGCTCTTTGTCCAACACTCTTAGAACCAAACTGACGATTCCATGGTGCAATTTGTGTTGCTTGCTCATCTTGAACAAGCTCAGCTTTTTCATCGACTTGATATTGGATTCTTTCTCCGTCCTCATTGTAGGCTTCAATAATAAGCTGTTTTTCTAAATCAATTTTTTCAACTTGAACAACAAGGGCATCGGGATGCTTTGATTTGTTGTTAATAATGATTTGCTTGACTTTTCCACTAGTATTAAAGACAAGGCCAATTTCATACCCCGGCTTAATATCAATCATCTCGGGGTCCTCCCCGGCCATTCTTACAAAGCCCCCGAGTGGAAGTAGACGAATGGTATAGACAGTTTCATTACGTTTAAAAGCGTAGATTTTCGGACCAAAACCAATTGCAAATTCACGACATAGAATGCCAGCCCGTTTGGCAAAATATAGATGTCCCCACTCATGAATAAAGACAAGAAGTCCAAAAATGATAATGACTGAAAGTAATGTTTCCATCTTGATTGTCCACCCTTCTTATTTAATCAATGAATGCATCAATGTGCGTGTTTCCAAATCTGTTGCGATAATTTCTTCAAGTGAAGGTCTAGAAATAACGTTGTGTTTCTCTAAAGCTTTCTCAATCATTGTTTCAATCCCTAAAAATGAAAGACGTTTCTCTAAAAAATAGGCAACAGCTATTTCATTTGCAGCATTTAATACAGTTGGTAATGTTCCCCCAATTCGTCCTGCTTCATAAGCAAGCTCAACACAACGATATCGCTCAAAATCTAGCTGAGAGAAATGGAGCTTGCCGATTTCCCACAATTTCAATCGATCATTCCCCTTGTTCTTGATGCGATTAGGGTATGTAAGTGCATATTGAATTGGTACCTTCATATCTGGTGTACCTAATTGTGCAAGGACACTTCCGTCAATGTATTCTACCATCGAGTGAATTATGCTTTCTTTATGTAAAACAACCTCTATTTTCTCATAAGAAATATCAAAAAGCCAATGAGCTTCAATCACTTCTAGTCCCTTATTCATCATCGTAGCTGAATCAATCGTGATTTTAGCCCCCATTGACCAGTTAGGATGATTAAGTGCTTGATCAACGGTAACCTCCGTTAATTCAGATCGCTTAAGGTCACGAAAACTCCCACCAGAAGCAGTAAGAATTAGCTTCTCAACATCATTAATATCCTCACCATTCAACGCTTGAAAAATAGCAGAATGCTCACTATCAACCGGTAGCAGTTGAACCTCGTATTTTTTTGCATACTCAGTTATGATATGACCAGCTGTTACTAATGTCTCTTTATTGGCAATAGCAATTGTTTTTCTCTCTTTTATTGCTGCAAGAGTCGGTGCTAAGCCAACACTCCCTAAGACCGCATTGACCACAATAGTTGCTTTAGCGGATGTCGCGACCTCGATTAAACCTTCTTCTCCCCAAACAAGTTTGGTTTGAACTGGCACTAAATCTTTCATTTTGTCTAGATCGAACTTCGATTGGACAGAAACCAAGGACGGCTTAAACTCCAAAATTTGTTTAAGAGCAAGGTCTATATTTTTACCTACTGACATAGCAACAAGCTCAAAATGCTCAGGGTGCTGGCGGATCACTTCAAGTGTTTGTGTGCCAATTGAACCAGTTGCCCCTAATAAACTAATTTGTTTCACCTTACTCACCTACTATCAATTTTATCAGAACATTGTTCTTCCGCCTTATTCTCAATCATGTCAAATTAATTGTAACAAGTGAAGAATGGGCATAACATAAATTAGACTATCAAAACGATCTAAAATACCCCCATGACCTGGCAGCATTGTACCCGAATCTTTAACAGCATAATGACGCTTTAATGCTGATTCAACCAAGTCACCAAGCTGTCCAAAGATCGAGGCAATTAAAATGACAAACACTGCAATGAAAAAGCTAGGGAATATCGGAAAAACGATTTGGAATATCGTACCGACAATAAGTGCTGCAACAATTCCTCCAACAGATCCTTCAATCGTCTTCTTTGGACTAATATCAGGCCATAGTTTGTTCTTACCCCATTTCCGGCCAACGAAATATGCACCTGAATCGGTTGTCCATATAATAAACAATACAAAGAAAACCAAAAATATTCCTTGTTCAGCAATTTCTCGCGTCATAATGAGATAATGAAAACCAAATCCAACATAAACAGAAGATAGGATAACAAAGCCCACTTCATCAAACGTAAATGTATTCTTTGTTACTACTGTAAACATTAATAAAACTAAAATCATAAAAATAAATATTTCTACTTTCGTAAAATGGGACGGCAATAGTTGATCAAACCAGCTAGCAGGTACAAGTAGTAACCACATAGATACTAAACTAACAATCCCCATAAGTGAGATAGGTGCAATTTTCTTCATTCTAAGTAATTCAATCATAGCTACCGAAGCAACAATCGTTATAAATAAGGTAAAAAGCCACCCACCAACAATGACTAAACTTATAAATAAAGCACCGCCAAGGATACCTGTAATAATACGCTGTTTCAAAATCTCGCCCCTCTCTAAACTCCGCCGTACCTTCGAGCTCTTTTTTGATAGACGGTAATGGCTTCATCTAAATGGAGTTCACTAAAATCCGGCCATAGAACATCTGTGAACCAAAACTCACTATAGGCAATTTGCCATAACATAAAATTACTTAAACGGATTTCACCACTCGTTCGAATAAGTAAATCTGGATCTCTCAATTCAGAAGTCATCAGGTGTGCCGTCAGTAGATTCTCATCAACTTCATTTGCAGTTAGTGTACCTTGCTCAATCTGCTCACTAATTCTCTTCATCGCTTCAACGATTTCGAATCTACTTCCATAATTCAAGGCGAAATTTAAAATAAGCCCACTATTATTAGCTGTTTCTTTCACTGCTTTATTGACAGCATTTCGCGTATGCTCAGGTAAATTCTCAATACTACCCATTAAACGCACTTTCACATTTTCTTCCATTAATTTCGGTAACTCTACACTTAAAAAGCGTTCAGGAAGCTTCATCAAATAATCCACTTCAGTCTTTGGTCGCTTCCAATTTTCTGTTGAAAATGCGTATAATGTTAGGATTTCTACACCAAGTTCATTCGCTCTGCGGACGACTTTATTAATAACTTTCATTCCCTCACGATGACCTGCAATTCTTGGTAACCCTTTTTGCTTAGCCCATCGGCCATTCCCATCCATAATAATGGCGATATGCTTAGGTATATTAACCTCATCAATCTTTTTTGTTTCCTGTATAGGAAAACTTTTTCTCCATTTTGTTAATTTTTCAAGCATTTTCGCGCCCTCCATTAATTCCAGCAGGTTCGTCTTTTACATTACCATACATTAAGTATGAGCAAGTATAAAAGTGGAAAAACCCCCTAAAAGAAAGAGGGTCTTTTACAATCTCTATTTTACATGGATCAAGCTTACACTTCCATGATTTCTTTTTCTTTCTGTTCAGCTACAACGTCTATTTGTGAAATATACTTGTCAGTTTGCTTCTGAACTTCATCTGTTGAACGACGTAATTCATCTTCAGTCATTTCGCCATCTTTTTGTTCCTTTTTCAATTCATCATTTGCATCTCTTCTAACATTACGAACAGCGACCTTCGCTTCTTCAGCTGATTTCTTTACTAACTTAACAAGATCTTTACGTCGTTCTTCTGTCAACGCAGGAATAGAGATTCGAATAATTGAGCCATCATTTGAAGGAGTTAATCCTAAATCTGATTTTAAAATTGCGCGTTCAATATTACCAATTGACGTCTTGTCAAATGGTTGAATCGAAAGCAGTCTAGCTTCTGGCACTGATATTGTTGCTAATTGATTTAATGGTGTCTCAGCACCGTAATATTCAACCGTTACACGATCTAATATTGACGGATTTGCTCGACCAGCACGTAGCTTTGCTAGTTCACGACCAAGTGCTTCAATCGCTTTTGTCATCCTTACTTCTGCATCCTTAATAATTGCTGCTGACATTATTGGTTCCCCCTTACTAATGTTCCGATTTCTTCACCAAGAACAGCTCTTTTAATATTTCCTTCTTCCATTATCGAAAAGACAATTAATGGAATATCATTGTCCATACATAAAGAGGAAGCTGTTGAATCCATTACAGCTAGACCTTCTTTTAATACATCCATAAATGATAAGGTTGTGTATTTAATTGCATTTGGATCAACTGATGGATCTGCACTATATACACCATCAACTTTATTTTTTGCCATTAAAATAACTTCAGCTTCTATTTCTGCAGCCCTTAGTGCAGCTGTCGTATCTGTTGAGAAGTATGGATTTCCTGTACCAGCTGCGAAAATAACGACTCGTTTTTTCTCTAGGTGACGAATTGCCTTACGACGTATGTATGGCTCTGCAACTTGACGCATTTCAATCGATGTCTGTACCCTTGTTTCCACATCAATATCTTCAAGACTATCTTGTAAGGCTAGCGAATTCATTACCGTTGCAAGCATACCCATATAATCTGCTGTCGCACGGTCCATCCCTTTTGCGCTCCCTGCCATACCGCGCCAGATATTGCCACCACCGACAACAACAGCGACTTCTACACCTAATTCTACTATATCCTTAACTTGCTTTGCCACTGATTGGATAACAACTGGATCAATTCCATATCCAAGTTCACCAGCCAAAGCCTCACCGCTTAATTTCAGAACAACTCGATTATAAGTCTTCATGTTTACCTCCGTCATAAAGTGAAGTTTAAAGAATGTTTTGAAAAAAGGGACACATTGTGCCCCCATTTTGGATTACTTTTTCACTTGAGACATAACTTCTTCAGCGAAGTTATCTTCACGCTTTTCCATTCCTTCTCCAACTTCATAACGAACAAAACTTTTCACCGTTGCACCTTTAGATTGTACGAACTTACCAACCTTTTGATCTCCATCTTTAACAAATGGTTGATCATTTAAACATACTTGTTCGAAGAATTTGCTCAAACGTCCTTCGATCATTTTCTCAACAATATTAGCTGGCTTGCCTTCATTTAGTGCTTGTTGCTTAAGTACTTCACGCTCACGTTCTACTTCATCAGCAGATACTTCGTCACGTGATACATAGGCTGGATTAATTGCAGCAATATGCATCGCAACATCCTTAGCTAGATCAGCATCATTTGTACCACCAAGAACAGCTAATACACCAATACGTCCACCCATGTGTAAGTATTCACCGAACGAATCGCCATCTTCTTTTGTAACAATAGCAAAACGTCTCAATGAGATCTTTTCACCGATCTTAGCAATTGATGAATTCACAAATTCTTGAACGGTTTGTCCTTCAGCGAAAGATTGTGCTAGAGCATCCTCTAACGAAGCTGGCTCATTTGTAAGAAGATGATCAGCAAGATCGTTAACTAGCTTTTGGAAGTTTTCGTTTTTAGCAACAAAGTCAGTCTCAGAGTTAATTTCTGCAATAACTGCCTTATTCCCTTCTGATTTAACAATTGTTAAACCTTCAGCTGCTACACGGTCAGCTTTCTTTGCTGCACTCGCAATCCCTTTCTCACGTAGAAAGTCAATCGCCTTCTCCATATCACCATTTGTTTCTGTAAGTGCCTTCTTACAATCCATCATTCCGGCACCTGTTTTCTCACGTAATTCCTTTACCATGCTTGCTGTTACAGCCATCTAAAACGCCTCCTTATAATATTCAGTATGTACGTATTTCTATCATTTCAGTATAACTTGTCCACAAGCCTATTTTCAGAAAAAAAAGTGGTAAAGGGTAATCCCCTTTACCACCCCTTTTTAGTCAATAATTAAGCTGTAGTTGTTTCTTCAACTTCAACTTCTTCTGCTTCAGCAGAAGTAGCTTCAATGACTGCATCTGCCATTTTACCAGTTAATAGTTTAACTGCACGAATTGCATCATCATTACCTGGAATCACATGATCAATTTCATCTGGATCACAGTTTGTATCAACGATAGCTACAATTGGGATGTTTAATTTATGAGCTTCTGCAATAGCGATACGCTCTTTACGTGGATCGATAACAAAAAGTGCATCAGGTACACCTTGCATATCTTTAATTCCACCTAAGAACTTCTCAAGACGCTCCATTTCCTTTTTAAGAAGGATAACTTCTTTTTTAGGAAGAACATCAAAAGTACCGTCTTCTTGCATTTTTTCTAGGTTCTTAAGGCGAGTAATACGCTTTTGAATTGTTTCAAAGTTTGTTAATGTACCACCTAACCAACGTTGGTTGATGAAGTACATTCCACAACGCTCAGCTTCTTCTTTAACTGAATCTTGAGCTTGTTTCTTTGTACCAACAAAAAGGATTTTCCCTCCGTCAGCTGCTAAGTCACGTACAAAATTATACGCTTCCTCAACTTTCTTAACTGTCTTTTGTAAATCAATAATGTAAATACCGTTTCTTTCTGTGAAGATGTAGCGATCCATTTTAGGATTCCAACGACGAGTCTGGTGACCGAAGTGTACCCCTGCTTCTAATAGTTGTTTCATGGAGATAACTGCCACATCAAACACCTCCTTCAATTTGGTTTTTTTGAGCCTCCGCAATCATCATCTCAACGTAACACTGGTAGAACCAGCACCATTACGCAAATTAGATAGCGTGTGTGATTAACACCGTTGATTAATATATCATATTGAGAAACACAGTGCAAGCATTGAAAACACTATTGATGAAATTTCAAAAGAAGTTCAACTTCACCCTTGCCCATTTCAAGCCTTTTAGCGATCTGGTCAGTTGTTAAACCTTGTTTTGAGAGCTCCAACACTTTTGTCGTGTCCGATTGTTCATATTGCTCCTCTAGGGTAACATCAATTGGTGGTACATACTCATCATAACGCTTATCTTCGACGATTTCTTTTTTATACCGCTGCTGTTGATATGGTTTGGGGCTTGGTTGTTGTACTTTTTGAATGACCGGTTCCTGCTTTGCTTCCTTTTTATCTTTTGTTTGAATTTCTGATAGTAAACGTTCATTCTCTTCTTTAATCTCACTCGTATAAGCAAGTAACATATCTTCTAGTTCATGTTTTAATTCCTTCATTTCCTGCTTACTCGTTTCATTCGGTTGTTGCATTCGTTGCATTAAAGTAAAAATCCACATAAAAGTAAAACCATGAAGCACTAAACTAATTGTAATTAATAATGTATTCACTTTTACCCCCTTCTATCCAGAGAAGTCAACAAATTTACCCTTATAGGGATGTGAGACAGTTGGTTGTGCTTGCTCTTTTTTATTCTTTTTCTGTTGCTTGTCTTCTTGTTGCTGTCCAGATTGACTGTCTTTATGAAAACGAGACTTTTCAGATTCGTTCGATTCTCCAACTTGTACTCTTTTTCTTTCAGTTACTTCTTTTTCTGCTTGACCTAGGATTTCTTGACCAACCTGTCCTCGTTGCTGTAATTGTTCTTGGATTTTACCTGTTTTTTGTGAGAATGGAATGGCTCCCTGGACTTCAATAGGACGTACACTCATAGCTTCCCCTCCCTGGTCTGAAATGATAGCGGTTTCTATAATATTAATTAGTAGAGATGACAATTTCACTATCTGTTAATGTTATTTTGGACCGTTTAAACGGTGCTGTTATTTTACGGCGGTATTTGCCGAAGTTCAAGGAAACATTGGGGTAAAGAGCACGTTCAGCTATAACAAAACCACTTTCATCTTGTTTCATATCCTCTTGAAGGTCTTCAAGCTCTTGTTTAAGTTGCTCCAACTTTTCACTTGCTTCTTTGTATGTATGGACAACTCTTAATTTAGATAGTTTTTCTTTTCCAGTAAAAGGTCCAGATTCTTTTTCTTTTGTTATATAAACTTTTAATAACTGTCCTAATTTATGTAGATTTTCCTCTGTGCTCTTTTTTTCCACTTCTAATCGATGATGCTCCTTAAGTGTTTCCTCACTTAAACCGACAAATAACTCTGTTTTCGTTTGCATTGCGTTGCCAATTTCATTTGCAGAGATGCTTTCAGCTGCGGAAATGGAACCACCTACAATTAGTCCTTTCCCACGTTGGCAAACAACAATTGTTCCTGCCTTACAGGTGCTGTGAAGAATAGCCTGCACCACCTCAATTTTGCCCCCGGTCCGAACCTCACCTTCATTAATAAAGGTCGTTTCTAAATCACCCTTGGCTTCGAGATAACTTTTATGTTGCCCTACAACTCCTGCTCCGATAAATATTGAACCCCCAGCAACCAATTTTGCAGCCTCTACAGTACCGGTCACTTTTATGTCACCACCGGCTTTCACTTCAAATCCAGCTGGTACATTCCCTCTAATTAATACATTACCAATAAAATCAATATTCCCGGTTTTCATTGATAGATCTCCACGAACTTCATACGTTGGGTGGACATGTATCGTATATTTATCTAGGCTAATTTGTCCGTCAATGAGTGAATAAAATGTAAGTGTGTCTTCCTCATATCGCGAGTTTTTACCTTTTCGTACTTTCATATCTCTTCCAGGTTTTGTTTCTATAAGCTCGCCGAATACGTTATAGCCATCAGTCCCTGAAGTAGCAGGGATCTTCTCACCAATTTTCTCACCAATTTTGACAGCAGGAATTTCTAGGACATCACGAAGATCTAAATTTTGATTTGTTTCAATTTCACGATCCTTTTCTACGAATTGGATTGGTTGTAAATATGCAGGTTTCCCTGCTACAGGTGAAAGGCCTGTAGCAAGAATAGCAGGCTCTGTTAAAAATAATGTGCTGACAACTTGTATAATCGCTTGACCATCAATCCCATAAATCACACCATGTTCTTTAAGAAATTCAATAAGTTGATCAGACGTTACTTCTTCTCCTTCTTCCCGCTTTTTATGCTGAATAATTGACGCACTCATCTTGTTTTTTTCTATTTTAACTTCGTAGTACTCAACTAAATCGATCATCCCCATCACCCTTCTAGTTTTGAGCTTTTTTCATAGCTTGCTGTAGGCGAAACAACGATTTTGAATGAATTTGAGATATACGTGAAGTCGATAAGTTTAATATATGTCCAATTTCAGTGAAGGTCATCTCTTCAAAATAAAACAAACTAATAACCATTTGTTCTTTTTCAGAAAGCTGTTTGATGATTAGAGCTAATTCCTGTTTAGTCGTTAAATCATCAAGATGCTCTTCAGGCTTTTTTGTTTGCTTATCTTCAATCGATCCGGCGTAGGTTTCATTTTTTTCAGAATCCTGTGTTTTTTCATCAATTGATAACAAAGAAGCGGTATAGTATTCAGTCATGATTTGTTCAACTTCATGCTTGTCCATATTAAGTTCATCTGCTACCTCATCACTTGTAATATACCTTCCGTAAGCTTGTTCTAGTTTCTCAGTCGTTGCTTCTACTTTCTTTATTTTATCTCTCATTGAACGCGGAAGCCAGTCTTCTTTCCGCAAGCCATCAATAATTGCCCCTCTGACACGGAATGAAGCATAAGTATCAAATTTCAGATCTCGATCGGGGTTGAATTTTTGTAATGCATCATATAAGCCTAAAAGTCCATGACTAATTAAATCTTCTTTTTGTACACTTTTTGGTAGCCCTACAAAAACTCGCTGTACATGGTAATGAACGAGTGGCATGTAACGTTGAATCAGTTCCTCGCAAGCTTCGTTTGAACGTTCCGATAACCATTTATCCCAAAGTTTTCTGTCCTCTGCTACTTGTGCCATTCCTTCACCTCGTTAAAGATTTATATTTCCTTTGTACCTTGGTTTACAGTTCGAATATGAAGCATCTTTGATAGCGTGGAGAATTCAATTGTTCGACCACTCTTACCACCGACATCTTCAGCTAATATTGGTATCTGTAAATTATTTAAAATAGTTTTGACTGCTTCAACATTTCTTGGTCCGATTCGCATTAGGTCGTTTCCGGTTGAAAATGAAAACATTTGGGCTCCGCCTGCTATTTTAGCTTTTAAATTATATTTTTGAACGCCTTTGCTTTCTAGCCTTCTCAATAAATCTGGTATCGCGGTATCCGCATATTTAGCTATATTGAGTACCTGTTGACTGCTAAGCTCAGAACTTGGCAGCATGACGTGTGCCATACCTGATATCCCAGTTCTATCATCATATATAATGACACCAACACAAGAACCCAGGCCAGAAGTTCGTATTGAATGGGGTGGAGTTGCTACGTTTAAATCAGCCATTCCGACTTTGATAACGTCACTCATTGATCCCCACTCCTAGTGATTTAAAAATCGTCTCAAACGATGATGGGTCTGGCAATAAAAAAAAGTGACCTGAAATCTTTTCATTTGTTCGATTTACTTCTATAATCTCTGTATCAATGACAATGGCCACATCTCCGACTTGTGATAATGGAATCAGACCATAACTTAGAATCGCACCTACCATGTCAACGCTAAAGTCTGGGACTGATGGTTGCAGCTCTAGTTTCGTGAAATCAGAAAATGAAGATAAATAAGAACCTGCCAGAATATTACCCACTTCCAAAAAAGCAGATATCCCTAATTCATTATAAGGGGGGGCTTTGAGCTGAAATGTTTCAATATTCGTAAGGTGCTTAATCATTTTCTCAACATCAGCAATCGTGGCGATGAAAAACATACTCCCTGCTGCATCTCCTTCAATTCTCAGAAATATAGCTGCAACTTCCATTTCAGCCCCACCAACCTGTTCAGGAAGGTCCTGAAATGAAACAAGTCTTACATCTGGAACAGTCATATCTATTGTTTTATTAAGGAGAAGAGAAAGGGCTGTAGCTGCATGGCCCGCTCCAATATTACCAACTTCTTTTAAGGCGTCTAAGTGAATAGGTTGCAAACGTTGTAAATCGTCCATTATTAAACTCCTCTACCTTGTAAGATACCGAACCAGATGTCCGGCAATATGCTGAACATGAACAACCTCATCAACGAGATTTGCTTTGATAGCAGCCTTAGGCATCCCAAATACAACACATGATTCTTCAGCTTCAACGATACTATAGCAGGGTGTAGCAGCTTTTAGTGCCCTAAGTCCTTCAGTTCCATCCGCTCCCATACCCGTCATGATAACAGCAACTACTTCAATCGTTGAATGTAACGCTAATGATTCGTACATTACATCAACAGAAGGTCGATGACCTTTACGGGGATCTTCAAGATGCGTCCTTATCATTAATTCGTTTCCTTTGTTATCAACAGAGATATGATAGCCACCAGGAGCAATATAAGCTGTTCCATTTAATAGGATATCGCCATTTTCAGCTTCTTTAACATTAATTTCAGAGACAGCATTTAATCGCTCTGCTAATGAGCGAGTGAAACCTGATGGCATATGCTGAACAATCAAAATCGGAGCTTCAATTGTTGCCGGGATTTGACTGATTACTGTTTTCAAGGCACGTGGTCCTCCTGTGGAAGTACCAATTGCAATGACTTTTTTCTTATTCGTACTAGATACTGGCATTGTTCTATTTGTTCTAGGCTTGCTCTTAACCTCATAAGTAGGTTGAAATGCAGTTGACTTCTCTATATTAATTGGTTTGATATTAGCCTTCGCAGCATGCAGAACTTTTTCCCGTATTGTATGCTCCTCTTTACCAATGTCTAATGAAATAGGACCCGAAGGCTTCGTGACAAAGTCAACAGCTCCGAACTCCATCGCTAAAAGGGTTATTTCTGCCCCTTTTTTTGTCTGACTACTAATCATGACTACAGGACAAGGACTTGTCCTCATAATTGACTTTAGTGCTTCAAGACCATTCATTATTGGCATTTCTACATCTAATGTAATCACATCTGGCTTATGCAGTTGTTGTTTTTCAAGTGCATCTTTTCCATTACGGGCTGTTCCGACGACTTGTATTCTTTGATCGTGATTTAAAATATCAGTAATGATTTTTCTCATAAATGCAGAATCATCAACAACTAAGACACGAATTGGTTCACCCATCCTTATCCCTAACTTTCTTAAATATAATGCATGGATTATTTTTTATTTTAAGAATCTCTTCATTCCTTTGATAAAATGACCAATCCTAGTACCTGTTTCATTTTTTATTCCTAAGTAATTTGTTGCTATTTCGACGATCGCTCTACTTGCTTTTGCTCGTTGATTATAAAGAACAAATGGCGTCTGTGTCTTTACCGCTCTAGACACCCCTGGGTCATGAGGGATATGGCCTAATGAAAGGAGTTCTTTTTGCAAAAATTGTTTTGTTACTTTTTTGAAGCTGTCAGCGGTTTGTTTTGCTTCAATATCTGACTCCGTTCGATTAACAATTAAATATAAAGGTTTCTCATTTTCATTTAAATAAATATATTTAACCATTGCATAGGCATCTGTCATTGCAGTTGGCTCGGGAGTTGTAATCACAAAAACTTCATTCGCTGACAAGACAAATTGCATACTATTTTTAGTCGCACCAGCACCCATGTCTAAGAATATAAAATCATATTGATTTCCAATTAACTCAAGCTGAGAAAAAAAGCGTTGTACACGTCTCTCATCTAACTCAACGATAGAATTGAATCCAGAACCACCAGCAATATATGAAATACCACCAGCACCCTCTTCAATAATATCAAAGATGGAAAGATCCTTATCTAAGACATCCATTATATTTGACTTGGAGGAAATACCCATCAGTATATCTAAATTGGCCATACCGATATCCAGATCAAAGATTGCCACCTTTTTCCCGAGCTGTGAAAGTGAAATGGCAAAATTTAAACAAACATTGGATTTCCCTACTCCACCTTTCCCACTAACTACGGCTATGACTTTAGCCTCCTTGTTAGAGGGATTCACCATTCTCCTTAAACGTTCAGCTTGATCATTCATCGCCTGCCACCTCAACAATACAATCTCCAATATAGGAAGCGGATGCAATCACAATATCATCCGGAACATCTTGTCCGGTTGTAATATACGCTATCCCCTTGCCAAATTGAATCGGGATATTAATCATTGCACCATATGAACTAGTTTCATCTTTCTTCGTTAAGATCACTGTTTTAATTGGGATTAAACTAAACTGATCAATGATTTCTACCATATCCTCATATTTTGAAGTCAGGGCTAAAACCAGATACGTTTCGGCCTCTTTCTCAAAATCAATAATTTTGGATAACTCCTGAACATACAGTTTGTTACGGAAATTTCTTCCTGCTGAGTCCACTAAAATCAAATCATAATCGGAGAACTCTTCAACTGCCTCTTTAAAATCATCTAACGAGTATGAGACTTTAATTGGTATATTTAGTATTTTAGCGTACGTTTTTAATTGTTCTACGGCTGATATTCGATACGTATCTGTTGTGATCAAAGCAACTTTTTTCTTTTCTTTTAGAACCGATTTGGCAGCAAGCTTAGCAATTGTCGTTGTCTTCCCTACTCCAGTTGGACCAACAATATTAACGATCTTTTTATTGAAACCTTCACCTAGCGGAACATCTGCCAATAATGCTTTTATATAGGCTAGTAACTGTTGTTCAACATCTTTTACATCTTTTTTTACCGTAGAATCTTCGTACCAAGATTTCATGAGGTGCTTTATGATCCTTAGACGAAGCGGCTCAATGATTCCCTGGTATTTCAACTTATTATCGATTTGTTGAAAAGGCTCTGGATATTCTTTTTCTCCAGAACCCTGATTTACATTTATTCCATTAATGAGCTTTTTCAGCTCATCAATTTCTTTCTTAAGACTTGCCGCTTCAGCTTTTTGAACTGGAGCTATTGCTGGTGAACTTTTAGCTGGTCGATTATGGCTTTGTTGGATAGGCTCCGTCTTTTTCCGGGCAGGAGCAGTCGTAACTGGATCTACCGCTGCAATCACTTCTAGTTTCTTCTTCGTGAAAAAACCTAAAAATCCGCCCGCTTCAACTTGTTTTGAGTTTAAAATAACGGCATTATCTCCCAATTCTGCTCGAATTAAACTCATCGCTTCCTGCATATTGGTTGCTGTAAACTTTTTTACCTTCATTCTACATTCACCACTCCTACACTTTGCACTTCCACATCAGCTTCTAACTCATTGTATGATAATATTGGAACGTGAGGCAAATAACGTTCAAGCATTTGCCTCACATACATTCGCACTGCAGGCGAACAAAGAATAACCGGTATTTGTCCCATTTGAGAAAGTCGATCTGTTTCAGTTGCAGCCGACTCTAGTATTCGTTGCGATTCATTTGGGTCCATAGATAAGAAGTTACCGTGCTCAGTTTGCTGAACCGAATCTGCAATTCTTTTCTCTACCGCTCCAGTTAACGTAATAACATACATCGGCTCTCCAGGTACAGTCATTTGTTTAGATATTTGTCGTGATAATGATTGTCTGACGTACTCAGTAACTAGGTCCATATCCTTCGTCATCGGACCATAGTCAGCAAGTGTTTCAAAAATAATCGGTAAATTTCTTATAGAAATACTTTCTTTTAAAAGATTTGTTAGAACCTTCTGGATTTCACCGATTGATAAAGAACCTGGCGTTACCTCTTCTACTAGTGCAGGATAAGTCTCCTTCAAATGATCAACCAATTGCTTTGTCTCCTGGCGACCAAGTAATTCATGAGCATGTCGCTTAATGACTTCTGTTAAATGAGTTGAGACAACAGAAGGAGGATCAACAACCGTATAACCAGATAATTCTGCCTGTTCCTTCATATCTTCCCCTATCCAAAGGGCTGGTAATCCAAAAGCTGGCTCAACTGTATGAACTCCGACAATTGATTCATCGTCAACTCCAGGGCTCATCGCCATATAATGATCAAGAAGGAGCTCGCCTTTAGCAATTTCATTTCCTTTAATTTTAATTGTATATTCATTAGGCTGTAATTGAATATTGTCTCTAATACGAATCACTGGGACAATCATCCCAAGTTCTAGTGCCATTTGACGGCGAATCATAACAACCCGATCAAGCAAATCCCCACCCTGATTTGCATCAGCTAAAGGGATTAACCCATAACCAAATTCAAATTCAATCGGATCGATCTGTAGAAGATTAATCACACTTTCAGGTGACTTTAAATCCTCACTAGTCTCTTCCTCTTCAGTCGATGACTCTTCAAGTTTTGCAGCCTTCTCATTCTTAGATAAGAAATAACCACCAACCACAATGAGCAGTCCAATTGGGAAAGTGAAAATAGGGGATATAGGAGTAACCATACCTAATAATAAAATTGTCCCACCCGTTATATAAAGCATGTAAGGATAAGCCAAAATTTGATTACTAATATCAAGTCCCAGACTCCCTTTAGATGCAGCACGTGTCACAATAATACCAGTAGCTGTCGAGATTAATAGTGCTGGAATCTGACTGACTAATCCGTCTCCAACCGTTAGCAAAGTAAATGTAGTAGCTGAGTCTGCCAAAGACATGCCCATTTGCATCATTCCAATAATCAGTCCAAATATAAGGTTAATGATAACAATAACAATCCCGGCAATCGCATCCCCTTTAACAAATTTACTAGCACCATCCATGGATCCGTAAAAATCAGCTTCCTTTTCTATCTTTTCACGACGTTCTTTTGCTTCAATGTCTGAGATCATCCCTGCATTTAAATCTGCATCGATACTCATCTGTTTACCTGGCATCGCGTCTAGTGTAAAACGAGCCCCTACTTCAGATACCCGTTCTGCTCCCTTTGTAATGACCAAAAATTGGATGACAATTAAAATAAGAAACACTACAAACCCAACTAAGGCATTTCCACCAACGACGAAGTTACCAAATGTTTCAATAACATTACCAGCTTCGGCATTTCCAAGAATTGAACGTGTTGTTGATACATTAAGCCCTAAACGAAATAACGTAACAAGCAAAAGCAATGTCGGAAAGATTGAGAATTGAAGCGGTTCCTGCGTGTTCATTGCTACTAGAATGATTAAAAGAGCAAGAGCAATATTAATAATGATTAAAAAGTCCAACATCGCCGGTGGTAATGGAATAATTAGCATAGCGATGATTAAAATAACACCGAGTAATACAGATAAGTCTCTTACTCCCACAACGCTTCTCCCCTAACTCAACAATTTCTAGCTAATTTACTTGTTTCTTTTTTAAACGATACACATATGCAAGTACCTCAGCAACTGCCTTAAACAAATCCTCTGGTACCTGATCACCAACATCAGCTTGAGCATACAAAGCTCTTGCAAGTGGTCTATTTTCAACGGTTACGATCTGATTTTCAGCCGCAAGACCTTTTATTTTCTGTGCGATAAAGTCAACACCCTTCGCAATAACAATGGGTGCGTCTGAACGTTCCTCGTCATATTTTAATGCGACAGCAAAATGGGTTGGATTTGTAATAACAACATCTGCTTTTGGCACTTCCTGCATCATTCGTTGCATTGCCATTTCCATTTGCTTTTGCTTTCGTTTTGACTTAATTAGAGGATCACCCTCCATGTTTTTATGCTCGTCCTTAATGTCCTTCTTTGACATCTTGATTTGCTTCTCATGGTCATATTTTTGATATAGATAATCAGGTATCGCCAAGATAAGTAGCAACAGGGCAACAGAAATACCTAGAGTAACCGTTAACTGAGCAATTAAGCCAAATCCATCAATGACACTTTTCTGTGAAAGAAGCATTACATCCTCTAGTCTCGTCCAGATGATAATATAAACAACTGTTCCAGCAAGTGCAATTTTCAATAGTGATTTTACAAGTTCTACTATAGCTCTAACTGAAAAGATTCGCTTTGCTCCTTGAATTGGATCAAGCTTCGATAATTTCATATGGATGGCTTCAGGGGCAAACAAAACCCCTACTTGAATATAACTAGCAAGAACACCTGCTATTAAAGCAATCAGCATGATGGGCATCAAGACCATTGCAGACTCCATCACTAGCTCATAAAAAATTGCTTTGAAATTCGTATCTGTGACATCTGTTAGCAGATACTCTTGAAAGGTGTGCTTTAACACATTAATTAATGTCTCACCAAAAAAACCACCAAATACCCATAGAAATAAAAAAACGAGCAATAAAATAATTGCTGTATTGACATCAGTACTTTTGGCAACTTGTCCTTTTTTCCGAGTATCTTGCTGTTTTTTCGGAGTTGCTTTTTCAGTTTTTTCATCTGCAAAAAACTGCAAATTGACTTTCAAATAATATGTTTTCAAGCTACACACCTCCTAATAATTGCAACAACGTTCTCATCGCTAAAATAATTTGGTCAAATAAACGCTGAACAATCATAAAGAAAACACCCATAAATACCGTTAATAATAATAGGCCAACTAAAATCTTTAATGGCATACCAACCACAAATACATTCATTTGTGGTACCGCACGTGAAACCATCCCAAGTCCTACATCGACTAAGAATAGTGATCCGACGATAGGAAAAGCCATTTGAAAAGCAACAATAAACATTGCATTAAATGTAGTAGCTATATATTGAATAACATCACCCTGACCAAATGGTAAAAAAACTTGATCCATTGGCACAAATGTATAACTATAGTAAATACCATCTAATAATAGATGATGCCCATCTACTAGAAGCATAAAAAGAAGGGCAAAGGTATAAAGGAAACTACCAGTTAAAGGCGTTTGGGCACCTGTCTGTGGATCCATTACATTAGCAATCATAAATCCCATACTATAATCAATTAGCCCTCCAGCAATTTGAATCGCATATAAAAGAACCATTGCAATTAATCCAACAACTAATCCAACTAACGCTTCCTTGAAAATAAGCAAGTAGTAAGTTGCATCAACAACAATGACTGGAGCATCTAATGTAAAAATCATCGTTAAAGCAAGGAAAAAACCTAAACCAATTTTGAATGTATTTGGAACCGTCCGATGGCCGTAAAATGGTAAAACAGCAAAAAATGCTAACACTCGGACTAAAACAAGCAGAAATGCTGGTAGGACATTGACAAACTCATTCATTAACCGATAAACCTATGCAAATTACTAAAAATTTGATACGTAAAGTTTGTCACACTTGATAGCATCCATGGACCGAATATAACAAGAGCCGCAAAAACACCTACAATTTTAGGGATAAATGCTAGAGTTTGCTCCTGAATTTGGGTTGTAGCCTGAAAGATACTAACTAACAACCCAAGTCCTAGAGCAACAATCAGCAAAGGTCCTGCTACCAATAGTACTACCCATACCGCATTTTCTGCCATACTGATTACAAATTCTGAACTCATAAATGAACACCATCCTTTAACTGAAGCTTAGAAGCAAGGATTGGACAATTAAATACCAACCATCTACCAACACAAACAAAAGAATCTTAAATGGTAATGCAATCATTACAGGAGGAAGCATCATCATTCCCATCGCCATCAGAACACTTGCGACAATCATGTCAATAACTAAAAAAGGAACAAAAATCAAAAATCCTATTTGGAAGGCTGTTTTTAATTCACTTATTGCAAATGCAGGGATTAATGATGTTAGAGGAATATCCTCGAGAGTTTCAGGCCGTTCAAGACCTGCGTATCCCATAAATAGGGCTAAATCCTTTTCTCTTGTATGTGCAGCCATAAATTCCTTTAATGGTGCTACGCCAAGTTCAAAAGCTTCTTCCATGGTGACCTCATTATTAGAAAGAGGAGTCAAAGCAACCTCATTAATTTCAGCAAAGATAGGTGCCATAATAAAAAATGTTAAAAACAATGCCAAACCAATAAGTACCTGATTTGGAGGCATCGATTGAGTGGCTAAACCTTGTCTAACGAACGATAACACGATAACAATTCTTGTGAAACTCGTCATTAAAATTAAAATAGCTGGTGCTAATGACAGAATTGTTAGTAAGACTAATAATTGAATGGTTGTCGCTACATCGCCAGGCTCGTCCGTTAAAATATCAGTATCAAGGCCAGGAATGAGCGTAATTGCGGATATGACAGTTGAGTCTATCACGATTTGTCACGCTCCCTTACTGCGTCATGGACCTTCTTTTGTGAACGAGATACCTCATCTAATTGCTTTGATAATAAGTGTTTAAATGAATCCTTATCCTTGGTCTTCACAACTGGTTTAGACTTTTTCTTATTAGTTAAAAGGTCAAATAATTTATTAATCGGTTGATCCAATTGGTCAAGTGATTGTTGCTGTTGTTCAATCAGTTTAGCAATTTCTTGTTCATTATCAATTTCCTTTAGTAGTTGAATGTCCTCACCGACACCGACGACTAATACTCGTTCTCCAATCTTCACAAGTTGAACCGAACGATTCTGTCCAAGAGGTACACCACCAATATTTTGGAGGACATGTGTTGATCTAAAAGACTGCGATCGTTTTCCAATAAACCTTAATAAAAAGTATATAAGCATAACGACAAGAATTAGAGCCACAATCATTTGAGCAAATATCAGAAATGTGTTTTGTTCAACTATTTCAATTTCCGTATTTCCCTCACCTGCTTCCGGCTCTATCGGCACATTCACTTCATTCCCAATCTCTGTTTCAACACATTCACCATTCAATCTTTCCAAGGTTTTGCAATTACTATCTTCTACTGGTACAGCTTGTACAGTTAAAGCAGGAACACTTAAGAAAAGAAATAGAAAGATAGCAGCGACAATATTCTTTTTTTGCATATGTGTCTTGATCCTCCATTTCTTTACGTTAATTTATCCAAGTGTTTTGTTTATCGCCTCTAATACACGGTCCGCTTGGAATGGCTTGACGATAAAGTCCTTCGCTCCTGCTTGAATCGCATCAATAACCATGGCCTGTTGCCCCATAGCAGAGCACATAATAATCTTCGCATTACTATCCATTGCTTTGATTTCTTTTAATGCTGTAATTCCATCTTTATCAGGCATTGTTATATCCATTGTAACTAAATCAGGTGAAAGCTCTTTGTATTTCTCAATTGCTTGGTTACCATCGTTTGCCTCACCAACAACTTCAAATCCATTTTTGGATAGAATATCTTTAATCATCATTCTCATAAAAGCTGCATCATCAACAATCAAGACCTTTTTCGACATTATCTCACCACCATCACGAGTTTATTTATTAAGGTTTTTGATTCGGTCTTCTTGACTAACTATATCAGTGACTCTAACACCAAAGTTCTCATCAATAACAACGACTTCACCTTTGGCAATTAATTTCTGGTTTACAAGTATATCAACTGGTTCGCCAGCTAATTTATCTAATTCAATAATCGATCCTTGAGTAAACTCGAGTATTTCCTTTATTGATCGTTTTGTACGACCAAGTTCAACAGTCACCTGTAAGGGGATATCGAGTAACATATTTAAATTATTCGATTCCGAATTCGTTAATTGAGGAGATTCAAAATTCGAAAAAGCAGCCGGTTGAACATCAACAGGTCTCTGTTGAAACTGCGAACCACCTAAATGCTGTTGGCCTCGCTGCTCATAAGAAGGTGATGCCATTGGTTGTTGTGCTCTTTCCTCGGGTGGTGCTTGATAAGCAGGTGCACTTACTTGTTTAGGCTGTTCTTGTAACTGTTCAACTTGTTCAGCTTCTGGTGAACTAGGGTTCATTAATTCATTAACTAACTCTTTAGCAAACGAAACAGTTACCAGTTGCATAATATTTGAATCAATTAAATCTCCAACTTTTAATCGGAATGAGATCTTCACAAGTATATCATCTTCGGGTACGTTTTTGGTCCCTTGGTCTTTTTTAACATCCATGAGATCAATACCAGGAGGTGAAATATCTACCTTTTTGTTAAAAATGGTTGACATTGAGGTAGATGCAGACCCCATCATTTGATTCATTGCTTCCTGAACAGCACTGACATGCATTTCACTAAGCTCTTCAGCTGGGTTCGTCCCATCGCCACCTAACATTAAATCAGCAATAATACATGCATCTGTCGTTTGAATCACTAGCAAATTCATGCCCTCAAAACCTTCAGTGTACTTTACATGGACCGCAACATGAGGTTGTGGAAATTCATGCTGTAACTCCTCATTCATAATAAGAGAAAGAGTCGGTGTTGTGATATCAACCTTTTGGTTTAATAATGTTGATAGTGCCGTGGATGCACTTCCAAATGAAATATTACCGATCTCACCTAAAGCATCCTGTTCGATTTCAGAAATATAATCAGAAAGGTTTAGCTGACTATCGTTTTCTTCTTCCTTACTATCTCCTGACACACCTTGTAGTAAGGCATTTATCTCATCTTGTGAAAGCATATCATCATTCATCATTCGCAGCCTCCTCAATTACATCAGTCACTTGAATAGCGATCCGATTTTTCATTTTACCTGGCTGGGCTAAATACTTGCGTTCCCCACCCACTGTTACATTTAATGGCTCATTAATCATTTGGCCTAATTCAATCACATCTCCAACACCTAAATGTAGAAATTCATGAATCGACAATTCTGACTGTCCTAATTCAGCTTGTATAAGTAAAGGTGCTTTACGCACATTCATTTCAATTGCCTCTAGCTCACCTGGAATACGTTCTTTTTTCTTTTCCTGCATCCAATAATGGATCGATAATTTGGGTAGAATTTCTTCTAAAACCACATGTGGTAAGCAAATATTAATCATTCCTGAGGTTTCTGAAATTGTCGTTGATAGAGATATAACAACAACTGTTTCATTAGGAGACACCATTTGTAAAAATTGAGGATTAACCTCTATGTCCTCCATTACTGGATCTAATTCAATAATAGAACTCCATGCTTCTTGAAAACTATCTAACGTACGTTGAAATAATTGAGACATGATTCGCGTTTCAATTTCCGTTAGATTTTCAACTTTATTAATACTTACACCCTTACCGCCTAATAAACGATCAAGCATTGCATATGCGATATTTGGATTCACTTCCATTAAAAGTCGTCCTTCTAACGGATATGGTTCAAATACGTTCAAAATGGTCATCTTAGGAATCGAACGAATGAACTCTTCATATGGAAGTTGATCAACCGACGTTACGGCAATTTGTACATATGTCCTAAGCTGAGCAGAAAAATAGGTCGTAAGTAATCTCGCAAAGTTCTCATGAATTCTTGACAAACTTCGAATCTGATCCTTCGAAAACCGAAGAGCTCTTTTGAAATCATATACTTTTACTTTCTTCTCTGTTTCTTCCTTTTTGAGCTCATCAGCATCCATTTCTCCAGTAGAAATTGCCGATAGCAAGGCATCTATTTCGCCTTGCGATAATACTTCAGCCAAGAGCCTCACCTCTTATCTTAAACAAAGTTATTGGATTACCCAATTTGTTGTATACACTCTAATAACTGTTCCTTCTTGCATTAACGTATTTAATTCATCTCGAATACTGTTCTCAAGACTTTCCATACCCTCAGGACCAGCTAGTTCCGATGCTTGTTTGCCTGACAATGCTCTTAGGATAATATTGTTGATTTGAAAATCCCGCTTTTGAATTTCTTCTAGTGCTTTTTTATTATCTACCTGAATTCGAAAAGATGCCTTGATAAAATCATTAGATAATAAGTTCGTTGTGATTTCCTCTGTTTCAAATGATTGACTCACAATTTCATCAATTGTGGGTTCTGTCACTTCTTCTTCTGGATCTTTAATAAATTGATTAAATAAAACAAAAACAACAACACCAAGAAGAGTTAAAGCAGCTAAAATGATTAGCATGATATTAACAAGTTTATTCTTAAACAATCAAGCACCCTCCACATCTTTATGAATTACCATCAATCCAATTTCTTTTAATTGATTATTAATTAATTTTTGCACTTCTTGAATTTCATTACGAACAACAATCTTTTTCCCGTTCATTAGAGTGATGGTTGTATCTGGGAAGGACTCCATTTGTTCAATAAACATAACATTTAAAAAAAACGGTTGGCCATTTAATCGGATCAATTCTATCATGTATATTTTGGGCTAGGTATTAGTGTCCAACCTAGCCCAAACCTCCTAGACGTTTTCTATATGTTTCATTTAACGATTATCGTTTTAAGTTCACAAGCTCTTGAAGAATTTCATCAGAAGTTGTAATGATACGTGTGTTTGCCTGGAAAGCACGTTGAGAAACAATCATTTCTGTAAATTCTTCTGACAAGTCAACATTTGACATTTCAAGAGTACCAGCAACTAAAGTACCAGTTCCATCTTGTCCAGGTGTAGTCACTCCTGGAATACCTGAGTTTGCTGTAACTTGATACATATTTTCCCCTTCTTTTTGGAGACCTTCTGGATTCGCAAAATAAGCAATTGAGATAGTTCCAGCTTGTTGTAAGGCACCCTCATCGTCAACATAATTGACTACACCGCTTTGGCCAATACTAAAGCTTTGAGCTGTTGGCGGAATTTGTATTTGTCCACCATTATCGTTTAATAGATAGTAACCACTTGAGTTAACAATAGCCCCTGTTTGATCAAGATAGAAATTCCCTGCACGAGTGTAATAATTCGTTGCTGGAGCTCCCCCATCACTTACACGGAAAAATCCATCTCCTGAAATCCCTAGGTCAAGTTCACGGTTAGTGTTTTGCAAACTCCCTTGTGTATGGATTGTATCAATCGAACCTAACTGAGAACCTAATCCAACCTGTCTTGGGTTCGTACCACCTAGACCACCAGCAGTTGGTGCACTTGCACCAGCAATTTGTTGACTTACCATATCCTTAAATGTCGTACGTCCTTTTTTGAAACCGAACGTGTTCACATTGGCAATATTGTTACCAATCGTATCTAATTTAGTCTGCATATTTCTCATCCCAGATATACCTGAGTACATTGAACGTAACATAAAAAGCTTCCTCCTCATAATAAGCTGCGTCAATCAGTCAGCAGCCAAGACCTCCCAATGGGTCCAGTCTTAATCGATTAGTATCGTACCATTAATATTAGTAAAAATTTGTGACTGTGCTTCTTCTCTATTTAACACTGTAATGACTGTATCATTTTGAGCATTTACAATGAGTGCAGCATCTTTTGTAATCACTACTGAGTCTTTTATTCCTTTTTTCTTAGCTTCACTTACCTTTTCTTGAATGGTCATCCACTTCTCTGCAGATATTTCTATTCCTCGTACATCCATTCTCTGCTGAGCATGCTTAGACATCTTTAGTTCAGATGACTTATGAAGTTGTGTCTGTAATAACTGTTTAAAATCATTTTGTCCTAAATGCCTTGTACCATTTTTTCGAATAGGCTTTGGAAGGGTTTGTAACGACTGAATATGAATTCTTTGATCCATTCTTCCACTTCCTTTAAAACTATTCTACAGGTTCATCCTTCTTACTTATTTGAACGATTTGATCATTTGTCACCCAGCGATCGTCGTCAAGCAAAATACGCAATTGACCATCTGTATCTAGCTTTACTGAAGTAACAACACTGTCTGAATAAACAGTCTCCGTTCGGTATTCATCTACTTGCTCTTCCCTTTTCCACTGAACCTTTTTACCA
This sequence comes from Halalkalibacter suaedae, assembly GCF_017939705.1. Classification (GTDB taxonomy): domain Bacteria; phylum Bacillota; class Bacilli; order Bacillales; family Bacillaceae_D; genus Halalkalibacter; species Halalkalibacter suaedae. Next base: position 84,322 of record NZ_JAGKSQ010000005.1, read on the forward strand.
ATGAGTTCACTATGTTGAATCAGATTCTGGCTTGTTTGCAAATTAACGAAATTTTGAATCGATTGATTCATATTTGTCATTTGCTCCAAAGATGAAAATTGAGACATTTGAGCAATAAACTCACGGTCGTCCATTGGGTTAGAAGGGTCTTGATTTTGTAACTGTGCAATCAATATTTTCAAGAAGTCATCTTTTCCTAAGGTACTTTTTGATGAAGCTTGAGTTTTCCCCTGATTATTTTGCAATAAAAGGGCTTCATTAATTGTTGTCATTATACACCCCTATATTTGTTCATTAAATTCATCTAATAGTTCTTGAAAATCATCTTCATCATTAGACTGACTTTTTTCTGAATCATAATTTTTTCGTTCTTGACGCTCTGATTCAGCATCTGCCTCTTGTTCAAGATACTGTTGAGTTACTTCAATTCGGTCAACTTGAATATTCTGCTGTATTAACGCTTGTCGTAATTGAGCAATTTGTCCTTCAATTAATTCCTTTGTTGAAGACTGACTTGTTAAGAATTTCGCAGTAATAACCCCATTCATTTGAGTTAACTGAACATCGACTCTACCTAAATTCTCAGGAAATAGTTTAATAGACATTGTCTGCACACCATCTTTTGAAAGCGTTAAAGAACCTTTAATAAGTTGCTGAAATCGTTTCAGGAACTGTTGCTGTTGTACTTCTTTAGGTAGGTTTTCACCTAGATGGATAACAGCCTGCTCTGCACGGTGCATAACTTGTCCGAATTCAGTCCCGTTTGTATTAAGACCTAACGTAGGTCTTGGTTCGGGAAAAGTAATGGTCTGTTTAACTTGGTTAGTCGCCGATCCTTCTAAAGAGTGACTACCTTTTTGTTCAACTAACGTAGTCAGTTGTTTAAACACCGATTCAATTGAGCTAAGAGCCGCTGGAATCTGTGCTGCCGGGAATAAATTTCTAAGCATGGTAACGACCTTAGTGAGTGGATCTGCTTCTTTTTTACTTTGCTTTTCAAGATGAAACACCAATTGATTAAGAGTGTGTCCATTTGTTCTTTGTGGACTCGTAGCAGCCTCGCTCATTCCAGCTTCTTTTAAACCCTTTGATAGATCTTGTCTCATCAAACCGAATAACATTAATAATGCCTGTTTTTCTGCTGACCAGATTGAAATGTCTTCGGCATCATTGTTTTGTAGTATATTTTTGAAGTCCTGTTGCCACTGCTCCGGTAGAAGGTTCCACAGCTCTTGCACTTCCGGGTTCGCTAATAGGTCATCAAGAGAACCTTTTTCTCCCTCAGAGAAAAGCAATTCAGATATCATCGATAGATCTGTAGATGTTTCTTCCTCACCCTTTGTTGCTTGTCCACTTAGCACGTCTGTCAATAAATGAGCAAATAATCCTTGCTCATTTGTGGTAGCATTTTTCGTACTGTTTCCATGTACAGGTTGACTCACTTGAGCTGTACTCATCGCTGTAAGTCCATTCATTTTTTCACCCCCTTTCAATCAGTCTTCAATTATTCGTTATTTAACTGGCGTCTAAGTAACTCCACGATCTTAGTGTCTTCCATTTCCTCAAAGATTTTAGAACGTGCTTCAACTGACACTTTCGATAAGTGCTGAACAGCTTCGGCTGACTGCAACTGACCAATCACACTTGCTGCTTTTTCAGGAGACATATTTTCGTATAACTTTCCAAGCTCTGTTAATTTTTTTTCAACCTGCTCATTTTCAAATTCTCGCTCTGACTGTGTTTCCTCAGACTGTTGTGCTAAATAGGAGTCTAATTCAGACTGTTTCATTTGGAGGTCTGATTGTAAAATATCTATTTCAGCCTGCTGTTCTTCAATCATTTGTTGTAATTCATCTACATCAGCTTGAGCTTCATCAATAACTGGCTCCGCTTCTTCGCTTTCAAATAACTGGGATACTCCTGGAATGGATGACCCGACCTTTTTCACTTGATCGACAACATCAAATCCAACTAGTGACAAGATGAAGCCAAATAAGACAATCGCAAAAATAGTCGGTATTAATATAACTAGAAAAAACCATTGCAGTTTGCTGTAAGACTTTTCGCTTTCACTCATTTCCTCACCTATTTCAGCGATTTACAAATGATCGAATCGATAATTCATTCATTTGCAAAAGATCTAGTTTCTTTTCTTCCTCTTCAAATCTTTCTCGTGCTCGCTGTTTCATTTTGTCATATTTCTTATACTCAATTGATTGACTCAGCAACTCTTCTTGCTTACTCATCATTGCTTCTCTAGCATGTTGCGTTTTCTTTTGAACAACAACAATTTGAGTTTGAATGCGACTAATTTCATGCTGTTGTAGCTGTAAGTCATAAATAGATGTCCCTGACTGAACTTTATCTCTGGCGTATGTCTCAATCTCTTCTTTGTGTTTGAGTAACTCGTATAATTCAGTTCCGACTTTCTCAAAGTAATTAATTGCTTGTTGATATTCAGCTTGGACCTTGTTCTTTTCATTTTCTTTAAACTCTAGTACTTTTTGAAGCGTAAACTGAAAAGACATGTTAATTTCCAGCCTTCCCAAACTCATTTTTTAATAGATCGATTGATTGATTAGCTGTCGATACTTCTGTTGTCGATTGCTTTAGAAAAGAAATAATTTTTGGATAATTGGCGATCGCTTCGTCTATTTCTCGTGATGTTCCGCGTTTATATGCACCAATATTGATCAAGTCTTCATTATCTTCATAGGTAGACAGATTATATCGAATTTGATCGGCTGCTTGCTGATGGTTGCTATCAACTATTTCTGTCATCACACGGCTAACGCTTTTTAAAACATTTATAGCAGGAAACTGACCCTTTTGAGCAAGCTTACGATCCAACACAAGATGACCATCTAAAATACCTCGAACAGCATCAGCAATCGGCTCATTCATATCATCGCCATCAACTAATACTGTGTAAAAAGCAGTGATACTTCCTTTCACATCTGTACCCGAACGTTCAAGTAGTCTAGGTAACATAGCGAAAACCGATGGGGTATATCCTTTGGAAGTCGGAGGTTCACCGATCGCTAAACCAACCTCTCTTTGAGCCATAGCAAACCTTGTTACTGAATCCATCATTAAATTTACATCAAGACCTTGATTTCGAAAATATTCAGCTACCGCGGTTGCCGTCATCGCACCTTTGATTCTCATAAGAGCAGGTTGATCAGAGGTCGCAACGACAACCACTGTCTTTTTAAGACCTTCTTCACCTAAATCACGTTCAATAAAGTCCCTTACCTCACGTCCACGTTCACCGATGAGGGCAATTACATTCACGTCTGCTTCTGAATTCTTTACTAGCATTGATAACAAGGTACTTTTCCCAACCCCACTACCTGCAAAGATACCAATTCTCTGTCCTTTTCCAACAGTAAAGAGTGAATCGATCGCTCTTACTCCTAGTGACATTTTTTCAGTAATTCTTGGACGTTGTAGTGGGTTAGGAGGATTATTATCCGTTTGGAAATTAGTCAAACCCTTTGGTAGACTTCCTTTAGATAAAAGTTCTCCACATCCATCAATAATTGAGCCAATTAGTGCGGTTCCGACTTTCACCTGTAAGGCTTTTCCCGTTGCTTCAACTAAGCTTCCAGGAGCGATATCTGTCGTTCCGTTTAACGGCATTAACAATACAAATTCATCTCGAAACCCAACAACTTCTGCCCTTACCTTGTTTCGATCTTTCCCAACAACAATGTAACAGAGCTCACCAACAGAAGCCTGTGGCCCCTTCGACTCAATCATTAAACCAACAACGCGAGTCACTCTGCCATACCATTTATACGATGAAAGTTGAGGAACAATTTGGACTAAAGCCTTTGTATTCAAGCTGAATCCTCCTTAAGTTTTTCGAGTAACTGAGTTCTTAATTCAGATAGCTGACTATCCAGACTCGCATCAATTCTTCCATGTTTTGATTCAATTACACATCCGTTTCGCATAAGGCCGGAATCTGGATAGATAAATAAATGTTCAGTATGACTCAAAAGTTGTTCTAACTCTTCTTTTTGCTTTATTGTTGTATCAAACCAATCGGGATGGACATATAATTTCACATTTTCATGTTCTCGAAACTCATTCATTACTTGCTTTAATAAAGAATGCCAATTGTCATCATTTTCAATTAACATTGTTCCAAGGATCTTTTTTGCCAATTCAACACTAAGCTCTAACACTACAGGCTCAGCATCTTCAACACTTTGATTAAACTGTTCCTCTGATTGTTTTACAATTTGCTTACCTTGTTCAATCAATGAATTATAAGATTCAAGACCTTCCATTTGACCATTGCTATAGCCATCTTCATAGCCTTGTTGTTTTGCCTCTTCATAATATTTCTGTTTCAATATTTCTGCATCAGATAAGTCTAATTCAATCTGTTGACGAATCTGTTCAGCTTCCATCTTTGCCGATTCAATAATGCGATCGGCTTCAGCCTGTGCACTCTCTAGAGCAGTTTCAAGCTGTTTTTGAACCTGAGATTCAGACAGCACTTCACTAATGCCATCTTCCTGGATTGCTTCACTCAATCTTCTATTTTCAAGCTCATCTGCGAGATTTCTAATGGTAATTGTTTTTAAATCAGTTTTTGCCTGATATGCATCGAATGACTTAATTACTTTAGACAATAATATCGTCTCCTCCACCACGAGCAATAACGATCTCACCAGCTTCTTCAAGGCGTCTAATAACTGCTACAATCCTTGATTGGGCTTCCTCAACATCACGTAATCTCACTGGTCCCATGAATTCCATTTCATCTTTAAAGGCATCCGCCATACGTTGCGACATATTACTAAAGACAATTTCTTTCACTTCATCACTAGCAACCTTCAGTGAAAGTTGTAAATCCTCATTTTCAACATCACGGATGACTCGTTGAATCGAACGATTATCAAGTGTAACAATATCCTCAAAGACAAACATACGCTTCTTAATCTCTTCTGCCAATTCAGGATCTTGAATTTCAAGGGCGTCAAGGATTGTGCGTTCCGTACTTCGATCAACACTATTCAAGACTTCAACAACTGATTCAATACCCCCAGCATCAGTGTAATCCTGTGTAACAGTAGAAGACAGCTTCTGCTCTAAAATTGACTCTACCTCATTAACAATCTCAGGCGATGTACTATCCATTAAAGCAATACGCTTCGCAACATCGGCTTGTACCTCTTGTGGTAATGCCGATAATATCTGTCCTGCTTGAACCGATTCTAAGTAGGACAGAATCAAAGCGATCGTTTGTGGATGTTCATTCTGAATAAAGTTAAGGATCTGTGATGGGTCTGCTTTTCTCGCAAAGTCAAACGGTCTCACCTGCAAAGTTGAAGTTAAACGGTTAATCACTTCCATTGCATTTGCTTCTCCAAGAGCTTTCTCAAGGATACTTTTTGCGTAACCAATTCCACCTTGTGCGATATAATCTTGAGCCAAGACAAGTGAGTGAAATTGTTCTAATATTTCCTCTTTCATTCCACTATCTACCTTGCGGACACTAGCAATTTCAAGTGTAAGTTTTTCAATTTCTTCTTCTGATAAATGTTTATACACTTGTGCTGATACATCAGGCCCTAGTGAGATAAGGAGGATCGCTGCTTTTTGTTTACCAGTTAACTCTTTATTTGCATTAGCCAAATATCTCTCCCCCTAATCTTCAGATAACCATGTACGTAATAATTTCGAGAACTCGTCTGGTTTATCCTTAGCTAGTTTTTCTAGCTGCTTACGTTTCGCAGCTGCTTCACTTGTATCTTCGTCTGGTAAATCTGGAATCATGAAACCTCTTTCTTTGCTGACAGCTACTTCATCTTCTTCTGCAGAACGTTTTTTCTTTCTTAGAAGCATGAATAACAGGATTAGAATAACAACGACTAACGCTCCTCCAACGATATACAGCCACATTGGAACAACTGCCAATGGTTGTTGCTCGACCTCGACCTTGCCTGCAAATGGCTGAGATGATACAAAGATTTTTTCATTTATCATATCTTCTGTTAATTCCTCAGCATACACATCAGAGATGCTTGTTCTTACAATCGTCCCTAGAATTTGTTGAATATCCTCCATTCTTTCTTGCGGAAGAGCATCTAACCCTTCTGGAGGTTCAACCATTACTTGAATTCCTAAATCTCTAATCTTATAAGGACTTTCAACAATATCACGATTAATACGATTTACTTCATTATTAATCCGTTCTTCTGAACGTTCCCAATCCGTTGGCCCTTGTCCAACTGTTCCAGGATAGTTAACAATACCTTCACCAGTACCATCAACTCCACCCTCAGCCATTCCTTCACCGCTGTAGGTTTCTTCAATACGTTCAATACTTACAGCAACACCTTCGATATTCTCAGGATCTACTGGTTCAACAAGGGATTCTGTTCTATTTTCTTGAGTAAAGTCTATATCCGTTGTCACAGAAACTAATACACTGTCCTGTCCAACCATTGTTCCTAACATTTGTTGTAGGTTTCTAGTTAAATCTCTTTCAATTTCTGTCTGTATCGCTCTTTGCTGTTCAAACACAGTAAGAGAGGAATTTGCATTCGCATTATCACCATAAACATAATCATTAAACATTTGATCAGAAATGACGATATTCTCTATAGGGAGATTTGGTACACTCTTCGAAACTAAGTGATACAAAGCTTTAACCTGATTTTGCTCCAGCTGATACCCTGGAGCTAAATCTAACACTACAGCAGCAGTAGAAGCATTTTGATCTTCGGTTGCATTTAGCCAAACGCTTTCCTCTGGTAACGTAATCATTACATTAGCATTATTTACTCCATTAATGTTTTTGATCAACTTCCCTAACTCTGTTTGCATAGAAGCTCTTTCCATCACACTAAATTCATTATCAGTCATACCAAAGCCCATTTGATCTTGAAAAAACGAGTAATCAATTGTACCACTATTTGGCAGACCTTCTGCAGCTAGTTCAACCTTTAAGCTATCTACAAGCTCCGCTGGAACAAGAATGGTTGAACCATTATCAGAAATCGTAGACGCTATCGCTCTTGCATCTAGGGTTTCTTTAATTTGACCAGTTTCTGCTAGAGTTAAATTACTATATAAAGGGACAAAATTTGTTCTTGTCCCTAAAAAACTAATAAGAATAATAATAGCAACTACCAAAAGGACTGAACTCATTAACAGTCCTTTTTGCTTTGTTGTCCGCTCTTTCCAATAGTTCGATACCTTTTGTGTGTATAATGAAAATTTCTCGTTCATGTGCCCTCCCGAGTCAAAACATTTGACCAAAGATCTGAAATAACATAGAACTCATACCTATCTATTAAACTTGCATTCTCATAATTTCTTGGTATGCTTCTATAACTTTATTCCGAACTTCGACCGTAGCTTGTAATGTGATACTAGCCTTTTGTCCAGTAATCATCACGTCGTGAAGATTATCAATCTCACCTTTTGCTAACAACTCGGTTTTCTGACCTGACTGTTGTTGCATTTGGTTAACATCTTTGATGGCTTGACTAAGAGCTGTCTTAAATGATTCCTGAGCTTGTGCTGGTGTATATTTTGGCTTTTGAATTGCTACTTGATTTTGTATAGCAAATGGCGTTATCCGTGTATCCATTTTCACTTACCCCCTATCGACCAATCTCTAGTGCTTTTAATAGCATACCTTTAGAGGCATTTAATGTAGTAACATTGGCCTCATATGAACGTGTTGCACTCATAAGATCAACCATTTCTCTTAGTGGGTCAACGTTAGGCATTTGAACATACCCTTGTTCGTTTGCATCCGGATGCTCTGGGTTATAGACCTGTTTAAATGGTGTTTGGTCTTCAATAATATTAGTCACCTTGACACCATTACCGATAGAATCATTATCTGTATTTCCCATTGCTCGTTTTAGCATGTGGGAAAACGGCTGTCCATCATTCGGTCTAGCTACAACCATTTTTCGACGATATGGCTGCCATTCTCCATCTATAAATTGAGCACGAGTCGATTCCGCATTTGCCATATTCGAAGATACAACATCCATTCTTAAACGTTGTGCAGTTAGTGCTGATGCACTTGTATTAAGTCCATGAAAAATTGTCATACGCTTTACCTGCCTCCTCTAATTACTGTTTGTAAGCTATTAAATCTCCCACTTATACGACTAATTAATGCATTGTAGTAAATTTGGTTTTTTGCGAGCTCTGCCATTTCACGGTCAATATCTACATTATTTTGATTATGGTTATACATGGTATTTTGATTCGATTGAACGATTGGGCCTTTAGCGACGGAGCTAAATTGAAAATGCTTATCGTTTGTCCGAGTGGCTTCAAAAGACCCTTTGTTAACTTCTTCGTTCAACAAATGTTTGAAACTTACTGTTTTAGCTTTATAGTTTGGTGTATCGACGTTAGCAATATTTTGTGAAATAGCATTTTGTCGAATTTGTGCACCTTGTAGTCCGATCTCAAGTGCTTTAAAAGAAGAACTTCCAAAAAGATCCACGACCACCCCTCCTTTGTCGAATTAGCGTTCACTATTATACATATTTCTACATTATTCTTATAAATGGAATTTTAATCAACGAAAGTCAAAAAGTCTATAAAGTTTTGAAAATATAAATATTCGATAGAAAAGAACTACTTAAAAGCAAGACTTTTGACATAAAACGTATCAAATTATCTACAACTCATTATAATACATATTTCGACATAATTTGCTGTTTTTTTAAAAAACCTTACTAGAAATTTATGCAAGAACATATTAGTTTTGCCTAATACTGAGCAAATTCTCACAAAAAAAAACCGTTTAACGGTTTTTCGAATATTATTTCACTATCTTTTCCTTCGTAATCTATTCAACTTTTTTATTGTAATGTCGAAATCGACAAAAAGCAACATAGTTTTCAATAAAAAAGGATTGTCAAATGATGCACATTTGACAATCCTTTTCCATTTATTCTGTTATTTCGTTTTTAATTTATCTAACTCAAAAAGAAATTTATCATTTAAGACTTTAATATAGGTTCCTTTCATTCCTAGAGAGCGCGATTCGATTACTCCTGCACTTTCTAATTTACGAAGTGCATTTACAATTACTGAACGTGTGATTCCTACACGATCCGCAATCTTACTAGCGACGAGTAATCCTTCCTTTCCATCTAATTCGTTGAATATATGTTCGACCGCTTCTAGTTCACTATAGGAAAGTGAACTAATCGCCATCTGAACGACCGCTTTGCTTCTAGCTTCTTCTTCAATTTCCTGTGTCTTTTCATGCAGGATTTCCATTCCAACCACAGTTGCTCCATATTCTGCAAGAACTAAATCATCATCACTAAATGAATCGCTTAACCTAGATAGGACCAATGTTCCTAAACGCTGTCCCCCACCTTGGATTGGTACAATTGTCGTTAACCCTTCTTGAAAAAGTTCTTTGTTTTCAATTGGGAATGCAGTAAACTCACTCTCAATACCCAAATTAGCCGAAGTTTCTCCAATTTTAAAGAGACCAGCTGTATACTCCTCAGGAAAACGACGTTCCTCTAACATTTTTTTCATGCGTTCGTTTTCAATTTCTTGCTTAATTGCGAAACCGAGTAATTTACCACGGCGACTAACAACAAATATATTGGCACTTATCGTGTCTCTTAGTGTTTCTGCCATATCGTTGAAGTTTACATGTTGAGCACCTGTTTTTTGTAGCATTTCATTGATTTTTCTTGTTCTTGTTAATAAATTCATTTATATATCTCCTCTTATTTTACAATATATATTGACTAAGGTCTCGATTCTTAGCAATTGAAGCTAGTTTATCATTTACGTATTCTGGTGTAATAATAATTTCCTCTAAATTTATGTCTGGAGCCTCATAAGAAAGATCTTCAAGTAATCTTTCAAGAAGAGTATGCAATCTCCTTGCACCGATGTTTTCTGTTTCCTGATTCACTTCTGTCGCAATCGTCGCAATCTTATGAACAGCTTCGTCTGAAAATGTAACTCTTATACCTTCAGTTTCAAGAAGTGCTACATATTGCTTGATAAGAGCATTATTCGGTTCAATTAGGATGCGAACAAAATCGTCAACAGTTAAATTAGCAAGCTCAACACGAATTGGAAAGCGCCCTTGTAGCTCTGGAATTAAATCTGAAGGTTTAGCAATATGAAATGCTCCTGCACCAATAAATAAAATATGATCAGTTTTTACTGGACCATGTTTTGTAACTACCGTTGATCCCTCAACAATTGGTAGAATATCTCTTTGTACCCCTTCACGGGAGACATCTGCTGATTGCTGACCTTTACTAGCAACTTTATCAATTTCATCAATAAAGATAATTCCTAATTGCTCGGCCTTCGTTACTGCTTCCTGGGTAACTTCATCCATATCAATTAATTTCTGTGCCTCTTCTTCTATTAATACTTTTCTCGCATCTGCAACCGGTAATCTGCGTTTTTTTCGTTTCTTTGGCATCATCCCACCAAGCATCTCTTGCATATTCATTCCCATTTGTTCCATACCAGCACCTTGAAACATATCCATGAAGTTTTGGGATTGTTGATCAACTTCAATTGTAACCATATGGTCTTCAAGTTCACCTAAAGCGAGCTTATGTGCCATTTGACGTTTTTGGACAGCAACATTATCGACCTCTGTCGGTTCTTGTTCTTGCTCTTGATTTTGTTGTCCACCGAAAATCATTTCAAATGGATTTTTGTATGTTGATTGTTTCTTACCAGACGGAACAAGTAAATCGACCAGTCTTTGATTTGCCTGCTCTTCCACTTGATTGCGAACTTTTAAGATTTTCTCCTCTTTCACAAGTCTTACACTTGTTTCAACAAGATCTCTAACCATCGATTCTACATCACGACCAACATAGCCTACTTCCGTAAATTTTGTCGCTTCAACTTTGACAAAAGGGGCACCAACAAGTTTAGCTAGACGACGGGCAATTTCTGTTTTACCAACACCAGTTGGTCCAATCATTAGAATATTCTTTGGAGTTACTTCATCTTTTATTTTTTCATCAAGCAAGCTGCGACGGTAGCGATTTCTTAGTGCAACAGCAACCGATTTCTTTGCTTGTTCTTGACCAACAATAAATTGATCTAATCGTTCAACAATTTGACGTGGAGTTGCATTCGTATTCATTCTATCACTCCTATTCGTTAGTCTAATTCTTCAACTGTTATATGTAAGTTTGTGTACACACAGATTTCACCGGCTGTTTGCAGGGCCGCTTGTGCGATTTCTTTTGCAGAAAGACTAGAAGCATGGTTTTTAAGAGCTCTACCTGCCGACAGAGCATAATTACCACCAGAACCAATTGCTAGAATTCCGTCATCTGGTTCAATTACCTCTCCCGTCCCCGAGACTAGCAAGATATGCTCTTTGTTCATCACAATTAACATTGCTTCAAGTCGTCTTAGTACTTTATCACTTCGCCATTCTTTTGCTAATTCAACTGCAGCACGCTGCAAGTTACCATTATACTCTTCTAATTTCGCTTCAAATTTCTCAAACAGAGTAAAGGCATCTGCCACAGAGCCCGCAAATCCAGCAATAACTTTTCCTTGATAGATCTTTCTTACCTTCTTAGCTGTATGCTTCATCACGACAGCATTACCAAATGTAACCTGACCATCGCCAGCCATTGCACATTTCCCATTATGTTGAACAGCAAAAATCGTTGTTGCATGAAAGTCACTCATTTATATTCCTCCTATTCTTTTCGTTTATGCCCTAGGATGACTATGTTTATACACATCGCGTAGACGTTCTTTTGTGACATGAGTATATATTTGTGTAGATGAGAGGTGTTCATGTCCTAATAATTCTTGGACCACTCTTAAATCAGCACCATTATTCAACAAATGAGTAGCAAAGGAATGCCGAATATCATGTGGACGAAGATGCTTTTGTCTCCCTGCCTTCTCCATCCTTTTTTGCACAATTGTTCGAATGCTTCTTTCAGATAAACAACCTCCGCGAAAATTCAAAAACAACGCCGTCTTTTTCTCTGTTGACTTTTTTTGCAAGGCGTTGCGACCATTTTCAATATAGTGCTTCAAAGCTTCTAGTGCAAATGAACCGATTGGTGAATAACGTTCTTTTCGCCCTTTTCCGAAAATTAAAACTGTACCAATTGAAAAGTCGACATCATCAAGACTCAATTGGCTACACTCACTAACTCTCATCCCAGTTGCATAGAGTAATTCTAATATAGCACGATCCCGCTGATCTATCGGCGTGTCGCCTGAAAAAGCCTCAAACAATTCAATCATTTCTTTTTCATATAAGAAAGTCGGTAACCGTTCTTCCTTTTTAGGTAAGTAAACAGAAGAAAACACATTTTCCGTAATCGAGCCTTCTCTCATATGGAAGGAATAAAAACTTCTTAAAGCAGATATTTTTCGTGAAACCGTTCTCCTCGCATATCTCTTTTCAAATAATAATGCCAGATACTTACGTACATCTGATCTTGACACCTCTGAAAAAGAATGTATGTGTTGGATTTTCAAAAATGCCTCAAAATCAATAATATCGTGCTCATAGTTATTAATTGTATGTATAGAGCTATTCTTTTCAACTTGTAAGTAAAAGATAAAGCACTTTAACCAAGTCTGTTCTTCCAGCATGAACACTCCTTCGTATTAAGAAAGCTACTAAATTTTAACATGATTTAGTAGCTCTGACAATCTTATATCCCTTTTTTTCACAAAATTCAGAATTGTAGTTGCTGTTGGAATTTACATGCACACAAAATCAGACACAGTAAGGGTGTCCCATAATGAGACACCCTTACTGATTCGGATCATCCACTTATTGTACTAATCATAATACTTGTCTTGCCTATTTTCAACTAATGGATGTGACACTAATTTGACTCTTCTTTGTAGTCACAGGATATACATTCAACATGAACGCCCTTTTTTGATTTTTTTTCAACAAGCATTTGTTCACACTTCGGACATTGCCTCTCGATCGGCTTATCCCATGAAATAAAATCACACTCAGGATATTGATCACATCCATAAAAAATCCTTCTTTTTTTACTTTTACGTTCAACGATGTTTCCTTCTTTACAGCTTGGACATGTGACACCAATATCCTTAACAATTGCTTTTGTGTTTCGACAATCTGGAAAATTAGAACACGCCATAAATTTACCATAACGGCCCATTTTATAAACCATTTCATTCCCGCACTTTTCGCAATCCTCACCAGCTGGTTCATCTTTTATTTCTACTTCCTTCATTTCCTCTTCAGCAAAGGCAAGACGCTTTTCAAACCCATTATAGAATTCATCGATAATTCGGATCCATTCTTTTGAACCCTCTTCAATGGAATCAAGATCATTCTCCATTTTAGCTGTGAACTCAACATCCAGGATTTCCGGGAAAAATTCAACAATTAATTCAAGTACAATTTCTCCAAGTTCTGTTGGTACAAAGCGCTTATCCTCCAAAGCAACATATCCACGGCGTTGAATGGTATCTAGTGTCGGAGCATAGGTAGATGGTCTTCCTATACCTAACTCCTCCATTGTTTTAACTAAACGAGCTTCCGTATAACGTGGTGGTGGTTGAGTGAAATGCTGGTTTGGCTCAATCTCGGATTTCTTTACTTGCTGACCTTCCTGTAGATCAGGTAAGAAACGGTCAACTTCTTTTTCACCATCATCATTTCCTTCAACATACACCTTCATAAATCCTGGAAACTTCACTTTTGAACCTGTTGCTCTAAACACAACATTATTTTGTTCAATATCAACTGACATTGTATCCATCACAGCTGGTGCCATTTCACTAGCAACAAGTCGTTCCCAAATTAACTTATATAGTTTAAACTGATCTCTTGATAAGAAGCTTTTAACCAATTTTGGATCTTTAAACACAGATGTAGGGCGAATAGCTTCATGAGCATCCTGAGCTTTTTTATCATTCTTAACAACTCTTTTTTCCTTACGTGTGTACTCTTCTCCAAAAGATTGAACGATATATTCATGTGCTTCCTGTTGGGCGGTATCAGAAATCCTCGTCGAGTCTGTACGCATATACGTAATTAAACCAACCGCACCCTCTTTTTTATCTAATTCTATTCCTTCATATAATTGCTGGGCTATCATCATTGTTTTTTTCGCTCTGAAATTTAATTTTCGAGCTGCTTCTTGTTGGAGAGAAGAAGTTGTAAAAGGAGAAACTGGGTTTCTTTTTCGTTCTTTACGTTTAACAGAGGTAATATCAAACGTATCTGTTTTTAGACGTTCTAATACTTTTTTTACTTCTTCTTCTGATTTTAACTCTTGTTTCTTACCATCTATTCCGTAGAATTTCGCTTCAAATGGTTCCTCTTGTAACGCAAAATTTGCCTGAATACTCCAATACTCTTCTGGAACAAATTGTTTAATTTCTTTTTCACGTTCAATGATCATCTTAACAGCAACGGATTGTACTCGCCCTGCACTCAGTCCTTTTTTTACTTTCTTCCATAATAATGGACTTATGTTATATCCCACAAGCCTGTCTAAAATTCTACGTGCTTGTTGTGCATCTACTAAATCCATATTTATTGGACGAGGAGTTTTAAAAGCGTCTTTGATTGCTTGTTTCGTAATTTCATTAAATACTACACGACAGTCTGAATGTTCATCAATATCTAAACTATGGGCAAGATGCCAAGCAATTGCCTCACCTTCACGATCCGGATCGGCTGCTAGATAAATACGTTTTACTTTTTTTGCGGCTGTTTTTAGTTCTTTTAGAACTGGGCCTTTTCCACGTATTGTAATGTATTTTGGTTCGAAGCTTTCTTCAACATTTACTCCCATTTGACTTTTTGGTAAGTCTCTCACATGTCCCATTGAAGCTTTAACAATATATTTTTTCCCTAAATATTTTCCAATGGTCTTTGCTTTTGCGGGAGATTCAACGATTACTAAATAATCGGCCATAAAAGACTCCCTCTCTACGAATTATTAAAATCTTCCCTATTATGGAACAGGTTTTCTCCATTTGTCAAACAGGAATGTAAGAATTGTCTGGCAAAGACATTAAAAAAAAGCGGTTTTTTTAGGGTATTTTGTCGGTTTGGCAGATGATTTATTTAAATTCTTCTATAATATCATTGTAATTTAAAATTAATTTTGCTCCTTGTTGAATCAGTTGATTCGTTCCCTGGGCAGCTTGCGAGAAGATAGAATCAGGAATAGAAAAAACCTCTCTTCCTTGCTCCAAAGCCTGATCAGCCGTAATTAAAGAGCCACTTTTCTCTCTTGCTTCAACTACAACTATTCCTTTAGACAGACCACTAATTATCCGGTTTCGAGCTGGGAAATACCATTTATTTGGAGGACATGAAGGGGGGTATTCGGAGACAACACACTGATGTTTCGACATTTCAACAAATAACTGCTGATTTTCTTTAGGATACACGTAATTAAAGCCAGAACCTAAGACAGCGATGGTATAACCATTTAACTCAATCGCTTGTTGATGAGCTATTGTATCGATACCTATGGCCATTCCACTAACAATGCCCCACCCCTCTCTTATTAATGGGGCAACTACATAGGTTACCTTTTTCTTTCCTTCCTGACTAGGATGCCTTGTACCAATAACACCCATTAGGTTTTCAGTAGATAGTATATGACGTTTTCCGAGAACATATAGGACAAATGGAGGATCGTAGATTTGCTTTAATAAATCGGGGTAATCATCATCAAATAGGGTAACTGTCTGTATATTTCTATTTAGATAATACCTCTTTAAATCTGTAGGAGAGAAATTGTGTAGATCTGTATATAGGAGCTGTGCTCGTCTGGATTTGAGCTGATAGAGTGCCTGGAGTTGTTCTAGCGAGTATGAGTAAATACGACTTAGTTTAGGATCCTCGTTCATGATTTTATAGAGTAGCTTCCAAGTCATGCTTTGACTACTGTGAAGGTGAATTAATCGATCACGCTTTTGATCCATATTTTTTTATCCTTCCACTTGTTTGTATTGATTTCCTTCAAAATTAGCCCGCTATGTTTAATAGCGGGCTCACAATCTTACTCAAAAGTATGCAATCTTATTTGCTGACCTCATGTGTTGTACATTTTTCAAGGAGATCATTTTCTTTTAATGCAGCAATCAATGTCTCACCCATAACAGATGGAGTTTCTGCAACTTTAATTCCACAGTTCTCCATTGTTTTAATCTTTTCAGCAGCTGTTCCTTTTCCGCCTGAAATGATTGCACCTGCGTGACCCATGCGCTTACCTGGAGGTGCTGTTTGGCCACCGATGAAACCAACAACTGGTTTTGTCATGTTTGCCTTTACCCATTCAGCCGCTTCTTCTTCTGCCGTTCCTCCGATTTCACCAATCATAATAACCGCATACGTATCAGGATCTTCATTGAATAGATTTAACACATCAATAAAATCAGTTCCATTTACAGGGTCTCCACCAATTCCAACAGCTGAAGATTGACCAATTCCATTTGTTGATAACTGATGAACTGCTTCATAAGTAAGCGTACCAGAACGTGATACTACACCAACATGACCTTTTTTGTGAATATATCCTGGCATAATACCAATTTTACATTCTTCAGGTGTAATAACACCCGGGCAGTTTGGCCCAATTAAACGAGTTTTCTTACCTTGCATATAACGTTTTACATTAACCATATCTAGAACAGGAATGCCTTCAGTAATACAAATCGCTAGATCAAGTTCAGCATCAGTTGCCTCCATAATTGCATCAGCTGCAAAAGCAGGTGGTACATAGATCACAGATGCATTGGCCCCTGTTGCCTTGACTGCATCTTCAACAGTGTTGAATACTGGAATTCCTTCTACTTCTGTACCACCCTTACCTGGCGTAACTCCACCAACGATATTCGTACCATACTCCACAGCTTGCTTTGTATGAAACAATCCCGTTGCTCCTGTAATCCCTTGCACAATTACCTTTGTATCTTTATTAATGAGGATACTCATTCTCCACGTCCCGCCTTTCTATTTTACTAATGAAACAATTTTTTGTGCACCATCAGCCATTGAATCAGCAGCTGTAATATTTAAGCCTGATTCTTTAAGGATGTTCTTACCTAAATCCACGTTTGTTCCTTCTAGACGAACAACCAATGGAATTTCAAGACCTACTTGCTTTGTTGCTTCGACAACACCTTCAGCAATAATGTCGCACTTCATAATTCCACCAAAAATATTGACGAAAATACCTTTTACATTTTCATCAGAAAGGATAATTTTGAACGCTTCTGTTACTTTTTCAGCGGTTGCACCACCACCAACATCAAGGAAGTTCGCAGGATCACCACTGTAATGTTTAATAATATCCATTGTTGCCATTGCAAGTCCGGCACCATTTACCATACAACCAATATTTCCGTCTAAAGAAATATAGCTAAGATCATACTTAGAAGCTTCAATTTCCTTCGTATCTTCTTCACCTAAATCACGGTACGCTAAAACATCTTTTTGACGATACAAAGCATTTGAATCAAAATTCATTTTCGCATCAAGTGCCATTACTTTTCCATCACCAGTTGTCACTAATGGGTTAATTTCGGCGATTGAACAATCTTTATCAACAAACACTTTGTAAAGACCCATCATGAATTTAACGGCTTGACCTACTAATTCTTTTGGAATATTAATATTAAACGCTAGACGACGTGCTTGGAAACCTTGTAACCCAACAGCTGGATCAATTACTTCTTTAAAGATCTTTTCAGGAGTCGCTTCAGCTACCTCCTCAATTTCTGTACCGCCTTCTTCAGATGCCATCATGACAACGCTTGAAGTCGCACGATCAAGAACTAAACCAATATAATATTCATTCTTGATATCGCAGCCCTCTTCAATTAGTAAGCGCTTAACTTCTTTGCCTTCAGGACCTGTTTGATGAGTAACAAGTGTCTTTCCCAAAATTTCATTTGCATATGTACGAACCTCATCGAGATTTTTGGCAACTTTGACGCCACCAGCTTTCCCTCTTCCACCTGCATGAATTTGAGCCTTAACGACGCAAATCTCTGAACCTAGTTCCTTCGCTGCCTCTACTGCTTCATCAACAGAGAATGCTACCTTCCCATTGGGAACAGCTACTCCATACTGTCGTAGAAGCTCTTTTCCTTGATATTCATGGATATTCATTTCTCTCTTCAGCCTCCTATCAATTGCATATCAATTCATGCCATTGCTTTACTTCGAGATTTATTGTTTGAATCCTCTATTATTTTAACACGGATTTAATTGTTTTTGGAGGTTAAACCCTCCCAAATTTAAAATAAGAAGGAAAATCATGCTTTTTTTGCATTTTTCTTTTTGTTTTTGCTAATTTCTTCTTCATTTTTTATTTCTTTTTTTTGCAACATATTGGCTTTTGCATCCATTTCTTGAATACTGTGTGGAATCCCAAACTCATTTGCATATTCTTCATTTTGTCTTTTCCCTTGATTATGTTTCACTGTCGCCCTCCTAAAAGTAAAAGCTACTTTTTAGGCTTTGATAAAATAAGTTTTTTATCCATCACGATCAATCTTATAAATGAATGCAAAAAGCTCTGCCACAACTCCATAGAGCTCATTTGGAATTGACTGATTTATTTCTAATTGTGCTAAGAGGCTCACTAAAGAATGATCCTCTTGAATTGGGATATTATTTTCTTTTGCCTTTGCAATTATTTCTTCAGCGATTATTCCATTTCCCTTCCCAATTACCCTTGGTGAATCATCAATTGAGTGATCATATTTTAAGGCAACGGCTTGTTTTTTTACATTAGATTTTTCACTCATACTCTGATGTCCACTCCTTGATAACTAGCTTTTTGTTGATATGGCTGATGCTGTTTTTGTACAGCTGCTTTTAAAGGCTTCCACATGACTGATAGCAATTCATATTCTTGCTCATGCAAACTTTTTTTAAGTATAGGTGTTAATACATCCAATAAAGCTTGAGGCTTTTGAGTTTCATTAAAAATAGTCACTGATAAAATGCGGTTTTGAATATGAACATCAACGACCATGTCCTTTAGGCGTTCTAAGGTTAAATAGAAAAGGATTCGACAAAATGAAGGATCGAGCTGATTCTCTGTATTATTTTTGCCTTCCCATTGAATAGCAAGGTCGGTGTGAAAAGACCCTAGTTGAATAGGAAGTTGAACAAGCCATGTATGCAGTGATCCAATTTGGTCATGAGATAGCAGTTGCTGCCCGGTCAAGCGATGAAGCAGTTGCGAAGCTGATTCCTTTACGTTCAAGGGGAGTTCCTGCTGTTGCATTTGCAAAAGTAATGCTTTCAGTGTTTCTGATTGCGATGTTGTTTCTGTTCTGGTACCTTGAACATGCTCCATCAACCCATTTTCATGACTATAGCCAAGCATTTGAATCATTGTTCTAACCTGTTCTGGAAGTTGATTTGATCCGGTAACTGGTTGTATCACCATTTCTTTTACTATTTGATTAAGTTGTTGATGAATGTCTCTTGCTACTGTGTTCGTACTTGTCTCTAAAAGACCAGCTAATCCCTGTACCTGGCTTGACAAGCTTGGTCCATTCGTCACAGCACGAATAGCGTCAAAAATCTCCTTTGTTAGTGGTAGGTTCTTTTTAATCATTTCTGCAATGATCGGTAATCCCTCTTCAGTATTAGGGAGTTGGCCAAGTAGTTGACTGCCAGTTACAATCGTTTGCTTAGAAAAGTTTATATTTTGCTTAGTTAAAAACGACGTGAACGCCTCAGCCATTTTGACATTAGCAAGCCCCAATTGCTGCAGCAAGCGTTCTACACTCGCAGCTTGTGGTTGCCCCGTTGTCTTACTAGACTTAGCATCCAACACTTGTAAATGGGGTAATCCTTTGCTTTCTTTCACCTCAAACCAGTACCGTTCCCCAGCTGTTAATGGGGCCTCAAGAACACCAGTTAATTGTATGCCGTTTATTTGTAAAGAGGCGATATTATTTGGAAACAGCTTAACGACCTTCCCTTGAATAATTTGTCCAGGAGTGAGCGATACCGGCCTATTCTGATTGTGATTCTGCTTTTCGACTTTTGAAAAGTGAGTTTGAATATTTGTTTGAAACATTCGATCACTCCCTGTTAATTTTCACATCCTGAACTGGTTTAAACGAACGGCGATGCTCTTCCGTTAAACCAAAGGTATGTAGTGCATGTAAATGCTCCTGTGTTCCATAACCAACATGATTTACAAAACCATAATTAGGATATTTTTTATGTAATCGTTCCATATAGGCATCCCGTTCTACCTTTGCTAGAACCGAGCTCGCTGCAATTGAGACGCTACGTTGATCACCTTTAATTAAGGATGTTTGCTCGATCTCAAGAGGAAGATTCATAGCATCTAATAATAAATAGTCCGGTTGAGTTGAAAGAGATTTAATGGCATTTTGCATTGCTCGCTTCGTTGACTGATAAATATTAATTCGATCAATTTCCTCCGCATGAATCATTTCAATTGCATATGCTATCGCTTCTCTCTTAATAATGTCAGCAAATTCCTCTCTCTTTTGTTTTGAAAGTTTTTTGGAATCTGTTAAGCCTAATAGTTTAAATGAAGCTGGCAATATGACGGCAGCAGCTACTACCGGGCCAGCCAGAGGTCCGCGACCAACTTCATCTAATCCAGCAATATATGAATATCCTTGTTGCCTTAATTGATTTTCATAGACACTCATTTCAAGATGCATTAGTTCTAATTCAGCTTTTTTATTTCTCTTTGCCTCATAACGTTTTAATAGCATTTGAACGCCCTTACGTTCATCCTGTCTTAATTCATTAAGCAACTGTTCATTTTCTTCTTCTTCAAGCTTTAATGCTAATTCCTTAATAGATAATTTCATTTTATCGACTCCTCCCCTCATATATCGGCAAATTTCTTTCACTTCTAAAGAAAAAAGGATCAAGAGCAATTTTGCTCCTCATCCTTTCCTGGCAAATGTTTCTGGAATTTCTAAGGTCACACGCCCTAAAACACCAGACCTTAGCTCTCTTAATATTACTTCAGCTACCTTATCATAATCAACATAGCCACCACCAAGCAAGAATCCTCGTTTCTTACCAATCTCATCAAAAATATCAACGGTCTCTTCTGGAATAGATTCCACTTTATAGCGTTGTTGAATGAGAGTCGGGTAGTTTTCCTGTAAGTATTTCAGAACAAATAGAGCAATGTCCTGAAAATCAAGAAGCTCGTCTTTAATTGCACCAGTAGCAGCCAATCGATAACCAATCACTTGGTCTTCGAATTTGGGCCATAGTATTCCAGGTGTATCTAGCAGTTCGAGTTCTTTTCCTACTTTGATCCATTGCTGTTTTTTTGTCACACCAGGGCGGTCACCTACCTGTGCTGTCCTTTTTGAAGCTAAACGATTGATTAATGTCGATTTTCCAACATTCGGAATACCGAGAATCATTGCTCTAATAGCTCTTGGCTTCATGCCCCTTGCTTTCATTTTTTCAAGCATGGCCGTTGCTAACAGTTTACAAGCACCTGGGATTTGGTCAATTCCTTTTCCTGTTTGTGCATTAATTGCGAGAACATGTGCCCCCTTAGCTTCAAAATAGACTTTCCATTTTTCAGTTAAAGAAGGGTCTGCAAGATCTGCTTTATTCAATAAGATTAATCGAGGTTTATGTGAGACAATTTCATCGATCATTGGATTTCTTGAGGCAAGGGGCACCCTAGCATCAAGCAACTCAATGACGACATCGATAAATTTCAGTTTTTCTGTTACTTCTCTTCGGGCCTTTGCCATGTGACCAGGGAACCATTGAATCGTCATTTAGAACACCTACTTTGCAATACGAATATTTGTAACAGGCCAAAAGACAATATTAGCTTTACCAATAACTTCATCCATATGTATTGTGCCAATGTCTCTGCTGTCTCTACTATGTCTACGATTGTCACCTAACACAAAAAGATGGTCGTCTGGAACGGTGATCGCTTCAAAATCATTTGTTAATCGTCCACCATCATACTCTTCTTTCAATTGATTTAGAAAAGGTTCATCAATTTCTTCACCATTTACATAAAGAGAATCTTCACTAAACTCAATTTCATCACCAGGTAAACCAATGACCCGTTTAATATAATCCTTTCCAGCTGGTGCGTGGAATACGATGATATCAAAACGTTCTGGTTCTCCAATTGAGTATGCCACCTTATTAACAATTAACCGGTCACCATGTTCAAGTGTCGGAATCATTGATTCTCCATCAACAATCACTGGAGCAAATAAAAAATGGCGAATCACAAATACAAGAATAAGTGCAATAACTATTGCTTTCAACCATTCCCAGGATTCTTTTTTTCCTTCACTACTCATTAAGATACCCTCCATTTATCTCACAGTAACATGATCTTAGTTTACCATATACCACTATGAAACACACACTAGTAAGGAACACCCTTTAAATTACTTCAATCGTTAAATATTAAACGATAGAAAAAAGGAGCTTAGTTCCCTAAGCTCCTTTTGCTCTTTATCGGATTTCTTTAATACGAGCCTTTTTACCACGTAGGCTACGTAGGTAGTAAAGTTTAGCACGACGTACTTTACCGCGACGCTTCACTTCGATCTTTTCGATCTTAGGTGAATGTAATGGGAATGTACGTTCAACACCTACACCGTAAGAAATCTTACGTGCAGTGAACGTTTCACTAATTCCAGTTCCACGGCGCTTAATTACAACACCTTCAAATAACTGAATACGCTCACGAGTTCCCTCGACAACTTTAACATGAATGACTAAAGTATCTCCAGGACGGAACGCAGGAAGATCACTACGTAATTGCTCACTTGTAATTTCTCGGATAATGTTGTTCATATAATTCCAACTCCTTCCATACAGATGTTCATTCCAAGGTATCCTGTAGCGGAACATCGTAATCACTGGCCTAAGCCACAAGGAATATAATAACATACCTACTATGAGATCTCAACACTAACTGTTATTTTTTTTAGGAAAATCGTCAATCAAATCTAATTCATCTTTAGTGAGGGTTTTATTTTCTAATAAATCTGGTCTTCGCGTCCACGTACGTCTCAGTGATTCTTGGTGACGCCAATTTTCAATGTTTTTATGATGTCCTGAAAGCAATACATCCGGGACTTTCATTCCCCTGAAATCAGCAGGTCTTGTGTAATGAGGATGTTCAAGTAAGCCTGTCGAAAAAGAATCAGTCATAGCCGATTCAGCATTTCCTAATACACCAGGCAACAACCGTGTTACGCTATCGACAATCACCATTGCCCCAAGCTCTCCACCAGTTAATACATAATCACCAATTGACACTTCATCGTCAACAAGATGCTCTCTGATTCGCTCATCATACCCCTCGTAATGGCCACAGAGTAAAATTAAGTGCTCTTCCTTTGCAAATTCCTCTGCCTTAGCTTGGCTATACCTTTGGCCCTGTGGACAAAGAAGAACAACTCGCGGCCGTGATTCAGAATTGTTAGTCAAAGCGGTAACAGCATCGAAAATAGGTTGAGGACTTAACACCATCCCGGCCCCACCACCATATGGATAATCATCAACTTTTTTATGCTTACTTGATGAATACTCTCTAAAATCAACAACAGAATAATTGACAATTCCAGACTCCTGTGCCTGCTTTAATATCGATGAACCGAATACTCCTGAAAACATATTTGGAAAAAGCGAGAGTACATCAATTCTCATTCCATTAAACCATCCATTACATCTACAATGATACGTTTGTTATCGACATCAATGTCTTTAATAACTTGTTCAATGTATGGAAGTAGGATATCCTTTCCTCCTCCTTCTCGCTTAACAACCCAGACATCGTTAGCCCCTGTTTCAATAATTTCTTTGATTGTTCCTAACGTTTCCTCATCTTCTGTCACTACAGTACAGCCAATGATTTCATGATAATAGTATTCATGTTCGTCAAGCTCTTCTAGTTGCTCTCCAGACACATACAACGTAGCTCCTTTGAATACCTCAACCTCATTGATATTATGATACCCTTCAAATTGAAGAAGATCGAAGTTTTTATGCTTTCGGTGAGTGCGAACGGTAACAAGTGTCTTTTCGTTTTTTCCTTCATGCTGGATCATTAATTCCGTACCAACAGCATAACGGTCTTCAGCGAAATCGGTTGAAGAAATAACACGAACCTCGCCTCGAACCCCATGTGTATTTACTAATTTACCGACAATAAACCAATCTGTCATATTCATTCCTACTTTCCTACGTTCATCTCTTCATTATTATATACAGAAAAAGGGTGAGGTTATCCCCCGCCCTTTCATTACATTACTATTCCATGATGTCTAATTGCACACGTTTGTGAGGAGACGGTGCTGCCGACAAAACGGTTCGAATCGCTCTAGCCGTTTTCCCTTGCTTACCGATCACCTTGCCTATATCATCTGTATGAACAAATAATTGTAAGCGAAGGGTTTGCCCCTCTATCACTTCCTTCACTTGTATCTCATCAGGATGATCAACAAGTGCCTTAACCATATGTTCAAGTAACGGTTTCATCAGATTCTCCTTTACTCATATGAAAAAGAGACTGTTATACTAAAAATCAATTACTTTTGGTTTTTAGCATTATGAAGCTTTTCCATTAAACCAGCTTTAGAGAAAAGATTACGAACAGTATCAGATGGCTTTGCACCTTTTAACATCCAATCAAGAGCTTTCTCCTCAGCGATATCAACCTTAGCTGGTTGAACTAATGGATTGTACGTTCCAATCTCTTCAATGAAACGACCATCACGCGGTGCGCGTGAATCAGCTACTACTACACGATAAAATGGGGCTTTATTAGAACCCATACGCTTTAAACGAATTTTTACTGCCATGTTGACAGACACCTCCAAATATATTTAAACAATTTATTTTATATCATCAATTTTTCTAGCATCCACCAGAAAAAACGACTTCAGTTTTAAAATGGAAGCTTAAAGCCTCCTAGACCTTTCCCTCGTTTCTTACCCTTACCCGAGGTCATATTAGTCATTTGTTTCATCATTTTTTTCATATCTTCGAATTGCTTTAAAAGTCTATTGACATCTTGGATCGTTGTGCCACTTCCAGCCGCAATTCGGCGTCGTCTACTAGCATTCATAATGCTTGGCTCTTGTTTTTCCTTTTTAGTCATGGAACGAACAATTGCTTCGACCTTACCAATTTGCTTATCATCGACTTGTAAATCCTTCATTCCTTTTGCCTTATTCATACCAGGCATCATTCCGAGTATTTCATCAAGCGGCCCCATATTGCGAACTTGATCAAGCTGATCTAGAAAATCATCAAACGTAAAATCCATCGTTCGCATTTTCTTTTCTAATTCTCGAGCCTTCTCTTCATCAATATTCGTTTGTGCTTTCTCAATTAGTGAAAGCACGTCGCCCATTCCAAGAATCCTAGAAGCCATACGCTCAGGGTGGAACGGTTCGAGTTGGTCAATCTTTTCACCCATACCAGCAAACTTAATAGGTGTGTTTGTCACGGCTTTTACCGAAAGGGCTGCTCCCCCACGAGTATCACCATCTAACTTCGTCAAAACAACTCCCGTAACATCAAGCTGCTCATTAAAGCTCTCAGCAACATTTACTGCATCTTGACCAGTCATCGCATCAACAACAAGTAAGATTTCATCTGGCTTTGCGATTTCTTTCACTTGTTGTAACTCTTCCATAAGCGTTTCATCGATATGCAAACGACCAGCAGTATCAATTAGCACATAGTCATGGTGGTCTTCCTTCGCTTTTGCAATTGCTTGCTTTGCGATTTCAACAGGGCTTACTTGATCCCCTAATGAAAAGACCGGCATGTTAAGTTGTTTACCAAGTGTTTCTAATTGCTTAATTGCAGCAGGACGATAAATATCCGCGGCAACTAACATCGGTTGACGATTATGCTTCTTGCGAAGATGATTTGCTAGTTTCGCTGTGGTCGTTGTCTTACCGGCCCCTTGTAAACCAACCATCATTACAACCGTAGGTGACTTGGCTGCAACAGCAATCTTACTCTGCTCTCCACCCATCAATGCAGTTAATTCTTCATTAACGACTTTAATGATCTGTTGTCCTGGTGTTAAGCTTTTCATTACTTCTTGTCCAAGTGCTTTTTCTTTGACACTCGCAATAAATTGCTTTACTACTTTAAAGTTAACATCCGCTTCAAGAAGAGCTAATCGAACCTCACGCATCATATCCTTTACGTCTTGTTCACTAACCTTTCCTTTACCACGAATTTTCGTTAATGTATCCTGTAACCGCTCCGCTAAACCTTCAAATGCCATGTTGTCGCCTCCTAGTTTAAGTTCTCAAGAGAGTCAAGCAGTGACATAACCTCTTCAGGAGTCGCACCGTTAGTAATCGCTGCTTTCATTTCAGATACGATTGCTGTTCGGCGCTCAAATTTTGTTAGAAGCATTAATTTCGTCTCGTATTCTTCTAGCATCACTTCAGTCCGTTTGATATTATCATAAACGGCTTGGCGACTAACTTCAAATTCTTCAGCAATCTCTCCTAAGGAAAAATCATCTAGGTAGTACTGAGACATATACTTGCGTTGCTTCTGTGTTAGCAAGGATTGATAAAAATCATACAGATAATTCATCCGGAGCGTCTTATCTAACACATTACCAACTCCTTGTTAAGTGATTTCCCTTTACGAGATATCATGTTACAACATCAGAAAGTAAGTGTCAAGTTTTTTTCTTAACATGCTATTCAATCGCTTCCTCTTCATGGGCTTCAAGCACTTCTTTAAATAGCCCATAGACAAATTGCTCAGAATCAAACGGTTGAAGATCATCCATTTTTTCTCCCAATCCGACGAACTTCACAGGGATATCAAGTTCATGACGAATAGCAAGAACAATTCCCCCCTTGGCCGTGCCATCTAACTTAGTTAGAACAATTCCACTTACATCTGTTGACTGTCCAAATGCTTTCGCTTGGGCCATCGCATTTTGACCAGTTGTTGCGTCCAAGACAAGAAGAACTTCATGCGGTGCCCCTGGAATTTCTCGTTCAATGACTCTTTTAACCTTTTCTAGCTCATTCATTAAATTGACTTTATTTTGTAATCGACCTGCTGTGTCACACAGAAGCACATCAATATTGCGGGATTTGGCAGCTTGCAGTGCATCATACATAACAGCTGCTGGATCTGACCCTGCTTGCTGTTTAATAACATCAACGCCCACTCGTTCTCCCCATACTTCTAGCTGTTCAATTGCCCCCGCTCGAAACGTATCACCCGCTGCTAGCATGACAGACTTTCCTTGTCCCTTAAGCATATGAGCCAATTTACCGATTGACGTTGTTTTCCCAACACCATTAACACCGACAAATAAAATGACACTAATCCCCTCAGACTGGAGCTGAAGGCTAGCATCTTCACCTTCCTTTTCTAAAAGCTCTGCAAGCTTTTCAGAAATGACTGGCTGAATCTCTCTTGAATCTTTAATATTACGCAGGCGAACTTCATCCTTGAGCTGATCAATTAACTCCATGACTGTCGCTACACCCACATCTGCACTAATTAATATTTCTTCAAGCTCTTCAAAGAAATCTTCATCAACCTTACGATACTTGTAGACAAGTTCGTTCATTCGTCCAACAAATGAATCACGTGTTTTTTCAAGACCTTCCTTAAACTTATCTGTTACTTCTGTTGTTTGATTTGTTATTTTTTCTTTTAATTTTTTAAAAAAGCTCATATATGCACCTAACTTTCTATTAGTTCTTTTGTTTCCTCTAACCGAACCGATACAAGTCTTGAGACACCGGATTCCTGCATCGTGACTCCGTACAGTACATCTGCTTCTTCCATTGTTCCTTTACGGTGAGTAATAACGATAAATTGTGTTGCTCCACTAAACTCTTTTAGGAACTGAGCAAACCTGCTAACATTCGCCTCATCAAGAGCTGCCTCAACCTCATCAAGTACACAGAAAGGAACAGGTCTCACTTTTAAGATCGCAAAGAGTAGGGCAATGGCTGTTAATGATCGCTCTCCTCCCGATAGCAACGCAAGATTTTGCATCTTTTTACCTGGTGGTCGTGCAACCATTTCCACCCCTGTATTTAACAATTGATCTGGATTCGTTAATACAAGGTCTGCCTCTCCACCACCAAATAGCTTTTTGAAGACAACTTGGAAATGTGAGCGAATCTGAACATATGTCTCATAGAAGCGCTTGGTCATTTCCTGGTCCATTTCAGCTATCACACTATGGAGTGTTGCTTTCGCCTCATTGAGATCTCCTTGTTGTTCCATTAAAAAGTCATAGCGCTCCCTAACACGCTCATACTCCTCAATAGCCCCTAAGTTGACCGTCCCAAGCTCCTCAATCGCAAGCTTAATTAACTTGACCTTCACCCGAGCTTCCTCTGGATCAATCGTAAGCTGATACGAGCTTTTTGCCGCCTCAAATGATAACTCGTATTCATCTCGTAAATGTGATAAACGATTGTCTAAGTCAACATCCATCCGATTCACCTTCACTTCGATTTGACGACACTCATCTGCTAGTGAGGCGAGAATTCGCTGCTGCTCTTTTTGGCGTTCCTCTACGTCTGTTAACTTTTCTTCGAGCATTTCTCTTTCTTGCTTCATGACAGATAAGGATTCAGTTAATTCTATCTTGCGTAGCCTACTTTGTTCAATTCGTTGATCTAGAGTATTCTCTCCCGTAGAGCGATCGGACATCTCGCCTACTAAGTAATTGAACTGATCAGTTAAGTCTAGAACTTCCTGTTCTAATTCCTTTTTAGATTCCTCTAATCGTTTTGTCTGACTACTAACAGAAAGAAAGCGCTCCTTCGCCCGAGCAAGCTCAATTTTGTCTGTTGTTAAATCGTCCTGAAGAGTTTCCTTTGAAACACGCTGTTGCTTTTGTTTCTGTTCTAATTCAGCAACACGCAGCTCAAGTTCTTTTGTTTGAGATGAGGCTTCTTCATACAGACCTTCTAGTTCTTTCAGTCTAAGTGTAATTCTGTTAATATCCTCTGCAAAGCCTGCCTTCTCTCGATCAAAACGAACAAACTGTGCTTGTGAATGCTCAACTTCTCTTTCAATATTATGAACAATTGTCTTGGCTTCTTGTAATTCAGTTCTAGCCTGATCACCTTTTGAACGTAGCTGTTCGATCTTGTGTTCATTTTCCTTACTTGATTCTTTAAGTTGTTTTACTTCCTGCTCAAGTGTGAATGAGACTTCCTTAACCTTTTTGAGCTTTTGATTTAAGTCTTCTAGTTCACGTTTGCGTCCTAGTAATGGAGTTTGCTGCTGTTTCACACTTCCTCCTGTCATTGAACCACCTGGATTCACGACATCTCCTTCAAGTGTGACAATTCGGTATCTATGACCAACCAATTTGGCAAGTTCATTTGCTCCCTGCAAATGATCGGAAATGATCACATTTCCCAGTAAATTTGAGATAACCGGATCATATTTCTTTTCATAACTAAGAAGGGTAGCAGCGACACCAACAAAAGATGGGTGATGCTGTAGGGACTGCAAATACGTCTCAGGAATATTCCGCCCTTTCATTACTGGTAGAGGCAAAAAGGTAGCTCTTCCTAGACGATTTTTCTTTAGAAACTGTATTGCTTGTCTTGCATTCGCTTCCGAATCCATGACGATATGTTGAGAGGCTCCACCGAGAGCAATTTCAAGAGCGGTTTCATATTGCTTAGGAACTTCAATTAATTCCGCAACGGCCCCTAGCACGCCTCTAAGACTTCCTTCCCTAGCTTTGAGAATTTCCTTAACACCATGAAAAAAACCAGAGAAGTCTGCTTGCATTTCCTCGAGCACATCAGCTCTTGACTGCAGTCGTTGCTGAATTTGATAGGTCTCATACAATTTGGTTTCTTTTTGGGTATACCGTTCCTTTTGCTGTTCATGAAGACGGATCAGTTCACGATATTCTTCACCAATTTTCTCAAGTGTTCGCTCCCTCAGCGAAGCTTCTCTCGTTGCTTCTTCGAGTTGATTTGACCACGTCTTTCGGATCGAGACTAAATCTTCATTTTCTGAGAGAAGTCGGTCTTTTTTACGCTCCTGCTGCTGCAGCTGTTCTTCTAAATAACGCCGCTCATTGCGAATACTCGCTTGCTCATTGAGCACCTCAATGTAGTCACTCTTCATTTGTTCGATTTCTTCTTCAATATCGGTTCCTGAAAAAGAAATCGCTTCTTCTTTTTCAGCTACTGCTGCTTCAAGCTCCTTCAGCTTAAGATTAGCAGACCTCATTTGGCTTCGTTCGTCTTCCACTTGTTGTGTCACTTTATCGAGAAGTAGCGACTTATCTTTGATTGAACGTTCTAGCTGTTCTTTGTTCTGAGAGGCATTTTTTCTTCTTTCCTTTAACACCTCACGACGACCTTCATTTTTTTCTAATTCTTCACTTGAATGTAATAGTTCGTCCTGCAAATGATTGTATCGAGCTGAAAGAACCGATGTTTCTTCTCGTAACTCTAATCGGCGACTCTCAAGCTCTTCTAATTCAGTCTGAACTCGTTCATAATTTGTTCGAAATGTTGTTAGTTTATTTTTCTCCGTGTTCCATCTCGCGTGTAATGTTTCAATTTCATATACTAATAAGGCGATATCTACCTCTTTTAATTGATCACGTTTTTCTAAGTAATCTTTTGCGACAGAGGCCTGTACCTTTAATGGTTCAACCTGACCTTCTAATTCATGTAAAATATCCTCAACCCTAAGTAAATTGTCCTGTGTCTCGAGTAAACGTTTTTCTGCCTTAACTTTTCTCGTTTTATATTTTAAAACACCTGCCGCCTCTTCAAAAATAACGCGACGGTCTTCAGCTTTATTACTTAAAATCTCTTCAACTTTACCTTGTCCAATTATTGAATAAGCTTCTCTTCCAAGACCAGAATCTAGGAATAAATCCACGATGTCTTTTAAACGACATGGTTGTTTATTAATTAAATATTCACTATCCCCAGACCGATACACACGTCTTGTAACACTCACTTCACTATAATCAATCGATAGATGTTGGTCTTCGTTATCTAAAACAAGACTGACTTCAGCATAATTTAATGCTTTTCGACTATCACTTCCTGCAAAGATGATATCCTCCATCTTCGTTCCACGAAGAGACTTAGCAGATTGTTCACCTAAGACCCAACGAATACTATCTGAAATATTACTTTTTCCACTTCCGTTTGGTCCAACTACGGCAGTAACACCTGGAACAAATTCAACATTAATTTGTTCTGCAAATGATTTGAACCCAACGACTTCAAGTCGTTTGAGGAACATCTTTTTTCCCCCTAACCAAAATTAACAACTAATCTATTTTATCACATCAATCTTCGCAATAACATTATGTCTAATGATTTTTCTTATGTCATAAGGACAAAATATAGTTACTGTGATACGATATAATCATAAAAATTTAGGAGTGAACGTATGAACCTCGATACTGAATCAAGAGAAAATATTGAGTATATGCTTGAAGAAATCAAACGAAAGTTACAAATCGTCAATGCAGGTGCACTAAATTCCAAAAGCTTTGACACCGCACAATATGAAGACCTTAGAGATATTTATGAAATGATTCAAAAGAAAACCAATTTCTCTGTTAGTGAGTTGGATGCGATCGTGACTGAGCTTGGTAGGCTACGAAAATAAAAAGAGGTTAACTCAAAAGGGGTACATTTCCCTTTTGAGTCAACCTCTTTTTTAATTGAGCTTTGATTGCTCACTCAGATGCATAAGAGCTTGCTGTGCAGCGTGCTGCTCAGCTTCCTTCTTAGATCGACCCGTTCCCACACCAAGTGCAACTTCATTTAATTGTACTTCAGAGACAAATTCACGATTGTGGGCAGGACCACGTTCTTGAACAATTAGATACTGAATTGTTCCAAGATTGTCTCGCTGAATAAATTCTTGTAGCTGACTTTTAAAATCCATCATATGAGAAAAAGCACCTTCGTTAATCTTTGGATACATCGTTCTACTTAGAAATTGAAAGACAGCATCGAGTCCCTGATCAAGATAAAGGGCTCCAATAAACGCCTCAAACACATCTGCTAATAAGGCTGGCCTAGCTCGTCCACCAGTCATTTCTTCTCCTTTTCCTAGTAAAACAATTTCCCCAAACTTAAGCTCTTCAGCAAACAGAGCTAAGGAAGGTTCACATACAATGGATGCACGAAGTTTTGTCATATCTCCTTCGCTCATCGTATTAAATTTCCTGAACAAAAACTGAGATATCGCAAGCTCAAGCACAGCATCACCAAGGAACTCCAAGCGTTCATTATCTTGACAGGTGAAAATCCGATGCTCATTCACATAGGATGAATGGGTGAAAGCCTGAATAAGAAGCTTTCGATTATCAAAAGTCATTTCAATTCTTTCCAATAACAAGTCAAATTTCCCTTTTTGTTCACTGGATAAAATCATTTTTCTAGAGCCGCGTTTTCGGTCACGATCATATGATTGTGAATATCGAGCCTTTTTTGAAGGTTTCGAAGATTGTGGCATACATAAACCACCTCCTACATTTCTGAATTAATTAAACAGGCTATCATTTGTGTTAAAGGGGGTACCAAAAGCACAATCACCTTTTGAGACACCCCCCACTTTATTCTACTACTGACGTCCTGCTATGTAATCAACGACATCAGCAACCGTTGAAATTTTTTCAGCTTCTTCATCAGAGATTTCTAGGTCAAACTCATCTTCAAGCTCCATAACAAGTTCAACAACGTCCAATGAATCTGCACCAAGATCGTCTTTAAAATTAGCTTCAGGCTTTACTTCAGCCTCTTCAACACCAAGACGATCAACAACAATTTTAGTAACACGTGACAATGTATCTGACATGTTTCGTTCACCTCCTCTCAAGTAAAATTAATTTAGCACCTTTAAGGCATAACCATTCCACCATCAACATGTAATGTTTGCCCGGTCATATAGTCTGCATCAGAACTTGCTAAGAAACGGATCGCATGTGCAATATTTTCTGGCTTTCCAAGAGCTGCTAGCGGAATTTGATTAAGCAACTGTGATTTCGTTTCTTCACCTAGCTCGTCTGTCATATCTGTTTCAATAAAGCCAGGAGCAACAGCATTCACATGAATATTACGGTTAGCTAGTTCTCGAGCCATCGTTTTCGTCAAACCAATTACTCCTGCTTTAGCAGCAACATAATTAGCCTGACCAGCATTGCCTAATACGCCAACTACAGAAGCAACATTAATGATTCTACCATATCTTTGCTTCATCATTTGTCGACTTACCGCTTTTGCACAATTAAATACACCTTTTAAGTTAGTGTTAATGACTGAATCCCATTCTTCTTCTTTCATCCTCATCAGTAAGTTGTCTCTTGTAATACCTGCATTATTAACAAGAATGTCAACACGTCCAAATGCTTCGATTGTTTGTTTAACCATCGCTTGAACTTGTTCACTATTTGCGACATCAGCTTGAATCGCTATGCCATCAACACCTAGTGCTTTAATTTCAAGAATGACTTCCTCTGCCTTTGCTGCACTACCCGCATAATTCACAACAACATTGGCACCATTTCGTGCAAGCTCAAGTGCTGTCGCTCTACCAATTCCACGAGAAGCTCCTGTCACAATTGCCGTTTGTCCCTTTAGCACTATTCAGTCACCCCTTCCAGTGTTTCTTTTAATTTTAAGACATCTTCCCTATTAGATACTGAAACGGCTTTAACGTTACGGTTAATTTTCCGTACGAGTCCTGTTAGAACGTTACCTGAACCTACTTCTACAAATGTATCAACCCCTAATTCTAGGAGCGTTTGAATGGTATCTTCCCAAAGGACGGGTGAGTAGACTTGTTCAACAAGATTGGTACGAATCACGCTAGCATCTGTCACTACTTGTGCCGAGACATTAGCAACTACTGGAACCATTGCGTCATTAATTGTTATCTGCTGGAGTACAGGTCCTAACTTTTCAGCAGCTGGTTTCATTAAAAGTGAATGAAACGGACCACTAACCTGCAGGGGAAGTACACGTTTTGCCCCTGCCTGCTTTGCCTGAATACCAGCCTCTTCAACTGCTTTTGCCTCTCCAGAAATGACAATTTGACCCGGACAATTTAAGTTTGCTAACTGAACAGATCCAGCGTTTTCTGAAGCAGCATGACAAATGTCCTCTAAAGCTCCTCGATCAAGGCCCAGAACAGCAGCCATTGCACCTTGACCAGATGGTACCGCCTCTTCCATGAACAAACCACGGTTCCTCACCGCGACCACTGCATCCTCAAATGACATAGATCCAGCGGCGACTAATGCACTGTACTCACCAAGACTATGACCTGCAACATAATCAGCCTTAATACCTTCTTCTTTCACAATGTTCAATACAGCCGTACTCATTGCTACTAGTGCTGGCTGTGTATGTTCAGTTCGTTTCAATAACTCATCAGGACCTTGACTAATAATCTCTGATAACTTATACCCTAATGCATGATCAGCACGCTCAAATACATCTGTTTGAAGATCCTGTCCCATGCCAACAGCTTGAGAGCCTTGACCTGGAAATAAAAAGGCTAGTTTCCCCATTTTTAATGGCCTCCCCTATTCTTTTTCTTCTTTTACTGTATCAATCTTTGCTATTTCGTTTTTAATTATTGTAACTACCTGCTGTTCAGCCATCTCACGTGCTTGGCGAATCGCATGAAAAAGAGCTGTTTCATCTGAGGAACCATGGGCTTTAATAACTGGAGCCTTTAGTCCATATAAACCGGCACCACCATATTCTGAATAGCTCATCTGGTCCTTTACACCTTTGAAACTCGATTTCAAAACACCTGCAGCCAGCTTATTAACGAAAGAACTCGTTAATTCTTTTTTCAACAAAGAGAATAAAGTTCCTGCCGTTCCCTCAATTGTTTTTAGAACAAGATTTCCAGCAAAGCCGTCACAAACGACAACATCAGCTACACCAGACAAAAGATCGCGTGCCTCAACATTGCC
This sequence comes from Halalkalibacter suaedae, assembly GCF_017939705.1. GTDB lineage: Bacteria > Bacillota > Bacilli > Bacillales > Bacillaceae_D > Halalkalibacter > Halalkalibacter suaedae. Next base: position 119,331 of record NZ_JAGKSQ010000005.1, read on the forward strand.
AACAAAATTAATATTTGCTTGTTCTAGAAGAGGATAGGCCGCCTTCGTAAGCTCATTTCCTTTTCCCGCCTCTGTTCCTACATTTAACAGTCCGACACGCGGTTTACGAACATTCCGAACCATTTCCATATAAGTATTACCTATTATCGCATATTGCAGTAAATGCTCGGGCTTAGCATCCATATTGGCTCCAACATCCAATAATAAGAAACCTTTGCCATTCAAGGTTGGTAGCATTGGAGAGAGGGCTGGCCTGTCAATTCCATTAATTCGGCCAATATATAGCAAACCAGCTGTCATCAATGCCCCCGTATTCCCTGCCGAAATCGTCGCATCTGCTCGACCTTCTTTGACTTCTTTAACAGCAAGCACCATAGAAGCATCCTTTTTTCTCCGTACTGCTTTTGTTGGTTGATCTGTATCTTCTATTTTCTCCGTTGTATGTAGTATCGTTATTTGCTTTTCTTCCTGCAAATGTTTACGGATTTCCTGCTCATTGCCTATTAACGTAATCTCTAAGTCAGGAAAAGCTTGTATTGCCTTTTGTGCCGCATGAACATGAGCCTTCGGGGCGTTATCGCCACCCATTGCATCGATTGCTATTTTCATTATCTATCATTCTCCTTAGCTGAATCCTTAGCCTTTGTCCTGAACATAACAAATTCTCCTGAAAAGACAAGCTCATTGTCAACATAGCTTTCGACTTCGACCGTCGTCCTACCTTGTACATTATTCAGAACTTTCGCTTTAGCAATAACGCGTTCACCTGCCTGAACTTGCCGAGTAAATCGGATATTTGCTTTTGCTGTTAATGCCAACTCATCATTGATAATAGCAACAGCCAATGAATTTGCTTGGGCAAACAAATGATGTCCACGAGCAATCCCACTTCTCGCGAAAACATGCTCAACACTTATATCTAATATGGATATTGCTCGATCATCGAGCTGAAGATCGACAATTTCACCAATGACTTCATCAGGAGAGAGGGCTTTTACATCATCAAGTTGTTGTTGGGCAACGCCTTTGATTCTCTCCCTTAATTCAGGAATAGCTAATTCTAACCGATCTAGTCTAATGGTTTGAATGCTTACAGAAAATTGCTCAGCTAGTGCCTCATCCGTCATAAACGGGTTCTTTGTAATCGTTTCTTGTAGGAGCAATTGTCTTTCCTTTTTCTTTCTTTTCATGGCATTCACCATCCATTTTTCGTTCAGTTGTTGCTTAATTATCCAATGAAATTATTACTAGGTCCTAAGAGTAGTATATAATTGCTTCGCCATGATTTCAATAGTTAATCAATTTTTTGCTTATTCATTGCTCCTTCTTTTTTCAACAGCTCTCGTAGCATTTTGAATTCATCATGAATCCAAAAAGATTCCGATTGGATTAGAGTAGCTGCGTCATTTCGAGCAACCTCTAATGCACGATAATCATGAACAACGTCAGCAATTTTGAAATCTGGTAAGCCACTTTGTTTTGCACCAAAAAAGTCACCCGGTCCCCTTAGTTCCAAATCTCTTTCCGACAAAACAAAACCATCATTAGTTTCAGTCATTATTCTCATTCGTTCTTTTCCTACCTCTGATTTTGGATCTGCTAGGAGAATGCAATACGACTGAGCTTGTCCACGCCCAACTCTCCCACGTAATTGATGAAGCTGTGCAAGACCAAAACGTTCAGCATCATAGATGATCATCACGGTTGCATTGGGAACATTAACCCCAACTTCCACGACTGTCGTTGAAACGAGAATCTGTGTTTGATTTTGACTGAATTCCTCCATGACTACATCTTTTTCAGATGAATGTAGTCGTCCATGCATTAAACCAACCTTCCATTTCCCTTGAAAATGCTGTGTTAGCAAAAGATGAACATCAATCGCATTTTGGACATCGATCTTGTCTGATTCTTCAATTAATGGACAAATAACATAGCATTGTCTACCTGCCATTAATTCCTTCTCAGTAAAATCTAGAACGCGTTCAAACATATCCGGCTTCGCCCAGTATGTTTCAATCGTTTTTCGTCCAGCCGGAAGCTCATCAATGATCGACACATCCATATCACCAAATACAGAGATCGCTAAGGTTCTAGGAATCGGGGTTGCAGTCATAAATAGAACATCAGGGTGCTCCCCCTTATCACGCAAGACACGTCTCTGTTCTACACCAAAACGATGCTGTTCATCTGTAATTACAAGTCCTAGATTATTAAAGTGAACATCGTCTTGAATTAACGCATGTGTGCCAACAATAATCTTCAGATGACCATTCGCTAATAATTCCAGCTTTTCTTTACGTTTTTTACCTTTAACAGAGCCAGATAGTAGTTCAACTTCTACTCCATATGGCTGAAATAGAGCTTGTAATGATTGAACATGTTGTTCAGCAAGAATCTCCGTTGGCACCATTAATGCTGCCTGGAAGCCGGCTTGAATAATAGCATACATGCAAATTGCTGCAACAACTGTCTTACCTGAACCAACATCCCCCTGTAATAGACGATTCATCTGAGTCGCAGACTGGAGATCAGTTGTGATTTCATCAATAACTCTTCTTTGGGCATTTGTCAAAGGGAATGGAAGGTCATCAATAAATGAGGAAAGTGAACCTTTATCAATCGCTACCGCCCGACCATGTGAATGCTCACGATTTGCTTTACGAAACGATTGCATTTTCAATTGAAAAACCAAAAACTCCTCATAAACCATTCTTCTTCTGGCATGCTTAACAAGTTCTTTATTTGTTGGAAAATGGAGCTGTGAAACGGCCTCTTTCTTAGAGGGTAATTTGTAATCTATTATGTATTTCTGTGGCAGAATTTCCGGTAGATAAGAACCGAAATCTTTTAGGGCTTGATAGATATACTTTCTTAATGACCTTGTCGTTAACGTTCCTGTGACTGAATAGACTGGAGCAAAAGTTTGTTCTCGCTCCTCACGCCCTTGTTTGAATTCATTTCCAGTAATCGTTAAGCGATGCTGGTCCCACTTCCCAGTAATCGTCACTTCAGCTCCAACCGCTATTTGTTTTTGTAAAAAGGCTCGGTTAAAAAAAGTAACTGTCACTAACACATTATCGACGAGCAATCGAAAGGTAAGTCTATTTTTCTTTTTACCAAAATATCGAATAGAAGCTTCAGTCTGTATGGTTCCAACTACGGTCACTCGTTCTTCATGCTTAACTTGATGTAAGTCTTTAATTTGATAATCTTCATAGCGAAATGGAAAATACTCTAGTAAATCTTGAACGGTTTCGATCCGTAGACTTTTCAGCTGCTTAGCCGTCTCTTCTCCAATTCCTTTAACAGTAGTAACTGGCTGCTCCATTATCTCATTCATGTACGATCCCTCCTTCTAGTTCTTAATGAAGAGTGAGGAAAAAAAGAAAAAGAAGAGGCTGGGACAAAGTGATTTAACTAATAGAAAATCCGAACAATGGTGGTTGGCGGACGGAAACCGCTCCTGAAATATACTTCGCTTTCCGCGGGAAGCCGGTGAGCCTCCTCGGCTAACGCCTGTAGGGTCTCACCTTTGGCTTTTTCACCCCGCAGGAGTCTACGTATATTTCATCCGCTACACGATTGCATTATTCGGCATTTCAGTTAGACACTTTAGTTATGTCCCGGCCTCATCTTTGAGCTATTTCGCTTTTGATACACTAATAGCGACTGTTCCTGGACCGACGTGGGCCCCAATAACAGCACCTATTGTTGTGATTACTTCGCTTTTTATGTCGAATTTCTCCTTGAGCAATGCTAGAACCTCTTTGGCGTACTCTTCATTCACTGCATGCGAAATCCCAACATGAATTGGCTCTGAACCGTATTGCTCCTGAAGAACTTCAATGATCCGATTCGTCGCCTTTTTTTGTCCACGAGCCTTCTCAAATGAATAGACTTCTCCTTCTTCAGTTAAAGAAAGGATTGGTTTGATTTTCAACATCGAGCCAAGCAATGCTGATGCTCTGCCAATACGACCGTTCTTTTGCAGATACTCTAGTGTATCCACCATAAAATAGACCTGTGTATCGTCAAGCAGTTCATTGAGCCTTGAGCGTATTTCATCACTACTCTTGCCTTCCCTTGCTAAAATCGCGAGCTCGACAACAATAATCCCAATAGCATACGAGGCTCTTTTGGAATCAACTACATGAATTGATTCTGCTGCCTCAAGCGATTGTACGGCAATAGTTGCAGCTTGGTACGTTCCACTTAATTTTGATGAGATATGAATCGAAATGATGGTTGTATCGTCTTCTTCTAACAAAGAGCGATACACCTCTTCGAATTGAAAAGGAGTAGGCTGTGATGTAGATGGGATATGATTCCGTTCCTTTACATAACGGTAAAAGTCATCGGCTTTTAACGTCACACCATCCTCGTATGATTCTTCGTTAGAAAATATGACATTAAGCGGAACGATGGTAATACCCAATTCTTCTGCCAAGCCTTGAGGAATATCCGCGGTACTATCCGTTACAATTTTAATTTTCTCCACGTACTTCAACTCCTTTTTCAAAACGATTACTCAACAGAAATAATATAAGAATAAAGAGGTTGATTTCCATCATGTATATCAACTTCGATTCCATCGTACTTTTCTTCTAAATAGGCAACAATCTCGTTTGTTTGTTCATCTGTAGCTTCGTCACCTTGTAGCAATGTAATAATTTCAGTATTTTCATCAATCATAGTATCAAGTAAGTCTTTCGTCACTTCTATAATGCTTTGACCAGAACTAACGATCTTTTTCTCTGATATTCCCATAAAATCATCTTTTTTAATATCAATTCCATCAATACTAGTATCACGAACAGCGTAAGTCACCTGTCCGGATTTAACTGTTGACAAAGACTCTTGCATGATAGTTGCATTCTTTTCTAAATCTTGACCTGGATTAAAAGCAAGTAATGCTGCTAATCCTTGTGGAACTGTTTTAGAAGGAATGACTTTGACATGCTTTCCTGCCACTTCAGCAGCTTGTTCGGCGGCCATAATGATATTCCCATTATTAGGTAGAATGATCACGTTTTCAGCGTGAGCCTCTTCTATTGCCTTAACAATATCCTCTGTACTCGGATTCATCGTCTGTCCGCCTTGAATGACAACACCAGCACCTAAACCTTTGAATAACTTAGCAACACCCTCTCCCATCGAGACAGTTACAATGCCAAATTCACTTTTTTCCTTAGGCTTGGTCGGTTCTTCTTTCTTTTCATAGACACTCTTCGTTTCTTCAAGTAAATGAGTGTGTTGTTGACGCATGTTTTCGATCTTAATATTAATAAGCTCACCGTATCTTTGAGCTTTCGTTAACACTTCTCCAGGTTGTTCAGCGTGGATATGTACTTTAAGAAGATCTTCATCGGAAACAACCAGGAGTGAATCTCCAATTAAACTTAATTCTTGTCTAAACTCCGCTTCATCAAATGGAGATTTTTTGGTCTTTTCATCTTCGAAACGTACCATGACTTCTGTACAAAAACCGAACTCGATGTCTTCAGTGGACATGTGGCTTTGAGCATTATGATGGTGCTCAACTTTTACTAATTCATCCATAGAGGGTTCGTCTAAATGATCGGACAGTTTTTCACCCTTTAATACAGCAAGGAAGCCTTCATAAATATAGACAAGACCTTGACCACCAGAATCAACTACCCCTACTTCTTTTAAAACGGGTAATAAATCTGGTGTTCTTTTTAAAGATGCATTCGCTTCTTTTAATGTTTCTTCCATGACAACAACGATATCATCATGCTTTCGAGCAATTTTAACAGCATGCTTCGCAGAATCTTTCGCTACAGTCAAAATCGTACCCTCTACTGGTTTCATAACTGCTTTGTAAGCAGTCTCGACACCATGTTCAAACGCAGCAGCAAGGTCCGTAGCTTTAATTGCTGACTTTCCTTCAATTTCCTTTGAAAAACCTCTAAATAATTGCGAGAGGATAACTCCAGAGTTTCCTCTCGCTCCCATTAGTAGTCCCTTTGCAAAAGAAGTTGCTACTTTGCTCGCATCTTCTTGAATAGATTGCTTGACCTCTTTTACACCAGAAGTGATTGATAAATTCATATTCGTTCCTGTATCACCATCTGGGACAGGAAAAACATTTAGTGCATCTACCACTTTGACATGATTTGATAAATTAGCAGCACCCTCAATAAACATTTGAGCGAGCTCCGTTCCTGTAATTTGTTTAGTTGCCACGAACATTTCCTCCTAACTAACCCTATGGGTTCGTGACGCGGACTCCTTGAACAAAGATGTTCACGGAATCAACATCGAGCCCTAACATTTGTTCTAATTGATATTTCACTTTAGTTTGTACGTTATAAGCAACTTCAGAAATCTTTGTGCCGTAGCTTACAATTATGTACATATCGATGTGAATTTGTTCTTCTTCCTCACGAATGACTACGCCACGTCGAAAATTTTCTTTTCCTAGTAAATCTGTTATTCCATCCTTCAATTGCTTTTGCGAAGCCATTCCAACAATCCCATAGCAATCAATAGCAGCTCCACCAGCTATTGTTGCAACAACATCTTTTGACACATCAACAGTTCCTAGTTGTGTTTTCATTTCAATTGACATTTTCATTCCTCCTCTTTGAAGCCAAACTTCATCGTTAATTACATTTTACTATACTATAGACATTTTTAAAAGCAGGTTTCAATTTCAGAGCTGTCAAGCAAGAATACTTGATAAAGTTTTCCTTAAGTTATTGCAATCAAAGATATGCTATGCTACTATATCTAAGTATGATTTAGAGTGTTTCGCATTGGAAATAAGGAGGTGCATATAATGGCACGTAAATGTTATATTACTGGTAGAACAGCACGTACTGGGAATAAGCGTTCTCACGCACTTAATAAAACAAAACGCCGTTGGGGTGCAAACGTACAAAAGGTGCGTATTATGGTAGACGGTAAACCTAAACGTGTTTACGTTTCTACACGCGCATTAAAGTCTGGTAAAGTAGAACGCGTTTAAGCTTAAGGTTTTACATTAGTAAATCCTTTAAAAGGTAAAAAAAGCACCGATTGGTGCTTTTTTTATTTTAGCCTTTTTTAAAAGAATTCAAAACCACTTTGACTACCCCACCTAAAAACTTCGGTAGCTTGATTGTGTAGAATTTCATAGCTCCTCCTCCTCAACGTGAATAGCCACGGGGATAATGATAAAGTTTGACTCATCAATAATAGGATGATGCCCTCCCCAACCATTAGCCATTTAGTCTCGACAAGAATCAAGTATAAGGATAAACATAATTGCTCTTTAAATTATATGCTGTAACGACAAACTATTCCTGTTTTTTTTCAGGTATGTTTATCAAATGCAACATGTATCCTTGTCTCTTTACCATTATGCATATGCCTTATACCTCAATATATGTCTATGGTGAAAGAATGTTCTTCGTGATTATCGTCTAAAGAAAAAAAAGAAATCATTGATAGATTACTCCATCAATGATTTTCTTATATTAGCCTCTTAATTGTGCTATTGCCTGTTGACGATCTTTTTCGTTATAGATAGCTGATCCTGCCACCAATACATTCGCTCCCGCCGCAACACAAGCTCTGGCTGTTTCTTCGTTCACTCCACCATCTACCTCAATATCGATATGTAAGTTTCGATTGTTAGCAAGTTCACTAACTTCTTTTATTTTCTTGAGAACTGAAGGAATGAACGCTTGTCCACCAAAACCTGGATTAACCGTCATAAGTAAGACGAGATCGACATCCTCAATTACTGTTTCAATAAATGAAACAGGGGTTCCTGGATTAAGTACGACCCCTGCTTTAATACCAAGGTCCTTAATATGGTGGATTGTGCGATGCAAATGTGTACATGCCTCGACATGGACTGAAATAATATCCGCACCTGCTTTCGCAAATAAAGGAATATACTGATCTGGGTCCTCAATCATCAGATGGACATCTAATGGCAATGTTGTAATAGGTCTAATGGCCTCAACAACAAGAGGACCGATTGTTATATTTGGAACAAAATGACCATCCATTACATCAACATGAATATAGTCTGCTCCTCCTCTTTCTACGTCTTTAATTTCATCTGCAAGTCGGGAGAAATTAGCAGATAGGATCGAAGGTGCAATTTTAATCATATTAATACCTCTTCTTTTGATTTTTGATTTCTTCTAGGAACTGATAATAATGATCTAGACGAGTTTGAGCAATTTCTCCACGATCAAAAGCAGCCTTAACCGCACATTTCGGTTCTGATGTATGTGTACAGCCTCTAAACTTACAAACCACTGATAACCTGGCCATCTCCGGGAAATACATTGACAAGTCTTCAATGGCAATATCAACAAAGTCCAATGAACTAAATCCGGGTGTATCTGCAACTAGCCCCTTGCCAATTGGTAGTAACTCAACATGTCTAGTTGTATGTTTTCCACGACCTAAGTGTGAAGAAATGGCATTTGTTTCTATATTTAAATCTGGCTTTAAATAATTAAGAAGCGAGGACTTACCGACACCCGATTGCCCTGCAACAACACTTATTTTCCCATCAAGGAATGGTAAGATATCATTCATTCCATCAGATTGCAAAGTCGATGTTAAAAGGACTGTATAACCAATCGATTCATAAAGCTCTTTATAGTCATTAATCTCACTCCTAAGCTTCTCACTTAGTAAATCTATTTTGCTAATCACAATAAGAGCGGAGATTTGGTTTGCTTCAATGTGAACCAGAAACTTATCTAATAAAAGTGGGCTGAAATCCGGTTCTAGTGCCGAAAAAACAAGAATGGCTTGATCGACATTAACGATAGGTGGGCGTATAAGCTCATTTTTACGTTCAAAAACATCTAAAACATAACCATCCGTAGCGTTCTCAGCCTCAAATTCGACTTCGTCTCCTACTAATGGTTTAATTTGTCGTTTACGAAAATTACCACGACCCCGACATTGAAAAAGGCCTTCTTCGTTTTGAACGTAGTAGAAACCACTTAGAGCTTTAGTGATTTTTCCGGTTGCCATTCATAACCTCCTTATTTCTAAAAGAAGGGGAGTGAGTAAAACTCATCTCCGCCTATCAATATTGAAATGTTTGTGATCTTTCAACGATTTCGTTATCTACATACACGTCATACGATCCTGGTTGCGATGGGCTAACACGAAGTTGGATTCGGAAGGTTTCTGTTTCAGTTATTGTTTCCTCTAAGTACGTTTGATCCTCGCCTTCTGTTGTCGCATCTCGGTAGATAATTTTCACATCAAATTGATTGCCCGCTGCGACATCCTCATCCTCAACAACGATCTTATAACTTTGTGAAATTAGCTTTGTTTGTTCTTCCTCAGGTTCTGGTTCCGGCTCTGGTTCTGGCTGTGGCTCTGGACCTAATGAAATAACTATTTTAACCTGATCTCCTTTGCTAAGAGTTGAGAAAGCTTGTGGGTCTTGTCTGATCACTCTTCCTTTTTCAATTGAAGACGAGTACTCTTCTTCATAATTCCCCTGCAACCCAACCTCATTCAAGTATTCTTGGACCGCATTTTGCTGCAATCCAACTAAATTCTGTAGACTAACTGGTGCTTCAACACTGTACGTAAGTGTAACAGTTGTGTCTTCAGGTATAACTAATGTTCCTTCTTTTGGATCCTGGTCCAATACAATTCCAGGATTCTCATCGTTCGTTTCTCTTTCCTCTCGCCTTACTGTAAACCCCTTACCCTCTAGCAATGCTTCTGCTCGATCAATTGAAACACCAATATAATCCTCAATTTCTACTTCTTTCTTACCTAAACTAACAAAAACAGTCACTTCAGCATTTTCTTTAACTTTGGTGCCTGGTTCTGGGTTTTGGCGAACGACTTGGTCCTTTGGTATATTTTCGTCATTTACATCTTCTCTTATAGGAACTAAGCTCGCTTCAGTAAGCAGTTCTTCTGCCTCTTCATAAGAAAGTTCAGATAGATCAGGAACTTCAACTTCCTCAACTTGGAACAGTCCAGGTAATATCGCAATAGCGACAATGAATGCACCGAAAACGAAAGCTAGAACAAATAAAGGAATAAGCCATTTTTTCTTACGCTTGCCCTTATCTTTTTTATCAGCAGACGTTTCCTGACTAGGAGGTGGCGTTTTTGAATGTTGAACCGGCATTTCAACCGTTTTTTCTAAGTCAGGTGTTGCATCGTTTTTGATAATTGGAATCGCTTTTGTTGCATCAAGATCGATTTCTTGCACATATGGAGCTTCGTTTATTCTATCTGGATTCAGAGCCGTCGCTACATCCTCTTCCATTTCTTGAATCGATTCATAGCGATTATTGGCATCTTTCTCTGTAGCCTTTTTTATAATATTTTCAATACTTTGCGGTATATTCGGCATTGTTTTTTTAACAGAAGGGATATCTGTCTGCAAATGCTTAATCGCAATTGATACAGCTGTATCTCCAGAGAAAGGCAATCTCCCTGTGATCATCTCATAAAATACGATACCTAAGGAGTATATATCTGATTTATAGGTAATATGTCCTCCCCGTGCTTGTTCCGGAGATAAGTAATGTACAGAGCCCATAACGGAGTTCGTATGCGTGATTGTAGCTGCTGAAATCGCCCTAGCAATCCCAAAATCGGTCACCTTAAGTACACCGTCATGACGAACGAGAATATTATGTGGTTTAATATCTCTATGGATAAGATGGTTTGCATGAGCATGGGCAAGTGCAGACAGCATTTGTTCCATATAGTCAATTGCTTCTTCTACCGGAAGAGGTCCTCTTGATTGAATAAGCTCTTTCAATGTTTGTCCTTCAATATACTCCATCACAATATAGTACGTACTTTCTTCCTCACCAACATCATAAATATTAACGACATTAGGATGTGCTAGACTAGTTGCGGCCTGAGCTTCTCTCCGGAATCTCTTAATGAATTGCTCATCATCGGAAAACTGTGGCTGAAGAACTTTAACGGCAACATGTCGATCAAGAATGACATCATGTGCTTTATACACATTGGCCATTCCACCCCCACCGATTGTCCCTAGAATTTGATAACGGCCGTTAATTCGTTGTCCGATCATATAACCGAACTCCTATCACTGTCATCTTGTGGAAAAGATAGGATCGCAACCGTAATATTGTCCTCTCCTCCACGTTCGTTAGCCAGCCTAATTAATTCCTTCGCCTTAAATTCTACTGTTTCGTCAGCCTGTAATTGTTGTTGAAGCTCTTCTGCTGTTATTTTATTTGTTAACCCATCCGAGCAAAGCAGAATGAACTGACAATCCTCTACCTGAAGTGTTGAGACATCTACTTTAATATCAAGCTCTGTCCCGAGTGCACGTAGTAAGACATTTCTTCTTGGATGATGCTCCGCCTCTTCTTCTGAGATTTGGCCAGAACGCACAAGCTCTTGGACTAGAGAATGATCTGCAGTTTTCAGATGAAAACCATATTCATTTTGTACATATGCACGACTATCTCCAATGTGAGCAATTGACACAAATTCTGATGTGCAAAGTGCCACAACTAATGTTGTACCCATACCCTTACATTCATCATGTTCATTTGCATGTGAGTGAAGCTTTTCGTTGATATGGATAAAATGTTCCTTGAGCCACTGCTCTGCTTCTCTAACTGAACTAATTTTCGTTTCTCGCTCCCATACACCACGGAAGTAGTCAGTTGTCATTGCACTGGCAACATCACCTGCACGATGACCACCCATTCCATCGGCTACAATAGCTAGTGTTCCTATTTCATTCCTGAACACTCCACCACTATCTTCATTATGAGATCGTACTTTACCTACATCTGTTTGGAAAGTAAAATCCATCTCAAGTCACCTCGCTCATCTTTTCTCTCTTTTCGAATAGTTAAAATGAATTCGACAATTTCTTATCTATTCCTTTGTTTTTACGATAATTGATCAAAAAGTCGCTTACGAAATAGTTTAACCTCGAACCATACTAGCAATAAAGAAGCCATCTGTTTGAAAATCGTGTGGTAAAATTGTTACGAGCCCATTCTGATAACGTCCCTGCTCAATTACTTTTGATGGCAATCTATCACTTAAGGAATGGTCTAACTTAAATTCCTTGTTTTTTGCCAAAAATGCTTGAACTGTTTCTTCATTTTCCCATTTATCGATAGTACATGTACTATAAATTAATTTCCCACCTTGTTTTACATGTGGAGCAACTGCCTCTAAAATGTCTAACTGAATTCGTTGAATCGATTGAATGTCTGACTCTTTTTTTGTCCATTTAATATCTGGTTTTCTTCGAATAACTCCTAATCCTGTACACGGAGCATCTACTAGTACACGATCGAATGTTTTTGTACCTAATTGAGCAGAAATATTTCTCGCATCCATAACATTTGATTCTAAATTTGTCAGACCAAGACGGTTCGCCTGCTCCTTAATTAGTTTAATCTTATGATCATGTAAATCAAAGGATAATAGTTGACCTTCGTTGTCCATTTGTTCGGCAATATGGGTTGATTTCCCGCCTGGGGCCGCACAGACATCAATAACATCCATCCCAGAATATGCATCAACTGCTCGTCCAACAAGCATCGAACTTTCATCCTGAGCCGTTATAAATCCTTGCTTGTAGGTCTCAGTCTGAAAAACATTGCCTTTTTCAATCACAATAGCATCTTCCGATAAATATCCCGGATTTGCTTTGATCCCTTCTTCTTGAAGCATAGTAACCACATGCTCAACCGACGCTTTAAGACGATTTACACGAACAGTGACAGTAGGGGGCACTAGGCTTGATTCACACATCGCCCTTGTTTCCGCTTCACCGTATTGCTCTATCCATCTTTTAATCAGCCAAGTCGGGAAGCTCATTTCAAGTGCCAATCGTTCGATAGGATCTTTTATTTCCGATAGGGACGGCGCACCTTGACGTTGAAAAGATCGTAGAACTCCATTGACCATTCCACTAATCCCTTGATGTCCACGCTTTTTGGCGATTGTTACTGCTTCATGAACAATCGCACGGTCTGGTACCCGGTCTAAGTATATAAGCTGATAAATGGATAGCCTAAGCAAAACTCGTACCCAATCATCAAGAGATTTCACTCCCTTTTTGACAAATGGAGTTAAATAATAATCTAATGTATCTCTTCTTTGAATCGTCCCATAAACGATCTCTGTTAACAAACCGACATCTCTTTGATCAAGTTTTGAATTTTTGACGGTTTGGTTTAAAAGTAAGTTACTATACGCTTGGCTTTTTTCGATTTGCAATAAAATATCCAACGCAACTTCTCGAACTGCCTTACTCATTCGCCAACCCTCATTCCAGGTGTCACTGTTGAGCCTGCACCATTGATAAACGCTTCCGCGGTCATACGTTTTTTTCCTGAAGGTTGTAGATCAGTAATTTTAATTGCAACATCATTTCCCGTCGAAATAACGATTCCATCCTCTTCAACTCTTTCAATTGTTCCCGGAATATTTTCTAGCTTACTTTGTACCTTCTCACCCCACCATACTTTCAAAGGTTTTCCTTGAAGGGTTGTGTAAGCAACAGGCCAAGGGTGCAATCCACGAATTTGATTATATAATTGTTCACCAGTGCGATTCCAATCAAGCTGTTCCATTTCCCTCGTAATGTTTTTAGCAAAGGTTACTTTCGTTTCATCCTGCTCAATCGCCTTGACCTTTCCATTAACTAAATTCGGAATTGTAGATAACAGTAACCTAGCTCCCTCGTAACTTAACTTATCATGTAATGTACCAACATGATCGTCTTCTGTAATCGGGACCTTGATTGATGAAAGCATGTCTCCAGCATCAAGTTTTTCAACCATATACATAATCGTAACACCCGCTTCTTTTTCACCATCAATAATTGCTTGGTGAATCGGTGCTCCTCCCCGGTACTTAGGTAGAAGCGAAGCATGAACATTAATACACCCATACTTCGGGTATTCTAAGAGCTCTTTTGGCAAAATTTGTCCAAACGCTGCTGTAATAATTAAGTCTGGTTCGTACGCTAATACCGCGGCTATTTCCTCTTGCACTCTAATTTTTTCCGGTTGAAGCACATCAATTTGGTGAATCATTGCTTCTTTTTTGACCGGAGGTGGGGTCAATATACGTTTTCTTCCAACAGGTCGATCCGGTTGTGTGACAACAGCAACGACATTATATTCCTCAATAAGTCCTTTTAGTACTGGAACAGAAAAATCAGGTGTTCCCATAAATACAATCTTCATTCTTGCAACCGCCCTTCTCATACGTGCAGCAATCTATGTAAATAAATATGGCTGTAAGTCTATCGTCATTTGTAAATGACCTTGATTAATTTCTCGGTTAAAATGCTGTCTAATCTCTGTTAATGTTTTCCTAAGTTTCGGTTCGTTTTTGTATTTTATCATGCATTGATAGCGATATCTATCTTTTATACGTGCAAGTGGAGATGCTACTGGACCAAGAACAGTCGTTTCTTCTGAGAGTTCTCTTTTTAAAAAGGAGGTCACTTTTTCCGCAACATGAATCACATTCATTAGTTCAGAATGGGCCATCGTAATTAAAACAACATATACATATGGGGGATACTGTCCAAACCTTCTTTGGGCCATTTCTGTTTGAAAGAATTGATCATAATCATGCGATTGAACAAGATCGATACTATAATGATCAGGCGTATACGATTGAATGACTACTTCTCCTAGTAATTGATGACGCCCAGCTCTCCCACTTACTTGTTCAAGTAATTGAAATGTTCTTTCCGCAGAACGAAAATCAGGTATATGAAGCATGGAGTCTGCTGCAATTACACCAACAAGTGTTATATTCGGAAAATCTAAGCCTTTCGCTATCATCTGTGTACCCAGAAGAATGTCAGCCTCTTGACGTCCAAATGCAGATAACAACTTTTCATGAGCACCTTTGCGACGGGTTGTATCGATATCCATGCGTATGACTCTAGCTTCCGGAAGCACTCTAGTTAATTCTTCTTCTACTTTTTGAGTACCTGATCCAAAAAAACGAATATGTTCACTGTCACAGGACTCACATGTTGTTGGCATACGTTCTTCATGACCACAGTAATGACATTTCAATGCGTTTTGAGCACGATGATAGGTTAAAGAAATATCACAAAATTCACAGGACGCAACATATCCACAGTCTCGACACATTACAAATGTCGAATACCCTCTTCGATTCAAAAATAAAACACTTTGTTCTCCTTTTTGAAGGCGGTCCTGAAGCTTTTCAAATAATGCATTTGAAAACATTGATCTGTTGCCAAGACGAAGTTCCTCTCTCATATCGACAATATGGACACTCGGCATCGGACGATTTTGCACCCGCTCTTTTAGAGTTAGTAGGTGATAGACGTTTTTTTGAGCTCTAGCAAATGATTCTAAAGATGGTGTTGCACTTCCAAGAATTACAGGACATTCATGATTTTTTGCTCTCTCAATGGCTACGTCCCTCGCATGATAGCGCGGATTCTCTTCCTGCTTATAGCTTGACTCATGTTCTTCGTCAATAATAATCATGCCTAGATTAGTGAAGGGGGCGAAAATTGCCGACCTTGCCCCAACAACGACCTGGACCTCCTTCCGCTGTATCTTTCTCCACTCATCGTATTTTTCTCCCATCGAAAGCCCTGAGTGCAACACAGCAACCTTGGAACCAAATCTCCCTTTAAATCTTTCAACCATCTGGGGCGTAAGAGCAATTTCAGGAACGAGCATGATTGCTTCTTTACCTTGTTCCAATGCAAGATTGATTGTTTGTAAATAGACTTCCGTTTTTCCGCTTCCTGTTACACCATGTAGTAAAAAAACACGGTGCGATTGGTTGTTTAGGGTATCATAAATCGGCGTGATGACTTTTTGCTGTTCAGATGTTAATGGCAGTGGCTCGGTCCGTTGAAAATCAATTCCAGCAAGAGGGTTTCGATATACCTCCTGCTCGAATTCCTCAACTAACCCCTTGTCAATTAATGCTTTCACCGTCTGTCTCGTTGTTCCCACTTGCTTAACTGCTTCTGAAACAGAAATTGCTGCTTTATTTTGCAAGAGAAATTCAACTAGTTCCTTTTGTTTTTGTGCCCTTGCAGGTATATCATTCAATCGTTCAGCTGAAGCGAGGACACGGATATATTTCTCTGACTTCTTCTTTCCTTTTTCCTCAACCAGATATTCGACTTCGAGCTGATTGTTTTTGATTGCACGTAGGCACTCTTCAATAATTGGTTTGCTTTGTTGAAGCAAGTCAGTCCATAAAACAGGTTGCTTCTCTATAAATAAGGAGCGTATTCCCTCAGGCAGTTGATTTCCTTCGACAATGGAGTGTACTTGCTTCTTTACCTTTGTTCTAAGTGCAGCTGGAATCATTAATTGGAATGCAGATATTTTATAGCTTAGCGTTTGCTCTGAAAGCCAGTTCCCTAAGTCAATGAGTTCTTCTGAGAGGACTGGAACAATATCTAGCAGTTCCTCTAATGGTTTTGTTTTTTTGAATGACGACTCAACTGAAGTCCCAACAACAAATCCTTGAATTTTCCTTGGACCAAATGGAACGACAACCCTCATTCCAGGAAGAACCAATCGCTCCCACTTCTCTGGAATGAAATAATCAAATTGCCGATCTGTTTGTGAGCTTGGTACATCGACAATGACTTGGGCAAACATACTACCTCATCCTTTCTAATAAAGGTATGACCTCATTTAAGATCGTACGAGCAGTTTCTTTTTTAGAAAGCAGTGGATGTTCTTTTATCTCTCCACCTTTAGATATTGTAGTAATTTTATTCGTATCACCTTTGAAACCTGAGCCCTCTTCAATGATGTTATTGGCAATGATGAAATCGAGATTCTTTGTTTCAAGTTTCTTTTTCGCATTGTCAATCAGATGTTCCGATTCCGCTGCAAAACCGACTAATATTTGTGTTGTTTTTCTCTCCCCAAGCATCTTTAAAATATCGGTCGTACGCTCCATCTCGATCGACCACTGTCCTGGTTGTTTCTTGCGTTTATGTACAAATGTTTCTTTTGGGCGATAATCGGCAACGGCAGCAGACTTAATGACAAGGTCAGCTCGCTCAAAGTTCGCTAAGACAGCCTCAAGCATTTCCTGTGCTGATGTGACGTTAATAATGTGAACTCCGTTAGGGCAAGCAAGATTCGTCGGTCCTGAAATGAGCGTTACATTTGCCCCTAATTCATGTGCTGCCTCTGCTATGGCATAGCCCATTTTCCCCGTGGAATGATTAGTAAAAAACCTTACTGGATCAATCCTTTCCTGAGTGGGACCAGCTGTTATTAACACATTCTTACCTTTTAAAGGCTCATCTTTGTGGAAATATGTATGTAAAACATCTACAATCGCCTCAGGCTCGGCCATTCTCCCCTTACCGACCCAACCACATGCTAGATATCCTTCGTCCCCTTCAATGAAAGAGAATTCATCTTGTTTTAAAGTCTGGAAATTTCGTTGAACAGCTGCTCTTTGATACATATTGACATTCATTGCAGGTACAATAAACACTTTAGCCTTTGTAGCAAGAATTGTTGTTGTAATCATATCGTCCGCCATTCCATGAGCAAGCTTTGAAATAATATTGGCTGTTGCTGGGGCGACAACAATCACGTCAGCCCAATCCGCCAAATCAATATGGGCAATCTTGCTCGGATCAGGTTCGTTAAATGTATCTTCAAAAACAGCATGACGTGATAGTGCTTGAAAGGTTAATGGCGTGACAAATTTCTGAGCGGAGGAAGTCATCATTACTTTTACATTGGCTCCTGCCTGTACCATTTGACTAGTTAATGCTGCAGCCTTAAATGCGGCAATTCCCCCACTAACAGCCAAGACAATATTTTTCCCTTTTATCATACTCGACTCCCCTTTTCCTCCATGTCTTTAAAACAAATGAGGTGTCTCAAAAGGCCATAAATGACCTTTTGAGACACCCTCATTGTAACCCTTTTTGGTCAGCCTCTTCCTTCTTCTTCATCCTCTAATGGGACTAAACGAACAAAATGTAACTGATCATCGACAATCTCTTCAAGAGCCATTCCAACAGGCTTATAAGATACTGGCTTTGTTATGAGTGGAACACGCTTGTGGTTTTCACGAATCTCTCTAGCACGCTTTGAAGCTACAGTCACTAGAGTGTACTTAGAGTCTAACTTTGTAAGTAATGAGTCAATCGAAGGATATAGCATATTAATTAACCTCCACTAATTCTTTGTATTTGTCTATTAGGCGTTCGCGTTTACAATGTTCCGCAGTAACAATTGATTTAATTCGTTCAACCGCAAGTTCAACTTGATCATTCTCAACAACATAGTCATACTTTTTCATCATATCGATTTCTTCTCGTGCAACTGTCATACGTTTATTAATGATGTCTTCTGTTTCAGTGCCACGACCAACGATACGATTTCGCAACTCAGCTAGACTAGGTGGCATTAAGAAAATAAAAACGCCCTCCGGGAAGCGTTCTCTGACTTTCAGAGCACCTTGAACTTCAATTTCAAGAATAATATCATTTCCTTGATTGATTGTTTCTTTTACATAATCAATAGGTGTACCGTAGTAGTTACCCACATATTCAGCCCACTCTAATAATTCATTTTGCTCGATCATTTTTTCAAATTGTTCCCTTGTTTTAAAAAAATAGTTTACTCCATCTGTTTCCCCTGCTCTAGGAGCCCTTGTTGTAGCTGAAACTGAATATTGAACAGATGTTTCTTCCTGACGAAGAGCTCCGCAGACTGTTCCCTTCCCAACGCCAGCTGGACCAGATAAAACAAGTAATAGACCTTTCTCTTTCTTCATGGATACCTCCTGCAATGCATTTATGTACAAAGTATAACCTTTTTAAGGTTAAGAATCCTCAGATCCCTCTTCTTTATTTGTTAACCGCTGTGCTACTGTTTCTGGTTGAACCGCACTTAAGATAACATGATCACTATCAGCGATAATCACGGCACGAGTACGTCGACCATATGTTGCATCAATTAACATGTTTCTGTCTCTTGCATCTTGAATAATTCTCTTAATAGGTGCTGACTCTGGACTGACAATGGAAATAATTCGATTAGCTGATACAATATTACCAAAGCCTATGTTAATTAGTTTTATGTTCATATTGACCCCCACTTTAGGAGAGCACTGCTCTCACCATTGTTATCCAAACTAATCTAACTATATACGAAACTTCGTGGGAATTCTAGTTTATTCTATATTTTGGGCCTGCTCTTTTAATTTTTCGATAAAGCCTTTCATTTCGACCACTTGTTGCCTAACAGTCGTATCTGATGCTTTTGCTCCAATTGTATTCACTTCACGATTCATTTCTTGAATTAAGAAATCTAAGCGCCTTCCGATTGGTTCATCTTGATTACAGTAATGAATATACTGCTCCAAATGGGTTTTCAAACGAACAATTTCCTCGCTTATATCGATTTTATCTGCAAATATAGCAACCTCTGTTAGAACTCTTCCTTCTTCAACTGTCCATTCACCATTTAGAAAAGAATCGATTCTCTTCTGTAAGCGTTCTTCATACTTTTGAATGACAATTGGAAGAATATGCTCGATTCGGTCACAACAGCTTTTAATCTCTGTCAGCCAAATTTGCATATCCTTAAAAAGATGCTCTCCTTCTTTTTGTCTCATTGTTACAAGAGATTGAAGAGCCTGTTCAACTGCCTGAAGAATCATCGTCTCTTCAATAGTGCAAAAGTCATCCTCAGCTTCCACAATTGTTGCAAGTTCCTTATTCATTAATAACTCATTCACATCTAACGGGCGTAGTTCTTTGTATTTTCCCTGCAAGGACCTCGATGCTTCGATAAATTGTTCAATTAAGTTCTCGTCCAATTTTAAGTTGCGAGCTGTATGTATTTCACCTTCCACTACAATTGAAAGCTCAATTTTCCCACGATTGATAAACTCTTTCACCTTTAGCTTAACCTTCTCTTCAAGAGCTGGAATTGGTTTTGGTAATCTAATTTGGCATTCTAAAAAGCGTTGATTGACGGACTTTACTTCAACGCTAACGGTGATCTTCTCGTTATTAAGTAAGAAAGATCCGAACCCTGTCATACTTTTCATATTATCACATCCACTCTTCATTTTAACCAAATCACTCTTTCACAACAAGTGCAAACATAAATTCATAAGCTCTATAGGGTATGTAAGCTTAATTCACTCCAGAAAACATGCTATACTAAGCAAAGTAGTAAAGAAAGGAATGATTGTAGCCATGTCATTTGACGGTTTCATGACAAGGGCGATGACAAACGAACTAGCAACGTTGTTAACGTCAGGACGTATATCAAAAATTTATCAACCATATAAAACAGAACTTATTTTCACTATCCGTTCTAATCGAACAAACCATCAGTTATTACTTTCAGCTAATGCAAATTTTGCACGTATTCATCTGACTACAGAGAAATACGATAATCCATCTGCTCCACCAATGTTCTGCATGCTTTTAAGAAAGCATTTAGAAGGAGCTATGATTGAACAGATTGAACAATTAGAAATGGAACGAATTATTATCTTCCACATTCGTAATAAAGATGAACTGGGTGATGAAACATTCAAAAAATTATATGTGGAAATCATGGGACGCCACAGCAATATTAGTCTAGTAGATCAAGAGTCAGGACTAATCCTAGATAGTATTAAACATATTAGTCCAGCCCAGAGTAGCTTTCGAACGGTTCTTCCTGGTCATCTATACAAGCAGCCCCCTGAACAAGACAAGAAAAATCCTTTTGATCTAGATGAGGATGGACTACTTCGCTTGCTAGATTTCAACTCAGGGAAGCTTGATCGCCAGCTTGTTGATCAGATTGCTGGCCTTTCTCCGATTTTGGCCAAGGAAATGGTTCACAGAGCCGGACCTGTTGTTAACCGCGTTACATTGCCAAAGGCCGTATTAGAAGTAATTGATTCAGTACGTGAGAATAAATACACACCAGAAATGCTTACAAGCAATGGCAAAGAATTATTTTCGATCATCCCTTTAACACATTTGAGCGGAGAACGAAAAAGATTTTCAACCGTTAGTGAACTCTTAGATCGCTTTTACTTTGGCAAGGCAGAGCGAGACCGCGTCAAACAGCAGGCACATGACCTAGAACGGTTCCTAAAAAATGAATGGCAGAAAAACAAAAAGAAAATCAAGAAACTTGAACGGACATTGGTCCAGGCTGATCAAGCGAAGGAATATCAAAAGCTAGGGGAACTACTTACTGCAAATTTACATAGCATTAAACGAGGCGATAAGAAGGTAGAAGTCCTTGATTATTATGATGAAAATGGTGCTATGATTACGATTGAGTTAGATCCACAAAAGAATCCTTCAGACAATGCCCAAATGTACTTTAAACGCTATAATAAAGCAAAGAATTCTGTTGCATTTGTCATCGAGCAAATTAACAAGACAGAGGAAGAAGTTATTTATTTTGATCAACTGATTCAACAAATGGAAAGTGCCTCACCAAAAGACATTGAGGAAATTCGTGAAGAGCTCATGGACGAAGGCTATATTAGAAGAAGACAACAAAAAAAGAAAAAGAAAGAAGTCAAACCACAAATTGAACAATACATTTCTTCGACTGGTATTGACTTTTATGTTGGTAAAAACAATAAACAAAACGAATATGTCACGATGAAATTTGCGAGACAGGATGAAATCTGGTTACATACAAAAGATATTCCTGGTTCACATGTGTTAATTAGAAGCACAGAGCCTGATGATCAAACCCTATTAGAAGCTGCTACCGTTGCTGCCTTCTTTAGTAAAGCCCGACTATCTAGCTCAGTCCCAGTTGATTACACAAAAATACGTCATGTCAAAAAACCAAACGGAGCAAAGCCAGGCTTTGTTACTTATGACAAACAAACGACCATTTTTGTTACCCCTAACGAAGATCTTGTTCGTTCATTAAGAAAGTAATTACCGAAGATGAAGAAGAGGGTGCCTAAACTCAGGCACCCTCTTCCTTTTAATCATTTTCAAACGTTCAAAGCGATTGTAATTGTCGCGAGTCCACTTAAAACTTGAACATGTTTGATATTTGTGAATCCTATTGTGTTCAAAAGCTTTGTTAATTCTTCATTCGTATAACGATGCCTCTTTGTTGAAACATTAGACCAAGCTAGCAAGGATTCAAGCTCAAATCCATTTATTTGGTGGTCGTTGGCATAGGCCCGAGCTCTACTTGGATTCATTTCAGGAGCGGGATTTAGCATCGCTAAGACACCATTTGAACAAAGCACTCTTTTCAATTCTATGAGTCCTTTTTCCGGTTCTGGTAGAAGAAACATAACACAGGTAGAAAGAGCAACATCGACTGAGCTTTCCTTAAGTGGGAGATTATAGGCATCGCCAACTACTACCTCAATCTTTGCCTTCATTTCTGGCGAGCGGAGCAAACCCTCTGCCGCAACGACCATCTGTTCTGACAAATCAATGCCAATAAGTTGATTGGCTTCTTCTAGCCCTCTATAAAGCAATCGCCCTGTTCCGCAACCAACATCTACTACGGTCTTATTTTCCCAACTACCAGACAGACTTTTTAATTGATCATGGATTGTCGATAGCCAGTTTGTTTGAGCCATTTCATCAAAAAATGAAACAAGTGAATCAAAATCATTCCCACTCATTTTTCTCATCGTCATCACCCTGCCTTGCTTACTTGCTAAACGTTCATCCACTCTGTTGAAGTAGGATCCTTTCTCCACTCACTTAGTTTTGAAACGTCAGCTGCTGCTATCATACCATTCTCTTTAGCAACATTTAAGAGCGTGGAATACGAAGTGATGATATACGATTGGAGATTCGCTTCTTTAAAAGCGTCTGTCGCCTTTTGAAATTCATATGTAAAGATGGCAACAACGGCAATTACTTCTGCACCAGCGGCCCGTAATGCTTCTGCCGCCTGAATAACACTTCCACCAGTTGAGATCAGATCTTCAACAAGAATGACCTTCTGTCCCTTTGCAATCTTACCTTCAATTTGATTTTGCTTACCATGGCCCTTTGCACTTCCACGAACATAAACCATAGGCAATTCTAACTTTTCAGCTAAGAGAGCTGCATGAGGGATCCCCGCAGTAGCCGTACCTGCGATAACATCAACGTCGTTAAGATTATTTTCTTCAATTAGTTGCGTAAATGCCGTTACAATATCTTTACGAACAGCCGGATATGACAATGTCAATCGATTATCACAATAGATTGGTGACTTCATTCCTGAGGTCCATGTAAATGGATCGTTTGGTTGCAGGTGAACTGCCTCAATATCTAGTAAATGCTTAGCAATCGTCTCTTTCATTATAGTCCCTCCCATTGTTGTTTCATTTCACGATAGACCTGTAGAGGATCATTCGCTCCAGTTATACTTCTGCCAACGACAATCCCCCAACTGCCTAGTTCTCTAGCTTGGCCTGGTGACACCACACGTTTCTGATCACCAACTTCATCTCCTACTCTTCGAATACCAGGAGTGACTGTATAAAAAGAAGTGCCACAAGCTTGATGGATCAATGGAACCTCTTGGGCAGAGCAAACGACACCATCTACCCCGCTTGATTTCGCTAGTAAGGCATAGGATTGCACGACTTCAGTTAACGGACGTTGAATTAAGAGCTCATCTTGCATTGTTTGTTCATCGGTACTAGTTAACTGTGTAACAGCAATCAAAACAGGTCTTCTGCTTCCTGAAGATGTTCCAGTCTCTAAACCTTCTCTTGCCCCAGCCATCATTTTTTGACCACCAGCAGCATGCACATTAACAATATCGATATTTAGCTTAGCGAGTTCTTTCATCGTTCTCTGAACGGTATTTGGAATATCATGCAGCTTTAAATCTAAGAAGATGCGGTGACCCTCTTCCTTTAGTTGTTCAATAACTTTATTTCCTTCACGGTAAAATAACTCCATCCCGACTTTTACATAGAGAGATTCGCCTTTTAATGATTCTAGTAAAGCCAATCTCTTTTCTTTATTGTCTAGATCAAGAGCGATTATGAGAGGACGTTGCATTTTTTCCAGCTCCCTCCAATTAGATCGGTTATTTGTTCTACCCCTAGCTCATCAAGTAAACGTGGAAGTTCCTCAATAATGGTTGGACAAATAAAGGGATCAGTGAAATTAGCCGTCCCGACCGCTACTGCACTAGCTCCCGCTAACATAAATTCAACAACATCCTCGGCTGTTTGCACGCCACCCATTCCGATAATCGGAATGTTCACTACTTGACTAACTTGATGGATCATTCGAATGGCAACAGGCTTTATTGCTGGTCCTGAAAGTCCACCATAGCCATTTGAGAGAATTGGTTGTCTTTTACGTAAATCAATGCGCATCCCAAGTAATGTGTTGATCATTGATAATCCATCTGCTCCAGCAGCTTCAACCGCTTTTGCAATCGCTACAATGTCTGCCACATTCGGAGAAAGCTTAACATAAACAGGCACATCCGAAACATTTTTCACTTCTCTTGTCAGCTCTGCAGCTACCTCGGGTACTGTTCCAAAAGCGATCCCACCTTGCTTCACATTCGGACAAGAAATATTTAGTTCAAGTGCATGTACGTTCTTGACTTTAGATAATTTTGCGGCCGTTTCAATATAATCAGAGATTTCTGTGCCAGCAACATTGGCTACAATTGGTACATCATAGCGCTCAAGCCATGGGAGTTCGTTATTCATGACCCCCTCAAGCCCTGGGTTTTGAAGTCCAATTGCATTTAACATTCCAGCAGTTGTCTCAGCAACACGAGGTGTTGGATTACCGAATCTTGCTTCAGCCGTCGTTGCTTTAATTGCAATTGCACCTAGTAACTCAAGATCATAAAATTGGGCATACTCTTTACCAAACCCGAAGCAGCCTGAAGCCGGCATAATTGGGTTTCTCATTGATAAGCCTGGTAGTTCAACTTTTAACCGACTCATAGGACAACCTCCCCAACTGGAAATACCGGTCCGTCTGTGCATACTTTACGGTAGCTTGTTCCTGTTTCATCGCCGACTACATGACATACACAGGCAAAACAAGCACCTACACCACAGCCCATTCTCTCCTCTAGAGAAAGAAAGACACGTTGATCTGCATAAATAGTTGATAAAGCCTTTAGCATTGGTGTTGGGCCACAGGAATACATTGTGTCAAAAGAAAGTTGTTGGTCTTTAAGCACATCTGTAACAAACCCTTTTGACCCGTATGTCCCATCAACTGTCACTACATATGTTGGACCAAGCTCTTGAAACTCCTGCTCATAAAAGACATTCTCTACACTCTGGAATCCAAGGATATGCACAACATTGACTCCACGAGCCTTTAACTGTTTAGACAAATAATAGAGAGGAGGGACACCAATTCCACCACCGACTAGCACAGCTGTTTCCCCAGGTTGGGTTTCCTCTAGTGGAAACCCATTTCCTAGTGGACCAAGTATATCGACTTGTTCACCTTCTTGCTTAACAGACAAGCGCTTCGTCCCTTGTCCTTCAACTCGGTAAAGCATCGTCACACTTTGTTCATCAAGGTTGACATCACAAATACTAATCGGCCTTCTAAGCAATAAATCATCGCTCGTTCCTACGCGCAAATGAAGGAATTGCCCTGGTTCTGTCATCTCACTCGCTAATGGACCTACACATGTAAGCTCCATTATATTTGACGTGAGGGCACGCTGTTTTGTTATCGTTAAATTTTCTTTTCTCATGCTTGTCCCTCCTTCTCTCTATTGTTGCATTTGTGGCATATGTTCAGACGAAAATGTAATTGATTCAAGTACTCGCAGAAGTGCTTCAGCTGTATCAATAGAAGTTAAACAAACTACACCATTCTCTACAGATTCACGACGGATCCGGAAGCCATCTCTAGCTGGCTGTTTTCCTCTTGTTAACGTATTAATAACAAACTGCGCTTGCCCTTGTTGGATGACATCTAGTAAATGTGGCTTTGCCTCGCCAATTTTATTTACAACAGTGACTGGAATATTTACTTCCTTAATGAATGTCGCTGTACCAGCAGTCGCCATAATATCAAATCCAAGATGATGGAAACGTTCAACGAGACTTAACGCTTCATCCTTGTCTTTATCAGCAACTGTGAATAACACTGATCCGTGTGTCGGAATGCTCATCCCAGAAGCAATTAACCCTTTGTATAAAGCCTTCTCAAGTGTATGATCTCTTCCCATTACCTCGCCTGTTGATTTCATTTCAGGCCCAAGTGTAATGTCGACTCTACGCAATTTTGCAAACGAGAACACAGGAACTTTTACGGACACTTCCTTTGCCTCTTCTTGGTAGCCAGTTTCATAGCCAAGCTCTGGTAGCTTTTTACCTAGCATAACTTTTGTAGCGAGATTAGCCATTGGAACACCTGTAATCTTGCTTAGAAATGGCACTGTACGACTTGAACGTGGGTTTACTTCTAACACATAAACCTCATCCTTGTGCCAGACAAATTGAATATTTAAGAGTCCTACAATTTTTAAGCCTCTAGCAATTGAGATCGTTCGATCAATTAATTTCTGCTTCAGATGATCAGGAACAGTTTGTGGCGGATAGACCGCAATTGAGTCACCTGAGTGAACACCTGCACGTTCAATATGCTCCATAATTCCTGGTATAAAGACATTCTCACCATCTGAAATTGCGTCAACCTCAAGCTCTTTTCCTGTAAGATAACGATCAACTAAGACTGGGTGTTTAGGATTTACATTCACTGCATTTGTCATATAGTTTAATAATTCGTCTTCCTTGTATACAATCTCCATTGCACGTCCACCAAGTACGTAAGAAGGGCGAACAAGAACTGGGTAACCAATTTCACTTGCAATCTCAATTGCACCTTCAACCGACGTTGCTGTACGTCCAAGTGGCTGAGGAATATCTAGTGAAAGTAGTGTTTGTTCAAACTTGTCGCGATCCTCGGCACGATCCATACTCTCAAGTGATGTACCGATAATTGGAACGCCTCTTGCCTCTAAGTCCGCAGCAAGATTGATTGCTGTTTGACCACCAAACTGTACTATGACACCTTCTGGTTTTTCTTGATTAAAAACATGCATGACATCTTCAACTGTTAATGGTTCAAAATACAATTTATCTGATGTACTAAAGTCAGTTGAAACTGTTTCAGGGTTATTATTCATGATAATCGCTTCATAGCCAGCTTCTTTAATTGCCCATACCGTATGAACGGTTGCGTAATCAAACTCGATTCCTTGTCCAATCCGGATTGGCCCAGAGCCTAGTACAAGAATACTCTTCTTATCTGTTTGTATGGATTCATTTTCTTCTTCATATGTTCCATAAAAATAAGGAGTTGCTGATTCAAACTCCGCTGCACAAGTATCAACCATTTTGTAAACAGGGACAATTCCTTCTTGTTGACGCAACTTGTATATGTCAAGCTCTTCTTTGTTCCATATGCGTGCTAATGCTAAATCTGAAAAGCCACGCTCTTTTGCTTTTGCTAATAATTCAATATTATTCGGTTGATCAATTAATTCTTTTTCTAATGTAATGATTCTACTTATTTTCTGCATAAAGAATCGATCAATTTTAGTCAAATCACAAAGCGTTTGAACCGCTTCCCCTCTGCGAAGCAATTCAGCTAGAACAAACAAACGCTCATCATCTGCTTTTGGAATACGAGCAAGCAGAGTATCAGTATCAATTTGAGCAATTTTTTTATCGTAGAGATGATCATATCCTGCTTCAAGTGAACGGACTGCTTTTAGTAACGATTCTTCTAAGTTACGACCAATTGCCATTACTTCACCAGTCGCCTTCATTTGCGTTCCTAATGAACGGTTTGCTGCATCAAACTTATCAAATGGCCAGCGCGGGATTTTGGAGACAACATAATCCAGTGCTGGTTCAAAGCTAGCGTATGTTTTCCCAGTAATCGGGTTCATTAATTCATCTAAGCTATAGCCAACCGCGATTTTCGCGGCCATCTTTGCAATCGGATAACCTGTTGCTTTAGATGCGAGTGCCGATGAACGACTAACGCGTGGGTTCACTTCGATAATGTAATATTGATCACTATAAGCATCATGAGCAAATTGAACATTACAACCACCCTCAATGCCAAGTGCACGAATGATCGTTAATGATGCATTACGCAGGCGTTGGTAATCACGATCTGTTAATGTTTGACTTGGTGCAACAACGATTGAATCCCCAGTATGAACCCCAACTGGATCGATATTTTCCATATTACAAACAACAATTGCATTATCCTTTGCATCACGCATGACTTCATACTCGACTTCTTTAAAACCAGCAATACTTTTTTCAATTAAGCATTGCGTAACTGGACTATATTTTAAACCACTTGTAACTATCTCTTTTAATTCCTCATCATTATCAACGATTCCCCCACCTGTTCCACCCAATGTGTAGGCAGGTCGAACAATGATCGGGAAGCCAACTATTTTAACAAACTCTTGAGCTTCTTCAAGTGTATGAACAATCTCACTTTCAGGTACTGGTTGATTTAATTCATGCATTAGCGTACGGAACAGATCACGGTCTTCTGCTTGACGAATCGCGTCAAGATCTGTACCTAGAAGTTCAATTTGATAACGTTCTAGAATGCCAGATTGTTCTAACTCCATTGCCATATTTAAACCGGTTTGACCACCAAGTGTCGCAACAATTCCATCTGGACGTTCCTTGCGAATAATTTTACTAACAAATTCAAGTGTAATTGGTTCAATATAGACACGATCTGCCATCGTTGTATCTGTCATAATTGTTGCTGGGTTAGAGTTTATTAAAATAACCTCATATCCTTCTTCCTTTAAAGCCTGACAAGCTTGAGTTCCTGCATAATCAAATTCTGCTGCTTGTCCGATCACAATTGGACCTGAGCCAATAACTAATATTTTCTTTATATCAAGTCGCTTTCCCATTCAATCATCTCCTCCAGTTATGCTTGTACAGTTACTTTCTTTGCTTCTTCCATCATTTTCATAAATGCGTCAAACAAATCATTTGCATCATGTGGACCCGGTGATGCCTCTGGGTGA
Source organism: Halalkalibacter suaedae (assembly GCF_017939705.1). Taxonomy (GTDB): domain Bacteria; phylum Bacillota; class Bacilli; order Bacillales; family Bacillaceae_D; genus Halalkalibacter; species Halalkalibacter suaedae. Next base: position 148,373 of record NZ_JAGKSQ010000005.1, read on the forward strand.
TACTGTACACTGAAAGCCGGTACATCTAAATGCTTTATTCCTTCGACCGTTCCATCGTTAATCGCGACATGTGTAAGTGCAAGTCTTGTTCCTTCTAGAGACTCTGCATCAACAGTGTAGCCATGATTTTGGGCAGTAATTGCTATTTTACCTGTTTCTAAATCACGAACAGGGTGATTGGATCCTCTATGACCAAAGCGTAGCTTGCTTGTAGTTGCCCCGCCCGCAAGTGCTAGCAATTGATGCCCTAAACAAATACCGAAAATCGGTACTTTTCCTAAAAGGTTTTGAATCATTTCAATTGATTCAGGTACATCAACTGGGTTTCCTGGGCCATTACTTAGCATAATTCCATCAGCACCAAGACGAAGAATTTCTTCTGCGGTTGTGTTATACGGAACAACAACAACATCACACTGCCTTGAAATTAATTCTTGTAAAATGCCATGCTTCATTCCAAAGTCTACTAATACAACACGATTACCTCTTCCAGGAGCATGATATGGATCTCTTGTGGAGACCCTAGCCACCTGATCGTGCGGTTGCTCAGAATTCTTTAATTCGCTAATGATTTCATCTACATTCACATCGATCGAGCAAATTCTTCCTCGAAGTGTTCCATGCTCACGGATTAATCTTGTTAATTTACGAGTATCAATTCCGCTTAAACCAGGAATATCTTTAGCCTCGAGCAATGTGTGTAATGGTTCTTCTTCACGAAAATGACTAGGTTCTGGCTCGTATTCTTTAACAATTAAGCCATTGATCGAAGGTGTAATTGATTCAAAGTCATCTCGATTAATACCATAGTTCCCGATAAGCGGATAAGTCATCGTAATGATTTGAGCACAATAGGAAGGATCTGATAGAATTTCCTGATAGCCTGTCATTCCTGTATTAAAAACAACCTCACCACTTAATTCCTTTGTTGATCCAAAACCATCCCCGACAAAAATTGTTCCATCCTCTAAAATAAGTTGACGTTTCACGTTGTCACCTGCCCTTTCTCCCAAACAAGTTTTCCATCTACAAATGTGTATATTGGCCAGCCTTGGCATACCCAACCGTTAAATGGTGTATTTTTACCTTTAGATTCAAATTTTTCTTTATCAATCTTTCTTTCTTCATCTAGATCAATAATTGTTACATCTGCAGCTGCCCCTTCTTCTAATGAACCAGAAGCTAATCCAAATGTATTAGCCGGTTTAATTGAGAGCCAGTCCACTAACTGCTTAAGTGTGATTCGTTCAGTTTTCACAAAATGTGTATACAGTAGAGGAAATGCGGTTTCCAAACCAACGATTCCAAAAGGAGCACGTTCAATCCCGACTGATTTTTCTTCCTCGGTGTGTGGTGCATGATCTGTCGCGATAAAATCAATCGTTCCATCTAAAAGTCCTTCCCATAATGCATCCTGATCTTCTTTCGATCGTAGCGGTGGATTCATTTTAAAATTAGGATCGACACCTTCAATATCGTCTTCACAAAGAAGCAGGTGATGAGGTGTAACCTCAGCTGTCACTTTAATGCCTGCTCGTTTCGCATCTCTTACTACACGAACAGAGGCCTTTGTACTAATATGACAGACATGATAATGAGCACCAGTTGCTTCTGCTAAAAGAACATCACGTGCAATATGAACGGATTCGCATACAGACGGGATTCCTTTTAAGTTATTGGCTTTTGAATAGACCCCTTCATGCACACAACCTTCATGAATAAGCGTATTTTCCTCACAATGAGCAACGATTGCCATATCAAGTGCAGCCGCCTTCGTCATTGCCTGAAGCATCATATCAGCTGATTGCACTCCAACACCATCGTCGGTAAATGCAAACGCTCCAGCTGCTTTCAATCCTTCAAAGTCAGTTAGCTCTCTTCCAAGCTGACGAGTTGTAATTGCAGCATATGGTAGGACACGCACAGTCCCTGTTGATTTAATTCGTTCTTGTAGCCATTCCATTTGTTCGATCGTATCTGGTACTGGTCTTGTATTGGGCATTGGAGCAATTGTTGTGAACCCTCCTGCCGCTGCAGCCTTCGTTCCAGTTGCTATTGTTTCCTTATGTTCTCCGCCTGGTTCTCTTAAATGAACATGGACATCGACTAATCCTGGAGAAACCAATTTTCCAGTAACATCAATACTTTTTAACTCAGTTCCACTTGGTTCTGTATACTGGATTTTGCCATCTACTAGATAGAGATCCTTTTGTATGAGTGAACCAGTACCGTCAATAATCATCCCGCCAGTTAATTTAATCATTTAATTGCCCCCCTGTAATTGCTCTTTGCATGACCGCTTTTCTTACAGCTACACCATTTTTCATTTGCTTGAAAATTCTAGATTTACTGCATTCAACTAATTCACTCGCAAGCTCTACTCCTCGATTTACAGGTGCAGGATGTAAAATGATTCCCGTTTGCTTCATTTTCATTTCTCTTCCAATTGTTAAGCCATATTCGTGATGATATGACTCTTTCGACCAGGACATTGATCCGTCATGACGTTCGTGTTGGATTCTGAGGAGCATCACCACATCGGCATCAGGTAAAAACGAGTCTAGTTCAACATGTTCATACTTGTCAGCAAAACCAGTCATCCAGTCGTAAGGTCCAGCTATTTTCACATTGGCACCTAATCTCGTTAAAACATCAGCATTTGAACGAGCAACGCGACTATGGCGTAAGTCACCAACAATTACAATATTTAAACCTTGGAAAGAATTGAATTCCTGCTGAATTGTTAGTAAATCTAGTAATGATTGAGTTGGATGATGCCCACTTCCGTCTCCACCGTTAATAATAGGTATCGACAATTTATCTTTTATTTGTTGGTAATATTCATTCTCAGGATGGCGGATAACAAGAAGATCAGCACCTATCGCTTCAAAGGTTTTAACAGTGTCTAGTAAGGACTCTCCTTTTTGCACACTTGAGTTTTCTTCGGAAAAAGATAGAACATGTAGACCTAATAATTTTTGAGCAACCTCGAAGCTATAGCGTGTTCTCGTACTCGGTTCAAAAAAAAGATTCGCTACAACTACATCTCTTTCTGACTTCCATTGCTTTCCTTTTGCAAACTGATCTGCCATGTTCAGTAGGTTAGCAATCTCTAATGTTGACATTGTTTCAAGTGTTAAAAGCTCTCCTCGAATCCCCATTTGTTCAGTAACTGCCATCATTAAAACCAGCCTCCTTTGAATGTATGTGACTCCTGTTATAAAAAAATACCCTGAGAAAATGCTTCTCAGGGTATGCAGAACTAAAGAGATATCATTACCTCTTGTCATTCCTACCCCTTTGAAGTCTCTCTGTACCTCGTTAAAAGGGAAAACTATAATCAATTAATTTAATAAAGCCTATATTAATTTTCGAGATCTGTTTCAAACATTGGCTTCTTTCCATAACTTACTTCTTTTTCAGGCAAGACTAAATGTAGGATAATTCCCACAATTGTCGCAAGTGCCATTCCAGCAATTTGGATTTGATCACTAACTTGGATAAACGCTCCACCAATTCCAATTACCAAAATAACAGACGATATAATTAAGTTACGCTTAGCTCCAATGTCTATTTGATTATCAATTAACATCCTTAGTCCAGACGATGCAATAACACCAAATAACAGAATGGAAACACCACCCATTACAGCCGAAGGAATGGTATCGATTAAGGCTGAGAACTTTCCAATAAATGCGAGACAAACCGCAATCACTGCTGCCCCTGCAATAACAAACACGCTAAATACACGAGTAATCGCTAATACACCAATATTTTCTCCGTAGGTTGTATTTGGCGGTCCACCAAGGAATGAGGCTATCATTGTTGCAACCCCGTCCCCCATAATTGAACGATGTAAACCTGGCTTCTCAATGAAATTTCGACCAACCACTTTACTTAATACCATCTGGTCGCCAATATGCTCAGCAATTGTCACAACAGCGATCGGTACCATCACAGCAATGATTGTCCAATTAAATATTGGTGTGTATGTGGCAAATGGAACCATCACACTCGGGGCAACAATCCACTCTGCATCTATTACTGGTTGGAAATCAATGACTCCGAACAGTAGTGACACAATATACCCACCCGTAATCCCAAACAAAATGGGGACTAAACTGAAAAACCCCTTAAAGAACATTGACGCAATAATCGTGATTGCTAGAGTGATTAATGCAATCGTAAAGAGCGTTCCATCATATACTGGTGGTTTTTGTGTTAAGTCATTCATCGCCATATTGATAGCCGTACCTGACAATCCCAAACCGATGACGATGATAACAGGTCCAACAACAATTGGAGGAAGGATTTTCATAATCCAGCCAATACCGATTGTTTTAATTAAAAGGGCTACGACGCCGTACACAACTCCTGCAAAAAAGCTTCCAACCATGGCTCCCTCTGGCCCTCCAACAAGCATCGCTGTCTGTATTGGAATAATAAATGCAAAGGATGATCCTAAGTAAGCTGGAATTTGTCCTTTAGTTATTAATAAGTAAGCAAGTGTTCCTAAACCACTCGAAAGTAAAGCAACGGAGGGACTTAAATCAACTAAAAACGGTACTAATATTGTCGCCCCAAACATCGCAAATAAATGCTGAATACTTAGTATGAGCCATTTATCAAACCTTGGTTTTTCATTGACTCCAATTCCACCTGTTTTCTCTTCCATCTTGCTGCAACCCCTAACTACATGGTCTTTCTACTAGACCTTTTCTCTATTTTTGTTCAATTGTTACTTCATCCATCTGATCAACTTCGACGAGCTTAGCAACAATTATCTCACTCTTAGATGTTGGCACATTCTTCCCGACATAGTCAGGGCGAATAGGTAATTCACGATGGCCTCTGTCAATCAGCACAGCTAGTTGAATTTGTTCCGGACGTCCAAGATCAATCAATGCATCCAATGCTGCCCGAACCGTTCTTCCAGTATAAAGAACATCATCAACAAGAATTACTTTACGATTCATAATTTCAATTGGGATATTTGTTCCCTGTAAAATAGGTTCTTCAGATGCTGATTTCACCGTCAGATCATCTCGATATAACGTGATATCTACTTCACCAACAGGAATCTTGGCACCCTCTATCTGTTCTATTCTTTCGGCTAAACGATTAGCTAAGTAAATCCCACGAGTTTTTATACCTACTAATACACAATTATCAATTCCCTTATTGTGTTCAATGATCTCATGTGCAATTCGAGTTGTTGCTCGCCTAATCGCTTGTTCATCTAATATCACTCGTGACATTATTCTTTCCTCCCTTTATAAAAGAAAAAACCTCTCAAGTCCATAGACATGAGAGGTTACAGGCATATACAGATAGACAGATTGCCTCTGTCTATCTAGCTCCGAACTCCTTCTCAGCCTCACGGGACTGTAGTTAAAGGACTATTAAGTTATTACTAAGTATGACGGAATTACTCTAAGCTGTCAACGACTTTTTTCGACTAATTCGAACGTAATAAAGTTAGGAGATGTTCAATATCGGCTGGAAGAGGTGCTTCAAAAAGCATTTCTTCTCCAGTTCTAGGATGTACAAACCCTAGTATTGCTGCGTGTAATGCCTGACCATTAATATCCAGTGTTTTTCTCTTCGGCCCGTATTTCGGATCCCCTGCTAATGGGTAACCAATATATTTCATATGCACACGAATTTGATGTGTACGACCCGTTTCTAATTCACATTGGACATACGTATAGTTCTTAAATGTTTCAAGAACAGTGAAATGTGTAACTGCATCTCGACTATTCTCTTCCGTTACGGTCATACTTTGACGGTCTTTTTTATCTCTTCCAATAGGGGCATCAATTGTGCCATACTCGTGACTAATCACACCGTGCACAATGGCCTTGTACATTCTTCGTGTTGTTTTCGCTTTTAATTGTTCAACTAATGATTCATGGGCACGATCATTTTTGGCCACCATAATTAAGCCTGATGTATCCTTATCAATTCGATGGACAATACCAGGTCTAATGACTCCATTAATGCCTGATAGGTCCTTGCAGTGATGCATTAATGCATTTACAAGAGTACCGGAATAATGACCTGGGGCAGGATGAACGACCATTCCTCTTGGCTTATTAACGACAACGACATCTTGGTCTTCATATACAATATCTAACGGAATGTTCTCAGCTTCAATTTCAAGCTCTTGCGGCTCTGGAATTACTAAGGTGATGAGATCATTCGTCTCCACCTTATAGTTTCGCTTTGCTTTCTCCCCGTTTATCTTTACGTGTTCATCAACAATCCATTGCTGAACTTGTGTACGAGACCAGTCTTCATTAAAGCTCGTTAGTAATTTGTCCAATCTTTCTAACCGATTTTCTTCTGCTACAGTCCATTGATGCTGTTCCATTTACTTAATCTCCTTCTTTTGCTTCCGCTCATCACTTAACATTTTTATAAATAAGAGGCCGACACCAATACAAAGAGAAGCGTCCGCTACATTAAATATCGCAAAATCATAGCCGAAAATATATGTATCAACAAAGTCAACTACTTCTCCTCTAAACAGGCGATCAATAAAATTTCCAATTGCTCCACCTAAAAGTAAAGCAAGAGAGATTCCATATAAGCGACTTTTCGAAGCTTCCTTCTTCATAAAATAAATAATACCTATCACTACAATTACCGTTATTATATAGAATAACCACATTTGTCCCTCAAGTATTCCAAAAGCAGCTCCTCTATTTCGATGTGAAGTAAAATAGAGAAAAGGTTCAATAATTGTAATACTCTCACCAAGTGCCATCTTTGTTTCAACAATCCGCTTTGTAATTTGATCAAATACAATGATGACAAGAGCTATAATATAATATTTCAAGGTACGTCCTCCGTTCTGTGTCCAATACTTTCCATAAAGATTATAGCACAAAAGCTAGTGACAATGAGTGTAAATATCGAGCAATGGCTCCCCCGCTGCAGCAGTTTATTGAATTGAAATGCAGCGGCTTTGCTCATTGACTCCATTTTTTAAGAGAACATCTGTCTTTAGTTGGCGGGATTACTTGCCATTCAAGTATTGGTCGTAATGAACATTTCTTTGAAACTCCACGTTATCATCACCTGTATATCCATCAATTCCTGTTGAAAGAAACCCCTCAATCTCTTCAACATAACCGATTAGTTCACCTGATTCATCTAAGGAAGAATCCTCAAACACCATAGGAAGCTCATTAAACTCAGCTACCGATTGGTAGGAATCTTCAGCATCGAACTGAGTCTCATCATCACGATTATCAAAATTGTATTTTCTAAATCCACCTAAGACATCCTCTTCAGATGGACGATCATCTGTAATTCGATTATCTACAGCCTCGACAACTGTCCTTGCAGCCGGGCTAGCTTCGAGTCTTTCGTAAGGAATTTCTTTTCCCGTCACTTCGCAAATACCAAAAACTCCAGTTTCGAATTTAGCAAGTGCATGTTCTATTTCTTCATGCTCTCTTTCTAATTGCTCATGTAATGCCATATCTTTTCCTCTTTCGAACATCGTTGTCGCTGTATCTGCCGGGTGATTATCATAATATGATAATTCACCTGTTGAATCCATCATAGACATATGTTCGTTCTCAAAATTCTCCTCTAGTCGCTGTTCAACTTTTGCTTTACGCTCCAAAAGCTGTTGTTTAATCCTTGAATAATCCATTATCTATTCCCCCAATAAAGCAATGTCGTCTATTTCGACGCTTATTTATAGTGTGACCATCCGAAGTCGATGTAGCCTAAACAAGTTTTTACAGCAAAAAGACCGTCCCATTCAAGGACGGCCCTTCTAGAATTATGCATAATACTTTGTAACTGTTTCAGCACAAGACGAACAAAGACCTGGATGTTCATCATGTTTGCCAACTGTTGTAGACACAACCCAGCAACGCTCACATGTTTCGCCTTCAGCAGGCTGAACAACAATTGACAAGTTGTCAAATGTAACCGCCGTTTCAGGAGCATCAGCTGCCTCACCCGCAATTTCCACTTGAGAAACAATAAATAATTTCTCTAATGTTGGAATGGTCGTTAACAGTTCACGAACATTGCCACTAGCATAAAGGGTAATTGCCGCTGTTAATGATTTTCCAATTACCTTTTCATTTCTTGCTTGTTCAAGTGCTTTTAATACATTATCCCTAACGATCATAAAATGATCCCATTTTGCTTCTAGATCTGCTACTTCACCAAAGGATTGAGGTTTTGGCATATCAACAAGCTGAACACTTTCTTCTGCTACCGCAGGAATTTGCTCCCACACTTCATCAGCTGTATGACTCAGAATTGGCGATACAAGTTTCGTAAGTGAAACAAGAACTTCATACATAACCGTTTGAATGGCACGACGAGCAGGGTGATTCGCATGTTCGATGTATAAAGTATCCTTTGCCAAATCCATGTAGAAAGAACTTAAATCAATTGTGCAGAAATTATGAATGGTATGATACACATTCGAGAACTGATAATGCTCATAGCCATCTGTTACTTTTTCAATGACTTTATTTAGCTTAACAAGCATGAACAAATCAACACCCTCAAGCTTCTCCAAATCGACTTTATCTGTAGCTGGATTAAAATCATGTAAGTTTCCTAATAAGAAACGGAATGTATTACGAATTTTACGATATGTTTCAGACACTTGCTTTAAGATCTTATCTGAAACCCGTACATCAGCTTGGTAATCGACTGAAGCTACCCAAAGACGAAGAATGTCTGCACCGAGTTGCTTCATGACATCGTTAGGAATGACAACATTTCCAATTGATTTACTCATTTTGCGTCCTTCTCCATCAAGAGCAAAGCCATGGCTTAACACACCTTTATATGGTGCTTTTCCAGATACAGCTACACTTGTAGACAAAGAAGAATTAAACCAACCACGATATTGATCAGAACCTTCAAGATATAAATCGGCTGGTCGTCTCAGATCATCTCTTTCTTCGAGTACTGCTTGATGTGAGGAGCCTGAATCAAACCAAACATCCATGATATCCATTTCTCTTGTAAACGTGCCACCAGGACTATGTTCTGATGTGAAGCCTTCTGGTAAAAGTTGTTCAGTATCCCATTCAAACCAAATGTTTGAACCATGTTGACGGAATAGTGCTGAAACATGATCAATTGTCTCATCGGTAATGATCGGCTCACCATTTTCACCATAGAAAACAGGGATTGGAACACCCCATGCACGTTGTCTAGAAATACACCAATCGCCGCGATCACGTACCATGTTAAACAGGCGTGTTTCTCCCCATTTAGGTACCCACTCTACTTCTTCAATTGCTTGTAGAAGCTCTTTACGGAACTGTTCAATTGAAGCAAACCACTGTGCAGTAGCACGATAAATAACTGGCTTCTTCGTTCTCCAATCATGAGCATAGGAATGAGTAATGAATGTTAGCTTCATTAATGCTCCTACTTCATCTAGTTTCTCACCAATTGGCTTATTTGCCACATCATAGAATAATCCTTCGAATCCTGGTGCTTCGTCAGTCATATATCCTTTATCGTCAACAGGGCATAATACATCTAATCCGTATTTTTGACCAACGATATAATCCTCTTCCCCGTGCCCTGGAGCAGTGTGAACACAGCCTGTACCCGCATCTAAAGTAACATGATCACCACACATGACCAAAGAGTCTCTACCGTAAATTGGATGCGTTGCGACAACATATTCTAGTTCAGAACCTTTTAATGTTTTAACGATTTCAACGTTTTCCCATTCAAATACCTTTGTTAACTCTTCAAGTAGTCCTTCGGCAACAACATATTTTGTTTCATTGACAAGTACCACCACATAGTCAAGTTCTGGGTGCACTGAAATTCCTAAATTAGCTGGAATTGTCCAAGGAGTTGTAGTCCAGATAATAATCTTTTCGTTGCCATCAAGAGCATTTTTGCCATCTTTGATATCAAAAGCGACATAAATAGATGGAGAGCGTTTGTCGTGATACTCAATTTCGGCTTCTGCTAGTGCTGATTCAGATGACGGAGACCAATAGACAGGTTTCTTTCCTTTGTAGATATATCCTTTTTTAGCCATATCTCCAAACACTTTGATTTGTTGTGCTTCATATTGCTTATCTAGTGTTACGTAAGGATTCCACCAATCTCCTCTAACACCTAGACGCATGAACTGCTCTCGTTGACGACTGACTTGTTCACGGGCATATTCCTCACAAAGCTTACGGAATTCTGCAACACTCATTGATTTACGATTAACCTTACCATTTTTCGTTAAAGCTGTTTCAATCGGTAGTCCATGTGTGTCCCAGCCTGGTACATACGGAGCTTGAAAACCACTCATCGACTTATAACGAACAATAAAGTCTTTTAAAATCTTATTCAATGCATGCCCCATATGAATATCTCCATTAGCATATGGAGGACCATCATGTAAAATATATAAAGGGCGACCTTCTGTTCGTTGTTGAACCTTTTGATAAATGTCCATCTCTGACCATTTTTCTTGACGATCTGGCTCACTCTTTGGTAAATTTCCACGCATTGGAAATTCAGTTTTAGGCATTAGTAGTGTTTCTTTGTAATCCATTTTTTTGCTCCTTTTAATCGTGATTTAGACAATAAAAAAACTCCTCGCTCCCAAAAAAGGGACGAGAAGTTAACCCGTGGTACCACCCTCATGAAAAGTAACCTTTCCACTCAAGCATTCGTAACGAGAATGACACGTTGCAGCCTACTTAACGTTCAGTGCAAAACTAAAGGGTGATCTTCCAATGTTGTCAGTCTTCAGGCTCGCACCACCCCTGAATCGCTATGCACTGTTACACATTGTACTCTTCCTTATTATTGTCTGTATCAACATTCAATTATTTGAGATAATTATATGATAGTCATGCGATAAGTGCAAGGTACGATCGTTATCTATCTTCTGTAACTTCTTCAGTTGACTCAGTAACGTCATCCCAATCATCTGTTTGTAACATTTCAAGCTGTGCTTCAATTAACATTTTAAAACGCATTTTATAAACTGATGCCTGCTTCTTTAACTCCTCCATATCCATCATTACTTTTCTTGACTTCGAAAGAGCATCATTGATGATACGATCAGCATTCTTTTCTGCTTCTTTAACAATTAGTTGTGCTTCCTTCTGTGCATTGCGTCTGACTTCTTCTGCTGTTTCTTGAGCAATTAAGATGGATTTATGAAGTGTCTCTTCCATGTCTTTAAAGTGGCCAAGCTTCTCGTCGAGCATGGTCACTTGCTCAAATAAATCTTTTTTCTCACGTAAAATAGCTTCATAATCTTTGATGACTTGATCCAAAAATTCATTTACTTCGTCCTCATCGTATCCGCGAAATCCTCTGGTGAACTCCTTGTTGTGAATATCCAAAGGTGTTAAAGGCATTACGCCACCTCCTAGTTGTGATCTGTTTATTAATAGTTACTTATTCGACATGTTTAGTCCATTCCCTGCATGGTTTGAGCTTTTTTTATTGTAATCGACCAAATCGGACACGTAGCTTTTCTCTTTTGGTTCTTCCCTCTATTGCAATAATTTTAGCTCGTCCAAATCCACGTACTGATAACTGATCTCCTTCTTCTAACGAAAAAGAATTCTGTTCAATGACTTTAAAGTTAACCTTTACCAATCCTCTAGAAATATAAGGAAGGACCTTTGTCCGAGATAAGTTAAATAACTGCGACAAAATGACGTCGAGTCTCAATGAGGAAACTGTTGCTGTCGTTTCTTCCCAAGTTTCCTTGCTAACCTTATGTTCACTTAACTCAATTTGTGTCAAAGATACATTTGCTTTACCAATAGTTTGTACATTTGCCTCTACATAATCCGCAATTTCACTTGCAACAATTAATTGTGCATCATCACCGGCTAACACAATATCCCCAAATTTCTCTCTTTTCAAGCCAAGGTTCATTAAGGAGCCTAATACATCACGGTGTTCAATTGAAATGAATTTAGCTGGATAATGAATCGAGAAAAGCACAAGATTATAATCCGATTCAGTAACCTCAGTATACGTTGGAGCTATCAATGCACGCTTCCGTTCAGCAAAAGGTGAACCTCCCGAAAATGAAAGGTTCACTTCATCGTCATTACCAATGATTGTTGTTACAATTTGTTGTTGCCTAGGATCAAGGAAATCCGTTAAGCGTTCACGATACCGAAGTTTCACATCCTCATGCCACTCTATGATTTGATCAACGAAAGGCCATTCATCCTTTCGAAAATGTTGATAGATACTAATAATCGGTTCCCTCACTCTCTACAATGTAGCCTAATTTAAAAAAAGATTGCACCAACACCAAGTCTTGCGAAATGCAAGGCAAGGATCGCAACGATTGGAGAGATGTCTATCATGCCTAAAGGCGGAATAAACTTGCGGAATGGTTCCAAGTATGGTTCAACCACCCGTCCAAGAAATTGTCCAATTGAAGTATCTCGTGCATTTGGAAACCACGACATCAAAATATAGCCAATAATACACCAAGAATAAACTTGCAACAATAATAAAATAATATTTCCAATTTGTGCCACTATTCATTCACCCCTTTAATTCTATACGTCGAAATGCTCTTGCATCATCTCTGTAATTGTTCCAGATACATCTACATTATCAGGAGTACATAGAAAAATGTTAGATCCTAGTTTCTGAATATCTCCTCCAATAGCATACACGGTCCCACTTAAAAAATCGACAATGCGTTTCGCTTGTTCATGAGAAATTCGCTGAAGGTTGATAATAACTGCCTTTCTAGCCTTCAAATGATCTGTAATTTCTTGAGCTTCATCATATGTTCTAGGCTCAAGTAATATGACCTTTGCTCCTTTTTGTACACTTTGTAAGCTAACAACATTTGCGTTGCTCTGCTGCTTTGTTTGATTCGTCCTTGAACGTCGCTGTGGTTCCTCTACCTCCTCCTCTTGAAACGACTGTGTTTCTTCTATTTCCTCATATTGATCTTCAAGTTCAAAGAATTGCTTGAATTTAGATTTCATCCCCATGATTATTCTTCCCTTCGTATTATTCTCGTCCAACCAGTGCTGAACCGATTCTGACGTATGTCGCTCCCTCTTCAATCGCTACTTTAAAGTCATTTGACATTCCCATAGACAACTCTGTACACGGAGCATGGTCAAGCTGTAACGCTTGAATATGGTCACGTAGTTCACGAAGTCCTTTAAAGGTTGGTCTTGTCAATTCTGGATCCTCATAAAAAGGAGCCATTGTCATCAATCCAACTACACGTATCTTTTTATAAACAGCTAAATCACTAATAAACTTTTCTAGTTGATCTGGATGAAGACCCGCTTTTGATTCCTCACCAGATACGTTTACTTGGATGAAACAATTTAACACTTCGTTATCTTTCAATCGCTTGTCCAATTCTTTTGCGAGAGAAAGACGGTCTAAAGAATGAAGATATTGATATTTGCCTACAATTTGCTTAACTTTGCGTGACTGCAAGGAGCCAATAAAATGCCATTTCCCTCTCGGCTGCAATGCTTCCCATTTTTCAACTGCCACTTCTGCCCGATTCTCACCTAAATGTTCTAAGCCGGCATCTAAAGCATTTCTTGCTGTTTCGATGCTTACATACTTCGTTACAGCAACGATATTTACATCTTGTTCAGAGCGTCCTTGCTGTACACAAACTTCTTTAATATTGTCTTTAATCGTCTTCAAATTATCTATAATTGACATTATCTCCCACCACCATTAATCCCTTAATCCAATAAAGCTCATCATTCTTCCGGTTTTTCCACCTTCAAAGCGATGTGAATATAATCTGTTATCATTTGCCGTACAGAGCTTAGACTCGATCACTTGTGAATCCTGAACACCATTATTGAATAAGAGTTGTTTATTGACGGCCCTAAGGTTTAACAAATATTTATCTTCTGCTAGTTTCTGGTACAGATGTTCCTTTGAGCCACCTTCAAAGCAAGCATCTACAGCTTCAATTACAGTTGTATTTACTTCGTATGCTTGACTACTTATACATGGACCAATAGCGATTTGAATATCTTCAATCGCCACGTTCTCTTTCTCAATCCAGTGGTTTAGCATCTTTACACCAATTTGCTTAACAGTGCCTCGCCAACCCGCATGAGCTAACCCAACTAGCCCCTTTGCTGAGTAGAAATACAGCGGAACACAATCCGCATATAAGCTAGTCAGTAAAATATTTTTCTCAGTCGTATAAATGCCATCGATTCCTTTAATTGCACTATGTAGATCAACCGAGCCCTTACCCGCATCTTCACTAGTAACTTTTTGAATATGGGCATCATGAATTTGTTCAGTTCCAATCCAAGTCGCTAAAGGAAATGATAGTTCCTTCGCCAATAACTTACGATTAAGTGTTACTCTCTCTTCTAAATCGCCAACATGATAACCCATATTAAAGCTTGCATATGGGGGGGCACTATTCCCCCCATTTCTTGTTGTAAACCCTACTTGGAGTTTCAGGGTATGTTTCATCCATTGTTCAATTAGAAAAAACTGCTCTTTTTTTTGAACAAAAGGTTCCAATTGCTTCCACTCCTATTGTAGACTTTTTTTAAGGAAAGATTTCTCAATCCTATTTTATCATACGTTAGAACAAACACGAAACGACTTTCTTTGTCATTTATCTTTTTCTATATGTCGAAGGTGGTGTTTGGTCATTTTTCATGACAGCTCCATAGCCAGTTGGAACCTCAACTAGTATCACATCAGACCCAATACGAATAATGTTCTTCCATGGAATGAACACCTCATCCATTTCCTTACCAAACAGCCCCATCATCTTACCGGATCCATTAATAATCAACGCCTTGATTTGCCCAGTATTTAAATCAATATCTAGATCTGTTAAATGCCCTAACCGCTTTCCGTTATCCATATTCACAATATCCTTTACTTGAAGCTCCGAAATCTTTATCATGAATTCACCCCTATTCTCCTCGTTATAAGACACTATATGCCTAACCCTAAGAAGAATATGTACAACTAAACAAAAGAGGGTGCCTAAAGGTACAAAAAGACCTTTAGACACCCTCAAGAGTAAAGTTACAATGCAAGTATTTTCTTTAGTTGCTAACTATTAAAACCCCGCTATTGCTTTAAACTTTTGCATGCTTATTCATTTGTTGTATCGCCGCTTTTTCTAAACGAGATACCTGTGCCTGTGAAATGCCGATTTCGTCTGCTACTTCCATTTGCGTTTTTCCTTGAAAGAATCTCATGTTTAAAATCATCTTTTCTCGATCGTTCAAACGAATCATTGCTTCCTTTAATGCAATCTCTTCAACCCAATTGACATCTTTATTCCGTTCGTCACTGATTTGATCCATGACGAAAATCGGATCCCCACCATCGTTATAAATTGGTTCAAACAAAGAAACAGGATCTTGAATTGCATCCAACGCAAATACTACGTCTTCTTTTGGAACATCCAGCACTTTTGCAATCTCCTGAACAGTAGGTTCCTTTTCACGTTTTTTCTCAGACATAATCTGATCTCGAACCTGAAGTGCTTTATAAGCAATATCTCGTAAAGAACGGGAGACACGGATCGGATTGTTATCCCGTAAATAACGACGAATTTCACCTATAATCATTGGAACCGCATATGTAGAGAATTTTACGTTTTGACTTAAATCAAAATTATCAATTGATTTCATTAAGCCAATACACCCAACCTGAAAGAGGTCGTCCACATATTCCCCACGATTGTTAAATCGCTGAATCACACTTAACACCAGACGAAGATTCCCATTTACTAGCGTCTCCCTCGCACTTGTCTCACCGCTTTGCAATCGTTCAAACAGATCACGCATTTCAACATTTTTTAACACCGGCAACTTCGAGGTATCTACACCACAGATCTCAACTTTATTTCGTGTCAATTCTTTCCCTCCTAACGCGGGATATGATGTCTATGAAAAGTATCTCCTTAGGAGGAAAAAATATGCACGAGTCATGTCGAAGAAACGGTCTTCAACATGACTCGTGCACGTCATGACAACGAAAGCATATAAAAAAATTTTTTTAAGAACTTAATTTAATTTGAATTCAGAATTTTGTGGACCAAAAGAAACCTGCCTCTTTTAATTGAGTTAAATATCCTTGAGAATATCCACTTTTCAAAGTTGTTCAAAAAGATAGCAGCTTCCTTTTGAACAACCTCTTATACCATTTTGTTGAATTCCTTCTGCAATCGTTTGATGATTCGTTTCTCTAATCTGGAGATATAAGATTGAGAAATCCCTAACATATCAGCAACATCTTTTTGCGTTTTTTCCTCGTCACCTGCTAGTCCAAACCTTAATTCCATAATTTGTTTTTCACGAGCGTTCAATGTGTGAAGTGCTTTCACGAGTAGCCTGCGATCAACCTTTTCCTCAATTCCTCTTGTGATAATGTCCTCTTCAGTACCTAGTACATCTGAAAGCAATAGTTCATTCCCATCCCAGTCAATATTTAAGGGTTCATCAAATGAAACCTCTGAACGTGTCTTATTATTTCGACGTAAATACATTAAGATTTCATTTTCAATGCACCTAGACGCATATGTTGCTAACTTAATTTTCTTTTCTGGATTAAATGTATTCACTGCTTTGATTAATCCAATAGTGCCAATGCTAATCAAATCTTCAATATTAATTCCGGTATTTTCAAACTTTCTTGCAATATAAACAACAAGTCTAAGATTTCGTTCAATTAACATGGAGCGTACTGCCTTATCTCCACTAGGCAATTTTTTTAATAGCACGGCTTCTTCTTCCTTCGATAATGGAGGAGGTAAGGCCTCACTTCCTCCTATGTAATAAATCTCATCTGCTTTCATTCCAAGTCGATACATTAATTTGTACCATAATAAGGTCAATTTCAGTTTTAACATGTTGTGCCTCCTACTAAGTAAGATTATGCTAGTTTTTCAGTGGACACACCGAGTACTAACTTTGGATGTATGATACTGGAAAAGGCTCCATCTGGTGATAGTTCCTTGTCCTGTAATCCTAGCAATACATTTGCTGTCTCAAACGTCTCTTTTTGATAATATACTTTTATTTTGTCTGGTCTTAATGCCGTAAGAAAAGGCGATGATTGCCCTATTACGCGGTATGGAACAATCGTTGCAATGTCCATTAATTGAGAACGAGTGTCTGTGTCCTGATCACCAATACCTTCATGAAAATGTAACAGTTGGTCTACTTGCTCTTTTTTAAAATAAGGGTGTAATAATTTCGCCTCAATAATCATTACTGGTTTTTTTGTTAATGGATCACTTAGTTGATTCCCACTATCTAATAAGCCCTTCGTTCGAAATGTATATCCTGCTAGTGAGATATCCACTTCGACTAACTGATCGTACTGAACCTTCTTCATTTCAATATCTGTAAATCGATGTTTAGAAAAATACCATAATAACGGAAATCCTAGACAGACAAAAATCCAACTTATTCCACTACCGAAACCACTATTCACTTTCACAATTCCTTTAAGAATCTCCGTTTCCGATTGCCAAAAGAAATGTAATGCGAAAAGACCACCGCCGGTCATAAAGGCAACAAAATAAAACATCAACAAGCCTTGTAGAAAATAACGAAACCTCTTATACCCATAAGCGATAACGACAATGAGCATTGAATATACTAATTTCATCCAAGGCTCATAGAACATCCAAGAAAAAGGAGTAAACATCAAGAAAACAACAAGTGATGCAACAAAAGCAGCTAGGATCATACGAATGTGATGAAAACGACGCTTCAATACTAGAGACGTTAGAGCAATAAGTAAATAGTCAATACATAGATTTAGAAACCAAATCACATCAATATATAAGGTCATAGCTATCCTCACATCCATCGATTTAAAACAAGTATATCTCCATTCTATTACGAAGTCTGTCACTTCATGACAAGCTGAAGGGGGTTATTTTTAGAGATTTTAAGTTAAATTGTCAGCTAGCCCCTTTGGGAAATATTGAACAAAAAAATGTCCTAAAAGGAAAAACCCTTTTAGGACATTCGAAAGATTATCGATTACGATTACGTCTATTTCTAAGAAACGTAGGAATATCTAATGTGTCAGTGCTTTCAGTCGATACTGGTTGAGAAGAACGTGGTTCCTTTTGAGGCTCTTCTGCTAGTGGTTTAGATTGTGTTACCTTCGTCTTTTGCGGAAGTGAACGAGAAGATGGATTTTCATTTTCCTCAAATCCTGTTGCAATAACCGTAACGACAATCTCGTCTTTTAAATCCTCATTAATAACAGAACCAAAGATCATGTTAACCTCAGCATCAGAAGCTGCTGAAACAATCTCTGCTGCTTCATGAACTTCATAGAGAGATAAATTCGCTCCACCAGTGATATTCATTAAGACACCTTGTGCACCGTCAACAGATGTTTCAAGTAACGGACTTGAAATCGCCTTTTTAGCTGCTTCACTCGCACGGTTTTCACCTGTAGCAACACCGATTCCCATCAATGCAGACCCTTTTTCACTCATAATTGTTTTCACATCAGCAAAATCAAGGTTAATAAGTCCAGGAACTGCAATTAGATCAGAAATACCTTGTACACCTTGACGAAGAACATTGTCTGCTTCTCTAAACGCCTCAAGCATTGGTGTATTCTTATCGACAATTTCAAGGAGACGATCATTTGGAATAACGATTAATGTATCGACTTTTTCTTTTAATGCAGCAATACCTGTTGCAGCATGAGTTGAACGTTTTCTACCTTCAAATGTAAATGGTCTCGTTACAACACCAACGGTCAAAGCTCCAAGTTCTCGAGCAACTTCAGCAATAACAGGTGCTGCTCCAGTACCAGTACCACCGCCCATACCAGCTGTGATAAAGACCATATCTGCACCTTGAAGGACTTCTTCTAATTGTTCTCTGCTTTCTTCTGCTGCCTTTTTACCGATATCAGGGTTCGCTCCAGCACCAAGACCTCGTGTTAGTTTTCCACCTAATTGAAGTTTCGCTTCAGCCTTTGATAGGTGCAGGGCCTGAGCATCAGTATTTACAGCAATAAATTCAACCCCTTGTAGTCCGTTCTCAATCATTCGGTTCACGGCATTGCTTCCGCCACCACCAACACCAATGACTTTTATTTGTGCTAATTGATCCATATCCATTTCAAACTCTAACATGTAAGATCCTCCTAATTAAACTAGATGACTACTTCCTTTTATTCAAAAAATACTTTAAAAAGGTTTTTCATTTTCCCTTTTGTTTTCGGTTTTGTTTCAATTTCATTTGAAGATTTGACTTGTTTTTGCTTTGGTTCGTATGATGTCTCTGCATTACTAACAGAGGCAGCCACTTCTTTTCCTTGGATCTTCACATTTTTGTACGCAAACTGAATTAATCCAACACCAGCTGTATATTGAGGCTCACGTACACCTAAATAATCTGGCATAGCCATTCTAACATTTCCTTGTAAAAGTTCATTAGCAAGTTCAAGAATACCAGGCATCATTACCGTTCCACCAGTCAACACATACCCACTTGGAAAGTCTCGATAACCAAGGCGTAAGATTTCACGATAAATCAACTCGAAAATTTCTTCAACTCTTGGTTCAATGATGTGTGCGAGTTCTTCCTGTGTACATTCTACCCCATCAGCTCGTCCAATTGTTGCGATTTTAAATCGCTCCTCTACAGAGGCATCATCAATATATGCATGGCCATGTTTAACTTTGATACGCTCAGCTTCTTCGGTAGACGTACGCAGTCCAACAGCGATATCATTTGTAATATGATCTCCACCTACAGGTACGACAGAAGAATTTTGAAGTGTTCCTTGCTCGAAAATGGAGACAGTAACAGAACCCCCGCCAATATCAATTAAACAAACACCTAAATTCTTTTCATCCTTTGAAACGGCTACGGAGCCAGTTGCTAATGGCTGAAGGCACATATCTGCTACTTGTAGGCCTGCTCGTTCTACACAGCGATACAGATTATGTAAAACCGTTTTTGAACCAGTAATAATGGTCCCTTCCATTTCTAATCTAACACCAATCATCCCTCGAGGATCATTAATTTCATCGAGTCCATCAACAATAAACTGTTTTGGAATAACATCTATCACTTCTCGCTCTGGTGGAATTGAGACAACCTGTGCTGCATCAATTACTCTTGCGATATCTTCATCACCAATTTCTCGATCCTGGCTCGAAACAGCGACAACACCGTGACATGGTTGTAATTGAATATGGTTTCCATTTACACCGACAATGACTTGTTTTACTTGAAGACCAACCATTCTTTCAGCCTGATCAACTGCTCTTCGAATAGACTGAACCGTCTCATCGATATCAACAATGGCTCCCTTTTTTATTCCTTCAGAGTTTGATTTACCGACTCCAATAATATTCATTGTACCATTTGACATTTCCCCAATGATCACTCTGACATTGGATGTACCGATGTCTAAACTTACGTAAATCTCGTTGCTGTTCACTCTATGGCACCTCCCTGTGTAATCAATCGCGTCATTTGATCAGATTACCGCTCAAAATTTCGTTAAATCTATCAAATCTTTAAAAAACGATAGTTTATAGACATATTCAACATTAGGAGCCGTTATCCTTTTAAATTCGCTGATTTTCTTACTTTTTTATTTTGTTTTATTTTCTTTTAGATTTTACGTTTATTTTTCAATTTGTTGTTTTGCCTGCGACTTAGCTAATACCATCCTGCGGATTACCGCAATATTATTAAAGAGACGAACACCAAAAGCAAAAATAGCTGCTAAATATAAGTCTACACCAAGATGAACGCCTAGAAAAGCTAAACATGCAGCTAAAATGATATTAAAGAAAAAACCAGAAATAAATACATCGGAATCAAACGTTTCTTGCAAGTTTGCCCGGATCCCACCAAACAATGTGTCTAATGCTGCAAGAACAGCTATCGACAGATAATTTGTATACTCATCAGGTACACGAAATTCTGTTATTAATCCAAGTAAAACCCCTATTAGTAGTCCAAAAAAAGGTAACCACATACGAGTATTAGTCCTCCTTCACTTCTTTCATATACCTTACACGAGGTGTTTGATCAAAACCGGGCAACTGAATTTCATCAACAATCTCTATCGTCATTGTAAATCCTTCAATTTCAAGAAAATCCATTGAAGCTGAAACTAGCATTTGGTTATGTAATCTTTCTGCTGAATCTGAAAGGACTTTAACTTCTATTGGTAGAGGGGGTAAGCGACGGTTATTTAAATAAGTCATCTTATTTACTTCCCTAAAAGCAGAAGTTGTAATCATACGCTCATTCCCTACTGCCACTCCTGTTGCACCATAAATATTTAATTCATTTACTAAATACCTAAATAATTCTGCAGAGGGAAGAAACCGATCTTGGCCTAAATAATAGTCGTTATAAAGTGAATCGATTTTTATGACGATTCCTGGACCAATTTGTTCAGATAGACCAGCTGATTCTCGAAGCTCTGCAATCTGTCTTTCAAGCACATCCGTTATATTACCATCTTGTTCATCAACTGATTGCTTATATTCATCAAGTACTGATTGGATGTTAGAAATCTCGGAATACAGCTGTTGTTTTTTTTCTTGTTCTACAAGCAGTTCTGCTCTAAGTTCCCTTATATCACGAGTATCCCTAGTAACTGGTTCTTGAGTCGTTTGAAATTGAATGGCTAACATAAATCCAATTACAAAGGTAACAATGGCAAAAACCCATTTTATTTTCATCAACTCACCCTCTTTCTGAAAAATGAGGGTCTAGAATAACAGAACTTTTTCTTTGGATTCGGACACTAATTTCATCATTAAGCAATTGAGTCTGCACCCCTCCTGGTATAGTGAGTGCCGATTCTAACAATGGGGCATCTCCAATTGCAGTAATAACAAATGGGGCAGATGATGTATTTCCATCAACTCGAATGACTGGTCCCGTACATTGAATATACGATTCCTGATTCAAGCGATAGCCATTAATTGCAATCGCCTCGGCACCAGCTACGAATAACTCATGCACGACTCTTTGAATATGAAATTCATGAACAATATAATTATTTGGGTCAGCCCCGTCCGGCACATAATCAGAATCCTCTAATGAAATTTCAATTCCAGGACCCTCTACAGTTACATCACCAACAATTTTTCTCAATCTCTCTAGATCTTCTAGTAAATTATTGGCTTTCGCTTCTTGCTCAGCATTAAGTGAAGCCACGTCCTCTTCTAACTCCCTCACTTGACTCTGATACAAACGAAGGTCTTCTTGTAACTTCCTATTCGCCGTTTGCTCCATTATAATTTGATTACGTAATTCGTCTTCTCTTTCCCATTGCCTTTCATATCCTGGTGCAAGCGTATCACTTTTTTCACTGGTCATCTCATAATTAAGTGCAAGTATAAAACCAGTAATAAGCAAGACGAAGGCTAACACGACATGTTTACCCTTCACCTTCAATGTCTTCATCCTCCTCTGTTGTCAAATCTTCAAAATAAGGACTCATTTTCATATGAAGAATTCCTTTTTTCTCTGGATTAATTTCATTTACAATTGTCGGGTATGCTAGCATATTCTCATGGAACCCCTGAATGGACGTATGTACCTCAATTCCATCTGTCATAAATAGAACCAATGACAGTGGGTCGGTTTCAGTCGGTTGATAAATTATTTCTGAAATACGCTCTAATAGCTGACTTGGGAATAACTTAAGCTCTGATGCTATCTCTGTTAGTTCCATCCCCTCTGAAAAATTAATTAAGATCGGGGCATCCGCTGGTAATTGATCCTCGGCTAATTGATCTAGATATTGGCCTGTTTCAAGAATTGGATAGTATTTTCCCTCAAGAACAAGATACCCAATTCGCTCATGTTCACGAACTGTAACCTTAACAGTGTTAGGAATCTGTCTTTCCACCACCGCACTCGCGATTTCTTTGTGATTAGTCAACCGGTTCTCAATATTTTCTTTTTCTAAATTCCAAATGCTCGTCCCTAGTGAAAGCTCACCTTGTCGAATGATTTGTTCCTCCGAAAGATGAACATTTCCTTCCACAACGAAATCTTTAATATGACTTGCAGGAGACTGAAAATAAATAATGCAAAGCAATAGCAGGAAAAAGAAAGATAAAAAAAACAGCAAGCGCCTATTAGCACGCTGTTTCCTCTGCTCTTTTAAGGTAGGTATTTTTTCATTTATTGTAACAATCTTTTCCTCACTCATTTTTGAACTCTCCCGACTTTCTATCAATTACAATGACCTTAAAATGCTATCTTGTTCCCTTCCGCTTTGAAGAAGAAGGAAACAAGATAGCTCACTATTCCTAAATCACAGTAGGTAAGCTTATTATATCATATCCTACTGGTTATATTTAGGTCTTCCTATCATTTCAACTTCTGTTTCAATATCAATATTATGTTTTTCCTTGATTGTCTTTTGGACGTGCTCAATTAAATTCATAACATCCGTTGCTTTTGCATTCTCAACATTCACAATGAAATTTGCATGCACTGGTGAGATTTGAGCTCCACCGATTTGATGGCCTTTTAATCCAAGTTCTTCAATTAACTGTCCCGCATAATTAGGTAGTGGGTTTCTAAATACACTTCCACAAGTAGGGTGCTTCCAGGGCTGGGTTTCCCGTCGGTAATCTTTATTTGCCTGCATACTTGCCGTTATGTCCTCTTTGTTCCCTTGAACAAGCTGAAAAACCGCTTCAACACATATGCCTTTTTCTTTTTGAAGCCTAGATGTCCGGTAAGAAAAATCCATATCCTCTGTCTTGATCCACTCTAATCTTCCATCAGGAAACAGCACACGTGCTTCTATTAAGATTTTAGAAATATCAGATCCATGTGCTCCTGCATTCATGAACACAGCACCACCAACTGAGCCTGGGATTCCCCCAGCAAACTCTAAGCCAGAAAGTCCTTGCCTGCTTAGTGATGTGGCTAGTTTTACTAATGGGTATCCGCCCCCAACGTGCACAATATCGCCATTAACTTCTAAATGATCAAGCCCTTTACCCAGCTTCAAAACAACACCCTCTAGACCGCCATCGTTCACGAGAAGATTCGAGCCACGACCAATAACCCTCCATGGTATCTCCCATTTCTGTATTAATTCCATCAGCCGAACCAAATGGTCAATGCTATCAGGTTCTATAAGGACATCCGCAGGTCCCCCAATTCTCCATGTTGTATGGTTGGCTAGTGGCTCCTTTTCTTTTATACGCCCTAGTCTCTCATTTTTTACTACTTCTAAAAATTCTTCCATGTACATCCCCTCATTTCTCTTGGCATGATCCTAGTGCTTCCTCGTAAGTTCAGCTAACACGTCATATAAGTTAGCAGCAGCCTGTGGAATACCTAAGTCTTTTGATGCCAGATGCATTTTTTTCCATACTTGTTCTGAGGTTAAAATTTGATCAATATCAGCCAAAAGCTGTTTCCCATCCATTTCAGACTCTTTTCGAACAATCGCTGCTCCATTACTAGCTAGAGACTGTGCATTTTTTTCTTGATGGTTATTTGTTACGTACGGACTCGGTATTAATATACTCGGTAACCCAAGAGATGTGATTTCAGCAAGTGTAGTTGCTCCAGCTCGTGCAACAATTAAATCAATCGCTCCAAGTACATCTGGCATATTATGAATAAACGGCTTAATGACAACATTTGCAGGATGTTTATGTTCTTTCATTTTCTCCATTACATGATCAAAATGAACAGAACCCGTCACATACACTACTTGGTAGGGCTTTTCTCCTAATTCTCCAATGATTGAAAGAAATCCCTCATTAATTGGTCGTGCTCCTCGACTACCACCAACAATTAATACTGTTTTCTTTGAAGGATGTAGTTGAAGAGACTGTGCTCCTGCTTGTGCATCAATATCTAACACATCGGAGGCACGTGGATTCCCAGTAAAGATTACTTTCTTATTCGGAAAATAGTCCTTTGCTTCATCAAAACATATAGCAATCTTATTAACATACTTGCTTAAAAACTTATTTGTTAAACCTGGAACACTGTTCTGCTCATGTATGACTGTTGGAATTTTAAGCTTTGCTGCAGCATAAACCACTGGTCCACAAACATATCCACCAGTTCCAATGACAACATCTGGTCTGAATGCTTTAATTAACTGTTTTGCTCGCTTTGTTCCAGTCAGAAAGCGCGAGACGGTCTTAATATTCTCAAACGAAATCTTCCGTTTGAAACCTGTAATATGAATTGTTTCAAAAGCGATTCCTTCTCTGCGTACGAGATCGGATTCAAGCCCTTTTTCTGTTCCTATGTAAAGAATATCTGCTTCCTTATTATTTCGTTTTATCTCTTTAATTAGCGATAAGGCTGGGTAGATATGTCCTCCGGTTCCTCCACCACTTACAACTACTCTCATTAGAACCCTCCAAAAAACATTATTTATACCATTTTATCATGAACAGAACTTGTATTATACATGAAACCTGTGTGATTTCATAAAAAAAGAACACGCAAAAAGTCTATGTTCTAGCCTTTTGCATGTCCGATAAAACTATTTAAAATTTTGTATACCTACTAATATTCAAGAGTACACCTATTGAAACAAGCATTAACGTTAAAGATGAACCACCATAACTGAGTAGAGGTAATGTAATCCCGGTTACGGGCATTAATCCTGTAACAACCCCAATATTAATCATCACCTGAATGGCGATCATTGAAATAATTCCTACTGCAAGGAAACTTCCAAATAAATCTGGAGCACCTAATGCTATTTTGATTCCCCTCCATAAGAGGATCCCAAATAAGCACAGAACGATTGTCCCTCCAATAAAACCTAGTTCTTCTGAAAGAATTGCAAAAATAAAATCTGTTTGCGGTTCTGGAAGATAAAAGTATTTTTGCCTACTTTCACCTAATCCCATTCCCATTAAGCCACCTGGTCCAATCGCATAAAGTGATTGAATAATTTGGAATCCACTTCCAAGCGGATCTGACCATGGATCAAGAAATGAGGTGATCCGTTTTATCCGATACGGAGCAGATGCAATTAGCCCCACAAATCCAACCAAACCCATGAAGGCGAGCCACCCAAAATGACTAACTCTCGCTCCTGAGACAAAGATCATAATAACACATGTTCCAACCATTACTGCACCTGTCCCTAAATCAGGTTGTAACATAATCATTCCAAACGCTACCATTACAAGAGAAAGCGATGGCACTAATCCTTTTTTAAATGAAACAATCTTTTTCTGGTTTTCTGATAAGTATTTTGCTAGAAAAGCAATCATGGCCATTTTCATAAATTCAGAAGGCTGTATCGAGAAGGCACCAATTCCTAACCAACTTCTAGCTCCCCCCCTGACAAGACCAACCCCTGGTATTAATACAATAATTAATAAAATGAAACAAACAACCACGATAACCTTCGCCCATGTACGCCATGTCCAATAATCCACTCTCATCATAAACAACATCGCAATTACCCCAACCCCCGCAAAAAACAATTGTCTCTTTGCGAAGAAAAAGGAATCATCGAAGCGATAATTTGCCCAAGCAGCACTGGCACTATAAACCATAATGAGTCCAATCACTAGTAACGCAATTGTTGTAAACAAAAGTAAATAGTCTGGTGACGTTCTTGCTTTTGGCATGTCAACACCTCATCTATATGTAATAAGTATAGGCAGTAGCCAAACTGCAACCCTATATCCTAACCTATGCACTACCCTTGCAAAACATGTCCAATAAAAAAGGTTGTCTCAAGGGAATAATATCTCTTGAAACAACCTCATTTTAATTATTTACATATAACATTTCTCACCGCATCAACGAATCTATTTCCACGTTCTTCAAATGTCTTGTATTGATCCCAACTTGCACAAGCCGGTGATAATAAAATAACATCACCTCGATTCGATTGTTCAAACGCTAAAGAAACAGCATCTTCCATAAACTCTGCAAAAACAATTGATTGAACACCAGCATCCCTAGCTGCTTCAGCTAATTTATCTTTTGTTTCACCAAAGGCAACTAGAACATGAACATTCATGAGTGCATCTTTTAATTCAGTAAATTCATTTCCACGATCAAGACCTCCAGCAAGTAGAACAATTGGCTGTTTAAATGCTTCCAAGGCCTTTTTCGTCGCAAGAATATTCGTTGCTTTGGAATCATTATAAAAACGTCTTCCCTCGAATTCCTCAACAAATTGTAATCTGTGTTCGACTCCAGTAAATGTTTTTAGCACATGCTTAATTTGTTCTTGATTTGCACCTAAAAGAATTGAAGC
Organism: Halalkalibacter suaedae; assembly: GCF_017939705.1. Classification (GTDB taxonomy): domain Bacteria; phylum Bacillota; class Bacilli; order Bacillales; family Bacillaceae_D; genus Halalkalibacter; species Halalkalibacter suaedae. The sequence goes on from NZ_JAGKSQ010000005.1 coordinate 175,634, forward strand.
ACCTATTGCCGCCAGAATATTTTCGACATTGTGAGCACCTGGCAATACAACTTCTTCAAGTGAGATAAGCTTATCATTTTTAAAATAAATCATTTGATCCTTAATATACAATCCATCACATTCCTTTTTCGTTGAAAAAGGAACGAGCGTTGCCTGACTAGATTGAGCTACCTTCGCTACTTCATAGTCATCAGCATTAAAGACAAAATAATCATTTCCATCTTGATTTACAGTGATTTTTGATTTTGCTTTTATATATTCATCCTTCGTTCCATGATAATCGAGGTGGGCATCAAAGAGATTCAGCAATACACTGACTTTCGGTTTAAACTCGACCGTTCCTAGCAACTGAAAACTTGATACTTCTAATACCATAATATCTTGTTCCGTTAACTGTTCAGCTACTTCACAAGATACCGTTCCAATATTCCCCGCCAAATGAGGTGTTTTCAAGCTATTCTTAAGCATTTCATAAACAAGAGTCGTTGTTGTCGTTTTACCATTTGAACCAGTTATTGCAATAATCTCTGCATCACTTATTAAAGAAGAGATCTCCACTTCTGTAATTACAGGTAAACCTCTATTAGTTGCTTCTTGCACAATTGGATTGGTATATGGAATACCAGGGTTTTTAACTAGATAATCAAATGAACGATCCAATAATTCAACTGGATGATGTCCACAAACAACTCTCATTCCCATTCCTTCTAGGTTCTTTGCTTGTTCGTTTTCAGCATATGGCTTAGCATCATTTACTGTAATAATTGCTCCATATTTATGTAAGAGCTTTGCTGCTGCCTCTCCACTTTTAGCCAAACCTAAAATGAGGACATGCTTTCCTCTGAATTGCTCAAGTTTTTTCATTACATCCACACCTCTATATAGATTCCAATCACTGCGAAGATCATTCCAATAGACCAAAACGTCACAACTACCCGCCATTCACTCCAGCCAGAGAGTTCATAATGATGATGCAAAGGGCTCATCTTAAATACTCGTTTCCCTCTTGTTTTAAAGGAAATGACTTGAATAATGACAGATAATGTTTCAATAACGAAGACTCCACCAATGATTACTAGTAATATTTCCATCTTTGTCATAATGGCAATTGCTGCAATCGCTCCACCTAGAGCCAGAGAGCCAGTATCACCCATAAAGACTTTTGCAGGATGAGCATTGTAAACAAGAAAACCCAGAACAGACCCAACAATTGCTGCACTAAAAATAGATACATCAATGAAATCTGCATACCAAGCAAGAACAGCAAATGCACCAAACGCTACGGCTCCCGTTCCAGCTAACAATCCATCTAATCCGTCCGTTAGGTTTACAGCATTTGATGCTCCGACAAGCATGACTATAACAAAAGGTAGATAAAACCATCCAATGTCAAACGAAAATGTTGTTGCTGGTATTGTGATTACTGTAGAAAAATCCATTTGTATTAGTCCAATATAAAACAATACTGAGATTACTAACTGACCAATTAATTTTTGTTTTGATGTCAAACCTAAATTCCGTTTTAAAACGACCTTAATATAATCATCCAAGAAACCAACTAATCCGAATCCAACTGTTACGAGTAATAGAAGCAGAATCTCTTGACTAAATGATAAAAAACGTACAGAGATAAATATTGTTGTGAGAAGAATTGACAGGACAATGACGACCCCACCCATTGTTGGCGTCCCACTCTTTTTTTGGTGAGATTTAGGCCCTTCCTCTCTAATACTCTGCCCAAATTTGAGCCTTCTTAAAAATGGAATAAATATCGGCGAGAGTAAGACAGCTATTAAAAAAGATAATAGTAACGCGAGTAGTAACACACGTTCTAACATGACTAATCACGCCCCCTTTCTTGTTGTACTATTTTTCTATTTGATGTAACTAATAAAGGACATATTTGATTTTTATCATTCCAATGTCCAAAATATGTCTTTTTATACTAGGTCGAGCTTCTCTTGTAGCATTCTCTTGGCAACTTCACGATCATCGAAATGTATTGTTTGTTTTCCGATAATCTGATAGGTTTCGTGTCCTTTCCCAGCGATTAGAACAATATCGTCTGTTTCTGCTTCAAATATAGCAGTTTTTATCGCTATTTCCCGGTCAATAATGACTGAGTAATTATCTCTTTTAACTCCCTCAACCATATCTTTAACGATAATCTCAGGGTCTTCAGTTCTTGGATTATCAGATGTGAAAATCGTTTGATCTGCCAGTTCAGAGGCAATACCAGCCATAATAGGTCTCTTCGTTCGATCACGATCCCCTCCGCATCCAACAACCGCTATGACTCTTCTCTTGGCTAGTTGTTTAACCGTCTGTAATACATTTTCTAAACTGTCTGGTGTATGAGCGTAGTCAACAATTACCGAGAAATCTTGCCCAGAATCAACTGTTTCAAATCGTCCAGTAACTCCTCCGACTTCTTCAAGACTCCGTTTAATATCCTGAATTGAAACAGATGACACAAACGCACCTGCTGCTGCTGCTAATGCGTTATATACACTAAACTTGCCAATTAAATTCATTGATACTTTGACTGTTTCATCAAAAATATTTAAGTTGAATGTTGTTCCACTCGCACTCAATTGAATGTTTGTTGCAAACACATCTGCTTTTTTCTCTAACCCAAATGTGACAACATCTACTGCCGTCATTCGAATGAGCTCATCACTTGCCGGATCGTCTGCGTTGATAATAGCTACCTTTGAGGATGGGACATTCCCTAATTGAGCAAATAATAACCCTTTGGCATACAAGTATGCCTCCATTGTCTGATGATAGTCTAAATGATCAGGTGTTAAATTCGTGAAAATCGCGATATCAAAATCACAGCCATGGACACGCCCTAAATGAAGGGCGTGAGAGGAGACTTCCATTAAAGCTGTGTCGACATTATTTTCTCGCATTTCACTAAATAGCTTCTGAAGTGGCAATGATTCAGGTGTCGTATTATTAGTCTCGCGAAGGTCATCACCAATTTTCGTATACATTGTCCCAATTAATCCTGTTCTACGTTTTTGATCGTTCATTATCTTTTCCAAAAGATGAGTGACTGTTGTTTTTCCATTTGTACCGGTCACACCGATTAAGTTTAATTTTGTTGTTGGGTTGTTATAGTAATGACATGCTACTTTCGCCATTGTTCTTTTAGAATCTCTAACAACAATTACGGGAATTGAAACAGGGAGTTCACGTTCAGCAATAATAGCTACTGCTCCTTGCTTCTCTGCCTGTTTTGCATACTCATGGCCATCGACAGTATAGCCTTTAATACAAATAAAGAGTGTTCCTTCTGTCACTTCTCTCGAATCCATTGATATAGAAGTAATCGTCGGATTTTCATCATTAATTATATTCTCAAATCTTAATGGCTCAAGCAATTCTTTCAATGTCATCATCTTTAATAACCCCTTAATTCTGTCATTTACACAACATTCATTGTAGATGTTCAGGTTCTATTTGTCACCCATATAAAGTCTTATTGTTGAACCTTCCGATACCTTCACTCCCGGAGAAGGTGATTGTGCTAGAACTTGATCCCCATCCCCATCTGCCTCTACTTTTAAATCATAGTAGGATTCGTGGATTTCACGCTTCGTTCGACCAACTAAGTCAGGAACCTCTATTAATGGGACGTCACTCCACGTTAGTTCTTTTTCAATCTGGCCTTCACGCTTTTCAACACCCATTGCAAGTAAGCTATCCTCGATAATATTCCCTACAATTGGAGCGGCAACAATCCCACCAAATTGTAGTGTGTCTTTTGGATTATCAATAGCTACATAAACAACAATTTGAGGATCATCAGCAGGTGCAAATCCAATAAATGAAACAATATGATTATTTTCTAAATATCTTCCATTTTGTGCCTTCTGGGCTGTACCAGTCTTCCCACCAACACGATAACCATCAATATAGGCACCCTTACCTGAACCTAGTGCAACAACATGCTCAAGGGCGTAACGTATTTCCTCAGATGTTTCTTCAGAAATTACTTGGCGTTTCATAATAGGTGACTGGCTTTTGACAATTTCGCCTGTTAATGGGTCGATAAACTCTTTAGCTAAGTAGGGTTGGTATAGCAATCCACCATTAATGGCTGCCGAAACCGCTGCAACCTGTTGAAGAGGAGTGACGGCAACACCTTGACCAAACGCGGTTGTTGCTTGTTCAAGCGGACCAACATTTTCTCGTTTAAATAAGATCCCTGTTCCTTCTCCTTGTAAATCTATTCCTGTTTTCGCACCAAAACCAAACGCCTCAATATAATCAAATAATCGTTCTGTACCCAAACGTTGTCCTAGCTCAACAAATCCCGGGTTACACGAATTTTGGACAACTTCTAAAAATGTTTGTTGTCCGTGACCACCCTTTTTCCAGCATCTTAAATTATGACCAGCTACCTCAATGTATCCAGGATCATTAAAGGTATCCTTTTCAAGATCAACCTCCCCTTCTTCAAGGGCTGCTGCTAATGTAATAATCTTAAATGTAGAACCAGGCTCATACTGCATCCAAACCGGTTTATTCTGATTATATATTTCTGATGGAACATTTCTAAAATTTTCTGGATTATAGTCAGGTCTACTACTCATACCGAGCACTTCACCTGTATTTGGATTCATTGCAATGGCAATGGCCCCATCTGGATTATATGTGGCTTCTGCTATATCTAGTTCTCTTTCGATAATTGTCTGAACTTGACTATCTATTGTTAAACGCAAATCAAGTCCATTATTAGGAGCTGTATATTCATCAGCTAAATTTGGCATTTTACTTCCTTTAGCTGTTGCGAAAAAAGAGACATGTCCTTTATCACCTCTTAATTCATCTTCATAATAGAGCTCTAGACCTGTTAATCCTTGATTATCGATCCCAGCAAAACCTAACACATGTGATAAATAGCTGCCAAACGGATAATGTCTTTTGCTATCTTCGGCAATATAAACGCCTGCTAAACGCAAATCTCTTACTTCACTTGCTTTTTCTTTAGTTACCTTTCGACTAAGATGGATCATTGAGGATTTCTTAGTGATGTCCTCATATGTTGCTTGTACATCTAAATCTAAAGCATTGGCTAACTTTTCTGCTGCCTCAACTGGATCTTTAATTTGTCTTGGAACAACAATTATTGACGGGGCACTGACATTTGTCGCCAACACGACATCATTACGGTCACGAATTTCACCGCGCTTTGCTTCAAACGGTACATCTCTACTCCATGAATCTTCTGCACGATTGGTTAACCAATCGCCTAACGCAAATTGAACATAACCTAACCTTAAAATAATGACTAAAAAGATAGCCAGTCCAATAAAAAGAACTAGAATCAGTCGTTTTCTTACTGTCACATTGGAAACTCGCACCGTAATCACTCCTACATACATTTCTATCCGTCAAATTGATGACTGGGCTAGTTTAAACGTATGCTTGTACGTATCAAGTTAGAACAGTGCGATTGCAACATTACTTAATCAGTAGACTCATTTTGCTCTAATTCTAATGGTTCTTCTGTAGTTGTCTTAGGACTAAAATCAACGACAATATATTCCCCTTTTTTTATCGTAGATCCAGGTTCAATATTCTGTTTAGTAACAAAGCCATTTCCCATTATTGTGACATGCAAGTCTAAGACACTTGCAAGTTTCCGAACATCACGATTAGACCAACCTGTTAAATCTGGCATTTCAAATTGATCACCATCAGTCCGTAAAATCAATCGTTCTCCTTGTAATAAATTCTTCCCCTCTAACGGTTCCTGCTGTTTAATCGTCTTTCCATTACCAATTGTTAAGATTTTTAATCCATTTCCATCAACTTGCTTCAATACCTCGTCAACCGTCATCCCAGTGTAATTTTTTGTTTGAAACCCTTCATTTTCTTTCTCAATCGTTTCTTCAAAATTTGGCGTGATATTTAAGTATTGTAAACTATGCTTCATGATTGTATTGAATATTAGTGATGTAGGTTCTGATCCCGCCTGTACAACTTCAAGCTTAGGTCTCTCAACAGCTACATAGACAATAACTCTAGGGTCCTCTTTTGGTGCCATACCTAAAAATGAAAAGATATTTTCACCATGACCTTTTAAATAACCTGCCCCATTCGGATTTGGAATTTGTGCTGTTCCTGTTTTTCCGATTACATCGAATCCTTCAAGATAATATGGATGTCCTGTTCCAACTGGTGATATGACAACCTGTTCGAGCATGTCCTTCACCTTAGCTGCTGTTTCAACTGAAATAGGCTCGCCTACAACCTCAGGTTCATAGTTTTCTATCGTCTGTTTACTTTTGGAGTCAACAATTCGGTCAACAATATAGGGCTTCATCATCTTTCCGTCATTTGCAATTGCGGTCGCCGCTTGAATCTGTTGAATTGGCGTAACAGCCGTTCCTTGTCCAAATGCTGTAGAGGCGGCTTCAACGGGACCTCTTTTATCAATCGCACTGTTCACTTCTCCACTTAAATTTATACCAGTCGGCTCATCAAAACCAAATTTATGCAAGTATTCATAAACTTTTTCTTCACCGAGTTTTTCAAGTGCCAGCTTACTCATCGCTACATTGGAAGATCGGTAGAACCCTTCATCATATGTAATTGTTCCCCAACCTAGTCGGTCATTGTGGTCTCCAATTGTATGTTTACCAATCTGATATCTACCAGATTGATACTTCTCATCCCCCTGATATACACCTTCTTCAATAGCCGCAGCAACTGTGAACATTTTCATGGTAGAACCAGGTTCATATCGATCAGCAATTGCATAATTTAGGTAATTTGTAATTTCTTGATATTGATTTGGATTAAAACTTGGACGATTGCTCATCGCAAGAATCTCTCCTGTCTTAGGATCAGCAACAATGGCAACACTTCTTGTAGGTTGATAGGTTTCATCAACAATTGTCATAACCTGCTCTAACGCTGTTTGAATATTGGAATCCAATGTTAGAAAGATATTGTCTCCGTTTTTTGGCAGAGTAATATTTTTATCCGTACTTGGAAGCGGCGTCTGATTTCCATCCGTTTGGAATTCAATCCTACCATCTTCCGCTCGTAAATAATCATCAAGACTTCTTTCTATTCCCATTACCGCTTGATCTGTGTTTCGGTCCACATATCCAATGACATGCGAAGCATAGGTTTGCTTTGGATAATACCGCCTTGGTTCATCTCTAAAAAAGATTCCTTCAAGTTCTAAATCCTCAATGATTTTCATTTTTTCATAAGTCAGATTCCTAGCACCCGCACCTAGTTCAACTTGAAACTTATCGGCAGTAAATAATTCAACCAAATCATCCTCATCCATATCAATATGGGGAGAAAGTAGTTTAGCCGTTTTTTTGGGGTCACGAACATAGAAGAGTTGATCTTTATTTAAGATCGCATAGACTGTATAAGAGGTTAACTCTTGAGCTAATGCACTTCCTTCTCTATCATAAATTGTCCCGCGAGTTCCTTCAATTATTTGCTCATCGGTCCATCTCGCTTCTCCCATTGCTTGTAAATTCTCTCCATCGACTTCTTTTGTGACTTGAATTGAAATGATTCTTCCAATAAGTACAAAAAATAATAAGAGAACAACCGCAAGTGAAAAAACTGCCCTTTTATTTGTTACAGCCCGTTTGATTTCCAAATGGTTTCACCTCTAACTAAACTCTCTTTTTTAGTGGAAAAAACTAGCTCAATTTGAACTAGTTTGTTGGACAACTTTCACTTTATTCTCATCTAAGGACATTCCAAGCTCCTTGGCAATTGATAAGATGCGATCAGGTGCACTTAGTTCAACTACTTGTAGGGATAAACCTTCATTAACTTCAACCTGCTTACTTATGTCTCCCTCTAGCTTGTGTACTTCTTGGTTAACACTATAGATCGACGCGAAGTTATGTACAATGATACCAAGAACAACAAATGTCATTATGGCCATAAAGCCAATAATCATCCGCTCGCCTAGTGTGACAGTTGTACGAATTCTTCGTATACGTTTCTTAGGTTGAACCTGTCTTTGCTCTTGTTCTTGAATCTGTCTAGCTACCATACTCAAAATAATGCCCTCCTTACTGTTTTTCCGCAATGCGCAACTTAGCTGAACGTGCACGCTTATTCAATTCCAGTTCCTCAGTTGATGCAACAATGGGTTTACGGTTAATTAATTTTAGGATAGGTTCGTACCCTTCAGGGATAACCGGTAATCCAGGTGGAAGATCGGGCCCCTTACTGTGTTCCTTAAAAACTTCCTTGCACAGGCGGTCTTCAAGAGAATGAAATGTGATAACCGAGATTCGGCCACCTTTTTTTAATAATCCGATTGAGTCCTCTAATGCATCTTCAAATGCACCTAACTCATCATTTACGGCGATACGAATCGCCTGAAAGGTTCTCTTAGCAGGATGTCCTCCTGTTCGTCTAGCCGGAGCTGGAATCGCATCTTTAATAATTTCGACCAGTTCTCCCGTACTCTGAATTGGAGACTTTTCCCGTCTCGCTTCAATTTTCCTGGCAATCTGCTTTGCAAATTTCTCTTCACCATATCGAGAGATAATTGATACAAGTTTCTCAAATGGCCATTCATTTACAACATCGTAAGCAGTTAAATCCCCACTTTGATCCATTCTCATATCTAACCCAGCATCCTGATGATAGCTAAACCCTCGTTCTGCTTCATCTAATTGTGGGCTTGATACTCCTAAATCAAAAAGAATTCCGTCAACCTCAAAAATCCCACGCTGTTCTAACTCTTGTTTTATATGGCGAAAATTACTACGAATAAAGGTTACTTTATCTTCATGGTTCTTTAATTTCTCTCTGGCATAGTTTAATGCTTTATCATCTTGATCAAACGCATAAAGGTGCCCACCCTCTTCTAGCTTCGATACAATTAAAGAAGAATGACCAGCTCCGCCTAAGGTACAGTCAACATAAACCCCATTTGGTCTAACATTAAGACCTTCAACAGATTCTTCTTTTAAGACAGTTATGTGATGAAACACCTTTTCACCTCCAATTACAAATCAAAATCAACAATATTTTCAGCAATTTCACTAAATGATTCCTCTGATTCAGCAAAGTACTCTTCCCATATTGCCTTGCTCCATACCTCAACTCGGTTTGAGACGCCGATAATGACGCATTCCTTTTCAAGCTTGGCAAACTCTCTTAAAGGAGAAGATATATTTACTCTCCCCTGTTTATCTAATTCGCATTCTGTCGCACCAGAAAAGAAAAATCGAGTAAATGCCCTTGCATCTTTTTTGGTGAACGGGAGTGCCTTCAATTGCTCTTCCAACTTTTTCCATTCTTCGATTGGATAAACAAATAAACATCGATCAAGGCCTCGAGTCACGACAAATGATTCGCCTAATTCATCACGGAATTTAGCCGGAACAATCATTCGTCCTTTCTCATCTACGTTATGGCGATATTCTCCCATAAACATCGCTGACCCATCTCCCCCCACTTACTAACATAAAGTTACCACAATCCCCCACTTTACACCACCAAAAAATTAAAATTAATCCACAAAAAAAATCCTGCCCCTGTGGACAGAATTTTTTTTTAGTTTCTTCGACAGCACAACCTATCAGCATTTTACAAGAAAATAAGCTTATGCCTCTGATTAAATTCCAAATTTATTGACATTAATTGCTGATACTGCTCTTCTCCTATGACATTGATCAACAAAATCGGATGAATAATTCGTTCCTGTGGATAATTCAACGGACAGAGCCATCGACCTGATTCTGTGAATTTTGTAAGAGTCTCTTCATGTGATTGTCGAACAAAATTGTTCATTTTCTTTTCAATAAAAGATAGCTGATTCTCAATAATAAGCCAATTTTTTTCACTTAACTTACTAAGAGTTGGATCCATTTGCTTTGTTAACTCACAGATCGTCGCGTGCTTCTCTTGTATTTCTTGTTTCGCATTAATCATTACTTCCCGGATTGGGTATTCATTCACACCTTCTAACCATCTCTCACGCAAAATCCCCATTTCACCTTCTATAAAATGATTAACACTGTAATTTGTTTCCGCTAACCATTTTTGAACATGAGTTGGGATGAATGTCATTTGGTACCTCGGTACTACTGGCGGTACTTTCATATCAAACAACCGGAATACATGCTTAAGAGTTGCCCAATATTTTATCTCACCAGGACCTGAAATAAATGCCAAAACAGGTAGAAGCCATTCTTGCATTAGAGGTCTTGTGGCCACATTATTACTAAATAGTTCAGGATGATGATCTAGATGCTCTAACAATTCTTCCTTTGAAAAAGTAGTATTGGTTCCTTTAATAAAAAAAACATCATTTTCAAATTCTAAGCGTTTACGTTCCCCATTCATATCAATGAACAAATGAGCATTAGTTCGCTCACTTGCTAATGGTTCTTCATAACCAGCATTCACAAACTCTTCAAGTCCTTGAAGCTGCTTTTTTTGAACTGACTCCACCTCTATAATTAATTGTTTGAAATAGCCCTTCTCTAGTTCACGCACTGATGGGTGATGTGCATCTAATAGAAGTAAGCCTTCTTTCCCAAAAAACCAGTTCATCAGATACGTGAAGAAATCAACAAAGGTCCTTGCTTCTTTGAGAAATTCGGTTACTTTTTGAACAAGATTATTTGTATATGCTGTTTCAGGTAAGGTCGAAAAAACGTCGTTTAACCATATCTGTATTTCTTTTTGATCAAGTTCAACATTTGAGGCCGATGTTGGACGGGATTTTCCTTCATACATATGCTTCTTCCAAGAAGCAGCCTTCTCTTTATATACAAAACGAATTTCATCTAGATCATGATCTTCGCCAGCAATCCAAAACACAGGTACGACCGGTACCTTTAGTTTCTCTTCTTGCTGTTTAGCAAAAGCCAAGATTGAGATCGCTTTATAGACTGTGTAAAGAGGACCAGTTAACAGACCTGCCTGTTGACCCCCTACTACAACAACCGAATTGGCTTGTTTTAATTTCATTATTTGCTTAGAAGATTGTTCATAATATGGGAGGGATTGATGCACCTCACTAAAATACCGTACTAATGCCTCACGTTGGTACTCCCTACCATATAAATCATCAACTCTTTTTTTAAAACTATGTTGTTCACCTATAGAGTAATCAAAAAAAGACAACGTCTCTTTTTTGCCATTTATGTAATCATTTATAAACCCGTTTGTTGAAAGGTCTATTTCTCTAACTTCCATATGTGTAGACGCCCTTTCGTGTTACTAAATTCATTATCACTATATCAAATAAGGGAGAAACGACCAAGTATTTTGAATTCTTTTTAAATAGCTAAGTATTCAAATAGTCGTGATACTAATCCATAACCAACCAAAATTAGATGTAAGCAAAAAAATATAATAAAATTAAATCGCCAAATACCTTTTACCAATTTACCAGTATGAATATCTCCAGATACATACCAATGTAACCATGTGAAAATCATTGAAATAAGAAGGGAAATGGCTATTACTACCAACAGAAGAGATTGTTGCCATAATTCATTAATAATAAAATACACAGAAGCCATAAATAAGATTGTGGACCAATCTGAAGCGAAGCGAACAGATTTGCGCTTATTCTTCGTTCTCTTAACCTTAACAATGTATAAAAGATACCATCCGAACAGTGGGAAGGTAACCACTGTTGCAATAAACCAAGTGAATATGGACATATTTTACCCCCTATGACATTCTCTAGCCTTGATTCCTTCATATAAGAAATTAATGACAGGAACAGAGCGGTTTAATCGAGTTGCCCGTTTCTTTAGAGCACCGACAATGCCTTCAATCTCTGTTTTCCTATTCATTTCTAAATCAATATACATAGATGAATAGTTTTCAGCAGTATTATGGCATACTTGCTGCAAATACTTCCACAATTCATCTCTCTCATCTTGACGATCTAGCACCAAAATGACCTCTTCAAAAATGATTCTTACCATTTTTTGATAATGCTCTAAAAGTAGTTCACCGTTTTTTAAATTAAAAGCTGCTGTCATCGGATTAACACATAAATTAACGATCCATTTTTTTTCGAGTAGGGAATACCAATTTTCATCTTCGATAAAAGGAAAACTAGCTGAGGTTTGGATCTTACGTACCATTCCTCTACCTTCAAGGTAATATCCCCATTTAATTTGACCTAGTCCTGTATGGTGAACAGTGAAATCATTTTTTCTTAATGCACCATGCTCAACAATTCCAATACCAATTTCTTGAATCGACAAGCCTGAAACAAGGTCAATATGTCCCATACCATTTTGTAAAAATAGAATCGATGTTATTGATAATTTTAATTCACTAATATATGTAAGGACATTTTCTATATCATAGGATTTCACAGCTAAAATCATTAGATCGATTGTTTCTCCACCCACAAGAGTTCGCAAAGGCCTTGCGTCTACTTTAATTTGGTCCCTTGTTTGGTCGTGCTTTATTATTTGCAGATCCTGTTTCATTAACTCACTCGCTTGACGTTGACTATTAGTCAGAAGAGTTGTCTCAAAACCATTTTTAGTTAAATAGTATGTGAGCAACATTCCAATTGCACCAGCACCAACAATCGTTACTCTCATATCAATCTCCCCTTTTATTACCATATGAAAATTGTACCATATTCCTACATATTCGAATAAATTTAATTAATAATTATTCGATTTTAATGTTTTCTTTAATAGATACAGTGGTAGGAGATATGTTTTTCTATTTGGAAAGTGAGATTTTTTTGTGGATAACTCAAACGACAAGAGACCACTGAACAAGGTACGGATACACCTTTTTCAGTGGTCTCTAGATATTAGTCAAGATCTTATTACGCTTCTTTACTCGTTTCAAATAAAGAAAGTTTTCTAGCTCTGTCCATAATCGATAATAAGGACCGGTAATCCTCAGCCATAATTCGCTTTTCTTGTTCTGCTTTGTCCAGTTCAGCCTTTAATTTTTCATTTTCTTTTTTCAGTTCATCGTAAGCGGTTTGGGCTACTTGAGCTTTACGATCTTCCTCGTAATTGGCTAAAAAGGTTAATACCTTTTCCATTGTTAGTGTAGCATCATGATTAGTCTCAACTGGCTCTTGTTTTTTTTCTAAAGCTATTTCTGGTGGTTGGACAGCTACATTTACCTGAGTTAATTCTTCTGAGACCTCTTCATTCATGGATTGTTCTTCTTGTTCACCCTGTGCTTTCTTGCCTTTGGATCTTTGTTTTTTAGCAAGTGCAATTGCAGCTTCATATTTTTTTCTTATTGCTGAATTCCAGCGAAATCCACACGCTGCACTTGTTCTTGATAGCCTTTCCCCTACTTCCTCAAATGCAGATAATTGAGTACTTCCCTCACGGATATGTCTTAACACAACTTCTGCAAGAATCAAATCTTCATCAGTATTCCATGCGTCCTGACGAATGGTTGTCATAGAAACACTCTCCTTTAAATCTCATTTATTCTATACGTATGCATCTACTAGAGTAGAAAGACGCATTAGCTGAAAAAAAAAGATAAATTCTAGTATAAATTATTACCTATTTTCACAGATGTATTCGAAAGGAGTAATATTCTTTCTAGCAGATAGAGGAGAAGCGACTTTTGAGTAATGCAAGTCGTGGAGCCATCTCTGCTTCCTCTAATCTGTTAAAGGAGATTTTCAGCGAGTTTGACTTTACTAGTGTAGGAGTTGTATTGTTTTTTTCTATCGGGGAGTACCTAAGCATCGATTAGTGGATTGTTCCTATATAAAACAAAAAAGACGAAGAGGAGAATCCTCTTCGTCAATTACTTTACTTGCTTACTACATCTTGGCCTTTATACGTGCCACACTCTTTACAAATACGGTGAGATAGTTTCAATTCCCCACACTCAGGGCATTTAACCATACCAGGTACTGCTAATTTGTAGTGAGTACGACGCTTAGCTTTGCGAGTTTTAGATGTTCTTCTAAAAGGTACTGCCATCATTCCCACCTCCTTACAAAATCTAGTCATCCCAACAGCTTAAAGCTCGTTGGCTTTATGAAATGAAGGTCCGACCGTTGTCGTTGCTTCGATTTTCCTACTCTTTTTCAAAGAATTTTGCTAAATCAGCGAGCCTAGGATCAATTCGCTTCTTTTGGTTCTCTTCTGTTAGAAGTTCCCAATCTTTCCCAGTAGGCGGAGCAAGACGTTCCGACCCATCATCTGCAAAAACTTGCATTGGAATTTCAAGTAAAACTCGTTCCTCAATCGCGGGGATTAAATCTATCATCTCTCCTTCAAAGAAATGAATATCATCACGATCGACATCTGCTGTAACATAGTCATTAACTGGATGAAATTGCTCTACTACGTTTAAGTTGATCGGAAAATTAACATCAGCCAGTGTCCTAGAACAAGGCAAAATTAATTCACCAGTTATTTTCAACGTAAAAGTCAAAAGAGAACCTCTATATAGGAGATCACCTTGAACACGGATCGGTGAAACAGACCTAATTTCTGAGTTCAGCTGTTTGATACTAGTTAGATCAACTGTTTCATCAAATGTAAATGGTTTATGTTTGGCAACGTTAAGTTGCTGTAAGGACCATTTCATCTTTTTGATCACCTCTAAGACAACAAAATTAAGTATAGCTCTACAGTATTTGAATGTCAACCTTTTTTCTTTACAGTACTTTAAATGCTAAATCTGTCTTTTTTTATAGACAAGCACTTGTTTAGAGCATGTCGTTTATTGTAGCATGACATACATAAAGAGTAAAGCCAACCGTTCATTTCGAAAGGATAGATCACATGAAAGCCGTAGGAATAGTTGTAGAATATAACCCATTTCATAATGGTCACCACTATCAAGCAAAACAAGCACGTCAAGAGACAGATTCAGATGTTGTTATCGCGGTCATGAGTACTTCCTTTTTACAGCGTGGGGAACCTGCAATCGTCTCAAAATGGACTAGAACACAGATGGCTTTGGCTAATGGGATTGATATCGTCGTCGAGCTACCATACTTATATGCTACCCAAAAAGCTGAATTATTTGCTGAAGGTGCTGTCAGTATTTTACACGGAATGGGTGTATCAGCATTGCACTTCGGCAGTGAATCCGGAAAAATTACAGATTTCATAAAGCTTGTTGATACCATGAACGAGCAAGCACCAAAGCTAGATCCCCTCATTCGTCTTTACATGAATCAAGGATTCAGCTACCCAAAGGCATCATCCAAGGCATTTAGCGATCTCAGTCTTGAAACACAAGGGCTTTCATTAACCGAACCAAATAATATTCTCGGTTTTCATTATGTGAAGACCATTAAAGAAAAATACAAATCAATTCAACCAGAAACAACTTTAAGAATCAAGGCCCATTATCATGAGGAGACCATTTCGAGTGATTCGATTGCCAGTGCAACAAGTATCCGAAAAGCAATACAGGAAGGAGCAACGATAGAAAACCTTAAGCATGTCATTCCAAAAGAGACATTGGTTGCTTTAAATGACTATTATTCTTATTATATCAACTTCCATACATGGGATTGCTACTTCCCTCTTCTACAATACAAAATAATGACAAGTACAATTGAACAGTTACGTCTCATATATGAGTGTGAGGAGGGGTTAGAATATCGAATCAAGGAAACAATCCGTGAAGCTGAATCCTTTTCCGATTGGATGACGAAACTGAAAACGAAGCGTTATACATGGACAAGGCTCCAACGCTTAGCCGTTCATATCTTGACTAACACATCAAAAGAAACGATCGCCAATGGATTATCAACAAAATTACCATATATTCAGTTACTCGGATTAACAAAGAATGGACAAGCGTATTTGAGTGCATCAAGAAAAATAAGACAGACTGAATTACTCACAAAACGTGCAAAAGCTACTGGGATTGTGGCACATCTAGAAGAAAAGGCTACCTCTGTTTACATCCAGCCTCTCCAACCGAAAAAAAGGATAGAAGCATTACGCCAGGAATATCAAGGACCTATCATACTTAAGTAAAAAGAGTGTTCTAAAAGGTATAAATTTCAGCCTTTTAAAACACTCTTTTTTTGATTTACCCTATGAAAGAGATTCCAGAAAATCAATTGCTTCCTCAAACGTATCAATTGGGATGATTTTCATATCTGTTTTAATATCCTTTGCTGCGGCTAAAGCTTCCTGATAATTGGAATTTTCCGCTCCCCCTTCGTTTGGTGCAAGAAAATACTCTGCTCCTGCCTTATCTGCCGCGACCACCTTTTGATTTGCTCCACCAATGCGACCAACGACACCCTCTTCATTGATGGTACCTGTACCTGCAATCTGATACCCCTTCGTAAGGTCTTCCTCAGTAAGCTGATTGTAAATTTCCAATGAGAACATTAATCCTGCTGAAGGGCCTCCAATTTGGCTCGTGTTAATACTTACTTCAGGCTCCATCCAGAGTTCTCTGTCAGTGACCGGTGAAGAGATACCAATCCCGACTCTTCCTTCCGGTGCACCTAATTGTTCTGGAAAAGGTGTAAAACCAAGGTCATATATCGTGGTTTCTTCCTCTCGCTCAACTGTTAATTGAACAGTGTCCTGTTGACTCATCCCTTGCAATCGTTCAATTAATTCATCAGCAGTCTTCACATCTACACCATCCACTTGTTTAATACGATCACCTATTTCAAGAACAGAGGCTGCTGGCATCCCTTCTATTAATGCTGTCACAAGCACTCCATGATATTCATAGTTAATCTCTTTGTCAGCATGCTCGTATGCGACTATCGTTGCGGCTTCCTTAGAGGTCGACATAGCCATCAACTGACGATGCTGATACTCTTCATCCGTTTCACCATCATATCGAAGTTGCTCTTCTGGATAGATCGACCGATAAGGACTTAGCTTTGCCCATAAATAAAAGAATAAATTCGCCTTTCCCATCTGAACAGTCGTCAGCATAAACGACCCTTCATCTTCAAATCCATCTTCAACTTTGATAACTTCTTCTAGTACCTTTGCTCCTCCAGGTTGGGAGTAATAATAAGGTAATTGATAGAAATGGAGAAATAAAATACAGATAATTAATATGATCCATCTTTTCTTAATATAAGGCTTAGTGGGCTGTGCCATCTTCTTTTCCCCTCCATGTTGCGATTGCAGCTTTGATTTGATCCATTTGATTATTCGCTGCTTCTTCCCCGCATTTAATCAAAGATTCAACTTCTGTGAATGCAAGCGAACTTGCCTGCTTAACGATTGGTCTTATCATAACAGAACTATTAAATTCTTGATATCGAATCATCTCGCGCGTCATAATATCCATACTTTGCATAATCACATCATAAATCGTATGTAAATCTGGTTCTTCTCTGAAGTAAGAGACATCAACAGCAATTGTCACATCTGCTCCCATTTGTTTTAAGACACCTACAGGAACACGGTCAATTACTCCCCCGTCCACAAGTAACCGATTATCGACGATCTCAGGTACAAATATTCCCGGTATCGCGATACTTGCTCTAACGGCTGTTGCTAGGTCACCCTCTTGAAATACAACCCTTTCTCCCATTTTAATGTCTGTTGCAACAACGGCAACTTTTGGAACTAGCTCTTCAAGAGATTTTCCTTTTGCGAGCAATCGAATGAGTTCCTTTACTTTTTTTCCCGAAACGAACCCTAGCTTTGGAACAATAAAATCAACAAAATATTTTTTTCTAAATAACAGTGCAAATTTCTCGAGGTTTTCAGGTGTGTGCCCGACCCCATATAAAGAACCAACTAAAGCCCCCATACTACTCCCCGCAATTAGATCAATTGGAATCCCCTCTTTTTCTAAGGCTCTTAATACACCAATATGTGCAAAACCTCTGGCTCCCCCCGATCCTAACGCAAGACCAATTTTCGGACGAGTACGATTCACAAACATCCTCTCCTAACCATTTTATGTACTCATAAAATGATATGGTCTATTACGAGCTTGTATACGTATAGTTAATGATAGGACAACTTTCTAAGCTTGTTTCATTGTGATGTAAAAAGGAGGCTGTAATCTAATGACGTTCTCAACAACCAAGACATTTATCCTAGCCCTAGTAAGCCTTTTGTTAGCTGCCTCACTGATGATCTTTCCAAAAGAAGCACTTGAAGCATCTATACGAGGAATGCAAATGTGGTGGGAAGTCGTATTTCCTTCGCTTTTACCTTTCTTTATTGTCTCCGAGCTCTTAATAGGGTTTGGTGTTGTCTCATTAATCGGTGCCCTCTTAGAGCCTTTAATGAGACCCTTATTTCGCGTGCCAGGAGTCGGTGGATTTGTGTGGGCAATGGGACTTGCTTCAGGATATCCTGCTGGAGCAAAATTGACAGCACGATTACGTCAAGAAAAGAAGCTAACAAAAATAGAAGCAGAGCGGCTTGTTTCTTTTACGAATTCCTCAAATCCACTTTTCATATTTGGAGCTATTGCTGTCGGCTTTTTTCATGATGCCACTTTAGGTCTTCTCCTTGCACTTTCACATTATTTTGGCAATATTGTCGTCGGAATCATGATGAGATTTCACGGTTACAACCAAGAAAAAGAAACATCGAACAATGCATCATCTAAAGGACTTAAACAAGCTTTTAAATTACTGCATGAAGAACGTATTCGTGATGGAAGGCCGATTGGGCAACTGCTAGGGGACGCTGTCCAGTCATCCGTTCGTACGCTATTAATGATTGGCGGTTTCGTTATTTTATTTTCCGTTTTAAACAAGATTTTAAGTTTAATTGGCATAACATCGATCCTAGCTTCTTTCTTTTCTATTATACTTACTTTTTTCCAATTACCAAGTGATTTAAGCTTACCCTTAATCTCAGGAATTTTTGAAATCACTCTCGGTGCTCAAATGGCTAGTGAAGTAGACACAACATTACTGGAGAAAGTAATTGTAACTAGTTTCTTTCTCGCCTTTAGTGGGTTTTCCGTTCAAGCTCAGGTAGCGAGTATTTTGGCGGAGACCGATATTCGTTTCAAACCATTTTTCATCGCACGTTTATTTCATGGACTTTTCGCTGCCCTGTTTGCCTTAGTTCTGTGGAAGCCACTCTATTTAAATCAAACAGAAACAACAGAAACCTGGGGAAGCATGCCCGCTTTTCTAGCAGAAGGATCGAATCATTGGTTATCAACGATTTGGCTGAATCTCGTTGAATTCGGACCTCTTTTCACACTTGTGATGCTGCTTACCTATCTCTATTTACTAAGTAAACAAATATTAGCAAAATAGTAAACGAACGAGGCTGTCGGAAAGGATTGGATTATCCTCTTTCAACAGCCTCAGAGTTTTATTAATTAAACTTTTTCTTTAGTGCCTCTGCAACAACTTCAGGAACCAATCCAGAAACATCTGCATCGTACTTCGCTACTTCTTTTACAATACTTGAACTCAAATATGAATAGTTATTATTTGTCATCATAAAGAATGTCTCAATTTCAGGGCCGAGCTTTTTATTAATAGAAGCTGCCTGCATTTCATATTCGAAATCTGAAACGGCACGCAACCCCCGAATAATTGTCTTGGCATTGTTTTCTTTCATATACTCAATTAATAAACCATTAAATGAATCAATCTTCACTTCTGGTAGATGCGAAGTCACTTGCTTTAATAACTCGATTCGCTCTTCTACTGAAAATAGTGGCTTTTTATTTCGATTATGTAATACCGCTACGATTACCTGATCAAAAACAGAAGCTGCTCTAGTAATAATATCAATATGTCCATGAGTAACTGGATCAAAGCTTCCTGGACAAACGGCTATACTTGGCATATAGAAACCCCCTTCTTAATCAAACGCATAGATACTAATCACCGTATCTCCGTACGTTTCCTCTTTCTTCTTTGAAAAATTTTGAATACGATCTGGTAATGAAACTGTATTTGCATGCTCACATACAATTACACCAGACGGCTCTAGTAAATGAAAATCAGCAATGATACTCATTTCATTTACAAGCGCCTGCTTGGCATAGGGCGGGTCGAGAAAAATAACCGTAAAAGCCAATTCTCTTTTTATTAGGGCCTTCAAGGCTCGATCAGCATCATTCCGGTACACTTCTGAACTCTCTTCAAATGAACATTGTTTTAAATTTAATTTAATCGTCTCAATCGCCTTACGATTTTGATCAACAAAAATAGTTCTCTCAATCCCTCGACTCAACGCTTCAATTCCTAAACCACCACTACCAGCATATAAATCAAGAGCCAGTCCACCTTGAAAATACGGCCCAATCATATTAAAAATAGATTCCTTTACTTTGTCTGTCGTCGGTCTTGTTGTTGAACCAGGCACGGCTTTTAAAGGTAGCCCTCTTTTCTCTCCTGAAATCACTCTCACTCTACTCACCCAATCCTAACTTCAGTTTTTCTTTTTCTATCCTATCATAAACCTTCAATATTCAACATATGCGACATTTTTTCTCTTTATTAAAATTGAATGTATGAAGATAAATCATTCAGGTCATACTGAAATTAGTAGCACACCTAGTGTTGCTACAACCGCGGAGAAGGCTTACGTTTCCCCATAAGTTCTTCCTCCGGTTTCTCCTCTCCCATAGCCTTAAATACATACCTTGTATGTGTAAGGCACCTCGCAAGGAATCCCTTGCGAGGATTTTTTTTTTAAGCTACGATAAAACGGACAATCCATTGTTTAGAAAGAAGGAAAAAATAATGATTCAACGTTTTATTAAACTCGGAGAAGGATACAATGATCTTTATGAATTAATTGAAATTGCAAAAACCAATAAAGATCGGATTCATCTAATTTTACGGCTTGATACCAAAATTGACGAAAGGGACATGTCCTCACTCGTTGTCCTATTAAAGCCAGCTTTACCCGGAAAAATGATGCCACTGTATGTATGTCATGAAGGGATCTATAACCCAATTCATAAACCGACCGAGCGATATCGTTTATTTGAAGAGGCGGTCAATCAACTTAATCTAGATATCCATCGACTCGAAGTCAAAAATTCAAAGCAATTTGCAGAGATAGATCTTTACTATCAATATTTAACAGGGGTTCTCCGGTTAAATCGATATTTACCACCAATGAGTTAGTCAATTTGATTCTTGTCTTAAGAAAAAGTACCCAGTCGTCTTTTGACGGTTAGGTACTTTTTTTGATCAATGGGTCAAGGCATTCTTCTTTTGTCCTTGCCTCCGTATTTTTTCTTTGCGAAATTCTTTTTGAGCAGGTGGGATTACTTTAAATTTAACAATTAATACATTTACAAGTAATAGAGTCGCACTAACGAGGAAGAGTCCCCTTATCCCGATACCAGCTACAATTGACCCACCGACCATCGGACCAATCATTGTCCCGAGATACATCGCACTGTTTGAAAATCCATATGTTCGACTTTCCATACCAGATGGAGCATGCATCCGAATTAACGTATTGGCCGCTGGAAGTAAACCTCCTAGGCATAAACCGACTAGAAAACGTAAGCAGATTAATTGCCAGATTTCGGTGACAAATGCTTGAGGGATCGAGAAAAGTGCGACACCGAGCATTGAATAGATAATCACATGATGTGCCCCCACCCTATCACTAAGCTTCCCTAGCTGAGGAGATGCAAGCATATTCGCAAACCCCATAACTGAAATTGTCAATCCAGCATAAAAGGCCACACTCTGAGCTGCCGTTAGCTCTTCTACAAATAGCGATAATAGTGGGTTAATACCCATTACAGCTAATTGAATAATAAATATAACAACATATAAAGAGAGCACTGGTTGGATACTCGTAATTTTTTTGAATTCCTGCCATGTACTCGTTTTCTCTGTTGTCGGCAGTGGTTCAAATTCTTCCTTCACAAAGAATAGAACAACAAGGGCTGCAAAGAAAATACAAATCCCTGTTAACAGAAATACGAACCGATAGCCAAAGGCTTCAGCTAATACACCACCCAATAACGGACCAATAATTGCTCCAGATACAGCTCCAGACTGTAACATGCCAAGTGCCCTACCAACATGTTCCTTTGGTGTATTAGTTGAAACTAGTGCAATCGATGCCGGAATAAATCCCGAAATAACTCCATTTAGCAATCGTAAAAATAATAAACTAATTGGTCCGACAGCCAACCCTGTTAAACTAATCACAAGTGCCATCCCAAAACCAGACCTTAAAATCATCATTTTGCGACCATACTTATCAGCCATTCGCCCCCAAAAAGGAGAGAAAAGAAAGGCGGTTAAGAAGTTCGCACCAAAAATAACGCCAGCCCATATACTTAGCGTCTCAGGATTATTAACTCCAAGCTCCTGTAAATATAAGGGTAGGAATGGAATAATCATTGTCATTGCACTAATAACCATAAACTGACTTATCAATAGAATCCAAAGGTTCTTTTTCCAAGCTTGCAATCTAACCACTTCCTTTATCATACACATTATATATTTCGATTAGCGAAATATACAACAGGATTATTTAGCTTTAATTGGTGGTAATCACCGTTTTATTAATCAAAATTAGCTATTTCCTCCTGTTTTCTTAAAATAAAAAAAGGTCTCGATCAGGTCAGCAATTGACCTTTTAGAGACCTTTCCTATATCTTCTAAATTCCCATCTTATAATCGTACTCTTTCGCTTTATCTGGCTTAGCGTTTTGATATTCAGTTGCAATAAATGGACGCATGGACGGTTTTACATCTCTCACAAAGTGAAAGGATTGTAGCTTTTCAACGACATCTTCAACTTTGTCTTGATCACAATAAAAAATAACATACTTCATCTTCTTTGACACGTAATGCACATGACCGAAGCGACGAAGCTGTCTTGCGAATTTCAATGATGTTAACCACACAGCCACCCCTTGACGCTTTGCATCTATCATAATGACTTCTCCTTTATTCTCAATCTACATAGTGAAGTTAGTCTTAGTCTAGCACGATCATAGGGTGACAGCAATACACAATGATGTGATAGAACGAAACCGGTATAGTGCGACCTCAGCTCGTTCGCTCATTGCCACACTCTTGAGAAGTTCACTCAATCGTTTTAATACCTTGGCAATGGCTTCTCTTCGCTGCGATAGAACGAAACTGGTATAGTGCGACCGGTTTCGTTCTATCTATTTACATCCGCAGCTTCCGCTTCCGCAGCCACCGCTGCATGACATATTGTCGAAAAATGGGTTACCAGTTGGGACTTTGATCGTTGATGATACGGATCTTGCGATAATTTCGCTAATTTCGTTTAGCATCGTCTCAAGTTCTTTTTCAGCTTTCTTAAACGCAATGACGGTTTCCGTTAGGTCCATTTCACGTTTTAATTTCCTAATATCTGTCGAAATTTTATCGTAATCGGGGTGGTATTTCCCGAATCGTTGAATGTCTTCGTATTGATCCTTCATGCTATTAAACCGGTTGATCCGTTCCTGGGCAACCGAATCAGACTGTAATGCTTGCTTTGCTTGAATGTATTGCTCATATGGCTCTGATTGTACCACCGCTTGAGATAATTCATCTGTGTGGTCTAATAGTTCCATTGTTTTCATAGTTGCTAGCATGTTTGGACACCTCCTACCGTTGTAGTATACCACGTCTCTAACCAATTAAAAAACCACAGAGCATTTAATCAACTAGAGAATGTGAAAGATGCTTGAGATGTAACATCAATTCCTTTGAATGACATTAGATCTTTCATTAATTGAAGTAAGG
Source organism: Halalkalibacter suaedae (assembly GCF_017939705.1). Lineage (GTDB taxonomy): Bacteria > Bacillota > Bacilli > Bacillales > Bacillaceae_D > Halalkalibacter > Halalkalibacter suaedae. The sequence continues at coordinate 199,296 of NZ_JAGKSQ010000005.1, forward strand.
CAGCATCCTTCTGTTTTGCCTCAATCATGACGTCTAAGTGCGGAACACTCCCATCAATTAATGTCAGAAATCGGTAGAATCGTTCAGCATCAATAAAGTCATGATGGCGACGATCATTTTCCCCTTCTTTTGGACTAGAGATATGCATTTTCACTGGCAGAGGGCTCTGATTCCATGTCTGAACAACCCTATTCCACAAAGCTAGCAGCTCAAGAGATTCATGATTAACATCATAATGGTGGAGATCAAATACAACTGGAACGTTTAATTTTTCACCTAAATACAATGCATCTTCAACAGTATAGGAAACATCATCATTCTCAATCATCACCATCTTTTGTAAAGAGGATGGAATGAGACCGAAATTTTCAATAAATTGTTCTAGACCACTTTCTTTCCCCTGCTTCTTACCACCGATATGCAAGACACAGCGATGCATTGGATCAATCCCCATCCCCTTTAACCATTTTAAATGGGGAATTAGTGACTTAGTCGATTGTTTGTGTACATCCATTGAAGAACTATTAAGAACAACGAAATGATCAGGGTGAAAATCAACTCTCATTTTTTCTTGTCTAATAAATTCACCTAGTTCTTTTAGTGAATCTGCAAGTGCCTTTTCATAGCGCCAGCCTTCAGTCAGTGGATGGTCTGCTAGTGGAACTAATTTTGAGGATAGACGAAAAAAAGTAATATCATGAGCTTTATTATGCTTAAGCAGTCTAAGACAATTCTCAATGTTGGATCGGGCAATTCGTTCAAGTTTCCGAATCGCAGCCTCCCTATTTGAAATTTGTTCAAATTGTTTGACAGTCATCGTTTGCGAAGGAGAAGCATTTGAGAGCATTACACTCATCGCTACATAACCAAGTCTTACAGCAATCATTGACAATCCCCCCATTATACGTCTATAATTCACTCGTCAATTTATTGTAAAGAAGAAAGGTGCATCCTTAGATGAATATTGTGACATTTAATCCTTTTCGTACAATCGGTATCCCAGGAATTAAATATGTAAAACCAGAGCATATGTTTGAAGAAAGAGAAAAAATCGATGAAGCAGATGTTTGCTTATTCCCTGAGAATTGGCAAGTGAACTCGCTTGTTTACGGAATGAAGAAGAAAATATTTCCAAGTATTCAATCGATTCAATTAGGATTTAATAAAATTGAAGTGACACGCGGCTTATGGAGCGTTGTCCCCGAACACGTTCCTAAAACAGTTATTTTAGGGCGTAATCATGATAATATTAATCGTGTGTTTGCAGAATTTCCTTTTCCCTTTGTCGCAAAGGAAATTCGAAACTCTATGGGAAAGGGTGTATTTCTCATTGAAAATCATAAACAGTTTAATGAATATGCTGAGAATAATCCCTATTTCTATGTACAAGAATACTTGCCAATTGATCGCGACCTTCGTATTTGTTTCGTAGGCGATGAAGTTATTGCTGCCTACTGGCGTATTAATGATCGTAATACATTTAGAACTAATGTAGCTCAAGGTGCTCGAATTTCATTTGAAGATATTCCTGAGGAAGCCATTGATCTTGTAAGGCGCACTGCGAGAGCTCTCGGTGTCAATCACGCTGGCTTTGACCTCGTGTCTGCTGGAGGGAAATTTTATTTCTTGGAATTTAATACTCTCTTTGGAAATCAAGGGTTTCAGCAATTAGGTGTTTCTGTAGAACAACATATTTATAAATATTTAAAAGACACTATGGAATCGTAATTACTAACGTTTCCTCTAGACCTTCGTATGGGGAGCGGTCATTATTTACAACCATGATCTTAATCTCATGCGTTCCACTTTGAAGATTTTCAATATAAAAGGCAGGTTGAAATAATGTGGCCACATGATTGTCTTCAACATACAATCTAATATGGCCCTCTCCCTCCTGTGGAAGTGATCCTTCATGCTCCTTACTAAACGTGAACCCATTAATAAAGCACTCAATGAATATACTTTCACTAGACAGATTATGTTCAACAATAAGTTCGTTTTTTCCACTTGCTTGAACCTTGACTATTCCGACACTACTTAAAGGATTCACTTCTACAACATCAAATCTTTCCGCCGATACAATAGGGCAATAGCTCAAAAAGAAAATAAAAGCCAAGAGATAGTATTTCATAACAAAAACCTCCTCTTACACTAGCTTTTCACTCTCCTGTTCGGTTTATGTATAATTAATCCCAAAACAAAAAAAAGGACCTAGCTAAATTACTCAGCAGGTCCTTGGGGATTAGCTGGTGTCGCTTGCCCCATTTTCAACATCTCAATCATCATCATTGCCAAGCTCAGCGAATTTTGCACCTTTTCGACCCGTTGGGGTAATGTACGCCCATAAAATTGATTCGCTTCTTTTTCTAAAATCGCCACCTGACTTGGATCACGACTAAGCTTACGGTACCAGTTAGGATTTTGTCTAATAAAATAGCGTAACTCTTGACGTTCTGCCAGAAATTGTTGGACCTCAACTCTCATCTTAATCCTCCTTATGATCTAATCTCTTCGAAAGGAAAATGGGTGATCCTGTGGTCTTTGATTAGGTGGATTCGATGGTTTTTGAAATGATTGGATCACATTCTGAACATTAGTAAGTACCGAACTAAATTGACCTAAGTGATTTTGGAGATCTTCAACATTCAGGCGTTTCAAAACCCCCATAATTTGTCCTAGTGAGTCTGAAGCATTGGACTTTTTCGCAGTCGATTCTTCCTTTGTAGCTTTGCCACCAACATCCTTGCCAGCTTCGTCCGTGTTATTCTTCCATTGCTCGTGTTCTTCACCAAGAACCGACCACTCTTCAAAAAGCTCTTGCAAGCTTTTTCGTTTTTCTTTTACCTCTTTTAAAAGATGTGGATTTTTTTTAATAAATTCTTTAAACTGCTGAACTGATGGATGCAAACCTTCCGAACTCATCTCATCGCCTCCTTACACTCTTTATTGCTACTATACGCAAATGCCTAGTCCGATGTTCTAAGCATTTGCCCAGTGTTACTAAAGAGGCCAAGGAGTGTAAAAATTCTGTGTGAAGTAATCTTGATAAACACCGACACCAAGGTGAGTAAATTCCTCGTGTAATAAATTCACTCGATGTCCCTCACTGTTCAACCAACCTTCAACAGCAGCGATCCCATCGACATACTTAGCTGCAATATTTTCTCCAGCTAAGCGATAAGGAATATCGGCACTTGAGAAGCGATCAGCGACCTCTCCGAATGTAGGAGAGGTATGAGAAAAGTAGTTATTAATGCTCATGTCCTTACTATGTTGATAGGCTACGTTGGACACATCTTCCTCCCAGAGAAAAGCGTCTAGGTTATGTCTATCTCGAATGATATTTGTGTAATCAAATATTTGTTTAGCCTCACCCTTTTCAACTAAAGTCCATTGTTCCTCAGTTAATTGAGGTCGTTTAGGTGCTTCACCTATATAAGATACCGAGTAAGGTCTTTGTGAAACAAAGACTTCTGCTGTCATCATCCGAACACTCGATAGCTGCTTAGTATGTATATCAAAATATAATTGTACCCATGCATTTTCTATCTCTATAACTGGACGCATCTTCAAATCATCTTCACTCAGTTCAAATTGATAATCCCCTTTTTCTGTCTTCACATCAACTAATTGTTGAAATGTGAGTGCCTTATTAATCGAATCATATGTATCTCCTAGCGAAAACATTTCTCCGTTTACTCCACCTGAAAAGAAAGCTGTAACTACTGCCCCATTTTCAATACCAATCTGTAAATACGTATTTGTTTGCTCAGGATAAAGGTAGATCCACCACTCATAACCGTAAGCAGAGATATCCTTTCTGTTTGGCTCTCCAAATCTTTCAATCGTTTTTTCTTCTGACAATCCGATTAATCGTTCACTACCTGCTAACTGCAATTGATTCTCTTGAACCACTTCTGGTTCCTCTTCTACAACAGTAACTGTCTCTTCAGCCAGTTCCTCTTCAAGTTCGACCTCTTTCTCATTTTGTAGCAATTTTTGAATGAAATGATCTTCATTTGATTCAATATAGAGTAATGCGATTAAAAGACATAGTGCGGCAAATATGAGATATTTCTTTTTCATACATATACCCCTCTCGTTTTTCTTCCTCTTAACAAATTCGCATTGTGCATTGTCCTTTCCTCTCTCTAACAATGTAACCTTCTGTCATAATTGACCATGAACTTGTCGAAGAAAATCATTATCCATAAAACATTCACCATTTTGCGTTGCAACAGGAGGCGATTCATACTATCATAAGTAGAGTACATAAAAGATAATTGGAGGCGGATTTACTTTGAGATTTGATCATATAGAACTAGCAGATAAAGAAATTAAATTTGAAACACTTCGTTATGCATGCGAATCGATTGGTCTTGTGCACGCAGGACAATGGGATTATGAACGTGCAATGTTTGATTACAAGATCGTAAACCAGGGTGATGTTTATTACCTAAGAGTACCTGTTTATGCGATCAAAGGTGAAATCCCTAAAGATGATAGTATTGTTAAACTGATGACTCCTATCTTAGGTAAGCATTACTATCCACATGGCGTTGAATATGAAGGAGAGATTTTCTCTCAACAAATTATTGATAAATGCAATAAGAAGCTTGAGCTTCTAAAGACAAACCTTGAAAATAACACAGATGTATAAAATAGGACAACAAGGATTGATTCCTTGTTGTCCTATTTTCTCTCTTTGATTGTCTCGATTCGTAACGAAGTAGACTCAGTTGGACGAATAATTTCAAAACGAGTTTTCCGATCAATATGTTCTTCGCTTCCATTACTGCTAATAATGGTAACAGACTCAGTCCCATCGACAAAATATTCACCAGCTTCGCCAACATAGACTTGTTCGACTTCAAAATCATCTAATGTTTTTGAAGAATTTTCTCCATGTAGATCACTAACATATCTCCGTACTGAATGGTAGAAGCTATTATTGGTAATTAAAAATGGCTCTAGATCATTAAAATTACCTGTATTTACAGCATCAATCATTGTTACTTTGTAGCGGGTAACAAAATCAGATAACTCCTGAGCTTCTTCACCTTCTGCAACTGTTAATTGTGTTTCTTCCTCATTAGCTTGACAAGAGATAAGTGTGACAATCATTAGGATACCTAGTACGACATAACATAAGTTTTTTTTCAACATTCCCACCCCAATTGTTACAACAATAAAAACCAATTACTCGAATGAGTATAACATAGTTATGAATTTTAAAGCTATTATCTGTTCATGTAAGAATGTTCATACTATAATGGAAGTAGAGAAGTTGATCAAGAGAGGAGTCCAACATTGGCAGCATTCATAACGAAACGTACATTCATTATTATCCTAATTTTAACAGCGATTATCGTTGCAGCTTATTTTATATTACCTATATCAATTCCGATAGTTACAGCGTTCATCACAGCACTAATTCTTACACCTGCTGTAGACTCTCTTCACCACCGGTTGAAGGTAAGAAGGAATATTGCAGTAACGCTCGTCTTCACCCTATTTGTCTTTTTTATTGGATTTGCAGGCTACTATGTTGTAACACAAGCTATAACTCAAGGCACACAGGTCATCGAAAATTTACCACAGCATATTAATGATATTAATCGCTCTTGGTTAAATTTCCAACGAGATTTTGAGGAGAATTATGATAACCTACCACCAGATCTAGTACGACAGATCAATATCAATGTAACTCATACATTAAATGAAATTCGTGAAACAATCGGAAATCGCAATTTTATAAATGATTTAGCGTCAGTCGTTTCGAGTATTCCAGGTTACCTTGTCACATTTATCGTTTATCTAATTGCCTTGTTTTTGTTTCTGTTAGAATTGCCTCTTTTGAAGCAAAAGACATTCACGTACTTCTCTGAAAGAACAAAGGAAAAAGTTAATTTTATGACATCCAGACTAAAGTACGTCTTGTGGGGATTCTTGAAAGCACAATTTCTAGTAAGTATCATTATTTTCATCGTCTCATTAATAGGCTTACTTTTCATTGCACCAGAATTCGCACTATTGATGGCCTTTATTATTTGGATCATTGATTTCATACCACTAATTGGATCAATTGTTATTCTTGCTCCATGGGCTATTTTTCAGCTGATAGCTGGTGATGTGACAACAGGCACACAGCTTCTTGTTTTAGCAGCTGTACTGTTAATTATACGACGTACTGTTGAACCTAAAGTCATGGGTCAACAAATTGGCTTGTCACCACTAGCTACTTTGATTGCTATGTATTTAGGACTAATGATGTTTGGTATGATGGGATTCGTCATCGGACCATTAATTGTTATTGCATTTACCTCTGCCAAGGAAGCTGGTATCATTAAAATGAACTTCAAAATATAGGAAAAAGGGTGACTCAATTAGGTTGATAATTAAACCTGAATGAGTCACCCTTTAACATTAATTCTAAAACTAGACTAAACACCCTCTACTAACTAAAAATAAAAACTTGTCCCCTGTCTTTTTACAAAGACTTTGTCGACAAGCTTTTAAATCTTATATTCTACCTCAACTTAGTTTTAGTAGTATGGAGAAATCATTAAATAAACGATCACTCCTGTTAAGCTAACATATAACCAAATCGGCATTGTCCATCTTGCAATCTTACGATGACGAGCATTTTCCATATTCCATGCACGAGCTACGGCAGTAAGTGCTAATGGAACGATTGCAGCAGCCAAAACAATATGGGTAATTAATATAAAGTAATAAATTGCTGCATAATCACCACCGTATGGAGTCGACTCCGCTAAAAAATGATGGGCTACATACGTAACAAGGAAAAGCGTGGTCGTACCAAAAGCCGCATAGATGAATCTACGATGAACGGTTACATTTTTTCGAAGAATCGCAATTAATGCTCCGACTAAAAATAAGAATGTGAAGCTGTTAAAAATTGCATTAAGCATTGGCAAAATCTTAACATCAAATGCATCAAAGTTCTCTACCCCTGGTAACCCAGCCAATAAAGCAACCAAGCCATTAATAAGAATAGTAATAATGATAATAGCAGGTTTATAATTACGTTTTTTATGTGATCCATTTGTTACTTCCATTGTGACAACTCCTCTTAAAAATTCATGCCTTACTTCCTCTATTATACATGATGTTTGATTAGATACACATTTGAACCATTTTACAATCTTATGAACAATCGTGTTAAACAATTATTAAGGCTCCCACCTCAAATTGAGATGGGAGCCTACCTACTACTAATTAGTATTTAACTACACCAATCAATAACATAAGTGCTGCAATTGAAGGTACTGTTACAAAAATACCTGAAATCATAAATGCAGTAGCCCAACCGTGATCCTTATCTTTCAAATGCATAAAGAAAAGTAACTGTAATGCAAATTGAATAACAGCAAGAATCAAAATAAATGGAATTGCAAAAGAACGAGGTATGATGTCAGCACCAACAGCTAGGAAAGACAACAGCGTTAAGAAAATCATTAAGGCAAATACAACAATTTGTCTTTTAATTTCCTTGTTAATCTGACGCTTTTCCTCATTTGTCATCGCACTTTTTTCAAATGGTTGACTTAAATGATCTGCCATTCTAATGACCTCCTACTCCCATAAGATAGACGACTGTGAAGATAAATACCCACACAACGTCGATGAAGTGCCAATAAAGACTTGCCACATAGAACTTAGGAGCATTTGTTAAAGTGATTCCACTCTTATTATAACGAAGCAAAAGCACAATAATCCAGCTTAGACCAAAAGCAACGTGAGCACCATGTAAACCAACAAGTGTATAGAATGAAGATGAGAAAGCACTTGTTGAATAACCAAAGCCTTTGTGAACATACTCATAGAACTCATAAATTTCAAATGAGATAAAGGCAATTCCTAAAAGAACTGTGATCCACATCCAAATTTTAAACGATGTAAACTTGTTCTTTTTCATAGCGAACATTGCTAATACACTTGTTAAACTACTTGTTAAAAGAATCATTGTCATAATAAAAACAAGTGGTAGATGGAACATCTCTTGTGAAGATGGTCCATCAGCAATTCCGTTGCGAAGTGCTAAAAATGTACCAAAGAATGTTGCAAATAAAATTGTTTCCCCACCAAGGAAGAACCAGAAACCGAGAAATTTGTTTTTCCCTTCAAGTGTCGCTCTCTCAGGATGAGAGGGAAGCCCTTTTGAAGTATCAACTGTACCCGCCATTTTCTAGTTACCTCCTTTCTTAAGGTCTGCTTTTATTTGTGATGCTGGGATATGATAACCATGATCTTCTTTAACTGAACGGACGAACATTGCACCAAATGTAATTGCTAATCCACCGATCGCTACGATCCAAGGATTAATAATTGGATTTTCCATGTTCATCATAATAAAACCAAACCCTGCAAAGAAAAGACCAACTGACATGATTAATGGAAGGATTGAACCATTAGGCATATGAATATCTCCAACAGGCTCTGCCGGCTTCATCGTGCCATCACCATGAATTTTCTCATAAAACAATGGATCTAATGAACGAACTTGTGGTGTTTGAGCAAAGTTATACTCAGGAACTGGAGTTGGCGTTGCCCACTCAAGTGTACGAGCATCCCATGGATCAGCAACCGTTACACGTTCACCCTTGAATGCTGAGTAAATAACATTAATCACTAATAGAATTACACCAGCAGACATGAAGAATGTACCAATTGTACTAATTAAATTAAATAATTCTAAACCTTGATTTGGTAAGTATGTGAACACACGACGTGGCATACCCATTAAACCAAGTAAATGTTGAACAAAGAATGTCAAATGGAAACCAATATAGAAAATCCAGAAAAATAACTTCCCTAAAGTTTCATTTAACATATGTCCAAACATTTTCGGATACCAGTAAAATAAACCAGCAAATAATGCAAGAACTATACCACCAACAATAATGTAGTGAAAGTGAGCAACAACAAAATATGTGTCATGGTATAAATGGTCTACTGGAGCCATTGCAAGCATGACCCCTGTTACCCCACCAAGTACAAAGGTAGGTACAAAAGATGATGCAAACATCATTGATGTGTTAAAGGTAATTTTACCGCCCCACATCGTGAATAGCCAGTTGAAAATCTTAATTCCTGTCGGTACTGCAATTGTCATTGTCGTAATAGCAAAAATTGAGTTTGCTACAGGCCCCATACCAACTGTGAACATATGGTGAGCCCAAACCATGAAGCCTAGGAAGGCAATAATCATTGTTGCAAAAACCATTGCAGTGTAACCAAATAAACGCTTTCTAGAAAACGCAGGAATAACTTCAGAAATAATACCAAAAGCAGGTAATACTAGAATATATACTTCTGGGTGTCCGAAGATCCAGAAAATATGTTGCCATAAAACTGTGTTACCGCCCATACTTGGTATAAAAAACTGTCCATCAAAAATACGATCTAACATAAGTAGTGCTAAGCCAGCTGCAAGTGGCGTAAAAGCGAATAAAATTAGTGTTGAAGTAACAAAAGATGTCCATACGAATAATGGTAATCGCATCATTGTCATTCCAGGTGCACGCATATTAATAATCGTAACTAGGAAGTTAATCCCTGATACAAGTGTACCAATCCCCGCTACCTGTAAACCCAACACATAAAAGTCAAGTCCAACGCCTGCATAATCACGGCTTGAAAGTGGTACATATGCTGTCCAACCAGCATCTGGTGCTCCTCCAAAAAACCAACTCATGCTTAACAGTAATCCCCCTGCAAGGAAGATCCAAAAACCTAGTGCGTTTACAAATGGAAAGGCAACATCACGTGCTCCAATTTGTAACGGGATAATAAAGTTCATAAAGGCAAATAATAAAGGCGTAGCCGCTAAAAATAGCATGATTGTCCCATGCATTGTGATAAATTCATTAAAGGTTTGCCCGCTTAAGAAATTCATCTCAGGATACATGAGCTGGATACGCATAAATAATGCCATAATACCAGCTTTTACAAAGAAAAGCGTCCCGGCAATTAAGTACATGATGCCTAGCTTTTTATGGTCAACTGTTGTTAACCAATCCCAGACGACGCTTTTTTCCTTTTTCTGTGTAGCCAAAGGGTTAACCTCCTTCTTAGTCAATTGTTAATGATTCTAAGTAAGCAATAAGTGCTTCCATATCCTCATCACTCATTGCAGGATATGCAGGCATAACTGCACCTTGCTTAAGTCCTTTAGGATCACGAATCCAAGCTTCCAGATTTTCTGGAGTATGCTCAAGATAGTTAGCAATCGTCGTACGATTTCCAAAATTACTTAGTGCAGGTCCTGCAGCCGTACCCATTCCGCCTGTAGCATGACAGCCAATACAGCTGTTCTCTTCAAATACAGCACGACCTTGCTGTGCTAGTGTTTCTGTCGGTTCAGGAACTTCTGCTGTCATTCCCTCAACCCATGCATCATACTCATCACGCTCTAAAGCAATAACTTTAAAGTCCATTAAAGCATGTGCAGAACCACAAAGCTCAGCACATTTCCCTTTAAATACGCCAGGCTCATCTGCTTCTAACCATAAGTGATTAGTAATACCAGGAATGGTATCAACTTTACCACCAAGTGCAGGAACCCAGAACGAATGCTGTACGTCTTGTGCATGAAGTTCAAAAATAACCTTTTCTCCTACCGGAATATACACGTCATTACCGGCTGTAAATCCTTCTTTTTCATAATCAAATTGCCACCAGAATTGATGTCCAGTTACCTTAATTGAAACTGTATTTTCACCAACTTCTGGATCTGGTTCTTTATCTGCTAACATAAACGTTCCTGTAATTGTTGGAACCGCTAAAATTGTTAACAAGATGATAGGAATAACCGTCCATGTAATCTCAAGGGCAGTACTCCCATGAACTTGCTTAGGAATTTCGTCATCACCAGGATTTCGACGAAATTTTGCAAGAATGATAAAAAAGATAGCAAAGACAACAATCGTAACAAAAGCCATGATATACAATGATAGAAGCATATTATCAAATAACCATTGTGATTGTGGTCCCTTTGGATCAAGGGCAGTTAAATTCGTCTCCCCACAGCCCGCTAGTACGAATGCGAGCAATGAAAGAGGTAGAAAACGCCTAACAGTTTTCCAAAGTTTCATCTGTCAATTCAACCTCACTTTCGTAACATAATCTCTTTAGTAATATATCTTTAGTTATTGTTCATCTACTATTATATATGGACAATAACCATAAGAACAAAAAGAATCGTTAAATAATTAAGCGAATACACAAACATATACCTAGCCCATTTAATATCGTCCTTCATTATAAAACCAGCAATTCCTATAATTAACCAGCCTAAACCAAGAACCGCTGCAATAATCGTATAAACGATTCCAAAAGGATACAGCATTAAAGAAACAGGTAAAAGTGCCGCAACATAGACAACCATTTGTCGCTTAGTCATTTCAAATCCAGCCACAACCGGTAGCATTGGGATACCAGCAGCACGGTATTCTTCAACACGCTTCATTGCAAGTGCTAAGAAATGAGGCGGTTGCCAAAAAAACATAATAAAGAATAATAACCACGCATACGTGTGAAGTCCCCCGTCAATTGCCGCCCAACCAATTAATGGTGGAACAGCTCCAGAAAAGCTTCCTACAATCGTGTTCAGTGTTGTTGTTCGCTTAGTCCACATTGTATAAAGAACAACATAGATAAACAAACCAATTAACCCGATTACAACCGCTGTTGCAGTTGTTAAAGCCAAAAATCCTAATCCAAGCGCAGCCTGTGTTAAGCCAACTAGTAAAACATGATTAGCAGAAAAACGTCCCGTTACAGTCGGACGATCTTTTGTCCGCTCCATAATATGATCTATATCACGGTCAATATAGTTATTTAACGTACAGCCACCTGCCATCACAAGTGCTGCTCCTACTAATGCAAAAAGCATTTGTGCAAAATGAGCACCAATTCCTGTACTCGTATAGACAGCCGCTAAATAAATACCGGCAAATGTCGTAATCAAATTGGACGTGACAATCCCCTGCTTTGCAAGCACAAGATAATCTTTCCATGATTTCTGCTGATGAACAGCAACTGATGAATCCGAACCGATGACTTCTGTTGCTTCAAACGCTGTATTGGTCTTATTCATCATATCTTCACCTCCTTTGTAGAGTAACCAACACGATCCTTCTACAAAAATAAATTAGGTGCATTTACACCTAACAACTAGTACAGACACATTATATCTCAAATTCTATCTAGTTTCATTAAAATCATGAGTTTCACATTTTCTTCACATTTAGTCATTGCCACAAATTAGTCACTCTCGTAAAATTGACTTTTATACGGTTTGTCCATAAGATCAATGAGTAAGCAAACAATTACCTTTGCTAACTCTAGCACATATTATTACTTTTTTATAGAAGAAAGGTGTTGTGAATGCATAAAAAATTGAAATTTTTTGGTGTCCTAACCTCGATTGGTGTTCTAATTGTCCTTTTACAAGGTGCTCTTGTCACTAAAACTGGTTCAGGAGAAGGTTGCGGTGCAACATGGCCTCTATGTTTTGGAGAAGTTATTCCGACAAACCCAGCGATCGCCACAATCATTGAATATAGCCACCGGATTGTTTCAGGTCTAGTTGGTATCCTTATTATTATTCTTGCTCTATGGTCGTGGAAGCAATTGAAGCATGTGAAAGAAGCAAAAGCAATGGCAATTGCTGCCGTTATCCTTATTATTTTCCAAGGCTTACTTGGTGCTGGAGCGGTTGTATTTGGACAATCAAAAGCGATACTTGCCCTACATTTTGGTATTTCAGCTATGTCTCTCGCAGCAGTAGTCTTGTTAACCATTTTAGCGTTTGAAGATTCAAAAGCTAGTCATGTAGTTGCTACCGTTTCAAAAAGGTATAAATATTACTTCTTCTTTGTTATTACGTATTGTTACGCAGTTATCTACACAGGTGCATATGTGAAGCACACAAAAGCTACATTAGCATGTTCTGGATTTCCTTTATGTAATGGACAAGTTTTTCCTGGTTTTGAAGGACCTATTGGTGTCCACTATTTCCACAGAGTTGCTGGAACATTACTGTTAGTATTTTTATTAATTTTAATGATATGGACCATTCGTCATTTTAAATCAGAACGAGTATTAATGTGGGCGAGTATTATTTCATTCCTATTTGTATGTGCCCAGTTAATTAGTGGAGTTTCAGTCGTGTTTACGAAAAATGAAGTAATATCAGTTGGATTGCTACATGCTCTTATCATCTCAGTACTATTTTCGACCCTATCTTATATGGCAATGATTCTTTTAAGAAAATCTAATTTAAAATAAATTTAGTAGAAACTCAATGGCTCAATTCCCTTTGAGTTTCTTTTTTATGTTTTCCTTAAATTCCTTTTTTAAACATTTTTAAATAATTCAATTGCTCTTAAACGTTGGCTCTTATGGTCTACTGAAGGATATGGATAATCTTCTCCTATTACACAGGTTGACGCAACTTGTACATCTTTTGGCATTTTCCAAGGCTCATGAATATACCTTGTTGGAACATGCCCTAATTCTGAAACATATTTTCTGATAAACCGTCCTTCCTCATCAAAGCGTCGAGACTGAGTAACTGGATTGAATACCCTAAAATAAGGAACTGGATCTGTCCCAACAGATGCGGCCCATTGCCATCCTCCAATATTAGAAGAAGGCTCATAATCGATTAACATTTCAGCAAAGTAAGCCTCCCCTAAACGCCAATCAATTAAGTAATCCTTAGTTAGAAAAGAGGCAGTGGCCATTCTTAAACGATTATGCATCCAGCCCTCTTTCTGCAGCTGTCGCATTCCTGCATCAATTAGCGGAAAACCCGTTTCCCCTCTCTTCCACTTCTCTAGTAACTCAATGTCCTGATTCCAGTTTATTGATCTGTACTGCTCAGTAACTTCTTTTTGTTTACTTTCTGGATTAAAGTAATAAACCATATAATAGAAGTCTCTCCAAGCTAATTCCTTGATTAGTGTTTCTCGCCCTTCTGTATCTTGCCGCTCGAGAGCAGTATACAAAATTGTTCTCGCTGACAATGCACCAACTTTTAAATAGGGTGATAGACGACTCGTACCCATTAATGCAGGGTGGTCTCGGTGGGCTTTGTAGTTCAAGAGTTGCACCTTGAGAAAGTGCTCTAATCGCTCTAGTGCATCATTCTCACCAATTCTATCAAATGAATGAGAACATAAATTCTTTAATTGATGAAGCTTGAGTTCTCCCTCATCATCAACTACATCATCATTAGTTGAATAACGAGATAGGCTGCTCTCATCTAATCTTAGAGGAGGAGCTTTTTTCACTTTTGACCATGCCTTATAGTATGGAGTAAACACCTTATAAGGGTTACCGTCTGATTTTAATACTTGAAGCGGATGAGTAATAAAAGAATCTTCAAAAAAGTGAAAGCGTAAATCAGAGTAGCTCTTCTTCACGAACTGATCTCTTTTCATGCCTTCTCCTACTAAGTCTTGATTAACATAAACTTCGCTAAGTGCAGGATATCTGGTTATTAACTTTGCAAAAGCTTGTTCAATTCCACCTGTAATAATATGTAGTTGGATACCAAGGTTTTTAAGACGTTCCTTAAATTGTATCAACGTCTGAAAAAAATAATCATGATGAAGAGAAAGAGAGCCGTTATTTACAACGGGATCGTCTAAATGAAAAAAAGCAATCCATTTTGTATTATTTTTGCTCACACTTGATAGCACATGAAAAAGTGCTGTATTATCTTGTAAACGGAAATCTCTTCTAAACCAAATTGCCGCTGTCACCTGTGACATTGCATTTTTACCTCACCTTCATCATTAACAAAACGATCGTTGTCTTATCGAAAACTAAAAGGAAAAAGACCAAGCTACAAATATTAGCTTGATCTTTTTATTTACTCACTGAAGATTCGTGTAGGTCAGATAACTTTCTCTCAAGCTCATCAAGTATTTTCTTGCCAACTTCTTCCTCAATTAAGCCTAACCTGACAGCAAAATCTATTTCTCTGGATAAACCAAACATTTGTGTATCGAGAACTTCTTCATAAAGAGGACATTGTGGCATCGTTAGATTCTCTAATTGCACCTCTATAAGCTGTCGAATTTTATCCGCATCTGATTTCAGAAGGGCAAATGCTTTTTCTCTATCTCCAGTCACCATTTCTGCTGACATGTTGACCCCTCCCTCATGTGAATGATCTTGTCTTAATAGTATCTTTTTCGAGAGTAAAAAGCAATAAATTTCACACTTTATTGAGAAGGAAAGTCAATTGTTTAACAAATACAACGATAATATTCAATAATTTGTTAAAATAACTAGATTTCTTTTAAAAGATACTCAATTCATATTTTTCCGAGAGTAACTCTAACAATCGCATTCCTGCAATACTGTTTCCTTTGCGATCTAGTGCAGGACCATAGATTCCTATTCCCATTTTGTTAGGTACAGCACAAACAATACCACCAGACACACCGCTTTTTGCTGGTATACCAACCCTAATCGCAAATTCACCTGAAGCATTGTACATCCCACAAGTGACCATGAACGTTTTTACAATTCTTGAAACCTCCACAGGGATGATTCGCTTCCCAGTGCTATCTTTGCCATTATTAGATAAAACAAAGCCAATTCGTGCTAAATCATTACAATTAACTTCAATTGCACATTGTTTCGTATAAAAATCAAGTAAATGATCGATATCTCCAGAAATAACCTGGTGTTGCTTCATAAAATAGGCAAGTGATCTATTTAAATCTGCTGTTTCAAACTCTGATTTGGCAACCTCTTTACTATAGGTAATCGAATCATTACCACTTAACTCCCTAACAAATATCAATAATCTATTTAATTTCTCTTCAGTAGATGCTCCTTTGATTAACGCACTAACTGCGAGTGCTCCTGCATTAATCATCGGATTAAGTGGTTTGGATGGTACATGAGATTCTAATTTAGCAATCGAATTAAAGGGGTCGCCAGTTGGCTCCATCCCTACCTTGTCAAAAACAAGCTCCTCACCATGATCCATTATTGCTAATGCCAGAGTGAGAATTTTCGATATACTTTGTAACGTAAATAATTGCTGATGATTTCCTTCACTAAAGCATGTTTGTTGACCATCAAAGATCGATATAGCAATATCATCCGGATTCGCTTTCATCAAGGCAGGAATATAATCTGCCAGTTTGCCGTGCTTCGTATGTATCCTTACTTGATCGACCATTTCCTTTAAATCATTACCGTAGTTACAAATCATCTTATCCCCTCCATCTTATCCTATAGCTTTGCCAAAAGTGACAAAAACATTGAAACCCTTTATACTTTAAAAAGATATCCATTGTCAAGGAGGACGTATAATGCAAGAATTTGTATTTTTTATTGAAGGCACCGTCAAGAAACCATTAACGATTGATCCTACTGTTTGGATATTCGATGAACGGAAAGTTGATCTGGAGACTTACTTTGAGGAAGAGAGAATTACTGAAGATGCAGAGGAATTATATACAAAGGCTATATCTGCTCAGTGGGATAAAGAAATTCTAGAAGGTTCTTCCCCACCAAGTCCACAATCAAACGGCAACAAAATCAAGTACAATAAGCAGGAATTAACAAACGGCTCATTCGCTATGCCACTAAGACCTTTTTTAAATAATTGCGAGCCTTTAGAAGGTGTCTCAAAGGCTGAAATTATTACTACTACCGAGTCGATCATGATTGACTATTCAGTCGCTGTAGAAGCCCTAGTTGGTTTTTCAGCTAAAGGTAAGCCATTACGTGAGGATGGTCCAGTTCATTTGTATTTTGGAGATGGTTCAAACAAAGAGACGCCTATCCGAAACATCAAAAAAGTAATTTTACATAAATAGAGTTAGAATAAGACTGTCTAGGATGGCGATATCCATCTTAGACAGTCTTTATTAGGATATTAGAGCAAATCAGCAGCAAGCTGAGCAAGACCAGAGCGTTCCCCTTTTACGAGCTTAACATGACCACTAACTGTCTGATCCTTAAATCGTTCGACAACATAGGTTAGCCCGTTATTGTATTCATCAAGATAAGGGTGATCGATTTGCTGTGGGTCACCCATAAATACAATCTTACTTCGCTCTCCCACTCTAGTTAATATGGTTTTCGCTTCATGCTTCGATAGGTTTTGTGCTTCATCAATGATAATGAATTGATCTGGAATGCTTCTCCCTCTAATATAAGTTAATGCCTCAACTTGAATGGAACCCATCCCTGCTAATATTTGATCAAGCTCCCCTGGTTTTTTAGTATTAAAAAGAAATTCCAAATTATCATAGATTGGTTGCATCCACGGTCGGAGTTTTTCTTCTTTTTCACCAGGTAGATAGCCAATATCTTTACCTAGTGGAACAACAGGTCGTGCTACGACAAGTTTTTTGTATTTACCCATGTCTTCTGTTTGCATTAAACCGGCTGCTAATGAAAGTAAGGTTTTACCCGTTCCTGCCTTCCCAATCATTGTTACTAGACTTATGTCGTCCCTTAGTAACAGTTCTAATGCCATTCGTTGCTGGACATTACGGGAACGGATTCCCCATACTTGATCTGGATCATTTACAAATGGTTTGACTTTCTTTCCACATGGTTCTACCTTTCCAAGTGCTGAACTAGAGCCTCCAAGTGCATCTTTCATTATGATAAATTGATGTGGATAAAAAGGGTGCTTTGTTAACTCAGATAACATGATTTCTCCATTTGTATAAAAAGTTTTCATCACATCCGCATCCACATAAATCTCTACATAACCCGGATAGACATGATCAAACTCTATAACTCGATCACTAAGGAAATCCTCTGAATGCAGGCCTAATGCATCCGCTTTAACCCTAACAAGAGCGTCTTTACTAACTAGGATGACTTGCTTACCATCTTCCTTCTCCTGTTCTTCAATCATTAAGTTCAAAGCGACCGCTATAATTCGATTATCATTTGTCATATCTGCAAAAGAATCCTTGAGTCTTAAAAATGAACGATGGTTTAATTCAACACGTAAAATCCCACCAGATTCCAGCGGAACCCCCTCATGGAGCTTCCCCATACCTCTTAGGCTATCTATTTGTTTTGAAAATTGACGTGCATTTCGACCAACCTCGTCCATATTACGTTTTTTTGAATCGACCTCTTCTAGAACAACTGCTGGGATCACTATTTCGTTATCTTGAAATGAAAAGATAGAGTAAGGATCTTGTAAGAGTACGTTCGTGTCCAAAACGTAGATTTTTTTCAACATTCCGCCTCCTGACTAAAGAATCGTTTGTCTACAACCTGAATTGATTGAACTGTTTTCATTTAAACATGCTTCTTATTAATGAATGTATGTTCAAGCTTTTCAAGTTAGACGAACGAATCAGCGAAACACGAAAATAGGACAAAAATAGAGTAAAAAAATCTCTCTGAAAAAAAGTCCTTTTATCTTTTTTTCTAAGAATTGTACATCGTTATATCACACCTAAATTGTTTTTTGTGGAATGGAGGTAATATTCCCCTGAGTTTAGGTAACAGAACTAATGGATTTTCCTTTAGATTTTGCTTACAATAGAAGAGAAGAATGGGAGTGAATCAACCATGAGAGTAAAATGTGTATTATGTGATAAAATTGAGCAACTTGATGATCAATTGCCTCTTGCAAAGAAATTAAGAAATCGACCTATTCACACATATATGTGTGAAACCTGTCATGAACGTATTAAGGTTCAGACAGAGGGTCGACAATCACAAACAGCAGAGTAATATAAAAGGTGTCCTTACTGGTCAAATTGACCAATTAGGACACCTTTTTTCAGGCGTTTTTCTTACGATGTAGATGCAACCGAAAACGATACATCCCCAACACGAATCCAGATATTATGAGCACAACAATAATCGGTGCACCAAAAGCAAATTCTAAAAACCATAAGACAAAACAACCAATAATTAAGGTGAAATACACTAGAACTTTCTTAAGTGGTGGTAACTCTCTTGCAAATCCTAGGTTAAACACAATAATCGCAAGGACAACAATTGCTATGAAAGCATACAAACCATACCACTCATTTTCTGCAGTAGCTCTCATTAACCACGTCATACCTTCTAAGTCTTGCTCTGATATTTGTTGGCTCCCCATCATCCTCGGTCACCTACCTTTCTCCCATTACCCTTTTGCTGCTACTTTTCTACGCTTTTCTTCACGTTCACGCTCTGCCTTAGGAAGAATTTTCTTACGAAGACGAATAGATTCAGGAGTCAATTCACAGAATTCATCTTCATTTAAATATTCCAACGCTTCCTCAAGTGTCATAATACGAGGTTTCTTCATTGTCACAGTGAAATCCTTATTCGCAGAACGAACATTTGTCTGTTGCTTCATCTTTGTAATGTTAACAACAATATCGTTATCACGAGTGTGTTCACCAACAATCATACCTTCATAAATCTCTGTACCTGGCTCAACAAAGATTGTACCACGGTCCTCTACTTGCATAATACCGTATTGAGTAGCCTTTCCTGTTTCCATTGAAACAAGAACACCTTGGCGACGTCCACCAACTTGACCTGGTGTCATTGGTGCATAGCTATCAAATGAATGATTAATAATTCCGTATCCACGTGTTTGAGATAAGAACTCAGTTGTATAACCAATAAGACCACGAGCAGGGACTAAGAATTCAAGTCGAACTTGTCCACTACCATTGTTAGTCATATTAACCATTTCGCCTTTACGTTCACCAATTGATTCCATAACTGAACCTGTATATTCTTCAGGTACATCGATTTGAACACGTTCCATTGGTTCACATTTCACGCCATCAATCAAGCGGATAATAACCTCAGGCTTTGACACTTGAAGCTCAAATCCTTGTCGTCTCATATTCTCAATTAAGATAGATAAATGCAATTCTCCACGCCCAGAAACAATCCAGACATCAGGTGATTCTGTATTTTCAACACGTAAACTTACATCTGTTTCTAACTCTGACTTCAAACGTTCTTCAAGCTTTCTACTAGTAACAAATTTACCTTCACGTCCAGCAAATGGACTGTTGTTAACAAGGAACGTCATTTGTAGAGTTGGTTCATCAATACGTAAAATTGGTAATGCTTCTTGATGATCAACAGGGCAAACTGTCTCTCCTACATTGATTTCTTCCATTCCAGAAACAGCAATTAAATCTCCAGCTTTTGCTTCTTCAATCTCTGTTCTTTTTAAACCTAAGAAACCAAACATTTTTGTTACACGATATTGTTTAACTGAACCATCAAGTTTCATTAGAGCAACTTGTTGACCCACTTTCATTGTTCCTCTAAACACTCGTCCAATTCCAATACGTCCTACATAGTCATTGTAGTCTAGCATTGTTACTTGGAATTGAAGTGGCTCATCACTATTGTCAATAGGAGCTGGGATCGTCTCAATTACCGTATTAAATAGAGAAGACATGTTCTCATCTTGTTTCTCTGCATTTAGACTAGCTGTACCATTAATGGCTGATGCATAGACAACAGGGAATTCAAGTTGATCTTCATTTGCACCTAGGTCAATAAATAAATCAATCACTTCATCCACAACTTCTGAAGGACGAGCAAAATCGCGGTCAATTTTATTTACAACTACAATTGGTGTTAAATTCTGCTCTAATGCTTTCTTTAGAACAAAACGTGTTTGTGGCATACAGCCTTCATACGCATCGACAACAAGAAGAACACCATCAACCATTTTCATGATACGTTCAACTTCTCCACCGAAATCAGCATGTCCAGGTGTATCCATAATGTTAATTCGCTTATCTTCGTAATTAATCGCTGTATTTTTAGCAAGAATCGTAATACCACGTTCTTTTTCTAATGCATTTGAATCCATCGCACGCTCTTCTACTAGCTCATTTTCACGAAACGTACCTGATTGTTTTAATAGTTGGTCAACAAGAGTCGTTTTACCGTGGTCAACGTGGGCAATAATTGCAATATTACGTATATCGTTACGAATGGTCATATAATTTTTTTCTCTCCTTATTTGTTCATTAACTGTACAAGTATATCATATATTTTTTTTAATGAAAGCTTCTTAATCTATTCTTTATGATATTCTTTCCTATTATCCATAATAATCCACCTTCTTATACAGACAGGTTTAACGTATTTGTCACAATGTGGGGGTTTTTCTTTTAGACAGTTCAAGGTAAACTAAGAACATGTAATTCTGTTTAAACTGGAGGCACAAATGAAAAAAGAGAACGTATTATTTCTTTTACTAGCTACTATTACAGTCATTTGTATTATGAGCATCGGTGTTGCTGTTGCTGAGAGAAGTCTTCTCATATCATTTATATCTATTGCAGGAGTTGTTATTGCAACCGGCTTAGGTTTTACTCTTAGAAAAAAAGTTAGAGAATCAACTGAAGACAAAGAGCTTGATGCGTAAGGCATCAAGCTCTTCTTTTCTTACTGCTTTCTTTGCAAAGTCACGCCTGTTTTTTTCTCCAGTGGACGGATAATTGCTGAAACATCTTGCTCACCATAGTCTTTTTTTGCCTCAGCTACCCGCTTTTCACCTTCCTTAATTAGATCAACTGGCATTCCGACTTCTTCTGCCAGCTTTATAGCTAGAAGTATATCTTTATGTAAAAGATTGATTGAAAAACGCGGTTCAAACTTCCGGTCTAAAATTGCATCAACAGACCAATCCATGCTTTTCGAGAAACCAGCACTTCTTTTTATTAAATCATATGCTATTGCTGGATCGACCCCAGCTTTCTCTGCCATGATATAGCATTCGCCAAGTGCTGCTTGATGTACACCTATTAGCATGTTATTTAAGAGCTTAACAACCGTTCCACTTCCCATTTTCCCTACTAATACAATATAGGATCCATATGCCCTCATGATCTGTTCAGCTTTATCGAAGGGGTCTTGCTCCCCACCACACATGATTGTTAATGTACCAGCTTCAGCCCCCATCGGTCCACCACTAACAGGTGCATCCAGAAAGGCAGCTCCTTTATCTGCTAATTGCTTAGCAACTCTTTCATTTGTTTCCCTATCAACGGTTGAATGATCAATAATGATTTTACCTGGTGTCGCACCTGCAATTAAACCATCATCACCTTCATATACATCAATAATCGTTTGAGGAACAGGCAAACACGTCATCACGACGTCTACGATTTCTATTAGTTCTCTTGGGCTACCTGCTTCCTTGGCACCAAAAGCTATAGCCTTTTCAATAGGGCCTCTGCTTCTACTAACTACAAAGGTTTCATAACCCTTCTCAACTAGGTGCTTAGTCATAGGCAGACCCATTGTACCAAGTCCTATAAATCCTACTTTCATTTTATAGCTCCTCTCCGACATAAGATGAGACCATTTCTTTGTGAAGATGTGGCTTACCTGCAATAAATGTACTCGGAAGTAATAAACTTAGCGGCTCTCCGTGGAAAGTCGATGCTTTGCAACCAACCTCATTTAATAAGACAAGACCAGCAGCATAATCCCAAGGTGATAGATTCACACTTAAGTAACCATCTAATCGATCTGCAGCTAAATAAGCAATCTCAATTGCCGCTGAGCCGATCGATCGTGTGCTTCTAACATCTCTTACCAAAGCCTTTAACGGATTTCGGTATTGGTTTTTTTCTTCGACAAGCCATTTTGCATTAACACCAATAATTGATTCATTTAACGGTCTTTCTTTTACGGGAACTAAAGGCTCTCCATTTATGTATGCACCATTTCCATTTGTAGCATGAAAAAGCTCGTCAGTCATCACATCATAGACAAGGCCAATCATCCCGACCCCTTCATGATAAATAGCTACGGAAATCGCAAAGTTGTATTTCTGATGAACAAAATTCATCGTTCCATCAATTGGATCTATAATCCATACAGTGCCTTCTAATGAACTTAATTCTTCTGCAACACCCTCTTCCCCTAAAAAGAAATGTTCTGGATAGGTCTCACTTATTTTTTCATAGAAGAAGGACTCAATCGTCTTATCCACCTCTGTTACCAAATCATTTACATTCGATTTTGATTCTATTAGAATCGGTCTCGAGAAAGAATCTTTAATGATCTTTGCTGCCTCATAAGTCCACTTACGAGCTGTTTTTTCAAGCTCTTGCCAATCGTATGTCATATAAAAACCTCCTAAGTTGGATTAGCTTTTATTTTGCTACTTTTTCCATTATGACATAGTTTTTCTAAATAGAAAAATAAACGGCTAAAAAAGAGAAAGAGGCATCTAAAAGGAAATTCGATCTACCCCTTTAGACACCTTCGTTCTATTTGCCACTTACTTTCTT
Organism: Halalkalibacter suaedae; assembly: GCF_017939705.1. GTDB lineage: Bacteria > Bacillota > Bacilli > Bacillales > Bacillaceae_D > Halalkalibacter > Halalkalibacter suaedae. Next base: position 222,608 of record NZ_JAGKSQ010000005.1, read on the forward strand.
GAAACGACCATATTCAGACTATATTCACCATATTGTACTAGTTCCTGTCTTAACAATTCTAAGCGATGTTTCGTCGCTTTCATTTCATCTAGGTCTTCCTTAACCATCGCATCATGTAACGTAGCTAGCTCATAATTTATTTCGAGACGCAACACAGGAATTCTATTTTTTCCGTCTTCTCTCATCAATGTGTTCATAACTTGTTCCATTTGCTACACTCCCTTTTCGCTAATGCTCGCTTATGATATTTTTGATTATTCAGTTATTATATTTATTTTAATTGAATTTTCAGAAAAAATCAAGTGATCTATCTAGAATGAAGTCAAGGCGTCACATTCGTTTAATTTACATTCATTATGTTAAAATATAATAAAATTAACTATAAGCGAGGGTTTATTATGAGCTTGTCAGGATTTAAAGAAACAGATTTCAATGTATTTAAAATTGATGGATTAGAAGAGCGTATGTCTGCAATTCAAACTCAAATCCAACCAAAGTTTAAAGATTTAGGTGATGTGTTGAGTGCTGATTTATCGATGTTACTTGGGAATGAGATGTACTTGCATATCGCCAAACATGCACGTCGGAAAGTAAATCCACCTAAAGATACGTGGATGGCGATTGCTCACAACAAGCGTGGATATAAAAAGCATCCGCACTTTCAATTAGGATTGTTTGATGATCATCTTTTCGTGTGGCTCGCTTTTATTTACGAAGTACCAAATAAAGCTACAATCGCAAAATCTCTATTAGAGCAGCAGGAAGAGTTATTTTCATCACTACCAGACGACTATGTTATTTCTCTGGACCATATGAAAAAAGAAGCCACCCCACTAAAAGAACTATCAGATGACGATCTAACATCTTCACTTGTCCGATTTAGAGATGTAAAGAAAGCTGAATTTTTAGTTGGACGTCATTTAGACACAAATAGTTCAATTGTTCAGGATGGACAAGCTCTTTTAGAATTCACAAAGAATACCTATGAAGAGCTTCTTCCTCTTTACCGGGTGGCAATGGCGTCTGAATAAGTCAATGGTGACCTAAAAATTATTTTTTTGGGTCACCTTTTGCTTTTTTAATAACTTCATAGCATGATATTCCTAATTCACGATCATACTCCTTGAATAGTTGTTTCTCTTCACTTTTACTTGGAACGATTTCTTTAAAACGACGGTAACGAGCTAGAATTTCATCACGATTTACTTTATTTTTGTATGCCTTCTCCATAAACTCAAAAAATTGAATAACATCGACAACTTCTTCCGTTGACCAGTCTAACGAGATAGGTAAATTTTTATCCATTGTTTTTTACTCCTTTTTCTTTACATTGAACTTTATCATAACAAATTTGGATAAATAGGGGTAATTTCGTCAAATGTAAACAAGAAGAGACAGATGTATCTATGAATTGTAATCTATTTCTGATATACTCAATTTGTTTTAGCTAGAACTATTTATAGAAGAGGTGAACCCGTTGTCACGACAACATCTTACTCCGTTGTTCACTGGTGTACGTACACACGCAGAAAAACAACCAATTCAGTTTCATATCCCAGGACATAAACAGGGTGCAGGTATGGACCCCGAATTTCGTTCATTCATTGGAGAGAATGCATTATCCATTGATTTAATAAATATCGCTCCACTTGATGATCTTCACCATCCACATGGAATTATCAAAGAAGCACAGCAATTAGCTGCTGAAGCTTTCGGAGCAGACCATACTTTCTTCTCAGTACAAGGTACAAGCGGTGCGATTATGACAATGATTATGTCTGTTTGCGGACCTGGCGACAAGATCATCGTACCAAGAAATGTCCACAAATCAATTATGTCTGCTATCATTTTCTCTGGTGCTACACCTATTTTTATCCATCCAGAGATTGATCCGCGCTTAGGGATTTCTCACGGGATAACAATAGATTCTGTTGAGAGAGCCCTTACTGCCCATCCAGATGCAAAGGGTTTGCTGGTTATTAATCCGACCTATTTCGGCATTTCAGGAAACCTAATACAAATTGTTGAGCTAGCACATTCCTTTGATGTACCTGTCCTAGTAGATGAGGCACATGGAGTACATATTCATTTCCATGATGATCTACCTGTTTCTGCCATGCAAGCAGGTGCAGACATGGCAGCAACAAGTGTTCACAAGCTAGGCGGATCTATGACTCAAAGCTCAATTCTCAATGTACGGGAAGGACTTGTCTCAGCCAAACGCGTTCAGTCGATTATTAGTATGCTAACAACGACTTCAACCTCTTATTTGCTGCTTGCTTCACTTGATACCGCAAGGAAGCAGCTCGCAACAAAAGGACAAGAGCTTCTTTCACGTGTGATTGATTTAGCAGAACAAACACGCGAAAAAATCAATAACATTGTGGGGATATCATGCGTCGGTAAAGAGATACTTGGAACCAAAGCTACCTATGATATGGATCCTACTAAACTGATCATTACAGTAAAAGATTTAGGATTAACCGGTCACGATGTAGAGGTGTGGCTCCGTGAGCACTATTCGATTGAAGTTGAAATGTCCGATTTGTATAATATTTTGTGTATTGTAACTATTGGTGATACTCAAGAGAAAATGAACATACTTGTTAATGCACTAAATGAGTTAGCAACAGAGCATAAAAAAGTTGAACCAGCATCAGTTGCAGCCATTTCTGTTCCTAATATTCCCGATTTGGCACTTTCACCGAGAGATGCCTTCTACGCTGAAACTGAAGTAATCCCTTTTGATGATTCGGTCGGAAGAATTATTGCAGAGTTTATTATGGTATATCCGCCTGGGATCCCCATTCTTATTCCTGGTGAAATCATTAGCCAAGATAACCTCTCCTATATAACCGAAAACCTTCGTAACGATTTACCTGTTCAAGGTCCTGAAGATGAGACCTTCAAAACACTCAGAGTTATTAAGGAACATAGAGCGATACGCTAAAAAAAGGTGACTTAAGGGCTAATTTGCCTTTAAGTCACCTTTTTATTTTCTATGATTGAGAAAAGAACGTCTGGTGTTGTACCTCAATGAAGCGACCAACCTCTTTCATAAAGATAAAATCATCCTCTGATAAGCGATAACGATCTAACGGAACAGAGAAAATGATAATGCCAAGCAGATGGTGGAGATGGTAAAACGGTAAGTAAATCTTTTGCATGCCATTTACTCTTCGATACAAATGATTTCCTCGAACCGCAACAATACTTAAAATGCTCTCCCCAAATGGAATAACTGCCTCCTCTTGCGTCGGCCCTGAAGATACCTTACGTATAAATGAGGTTTCATTCGTTTCGTAGATACTGATTGAAAAACATTCATTCATCTTGGTTGAGATAATTTTTGAGATCCCCGCATAAAAACTAAGCAGCGTTTGCACCTGTTCACGAACAGATCCAACCTCAAGGCGTAATTCATCAAGTAAATATGACTTATTTTCCATGAAGACAAACCTCCATAATTCAAAGGAATGAGTGTCAGATTGGTATTTCCACTCTGATTATTGTCTATTTTATCACAAAAAACGCCCGAGGAATTTGTAAGATCCGGACAAGTTCTGTCGAAAAATCAATTCCAAATTTCTTGGAGTATTTCTGAAACCTCTTCTTGAGAGAATGGTTTCCAAAAAAGTTCACCATAAATGAGAAGATCTTGGTGAAGATGCAATCCTCCTGAAAGCTGACCATCAACGGCAAAGCTTGTCCCAGAATTACCAACATATCCAATGATTGTTTTAGCATCTACTGCGTCTCCAACTTGGAGCGTTTCCGGAATTCCCGATAAATGAGCAAAGCGGTTCATTATACCACCTGGATACTGCACCCACACCTGTCTTCCTCTAAGTCGATCAAAAATAAACTCGGGCGTTTCTCCAAGCTCTGCAGTATATTCTAGGTCTTTATTTCTTACTTCTGGTGAAGGGTATTCAACATAATCGTGATCAGCTCTAACAACTATTCCTTCACCCATCGCATAAATAGGCGTTTCTGTTGTAATATCCCCGCCTGAAGCAAAATCGTACCAATCAATCCCCTCATGAAAACCGTTCCTATAAGGTCTAGGAGCGCCTGGCAAGTGACTAGCTATATGACTAATACCAGCATCTTCAATAGGTTTTTCTAAAAAAGATAAGTAGTCAATCACTTGTGTAGTTGTCCAATCAGAGTATTGAAAATCTAGAGGTGGACCACCTACCTTCTCCGTCGGACCATACCAGTTGAAAACAATCTGATTTTCTTCAAATTCAATTGGGATCGTTAAGCCGTCTTCAATAAATTGAACAGGTAAATAAATTTCTTCCTCCCCCTGCTCTCCTTCAACAATTAAATATATATCGTTAGAAGCTATATACTCTCCATTTCTTTCTAACACAGGAACCCCATCAATTAAATAAAACTCATCCTCATTTATCTTTAATGACAATGTTCTATGAACTGGATCAAATTGGTAACTTCCATCCGTGATTGAAATTAAATCAGCTAGCGAAAAACGGGCTTCATTTTCAGTAATTTCAATTGGCAGGCTCATTAATGTTGGATCCTCTTCAGGCATTGTCTCTTCAATATCATCTGGTTCTTCACTTGATGATTGTTCTTTATCTATTTCTTGGTTTTGACATCCAATTAGAATGCAAATACATAGAAATAATATGATGATGAATTTTTGCAATTTGAAACTCCTCCTATTTCGTCATATCTCGACTATTTTACCTTTTCAAGAGGAGAGTTGACAAGTAACCTTCAGTCCTATTCTGTCTTTATCGCTGTAGGATTAACAATTTCATATCCCTTTTCCTGCAAACCGGTAACAATGTTCTCTAGTGCCGCCGCTGTCCATTCACGATCATGCATTAAGAGGTTGGCACCATTCTTTAAGAGTGGAGTATTAACCATAATATCTGCCAATGAGTCAGCATTCATATAATCAGCTTCCCAGTCGTACCCATAAGTCCAATTCATCTTTGTCATGTTAAGCTCGTTCATGAGATTATTTGTAAATTCAGTATTTGCCCCAAATGGTGCTCGGTAAAACCTTGGTAGTTCTCCAATCACATCATAGATGATTTCATTCAACTCAATGATCTCCGCTCTTTGCTCTTCCTCAGTCAATTGAGTCATATTTGGGTGACTCATCGTATGATTACCAATCTCAAAACCCATATCATGAATTTTCTTCAGAGATTGCTTCCCTTCCTCATTGAGAAAGTGACCATTCACGAAGAAGATGGCTCCAACATTTAATCTTTTTAGTGTTTCTGCCATTTCAACAGCATATTCCTTAGGAGCATCATCAATTGTTAGTAGCACCACTTTTTCGTTTCCATTTTCTAATGGTTCTACTTCCCATGTAGCTTCATTTATCTGGTAGCGTTCAACCATCTCTTCACTAACAGGATCTTCTTCTACTATTTCTTCATTATCGGTATTCTCTTTCTTTTCTTCTGCCTCAACACCTTCTACTTCATTATTATTTTCGTCAATCTCTTCCTTACTGATTTCCGGTGCGGTTTGATCATCGATATTCTGTGATTCCTCTTGCTCTTGACATCCTACGAGAATTAAACTAACCATAATTAACAGAACTACAACACACTTCCCTCTCATTTAACCTCTCTCCTTCCGGTCATTTATTAAGTATAACAGTCAATTGTTCTCCCAATACTAATGATAGATGATTTTTTGTTAAGGGGTTTTACTATGAAAAGTTGGGTAGGAAGAAGAGTCATTAAAACAGGAATGGCTGTATTTATTACAGCTTTTATTTGCCATCTTATTGAACTTCCACCAACGTTTGCTGTTATAACAGCTATAGTTACGACAGAACCAACAGCGGCTGATTCAATTAAAAAAGGACTCATTCGATTACCAGCTGCAGCACTAGGAGCTATTTTTGCAATTGCAGCCGACTTTGTTTTCGGACAGAACGCCCTTACTTATGCACTTGTAGCAATGCTTACCATTATCGTTTGCTCAAAACTTCGACTGGATACAGGTACCTTAGTTGCAACTTTAACTGCTGTCGCTATGATTCCTGGAACAACTGATCATGCGTTTATTGATTTCATAACACGTATATCAAGTACCTCAATAGGAATTTTTGTCTCTACATTTGTAAACTTTTTCTTATTGCCACCGAGATTTGGACCAATACTATCTAAACGAGTCGATTATTTATTTGCACATTCCGGGACTAGTTTGCAATCTATCATTGAAGAACACCTCTCAGGTTCAATAAAGGATCGTACTATTTTTTATCGACAATTACAAAATGACTTAATGAAAGCATCAGAATTAATTCAATTCCAACATGATGAATGGAAATACAGAGATTCTTGCGAGTTTGAACGTCGGTCATTTAACTATTTACAAAAAAAATTGGATTATCTTCATTTTATTCTTTTCCATATAGGAAAGCTTTCCTATATACGATTAAATCAAACTCTTTCTGATAGTGAACAAAATCTTTTACATCAAATTGGACAATCGTTTTCTGCAATCTTGAAGGATCCTTATCATCAAGTAACAACTTATCATTATACACAGATAGAATTGATTAAACAGCAGAAGTTGAAATACCCACACTCTGATACATTTATTAACCAAATTTGTCATGAGCTTCTTTCACTTCAGAAAATTATTTCTGAATTAACAGAAGTAACAAGTGATGAACGACGGTTTTCAATTGAGGAAGAAAAGTATCCAACCTATATCTTTAAAAAGGAAGCCATATCTGAATAATATCAATTATTTCTAAATCACTCACGAAGTAACTTCAAAATATTTCTATTTGATTACATTTTTGTTACTACTCCGTCCTCACTCCTCTTGCATGCTAAAATAAAGAAACTAAGCATGCTCGAATAAGGAAGTGACCACTAATGGACAAGTATATTGAGATAGTCATTATAAGCTCCATACTTTTATTAAATGCTTGTGTTTCAGTCGCCACACCTAGTAATAATCCCTTAGATAATAAGGAAGATGAAACAGTCACTGTCCTTTTTTCTGATTCTTCAACACTCGCCCAAGAAAATACATATTACGATGCTATGTTAGAACTACAACAATCTCACCCGAACCAAATTCCATCTTTTCTAATCATAGACGCAGAGGAAAAAGATGCAATTCGATATTATAATGTTGAGCAATTTCCTACATTGCTAATTCTGACAGGCGAAAATGAAAAATTAAGAATTCAAGGTACGTATTCAAAAGACGAGATTCTCAAACAATTAACTGATTTACTTGAATTGGAAGAGAAAAGAGAACCTACTTCTTGTACTGATAAGAAGCGATTGTTTTTAATTTAGGACAAAAAGGGTGGCAATCATCTTTTAAGCCTTAATTAAAACAATCGCTTTTTTTTCATAAATAAAAAAGTGTTCAATAAGTCTCAAAAAAGACTTATTGAACTACCTTTTAACTTACTATTTATTTTACAATGTGAATTGGCGTTCCAAGTACTACTTCAGCCGTTTCCATTGTAATTTCACCTAATGTTGGATGTGCATGGATCGTTAATGCGATATCCTCTGCAGTCATACCAGTTTCAATAGCTAAACCAAGTTCTGCAATCATATCTGATGCACCTGGACCTGCAATTTGTGCACCGATGACTAATCCATCCTCTTTACGTGTAACAAGCTTCATAAAACCATCAGCATCATTTAGAGATAAAGCACGGCCATTAGCAGCAAATGGGAATTTTGCAGCCTTCACATCAAAACCAGCTTCTTTTGCTCCAGCCTCATCATAACCAACACTTGCAAGTTCTGGTTCAGAGAAAACTACAGCAGGAATCGCTAAGTAGTCAACCTCAGACTTCTCACCAGCAATAACCTCAGCAGCAATCTTACCTTCGTATGAAGCTTTATGAGCTAATGGAGGACCTTCTACAATATCACCAATTGCGAAGATATTTGACACGCTAGTACGACATTGCTTGTCGATTTTAACAACCCCACGATCAGATAGCTCAACACCAACTTGCTCAAGCCCTAGCTCATCTGTGTTTGGCTTACGGCCAACCGTTACTAGACAATAGTCAGCTTCAAATACTTCTTCTTTTCCGTCAACTTCAGCCGTAACCTTAACGCCGTTTTCTGACTCTTCAACGCCTTTTGCCATAGCACCCATCTTGAATTGTACGCCATTTTTCTTTAGACGACGTTCAACAAGTGTAGCCATTTGCTTTTCAAAACCACCTAGAATTTGTTTGCCGCCTTCTAGGACAACAATTTCAGTTCCCATGTTTGAAAAGGCACCTGTTAATTCAATACCGATATAACCGCCACCAATAACAACCATTTTCTTAGGAACATCTTTCAATGCTAAGGCACCAGTCGAATTAATAACACGATCCGTATATTTGAATGCAGGAATTTCAATTGGACGTGAACCAGTCGCAATTATACAATTTTTGAAATTGTATGTTTGAGCACTATTTTCATCCATGATACGTACAGAGTTTTCAGAAGCAAAGTATGCTTCTCCACGTACGATTTCAATTTTATTCCCTTTTAATAGACCTTCAACACCACCAGTTAATTTCTTAACAACTGATGCTTTCCACTCTTGAACTTTGTCGAAGTTGATCGAAACTTTTTCAGCGATAATCCCCATATCCTCTGAATGTTTCGCATTGTGATAACGATGTCCAGCAGAAATCAAAGCTTTTGAAGGAATACAACCAACATTTAGACAAACTCCGCCGATTTCTCCCTTTTCAACAATCGTTACTTTTTGTCCGAGTTGAGCAGCACGAATGGCAGCAACATAACCTCCAGGACCTGAACCAATGACAAGCGTATCTACTTCATTTGCGAAATCTCCTACAACCATTTCTTACCCCTCCATTAACAATAATTGTGGATCATTTAACAGTCGTTTAATATGATTTAAAGCATTCTGAGCTGTTACGCCATCAATTAGGCGGTGATCATAACTGATCGAAAGAGCAAGAACTGGTGCAGCGACAATTTCTCCATCTTTGACAACAGGCTTCTCTTCAATACGACCAATACCTAAAATAGCTACTTCTGGATGGTTAATGACTGGTGTGAACCAAAGCCCACGAGCAGAACCAACATTCGAAATTGTTGCTGATCCACCTTTCATTTCTGCACCACTAAGTTTAGCATCACGAGCTTTTGCTGCCAACTCATTAATTTCATCAGCAAGAGCAAAAATAGACTTACGATCAGCATCCTTAATAACTGGTACAAATAAACCGTGCTCTGTGTCAGCAGCAATACCAATATTAAAGTATTTCTTATAAACAATTTCCTCATTTGCATCGTCAATTGATGCATTTAATGTAGGGTACTTACGTAAAGCTGCAGTCAATGCTTTAACAACATAAGGTAAGTAAGTAAGCTTCGTGCCTTGGTCTGCTGCAATCGCCTTGTATTGTTTACGATGTGCAACAAGTGCAGAAACCTCAACTTCATCCATATGTGTAACATGTGGTGCAGTATGCTTCGAATTTACCATTGCTTTAGCAATAGCCTTACGAACACCTTTTAGAGGTACGCGTTCTTCTAATTCACCAGCAGGAATCGCAACTGGCTCTGATTTTGCTTTCGATGCTGCAGCTGGTGCTTCGTTAGCTTCAGCAGATGTTTCGTTTTGCACTGAAGTCTCGGCTTTTGCACCACCATTTAAGAATGCATCAACATCTTCCTTTACAACGCGACCATTCTTGCCAGTACCACTTACTTTAGAAAGGGTAACACCTTTTTCACGTGCATATTTTCTTACTGAAGGCATTGCAATCACTCTTGTATGCTCATCAGCTTCTTCGTCGTTTACAGTTGGTCCTGGTGATCCAGTAGAGTCATTTGCTGGAGCTGTTTTTTCTTCAGCTTTTTCTTCTGTTTTTTCTGGAGCTGGAGCACTTTCTTCAGCTGGGTTCGCATCTCCTGCATCAATAAGTAACAGAACATCACCAACAACACTTACTGTTCCTTCTTCTACCTTGACTTCTAAGACCTTACCATCAACAGGTGATGGAATTTCTACTACTGCTTTATCATTTTGAACTTCCATGATGATATCATCTTCTTTGATTTCATCACCTGGTTTAACGAACCATTTTACAATTTCACCTTCGTGTATGCCTTCACCGATATCCGGCAACTTGAACTCATATGCCACTTGGAGTGCCTCCTTTTTTCTATCCAATTAGGTAAAAAGGAAAGACGTTCATCTTCCCTTTTTGTGCTTGTCTATTAGAAGTTAATTACTTTCTTAGCTGTTTCTACGATTCCTTTGTAATCAGGTAACCAAACATCTTCTGCTGCTGCAAATGGGAACACCGTATCAGGTGCAGCTACTCTTAGTACTGGTGCTTCAAGGCTTAAGATCGCACGTTCTGTAATTTCAGCAACAACATTTGCAGCGATACCTGCTTGCTTTTGAGCTTCTTGTACAACAATAGCACGGTTAGTCTTCTCAACAGATGCAATAATTGTGTCAATATCAATTGGGCTAATCGTCATAAGATCGATTACTTCAACATCAATTCCTTCTTTTTCTAACTCTTCTGCTGCTTTAAGAGAAGAGTGTACCATTGCTCCGTATGTAACAATAGTTAAGTCTTTTCCTTCACGCTTAATATCAGCTTTACCTAATGGAATTGTGTACTCCTCTTCAGGCACCTCACCTCGGAAAGAACGATAAAGTTTCATGTGCTCTAGGTAGACAACTGGATCGTTATCACGAATAGCAGAGATTAAAAGACCTTTTGCATCATAAGGAGTTGAAGGAATAACAACCTTCAAACCAGGAGTTTGGGCAACAAGTCCTTCTAAACTATCAGCGTGCATCTCTGGTGTCTTAACACCGCCTCCAAATGGAGAACGAATAGTTACTGGTGAAGTTAGCTTTCCGCCTGTACGGTATCTCATTCGGTTCATTTGACCAGCAATTGAATCGAAGACTTCAAAGATAAATCCAAAGAACTGTAATTCCATAACTGGACGGAAGCCAGTCAATCCAAGTCCAATTGCAAGTCCACCAATTCCAGACTCAGCAAGTGGTGTATCAAATACTCTTTCTTCTCCAAATTCTTTTTGAAGGCCTTCAGTTGCACGGAATACACCGCCGTTTTGACCAACGTCTTCACCAAACACAAGTACATCTTCATTATTTTTTAGCTCATTACGCATCGCGTCCGTAATGGCTTGAATCATCGTCATTTGTGCCATTGATTATTTCGACTCCTTTGCTGTATACTCTTCCATTTGCTCACGAAGATTTGAAGGTAGATCCTCGAACATAAAGCCAATTAGATCTGTAACTTTTTGTTTCGGAGCTGCATCAGCTTCTTTAATAGCTTCTTTAATATCCGCTTTCGCTTGATCAACTACCTCGTTTTCTTTTTCTTCGTTCCAAAGATTTTTGCCTTCTAGGAACTTACGGAAACGAACAAGTGGATCTTTCTTTGTCCATTCATCATCTAGATCTGAAGAACGGTAGCGTGTTGGATCGTCTCCAGCCATTGTATGAGGACCATAACGGTATGTTAAGGTTTCGATAAGTGTCGGACCTTCACCAGCTAATGCACGAGTACGAGCATCTTTCGTTGCAGCGTAAACAGCAAGAACGTCCATCCCGTCAACTTGAATTCCTTCAATCCCAGCAGCTACTGCCTTTTGAGCGATTGTCTTTGCTGCAGATTGTTTTTCAACAGGAACTGAAATCGCAAATCGGTTGTTTTGAACAATGAAGATCGCAGGAGCTTTGTAGGCACCAGCAAAGTTCATTCCTTCATAGAAGTCCCCTTGTGAAGCACCACCATCACCTGTATATGTAATGGCAACAGTATTTGTCTCTTTACGCTTAAGACCAAGAGCAACACCTGCAGTTTGGATAATTTGTGCTCCAATGATGATTTGAGGAATCATGATATTTAATTCATCAGGAATCTGTCCACCTGCAAAGTGACCACGTGACCATAAAAACGCTTGATGTAATGGCAAGCCATGGAATACAATTTGTGGAATATCACGGTATCCAGGTAAGATCCAATCCTTCTTTTCTAGTGCAAACTGAGAACCCAGCATTGAAGCTTCTTGACCAGCTACAGGTGCATAGAAACCTAATCTCCCTTGGCGGTTTAATGAGATTGCTCTTTGATCCCATATTCTTGTGTAAACCATTCTTCTCATTAGTTCTTGTAATTGCTCATCACTAAGCTCAGGCATAGCAGCTTCGTTAACTACTTCGCCTTCCTCGTTTAAAATTTGAAACGTCTCAAATTGACTTTCAACTTGCTCTAACGTTCTTGTACTCATTTACCTTCACCTCTTCCTTATAATAAAAAAAACTCATATTAACACTAGGTTTTAAACAAACTTTGACAATTCTCTACCATAGAATGCCCAAACTGTTCACATCCATAACCAAATGTGAAACAACTTTTTGAAATATGATATTTATATAATTAGAATTGTCAATGATCCATCCATTCTGTATTAGTTAGATCAATGGCATAGTAATACAACATTTGCTTACGAAAATAAGTCTACCTTAGATCAAACAATTTCGTCAATCCTTTTGTATTCTTGTTTTACCCGAGACCATATTGGAAATTATTCTCAAAGGAAAATATCTGTGTTATATATCAATATATTTATTTATAATACAGTTTGTTGATGAAAATAAAAAAAACAGCCCTTAACATTAGTCATAACTAATGTTAAGTTCAGCTGCTTCATAAAATTTTCTTTTGTTTTCATTGTATGAGTCAGTGGCTGTATTGAATGCTTCCTTATGTTCTTCGACAACTTCATACTGTTCATTCACACTTTGAACTTGGGTTTGAAGCTCCTCCATTACAAGATCTTCACTTTTTAACTGAGTAAAAAGCTTCTGATCTCGATTGGCCGCTTCATTGTATGAATTATATAGTAACTGATATTGCTCATATCTTTCCTCCATTGTTGCTTGAAGTTCTTCTAGACTCGACAGAAGTTCTTCGTCTTCAAACTGTTCATTATACTCTTCAATTTTACTAAACTCCTCATAACTAGCTTCAATACTTGCCTTTTCTGTTTCAAGCATCTGTTTACGTGAATCTATAGAATTAAGAGCCTCATCAGCCAACGATTGAATTTTTTCAATCTCACTAGTACCAATAGCTATAATTTCTTCAAAGAGTTCGTTCTCCCTCATCTCTGCATTCTGCAAAGGTTGTTGCTGCTCTTCAAACGGTTGCTCTAACTCAACAGCTGCTTCTAAATGTTGATAAACATCTTCAGCAGCATTATTACCACAAGCTGCCAGTAAAAAAATTAGCATGATACCCATAGTACTCCATTTAATATATTTCAAGAATCTTCCCCCTCAACACTTTTTTTCCTAACATTAACAATACACATCTTTCTAAGCCCTGTAAATGATGCTAGTATATGAATTCATCTACCCGTTTATGAGCCTGTCCGAACATAATCATTAGAAAAATCTTCAAATATAGGCATTCATCCAACCATACACGATTGTTATGCATATGGTAATTAGTGAACCGCAGGTAATGCGGTGCTATGAATTTAAAGGAGGAATGTAAAATGTACGGATACGGATATGGATATGGTGCAGGTGTAGGAACTGGTTGTTACGATCCTTGCGGATATGGATATGGTGCTCCAGTAGCTCCAGTAGCAGCTCCAGTAGCAGGTGCTGGAAGAGGATTTGCGTTAATCGTTGTCCTTTTCATCCTTTTAATTATCGTTGGTGCTTCTCGCTTTGGAGTATAATTAAAATCAAGTTCATCTTAACGAAAAAGACAGTGATGGAAAATCCTCACTGTCTTTTTTCTCATATCTAAGAACATACTAAAAACAAAATTACTTGATCTTTTACCTTTTTATTTTTAAAGTTATCTTATGTGCAAAGGAGTGATACATAAATGTTAACAATGCAGGATGTCGTACGAGAAGGTAATCCTATCTTAAGAGAAGTTGCAAAAGAAGTACCATTACCAGCTAGCAATGAGGATAAAGAAACACTACAAAAAATGCTCGATTTTGTTATCAATAGCCAGGATCCAGATAAAGCAGAAAAATATAATTTAAGGCCAGGTGTAGGAATTGCCGCTCCGCAAATTGGCATTTCAAAACGTATGTTTGCTGTACATGTTACAGATGATCAAGACCGATTATACAGTATGGGCCTTTTCAATCCGAAAGTGATCAGTCACTCTGTTGAAGAAAACCATTTAGAAGGTGGTGAAGGCTGCCTGTCTGTAGATCGAGATATACCAGGGTTAGTACCTCGATATTCAAGAATTACAATTAAAGGTACAAACTTAGATGGTGAAGAAGTAACACTTCGACTGAAAGGCCTCGTCGCAATCGTTTTTCAACATGAACTTGATCACCTTAATGGGATTATGTTTTATGACAGAATTGAAAATTTCACCGACAAACTCAAAAGACCACTCCCTAACGGTCAATAATACCCCACTGTTAGGAGGATGTGCGTTCAACACTAGCACCCCTCCTACCTTTTTTAGAACTTGATCTCCACTTCTCCTTACTCTTTTTACTTCCTCATAATCAATTCTTTTATTAACGAAAGCACTATTCTCCTCTCTTTTAAATCATTTCTACCATTTATTACCTCGAACGGACAGAGACGATCCAACACATACTAAGGACATCAAATCCTTACAAACTGGACATCGTTTGCTAAAAAACCCATCGAGAGGAGAGATAGTATGCTACGTAAACTTAGAAGAAAAATCGTTAAAGGATGCAAGAATCTTTTACCTAAAAACCGCTTAATAGAGGTATAAATACCTGATAAAAGACTAAACTTTACGGCTATAGCTTCATTATTTAGTTATTATCCATTAGATAAAAAAAAGAAAAACATGAAATCATATGATAATTACTTTATAATGAAAATATAACCAATAGTAAGGAGAGGTAGAATTATGATTTTTAAAGTTTATTACCAAAAGAAATTTAACCAGGTTCCTGTACGTGAATTTACAGAAACGATATTTGTAGAAGGTGAAAGCGAAGCCGACGTGAGGTTAAAGCTTGTTCCTCGTAAATATAATATTGAATTTATTACACCACTCTCTGGAGCATACCTAGAATATGAACAGCAAAGCGAAGATTTCAAAGTGGAGACAATATAATTTATGAAACAAGTTAAAAATAATCAAACAGCTGTATTTGCCTTAGGCGGTCTTGGTGAAATCGGAAAAAATACGTATGCTGTTCAATTTCAAGATGAAATTATTTTAATCGATGCCGGAATAAAGTTTCCAGAGGACGAGCTTCTTGGTATTGATTATGTGATACCTGATTACACGTATTTAGTGAAAAATGAAGATAAAATTAAAGGGCTTTTTATTACCCATGGTCACGAAGATCACATTGGTGGTATCCCTTATTTACTTAGAGCGGTCAATATTCCTATTTACGGAGGCAAGTTAGCACTTGGATTATTAAAAGGTAAGCTTGAGGAACATGGCTTATTACGCTCAACTAAGCTAATTGAAATACATGAAGATCAAATTGTTAAATTCACTAAAACATCTGTTTCATTTTTCAGGACGACACATAGTATCCCAGATTCGTACGGAATTGTTGTTAAGACCCCTCCTGGGAACGTCGTTCATACAGGTGATTTCAAATTTGACTTTACGCCAGTTGGAGAACCTGCTAATTTAACGAAAATGGCAAAAATTGGTGAAGAGGGAGTTCTTTGCCTTCTATCAGATAGTACAAACAGTGAAATACCTGAATTTACCATGTCCGAAAGAAAAGTCGGAGAAAGCATCGATACAATTTTCCGTAAAGTTGAAGGGCGAATAATTTTTGCTACATTTGCTTCCAATATCCATCGTTTACAACAAGTTGTTGAATCGGCTGTTCAACATGGTCGCAAGGTTGCTGTTTTCGGTAGAAGTATGGAGTCTGCTCTTACAATTGGACAAGAGCTTGGATATATAAGCGCACCAAAGAATACGTTTATTGAACCATCTCAATTAAATAAATTGCCGGATAATCAAGTAACGATTCTTTGTACAGGAAGTCAAGGTGAGCCAATGGCAGCTCTTTCTCGGATTGCTAATGGTACACACCGACAAATTCAGATCATACCGGGCGATACAGTTGTATTTTCTTCATCACCTATTCCAGGAAATACACTAAGTGTAAGCAAAACAATTAACCAACTGTACCGAGCTGGTGCTGATGTTATCCACGGTTCTTTAAATGACATTCATACATCAGGTCATGGTGGCCAAGAGGAACAGAAATTAATGTTACGATTAATGAAGCCTCAATATTTCATGCCAATTCATGGTGAGTATCGTATGCTTAAAATGCATATTAAGCTTGCAAAGGATTGTGGTGTTGATGAAAAGAACAGCTTTATCATGGACAATGGTGACGTATTGGCACTCCATCCAGATGAAGCTGGTGTTGTTGGAAAGATACCATCCGGTTCTATTTATGTTGATGGGAACGGTATTGGAGATATCGGAAATATCGTTCTAAGAGACCGTCGAATTCTTTCAGAGGAAGGACTCGTCGTTGTGGTAGTCAGCTTAAATATGAAGGAATTCAAGGTAACTGCGGGACCTGACTTGATTTCGAGAGGCTTCGTTTACATGCGAGAGTCGAGTGACTTAATCCATGAAGCACAAAAATTATTGTCAAATCATCTCAATGAAGTGATGGAACGTAAAACGTCACAATGGTCTGAAATTAAAAATGAGATCACCGATTTGCTTGGTCCTTTTCTTTATGAACGCACGAAGCGTAAACCAATGATCTTACCAATTATTATGGAAGTATAAATAAGTAGGGGAAATGTTAATGGTTAAATTAGACCTATAATGTTTCCCCTTTTTGTTAATTTTAATTAAATAATCTTCTCCATGTCTGTGGTCCAACAATACCATCTACCGAAATTCCTTCTCTTCTCTGAAAGTTTCTAACGGCTCGCTCAGTCATCGGTCCGTAAAGACCATCTGTTGTGACATTCAATGCTCGTTGAACTCTCTTAACGTCATTTCCTTGTAGATAAGGTGTTTGCACGGAAAGCAAACGTTGGTATCCGGTTGATGTATTAATTCGATCTAACGCTCTCCACGTCTGGGGACCAACAATACCATCAATCGTTAAGTCTTCTTCACGTTGAAATCTCCTTACACTCTCTTCCGTTTCTGGACCATATACACCGTCAACAACTGCACCCGTTTTTTCTTGAACAATCTGAACATCTTCTCCCCGCATCATTGGCCGGATAAAACGTAACAATCGTCTTGACTCACTTTGGTACATCTCTTCTTTGTCATCTGCTTCATCAGTTGGGGATCCATGCTCTCTCTGATCACCACTCCCTTCAAAATCTCTTAAATTCTCACGGGTTTCTGGACCAACGATTCCATCAACAGTGATTGATGCAGCACGTTGAAATCGCATAACTGCATCCGTTGTTTGTGATCCATAAATACCATCAATTGGTCCTGGATGAAAGTTTAACTCATCAAGTCTCTCCTGTAATGCTCTAACGTCATCTCCTTGATCACCTCGTGATAAAACTGTTCTTTGTCTTGCTCCTGCTACATATGTCGGTCTTGGAGAAGGACGACCTGGCATGCTGGTTCCTTCCTCACTTAACCAATTTCTGAATGTTTGCATATTAATTGACGGACAAGGCTTCCACTCATATCCTGGAAACTCCATATGTCCCCATACATTATCTATAGGAATATTCAGTTCACTCATTAAACTCCGTGTCAAATCTAGGGTGGCTTGCCTCTGTTCTTCACCTAACGTCTGTGTCCGAAAATCACCAACCATACAAATACCTACGGCGTAACTGTTACTATTCCCGACATGATAACTTACAACTTCAACATCGTGACATAAGCTAATACTACCATCCTTATCAACGACATAGTGGTACCCAATACCAGGCCATCCTAATTCATTTACATGGTAACGAGCAAATGCCTCAGCACTTCCTGAAGTCGTTGCACTATGATGAATAGCTATATTTCGAATTGAACTCTTCGCTCTTCTCCGATATGATCTCGAGCTACTGGACGCTAATGAATTACGCTTATCAATTATGTTCATCTGCTATCACCTCACTATTATATATATATCAAGCTACCTAGAAAAAGGTGAAGTTTCTTTTTCAGAATTAAAAAAATCAATAAAAATAACCTACACTCAATCATTTGAGCTTGTCGACAAATTATGCTAGCATTAATATTCATTACGTTTTCCTAACTAACAATTAGGGTATATTAAAGTGGGAGTGATTACATGGAAGATATGTTGAATTCAATGCTAGAAGGAGCGTTTTTTGTTGGTCTTCTTACAATTGTTGGGCAAATCATTATAGCAATTATTGCATTTTTAATCGCTAGATCCATTGGTAAGAAAATAATAAATAGCGGATTCAGCAAGATGCAGGTACAGAAAGAAATGAGTTCAGGACGTGTAAAAACATTAGAAAAATTGAGTATCAATGCTTTTTCTTATGTACTCATTTTCGTATTTATCACAATTATAATAAGTATTTTTGGGTTGGACGCAACAGGATTAATTGCAGGGGCTGGGGTTGTCGGTCTAGCAATCGGTTTTGGTGCACAAGGATTAGTTAGTGATGTCGTTACAGGGTTCTTTTTACTACTTGAAAAACAAATTGATGTTGAAGACTACGTTACAGCAGGTGGAGTTGACGGTATTGTTGAAGAGGTCGGATTACGTAATACTCAAATACGTGGATTCGATGGCACTCTCCATTTCATTCCAAATAGAGGGATAAGTAATGTGAGCAATCACTCTAGAGGAAATATGAGAGCTCTTGTAGACATTGGTATCTCTTATGATGATAATATTGATGAAGCAATTGCCATCATGCAAGCAGCATGTGACAAACTAGCACTGGAGGAAGAGGCAATTAAAGAAGGTCCTAACGTAATAGGTGTACAAGGCCTTGGAGATTCTGATGTTGTCATTCGAATTATTGCAAAGACTGAGAACATGTCACAATGGGCTGTTGAACGTCAGTTACGCAAAACATTAAAAGAAGCACTCGATGCTAATAATATTGAGATTCCATTTCCTCATCAAGTGTATATCGAAAAGAAAGAACAATAAAGAAATAAAGAACACGCATAATTGCGTGTTCTCAGCCTGTCGACAAAGTCTTGCAAAAGCGAGACAGTCGACAGGCTTTTTGTAATTGAAACAAATGGCCCTAATAAGTCGCTTCGAATTCGCTACCGGGATGGGGGCACGCACCCTCCGACGGGCGTGGAACTAACCGGTTCTGCCAGTGGATTTCAACCTGCCCTTCCCTCCTGCAGCAGTCGGCAATGTAGGCGATGCTTGTTTTCGCTGCCATGAACTTGAAAAAATTAGCCAACTAGCATTGGAGGAACACCCTTACTCCAGCACCACCAACTGAAACTAGACGGAATTACGTAGAAACGCCTTTGAGAGTCACTTCCTCAAAGGCGTTTTGTCTACAATCTGAGGCTGGACATTACTAAAGTGCCTGACTGAAAATCCGAACAAAGTAATCCTTTAGCGGATGAAATATACGTAGACTCCTGCGGGATTTAAAGCCAAAGTTGAGACCCCGCAGGCGGAGCCGAGGAGGCACAACGGCTTCCCGCGGAAAGCGAAGTATATTTCAGGAGCGATGTCCTTACACCATACCATTTCGTTCATTTTTTAGTTTAGTTCAAACACTTTTGTCCTAGCCTCTTCAATTTTATTGCTGATAGCCAATTTTTTGTTCAACCTTTTGACAAACTTCTTCGGCTGTCATACCGTCAGCATTGATGACAGATCCTTTAATTGCTGCATCTTGCACACCCATTACATTTTGATCTTGTCCTGTTATGACGCAGCAATCGCAGCCTTGTGCATCCTGCTCTTGTTTTAATTGAATAACTTCATATCCTTTAGATTGTAGTTCCTGCTGCACTGCTGTTAAAGATTGTTCCACACCGATTCTAGCCATAATTACGTACCTCCATTAATCATTTATGACGTTACACTATTAAATTTCCCGATTTTTGTTCAACTATACAGATCTATTTGATAAGAAAAAAAGATATTCAGACCTAGGCAATGATAGCCTTCTGAATATCTTTTTCGTTTATCTTTTTAAGTAATTAGCAATCGTTTCAACAGCAAATATTAGTGCATCCTCATTCGGCTCTAATTTAGCATCATGGAGGCCATATTGACTATTTACTCCTAACCAGAACATAAAGCCTGGTATTTCTTCGAGAAAATACCCAAAATCCTCACCTGTCATAGCTTCATCACAAATAACTAGATTGACATCTTTTTGCTCTTTAGCAAAGGTAATAAATTCGCTTGTAATTGTCTCTTCATTGTAAACCTGACAATAGTTCGCACCATAATCAATGTCTATTGAGCATTCAAAACCTATTTCAATTCCTTTAACGATTGCTTCAATTCTCTTCTTCACTTTTTGCATGGTCTCAATCGAACGTGTCCGTATCGTCCCTTCAACAACAGCTGTTTCCGCGATAATATTTTGTTTCGTTCCACCTTTAATGACTCCGATTGTAATAACACCGGCGTCAAGTGGATCGACATTCCTTGAAATAATCGTTTGAAGTTGAGTCACTAAATAACTTGCAGCAACGACCATGTCATTTGCTGTGTGCGGATATGCCGCATGTCCACCCTTGCCTTTTAAGGTGATAAAGAGCTCAGAAGTATTCGCAAACAATAACCCTGGCTTAATTGCAATCGTACCCACTGGGTGTTCTGGTGCAATATGTAATGCCATGATGTTATCTGGCTTCCATTTCTTTAATTGTTCTAATTTCAGCATTTCTTGTGCTGCTCCAGGACCCTCTTCAGCTGGTTGAAAAATAAATAGCAAATTATTCATCGGTTGGTTACTAGCAAAATGAGTAAGTAAACCAAGTGCAATGGTCATATGAAAATCATGCCCACAAGCATGCATCGTATTAGGATGAATGGAGCGAAAATCGTAATCCGTCTGTTCATTTATCGGCAAACCATCAATATCTGCTCTGTAAGCAACTGTTTTAGTTGGATTACTCCCTTTAACATGGACAAATATTCCAGTCTTCCACGTCTCAACTGTTAAAAACTGCTGAGATAGGTGATGAATTTTGTTTAACAGATAGCTCTGCGTTTTCACTTCTTCAAATCCTAGTTCTGGTATTTGGTGTAAGTCACGTCGTATTTTGATTAGCTCATCTGCCCTCATCTATTGACCTACTCTCAATAACTTCTCGATTTCCGTTTCGAAAGCACTAATAAAGCGTTCAACTTCTTCAATCGTTAAAGTTAAAGGTGGGAGTAACCTAATAATTGTCTGCTGTGTAACATCAACCATTACCCCAACTTCCAACAATCGAGCTTGAATGTCCTTAACAGCCTTAGCGTCAAGCGACATTACGATACCTATCATCATCCCTTTACCACGTACATCCCCTATGATCGAACCATGCTTTTTCTTTAATTCATTTAATCGTTGGTGTAGCTTTGTTGCAACGTTCGTACCAGTCTTTAGTTGACCTTGATCGAGCAATACATCGATTACCGCATTTCCCAAAGCAGCACTTAGTGGGGAGGGAGCAAATGTCGTGCCATGATCACCTGGTTTAAATAAATTCTCATGCTTTTCTGCAACAATAATCCCCCCAAGTGGCAATCCTCCACCAATTCCTTTTGCAAATAGAATTAAGTCGGGGGCAATCCCTGCATGTTGATAAGCAAAAAATTCACCAGTTCTGCCGATTCCTGTTTGGATCTCATCCATACAACATAAAACATTATATTTGTGACAGAGCTTGGAAATATCTCTAATATACTCTTCTTCAAGAGTGACAATTCCTCCAGAACCTAATACTGGTTCAACAATCATTGCCGCTGGTTTATGAGTTTTCAAGATCGTTTCCAACTCATCCGTTTGATGTGGAGTTACTTCATACACAGGAATATCGGTAACCGGGAAGTCTTGATAGACACTTTTTTGTCTTGTCAATTTCAAAGCTCCAAGCGTACGACCATGAAAGCTCTGTTTTAACACGACAATCCCGTTACGAGCCTCTTCTTGATCCTTTGACCATTTATGAATCAACTTCAGTGCGGCCTCTGTTGCTTCTGCACCCGAATTCGTAAAAAAAACTTTCCCTTTAATCGAATTTGAAATTAGACTTTCAGCAAGTTTGATTGCAGGCTTATTGTAGAAATAGTTTGATATATGCAAAAATTTAGCCGCTTGTTCTTTTAATACTTTTGAAAGTTCAGGATGTGAATGCCCTAAAATATTTACAGCTAACCCAGTAAATAAATCAAGATATTGATTCCCATTTTCATCATACAAATAATTGCCTTCCCCACGTTCAATTACAATCGGTAGTCTGCCATATGTAGACATAATTACTTCTTGGTCTCTATCCATCCAATTAGACAAAGTCATCATACCTTTCTCTATGTATTGAAAGCAGCTTTGCCGATTACGACAAAGCTGCTTGTCCACTATAAACCATTATCTATCTTCGTTTAAACGACGAAGCTCTTGCTTAATTTCTGTTTTGCCTTTAGTCTTTTCGTCAATCTCTTTGATCACTCGAGCTGGTGTACCAGCAACAACGGTATTTGGAGGGACATCTTCTGTCACAATTGCTCCAGCTGCAACAACAGCTCCCTTACCTACCGTAACACCTTCAAGAATAACACAATTAGCTCCTACAACAACATCATCTTCAACGACAACTGGTTTAGCTGAAGGTGGTTCAATTACACCGGCTAATACAGAGCCCGCTCCGATATGACAATTCTTACCAACAGTAGCACGTCCACCAAGGACCACGTTCATATCGATCATAGTTCCTTCACCAATAACGGAACCGATGTTAATGCTAGCACCCATCATAATTACAGCGTTATTCCCAATTTCTACCTGATCACGAATAACCGCTCCTGGTTCAATTCTTGCTTGGATATTTTTCATATCAAGCAATGGAATAGCTGAATTACGACGATCATTCTCCACAACATAATCCTCAATCGCTGATTCGTTTGCTTTTAATACAGCTTCAATCTGGCTCCATTCACCAAAAAGAACACCAACAGATCCTGTAATAAAGGACTTTGTATCAGAACCAAAATCAATACCATCTAAATTCCCTTTAATATGTACTTTTACTGGGGTTTTCTTTTCACTTTGTGAAATAAACTGAATAATTTCATTTGCATCCATCATTTTCATCATTATTCCTCCTGTTAAATCAATCTCTCCACTATGATAATGATTAAAATGACAAAATGCAATAATTACAAACGTATTACTACAAAATTGTTATTATTATTACTTCAAATTATTTCCCCGGCAACAATTCGACTTTACTCTCAATTATTTTTCTCTCAACCACACGAATTTAATAATTGCTTCTTTTGTTTCAGCTTCGAACATTAATTCAAAATCATCTAGATTGTAGAGATACATCCAAAAATTATCCATTTCATTTAACTCACTATGATCAGGGGTACCTAAAGCTCTTTTAAGATCTTGCTCTGTAAGACGATGCTCGGATATATCAAGGGCAATCGCAACACTTTTACCTGTATCTGGATTAATGAAAAAGGTCTTCTTGCCATACGTTAAGAAATCCCCACCTTCATAACTCCCACGTTCATCGGGTTCCCCGTAAATGTCAATGATTGATGCAGTAGCTTGCCCCAACTTACTATTTGCAGGTACAAACAGTCCCGTATATCCTTCCTCGATCCAGTCGAAAGAAACAAAGGATTCCTTCTGTGAAAGAATAAGTGATTGTTGCCCTTCTGGAACAGTTTCATCGGTTTCACCAGAAGCTCTCCCACATGCAACTAAAATTAAAACGATACAGCTTAAGTAAACTATTTTTAGTACCTTCATCTCTAGCCCCTCTTTCAATCAAGATATCATTAACCAGATTGGACGAATTGATCTGCTTTTATTCATTTACAAAAAAAGCTCGTACCAAGTTATATGAACAACTTCCCTTAATCATGCTTATCAAACCCTATTTTTCAAAAGAAAAAAGGTTTGTCCTAGTATCTTTAGGACAAACCTCTACTATTTTATACAGGCTTCTTTCTTTTTCCTTTTACTTCAGATTTGAATACCCGCAAAATTCCAACACACATAACAAGTAAGATAATCGTTAATGGGAAAGCACTAACGATTATGGCTGTTTGTAGTGCACTCAGGCCTCCAGAAGCCATGAGAACTACAGCAGAAGCAGCTAGAATCAGGCCCCAAGACACCTTTATAAAATTGGAGGGATCCATATCTCCTCCTGTTGTTTGCATGCCTAACACAAAGGTTGCAGAATCCGCTGAGGTAATAAAGAACGTACTAATTAGTAAAACTGTTACAATTGATAGAAAGCCACCAAATGGTAGATGCTCATAGACAAAGAACAAACCTGTTTCTAAGCTTTGACTTGCAACATCAACACCTTGAACAAGGTCTAAATGTATGCCGGTTCCACCAAATACAGCAAACCAAAATGCACATACAAGAGTAGGGGCGATTAGAACAGCAATCGTAAATTCTCTGACACTTCTTCCTTTCGATACACGTGCGATGAACATCCCTACAAATGGCGACCACGAAATCCACCAGGCCCAATAAAAGATCGTCCATCCTTGAGTCCATGCTGCTCTTTCTTCATTAAATGGTGAAAGCCTAAGTCCCATTTGAGGCAAGTTCTGAATATATTCACCAAGCGTATGTGTAAATAAATTCAATAAGAAAACCGTCGGACCTACAATTAGCATCGCTATTAACAATATTGTTGCTAAAATCATATTTGTATTACTTAGATACTTGATCCCTCTTTGAATACCAGTACTTGCAGAGAGAATGAAAAGAACTGTAATGATTCCAATAATAATTAATTGAACAGTGAAACTAACAGGTAGCCCAACTAAATAATTTAACCCTGCATTAATTTGTTGTGCACCAAGTCCTAATGAAGCACATACACCGAATAGTGTTGCAAAGACAGCAAATATATCGATCGTGTATCCGATTGGTCCATTCACTCGATTCCCAAGCACTGGATGAAGTGTTGCACTCATTAGACCTGGAGCACCTTTTCTAAATTTAAAATAAGCTAATGCCAACGCTACAACTGCATAAATTGCCCATGCATGAAACCCCCAATGTAAATACGTATAACGTAACCCAAGCAGGGCAGCTTCTCTTGTTCCACCTTCTCCGTATGGTGGTGCAGCATAGTGAGAAATCGGTTCAGATACACCGTAAAATAAAAGCCCAATTCCCATCCCGGCGCTAAATAGCATTGCAAACCATGTTGCTCGACTAAATTCTGGCTTATCCTCATCTTTACCTAATTTAATTTTTCCGTATTTACTAAATATGAGAAAAAGCGCGAATATCAAAAAGAAACTAGCAACTAAATTATAAAACCAGCCGAATGAATTTAAGAAGAAGGCTTGGGCTGTTCCCATGACTTCACCTAGTTGCTCTGGAAAAAAAGCTCCCCATAGCACAAAAGCTAACGCAACTATAATTGATATTTTATAGGTAATTGTAAAATTCTTCATACAAATATCTCATCTCCTCGAAGATTGTTCTTTCCTATAGTCTGTACATAATAGACATCATTATTACAAAACAAAAAAAGCTCAGCTTTCGCTTGAGCTTTCCTGATTATCTTTTTTCTCGTTTTCCATATAGATACTTCTCGAAGGAAAAGCAACTGAAACACCTTCTTCTTCAAGAATGTTCATAATTTTAAAATTGATAGCCTCTTTTGTTTCGAACCAACTAACCCATGCTGTTGATTTTGTAAAAAAGTAAACAAATATATCTAAGCTAGAGTCATTAAATTCACTGAAACGGACCATAATTAACTCTTGATCAACATCTTCATTTGCTCTTAGCATCGCTTCAATTCTTCTTGCACAAGTTTCAACCTTTTCCTGTGACGTACTATAGGTTAGACCTAAATTGAACGATATTTGCCTTTTATTCATTTGTGACCAATTTGTAATTGGTTCGTGTGCAAGGGTTGAGTTTGGAACCGTAATGACAGAATCAGCAAATGTTCGAATTTGCGTGCTTCGAAATGTGATATCTTCTACGATTCCTTCTACTGTTGGTGTTTCAATCCAGTGACCCTTCTTGAAAGGTTTCTCAGTGATAATAATGATCCCACCAAAAAAATTACTAATCGTATCCTGGGCAGCTAGAGCGAATGCTAACCCACCAAGTCCAAGGCCGGCAATGAATCCGCTAATATCGTAACCCCATTCACTAATTACAACAACAACGATCAACACAATCACAGTTGCTCGAAGTATTTTCGTCAGAAACGGTACTAGCATACTGTCTTCATCATCATCAATTCGATTCGCTATTTTAACAAAAGCCATTGAATGATACGAGACATAATTATAAAGTCCCCAACCTATTAACACTATAATAATCGAACGATACAAATGATCAACAAACTCAATCGCTGTAAAATGAAATGGCAAATATACTAGGGATAAATACGTCCCTAAAACAACCCAAAATGTTCGCAATGGTCTTTCATAAGAGATTAACAAGTTTGAGAAAACAGCAGTAGGTGTCTTACTGACTAATGTAAGAATTAATTTATATATGTACTTTGTAAAGATCTTACGAAAAATTAGAAAAACAACAAAAATCCCAAAAGCTATCCCTAAGTCTGCCCATTCTAAACGCTCTAGAGAACCAACAAACGCTTCCCATCTATTCAACATCATCCCCACCTTTATTTACAATGAACATTTTATCATAGGAAAGATAGGATGAATAGAAAAAGACAGCTGAAAAGCAATCACTTTTTTCAGCTGCCTTTTTTATAATTCTACTTCTGTGACTCTTCTGAAAATGGTTGATCTTTATCAACCACCTCTTGAATAAGTGTTCCAATTTCACTTTGTGCATGATCTAACGTTTTAGATTCCTTTGAACCTTTAATCACGTTTTCTAGTTCCTCTTCCCATTCCTCTCCAAATTCCAGAAGAGTTTGTGATATAGATGGATATTTACTTTTAGCCATTCTCATGATCTCATTGCGGAGGGTTTCACCTTTTTCAGTTGTTAACATCATTACACCTGCTGCACCGACAAAGCCACCAATAACTGAACTTACTACTAAACCTCTACCCGTTGTCCCTTTACGTGCCATGATATACACCTACTTTTTTAAATTATTATCTACATTATGTGGAAATTTTATGTATGTTAATCTAAGTTTGTTTCATAGAATTAAGGATTAAAGAATCAATCTTTAACCCTCATTTATTCCTAATCATGGTGATGGCCTTTATGGTGTTCCTTGTCCCATGTTGGTAGGAATTTATTTTCTTCCAAGTGTTTGTAGTGCTTATCAAACATTGATATTATTTTTGTTCCTTCTTCATCAGTGAATACACCAAATTCAACATACTTTTCAATAACTTCCTTTTTATGCTTTAAAACAGTTTGATGTAGTTTTGCTAATTCCTTTTGCTGTTTTTCAGTTAATTCCATTTGTTCTACGTTTCTTGTCAAATCTTCTTCTGCTGATACCGATGTAACATTTGAGACGCCTAATGTTAAAAGCATTGCCATCGTAGCGGAAATCACTAATTTTTTCATAAACTTACTCACTCCTCCATATATAGTTTAATTTAGCATGTGTATCATAATCGAATTTATACTAGTAAATCTCAAATTAGAAAAAGTGTCTAAATAACCCAATAGGATTTTCTAGACACTTAAATCATTTACTTCTTAAACCTTTTCTCTTTCTCACTAATATCGTCAATTTCTCCATCAATCGTACCCTCTGTCAACGTATCACTTACTTGTTCATGTGTGATTGCTAGCCCCTGATCAGTCTCATTTGAACTGTTGTATGCAGAAGGCTCATATGAATGGGTAGCAACTTCTTCAGATTGTCTTGTTTGATTTTTATTTTGTTTCAAATTCATACACTCTCCTTTCATACATATAGTATCTACACTTCTAAGTGTGATATGTAAGAGAAAGAAGCAGTCTAATCAGAATTATGTAGTATGAGATTGCTCTGTCACTAGTTGGTTTTTCTGAATCATCCATTGAAGTAACATTTTTTCTTTTGATGTAGTCTTTCTTGTCAATTTCTTTTCAAGTGATCTTCTAAGGTTTGGATAAGTAGGTTTCATATTTGTTCATCCCCCTGTGTTGTAAACTAATCTACTAACCATTACCCACTTCATCACAAGCTTAAACATCTTTTTTAAATTTTTTTATTTTTTATTTCATTTTTAGGAAACTGATGATACAACTAATTTCTCAACTACACAAAATCCTTAGAAAAACCGCTAAAAAAGGATGATTCTTACCTTTTTAGCGGCTGCCCATTTAATATAAGTTCACTTTCAACCGTCTATGCATTCTTTCTTGCTGAGATAGCTGGTTTTGCAGTTGGTGCCTTTTTCTTCCGTGTTGCTGGTTTCTTTTTTGTTTTATCTAGTGATGCCTGCAGTGCTGACATAAGATCTGTCACATTTGAACCACTAGTAGCTGCAGGCTGTTTTTCTGTTACAGTAACAGTGCTCTCACCTGATTTTTTCTCTTCAATTAACTCCATCAATGCTGTACGATACTCATCAGAATACTTCTCCGGCTCAAATGTCGTAGTCAATTGATCAACTAACATTAAAGCTGTTTCTAATTCCTTTTTCACCACTTCTTGTTTAGCTGGTACATTAGGAACTTCTTGAACATTCCTTACCTCATCAGGAAAATGAATCGTCTCCATAACTAGGGTGTCCTTATACACACGAACAATTGCTAACTGTTCCTTTGAGCGTATAATAATCTTTGCAACACCAATTTTTCCAGACTCTTCTAATGCGGATCGTAACAAAGAATATGCTTTTCCCCCGCCATTATCTGGAGCAATGAAATAACTTCTTTCAAAATAAATTGGATCAATTTCCTCTAATTTAACAAAGTCGATTATCTCAACAGCCTTGTCTTCATTTTCCTTTTTCAACTTTTCAAGTTCTTCTTCGTCAAGAATCACAAATTTATTTTTTGCATATTCATATGCTTTAACAATTTCTTCGTTTGTTACTTCTTTATCGCAACCCGGGCAAACCTTCTGATAAGAAATGGGTGTGTGACATTCTTTATGAATTTGTCTTAATTTAATGTCTTTATTTTCAGTTGCAGCATGTAGCTTAATCGGGATATTGACTAGACCAAAGCTAATGCTTCCTTTCCAAACTGTATGCATGACACGAACCACCTCCTACTTTTTTCTTACTATGCTTGTTCTTAATCGAATTTATGTATTGGGAGGAGAAACAAGCAAACCCTAAAAGAAAAATGATAGGAGGAGGATATAGTGAAACCAATGTTGCTATCACCAACTGAAACATTGCCTCCAAATAAAGGTTGGTTATTTGAAACCAAATATGATGGATTTCGTTGTTTGTTAAAATGGGAAGATAAAACGCCTAAGCTAATCAGCAGAACTGGCAATCAACTAAACGAACATTTTCCTGAGCTTATACAATTTTGTGAACAGTTATATGATGAGATTTGTTCGTTCTTGCCTATTACATTAGACGGCGAAATTGTCTACTTAATTAATAATGCTAAAAGTGTCTTCTCAGTTGTTCAAACACGAGGACGTATGAAAAACACCACCTCTATAAAACAACATGCTAGGAGACTCCCTGTTCATTATATTGGTTTTGATATTTTAAGGAAAAATGGTGAAAGTTTAGAAGAACATACAGTTCTAAAACGTAAAGAAATATTAGAAGAGCTTTTTAAGACAATTAACTTACCAGTACAAGTCGATTACTTAAACCGATCCAGACTTCAAGCAATTGATTACTATAAAGAGAGTAGTCCACTATGGTCCAAGATCAAGAATTATAACGGAGAAGGAATTGTAGCAAAACGAGCAATAAGTAAATGGGAGAGTGGAGTTAGGAGTTCGAATTGGCTCAAAATAAAAAACTGGCGATACGTGACAGTTGTTTTAACAAAATACGATAAAAATAATGGATATTTTCAGGGATCAATTTTACAAGATGACCAGTGGATTCCGATCGTCAATTTCAAACATGGATTAAATGAAGAAGAGGAGCGAATTCTATTTACCTTTTTTCAAAGCAATGGCACAAAGGTGTCAACAAATGAATGGCAGCTACCTCCATCAATTTGTGTCATGATTGCTTGTATCGATTTTGACGGTAAACACTTAAGAGAACCGATGTTTCATCAATTTCAATTAGATGCTGATCCATTTACCTGTACAACGAAGCAAATGCAAAGGCAGCTTCAGCCATTACCCGAATCGGTTGCATTCACACATCCTGATAAACCAATCTGGCCTTTAGAAAGGATCGATAAGGATGATTACTTACTTTATTTACAAAAGGCTTCAACTTCCTTATTACCTTTTCTAAGTGACCGTCTGCTAACCCTAATCCGTTTCCCACACGGAGCTGAAGGAGAGTCTTTTTACCAAAAGCATTGTCCTGATTATGCACCAGACTTTGTTGTGACAAAACAAGTAGAAGACATTAATTATATTATTTGTAATGGCATGGAAACACTATTGTGGCTTGGAAATCAACTTGCACTAGAATTTCATATTCCATTTCAAACCATCCATACATCCTTTCCAACAGAAGTTGTTTTCGATCTAGATCCGCCTTCCGTATCAGAATTTTCTTTAGCCATAGAAGCAGCAATAAGAATGAAGGCCATCTTTGACGAATTTAATTTGACTTCCTTTGTGAAGACATCAGGAGGAAAAGGACTTCAGGTGTATATTCCTTTACCAGATGATACATTTACGTATGCTGAAACTAGAATATTCACTCAATTTGTATGCACTTTTTTATGCGAGCAAGAACCTCAGTGGTTTACAACAGAACGCCTTAAAAAAAACAGACATAATAAACTCTATCTAGATTATATTCAACATGATGAAGGCAAAACAATCATTGCTCCATATTCAACTAGAGGTAGACCAGAGGGACTTGTAGCAACACCAGTACATTGGCACGAGGTAACTTCAGATCTCAAACCAAGTCATTTTACGATACCCGCTGTGATTGAGCGCTTCAAGGAGCCAGATCCCTTTCAAATGTTTCATGAATCTAAAACGAACCAGCCCTTTGAAAAAATATTAATACAGCTAAAAGACTTACAAGCATAGAAGGGACGTTCCAAAAGGTATAATTTCACTTCTTGGAACGTCCCCATATGTTAATTAATCCATTTAACAAGCTGCTCCTTTGGTTTGCGGGTTTTTGGTCTTGGCTCCTTAGCACGGTAGCCAAATGCCACCATGACAGAAATATCAAGATGCCCATCCTCTAAGAGCTCTTCTTCAGCGAGAATCTGATGCACAGCATCCATATCAAACCCTTCAACTGGACATGAGTCAATACCAATCTGTGCTGCCGCCGTCATCATATTCGCTAAGGCAATATACGTCTGTTTACTAGACCAATCAAATATCGCCCGTTCACTTTCTAGCAAGTGCAAGTCTGATTCTTGAAAATTCTTATAAATTCCAGGGATTTTCTCTGCAATTTCTTCTGGATACTTTTTAATTTCTCTAATGTGGTTGGCAATATAATCAGAGTCATATTTCACATCTTTAATCGTTCTTGCTAATAAAATGACAAAATGACTTGCTGTGGGTAACTGCTTTTGAGCCCCCCAGGTTACGTCCTTTAGTTTTTCCCTCAATTCTTTATTTTGAACGACCACAAATTGCCAAGGTTCAATTCCAATCGAACTTGGCGATAGCCTAGCCGTCTCTAATATAAATTCAAAATCATCATCACTGATTTTTTTTGAAGGATCAAATTCCTTCGTCGCATGGCGAAATTGAAAAGCTTCTAATATACGTTGTTTTTGTTGTTCTTTATCGTTCACATTTCTCATCCTTTCTAGAAAAACAAAGACCCCGATAGTGGAAAGTCGTTGAAAAGTAAATAACCGTGCCTTTTTCCAATGAGCTCCATATCAGCAGTCTCTCTATATCTACCTTAATAACATATCAATTCTTGCTCGTGCCTGATCTAAAAAAGCTTCATAGGTACCAATCGGCATATGTAGATTCGCTGCAGCAATCTCTGCTGTCGATTGTTCAAATGGATAGACACCCATCTCTTTCGCTTGTTCTATATTTCTATACTCTTCATAAACGGTTTGTAGAAAACGTGGTAGTGCTCTGACTGCATTTTGCTTCTCTAAATCATATATCGCTTTCTTTACAAGTATTTGAAAGGCGTCTTGATCCAAATTACTCCAATCCAGTGATTTATCAAAAAACATTCCTAACACTCCTCTCCTTTTAATTACGAAGCCAAGGGAAAGGTGTAGTTTTCACCTTTCTTTAATGACTTTTAAGCAATGCAATGAGTACTCTCTGCTTGAAAAGAGTTCATAAGTGGCTTACAGTTACTCTCCTTATTATCATACAGAATCTCTTTATAACGGTCTAATCATCTGCTTAACCAATCACATGAATCCATGGTCGATCCAGTACCCATGTAACCTCGAGCTTGATTTGAAAAGTCTGACTTAACAATGGTGCTTGTAACATATCTCTTTTTTCCCCCGCCGCAACAACCTTCCCGCTGTTTAATAAAAGTACATTAGTAAAGGAAGGCACGATCTCTTCAACATGATGGGTAACGTATAAAATAGTTGGACCATTAGATTTCTTAGCAAACGCTTCAACCATTTTTAATAATTGCTCTTTCGCAAAAAGATCAAGTCCATTACATGGTTCATCTAGGATTAATATTTTTGGATTAGCCATCAGTGCCCTCGCTATTAAAACACGCCTTTTCTCACCTTGAGATAAATGGTAAAAATACTGATCTTTCAAATGATCCATTCCTAATTGCTGGAGTAGTTCGATTGCTTGTTCCGTATCTTCCTGCCCATACTTTTCATAAATCCCAATCGAGGCAAATTTCCCACTAATGACTACTTCAAGAGCAGAGTCGGTTCCATTTCCTATTTGGTGATCAAGTGATGAACTGACCCACCCGATCGACTTTCTCAACTCAGGTATATTTACCTTGCCAAACTGCTGACCAAGGACATGAACCCTGCCTTTTGACGGCCATAGATAGCCTGTTATTATTCTTAGTAATGATGTTTTGCCAGAGCCATTCAAACCAAGAATAACCCAATGTTGATTTTCTTCAACTTGCCAATTGATGTTATCTATGAGCAGACGATCTTGTTGTCTCCATTGAATATTTTCTAGCACTACTACTGGTTTAGTCATGTTTTAATCCCTTCATTTGATTGGTCCGAATCTATAATTAATTTGACATAAATGATTAGAATCCTGCCTTAATCAAATCGCCTTGACCTATTTAATTTGAACGTCAAGAAGGGCTACTCTCCTAAATTTGGACTAGTAACCCGAACTCCCACCATTGTTCACTACATTTGTAAGGATCCTCTTCAAATAGAAACGTATTAACGGAGAAATCTCACATGCTCAATGAGGCCGTTTGCCACTCTATACACAGCAATGACATGACTTTTCTCATTACTCCCTCGTGAACCTACCACACTCTCTTCATCTAAGACATAGGAACCGACCACTGTCCTTGAAAGTAGGGTACAGTGCAAGTTAGGACTCGAGTTAAATAAATCTTTGTACCTTTCTCTCATTTGTTCCTTATTCTCCATTAAAATATTTCCTTCACCATCTTCGACAAAGCAATCTTTTGAATAGCAGTCCATAAATGCTTCAATATCTCTGTTATTGTAAGCCTCTAATTGTTTCATTGCAGGTAACGTTATATCCATTTTTTCTACTCCTTTTCTTGTAGCTAGGCCAAAAAGCCAGGCCACTCTTTATTTTTTACGACTTATTAATTTTGACCTACCTCAAGAAAACGACCTATTTAATATTATAGACATTCCAACCCTAAAAAAAGTTTCATGTTTTAAAATAAGACTAAATTGGGTATGGATAATTGTAGGAGGTTATATAATGAATATTTACTCTCAATTTTCTAGTTATATTGTATCCTCATTAAAATTGCAAAGGCAAATGGACATTCAAGAAACAGACCTTATATATATTACTAAAGAATTAAAAGAGTTAAAGGCTGACATTACTAAAGCTAAAGAACCAGGCTGGTTTGTTGTTTCACTGGATTAGTCAAGCCGATGTAACTTTTGTTAAGATTTTAAAATATGCGGATGGATATTCCTCCAAAAGGAGAACCTCTTTGTATCAGAACATTTCGGAGGTTTTTCTATGAGTTATAATGAATATTGGGATCAGATCCTTACAAATACAAACGAATTTCATAAGCTTATCACCTCTTATTGGAACGACTACTCCCATATGGGAACGTGGCAATTTTGGATTGTTGTCTCCCTGCTTGTTTTACCACTAGTTTTACTATTCTTCACTTTAGATCGGAATAGATTATTTGAAATCTTATTCTTTGGGTATACAGTTCATATGCTTTGGACATATGCTAATATTCCCTTAGAAAGACAAGGATATTTTGTTCATACCTATTTTTTAACTCCTCTCTTGCCTTTTGCATTAAATATGACTGCTTCTGCTCTTCCGGTTGGCTATTTACTAATATATCAATACTGTACAAATCAAAACAAAAACTTTTATCTGTATACTGGTATATTAAGTGCCGTATTTGCATTTGGCTTTGCAACTGTTGAAAAAGTAGTCGGGCTCGTCACATTCGCACATGGCATGAACCAACTTTACCTTTTCTTAATCGATATGATCATAGCTATCACAGCTTATTGGTTTACTAAGTTTTTACTTAAATGCAAAGAGGCTAGGACATAAAATAAAGTGTCTGACTAAATCCTTTAATAGATGAAATATACGTAGACTCATACGGGATCTAAAAGAGGCCACTGAAAAAGGTGTGACCTTCACCTTTTTTAGTGGCCTTTAAGCAATGAGCGAAACCGTAGCATTGTCTTAAGCCTTTTTATGAGTCGGTTTCTGATAGCAGTCGTGCAACGAGTGGAGCTATTGCCGCTTCCTTGAAACTGCTACAAGGGACTTTTTCAGCGGCTTCCCGCGGAAAGCGAAGTATATTTCAGGAGGGTATCCTTATCCGTCCCCTTTTGTTCGAGTTTTAAGTTAGTTCAAACACTTTTTTCCTTACCTCTTTAGCTCGTCCCAACTGTGTTTCAGCTCCCCGTTATTAGCATCTCTCATACTACTCTGCTATTTGACAGTCTTCAATGTTCCAATTACGATAAAAATAAATATAAGTGTCTATTCTAGAATCAGTTAATTCATAAACTGAATTGATAAGGGGAGAGATCAATGACCTATAGCTATGTTACCGAATTATATTGTCCAAAATGCGGCAGTACCTATTCTACTGACGAACAAATCAATCTTTGCACTTGTGGTTCTCCACTTCTAGTAAGCTATGATTATGACAGCATTAAAGCTAGCTTAACGAAAGAAGAATTAGCGAAACGCGAGCCCACTCTATGGCGTTATCATGAATTATTACCGGTGAAAAACCCTGAGAATGTTATATCTTTTGGTGAAGGTATGACTCCATTAATTGAGATGAAGTCATTATCTGAGGAATACGGGATTTCTCGTGTGTATATGAAGGATGAGGGACTCATTCCAACTGGTTCTTTTAAAGCAAGAGGTTCTGCTGTTGGTGTATCGAAGGCTAAAGAGTTACATATTAAGGAAATCGCCATGCCTACAAATGGTAATGCGGGAGCTGCTTGGTCCCTTTACGCAGCAAAGGCCGGCATCAAAAGTCATATCGTTATGCCACTTGATGCACCTCTAATCACAAGAAAAGAAGTAGAGATATCAGGAGCGAATTTATATTTGGTTGATGGAGTTATAAGTGATGCAGGAAAAATTGTTGCACGTTCAGTCAAAGAAAATGGTTGGTTCGATGTGTCAACCCTTAAAGAGCCTTATCGAATTGAAGGAAAAAAAACAATGGGCTTTGAGATTGCTGAACAATTTCAGTGGGAATTACCCGATGTTATTGTCTACCCCACTGGTGGCGGTGTTGGCTTGATCGGGATTTACAAGGCATTCAAGGAGTTAATGGATTTAGGCTGGGTCAAAAAAGATAAATTTCCACGCCTTGTTGCGACACAAGCTGCAGACTGTGCACCTATTGTCAAAGCATTTGAAGAGGGGAAAACTGAATCTGAGTTCTGGCATCATTCTAAAACAGCAGCATTTGGTATAAACGTACCAAAAGCATTAGGAGATTTTCTCGTATTAGATGCAATCTACAAAACAAATGGCTGTGCTGTTGCGATCGATGATGAGACTTTATTAGCAGAGCAAAAATTAATTGCCCAAAAAGAAGGAGCCTTTATCTGCCCTGAGGGTGCAGCAACATTTGCCACTGTTCGCATATTGAGAGAAAAGAATTGGATTAAAGCAAACGAAACCGTGGTTTGTTTGAATACAGGCATGGGAATTAAATACCCGGAAACAGTTGAAGTTAATGCAACCTTTGTAGATAAGGAAACCACTATCTCATTAGCTAAATAACTATAGAGCTTAAAGGCCACTAAAAAAGGTGAAAATCCCACCTTTTTCAGGGCCTCTTTTGTATCACGCAGGAGTCTACGTATATTTCATCCGCTACGTGTTTGCTTTTTTCGGTACTTCAGTTAGAGACTTTGGTTTTTGCCAATCTCATTAAAATTCTTCAATAACGTATAAATCGGGTAAACATTTCATCCAAGATTATTTTTCTAATGATTATGCTACTAATTTTTTACAAGCCTCTGCACATGCCATACAAGCCTCTGCACATTTTTGGCAATGCTCATGGTCATGTTTCTTGCATTCATTGCCACATTCAGTACAAATCTTTGCACAGACCTCTGCTAATTCTGAAATAAATGGAGTCCCTCTGCTTATAGCCTGTTCAAGGTATGCACAAATGTCAGCACACTCTCTGTCCAAGCGAATACATTTCGCCATCATCGCAATGTCATCTTCTTCTAAACATGCATCATAACAATGATTACAAGCAATCATACACTCGTGTAATGCATCAAGTTGGCTTTGATATTGTTCATGAGACATTTCATTCACTCCTTCATTTATATATCTTTCATTTGTACTATAACCTCACAAATAATTTCTTAAACTTCAATTTAAATAATTTATCATATCTTGTTAGTTGTCATGTTCCATATTGTCACTAATATAATTTATAAAGGGGTGAACAAATGATTTTAAAATCAATTGATTTAAGCCTAATGTCAGAGCATTTAAATGTCCATAAAGGGATTCTTAACAAACTTGACGCTTATTACTGCAATGTTCAAGACCAAACCTTAAAGAAACTGATCTATGATCAATATGTCATTATGTGGAACCACGTTGAAGTCATGCTTTCGTTAATGGATCCAAATCTTAACGAACAAGTGACTGCTGCTGCACTTAATAACTTAGAGCAGCTTGCTATACCGTGCAAACAGGTCACTTCTCCAATAGATCAGGCGACAATTGCCATTGATTTACGAGAAACCTCTAAAAGCATGGCCCAAAGCAATTTTAATTCAGCATTGCGTATGAAAACCAGCAATGTTAGAGAAATTCATATTCAGATGGCTTTGCAGCAAACAATGTTTCATAAACAATATAGTCTTTATGTTGAACGGACAATCAATGAAGTAGTTCCAGAAAGTACATTACAGGGACAGCTTGCTATCCTTCAATCTTTCAGAACAGATTTCAATATCTAATAATAATTTGTTGGCTATTTGTCGCACACGAAAGAGGCTAATGAAAAGGGCAAATCTTCTTTTCATTAGCCTCTTATTTTATTTTAGTCCGTTGATTTCGCTGCATTAGTTATTTCCTCTGGAACTAGAGATTTATCATTTTCTTCTTTTAGCGTAGACCAATTAGCAATAATGAGAATGAAGATTAATACCCCAAACCCAATAGAAAGTTGCCATTTATAGACATTCGCCCAATGAAATAAAATATCGAGCCGACTATAAGCCCACAATGAAACTAAAAAAAGAGCAAACCAGATTATTTTTTTTAAATCAGACATCTAATGTCCTCCCCTTGCTTGTTATTAATCTCATCATATGAGAGCAAGAGTGAAAACATGTCTATCTATCTTTTAGTTTGTTTCAGGAACACCTTGATGCTTTGTAGATTGCCTAATTATAAGTTCAGGCTCATAAGTAACAGAGTTCAAAACAATATCTTTCTTTTTATTCGCATGCTTTTCTTCAACTAATTCCACCATCATTTTAGCTGCATCTTCACCCATTTGATTCTGAGGGTGACGTATTGTAGTTAGCTTCACTTCAGAAACGACAGCCAAAAAAGAGTCATCAAATGATACCATTGATATATCATTCGGTACATGCAAGTTTTTCTCCCTCAATACATCTAGCAGCTTGATTGCCAGCTCATCGTT
Source organism: Halalkalibacter suaedae (assembly GCF_017939705.1). Classification (GTDB taxonomy): domain Bacteria; phylum Bacillota; class Bacilli; order Bacillales; family Bacillaceae_D; genus Halalkalibacter; species Halalkalibacter suaedae. The sequence continues at coordinate 261,139 of NZ_JAGKSQ010000005.1, forward strand.
ATAACAGACAATTCCTGTTGCAATGCTTTGTTCATTTGTGAGAAGTCTTTCTAGTTCTGCTAATGGCTTCGTTTCTTTTTCTTCTGATTGGTACGTAACAATATAATTCGGGTCAATCGTAATTTGATTTGCTCGATGCGCTTTAATATAGCCCTTCATCCGTTTAACACCTTGAGCATCATCGGTTTTGAAGAAGCCAATGATCTTTTTATGCCCTTGCTTGATTAGATGCTCAGTCTGAAGAAAGCCACCTTTTTCATCATCAACTACTAAGCACAATGGCTCCAATTCATCATAAAAGGCATTGATCATAATATAAGGGATATTCGTCCGTTCAAGATTTAAATAATAATTAATATTTGGATTAGAGTATGCACTTTTCGTAGGTTCAATAATGATTCCATCAACATGCTGTGACAGGATCGTTTCAAGAATGCGTTTTTCACTTTCAATATCGTTATTCGTACTGAAAATGCTCACTTGATATCCCTGATCACTTAAATAAGATTCGGCTCCCCGAATAATTGAAGGGAAAATATAATTAGAAATATAGGTAGTGATGATCGCAATCGTCTTTGATTGTTTTTGTGGTGCGGCTTCCGTCTGGAGACGGTCTGAACAAAATGTACCTGCCCCTTGTTCACGATATAGCCAGCCCTCGTTGACTAGCTCTCCTATCGCCATACGAATGGTGTGCCGACTTACCCCATACTCCTTCATTAAACTATTCTCAGAGCTGATTTTTTCATTTGGGAGATAGGTCCCATTAAGGATTTTTGATTTTATTGCTTGTTTAACCATTTGGTATTTTGTCATAGTAAGACCTCTATTCTCATTCACTCTATTCCTCTATGTTATCATATGGGTTAATCTATGAGCAAAAGCCCTTTATAACAACAATTAAAAGAAGCAAAAAAGGAAGACCACTGATCAGGGAAATATCCACCTTTTTCAGCGGCCTAAGAAATAACTCGGTAAATCGCCTCTGGTTCGGTTGATCCTGTGGAAATTAGCAATCGCTAATACACACCTTCAATTAAGAATTTAACCTATCATTATCCTTTACTTTTGTCCATAATAGGCATTCGCCCCATGCTTTCTTAAAAAGTGACGATCAAGCAAATGCTGATCCATCGATTGGGCATTAGGCTGAAGGACTAATGTGCGTGAAGCCATTTTTGCCACTTCCTCTAACACAACAGCATTATGAACCGCGTTATTCGGATCCTTCCCCCATGCGAATGGAGCATGTGCATGAACTAATACACCGGGTATCGCATTAGGATTCATTTCTTGAAACGTCTCAGCGATAACATGACCTGTTTCAAGCTCGTACGCTCCTTTAATTTCTTGCTCAGTCATTTGTCGTGTACATGGAATGTCACCATAGAAATAATCAGCATGAGTCGTACCGAATGCAGGGATTGCTTTTCCTGCTTGAGCCCAGCTTGTTGCCCACGGTGAATGAGTATGAACAATTCCTCCAATATCACTAAATGCTTTGTAGAGAGCAATGTGGGTAGGAGTATCAGATGATGGTTTTAAGGAACCTTCAACAACCTCACCTTCAAAATTCACTACAACCATATCGTCCCTAGAAAGCTGATCATACTCAACCCCACTTGGCTTAATAACAACAAGTTCCTTTTCTCGATCAATCCCACTAACATTTCCCCAAGTAAAAGTAACTAACCCATATTTCGGGAGAGCCAGATTTGCCTCTAACACTTCTTGCTTTAACTGTTCTAACATATGTAAACCTCCTTTTTCGTACATAATTTCATTATATACTTGTACGTACAATTATTCACTACAATTTTGCAAAAAAATAATTTTTTTATAAAAAAAGCGTCATTTAAATCTAAATGAATTTACGTATAATGCTGACTAGTTAAAATATGTATGTTCTTGTACTTATTCCTTCTTTACTAGCATTGTTCTTTAAAAATAAATATGACCTATTCAATACTTAAATACTTAGCATATTCATACGATATTTTCTGATGGATCTGTGGTTGCTTCCAGGCTTCCTCTTCATGAGAAAACTCGCTGATCTTTTTTGAAGAAAATCCTCTAAAATGGGCTCTCACCCTAGTCAGGATGTCATTTTCCACCTCGTTAAAAATGAGTAGCTCTGGTATATTCTTTGATTCAATAATCATTCGAACATACTCATCCAAACTTTCCTCAGTCATAGATATATATCCACATTCATTCAAGGATTCGAGTAATAGGTTAAATTTATTAGGCACTGGTCCATGAGGATACTTCACGTAAGAAAGACCTGTTATTGATACTGAAACGTGCTTGAAGTGAAGAAAGTCTGCATAAAATAATAACTTAAGCAATACAGTTTTATTTATTCCTTCTTGTGCAAAGTATAGAATCATTTGGGTAATCTTCTCTAGTGAAAATTCTTTGAATCCTGTTTCAATTGTCTTTTCTGGCCGGAAATTTTTCTTGATCATTTCTAAATAATCTGGCCTCGACTGTTGTGATTGGACTTGTCTGAGATGAGATTGAATGATTACTTTCTCATCATTTGAAAAAGTCTCTTTGGATTGTTCAACTAAATCAAATATTGTTTCTGGATGACTTTTTATTTTTTTGAATAGTAGTACATGTTCATTTGTAGGTATACTTTTTCCAGATTCATACTTAGTAATCATCCCTTCACTGCAACCAAGTAGCTTTGAAAATACTTCTATAGAGAGTCCTAATTGAACTCTAATTTGCTTAATTGCAGCAAAAGATAAATTGATTCTCTCCATGTACAGCTCTGTTAAGCGTTTCATAGTCTGTTCATCAACATGCTCATCAGCTAATTCTGATCCACATTTTGAACAAATGGTAATATTTGCCGCTAATTGAAATGTTTCACCCTTAAAATGATATCTCTCTACTTTTTCATAAATTTTCTTCTCGACATCTTTCTGACAGTATTCACAATATAAATGCATTTCCATTATCTTTCGTCTCCTTGCCTGACATTTCTTGTAGCCAATCTTTGTGAAACGAAAGACAAACACATCCTCGTTCATCTATTTTCAGTTTGATGTATGTATTTACTTCATTGATTTCTGTTTTGAATGTCCATAGGTTAAAACCATTCTCTCCATTTCGATCTTGATCAGGTCCAGAGAAATAGTCAGCTGGCGTAAGATCAAGAATGTAATTCCACACTTCAGCAGGAGTTGTAAGACCAATATCAAGCAATGCTTCTAGATAATTATAATAGGACTTACCAGGTGCATTATACTGTTTTCTCTTAATAAACCGCTTCTGGTCTAAGCTAATCATTTTTTTTACTTCTATGAGAAAAAGCCTAACGTCATCCAATTGTCTCCTCCTGCATTTGTCCTAGTGTCTAAACAGCTCCCATTTTACCATTTATGGCACTACCTAGTTCCGACTTTTACCAAATTAAAATAATTAATTAAAAGAAGTAGATGAATTCTTTTAGACTGTAATTTAAGGAGTGTGGCTTTTTATAGAAACTTTAAATAGAATACGATACACAAAAACACCTTTGAGAACTGTTTTCTCAAAGGCTACATTTGTTTAATAGTTTTTATGCCGTGCGGTCGAAAACATTTTTGTATAAGTTTAGTCGAAACCTTGCCCCCCATCCCGTTAGCGGATTCGAAGCATCATCCTTTCTACTTACGTATCTCATTTATCTTCAACAATAATATAGTAGGCTTTAATTGGTCCGTGTACACCGACGACTAAATTCATTTCAATATCTGCACTATTACTAGGACCTGAAATGAAATTAATACAAGGAGGGACACTTCCAGACTCCTGCTGCATTTGATGTATATAACTAGTTGCTTGAGTCATTCTTGGCACAATCGTACTCTTAGGAATAATTGCAATATAGTAAGTCGGAAGTAGGCTTACGGATCTTCCCTTCCCCTTATCACTAAATAAAACGACTGTGCCCGATTCAGCTAAGGTCATATCCGAAAATGTGATTCCGATATCAGCCTTCTCAGCGAGAGTGATATTTTCTTCTTTAATTCCAGGATCCCAAATATGGACATCGATTCCTTCTTTAATAGCCTGATCATAATAATCACTTAGACCGTACTCCTGAAAGCGAGGATCATCCCAGCTAACAATTGATTTAGCCTTTAAGGTAGTGACAATTGACGCTAATACGTCAACCAATGAATCTGTTGTCACCATTTCTACTTCAGTGTGAATATTGCTACATTGCTTGATTAATACCTCGACTAGCTGTTCTTGACTATAGCCCTTAAAAACATCATGTTGAGGTCGGTGCTTCCAGTTCGGTCGAATGACAGTTGAGGTTCGACGTTCTCGTCCTAAATTCTTCGCAATTTGATTTAAGAAGCGTTCTTTGTTTTGAATTGAGCCTATTGTCATTACTTCTCTCCCTCCTTGCCACGTTTTTTAAACCATTGCCTAAAGCTCTCTTTGTTTGGTTCTGGAAAATCTCTTATATCAGTCCATGGTTTAATCGGTCCTGGCCCCTTTGTGATTTTCCCGTCCTTAGCAAGTGGACCCATCATTGAAGGTGCAGCTTTTGATCCGATATTATAAAGTTTTGGGGAACTAGCAGCTAAAGAAAATCCTTTCATTGCAAGCTTTTCTCCGAATCCTGCTTTCCCTTGCTCTTCAACAATATTGCGGCGATGTTTTACTAACAAATCATGCAATGGAATCTTTACCGGACAAGCTTCTGTACATGCCCCACATAGGCTAGATGCATAGGGTAATTCCTTGTAATCGTCATAGCCTCCTAATAATGGAGAAAGAACTGCTCCAATAGGCCCTGGATAAATTGATCCATATGAATGTCCACCAACATGACGATAGATTGGACAAACGTTAATACAGGCTGCACAGCGAATGCATTGTAATACAGATTGAAACTCTGTTCCAAGTATATTTGAACGTCCATTATCAACAATCACAAGATGGAATTCATCCGGCCCATCAACATCTTCCGCTTGTTTTGGTCCAGTTAAACCAGTAATATAGCTTGTGAGCTTTTGCCCAACAGCACTTCGGCAAAGCATACTTACTAAAATGTCGAGTTCCTCCCATGTTGGAACAACCCGTTCCATCCCCATAACCGTAATTTGCGTTTTAGGAAGAGTTGTTGCAAGCCTTGCATTCCCTTCATTCGTAACAAGTGAGATTGCACCAGATTCTGCAACTGCAAAATTACAGCCAGTTATTCCAATATCAGCCGTTAAAAATTCTTTTCTTAATTGTTCCCTTGCAAATAAAGCAAGTTCCTCCGGCTTTGAGGATTTCGTATAGCCTTTTTTCTCTATGAACGTATCACGAATTTGTTCTTTATTTTTGTGAAGAGCCGGTGCGACAATATGAGAAGGTGGATCATGATCGTCAATTTGGAGGATATATTCACCTAAATCAGATTCAATCACTTCACAGCCGACTCCCTCAAGTGCTTCATTTAAGCTGATTTCTTCTGTCACCATTGATTTTGATTTGATAATCTTCTTTGCGTTTTTTTGTTTTGCAATTGTTGAGATATACTCATTTGCTTCTTCAGCAGTTTGGGCAAAAAAGACATGACCACCTTTTTTAAGCACATTTTCAGAAAGTTGATCAAGGTAATAATCTAGGTTTTCTAGTGTATGTTGGCGGATTTCTTCAGAAAGTGTGCGCCAATCCTCCCAGTTACCTAATTCCTCCTGTGCATCTAGTTTTCTCCCTTTGAGCCTATCTTGAGCAGAGACCATTGCATTCCTCATGAAATCATTGTTCAAGCCTTTATCGACTCTCTCAAAAAATGCATCGTTACTAATTTTCATTGACAAAGGAAACACCACCTTTTACTGTTTGCTGTTTAAGACCTGTGCGATGTGCATCACTTTGATAGACTTGTTCTGACGCTCGATTCTCCCACCAATATTCATCAAACAACCACAGTCTGCTCCGATTAATACTTCTGCTTCTGTTTCTTCAATATGATCAATTTTTTCGTTCACCATTTGCTCAGAAATCGGAACCATTTTCACCGAAAATGTCCCTCCGAAGCCACAACAGGTTTCTTTATTTGGCAGACTAGTAAATTTAAGTCCTCTTACATTGCTTAGTAGTTTCATAGGGGCATCCTTTACACCTAAAAGTCGTGTCATGTGACAAGATGTGTGATACGTAACCTTCTTATCGAAAAAGGCTCCCACATCTTCAATCTCTAACACATCTACCAAAAATTGTGTGAACTCATATGTTTTACTCGCTAACGATTCAGCTTTTGCTTTCCATTCACTATCGTTTTCAAATAAATGAACGTATTCATGAATCATTGCTCCACATGATCCTGAGGGAATGATGACATAGGCAGAATGTTCAAATGTCCTAATCATATGCTTCGCAACATCTTTTGTTTCTTTATGATAACCACTATTGTAAGCAGGTTGACCACAGCATGTTTGATTTTGTGGAAAATCCACGTCACACCCAACTCGTTCAAGAATCTCAACGACATCTTGGCCAACACCTGGGTAGAATACATCTGCTAAACAAGTAATGAATAATGATACCTTCATTGCTATCCCCCATTTCAAATTGCTGTCATAATTAAGCTAAGGACGTATGATTTTGATTGATAAATCCTGAAATGGCCTTATTTGTTCATTGCTTGTTTTTGAATCTGTAATAATATGATCAATGGAATCAAGAGAAGCAATCCTAGAAAATGCTTGCATGCCAAACTTAGTATGATCAGCAAGTACGTAAATCTGATCGGAAATAGCAAACATTTTCTTTTTAACAAGTGCCTGCATTTCATTAGAATCACTTATGCCTCGCTCTGCATGAATACCATGGCAAGAGATAAATGCTTTATTTACATGATAATACTCTAATGCATTAGTCGTTTGGGGACCGACAAAGGAAAGTGACTTTTGAAGCATTGCCCCACCAACAGCTATCACCTTTACCTTTTCGCGATTAGCTAATTCAACCGCTACCTTGATAGAATTGGTCAAGACTGTTAACGAAATATCAGGTAGGCTTTTAGCCATATACCAAGCTGTTGTACTTGCATCTAAGATAATTCGATCATTAATTGAAACATATTTAATCGCTTCTGCGGCTACTTCCTTTTTTTCATTAACATTGGTAATCTCTCTTTCGAAATAGGGCGCTTCAGCTTCGTTATTATCCTTGATGCTTACTGCTCCACCATGACTCCGTTGAAGCTTTCCGTCCTTCTCAAGCTTCTCTAAATCACGTCTGATCGTTTCTTCAGTTACTTTGAAAATCTGACTTAATTCAGAAACTCGAATGCTCCCTCGATCATTAACTGTATCTACAATTTTCTCATGTCTTTCTGCCACAAGCATTTCGTCACCTCATGTTATATGCTTATTCATAATTATCTCATCTTTAAATTAGTTGATTTACTTTTGTTTGTTTTTAAATCTTATCATTCCTTAACGAATAATTGAAGCTAGGACATCAGAACATGTAGCAAAATACAGTCAAGCTTCATGATTGTACTAAGCCTGACTGTATCAAGTCTTCGTTTATTTTCTATTTAATAGCACTTCTTTTTCATATTGTTCTACATCGTTCAACCATTGCTCTTTTACAGGCACATTCATCTGCTCGCAATACTCGTTCCAAATTGCTCCAAATGGGTACGTTTTGAATTCTTCTAAAAGTGCAAGCCTTCTTGTATAGTTTCCACTTTCTTGCAGTTCCCTCAGGTGATCATTCGGCATTAGCATCGCAAACAATAGTGCTTTGATCATATTTCTAGTTCCGATTGTCCAGGCTGCCACACGGTTAATACTCCCGTCAAAGAAATCCAAACCAATCATCACCTTTTCTGTTGCACCATTACGAACAATCTCCAAAGCTATTTCTTTTAATTCATCATCTAAAGTAACAACATGATCACTATCCCATCTGACAGGTCTAGAGACATGAAGAGCTAATTTTTCATTAAACAAAAGCATTGCTGAAAGTTTATTTGAAACCATTTCGGTTGGATGGTAATGTCCTGTATCAAGTAAACACAGCTTGTTATTTTTTAAAGCATAGCTTAAGTAAAATTCATGTGAACCCACAACAAAGGACTCCGATCCAATACCGAATAGCTTACTTTCAACTGCATCAAGATTATAAGTTTCGTCAATAGTGACTGAGAAAATTTGATCAAGAGATTCCTTCAATCGTTTTCTCGGAGTAAGTCTGTCAGATGGTGTATCCTTATAACCATCTGGAATCCAAATATTCGTTAAGCAAGGAGTCCCTAATTCACGTCCGAAATATTCACCAATTTTCCTACTTGCAATACAGTGGTCAATCCAATATTGTCTAATGTTTGGATCAGGATGTGATAACGTTAAACCATCAGCTGCTTTCTCGTGTGAAAATAAAGTTGGATTAAAATCTAAGCCAAGATTGTGCTTTTTAGCCCATTCGACCCACTTTTCGAAATGCTTTGGCTCCAACTGATCCCTTTCTACCGCTTCTCCATCCGTTTCTGCATAAATAGCATGTAGATTAATACGATGCTTACCTGGGATTAGGCTAAGAGCTTTTTCTAGATCCTGTCTTAATTCCTCTGGAGACGTGGCCTTTCCTGGATAGTTCCCTGTGACATCAATACCACCAGAAAGTTCACTTTTGTTCACCTCAAAACCCGCTACATCATCGCCCTGCCAACAGTGAACAGAGATCGGAATATTCTTCAACTGGGCAAATGCAGCTTCTACATTAATTCCCCATTGCTCATATTCCTTCTTGGCTAATTCAAACTGATTGCTACTCATTTTGCCCCTCTCCTTACTTTTCGATTAATTGACTTACGTACTTTTTCACTTCGAATGATTGTTTAATAATCCCTCTTGCATGATGTATGTCTTTTAATTCATCAACGGCAATTAATTGACTAACTAGATTTCCAATAGCTGTCGCTTCAATTGGACCCGCAAACACTTCTTTATTCGTTACATTTGCAAGAGACTGATTTAATAATTCATTTTGACAGCCACCGCCAATTACATTAATTCTATTGAACGATTTCTCAAAAATATCTTCAATTTCTTCTATTGCTTTTTTATAACTATTGGCTAGACTATCAAATACACATTTCGCAATTTGTCCGGGCCGTTCTGGAACTGGTTGATTCGTTTCCTGACAATATTGTTGAATTTCGTTTATCATATTAACCGGCTTCAAAAACCTAGGATCATCTACATCTACAATCGAATGAAATTGTTCGTCCCTTGCTTGTTCAACGAATTCCGAGAACGAATATTGATTATCGAAATTCCTTTTTACCTCCTGAATCATCCATAATCCCATAATGTTCTTTAAAAACCGGAATTGATAGTCCATACCACCTTCATTAGTGAAATTGTAATCTAGTGCCTTTGTCACACAAATAGGGAAGTGATTTTCTACACCGATAAGGGACCATGTTCCTGAGCTTAAATAGATCGTATCCGCTAATTCAGGTACTGCAAGAACAGCTGAACCTGTGTCATGTGTTGCAGGCAAGATAACGTCCATTTCAAATCCAATTTCCCTAACTAGTTCTTGTTTTATCGGAGCTAGTTTTGATTTGGGCATTTTGATTTCTTGAAACATTTCAAAATTTAACCCTAGTTTCTCAATAATTTCTTTATCCCATTTCTTAGTGAATGCATTAATTAATTGGGTAGATGTAGCATTTGTATATTCATTTGCTTTCACACCTGTTAGCAAAAAGTGGAGATAGTCAGGGATCATCAAAAATGATTTTGCCCTTTTTAATATTTCTGGATCTCGTTTCTTCAAGGAATATAGCTGATAGATCGTATTAAATTTTTGAAATTGGATGCCAGTTTCTAAATACAAACGTTCTTTCATAATAATACTAGTGACCTCTTCCATCATTCCATCCGTGCGTGGATCGCGGTAAGCCACTGCATTTGTTAGAAGCTGATCATTTTCATCAAGCAAGACAAAATCTACTGCCCATGTATCGATTCCAATACTTACAGGATTGATCCCAAGTTGATGACATTTCTTAATCCCTTTAATGATTTCTGAAAATAGACTATCAATATCCCAACAAAATTGTCCTTTTTTTTCAATCATCTTATTCTCGAATCGATGAACTTCTTGAATTTGTAATTGTTGATTTTCAACATGACCAAGTATAAGTCTGCCACTTGATGCTCCAATATCTACGGATAGGCAGTATTTTAGCATTTACTTCCTCCTTACGTAAGCGTTCTCATATAATGATAAAACATTGACCCCAAATTACTAGTGTAATAGTAACGGGGTCAACGAAGGATTATACATATTACCGAGTAAAAGCAGCCGGTACACCGCCGTCAACTGTAATCATACAACCTGTTGTTTTTTCTGCTTTAGATGAAGAAAAGAATAAGATCGATTCAGCAATATCTTTTGGGTAGATATTGACTAATAAAGTAGTACGTTTTCTATAGTGTTCCTCCAATTGATCTGGATGAATTCCATATGCTGCTGCTCGTTCTTCACGCCAGCTCGAGCCCCAAATTGCCGAGCCTTGAAGAACAGCATCAGGCAGTACTGAATTCACTCGTATGCCATACTCTCCACCTTCAGCGGCAATACATCTAGCCAAATGGGCTTCTAATGCTTTTACTGAACTATAGGCAGACGCATTTTTACCAGCATAGACAGAGTTTTTCGAACCTATAAATACCATGCTTCCACCAATGGCTTGCTCTTTCATTTGCTTAAAGGCCTCACGTGCTACTAAGAAATATCCTGTCCCTAACACGTTCATGTTTAAGTTCCATTCTTTTAATGTCGTTTCTTCAATTGGACTTGAAGTAGCAAGACCGGCATTGTTAACGATGATATCCACACCACCAAATGCTAGCGCTGCCTGTTCAAATGCGGATTGTACTTGCTCCTCACTCGTTACATCCATCTTTAAAGCAATTGCACGTCTTTCTCCATACAGATCATTTATTTCTTTGGCTACTTTTTCTGCACCTTCAAGATTTAAATCAGCGATAACCACATGTGCCCCTTCTTCAACAAATTGGCGGCATGTTTCACTCCCAATCCCACCTGCTCCTCCCGTAACAAAAGCAACCTTTCTAGAAAACTCTGCTTCTGCCGGGGCAAGTGATAGTTTATAAAGCTCAAGTGGCCAATATTCAATATTATAAGATTCATTTTCATTTAGTGAAACAAAGTTACCTAGTGCGGTTGAACCTTTCATAACAGAGATCGCTCGATGATAAAGGGCACCGCTGACAGTTGCCATAAGTATATTCTTTCCTGAGTTTACCATACCGATACCAGGTATTAGAATAACACGAGGTGCAGGTTCAAACATGACATCTCCCTCGTTCTTATTTCTCTCAAAATAAGATCTATATTCTTCCTTGAAACGTGCAACACCTTCTTTAATTGCTTCAATTAATAGGTTGACATCTTTTGTCGCAGGATCCCAGTTAATATATAATGGTTTCATTTTCGTATGAACTAGATGATCTGGACACGCCGCACCAACTTGAGAAAGTTCCGGTGCATCGACACTATTGACAAACTCTAGTACATTACCAGCATTATCATAGGTTAAGAGCATCTTTTTCTCGTCACTAACAGCCCCACGAATAACAGGCATGACTTTTGCTAGTACATCTTTTTGCTCTTGTTCAGACAAGCTATCATATTTTTGACCACCAAATATAGCGGTTTCATTTAACTTCTTAGTTATATAAGCTTCTGCTTCATTAATCACGGATATCGTTTTGTCATAGCTTTCCTTTGCAGTCTCTCCCCAAACGACTAAGCCATGCTTCTCCATTAAAACTAAGTCAGCTTCTGGGTTGTTTCTAACTCCTTCTGCAATCATCTTTGAGAGTGTGAATCCGGGTCGAACATAAGGTACCCAGACAAAACGGTTACCAAAAATCTCTTCAGCAATTGCTTTTCCGTTATCTGCACAGCAAATACTAATAATAGCATCAGGATGTGTATGATCAACATGTTTAAATGGAAGAAAGGCGTGTAGCAAAGTTTCGATTGAAGCACGTGGATGTTTACTATTAATCATACAATGAGACAGGTATTCGACCATCTCTTCATCAGGCATTTCATCACGTTCGATTAACGGACGAATATCTTCTAGATTTAAACCAGTGAAATTCGCCGCCTTCATTGTCGCAAGATCAGATCCACTACCCTTAACCCACATAACCTCAATATCACGACCACGGAAGTCTTGTTCAATTGTCTTCATGGACGTATTTCCGCCACCCCAATTACAAACGGCACGATCTGATCCTATTAGATTAGAACGATATACTAGTTCACTAAGTCCAGCAGTTAACGTTTGTGCATTCTCTTCATTCCATAAATTCTGTACCATAGCTACCTCCAAATGAATGTTTATTTGCTTCTGAAACAAATATAACATCTTTGTTTGTTTTTGTATATATTTTTGTTTGTTTTTATATACAAAAAAATAGCTTATTTTAATGTCATCATACAGCATTTATTGTTACTATTTTCACTAAAATTTTATTTTAATTACTACTTTCCTCTCTCTCGTATCTTTGTTTTCTGTTTTTTTGTTTGTTTAGCTTTGTTTACAAACTGATAATAGTTGGCCAACAATAAGTTAATGCATAAAAAGAGGCTGTAACGAAAGTAATTTAACTAATAAAATCTGAACAATGGTGGGTGGCGGACATACACCGCTCCTGAAATATACTTCGCTTTCCGCGGGAAGCCGGTGAGCCTCCTCGGCTACGCCTGTGGGGTCTCACCTTTGGCTTTTGTAGCCCGCAGGAGTCTACGTATATTTCATCCGCTACACAATTGCTTTGTTCGATATTTCAGTTAGACACTTTAGGTATGTCCCAGCCTATATTCATATCCAAAACGCTTTTAAAAAGTGATTTGGGAGCACATGAAAATAATTGAGATACGGAAAATACCCTAAGTCATATTGCTATTTTTTTAATGAAAGAGGTACTAAGAAAGATAGGAAAGGCTTTAACTACCTTGATATATGTAGGAACCCCTTTCGCTACGTCCCTTCATTTTAAATCCACCTTAATTAGTCACCAATCGTCATGGCTGTTTCAACTGTTTTCTGATCTAACTTCAACTGCTTGGCCATATCGTGTGGATAATATAATTCATTATCGATCATATAATCAGCCATTTTTTCATAAAAGTTGATTGCATCTTCTAACTGATGAATCAATGTTGTTCTCACTTCTTGGGTTGCTGTTTCCGTGATAGCTACTGCATAATTTTTCACTTCTGCCTTTGCTGCCATTAGTATATCTGTTGCAATGACTTGATCTGTTAATGGAGCCATTCCTGTTATTTTTTCAAGAAGCTGATTCATTTTTAACCCTCCTAAGATAGATGACTACGTAAATCCTCCAGATGTCTCATATGCATCTCTGTATCCTGTTGCATTAACGTTTTTAATCTTTCATCAGTGACAAGTCCTTTCATAACGGACGCTTTTGTTAAGCATAGGCTTTTAAACATCATGAGCTCGTGTACTTCTAAACGTTCATGGACACCAAGTTCTTCTCTCATTCCTTCACCTCCTATTTGTAGTTATAGGTAGCTCTATTCATCTGAATCATGTAAAGCTTGATTGGCATACTTAATATCTTTTTGAAGCTGCTCGGGTACGTTATAAGCATCATAGATTCCTCGGTCCTGTAAGAAGCCATAAATCTGCTCATGTGCTTGGATCGAATTTAATAGCTCTTCACGAAAGAACGTTCTAATTTCTGGAGAAGTTGTTTCGGTAATCGCAATTGCAAGATCTTTTACAGCTGCTTTCGATTCAAACAGCATATCTGTAGCAATCACATGATCATTAAAGTTTAATTTATTTTCCATCCTATCCTACTCCTTTTAGTTAATTTGGGTAGATGCTGACGTGAGGATATCTTTCATTCCGTTGAGCGTTAACTGCCCTTGCTTGACGCTCTGCTCCACTAACTTTTTTAGTTCAGGATTTTCTACCTTTTCTAATCTTTCCTTACTTTGACTTAGACAAGCCACCTTAAAGTTAAGCAACTCCCTCATATCTACAATTTCATGGACACCAAATTGGTTACTTTGCATTGGATCACCTCCTATTTATAGGTTCTGTTAGAGGGAGATACGTTATGCGAAGAAAATGGTTTTAATCCTTTGACAATAAAAGGCGACTAAAGAAGGTGAAAATTACCTTCTTTAGTCGCCTAACATTAGTGGTTTATGTATAGCTGACCAATGATTATGATGTTTATCATTCCTCTATTCAAGTAATCCTAGCGATTTTAAACCATTGTAAATTCCTGAATCAGTTACCGCGGTTGTCTTATGCTTGGCATATGTAAATAAATCCGGATGAGCATTTCCCATTGCAAAACTCTCACCAACTAATTGAAGCATTTCTTTATCATTAATACCATCCCCAAAAGCAATTGCCTCTTCCTTGTTAAACTTTAATAAATCTAAAATAGTCTGAACTGCAAACCCTTTATTTACTTTCTCTTGAATGACATCAAAGGCGTGATCTCTAAATCCATCAATATTTACTGGGGACAAATGAATGCCACTATATTGTTCATATAAGTCAACATCATTCACTCCTAGGTTAATCACAGTGACACCGAGGATATCTGCAATATACATGCTTTCATAATGAACATTATGCTTCAAATGAAAATGTTCAATAAATGTTTTCGTATTCGCTGAATCCATGCCTGTATAGACATTTTTACTGTTCGTATACATAATTAGCTCATGATCATTCTCTTCTGCTGTATCTATAAAAAATTGAATCATCTTGGAATCCATAGGTTCACTAAAAACATCCTGCCCCTGATGTATGGCATAGGCTCCGTTATATCCAATGAAAGATTGAATTCGTAGCTCTTCTCCAATATCCATAATTTCATGAAGAGGACGTCCTGTCGCAAGAAAAACCTCAATTCCTTTTTCTTTGACTTGTTTTATGGCTTCCTTTGTTGAATCTTGAATCGAATCATCAGGCAACAAAATGGTTCCGTCAATGTCTAAAAACAATATCTTCTGTTTCATCATTTCTCTCCTTTATTTGGTTATATCAATATCCATAGCAGCACAATGATCACAGCTAGGAAAGGAATCAAGCCAAGATACAAAACTAATTGGTTGTTTAAACTTTTTTTACTACTATATTTTGTATCCTCGGATTTTGTAAGAAATAAAGTTATCACAAGAGCCATAATACAAATAAGAGCTACAAAAACAAGGACGATATTCATTGTGCCTCCCTACCCTATAACCTATTTATTTTTCTAGATTTTATATTATTATCTTTCTCGCCCGTACCTAAGTCAAATCAACAGTTAAATGTTGACCAAATTTAATTCTAAACGTTCTCTGTTAATTCTTCTTATTGTAATAATGCCTTCCGCAACTAAAAAGAGACTGACGAGAATCATTCCTCATCAGTCTCTTTATTCCTAAAAACATTCTTCATAGATAATAGTAATACATCAATTAGTTATCCTTTGCTTTTCCAATCTCTTCTTGCACATTACCTTTTACTTTATCTTTCTTCCCTTCACGTTGCATTTTTTCGTTGTCTGTTGCGTTACCGAATTGATCTTTCACTTCACCCTTCGCTTTATTAACGCCACCTTTTACCTTATCTGATACACCATTATTGTTATTTGCCATGATTAATCCCTCCTTAGTTAGTTAGTAGTCTATAACCTTTTAATTTGGAACCTAAACATAGATTACCTCTACTCAGTATTTTTGCCGTACGATCCCCCTATGGTATTATAAAATTACTAGATTTGAGAGAGCCGGTGAACAGATGAGTATCCAAGTTTATTATGAAGAAAGTGATGGTCAACTCCAGCCAAAGCTTGTTCTATTACCTAATTATGTACACTCGAACGAAACCGATAATGCGTTTGCCTACATGATAGAAGGACCTTTCCAACGATTTCATCAAGAAGACTTTCATGATGATCTAAAAACTATTTCCCTTTCTCTTGGGGTCTTAAAGCTGAGCACGTTAAGTAACCTTATGTTTACAATTGACATTCAACAACTTCAATCAGATCTCGCTCATATGTCTCATGATCCGGACGCAGTTTATGAAGCGGATTATTTTATCGTCTTAGTTGATGATTTACAGGAATTACTTGCTTTTGATGTTCTAGAAGAATTGAAGCACTTGAAGTAAGTAGTACGTTAGATTTTGAAAGCTGCAATTAGCAAAGTCGTTCATATTTTTTAGTGATTTCTTGAAAATAAACTGGTTGTTCGGTATTCTTAGGGGACAATTCATTTTTTAAGGGTGTGCGTAACAATGAGGATTAACAAATACATAAGTGAAGCAGGAAAATCGTCAAGAAGAGGTGCGGATAAATTAATAACTGAAGGAAGGGTCCTCATTAACGGAAAACGTGCGACGATCGGGGATCAGGTAAAGCCTGGTGATGATGTCGTCGTAAATGGTGAGCCCATTAGAGTAGCAAGAAACAATGTCTATATCGCTCTCAATAAGCCGATCGGCATCACTAGCACAACCGAAAAGAAGGTCAAAGGAAATATTATTGATTTAGTTAATCACCCCTTACGTATTTTCAATATCGGGCGTCTAGATAAAGAATCAGATGGTTTAATTCTATTAACCAATGATGGAGATATCGTTAATGAAATTTTGCGTGCTGAGAATAATCATGAGAAAGAGTATATTGTTTCCGTTGATAAACCAATTACCCCAGACTTCTTAAAGAAGATGTCGGAAGGTGTGAAAATTTTAGATACGGTTACACTCCCATGTGAAGTCAAACAGCTTTCCAAATATGATTTTCAAATCATTTTAACCCAGGGACTAAACCGTCAAATCCGTCGAATGTGCGAGGCACTCGGCTACAATGTCTTTAGGTTACAGCGTACTAGAATTATGAATATCCACTTAGGTAACCTTCCTGTGGGTCAGTGGAGAGATTTATCAAAAAAAGAAAAAACACAATTGTTCAGAGATTTAAATTATGAACCAAGAGAATGGTAATAAGTAGTATGAAGAATCCCCCGAAACAGGAGCTACTTCGGGGGATTCTTTAGCCATTTATAAATATACATTTGTTCTCTTCTCTAAGTCGATTTAAGGCAGCATCGATTTGACCTGGTCCTTCTACCATGTATAAACAAATTGGAATGAGTGAGCTATACTCATTTTCACCATACACGACCTTAACATATTCTTCTGTTGATGTTACTGCCGTTTCCTCACAATAGTTCTCGATTTGTTCCCAAACCACATAATATGGTGGTTTAATTTCGTCCCTCAAATACTCTTTCATATTTATTAATGTCTTTACCATGTCATTTCACTCCCGTTCGTTAATGTGGACGCCTTCAAATGAAGCTATTTAAGAAACGGATACCAATGAACGAACGGTAGCCGGGGGGATCTGTCTTCATATAAAGATGCCTTTTCACCAAATGATTTTTTGGTTACTCTTATTCTAATATATGGACAGGTTCTAAAACTGTGACAATCATCACCTTTAAATTAAAATAAAATGTCTGGCATTCAAATTTAAAAGCCTACTATGAGTAGGTTTCGCATAGTAGGCTTGGCTTGTAATTGCGGAATTTAATCGTTCAGTGACGATGTTTATATAAAATGAGCTATTTTCTTTTAAACTTGCTTCCAGTACTCTTTTTCTTAATTCTTTCTAGTTGGGCGTTCACTGTTTGTTTTTGCTCAGTTGTTTTGCCCTCATTCACCACTAAATGTGAAACTTGATTGTCCTCTAATTCAACTAAAAACCAGGTACCCACTTTGACATCGTTCGGTAATCGTTCAATTGGAATCAGATACTCTTTTTTTAAATCCTCAACTAAAATAACACCATATCCTTCTTCTACACGATCAAGAACACCATTCACTTTTCTTTGCATTATTTTACACACGCCTTTCCTTCTGAAATAATGTCTGATAATCGTCCTGCTGCAATCCCTTTGACTCTCGTCATTCCATCAACTGCCGAAAATGGACGTAATGTTACGATCTCCTCAGCACGTGCTGGTCCTATATGGACAATGGCTTGTAGTTCTTCAACGGATGCTGAATTAATATCAATACAGTTGCCAGAACCCTGGTCTAGCTCAGGCTGCTCTTCCATTTTCGGAGTCTCTGATTTTGAACTAGAAGAATCGGCCTTATGATCTCCCTCATAATTTGTTGAAACATCAAGATTCTTCCCATTAGACTTAATAACAATCGTTCCATCTACATACGTTGAGAATAATTTGATTCCTGCACTTTTCACTCGGTTAATCACTTCATCATGTGGATGACCATATTGATTATCAACACCAGCAGAAACAATCGCTATCTTCGGACTGACAGCATTGAGAAATGCTTGGCTTGTCGATGTATTTGATCCATGATGTCCTAACTGCAACACATCTGCATCAAGTGAAATACCTCTCATCAGCATCGCCTGCTCCGTCTCTTCCTCTGCGTCGCCAGTTAATACGAATGACGTCTCACCATAGGTGAATATTGCTGAAATCGAACTCTCATGCAAATCACCTGTTAAATGCTCCGGATTGATGATCGTAATTTCTAGTGGACCTACATCAAACACTTCCCCAGCTCTAGGCTCGTGATAGTCTACCTCATTTGCTTCAATCGCTTCTAGAGTGGAAAGAAAGGTTTGAGAAGTGGTTGTTTCACCAGATAACCACACTTCACCAACATTAAAGTGATTGATTATTTCATCAAACTGACCGATGTGATCTGCGTGTGGATGGGACCCTATTAATATATCAATTTCTTCAATTTGCTGGCTCTTTAAGTATTGCAGAACATCACTTCTGTTCCAATTTCCAGCATCAAAAAGAATCGTATACTCTTCTTCTGCCACATTGTATTCGAATAATGTAGCATCCGCTTGTCCTACATCAATAAAGTGAACCTTCATTTCTTCTAATTGTTCAAGGTTAAACTCTTCATTCGCGGTTTCAGTATTTTGAACTGTTTCCTCGGTGTCCTCTTCTAGATCTCCTTCTACATCAGAAACAGTATCAGAAGGAACTGAATCCTCGGTAAGATCTTCAGTGCTTTCCACTGGTTTCATATTTGGCTGGCCTTCAGACACACCGCATGCAACCAAAATCAATACAATAAATAGGTTAAGAAACGAAATATGTAATTTATTTTTCATCGTGGTCCTCCCTCTAGATGTTCTCTCTATCTTAACATGGTTTTCTCCTCTCGAAAGGTAACATAATACTACCTTAATGTTTATTTTCCTAGCAATAAAGGAAAGTAACTAATAAGAGGTGAGGATTATGACAAAAGAAAACGAAAGAAAAACTCGTAATAAAGACATGGACAATCCAGAGCAATACTCAACTGAAAAAGAGAGTTTATTCGATAAGTTTGATAGCGAACAAAATGTTGATCCAATTCCGATGGAGGATCTAAAGTTAGAAAAACGTGAGGAAAAGCAAAAGCATAAAAGCAAAAGTAATTCATCAAGCGAAAAGAAATATAAGTAAGATGTAAGAGCAAAAGAGGTCTGGACAAAATTATCTAACTGATTAAAAACCCGAAAAAAGATAGTAAGTGTTTGAACACCGTTCTTGAAATATACAATTCTTTCTGCGGGAATCCTGTGGGCCTCCTCGAGCTTGACGTGGTTACTGAAAGAGTGCTCAATTTTCAGATATTAAAAAGTTGAATGTCATCAAACTTCAGCCTGTCGACAAAGTCTCGTGAAGCGAGACGGCCGACAGGTTATTAGTATTTAAAGAAAGTGGCCGAAAAAAGTCGCTTCGAACACGCTACCGGGATGGGGGGCACGCTTTCCACAGGAGGGCATGGAACTAACTGGCTCTGCCAGTGCATTTCCATATTGCCCTTATTTCCTGCAGGAGTCGGCCCACCCATCCCGTCCGCTTTGTTGAAAGGACAGATGTAATTTCTCTTCTCTTAACAATGCTCAAAAGAATAATAAAATAATTAGATGAAAAGAAATAATTTGGTATAAGCCGTTTTTCATTATTGAATTGTAATCACAAAAAAGACTAATTCGAACCACTCTTTAGTCTTATAATTATTGTAGTGACAATGAAGGAGTGTGTCGCATGCTATTAAATCATAAACAAAATTAAGCCCACATAAAAAGGTCTAGGTTGTCCATAATTTCCCTTTAACTCCTATTTTCCACTCCAAACAACTCAAAAGTGACGTTTATCATTGGTTCCTCCACTCTGTTTTATGTAAATTTCATCCGCTAAATAAATGCTTGTTCGATTTACAGTCAGTTACTTTAGTTATGTTCAGGCCTCTTTTTGCTGTAAATAAAAAGGCATCAACTTAGAAAGTTGACACCTTAATGGTTAAGTATTAATTGTTTTGATTATTATTATTATTGTTATTGCGGTTATTGCGGTTATTTAAGTTTTGAGCATCATTTTCATTTGCAAACTCAGTATTTGCATTGTCCACGTTTAGCTCATTGTTGTTAGTATTACGGTTAGCATTATTGTTGTTACGGTTTTTGTTATTAGCCATTGTTATCACCTCCCTAAGTTATCATCCCCTTCGTATTTCCTTTCATACATGTCTAGAAAAATTTTACAAAAGCACTTGAACAAAGTAAAAACACCTTTGAGAATGAATGATCTCAAAGGTGTCCGGTTATTGAATTAGCGTGAACGTTCAAACGGACGTTGTGCCGCCTGCCCTAAATCATTTAACATATCTGAAAATGTTGCTCCAATTTCGTCAAAAGCCGTTCCTAGACGAAGATCATCATCCATCGTACGAATCTGATCGACAGCATCATTATCAGTTACTACATACACTTCCTTATTATCAGCATCTTCATTAAGGCTGCGTTCGACCTCTGTTCTAACATTATCTATATCACCATCTGCTGTAATTCCGACAACCATATTGTCATCATTGACGATCACTCTTGCTTCTTCAACACCATCGATTTCCTCAACCTGTTCAACAGTACGTTGTGCTGTTTCACCGTCGTAATCTTCATGATAATTAACACGATCCTGTGTCGTTCCAGCTTGATTCATATTTCTTGAACCGTTATTAGCTGTACCTTGTCCAGTCATTCTATCATTTTGCCCAGTCATTCTGTCATGACCGTTCGTATTTCCAGCATTACCAGTCATACCTGTTCCTTGACCAGCTGTACCATGATGAGACGTTCCGCGATCAGCAACTGACCCACCTAGAGAACCATCTCCGTAACCGGCAGTTCCACCCGTTTCACCAGCTGTTCCCGTACCACCATTCATATATAAGGACTCAGTTCCTGGATAATTATTTGCACCCATATCTGTTGCTTCATTATCTCCACAACCGGCAAGACCACCTAAAAGCATTGTAGCTGCTGCGACTGACATTGCTATTTTTTTCATTTTTTTCATTCCCCCTTCACCTCATATGATGTCTTTACGGGGAATTGATTAAACGAGTGAATCTTTAGTGATTCATCCAATAATTGCAATCTCTTAACATTTGGGATAAGAGTATACAGGGGACACCTATACTAGGAAGAGAGAGAACTCAGAAATCCATTATTATTTAGCATCATGAAAAATGATCCCTAACCCATAACGAACACCCGAAGTTAATGTATTTACTCCATGACGAATCGTATTTTTGTAATAGCCCTTCTTCCCTGCAACAGGACGGTGGTTTGTCGGAAAGATTAATGCCTCACCTTGATTGAGAGTAATAACATGCCCTCTGCTCTGAGCTCTTGGTCGTTGCTCGACAAGAATGGATTCACCACCTGAGTAATCCTGTTCACGTTGATTTAAAGCAAAAAGCACCTGGAAGGGGAAATAAACATCTCCGTACAAATCTTGATGCAGGCAATTGTAGCCACCTTGTTCGTATTTAAGTATTAACGGAGTTGGACGCACCTGCTCTTTTGCATGACACTGTTCTAGAAATTCATCTAACGTGTCTGGATAGATTGCCGATTTTTTTAAATACTCTAGCCAACGATTGGCAGCCTTTGCAAGTTCAGGATAAAAAGAAACACGCAATTCTTGAATAAGAGCTGGTAATGGTGCATTGTAATATTTATACTCACCCTCCCCAAAACGATATCTTGCCATATTTATTCGACTTCTAAAATTTGATTCAATATCATAGGTAGCAATTAATTCTTTGCACTGTTCTTCACTTAAAAGGACGGGTAGCTTTGCAAAACCGTCGTTGTCTAGAGTTTGATGAATCTCACTCCAGTTCAAATTACTGATTTCATTGTTAATAGGACTAATCATCCGTTCCCCCCAACTATGCCTTAAGTTATTATCGCTTTATTAGTCTAACCAGGAGTACTTTTAAAAAGACACCAGTCTCCCTTTTTAAAACAAAAAAAGTCTGCAATCCATCAATGGATACAGACGTTTGTTGTATTCTTTTTTAATTTTGTTCCTCTTTCTGCTTTAACAACATTTTTGTACAATATTCAATAATCTCTCGTCTACGAATAATACCAATGAAAATGTCTTGATCATCTACAACAGGCACAAAGTTCTGCACAATGGCTAATGATAGCAAATCATCAATTTCAGCATCAATATGTACATGTTTGTTAACCATTCTACGTTTAATATCCTTCAAGAGTACGTTTTCTGTATCTTCAAAGGAAAAATTTAAACTTTCTTTTAACTTCCAGAGAATATCTCCTTCTGTAATCGTTCCAACATATTTACCCGAATTATCTAGGATAGGCATGGCTGTATATCGATGATATTCCATCCGTTCAATAACTTGACGTAGCGTTGAATATTCATTCATATATATTACTTCGGCTTTTGGTAATAGAAAAAAAGCTATTTTCATCATTATTCCTCCTAACCTCTAACTATTTCGACACACTTCTTTTATTTTATTTCTTTTTGTCCTTAACTGAAAGAATTATTTTTTTAAGAAAGCATCTTCTATAGAATATTAGAATACCTTTCTATTTATGATTGGCCTTTGTGAATAGACAAAAAAAAGACCTAAGAAAGTTACTCAAATAGATTACCTTCTTGGTCTTTGTCCTATTTAATATTAAAACTCAATCTTCTCTAAGTGTAACCCTCGTGCATCTGCCATCCCACCTGTTTGATTGCGTTCCTTTGATGAAATAATTGTAGGAATTTGCTCTGCTTCTTTTTGATTGAGTCCAACTTCAATAAGAGTACCTACCATTTTTCTTACCATATTGTAGAGGAAGCCATCTCCCTTTACTCGTATGAAAATAAAACCTTCTGATTCGTCAATGTTAATTGCATGTATCGTACGGATCATCGATTTTTTCTTGGATTTCGCATTTGAGTATGCGGTAAAATCATGCTCTCCTATAAAATAAGCTGCTGCCTTTCTCATTTGATTAATAGCAAGCTTATTTTCGACATGTATACTATATTTACGCATAAAAGGATGTGGATGTTCTTCATTCCAAATCTTATATAGATACGTCTTATCATTTGCATTGTAACGGGCATGAAAGCGATCATGTACAATCGTTACCTTCGTAATACTAATATCTTGCGGTAAATATTTAGTCAAATAGCTCTTGACCTCGGCTTCTGAAAACGATTCACTCATTTTAAAGTTAGCCACCTGATCAAATGCGTGAACACCAGCATCTGTTCGGCTACTTCCAATGATTTCAATCTTCCTTCCAACCATTTCGCTTAAAACATTTTCTATCTTCCCTTGTATTGTATTATCATCATCACCAAGCCGTTGCCAGCCTTTGTATCGTCCACCATCATACTGAATATCAAGTCTGAAATTTTTCATTACCTGCTCCTTGTTGTTGCTTCTTTTCTTAGTTATAAAACCGGATACCTATATAAGTTTCCTGCATTCCATCATTCGGAACATACCATTTTTACCATGAACAGTCAAACACAGCTAGAACACACTACCAAATATGTTTAACCTTCTTCAAAAGGGGAAGACAACCACTGTATTCAAAAAACACGAAAGGGAGATGAGAAAGAATGGCACATAATACGACTGATACGAAAATTGCTACTAAGGTTCAAGACCATCTTGCAGACATGTCATCGGACAAAGAAGAGGACATTCTATCAAATTTCCAACAGTTTAAAGAATACCTAGGAAAAAAGGTAGCGACAGCAGATAAATTAGGCATGAATGAAGAACAAATGGCTATAGCTGCTCAAAAAATTGGTGATTATTTAGCTGCACATGTTGAACCCAAAAATCGCGAAGAGCATCTTTTATATGAGCTATGGAAAGTTGGAAACAAAGAGGAGAAGCATATGCTCGCACATATGCTTGTGAGACTTGTAAATAGCGAAAACAAGTAAAGTATTTTTCAATAAGGAATCTGCTCAACATTTGAGTAGATTCCTTTTCTTATAATCAAACAATGTGATTTCTAACTAACTTCTCGTAGTAACAGATATTACCTCACGAATGCTTGTTTTACCCGTGCTATAATTTAATTGAGGTGATATATGATGTTTATTAGCCCAATGTTGTTATCACAAACAGACAATCCGTTTGATGATCACGACTACCTAGCCGAGCTCAAGCTAGATGGGATTCGCTTAATGTTATCAACTGTCGGAGGTTCAGTTAAGCTTTTCACGCGTTTTAAAACAGATGTGACTCATCGCTTCCCTGAGCTTCATTCTCTCCAACTCCCAAAGGGTATCATCCTCGATGGTGAAATCGTTCTTACTGATGATCAAGGAAAACCTGATTATGAGGCTGTTCAAACTCGACTCCTTAACTCAAATGATAATCGAATGATCTCCTACTGTGCCTTCGATGTACTTTATTATAATGGTAAAAGTGTTGTTCAATTATCTCTGATTGAACGGAAGGCATTATTAAATGAACTTATCCCTGAAGACAGTCCACTTTTATCAAAGGTTTTATCTGTTGAAAATAGTGGCATTGCCTTATTTGAATTATGTCGTATTCATGATCTTGAAGGAATCGTGATGAAGCACAAAGACTCAAGGTACGAAATAAATAAACGCTCGCAAGCCTGGTTAAAGGTTTTAAATTATTCTTATGAGGATGTCTGGATTAAAGGCTACCGTAAAGACAAAAAAAGCCTACTAGTATCCTTTGAGAACGGAGACACTGCAGGGCTGTTGGAAAACGGGGTTACTTCGAAAATAATGAACGAGGTCTATCAAAACACCGCCCATCTAAAGAACCATCTAGATAGGGACGTTGTACTCTTTGACGCCCCCCCACTTAAATGTCGAGTGAAATATACTAAATCCAGAAAAATGAGAGAACCACAATTCATTGAATTTGTTACGTAAGGTACTAGATTATTAGAAACTGTTGAAAGGCCACTGAAAATCACACCTTTTTCAGTGGCCTTTCTTTTTTCACCTTATTATCCCATTTGCAATCTAGAGTCATTTGTTCACTCTTTTTCTTTTATCTTTTCATGAATACGTTCTAGCTCCTTCAATGATAGATCACCGAGTGACTTTTTAATTTCATCTTCAATTAGTTTCCGATTACTTTCACGGTAGTTTTCCCACCAGTCACGTAAACCTTCTGTATTTGTCAGTAGGTACTCTATATCTATTTCCTCGACCTCATCATCCGATAAATAAGTTAACACAGCCGCTAAAAGACGATTAAGATTTTCGATTTCCGTTTCAGCTACACCGTCCTCAATACTATGTACAGGTTCTTCCTGCTCCTCACTCGTTGCTTGCTTTCTTGGCATAATAATCCGCCCGCCTCCGATCTATGATCTTGATTAATATAATATAGAGTATTGCCGATTTAGTTGTCTTACATTCTCTAAATAGACAGAGATCGAGACAAAAGTGTCTAAACTACTCAAACCCGAAAAAGAGATAGTTAGTGTGTTGACACAGCTCCAAAAAAACACTTATGATTACTTCTTTTCATGCAGAAAGTTTTTCACTGTTAAGAGAAGAGAAATTCTATCTCCCCTGTATCAAAGCGGACGGGATGGGCGGGCCGACTCCTGCAGGAGGAAAGGGCAGGTTGAAATCCACCGGCGTAGCCGGTTAGTTCAACGCCCTCCTGCGGAAAGCGTGCCCCCCATCCCGGTAGCGTGTTCGAAGCACTTTTCCGGCCACTTTCTTTAAATACCAATAACCTGTCGTCCGTCTCGCTGCACGAGACTTGGTCGACAGGCTGAAGATTTGATAAAATCCAACCTTTCACTTCCTAAAAAATGAGCACTTTTTCAGTGGGCTACTTTGCACTTTTTAGTCTAAACTTTTCCTTTTGCATCTAAGTCTCATTGTCGAGTCGTTAATCAATTAAATGAAGAATGGCTTCAGCTAGTTGTTCAGCAGACATTGTCTTGTCTCCTCCACCTTGAGCAAACATCGCATTGCCTCCACCCTTTCCATTTATTAATGGTAGGATCGCCTTTACTAACTGATTCATATCAAGATAGGACTCTTTGTCCTTTGAACAGACAACTTGTAAATTCTCACCAGTCTCATTTACAAATAGCACTACTGTATTATTCGTGTTTCCTGAAATGATTCTAGCTAATTGCTGCAATTCAGAAATAGGACGGTTGTTGAATGTACTTCTAATTATTTGTTGACTATGTACACACTCCATTTTGTCTAAAAAATGCTCCGCTTCATACTCGAGTATTCTCACCTTTAATTGCTCCACTTGTTTCTCAAGGTCTTTAGAATGCTGTAAGATTCTATTTGCAGCTTCCTTCATTTGCGGTTGAGGGCTGTTTAAAAGCGGAGTCAACTCCTGAATCACCTTTTGCTTTTCGCCGAGCTGCTGGATTACCCTATTTCCACAAACAAAGTGTACACGTACCTGTTTCTTTTGCCTTTCCACTTGTAGGATTTTCAGCGAACCAATCTGACCTGTTGAGCTAGGATGTGTGCCGCCACAGCCATTATAATCAAACTCTTCAATAATGACGATTCGAATGTTATCTTCAACAGATAATTGTTTTCGAAGCGGAAAGCTTGAAGCCTCATCCGCGGTCAACCATTTCGCGACAATTGGACGATTTTCTAAAATAACGGTATTAGCTAGCTTCTCTACCTCCTCAACCACTTCGTTTGTCAGATTGCTTACGTCAAGATCAATCGTACAGATGTCCGTTCCTAAATGAAAGCTTGTCGTCTTTAAAGAAAAGACATCTTCAAAGGCAGCAGAGAGGATATGCTGTCCAGCATGCTGTTGCATATGATCAAAGCGTCGTTCCCAATTAATACTACCTACACATTCAAGATTTTCATCAATTGATTCTTGAAGATAGTGGCGAACTTCTCCATCTACTTCTACTACATCATAAACTTTCAATTCATTAAGAGTACCGGTGTCATGCGGTTGTCCACCACCAGTCGGATAGAAAGCTGTTTCCTCTAACACAACAAATCTCCGGCCATTTTCATCCTCAGTACAT
Source organism: Halalkalibacter suaedae (assembly GCF_017939705.1). Lineage (GTDB taxonomy): Bacteria > Bacillota > Bacilli > Bacillales > Bacillaceae_D > Halalkalibacter > Halalkalibacter suaedae. Next base: position 288,597 of record NZ_JAGKSQ010000005.1, read on the forward strand.
CTTTTTATTTTTGATGTAAAAGAACGGATGTATTGATCTTGATAGAATAATTTTTTTGACATGGTTTCCACTCACCTTCAACTAGAAAATATGTACTTCTTTACTGCAGTTCAACTTGCAGCCAAGACAACACGTTATAATCGCTTTTCCATAATGATATAGCATTTTCCTCCTCTTTCAAAACGCATATTGGTCTCAAATAAACCAAATTTCAAATAGAACTCTTTCTTATTCTCTCTAGCATTACACCAAATTCTTTTCACACCCTTTTTTTTTGCTTCATCCAGAACAAAGCTTAATAATTGACTTCCATAGTCTTTCCCTTGCTCCTCTATTAGTGTAGCAAACTTTCTAAATTGGGCTTCTTCGTTCTTAATAAAAAGCGAAAGGACAGAAAGAAGTGATTCTTCTCTAAATAGCCCGTAATGAGCACCTTGATCATCATCAGCTAATTTACTATACTCTATGTCTTTTTCTGGCCACATCACCTTATGCCTTAAGTCCCACGCTTGTTCTTTGTCGATTCGAGATATCTTGGTTCTCATGTCTTCCTCCTCTATTTGGCTCTGTATGAAATTATATGCTGTTATACTCTCTTAGACAAAGAAAAAACAAGGATCAATTCCGACCCTTGCTTAATTTTCACTCTATTTATCTTCTCTTAAAATCTTTAATAACTTCATTAAATAAATCTGGAAAATTAGTGAATACTCCATTGACACCCCATGTTAATGCAAGCTCCATTTGCTCTCTTGTGTTAATGGTATATGGATGAATTTGAAGTCCTTCAGCTCTCACTTGTTGAACATAGTCTTCATTAATTCTAGCAAAACTCGGACCTACTCCAATTGCATATTCTTTAATCTTCTCTAGCTCACCTACTGCATCAACTCCCAATTTAGGCTGATTTAGTAACTGAACCAGTGGAATATGATCATTCATTTCATGGATATGCTTTAGGCTATCAGGATAAAAGGATTGAATAATAACCTTGCTTGAACGTGCATTCGCTCCAGTTAGATTATATTCGTCAATTAATCTTAAGAGTTCTTCTTCCATACCTGGATACAGCACTGGTGATTTGGTTTCGATGTAATACCTCGTGCTTCTCCCGTATTCTTCAAAAATTTCTTCAAGAGTTGGAACCTGTAACCCAATATAATCCTCATTTGCCTTTTCTGGATAACGAGAGTTGAACCATGAGCCTGCATCTAACTGCTTAATCTCAGCAAGGGTCATATTCGACACTGCCCCCGCTCCATTCGTCGTCCGATTAACTGTTGTGTCATGCATGGCAATTAGAACACCATCTTTGGTCATTTGTAAATCAACTTCAATATAATCGGCCTTCATTTCACGACCAAGCTCATACGCGACCATTGTATGTTCCGGTGCATGTCCAGAAGCACCACGATGTGCAACATTAATTAGTTTTTCATCTGGGACTGGTGTGTTATTTGCCGAAGCTGCCGGCAATGTAACTTGTGTTAATACTCCTACAGTAAACATAGTTAGAGCAACATGCTTCATCCATTTCTTCATTTGTTTTCCACTCTCCCATTTTGTTTTTACGTACAATATCAATGTAATAGAAGAGTATTAAGCCTGTTCTAGAGTTATGTTAAAAGTGGATCTATGGGATAAAATCAAACTTTCCACATAGAAATCTTTCTTGTAAGGGGTTATAAATACCCTAATTAATAGGATTGAACCCCATTCTACCAACCCGATTTAAATCACAAGAAGAGAAAGTCTCGTTTTAATATTAAACATTTATTAACTTATGATGAAATAAATTCAAATTATGTAATCGAAAATTAATTTCCTTACAAGGGTAACCTTTTACTCTTAATAGGTATTCAAAAAAAGTGATTTCATCCATCATTTCAAACGGTGAAGTCACTTTTTACATAATTAATTGATTTTGTTCATAGAGTGTAATTAAATTTACTGCTTAATCTTCAAACCTAGCATCGTTGCAAATCCAATTGCTTGTTCGGGGGATATTTCAAATCCTGCTAAATTCCCTAATGCAACATTGATTCGATCAAATGAACATGTACTAATATCAATCCCTTTGTGAATCGTTTGAGTGAAATCGATATCATCAATATTACATTGGTCAAATTCAACTTTGTGAAAGCTGCTATCTGAATAGTTCGCACTCTGTAATGACGATGCTTCAAACCTAACCTGTTTCAAACGTGCTTCTACAAAATCGCTCATATTTACAACGCAGTTTTCAAATGTCACATTTCCAAGGTTCGCTTTTGAAAAATCAAATCCGGTAAGTTTACATTCCTTAAATGTGACTCTATGGATGAGCCCTTCACTGAAGCTCGCATTTGATAAATCACAGTTTTCAAAATGAACATCTGTCATATCTATTTTCCTGAGTGCTGTATTAATGAATGTAACATTTTTAAAGACAACCTTAGAAAGAATAACTTGTTCAATTTCTTCATTATCTATTCTAGCTGCCTCAATTTGACCATTCGATAGATACCGATCTTCATCCTCATATATATCATAAAAATCAATTGATTGTAGGCCAACTGGAATTTTCGGACGTTCAATTTTCATTTTCTTAGTCAAACTAACACCTCATATAAGTTTTATTTGCAATTTTTTAATGTGCTGGCTGGTTTACTTGTCCCATCGTCGCAAGAGTTGATTTACTTTTTAATTGTATTGCAATAATCGTTATTCCAAAAGTAATCACGGTGATCAGTACCAAATTAACTGCTATGCTATTTACTGAAGAGCCTGCGTAGATGAGCTTTGTAAATCCTTGAACACCATTTGATGCTGGAAGAAACCCACCAAGATTCTGGTATAACGGTGCTAGCATTGATGTAGGAATGATGTTACCTGCCGTTAATAATTGCAGAGGAACCATTGCAACATTAAATAAAGCACCTGCATTTCCGAATAAAGTAAAACTCATCTGAGTGAAACTAATACAAGAAAGAGTAACTAGTACATGAAAACCATACATTTCCCAGAACAGACTAGCAACATCATTAAAGAGAAATGAAAGGCCAATTGTAAATAGTGGCATAAGCAGTGCGATGGCGATTAGCAGTAACTGTTTACTCCAAAAGATCTGCTTCACCGAATGATGTTTTTGCAGGATCATTGATACAAGGTTAAACTGGATTGCCATTGTCATTATAGCAATATACGTGATAAAACCAAGAATCATAGGGAGCATTGATGTCGCAAAATTAGAAATTGAGTTTGTTTTGATTATTTCGGCGTTGACAGCGGACTGCTGACCAATTGTTCCAGCAAGTTCTTTTGCTGCATTTTCAACAATTGAAGTGGCTATTTGTGCATTTGCTTGATTAATATAAAAGGTAAGATTCGTTTCTTGATTCGAATTGATAGTCTGTGCAAACAGTTCTGGAATGACAACAACCATCGCATAGTCACCGGAATCAAGTAGTTCCTTTGCTTCATCAAAGGATGCTTCAACAGTCATATCAAACGGGGTATTCAATTGCATTTGTTCTTGAATAAACTCTCCTTGCTCCCCGTCTTCGTTTACAACTGCAATTTTCAACTGATCAAGCCTTTCTGTCGCTTGATCATATCCCGTCATCCAGATGACCAGAAACAATAATGGTAAAATAAATGCAAAAATCAGACCCACTTTTGTTTGTGGAATTTTCATCATCTGTTTCAATGTTTTAAGTAAGTTCAAGTTACATTCTCTCCATCCATCTTTTCATTTCTATATTTAGTTGCACGTGCATATAAATACAAAAAAATTTTTATTTAATATTATTGTAAATTTTAAATAAAGACTGGATAAAAGTGTTGGTCTCATCCTCGCCCATTCCTTGAAAAGCTTGGTCTTGAATTGTCATGACCTCAGGATACACTTGAGTAATTAACTCACGTCCTTTTGGTGTAATAGATAATACTACAGCCCTTCGATCATTAGGATCTTCCTTTCGAACGACTAAATCCTTTTTTACTACTTTATCTAGGATTTTACCAACGGTCGTCTGATCCCTTTCCGTTTGTTCAGCAAGTTTCTTTTGTGAAAGACCATCCATTTTATTTAATTGGCTAATGATGGAGAATTGCTCAACTGTTAAATCATGCTTTGTTAAAAGACGTGTAACTGACCTTCTAAAAGCTAAATAGGTTCTTGCTAATTCCAGTCCTAACTCAATTTCTCGCTCCATTTTGTTCTCCTTTCTAACTCTAAATAGTTGCACTACCTATTATTGCACATGCATGTAATTTTACTGATTTGAGTAACTTTCGTCAATTCTTTTTTCAAAACGAAAATTAAACGCACACTTTTTTTCAAAGAGCATGCGTTTAATTGCTTTCATTAGAATCATATAGTTTTTTTACAATTTCCTATTACTACTATACTTTCAATATTTCACGAATATCTGCTTCAGATAATGATGTAGTTACTTGCTCTTGTGCATCTATAATTTCTGCAACGAGATCCTTCTTTTTCTCCTGGAGTATATTCATTTTTTCTTCGATCGTTCCACGAGCAACTAGCTTAATCACATTCACCACGTTTTCTTGTCCCATTCTATGTGCTCGATCTGCAGCCTGCTCCTCAATTGCAGGATTCCACCATAGATCATATAAGATCACCGTATCAGCCCCTGTTAAATTAAGCCCTGTTCCACCAGCCTTTAAGGAGATAAGAAACAAATCTCTCTCACCAGCATTAAACCGATTGCAGAGCTCTACTCTTTCCTTCGAGGGGGTTTGTCCATCTAGGTAAAAATACTGCTGTCCTCTCAAGTGAATTTCCCTTCCAATTAAATCAAGCATTTTAGTGAATTGTGAGAATATCAGTACTCTTCTTCCAGCAAGTCTTGATTCTTCTAGAATCGTTAGGAGCTGTTCGAATTTTGCAGAGCTTCCATTATAGCCATCAACGAACAGAGCAGGATGACAACAAATTTGGCGTAAACGCGTCAATCCAGCTAATATTTTTATTCGATTTTTGCGAAGAGTGTCCTTATCTAAATGCTTTAACGTTTCATGTCGGAGCTTTGCCAAATAAGCTGCATAGAGCTTCTTTTGTTCTGGAAATAAATCTACTGATTCAAGTGACTCAATCTTTTCAGGTAACTCAGCAAGAACATCTTCTTTTACTCTTCGAAGTAAAAATGGACGAACCCTAGTGGCGATATCCTTCCTTGAGAGTTGACTGTATTCTTTTAATCCTTGAAATAACTGCGGGAAAACAACATAATAAATCGACCAAAGCTCTTCAATTGAATTTTCAACTGGTGTTCCTGTTAGGCCGAAATAATGATTTGCCTTTATCTTTTTTACAGCACGAGCTGTTTGTGTTACTGGATTCTTAAATGCTTGAGCCTCATCAAAAAATGCAGTATGAAATGTCCGTTTCTCATATATGCCACTATCACGCCGGAGCAAAGGATATGACGTGATGATAACATCTACATCCCCACTATCGTTTAATAATGCTTCTCTTTGAACTTGATTTCCATCAATAACGATCGCTTGTATGTCAGGGGCGAATTTTGCAATCTCATTTAACCAGTTATAGGTTAAAGATGACGGACAGACAATAAGGACAGGTTGGTGCTTTTCTCGTATATTTGAGATCTCAGACAGAATAAACGTAATGCTTTGCAATGTTTTACCAAGTCCCATATCATCAGCTAGCACTCCACCAAAACCATAACTAGCAATCATTTTCATCCATTGATATCCTTGTTTCTGATAGTCTCTTAAGATGTGTTCCAAACTAGCCGGAATCTCATAGCTCAAGTGTTCTCGATTAAAGACAGTATCGAGGAATTGCTGAAACGATTTCTCAGCCTTAAAAATGTCGCTATCCTCGATACTATCTATAAATCTCAGACTTTCAATAACAGGTATTGTTAATGTCCCCTCAAAATCTTCTTCCTGTGTAGGAACTGCATTTAGAAATCGTTGTATTTCTTTCATCTCGTTCGTTTCAAGAGATAGGAGAGCCCCGTTCCGAAGACGATAATATTTCCTTTTTTCTTCTAATGCTTCTAAAATTTCTTTGATTTGTTTATCTGCAATTCCATCCATTTCAAATTTGAACTCAAGCCAGTTTGTTCGTTCTTTGACCTTTACTCTTATTTTAGGATGGGTATTCTTTTTTATAATGCGATTTCTTACCGCAGTGGTTGCGTAAATTTGTGTCATTTTCTGAAGCTCTGGCATTTTGTGATATAAAAAATCATATTCAAGTGCTTCATTTTGCATATAATAACCGCCATCTGTTTTTGAGAAACCGCTGCTTTCCATCAGCTCGAGAATTTCATTTTCCAGGTCCAAATCCCTGATCAACATCGGTCCAGTTGGAATGTCACGATTCTCTAATGGTTGGATAATAACATGATCATATTGGAACTCTAATCCCGCAAGTAATCTGTTTTTGAGACGATCCAAATACAATTTGGCGACAAGGGGTGTTTTTATAAGTTTCTGTGATAATGTATTGGCTAACTGAACCGTGCCAAGCTTTTTCAGACCAGGAACGATCTTCTCTAAGAAGAGTCCGATTTGTTGATTAGGAATAGAAATAATAGTCATACTAGGAGACGCTAGCATCTGCTTTAGTTCAAACAAACGTTGACAATTCTCATCTTCTAGCTGAAAGATCGTTCCTTCATAAATGACAGATCGATACATAGGCAAAACCACCATGCGATCAAATCCTTTGATCATCAATTGATAGTTTCCACCTTCTCTCTCTTCAAATTTGAACTCCAAAGGCGGTGGACCCTCTTCTACACGTAACTTGCCACTATGCTCAAACACCGAGAATGGGGCTTCTGTAAGTATCGGTAAGAGTCTCTCCCAAGAGGAAGGTGGAATAAATAAAGTTTGCTTCGAAGCAATGAGACTTGCATTTAGAAAGGCCTTCTCATCATCAACAATCTCAATGAGTTGATGAATTACTCGATCTGTCTCAACTAAAAAGCAGTGGTTGTTTGGATCGTAGTTGCTATTACTCGACACTGTCATAGCTCGACCCATTTTCACAGCTTGAAGAAAGCTTCTTAAAGATTGTATTCTTACACCATTAATTTCGATTTCTAATCCAATTACATATTGACCCTTCCCATATAGAACGGGCTTACAAATAAATTTAACATTAAGAATATCTCTTTTTTCAAAGTAGCGTTGGTGTCCGCTCGTCCTTTTTCGGTTTTCTTGAAAAAGCATGATAAAGTTTTCTGTTAGCTCACGGTTATCTATTTGCGTAGCTTGTAATTCGTGTGTTGTAGGTAGATTCTTTCTTAGGTCACGAAGAGCGATTAGAACAGCAGCAACATGTTGACAGCCCTTTTCAAAATTAGCCAACTTCGGACAACTACATATTGACTGAATGTCGTCATTTTCCTCTTGAATCGTTACATTGAAGTCATCATTTGTTCCTTTAACGATCGCTGAACAAAAATCATGTTGATGCTGATTGATTATTACTTTATTTGAGCGATAAAAAAAGTCCCCTTTTTTAAAGGCCACGATCCCACACATTTCTTTTATCATTTTATCTGTTACATTGATTCTCATTTCTTCACCCACCCCCTCTCGTTGTTAGCTTGTTAAACTTCTTATCTATGAATTGTTAAGAATTGATTTATCGATCATACAAATTCTAGTTTAAATTATAATAGCAACTTGCACAATTTGTTACTTTTGTGACCACTGTATTCCTAACAATCAGTTATCTTCACAAACAAGAAAATAACGCTTCCAAGAAGCCAATTTAGATATTTATTGGTGTAATGTATGAAACTACTTGGTTATTTTATTTAGATCTAGGGTATTTATTAGTAACCATATAAATAAAGGAGTGTCTTATTTTGAAACCATATCTTAAATTTGCTGGTATGATTGTAGTTTCTACCATTGTCATGTTTATTTTTAAATATTTAAGTACGTATAATGTCGATCATATCTTTTTTAGTGAGACTAGAGCCTATATGGCTTTGTTAATGGGCGCGACAATGACAATCATCATGCTAGGTTTTATGCTACATATGCTAAAGAACCGTAAAGTTAATATAGGGATTGCTGCAGTAAGTATCATTGTCTTTTCCCTCTCGCTGTTCATGTTACGCAGTCAAACGACGGTTGACGACAGTGATTACATGGAGGCTATGATCCCTCATCACTCTATCGCTATTTTAACAAGTGAACGTGCCGACATTTCAGATCCAAGAGTGCGTGATCTCGCTGATGGAATTATAGAGACCCAACGTAATGAAATTGCTAAAATGAAAAATTTAATAGAAGATCTCGAGGATGAAGAATAGAGCTTCCTTTGAGACAATTTTTCTGAGATTGGAGCAAGAGGCTGGGACATAACTAAAGTGTTTAACTGAAATACCGAACAATGCGATAATGTAGCGTATGAAATATACGAAGACTCAAAGCGAAGTATATTTTAAGAGCGGTTTACGTCCACCAACCACTATTGTTCGGATTTTCTATTAGTTAAATTACCTTTGTCCTAGCCCTCTATCATGAGACGTAGCCCCAAACCTGGACATATGAATATAACAAAGGAGAACGCTACTATGTTTGATTCTTTTCTTTTTGATAGTTCAAAGGATCTTTTATGGATTTTTCTAATGTCTTTGTTAATCTATCCTTCACTTGTTTTTATCTTAAGAGTATTTGGTAAAAGAACGCTAACTAATGTCAATATGTTTGACTTCATTATTACAGTTGCTTACGGTAATGTTCTATCGAGCATTATCATAACAAAAAGTATCTCTTATGCAGACGGGGTATTAGTGCTATTCATGCTGACAGCACTTCAAATGATCCTTTCTAAGCTACAAGTGAAGTTTGCCTTTTTTGCAAACTTAATTAAGGCCAAGCCTGTTTTTCTTTATTATCAAGGTGAGTTCAATGAGGAGATCATTAAGCGTGAAAAGTTTAGAAAAGAGGATTTACGACAAGCATTACGAAAAAATGGTATGACTTCCTTTGAACAAGCTGAGGCATTAATTTTAGAAGGAGATGGCACAATCAGTGCAATGGAAAAAAGGGAAAATAGCAGCAATGATGCTCTAGTGGATGTGAGATGGAATAGATAACGATCATACATAGAGAAAAATATTTAAACAAATCGCATTCTCATTAATTGAGAATGCGATTTTTAGTTATATAGCAGGAAGAAACCCATGAAAACTCTCCTATCACTGTTCACATTTTCTGGAATAATAGGTGGTTTCGTCCACTCAAACTCACTTGATCATCATAGGATATTGTAACTACATTTTTAAGAAATATCAGACTCCATTCGAGATTGACCAGACAAAATGAAATTGTTGTCTAACTAACAAAAAGGAGGTACGACAAGTATGAGGAAACATAAATACTGTTCAAAGTGCGGACATAAATTAAGCACTTATCACGACCACAAAAATCATCATCACCATAAAACTAACTGTCATTCAGATCACTATGATTATCATCGTGGTTATCACTGTAATCATTCTCATCATCACGATTGTGATTGTCACTACCATCATCGACATTTATGTGATGATGATTTCCGTTTACGTTTAGGTGGACTTCATGGCGGATTAAACTTTAGACTCAGACAACTTATTGGTTGTGATGTTGAGATTGAATTAGAAAACAATGAGATTTTACATGGAAAAGTGTGTTATGTCGGATCAAATTTTGTTGAGTTGCAGGTAGAAGAACGTAGCACAGCATCAACCGATGATGAAGAACGAGAAAATGCAACCGATGAGGACGCAAAGGATACTCATTCAAATGATGAAAACTGTCACAACACGATCTTTTCAATAGATAAAATTGAAAACGTTAAGTACCCTTCAAAATGCCGACCTGATCACGATCATTGAATGCTTTAATTTTGAAATGAGGCTGGGACAAAAGTGATTGAACTAATAGACACAATGATAGTTAGCGGACATAAACCGCTCCTGAAATATACTTCGCTACGTGATAGCTTTGTTCGGTGTTTCAGCTAAAAACTTTAGTTATGTCCCAGCCTCTTTTTACTAATTGTCATATCGAATGTTATTAAGTATGTAGCATGAAGGGAGTTTATTTAATGAAACATCTTGCTGATAGTCAGAAGCATCGCAGTAAGTTAAGAATGCTACTAAGATCATATTTAATCCTTACTCTTTTAAACGGCCCTCTCTTCAAAAAATGTAATAAGGAGGAGCCAGAAGGAGATTTAAATAGCGAGATACTTGAAGGGCTAGTTAGACAACTAAATCGAACGATGCTTCCTATAGACAACCAACCTTTCGAACCTGCCTCTTTGTTACCATCAAACTCAGACCAACAAAACAATTACTCTGTCAGCCATAAAAGCCATAAAGAAGTAAAAGAAGCTGAACCAAAAATAGAAAAACGAATTAAGAATACCAATAAGGATATACTCGATGACCAGACAGAGGAGCCTCCTTCTAAGCAATGTGTTGAAGATCAATATAAGAACCGTGAAATAAAAGAAAGTGTAAACGAATCTCTACACCAAGTAGATGACAGTTCTGTCCATCATCAGATTGAGTACGACACCCAGAAAGACACTAGTACAATTAAACTCGTTCCTATTGACAAGATAAAAGCGATCACATTTAAAAGAAACTAATAGTTCGCATCTGTAAGATTTGAAATCTAAGATTATCTTTAAACAAAAAAACAGCCTTTCGTTTGGAAAGCTGTTTTTTTATCGTTTTTCTAATAAAACGATACTTTTAAGTGGAATGATTTTCATTTCTTCTTTGACTTTAACCACAATTGATTCCTTATTAACATCTTTTAATAGGCCTTCAAAGAACTCATCGTCCAGATAAACCTTCACTCTTTTAGCCTCAAGAAGTAACAAATAGACGTGTAGTCCCATTCGAAAAAAAATTTGTAATAATTCTGGAGACGCTGAAACAACTTCACCGAAGTGGTATGTTAAATCACGTCTAAAACAGGGATCAATCGTGCGTAATTCAAGTACGTGCTTTGGCTTCGCATAACGACCAACTATATTAATTTCACCTATGAACTGAAAAGGGACAATTCTATCTACCTTACTATTATGAAGAAGCACAAAGTCAAATCCTACAAGAAATACTCTTCCTTCTACCTTTTTTGGTGTTTCAAGATTAAGCATGATTTCAACTTCTAGTCCGATGACACCATCAAAAATCTGTTGAAACATTTGATTAGAAGGTATATCGTCTCCAAGACCAAGCATTAGCAATAAAGCATTGGCCTCATCAATTTTCTCCTCTATCTCCTCAAGCTCTTCTTCTGTTACACAACTTGTAGGTGAAGGAACCATTGGTGTAGGGTAGCGCTCAGGACAACAGCAATCAGGGATAAAGAATTCTAATGGATCTTTCTCTTCTACCTGTAATTTCTGAGTAGCTTTATGTTTATTGATTTCCATATCCTCACCACCTTTCGATCATTTTATGATGAGGATATTGGTTTCGATTGGGGTACAACCTATAACTCTCTACTTTTTTAACGGCGGTAGATGCTTTTGAATATCTTTGTGCACCCTCATAATTCCCCACATTCCTTGTTCAATGTCCCACATGATGTTCCCAGAGCGATACATAAAATCACCAGTTTCGCGTTTGATCCCTCCTGCACCACCTAAAAGCTCCAAATCTCGCTTCGAACCAGCAACATTAAATCCGACAAATGAATCAATTCGTGAATCAATATCCCTGACGTCAAATTTCCAATTATGCCCATGCAGATGGAATGTATGTGTTCGTCTTCTTTCTGCTGGAGTTACTAACCGAATCGTAACCGGATCTCCAGCATAACTCTCAAAGATCAGTGTTGCAGGATCGCCGAATTCTTTTGAGCTAAACAATTCGTGCAGCACAGGGTGTTCCCTGTATCGATTGATTAAGCGTTCAGATCGATAATTAAAGCCCCTGGATCCTTGATCATACGTGTCTACTTCTTCAACTCCTTCTTCATCTGAAGCTAATAACACTCCATCAATTGGGTCAACAATAAATTGTTTATTTTCGTCTAAAAGTCTAACACCATCATGCATTATTAAAACAAACTCTCTAATATCAGGTAGATAAGGATTTCTAATGATGACATTGGCCCCAGTACGAACAGGCTTCAATGTGTACGGATCAAGATATTCACTGAATCTATTCTCAGTTACAAAAGCACCAAAGGCCCCTTGTGATTTATGATTTCGAATGTCAGCCATATCCCACATCCCACAAGCTCCTACATTTGCATTAACAAACCAACGATAGGTTTTTGATTCTCCAGGCCCCACCGTCTGATCGCCGTTAAAACCTACTGTTTCTCCTGCTGATGTTTTCACATCGTAATCAACAAGTTGAGGATGCAGAGAGATTCGTAATGATGGTGGATAAAAAGCCTGCTCCTTCACAGCGGGATATGGGTATATGCCATCTTGAAAAGGAAAGAGCTCCAACTTCAGGAAGCTAGTTAAAGTCACCTCAACAGTGTCACCTACATTCGCACGAATAATTAACGGTTCAGGATCTCTTTTCCCTTTCACAATATCATCCATATCCTCCATCAAGGAAAACATGATCCCATGTGGATCGTGATCTCCATAGCTGTTATAGGTAATAGGAACTTGGAACGCAACAATATCAAACGTTTTCAATTGTAAATGATCCCTATCACTTATACTTTCTAGTTTCGCCTCAGGAACTTTCTCACATGGTTCCGGAAGGATTTTCGTTCGCTTCTGCGGCTTAAATCGATCTTCTAACGGTATTAAATCAGGTACTCTCTGATCATAAGCCCGAATCAGTCCCCATAAACCGTTCCAAAGATCTTCTTCTGTTTCAAAAGCCCATAAATAGTCACCAGATCTTGGTATATATGTTTCAAATGTAAATGATTCAGAGATTCCGATATGCTGTTGGTTGGCTAGTTCTGAAGAAAGGTCGCCACGTTCCTTCAGCCATCTTAGACCGTGAAGATTGAAACTATGCGATTCTTCCTGTGCCCCTTGAAGCAAGCGGATCCGAATAGGGTCCCCCTCATAAGCTCGAAGGATCGGCGTAATTGGATCTCCTTTCACATAAGAACTAAACGAATAAGCAGGATCGCATTCTTTTCCAAGTCGAAATTGCAATGGTTCATTTTTATAGTTGACCCCAAACAAACCTGGATCGTCCTGTGAACCTGGAAACTCTGGTGGATTTAGTGGCTTTTTGTTTCGATCAAAAAGCAATGCAAAATCATGGACAAATAATACCAGGTCACGATAATCGGGAATGAGAGGATTTTTTGTAGTAATTTGTGTTCCATGAAAGACCTCTTCCCCTGTTTTTGAGTCTAAAAATTTTGTGAATCTTGGTTGGATAACCCCTGAGCCAAAAACACCATGTTGCTGATCCGTCGCTGCAAATAAATGATCATGGAAAAACCATGCTTTTAACTCAACATCTGCAAAATATTCGTATTTAATCGTCTCTCCTGGTAACACGGAAGAATCATAATTCCAACCGACGTTCGCTCCATCATTTACTAGAGTATCGAACTTCACAAAATGAATATGCATAGAGGCTTCATACGTTCTTGTAACTAGTTGGAACGCATCACCATCCAATATATGTGGCATTCGGTTGGTGAAGTTAATGCGAATACTTGTATTAGCTGTTGAATGAATAACCAAGGGTTCCGGTTCCTTTTTTCCTGCTAGGATATCGTCAACGTCTTCATCCAGTACATAAAACCTTGCCTTTGGATCATGCCAACCTTGCTTGTTATAAACGATTGGGAATTCGATTAGAGAAATATTAAATTCTATCATTGGACTATTTTGCGGTGTTGGATCTGAAAAGACAGCACCAGGACGGGGATTAGCTATTGCTGCATTGCGTTCGAGCTCTGTCAATCCTCTTCCATCCACAATTCCTAAAGGTGGCCTTGGCGCCTTAAAGCCAACCTTTCCTGGGATAAAGTTTGGAAACCCAGGTTTTTCTTTGGTTGGTTTAGGTGGAGCTGGCCGATCAGGCAGTGGTTGAAGTCGTTGAATAGGAACACCATTTGGATAACATTGACTACCATCCTGTAGCGTATTAAAAATCCGATTCATCCCCCACATCCCTACCATAAAATGCGGATAAAGATGACAATGAATAATGGTATCTCCAAATGAACCTTGCAAACTTCCTAAGCCATATAGCGGTTCAATTGTATAATGAGTTTGTGGACTCACTGATTGCGAATCAATGATATTCGACTCTATATTCTGATGATCCGAAAACCATTGATGAACATGATAATGAAAAACATGCGTCTCTTTCATACCGGCGTGAACAAGTCGAATCCGTGCTGGGTCTCCTACATACCCTTTTAAAATCGGTGTTGCAGGATCGCCATATACCCATGAGTCATGATGAACCTCCTCACCATCACAATCTGGACACACGACACCCTCGCTAATTAACTGCTGCCGCCTGTGCATTGGTTCATAACGATAATTAACTCCGTGGAAGGATTCTGTTTCTTGGTTGGTCATTGGATCAATCGGGTTATTGCCTGTAAGATCATCTATTTCCATTTCATCATGAAAGATCCAAGCGTATTCACGATGAGAAGGCAGCAAAGGATGATGAATATCAGCATCAATCCCACAGTTCATTGGTTTTCCTGTTACAGGATCGGTCCACCAAGAAAACCGTCTTTCAACAAAGAGAGCACCGAATAAACCATTTGAGTTCGATCCGTTTTCACTGCTTGAAGGATTCCCCAAGTCTGAGAAAAAACAGATCCCTTCTTTTACCGCACGAATTTTATATAAAAGGCTCTTTCCTGGTGCAACGGTCGAATCCTCGTTGAAGCCTACATATGCACCATCGGATTGACAGACATTGTATTCAGCATCTTGAAAATGCATTCCCGCGTGAAAAGGAACTTTATTTTCAAAAAGGATTTCCACTTCATCACCTTCATTTGCCCGAATAACAAGGGGACGGACTAGCTCAACAGGTGTAAAGGGATTCTTTCTCACAAGCTCTCTAACCTTATCTTCATTCTCCTTCAGTACGTACATATATCCATTTGGATTATGATCTCCAAATGTGTTGACGACGATTCGAATTGGAATCGCGACAACATGATAGTATCGTCTCATGGAGTGTCCCCCTTTTAGCATTCTTTTAGATTGGGAATCTTAGGGCCATTTTCTTTCTCAATATAAAACACTTCAACATTGTGAATATGAACTGTCCACTCACTATCCTCTAATGCAGCTACTGAGGTTGTCTCAACATCTAATACTGCCATATCCTCAACGACATCTTTTATTTTGCCGACGAACATAAACGGAAAAGAAGGTGTTAGGATAAAGACTCTCTTACCAATTCCTCTTCTAAAAGCAGCAATCATTGCTTCATCATGAATCGCATTGACAGAAAAATCATCCATATTTACGAGTTGTTTATCAATAGGGTTCAAATAAATCCCCTCCTAAGTTAATGGAAATACTTGATCACATGGAATGTCTGAAGAAAACGAAGATATTTTTTCGATTGGAATACTTAATGGTAGCGGAAACTCATAGAAAGGTGCATTGACCATTTTTATCGTAACAGGTGATAATGTCACATGACCTCTAGTCACTTCGGTTACTGTTCCACAGAAAATGGGCCGAAACACCTGACCTAATAAATCAAGCTGTGATGATTCTGTAACGATTAACACTTCTTCATCGATTAGCTTTTCAAGGTTGCGATATAAACGATCTTCAATTTGTTTATTTTTTTCCATTTGACGTACCTCCCTAAAATAGTGAGTCAGGCATCTTACTTGTACATTCTTCTAAACATATCTGTAAACTTTCTAGCCAATTGAAACATTCTTATGGTAGAAACATAATGAATCTCAGTAAATTTTATATAGTGATGATCAGAGAAACTTCTAATATGAAGCAGATCTTTCTTGGCCTCTAAGATTTTCCCTATATGGTACGTATCGTTAACTCTGACCTTTACCCATGTCCCGCTCCATGAGTGAAGATTTGTTCGGAGTGTCTCTTCAAAAAATTGCTGAATTAAGGTATCTTTTCTTGCTACGGTTTTTCCAAATTGAGTAACCAATTTATTTTTTAGATCGTTATCATACAGAAAATGCTGATGTGAATTGGAGTAGGTCGGTGTACCATAGGGGATATTGGCTGAATCAATTGCTGTATAAGGAATCCAGATTCTATTTTGTAGATTGGTGAGCATGACAAAATCTCTTCCAATAGCAGTAACCTTCGCTTCAATTGGGACATCCTCTTCATTCTTCAGTATTACTACTACCTGCTGATTTCTTTTCATTTTAAAAAACATCTTTAATACAAGTGGCTTTCTTCTACTCTCATCATGTTTGGAAATATTAAAAAGGCTAGCTTGATTCATGTACTCTGTTAAAATTCTGGTCTCTTCGCTTGAAACAGCACTTGTTGGAGAGGAAAATGTTTTGGGAAGAGTTTTTTTTATAATCGTTTGTTCATCTTTATGGGTCATGATCTCACCCCTACCCTACCTAATTGAAAGACTGTTAATAACCTAACTTGACTTCCTCACTCGTAGTTCTTATATCATATGGACTATAAGCTAGTAAGTCTTAAACTAATTCTCATTTATAAGTAACTGAATATTACTCACAAGCTCTTCTAGGTTAACGGCTTTACTATTCGTTGCCATATCATGATGCGACCGAATCGTATTACTAGCATCAACCAAGTACATTGTTGTGCTATGAGTGATAAAACCATCGGAAGTTTTTTCGTTGAACATACTAAATTGCTCGGTAATCTGTTTCGTTTGCTCTATAGAACCTCGTAAGAAAAACCAATTACTTGCGGCAACTCTAAAGTTTTCCTTATATTCAGTTATCTTTTCTACTGTGTCTACTTCAGGATCAAGTGTGATTAAAATGATCTGGTACTCAGAATCATCGAGCCCATCTTTTTTCAGCTTCTCTTGCAGGTTCTTTAAGTCCAAAATCGTTAGCGGGCACACATCGGGACATTTCGTATAAAAGAAAGTCACAAGCTTAATTTTGTCATTAGCCAGGTCGTAGTCACTTCCATCAAGTGCAGTAAAAATTGGTGCTTCAACTACTCTGAGCTTCGGTAATTCTACTGTCCGAGGCCAAAAGAAGAAGATAGCAAAAAATCCAGCAAGCATGCAGAAAGCAACAATGAACTTGAACCTAAAGTTCATAAACAAGCTCCTTTTTCATTATTCATTTAAATAGATTGCTTTCCGAGAAGAAGTGAATCTTCGTTGAACCTCCTAAACTTTTAGTGAGTATAAAATTAGACTAAGAGACATCGATAAAAGAAGAGTCGTAAACCCACTTAATTGGTATAGATTGAGGAGGATATCCGGCCCAGACTCGAGCGGTATTTTGCAAAGGGCTGGATCCTTGAGAACTTCCCCCATCATTACACCCATAGAACTACCAACAGCCCCACTATATAGACCTGTAAGAATAGAGTGGAATTTCACAAGTGAACCGAACAAGCATCCAATCATAATTCCGATAAACAAATTCAAGAAAAACAATGAGGTTAATTGTAAAGGAAGGGCAACTGTCACATGAAGACAAATGACCAATGTTGAAATCATCGTCGTAGTCATTGTTAGTGTCATTGCAAAACGATCATCATATAGCACTCTTTTCTTTCTTAAAATGCGATAACACATAATAACACTTATAAGATTCCAAAGGCCCAAAATATAGATTAAAAGCATACTCCACCCCTTTAGGACCTGATGATGGATACAATAATAAGTGAAATCGCAGCACCTATTAATCCCTCTAGTGCTACAATAAAAAGAAATTGGTCAGTAAGAATGGAGCCTATCATAGGAGACATCAGACCTAGCATGAGCCCATTACTAAATCCTGTTAAAAATGTTTGATAATCAAACAAAGCCCCGAATAGTCCCCCTATCACTATCCCAATCAGCGTAGATATGATGGTGATCACTGTAAAATGAAAAGGATATTGAAAAATTAATAATACTCCACTAATTAAGGCCATCATCCCTCCCGCAACAATCGCTATATTCATTCCTAACTGAAACCCTATAAACTTTCGACAACGAAAAATATAAAAATACAAGGCTATGATTACAACAAAATTTATATATAAAAGATAAATCATGTTAATATCGCCCACCATATCACCTCAAATTAAAATATGACCGATACATCTTGGCCTATGTATTTTTAAATTTCTTTATTTATAAAAGTTGATTTAATACAAAAAAGCCCTTTATGTAAAGGACTTCAGCCTGTCGACAAAGTCTTTCAGTCGACAGTGTTTTTGATTAGTAGTCAGGAGGTGCTCTTCGACCTCGCTACCGGGATGGGGGGCACGCACCCGCCGGCGGGCGTTGAACTAACCGGCTACGCCGGTGGATTTCAACCTGTGCTTTCCTCCTGCAGGAGTCGGCCCGTCCACCCCGTCCGCTTTTTCTAGTGCAAGAAGGAAACTTGCTTCTCTTCAAAGTAGAGACAGAGGTTTGTTTTTTTCTATAATATTACTGATAAAAATGAATAGAAGAGAATTTGTTATTTTGTACAATCACAACAAGAAACGGACCAACCATACTTTTCATATTCCAGAAGACATAATAATTCTTTCTCGGATTTTCCCGAAGGATTCTTTACATATTCGCTTAATACTAGAATACTCTTCCTTTCTAATTGCTTCATAAATGTCTTGATTTAATTCGTTTGCTGAATAGTGCTTTTGGTTAGGTGTTAATCTATAATTAACCATCGCCATTAGGATAAACTTATCCTTTAACCCATCCATTATTTCTAGCATTGTATGATTGTTAACAGATGAAATCATACAGCACGTAAAGAGAATATGGTTGTGAATATATGAATAATAGTCACCGTTCTTTTCTGCCTCAAATTGTTGGTCTAAATACATTTTCAACTTATCAAGGTTAAATCTATTGCCTCTTGACACCACTTCATCAACAGAAAGTTCTTGAAAGAATGAAATCAATTGCAAAATATCTAATGTCTCTTTCAATGAAATTTCTTTCACCTGAATTCCCCGGTTTTTAATCGATAAGACAAATCCCTCAGATTCCAGACGAGAGATTGCACCTCTAATAGGAGTGCGACTCATATTTAATTCTTTTGCTAATCCGTTTTCCGATAAAAACAGACCTGGCATATAAGTTGCATTAATTAAATTTTCCCGGATTTTTGCATAGGCGATATCGACCAATGATTGCTGAGTCATAATTTAGTTTCCTCTCTCACGAACATACAATAATTCTAATAAATACTACATTTTTCCACAAGACTATTTGAATTTTAAAAACGTCTACTAAGTTCAAGCAAATAAAAAAAGAAGCGTTTCTCAACACTTCTTAATGATACAGTATTTCTATTATGATACAACAGTTTTCCCTAGACCCAAGAATCGTTTCTTTACGCCATCAATCACATTCTGTCCCACACCTTTTAATAGTAAATATTGATCGATACTCTCATAGGTATCCAAGATGTATTCGTAGGCCATTAAAATATAGTCTCGCTGTGAGAATAACAGCTCCTTTGGAATATTTTCATACATTTTCTCGTATTGCTGAATTGACTCTAAATTCGTATAGGTTACCTCATAATTTGTGACAATATCTTTCTTTTCCACACCTGCTAATCCTAACAGCAACATAGCTAGTATACCAGTTCGATCCTTGCCCGCCTGACAATGAAAGACGATACAACCTTCTTCAGCTTGTTCAATTACATCAAAAATTCTCTTCACCGTATCGTTATTTTCTAATAATTGAATGTAAAAATCACCCATCGACATCTCAAAGAATGATTGCGTAATATCTGATACCCTTTCTGTAATGAATGGAATGTTATAATAACTACAAAAACCTTCTTTAGAAAGTGGGTTTTGATGTGTTTCGATCTCATCTTCCCCTCTTAAGTCAATGACGGTTTTCACTCCATACTCTTCTAGAAAGTCTATGTCCTCGCTCGAAAGCTTACTCATATCGCTTGACCTTAAAAAAGTATGCCACAATGTTTGTTGCCCATATTCAGTACTATAGCCACCTAGCTCCCGACAATTTTCCAGGCTTTTGATTGGTAAGCGAACCCAATTTAATTTAGCATTCTTTTTCATCTTCCTGTCCCCCTCTTCTAACTGCTCCCAAATTTTATATTGTTTTTAATCCGCGTCATCACCAGTTCTACACCAAACATGAGCAAACAAATCAAAATGACAATTGTTGTTGTTTGTGCATAGTTATATGTATTAATTGCTTGCGTTAATAAAAGTCCAATTCCTCCAACACCAATGATTCCTAGACCGATTGATTCGGAAAGATTCATTTCAAAGCAAACCGTTATCCATGCAACAAATGCTGTAATACAAAGCGGAATCAACCCGTGACAAATAATTTTGGACCGAGATGCTCCTGTTGACTTCATCGCCTCAATAATCTCACTACCTGATTCTTCAATACTAGCTGTAAACGTTTTGACCAGATAGCCAACAGCAGAAATTAAAATCGCAACAAATCCCGAAACATTACCAAATCCAAGACTAGCAATTACCATTAATCCCCATACCAATGAAGGAATAGAGCGAATGATCGCAAAAATCCCTTTAATACTAATAGCTAAAAATGGATTTGGTGCAATATTTGATGCAGCCAAAAAGCTTAGAAACATAGCGATAAAAATGGCTACAACCAATGTCAGCAACGCTAATGATAGACTTGTAACAATATTCAAAAGAGCTTCAGGAACAATAGAAATATCAATAGCCATCATTCTCCCTAAGACTTCAGGAACATTACTTAAGCGTTCTTGAAACTTTTGAATGTCTAAATTTATTAATTTCAAGGCTGCAACAAATACAACTCCTAATATAAAGATAAGTAGAATTGTCTTGCTTACATTTCCCTTTGAAGTAATACGAATATGCTCCATTTGACCATCCTCCCTCCTTACTAGACGAAACGTTTACGAATTGAATTGGTTACTAATTCTGTCAATAAAATAATCATGACAACCACAGCAATAATTGTAATTGCTTCTCCGTATTTGAATAAATTAATATTAGTATCAATTAAAACCCCTATTCCACCAGCCCCGACAAACCCTAATACGGCTGACGCTCTGACATTAATTTCAAAGGCAAATAATGTCCAATTAATCCATGCTGGAACAAACTGTGGGATGACACCATGAAACAAGATTTGAAAATATGATGAACCATTCGCTCGTAATGCCTCTAGTTTATCTTTAGAAATCTCATCAATTGATTCCGCATAGCTTTTACTTAGAAATCCAACTGTAACAAGAATCAATGCCAAAACCCCAACAATTCCACCAATCCCGAAAATATAAATCAATAGAGCCCCCCAAATAATAAAAGGAATGTTTCTTAAAATTGATACAAATCCACGAGTAATCACCCGTACTGTTTTAAATTTGTTGGTATTTTCTGAGATTAGTACCCCAAAAATAAACGCAAGAACTGTAGAAATATAGGTGGAGATGACTGCATATCCAAGTGTATCAACTACTGCCGGAATATATCGTTGTATATTCTCAGCGTTAGGTGGAAGAAATTTTTCAAAGAAAAACATGATAAAGTTTGGTAATCCCATGAGCATGTCGATGAAGGAAATTTCTAAATAATAGATCGAAAAGATCAACATAACCATAATGACTGTCACAATCACATAGGTTCTTTTGGAATCTCTTTGCTCGACTGGTATCTTATGAAGGCTTATGTTACTCATCGTTTTGCCCCACAGCCATTTTTTTGATCAGTCCTACCTGATTCTCCACCTCTGTACCAAACACATGCCCTCCCTCACCCTGAAGCTTCATTTGCGATTCTTTTCCTTCATATATATCTTTAATTAATTCATCTGTTAAATGAGATGGAGCTCCATCAAATACAACCTCACCTTGTTTGATCCCAATAATACGTGTAGCAAACTTCTTAGCGTAATCCACTTGGTGAAGATTCACTATACAAGTTAGCCGCTTTTCTTGAGAAATCGTATGGAGCTGCTGCATCACGATATTGGCTGAGAGAGGATCTAGTGAAGCAATCGGTTCATCCGCAAGCAACAATTTAGGCCTCTGTAAAATCGCACGACAAATCCCTACCCTTTGCATTTGGCCCCCTGAAAGTTCATCTGCTCGTTTATAAATTTGATCTTGAAGCCCCACTTTCCTAAGAAGTTCAACAGCTTCCTTCTTATCTTCATAGGGATAAAGTCCAAACAAACTCCTGTATAAAGGAATATTACTTAACTGGCCATGGAGCACATTTTTAATCACATTTGTTCTACCAATCAAGTTATAATGTTGAAAGATCATCCCAATTTTAGATCTTTCTTTTCTTAATTTCCGACCAGTTAATTTCTCCAGAGGCTGTCCATCGAAAATAATTGCTCCTTCCGACGGGTCCACAATTCGATTGATGCAACGAATAAAGGTAGACTTCCCAGCACCAGATGGACCGATAACAACAATGAACTCACCTGGATAGAAATCTAACGAAATTCCTTTCAAAGCTCTTGTATCTTTTCCATAAATTTTCCCTAAATTTCTTATTGATAATAGTGGCTTCATTTTATTCTTCTTCCTCTAGAGCATTGATAGCTTCTAGCATCTCAATCGTAGGATCATAGTAGTCTGGTTCTGTCGCTACAAAACGAGCACTCGGATCATTATGAACCGCTTCAAAATATTCTTCATTTTCAAACGATAGAAACGCATCTCTTAAAGCTGTTTTAAAATCCTCAGGTAAATCCTCACGAATAATATAAGAGGCATCAGGAATATTCTGTGTCCGGCCAACAATTTTAAAATCGTCTTCTTTAAGACTTCCTGCTTCAACCATCATATCTAGCACACCAACAGCCACTGCCGCCGCATCAAAATCCCCCATCACTACACCCATTACACTGTTTGGCTGAGATTCAGAAAACGTAACATTTTCAAAAAAGTATCCTGATTGCTCAACTAAATCCGGGTCCAGATCGAACTCTTGGACCAAACTTCCCTTTGGATAAAGATAACCAGAAGAAGAAGCTGCATTTACAAATGCAAAGTTCTTTCCTTTTAAATCGTCCATGCTATTGATTTTTTCATTATCTCCTTTTGTAATAAATGCAGTGTAATATTCATAGTCTGCAATTTGAGGAGTAACTAATAATTCAGCACCTGCAACTCGTTTTGCTTGATAATAGCTCATTGGACTAGCAAGCATAATATCTAAATTCCCACTCGCTAATGCTTCAATTCCAACAGCATAGCTGCCACCTTCATATTCTTTTACTTCAACACCTAATTCTTTAGCAAGATGCTCTCGCAATTCAGTATGCATAGAAGCTGCATTAGGATTGTTTTCATTTGGCATTTGAACGAGTGCCAGTTCTTCCGGCCATTCATTATTCGCTGTATCAGCGGAAGTAGAAGTTGATGCACTCTCACCATTTCCACACGCTGCTAAGGCAGATACAAGCCCTACTGTTAAAAAAATTTTTGATAATTTAATCATCATTTTTTGACATCTCCTTTTCAAAGTAAATTTAATAATCAGCTGAATCACTTACTTTTTACAACTCTTAAAAACTTTGAACTTCTCTCTTTACGCAATATTTAAATTCCTTCTAATATCTCCTCACCTCAACGGTATTCAAGTTGTATACAAGTTATAATATACAGGTGAATTTTTAAACTGTTATTTACCTGACGTAAAAGTTAAGTTAATATTCGTGAAGAAATTGTAAATCTGTGGTAATGACTCAGATCATTACTAGAGGGGGAGAAGCACTTTACAGAGAATTTTATTTTTTTGGGCGGTTGCTGATTTAGGTTTTACTATGAGTTACGCATAGCTCTAGGGATAATGAAACATGTTAGTGAGAACCTTCCGTCAAAATGCATCAAGAAAAAAATTTTATATTAACCTCTATTAAAAACGATTTAATCCTTAGTAAACAAAAAAACGTGGGTCCTCTCTAAGTGAGAACCCACGTTTTAAAAACGGTTATGTGTGATGTTAGTTTTGGCTGATTCGTCGTCAAGATGTCGGCATTACACTTGTGAAGTAAAGCTAATGGGAAGAAGACAAAAAGAAAAACCCTTGTTATACAAGAGTTTTAGGGTATGACCCGTATTGGGATCGAACCAATGACCTCCACCCTGTCAAGGTGGCGCTCTCCCAGCTGAGCTAACGGATCAAGATGTAATATATACTTTCGACATTCATTATTTTATAAGAAATATTGAATGAAGTCAATATGTATTTCATTCTTTTTTTAAAAAACATTCCTCCCCCCTTTCAAGATCCGCTAGCTTGCGGTATCATCTGGATTTCCACCAAATAGACTTAGTTGTGTGTCGATCATTGGTAGATTGATTGTAACGACCGTTCCTTCATCTAAATGACTATTGATTTTAATTGTTCCATGATGATTTTCAATAATCTTATAACAAACCATTAAGCCGAGACCGATTCCTTTTCCTTTAATTGAGTAGAATGGTTCCCCTAGCTTCTTTACTTGATCGATATGCATTCCGCAGCCATTGTCCCTAATTTCGGCAATGAGTTCATTATTTTCAACGGAGATTTCTACTTCTATCGTCCCTTCGTCCTCTAATGCCTCCACTGAATTTTTTAGAAGATTGATGAATACTTGCTTCATCTGATGTCTAACACATTCAAATGCAGTTGTCTCAACACCTTTTAGCACAAGGGTAGCACTTTTCATTAATGCTTCGTTTTCTATAACTTTGAAGCTTTCCTCGATAATGTCTTTGAGAAAGACCGTTTCTGCTTTTAACGAACGTGGCCTAGCGACAAGTAGTAATTCTTCGACAATATCATCAATTTGTTTCAATTCCTCGCTTATAATACTTTGATATGGCTCTAGTTTTTGACCAGTGATTTCCAAAAATCCTTTAACTGTTGTAAGCGGATTACGAATTTCATGGGCGATCCCTGCAGCTAGCTCGCCAATGACCTCCATTTTCTCAGCCTTACGCCGTAGCTCTTCCTTTTCTTGAATCTTTGTCAGATCACGGGCAACGATCACAAATGATTTGATGCTGCCATAAAGACCAATAACAGGAGTCGCTCTACCTTCAAATAACTGATAGCTTCCGTCCGCTCGTTTTTTGCGGTACATCAGACCATCACAGGCTTTTCTTGTCGTTCTCATTGTACGGAAAATTTCTTGAATCCTTCGACGATCATGTGGATGAATATAATCAAGGTAATTTCTTCCGACTAATCGATCTGGGTTATAGCCGAGAATATGCTCATGTGATTTTGAGACCAACCGATAGAAGCCTGTCGGATCTACCAACGCTATGACATCAAATGAATTCTCAACAATTGTTTTGTATTGGTTTTCATTATCAAAAAATAAGTCCTTATATTGAATTTCTTCCTTAATAATACCGTAAAGGCACACGACTTTATTGTCTTCAATTATCGGAACAGCCATGACATAAATATGCTTTAATTGACCATATGCCTTTACTGTCGCTCGAAATGTTTGGATTTCTCCTGTGAGTGCCTTTTGAAAGTACGTTTCGATTGCTGCTCTTTCCTCTTCAAGTGGGAGCAGGTGCTCATAGTGTAATCCGCTCACGATCTCACTCTTCTGCCCTAGCAACTCCAATGCTTTCTCATTTAATTCTATGAAACAGCCATCAGGTCCCAACAAAAAGATCGCATCCTTGCCTTGCATAAAATAGGTGAGATAATGAAAGTCATCTTTTTCTTCTTTTAATTGAATAAGTGTGTAAGCTAGACTCTCTCCATCAAGGATTGTTCTGGCGTCTGCTTGAACCTGACCAGATAAGATCGTCTCTTCTTCTAGGTATAGTGCTGGATTTGCTATTGTATCAGTTATTTCCGTTAGAGAAATAACTTGAGAGATTTCTTTTGCTTTATCATTCATTGCTGCTATTTGGCCTTTTTCCTTGGCTTTATCCCAGACGTAGAGCATTGTCGCCGTCTTCATATCATCAATCATTTGGTGAAATACATTGATTTGTGCCTCAGGATTCATATCATCATTCCTCTCTAGCGATTGATCATATATACCTATAATCCTCTCTATACAAAGTTCGACAATTCTAAGCTTAACCCTTTTATTGATTGACCATATTCATATGAGATTTGACTTTTCATTCTTATGACCTAGTTCCATACATTACCTTTGAAATCGAATGTTCGTTCTTATATAATTATAACACAAACATACGTTCTATAAAAAGGGGTATCTTGATGAAACAAACGATTTTTCTAATTGATATGGAATCATTTTATGCTTCAATTGAAAAAAACTTTTACCCTGAGTCACGCGGACGACCAACTGTCGTCTCAGGAGATCCGAAACGGCGAAGTGGGGTTATTCTTGCCGCATGTCCCATTGCTAAATCCTACGGTATTAAAAATGCCGAGCGCTTATGGGAAGCTGAACAAAAATGTGATCACCTATTTATTATCAAACCAAAAATGGAGACATACGTGAATGTATCTGTCCAAATTACCGCTATCCTTAAACGCTTCACAGATTTAGTTGAGCCTTACTCCATTGACGAACAATTTATGGATGTTACAGGCACTTTGCATCATTTCTCTTCTACTCAGGAGTTAGCTCTGACGATTCAAGAAACCATTATGGCTGAGACAGGGGTTTTTGCAAGAATTGGCATAGGTGAGAACAAACTTCTTGCGAAGATGGCCTGTGATCGTTTTGCCAAAAAAAGCAAAACTGGCTTATTTACGTTACGATTAGCGGATGTTGAATCAACGATGTGGCCATTGCCAATTAAATCGCTATTTGGCGTAAGCGGACGGATGGAGCGTCATTTTCATAACATGGGTGTGCGAACAATTGGACAATTAGCACAAATGCCACTCGAGCGCCTAAAGCAGAAATGGGGCATTCCTGGTCATGTATTATGGCTTAATGCTCATGGAGAAGATAGCTCAACAGTTCAGGTGATGTCACTTCAAGGTGAGAAGGGGATTGGACACGCGATGACTCTTCCTCGTGATTACCATAGCTTAACAGAAATTAAAGTCATTCTGCTTGAGCTTTGCGAAGAGGTTGCTTCAAGAGCCCGTGCTGCCCACCAAGTCGGTGAAACAGTGAAGGTCTTTGCCAAAGGGGCAAATTATGATTTACCGAGTTCTTTTTTACGTCAACGCCCATTACCAACCCCAACAAACTATGGCATGGATTTATTCGATGTCGCTGTACCTCTATTTATTCAATTTTGGGATCAGCAGCCCGTTCGCCAACTCGGGATAACATTAACCAAGTTAAGCTCCGATCACGCTCGACAATTAAGTTTGTTTGAAACAAATTGGGAAGAGAAGGACAAAATTGGAGAGGCAATGGATGCAATTAATTTACGATACGGAAAGGCTTCTATCATCCGTGCCTCATCACTCACACAAGCAGGTCAAGCAACTGAAAGAGCGAAGAAAATTGGCGGCCACTATATTTAAAAAAGGCAAAAGGGATCTAAAAAGTGTTACACCTTTTTAGATCCCTTTTATCATTTTATAAAAACAAGTGATAATATATGTACTTGGCGCGCCTAGTAGGACTCGAACCTACAACGCAAGAATCGGAATCTTGAATGATATCCCTTTCACCATAGGCGCATAACGACCTATTCTAATCTAACGCAAGAGAGAACATAAGTCAAACTCTTTTCTCTCTTGCATCGATTCTTAAGCTTTAGTAGCTGGTGTTCCTTCTTCTAGCATTTCATTAAAACGCTCACTAATATCTTCTTCAGAGTAACCAGCCTCACCAAGACGTGATGCAAGATTTTTAGCCCACAACTCTAAACGTTGAGCCATCTTTGCATACTTTTTCGCTTCAGGTCCTTTTCCTCTTGAACGACCTTCTGCATTGGACATTACATTCTCAACGATGAATAAACTTTTCCAGACCATTTCTTCATCTAAAGATTCACTTTGCTCTCCTAATTGATCAAGAACTTGCTTATAATACGAGCTAAACTCTTTAAATGAAATTTCCTCATCCATATTTAGATACACTTGAATTTGTTCATATAACGCTTGCATGTCATGCACTCTCCTTTTTTTACGTATTTCGCATTATACCATATTTTACTTTCAGGTGCAGATGCCATATCAAAAATAGCTCAGAATAAAAAGCGTAAGGCCACTGAAGAAAGGTGATATCACACCTTTTTCAGTGGCCTCTAAAGGAATGTTGCCCTTTAAGCTTTTAGTCTTTCTCCTATTAACAATGCTCATCGAAAGCTTTTTCAAGTTTTTGAACAACCTGAATTGGTTCATGACCCTCGATCTCAAAGCGTTCAACCATTGTAATAATCTTCCCGTCCTTTAACAAGGCAAATGATGGAGAAGACGGTGCATAGCCTTCAAAGAAATCTCTAGCTCTTGCTGTTGCTTCCTTATCTTGTCCTGCAAATACCGTCACAAAACGGTCAGGAGTTTTGTCATAGTTCTTAACATAGGCAGCAGCCGGACGAGCAATCCCGCCAGCACATCCACATACTGAGTTAACCATCACAAGCGTTGTCCCCTCTTGTTTAACAATCTCCTCTACCTCTTCAGCTGTTGTTAATTGCTGATAACCTGCTTCTACCATCTCTTGACGTGCCACTTGAACAACATCATTCATAAAGAAATTAAATTCCATTCTTTTTTCCACCTTTCATAAACAATCGCGTACCCTTATTGTAACCCCTTTTTTTTATAAAACCAATGTATAAGTCCCAAAAGGCGTAACTTTCTAATTTTGTGAGTAACGAAAAATCCTGTAATATTGGCATACAGGATTTTTCGTTAAATAAACTATTTGAATTGATCTGTAATTTTACTTTAGAGCCATTTCTAACGCTTCAATGTTTTTACGCATTAGTGAAAAATAATCTTCATTATTACTGACATCTTCCTCAACTAATGCTTCTAGGTTATGAAGATATAATGTCTCGGCACCAACTTCTTCTTGAACAACTTCAGCAAGCTTTGTTGGTATGTTTTGCTCAAGCATTACATAGTTAAGATCATATTCTTGTGCATAATTAATAATTTCCTCAAGCTGTTTTTGAGACGGCTCCTCCGTTGGTGACATACCCGAAATACCGATTTGCTCTAATCCATAACGCTCTTCCCAATAGCCATATCCAGCATGTGATACAAGAAACGTTTTCTTCGAAGAAGCATCTACCATTGCTTGGAAATCAGCATCAAGTGCTTCAAGATCAGCTTTCAACGAATTAAAATTATCTGTGAACGTTTGTTCCTGTTCTGGCATCAGCTCAACTAGAGCATTTTTTATATTCTCTGCAAGAGTGATTGCCAAAATCGGGTCGATCCATAAGTGCGGGTCTTCATCATGACTATGAGCATGTGCTTCCTCTTCCTCATGAGCGTGTGCTTCCTCTTCCTCATGAGCATGTGCTTCCTCTTCCTCGTGAGCATGTGCTTCCTCTTCCTCATGAGCATGTGCTTCCTCTTCCTCGTGAGCATGCGCTTCCTCTTCCTCATGAGCATGTGCTTCCTCTTCCTCATGAGCATGTGCTTCCTCTTCCTCATGAGCATGTGCTTCCTCTTCCTCGTGAGCGTGTGCTTCCTCTTCAACTGACTCACTATCTAGTAACGAAATTCCTTCAGATGCCTCAACGACTGCTACATCTTCATTTTCAAGTGTAGCAATTACTGCATCAGCAAACCCTTCAAGTCCGGCACCATTATAAATAAATGCATCACCTTCAGCTACTTCAATCATTTCTTTCGCTGTTGGTTCAAATGTGTGAGCATCTGAACCAACTGGTACTAGATTTGTCACATTAACAAACTCTCCACCAATTTTAGTAGCAAAATCTTCTAAAGGATAAATCGTCGTATATAATTGCAATTGCTCTACATCTGTATTTGCCTCTTCGGCTGGTGTTGATTCCTCCACTTCAGAACTACCACAGGCAGCCAGAAAAGCAGAAACAACAAGTAGAATAGGTAGTATTCGATATGTAAATTTCATAACAATCCCCTTTCGAAATGATTACGTTTTATCACAATTATGAATTATATCGGAATCGTTCCTATTTGTAAACAAAAATAACGGAATTTAGCTATCAGAATTCTGAATCCAGCTAATGACTAACTAATTCAAAGCAAAAGATGGTTCAAAAGGTTGCGAAATACCTTTTGAACCATCCTTTCAACCAGTTATGAACTGGTTTTCATATTTAATCTTACTTTATAGTGTTCATTGAGCTGGTTATATTGATCAAACAGTTTCGGAAGAAGAGAACGTAATTGTTCCTCATCTCGTTTCTCTACTGCAAGTCTGAATGATTCTTGTAACTGACGATGCTTCTCTAACCACTCATCCCCGATACTGCTTTCCTGTTCAATCTCACCACGTTTTTTGGCTTCATTTAATTTTTTACGCAGTAGGTCTCGCTCTTTTTTTATCTCACGCCACTTCTCTATTTCGTCTGGTGCATATTTTTCAGCAAGCAACTCGTAATAGAAATCAAGATGGACTTTAACTTCTTTTCTAACTTGCATTTCGCACTGCTGGCAGCTTTGCTCCTCATTTATTTCCTCTGCTTGAACAGGTGAAAAAACCGTTATTGCTAGGACGAGCAAACAAACAAATTGTCCAACAAGAAACAACTGATGAAAACGTTTCATGAACTGGTCACCCTTTCCTCATGGTTAGTTATAGCGTAACCAATGAAACGACCAA
Source organism: Halalkalibacter suaedae (assembly GCF_017939705.1). GTDB lineage: Bacteria > Bacillota > Bacilli > Bacillales > Bacillaceae_D > Halalkalibacter > Halalkalibacter suaedae. Next base: position 319,406 of record NZ_JAGKSQ010000005.1, read on the forward strand.
ACATGTAAATAAAAAGAAATGAAAGAAACTCCAAAACCAATACTTCTCCTCTAGTAAAGCTTTGGAGCTTCTTACATGTCCTAAACTCTTCAAATCATAGAAAAACCGCCTCTGAGAAATGATTCACAGAACGCGGTTTATGTAATATCGTCTATTTTTCGATTGTTCTCAAGACTCATCTCAGTTCATAGCCCCTATGGGAAAACTTCATCTACTGGACAGATTAACAGTCATAATAGATAAACTTATGTACTAAAGAAGCCTAGGAATTCATTAGTCTTCAGATGAGTAGGTAATTTGATCCACATCTCACCTCTAACTAAGCGGACGGGATGGGTGGGCCGACTCCTGCAGGACATAAGGGCAATATGGAATTCCACCGGCAGAGCCGGTTAGTTCCATGCCCTCCGGCGGGTTTGTGCCCCCCATCCCGGTAGCGGAGTCGATGCTGTATTATGGCAATTCTCACTAATACCCAACTGTCCGGCAATAATCTACAGGCTGGGACATAACTAAAGTGTATAACTGTATTACCGAAGAAAGCACTCATATAGCGGATGAAATATACGTAGACTCCTGCGGGATACAAAAGCCAAAGGTGAGACCCCACAGGCGTAGCCGAGGAGGCTCACCAGCTTCCCGCGGAAAGCGAAGTATATTTCAGGAGCGGTTTAAGTCCGCCACCTATCATTGTTCGGATTTGCTTTTAGTTAAATCACTTTTGTTCTAGTAGATATCATCCCCGAATTGAAGCTTTCAATAAACAGAAGTCGTTTCAGCTGAGGTTTTTTCAAGGATTCCCTTCACTCTAGCAAGAAACTTACCACAAATTAACCCATCTAATACTCGATGATCAAGCGAGAGGCAGAGGTTAACCATGCTACGAATAGCAATCATATCTCCTGCGTCACTTTCAATCACGACAGGACGTTTCACAATCGATTCAACAGACAGGATAGCAGCCTGTGGTTGATTTAAGATTGGTGTAGACAGGATAGAACCGAAAGAACCTGTGTTATTAACAGTAAATGTCCCACCCTGCATATCGGAGCCTGTCATTTGTCCACTTCTTACTTTTTTCGCAAGATCTTGGACATCTCGACCAATCGCTTTAATCGATTTATCATCAGCATTCTTAATAACTGGCACATATAAGGCATCTTCTGTTGCGACCGCAATTGAAATGTGAACATCCTTCTTCTGAATAATCTTATCCCCTGCCCAAATCGCATTGACTTGTGGGAATTCCTTTAAGGCTTCAACAGCTGCCTTAATAAAGAAAGGAAGGAACGTTAAGTTAAAGCCTTCTTTATCCTTGAATTCACCCTTTATTTTATTACGATAGTTGACAAGATTTGTGACATCTACCTCAACCATCATCCAAGCATGAGGAGCTTCCTGCTTACTTTTAACCATATTAGCAGCAATTGATTTACGTACCCCTGATACAGGAATTTCCTTGTCACCGACTAGAGATTGAGATCGTTCAACAGCAGGAGAGCCTAAATTATTCTCTACCACTTTCTGTTCTGCAACTGGCTTCTTAGGTTCAACAGGAGAGACGGAAGGAACACCTTGATCAATTAGCTTTTGGAGATCCTTGCGTGTAATCCGACCACCTTTTCCAGAACCGGATACTTGTTCAAGATCAATCTCGTGCTCTGAAGCCATTCGAAGTACAGCAGGGGAATAGCGTCGTTTTTGTGAATCATCCCCAACAGATTGTTCATTGGTCACGATAGACTCGGACTTTTGAAGTGAATTGTCAGGTTGAACAACCTCCCCTTCAACATCGATTGTACAAATCGGCACACCAACTTCAACCGTTTCATCCTCTTGGACAAGAAGTTCTTTGATAGTACCTGAAAAAGAAGACGGGACTTCTGCATTCACTTTATCTGTCATCACTTCAGCAATTGCTTCATACTTTTTAACAACTTGCCCCGGTTCGACGAGCCATTTACTAATTGTTCCCTCTGTTACACTTTCACCGAGCTGAGGCATTTTCATTTCCGTTGCCATATCCGTTCCCTCCTTAAAATTCAGCTAATTCCCGCATTGCTTTTTCTACTTTATCAGGATTAATCATAAAGTATTTTTCCATCGGCGGGGCGTACGGCATTGCCGGTACGTCTGGACCAGCTAAACGTTTAATTGGGGCATCTAAATCAAAAAGACAATGCTCAGCAATGATTGCTGCCACTTCCCCCATGATACTACCTTCTTTATTCGCTTCTGTTACAAGTAAAACTTTACCAGTCAAGCGAGCAGCCTCGATAATTGCTTCTTGGTCCAATGGATAGACGGTTCGTAAATCAAGAATATGAACAGAGATGCCATCCTGTTCTAGTCTTTCTGCGGCTTGAAGGGCGAAATGAACAGACAAGCCATATGTAATGACCGTGATATCCGTACCCTCTTTTTTCACATCTGCTTTTCCAATTGGCAGAGTATAATCATCATCTGGAACTTCACCTTTAATTAGGCGATACGCACGCTTATGTTCAAAAAAGAGCACTGGATCATTGTCGCGAATTGCTGCTTTTAATAACCCCTTCACATCATAAGGTGTTGATGGCATAACAATCTTTAATCCTGGAACATTAGCAAACAGAGCCTCCACTGATTGAGAATGGTATAGAGCACCATGAACTCCACCACCGTAAGGAGCTCGAATGACAATTGGGCAATTCCAATCATTATTTGAGCGGTAGCGTATTTTAGCTGCTTCCGAAACAATTTGATTGACTGCTGGCATAATAAAATCAGCAAATTGCATTTCCGCTACTGGACGCATCCCATACATCGCTGCTCCAATTCCGACACCAGCAATCGCTGATTCTGCAAGCGGTGTATCAATGACACGTTGTTCTCCAAATTGTTCATACAAACCGTTTGTCGCTCTGAAAACACCACCTCGTGCACCAACATCCTCACCAAGAACAAACACCTTTTCATCTCGTTCCATTTCTTCCTTCAATGCAAGAGTAACTGCATCAATATATGAAATTATAGCCATTGTATACCCTCCTTTCTAACGATCCTCATAGACATGTTGCAAAGCGTGCTCTGGATCTGCAAATGGTGCTTGTTCTGCATAATCCGTCGCTTCATCAATTTCTTTCGTTAAACGCTTTTTCATTTCATCAAGACGTTCCTCTGTAAGCACACCCTCATTACGTAAATAATCAGCAAACGTAATAATTGGATCAAGTCTTTTGGCCTCTTCGACTTCCTCACGTGCACGGTACGCACGGTCATCATCATCACTTGAGTGTGGTGTTAAACGATAACAAATCGTTTCAATAAGTGTTGGACCTTCGCCGTTCAGACCACGCTCACAAGCCTCTTTCACAACCTCATATACAGCTAATGGATCATTACCATCAACAGTGAAACCAGGCATCCCATATCCTATCGCTCGATCTGAAACATTTTTACAAGCAAGTTGTTTTTCAAGCGGAACCGAAATCGCATATTTATTGTTTTCACACATGAAAATAACCGGTAATTTATGAACTCCAGCAAAGTTAGCTCCTTCGTGGAAATCTCCTTGGTTTGAAGAACCTTCACCAAAAGTGGCAAATGTCATAAACTTCTTGTTTTCAAGTCGTCCACCAAGTGCAATCCCAACAGCATGTGGCACCTGTGTTGTAACAGGAGATGATCCTGTTACGATGCGATTTTTCTTTTGTCCAAAGTGACCAGGCATTTGTCTCCCACCTGAATTAGGATCCTCTGCTTTTGCAAAGGCAGATAACATAATATCCTGCACCGTCATTCCAAATGTTAAGACAACACCCATATCACGATAGTACGGCAAAATATAGTCATTTTCCCGGTCAAGAGCAAACGCGGCACCGACTTGTGCTGCTTCCTGACCCTGACATGAAACAACAAAAGGAATTTTTCCAGCACGGTTCAGCAACCACAGACGCTCATCTACCATACGAGCTAATAACATTTTTTCATAAATATCTAAAACCATTTGGTCGGTTAGACCAAGGGCTTGATGTCGATTTTCACCCATTTTCATAAACCTCCTTCTTATTACGAATGAATCGCTTTACCATCAATCGCAAGTGCGGCTTCTCCTAAAATCTCAGAGAGCGTTGGATGGGGATGAATCATTTCGGCTACCTCAAAATGAGCAGCATCCAATAATTTAGCTAGTCCCGCTTCTGAAATAAGATCAGTAACATTCGGCCCGAGCATATGCACACCGATTAAATCTTGATTCGCTGCATTGACGATGACTTTGACAAATCCATCCGTTTCTCCAAAAACAAGGGCCTTCCCAATCGCCTTAAAAGGAAACTTAGCCACTTTCACTTGATACCCCTGCTCTACTGCTTCTGCTTCGGTTAGACCCACACTGGCCATCTCAGGGGCACTATAGATACATTTAGGTACGGTAGTATAATCAATCGGTACAGGATTCTTCCCAGCCAAGTGATCGACTGCCAAAATCCCTTCATGAGAAGCGACATGGGCAAGCTGAAGTCCACCGATGACATCGCCAATTGCATAAATATGAGATTCCTTTGTCTGATTATATTTATTAACAGAGATTACACCACGGTCTAGCTCAATATCCGTGTTATCAAGGCCAATATCATTCACGTTCGCCACACGCCCAATCGAAAGCAGGAGCTTTTCAGCTTCAAATTGCTCGACTGTTCCATCACACTCCACCTGAATTTGAAGACCGTTTTCATTGGTTTGGATTGTATCTGGACGTATAGTAGCATTTGTCACTATTTTTATTCCTTTTTGCTTCAACAACCTTGCTGCCTCTTTCGCAATATCGCGATCTTCAGTTGGCAGCAATGTCGGTCCGAACTCTAGTATGGTTACATCCACTCCGAAATCAGCGAACATCGAGGCCCATTCTACCCCAATGACTCCACCACCAACAATTAACATCGAGGATGGTAACTCAGTTAACTTAAGTGCTTCTTCAGACGTTAATACATATGTACCATCCACTTCAAGTCCTTCTAGAGTGCGAGGGGATGAGCCTGTTGCAATGATGACATATTTCGGAATAAGCATTGAATTTTCTTCGCCATCCGTTCGTTCAACAGAGATCGTCCCAGGAGAAGGTGAGAAAATCGACGGTCCTAAAATACGTCCTCTTCCATAAAAGACATCGATCTTCCCTTTTTTCATCAGCTGCTGTACACCGCGGTAGAGTTGGTCAACAATCGTTTCCTTTCGATTTTGAACTTGCTCAAAATCTAGCTCTACTTGTCCTGTTTTCACACCGAATTGGGCAGCTCTTTTCGTTGTCGCAAATACTTCTGCACTCCTTAGCAAAGCCTTACTAGGAATGCACCCTTTATGTAAACATGTTCCACCAAGCTTTTCCTTTTCAACGACTGCTACTTTCAAACCATATTGTGCAGCTCGAATGGCTGCGACATATCCGCCTGTTCCTCCACCTAAAATGACAAGATCATATTCTTCAGCCATAGCTGCCTCCTTAAATAAAAACCTGTGCTCGTCCTCATCTTTATTTAACGACGAGATAAAATATGATGACCATCTTTTAGAAATTGACGACGTGACCGACTCATGCGTTCAATTCTTTCCTCAGCCATTCGATCTGCAGCTTTGAAAGTAGGAATTTGGTCGCGTTTGGCAATAGCAAAAACATCATCAAGATTTTGGTAAATTCCTTCAACCTTCTTCAACGCACGCTCTGCATTATAGCCTTTTAGTTCATCAGCAATATTAATAACTCCACCTGCATTAATAATATAATCCGGTGCGTAGACAATTCCTAGCTCATGAATCAGATGGCCATGACGATCTTCTTTTAATTGGTTATTAGCCGCTCCTGCAATGACCGTTGCTTTTAAGCGTGGAATTGTTTGATCATTAATAATTCCACCAAGTGCACATGGTGCAAAAATATCACAATCAACTCCATAAATTTCGTCAATATTGACTGCCTTTGCATTAAAATCATTGACAGCACGTTCAACCGATTCCTTATTAATATCTGTTACAACTAAGGCAGCACCTTCTTCGCTTAGATGCTTACATAAGTGGTAAGCTACATTCCCTACCCCTTGTACAGCAACCGTTTTGCCAGAAAGATCATCTGAACCAAATGCTTCCTTCGCTGCCGACTTCATACCTACATAGACCCCGTATGCTGTAACTGGGGACGGATTACCTGAAGATCCAAATGCAGGAGAAATCCCTGCAACATAATCAGTTTCCTCATAGATTAAATCCATGTCCTGTACCGTTGTCCCAACATCTTCTGCTGTAATATAGCGACCATTTAACCCTTGAATATAACGACCGAATGCTCTAAACATTTCCTCATTTTTATCTTTCCGAGGATCACCTATAATGACAGTTTTGCCACCGCCAAGATTTAGACCGGCCGCTGCATTTTTGTAAGTCATGCCTTTAGCAAGACGGAGAGCATCTTCAAAAGCATCTGCTTCATTCTCATATGTCCACATTCTTGTTCCCCCAAGTGCTGGGCCAAGAGTTGTGTCATGGATGGCAATAATCGCCTTTAACCCGGATTGCTTATCCTGACAGATAACTACTTGTTCATAATCATATTGTTCCATGTACGTAAATAATTCCATAACTGGTCACTTCCTTATCGTAATCTATAGGTGTGAGGCGATGCCCCTTTTAGGTCACAGTCCAACTTCCATTTTATCTTATGTGAGTTCTACTCTCCAATTTTAATACTTGGTCTTAAAGGTTACTTTTAAATTCTCTTTTCTTCAACTATTACGCAAATGACACAAAAATGCAACCACTAACATGTACACAGTTAATAAATTCAGCTAAAATGTATATATGTATAATAAGAAAGAGGTTTAAAAAATGGGACGGTTTATTGCTTTAATGATTTTAGTCATTCCAGGAATTATAGCAGGATATGGAATTAAGCTGATGAGAGACACCCTTTTTCAGATTGTGAATAGTCCATTTACTTCCTTAACATTACAATTTGTCATTGGTTTTATTCTATTTCTAGCTGGACTAAGCTTCATCGGTGGCTTTATATTCTATCGGGATAAAAAGAACGGGAAGATTGCCCCACGATTTTCAAAAAGAAAAGGTGACTAATGTTGACGAATGTCAATTAGTCACCTTTTGCTTATTCCGATTTGATCGATATACCTTAGCACCCGAACCCTCTCAATTAAAGCAGAGAAAGATTTCTTCTCGGCTAACAAAATAAAGAAAGCAACAATACCAATGATCCCTATTTGAATTAGCAGTGACGTATGATGAATAAACACAACCGCAAATATCGCTCCAATTACTGTTGCTCCATTATCGCCAAGCATTGCTTTTTTATGACCTTCAAGAATAAATAATAGATAAAATATAGTCAAAAGAATAATCACAAACGTAAAAGGTGGTACTGGTAAGATCACCATTAGAAATGCTGATAAAACAAAAGCAACTTTCCAGACTCTAAGTGGACGTGTATCAAATAAATTCATCATATGTGGTAATCCTGTCAATAAAAGAAATGCAGCTAATCCAGCTAAAAACTCAGTTTGCTCACTCCATACAAAGATGAGAGCTATAACCATTGTTCCAACTGCTTTTAAAAGACCTGTTGTTACCGAACGATGTTTGATCGAATGAAATAGATGCCCCTTTAAGCCCTTTGGAAATGGACTTCCGTATGCATCATCAATGAAGCCAAGAACCCATATTGTTAGAATATAGATAAACGCCATCAGATTTAACGATGGTATCAACGCAGGTGGAAACGCAAATAGGACAGCATAACTGTATACAACGACTACTCCTAAATTATAAGGAATCTTCCTGCCTTGATAATTTTCTACAGAGAGGTCCAGCGAGTGAAAGGCAATCATACTTAAATAGGCAATTATTGGCATTGTAAGTAGAAACACAATCATGAGCCCGCACCTCTCAGCTGTTTTTCAATTTCAATCCATTGCTTTAAGCGATGATAAAAACCTCTAATCGATTTCCCCATCTCCCTATGAGTCATCGTTGTCGGGACCTCTAAAAAGGTTGCCCCAGCATTAAGCAAATCAATCGTCATTTGTGCCTCAATCCCAAACCCGACATACTTTCTCTCAATTAGAAAAGGAAGCCATTTGCGATGAAAAACTCGTTGACCTGACAGGGGGGCCTGAAGATGCTTCCCTGTTTTTTGATAGACAAGTGATTGGACTCTTCTCTTAACGATACCCATGCCTGCTTTTTTTCCTGGTGAGATCATAGAGATCGTTAAGTCCACTTGCTTATTTAGAACTGGTGCAAGCAAACGACGTACTTCCACAGAACTCTCTCCTAAATCGGCATCTAAGCAAGCTATATAGTCTCCCTCAGCTTCTTTCCACCCTTTCTGAAGGGCTTGTCCTTTTCCTTCGTTTCGATTAAGCACAACTAGCTTGTCTGCATACTGACTTGCAATCCTTTTGGTTTCATCAATGCTACCATCATCAACAACAATAATTTCACTATTTCTTAGTTGCAGGTTCTTGAGGCTCTTCAGCGTTTGTTCGATTCGGTCTGATTCATTATAGGCAGGTATCACAATTGACAAGTTCATTACAACACCTCTTTCTTTTTCCAAGATGGAATCCTTTCTTGGAAAAACGTTTGAATCATCGAAATGATTGATGGCTTTTCAAAACGACTTAGCCCGAAAACAGGCAAAGTGGGCTTTGAATATAATTGATGAATTCCTTTAAGGTCTGTAATACGTTCACCAGCCTGCATTCTCGCAAGCCAAGTTGCCCCCATTCCAGCTCTTCCCTTTTCTAAAAACTCGGTCATCCCTGTTCGACAACCAATTAGAAATAGTTTCCTTGCATCAGACCAGAACGCAGCTGTTAAAGCAACATCTTCACTAGTACCAACAAAACGAATTAATTCTGCTTCAATCCCCATTTTCATTAATCGATCTTTCCCAGGTGAACGGCCATTAGGATGTTGATGACAAATAAGTGTGGCTCCACAGTTAAGTGTTTTTTCACTGATTGAATCCATGTCCCCAACAATAAAATCCGGACAAATTCGATATTTCATCAAACCATCAGCTGCCCCATCTACCGCAATGACGATCGACTGTTTTCTTTTTAGTGTAGGATAAAGTGCTTTTATGTCCTTTTCATAATCCGTATTTCTAGCAACAATGAACACCGTTTCACCGCGTAATTTTTTCAGTGGAATTGGAAGTACTGGCTTCTCTTTAAACCAATCACACTCTTGACTAGCATAATGAAGTGTATTTTTAACAAAATCCTCAAATTGATTAGGATAATTGGTTATAGCCAAGCTTTCTTTCCTTTTAATGACGTGATCATCATATGACAGTAATTCTGCAACACATTCGGTTTCTCCATCTTTTTCAACATATAACCCGTTTTGATAAATAAATGCCTGCTCCCCTTTATAAGGAGAATCCCTATTGAAAATAGATATAATATCAAAGACCGCAATGCCTGCCTTTAAAAGCGTTCTCACATGCCTTTGTGTATACTTCCCACTCATTGATGTTTTCGCATTAATTACAGCCTTTACCTTTGCTTGAATTAAGCCATTTACAGCGACACCATCTAAGTCTTCATGCCATAAATAAACAATACTTTTCTTAGGAAGGTATTGAAGTAATTTTTTTGTCTGCTTATGTTCATAAATAGGACCTTTTATGACTTCAAACATGTTATAACCCTCTTTATACCGTTTGGTCATAATATGAACCATTTCGAGCTTTTTTATGAATGTTAAACGAAAATAGAGAATGCCTTATAAGGGGAAATCTCCCTTTTAAAGACATTCTCTATTTGACTTCTTCAATAATCAAAAGTTACTTCAGTTGATTATCTCTGCTTGCCATTGCTGTCGCTTGAGCTTGCTGAACCTGCTGTTGCGCTTGAGCAACTTGTTGTTGCTCTTGACTCACTTTGTTTTGAGCTTGTTGGAGCTGTTGACCTACTTGCTGTAATTGCTGCTGAGCCTGCTGTAGCTCTTGGTTTTCAGTTTGAAATTGTTGCTGTGCTTGTTGAACAGCTTGCTGTGCTTGTTGCATTTGCTGCGGACTTGAAACTTGTTGAAGTGCTTGTTGAGCCATTTGCAAAGCTTGCTGCGCCTGTTGTAACTGCTGTTGCTGTTGGTTAGATTGTGTCATCTTTTAAATGCCTCCCAAGGAAATTTTGGATCGCTCCAATGTTAGAGTGCCTAGCATCAGAGCAATTTATCCCGACAAAACAAAAAAGCATTTCCCTTTAATAATGGAAATGCTTCGCCAGAATTCAGTTATTCCTTCGTTGGATCCGAATCCTTACCCTTTCATGAGACCTTATGCTCAATCCTTAATTTATCAGCAACCATAGCGATAAACTCACTATTCGTTGGCTTAGCTTTTGAGTGACTAACCGTGTATCCAAATAAGCTAGAGATCGAATCAATATTTCCACGACTCCATGCAACTTCAATCGCATGTCTAATCGCTCGTTCTACCCGGCTAGAGGTCGTGTTAAATTTCTTAGCAATGTCTGGATATAATACTTTTGTGATTGAACCCAATAATTCAATATCATTATAAACCATTGTGATGGCTTCTCTTAAATACATATATCCCTTAATATGTGCCGGAACACCAATTTCATGAATAATACTAGTAATACTAGCATCTAGGTTTTGACCGCCACCACGCGCCTCCAATTGATGGGTCGATGATAAATATGAAGATTGATTAGATGAGGGCTGTAAAAATGATTTCTTTTGCCCACTGACTTCGCGAATGTTAGAGATTAATACTTCCATATCAAACGGCTTCAATACGTAGTAAGATGCTCCTAAGTCAACAGCTTTCTTTGTTACATCTTCTTGACCAAAAGCAGTTAACATAATAATGTTGGGTTTCTTAGTCAGATTTAATGCATTCATTCTCTCAAGCACAGCTAGACCGTCTAGATGTGGCATGATGATATCTAAGATAAGAACATCTGGCTGTTTCTCCTCGATCAATGTTAAACATTCCTGGCCATTATAAGCTGTCCCAATCACTTGCATATCATTTTGAGCCGAAATATATTCATTTAGTAAGTTTACTAACTCACGATTATCATCGGCAATACACACCTTTACTTTTTGCACAAAAAATCCCCCTCAGTTTCCAGTTGTTATGTCCTTATAAACTTTTCGACATAGAGCCAGTATATCCTTTTATTTTTTTGTTTTTATTTATTTTTTTTATCTTTTCTAACGTTTTCTTTCATTTACTGCTAATTTCGACCAGTTTCGATATTTGACAAAAGATAAAGCTTATTTTTGTCGAAAAATCTTTATTTCTAGTCCATCATATCAGACTTTTCACAAAAAAAGAAGTCAAAACGATTTAACTCGCTTTGACTCCATTTTTATTAGAAAAGTCCGTTACACCAGCTTCATCTAACATCCAGCTTATATGACATCCATATCCTGAAGTGGGGTCATTTACAAAGACATGTGTAACAGCACCAATAATTTTTCCATCTTGAATAATGGGGCTTCCACTCATCCCTTGAACAATTCCACCAGTCGCTTCAAGAAGTCTAGGATCAGTCACCTTGATCACCATGCCCTTTGTTGCTGGTTGTTTCTGCGGAACAGAACTCACGATTTCAATATCAAATTCTTCAACCTCTTCACCCTCAACAACTGTCAAAATCTTGGCTGGACCTTCCTTAACATGTGTTGATAAAGAGATCGGCATTTTCTCGTCCCGAACATTATTTTTCAGATCAGCATGCTTTAGCGTTCCAAAAATGCCAAACGAGCTATTTTTTTCAATCGTTCCAAGCACATCGCGTTGATTTGATAAACTGGCAAGCTTTTCACCAGGATCACCATTGCTACCTTTTTCAATTGATGTCACAGAGGATCGAATAATCTGTCCATCATGAACGACAATTGGCTTTTGTGTATCGACATCTGATATCACATGACCTAAAGCTCCATATTTTCCCGATTCAGGATCATAAAACGTTAAGGTTCCAACACCTGCTGCTGAATCGCGAATATATAGCCCCATTCGGTAAGAATGTTCTCCTTTTGCCTTAAGCGGCTGGAGTTCTTTTTCGAAAACTTTTTTCTCACGCTTAACCTTGATTGCTAACTTTCGATTTTCTTCACCAGCTGCTTGGACATATTCCCCAACTTGACTCATGCGTTGAATTTCATGTCCGTCAATATGAGTTATCATATCTCCAACTTCAATTCCAGACACTTCCCCGGGGGAATTACTACCATCCTCTGTTTCAATAAGGTGATGTCCGACCACAAGGACACCTTCAGTATTTAACTTGACCCCAATCGACTGACCGCCAGGAACGACTTCCTTTTTAGGCAGAACATCCACATCAATTGATTTTACTGGAAAATTAGCTACTTCCATTGATACATTCTGCTGTGTTGATTCACTATTACTTCTCATGCCCTGAAAAGTATCTGCGGTTGGTGCTGTAGAAACTGAAATTGCTTTTAGTGATTGTGTTGCTTCAACGATCGGTGTCATATCACCTTCAAATACAGTCATACTTGTCGGAATTGTAACCCATTCACGTACATCCTCCGAAAATCCTACACTCATGACAAGTAAAAAAAGAATGACACCTATTGATTTTCTAATTGTTTCGCCTCTCATCACTTCACTCTCCTAGCTCCTTGCCCACACCTCCAAAATTGGCTGTACTACTAATGTTACCTTGAAACCCTACATTTATAACTAGAACAAAAAGAAAAAGCTATCCTTTATTAGGTAGCTTTTCAAAAAGATTATTTTTTGAAATTCCCAGCCAATTCTAACAATTCTTCAGCATGCTGTTTTGTTAGATCGGTCACTTCTACTCCTGAAATCATTCTTGCAATTTCATTCACCTTTTCATTACGTGTTAATGGAGTAACAGAGGTCTTGACCCGGTTATTATCCTCTTGCTTAGTAATATAGAGGTGAGTATCTGCCATTGCAGCTACTTGTGGTAAATGAGTGATACACAGCACTTGAGAACCGATAGAAATTCCGTGAATTTTTTCAGCAATCGCTTGAGCCACTCGACCACTAACACCCGTATCCACTTCGTCAAAAATAACCGAAGTGATTCCTTCTTGATTTGAGAAAATCGATTTAATTGCTAACATAATTCTGGAGATTTCTCCGCCAGAAGCAACCTTGGCAAGTGGTTTAAGAGGCTCACCTGGATTCGTCGATAAATAGAATTCAATCGTATCGATGCCATCCTCACCGAATGGGATTTTTTGACCATCAATGAGAGGAGCGACCTTTCCGATCGAACGTCGCTCGACCTTCACCTCAAACGTTGTTTTCTCCATATATAACGACCGTAATTGTTTAAGTATCTCTGTCGTCAGCTTTGCTGCGGCTGATTTCCTAAGCTCGGTAAGTGACTTTGCTTCAACCAATAAATCATTCCAAAGAGCTTGCAACTCTTCTTGGAGTTTTGAAATTCGGTCGTCCTTATGCACAATTAAATCTAAATCCTCTTCAACTCGAGATGCATACTCCAAAATTTCTTCTACGGTAGACCCATATTTCCGCTTTAAACGTTGAAGATCATGAAGACGACTTTCAACAAACTCAAGACGTGCAGGATCAAATTCGATTGAGTCCATCTTGTCACGAAGTGTAAAAGCAGCTTCTTCAAGAAGGAAAAAACTATTGCTCGTTGATTCGTGTAAATCTTTTAAGTCTTTATCAATCGTGACCGCTTCTTCAAGATGAGTAATTGCATTTGATAGGAAGTCTAGTCCTCGCCCCTCACCATATAGGCTTTGATAGCTATCCTGTAACAGTGAAAATAATTTCTCACTATGACTTAATTTATGACGCTCTTCAAATAATTCCTCATCTTCATTCGGTTCGAGCTTTGCCTCTTCAATCTCAGCTAATTGATATTGATAAAGATCAACTTTTTGAGCCATTTCTTGTTCATTATCACTCAGTTGATCAATTTGTTTCTGCAATTGCAACGCTTGCTTGTACAACTTCTGATAATCAGACTTAGTTTGATTTATATTCTGACGAACAAAGCCATCAAGCATCGCTTTATGATGCTCTGGTTGCATAAGAGCTTGATGCTCATGCTGTCCGTGAATATCAACAAGAGATTGACCAATTTCACGTAGGATCGCAATCGTGACAAGCTTACCATTAATCCGACAAATACTTTTTCCTTGTGCCGTCATATCGCGACGCAAAATAAACATTTGATCCGATACATCAATCCCCAGTTCATTTGCTTTTTTGACAGCACGATGGTTTTCTTCAACGATAAAGAGTCCCTCTAATTCAGCACGCTTTTCCCCGTATCTCACGTACTCTGATGAGCCACGACCACCTAAAAGCAAACCAATAGCATCAATAATAATTGATTTCCCTGCACCTGTTTCTCCCGTTAAAACGGTCAATCCTTTTTCAAAAGGAACCGTCAACTCATCTATGATGGCAAAATGTTTGATCGATAATTCGATTAGCAAACTTCCTCACCCCTATAGCATTTCTAAAAATCGTTCTGTTAACACTGGACCTTCTTCTTTATTTTTGACTATAAGCAGAATCGTATCGTCCCCACAAATCGTTCCCATAATTTCAGTCCAGTCCAAATTATCAATTAAGGCACCAATAGAATTGGCGTTTCCTGGTAATGTCTTAATGACAATGAGGTTCTCTGAACGGTCAATACTTACAAAGCTGTCCATTAACGCTCTTTTGAGCTTCTGTAATGGGTTGAAACGTTGATCCGCTGGCAAGCTATATTTATAGCGTCCATCCATCATTGGAACTTTTACTAAATGCAATTCCTTTATATCCCTAGAAACAGTTGCCTGAGTAATGTTGTATCCGGCTTCACGTAATTCCTCAACAAGATCATCTTGGGTTTCAATTTCATTGTTTGCAATAATATCACGAATTTTAATATGTCGTTGTCCTTTATTCATCATTAACCACCTATTTCTTCCCTTTTCCATTCATTAACTACATTATCTACATAAATGTGAGGGATTACAACAAAATACTTAGGAAGACGGGAAAAAGAGGTTACTCAAATAAATTTTACTTTGAATAACCTCTTTTCATTTAGTCTTCGAGCGGTGCCTTTAGTTGCTGATGTGCAATCTCAACCACTTCTTTTATCGATCGTTGTTCCTTCATTTCGCCAACTGCTTGTTCACCCTGATAATGTAGATGCATAATAAATTCAATATTACCTTCTCCACCCTTTATTGGTGAAAAATCAAGCCCACTTACAATATACCCTTCAGCTATTGAGAAAGACGTGATTCTGTTCAAAACATCCTCATGTACACTTTTATCTCTAACGATTCCTTTTTTTCCTACCTGGTCACGTCCAGCCTCAAATTGTGGTTTCACCAAGGCTACGATATCACTGTTTGGAGAAAGGACCGTTTTCAAAACGGGTAAAATCAAGGTTAACGATATAAATGAAACATCAATTGTCGCAAATTGAGGCAATCCTTTTGATAAATCTTCAGGCTTAATGTAACGAAAATTCGTTCGTTCCATTACTGTGACACGCTCATCCTGACGTAACTTCCAGGCAAGTTGATTGTAGCCAACATCCAACGCATACACTCCAACTGCACCGTTTTGCAAAGAACAATCAGTAAAACCTCCTGTAGATGCACCGATATCTAAGACTAACTTATCTTGAATTGAAATCGGAAAAACGGATAATGCTTTTTCTAACTTTAGACCGCCACGACTTACGTAGGGTAGAGGCTTTCCTTTTAATTCAAGAGGGGCATCACGATCAATTTTTAAGCCTGGCTTATCAATTCGTTCTGTATCTGAAAACACTAAACCAGCCATTATGCATCGCTTTGCCTTTTCTCTTGTTTCAATTAACCCTCGTTCCACCAGTAAAACGTCTACTCGTTCTTTCTTTGTCATGCGATTAAGCCCTTTTTCTTTTCTTTGGTAGCATTGTTAAAAGCTCTTCTACTACTTTATTTTCTGTCAAACCAATCTCTTCAAGTAATTCATCAACACTACCATGCTCAATAAATTGATCAGGAATTCCCATTCTTTTTATCTCCATGTTGTGATAACTATTGTCATGGAAAAACTCAAGAACAGCACTTCCGAAACCACCTTGGAGAGCTGCTTCCTCAAGCGTAATGATTGGCATTGTTGCTAGTGCTAGCTCCTTTAGGAGAGCTTCATCTAATGGCTTGACAGAATTAGCATTTACTAATTTCACCGATATTCCCTGTGCTTCTAGCTGCTTAATCGCTGCTTCTGCTACAGGAAGCATCGTTCCAAAGGTTAAAATACAGGCATCCGAACCATCTTGGATCGTTTCCCACTGACCGATTGGTAGCTTCTTCAATTGATCATCCATTTTAATTCCGTATCCATTTCCTCGTGGATATCTTACAGCAATTGGACCATCATCATATTGAGTTGCTGTATAGATCATATGCTGAAGTTCATTTTCATCTTTCGGCATTAGGATCTTCATATTTGGTAAATGACGTAGAAACGCAATATCAAATACACCTTGGTGCGTTTCACCATCTGCTCCTACAAGCCCTGCTCGATCAATAGCAAAGAC
This sequence comes from Halalkalibacter suaedae, assembly GCF_017939705.1. Lineage (GTDB taxonomy): Bacteria > Bacillota > Bacilli > Bacillales > Bacillaceae_D > Halalkalibacter > Halalkalibacter suaedae. The sequence goes on from NZ_JAGKSQ010000005.1 coordinate 336,016, forward strand.
TACATTTAGATTTTGTCTACAAACGTCATGAACGATCTGGTCATAGCCGCGTTGTAAAAATGTTGAGTAAACAGCAAAGACAGGTTTCATTCCTTGTGTAGCTAAACCTCCGGCCATTGTGGTAGCATGCTGTTCAGCAATACCAACATCAAACATCCGCTCTGGAAATTCTTTAGCGAAAACGTCAAGTTTTGTTCCACCAGGCATTGCTGCTGTTAATGCAACAATCCGTTTGTCTTCACGAGCTATTTTCTTGAGCGTTTCAGCAAAGACACCACTATAACTAGGTGGTCCAGGCTTTTTAACGACTTCACCCGACTCAATTTTGTAAGGTCCTAGTCCATGCCAAGTTCCTTTCGCATCATTTTCAGCAGGCTCGTACCCTTTGCCTTTTTTCGTTAAGACGTGAATCAGCACAGGACCTTTCGTTTTCTTTGCATACTTTAAATTTTCAGCCAAGTCGTCCAGATCATGACCATCAACCGGTCCTAAATACGTAAATCCTAGCTCTTCAAAGAAAATCCCAGAAACAAGTAAATATTTCAAACTGTCTTTGACACGCTCTGCTGTTGAAGCAATCTTCCCACCAAAGGCAGGTATTTTCTTAAGTAATTGTTCAAGCTCTTCCTTCGCTTTCTTATACTTACCAGCTGTACGTAAACGACCGAGCACATTGTGAAGGGCACCGACATTTGGTGCGATTGACATTTCATTATCGTTTAAGATAACAATTAGATTTGTTTGTTCATGTCCAATATGGTTCAAAGCTTCTAATGCCATACCGCCTGTTAGTGCACCGTCTCCAATTACTGCAATAACGGATTCATCTGTTCCCTTTAAATCACGTGCAGTAGCCATTCCCATTGCTGCAGATAATGAGGTTGAGCTATGACCGGTTTCCCAAACATCATGCTCGCTTTCATTACGCTTCGGAAACCCGCATAATCCCTTATACTGACGGAGCTGATCAAATTGATCTGCACGTCCTGTAAGAATCTTATGAACATATGCTTGATGACCAACGTCCCAAATAAATTTATCTTTTGGACTATCAAACAGCTGATGTAATGTAAGCGTTAACTCAACAACACCTAAATTGGGTCCTAGATGTCCACCAGTAATCGATAATTTTTCAATAAGGAAATGGCGAATGTCTTTAGCCAAGTCTTCTAATTGTTCTTTTGTGTAGTTCTGTAGTTCGCTTGGGTCTTTAAATCCCTCTAGGTTCATAAAGGAACCCTCACTTTCGAGTCAGTTTATCTTTTTTCTTTTTTCCATTTGGTGAAAAGATCTTGATTTTAAATTTTGCTTCTAATAAATGTAGTAATCTGCCCACTTGAAATATGATTTGGGTGGAGTAGTGAATCGCTAACGTTTTTCCAAGTGCTTTACCGCCTACAGTTAGAGCGGCAACGACACTTGTAAAAAGAATCGATATAGCAAACTGCTGGTAGGAAGTATCACTATAGCCTAACTGAAGTGATAATTGTAACACAACGTATGCAGATGCTGTCCCACTAATAATTCCAGAAATATCTCCAATTACATCATTACAAAAATTAGCAAATTTATCAGCGTTTCTCGTAATTAAAACGGCGTGTCTGGCTCCACCTAAGCGTTCAGAAGCCATCGCGTGAAATGGTTTCTCATCTGCGGCAGTTGCCGCCACCCCTATTGTATCAAAGAATACCCCTAAAAACACAATAATAAAGACAATCACCATACCGATTGCCCACGTTACGCCACTTAGTATGAACGTCGAGATAACTGAAAAAATAGCCGCTAGCACTAATGTGATAACGGCAATTCCGATACTCCAGCGTACGGACTTCTGTAGAGTTTTCATTATATATATTAATCACCTTTATAATTATATTATGTAGAGGAGTGGTCATTTAAAGAGTAAACTCTGTAGCTTAGGTCCAGTAGGATTTCCCATACCAGCTCCAATGCGTCGCCGCACTGGCGGTTTCCCTTTATACCGATATTGACGCTGTCACCAAACGCCAGACTGGATTACCACTTAGTCTACACTGAAATCCCCTTTAAATGTCTATCGAACAGTCTAGGAGTTTTCCTCGGCAACCCCTTGCCAATCTTTTATCCTCTTTTGCAGAGCAGATTTCATATAGGTTAAGGCACCATCTGTTGGCCGACAGATTAAATACCTCGTTTTCCATAATCCCCTCTAACTCCACTCAAGGCAGGCTACGCTGCAGACAAGCTCCCTAGCTTGCCTTACAGGTTCATACCTTTTGCTCTAGTGACCGATACCAACGTATGGACTAAGCAAAAGGCCTCCACGGTAGGAGGGTCCTCGCCCACATGCCTTTGTGGATCGCCCTACTACCTCTCCCCCAGCTTAGACCCAAGGCTGGGCGCCTCAAGCCAAAACAAGGGGCTTCATCGATGTGCCCTTTGGCGGATTTTTAGCCCCGCCTTCAAGATTGGAGGACTGACTAGAATACTGCACCACTCTCATATAATTCTATTATAACATGCATGGATTCCAAGCTCAATGGAAATGCATCCCTACATTAATGATCACGATTTGCTACATAGTCGGTTAAAGCCAACAGTAAATCATGATTCATCTCTACATGATATAGATATTCCTTCGCTTTTGTGATATGCTCAGTTAATTTTCTTTTAGCCCCATCAAGCCCAAGCAGGTTAGGATAGGTGCTCTTGTTATTATCGGTATCACTCCCGACGGGCTTTCCAATCGTTTCGGCGTCACCTTCAACATCTAGAATATCATCTTTAATTTGAAATAAAAGACCAAGCTCTTTAGAGAATTTTCTTAAATAGATTACATCCTTTTCACTAGCACCAGCCAAGATCGCTCCTGAAATGATTGAACATGTTAAAAGATCACCCGTTTTATGGTCATGAACATACATAAGCTCGTCTAAAGTAAGTGTTCTTTTTTCACCTGCAATATCAGCTACTTGCCCACCAACCATGCCTTCTGGACCCGCTGCCTTTGCAATTTCGCTAATCAGCTGTAGCTTCTGCTCTGCTGTCAAAGTTGGTTCGCTAAGCTTGGAAATTATTTCAAAGCTATAAGTCAATAGAGCATCCCCTGCCAATATAGCGATCGCTTCACCATACACTTTATGATTAGTTGGTTTTCCCCGTCTAAGATCATCATCATCCATCGATGGCAGATCATCATGAATTAATGAATATGTATGAATCATTTCAATTGCACAGGCGACATCTAGCCCTATTTCAACAGGTTTTCCGAAACTATGTAATGTTGCATTTAATAAAGCTGGTCGAATGCGTTTTCCTCCAGCATTTAAGGAATACAACATGGATTGTTTTAATTCGATTGGAGCATTTAGTCGATTAATATGCTCTGGTAATTTTCGTTCAACCGCTTCTCTTTGCTCTCTCATAAAAGACATCAAATCTGTCACAGTTACTCTTCCTCCTGAAACGTGAGTACTTCAATCTCACCATCTTCATGAAGAATCTGATCCATTTGTTTTTCGACCTTTTCTAATTTTTCATGACAAAGCTTTGACAGGGCCATCCCTTCTTGGAACATACCAATAGCTTCTTCTAAAGGAACATCGCCTTGTTCGAGCTTTTCAACAACTTCCTCTAATTCGGTCATCGCTTCTTCAAATGTTTTGTCTTTTTGATCAGTCATGTTTCACTTCCTCCTCTTTCACAGGGCTTTTCTTCACCACTCGACAAAGAATCATCCCATCTCGCAGACGGAGGTCAAGCTCTGATCCTTCCTGAACTTGCTTTGTCGATTTGATCAACGTTTTATTTTTATCATAAGCAAGATTATAGCCGCGGTCCATTAATCTTAATGGACTAAGGAGATGTAACTCACTAATATGCTTCTCAAATGGTTGACGTTTTGCTTTGATTTGCTCCTGCATTGCTTTTGTTAATCGTTGCTTTAGTTGCATTCGTTTATCTTTTGCAGTGATCATTTGATTGTTTGGATGCATTCGTTTCAATCGTTGATCTAATAAATTTAGCTGTTCAACTGGCTTTTTTCGAGTCATCTCGATGGCTCTTTTTAGTCGATCTAAATAGTTGTCTAATTGTTGCTCCTTTTGTTTCACTAATTGCTCAGGATAGCGAAAAGCATACGATCGGTTCATCCGTTCAAGCTTGGACTTTTCACGTGAAATTTGTTCCTTTACTCGATGGGCTAAGCGTTTATTCAAACTTATTAATGTACGTTTGATTTCTTGATAATCAGGAACAGCTAGCTCTGCCGCTCCCGTTGGTGTAGGTGCTCGTAGATCAGCAACAAAATCACTAATCGTATAGTCTGTTTCGTGACCAACTGCAGAAATAATCGGAACGGTTGCCCCTGCAATCGTTCTGACAACATCCTCGTCATTAAATGCCCATAATTCTTCAATCGAGCCACCACCACGACCAACAATTAAGACGTCGAAGCAATTCGCTGCATCTACTTGGCGAATTGCTCTAACTATTGATCCAGGTGCTTGTCCACCCTGTACGAGTACAGGAAGTAATGTAATTTGTGCAATAGGATAGCGTCTTTTCAAAGTTGAGACAATATCTTGAATTGCTGCACCTGTGGGCGATGTAATAACAGCAATACGATTCGGAAAAGTAGGAATAGCTTTTTTGCGAGTCTCTGAAAATAGTCCCTCAGCCTCCAGCGTAGCCTTGAGTTTTTCGTAAGCTAAATACAAGCTACCTATCCCATCAGGCTGCATTTCCTTCGCATAGAGTTGATATTGTCCATAAGGCTCATACACATTGATTTCACCACGAATTAACACCTTCATGCCATTTTCAGGCTTGAATGCTAAGAATCGATTATTCCCCGCAAACATAACAGCTTGAATTCGTGATTGCTGATCCTTTACTGTAAAGTACAAATGACCACGACTATGTAGCTTCACATTCGATAACTCGCCACGGATCCATACATCAGTCAAAATTGCATCTTCTTCTAACAAAGATTTAATATAGCGAGTGACCTCCGATATCGTTAAAATCGATTGTTCGGACATTTGCTCACCTATTTGCGACTTTCAGCTGATTGAATGGTATTCTCAAGTAACATCGTAATTGTCATCGGACCAACGCCACCTGGTACTGGAGTAAGATATGATGCTTTTTCTTTGACACCATCAAAATCAACGTCTCCACATAATTTGCCATCAACGCGGTTAATTCCAACATCAACAACAACAGCACCTTCTTTGACATCTTCTGCTGTGACAAATTTCGGTCTACCAATTGCAACAATTAGAATATCGGCTTGAGTCGTTAAGTTCCTCATATCTTTTGTTCTTGAATGACAATAAGTCACTGTTGCATTTTCATTTAATAGCAATTGACCAACTGGCTTTCCAACGATATTACTACGGCCAACAATCACTGCATGCTTGCCCTCTAAATCGATAGAAGCTTCCTTTAGCATTTCAACTACTCCATATGGGGTACATGGTAAGAACGTCTTTTCCCCTGTCATCATTTTCCCGATATTAATTGGATGAAAGCCATCGACATCCTTATTTGGAGCAATTCGTTCAATTACTGCTTGCTCTGAAATATGAGCTGGAATTGGTAACTGTACCAGTATTCCATCAATCGCTGGATCTTCATTTAAACGATCAATTTCAACTAAAAGCTCTTGTTCTGTAATACTATCTGGTCTCTCTATTAATTCTGAATAAATCCCGACCTCAGCACATGCCTTCTGTTTCCCTCGAACATAACTCTGCGAAGCAGCATTATCCCCTATCAGAATAACGGCTAATCCTGGAGTAATATTCTCCACTGCTAGTTGCTCAATCTTACTTTTCATTTGTTCTCTCTTTTTTGCTGCAAGCTCTTTACCATTCAATAATGTTGCTGACATAAAGCTCACTCCCCTTTTATTTTTTCAAGTGCTTTTGATAATACACCATTCACGAACTTCCCTGATTCTTCTCCCCCGAATGCTTTGGCTAATTCGATTCCCTCGTTAAATGTTACATTCACAGGTATATCTTCTATGTATTTCATTTCGTAAATGGTCATCCTTACAATCGCTCGATCCACTAGACCCATTCGTTCAATTGTCCAACCTTGCAGACTCTCTGAGATGATTTGGTCGATCGTGTTCTTTTGTTCAATCGTACCATTAACTAATTGAAGCATAAACTCACTTGGAGTTTCTTCCTCTACAACGCTTTTGATCGCTATATCTAATTCGCTATCAGCTAAATCAATTTGGTAGAGTGCTTGTGCGGCTCTAAGTCTCGCTACTCTTCGGTTCATCTTTGTAAACTCCTTTAATTAACTAACATAATTGTATTGATCATAGCATACCATGTTTTTCTAAAACAGAACATAGAACAAGATTAAATTGGGATTACCTATACTGACTACAGTAACTTTCCAGTCACCTTTTCTACTTATTTTAACGTAAAACAAATAAATGGAAATTAACTTTTTCTTTAGATGCTATTAGTATCTTGCCCAAAAAAAGGAAAAGACAGTCAAGGTCAAACCTTAACTGTCTAAGTACATTCACTTATTTTCCCTCTTCATCAAGGTGCTCATGTGTTTCAAATTGAACACCAACAACATGAACATTAACTGCTTGAATATCAATTGCCGTCATCGTTTGAAGAGCTTGCTTAATATTTGATTGAATCAGATTGGCGATTTCTGGAACAGATACACCATAAGTAATCACAACAGAGACATCAACGATAATTCCTTCTTCGTCAAGCTCAACCTTGACACCTTTACCATGATTCTTTCTACCAAGCTTCTCTGCAACTCCAGTTGCGAAGTTACCACGCATTGTTGCAACCCCATCAACTTCAGATGCAGCAATTCCAGCAATAACTTCAATCACTTCAGGTGAGATTTCAATCTTACCTAGTTCGGACTTTTGTTCTTCTAGTTCTAAAATGTGATTTTCATTCATTTGATTTCCTCCAATTGATCAGAATGTAATGTAGCAGACATAACATCATGTTTTTCAAGGAATTTCGTATTAAAATCACCTGAGACAAATGTTTCATTTTGAAGAAGCCTTAAATGAAATGGAATTGTTGTCTCAACGCCTCCAATTTCAAACTCTTCTAATGCACGGATCATTTTCGCGATCGCTTCAGATCTAGTTGACCCATGTGTAATGACTTTAGCGATCATGGAATCATAAAAAGGAGATATAACATACCCAGGATAAGCTGCCGAATCAACTCGAACACCGTATCCTCCAGGAGCTAAATAATTTGTAATCTTCCCTGGAGAAGGCATAAAGTTCTTCGAAGGGTTTTCTGCATTAATCCGACATTCGATAGACCACCCTTGGAACGTTATTTCCTCTTGTGTCCAAGAAAGCTCTTCCCCATTCGCTACTCTTATTTGTTCCTTAATTAAGTCAATTCCTGTTACCATTTCTGTAACTGGATGTTCTACTTGGATCCGAGTATTCATCTCCATGAAGTAAAATTCCCCAGTGTTATGGTCAAAAATAAATTCAACTGTTCCAGCACCAGAGTATTGAACCGCCTTCGCTGCATTAACAGCAGCTTCACCCATTTCTCTTCTTTTCTCAGGAGAAATAGCTGGGGACGGTGTTTCTTCTAGCAGCTTCTGTAGTCTTCTTTGAATGCTACAATCTCTTTCACCAAGATGAATCACATTACCATGATTGTCAGCAAGTACTTGAATCTCGACATGACGAAAATCTTCTATATATTTTTCAATATACACTCCTGGGTTACCAAAAGCTGTCGCTGCTTCCTGCTGCGTAATGTTCATACCTTTTTTTAACTCATCAGGTGTTCTGGCAACACGGATTCCTTTACCGCCACCACCTGCTGTTGCTTTAATAATAACCGGAAACTGAATTTCTTCTGCAACCTTTAGTCCTGCTTCTACTGTTTCAACAATTCCCTTTGAACCAGGAACAATAGGTACACCAGCCTTCGCCATCGTTTCGCGTGCAACATCCTTTGTTCCCATTTGGTTAATCGCATGAGGACTTGGACCAATAAAAACAATATTACATGCTGCACAAATCTCAGCAAAATCAGCGTTTTCCGCTAAAAAACCATACCCTGGGTGAATAGCATCCACCTCGGTTAACGTTGCTACACTCATAATATTCGTGATGTTTAGATAGCTCTTATTCGAAGCCGTCGGACCAATACAATAAGCCTCGTCCGCTAAACGAACGTGTAAGGAATCTTTGTCGGCTTCTGAAAAAACGGCAACGGTTTCGACATCTAACTCTCGACAGGCACGAATAATTCGTACAGCAATCTCCCCTCGGTTAGCAATCAAGATTTTTTTGATCATGAATTCTCTCTCCTATTTTAACCAAGCTCGACAACAAATAACGGTTGACCGTATTCAACAAGCTCTCCATTTTCGGCAAGGACTTCAACAATCTTCCCTTTTACTTCTGCTTCAATTTCGTTCATTAATTTCATTGCTTCTACAATACAAATAATTGAACTTTCTGTAACGAGATCACCTTGCTTAACATATGCATCAGCATCAGGTGATGGAGAAGAATAAAAAGTTCCAACCATTGGTGACGTAATTGTATGTACATTTTCATTTTTTTCTACAGCAGGTGGTGCCGTTTCCTCTTTTACAACTGAAGGTGCTGGCGTTGGTGCCGGTGGCTGTGCAACAGCGACTGGTGCTGGTGGTGGTGTAGAAGTAATACCCTCACTTGCAACCGGTAGTGTTTGTTGTTTCTTTAGTTGAAGCTTTGTTCCATCTTGTTCAAATTTAAGCTCATCGACGTTCGATTCATCTAACGCTTTTATAAGCTCTTTTAACTCTTTTACATTTAACATCGTATGAACACTCCTTTCTAACCACTGCCTATTAAAAATGATAATAAAAAATAAATGTAGGATAGTGGTCTGACCATTCCCAATTATACTATTATGCCACTAAATAAATAGTTCGACAACAACAAGTTTATCCCTGCCACTGTGTATAACTGACTCACTCGACAAGAGGTAATGATCACTCTTCAGTTGAAGGTGTTTCTTCTACTACACGTGTAGCCGTTTCTTTCTTATACTGACGAAATACCGGGTACTCAGAAAGATTATCTGGAATTTTTCCGTTTTCTAATAAGATAATCTTGACAATATTTTTGTTGCGGGCCATATGGAACTTGTCCCCATATTCATTTTCTTTCGTGTATCGCTTTAAATTTTCGTAATCTTCTTCCTGGATTGATACCTTATATGAATCATTGTCCTCATCTTCGACCTGTTGTTCAAAACCAATTTCAAATTCTACAATTTGAATATGATCATTCTTCATATTACGTGTTTGCTCGAGTACTGCTTTTGCTCCCTCAGTTAAATCGTTCCATTCCATTTACATTCGCTCCTCATCTGTAAGTTCTTTGCGTATTATATCATAGACAAATGAGCGGATGCACCTTCATTTCTGTTCTCTTTGTTTAAGACACTCTTAACACTTAACAAAAACTAAGAAAGAAAAGGTGTCTCAAAAGGCTGTGTTTATTTACCTTTTGGACACCTCGCCCTACCTATTTATTTGCACCAGTGTGACCAACTGCTACTTTTGTTTTATCTAAATCTAGGTTTAGCTGAGAGATCGCTAATTGAAGAACTTCATTCGCTTGCTCACGAGTTAATTCTTCTGATTGGACAATCACTCGTACTTGATCTTCCTCTGCCATAACAAGTGCATCCTCAAATCCTTTTGCGATAATTAATTTTTCAAGAACAAATTCGTCATTTTGAAGCTGATGTAAATCTGCTTCACTTTGATGTGCAGCTGCCTTTTCTTCTGCTGACGCTGTATCAGATGCTCTAATTTTAGTGAACTCTTCTTTCAAACGATCACGATTTGCTTGCAACTCCATACGAATGCTTGTGAATGTTTCATTTGATGAGATACTAGAGATTTCACCGAACTCACCATCTTCAACAACTTCTTCACCAGCTGCTTCTTCTTCAGCTACTTCCCCTTCAGCCGCTTCTTCTCCTTCTAACTCTTCAGATAGATTAACAACGACTTCATTTGCATCATTTCCACTTTCTTCTTCCTCACCGACAAAAGCAATCTCATCTGGTGATTGTCCACCAGGCATGACGTAATAAACCGATAATACAATAATTAAACTTAACATTGTTAACAACCATACTGTTTGCTTTTTTAAGACCATTATAAGTCCTCCTTAGTTTTCTTCGGCATGACCGAAATTCTATGTGTTGGTACATCTAAGACTCTACTAACTGCTTCAATTACCATGCTCTTACTATTTGCATTCTCTACTCCCTTGGCAACAACTAGAACTCCTCTTACCTCTGGTTTTTCTTTATGGACCAGGACGGGAACTTCCTTATCACCATTTCGAACGATAACAAGCTGCTCATCTTTAGAGAGATCATCAACTGTCCTCGTTCCACCTTCTCTGTCTGTTTCATCTGTTCGCTGCTCTTTCGATGAAATATTTTTCTCATACACAGCTCGCTCTGTCTCAGCTAAGTTAATCATGACTGAAACATCGGATAATCCAATGACTTGTTCAAGCACTTCTTTCAATTGATTTTCATAGCGCATTTCATAGTCTTTCATTGAATTCGGTTCGGCTGATGCTTCCTGCTTAAAAACAGCCTCATCCTCTTCCTCTTCTTCACTAAAGACTGGTAAGGATTGTTCATTATCTCCTGCTGGATTGGTCAGAAGGTTGCCTGTAATCATGAGGGCAACACCCACACAACCAAGAAGTACTAAATAATGGAGAGGTATCTTTCGTTTCTTACCGTTATCAGACTTCTTAAAAATGGTTTGGATCCATTGTAGGTCCTTCTGCTCTTTGCGATTCATTTTGCTTGTTTCCCCCCTTCCCACGCTAATAAAATCTTTTCTGCAGGCACATTCCAATGGTCTGAGAGAAACTGTTGTACCCGTTCAAATTCCTTATTCGTGTCCACAGGTTCTTCTGTTATCCCGGATTCCGTTGTGTCGATTCGAACAACCTCGACAGGCTTTACCCCTGACGCACTTTGTTCCTCTCCCTCGTCTTCTGCCACTGTGTAAACATTGACATGGATCGCTTTGATTGCTGCTATAGCTTCGTCCATTGTCTCTAATCCTTGATCGGCTTCAAACTCGAGTACAACTTGGGATAATTCTAAATCATGTGTCTCACGTAATGTCTCTTCTACTTGTTTCTCTAGTTGGACAGCCATCTGTTCAGAAATATATGCACGTTGTCCCATTTCTATATCTCTTTTTTGCAAATTTATTGCATCTTGTACTTTTTTTTCTGTATATTCCGATTCGTGAGACAGAGAAAACAGCCATTCATCAACGTCTTCAGTGAAAATTGATAGCAGGGGCTGAAGCATAACAACCAATAAGAGGAGCCCAACCACCATCCGCACATAGCGCTGCATGTTGGAATTAGGGAGCATTAATTCTAGTATGGTTGCAAGTAAGATTAAGAGAATAATATTCGTCAACCAATCTGTTAAAAATCCCATCAGACCCCTCCTTTACCTCATCATCAATGATAAATTACCAGCAGCCACCATAATTGTTATTGCTAGAAAGAACATCAAACAAACAATTGCTAATGATGCAAAAACAAAAATCACTGATTTCCCGATAATTGATAAACATTCAATAATTGGTCCCCCGCCTAATGGTTGCAATACAGCTGCTGATAGATTAAAGATAATAGCTAGAGACAACACCTTTAGTGCGGGAAATGCACATAACATTAACAAAATGCCTAGCCCCGCGATACCAACAGTATTTTTCAATAATACAGATGCACTCAATACAGTATCTGCTGCATCTGTGAACATCCTTCCAACAACTGGAACAAGGTTTCCTGCAAGGAATTTAGCGGTTCGAATCGTCACACCATCTGAAACGGCTGTTGCTGCCCCCTGTACAGAAATAACCCCTAAGAATATCGTTAGAAATACACCAAGTGTTCCAACAGCGATGTTTCTTAGAAACGTAGCTAGTTTAGTTACTTTATAATGATCTGTCAGAGTACTTACAATGCTTAAAACTGCTGATAAAAATAACAACGGTAAGACAATTTTTTGAATAAGTAATCCACTCGTATTGACTAGAAAAATAATTAGTGGGTGAAAGAGAGCAGCTGAAGTTATGTTTCCTACAGCTGCCATCATTGCTAGCAGCAATGGCAATAAAGCAATCATAAAATGAATCATTGAGCTTACTGCATCGGAGGCATATGTAATTGCCACTCGAAAACTATTTAAAGCAATAATCATTAAAACCATATACGTAATGGCATAGGCTACTTTACTAATTGTATGTTGCTCAAATGCATTTTGAAGAGATTGTAGGATCATACAAAAAACAGTAAGTAGAATAAGAGAACCCAGTAGTTTTCCATTTACTAAAAGCTCATGAAGTAAATAGCGAACAAGTCCCATTCCCCACTCTTTAATGCTAAACTGCTTGTCTCCACGAATAAATTCCATGAAGGATCCTTTTTGACTTTCGGGTAGAAATCCACCATATTCCGTAGATATCTCCTCCCAAAACATATGCACTTCATCTAATTGCAATTGTTCAATCTGTCTATCTACAAAATTAGTTTCGTCTGCCGGTTCACTTTCAGCAAAGCTGATTGGTGTCATTAGTGTAAAAAAGAAAGCTGCAAATATAACTGGGATAATGAAGGGCATCCGCACTCTTTTCACCTCAACTTCTTTTACGTTGGTAGTAAAGATAAGACCATCTCAATTACTGCTGTTAAGATTGGTATGGCCATAACAAGAATCAAGATCTTACCTGCGAGTTCAATCTTTGAAGCAATTGAAGCTTGTCCTGCATCTTTGGCAATTTGTGCACCAAACTCGGCAATATAAGCGATACCAATTATTTTTAAAATGGTTTGTAAATAGACCATGTTCATATTGGCTTGTTCAGCAATACCCTCTAGCATTTGTATGATTTTCGTGATCTCATCAATTAAAAACAGAAAGATTGTAATACCAACAAAAACCGTTAGCATAAAAGCAAACAATGGCTTTTGTTCTTTAACAACGAGGGCTAGGAAGGTTGCGATCAGTCCTAACCCGACGATTTGTATAATATCAATCGCAACTCACCCCTCACCCTTGAAAAAGAAAGACTCCTTTTATTTTTTGAAACAAGTCATCAACAATTGTTGCTACCATATATAACACGACGACAAAACCAATCAATGTTACCCAGTGGGCCCAGTCTTCTTTTCCCATTTGTTTTAAAACGGTGTGGATCATTGCAACAACAATTCCAATTCCTGCAATTTGAAAAATGGTGTTCACATCATACACCACGACCTCTCCCCCTCCTATTCAGTTACAGCATTAGAATGACAATGAGCAAGCCCGATAAGAAACCTAAGCTTTTAATCATTTTTTCATAGCGCTGTTGCCTTTCTCTAGCCTCCTGTTCCTCTCGATCTAAGTGAGAAAGGGTTAGCTTAATCTGTTTCTGCTGCTGTTGTCGGTCATGCTGTCCAAGAGTAGCACCGAATTGCAGCATGACTTCACGTTCACTCTCTAGCATTGATGTTTGGGCCCAAGTTTCCTTCAAGCTTTCCTGCCATGCTTCATAGGCAGTCTCTTCCTTATTGATTAAACGTTTTGAAAAGCATTCAAAAAAGGAGGAAACTGGTTTAGGTAACTGCTTCGAGATATTCTCACTCGCCTCAGCAAGTGGGGTTAGTCCATACATCATTTCTGCCTCTAGTGATTGAATCGCGACTTTAAGTTGCCTTAATTGCTTAGGTCTATCACTTAACCTTTTCGCGAACTCAAATCCAATCCACGTCGTTATGAAAATAATGATTGCCGCCCCAATCAATTTCATGAGCGTGACACCAGATCTTTGCGAAGTTGATTTCTAACTCTTTTTACAACACCTGGTCTCGTCGTTCTCGTAAGCTCTACACAGCGCTCAAAAGCGTGTTGTTCAAACAATGGCTTCAAGGCAGGACGCCTCTCAACGTCCTCTAATGAATAGCCGTGAGCAGTTGTCATCACTTTGACACCTGCATGCAAGGCCTCCTGCACTGCACGAACATCTTCCTCGCGTCCGATCTCATCAACAATGATCACATCAGGACTCATTGAACGAATAAGCATCATCATTCCCTCTGCTTTTGGACAGCCATCTAAAACATCTACTCTTGATCCAAGCTCTAGTTGTGGGACACCTCTCATACTAGCCGCAATTTCAGACCGTTCATCAACGATTCCAACCTTTAATGGAGCAATATTACGAGATGGAATCCCCTCACTAATCAGACGAGCTACATCTCGTAACAATGTCGTTTTTCCAGTTTGGGGTGGCCCAATAAATAAAGTATTCATCCACCGTCCTTCATATAGCTGTGAAACAAGTCGCTCACCAGCACCAATCGTCTGTCTAGCAACACGTATATTAAATGAGCTTACGTCTCTTAACGTTTTGACTTGACCATGATCCAGCACAACTTTTCCAGCAAGTCCAACTCGATGTCCGCCCTGTAAGGTAATAAATCCTCTACGCAATTCCTCTTCAAAGGCATACATCGAATATTGACTTAGTTGATTTAGTAGAAATTTGGCATCCTCTGCCTTTACAATATAAAAATCATTTTTCACTGATGGATAGTAAGGAATCCCAGCTGAAATGATTTCTAACGGTCGACCTACACGAAGGCGGATTTCTTCAATTGCTGTAAGAATAGTAGGTTGAACTTGGTTAATTAATCGACGAATCTCTTCTGGCAATACTGGTACAATATCTTGAATCAACACCCTCTCCTCCTTTTACTTTCGAATCCCAATAAGGATTAGAATGACACCTGATGCAATGAAAACAATTTTGGAAATAGATAATTGATCCTTCATTCCAACAAGACCAATTGCTATTGACGTAACCAAAATGGTTGGACCAATAATTGCTAACATCGCATTAAGAGCAATCGCTTTTTCTACACTATTAAATTTCAAAATGAGACCAGCGACCGTTAATTCAATCATTCCGGAAACAAAACGTAGACCAACCATAATGAGTAATGTCATTTCAATCGTATAAAACCAGCTTTTCATAGATCCACCTCTTAAATGTCACTTTGTACAACCTTATGAAGCATTGTCCACATTCAGAACAAAAAAAAGGAGTAAATAAAAAGGTGATCACACCTTTTTACTTACTCCTTGAAACGTTTATATTATTTAATTTCCAAAAAGAGGCTGGGACAAAAGTGATGTAACTAATAGAAAATCTGAACAATGGTGGTTGGTGGACGTATACCGCTCCTGAAAAATACTTCGCTACATGAATGCATTGTTCGGTATTTCAGTTAGATACTTTAGTAATGTCCCAGACTCTACTGCTTCAGTTATGCTCTTGATACATAAGAGCTATTACGTGTATCAATAATTAACATTTCTCCTTGGTTAACAAAGAAAGGAACTTGTACAGTCAAGCCAGTTTCAAGTGTTGCAGGCTTTGTTCCACCTGACGCTGTATCACCCTTGATTCCTGGTTCTGTTTCAACGACTTCAAGTTCAACCGTATTTGGAACTTCGACACCTAATGTTTCGCCTTGGAATGTCATGATTTGAACAACCATGTTTTCCTTTAGAAATTTAAGCTCGTGTTCAATTTGTGCTGTAGGTAGTTCAATTTGCTCATATGATTCGTTATCCATAAATGCATGCATATCAGCACTTGCATAAAGGTATTGCATACGACGGTTTTCAATATGAGCTTTCGCTACCTTTTCACCTGCACGGAATGTCTTCTCTTGAATCGCACCATTTCGTAAGTTACGAAGCTTTGAGCGTACAAAAGCAGCTCCTTTTCCTGGTTTTACATGTTGGAAATCAAGAACCTGCCAAATGCCACCATCCACTTCAATTGTTAAACCTGTCTTAAAATCATTAACTGAAATCATTATTATTCCTCCATCTTTCCGTTCTGTGACATTAAATCAACGTTAATACTATACCACAAGTAGCACTACTCCCCTACATAAATTAACTCTTTTGGGGAATGTGTAAACGACTGATTTCCATTAGCTGTAATTAAGGTGTCATCTTCAATTCTCGTTCCACCAACACCTGAGATATAAATCCCTGGCTCGACTGTTACAACCATACCCGGTTCAAGAAGGGTATTCGACTTCATAGACAAGCCCGGACCTTCATGAACTTCTAGTCCAAGGCCATGACCAGTTGAATGACCGAAATACTCTCCATAGCCTTTTTCTTTGATATAATCTCTTGTTAAGGCATCAGCCTGCATTCCTGTTAGGCCAGGCTTAATCCCTTCCATTCCTAAAAGTTGGGCTTGGTATACAGTCTGATAGATATCCTGTAACTGTTCACTGATTTGGCCAACCGCGACAGTTCTAGTGATATCAGAACAATAGCCATTATACAATGCTCCGAAATCGAGAGTAACCAGCTCCCCGCTTTCAATTATCTTTTTACTCGCGACACCATGAGGCAGAGCGGAACGGTATCCAGAAGCAACGATAATATCAAAGGAAGAGCTAGTTGCTCCTTGCTTTCTCATAAAAAATTCTAATTCGTTTGATACTTCTAGCTCGGTCATACCAGGTCGGATGAATGTGGTGATATGTGAAAAGGCAGCATCTGCAATATCCGCTGCGTCTTGAATAATCTTAATCTCACTTGCATCCTTAAACATTCTAATTTTTTCAACTAGGCCAGTAACTGGAACAAACGTCGCATTCACTAATTTGTCGTAAATTTGATGAAATTCATATGTAAGATGCGATTGTTCAAAACCTAATTTAGTGATACCGAGTCTTTCAACCTGTTTTGCTACTTCTTCGAAAATAGGGCCTTGATGCTGGACGATCTCAAATCCTTTTGCTTGTTCTTGAGCTTGCTCAACATAACGAAAATCAGTAATGAAGACTGCTTGCTTTTCAGAAATAAGAACAACACCAGCAGTTCCTGAGAATTGTGATATGTACCTTCTGTTATAAGAACTAGTTATTAATAATGCATCAATTCCATGGTCAGCGAACTGTGTTCGTAGTGCCTCAATTCGACTCATATTAAATCTCTCCTTCTTCCATAAGCGCCAACAGAGCAAGGTGGTAGCCCTTAAAACCAAGTCCAACGATTTGCCCTCTTGAAACTGCCGCAGTCACAGATTCATGACGAAATGCTTCTCTTGCATGGACATTTGACAAATGGACTTCAATAACTGGAACAGAAACACTTGCAATTGCATCTCGAATTGCGTAGCTATAGTGAGTGAATGCACCTGGATTTAGAATAACCCCTGCACCTACATCACCTGCTGCATGTATCCAATTAATTAGTTGACCTTCTTCATTTGACTGAAAACAGCTAACTTCACAGCTAGTTTGTTTTCCTTTTTCTTTAATAAATGCTTCTAAATCGCTAAGTGTTTCATGTCCATATACATTCGGCTCTCTTAAGCCTAAACGATTTAAATTTGGTCCATTAATTACATACACCTGTTTCAATGGGCTACCCACTCCTCACGTCTTTTTGCCTTGTATTCTATCTAACATTGTAGCATATTTCAGCAAAAAGAGAGGGGACAATTAACTTTGTTGGTGTTGTTCAGCATATTCAAATGAAATTGAGTAACCAATAAATGTACCATATAAAACATAAAGGCATATAGATGTAATAATCGTATTGACATCTAAATTCTGTAATGCTTTTAAACCTGGGAAGATTGGATTTAAAACAAAGAAAACAATAAACCATAGAACCAATCCGAAAACAACGCCAACCCACATTTTATTTATCTTTTGTAGGATTAGCTTATATAAAAAAGCCACTCCAATTGAAAGCACGGCAATTAATCCAATACCAACTAGTTGTCCCATATAGGTATCTTTCCAATCTCCAAGTGCAAAAGGCATAAGTGCTAATGCAGGTCCTACGCGAATAAAATTAAAGTAGAAAGCAAAATAACCAACGAGCGACCAGATTATGCCACCAAACAATCCAATCAACGCAACCTTACCTCCAAAAGACATTTGTTCAACTTCTGTTTTATTTTCCATCATTACAACACCTCCATTTGTTAGTATGTCCCAACAAAGGTGGTGAAAATCCACGAATGAAAAGCATTTTCTTTGTCTATATTTAGTAATAAAGGCTATTTTTCAATGCAACTCTATTTAGACAATTAGAGGATTATTAAGATATCATGTAGAATTAGTAACAAGGATTGATCAATTGATAAAATGAACATTTCACTTATTAATGTGACCTATTGGAGGTGGGCAAACTGATGCAATCGATCATGAAATACGTCATTCCTGCTGTCCTTATATTAGCTGTTATTGGACTTGTATTAAACCCTTTCGATTTCTTAAGGCAAATAGTAACGATTGCTGTTATTGCAGGTATTATCTTCCTTATATACAGACTATATATGTCACGTAAATATGGGATCCCCTTTTTGCCATCTCAATCTGGACCTTCTCGTGCCCAAATCAGGAAAGCGAAACGAACAAGTACTCAAAAAGTGACCCAACCACCCTCGAAGTTCCGTCCAAGAACTAGCTCAGGAAATTCAAAAAGCAAAAAGAAATCTGAACCTCTTTTGAAAAAAAGACGTGAGGACCATCAATTAACCGTAATAGAAGGCAAAAAAAATAAAAGCAAAAAAAAGAATCGAGCACTTTTTTAACGCTCGATTCTTTTTAATAGCTCCATTTCTTTAAAAATTTCTCTGCTTCGTTTCTCCCCAGTAAAATCAAATCTTCTTTTTGCTCATCTGACAATGAAAAATCGGTTGCTTTAATATCCTGAACTGGAATAAAGACAATATTCCTTGCATGTTCATCATCAATATATCGAATATCATGAGCATTGCTCATCGTTTCAAATAAGGCTCGATACATATCAACCGCGTTTTTTATTTTATTTGACGGAAGTTCTTTAATCTCAGGAGTTAATTGAAATCCAATGGCTGGTTTTTTCCACCTTTTTGTAGCACCGTCCATGAATAACCACATTGGAAAATTACTTAAAATTCCTCCATCAACAATATAAGAAGGTTTCCCCCCACCGGCACGACTATATATCTTTACTGGTTCAAAGAAAAATGGGATACTGCAGCTCATTCGAATAGCCCTAGCTACTGGAAATCGTTCAGGTATGACGCCATACTTCTGCAAATCATCTGGTAAAACTAGCAACCGTCCTTTTGATAGATCAGATGCGATAATTTTCAATGAACCATTGGGTAGATCATCAAAAGTCCTAATTCCACGTGCTTCTAATACTGTCTTTAACCATTGTTCTAACGCATCCCCACGATAAAGCCCAAGACGAAAATACATATGAATCCATTTCGCCATCGGAAAAGGGAGATACGACATTCGCTCATCTTTAAACTCTTCAACGTCCAGCTCATTCAACAAACTAAATAACTCCTCGCTACTATACCCTGCTTGAATTAGTGCGGCGATAATGGCACCTGCACTCGAACCAGCTAAACGATCGAACTCATATCCTTGCTCCTCCATAATTTGCAGGGCACCGACAAAAGCAAAGGCCTTTACTCCACCACCCGCAAATACTCCGTCGACTTTCATATTTATCGCCTCCTTTTAAAGACTATGAAACGAACAAGCTGATACGTGCCTAAAACGTAAAAAAAACATTCTCTACTGGAATGTTTTAATTAGATTCTTCACTATTCTGCTTTTGAATTTGCTCTAATACTTCTCTTCGCTTAGGGTCCTCTTGAAAATATTGGACAAGATCACCAATTCGATCAATCGCATCCCAGCTTAAATGATGTTCAATTCCTTCCACGTCTTGGTAAATATATTCATTATGGACACCGATCATTCTAAGAAAGTTTTCTAATAGTTCATGACGATAAACTAATCGTTTTCCGATTTTTTTCCCTTTACTAGTTAGAATTAATCCACGATAACGTTCATAAATTAAGTAGTCGCTTTTGTCTAGCTTTTGGACCATTTTTGTGACAGATGAAGGGTGGACTTCTAATGCCTCTGCAATATCGGAAACGCGAGCGTACCCTTTTTCCTCAATTAGTATATATATACGTTCTAAATAATCTTCCATACTAGGTGTTGGCATTATGTCCCCTCCAAAGTTAATCACCGCTCGAAACGATGCAACATAAAAAAGTGTAACACTACTATAGTACACAAATTTTTTGGAGAGGACAATGCTCATTAGCGAATTAAGTAAAATACTCGATCTTGGCTTGTGGAAAAAAATGTCCGATATAAGATTGAATCGTTTCTTTTAATTCATCTGCTTCCTCATTCTTATAGACATATTTCCCTCGTCCATATCTTCCCCATTTGTATTTACGTTCTTCCTCATTCATCTCAAGCTTAGATTTTGGATACCTTTTCTGTATGATGTTTTTAGCGGTTTTTGTAAACCGATGCTGGATTAGCTCAAACGTCAGATCCTTTTTCGCATACAGAGGAAGAATTGCCTCTAGTCGTTCGAATAACTCATGATATCCTTCTTTCCAATTCTCATGTCTGATTAGCGGGGCGACAATAAAACCTAAAGGATAATCGGCCTTTGCAACCTTCCCTGCAGCTTCAATTCGTTCAAGGAATGAAGAGGTTCCTGGTTCATATTGTTTGATCACGTGATCTGAGTTAACACTAAACCTGAAACGAGTATTCCCATTATGTTTCGCGTCAAGTAGATGATCAACATGCTTATACTTAGTGACAAATCGTAACCGGCCTGAGTCCGTTTGTCCAATATGCTCGATTGTCTTTTTTAATGAATGGGTTAAATGATCTAGACCAACAACATCAGATGTACAGGCAGCTTCAAATCTTGTAATTTCAGGTTCTCTTTCCTTAATGTATTGGTCAGCTGCATCAAAAATCTCATCAAGATTTACATACGTTCGAATATAAGGTTTGTTGCCAAGGGTTGTTTGCAAATAACAATAATGACAATGCCCCATACACCCAGTTGCAAGAGGAATTGCGTACTCAGCAGACGGTTTCGATGTATCAAACTTCAATGTTTTTCTAACACCGATGACTAATGTTGATTTCGCGTTGCGGTATTGCTGTAGCTCGTTCTTTCCTGGAATGTTTCTCACCTGATTATGGGAGGTGGTTTCCCTAATTTCTACGCCCTTCTTCTCAAATTTCTCTTTTAATTCACGACCAAGTGGATAATCAAGTGCTCCTGGTTCAATATAGACCAGCTGTGGTTCAAATGCTTTCATCTTCTTTGCACCTCTCTTTTACTATTAGCATGTTCACTTGGTCGCCCTTTCCTTCTGTTAATTATTAGAAAAAAAAAGACGTATTAGTGGCCGTTTGCCTCTAATACGTCAAATTTATTTTATAATCCACACTTCAATTGAGCACCACAACTTGTGCACGTGTTACAACCACCGATATCTTCAACATGTCCTTCTCGACATACTGGGCAGGTATTACCTACTTCAGAACCTATCGTTACATCTGTTGAGCGAATATCAGTTACCGTGTCGACTACAGCTTTATTTGTATTTTGTACACCTGTTTCATTATCATCAAAACGGTTATCCTCCGCCTTTAACGATAGAACCTGTGCATCCCGACTACCGTCAACATATACAGTCCCACCTTTTGCTCCACCGCTATAAAGACGTTCATATACAGCTTGAACCTGTTCTACTGTATATCCTCTAGGTGCGTTAACCGTCTTTGAAAGAGAGCTATCAACCCAACGCTGGATAATACACTGAACATCAGCGTGAGCTTCAGGTGCTAATTCCATTGTTGAAATGAACCACTCAGGTAACTGATTAGGATCTGCTTCTGGATGTTCTTTTAGATAATCCTCTACAATTCCAGCTTTCACTTCAATAAACTTCCCTAAACGACCGCTGCGGAAATATGAAAATGAGAAATACGGTTCAAGCCCTGTTGAAACACCAACCATCGTTCCTGTGCTACCAGTTGGAGCAACCGTAAGAAGATGAGAGTTTCTAATTCCATATTTCAATATTCCTTCGCGAATATCCTCAGGCATTTGTTGCATATAGCCTGAATGAATAAAGTTATTACGAAGAGCGGCTGTCTGTTCTTCTGTTTCACCAACTAAAAATGGAAAGCTTCCTTTTTCCTTTGCAAGCTCAATACTAGTTCTATATGCAGTTGTCGCAATTGTTTCAAACACACGATCAACCATAGCATTACCTTCATTCGAACCATATACAGTTTGGCAATAAATCAGTAAATCATGCAAGCCCATAACACCAAGGCCAACACGACGCTCACCCTTGGCCTGCTTTGTATTTTCTTCTAAAAAGTATGGTGTCGCATCAATAACGTTATCTTGCATGCGTACCCCTACTTCAACTGTTTTCTTTAGCTTTTCATAATCCACTGTTTTTGTTTCTTTGTCTGCCATTTCAGCTAAATTAATTGCAGCTAAATTACAAACTGAAAAAGGTGCTAGTGGTTGCTCACCACATGGGTTCGTCGCAACGACCTTTTGTCCATATGCTGTCGCATTCGTTTTTTCATTTGCATTATCAATAAAGAAAATACCTGGCTCTGCACTATATGTTGCACAAATATTAATAAGATTCCAAAGTTCTTTTGCCTTGATTAAACGATATGTTCTAATAGTATGCCCGAGTTTTTTCCATTCTCTGACATCGCCTATTTCATGCCAGCTTAGGTTGTATTCGTTCATTTGTTCTTCATTATAGTTTTCTACATCTGGAAAACGAAGTGCATATTCTTCATCATTTTCGACTGCTTCCATAAATTCTTTTGTTAAACAAACAGAAATATTCGCACCAGTGAGGAATTCAGAATTATTAACGGTATACGTTCCACCGATTTGTAACTTTTCTTCTGCTTCTTTGATCACTTTTGGATCAAATCCGCCTTGACCCTCCATCGTCTTAAAGTTAATAATACCTTGGTACATTGCTTCCTCAACTTGTGTAAGCGGGGTAAAGGAAAGCTTGTCCTTAACTAATTTCTGGATCTGTTGATCATTTGAGTTTTCAAGCAAGAAACGTAAAATTCTTGGGTTTTGCATTTTTGAAATAATAAATTCTAAAATATCTGGATGCCAATCGGCGAGCATGATCATCTGGGCCCCACGTCTTGATCCACCTTGCTCGACAAGATGAGTAAGCTTTGCAATATCATCTAACCACGAAACTGATCCTGATGATTTCCCATTGACTCCACGAGCAAGCGTGTTACGAGGTCTAAGTGTTGAACCATTTGTTCCAACTCCACCACCACGGCTCATTATTTCCATCACTTGTTTACGGTGCTCTGATATTCCTTCTCTTGAATCTCGAACATATGGCATAACGTAACAGTTAAAGTATGTCACATCCGTCTCTGCACCAGCTCCGTACAATACACGACCTGCCGGGATAAAGTTCAATGACACTAACTGATGATAGAATTGTTTAAATACCTCTTGCCGTTTTTCTTCAGTTGTTTCAACGGAGGCTAGCCCTGTTGCGTTACGCTTTGCAATTTGTTCATAGTATAATTCTAGAGGCTTTTCAATGGTTTCAATAGACCGATAGACAATACCTGTTTCTGCAGCCTCTCCCTCAAGTACACCTCTAAATTCCTCATCCACCAATACTTTTACTTGGTTGTTATCACGATTTAATTCCACTACAAAACCATACCCTCTTGCTGGAAACTTAGGGTCGTCTTTTACTGTTAAAACAACAAAGTCTCCCTCTTTAAGAGTCTTCTTCTCTGTGTCCTTAAATGTATAACGATCAAGCATTACAAGACGGGAGACACCTTTTTTTGTTTGGTGCATATCCTCTGTAATTGGATGTACTTGTGGAAATAACTCAATATCCTCGTTTAAACTGTTAATATTGAGACGCATTACATTTGTCATTGTCATGGCCATTGATTGTTTCCTCCTCTTTCAACAAAAGATAATTTCATAGATCTTCTGCTCGTCCTATGCTGAAATATTCTTGGGTAAGCTTACCACAGAGCAATACATATATTCAACATATAGTGTTAAACTTTATAATAAATATACTATATATAGTAATACATCTTGTTCTTTATTTAATTTGTCAACTTTAAAATAGCTCAATTTAGCTTGAATAAATTAGTTTGAATGCATTTTTAGTAGATATTTCACTTATTTTGAACGATTTTGTCAGTTGCATCACACGATAATAGAAAAAGAATTGATGTACCAAAGCTTTCACATATGTCATAAAATAATTGACAAAAAAAATTTTTTTTGTTCTCATAAATGAAGGAAACAACTTCTACATATGTAAGAAAAAAAGGGCAGCTGGAGGAACTATATGGAGTATGTACTAATCAATCAATCCATTTTACCTAAGGAAGAAGCATATATAAACATCAACGATCGTGGCTATCATTTCGGGGACGGCATATATGAGGTCATCCGCATATATGAACAAAAACCATTCGCTCTAGATTTACATCTATCTCGTCTCGCGTCTAGTGCAGAGAAGCTTGATTTGCCGCTACCTTATTCGATAGAGGAGCTCAAGGTATTACTATTATCATTAGTAGAAAAAAACACGATCACTAACGGGACGATTTATTTTCAAGTGACTCGTGGAATTGCTCCACGTAATCACTTGTATTCTCGTGAAACAGAAAGTACCTTAACTGCATTTACGCAGGTGTTCGCAAGTGACAAGCAACTAGAAGATGGCATTCACGTATGGCTCACACCTGATATTCGCTGGTTACGTTGTGATATAAAAACAATTAATCTATTAGGTAACGTTCTAGCCAAACGGGAAGCAGCAGATAATCAATGTCACGAAGCGATCATGCACCGGGATCGTATCTTAACTGAAGGGTCCTCATCAAATCTTTTTTTAGTTAAGGATCATGTTCTATATACACATCCAGCGACAAATTTAATCCTTAACGGAATTACAAGACAAATCGTCATTCAATTAGCATTGAATGAAGGGATCGATGTCATTGAGGAACCGTTCCCTTTTGACGTTCTTGAGCATGCTGATGAAGCATTTATTACTAGCACTTCAATGGAAATAACACCAATTAATCAAGTAAAAGGTGAACTTACTACAACCATTCCACTTGGACCAGTGACAAAAAGACTTAGAGATCTGTTTAAAAACCAGCTTTAAATTGAGGAAGGCCGTCAACTGGGAACATTGACAGCCTTCTTTCTATCTACGATAATTCCATTCGTCGTTAGCATAGCGTTCTTGTGCAATTTGTTTCACAACTTTTTCCTCTGCCTCTGAAAGTGTATACGATTCCAACTCAATATTTAACCCTTTTTCAAATCCTTTTTTAAAGGATTGCTTTGCTTCTACCATTGATAGTGGAACTTCACGTAAGGCATTGATCGCAACAGCTTTATTTTTGAAGTTTCTTTGCATTCTTTCTCTTAGCCTCTCACTTGAATATAGAAAGAGATCAAATAGCTTGTCTTCATCAATATCAAGGATAATCGAGCCATGCTGTAAGATAACACCCTTTTGCCGCGTTTGAGCACTTCCAGCTACTTTTCTTCCCTCAACGACAAGCTCATACCAAGAAGGTGCATCAAAACACACTGCTGATCGGGGATTCTTTAGTGCATTTTTTTCTTCCTCTGATCTCGGTATCGAAAAATAAGCATCAAGCCCAACATCTTTAAAGCCCTCAAGAATTCCTTCTGATATGACTCGATACGCCTCTGTCACTGTTGCTGGCATATTCGGATGGTCTTCGGATACAATTACACTATAGGTTAACTCTTGATCATGAAGTACCCCCCTGCCACCAGTCGGTCTGCGAACAAACCCTAAGCCATATTCTCGAACCTTTTCCATATTTATTTCCTGATGTACTTTTTGAAAATAACCAATTGATAGTGTTGCTGGATCCCAGCCATAAAAACGAATCGTTGGAGGAATCATCCCTTTGCTATGCCAATCAAGTAACGCTTCATCCAAAGCCATATTATATGCTGGTGAACAATTACCTGAATCAATAAAACGCCAAGTTTCTTTCATCATCATCTCTTCTTTCCGCATTAGTCGTCTCCATTTTAACAGAGCCAAACCAACTCGCCAACATATCCCACTTCTAGTAATTGCGAAATTATGTGAAGACCTATATAATTAAACAAGATGTAAGAGAGAAAAGGGAGTGTCACGAACGAATGGATCTTTATGTGTTTCTTATTCTTTTAATTGTTATCTTAATCGTTATCTACAGTCGATTTCTTCACAAGCCAAAATATTTAACTACATTAACTCAGGAAGAGTTTGTACAAGGCTATCGCAAGGCTCAACTAATTGACGTACGTGAACCTCGTGAGTTTGATGGAGGACACATCCTAGGGGCACGAAACATTCCAATGTCACAGCTTCGTCAACGCCTAAATGAAGTTCGAACAGATCAGCCGGTGTATTTGTACTGCCAATCGAGTGCTAGAAGTAAGCAAGCTGCTCAAATTTTAAAAAAGAAACGTGGTATTACAAATATTCACCATTTAAAGGGCGGCTTCAAGCAGTGGACAGGCAAAATTAAAAAGAAATAAAAAAAGAGGTATTCAAACGGTTATTCACCATTTGGGTACCTCTTACTTTTTTTAATTAATTTCCTAAAAATTCTTGAATGGCAAGTTGATTCTGCTCAAAATCGATTTCCAAAACAGAACCAGCATGACTATAGCTTGCATCATAGAACGATTCATCAACTGGTATTCTAAGTGTTTCAATGTCATCTGGTTTTTTCAAGAGTATATCAGACATAAGCCCTAACACTTCTGTATTGCCGAGGTTCGTTTCAATATAAGGTTGGACTGTACCAACTACTCTAGGTAGCTTCGTAATTCCTGTTACACTTAGTACTTCTTCTTTGATTGCATTTAATACCTCTTGCTGACGAGCAACTCGTCCAAAGTCCCCCTCTGAGTCAGCACGGAAACGGGCATAACCTAGTAGCTCTTTCCCGTTTAACTGTTGGAGACCTGGCTCAATAACGACACCAATCTTCTCAGACATCCTCTTTTGCACATCAATTTCTACTCCGTCTGGTGCTAGTGCATCAACAGCAGCTTCAAACCCTTTGAAGTCAACAAGTGCATAATAATGAATATCAATATCGAAGTTTTGCTTTAACGTCGATCTTAAAAGTTCTGCTCCACCAAGAAAATAAGCAGTATTTATTTTGTAATTACGGTAACCAGGAATTTCGACATAAGTATCTCTCATAAACGAAACAAGCTTTGCCGTGTTTGCTTGAGGATCATATTGGGCCACCATGATTGTATCTGTTCTTGCAGGTTCGTCATCTTCCCGGGCATCAACCCCAAGTAACAGAATATTAACCTTACCCAACTCATTCACAACTGCCCCGTTAAAGTCTTCAGGTTCTTTCACTTTCTCTGATTTCACTGCTGATTCACCAGCTTGTCTTCCTTCATTGTATTGAAAGATGATATAGCCAACTAAGCAGCCTAGAATTAGCAATAAAAATAGCAATATTTTAAGTAAACGTCTTCTCACTTTTGATTTTGATTTTTTGTAATCTTTTCTTCTCATCAGGTTCCGTCCTTCTCTAAATGTCTGCTAGACGCGTATAAAAATCAACAAACTTTGACTATTTTCTTATCATACCATAGATTGCTAGACAACGAGATGAACTTTTTCTAGAAATATTCATACCTATTTTTGGGCAAAATTTAAGCGACACTAATTATATGAAATTAAAAGTGCCTCTGAGAATCATTTCTCAAAGGCACTTTGCTATAGTCTAAGGGATACTAAGCCCTTGGTACTATCTCGCTTTTATTGCTTATCATATTTTAAAATTGGTTTCCTAGCTGCTGTTGTTTCATCAAGTCTTGAAATAACGGTATTATGTGGAGCTTCTTGGACAACTTCTGGAGTTTCTTCAACTTCACGAGCAATTTGAATCATTGCTTCAATAAATTCATCTAATGTTTCTTTCGACTCAGTTTCTGTCGGCTCAATCATCATGCATTCTTCTACATTTAAAGGGAAATAAATCGTAGGTGGATGATAGCCAAAATCAAGCAAACGCTTTGCAATATCTAGTGTTCGAACACCCAATTTCTTTTGTCGACTGCCGGAGATAACAAATTCGTGTTTACAATGCTGCTTATAAGGAAGTTCGAAGTGTGGCTCTAACCTTCTCATCATATAGTTAGCATTTAATACAGCATACTCCGATACTTTACGTAATCCGTCTGGTCCCATTGTACGGATGTACGTATAGGCTCTTACATTAATACCAAAGTTTCCATAATAAGGCTTAACTCGGCCAATTGACTCTGGACGGTTATAATCTAACTCATATTTACCATCATTTTTGATGATAAGTGGTTTAGGTAAGTAAGGAATTAGGTCCTTTTTCACTCCAACTGGTCCAGAACCTGGTCCCCCACCACCATGTGGTCCTGTAAATGTTTTGTGAAGATTAAGGTGAACAACATCAAAGCCCATATCTCCTGGTCGAGCAATCCCTAGAATGGCATTTGAATTGGCCCCATCATAATAGAGCTTTCCTCCAGCTTTATGGATAATCGATGCCATCTCAACAATATTGCTCTCAAATAGACCAAGTGTATTCGGATTAGTTAGCATCAGAGCTGCTGTGTCCTCACCAACAACCTCATTAAGATGTTCAAGATCGACTAGACCATTTTCATCGGTACGTACAGTAACTGAATCAAACCCAGCCACTGTAGCAGATGCCGGATTGGTTCCATGAGCCGAATCAGGAACAATCACTTTCGTACGGTGAAAATCTCCATTTGCTTCATGGAAGGCACGTATCATCATTAGTCCAGTCCACTCACCATGTGCTCCGGCTGCAGGCTGTAAAGTAACTTCATCCATGCCTGTAATTTCCGCAAGAGATGTTTGCAGATCATATAATAATTCAAGAGCACCCTGGACTTGTTCAGCCGGTTGGTACGGATGAATATGTGCAAGCCCTTCAAACCTCGCGACATTCTCATTAATCTTAGGATTATACTTCATTGTACAAGAACCTAACGGATAAAACCCTGAGTCAACACCATGATTTCTTTTTGATAGTGCTGTATAATGGCGCATAATATCTAACTCAGAAACCTCTGGTAACTCTGCTTCTGTTTCTCTAATAAACTCTGCAGGCACTAAATCATTTATGTTTTGTTCTGGGACATCAAGTGTTGGTAGACTATGGCCGACACGTCCTGGCTTGCTTCGTTCAAAAATGAGCAACTGATCTGTCATTATTGTAGCCCTCCCAATTCTTTAGCGAACATTTCAATTTCTTCCCTTGTTCGAACTTCTGTTACTGCGATGAGCATATGATTTTCAAGTGTGGGATTATCACGACCGAGATCATAGCCGCCAATGAAACCTTTTTCAAAGAGTTCTTGATTCACTTGCTCGACAGGTTTTGTTACCTTTACAACAAATTCATTAAAACTCGGTTGGTGATCATACGCTAACTCAACACCATTTTCCTTGAGCATTTTCTTCATATATGCTGCTTTTTGGACGTTTTGATAAGCCATTTCTCGCACACCTTTTTTGCCAATAGCTGTCATAGCAACTGAAGCTGCAAGTGCATTTAATGCTTGGTTTGAACAAATGTTAGAAGTCGCTTTTTCACGTCGAATATGTTGCTCACGTGCTTGAAGTGTAAGAACAAATCCTCTTTGTCCATGTTCATCAGTCGTTTGGCCGACAAGCCTTCCTGGTACTTTTCTCATCAATTTCTTTGTCGTTGCAAAATATCCACAATGAGGACCACCAAATTGAGTTGAAATCCCAAAAGGCTGTGCATCTCCAACCACAATATCTGCCCCAAATTCGCCAGGTGACTTCAATAGACCAAGAGAAAGGGGGTTACTTGAAACAACAAATAGTGCCTTTTCACTATGCGTAACCGCTTCTATTTCAGCAAGTGGCTCTAAGTTCCCAAAAAAGTTTGGATATTGAACGACAACACAAGCTGCATTCTCATCGTAGACTTCTTTTAACTGCTCTAGATCTGTCACGCCATCCTTCGTGTCAATCTCAATCACGTTCAATCGTTGGCCGGTTGCATTTGTTTTTAATACGGCACGAGCCTCAGGATGGACAGATTTTGACACTAGAATCGTTTTCTTTTTTGTTTGTCCAGCACATAGCATTGCCGCCTCTGCTAGTGCTGTTGGTCCATCATACATAGATGAATTAGCAAGATCCATTCCCGTTAATTCACAAATCATCGTTTGAAATTCAAAGATTGCTTGTAGTTCTCCTTGAGAGATTTCGGGCTGGTAAGGTGTATATGCTGTATAAAATTCAGAACGAGAAATGACATGGTCGACAATTGATGGAATATAATGCTCGTAGACCCCTGCCCCTAAAAAAGAAGGGACTTGCTTAATTGATACATTCTTACTTGCTAATCCTTGAAAGTAACGAACCAATTCCGGTTCACGCAAAGCTTCTTTTAACTTCATTTCACCATTAAATCGAATATCCTTTGGAATGTCAGAAAATAACTCTTCAATCGAATCGACTCCGATCACTTCAAGCATTTCCTTCTGATCAGCTTCAGTCATTGGTAAATAACGATGGTTCATCTAAAGTCCCCCTAGCTCTTTTTGTAAAACGGTGTTGCGATCACTATAGCCTTCAAACGTTTTTTTCGTATTTGAACCTCAACTTCTGTCCCAAGTGCTGTGTGCGACTTATCAATAAGAACAAGACCCACATTTTTCTTTAACGTTGGAGACTGTGTCCCCGTTGTCACCGTCCCAACCTGAACTCCATTAACAAAAACCTCATACCCCGTACGTGGAATTCCTTTATCAATCATTTCAATCCCGACAAGTTTTCTTGTCAATCCTTGTTCCTTTTGTTTTGCAAGAGCTTCTTTCCCGATGAAGTCAGCCTCTTTGTTTACTTTAACAGCAAAACCAATTCCAGCTTCGAGTGGAGAGATATCCTTCGATAGTTCTTGACCATATAACGGCAACCGTGCTTCAAAGCGGAGCGTATCACGAGCACCTAAACCACAAGGAACAATTCCCTCTGCTTGACCTTCACTTAGTATCGCTTTCCATAATACCGGTGCATGTATTGAATCACAGTACAACTCAAACCCATCTTCTCCTGTATAACCAGTTCGTGAAACCAGCACATCGATACCAGCTATTTTTACTTGATCTACAAAATGAAAGAATGAAATTTCTGATAATGGAAAGGCTGTTTGCTTTTGTAGAATTTGTTCAGCTAATGGACCTTGAATTGCTAATTGAGCTACTTCGTCTGATATGTTAGTAATCGTAACAGCATCAATCTCATGCTCCTTCATCCAAGCAACATCTTTTTCAATATTAGAGGCATTTATTACTAGTAGAAAATGATCCTCTGCCTTACGGTATATTAATAAATCATCAACCGTCCCACCATTTTCATAGCACATCGCTGTGTACTGAGCTTGACCGTCAACTAGCTTAGAGACATCATTTGTAACAAGCCTTTGCAAATAGTCTAAAGCCTGATCCCCCTTCACCTCAACTTCACCCATGTGAGAGACATCGAAGAGACCTGCTTTTGTCCGAACAGCTTCATGTTCTTCTTTGATACTAGAAAACTGAACGGGTAAGTCCCAACCACCAAAATCAATCGTTTTTGCCCCATATTCTAAATAAGTTTCAAATAAAGGTGTTTTCTTTAATTCTGTCATCTTAGCCCTCCTCGTAATTAAGCTTCATTTCATTGAGATGCTTTCTAAATCACTAAAAAAAGGACAGGGTTATACACATGAACTGTGTATAACCCTGTCCTTTAACCAGAAAGTTTCCTGTTGTTTAAACAAACGCCAGTGTCTTCGTGGGTGGC
Source organism: Halalkalibacter suaedae (assembly GCF_017939705.1). Classification (GTDB taxonomy): domain Bacteria; phylum Bacillota; class Bacilli; order Bacillales; family Bacillaceae_D; genus Halalkalibacter; species Halalkalibacter suaedae. The sequence goes on from NZ_JAGKSQ010000005.1 coordinate 367,903, forward strand.
TCAAGTGAGCACTCTCCAGAGTCGCGTCAAATAAGAGTCTTCTTTACCTGAGAGATTCACAACTGATTTACAGAAATCGTTGCTTGCTCCTTCGGCGCTGCAGCAACTGCCACAGTCTCTCCCCTTATCCTCATCCGCATCTTATGTAGTTGACTACTCATAATTTTGACTATTTTTGTCCATACTACTAATACATGATTACTTCATTCGGTTTTCTATTAATATCCTAACAAGATAGGACACTTCTTGCAACTATTTTATTTAAAAACTTAAAGTTTCATACATTTTTGTCTTTTTCATTCGGATATGGGTGTTCTTGAATAGGAGAAAGGGTGATATAAATGAAGATTGATCTACAATTTGATCAAGAATGGGCTGAACTATTTTCTGAACGTTTACAGCAAGATGGACCCTGGTCTAATTGGGAAATGTTCAAATTAGCATATGAAGCAGAGGAGCATCAAATCATTCCAGATTTTCACGGATTGCTTGCTCCTAAACATCTTCCTCAATTAAAACCATTTCCACATCAAATCGAAGTCGCTAATACCGTCATTGAACAAATGAATGGTAAGGCAATCCTAGCTGATGAAGTTGGACTTGGTAAAACAATTGAAGCCGGATTAATTTTAAAAGAATACATGATTCGAGGTCTTGTAAAAAAAGTCTTAATTCTTGTCCCTGCATCTCTCGTCTCACAATGGGCAATCGAGTTAAATAGTAAATTTCATATCCCCGCTGTCGCTCAAAAAAAAGCATATGTATGGGAACAGTGTGAAGTTGTTGTCGCATCAATGGATACAGCGAAGCGACAACCACATCGGGATATTGTCCTCGACCAACCATATGATCTCGTTATCATTGATGAAGCACACAAACTAAAAAACCCAAAAACAAAAAATTATGAGTTTATTAAACAGCTCAAAAAGAAATTTTGTTTACTTCTTACAGCAACACCTGTTCAAAATAAGCTAGAAGAAATCTTTAATCTCGTCTCACTACTAAAACCTGGACATCTTGGCGATATCAGCTCATTTGAACAAGAATACCGTACAAACAAGCGTTCTCCTCGAAATGAAGAAAAGCTAAGAGAACTAGTTAACAAAGTCATGGTCCGTAATCGCCGAGAAGAAACAGGGATTGAATGGACGAAACGGATCGTTGAAACGGTCGACATTGAATTTAGCGATTCAGAACGGGCTTTTTATGATGAGATTGAACAATTAGCAGGAGATTCAAGTCATTTTGGCTTACTCACACTGAAACGAGAGCTATGTAGCAGCCGCGAAGCAGCCTTTATGACATTAAAAAATATGATTGAGCGTGCTCATGCTGAGGAAAAAACACTACCAAAGGCTGAGAATTTACTAGCAAAAATAGGTGAGGTTGACGGACACGCTAAGGCTGAAAAAGCACTTGAGATTATCCAAAAAATTGACGATAAGGTGATTATCTTCACTGAATATCGAGCAACTCAGCTTTATTTACAATGGTATCTCAAACAAAATGGGATCTCTTCTGTTCCTTTTCGTGGTGGTTTCAAACGAGGCAAAAAGGATTGGATGAGACAACTATTTCAAAATCATGCACAGGTGCTAATTGCTACTGAAGCTGGTGGTGAGGGAATTAACCTGCAATTTTGCAGCCATATTATCAATTACGATTTACCATGGAATCCAATGCGAATTGAACAAAGAATCGGACGAATTCATAGACTTGGACAGCAAAATGATGTACATATCTATAATTTTGCTGTTAAGAATACGGTCGAACAGCATATTCTAAAGCTACTCTATGAAAAAATTGATTTATTTGAATCAGTCATTGGTGAATTAGATGAGATTTTGACTAAGATCAATCTCCCATCTGTAGAGGATTATGTTCAAGACATTCTGCTAACCTCAGATTCAGAAGGAGAAATGCAAATCAAATTCGATCATCTTGCAGCAATTATGAATGATGCTGCTGAAGAAGCTAAGGACCATTCAGAGGAGGAATCGATCGATGCAACAGCATCAAGTTCATGACTTTCTAGAAAGATATTTTGAAGCAAACGATAGTCCAATTATTGAGGGGGATCGATCCTATTTAACAGTTCAACTATCAATTGAACTTGATAAATTATTAATGAATCGCCCTTTCTATTGGCACTATTTAGAGAAAACAGGAGCAGATCCCAATCCGATGAAGGTGACCTTTATAACTGATCAGACAAAGAAACCTGAGAACCTAAACGGGGAATTTGTTCATTTTGGTGCACCAAGACTTCGCCAACTTTTTTCATCCACTCGCGAGCTTGGAGGCGTGATTAGACTTTACGAAAATATAAATGCCTCTGGGCAAAAGTCAATTCCACTCCAGCCCTGGCTATGTATGAATGTCAAAGTTTCATTCCAATGTGACCGAAAAAAAGATGTTCTTCTCTCTCTAGGACTTAATTTAATCCATGGTCAAATTGTTTTGAATTTCTTTGATAAGATACGTACAAAGGACTTAACTCCTAGAATACCGGATTATTGTTTTACACTATCACCACTAATTACAGCAAAGAGTGGTCTAATCCGTCTTCAGAAAATGGTTCAAACCTATGCTGAAAATGAAGATTCCTCTTGGGCAGAAGAGGCCATTACTAGATGGAATGAGGATTTAAATCTACTTGAGTCATTTTATGAGGAATACGAAGAAAAACCTGATAGCTATCATTTAGAAAAGCAAGCCTTAGAGGAACAGTATAAGCCTAATATTCACGTCTCCATTATTAACGGCGGCATGTTCTATGTACAACAGCAGGTCTTTTAAGAAAAAGGGTCTACTGTTCTGAGAATTATAATGCTCACTTAATAAGTCATAATGACACGAAAAAACAAAATAAAGCCCGTAATGATAAACAAATTACGGGCTTAAAAAATAGATTCATTTGTATATGAGCTAAGTCTTAGTGACCTGTAGGTGCTCCGCCTCCAGTTGTGAGGATCGAAATAATCGTAGCAATTGAAAACCATCCAAAAACCACAAATGAAATCCCTGCAAATCCAACAGCAAAGAAATTCTTACGACGAACCTCTCGAATAATCGCTACTGCACTAATCAATGCGACAATTAAAAGTATGATAGATAAGAACATTCTGACTTTCCCTCCTTATGTAAACAGATTGACTAGTCTAATTATAAGCATAAAAATGAATTAATCCGCTTATAATTTTGACAAAGCGAGTACAAATACAATGTTACATTTAGTTTGGACATTTTACGTATATTTTACTCTTAATTATCCTGTTTGTCGAGATCCTTCTTCTATTGTATGATAAAGCTACTACAAATTTGGAGGGAATCAAATGAAATGGACACAACTTCCATTAGGTCCACTACAAACAAATGCCTATATTTTTGAAAATGCTGATAAAGAAGCAATTATTTTTGATCCAGGTGGAAATGGTCGTGAATTAGTAAGCTGGTTACAAGATCGTTCATTAAAGCCTCTAGCAATTTTACTAACGCATGCTCATTTTGACCATATCGGGGCTGTCGACGAAGTTCGTGATGCCTTTTCATGTCCTGTCTATATCCATGAAAAGGAACAATATTGGTTGACCGATCCGGTTCAAAATGGCTCACAGCGTTTTCTCGGTAATGAAGGAATTATTGTAAAAAAGGCAGATAAAATTATTAAAAATGAATACACGCTCACCATTGGTTCTTTTCGCTTTGAGATGTTCGAAACACCAGGTCACTCTCCAGGAAGCATTTCTTACTATTGTAAAGAAGAAAATATCGTTTTCTCAGGAGATGTGTTGTTTGAACAAAGCATTGGCAGAACCGACTTAGCGGGTGGAAATGAGCAGCAACTCCTCTCAAGCATTCACCGAAAACTATTAGAACTACCTGAGGAAACAGTTGTCGCTTGTGGTCATGGACGTCCAACAACGATCGGCAAAGAGATGGACAGTAACCCTTTCTTGTCTGGTTTTTAAAAACAATATGATCAAATAACCAAAAAGAACCGCCATATCGGCGGTTCTCTTCTTATGTAGCCAAATTAATGATTACCAAAGCTTGGTACTAAAAGGAAGTGTGAATAATACGTAAATCCTACGAAGAAAATTGTACAGTAGGCACCAAAAATATAAATATACACACGCTCAGATAAGTTTAAATAACTTAATGCCAATAACGCCCCTGTTTGTGCGAAAAATAACAAAGCCATGTTAAACATATCACCTACAAAGAACAAAACAGCGAAAATCCCTGTCCAAAATGCTAAAACACGATACATACGATCCATTAAAATTTCCCTCCTTCACACACAAGTTACTACCCTGACTGTAGGAGTAATTGTAAAATAATATAATAATCCATGTAGTATTATTATATACATTGTTAATTAACTTGTAAATGGTGTAAGATTGGCAAAACTGTGTCTCATCTGAGAGCCTTACTTTTTATTCCGATGTCTTTTTATCAAAACAGAAAAGGCTAGTGGAATCATCCCGAACATATGAGAAGAGTATGGAAGTCGGTTTGCCTTGCGCTCTTCTTTCTCTGATCGTCTCAGTTCTCTAGGCTGATCCATTCTTCTAACAGCCTGCTGTGTAAGAAATTTCACATAATCATTTAATGACATGCTAATCACCTCTACTTATACTATAAGTAGTGTAACCATTTTGCTATTTATTTAAGCAGTGATTTTAACTCTTGAACAATAAAGTGGATACTTTTACCGGTAGTATTAATCGTATAGTCAGCTTCTTCATAAAATGGCAATCTCGATTGATATAATTTTTCAACATTGCTTTTATCCTCTTTCTCAAGCAATGGCCTTGTCGTATCGTCATTTAAACGTAAAAACACCTCTTCTAAATCACATTGTAAATAGATAATTTCACCCTTTTCTTTCATGATTTCTCTATTTTCTGGACGCATGATAATTCCGCCACCAGTTGTTATGATTAGCTGATTTCCTGAGATCTGTTGTAATGCATTTGTTTCTAAGTCTCTAAAATATGGCTCACCGTATTGTTTGAAAATCGTCGAGATGGATTGTCCTTCCATCTCTTCAATCCACTTATCTGTATCAGTTACTTGGTAACCCAGTGACTTTGCTAAAGCTTGCCCAACAGTTGTTTTACCTGAACCCATAAAACCCGTAATATATATATTATTTACCATGCTATCTCTCCTTCCACATACTGCTTAATTTCAGCTGTCTCCCAATTAATTTTGAACCAAGCATGTCGTTGATGCCCGGTTGTTAATATGGCAATTAACGAAATTGTACCCATTTGAGAGTTAGATTCATTTACAATAAGTGTAACCTTACCAGAATCATATGAAAAGACAATATTTTCATTAGCTGCTGGAATTGTGCTCATCTTTTGCGACTCAACAATTCCAACTTGTAACAATGACTCTAATTGCATGAAACGCTCTTGTTCACGTAATAGTTGTTCTTCTGAACTATATTGAGTAATATGAAAAATGGTTAGCCAGCTTACGAATAAACATAGCATAATTGTCAGGGGATAAATAAAACCAGATTGATTCATCCGTCACCTACTTTTATATAACGGTATAAGAGATTTACGATAGGTAAGACCATCTTGCATGATGACCTCACACTGAATGAGTATATCCTCATTGTCGCAATAGAACGTCTTTACCCCCTCGAGCATCAACACATGACCTGCTCCGTTTACGGTTCTTCTGATTTTTGTACTAGAATAAAGCTCAATTGTGATACGATCTCCATCTGCTTTATGAAGAATTAATTTGCCAGGTCTTAGATCTATGAAAGACGATTCTCTTACCTCATCAGATAAATGACTAAAGAAAACCGTCAACTCCCGGGGAGACGTGCTCCCCGTTTGTAGACCAGTTGCAACCGTTTGGATCATTGGTGGAAGGATGGATAGAATAAGGAGAAGAATAGATAAAACAATGAGTAATTCTATTAAAGTAAAGGCTTTTCTATCTAGCTGCAAGCAAGCATTCTTCATACTCCCTCCCATTTTTCCCTATCCAATTAGCACAAATACTGACAAGTCCATTCTCTGTTACCTCACTAAAGAAAGTGACTTTATCATTAGATTTAGGGAACTGAATACTTCCATACGCAATGTAGTAATGGGCTATTTCCTCTAATTTTAATAACACTTCAAGTTCTTGCCTGTTGGATAATCTCTCCTCATGAACGATTAGAATGACAGGGATCAAAAAGCTGCTTAACAAGATCATTGTTGCTAATGCAAACATGACCTCAATTAATGTGAATCCCTTATTAAATTTTCTTATAGGAAATCATTCCTTTCCCTAAATAGATAATAAATTGATAGCGTTCAGTTTCTGTTTGTACAAAGAATGTACCGGAGTGAATAGGGTGACCATTCGGAAAAAAAGCAATTGAGCTAAGGGATAAGGTTCCAGATTGAAAAACTAAGGTTTCTTTAGGGTAGGAGCGTTCGAAATGGGGTTCAAAGGCAGCAAAACGAAGGATGTACTTACTTTTTGAATTGTCTACTTTAATATACACTTGGCGGCCATAACTCATGGCAATCTGTTGAGCATAAAGAAAATCATCCTTTATCTGTTGGGCTAGAAGATCAGATTCAAGGCTTGTTTTAGAAAGATTCGGAAGTTGGAGGATTGGAAGAGAGAGCAGCAAAAAAACGATCGAAAGGACCATCAATAACTCAATGAGACTGAATCCCTTATTCGTGAGGATCACGAGGCAGGTAGCGGCTTTGGTTTTGGTTCTGAGACTATTTGTGTATCAACATCTAATTCTACATCCTGATCATTGTAGCATTTTATTGAATCTACATAACCGTTAGATATAAGAGGCTCTAGGCTAGTTAAGTTTCCCCCTTCTTCTAGATTGTACGCATAGACCTGAGCTTGTACTAGTTTCACTGTGCCTTTACAGCTAGCTTCTTGGGCAGTATTATTATTTTTTGTTAAGTTAGGAACAACAATCATTAGCAATAATGAAATAATCATAAGAACGATCAACATTTCAATTAATGTAAATCCTTTCTCATTTAGGAGAGTTTTCAATTTTATCACCTCTTGAGGAATTTTTACGAGGAAAAGCGAACAGAATAGACAAAACGTGGAAAGACCGATAAAGTTAAATAACCCTCCTTTCTCTTTTCTATTGATACAATTAGACAGAAAGAAACAAATCCCTTCTTTTTTTATTTATTTTTTTGAAAGGTGATCTATATGCAGAAACTATTACTTTTACTAATAAGAGGATACCAAAAACTAATTTCCCCCCTCAAGCCAGCGACATGTCGTTTCTATCCAACCTGCTCACACTACGGGCTTGAGGCGATTAAACGATTTGGTCCATGGAAAGGTTCTTGGTTAACACTGAAAAGAATATTAAAATGTCATCCTTTCCATCCAGGTGGAATTGATTTAGTCCCAGAAAAAAACAAGAATAAATAAAAAGAGGTGTTTCAAAAGGAAAGACCTTTTGAAACACCTCTTAAGCAATGCGGGTGAAGGGACTTGAACCCCCACGTCATAAGACACTAGATCCTAAGTCTAGCGCGTCTGCCAATTCCGCCACACCCGCGAAATGGTGAGCCATGAAGGATTCGAACCTTCGACCCTCTGATTAAAAGTCAGATGCTCTACCAACTGAGCTAATGGCTCTAAAAAATAATGGTGACCCGTACGGGAATCGAACCCGTGATACCGCCGTGAAAGGGCGGTGTCTTAACCGCTTGACCAACGGGCCTTACTATAAATAACTATGGCGGAGAAGGAGGGATTTGAACCCTCGCGCCGCGTAAACGACCTACACCCTTAGCAGGGGCGCCCCTTCAGCCACTTGGGTACTTCTCCGTGGCTCCACAGGTAGGACTCGAACCTACGACCGATCGGTTAACAGCCGATAGCTCTACCACTGAGCTACTGTGGAATAATATGGTGGGCCTAAGTGGACTCGAACCACCGACCTCACGCTTATCAGGCGTGCGCTCTAACCAGCTGAGCTATAGGCCCCAAATGGAGCGGGTGATGAGAATCGAACTCACGACATCAGCTTGGAAGGCTGAGGTTTTACCACTAAACTACACCCGCATGGTATCAAACTTTTTAATTATTGTGCTGAGGATAGACATCTCCTCTAAAAGCTTATTCAAGATGCAATCATGCGTTGATGTTATTTGTAGCTTATTCATAGCCGTATTGCTCATGGCTGAGGTTTTACCACTAAACTACACCCGCATGGTATCATTTTTTTTTCTCTAATTTGACAATTTTAAAATGGCGCGCCCTGAGAGATTCGAACTCCCGACCTTTTGATTCGTAGTCAAACACTCTATCCAGCTGAGCTAAGGGCGCAAACAAAGCGGAAGACGAGATTCGAACTCGCGACCCCCACCTTGGCAAGGTGGTGTTCTACCACTGAACTACTTCCGCATTTGGCTGGGCTAGCTGGATTCGAACCAACGCATGACGGAATCAAAATCCGTTGCCTTACCGCTTGGCGATAGCCCAATGCTGTATAAAAAAGATAAAGGGCGACTGATGGGAATTGAACCCACGAGTGCCGGAATCACAATCCGGTGCGTTAACCACTTCGCCACAATCGCCATAAATGGTGGAGGGGGACGGATTCGAACCGCCGAACCCGGAGGGAGCGGATTTACAGTCCGCCGCGTTTAGCCACTTCGCTACCCCTCCACTTATATGTGGCGGTCCGGACGGGACTCGAACCCGCGACCTCCTGCGTGACAGGCAGGCATTCTAACCAACTGAACTACCGGACCATTTTGGTATTGCGGGGGGCGGATTTGAACCACCGACCTTCGGGTTATGAGCCCGACGAGCTACCAGACTGCTCCACCCCGCGTCGTTACAAGGATATTGATGTTGTTGATTCGAAGATGTTGGACATCTCCTCTACAAGCTTACTCGACGATGCAATCATGCGTCGATGTGACTCGTAGATAATTCGACGATGTGGTGCTCGTTGCTCCACCCCGCGTCGTTACAAAGGATATTGATGTTGTTGATTCGAAGATGTTGGACATCTCCTCTACAAGCTTACTCGACGATGTGGTGCTCGTTGCTCCACCCGCGTTGTTATAAAGATGCAGTACATCTTTATCTTAATAGTTTAAAAAGGAGGAAGAGGGATTCGAACCCCCGCGCGGTTTGACCCGCCTGTCGGTTTTCAAGACCGATCCCTTCAGCCGGACTTGGGTATTCCTCCATAATAAATTGGTGGAGCCTAGCGGGATCGAACCGCTGACCTCCTGCGTGCAAGGCAGGCGCTCTCCCAGCTGAGCTAAGGCCCCAATTTATAACGTCCGGCAACGTCCTACTCTCACAGGGGGAAGCCCCCAACTACCATCGGCGCAAAAGAGCTTAACGACCGTGTTCGGCATGGGAACGGGTGTGACCTCTTCGCTATCGCCACCAGACTATATTGAACTTCAGAATCCAAATGGATCTTAGTTCACATTGAAAGAAATAGTTCTCTCAAAACTAGATAATACGCAAGAAACAAAATCAAGAATTGTATTGGATAAGTCCTCGACCGATTAGTATCTGTCAGCTCCACGTGTCGCCACGCTTCCACACCAGACCTATCAACCTCATCATCTCTAAGGGGTCTTACTGGATTACTCCATGG
>NZ_JAGKSQ010000006.1 GCF_017939705.1 Halalkalibacter suaedae
CAAGCTCCCATTAGTCCGCTCGACTTGCATGTATTAGGCACGCCGCCAGCGTTCGTCCTGAGCCAGGATCAAACTCTCCATAAAATTGGTTTGAGTTTAAATAGCTCAATACTTGTTGCTGACTTTTAAAAAAGTCTAAATTGACGAGATATCCTCACTGTTGAAGTCAACAGTAAAATCTCTATTTCGCTTGGCTTTTGTTCAGTTTTCAAAGAACTCATTTCGTCAACCTCTCAAGGCGACTTTTAGATCATAACATTTCTCAACTCATCAAGTCAAGTTGTTTTTTAAAAACGTTTGCCGCGTGTTTCAGCGACAAGTAATAATATATCACCTGAGAGATCAATCGTCAACACTTTAATAAATTTATTTTAAAAGATATTTGATTTTATTAATTCCAACTGCCCTAGTATCTTCTGTTTCACTAGTAAGAATTCGCTTTTCAAGTAAATGTCGTACAAGCAATTCTATATCCAAACGATAATCAGAAAGCTCAGACAAACCCATTAACTCAGACGCACTCCACTCTTTATTCATTGATTGAATAACAGAAAGAAAATGCTGGCTACCTACCTCGGTCTTTGAATGAATGGCTAATTCAGTAGCCAATATTAATAATTCGATTCTTTTCTCTAATGATTCTTCACTATGTAAGAGCTCATGATATAACTTGTAAATTTGCGGCTCGATATACCTTACTTGTTCCCAGACGATGACCTCGGGAAAAAGTCCATGATGAATAACAGACAGCCTTGCTAAGTGATGGAGGGAATGCATCATATTACTAAAGGCATCAAATAAATGCCCACTACGAAAAAGAGTCTTCCCTTCTTCAAAGCGTCTGAGCATCTTCGTGAATTGTATCGTCATTTTCTTAGCTCGATCTCCTGGAGGGAAAATATCGATCCTCTCTTTGACTTCCTGTAAGAACTCATTCCTATCAAACATAATTTTTCCATTGATAATCCAATCAATCAACCGGCGGTGATTTCCAATTATTAAGGTTTGATGTACCATAGCTTGGCTTAACGAGTGAAACGATACATACTTGTTTGCTACAGTATAATGTTTAACATCCCATGTAATATCTGTATTTTGATTGACCAAAAGAATAATAACATCAAAACCATCCGTGATCGATAATGGATGGTACTCCTTTTCAACCACAACAATTGCTAATGTATCTCTTTCCCCTGCACGATCTTGATATAGCTGCCTAATTAAATCTTCCATTATGTAATCCCCTCTCAACTTCAAGACCTACAATATCTATAAAAAATTCTGAACTTATATTTTCTACAAAATATAATGAAGTCCTGCAAGATGTCGAACGAATCTCTTTTGTTCCGACTGATAATCTATGTGTTATAATATAGAGGTTAGGAGGAGACATTCATGGCATTGAAGTATACAAATAAAATAAATAAAGTACGTACTTTTGCTTTAGGTCTGGTCTTTGTTGGGATTTTAGTGATGTATATAGGAATATTCTTTAAAAGCTCTCAAGTAATTATGACTATTTCCATGCTGATTGGTTTCCTATGTATCATTGCGAGCACACTAGTTTATTTTTGGATTGGTATGCTTTCGACACGAACGGTCCAAGTGGTCTGTCCGAATTGCGGTGGTGCGACTAAGATGCTCGGCCGGGTTGATGCTTGCATGCACTGCAGTGAACCTTTAACAATGGACAAGTCATTAGAAGGAAAAGAGTTTAGTGAGCATTATAACAATAAAAAGAACATTAATAAAAAGCGCTCCTAGTTGGGCGCTTTTTATTAATGTTCCAATTTCTTTTGACAAGAAGGACAATATCCGTATATTTCCATTCTATGATTATGAACTCTAAAACCCGTGACATGCTCAGCTAATGTTTCAACCTCATCAAGGCCGGGATAATGAAAATCAACAATTTTCCCGCAATCACTACATATCACATGATAATGATCTGATGTTATTGAATCAAATCTACTTGACGAATCGCCATACGTTAACTCTTTTACGATACCAGCTTCCTTGAATACGCGTAAGTTATTATAAACTGTTGCGACACTCATGTTTGGAAAACGTCCCTCTAATGCTTTATAGATATCATCAGCAGTTGGATGGATCATTGATTCAAATAGGAATTCTAGAATCGCATGACGTTGAGGAGTCATACGCACGCGAGTACTTTTTAGAGCATCAAGTGCATCTTGTAAGCGATGAGTAGACATGTCATGCACCTCTCTTTCCGTAAAAACCATTCTTACTTTATAATAAGTATAATATGCATTTGAAACGTTGTCAATTCAGATCATTATTAAATCCAAGAATTGGGACAGCATCTTTTACATCAATTAGGAATGAGGTATACCTGTGGGCCTGCTTCGTTTTAAGCTGTTTGTTTTTTTCAATGTTTAGACACGCTGAGTGAAGTGCCCGCTTTAAATCCGGAACATCTACTTCCTCAACCCCAAACAGAAATGTTGTATTCCCCTTACGCCAGAACCCCCCAGAACTTGCAAGTTCAGTCATTCGATAGCCCTGTTGTTTAAGCTGTTTTTCTACCCCATCCGCAAACACGTTATCGATAATACATATAAGTAATTTCACCGGCTTCCCCTCCAACTTAAGGCTTTTATCTAGATTTATTCTAGTTAATATTATTATGTTCCTATTAATGTTTGATAAAGGAGGAGTAATTGAGAATTGTACTAACCCATAAATTAATAGAGAGTACATTCATTCTTCAACTTTCCTCTTGCCTGACCAAGACACTTCATATTAAGATTAAAACAAATAGACTAGCTTTAATCTTCTACAACTTCTTTTACATAAGCTAGAGCTTCCTCTACATGATCCTTTACTTTGACCTTTCTCCATTCCTTCACTAAGACTCCATCTTTGTTAATCACAAACGTTGATCGTTCAATCCCCATATACTCTTTACCGAAGTTCTTTTTCAATTTCCAAACACCATAGCTCTCAGCAACTTCATGATCGACATCAGCTAGCAATAAGAAAGGTAAGTTGTACTTATCAATAAATTTCTCGTGCTTTGCAACAGGATCTGGACTTACACCAACCACAACTGTATTAAGGTCTGAGAAATCATCCGTTCGATCACGAAAATCACAAGCTTGGGTAGTACAACCAGGTGTCATATCTTTAGGGTAAAAGTACAAGATAACATTACTACCACGAAATTCCTCAAGGGTTACTATCTCTCCATTACTAGCAATAAGCTCGAAAGAAGGTGCAACTTGACCTATCTCAATTGACATTACAATCATCCTTCCTCTGTTTTTCTTAAGCGTAGCCTAAGATATACAATATTACAACCATATCTGACAAGCCATTTTGTTTGTATTTATATTAGCAAAAGGAAATGACTTAACCTACCTCGCGAATAAAAAGATTGAAAAAAGATCATAATGGTTCAGTAAAAGCACGGTGCGAGTAACTATAATGATCATTTATATCTATAGTCTTTCTATTTTTTTATTGATAAAATACTACATGAACCATTTCTACATTTTAAGTATCAAGAAGGGAGTTAGTTGCATGGATATTTTATCAAATGAACTTCTAATCCAAGCATACGAGCGGGCGATTAAAGAGGGCTTAAGCTCTGATTTTGTAGATTTACTTTTTCAGGAAATCTCAAAAAGAAACCTAAAGAACCAACTTAGTAAACCTCCAGTTCAGAAATAATTTGTAGGATGTATAAAATAATACATAGTGGTTTCAACATAAAACAACTCTCTTCTACCGATCGATTGATCCCCACCTACTCGCTCTCCTATGATCCTTATTTATCATTCTCAAATGAAGAGTTATATCCTAAATGCCTAGTTTGATTTTCCTTATTCCTATATTCTTACTTGCTCTCTCACTGGCACTGTGGTTGAATAACAAACAAGTATGTGTAATATATAGGAGGCAATTATGAAACGGGTACAATCAGAAGCATATTATAAAGAGGCACAAGAACATATTGTTGGCGGTGTCAATAGTCCATCACGAGCGTATAAAGGAGTCGGTGGTGGAACACCGGTGTTTATGGAAAAAGGAAATGGGGCATATTTCTGGGACGTCGATGGTAATAAGTATATTGATTACCTCGCAGCCTATGGACCCATTATTACTGGGCACGCACATCCCCATATTACCAAGGCTATTCAGGAAGCAGTTGAAAATGGTGTACTTTTCGGAACACCAACAAAGCTTGAAAATACATTTGCCAAAATGCTTAAAGACGCAATTCCTTCGTTAGAAAAGGTTCGCTTTGTTAATTCAGGCACAGAGGCTGTAATGACAACAATTAGAGTGGCTCGTGCTTATACAGGACGGGATAAAATTATTAAATTTGCAGGTTGCTATCACGGACACTCCGACCTAGTCCTAGTAGCTGCTGGTTCAGGTCCATCAACTCTTGGAACTCCTGATTCAGCTGGTGTTACAAAAAGTATAGCCAAAGAAGTGATCACTGTTCCATTTAACGATATTGAAGCATATAAGAAAGCTCTTCAAAAATGGGGAGACGAGATTGCCGCAGTTCTTGTTGAACCTATCGTTGGAAATTTTGGGATTGTTGAACCGAAAGAGGGCTTTTTAGAAGAAGTGAATCAATTGACTCACGATGCCGGTGCCTTAGTTATTTATGATGAGGTCATCACAGCTTTTCGTTTCATGTATGGCGGTGCTCAAAATTATTTAGGTGTTGAACCAGATATGACAGCACTCGGAAAAATAATCGGTGGCGGCTTACCAATTGGAGCTTACGGTGGTCGAGTTGATATAATGGAAAAGGTTGCACCTCTTGGCCCTGCATATCAAGCTGGAACGATGGCTGGGAATCCTGCCTCGATGAGTGCTGGCATCGCTTGTCTAGAAGTCCTCAAGGAAAAAGGAATATACGAAGAACTTGATCGTTTAGGCCAAAGATTAGAAGAAGGAATCCTCTCACATGCGAAAAAGCACGGACAAACAATAACAGTGAATCGTTTAAAGGGAGCTCTTACCGTCTATTTCACCTCTGAACGAGTGACAAATTACGAACAGGCCGAACAAACAGACGGCGAAAAATTCGGGGTATTCTTTAAAGAAATGCTTGAAAGAGGAATTAATTTAGCTCCATCAAAATATGAAGCATGGTTTTTGACCACTGCTCATACTGATGAAGATATCGATAGAACACTAGAAGCAGTAGAGCAATCATTTGCTGCCATGGACTAGAAAATTTGTCCCCTAAAAAAGGGTGGACGCGTCACAAAGGGGTTTTAATTTAGCTATGAAACTTGGAGCTCGTATTTTTAAAACGGGTCTGGCAGTAATGCTTTCACTATACTTAGCCATTTGGCTTGGGTTTGAACCACCGACATTTGCTGCACTTGCTGCGGCATTTGCGGTTCAACCCTCTATTTATCGAACGTTCCAAACCATCTTAGACCAAGTTCAAGCAAATGTGATCGGTGCACTCCTAGCAGTTGTTCTAGTAATGACAATGGGTTCTGATCCTTTTATCGTCGGACTGGCCGTTGTTTTGGCTATTGCACTAATACTAAAGTTTAAATTAGAGCCAACAACCATTCCGATTGCAGTCGTAACAATAATTATTATCATGGAAAGTCCGAGTGTGGATTTCATTCAATTTGCGTCAAGCCGCTTTTTTCTAATCCTTCTCGGGGTTATTTCAGCCTTTATAATCAACTTAGTATTCATACCACCACGCTATGAAACAAAATTATATCAAAAATTATTAAAGGCGACAGAGGATATTCACCAATGGATGATGCTTGTTATTCGCCATGATGCCGATCACCGTTCATTAAAAAATGACATTAGTCGTCTTGAAGAAAAGATGGTAAAGGTAGATAATCTTTATCTTCTTTATAAAGAAGAAAGAAATTATTTTATGCGTAATAAATATGGTAAAGCTAGAAAGGTCGTTGTTTACCGACAAATGCTAGTCACGACCAAAAAAGCTCTATTTGTCTTAAAAAATCTTGAACATCGTTTTATTGATATCAATGACATCTCCGGACAAACACATAAGATGTTTGAAAAGCAATTATATGAATTAACCCGCTACCATGAACTTCTTTTTTTACGGTATATCGGCAAGGTCAATACCGAAAGAACAAGTGAACTAACCGAGGCATTAAGCGAGGGGAAGGAAGAGCTTTTAGCTGATTTTATCAACCTCCGGGAACAGGATAAATTGAAGAATACTCAATGGCTTCATATCCTTCCAGCCATATCACAATTGATTGAATATCAGGAACAACTTGAGCATTTAGACCAATTGCTTGATAGCTTCCTCAATTATCACCAGGAAGAGAATGAAGTGAAAATCCAAGCAGAGGAAGACATTTAAGTAAAAGATAAATCAAAAAAGGCGTGTCAAAGGTTGTACTCTCACCTTCAGACACGCCCTTTTTTATAGTTTCTGTACTTCAAATAGTTTTTTATAGCTTCCATCCCTGCTCATCAACTGATTGTGGTTTCCAACTTCAGCAATTTCACCATTTTCAATAACGACAATTCGATCTGCATGAGTAATTGTTGATAATCTGTGAGCAACGATGAATGTTGTCCGGTCCTTTGCTAATTTCTCAAGAGCCTCTTGAATATAATGTTCACTTTCCAAATCAAGAGCAGATGTCGCTTCATCAAAAATTAGGATTGATGGGTTTTTGAGAAATACCCTAGCAATGGCGACACGCTGCTTTTGACCACCAGATAGCTTAACGCCACGTTCCCCAACCTCGGTATCGTAACCATTAGGTAAGCTCATGATGAACTCATGTGCATTCGCAGCTTGAGCAGCAGCAATCACTTCTGCATCAGTTGCATTGGGATTACCCATCATAATATTTTGCTTAACAGAATCACTAAACAAAATATTATCCTGCATGACCATCCCGATATTATCGCGTAGTGTTCGAACTTTGTAATTCCGTATATCTATACCGTCCAACACTATCCGACCTGTCGTCACATCAAAAAAACGTGGAATTAAACTAATAAGTGTACTTTTTCCTCCGCCACTCATTCCTACAAATGCAATCGTCTCACCAGGCTTAACGTCGAGATTTAAATCCTTCAACACCGGTTTATCATCATCGCTATATTGAAAACCAACCTGTTCAAATGATAATCGTCCTTCAGCCTTCGTTAAAGGAATCGTATTGGGTTCATCCTTTATATCATATTTCTCGTCAATAAATTCAAAGACACGGTCCATTGACGCAATAGCTTGGGTCAATGTAGTTGATGAATTGACTAGGCGACGTAACGGACCATACAATCTCTCCATATATAAGACAAACGCTGTCATAACCCCAACCTCAAGATTGTTTGTGATAACGAAATAAGCAGAGACAAAGATCACTAATAATGGAGCGATATCTGTAATTGTATTAACAACAGCAAATGTTTTCGCATTCCATTTCGTATGGTCAATGGCCTTGTCTAAGAAATGACCATTTCTCTCAGCAAAGCGTTGCTGCTCATAATCCTCAAGGGCAAAGCTACGAATAACACTCATCCCTTGAACTCGTTCATGAAGATGTCCTTGCACCTCGGCTAGTGCTTGAGATCTCACTCTCGTTAAATGACGGAGGTGGGCATAGAAGTATTTCACGGAAAAACCGTAAAAAGGGAACATTGCAATCGCAACTAATGTTAGCCAGACATTTAAATTAAGCATAATTATGATTGCAATAATAATGGTAGCTAGATCAAGCCAGATATTCATTAGTCCTGTAATAACGAAATTCTTCGTCTGCTCAACATCATGAATGACCCGAGAGATGATCTCCCCGACTTTATGATTAGAGTAATAACGGAGACTCAGCTTCTGGATATGCGTGAACAGTTGATCTCGAATATCATAAAGGATTTTACTCGCTATCCATTGTGCATAGTATTGTCTAAAATATTCAACTGGTGGTCTAATTATAATGAATAAAAAAGCCATTCCACCCATTATTTTAAATAATATCGATAGCTTCTCATCCTGTGTCATCATATCAACCATGATAATATCATCAATAACATACATCATGACAAGCGGTAACAAAAGCGGTATCCCAAACTTAAATAGTCCAATAATAATAGTTATAATAATTTCTTTCCAATATGGCTTGACGAACGCCATATAGCGTTTCATACTATCCAGGTTCGTCGACCCCCTTTTTTCTCTAATAGTAAGGGGCCTGATCAGAGGAACAAGATCAGACCCTTCAATTTAGCGATATTGTAGGAAACGTTCGTACCAATTTTCAATAAATTGAGGAGCAAACGGTCCTTTACGCTGGTGAATCCACGAAATAAGCTCATCGACACTTCTCTTTAGTATGTCATCAACAGCTGGTGGATAATTCATTAACTTGCTATGGAGATCATATTCATCCTCATCTAAGAGCTTAAAGGTCATGTCAGGGAACACCTTAATATCAAGGTCATAGTCAATGTATTTTAATGCTTCTTGATCCCATGTAAAAGGTGAGCCAAGATTGCAATAATAATAAATGCCGTCCGATCGTATCATACCGATTGTATTAAACCATTGTTCAGAATCAAAATAGCATATCGCAGGTTCTCTAGTTCTCCAATTTCGACCATCCGATTCCTTAACTAATATCCGATCATTCCCTCCAATGACAACCTTTGACGTCCCTTTAAGCACGATTGTTTCTTCCCAAATGCGATGAATTAATCCATTATGCTTATAACTATGGATTTCAATATTGCTTCCTACTTTGGGAAAGTTCATACTTTACTCCTTTCTGTTCAATTTTGCAGACGTCGGTAGGTAGAGTAGTCCATATTCGTGATACTTGTCCGAAAAATAAAGGCCTCTACTCTATTCTCTACTTTTTTTACACGTTTATCACTTTTCTTTATCTCTTCTATTATAACGCTTTACGAATTGTTTTGAAACGCTTTGACCTTCATTTATGTATGTAATTAATTAAAGTGCCTATTTAGTCCTTATCAGAAAGGTACTTTCACAAAGAAAAAGCACCCTCTAAACGAAAAGTTAGAGGGTGCTTCTTCTTTTGCTAAAATTATTGTTGTGAAGAGTTTTGTTGCTTACGTGCTTCAGACTGAGCGTTTTGTTGACGAACCTCTTGTGCATTCGTTTCGCTAGCAAACTCAGTGTTATAGCTTTGACCTTGAGCAGAAGCAGCGTTTTGCTTTCTTACTTCTTGCTTATTTGTTTTAGATGCTTGTTGTTGGTTATCCATGTGTATCACCTCCCACGACTATTAAGATGTCCGTTGCGGGAGAGTTTTATTCAAAGAAATTTTAAGCTAATAAAGAAATACCACCATCGACAATGATCGTTTGGCCTCTAATCATTTTTGCTTCCTCTGATAGTAAAAATAATACTGTATTCGCTAAATCATCTGCTTCAACAATTCGCCCTGCCGGGGTCCGTGAAGCGGCATCTGCAAGCAACTCCTCACGATTTGGAAAATGAGTAAGTGCATCTGTATCAACAGCCCCACCAGAAACGGCATTAACTACAATTCCTTTTTCAGCTAATTCAACAGCTAAATATCTTGTTAAAGCTTCGACCGCAGCCTTTGATACACCCACCGTTGTATAGTTTTTCAAATATCGAATTGAACCTAATGAACTTAGACTGACGATATGTCCTCCTCCATTTTTCTCCATTCTACGTGCGGCTTCCTGAGCACAAAATAGCAAAGCCTTACTGTTAATATCCATTGTCCAATCCCAATGACTCTCTTCAAGCTCCATTAATGGACGTAGTACCCCTGAAGCAGCATTATTAACTAATATATCTAAGCGACCAAAATGCTCATCAATTTGCTCAAACAATTCTTTAATCTTATCTGGTTTTCCAACATTCGCTTTGACAACAAGTGCTCTCTGTCCTAATGCTTCTATTTCCTTAGCTGTATCAAGTGCAGCTTGCTTACTCCTAGCATAATTAATAACGATGTCATATCCTTTATTAGCTAATTTCAAGGCAATATTTTTGCCAATTCCTCTGCTACTTCCGGTGACAAGTGCAACTTTATTTTCCATATTATAGCCTCCTATGTATATCCTGTTTTTCATTATATCGTATAGGTCGCATTACGAACAGGAACACTAAACATAAATGAATAAGGGAGGTCTTTTTATGTATGTAGGAAGAGATATGACCGAATTATCAATGATGTCGATTGACCAATGGACTGAAAAAGAACTTGCTTATTTTCATCATAGTCTTCAGCAGATGACACCATATTTAAACGCTGAGGGTGCTTCGATTCACCGAGAGATCATCCTTGAAATAGAAAATAGAGGTGGCTTGAAACACCCTGAAGCGACTTGGACACAAGGCACCGAAGTTCACCCAGATTAGCAGAAAGGAGTTTGTTCACAATGGAAAAGGAATTATTCTATGTTAATTTAAACCCAATAAGTATGGAAACGATAAGTCCAATTAAAGTAGATGATGGCCAATTGATTGAGTATGAAATTTCTGCTACACCTGAAGAGAAGAAAGAATTTGAGAAACTCCTTCATGAGGTACAAGCCCATGATGTAGAACTCGGTAACTTATTTACATTTCGTCATTTTGATGACAAGAAAATCGACCGAGATCACAATGAATATCAGCGTGGGTTGAATGATGTATTTGATGAATTGTATCGATTAGGTACAGAGGAGACAAAGGAAAAAATAAAAGAAATTCATCTCGTTAATGACGATATGTAGAGTCGAGCCACTAATCAGGAAGTTCACCTGATTTAAAACATGAAGCGGAGAACTTCTCTCCGCTTTTCGAGCCACTAATCAGGAAGTTCACCTGATTTAAAACATGAAGCGGAGAACTTCTCTCCGCTTTTCGAGCCACTAATCAGGAAGTTCACCTGATTTAAAACATGAAGCGGAGAACTTCTCTCCGCTTTTCGAGCCACTAATCAGGAAGTTCACCTGATTAGTGGCTCTTCGATTGTCCTCCGTCAACATTGATCGTGGCTCCTGAGATCCAGCTTGCTTTTTCGGATGCGAGGAAGAGGACTACGTTTGCTACTTCTTCGGGTGTTCCAAAACGACCAGCAGGTATTTCGTCTTTGACGAATTGGTTTATTTTTTCAGGATTTTCTTCTAACCTACGTTGCCAATTGCCTGAGGGGTGTAAGATTGAACCTGGTGCGACGCTATTTACTCGAATTCCGTCTTTTATTACTTCATCCGCTAAGGCCTTAGTAAAACTGATCATTGCGGCTTTTGCATTGTTGTATGTAATCTTTCCACCCGATTCTCTACCAAAGACAGAGGAAATATTAATTATTGCTCCCGCTTGTTTTGCTTTTAGGATCGGCAATACGAGCTTACTAAAATGGACAGCAGAAAAATAATTTAGTTCCAATGCTTCTCTAAAGATGTCCATCGTTGTTTCATCGGCAGTTGAACCATTGCTTCCACCAACATTATTAATTAAAACGTCTATTGTACCAAAATGATGAACAACCTCTTCAACCGTATTGGCACGTTCTTGCTCATTTAAAAGGTCAGCTTGAATCGTTAAAATGTCACCTAGCCGGGCCTTTGCTTCACTTAATGCCTCTTTTCCACGAGCAACAATGGCTACTCTTGCACCCTCCTCTAGAAAAGACTTGGCAATCTCAAAACCAATCCCTTTTGAACCACCTGTAATTAAAACGACCTTATTCTTCATATTTAAATCCATTTTACTTACACCTGCCTTCTTTTTATCTCTTCAATAATTTTTTGATGTGAGACTGGAAAAGGGTACTGCTCCAACTCACTCACCTTGACCCATCGTCCTTCCCGGTTAAAATTGGTATTCCCGACCGTATTTGCTTCATATACTGATATCGACCAAATTAAGTGTGAGAATACATGCTCAACCTGTTGAACCTTTTCCCCAATATTGACTGGCACATTGTCTTCGGCAAGGGCCTCTTTTAATTCCTTCGGTTGAGTTTCTATCTTCGTCGTCTCAATATTTGGGAATTGCCACATTCGGGCAAGTAGACCTTTGTCTGGCCGTTTTTCAATTAGAACTTCTCCAGCTTGATTTCTAATGATAACTGCAGCCATTTGTTTTGCCTTTGCCTTTTTCTTTTTACTTTTAACTGGTAAGCTTTCTTGAATACCAGCTTGATTTGCCTGGCAATATTCTCTAACAGGACATAGAAGGCATCCTGGTGACGTCGGTGTACATATGAGGGCACCTAACTCCATTAAACCTTGATTGAAAGCGGACGGGTCTTTTTTTGAAACCAAGTCATACAGTATGGCTTCGAATAACTTCCTCGTCGACACCTTAGCAATATCAGCATCAATCATGAGAACTCTAGAAAGCACCCTCATCACATTTCCATCAACTGCTGGTTCTGGTTTTCCGTAGGCGATGCTTAGAATTGCGCCAGCTGTATAAGGACCAACACCTTTTAATTTTGATATTTCAGCTAAGCTCGATGGGACTTGTCCAGCATATTCTTCAACAACCTGTCTTGCTGCCGTTTGGAGATTACGCACACGAGAGTAATATCCGAGCCCTTCCCATGCCTTAAGGATTCGGTCCTCCTCTGCGTACGCTAGCTCCTCAAGCGTTGGGAATTCTCTCATAAATGCTTGGTAATATGGGATAACCGTATCAACCCTTGTTTGTTGGAGCATAATCTCTGAAACCCATACCCTGTAAGCATCCTTCGATTCTCGCCACGGTAATGATCTCTGGTGCAATGTAAACCACGACACTAAATTGTCTTGGAATCCATCTATATTAAATTCTCTAAGTTGTTCATGCATTTTTTATAACTCCTTACGTTGGAATGCCCAGCAATGGATTTTAGCGGCTCCCCCTTCAATAAAAGGAATGATTCTACTGAATACAGGGTGATTAGAGGATTTTCTTAATTCCTTTAGAACATGGTAATGAGACCGAGTAGGTACCTCACACATTTCAACGTATAAGTAAGGCTGATCCTCAGCAACGTACCACTCTACTTGTGTTGCTTCATATTCAGGTAGTACAGTCTTAATATGTTTCATTGCCTGTTCATATTCATGTATTTTATTTGGATAAACTTTGTATTCCATGAAAATTTGTAAAGGTTTCGTCATCTTTTTAGGGTCTCCCTTTTTATTCTCGTGTGATTCGGGTATAAATAAACTATAACCATAATAACCGAAAAGGAGGTTCTTGGCGATGGATACAGGTACTCACGTTGTAATGGGCATCGCATTGGGAGGACTCGCAACAATCAGTCCTACTATCGCAAATGACCCGTTACTATCAACTTCGGTTATGGCTGCGACGATTATTGGCTCTCAAGCTCCAGACTTCGATACGGTATTAAAACTGCGTAACAATGCAGTGTATATTCGAAATCACCGAGGGCTAACTCACTCTATCCCCGCGGTTTTGACATGGCCTATCTTAATTACAGCAGGAATAACCATTTTCAATCCTGAGGTAAACTGGCCTATCGTATTACTTTGGTCATTTATTGCCGTCTTTTTACACGTCTTTGTTGATATTTTCAATGCGTACGGAACACAGGCTCTCCGACCAATTTCTAACAAATGGATCGCCTTAGGAGTCATTAATATATTTGACCCATTTATCTTTGTTAGTCATTTAGTTGCGATTTTGCTTTGGACGGTAGGCTTTGCAGCTGGACCGACAATGCTTACATTGTATGGCATTCTGATCTTGTATTACGGATGGCGCATTTATGAGAAGGAACAAATCGTCAAACTAGCAAGAGAACAACATCCAGATGCAACCCATGTATTTGTTTCACCAACGATTCGTTGGTACCAATGGCATGTAGTTATCAGAACACCAAAGGTTATGTATGTAACGGAGTCGTTCCGAAGAAAGTTCGAATACTTTGAACAGTATTCATTTGACCCAATTCCTGATACTAAGGTCATTAATGCTGCACGTAAAGATTCAAATCTAGATGCATTTCTGTCCTTCTCACCATCCTATCGTTGGGAAATTGAAGAAAAGGATGACATTACAGAGGTACGATTTGTGGATCTTCGCTATCGCAGCAAAGGACATTACCCCTTCGTAGCAATCGTTCAATTGGACCAACAGTTAGAGATTATTAGCTCCTATACAGGCTGGGTATTCAGTGAAGAAGCACTCCAAAAGAAACTTAATATAATTCTTCAATAACAATAAGGCTAGAAAAGGTGAAAAAACCATGAGGCCACTTAAAAAGGCCTCTTTAGCAGATTCGAGGCAGCAGCAATGGCTCCACACGTTGCACGCCTGCTATGAAAAACCCACTCATAGCAAGACTTAAGACATTGCAACGGTTTCGCTCATTGCTTAAAGGCCACTGCAAAAGGTAAAAATCATACCTTTTGCAGTGGCCTTATTTTAATGCTTCATGTGATCATCCTGGTTTAAGTGTGAAAATTTATCTTTTGTTGGTTCATACATATGTAAGTGTGGACCATACTGCACAATCCATTTCATGACTATTTGTTCAGTAACGTCCTGTCCTTTATACGTCCACCCACCTTTGGCTCTAGAGGTTTCAAAATCCTCCCAAAGGCTTTCAACCCAAGTTCTAGCCTGGTTCGCAGTAATTTTTTGATTCACAGCAATTAATTGCTCCGTTAAACGCTGAAAACGATCTTCCATCTTAATTCCTCCATTGTCAAAGTTTACTCATCATAATAAAAATGACAGTGTCTATACTATTTAATGAACACATGTTGGAAAGGGGGAAGCAACTCGTGAGAAACAAAGCAAAAGGCTTTCCAAATCATATTAAGTTCCAGGGGAACTCACCTAAAGATCATAACAAACATGAATCCTTACGTGCAGATGGGACTATTAATACACACCCAAGAGAACGTATGAGAAACAGTGATGGAGACACAAACAGCTAGTTAATACATTTAACTATCGTGGAGGTGCCTGTTATGGGTAAGGAGAAAAATACAGAATTTGATTACAAGAGTCCTTTTGATTCACCACGAGCTAACCCTAAGCACGCTTCTCACCAAATTGGTGGAGAAACACAAATGAGCCAACATGATATAAAGTTCAGAATAAATAGACGTACGCAAAGATAGTATGTTTAGGGAGGGGGATTTACTCCTCCCCTTCTTCTTCAAGTAATGAGATAGGCACTGCTTCTAACACTGTTCCACCATCCCGATACCCCCATGCAAAATATCCATTTAAATAAGAAAGCGAAAAACGCGAATCCCCTTCTTTTAAGCGGTAGGTTGTTCCCTTCTTAAAATCTTTTGGGTTTAGCAAATAAGCCTTTGCCATTAAAACTCGTCTTTCATATACAGCAAATTCGTTCATCATTCCCATTTGCTCCGCCTTTTTTGCCTTTTCATTTAAGGTGGCAATTGCTTGTCTTAATTCATATTCAGTCATCTCACTAAATCGCTTTTCTTCCATAGTAAATTCTCCCCTTATCATAGTTTCTGATCAATATAGCGTTCAATTAATTCTGCCGCAAACCCTTTTCGGTATAATGCCTGTTTAAACCGCTGGACATACTCCCATCTTTCATATTTGCCCTGGTATTTCTTTTCGACCTTTTCCGCTTGGTAGCATAAAGCTTCCCACTCATCGTCACCTTCCTTTTCAATCTCGACATGATGAAGGGCTTCATTAATAATCGAATGTGAATATCCTTTTGACTGAAGCTGAATTGCAAGCTTATCCTTGTACGCACGATTTGAATGCTTTGTACTTTTATTCGCTTGCTTTTCAAGCCATTTCCTCGCTTCGTTTATCTGTTCTTCTTTTGGAATCGTTTGTATGACTTCTTCTATGTCAGTTTTACTAACCCCTTTTTGCATAAGCTCCTGCTTCAATTTCAGAGGCCCTTTCACTTGAGTGAGTCGTTTTGTTTGAACAAAGGCACGTGCAAACTCATGATCATCAAGTAATTTTTGTTCAATTAAGGTTTGAATAACCTCGTCTATATGTTCTTCAACTCTTTCCTTCTTCAGTAAATACTTTTTGATTTCATCTATAGAACGCATCCTGTAAGACAAATAGTTCAACGCTAGATGGTATGTTTTCTTTTTCTCGTCTTCCTCAATTAATGTCTTGAGATACTCTTCATCAAGCTCTAAGCCCTTTTTCAGCTGGTATTTAATCAGAACATCCTCATCAACACTAAAAGCATATTCTTCTCCTTGCCCTCTATCAAGAAAAATATTGTATCTGCCCTTATTTCGTTTTTGTAAAGTAATTTTTGTTATTTTGCTCATTTCATCCACCTTCTTGCTTTATTTTGGAAAAATAATAATAAAAGAACTACAATTAACTTAGTTAGCCTAAAAGGAGGTCTTCTAATGAAAATTGCAATTGCTGGTGGTTCTGGTTTAATCGGAACGAAATTGACAAATTACTTTGTAAGCAAAGGTCACTCTGTCTTCATTTTAACAAGAGATGCCACAAACAAACCAGTTAAAGATCATGTTCATTATATCGAATGGTTAAAAGATGGGACAAAACCTGAATTAGATTTAGAAGGAATTGAGGCATTTATTAATTTAGCAGGGGAATCAATTGGTGATGGACGTTGGACAAAGAAGCGTAAAGAAGCTATCTTAAATAGCCGCATCACGTCAACAAGAACAGTCATTGACTTACTTTCAAAGCTTAAATCAAAACCTGAGGTTCTCGTTAATGCATCAGCCATAGGGTATTACGGAAATTCGTTAACTGAAACATTTACTGAATCTTCACAGCCTATTGAAACGAACTTCCTATCAACTGTCGTTCAACACTGGGAAAAAGAAGCTGAGAAAGCATCAAATCTCGGAGTACGTGTTGTGTATTGTCGCTTAGGAATTGTTCTAGATGCGTCTGAGGGTGCCCTTCCGCAAATCGTCTTACCATATCGCTTATATGTTGGTGGACCTCTTGGCAAAGGATCACAATGGGTCAGTTGGGTCCATATTGATGACGTTGTTGGAATGTTTGACTTAGCGATTGAACAAACAGAAATTATCGGACCACTGAATGTTACAAATCCAGTTCCTATACAAATGAATGATTTTGGAAAAACGGTTGCGACAATTTTAAACAAACCGCATTGGATTCCTGTACCTGCATTCGCTCTCAAATTACTGCTTGGAGAGATGAGTACACTTGTCCTCGATGGAAATAAAGTGCTGCCAGAAAAGGCGAAAAAATATGAATATTCTTATCGTTTCGAGTCACTTTCTGTCGCTCTTAATCATATTTTAAAGTAGATAATTTTTTCTTAATAATTGGTAGACTTTTTCACATAAAATTTATAAAAAAGAGGTATCTTTTTTGTAAAAAAACATTTAATATAAGAAAGGATTCAAGAGCAAATAAGCGTATAATATATAAAACAAGAACTAATATTAAGGTGAAGACGTTACAAGACCCTAGAATCCACTATATCGCTAAATAGCCAATTTTATAAGCATTGGGAAGGCAATTGGTGCGCCATCAGCAAAGCTGGTTCTAGTGGGTTCGATTCCCACCCCGAATTTGATACGTTTTTACATTAAATTCGAGGGTGGATCTATTTATCTGCCCTCATTATGACAAGGAGGGTTTTTTGTGATTTTAAAGAAACGAGACGTTGCAGATTGTCATGCTCTTTATGAATTATTAGTTGATCCGGCTGTGTTCCCTTTTGTACGTCAAAAAGCATATTCGTATGATGAGTTTGTATTCATGACGAAGCAGACAATTGAAGCTGAAGAGCGCGGCGAGCTCATTTCACGTACGATTGTTGATGAGTGGGGATCACCAATTGGGACTATCAATTTATTTGATATTTCAGAGCGAAGTGGTTTTTTAGGAACTTGGATTGGCAAGCCTTATTTTGGTAAAGGCTATAATAAGCTTGCAAAAGACGCCTTTTTTGAAGAACTATTTTTTTCATGTGACATCCAAACAGTTTTTATGCGTATACGTAAGGAAAATATACGTTCATATATGGCAGCTGCAAAATTAGAGTATTGTACGTTAGCGAATGAGATTCGCCGTGATGTGTATGAGCAACTCAATCAGCAAGCCGATGTGTATAATCTATTTCAAATTGAAAAAGACCAATACCACCTGCACTTAATGAGAACGGTTCATGAAGATCTAGAAATAAAAGAAGCTTAGGAGATTAAACTTTTTAATTATTGACCACACTTAAACTATCCTAATAGAAAGTGGTGGTTAATATGGAAAGCAAAAAACGCCGAGCACAAGAAGAACGAAGCACGTTACGTAAAGCCCAAGAAGTTAATTTTGCTTCTGAGTTTAAGGCCGCTGATCGTGCTGCTAGAAGAAGTAACGAGAAATAGATTTCCGAGCTTTAAAAGCATCAGAACAATGAAGCAATAATGAGCAGACAAAAGGACAGTTGCCCTTTTGTCTGCTTTTTTTAATCTTTTTATGAAAAATTATGTGTATTTTTTCATAAAAACTAGTTTTTTAATATTATCTTCAATCCCTTACCATTACTAGTGTTAGATTACTTCACCCTAAACAGGCTTTTTTCAATTCGTAAGAAATCATCACCATTTAGTAGCATTTACAGCAATGATTGCCCTTACTTCTCTTAACCCTTTCTAATGGTGTCTCAGCACGATTAATCCCCTCATACCTCAGTTGCGTTTAAATTTTGATCACCTTATGATAATTAAGTGATTAAAACAAGACGTAAGGGGGACACCGACATTAAAAGTCAAACGGCTCCTGCTGCTGTTAAGTCAAAGTCAGTTGTTTTTAGTAAACCGACCGTTGAAGATGGTGCAGGAATGTGGGAATTAGTAAATGAATCAACACTCGATCAGAATTCTGCTTACAAGTACATTATGATGTGTGAGTTTTTCGCAGAAACGTGTGTTGTCGCAAAAGAAGACGACAAGATTGTTGGCTTCGTCACAGCTTTCATTCCTCCAGAGCGACAAGATGTTGTATTTGTATGGCAAATTGGAGTCCATTCAACGCAGCGAGGTAAAGGTCTAGCATCTAAGTTATTAAAAGAGCTTGTCAGCCGACCTGGTTGTAAGAATGTAGAATTCGTCGAGGCGACGATCACTCCATCCAATGAAGCATCTCAAGCCTTGTTCCGTCGATTAGCTAAGTCTTATGATACTAAATGCGAAGTAAAAGAATGTTTCTCTGAGGATCTATTTCCAGAAGAAGGACATGAGGAAGAACTCACATTCAGAGTCGGTCCTATTAAACATTAAGCATTATGAATATGACATCATTATCAGGAACGCCAAAACAATATTACCTATAGATTAGGTAACAGGAGGAGAATGAGAAGATGAGTCAAACAGATATGAGTATTTTTGAAAAGCTAGAGTCAGAGGTTCGTAGTTATGTACGTAGTTTTCCAACCGTTTTTACTAAAGCAAAGAATTATAAAATGTGGGATGAGCAGGGTAAGGAGTATATAGACTTTTTCTCTGGTGCTGGTGCATTAAATTATGGCCATAATGATCCTCATATGAAATCGAAATTAGTTGATTATATTTTAAGTGATGGAATTACTCATTCACTTGATATGGCAACAACTGCAAAAGCAGAATTTTTAACTACATTTAACGATGTAATTCTAAAACCAAGAAATTTAGACTATAAGGTGATGTTTCCTGGACCAACTGGAACAAACACTGTTGAAAGTGCATTAAAGCTTGCACGTAAAGTAACAGGTCGTACAGAAGTTATTAGTTTTACAAACGGGTTCCACGGTATGACAATTGGTGCATTATCAGTAACTGGTAACGCCTTTAAGCGTAAAGGTGCAGGTGTTCCATTACAAAACGTAATAACGATGCCATATGATAGCTTTGTCAATGACAACCTCGACACTCTGGAGTATCTCGAGCGTTTCCTAACGGATGGAGGTAGTGGGGTAGAAATTCCTGCTGCGATGATCCTCGAGACAGTCCAAGGTGAAGGCGGTATTAATGCTGCAAGATTCGAGTGGCTACAACG
Organism: Halalkalibacter suaedae; assembly: GCF_017939705.1. Classification (GTDB taxonomy): domain Bacteria; phylum Bacillota; class Bacilli; order Bacillales; family Bacillaceae_D; genus Halalkalibacter; species Halalkalibacter suaedae. Next base: position 19,970 of record NZ_JAGKSQ010000006.1, read on the forward strand.
TGTAGAAGATATTTGTAAGCGTTGGGGTATCCTATTAATTATAGATGATGTTCAAGCAGGTGTTGGTCGTACTGGAACATTCTTCAGCTTTGAAAAGGCTGGAATTAAGCCAGACATCGTTTGTATGTCTAAGTCAATTGGTGGTATGGGGCTTCCACTTGCCATTACATTGATTCGTCCAGATCTTGATATTTTCGCACCTGGTGAACACAATGGTACATTCCGTGGAAATAACCATGCATTTGTTACAGCAACAGCTGCACTTTCTTACTGGGAAGACCCTAATTTCGAAAAAGGAATTGAGACTCGTTCAAAACGCATGTTTGCTTTCCTAGAGCGTTTAGTTGCTGATTACCCTGAATTAAAGGGTGAAGCTAAAGGGCGTGGCTATATGGTAGGTATTTCTTCAGAAGTAGACGGCTTATCTCCAAAGATTGCTGCAGAAGCGTTCAAACGCGGTTTAATCATGGAGACATCTGGTCCAAAGGATGAAGTATTCAAATTATTCCCGCCACTAACAATTGATGATGAAGGTCTAGAAAAAGGCTTTGCAATTATTGAAGATAGTATTAAAGCAGTTCTTGGTGCAAAAGAACTTGTAACATCTTAATCTAAGGGGAGACCGACTCCCCTACATATTGTAAAAAATTTCTTAACATACGGAGGTAATATCGATGAAAGTTGTTAAATTACAAGATGTCCTAGGTACAGAGCAAGAAGTAGATGGTGGAAATTGGATTAGCCGACGTCTAGTCCTAAAGAAAGATGGCATGGGCTACTCTGTACACGATACAATCATTAAAGCAGGTACAGAAACTCATATCTGGTACCAAAATCACTTAGAGTCTGTTTATTGTATTGAAGGCGAAGGTGAAGTTGAAACAATTGCAGATGGAAAAGTATGGCCAATTAAAAAAGACGAAATCTATGTACTAGATAAAAACGATGAGCATCTTCTACGTGCAACAACTGACATGCGCATGGTTTGTGTATTCAACCCACCAATCACAGGTAGAGAAGTACATGATGAGAACGGTGTTTATCCGGTAGATGAAGACTAAAAAAGTGTCCCTCGGGACACTTCAAGCATTAACAAAAGGCTTTTGAGATTCATTTCTCAAAGGTCTTTTATTTCGTCTACATAAATTGATAAAAATAAAAAAGCTAATTAAATGGCGACATAAATAGGTTTGAAACTACCTTTCCAGTACAGAGCAATTAATTGGCACCACGCTTATTTAAACATATTGCCATTCACCGTAGACTTGTAATCACTATATTACAGAAAGAACCCTTTCTAAAGTTCTATGAGTATAACAGTTATAAATAGATTCCCATTTCTCATCTTACAAAGCGGACGGAATGGGCGGGTCGACTCCTGCAGGAAGAAAGGACAGGTTGAAATCCACCGGCGTAGCCGGTTAGTTCAACGCCCGCCTGCGGAAAGCGTACCCCCCATTCCGGTAGCGGAGTCGCAGCATCTTAACATGGCAATTTTACTACTACAAAAAAAGTGTCCCTCTGGACAATTTTTTGTTTGTTCTTATGGTGTTTTACCAAAACCTGCCTTAATGTAGGTAAAGTGGTTGAAAAGAAAGGTCCTCTTTCTTTATACCTAATTTGCCCAAAAATTCATAAACGTCACCAAACGTATCAACAGGGTACTGTGTTTTACATAGATGGTTTGTTTGACTTATATTTTGTAAGAACTTTTTATCTTGAGCTAAATCCTTTTGCAGCTGTAACAGTAGTTCAAGCACCTCATTATCCTTTTCAAACGTGACATGACCATCACTTTCATTAAAATAAACAATTAGAGGTACTTGTGTGTTCGGATGAACAATATGTGCCTTAAAGAGGTTCATGCTCCTCCTCCTTTAATCCTTAGTACACTAACTATATACAGTAGTTGAAAAAAATATCAAGAATTTTCACTTAACATTAAAGAACGATTATATTGATTAGTCATTTTTCGAAGCCTCATTTGTAAAATAGTTATCTGCGATGTCAGCTCTTCTGGAGGAAGTGGCTTACTTATTAGATATCCTTGAATGATCTCACACCCATTGCTGTATAGTAATCTTAGTTGCTCTTCTGTCTCGACTCCTTCGACAACCGTTTCCAATTTGAGGTGCTGAGTCATCTTAATGATCGAGGAGATTAGTGTCGCTGCTTTATCATCAAAGGTGATCTCAGAAACAAATGATCGATCTACCTTTACTATATCAATAGGTAAATTATTTATTTGATGAAGCGAACTAAATCCTGTACCAAAATCATCAATACTTATTTTAAGTCCAATTTCTTTTAAGCGTGTCACACTTTTAATAATATTGCCCTTATCCATTGCCATTGTTTCTGTAATTTCAATTTCTAGACTTTCTGCAGGTAGGTTGTTCAGTCTGAGAGACAATTCAATCTTCTCCGCCAGATTTTGCTGGAACAGTTGGCTAACAGAGAGATTAATCGATACAGAAGGAATATTTATTCCTGCATCTAGCCACTTCCTTAACTGCAAACACGCTTCTTGAATAACCCATTCCCCAATCGGAAGAATCAAACCCGTACTCTCAGCAAGCTGGATAAAGCCAGGAGGATAAATCATACTTCCATTAGGATGTGCCCAACGAATTAATGCCTCGACCCCAACTAACTTCCCAGTTCTAAGGTTCATTTTAGGCTGATAGTGTAACAGAAGCTCATGATTCTCAATTGCCTTTCTTAAATCAGATTCAATTTGGACTTGTTTTCCTTGTTCTGTCTTCATTGAATGCTGATAGAAAGCCAGCGGTTCATGATTTTCCCTGGCGTGCTCAAGGGCGTACTGAGCATTTTGCTGTAAATCCGTATGACTTTCCCCTTCATTATAGAAATGAGTTATACCAATTGTTGCAGTAAGGAAAAATTCATATTGCTCAACATGAATTGGTCTTTCCACTAAAAGAATGAAACGTTTCAGTAGTTTACTCATTTGTTTCGATGTCCTCAGTTGCCCATCAATGACCGCAAATCGACTATCACTTATTTTAGCAACACTCATCTTGTCACTGAGTATCGGTCTTATTCGGTCCGCTAGAACTGTAACAACTTCCTCTGCAATAGGCTGTCCAATATGCTTCCTAATGAAGTTCAACCTATTTACCTTAACAATATAAAATGCAAATGGCTGTCCGACCTTTACTTTATGTGATAAAGTATCTTTTAATCCCTCATAATTTGCAAATTTTGAAATCGGATCGTTAAAATACAAATAACGAGCCTGCTCTGCAGCTTGTTCTTGTTTTGTAATATCCGTGATAACTCCACCAATATTCGTTAACTCGCCATTTTCGGAAAAGATCGGATAAATCTGGTCTTGAACCCATCTAACCTCCCCATCCCTCCGAATAATTCGATATTTCCTTGTAATATTATCCTTAGCTAAGAATGACTGCTCACAATTATCTATGGTTAACCTTCCTTTGTCATTTGGATGAATAATTGATTCCCACAATGCAGAATGCTGTAGCATCTCTTCTTTCGTATAACCGAAAAGATCATACACATAATCTGAAACCCGGATCATTTTCTTTGTTTTAATTTCCTGAAGCCAGACAACCGAATGCACAGCCCCATACATACTTTCAATTTGGTTTTGTGCTTCATTCCGCTCTCTTATCCTCTTCACAAATAATATATAAAATGGCACAAATGCACTAATAAAAATACCATCAAATAGTAATCGAATCCAATTTTGATAAAATGAAAAAAGTGGTAAAATATAATGGTATAATAAATGTAATATTAGTATACCTACTATTAATATGAGCATACGATTAATAGTAAATAAGTACTTTTTCTTCATGACATGACCCCCAGAGTCAAGCGGAATAAAACGCTTACATATTCTTTTTCAACAATTATCATCAAATTCCTCTATTCTCGCATAAATTAGGAGGCAAAAAATGCATTATATTATCCTTACTGGACATTCAAAAGGCTTAGGTCAAGCAATTACACAAATTTTAGCTACTGACACGAATACAACCGTTATTTGTATTTCAAGAACAAAGGATCCTGAATTCGAACATGAGCGATGTATTGTACATCCATTTGACTTAAGTCGACATGATCTAATTTTAACACTTATGAATGATATTTTCTCAACTATTCCATTAGAAACAGCTGAAAGCATTCATTTAATTAATAATGCTGGCATTCTGGAGCCGATAAAGCCAATCCAGCGTACAAATACAGAGGACATGACAAAGAACATTCATGTTAATTTACTTGCTCCGATTCTATTAACAGCTGAATTTATTAGACATACAGAAAGCTTTTCGGGTAATAAGAGAATTATTAATATCTCTTCTGGGGCTGGAAGTCGACCTATTTTCGGTTGGAGTGGATATGGTGCTGCAAAAGCTGGATTAGATTTGTTTAGTCAGAATGTCGCAGTCGACCAAGAACAAGCTGATCACCCTGTTCAAATCTGTTCATTTCTTCCAGGCATAATGGATACCAACATGCAGGCAACAATCCGCCAAACATCTAGTGAAGATTTTGTTGAACTGAAGAAATTTCAGAGCTTTAAAGAAGACGGTCAATTGCTTTCTCCTACTACAGTCGCTAACGTGATCATTAATCTATTGGTGACTGAAGACTTTCCTAATGGTCAAATTGTGAATGTTCATAACTATATTAATTAATCCCTAAGTAGTCTCGTTCCTTTCCAAGATAAAAGCAGACCAAATCTCATATGATTTGGTCTGTTTTTTATCGATAAATCAATATGAAGCACTGTAATGGAAATATTTTTTGACAGCTAACATATTGTCATCCTTTTTTCGTCAAACTAAAGGTAGAATAAATTCGACAAAATTATATTATGTGAAAGGGCTGAGTAATAATTTGCAAGAACAGATGCTTACTAATATTAATAATCTTGAAGATGACCTAACCAAAGCAATAAATCAATATTGGAAGGCTTTTTCTTCATTTGATACATGGCAATTTTGGTTGGCTTGTTTGATGCTTGTTTTACCTTTGATTGCCTTTTACTTTTTTGTAGATCGAAAGAAATTATTTATCATATGTTTTTTTGGTTACACATACCATGTCTTTTTATCTTATTTTGATGCTTTTATGAACAGGCATAATTTTTGGGAGTACCCATATTTTTTATTCCCGTTTTTAACCTCAAATATTGCAATTGATGCTGCTTTATTACCTGTTTCATACCTATTATTGTATCAATATGTTATAAATAATAATAAAAATTTCTACCTATATAGTTTGTTATTAAGTCTTCTATTTGCATTTGCTTTTGCTGGAGCACTTCAATTGTTAGGGTTATTTAGACTAACGAATGGTATGAATAATTTCTATCTTCTATTAGTAGATTACGGATTAGCACTACTATCTTACTGGCTAACAAGCATTTTCATTTTCTTTAGTAAACAGTAAACAGAACACTAAAGAATAAGGAGTTAACAAAAAAAAAACGCTTGGAATTATTTTTTTGTACCACAAGACAATCGATTCCATATGTGACTTAAAGTTGTTTGTTCTTGATTTCTAGCTTCGGACCCACCCTATAAGACTAAAGAGGGGTTCGAAGTAGACTTTTGTGATGAGAACAATATAAATAAATCTCGTATACTCGACTACTTCTTTTCTACCAAAAAGTCTTCATATTCTCTTGATATTCACTGTAAGAGAAGATAAAACCATCTTTCCTTTCATCAAAGCGGACGGGATGGGCGGGCCGACTCCTGCAGGAGGAAAGGGCAGGTTGAAATCCACCGGCAGAGCCGGTTAGTTCAACGCCCGCCTGCGGAAAGCGTGCCCCCCATCCCGGTAGCGTGTTCGAAGCGACTTTTTACGGCCATTCTCTTTAAATGCCAATAACCTGTCGTCCGTCTCGCTTCACGAGACCTGGTCGACAGGTTCAAAATTTGATGCTATCCACTTTTAACTGCTTAAAAATGAGCACCTTTTTACCTTTAGGTTCTGCATCCCGCAGTAATCTAAGTATATTACATCCGCTATTTCAAATTTTAGTCAGCGATTTTAGTTCTGTCTCAGCCTCTTTCCCTTTTTGGAACTACAGCTAATTAATTAGTAACTCTTTTAGATAGATATTCATGTATAAGTGAAAATACTTGTTTCCTAATGACATCAGATTCATTTAAAAGCTGATGATGTCCTTTGTCGATTAAGATAAGGTCACTAGTTGGAAATTGTTTCTGAGCTCGTTTTAGGCCGACTACAGGATCTACTGTTCGATCTTTATTTCCTTGTAGCATTAAGAAGGAGAGCTCTGGCGTGGTTGATCTTGAAACTCCTTTGTTCATCCAGTCATTGAGAGCATTCAACCAGCTTATCGGTAAGTTCGTTTCTTGCAATGGATCATTAGCGGTAAACGTCAAGTATGCTTGATCTCCTGAATTCCTTGTAAACTTTCTCGGGTATCTCCTGAGAATTCGTTTAGTCAATCGTAAACCCAGTTTAGCTAGATTCCACGAATGAGGTTGAAATAATGGTGCAACAAGTACAAGTCGGTCTATTGCATTCTGATGTTCCTGAACAAAATCCAATCCAATACTAGCTCCGGTACTGTGACCAACGATATGGATCGGTAAAGGGCTTGAGTGTACCAGTTCATAAACTACTTTCAATGCCTCAACATACTGTGTGAAGCTTTTTAAAGTTACCCTTTCTCCACTAGATAAACCATGACCAAGCAAATCAAAACAAGTAGTGTCATATCCTAAGCTGGTGAGGTGACCGATAAATGATGAAAATGATCCCGTATGATCTAAATAACCATGAAGAAAAATAACGATGCCCGTTGCATGCTTAGGCGTAAACCGTTGGATGAAAATTCGATCTTTCTTCAAACTAGCATATCCGAAATGATAGTCACAAGCATCGATATCTAAATGATAATAAGACTTATATATATCAATTGCCTTCGCTAAATCTAGAGAGGTTATCCCAAAGTCTGGATCGGCTTGTTGGATTTGTTGAACAGCATTTAGCAGTGAATCTTTCCCATGCATTTCACTTCCTCCTAGACTCAATATCACAACGGTTAGCCTGCTCTTCGCATAAAAACTACTTCACTAGCTCCGTTACACTCTCTACCTGTGATGTCCAAGGAAACATGTCAACAGGTTGAATCGATTGGATTTTATATCCCTTTTTCGTTAATTGATTCACATCTTTAGCAAGTGTTGATGGATTACAGGAGACATAGACAATTCGTTTTGGCTGAACCTTGAGGATCGTTTGAAGTAATTTATCATCACAGCCGGTTCGAGGCGGATCAACAATAACGACATCCGGCTTCCATCCTTCATTAACCCATTTAGGCATCCATGACTCTGCTTTTCCAACCTCATATAGCATATGCGAGTAGCCATGGCGTTTGGCATTCTCACGTGCATCTTCAACTGCTTCTTCTATGACATCCATTCCCCGCACCTCAGCTGCTTGATCTGCAAGCCAAAGTCCGATTGTCCCAACACCACAATAAGCATCGACAATCTTTTCTTTTCCAGTAAGTGAGGCAGCTCGTTTCGCTTCATTATACAGCTTCACTGTTTGCTCTGGATTTAATTGAAAGAATGCTCTAGCTGATAATGAAAAGGAATATTCACCTAGTCTTTCTTCAATCGTTTCATTTCCTTCTAGATGAAGGGTGTCATCACCGAAAATTAATGATGTCTTTTTCCCATTAATATTTTGGATAATCGAAGTCACCTCTGGTAATCTTCTTTGGATCTCGTTGACAATCGCTTCTTTGCGTGGAAGCTCCTCATTCTTCGTAACAAGAACAACTTGAACTTCTCCTGTTGCAAAACCAACTCTTGTTACGATCGTTCGAACATCCCCCTTATGCTTACGTTCATTGTAGATGGAGACATTCAAATCTTCTAAAATCTGTTTAACTACCTGGGTCACCTTATTCGTTGATTTATGTTGAACATGACACTCAGATAAATCAATTAATTGGTGTGAATTACTAGCATATAGACCTGCTGTTACCTTACTACCCTTTTTAGACACTTGGAGCTGACTCTTATTTCTATAGTTCCATGGATTTTCCATTCCTAGCGTATTCTCGATACGTAGCTTTTCTACAGGTAATTGGGTGTGACGCTCAAATGCCTGCTTAATAATATCTCTTTTCTCTCTTAATGTTGCTTCATATTTCATATGCTGCAGCTGACAGCCACCGCATTGATCATAAATTGGACAAGGAGGTGTAATCCGTTCACTTGAGCGTTTTCGAACTTTTACCACTTTGGCTTCTGAAAAACGAGGACTTACCTTGACTACTTCTGCGACCACTTCCTCATTAGGAAGTGCACCCGGAACAAAGACAACCTGTTTTTTGAAGTAGCCGACCCCTTCTCCATTAATTCCGAGACGTTTAATCGTCAAAGGAAATTGTTGACCTATCTTGATTTCTAGCGTTTTCTGATCCTGTTTTCGATTCACTTCACTCAACTCCGTCCATAACATGAATTCCTATTATAGCATGTTCCCACAGTTCTTCCTAAACTTACTAGCGCGAAAATAGGTCTTCCTCTGGTAGAATAGAACAAGGATAATGAGTAAAGGAGAGATCATGTGTCAATACCAACTGATGTTGCATCCCTACAAATTATGGCTCACGTCTACAAACGTGAAAGCCTACAAACGATCTTTAATATAACTGTTGAAAGTCTAGTAGAGCAGGTACTCTATATTGATTGGGTAGGTATTTATATGTATGAAAACCTAGACCATAAGCTAGTCGCAGCTTCCAACTATGATGATGACTTGCGCTGGGAATGCAATGGTGAATTGAAGTTCCCGATCACAAACTCGATGAAAGAGGAAATCGGAATGATGGTTGTAAGAAGCCGCCAGCCAATTGCCTTTGATGTGACGGATATTAGTACTCTTGAAACAATAGCAGCTGCAATTGGACAACAAAGCTACTCTAATTAAAGATAGGTTAAAGGTTAAAGACTAAAGCTAGGGCAATTCCTATCTTTAGTCTTTTTCATTAAAAAACCTACGGAAACGGAATATCTGCTAATTGTTTTTCGAGCATTAGATCATCTAAGCTTTTGAATACATACCCTTGTTTTCTTGCATCATCAATGACACGTGGAAGAGCTTCTGCATTATCACTTGAGACAGAATGGATAAGCATGATCGCACCTGGATGAATTCGTTTCATGATTTGATCGTATGCATATTGACCACCCTTCTGATTATCAACCTCCCAGTCCTTATAAGCCATCGACCAAAACACATTCGTATAGCCTAATTTCTCAGACAAGGCCAAAGAGCGCTCGCTAAACTGACCACGAGGTGGACGCAAATAATTCATTTCCTTCACACCTGTTAGTTCAGTGAATCGTTCTTTTACTTTATTTAACTCCCTTACTAGTCGTCCATCACCGACCTCTGGTAAACTTGGGTGATGCCATGAGTGGTTTCCTACTATATGTCCTTCCTCGACCATACGCAGCACGAGATCAGATGATTTGTCCAAATAATGACCTGTGACGAAAAAGGCTCCAGGTACTTTTTTTTCTTTTAGTACATCAAGTACCTTCTCTGTATAGCCATTCTCATACCCATTGTCAAATGTTAAATATAGTTCCTTTCTTGACGTATCACCGATAAAAAATCCATTGGCCTTCTCTAACATCTCAAGAAAATGTGGCTCTGTTGTTGCTGGTTTATTATCCTTCTGCGGCTTAAAGCTCCAATTGTATGTTGTATTATCGTACGCATGAACAAAAGTTGTGCAGACACTTAAACTAAAGATAAGAATCGAGGTAAACAAAAGTAATCTTTTTATCATTTCGCAATCAGTCCCCTCTTTTTTTCTTTAGTTTCTCTACATTGAGTTTTATTTATGTAATCTCACTAACCGTTTCATATGAACAAGGAAATATATCATTAGCTATTTCACGCTAAATACCTAGTTACCGACGTCTTCTCAGATCCTTTTTAAGAAGAAAAAAAAGACCACTGAAAAAGATTCTGTAGCTGAACCCTTCCAGTAGCCTATACAACATTTTTAATCAATAATTTTACTTGAATACAGCTTCCTTAAATTCAAATAGCTTCTCAAGTGAGCTTTTAGCAACATCTGCATGTAAACTGTTTCCATGCGAATCCATTGTCACAATTGCTTTAAACCCCTCTACTTCTAAATGCCACATTGCCTCTGGTATACCAAATTCCATTAAGTCGACACCTTTTACACCTTTAATACAGTCTGCATAATATTGAGCTGCACCACCAATAGCATTTAAATACACACCACCGTGCTCCCCTAATGCTTTTAAAGTTTTTGGCCCCATTCCACCCTTACCGATCACGGCACGAATACCAAATTTCTTCATAATATCTCCTTGGTACGGTTCCTCGCGAATACTTGTTGTTGGGCCAGCAGCTTTAACATGCCATTGCCCCTCTTCATCCTTCAGCATAACCGGTCCACAGTGATAAATAATTTGGCCATTCAAATCAATCGGAGCATCATGGTCAATTAAATGATGGTGAATCGCATCACGCCCTGTATGCATCATGCCATTAATTACGACAACGTCACCAACTTGTAACTCGCGAATTTGTTCCTCTGTAATCGGTGCTTCCAAAACAACCTCACGCACTTCCTGCTTTTCCTCAGTCGTTGCAGCTACTTCCTCAGATGCAGAATTCAGGTCGACAGTTTCATCATCCTTATAAAGCCACTCTTGAATTGATCCCGTCGACTGATCTAGAACGACTCCTAATCTGCGATATGCCCAGCAATTATAAGCTACGGAAACAAAGAAACTTGCCGGTAAACGATTCATTGCTCCGATTTTACAGCCTAGTAATGTTGCCTCGCCACCAAATCCCATTGTCCCAATACCCAACTTGTTAGCGTTTTCCATAACATACGCTTCAAGCTTACTTAAATCTTCTACCTCATTCACATCATCAACGGTTCGGAATAATTGTTCTTTCGCAAGTGAGTAGCTAGTCGTCCGATCTCCACCGATTCCGACTCCGATAAAGCCAGCACTACAGCCCTGACCTTGAGCTTGATGGACCGAATGCATAATACACTTTCTAATTCCGTCTAAGTCTCGTCCAGCTCGACCTAAACCTTCTAGCTCTGTTGGTAGGCTATATTGAATATTCTTATTTTCACAGCCACCACCTTTAAGAATTAATCGAATATCAATAACATCTTTCTCCCATTGCTCAAAATGGATCACAGGTGTCCCTTCGCCTAGGTTGTTCCCACTATTTTGGCCTGTTAGTGAATCAACAGAGTTAGGACGCAGCTTACCATCAGCTGTAGCCTGCTCCATTGCAAGATAAATTGCCTTCTTCATTTCTATTTGGTTCACACCTACTGGAACTTTAATTTCAAACGTTGGCATCCCCGTATCCTGACAGATTGGCGATACATTCACATCAGCCATTCCAATATTGTCTGTAATCGTTGTCAAAGAAAGGGCTGCTCTTGTTCCTGCATTTTCCTTGGCTTTAGCCGATACAATCGCCCGACGTACATCGTTTGGTAGATTAGTAGATGTTTCAACAATTAATTTATACACACTTTCTTGAAGCTTCTCCATTTTCCACATCTCCCTGTTAATTCAAATTAATACTCATTCTATTATATAGCTAGTCTAAACATTCGGAAAGACAAAAAAGGCATGGCTCTTGGGTACCTTAAGCCATGCATCCTATTTCAGAGTACTCCTTTTTGAGTACTCTTCCATTCATTTTCTAAATGAATCGTTTGATTTGTGTAGTGAATAAGTGGTGATTGACGATGTTCCTTCCACTCAACTCTTGAAACACTTGTATTATTAATTTGAAAAGGTCGATCGTACTTTGACCAGTCATCTCCCAAGAAAAGATACATTAGAAACACACTAATGAAGCCTCCATGTGAGACAAGAGCAACATTTTCATTCATATGTTTATTTCGAAGCTCTGTAACGACGTCATTGCATCTAAGTGACAGTGCATTTATGCTTTCTGTTCCCTCTATTCCAGACGTCAAAATCGACGTTTCTAGTACCTGTGGATAGGTTTGGTAGATTTGGGCTTTTGTCTTATTTTGAAGCGGTCCTAGATTGACTTCCCTAATCTTCTCCCATGGTACAGGAGCAATATCTAGCGAGGATGAGGCAATCTCCGCTGTAGCAAAAGCTCGCAATAAATCACTACTGTACAAGTAATCGATTTCTAGGTCTTTTAAATAGGAACCGAGGAATTCGGCCTGCTTTCTACCTTGAGCTGTTAACACATAATTAGCATGACCTTGGATTCTTCCTAAAAGGTTCCCCTCTGACTCACCATGTCTAATTAAATAGAGATTCACTTAATTAGCTCCTTGTTCAGACCAATCAATACGAAATTGTTTACATTTTAGTTCAATATCATCGAGCATCTTTAGCAGGCTGTCAATTTCCTCAACTCCAGCTTGTTCGGGGTCCATAGAATCAAGCACAGTTAACACCATATCTAATCTATTTTGTAAATATTTCATTTGTTCTTTTTTGTCATGTATTGCTCCACCCATTAATGTTCGCTCCTTTTTAGCATACAGTATTAAAATAACTTCTAAATTGTACCAAACTTAAATGATTGAAACAAATTAGCTTACTTCCCCTCGTCAACTTAGTCTATTTACGTTATGATTAATGAGATTATACAAAAGGAGTCCGATTTTTGTGATACATACTCAACCAGCAATTACACCTTCTTATGACCCATGGGAAGCGTATGAAGATATAAAGGAATATGGCAAGCTCACGTTAACAAATATTGAGTTTACGACAACTACACTTTGTAATATGCGTTGTGAGCATTGTGCTGTTGGCTACACTCTTCAATCAAAAGACCCGGACCCTTTACCGTTAGATCTTTTAATTAAGAGACTAGATGAAATACCAACACTGCGTTCATTCAGCATAACGGGCGGGGAGCCAATGCTCTCAATGAAATCGGTTGATCAGTATGTTGTTCCTCTTTTACAATATGCCCATGAAAGGGGTATACGTACTCAAATTAATTCAAATTTAACTCTTGATTTAAAACGGTACAAAAAGATCATTCCATTCCTCGACGTACTTCATATCTCTCACAATTATGGAAGTGTCGACGATTTTGCCGAAATTGGATTTGCTGTAATGGATCGAAAACCAAGCCACTTACAACGAGCAGCCCTGTTTAATCGCATGATAGACAATGCCAAGGCATTAACAAGCGAGGGTGTCTTAGTATCAGCAGAAACAATGCTTAATAAACGAACATTGCCACATATTGAAAAGATTCATGAACAAATCGTTGAGATGGGCTGTCAAAGGCATGAAATTCATCCAATGTATCCAAGTGACTTCGCAAGCAAGCTAGAAGTTGCTAGTCTTGATGAGATCCGTCAAGGCATTCATCGCTTGCTTGACATACGTAACCCAAATGTTTGGATGCTGTTTGGCACACTGCCCTTTTATCCTTGTAACTCTAATGAAGAAGATCTTCTTCTCCAAAGACGGTTATATAATTCAGATAACGTCACTGTTCGTAATGACCCTGATGGTCGATCAAGATTAAACGTTAATATTTTTGACGGCAATATTATTGTGACCGACTTTGGTGATACACCACCACTTGGAAATATTAAGGAAACAAATCTGTTATTAGCCTATGACAGATGGATGGACACAAATCTAGCTAATTCTCTTAACTGCCATTGTCCGTCTGTTAAATGTCTCGGGCCTAACGTGCTCGTGAAAGATGCCTACTACAAGAATATTGATTTCAGTAAACGACAATCGAATATTTAATATAAAAAAGGTGTCATAGGCTAAAACCCTATGGCACCTTTTAACATTATTGACTAGTTGAAGCAGTCAATTTCTCAATTGTTTTATGTGCTTCACAGATTGTTTCCGTTTCAATTATTTAGGCTGCTTTGCGGCAATAAATGAGAAGGAGAGATGATCTTGAACTGGAATCCATGCTCCAATTCCTTGTTGTGTTACATTCTTAATTTCAAGCTTTCTTTTTCCACCTTTAACGGTCAAATACACTTCTCCATATGTTACTTTCCCTTTTTCATTAGCTGCCGGTACGAAGCTGTTTAAATAGCCTACCTGCTTGGCTGCGACATTGTATTCATTATTCTTGCGAGTACCTTGTCCGATAACTGTTTCAAATGATAATGGTAAGTTTGTATGCTCTGTTGCTTTGATCATCATCATTTTCTTAACTGCATCGCTATTTGGAATTTTCGCTGATAAGCCACCATTGACCTTCTTCTGTTGTTCTTGTATATACGATAGCTTCTTGGAATCTTTTCCGCCTCGGTTATCAATATAATTTGTGTTTACTTTTTGGTACTCCCAGTTAACCTCTGTTCCCTCTGATTGATAAGACAGTGGCCATTCACCAAGATAGATTGATGCTCTAAACCCAATGGCTAATTTAGATGAATTCATTGTCGATTCATTTAGAATTTTTATTAGATCGGGATTTTCAATCCGAATATCTGTTGACTGTATCAATTCATCAGCTAACTCACTTGGCTGTAAATAAGGTAAATCCTGTGTTGGATTTGTATATGTGTTTTCTTTACCAATTTTCACAACTGAGTCTGGTACTATAAAGTCTTTCTTTTTCTCTTCTTTGTCATCATCTGCAAATACATATAAAGACGATGTCATCATTAAGAAAACAGCCATCAATGCCACAATTTTTCGTTTCATTTTTCTTCCTCCTCTTAATCATAATCAATTTACTATTTAGTTTGAGCACTCATTAAAATATTATCCATCTACCTAAAAGAGTTGTTTTCTGGTAACGTTATAAGAAAAGGAGTGGGACAAATGAATATTCTTTTTATTGGTGCTGGACGAATGGCTGAGGCAATTTTTTCTGGATTATTAGAAAAAGACCAAACACTGTCTATTACCATTTCAAACTTTTCCAATCAGCAAAAGCTTCAAAAACTTCAAGAAAAATACGCAGTACATACGACTTTAGAATGGGAGAATGTTGTAAAATCACAAGATGTCATTTTGCTTGCATGTCCTCCACATGAACACTCATCAGTCTTAGCGAAATTGCGACCACTAGTATCAGAAGGTCAGCTTGTTATTACTGTTGCTGCTGGAATTGGACCGTCATACTTAGAGGAACACTTACCGAGTGAAACGGCTGTTGCGTGGTTAATGCCTAATACAGCTGCTGCTGTCGGTAAATCAATGTCAATCTACGCTTATGGTCAGCATGTAACAGACAGTCAAAAACAGAGGTTCTCAGCAATTGTTTCAGCAATTGGGCCATCAGAGGAGTTAAATGAGGAACAAGTGCACCAGTTAACAGCAATAACTGGAAGTGCTCCTGCATTCTTATATTATTTCACCGAAGCCCTTGAGAAAGCAGCATTAAATTATGGTATTTCCTCTGAACAAGCAAGAAAACTTGTCATTGAAATGATCATCGGTAGTGCAGCAATGTTAGATGTCCATAGAGACCCATCGCTATTAAGAGAACAGGTTACATCACCAGGCGGAGCAACTGCAGCTGGTATAGCCTCACTTGATCATGATCACTTCAGCCTAGCATTGCAGCGAGCTATTGAAGCCACAAATAATCATGCAAAAAAGCAAGGGCAGAATTAAAAAAGAGGATGTCACTTTATAAAGGGTTTCTCCCCCATAGTGACATCCTCTTTTATTCAGACCTTATCCTTCATTTTGATTCTCAACTTCCTGCCAGTGAATTCGTTTCTCTATTATAGGATAAAACCATTGAATGAGAGGTCCTATTAAGAATGTAACGATAACGGTTCCTATACCGATTGGGCCACCGACAATAAAAGCGAAAATTAATGCTAATAATTCAGTTGCTGTCTTAGCCACAAGGAAATTAACTTGAAATCGATCCCTCACAACGAGCATCAATCCATCGATTGGAATTACCGCAAATTTCGCTTGTAAGTATATCGCTGCACCAAAGGCAATAATCACCGTTCCAAGGCAAAGAATCGATAATTGCAAGAAAAACTCACCAAACAGTACATTTCTAAAAACAACAAGAAGCCAAAAATCAATAAAGTATCCTATTAAAACCACAGTTATAATCGATAGGAATTGCGGACGCGATTTAGATAGTAAACCATTAATAAAAATTAATAAAACCCCTATAATAATAACCCAATTTCCTACAGTGAACTGAGTTAAGTTAGCTAGTCCAACATTTAAAGCGTCCCAAGCACCAACGCCGAGACCAGCAATAATTGTTAATGACACTCCAAATGAAACGATCGCTAGCCCTCCAAGGTAGCTAAGTATCCTTATGATTACAGGATTCATTCAATTTCCTCATTTCTTTTCTTTAATTTAGCAGTACTGCTTTTTCTTTATTTTTTTCAGCAATTTCTTCACTAAGCATTCGTCAATTTCCGAGGAAATAGTATCTCTATTTCTGTTCTATACTCTCGGTAATATTAATACTATTATGTACTGATTGAACAATCGGACAGTTTTTTCGAGCGACTTCTAGTGATTTTGCTAGCTTTTCTTTAGAGGCATTCCCACCAATGATGATAAAATCAAGATGAATATCTGTAATCTCCTGTGCTCCCCCTGCATTTCTCTTGATATCAACGTGAATCGTTATATCATCAAATTTTATCCGTTTTTTTAGGAGAATCTTCTTAAGTACACCGCCACTACATACTGCAACAGAGGCTGCTAATAACTGATACGGACGAAATCCGTATTTATCGTCACCAGAAACATCAAGTGTTCCGAAATTAAATTCACCTTGAAAACCATGTTCCTTCATTCTAAATTCCATATATCAATCTCCTTTACTCTAATTGTAACAGGCTCTGCCTCACCAGTCATTCCCTATCTCTCTTTTTCTATCCAAGCATAACTATGTTATAGTATTACAGAAATGGGGGATAAAATGAATCGATTACAATTCTGGATTTTAATTAGCATCGTTGCAATCAGCGGCTTCAGTCAAGGAATGCTTTTGCCATTAATTTCAATCATCTTTGAACAGGATGGTATATCTTCAACAATGAATGGATTGAACGCAACTGGACTTTATATTGGAATACTTATAATTTCTCCATTTATGGAATACCCGTTAAGAAAATACGGCTATAAACCTATTATTCTTTTAGGTGGTCTACTAGTCATT
Source organism: Halalkalibacter suaedae (assembly GCF_017939705.1). GTDB lineage: Bacteria > Bacillota > Bacilli > Bacillales > Bacillaceae_D > Halalkalibacter > Halalkalibacter suaedae. The sequence goes on from NZ_JAGKSQ010000006.1 coordinate 37,190, forward strand.
GTTTCCTTGGCCTTTTTCCCTTTGTATAAATCATTTTGGTTTTGGTTCTTCCTGCGTCTTTGTATTGGTATTGGTGATAACGCACTACATTTTGGTACACAGACCTGGATCACTTCCTCAACACTAAAGGAACATCGTGGGCGTAATATAAGCTTATATGGTTTATTTTTTGGGATTGGTTTCGCTGCAGGACCTCTGATGACACCTCTCGTCACCATTTCAGAAAGCCTTCCTTTCATCTTATCAGCTTGCATGTGCCTAATTTCCTGGCTCTTTCTCTTTTTATTAAAGAACGAGAAGCCTGTTCAAGATGACACGGAGGAAGTCGCAATAAATTCATTTAAAGAAACAGCATCAAGATTTAAAACAACTCTTAGCTTTTGCTGGGTGGCATTATTACCAGCTCTTTGCTATGGCTTTTTAGAAGCCTCGCTAAATGGAAGCTTTCCCATTTATGGTTTACGAATTGGTCTAGATGTCAGCTACATATCGATTGCATTAGCCGCATTTGCGGTTGGTGGTGTCATCACCCAGCTTCCTTTAGGCATGCTCAGTGATCGCATTGGGCGAAGACGACTTCTAACATACATACTTTTCTTCGGAAGTCTGACTTTTTTCGCAGCTAGTTTTCTTGAGTCCTCTGCGCTTGCACTGACCATTTGTCTGCTATTTGCTGGTATGCTGGTCGGCTCCACCTTTTCACTTGGAATTAGCTATATGACCGATGTCACACCTAAGTCGTTATTACCAACCGGGAATTTACTCTGTGGAATTGCCTTTAGCCTAGGCAGCTTACTTGGGCCATATTTAGGTGGTGTCTTTATTCAAGTATTTACATCGATTAGTTTCTTTGTCGTGATAGGCTCTATTCTATTCATGATCTTCGTTATTATTTCTACGAGGAAGCAAGAAATAACTTATTAAAAAAAGAAGGTGGCACACGAATGTGGCCACCTTCTCTAATCACCTTACACCTTTCAATGATCCTTATTCATCGAACAATCTGGGGTCGAAACGATGTATATCTTTTGGAGACACCTTCTTTTTCAGTCATGTTAGTAACATTCTTGAAAATTCTTGTCTTTCTCCAACGCAACCACCTCATTTAAGGTACTTACTGCAATATCGTTACTTTTCCTATTGTATCTTTGAACAATCTTGATCGGTTCTGGTGATGAGTAACAGCAACTTGCTGCTCCTCGTTTATTATATTGTCCCGTAAAAAAGGTTCTATACATTTTATTTCTTTAAATTTTTCATTTCCTCTGCAGCTTCCTTTGTTACCTTTACAAATTCCTCAGAGCTATCCTTTAGATGTGAAGCTGTTTGCCCAATTGTCTTTAGATCAGCTGAGATTCCCTTAATTGATTCAGTGATATCTGTAGTTGCTTGTTTAAATTGGTATTGAAGCTCTTCACGATTATCACGCAAAAAGAGCATAGCTTCCTTTGTGTTATTCGTTGCTTTTTTGCAATTATTTAGAAGCCTTGTTCTCCATTCTTTTCTTGAAAGAATGATTCCAAAAGCAATTCCGCCACCAATCCAAAGTCCATTTCTTAGTGACTGACTTTTTTTCTCTTTTTTCTCTTCCTTCTCTTCCATGATCCATTCCTCCCTGACATTGTTTTTTCTATTTTAACAATAAAGAGTCGAAAATGAAAAGTATTGTTACTATGTAAAAAAGTGTGTCTAAAAGGCCCCTTGCCTCTCCAACACACTTTCTTTCTTAATTATAGGCTTGAGTCAAAAAATCGTCAGTATCTAATGGTTCAAAACCTTCTCTTGTTCCTTTTTTTAATTCATTTAACTCACTAGCCAATCTTTCTAATTTCTTTTGCATTTCATCAATCATCTTCTTCTCTGAAACAGTCATTTTCTACACTCCCTTTATTCTTCATTTTCTCCCGATTGAGCACTCGCTCAGTTTCTATTTAAAAAAATATTTGATTTGATTTTTAATGTTAAAAATATTCTAACAATAATATCTGTCTTTGTAAATAGGATATTAATCATTTTTCTTTGTTTAGTTTGTACCAATTTGTTCTAATAAATTCTCTTCGTATTCAATCATGCCAATTAAATTATTTATTGTCTCTAGCGTATTCGGATCTTCCGCTTCATTTTTTAATTTTAATAATTTTTGTTCTCTGTTCTTATGCCGTTGCAACTGGTTCTCTACACCTTCTTGGTAACTACCAGGAGGCTGGAAAATCTCTTGGTTCACCTTTGGCTTGCTTGATGTTAAATCTGTGTACAGCCTTTTAAGCGTCTCATACTCATCTTTTCGTAATTCAAGGATCTGACTCCAAATTCGACGTTCCTCTCTTCGCTTTGCTAATAATGACAGAAAATCAATTTCTAATACATCTGCACTTTCCGTATTAATTAATGATAAAAGGTCTTCAGGATTTATATTTCGTTGAAACGGCCGAAAATACAAGTCATTCACCTCTTCTTTTCCTTTGTTATAAATTATGTCAAATGAAAGTGCGATATCACTTTCTATTCAAAAAATTGTTACAATTCTTATATTTATTTTTGGCGTACATCTGGTACAATTAAAATATCAAAATTTTCTTAAAAAGGTGGTGCCGTTTTAATGAGAAGACAAACCACATCATTTAAAGAACTAATGCAGCAAAATAAAAACCAATTACTAAATGATCCAAAAGCAATGGAAGCCATTGATAAACGTTTAGACGATCGTCAAACAAAGACGAATGATAATCAAAATAATAAATAATATAGAAGCTCTGAAGATTAAAGGAAATCGAGATGGGGAGAAAATCCTAAATCACTTTCCTTGATCAATGGGGCTTCTTTTTTTTATGGACTTGGAAGATATAGTGAATAGAACCAATCATGTTTACGCAAAGTATAAACGCACAATCATCTGTTACATATCCGAAAGGAAGGTTCATATGGATACTGTTATGCTTGCACGCATGTTATTTGGTTCGTCGATGGCTTTTCATATTATCTTTGCTACTCTTGGTGTTGGAATAACTTTGATGATTTTGTTAGCAGAGGTGATGAGGCTAATTAGTAAGGATCCGGATTACGGGACACTTGCCAAGCGCTGGACAAAGGGTGTCGCCATCTTATTAGGTGTTGCCATCCCCTCTGGAACAATTGTTGGGGTTATGCTCGTGCTTTTATGGCCTGGTTATATGGAAATTGTTGGGCAAGTGATTGCACTTCCATTTCAGGTTGAGATTTTTGCCTTCTTCCTTGAAGCCTTATTTCTATCTATTTATGTGTATGCCGCTGATCGACTTTCGGCAACCATGCGGATTGTTAGTGTGTTCTTTGTTGCATTAGGTGCATCGGCATCAGCCATTTTAATTACGGATGCACATGCTTGGATGAACACACCGAGAGGCTTCGATATAACAGCTAATGGGCAAGTAACCAATGTCGATCCGATTGCCGCGGTCTTTAACCCTAGTGTTTACGTAACGGCATTGCACGTCATCGGAACTGCCTATATGGCAGGAGCATTTGTCTTAGCTGCTGTTGCCGCTTATAAATTATTCCGAGGCGGGCTTAGCGAAAGAGAAACAGCTTATCACCGTAAAGGTATGATGCTTTCACTTGGGGTTGCTCTAGTGATGTCAATCTTCACCGCAAATAATGGTCATGACACGGCGAAAATGTTACATGAGTATCTCCCGGTAAAACTTGCAGCAGCAGAAGGGCTATTTGAAACCCAGTCAAATGCACCTCTGGCGATTATGGGGACTCCTGATCCTATCGCAGGTAGAGTTGTAGGAGGTATTGAAATACCAGGAATGCTAAGCTGGCTCGCTACCGGGTCTACAGATGGTGTTGTAAGAGGACTATATGATTATCCACAGGATGAATGGCCACCTCTATTTGTCCACACTTTATTTAATGTGATGGTTGGGATCGGCTTTTCACTACTTGGCTTAGCAGCTATTGCATGGCTATTCTGGTTTATTCTTCGAAAAAAAGAGAAACCATTCCCACGCTGGCTCTTAGCAGGAATTGTTGCTTCAGGACCATTAGCTATGATTGGAATTGAAACGGGCTGGATCTTCAGTTGTACAGGGAGACAGCCTTGGACTATCTATGGTATTCAACGTACAGGGGAAGCTGCAACGAACTCGGGCAACTTAGGAATGTTACTAGTTCTATTCCTCTCCCTTTACCTAGTGCTTCTCGTCATTACAGGTCTTGTTATGCATTTCTATTTCTACAGAAACCCTGTCTCGAAGGAATTAGGTATAAACTAAACTCGACTTATAGAAAGAGGTTAGAACATTGCAGGACGTCTATTTAGCGATCATCATCCTCTGGGTCATCCTATTTATTTATGCCGTTGCCGGGTCGATTGATTTTGGTGCTGGCTTCTGGGCAATGTATTACCGAAAACGAACAGATACAAAAGCGGCAAGTGTAGCGAATCGGTATTTATCCCCTTCCTGGGAAGTCACAAACGTCTTTTTAGTATTACTTGTCGTTGCTTTCGTTGGCTTTTTCCCGTACGGGGCATCATCCTTAGGCACAATTATGATTGTTCCGTTTTGTCTCGTTTTATTTTTCCTGGCAATTCGCAGTGCTTTCATGGTTTACTCCTATTCGGTTCAAAAGTATACGAATATGCTCGTTCTTATTTCAGGGATTACTGGCTTACTTATTCCAGCTCTGCTGATAAGTATTTTGCCTGCTGCGATCGGCGGATTTATCGAGGTGGTTGGTGATCGACAATATGTTCTCCTCGATCAATTGTTCTCAAGTCCAACATTTTACACCCATATCGGATTTGGACTTAGCACTGAATTATTTCTCTCTTCCTTACTGTTAAGTGACTATGCGAGGGAATCTGGTTCTGAAGAGACGTACCATGTCTACCGAAAAAATGCGATTATTTTAGGACCGATCACTCTTGTTTTTGCAGTTAGTGCTATCTTCACACTTATTCCTAATGCCTTTTGGATGTTTGAGAATATGGCTAATGAGTGGCATTGGTTCACTTTATCATTATTCGCTTTTGCTGCAGGCTATAGCGCACTATGGTGGCCATCAAAGAAAGTATCGATCGGTCAACCTCGTGCTGCGGTACTCCTGATCGCCTTGCAGTTTGGTCTTGCTAGCTTCGCTTATGGCTCAGCCCATATGCCTTATTTTCTCTATCCTGATGTGACAATCTATGATGCCTTTACGAATGAGACCATGTTCCATTCACTACTTATTGGCTATGGCATCGGAATGGCGGTCCTCGTCCCAGTATTCATTTGGTTCTGGAGATTATTTATGAAGGACAAACGATACTTACGTCAAGAAAAAACAACACATTAAAAAAGATGGCACTGGTTTTTCAACCAATGCCATCTTTTTTTAGCTATTTCACTTTGCTTGTTAACGCCATAAATTCGTCAACATCTGCAAGAACGACGTCAATCGCTTCCTGCCAGAAGTCTGGTTTTGTAAGATCGACATTTAAATGCTTCTGTGCCAGATCTTCAACTGTCATACTTGCCGTATCTTGAAGTAAGGCAATATAATCATCTTCAAATGAACTTCCCTTTTCAAGTGCTTTTTTATAAATACCAAGACTAAATAGGTAACCGAATGTATACGGGAAGTTATAAAATGGAACACCTGTAATGTGAAAATGAAGCTTTGATGCCCAGAAGGTCGGTGAGTAATTTGAAAGTTGGTTTCCATATGCTTCTTTTTGGGCTTCGGTCATTAGGCTATTTAGCTCTTCAACTGAAAGGAGCTTTTCTTTGCGAGCCTCATAAAATCGTGTTTCAAACAAGAAACGAGAATGGATATTCATGAAAAATGCTAATGATCTTGAGATCTTGCTCTCAAGAAGAGCAATCTTCACGTCTTCTGTCGGAGCCTCTTTCACGAGTGCATCACCAATTATATTTTCAGCAAATGTTGATGCTGTTTCTGCAACATTCATTGCATATTGCTGTGCAAATGGCTCCATATCCTTTAGGCAATGGCTATGGTATGCATGTCCTAGCTCATGGGCTAATGTAGCAACATTGGCCATAGTCCCGTCGTACGTCATAAAAATTCTTGATTGCTTTGTTAATGGAAATGAAGTACAGAATCCCCCCGGACGCTTACCAGCACGATCTTCTGCTTCGATCCAGCCATCACGCAGTGCCCCCTCTGTGAAGGTAGCAAGCTTCGGGCTAAGTGGCTTAAAGTGCTTAATAATTAAATCACAAGCATCCTCATAGCTGATCGTTGCATCACCTTCAACTGGAAGAGGTGCCGACACATCATGCATCGCAAGCTTATCCACACCTAGAAGACTTGCTTTTCTAGCCATGAAATCATAAAATTTAGGCTTATTTTCAGTAATCGTATCCCACATTGCTGATAGAGTCTTTTCCTGCATCCGGTTAATTTGAAGTGGTTCCTTTAAAACTTCTTCCCACCCTCGTGCTTTGTACAAATTAAGTCTAAATCCAGCTAAGTGGTTTAATGTTGATGCGAAAAGATCGGATTCTTTTGCCCAAGCCTGCTCAGACACATCGAATGCTTTCTCACGTACAGCGCGGTCATCACTATTTAGACGATTTTGCAATTGTCCTGCAGAAAGCAGCTTCTCTTCACCGTTTTCTTCAAATGGAACTTGCATACGTCCAACTGCTTCGTTATAGACATTACCCCAAGCATGATACCCATCGATCGCTAATTGACCAGCTAATTTCTCCTCTGCAGGTGGTAGCTTCTCCATTGCCTGTTGTCGACGTTCTTCCAAATTAAAGGTTACTCCATTTAACGCAGGTCTTGAGATTAATTCGTTCCACTTTTCTGCAGACAGAGCAGCCAAATCTTCCTCAATCGAACCCCAGATTGCACTCAGCTTCGTTCTCTGCTCAGTCATTTTACCTTGCCATAATGTTGCTTGCTTATCCTTAACATCCTGTGCAGTTAAGCAACTAATGAAGGCACCGGCTTGTCTTGTTCGCTGCATATAGCTTTGGATTTCAACAATAGTTGCCTCTAAATGTTCAATTGTGGCTTCCTGCTCTCCTATTTTAGCTTCCAACTTTTCTAGCAATTCGTCTGTTTCCTTGACAAAAGCTTTAAATTCTTCAGATTCACTTCCTCCTTTAAAAATCGAAGAAAGCTCCCATACCTCTGGATATTTCATTAATAATTACCTCCAAGTTATAATTGTAGTAACATATAGATTATGACTATTTCTATGACTAGTACAAAGAAGACCTATTCCCTGCTACTAGGATTGTTTATAATAGAAAAACAACGATACTAAAGGTGTGATGACAAAGTGAAAATAGATGCAACAGATCGTCGAATTCTAGAGCTACTTACGGTAAATGGTCGCATGTCCTATGTCGATATCGCTAAAGAACTAGGCTTATCTAGAGTCGCCATTAGAGAACGTATCAATCAATTAATTGACGAAGAAGTCATTGAAAAGTTCAGTGTCGTGATTAATTCCGATAAGATCGGAAAAAAGGTTTCTGCCTTTTTTGAAGTTGATTGTGAACCAACGTCCCTCGTCTCCGTTGCAGAGACATTAGCTGAAAACCAAAAAGTCGCAAGCTGTTATCAAATGACTGGTCCAAGCACATTGCATATGCATGTTCTTGTTGAAGACTTTGAACAGCTCGAACATTTTATTAACGAAGAACTTTACGCTCTAAAAGGCATCACCCGTGTCGAAAGCCATATCCTTTTACGCCGCTTCAAGAGTAGAACTGGCTTGAAGTTGTAATTCAAACATAATACTAATTAGCAGGGCTGCTGCAACCACTGTAGGACTTATACGAACTACAGAATTGCAGCACTTTTTATTCACCTACCAAACCGCGATATGACCATCCGTTCTCGACTCAGTACCCCCAGACATGACGCCTGTTTCAGGATCACGCCAAATGATCTGCCCACGGCCGAACGAGCCTCCTTCAAGTGCCACTTTAATATCATGACCAATACCTGCTAGTTGCTCAGCAATATGGGCTGGTAAGTGACGCTCAACATGTACCGTCTTACCCTCTGACCACATCCATCTAGGTGCATCTAGAGCCGATTGTGGATTAAGTCCAAAATCAACAGTATTAACAACAACCTGCAGATGACCTTGTGGTTGCATGAATCCACCCATAACACCGAATGGACCAACAGCCTGATCACCCTTTGTTAAAAATCCTGGAATAATGGTATGGTACGTCTTCTTGCCCGGCTTTAAGGCATTATCATGACTTGGATCTAGCGAGAAATTATGACCTCGGTTTTGCATTGCAATCCCTGTACCAGGCACGACAATACCAGAGCCAAAGCCCATATAGTTGCTTTGAATAAAGGAAACCATATTGCCATCACCATCTGCTGTTGCGAGATAGACCGTCCCTCCACTTGGCGGAGTTCCAGGCTCTGGCGTAATTGCTTCATCACCAATCAAGCTGCGACGCTCACTTGCATAGGCATCTGAAAGCAAATCCTCCACCTTTACCTTCATCTCACTCGGATCTGTGATGTATTTCATTCCATCAATAAAGGCAAGCTTTGTCGCTTCAATCTGCTTATGATATGTTTCGGTTGCTTCCTTTTCAGTCAATTCAAATCCTTTTAAAATATTTAAGGCTTCTAAAGCAATAAGTCCTTGACCGTTTGGTGGGATTTCCCAAACATCATAGCCGCGATAGTTTATACTAATTGGTTCAACCCATTCAGGCTCATATGCTGCCAGATCTTCCTTGTTAAGAAAGCCGCCATATTCGTTAAAGAACGAATCAATTTCTTCAGCTAATTCACCTGTATAAAAAGCTTCTGCATTCGTTTCAGCGATCAAACGGAGTGTTCTTGCATGGCCAGGCGATTTCCATATGTCACCTACTTGTGGAACCTTTCCTTCTGGAGCAAATGTTTCAAACCAATGCTTGAACTCTTCTCCTTTAAATACTTTTGAATAGCCCTTATAAGCACGATTCCAATAATTCGCTAATGTCGGCGAAAGAGGAAATCCATTTTCAGCGTACTCAATTGCTGGAGCTAAAACCTCTGTCAAAGGTAATTTACCGAATTTTTTCGATAATTCAGCCCATGCCTTCGGAGTTCCAGGAACGGTTACGGGGACCATTCCAAACTTAGGTAATTCCTTCTCATGACCTAATTGCTTCACTGCTTCAATAGTAAGTGCAGCCGGTGCTTGGCCACTTCCATTAAGTCCGTGCAATTTACCATCTACCCATACAAGTGCAAAGCAATCAGAACCAATTCCGTTCGAGGTCGGTTCAACTACAGTTAAACAAGCCGCCGTAGCAATGGCTGCATCAATTGCATTTCCACCTTTTTTCAAAATATCTAATCCAGCCTCAGCAGCCAAAGGTTGAGATGTCGCGACCATTCCCTTTCTGCCATATATAACATTACGTTTAGAGGGATATGGATATGTTTGACCATCAAGTTTCATTAAGAGACCTCCTATTATGTACTCTATTATTTATTTCGTAAAACTAAATAAATAGACTTCTTTATTATAGTCTAACCCAAATTTACTGACAACACTGAAACTTATTAGATTTTCATTCGTATAAATAAGCAACACAGATTGGAGGGATTTAAATGAGCAAAAAAGGTTGTTTGAAATGTGGTCATACCGAAGCGAAAACGAAGGAGATTGCTACGACAGGGACGGGACTCTCTAAAATGTTTGACGTCCAAAACAATAAATTTCTTGTCGTCTACTGCACAAACTGCGGTTATTCCGAGCTTTATAATAGTCAAATGTCTAAAACATCAAATGTGATTGACTTCTTTTTTGGAGGATAGAAAAAGGCCTGGACAAATGTGACTCAATTAAATGAAAAGCCCCAAAATCATAGACTGTGTAGCAACACCGCTCCTGAAATATACTTCGCTTTCCGCGGGAAGCCGGTGAGCCTCCTCGTGCTTTGCACTGCGGGGTCTCACCTTTGGCTTTTGCATCCCGCAGGAGTCTACGTATATTTCATCCGCTAAGTCACTGATTTCTTCGGTATTTTCATTTACACACTTAGTTATGTCCCGACCTTTTCTTCTATTAATAACTAAACAAACGCTTATTTCATAAACAATTTCCTAAGTAGCTTCATCACAAGCGGCCCTTGCTTATAGCGTAGGGGTAAATCAAATTTAGTCGTTTGTTTCAAAATACTTTTTTTCACTGTAAATGATCGAAAGCTTTCATGCCCATGGTAGGCTCCCATTCCACTTGTACCCTTACCTCCAAATGGGAGATAAGGAGTAGCCAAATGCATAATTGTATCATTTACGCAGCCACCACCAAATGGTAGCTGATGAATACATCTTTCTTCTACGTCCTTAGATTCTGTAAACACATAAAGTGCTAAAGGACTCGGCATCTCTCTAATTTTCACAATCACATCATTTAAGTCTGAGTAAGAAAAGAGTGGAAGAATCGGACCGAAGATTTCCTCCTGCATTACAGGTGCTTCCCAGCTAACACCAGTCACTACTGTTGGCATGATTGCGAGCCTTTCCTCCTGAACGCCTCCACCAATTTCGATATGACCATCATCTAAAAAACCAACAAGTCGCTCATAATGTCGTTTGCTAACGATCGTCGGGTAACGCTCTTTGTCCCAGCTTTGATCGTACAGTTGTTTGATATGTTTTTTTAACAATCTCATGAATTCCTGCTCGACCTCTTGATGGACATAGACATAATCAGGAGCTACACAAGTTTGGCCTGCATTTATAAATTTCCCCCATGCAATACGTTTTGCCGACAAATGTAAATCAGCAGTCTTGTCGACAATTGCTGGACTTTTCCCACCTAATTCTAGCGTGACAGGAGTCAAATGCTTAGCTGCGGCTTCCATCACCTTTTTACCAACCGCCACACTTCCTGTAAAGAAAATATAATCAAACGGTTGTGCTAACAGGGCTTGACTCGTCTCGGCATCGCCTTCAATCACTGTAATATATTCTTCATTAAAATGTTCTTTTAGCATTTTAGAAAGAACTGCCGATGTATGAGGGGTTAACTCCGATGGCTTCAACACAGAACAATTGCCACCACCAATAGAACCAATAAGTGGGGCAACAGCTAGTTGAAACGGATAATTCCACGGTGAAATAATTAAGCACACACCATGGGGTTCGTGATAAATATACCCTTTTGAGCCGGTATGAGAATGAGCTGTTTTCACCTTTTCTCTTTTCGCCCAATCTGGTAAATGCTTAATCATATGAGTAATTTCTTGATAGACGGGCCCGATTTCCGTCAAAAAAGCTTCTTCCGATGTCTTATTTAAATCATTTTTCAGAGCCTCTAACAGTTGATCCTCATATGAATTTATTGCTTTTTTCAGCATCTCTAATTGTTCTATTCGAAAATCAATGTTTCTCGTTTGACCTTTTTCAAAAAAGAATTTCTGGATTTCAAGAATGTTCATCCTATTCACTTCCTAACAAGAATGACTTGAATGAAGACAGTTAGAAAATTATTTCACTATATTTTTTCAGAAGAGACATTATTTTCTACCATAGTCAGCCTTAATTTCTCCCCATTCAACTGTTTGCCATTTTTCAATTTTGTTTGAATAGCGATTTGTCTGAAGCCACTGCTCTGCACGGTCCATTAACGACCATATGTATTCTGTTTTCGCATTTCGCTCTAACGTAGATTTTGCCTTTTTCTGCTTGACCCATTTTATCGCGGTCATTGAATCAGAATAGATTGTTCTCGAGCTGTCTTGTTTCTGAAGATAAGCTAATCCGTGAACAATTGCTAGAAATTCACCCATATTATTTGTACCAATTTCAATTTCATCATGTGAAAAAAGAATTTCTCCTGTCTTTGTGTCTACACCCTTGTACTCAACAATTCCAGGATTTCCCCTGCATCCAACATCTACGGAAATGCTATCCCATTCAATTTCGTCCGTTGATTTCGCTTCTGTTGTCACACTCTTTGCTTTCTTTGTTGATGATGCTGGCTTCCCGTCTGAAAATGCTTGTTCTGCTTCTTCTTTTGTAGGAAATGATTTAAATCTCGCCCCAGTAAAACCCTTCACCTGAGCTTCACACTCAGCCCATGTTGTATATATTCCGTTTTTACGACCATTCCAAACAACGTAATACTTCTTTTTAGCCAAAGTGACACCTCTTGAATATATTTTTCCTTCTAATGAAATAGTAACAGTGAAACGTTTTATAGACAATAATAGGAGGGATTAATTATGAAGAAACGTCAACCACAAAAAGACAAAGCTCTTACAAATAACCAAACTCCAACTGAGACATTGTTCAACGAAGGTGTAGCAAGTGAAATGATTGATAATGGTTCCAATCGTGCAAACCACAAAAACAAAAAATAAGCAATTTCCAACTGTTGAAATTACGTTTAACGCAGAGAATAAGTAAGTTGATAAACGAATTCAGCAGCCACCAAAAATCAAGTCATATAAAAAGGCCTGTCGATTGTCTCATTTCAACGAGATCGTCTACAGGCTCAACTATATTTTTCTTCTTAATAGCGAATAAATCTCTGCTCTTTTTCCGATAATGGAAGAAAAAAGAGGTGATTGGCATGAATATTACTATTAATCGAAAACGCTCTGTGCAAGAACCGGGAGATCTGATTAGTACAAAAGGCAACAAACTTTATGCCCTTATCGAAGATCTCGGTGAAAAATACCCATACCACCTTTTATGTCTCCAATCATTTAAGATCGTAGAGAGCTATGATTCTCTACCAACAACATCAGAAATTGAAGAGGATATTGGTGACAAATTAGACGGCATTTATCAGCACAAGGATTCACACATAACCGTTAACTAAGAATTCAATTCGTAGCTTAGTTGTTATCATATTGAATCAGATCATCATATAAAAAAAACTCGTTCAGTCTGTAACTACTGAACGAGTCGATATATTATTCATTTTTTGATTCAGCTTCTTCAAATTTTTCTTGTTCTTCATACCAATCATCTAAGACTTTCGCATCTAAGACTCTTTGTTTTACAAAATCTGCTTGCTTCTCTAGAAAGATACTCTCCCAAGAGACATCCATATCTTCAGCAGTTTGAACAACCGTCAGTAATTCCTGCCATGCCACATATCGTTTATACCAAAAGAATTGTGGTTGTTCGGTCATATATGGGTAGAGATCATCAAATTCAGTATGCTTACAATCAACCGTACGCTCAAATTGACGTTTGGCCTCCTGCACTCGTTTTTCAAAATAAGCCTCAACTTGTTTCTTTTCCATCTAATGATTCCCTCCCTAAATATGTTTCTATCTTTTCTACCATAGCCGTTCATTTCGTTCTTATTCTTATAATATGCAAACCGGCTATAAGAAAGAATAACAATTTCGACTACCCTTATCATAACACGTCGAATGTTCAGACTAAAATGAAAAATACTAACATTTATTCAATCAACCTAAAAATCGCATTCTCTCTTCTTTCTTTGGTAAACGACAAGTCTCTCTCTTTCCAAAGAAGCGATACCGATTTTTTGCAATTAGTTTATAACCAGCAATCAATAGGTTATTTGGAAGGATTTTGAACACTTTTATTATTCTAAAATACCATGGCAATACATCTAATACTTGAAAAACAGCATTCGCGTGACAGTATGCGGAACCACTCTTAATTACGATTACAGAATCTATATCTTTAGAAAGATGATATTTCTCTGTTAATTCTTTCCCTTTATCTGATTGTAATGAAGCAAATAAAAAGCGTGAATCTACCTCATATCGTAAAATAAAATCGACAACAACATTACAAAGATTACAGACACCATCAAAAAGTAAAATAGGACGATCTCCTTGATTAGAATGATCCATAAACACTTCCCCTTCTGTAACAGTACAACAACAATCTAGTTAAAATTATATAGCTTTCATCTCAGGAAAACCATTTGTTTAGGCTGTTTTTATCTGATCCAATCTACGACAATGACCGGAATCGAAGCTTTGAGATAAGTCACTTCCGTTTTATTCACAAAATCCCCTAAAGATCAAGGTTATAATCATTGACGCTTTCATGCTTTCTGGCTATCATATAAATTAGTGAAATTTCGACATAAAATGCGGAAGGAGGGTCTTCATGTTATCTGTTAAAAAGGTGTTAAATAACAATGTTCTTGTCGCAGATGACTCCCAGTACGGTGAGGTTGTATTAATTGGCAAGGGAGTCGGCTTCGGGAAAAAAATAGGTGAAACAGTTTCAGAAACACTTGCTGAGAAGTTCTTTGTACTAAAGGAAACGAAGGAGCAGGAGCAATATAAGCAGCTGCTTGATTATATTGATGAATCGTTTATTGGTATCATGGATGATTTAATCAAAATTGTCGAAGCAAGATTCTCAGTTACTCTATATGAACATATCCATATCGCACTAACTGATCACTTATTTTATGCTGTCAAAAGAGTCAAACAAGGACTGGATATAACGAATCCCTTCTTAAAAGAAACAGAGCTCGCCTATCCGAAAGAATATGCAGTTGCTACTGAACTTATTGCGTATATCAATCGCGAGTTAAATATTTTAATTCCATCAGGAGAAATCGGCTTTGTTACTTTGCATATTCATAGTGCATTGTCGAGGCGTTCATTGCAAGAAGTAAACAAACACACTCGATTAATTGGTGAATTGATTCAGGTTGTTGAAGAGTCGTTGAAATTATCAATTGATCCTAACGATATTAACTATCTACGCTTAGTTCGTCATCTTCACCATGCAATTGAACGTATTGAAACTGAGGATTATATTGACAACCAAGAATTATTAAAAAAGGTATTGCAGACCGAATATCCACTGTGCTACAATTTGTCGTGGAAACTGATGAAGATCATGCAACAGACTCTGCGGAAAGCGGTTCCAGATGCGGAAGCAGTATACTTAACACTACATCTACAGCGTCTGTCGAAAAAATAATATACTATCAATCATTCTTTTACCGTGTGACTGGTTATGCAGGCATGAGAGGAAGAGAGATTGCACATGTTAAGGAGAGGATTCTCCTGTTATTTGTGCTAATCTCTTCCACTCATGCCTTTTTTGTTGCATTTTTATCAAATTCCAAAATTTTAATAGGAGGGAAAAAACATGTTTAAACAATCTTTTGGAGTTCTCCAACGTGTTGGTAAAGCATTAATGCTTCCTGTCGCATTATTACCAGCTGCAGGTATTCTTTTAGCATTTGGAGATGCTCTTCAAAATCCTGATATCACTTCAGCCATCCCTGCTTTAGAAGCAACTTGGGTTGTGATGCTAGCAAGCATCATGCAAAATGCGGGGGATATCGTTTTCGCAAACCTACCACTGTTATTTGCAGTTGGGGTTGCAATCGGTCTTGCTAATGGGGATGGTGTTGCAGGTCTTGCCGCAATCATCGGATATTTAATTATGAATGTTACGATGGGAGTTACAGGAGGAATCACAGCGGAGATGATTAACGCTGAAAATCCTCAATATCAGTTAGTACTCGGAATCCCAACACTGGGTACCGGGGTATTCGGTGGGGTTCTTGCCGGGTTACTGGGTTCCTATATGTATAACAAATACTTTAATATTGAGTTACCTTCTTATTTAGGGTTCTTTGCAGGGAAACGCTTTGTTCCTATTGCAACTGCATTTTTCGCTCTATTACTAGGTGTGCTTCTACATTTTGTCTGGCCAACAGTTCAATTAGGAATGAACGGTTTATCTCATATCATGGTTGATTCAAACCGTACGTTAGCAGCATTTATTTTTGGTGTGATTGAACGTTCGTTAATTCCATTTGGTTTGCATCATATCTTCTACTCACCATTCTGGTTTGAATTCGGTACGTATACAAACGCAGCTGGAAACCTCGTTCGTGGGGATCAACAAATCTTCTTTGCTCAAATTCGAGATGGAGCAGAATTAACAGCTGGTACCTTTATGACTGGTAAATTCCCATTCATGATGTTCGGTCTTCCAGCAGCTGCACTTGCTATTTATCATTGTGCTCGTCCAGCTCAAAAGAAGGTTGTTGCTGGGATCATGCTTTCAGCAGCCCTCACTTCATTCTTAACTGGTATTACAGAGCCACTTGAATTTAGTTTCTTATTCGTTGCACCAGTCTTGTTTGGTATCCATGCTATTTTTGCTGGGTTATCATTTATGATCATGCATATGCTTGATGTTAAAATCGGTATGACATTCTCTGGTGGGGTCATTGACTTCTTACTTTATGGTGTCTTACCAGGTCGAACCGATTGGTGGCTTGTTATTCCAGTAGGTTTAGTGTTCGCCCTTATTTATTACTTCGGTTTCCGCTTTGCGATCAAGAAATTCAATTTAATGACTCCTGGACGTGAAGAAGTTGCAGAAGACGAAACGGGAGAAGTTGCTCAAGCTGGTTCAGTTTCTGACCTACCTTACGACGTCTTAAAAGCGTTAGGCGGAAAGGAAAATCTTTCTAATCTAGATGCTTGTATCACTAGACTTCGTATTAGTGTGAATGATGTCTCAAAAGTTGAAAAAGATACACTGAAAAAATTAGGTGCTTCTGGTGTCATGCAAATGGGGAATAACATCCAAGCAATCTTTGGTCCACGTTCGGATCAAATTAAAACACAGATGCAAGATATTATTAGTGGACGTACTCCAGCTAGAGTAACTGAGGACGTTAAACAAACAGAGGCAGTTGCAGGAAATATTGCTTTTAATGCACCACTTGAAGGGAAAGTCCTTCCAATTACAGAGGTTCCAGACCAAGTTTTCGCTGGCAAAATGATGGGTGATGGATTTGCAATTGAACCAACAGCAGGAAAGGTTGTCTCACCTGTTAATGGAGAAATTGTTAACCTATTCCCTACGAAGCATGCAATTGGAATCCTTTCTGAAGAAGGAAAAGAAATCTTAATTCATGTTGGTCTTGATACAGTCAACTTAAAGGGAGAAGGCTTTGAAACACTTGTTGAACAAGGAGATAAAGTCAAACAAGGACAAGAGCTTTTAAACTTTAACCTTGATTATATTAAAGAAAATGCAACATCAATTATTACACCGATCGTCTTCACAAACTTAGCTGAAGGTGAGTTTGTTGAAATCCTTAACAGAAATGCAAAGCTAAACGATACGAACATCATTTCCATTAGTCAAAAGTAATTTCGTATCATTTTTTTCACCCTTTTGCATAAGATGAAATAAGTAACGAGTGAGCAGATATATTGCTCACTCGTTTTATTATTTATGCTGAAAGGGTGAGCTTAATGTACGTTGGAACGAAGGGCTGGTATGTTCAGAAATTAAAAGACTTAGGGATTCGCTATATTGAAGGTCGGAAAATCGAACGATATAAAGCACATGTTCTGGCCAATTTATATTTTGAAAATAAATAAGGACTTACAAGGTGGGGTTGTTGCAAAAAGGTCGAAGTCCTTTTTACGACAACCCTCTAATTATTTATAAGCGATATCTTCAAATGCATAGACAAATATTATACATGATGTACAATTAGATAAACGTTCTTACGACACTGAACGATCATGAATGGAGGAATTTATGTCGAATATAGTGAAGCAAATAGCGAAATTCGCATCTAATCAGGGAATAAAGGTTGCTTTCTATAGGAGATTTAGACATAACAAATATAGTTCCTACATCAGTACTCTCCAACCATACAATCAACATCCATCCCTTTTCAGCAAGGAAAGGATATGACCACATCGTTAGAGACTATTTTTTCGATGAGGAAGTACAAGCATTTAGATTTGTTAAGACTTCATAAACAAGGATATGTCGATAAAGATGTTAAGGGCTTTTTTCTTAATGAGGAACCTCAATTTTTTTATAAGCTATATCGCACCCGTAAATTTTATATAAATGAGGAATTCGACAAAATGGAGGAAGCACTCCAACAGCTTGGCTCGCATTCAATTAAAATGAAAGACACTCTCCAAACTAAACTACATATAGACTCTATTGGATTTGCAAATGACTTGCTACAAATTGATTTTACATTTCTACTAATCCAACATTATTATCAAGGAAAAACGAATTTACCACTTATCTCTTATCGTCAGCTTTTGGCTTGGATTCTCCATGAAAAGAAAAAGAAAAAAATGCTCAATGAAATAAAAAAAAATAGGCCTACGATGATTGATAGTCTCAAAACAATACAACAGCTTCTTACTACTGAAGAGTTTTTCAAATGGGTTATTAGTCATCAGTAAAACCATTTCAAATGATGGACATGATCTCGCCTTTAGAACACCTTACAAAAGACGAGATCTTTCAAGTCCATCAAGATTATTGATGCTTATACAAGCTTGGGACACGACTATTGAAAACTGGGACCTCACTTCGAATTTTTTTGACAGTACTCATATCCAAGCTGGTAGTTAAGGTTTCTTCCGTAGAACTTGAACCAACAGATAGGCTTTCTCCCCATGGTGTGATCACTTGTGATTGACCAGCAAATTCGACCCCATCATATATTCCAACCCGATTACAGCTAGCAACAAACACTTGATTCTCAATTGCCCTTGCCTTTTGTAGGATGTTCCAGTGAAGCTCACGTGCTGATGGCCATTCTGCAACAACAAAAATAATTTCTGCACCTTGTAATGCGAGCGAACGTGCTAATTCTGGAAAACGAAGGTCATAACAAATCATGAGGCCCATTTTGTATCCATCCAACTCAAATACGGTTCCAGCTTCCTTTCCACCATCAAGATAGAGATGCTCCTTTAGCATTGGAACGAGGTGAATTTTGTCATATTGATATATTAGCTCACCATGACGATCAATAACCAACGCACGATTATACACCTTTCCATTCTCCTTAACAGCAATAGAACCCGCAACTAAATTCACCATATGCTTCTTAGCAATCCCCTGAAGGAACAAGACAATATCTGTATCCAGCTCTTGAATAATCGTTTCTAACTCAGTAAGAGTATAAGCCGTCGTCCACATTTCAGGTAAGACAAGTATATCTGGATTTACACTATTACAGACCTCCTCCGCCCAGTTCTCTACCTTCTTACAATTTTCCTCTGGCTTCCCAGGAATAATATCCATCTGATACATTACAACCTTCATCTTCTCACCTCTGTATATATATTAATTTATTTAATTGTATCAAAAAGTCAGATACTCCGGTATTTATAATACAGCATCCACTAATCCCCCAAACTCCAGCAGTATTCAGTCACCTGAGTAAGAAGATGTTAAAAAGGAAGTAAACTACAATTCTTCCTCTTTCAAAGCGGACGGGATGGGCGGGCCGACTCCTGCAGGACATAAGGGCAAATGGAAATCCACCGGCAAAGCCGGTTAGTTCCATGCCCTCCTGCGGAAAGCGTGCCCCCCATCCCGGTAGCGGAGTCAAAGCATCTTACCAATAGCAATATAAGCAGTCATTACCAAAAAACTAAGGGGCTCCTCATAACAATGAGAAGCCCCTCGTTCATTAGTCTACTTTCTTTTTCCAAAAACCTAACATCAACGCCGTTACAATTGACCCAGCTAATATTGCGACAATATATAGGAATGCACTTCCATATACTAATGGAATAACAAATGCTCCGCCGTGTGGAGCAGGTAATCCTACACCAAATAATGCTGTTAATCCACCGGCAATCACTGAACCAACTACAACGGATGGAATCACTCGTCCTGGATCTGCTGCAGCAAAAGGAATTGCACCTTCTGTGATGAACGAAAGACCTAGAACATAGTTTGTCTTTCCTCCTTCACGCTCTTGCTTTGTGAATTTATTTTTAAAGAATGTTGTGGCTAAGGCAATTCCTAAAGGAGGAGCCATCCCGCCTGCCATAACAGCAGCATGCGGACCGAAGTTTCCTGCATCAATCATGGCGATTCCGAATGTGAAGGCAGCCTTATTAATCGGCCCACCCATATCAATTGCCATCATTCCACCTAGGATAATACCGAGTATGACCATGTTTGCAGTACCCATACCTGCTAACCAAGTTTCAAGACCTGAATTAAATGTCGAAAGTGGTTGAACCATAAGTAACATAATAATACCTGTAAGGAAAATATTAAAAACTGGATAAAGTAACACTGTCTTAATTCCTTCAAGGAAGTCAGGTAATCCTTGTAAGACATACTTAACAAGTAATGCAAGATAACCAGCTAAGAAACCAGCAATTAAACCACCTAAGAAACCAGCTCCACCTGTGAATGCAATTAGTCCACCAACCATACCTGCTGCAAAACCAGGACGGTCGGCAATACTCATTGCAATGAATGCAGCTAATACAGGAATCATCAGATTAAACGCATTTCCGCCACCAATTGTATTCAGCATTGCCGCAAATTCATTATATTCTGGATGACCTGGTTTAGCTGAATTAATTCCGAAGATGAATGAAATTGCGATTAAGATACCACCACCGACAACGAATGGGAGCATGTTTGAAACACCATTCATTAAATGCTTGTAAAATCCGCTTTTCCCACCAGATCCAGCTTCTTCTCTTCTCCCAGAACCAGAACCACTATATACTGGTACCTCTCCTGAGATCGCTTGAGAGATTAACTCTTTCGGTCTTCGAATTCCGTCAGTGACACCTGTCTGAATCACTTTCTTTCCACTGAAGCGGTCCATTTCAATTTTTGTATCTGCTGCGACAATAATTGCAGAGGCATTTTCAATTTCAGCATCTGTTAAGCGATTTTTCACGCCACCAGAACCATTTGTTTCAACCTTAATTGTAACACCTTGATTCTTTGCCTCATCCTTCAACGCATCTGCTGCCATATACGTATGAGCAATCCCTGTTGGACATCCAGTAACGGCTAACAATGTGAAACCGTCTTGCTTTTCTCCTTGCTCTGCCTTTTCTTTCGCTACTTGTTCTTCCTCTTTTATATCAATTGCTTTCACAATTTCAGCTTCAGTTGTCGCTTCTAGTAGCACTTTTCTAAATGCATCATCCATTAAAAATGTTGATAATCTCGAAAGTGTTTCTAAATGTGCTTCATTCGCTCCTTCTGATGCTGCAATCATGAAGAACAAATGAGTTGGCTGACCATCTAATGATTCATAATCTAGACCTTCAGTTGAACGTCCAAATGCAATGGCTGGCGTCTTAACAGCAGCTGTCTTTGCATGTGGAATCGCAATCCCATCACCAAGTCCAGTTGTCGTTTGTTCTTCACGCTTCCAAATTGCTTTTTTATATTCTACAGGATCCTTTAACTTTCCTGCTGAATCTAATTGTCTAACAAGCTCATCAATAGCCGATGACTTGGATGTTGCTTTCATATTTAATACGATCGTATCTTTTTTCAATAGATCAGAAATTCTCATTTTACACACCCTCTTCTAAGTTGATAATATTGATTTCTTTCATTAATTCTTCTACATCTTCTCTTTGACAAAAACCTTCCGAAAAGGCGGTTGCACTTCCGGCGGCAACTGAAAACTTAAAGGCATCTACGGTTGACTTATTTTCCGATAGTGCCGCTAAAAACCCAGCTACAACGGAATCACCAGCCCCAACTGAATTTTTCAACTCTCCCTTTGGTGTGTTAGCAAAGTAAATACCTTCCCTTGTTCCTAAAACTGCCCCTTCTCCTGCAAACGACACTAGCACATACTTAATATCTTTTTTTAGGAGTTCTTTTACATATGGGAGAGATTCTTTTGGTGTAAGTGGTCCTGTCTCGAATAACTCCGCCAGCTCATGATGATTTGGCTTGATAAAGGTTGGGGCTGCTTTGATTGCGTATTCGAAAGCACGACCACTTGAATCAATAAAAACATCAGCCTTCCGCTTTCTTGCTTCCTCTGTCAATGTCATATAAATCGTATCTTTGATCGTTTCGGGAACACTTCCAGCTAAAACGAGTTGATCACCAGCTTTTAATCGCTCAAGCTGTGTAATCAAATTCTTCAGATCTTCCTCCAGAATTCTTGGAGAAGCACCATTTATTTCAGTTTCTTGGTCAGCCTGAATTTTGATATTAATTCTTGTATCACTAGCAATCTCAGTAAAATTAGCTGTAATGCCTTCCTGCTCAAGTGTTTCCTTGATGAAGCGTCCAGTAAAACCACCAATGAATCCCATTGTCTCACTTGGATGTCCAAGTCTTTTCAACACCTTAGAAACATTAATTCCTTTCCCCCCAGCTACCTTTTGATCACTACTTGCACGGTTAACAGTTCCTAGTTCGACTCTGTCAAGACGAACAAAGTGATCAATGGCGGGATTTAGTGTAACGGTAAAAATCATAATGTAACCACCTCTAAGTTGGTATGCTTTATTAATTCCTGACTATATTCCTTCTCAATTAATGAACTAGTGATCACTGTTACGTCTTCTACTTTGGCAAAGGTTGAAAACGATACTTCACCGAACTTCGAGTGATCGGCTAGCAGAAAACTTTGCTTTGATCTTTCAATTGTATATTCTTTAATGAAGGCCTCTTGTGGATCCGGTGTCGTGCAATCACCATTAATACTAATTCCATTTACACCTAGAAACGCTTTATCAAATCGAAATGTCTCCAATGTCTTAATTGCACTGCGACCAATAAATGCCCCTGTTCCAGATTTCACATAACCACCAATGACATGTGTCTCGACTTCTAGCTCCATCAATAGCGGAATATTCATTAATCCGTTTGTTACTACAACCACATCTTTCCCTTTTAGATAAGGAATTATTTCAATGGTACTAGTACCAGCGTCTAAAAAGATACAGTCACCATCCTCAACAAACTCTGCGGCCTT
Source organism: Halalkalibacter suaedae (assembly GCF_017939705.1). Lineage (GTDB taxonomy): Bacteria > Bacillota > Bacilli > Bacillales > Bacillaceae_D > Halalkalibacter > Halalkalibacter suaedae. The sequence goes on from NZ_JAGKSQ010000006.1 coordinate 59,910, forward strand.
TTTGGCAATTTGATGTTTTTCATGACTGTTTTTGGTTGTTTTCTCTGCTATTGTTGGTTCATCTAATTTCTTTTGCAATATTGTAGCCCCGCCGTGTAAACGCTTTAATTTACCTGCACGTTCAAGCTTTTGCAAATCTCTACGAATCGTTGACTCGGAAGCCCCAGTCTCATCAATTATGTCTTGCATTTTTATTGTATTTCTTGCAATTAGTAAGGCTAGGATTTTTTGTTGACGTTCAAGATCCAACATAACAATCACCTCTTCTATGAATGTAGTATACTTTGAAAAACAATCAATTTCAACTATTTTCAATCAAAAACGATCAATATTTTTCAAAAAAAGTGACAACCACTCAAAAACGGTCATCACCTTTCTTTATTATTCCAATTCTTCAACTAAGATGGAAAGTTCTTCCCAGCGTTCCATTGTTTCTTCGAGTTGTTTCTCAATTGCTTCTTTTTCACTCATACACTGCTGAATAATCGAATAATCACTACCTGCTTTTGAAATCTGTTCATCAAGCTCAGTTATTTTTTCCTCTAGATCAGTAATTTTGTTTTCAATCCCATTCCATTCAAGCTGATCCTTATAGGAAAGCTTTTTCTTTGGGCCTTTCTTATCGACTGGCTTAGCTATTGTTTTTTCAGCTTCCTTCAACTGATCATTAATCATTTCTTGCTCACTTAGATAATCTGAATAATGACCTTGGAATCTCGATACAACCCCATTACCTTCAAATACAAGTAAGTGATCGACAACACGATCCAAGAAATAACGATCATGGGAAACGGTAATAACAACTCCAGGAAACTGGTCTAAATAATCTTCTAGTACAGAAAGCGTTTCTGTATCAAGATCATTAGTTGGCTCATCTAAAAACAAGACATTCGGTTCCGACATTAGCACCCGTAGCAAATAGAGTCGACGACGCTCTCCGCCGGACAAACGTCTAATATACGTATGCTGAGCAGAACGTTGGAACAAAAATCGTTCTAGCATCTGCTCTGCTGTTATGACGGATCCATCAACAGTATAGACGATTTCAGCAACTTCTTTTATGTAATCAATTACCTTTAATTCGCCATTTATTTCTTTGTCCTCTTGAGTATAGTACCCAATATGAACCGTCTCACCCGTAATAATTTCACCCTCATCTGGTGAGATTCGTCCTGCAAGCATATTGAGCAGTGTTGTTTTCCCACTGCCATTTGGTCCGACGATACCGAGCCGCTCACCGCGAACAAGTAAATAATCTAAATCCTTTACTAATGTTTGGTGATCGTACTGTTTTCCAACTTTCTTCAACTCAATCACCTGTGTACCAAGTCTCTTTGAGCCGATAGAGAAATCGAAGTCTTCTCGTTTCGCAGCTCCTTTCTCTTCCTGCAATTCCTCAACGCGGCCAATTCTCGCCTTTTGTTTCGTTGATCTTGCCTTTGCACCTCTACGTAACCAAGCCAACTCTCTTCGCAGTATATTCTGTCGCTTTTGATCACGCTGTGCCTCTTGCAGCTCTCGTTCCGCTTTCTTCTCTAGAAACGATTCATAATTACCTTCATATTTAAATAACCGACCGTGGTCCAACTCATACATCTGATTTGTCACACGATTTAAGAAGTAACGATCATGAGTTATCAAGATAATTGCACCCTTATATGTAGATAAATAACCTTCTAACCATTCAATTGTCTTATGGTCAAGATGGTTTGTCGGTTCATCTAATAGCAAGAGATGTGCTGGTTGAATCAATGCTTTAGCAATAGCTACACGTTTTTTCTGTCCTCCGGATAATTGTCCGATCTGTGCAGAGAAATCCTTTACACCAAGCTTTGTCAAAATCATTTTCGCAACTGTATTCGCTTCCCACGCGTCAACCTCATCCATCTTCTGCTGCCACTTCATAAACTCGTTCTGAAACGTCGCATTATTTGGATCACTTTCAAACTCTTGGAGACTTTGCTCATAACCTCTTATTGTCTTCATGACAATTGAGTCACCAAAGTAAATTTCATCAATGACTGTGCCCTCTTCATTAAGATCGGGCTGTTGCGGTAAGTATTCAATTTTGAAGTCATTTGCATGATGAAACTCACCTGCATCCGCTCCTTCAATTCCCGCTAAAATTTTTAGAAATGTCGATTTCCCCGTTCCATTTACACCAATTAGTCCAATTCTTTGCTTTTCTTCAATTGCAAAAGAAATATCTTGGAATAATGTCTTATCACCGTATGTTTTTGTTAACCCTTCAATCTGTAAAATGCTCATTTGACACTCGTCCTTTTTTTCTTTTTCTTATCTCTATCTTATACGATCTTAAGCAACACTGCACGTATACAGTTGAAAGGATTAATTAATATAATCGTTCCTGATAAAAGTAATTCGGTTTTAAGACTTGATCGTTAAAGTGAGAATGAAAGATCTTAGTCGTCGCAGGTGCGAGCGGTGGAATAAGCCAAGACCACTTCCCATTCACTTCACGTCCAGCAATTTCCTCTTTTTCACGAAACCGTTCAAACTGTTTGGCTGCTGTATGGTGATCAACAATGCTAACTCCAGCCTGCTTAAAGGAACTGAGTACAGCCAGATTTAATTCAAGTAATGCCCTGTCCTTCCAAAGAGTCGAGTCTCTCATACGCTCAAGATTCATACAATCAGCAATGTCTGGTAAGAGATCATAGCGATTGTCGTCAGCTAAATTCCTAGCTCCAATTTCTGTGCCCATATACCAGCCATTAAAAGGGGCTGCTGGGTACGTAATCCCACCAATCTCTAGCTTCATATCTGAAACGAAAGGAACCCCGTACCATTTTATTTTCAAGTCGTCAAAACTAGTAATCGTTGGATGAACGATTTCCACTTCCAACACACATCGTTCTGGTATCGAAAACCATTTCGGCTCCTTCCCATCAACGTGAATGACTAGTGGAAGAATATCATAGTTTGTTCTAGCTCCCCGCCAGCCTAATGATTGACAATACTTTGTGAATTGAATCGAATCTGGATCTCCTACTACTCCTCCATCAGCTTCATAACCAGCATATCTAACTAATTGATGATTTAAGATACGGACAGGGTCACCGTTCTCTTTTCTTTGTTTAAAGATAGAAATCGTTGGGATTACCTTTCCTTTATTCGTCGCATACTCAATATGATCAAAGATTGCCTCTGCAATCTCATCCTCCGATGATAACTGGCGCTGATCTAGCACATGCATCGATTCCCAAAACAGTCTCCCAATACAGCGGTTGCTATTTCGCCACGCCACTCTAGCCCCGTGCGAAAGCTCTTCATATGTATGAGTATATGTACCAGTCTCGTTTATCTCTTTGCTAATCTCCGCTAATCTTCTCTTGCATTCTGCTTCACTTTTTTCTCCTTCATCATAAAAAAGTCGGATAAATTCTTCTGCTGCTTGATATAGTTCTTCCATCTGAACTGTCACTGCCCCCTCCCTTCATAGTTTAGACTTCTCAATTCAAAATAAACAACAATAAAAGCATGTCAAAATTATGACATGCTAAGTAGTGATTTAATATCTTCTTCAATATCAGCTGGGTCTACATTGGGACCATACCGTTTGACTACATTACCATCCTGATCAACGAGAAATTTAGTGAAATTCCACTTAATTTCCGAGCTCAATAACCCTTTTTTCTCTTTTTTCAAAAATTTATAGAGTGGGTCTGCACCAGAACCATTGACTTTAATTTTCGCAAATAAAGGGAACGTTACACCGAAATTAATTTGACACGCTTCAACCATTCCTTCATTATCAACAGGCTCTTGATTCATAAATTGATTACTCGGAAAACCTAGAACAGAGAGACCTTCATCTTTGTACTTTTGGTGGAGCTTCTCTAAGCCTTCAAATTGTGGTGCTAGTCCACACTTCGTTGCTGTGTTGACAATTAACAACACACGATCCTTATATGTTTCTAGGTTAATTTCTTCTCCAGATGGCTTTTTAACGACGAATTCATGAACACTCATTTTTAACGCCTCCCTATAATTACCTACAACCATTATTATATTGTTAGTTAGGAGATAAAACGAATAATCTGCTCATGCAGTTACTGTTTATAATAAACGAGTGATTCATATGGCTTTAGCTTCATCACATTCTCGAGTCTTCTGTTATCCTCATAATTTGTTAAAACTAACTCGCTTTTATCGAGATCCTTAATCCAGTTAGAGGGCAAATTGAAAACTGCCTCTTCCCCGTAAAAATTGTTAATTACAAGCAGCTTCTCCTCACCCACTACCCTTTCATAAACAAATAACTGAGGATTTTCTCTTTCTAGCAATTGATAACTTCCATTTGTAATAATATCCATATCCTTACGCAATTGAATCAAGGATTGATAATAATAAAAGATTGAATTATGATCAGCTACCGCTCTCTCCGCATTGATTTCTGGATAGTTCTCAGAAACTCCAATCCAAGGTGTACCCGAAGTGAACCCAGCATTTTTTTCTTCATTCCACTGTACCGGTGTGCGAGAATTATCACGTGACTTCGTTTTGATGATCGCCATAATCTCGTCTTCCTTCATTCCTTGTTCTTTCATTAATTGATAATAGTTCAAGGTTTCAACGTCGCGGTATTGATCAATTGTCTCAAAGCTAGGATTGGTCATACCGAACTCCTCACCTTGATAGATATAAGGTGTGCCCTGCATTAAATGAATTGTTGTTGCGAGCATCTTTGCTGATTTCTCATGGAATTGTTGATCATTCCCATATCGAGATACAACTCTTGGCTGATCATGATTACACCAAAACAGAGCATTCCAGCCACCACCTTGATGCATCTCGACCTGCCACCTAGTTAAGATGTCCTTAAGTGCAAGAAAGTCAAACTCAGCATTCGCCCATTTTTCACCGTTTGGATAATCAACTTTTAAATGATGAAAATTGAAAGTCATGCTTAATTCATTACGACTTGGATTTGTATACTTAATACAATGTTCAATTGACGTTGAAGACATCTCACCAACCGTCATGCTATCGTATTTTGATAAGACATCATTGTTCATTTCTTGAAGAAATTCATGGACACGTGGGCCATCCGTATAAAATTTCCTGCCATCACCAACAGGATCATTTGGAAATGCTTGATTCTTCGAGATTAAATTAATGACGTCTAAACGGAAGCCATCAATCCCTTTGTTAAACCAAAAATGCATCATATCATAGACATACCTGCGAAGCTTTGGATTTTCCCAATTTAAATCGGCTTGTGTGACATCAAATAAATGAAGATAATATTGACCCGTTTCCTCATCATACTTCCAAGCGTTCCCTCCAAATTTCGATTGCCAATTTGTCGGCTCCGCTTCCTCAATTGGATCCTTCCATATATAAAAGTCACGAAAATCATTTGTCTTCGATTGCTTCGATTGTTTAAACCATGAATGCTCTGTCGATGTATGGTTGACAACTAGATCCATGATTAACTTCATGTCACGGCGATGAACCTCTTCTAGTAATTGATCAAAATCCTCCATCGTTCCATACTCATCATGTATCGAATAATAATCAGATATATCATATCCATTATCCTTTTGTGGTGAACCATAGATAGGTGTAAGCCATAATACATCTACACCAAGTTTCTTTAAATAATCAAGCTTTTCAATAATCCCTTGGATATCGCCTACTCCGTTACCTGTTGTATCATTAAAGCTCTTCGGATAAATTTGGTAGACCGTTGACTTTCTCCACCATTCGCCCATCTTATTTACCCCCTTCATTTCAATTATGTACCAGACCATTTTCCGTCTCAATATTCTCATGTATATACAAGTTAGTCAAGAAAGAAAAAATAGTAATCCTTCTTCATACGTTTCCAATTCTATACCCACACTATACAAATCCAACACAAAAAGGCCCGGACAGAAATGTCTCAACCGACCAAAACAAGATCCAAATATGGATAGCATACAGACACTGTTAATCAAATGCCTCTCAGTCAAGTATCGTATGATTCTAACATGACTGAATAAGTAGACGTTTTGTGATGACAATTCAATAAAGAATAATGTGATGACTTATACTTTACTACTATTTTCATCAAGTATTTTCATCAAGAAATTTTTCATATTCTCTTGATATTTACTGGGGAGAGCAGAGAAATCTATCTTCCCTTTCATCAAAGCGGACGGGATGGGCGGGCCGACTCCTGCAGGAAATAAGGGCAGGTTGAAATCCACCGGCATAGCCGGTTAGTTCAACGCCCTCCGGCGGGTGCTGCCCCCCATCCCGGTAGCGGAGTCGAAGCGACTTTTCCGGCCACTCTCTTTAAATACCAATGCCAATAACCTATTGATCAAGTCCCACTTTACGAGACTAGATCAATAGGCTAAGCTCCTACCTAGACTTCTTCCGCAAAAACAAATCAACGTTTATCCGCTCACAAATAGTAATATAATGCATAAATGTCAAAAGCACCGTGCCTATATTCATCCCAATAATAACTCCGTCCATTTGGAAACGAGGCAACGATCCTAAAAAGTACATCAAGGCAAATGAAACAATCGTCGTGTAGAGTGCATGCATAAATGCTTCCTTGACAAGCCCTAGTCCTATTAAATAAGCCTGCATCGGAATCACAAAGAAATGAAACAGAAAATAAGGAACTAGTAATTGTAAGTAGCGAACAGCAGGTGAATCGTCAAAGAAAAGACTTGTAAGTGGCTCAGCATAATAATAAAAGATAAAAACAGCAATAGATCCGTATACTGCTGTAACGAGCATCACTTTTCGCAATAGACCACTCAACTTATCAAAATCTCTTCGTTTGTACGCCTCAGAGACAGTCGGAATTAGAACAATCAATAGAGAATGAGCAATAAAGGCAGGAAAGAATCCTATTGAGAAAGCAACTCCGGCAAGCTTTCCATACTGAACCATCGCAACCGTATCAATCATCCCCGACTTCACAAGTGTCATTTTAATAAAGAATGGTTTAATCGCAAAGGTAGCGGAATGAAAAATCCTTAATCCTGTTGTTGGAATAGATACTGCCAATAACGTTTTCATCACCTTAATACCATTTAACTCTGCTCTCGGTCTTTTCTTAAGTAACCTCATTCTAAGAATAAAAGCTATAAATAAGTAACCAAATACAATCAATTCACTTGCGAGCAATGTACATAATGCAACTAGAATTGCCATTTCCTGATTAAAAGAAAACCATTTAAATAAGATGAATAGTAATACTAATTGGGCTGCACGCTTTAAGAAATTCGCAACGGCAATTCTCCCCATATCCTGTGCACCCATAAAATAGCCTCTAGCAACAGAGGTGAAGGTAATAATTGGAATAAGTAATATAAACAACCACGGGACATATGGATGATAGCGATCAAATACAGGAATCGCCGGAATAACCCAAAGCCCAATAATAATGAAGACTAATGTACAGATCAACGAAAACCTAATTGCATGCATCAGCATACTTCGATGGAATATCTCCTCTTTCTCTGCAACAAACTTCGAAATAGAGATCGGTAATTCGAGGCTAGCTAATACAACGATAAAGAGAATCGTCGGGAAAATTGCCATGTAGAGCCCTAACCCTTCTTCACCAAGCTCTCTTGCTAACACAATATTAATCAGAAACTCTATACATTCACCGAGTAAAGCTGCTGCGGTTAACAACAATGCACTTTTAAAAAAAGTTGTCATTTCAACTCCCCTTCTCAACTTGTCCCTACACTATATGAGACAAGATCAGAAAATATGGTCGTTGAGTGCAAGAAATATCATTTTCTTCGAAAGAAATGATCACAAAGCCAATAGAAAAGACACAGGAAAAAGAATGTCTTTTCCTGTGTCTTTGTTGTTTTCTACAAATTAAATGTTCAGCTTAAGAAAATCGCACCATAACCTAACGCTCCAATAATCACAAACGCCGGATGAACCTTCCACTTTTCTAGAAGGAAGAGGCTAATCACGACAAGAAACAACGTCTGTATCATGCCAGCACCTTCATACGAACTTTCAAAGAAACGGAAAGTCAGAACTCCAAGTAAAATAGCAATTGTTGGTCTGACTAAAGTGGTCATTTTTTTAACTTTTGGTGAATCCTTATATTTATAAAGAAGACCAAGTAGAGCAATCATTAAGATAAGAGACGGGGCGACAGTAGCAAATACACCGACAAACGCACCAAAAACACCTCCGACTTCATAACCAATATAGCCAGACATTTTTGTCGCAATCGGTCCTGGTAACGCATTACCCAATGCCAGGACTTCACTAAATTCCTCAACAGTCATCCAATTATAGCGATCGACTACCTCATATTGCACTAGTGGGATAGAGGAAGGTCCTCCACCATATCCAACGATACCAGGTATAAAAAAGGCTAGAAAAATCTCGATATAGATCAATTTTCTCCCTCCTTTTTCTGACTTTGCTTCGCTCGGTTAGGCTGCAGTAATGCGTAAGCAAGTAGTATTGCTATGACAAGACCTGGGTGAATTCCGAGAACTTCAATTGCCAATAAACTAATAACTAAAAGAAAAAGAGCAAGCTTCCAGCCTAAGCTTTGCTTAGACTTCTTCAAAAAATCCCAAGTTAACACACCTAGCATAACCGTAACAACAGGGATGACACCATTCGTCATGCCTTGAACCCACGGCTGGTCTTTAAATGAGGTCAGTGTCGTTAACAATACGATCATTAGAATAATTGTTGGAACGATTGATGATAATACAGCGGTTAACAATCCGCCAATTCCAGCAACTCTATAGCCAATATATCCAGCCATTTTCGTGTTAATTGGCCCTGGTAATGTGTTCCCTAAAGCAAGAACATCACTAAATTCCTCATCATTCATCCACTTAAATGTTGTGACAACTTCTTTATGAACGAGTGGAATAGCTGAAGGACCACCACCAAAGCCTAGCATTCCAGACCTAAAAAAGGCGATAAATAAATTCAAATATGTTTTCAAAAGTAAACCTCCATTAATGATTTAAAGACAATATGATACTAGTATATACCTAATTCACCCTAAAATAAATTAAATATATCTACAATCATACTATTTGTTAATTCCCTAAAGCGATTCCATCCCCGCGAGGGTCTGCACCTCCAAATTTCATACCGCTCGCTTGGTCAATATAAATAGCCCCAGCATGCCCCATGACATCAGTAAACTCCTCTAACACCTCAATCTCATGACCGAACTGCTTTAATACTTCAATTGTTTTCTCCGGAATACGCGATTCTACCTTCAGACTATTCGAATCCGCACCCCATGTTCTACCATACAGCCACCTTGGTGCTTCAATAGCCGCCTGAATATCAAATTGGTAATCTATTATTCTCGTTATAAGTGCGGCTTGAGTCTGAGGCTGTCCTTCACCACCCATTGTTCCATAAATAAGGACTGGTAATTCATCTTTAAGAAGCATTGCCGGATTTAATGTATGAAATGTTCGCTTCTTTGGTTGAAGGCAATTGGTATGATGTGGATCAAGCGAAAAGAAGCTACCTCTATTTTGAAGTAGAACCCCGGTCCCCTTTGGAATAATTCCTGATCCAAAATCATGATAAATACTTTGGATCAGCGAAACTGCATTGCCCTCTTTATCGATAAAGCCTAACCAAACTGTATCACCCTTTGGATCAAGGGGATTTAGATGTAATGCGTTATTTCCTTGCTTGATTTGGTTTGCCAGCTTTGCACCATGTTCTTTCGATAACAATCTGTTTAGTGGAATATCAACAAAATCTGGGTCCGTTAGCCATTGATCTCGATCGTTAAAAGCTAGTTTGGTAGCCTCGATAATGAGATGATAATACTCTGCTGAACCTTCTTCGATTTGAGTTAGATCGAAATGATTAAGTATATTTAAAATTGACAAAGAAGCCATTCCCTGCGTGTTTGGAGGGAGATTATAGGCTTGATGCCCTCTGTAATCAACAGAAAGCGGTGTGACCCAATCTGATTCGTGGTTGTTAAAGTCTTCGAGCGTTAACACTCCACCATTTTCTTGTAACTCTCTCGTTATTTTCTCAGCAATTTCCCCTTGATAAAATGCCTTGCTACCCTCATTACTAATTTGCTCTAATGTTTGAGCTAGATCAAGTTGACGCATGCGTTCCCCTGTTTTGAACTCAGAACCATCTACGTTCAGAAATGTACTCCGAAATCCATCAAATCGTTGCAGATGTCTAAACTGATTGTCTGCTTCATTCATATTTACTTTTGTCCAAAATTCTTGGCTTCTCGTAACAGGAAAACCGTCTTTAGCATAACCAATTGCAGTTTGAAGTAAGTCCTTCCACCCTAATGAGCTTCTAAAATTCAGCTTGCTGTATTGAAAAGCCTCCTCCCATCCGGCCACTGCACCTGGGATTGTATTAGCAGAAAGATAACCTCTTGCTGGTATTTTAGAAACACCTTGCTCACGGTAAAATCCAATCGTCGCATTTTCTCCTGAACGTCCACTCGCGTTAAGGGCCTTAACTTCCTTTTGCTTAGCATCATAAATAAGCCAAAAATTATCTCCACCAATACCATTCATATGTGGGTATACGACAGAAATCGTAGATGTTGCCGCAATCGCTGCCTCAATTGCATTTCCTCCATTTTCTAGCACTTTCATGCCGGCTTGAGAAGCTAAATAATGAGGTGTTGTTACCATTCCATTTGGAGACATCGTTGTCGCTCGGTACGCTTTTTGATTATTTTTCACTAATCTCACCCTCTCACGGTCATTATATTATCTTTTGTTAATTAAAATAAGTATTTTTATTAACTTTCGAAAAAAAATTTAATGTTTTAATATCTATTTGTTTTTAAATAACGAAAAAAGGTCACTGAAAGAGAATTCCCTTTCGGTGACCTTTTGAGCATTAGGTTATTGTGCAGCCTTTACACTAATGGACACTTTTAAATCCTGATATCCGTTTCCAATATGGACACCTTTTAATGGTGTGATATCAGCGTAGTCACGTCCAGTTGCGACACATATATGCTGGTTTTGAGCTATCATATTATTTGTTGGATCGAAACCAATCCAGCCATATGTCGGAAAATACACTTCAACCCAAGCATGTGTAACCGAATCTCCTCGCATTGCAACATCCTCACCCGAATAAATATACCCACTAACATATCTTGCTGGGATTCCTTGACTTCGGCAAATACCAAGCATTATATGAGTGAAATCCTGACAGACCCCAGTTTTCTTGAAAAAGGCATCTGAGGCGACAGTCGTTACATCCGTTGAGCCTGGTAAATAAGAAAATTGTTCATAAATATACGAATTTAATTTCTCTACAAATGTTAATAGATCAATCTGATCACGCTTAAGTTCACTTGTTATGAAATGGATAATATCTGAATTTAGTTGTGTATATCTTGTCGACATCAAAAATTCAGCAAACGTTTGTTTAAACGAAACCTTGTTCATTTCAGCTTCAATCTCATTGGTCATCTTCAGCACAAGTTCCTTATGATGCAAGTCTAGTATCGTTCTAGTCCGAACCTGTAGCTCACTATGCGGTTCCCAAATATAAAAAGTAACTACTTCATTTCCCCAATAGTCCCTATGCTCAGAAGCCACCGCACTCGGAGTAATGGCCTGCTCATATTGAATCATTGTCTGATTGTCGTTCCCTATTGGCTTAAAAATACATTGGTTAATGCTTTCCCTTACTGGCAGGCTATATTGGTAGTGAGTGCTTTGGAGCACTTCGTATTTCATATCGCATTAATCTCTCCTAAGTAATAAGTGTTTCTAATCGTCATCCCAATCTCATCACATAACTGCTGAAGCTTTTGAAAATAATCATGTAAGGAACAATCAATTTCTTCTAGGGACTCATAGCTCACTTCATGTAGTAATTCTTCAAGCCTTTCATTTAAATGTTTCGTATACTCATTTACTTTATTACCTTCAAGCTGCTTAAAACTCTGAACTAACTTCTTAACACTATACTTTGCGGACCTTGGTAAGGATTCATCAAAGATCAGATAATTCGCTACAGTTATTGGTTCAATGAACGCCTGAAACTTCTGTAAATAAGATTCATACCCTCCCAAAGAGTTCAGAACAGAAATCCAGTAATGGTAATGGATATTAGCTTTATTATCCCGCCCCTGAACCTTTTTATGATAGTATACATCAAGTGTACGTGATAGCTTCCTCAATCGTTCGACATACTTACCAAACATGAGAAAATGATAGCCATCTCCTCTTGGCATAAGGTCATAAATAATTCCTTGGATTAGAAATGATTTGCCTAGAATCATTTGAAAGAAGTCATTTAATTGCTCATTGGATACATTCTTTGTTGGAAATGCTTTGATTTTGATATACAAATCATTGATTACTTCCCAAAGTTCAAGCGGAATCATCTCCCTGATCCCTTTTGCGTTTTCCCTTGCGATTGCCACACATGAACGAATAGAATTAGCGTTTTCTTTTGAAAAAGCAATATAATCAATAACAGAGCTTCGATTACATATATCGTATGTTGCATTGAAATCCTCTTCATTCGCAGAAATCGCAATAATCTCTTTCCAATCATCCGCATCGCTTATTGTTGGATCATTATTTTCTAATAGACTCACAAGACGTACAGATAATAATTTCGTCATATTATCTGCTCTCTCCAAATTCAGTGATAGCCAATACAGGGAATCTGCTACGCGACTTAACAAGATGATCCCCTCCTTTCTCTATTCTAAAATCCACGTGTCTTTCCCACCACCACCCTGTGATGAGTTGACGACAAGTGATCCCTTTTTTAAGGCAACTCTAGTTAATCCACCTGGTACAACATGGGCATCCTCATTTAGAACAACAAAGGCTCGCAAATCAACATGTCTCCCACATATACCTTCATCAGTAAATGTTGGAGATTGTGAAAGAGAAATCGTCGGTTGAGCAATAAATGAGTCTGGGCTTTCAATGATCCTTTGACGAAAGAGCTCTTTTTCCTGCTCGCTCGCCTGTGTACCAATTAACATATTATACCCACCTGATGAATTCCTTTCTTTGAACACTAATTCATCTAGGTGTGCAAGAGCATAATCATAATCCTCTTTTTTTGAGAGCAAATACGTTTTGACGTTTTGTAACAACGGTTCTTCATCCAAGTAATATCTAATCATCTCTGGTACATAAGCATATGTTGCCTTATCATCTGCTACACCATTTCCAATTCCATTAGCGAGCGAGACATGACCAGCACGGTAGGCATCAACTAAACCTGGAACACCAAGTAACGAGTCCGGATTGAACACAAGTGGATCGAGGTAATCATCATCAATGCGACGATAAATAACATCGACTCGCTTAAGACCTTTTGTTGTCTTCATATACACGACACGATCCTTCACAAGGAGATCTCGTGCCTCCACAAGCTCGATCCCCATCTCTTTCGCCAGAAAACTATGGTCATAATAAGCTGAGTTATATACACCCGGTGTCAGTAACACAATCGTCGGATGTCTTTTTTCATTAGGAGAAATGTATTTAAGTGCTGCATGCATTTCATGTAATTGATTTTCTAGTGAATGAATTAGATAATTATTAAACAAATCAGGGAATAGCTTTCGCATGACAAATCGATTTTGAAACACGTAAGACAATCCTGAAGGGTTACGTATATTATCTTCAAGAACTAGGTATTCGCCCTTGTCATTACGAATCAAATCAATCCCCGCAATAAAAATATGATTCTGCTTCGGTACATCTATTCCAACGACCTGATGGTAAAAATGTGGTGAGGTTACGATGAGGTCCCTTGGAATAATATTATCTTTCAATATATGTTGATCCTTATAGATATCATCCAAGAACGCATTCAATGCTTTGACCCGCTGCTTCAATCCCTTTTCAAGAACAACCCATTCCTCTTTAGGTATAATTCTTGGAATAGGATCAAATGGCATCGTTCTCTCAGTTCCCTCTGAATCATTGTTGTAGACTGTAAACGTAATACCCTGTCTAATAAAATTTTGCTGTGCTAATTGGTAACGTGAATCCATAAGCTGACTGTTAATACTTGCATAATTATTATAAAGAGATTTGTAGTGTAAAAAAGGCTGTTTATCCTCACCAAACATCTCATCGAAAAAATAACTTGACGGCCTATAGTCTTTAATCAACGAATACACCTACCTTATCCTTTACATGATTCATTCGCCGTGAACAGTAAATTACCCTCTAATTTTGACAGAATTTTCTGACAGATAATCTCACAAAGAAAAAGTATGTTGAGCAGTTCTACTTCAACATACTTGTTCTCTTGTCAATAATTTCTCCAAGCCTCTGAGTATTTTTCAAGGATAATCGGATGAATTAATGTATTTATCTCGAGATCAATCACTTCTCCATCTTTATCAGTAATCTCCTGATCGATATCCTTTCCAAAAATCATTAGACCCGCTAGTACCTCTGCTGTTAAAAACTCGGTTTCCTTATCAATTGTTACTTGAGTTAAATCAAACGGCTCTCTTTTAGCCAGGATAAATCCCCAATCACCAAAGCTCGGAATATCAACATGCAGATTTTCAGTGTGCATTCCTGTTTCCTTCACCGTCTTATCGATCGTCCAGTAGACCTCTGTCGCAAATGTTGGACTCGTCGCCTGAATCATAATTGATCCACCCGGTGACAAACGATTTCTTAATAGCTGGTAAAACTCTAATGTATATAGCTTACTCAGTGTTTCATTATTAGGATCGGGCAAATCAACTAAAATGACATCATACAATTGCCTCGTATCTTCTAAATACAAAAACGCATCTGTATTAACGACATTCACTCGCCGATCTGAAAAAGCCTCTTCATTCAACTCGATGATATCATGATTCGTTTCAGCTAATGTTATGACAGCTGGGTCCAAATCAACTAACGTCATCGATTTAACCTCATCATATTTTCTTAATTCTCTAATTGCCAGGCCATCACCGCCTCCAAGAATTAAGACATTTTCTCTTCTTTCAGCAGTAGCCATTGCAGGATGAACTAATGTTTCATGATACCGATACTCATCGGTTGAACTAAATTGTAACTGTCCATCTAGAAAGAGTCTTAGGTCACCTTGTTCCTTTGTTAGGATAATTTGCTGGTAGTCACTATTTTCATAATGGATGATCGGATCTCTATAGAGCTGCTGTTCAAAAGAGAAAGCAATTTTGTCCCCAACGAAAACACCTCCGACTAAGATAAGGAGAATGAAAATACCGATAAAACCGTGCTTTCGATAAGACGGGATCTCGTCGCGGAAATAATATAGAAGCCATAAAGCAACAGCGATATTAATAATCGCTACAACAAAGGCCGTTTTCACCAATCCAAATTCAGGTCTAAGTAAATAGACAAATAGGAGACCCCCGGCCAAACCGCCAGCGTAGTCAGAAAAAAGGACACGTGCAGCACTTTTGTTAAGTGTTTCTCCTATATCATTTGCCTTACGTATTAATACGGGTAGCTCCACTCCTGTTAATGTTCCAATAACAATTGTGACGGTGTATAAGAAGAAAGCATCGGTTCCTTGTCCTAGATATGCAGTAATTCCAAATAAAAAGAAAGTTGATAATCCACCAATAAGCCCAATTAAGTACTCAATCCACACAAAGGATAGGATCAGATTCCCCGTTACTCTCTCACTAATTGAAGCACCAATTCCCATCCCAGTTAAGAACAGAGAAATAATTAACGTATATTGCTTAACGCCATCACCTAAAATATACGATCCTGCTGCACCAAAAAGTACTTCAAAAATAATTCCGCATATGGAGACAACTCCAGATGCCCAGTAAATTGCTTTTGTCTTATTTATATTCTTATTATCCACAGTTTAGATCTCCTTTTACCTTGTCCACCAGGCCACTGAAAAAGGTGTGATTTTCACCTTTCTTCAGTGGCCTTTAAGCAATGAGCGTAACCGTTGCTTTGTCTTAAGCCCTGCTATGAGTGGGTTTCTCATAGCAGGCGTGCAACGTGTGGAGCCATTGCTACTTCCTTGAAACTGCTAAAAAGGACTTTTTCAGCGGTCTCTGGTTTCCACCTTTTGATAGTGGACTTTAAGATAGGTCGAGGGTGTCGCAAAAGGTCTAGACTCAACCTTTTTCGACACCCTCGATTACTTCCAATCCTAGAAGAGATTATGTAATTGAAGCACCAATTACAAAGGCCAAGCCAACTGAAACCGCAAAGCTAATGATACCAACTGAAATATTGCCTTTTTTTAGTTGCTCTTCTACCGAGAAATTTCTCGTTAATAGTTCAAAAATAACATATGCCACCATTTGTAGAACAACACCAAAAATGCCCCAGATCAATGTATCTACTATCGCCGAGCTATGATAAATCGCAAAAGCTAGGACGATACAAATCCCGATAATCTTGCCGCTTATTGATAATGATACTGCATGATTCCCTTTTAAGACCTCATCCCAGTCCTTATATTGACGCGTTAGCGATTCAAACACAAATAATCCAATAACAACAATGATAATTGCAACAGCAAAATACATCAATGTAAGTAAAAATGGTTCCATTTCGCATCTCCTTTTCTATTAATTATTTTCCAGCACCAGGTCCTCCACCACGGACAGAAGAAGATCCTCCACGGACAGACGGAGGAGTTGTATAGCCCTTATAGCCTCCACCAGATCGACTAAATCCACCGTAGCAATTATTAGGATTTTGTTGACACTTAGCCTGTTGATTCCGGTCCCAGTCATTACTACCAAACATATTATTCAAGAAGCTCATTAAGAGCATACCCTGGAAGAAGCTGGGATTATAGTTATTTCTAACAAACTCTGTGTTTGCAACTTCAATTAATGTACTACCTTCATATTCCTCATCGTCTGTTAATATCACGAATTGATCATCGTACACAAGCACTTGTTTGTCTTCTTGTCGTTCACCTATCTTCTCGGGCTGTTCAAAGTCTTGTAGTTCAGCTGTTACTTCATCAATCGACTTATCCCTTGCAAGATAGATCTCTGAATAATTTGAAGAGTTAGTTGCACTCGTTACCGTATCATAGAACGCATAATTGTTGTTAATAAAGACGGCAATCCCCTCTTGAAAAAGAGAGGATCCTCCCCCAGTCGATGTTCCACAAGCACTAAGTAAAAAAACGACGAATACGATTCCCGTAAGAAGTGAATTCTTCACCTATTCACCCCCCTTTATTATGGTTTTTGAACAATATTACTCTTTCCCCATTCGCTTCTTAAGTGCTGCAAGCTCATCATCAACATTACCCTTATCAAGTGCCTCAAGATCATCATCAAGACTGCGACTAGCTTGACTTAAATCGTCACTCGTTTCCGCCTCAGATTCCATCTGCATGACCTTCTCTTCCATGCGGTCAAAGCCCTGTCTTGAATGATCACTACCGATACTAGACATTGAGCGATTCATTTTTGTTCTTGTTTTTGCTGATTCAGCTCTTGCCTTTAATGAATCTTTCTTCAGCTTCATTTCATTGTATTCTTCTTTCATTTCATCAAGCTTTGTTCTAAGTGCATCAGCATCCTGCTTCGCACGCAAGTATGATTCTTTTAATGACTCAGCAAGATCGCTCTGCTTTCTTTTATCCTCTAAAGCACGACGAGCTAGATCCTCATTTCCAGATTCGAGAGCCTTCATCGCTTGTTCTTCACGCTTGTCTGCCATCTTTTCGGCTTCTTCATATTTCTTTTGAAGCATCTTTTCATTTGTAATTAACTTTGCGACAGATGTTTCAGATTCACGAATATCCTCGCTCATTTCTCTCATAAATTGTTCAAGCATTTTAACTGGATCTTCAGCCTTATCAAGCATTGAATTTAATTCCGAACCAACGACCGTCTTTACTCTTTTGAAAAATTTAAACATAATAATTCCTCCTAGTTTTAATTAGCTTCCTGCTATAATTTTTATTTCATAATGCTCAATTGGATATCCATAGCTTAGTTCAATCTCACTGCCCCAAATTTCAACAGATAGGAAATTCTCCTCATCCTTATCACAATAGTCAAAGTAGCGACATTGAATATTATTGACATTCGCCCCGCGTCCTTCACCTTTGACATGTGCGGTACCTGATTCATCAAGATGATACTTTACACCCTCATATGTTAATTCCTTTGGTAATGGTTCCTGTAGCTTTTCCGTCTGCTTTTCATAGATTCCAACATAAAGCTCATCATCCATTTCCATACTAAGCCAAATGGTTTTGGCACCTTCAAGCTGATAAGCCGTCCATTCAAATCCATGGTCATTATAAGTTAACTTACCGACAACATGGTAATCTGCTAGATCGTATTCAACAATATCTCCAACTTGGATATTTTCCACTGTCCGTTCCTTTACTGTTGGAGCAGATGTTTCTTTCTTACCGAATAGCTTCTGAAAAAAACTCAAACTCTCACCTCCATTGATGCTGATGATATTTATACATACGTTTCTAGTTTCAATTGGTTTCAAAAATATTTGCTACTCTTTATACTATTCTTTTAAGCGAAAACAAAACCCTTTATCTTAGTCATCTTTTTGCCCTTGGTGATTCATCTCTGCGTATAGCCCGCCTTTACGTAAAAGCTCCGTGTGTGAGCCATTTTCTACGATTTCTCCTTCATTTAAGACAAGAATTTGATTTGCTTGCTGAATCGTATTAAGGCGATGGGCGATCACAAAGCTTGTTCTTCCAATCATTAATCTTTGCAGAGCCTCTTGAATTTTTATTTCAGTTATCGTATCAATACTACTTGTTGCTTCGTCAAGAATAAGGATAGAGGGATTGGCGAGTATGACTCTGGCAATTGACAGCAACTGCCTTTGTCCTTGACTAATACCACTGCCTTCTTGATCAAGAATGGTCTCAAATCCATTTGGCAACTTAGAAATAAATGAAAAAGCATTTGCTTGCTTTGCTGCTTCTCTAACTTCATCATCACTTGCATCAAAGCTTCCATAACGAATATTCTCCATTATACTTGCTTCAAAAAGGAACGAATCTTGCAAGACAAATCCCATATGCTTCCTAAGATTTTCTCGCTTAATCGTTAGAATATTAATACCATCAATTGTAATCTCACCACTTTTAGGTGAATAAAATCGAGATAGCATATTAATGATTGTCGTCTTCCCTGCTCCAGTTGGACCAACTAATGCAATCATCTCTCCAGCTTTAACAGAGAAATTGGCATTTGAAATCGTTTTGCTTTCTTTTTCATATGAAAAGGATACATTTTTAAATTCAACATTTCCTTTAACAGTTTCTAGATTAATACTCCCTTCCTGATCTTCCTCCTTTTTTTCATCTAATACTTCAAAAACACGCTCAGCACCTGCTACAGCAGATAGAAGTGTATTAAATTGATTAGCAAGATCATTTAAAGGTCGTGTGAACTGGCGAGAATACTCCGCAAAAATGACAATCATTCCAATTGTAACAGGGCTTTGCTCGCCAAGTGCTAGCCAGCCACCAATCCCAGCAATAACTGCGAAGCTTAAGTTATTTAACACATTCATTAATTTAGGGATAAAGCCAGAATAGGCCTGAGCCCAGAAACTAGCTCTTTTAAGCTTTTCGCTTTTGTCCATAAATTGAGTAATGACTTGTTCTTCCTGAGAAAATGCCTTAACCACTCGTTGACCGGAAATGGTTTCTTCAATGAATCCATTTACTTCCCCTAGTTCCCTCTGTTGTTCCTTAAAGAAGACAGATGTACGACGTGTAATCCACTTCATTCCCAGTACCATTAAAGGAACAACCGTCAATGTGATTAGTGTCATAAGTGGACTTAAATAAAGCATCACAATTAGAATACCAAAAAAAGTAAGAACACTCGATAGAATTTGGATAACTGAACTATTTAATGTATTACTTACATTCTCGATATCATTGGTCATTTTACTCATCAGTTCACCGTGCTGGCGTTTATCGAAATAAGGAATCGGCAGCAATTGAATCTGTTCAAACAATTCCTTTCTTAATGAGAAGACGGTTTGCTGTGCAATTCCAATCATCCAGAAGCTTTGCAGCCACATTGACAATGAATAGAGCACATAGATAATCGCGAGCATGAAAAGTAATCGAATCAAACCATTCTGGTCAAATGCGACAAGATAGTCATCAATCGCTACCCCAATTAAGAAAGGTCCCAGGAGACTTAACACAGAACTAATAATCACCATAAGTACAACTAGACTTAAGTATCCCCTATGTGCTGATAAATAACTCCACACACGTGTTAATGTACCAACCCAATTTTCAACCTTTTTATTTTTACCTTTTCTTTCATGATTGGTAATTGGGATTCGTTTGTAGCGAAACGGTTTGGTGAATTGATTACTCATGAGTCAGGACCTCCTTTCTCGCTTGTGAATCAACTAGTTTTTGATATAAAGCCGAGCTATTTAATAGATCATAATGCTTACCTTCATCGCTAACTTTACCATCTTCAATTAGAATAATTTTGTTAGCCTCCATTGCCGTTGAAACCTTCTGTGTAATGACGATAATGGTACACTTGTATTCCTTTAATGCTTTGAGCAATCGTTCCTCTGTCTTAACATCGAGTGCACTTGTACTATCGTCTAGTAATAGTATCTTTGGCTTACGAATCAACGCACGTGCAATTGAGATTCGTTGCTTTTGTCCACCTGATAAATTAACTCCTTTTTGACCAATTTTTGTATCATAGCCATTTGGGAGCTTTCTAATTGTCTCATCAATTTGAGCATCCTGTGCTGCTTTGATAATCTCCTCCATTGAAGCATCCTTTTTGCCCCATGAAATATTCTCCTTTATCGTTCCAGAAAACAGCAAGACCTCCTGAGGAACATATCCGATCTCGGCACGAAGGAGATCTGCTTCATATCGTTCAATTGGCTCATTATCAATCAAAATCATACCTGATGATGGATAATAAAATCTCGGGATCAATTGAAAGAGACTTGTTTTTCCTGAGCCTGTTTCGCCAATCATCGCAACCGTTTCACCGGCAGCCACGGAGAAGCTCAGTTTATTTAGTACGAGTTCATTTGTGTTTGGATAGAAAAATTGGACATCCTTGAAAACAATATTTCCATTCTCAATACGTAATCGTTGGTTTTTCTCTGCTTGCTCTGTTTCAGACGTATGTAAGACATCAGCAATTCGATCAGCCGAGGCCCTTGTTCTTGAGAAAATAATGACAATCATCGAGAACATTGTTAGTGCACCAGTAATTCTCGTTGCATAATTAATAATTGCTACAACTTCCCCAACCTGTGCTTGATTGTCAGATACCGCTACACTCCCAAACCAAAGAACCAAAATAATCGCTGTATTCATTACGACTAGTAGCAAAGGCATAGCAATTTCCATCACACGCAACGCCTTGATCGTCCCCTTCATAAGCCGATCATTTCGTTCTAAGAATCGATTTTGTTCATGTTTTCTAGTTACAAATACTTTAATAATTCTCATTGCTAGAAGATTTTCTCGTATTACATGGTTCACTCCATCTAACCATTTTTGAACCAATTTAAATAGTGTTGTTCCTCTTTTCATCATCCAAGTAAGAAAGAGAACAATGATCGGAATTGTCACAACAAGAATTAAAGCTAAGGAAACATTGACAAATAACGCCATAATCATACCACCAATAATAAGTAAAGGGGCTCTTAGCATAATTCGAAGGCTCATAAAAATCGTATTTTGGATTAACGTTACATCATTCGTTAATCTCGTAATTAATGAGGACGTTTGAAATTTCTGTAGGGCTTCAAATGAAAAGGTTTGGATCTTTTCATATAATCTACTTCTAAGATCAAAACCGGTGCTCTGACTAACATGTGCCGCATAAAAGGAATTAATAACTCCTGAAGCAAAAGCTAAGAGAGACATAATAATCATAATGACTCCCCAACGGATGACAAGATTAAGATCATTTCGTAATACACCTTCATCAATAATCTTAGCGAGTAACAAGGGATGAAATAGCTCAACCATTAATTCAACAAGCATTAAACTTAATGCAATCCAGATAGGTAAGCGATACGGTTTTAAAAACGGAAAAAGTTTTAACATTTAAAATCCTCCATCTTGCTCAAATCATTCGTATAACGAAATATATTAACTTCAATAATAGCTTAGTACAAAGAAGAATACTATATAACATAGTAGAAATCCTACTTTAATGATCATAACTAGTTTACTAACAAAAGACAAAAAAAGGCTACTAAAAGAAAGATATGGTATTTACCTTTCCTTTAGTAGTCTTTATGCGATGAGTGGCACCATTACGTTGTCTTAAGTGTGCTATGTTTGCATTTTTCGTACAAGTTTTTTTATGAGTGATAGGTGGCAGGCCTAATAAATTGCTTCGACTCCGCTACCGGGATGGGGGGCACGCTTTCCGCAGGAGGGCGTGGAACTAACCGGCTCTGCCGGTGGATTTCCACCTGCCCTTTCCATCCTGCAGGAGTCGGCCCTCCCATCCCGTCCGCTTTGATAGAGGAAATCCTGAATATTACTTACTTTTTAAAACCGATCTTAAGACATCAAATCACTCCGAAAAGGTATTTTGAGATCAGTATTAAGGATCGCTAATGAAAATACTTGTAAATGTTGGAATGGATCGGACTCGAAGTTTGACCGAAAAAAGATAACGGACAATGAAGTTGAAATCATCGTCCGTCAAACTTTTGAAACCTGTGTTATGGAAACTTATGTTGGTGGTTTGAGAAGAGGCTGGGACATAACTGAAGCTTCTAACTAAAATAGCGAACAAAGCAATCATGTAGCTGATGAAATATACGTAGACTCCTGCGGGATCTAAAGCCAAGGCTGAGACCCCGCAGAGCGAAGCTCGAGGAGGCTCAGCGGCTTCCCGCGGAAAGCGTAGTATATTTCAGGAGCGGTGTTTCTACTCTACCTATAATTATCTGGCTTTTATATAGTCTTAACCTAATTGTCCGACCTCATGCCTTTTTATGATAAGGGAATGTGATGCTTACGTTTGTTCCGCGGTCTTCTTCGCTTTCAATCATTAATTCCCCTTGATGTTCTGAGATAATATGCTTGCACATCATTAGTCCAAGCCCTGTACCTTCGCTTTTCGTAGTATAAAAGCTATTCCCTAAATGGGCTAGCTTCTCAGAGGACATTCCACTCCCTTGGTCAATAAAGGAAAAGCAGGCAAAGGAATGTTCTTTTTTTAGTTTTATTTCAATTATTCCGCCATGCGGCATTGCTTCGATTGAATTCTTAAGGATATTTATAAACACTTGTTTCAGTTTATTCTCATCTGATAAAAGGTACAGCGGTTCCTTATGATGATCAAAACTCAATTTGATCTGGACATTATGTAAAGATGCTTGCGTATCTAAAATCGTTAGTACTGAATCGAGAATAGGTATGACATTATTTCTTTTCATATTAAATTTCTTTGGCTTAGCTAACAGCAGCAACTCCCCGACAATTGAATTAATCCGTTCAATTTCTGACAGCATGATATTCGTATATGTTACATTACTAGCATCGTTGTTCTTCATTAATTGCAAAAATCCTTTTAGACTTGTTAAAGGATTTCTAATCTCATGGGCGATTCCTGCTGCAAGCTCGCCTAGAACTGATAATTGCTCAACGTGAAATCTCTTTTCGTTCGAGGCTGTTGCAAATTCGTTACCCTTAAACAAAAACAGTCTAATGGTCTCCCCATCTTCTTGCCAAGATGTATGACTTACTTCGATTAATGCACCGCCGTTAATAGAAAGTCTGATATCTTCATGCTCATTCAACTGATTTGGGAAACTTGGAAATACCTCAGAAAGAGCTTTGTTACGTAATCCTTCTTCATCAACCTTTAACAACTCTTGAAGAGGTCGGTTATAGTTGAAAATGCGAGATTCTTTGACTAACATAGCAGCCTGTGGCAATATCTGTATAATATTATTAGCACTCGCATTCTTTGTTTGGTGCTTACTTTTGAAACTGTTATATAACCACCCACTAGCACCAATGACGATCCCAACAAGAACGATAAAAGGTATCACACTATACTTCAATAACTGAGCAAATATAAAAGTGAATAAAAGAGAGACGGTAAGAAACAAAATGAGTACTAACGGCCATTTGTCTTTATACTTCCTAAACATGTCGAACCCCTTTCAAATAGAAAAAAGACCTAACCCTCCGCGGTAGGAAAGTTAGGCCATGAGAGACTTTTATTCTCTGCATTTACCCTTTATTTCAAAACAAAACACATGAGTGATTCGTCTTGTTTAAAATTCCAACTAATAAAAATATCACGTATTTTTCTTCCAACTATTTTTTCAAAATGACCCTCTAGATGAAAATACTTTTTCTCTAATTCACTTTTGGTCAGTAATAATTCATCTGAAAAACCCTTTTTAATTAAAGCTTTTTCTATCTCAATTAGAATACCGAAGCGCTTCACTAATATGAAGGACTCAGAAGGAACGGTTGTTACGATTTGTTCAGGTACTTTCTGTAACATAGCACTGATCCTACTAATTTCTTCTTCAAATTCACTTAGGTAGTCTACTGACAAATCCTCTATTGCAATATGATTTGTGTCTAACAAATCTAGGATCATAATTCCTGAGTTATTAGAGAAATTCCAATCATCATGGAATTGATCGATTTCTACATTAAGAACACTTTGAGTATAACCCGCTACTTCTTCAAGTACCGTCAGAATAACACATCCACGAGCTTTTTCTACATATTCTGGTTTCCCTTGTGTAATTAGAATTTCTTCCATCGGGGAGATGAATCCACGTATATGTAAAATCAGATAGTTCTTTGAAAGAGTTGCTGAACATGTCTCAGGACCTCTCCCAAATTTCTTTCTTAGTAATTTGCTAGTAAAACTGCTAATTTGAGTAAGACTCTCTTGTATGTTCAAAGAATATCTATGTCCCTTCTTACTGAGACGAAAATCAATGCCTTAAAAACATCGACCACTCTCATTTTATCATACTTAGCCCGTTTATTTAATTTCTTTTTATTTACAAGGAATGTAATTAATTTGTAGTTTAAGCAAGATCACACTAGTTATACATTTATACCCTATAACTCATTAATCTAAACAAAAAGAAATAAGCCAAAACAAAAGTGTCCCTTTCATTTTGACTTAGATTAGATTGGAGAATTCTTTTTAATCAAAGGTGAATTAGCATCTACTCGTACAGGAACAACTGTCATTATTTCAACCAAAATACAGAATAGCTTTTATTATTTTTATAGTCCCACATAATACAAATGTCTGAAATGGATTTATTTATAATCAATTCAAATTCACCCCTGTAGTGATTAAAGCGTTGTTGAATATCACGAGAACGTTCAAATAGAATATCCGAAAAACCTTTTTCATGCAGTAAATGCTCTGTTCTAATCATTACATCCTTACTTTCAAATATATATAAAGATGAATTCATCTTGAGTAGATTGACATCAGATGGGGTTTTATGGACTCTCGAACTAACAATTTGGACCTGTTCACATAATAAACTGTCCTCTTTCGATTCAAACTTGGAATTCATCACCGGTGTTGGATCATCAAATAGAAGGATCAGTCCTATATTCGATTCATAATTCCAATCATGAAAGAAGGTCACGGCTTTGAAACCAGTTATTCTGTAAATTTCTTGCTTCAACTCTTCAAAGATTGCTTTCATAATCACAGACCGAAACTTGAGAGCAAGACCTAATTCATTCTTATGTAAAAGAACATCCTCTGCTGGTGTTCGAAATTGCTGTACACGAACAGCCATCACATTCTCTTTAATGATCGAGTAACAGGTTTCTGGACCTTTTCCAAACTTTTGTTTCAACTGCTTACTAATATAACTACTTATTAATAGCAACTCTTGCTTATTATCTTCTGACTTTATCATTAATCCTAAATCCTCCTTGTAGCAAAGCGACAAAAAATGGCCTAACTTCAACAAGAGGTGAAGTTAGGCCATGAATAAGACATCTATACATATGTATATTATTCTTCCATTTACCATAGGTATATTTACTTGTTATTTTGTACGAATTAATATGATTTTAGCATAAACATCTAGTCAATTCAATGTTTTCATCTGTAAATAAACATTAGCTATTTAAAATCTGATCAATTTGAGTGAGCTCTTCCGTTGTGAAGGATAGATTGTTTAGAGCGGCCACATTATCCTCTATTTGACTCACCCTACTTGCCCCAATTAGAGCAGAGGTCACCTTTCCATCTCTTAAAACCCAAGCTAATGCCATTTGAGCAAGGCTTTGTTGCCTATCTTCTGCTATTCTATTTAACTTTTGAATTTTCGTAATTACTTCTTCTGTTACTTGATCTTCTCCAAGTGCTCCAGTTGATTTCGCTGCACGAGAGTCTTTTGGCACTCCACCTAAATATTTATTTGTCAAAAGTCCTTGTTGTAATGGACAAAACGCAATCGATCCAATCTTGTTTTCCTCAAGCACATCCTGCAAACCATCTTCTTCGATCCAACGATTCAGCATTGAATAGCTTGGTTGATGAATTAGCATCGGCGTTCCTAGCTCTTCTAAAATCTCAATTGCTTTGGCAGTCTGTTCAGCGTTATAACTAGAAATCCCAACATATAATGCTTTTCCTTGTCGAACAATTTGATCAAGTGCTCTCATCGTTTCTTCAAGAGGTGTGTTTGGATCCGGACGATGAGAATAGAAAATGTCAACATAATCAAGACCCATTCGTTTCAGGCTCTGATCAAGACTGGCAATTAAGTATTTCTTTGACCCCCATTCACCATAAGGACCATCCCACATATGATAGCCTGCCTTCGAAGAAATAACTAATTCATCCCGGTATGGTTTAAAATCTGTTTTTAAAATTGTTCCAAACATTTCTTCAGCAGAACCAGGTGGTGGACCGTAATTGTTTGCCAAGTCAAAATGGGTAATGCCAAGATCAAACGCTCGACGGAGCATTGCCCGTCCATTTTCAAACGTATCTACACCACCAAAATTATGCCATAGACCTAATGAAATGGCGGGAAGGAGCAAGCCTGAATTGCCTGTCCGATTGTATTTCATACTATCATAACGAGTTGGGCTTGCTAAATAAGTCATCTCTATTTTCTCCTCTTCAAATTAAAGTTATTTTTTTACCGCTTGAGGATGCGTCGGTTTAATCATATCTAACGACGCTGCAGCGGCATTGGCTTCTACTTGTTCAACATTCTTGCAACCTGGTATTACGCTAGTTACAGCATCATGCTGTAAGCACCAAGCTAGAGCCCATTGAGCCATACTCACACCCTCGGGAACTTCATTTCGTTTAATTTCCTCAATAAGCTTGAGCTTCCTCTCTACATCTAACTGATCTTGTCGTGAGCGAACATCATTTGCATCAAAAGTCGAACCAGGCTTGTATTTCCCACTTAAAAATCCACTCGCTAATGGTACTCTGGCAAGAACACCTAGGTTTTGCCGCTGGCATGAAGGGAAGACTGCTTCCTCTGGCTCGCGTTCTAAACGATTATAGACGACTTGAATCGCACTAGCATTAACCTCCGTCGCTCGATCCGTTTGATAGATATTTTGATTACTTCCAATTGAAATTCCTAAATGCTTGATTTTCCCTTGTTGTATTTGTTTGTCTAATGTTGTCCAGAGATCATCATTATTAAAGACTTCATCACTTCCTGAATGGAATTGATATAAGTCAATATAATCAGTTTTAAGCGCTTTCAAAGAATCATCTAACTGCTGAATAACCTCCTCAGCCCCCCAGTGATTCGTTCGATTGAATTCACCATGAAAGTGATGCCCAAACTTTGTCGCCACAATCCAATCTTCTCTAATGTCATTTTGTAGATATTGTCCGATGAATTTTTCAGAAAGGTGATCACCGTAGCATTCAGCTGTATCAATCAGATTAATGCCAACTTCTTTTGCTTTATGTAAAACCGCATCAACCTCTTTTTGAGTGAATTCTTTTCCCCACTCTCCTCCAAATTGCCAAGTCCCTACCCCAATCACAGAAACATCTAATTCCGCCCTGCCAAGCTTACGATACTTCAAGAGCTTTTCCTCCTTCAAAAAGTAAGTATTTCATTGGACTTTACGTATTGCTAATTTAATTCTACCATTATTTCATCATTGAACCAATTAATTGAAATGATTGTAATTAATTCACTAAGAATCGATAAGCATATAGCACCTTCCGAAACTATACGGACATTTGATCCCTTAATTTCACTTAATCCTCTATCCTAGCATCCTTAAAGGACATATGATCCGCTATTTCATACTAATCTTATAAAAATGAGAGGTATCGTACGTAATAACGGATTCAATGTCCGTTACGCCGTGTATTTTCGTTTTTTACACTGATTAGCGGAACCAATGTCCGCAAAAAATCTAGTATGCCCTGAGCCTTGCTAGTTCTACTAAAAACCAATGGTCAATTGTGATTATTTAAAGGGGGAAATCCTCTATTGATTTCCCCCCTTTATATCCAGCTTCTACTTGTGTGCTTCATCAATTAGTTCTTGAACGAGTAGACCTTCATGGAAATCAATGATAAAGGCTTCTTCACCGTTGATTGCTTTATGAAGTTCATTCAATAATGAGGTAGTCGCTTGTTTTGGTTCTAGTTCATTTAAGGCTTGGCCTCTCTCCGCTTTTTTCAGAACTCTCCAGTTTTCAAGGGAGATGGATTGCTCCGTTCCGTGGATCGTAAAAGCAATATGCTCTTGTTCTGCTTGACCGACAAGACCATCAACTAGCACATTTATCCCGTTTTTAAGCTTCAATCTAGCCATTAATCCAATTTCACTATCCTCGTCTGCTTGAGGAAACTCAACATCCATAACCGTTTCATCCACTTCACCGAAAAGATGGATCAGCATCTGTATGTAATGCGGCATAATTTCTCGAATGAATCCACCTTGCTTGCGAGTGCCGATCCAAGGTGTTTGCTGCCATGGCCGTGGCCATTGGTCAAATTGCATACTTAATTCAATACGACGTATCTCTCCAAATGCACCGACATTGACCCACTCTTTGATTTGCTCGAATTCTGCTTGATATGGTAAAGGGAAATGGATAGCATGAACAATTCCAGCCTCTTTCGCCTTCTCATACATGTCTTTAGCTTCTTCAACAGAATTGGCTAAAGGCTTCTCACATAGGAGATGCTTCTTCTGTTTGATCGTTTCAATAACGACTGGATGATGATAAGCAGGTGGGACAGCAACATAGACAAGATCAACTGCAGCATCTGCTATTAGTTCCTGATAGTTTGTATATCCTCTTGCATTACAGGCTGCTGAGGTCTCCTCCAGCAATGCCGCGTTAACATCACAAACCGCTTCAATTTCAAATTTATCGTCTTCAGTAAAGGCTTTCACTAACCGTTGACCAACAACCCCTAAGCCAACGATTCCTACACGAATGACCGTCATATACATCCCTCTCCTTCTTTTTCTACAGTAGAAGTATACTAAAATAATACAAAGAGCAAAAGAAATAGCCATAGAAAGCAGCAAAAAGGTTGCTTCCTATGACCTAGATACACCATTAACTAACGGTCTAAATCCATCAATTCTACATTCAATTAACTTCGCTTCACTAAGTACAGCAGCACCTGGTGTTCCAGTCATAATAATATCACCAGGTAGTAAGGTGGTAATCTTGGACAAATAAGAAATGATTTCGGCCGGTGATAGAATCATATTTTTCACAGTATTCTTATGTTGTTCGACACCATTGACGACCGTTGCTACACTATAGTCTTCCATTTGAGAAAGATCATTGACGGTAATTAGTTCTGGACCAAAGCTAAAAAATGTATCAAAGCTTTTTGCCCTTTGCATAAAACGTGGGTTTTCGGCATGGATATCGGCAGCAGTCATATCTAAAGCTTGCGTGTAGCCTGCAATATATAATTGACTCTCCTCCACTGAAATGTTTTTACCCTTTTTGCCAATGATGATCGCCAGTTCAGCTTCCCCTGTTGTTTTCTTAGATTGAGGAGGAATCGCGATCGTTTCATCAGGTCCAATCATGCTGGATCTAGGCTTCATAAAGAAGATAGGATCTGATTCTAGCTTTCCACCAAGCTCTTTTCGCATTGCCACGTAATTCATTCCAATTCCCCATATTGCACCTGGATTACGATAAAGGGGGGCATAGCTTATTTCTGGGAAAGGAATGAGTTCATATCTTTCAGCTTGGTAACCAGATGTAGACCATGCTTGAATGACAGCAAGCCTTTCGTCAGTAATTAGATCAAGCAAAGATTTGTCCCACTCCTTATTTACTTGCTCAAGCGGAAGTGCCCCCGCTTCTGTCAGTAAACAACAAACCTCTTCTCGGCCAAGTCTAATTGTCGCAAGCTTCATAATTACTCCCTACTCTCTAACCATAACTCTTTATTTGCTTCAATCCACTTTAGTAACCTTAGGTCTTGATTAGCACCAGCAATAAATGACAAACCAACTGGTGCACCATCGACGTCTCCTACTGGGATCGTCACTTGTGGCAATCCAGTAAGACCAGCAATTGCACATAGCTCCATTGTACTTGAACGTTTTTTCTCAAGTTCCTTGCCACTCATGCCAATTAGGGGAGCGACTCCAGGTGTTGTTGGAATAACCAGGACTCCATCGTTCCCAACTAATTCATTGACTCGACTGCGAACTTTATTTCTTTCAATTGTTTTAGGCTCATATTTATCACGATCAAGCGTACTAGCCCATTTGAAACGATCTGCAATATCAGGAGCAAATGTCGGATTCGTTTCTTTAATCCATTGTTGATGCGTTTCCCATATTTCAATTCCTTGGATCAAACGAAATAACGTCATCCATTCTGATAGCCCATTTGTAGCTAGCTTTGGTGATGTAACTGTCGAAAACCTTTCTTGAATCGCACTTCGAAATGGAGATAGTAGTTCTTGACTAGCTGCATCTGTTACTGCCCATGCATCAGTTGGAATAATCAGCTTTGAGAAAGCTAATTCGGTATCCGCCTGATCTGTAAACAACACGTTCCCAACGTTTAGTAGAGTTTCTGTATCTCTTGCCATCCATCCAACCGTGTCAAAGCTCTCGGCGAGTGGGATAACCCCTTTAGTAGAAATCGCTCCGTGGGTTGGACGAATACCAAATAGTCCACAATAAGAAGAAGGTACTCGAACCGATCCGCCTGTATCAGTCCCTAGAGCGAAATCAGCTACACCTGAGGCTACCACTACTGCCGAACCACTCGATGAACCACCTGGAATACGTCTAGAATCTTTTGGGTTAGTCGGTGTACCATAATGGATATTTTCACCATTTAAACTGAACATAAGTTCATCTGTTATTGTTGTACCTGATAGAGTAGCCCCCTCTGCAAGTAATGCATCTATGACAGGTGCGTTCCCAACTGCTGCTTCGTGTGTGCGAAGCCAATCTGGATTGCCCGCACTAGCGGTTACTCCTTTTATGTCAAAGATATCCTTAACTGCAAAAGTTAGTCCTGATAGCTTGCCATCTCCCGTAGGTTTGACAACGACTTGTTGATCAACAAATCCATTATTCATTTTGCTGCCTCCTTAGCCTATGCCTCTACTTTTTCAGACTGCTTATATATATCCAATGCCGCTTGAACCCCTTCACCGACATGTAGCTTTGCTTTATGTCTAAGTAGCACGGCTTCTAAAGCTGCAAGAGTTAGTAAGACATTACGTTGCTGGCAGCTGTATCCCATCGTACCAATTCTCCAAATTTTCCCGTGAAGTGGCCCAAATGAACTGGCAATTTCAATTCCAAAATCATCTAAGAGCATCGATCGGACTGAGTCTCCATTAATCCCTTCAGGAATAGTGACACATGTTACGGTTGGTAGCTTACTAGCCTTGTCTCCAAAAAGAGAAAGGCCCATTGCCTCTAGACCAGCGACTAATGCCTGCTCATTTTTTTGATGACGGTCATATCTATTAGCCAAGCCTTCTTCTAAGATGATTCGAAGTCCCTCATGTAATCCGTAGAGCATTGTTGTCGCCTCAGTGTGGTGATTCAGTCGTGCTGGACTCCAATAATCCTGTAATTGGCTTAAATCAAGATAATTACTTTGAATTCTTCGATCCTTCTGGGCAAGTCTTTGCTGCTCAGAGGAAACAAGTCCTTTCTCAATTGATTTACGTTCAAGCAGTATTTTCTCAATTCGGTCGTTATAGGTTAACGGTGCCATCCCCGCGGGGACAGAGATACATTTCTGTGTACCAGTGATTAGTCCATCAATCATCCATTCATCGGTTTTCACCTCTGTTCCGGCAACGGTTGCAACTGCATCAACTAGGAGAAGAACGCCCATTTCACGGCATGCATACCCTATCTCCTTTAGTGGTTGAACTCGCCCTGTTGACGTATCACCATGAACCATTGCAACAACTTTTGGGTTGACTCTTTTCATTTCTTTAATAACATCATTAGGTTCAAAAACCTTGCCCCACTCACAGTGAATTAGATGAACGTCGGCACCACAACGCTCGGCAATCTCTGTTAATAATCCGCCAAAACGACCAAAGGAAGGAATTAATACTTTATCTCCTTCTTCAATTACACTGCAAAGCATTGCTTCAATGCCTGCTCGTGATGTACCGTCAACTGGAAATGCCCAATGATTACTCGTCTGAAGAACCTCTCTCAGCATCTCCATCGTTTCGTTCATTAATGAGGTAAAACTAGGATCGAATTGCCCTAATATTGATGAGGACATCGCTTTTAAAACCCTTGGATCAACTTCAACTGGACCAGGAGTCATAATCGTTCTCGCAGGAATTTGTAAAGGTGTATTCATGTGTAATCCTCCACTCTATTTACTTGCAAGCTGAACTAATGTATTAAGTAAAACCTGTGTACCGGTTGCACAATCTTCTTTGCTCGACCACTCTTTAGGATTATGACTAATCCCGTCTTTTGAGCGAATAAAGATCATTCCCATTTTCGTCATTTTCGACATAATTAACGAATCATGTCCTGCCCCGCACTGGAGTTTCATTGTTGGAATTGTTAGGTCCTGGCAAGCTCCCTCTAACACTTGAATAATCTCCTCAGAGCAAGAGGTAGGGTCGACATCCTTTTTTATGTCGATCAAGTACTGTGCATTTCTTTTTTGACAAGCTCTTTCAACAGATTCATAGACGGCATCAACCATCTCAGCCCTTTTTACTTTATCAACATGACGTAGATCAACCGAAAATGAGGCTTTGCCAGGAATAATATTTACTCCACCTGGTTCAATAGTCATTTTCCCGACTGTTCCAACCCCATCATATTTTTTGGCAATGGTTTCAATGTTTAATATTATTTCAGCCATTGTAAGTGATGCGTCTTTTCTCATATTCATCGGAGTCGCACCAGCATGGTCAGCACTCCCAGTAATCGTAATATCTAGCCACAATGGTCCTTGTATATCTGTAACGATTCCAACAGAGAGACCCTGCTCCTCCAATACTTTGCCCTGCTCTATATGCATTTCTATATATGCCTTGATCTCTCCTTTATTTCGCGTCGCATCTTTGTATAAAGCCGGATCAA
The DNA here is from genome assembly GCF_017939705.1 of Halalkalibacter suaedae. Classification (GTDB taxonomy): domain Bacteria; phylum Bacillota; class Bacilli; order Bacillales; family Bacillaceae_D; genus Halalkalibacter; species Halalkalibacter suaedae. Next base: position 93,461 of record NZ_JAGKSQ010000006.1, read on the forward strand.
GATTTGCTTGGAGAAATGCTTCACGATAAGTGATCCCATCATCATCAATTAAGTCAAAAACATTTTCCTTTAACTCTCCAGCCATTGCTTTACTTCCGATATACCCTGTTCCAAACCTTGTGCCTTCTTCATCCAAAAAGGAAACGACTTCGATCGAGTGCTTCAATTGCACTCCAGCCTCCATCAAGGTTCTAATTGCTTCAATTGCCCCAAGCACACCAAGTGCCCCATCAAAAATGCCTCCTTGCTGGACTGTATCTATATGAGAGCCAGTTAAGACAGCCGGTGCAGTGCTGTCAGTACCTTCCCATCTTCCAATAATATTTCCTACTGTATCAATTCGTACATCTAGACCGACCTCTTCCATTAAGTCAACTAATGCCCCTCTTGCTTGTAGATCAGACTTAGTTAACGACAGTCTTGTTATGCCTTCTTGGTCAATTGGTGAACTAGAACCAATCTCAGCTAATTTCATTAAAGAATCCCATAGTCTCTGTTGATCAATTCGATATGCTACAACCAAGTCAATCACTCCTCTCAAGATGTTTCATTATACTCAGTTTAGAAAAGCCACTTGAGTTAGTCATTATTCAATTAAGCTAATAAACTCAGAATTATTTGTTCAATCTAACTAAATCAAATGCTAAAATCTCGCAACCTCTAAAGATGTAGCACGAACTCCTTTACTCGTTTCTGTAACAAAATGTGCCAAGTAATTCAGTGAATTTCAGATACTAAAGGCCTCAAAAGGTTATGCATCTACCCTTTGAGGCCTAGTGAGTCATTTCCTACGTTATTCTAGAAATTCAGTTGTGAAGATCTCTGTTGCTTCTACTTCATCATCAAGCAATTCAAGCTCTAGCAACTGACTAATTAATGTACTCCATCTTTCTTCTGTCATATATCCCACACCATGCTCTGCTGCATCATTACCGTATACAAATTCTTTTTGTGCCTCTGTTTCAAATGCCAATTCTTCTAACTCAATATTAGGGTTTGCCACTTGAATCACTTCATTGATCTCTTCAGAATTGTTCTCATAGTAATCCCAGCCTTGAGTGAAGGCATTCATAAATTGTTGAACAGTACCCTTGTTTCCTTCTAAATAGTCCTTAGTTACAAAAAGTACGACATTGTAAGGATCAAAACCTGACTCTGAAACAAGTATTGTTTCTGTTGCAACACCCTCTCGTTCAAGGAAGAACGGTTCAGATGTAACAAAGCTTTGACTTACAGAGTTTGGATCATCAATGAAATTAACATGTTGTCCAGTGTAGCCTAATTCAGTTACCCCACTTAGGTCATATTTAGCTTGTAGGTATGCCCAATAAGGTATACCTGGTTGAATATAAGCTGTACGTCCGTTCATATCTTCAAAATCCTCAATTCCTGCACCTTCATGAAACATCATAGCTGCAGGACTATTCTGTAAAGAGGCAGCTATTGCAACGAGTTCAATTCCTTGATTACGAGCGATGACTAGCTGATCGGCATGTGCTAAACCGAACTGTGCTTGCCCGGAGGCTACAATCTGAATAGATGATACTTGAGGCCCACCTGGTTCTATTTCAACTTCAAGACCATTCTCCTCGAAGTAACCTTTTGAATCAGCAGCGAAGAAGCCACCCTGTTGACTTTTAGGGAACCAGTTTAAGACTAATTTTACCGCTGTCGTCTCTGAAGCTTCCCCACCTCCATTTGCTCCCGAGCCCTCTTCATTATTTTCTGTAGTGTCATCGGTAGCAGCTGGCTCTTGTCCACCACACGCAGCAAGGATGCAAATGAACATGAAACTTAGCATAACGGCTAACCATTTTCTCTGAATATTATGAATTCTCATTTTAAAATGACCCCTCTCTTTATATAATTATTATTTATCAACCTTCATTGCAGACTCATGCCAAGATCCAAGGACATACTTAGCAAGTAAGCTAATCAGAAGGTAAAAGCCAATTCCTAAAACCGCTGCGGCAATTCCGCAAGCAAATAAGAATGATGTGTTTACCTGTATTGCCGAAACAGTTATCGCATAGCCCAAACCACCTTTACCACCACCAACTCCGGCAACATATTCACCGACAATCGCTCCTACGATCGAAAGAGTGCAGGAAACCTTCAACCCAGCCATAATAAATGGCATTGCAGCTGGAATACGAAGCTTCCACATCTTCTGCCAATTCGAAGCATTATACAGCGAAAATAATTCATCCATATTTTTATCAACTGAATTGAGTCCCATTAAGGTATTAGAAATGATTGGGAAAAACCCGATTAGAAATGAAATAACAACAATAGAATTGAAACCAGAACCAAACCATATAACGATAATTGGGGCAACAGCAACAACAGGTATCGTCTGTAAAATGATCGCATATGGATAAATACTTCTTTCGAGAATTTTTGAACTAGCAAGTAGAATCGATACACCTATCCCGATCACAGCACTTAAAAAGAAACCAATCATCGATTCCATTACTGTTACACGAACGGCTACCAATAATAAATCCCAACTTTTAATGGTCGCTGCTATCACGTCAGTCGGCTTCGGGAAAATATAATGTGGCATGCTGAGTAGAATCGGTACAAGCTGCCACAGGGCGATAAACACAACAAATGCAACAATTGGCCCCAGATAGAGCTGTTGGAATTTCAGCCATTTACTTTTACTATTCACAAGCTTCATTTTGTCAGTTATCGTTATCTTCTTCGTCACATTAGCAACGGGTGTCGACATTTACACCAACTCCTTTTGTTCGGAACTTCTCTCTAGCTTTTCTGAAGCAAATTTAACAAGATTTGCAAACTGACGATCTGTCCGCATCTCCAATGTTCTTGGGTAAGGTAGGTCTACATCAATCGTAGCAGATAATCGCCCAGGTCTAGCTGACATAACGGCAATTTTTGATGATAAGAAAGCTGCTTCAAAGACATTATGGGTGACAAATAGAATCGTTGTGTTCGCCTTCTCCCAAATTTGTAAGAGCTCCAGCTGTAAATTCTGCCTTGTCATTTCATCCAATGCTGCAAAAGGTTCATCCATTAACAATAACTTTGGTTTTGCAGCCAAAGCACGTGCAATCGAGACCCGCATTTTCATTCCACCAGATAACTCCCGAGGGTAAGCAGATGCATAATCCTTTAATCCAACCATTTCTAGCACCCTAATGGCTTCTTCCTTGCTTTGACGCTTACTCATTCCCCGAAGCTCTAATGGTAAAATAACATTATCAATCACTCTTCTCCACGGAAGTAGATTGGCCTCCTGGAAAACGAATGCGATATCGTTTGATTCCTTAATTAATTGTTTCGGAGATTGTCCAAAAACCTTCACTTCTCCTCTTGTTGCTTCACCTAAGCCAGCAACCATTCGAAGAGCTGTTGATTTGCCGCAGCCAGACGGGCCAAGAAAACTGACAAAGTCACCTTCATTAACCTCAAGGTTGAAATCACTTAAGGCAATCGTACCGTTCCCATAGACCTTATTGACATGTTCAAAAGTGACAATGGCATTGTTACTAGTAGAAGTCATTCTTTCTCCCCCTTAACTTCCTCGATATGTGCTGTAGCCACCCGGTGCGATTAAGAGCGGCACATGATAATGCTCTTTCGAAACAATAGTAAAACGAATCGGAATACTATCCAGAAATGGGACTTCTTCATCCTGTGACATTCCCTTGTTTGCATAATACTCTCCGACATTAAAAATCAATTGGTAGGTCCCTGTCTTGAATGAATCTCCCTCTAATAATGGTTTATTTAACCTGCCATCATCATTTGTTCTCGCTTCAACTAATTTTCTTGGCTTTGTTGGCTCCTCGTAATCCCATAGTTCGACCAAAATCCCTTTACCTGGTTTTCCTGTACTAATATCTAAAACATGCGTTGTTAGCTTACCAATTGCTTGCTGTTCATCCATTATCTTGTCTCCTTCTAGCTTTCTGCTACAAAAGATTGTTCAATCATATCATCAAGACGAAACTTGGCTATTTTACTTACTTCAGTTAGAGCCGTTTTTCGTTCCTCTTGAACAGTGTTAGCAATTCGTTGCTCCATTGCCATTTGGATCGACTCCTTTGTATGTCCGCGTACTGCCAAGATAAAAGGAAACCCAAATGTATCTACATATACATGATTTAGACGAGAAAACTTCTTAAATTCTTCTTCCGTCAGTTCATTCAAGCCAGCCCCTTTTTGTTCACTCGTCGAGGCTTCCGAAATTTCTAATCTTGTACCAAGGTCGGGATGTGAACGTAGTAATGACAATTGACGATCTTCTTCTGCCTTGTTCATTTCCTCAATTAACAACATATACATTGTATTGGCATTATCGAAAGGGTGATGCTTCCAGGTCCGCTCTGCTACCCAAGGCGAATGCTCAAATACAACTCCAACCGTCTTTACAAACTCTTCTTTTGACATCTCATTTACTTCAGCCATTGATATCATCTTCATCCCAACCCCTAACCCTGTTTTGATTACCCTCATCTTAATTAAAAGGAATAAATCCGTCATTGTACAATACAACCAAAATCATGTCCGATTATTAGTGTAATCAACTAAGCAATAGCGACAATTTTATTTACCAGACATTCATTCCGGTCATAATCAACGAAGGCACTGTTAGATTTTCGATCACTCTTTTCAACAATGATCTTTCTTTTATTTTGGATGATTCAACCAACAATTGGATAAAAGTTGTGATATATTCTAACAAAAAAGTTTGAGTGACCGCTATTTTCTTGTACATTATTGACAATAGGTTTTTCTATTAAAGGAGTTGGTTGGAAATGAAGTTAGTAGACATATTAAATCTCCCAACATTTAAAGAAGCTATGATTGTTGCAGGCAATAAAGGAATTGAGAATAGTGTACAATCGGTCAATCTTATGGATGCTCCAGATATCATTCATTATTTAAATAAAGAACAGCTGTTATTAACAACTGCCTATTCGATTAAGAACAGCCCAAATGCCCTGATCAAGCTTGTTGAACAAATGGCTAGGCAAGGCTGTGCAGGACTTGGACTAAAGACAAAGAGATATATTGATGAAATTCCTGAAGAAGTTATCAAATTGGCTAATCAACTTAACTTTCCAATTATTGAGATTCCCCTTAATTACTCCTTAGGTGAGATGCTTAATGAAGCATTAGGCTGTATTTTAAAAAGAAGAACCCACGAGTTAGATTACGCATTATCGGTTCATCGCGAGTTCACTGATATTGTGATTTCGGGTGGGGGGTTTTTGAATATTATTGAAAGCTTGGCATCCATCATTAAAGTCCCTGTCATTCTTTTAAACTACCGTCTTGATGTTATGGCCTACTCAAATGATATCGATAAAGAAGCGTTCTTTGATGTGTATTGGCATATCCATGAGAAAGTACATCATGAGGATTTAGACACATACAAAGTATTGACCCTCCCACGACAGGATTCCGATACCGAATATAACGAGTTTTCCATTTATCCTATTATTACAACGAACCAGCAAAAGGGCTATATCATCATTTTTGGATCTGCTCTATCGAATGAATACCCATTTACATTAGCTGTTGAACAAGCAGCCAACGTAATTTCATTTGAATTTATGAAACTTCATGCAATTGAACAACATTCAAGAAGATTAAAAAATGAGTTTTTTACAGACTTAGTCGAAGGATCAATTGCCTCAGAGGAGGAAATCATCAACCGCGGAAAAACATATCATCTCGATAAATCACATCAATACATTTGTATTACTTCAAAAATAGATGAGATTTCAGAGCTTTATGTTGAAAAATATCCGTTAAAATCCGAGAAGGAAATAGGAAATCTGCGTGACCGGATTTACGAGGTGATTGAATCGATGCTGTCGAAACAATTTGATAATGTCATTTTGTTTACGAAAGGTGACCTTTTCATTATTTTATTAGGATTTGATTTTTACGATGATCTAATTGAGAAGACAGTCTTTGAAGCTATAACGGATGTTCAACATGACCTATTCGAAGGCAATGCCACTTCTTTGTCATTTGGAATTAGTAATTATACCGAACGGCTTAAAGATATACCAACTACTTTTCAGGAAGCCGTCGATGCCCTTCGTAGTGGATATCGAGAGAACAAGAGGAGATTTATCAAAACCTATCGAATCAAGGAACTGACGGAGATCTTCAAAACCATTCCATCGCAAAAGCTAAAGGAATTTTACAAAACGTCTCTTAAGGACTTGGCTTACCCTGCTGATAAGGAAAAGGAAGACCTCATTCAAACATTAACGGTCTACTTGAATAATAATTGTCAGATTTCAGAAACATCAAAAAAGTTATTTGTTCACAGAAATACGGTTATCTATCGAGTCAAGAAATGCGAGGACATCCTTGGTATTGATCTAAAGGGGGAGGATGAGACACTTCGTCTGAGAATCGCTCTCTTTATCGGAAGTTTGTTTCCTGTCCAACTAGGGGTTGCTTCGACAACTTAATATTGTAACATGAAAAAGGTATGATTTTCACCTTTTTCAGCGGCCTTTAAGCAATGAGCGAAACCGTTGCGGTGTCTTAAGTCCTGCTATGAGTGTGTTTCTCATAGAAGGCGTGCAACGTGTGGAGCCATTGCTACTTCCTTGAAACTGCTAAAAAGGACTTTTGCAGCAGTCTCGTTCTGAATCATTTTATTCAGTCAGACACCCTTTTCCCGATGTACCTCTCAACCCTTAATGCTTCTTCATAATCATCTGGTGTATCAATATCAAAGAGAACAGAAGACTCATCCACTTCTAACCTAAACATCTCCGCTTGTTTAATGAATGATTTACCACCAGCTTCACTTCCCTCTTCAACTAACCTCAATTCCTGAAAGTGAGCTAAAAACACAGGATGACCAGGCTGATTCTCATAGTATGGTCTTACTGCAATCGCCATCTTTCTTTCTTTTGCTATTTGACAGCCTTTTTCAAGAATGTTACGTATCATCTTATCTTCAATAAATGGTTGATCAGCTAAAAAGAACATTACAGACGACTCGCTTGGAACAAGCTGAATCCCCTTCAAAAACGAAGTATGCTGGCCAAGTTGATAGCTGCTATTAACTACCCATTTGAATCTCGAATCAGGCAGACTAATCTGCTCTCGAATCAAATCTGCCTTATGCCCAACAACAACAAGAATCTGTTCAAACGGAACAGCTGCAACCTTCCGCATCACCAATTCAAGAAGAGGATGTTCCTTTATCTCTAATAGCTGTTTCGTCCTCCCCATTCGAGTAGACAAGCCAGCAGCAAGGATCACTGCATAAGTAGAATGATCGCTCATTCAACCCCTCCTCATGTCGGGTTAATGTTAGTAATGATTTGAATTGGGTTTCTGCCCCTTTGCTGTTGTCTGCTTTCATGTCGTACTTTGATCAATTCGGCTAATACACTAATACTAATCTCCTCGGCTCCTTCAGCGTGAATATCTAATCCGATCGGCGAGTGAACCCAACTCGGAATAGGAGCCGAATCAATTAGTCTCTCCGTTCTACGTCTCGGTCCTAGAATTCCTAAATACTTAGGTTGATTTTCTAGAAAGTACTCAAGAATTTTTTGATCCTTCATGAAGCTATGAGTCATAATTAACACATAACTATTTGCTTTCATGTTATTCCCCTCTAAAAAACGTTCAGGATGTTCTGAGACAAGCAGGCTCGCTTTTGGAAAATAGTTTGTTTGACAGCGATCTTCTCTTGGATCAATGACAACTGGCTTAAAACCAAACTCTGCTGTTCTAGCAACAATAGGTTCTACATCTGGTCCACCACCAAAAATGTAAAGTATATCATCTGGCTCTAACCACTCTATCGTAAAATTTGTCTTAATTGTTTCAGACTCTAAATATTGAAAGGATGTTAGCTGACTTTGATATTGATAACCTAAACTGACTAGACTCTCCTTACTAACATTTCCAAAAACCGAACCATCTTCTCCTAAAAATAGACGAGCCCCACTATGTTCCCCTTCTATTCCATTGACCATAAGCACTTTTTTCGTTTGATCAAGTAAGTCCATAACAACAGACCATTCATCGTTCCATTGCAGAGGCTCAACATAAACCTTAATTTTACCGTTACATCCCGCACCCTGTCCCCATCCAAGGTCATCCTCTGATCGTAAGTCATAGGAAACGCTTTTTGTAATAAAACTAGCAATAACCTCTGTTGCATGATGAGCTAAGTCATCCTCTAAACATCCGCCACTAATTAGACCATACCGCTCTCCATTCGCCGCAAACAACATTTTCGCTCCAACATGTCGATAAGCAGAACCATCCACCTGAGTTACTGTCGCTAATGCGAACACGCTAGTTGGGTTCATCTTAAGCTGCTGCAAAAAGCAATAAAACTCATTCATTGTTCTACCTCCTCAAAAGCTGACTAGACTGTTCGTTGACAATTCGTTCAAGCGCACGATAGATTCCCCCGTAGCCTGTGCAGCGACAAAGATTCCCTGACAAAGCTTCTTTCAACTCTGCAAATGTCGCTTTTGGATGCTCTAGCAACTTCGCTTTGATCGACATCACCATACCCGGAGTGCAATAACCACATTGAAAGCCACCCTCCTCAAGAAAGGCTTGCTGAATTGGATCGATCTTTTGCTCACTTACACCTTCAATTGTTGTGACTTTCTTGCCTTCGCACTGATAAGCCATCGTTAGGCAGGCGTTCATTTGTTTTCCATCAACCATGACCATACAGGCACCACATCGACCAACCTCACACGAAACCTTTGTTCCTGTTAGATTAAGATCGTTTCTCAACAGATCAACTAGTCTACTTGAAGGAGAAGTACGAAGAACAATCTGCTTTTCATTTAGTTCAAAGTTTAATAGATACTCATTCATACTTTCTCCTCCCGTCTCTTTTTAACTGAAAAAGGTGACTCAATTAGTTCTTCTGGTGAAATTGGTAGCTTCTTCACCCATTTCCCTGTCGCCTTATGAACAGCAGAAACGATTGCTGGAGCAAGAGCAACAGAGCCAATCTCACCAACCCCACGCGGCCCGAAAACATCACCATCAGGTAATTCTTCAATTGCTTCAACATGCTGATCCTCAGGTACATCATAGATCGAGGGGATAAGATACGTATCAAAATTCTTCGTTACATAGCTTCCGTCATTGATAATGGCATCCTCTGTTAAGGTGAAGCCCATTGCCATAATGCTTCCACCTTCAATCTGGCCAACATATCCCATTGGATTCATAACTGGTCCAGCAGCCACAGCATGATCAATTGCTATCACTCGCACCATTCCTGTCAGTTCATTCACTTCCACTTCTACGATTGCTGCGATGCTTGAATAAAGATAATGAGCCCCTATTATCGGATCAGGAGTTACCGGATAGTGGAACTGTGTGTTGAATTCAAATGTCTGACCATTTTGTACCATCTCAGCAAAAGAAATAACCCTGTCTGAATCCTTGATCCAAACCCCTTTTCGGCCAATCTCCAACTGGTCCAAAGGTACAGCACAAACCTTACCAACATACTCATACATCGCTTCTAAAAACGGTCCCTTTAAGCGATTCAATGATTGCCATACCATATTTGTCGTTCTAGATGCAGTAGAGGATCCGCTCTGGGGAACTAGATCCGTATCACCGATCATAATGCTAAGGTCCTCTGGCTCACAGTTAAAATGATCGAGTAACATGATCTCTAATGTTGGAATTAAGCCTTGACCGAATTCCTCATGCCCAAATGCAACCTCAATTTGACCTTGATTATTCAGACGAATCAAACCTCCTGCATGATCTGGAATCCCGTATCCAAGACCTGACCCGTGCATTGCAATGGCAGCACCAACCCCTCTTTTTATCCAAGGTGTTGTAGCATTCCATTCAGATGAGACTGTCTTATTCCAAAGCTTGGATTGCATTGCTGCTTCCCAGACTTGATCTGGTCCGATAGTTGGAATGACCTTTTGTCCAAGTGGCCCTAGATCATCAGATGCCCTTAAGTTCCTTCCTCTTAGTTCCCATGCATCAATACTTATCATCTCAGCCAGTCGATCCATTTGACCTTCTAAGGCGAAGATAACTTGGTTACCACCAAACCCTCTGAACTCTCCTGAAAGCCCATTATTCGTATACACAACCGTGCCATTTACTTTCACATTTGGAATCGAATATGGACCAATCGCGTGCTCTGTAGCAAAATTTAAAACAGGTGCGCCCATTGTTGAATAGGCACCTGTATCAGAAAGAATATCAACAGAATGTGCAACCAACTTTCCGTTTGAATCCATTCCTGTTTTCATTTTGATCTTCATCGGATGTCTTTTTAAGCCTGCCTTTACTGAATCTTGCCGAGATTGATGTACCTTAACCGGGACACCGCAGCGTAGTGCAAGCAGGGCACCATATGGCTGCACATTTAATTCATCTTTCCCACCAAATGAGCCCCCAATTGGACTTGAGATAATCCTGATTTTTTCTTCTTCACATCCTAAAATTCGGGAAAGCTGCATTCGATCCTTATAGCCATGCTGTGTCGGTGCATAAACGGTTAGATAGCCATTTTCCTCTGGGATGAATAATCCTCCCTCCGTTTCCATATAGGCGTGCATTTGCCGGGGCGTCATATACACCTCTTCAACAATGTAGGCACAGCCTGCAAACATTGTCTCAACATCACCTTTGGTATAGTCGGTTTGATGAAGGATATTGCCCCCTGGATGAAGCTTCGGTGAGTCCGGCTCTAGTGCCGCTTCAGGACTATCTATAATTGCTAGCATGTCATAGGTTACTTCAATAAGAGCCGCTGCTGCTTCTGCGACCTTTTCGTCTATTGCTGCAATCGCAGCAATCGCATCGCCTTCATATCGCACAACATCATGACAGAAGACTGGCTGATCTGGCTGATTGATTCCATAGCCATTTAACCCCGGTACATCCCTAAACGTTAGGATTGCTTTCACTCCTTCTAACGCCTCTGCTTTTGAAACGTCAATTGCTTTTATCTTCGCATGCGGGATTCCGGCTCTGACGATTTTCCCAATCAACATGGTTGAATCCGATAGGTCTGTCAAATATCGAAGCTCTCCAGTCACTTTTTCAGCACCATCTCTTCGGACTCTCCAATTTTTATGATTCTTGTCTAGGAGCAAGCGGATCACCACCTTTACTCTGAGCTAAATGATAGAATTCACTTGAAATTAAGTTAGCTATGACTCCCTTTTTATATGCTGACGATGCAAAAGGATCCGATTTTACAATTACTTCCTCAGCAATCGTTTGATTTACTTGTTCAAGTAGCTGTTGTGAATAAGGTTGATTTTCTATTTTCGCTGCTGCAAGGGCTAGCTTCATCGTTCGTGAAGCCCCTCCACCTGCAGCGAGTTTAATATGTTGAAAGATTCCGTCTTTCGTTCTTTCACCTACTCCAGCCACGGTGACTACAGAAGCAGTAAACGTTTCTCGTCTACCTATTTTAGTGTAAAAACAGAAGTCTCCCTCTTGTGTCGTTTGAGTGACGGGAATCATTATAGCGACTAATATCCGGCGATGATTTTGAAGTGGACTCACTAACCAATCCTCTAGCCTTTCATATTCATAGTTTGTGCCGTTAAACCATTTTAAATAGGAATCATATACCAGCAGGGCTGGAAGTGTATCTCCTGTCGCAATTGAAATATTTCCACCTAGTGTTGCTTGATTACGAATGGATGGAGCGGCAATATTTTTGCATGCCTTCGCAAGCAGTGGCACTTTAGTATTTACTACTGGATCAGTGATACAGCTTGCTAATGTCGTTGATGCCCCGATAAAAACCATTGTTTCTCCATTTAGAGATGTCTCATTGATCCCTTTCGTTTCATTCAGACTTTCAAGACTGATCAAATGCGGCGACATCGGTAATAGATCTGCTTCCCATTGTGTCCGTAGCCATGTTCCACCTGAGACATAGGTGTATTCCTCAGCGAGGTTGTTTTGGATGCTCCAAGCCTCTGATATATCTTTCGGTCTCCAGATCGTTTGCATTGTCGACACCCTCTCAACCCTTTCGTTTTCAATTATTTTACGGAAGCCCCCACCAAAAGACATTAGTTAAACTAAACAAACAATCATTCTGTTTCTAGTTAGTTCCTCTAATAATCAAATAGATCTTTTCCAAACCCTTGCCTCCCCTTCACTTTTCCCTCTTGATAGACAACCGTTCCTCGTACGATCGTATTCGTAACAACACAAGCTGCCTCTAGTCCTTCATATGGAGAATAATTGTTTTTCATTAAAATGTTAGATTTATTTACTGTTAATTTTTTCGAGGTGTCTAATATAGTCAAATCAGCCAATTGCCCCACTGCAACCATGGAGTTCTTCGCTTTAAGCCTAAAGCGATCAGTAACATTGCTAGTTAATAATGGAAGGATCTCACTCCATTCAAGTCCTCTTTTCCTTGCTTCACTTATAAAGAAAGGAAACCCAAACTGAACTCCTTGAATTCCCCCCCATGTCTGCCATATCGATTGCTGACCTTCATCCTTCATTGATAGTAGGCAGGGCGAGTGATCGGTCCCAATCATGTCAACTAATCCTTCCTTAATACAGCTCCATAGCTGTTCGACTGTTCCTTGATCACGTAAGGGCGGGGCACATTTGAGAATTGACCCCTTTTCCAAGAAATCCGTTTCATTAAATAATAAGTAATGTGGACAAACCTCAACAGATACATCCGCCCCCTTCCTTTTAAATTGGTTGATCAGCCGAATTGCTTCCGGTGAGCTAACATGAACAAAATGAATAGTTGCTCCTGTTTCGAGTGCACAGTGTAATGCATGCTCAATTGATCGAAACTCTGCTTCTAATGGGCGACTTTCTAGAAATGCTTTACGATCTTTCCTTTTATCAGCTAATAATACTTGCATTCGTTCCTCAATAAATTCATTGTCCTCAGCATGGAAGGCTAGAAGCATATTAAGCTCTTTTGCTATTTTCATTGCTTCAATGATTTGTTCTTTCTTTAAATGAGGAAAATCGTTAATTCCACTCTCAGAAAGAAATGCCTTAAAGCCAACAATGCCTTTTTCTTTCATTTTTGTTAGACAATCAAAATCTGAAACATTCTCGGAGGTTATTCCACCCCATAAGCCAAAATCAATATGGGATTGCGTGTAGATATGCTTTCTTTTACGTTCGATTATTTCCTCATCAACAGCTGATGGACTGCTATTTAATGGCATATCAAAAACAGTTGTAATTCCACCTGCGGCTGCCGCTTGGCTTCCTGTTCGGAATCCCTCCCAATCGGCACGCCCAGGATCATTGAAATGAACATGTGCATCAATAAAGCCAGGAACAATCAATTGTTCAGAAGCATCAATAACCATAAATTCCTCTTCATTACTTATCGTTTCATCAACTGAGATAATTTGACTAATCCGTTCGTCAATAATAAGAAGCTGTGCTGCTACAAATTGATTTCCTATATAAATCGAGCCATTTTTAATTAACAATTTAATCATTTGCTCTCGCCCCTCAAGACCTTTTCTCTATTTTGTATGATTTAACTAAAATTTCAGTAAATTTTGTCAGAAAATCTAGCACACTAATTATGAGGCCACTGAAAAAGATGAAGTAATTTCCGTTCTTCTGAAGCTGCATAAGAAATATTTGTGATATGTTGGACTTAAAGTAAACGTGGCAGGATATTTCAATAAGTTGAAACTAATACCGAGGATTCTATTCTAAAGTTAACGGTACACGAAAAAGATTTGGCTACTGCTAAAGGGTTATTGGAAGAAAATAAGGAGACGTTATTGCATTAACAGGGGAGCTTTACTAAAACACCAATGGTTTGAAGTAATCCAAAATGATATAATTAAATAAAATATTCATGAAAGAGGTGATGTGTATCATGAATACTGCTAAAGAACGATTACTCAAGATTATTGATGAAATTCCAGAGCAAGAAGTCGATAAAATTTTGGACTTTGCTGAATATTTAAAGGTAAAAAGAGAAAAAAGTCTATCAGAAGATTTAACAAAAGCGAGCGAAAGTAGCACTGATTTTTGGGATAATGATATAGATGATGAGGTTTGGAATGACGCATAAACAAGGGGACATTGTTTTAGTTCCAGTACCATTCAGTGATTTATCAAATAGAAAACAACGCCCTGTTCTTATTATTTCAAACGATGATTATAATCAAATGACGGATGATGTTCTTGTTGTGGCTATTACATCACAATTAAAAGACCTTGACTATTCAGTCGTGATTGAACTAGAAGACTTAGATGAAGGTGCTCTAAAAGTTACATCGGCAGTGAGAGCAGATAAAGTTTATACACTTTCAAAAAGAATCATCAGAAAAAGATTTGGTAAGGTGAAAATAGAAGTATTAAATAGCGTTCGAACTAAAATAGAACTTTTAATAAAATAGTAATTAAAACTTGTAAAGACGGGCTGCAATGAGCAGTCCTTTTTGGTTATCGAGTGGTGCAATTGATTTATAAGTATTGTGAATGAGTACACTTAAATTATGGTCTTCTTGCTCCCTTTTCAAATAAAGAAAGTGCAAGAAAGGTATTACCCTTTTCTCACACTTTTTTTGGTTATTGTCCTTCAACATAATCTCTCCAGTGATGGACTGGATTCCAATCTAATAGCTCTTTTGCCTTTTTATTATTTAGTAATGGTTCAAATCCTTCAACATCGCCACGAATTTCAACATTCGGAAAACGCTTGGCCATTAACTCACGACTCTCAATGTTCATACTTGTTTCATTTGCTCCGATATTTAAGGCAACTGCACCAAGTCCATCCTTCTCGATTGCTTGGATACATGCAGTAGCCGCATCACGAGCATCAATATAGCTCCATAAGATCACATCTCTTTGAAATGGATCATTGATAAAGGAAGGAAATTGCTGATACATGTCTGGTGTAATGACATTGCCAAGTCTTAGTGAAACAACCTGCATGCCCGTTCTTCGGTTCATCATCTCAGCCGTTTTTTCATTAACAATTTTGGACATCCCATAGCTATCATCTGGAAGCTGCGGATGATCCTCATCAATCGGAACATATAGTGGCTCGAGTTGTTTTTGTGAAAAGCATACACCGTAGGATGACTCACTTGAAGCTAACACAACCTTATTGATCCCAAGTCCCGCGGCAGCCTCAAGAATATTGTACGTAGACATCACATTGTTTTCATATGTAACTTCATTAGAATGGGTATAAGCTTGTGGGATAGCAGCCAAGTGGACAACCGCATCTGCTCCTTGGAGCACTCCATAAACTTCCCCTAAATTCTTCAAGTTTATGATGACTGTTCTACAAGGGAGGTCATCCACCTTTTTCACATCACAATTTACAACGTCATACCCTCGCTCAACAAATTCTTTAACAATACAGCGACCTAGTAACCCACTTCCACCAGTTATAACAACCTTTTTCATCTGAAATTCCTCCTTAGTTGAAAACCTTTTCACTAGGAGTATAACAGAGTTTTGATCCATTTTACTATTTAAAGGGCTACCCTTAATGCTCTTTTCCATACCACATAGTTACTAATAAGTAGAATCACGATATAGACATAAACACCAAACGACCACATTAAACTAATAAGATGAGCTACAAAAAACAATGAACCTATCAACATCAACACAAATACTTTCCAGCCATCAGTTTGCTGTGCCATTTCAAATGATTGCGTGAATGGAAGAACTGTTTTGTCCATAAACAATTGACAAACAACCGTGAACAAACAAGAACTCAGAAAAACAATTAGTAAATCTGGAAGAATACGATATGAAAAGACAAACAGAAAGATGATTGAAAGAACTAGATAAATTGGTAGAAAAAGCTTGACCAGAAACGCCTTAAGCGTCCCGCTAGTCATTGTACCTAATTCCTTCAGTGGAACTGTTTTGAATAACCATGCCCCTTTGTATTTACCAGAATATTTGAGCATCATGACAATTGTTGGAATCATGATCATACAGAAATAGATGGAAAGATACCATCTACTATCAGCTAACTGTTCTAGTGATTGCTCCCTTAACTCATTGTAAAAAAAGATAAATGGAAGAATAAGAGAAAAGCCTAGTGATGGATAGACCTTTAATTTGAAATCTCGTTCATGTTTCATCATTCGACTAGCAAATGTAAAGAACGCTCGCTCTTCCTTATTTGAACAAACTAATTTCGTAATAGCTTTGCTGAGAAAACCTTCTCTTTTTTCCACTTTTGAACGTTCAGTAGATAATTTCTGCAAATTCCTTTCAAACATTGGCATTTGCTTTATATAAATCAAGATGGCTATTATGGGAACAATCAAAGCCAGACCTGTTGCACTCATTAAAACAGGACTAGTTCTACCATTTAGAAACACCTCAAAAATAGCTCCATACCACATTGGCGGAAAGAACAGTTGCCACCATTCTGCTTCAAATACAATCGTTAAATCTACGAATTCGAATGAACGAATCACAATTTGATATCCTACAACAATTGCAATAGACAGGGTGATTTGAACATAGTTAATAATATCCTTTAATAATTCCCCATCAAAATACCTCAAAATAAAAATATATAATAAGCCGGTCATTACAACAATAAGGAGGTTTGTAAGAATAACACTTAGAAAAAACAGAAACGCAAACCATATTCCCTGTGTGAACAAGGCAACTATGAAAGGGATCGTTGTAATGGCTGCAGATAAAAAGAATAGATAGATGCATACATGCATGAGCTTAGCTGCACTTAATGTCCTTTGCTCAATCGGCTTCGTCGCTAGGATCGTCTTATCTCTGATATCAAGCAAAACAGAAGAAAAATCTGAAATCATTGATGTCATGACAATAAACATAAAGCCAGCGAAAGCAATGGTCATCTGGAAAATATAATTGCTACCTAATAAGATAAACGGGATGAGAAATAACCCAAAGAAGGCATATAGCCATAACGATTTCAAATATTGATTTCCGTCCTTCTTTTTGGGCTGTGACTGACTAAACACAGTCGGCACCCTCCGCTGATCCATTGTTAATTTCGTTTCTAATATGAGCCTCATAATTGGGTAATTAATTCCAACTCTACTAAATAACCATTGAAAACGATCAAGTATGTCTAATGTCTTAAAGTTATTCATCGACTACACCTCTTGAACAATCGAAACAAAGTCCTCTGCAATTTGACGATGTTCATTAAATCCGGTTAATTGATTAAAGATTTCTTCAAGAGACCCTTCCTTATTCTTTTCTTTTAGTTGATCAAAGCTTCCATCAGCGACAATCTTACCTTCAGCTAATAAAATAATTCGATTGCTGATCTTTTCAACAACATCCATAATATGAGAAGAATAGAAAATGGTTTTCCCTTGTTCCGCTAATTGAGCCAGGATTTCTTTAACCACCATGACACTATTTGCATCTAGCCCACTTAATGGCTCATCAAGAAAAAGTAAATCAGGATTATGTAACAAACTAGAGATTAGTAGAACCTTCTGTCTCATCCCTTTTGAAAATGAGGAAATACGAGAATAATATACATCCTCCAAAGAAAACTGCTTCATCAATTTCTTCGCTTTACGATCAGCTTGATCTCGATCTAGCCCATATAATTCACCTACAAATGTTAAGTATTCATGTGCTGTTAAGTTATCATATAGCTCGGCAACTTCTGGTACATAACCGATCCGCCGTTTGTACTTAATATCTCCATTTGAGACATCTTGTCCTAAGACCGATACGGATCCAGTAAATCCTTGGACAAGTCCTAACATAATTTTCACTGTTGTGCTTTTTCCAGCACCATTTGGCCCAATATAACCAATAATTTGACCTTGATAGACATCTAAATCTATTCCTCTTAATATCAAATCCGTATCATACCTCATCATTAAATCTCTTATTGAAATGACTGGATGATTGGTTTCCATTACATAGCACCCTCTACCTAAATAAGATACTATTACCCTAACATATATTTCCTTAATTGGATAACAGAAAAAAGAGGATGGAACAAAAGTGTGTTTAAACTAACTGAAAACCGAACAAAGAGGGATGGAGTCAGGATACCGCTCCTGAAATATACTACGCTTTCCGCGGGAAGCCGCTGAGCCTCCTCGTGCCTTGCACTGTGGGGTCTCACCTTTGGCTTTTGATCCCGCAGGAGTCTACGTATATTTCATCCGCTAAATAAATGCTTTGTTCGGAATTTCATCAGCCACTTTAGTTATGTCCCAGCCTCAAAATAACTTTATAGGGCATGTTCAAAAAGGAAAAAACAATCTTTTAGACCAAACTCTTATAATGCTTTCTTTGACTTTCCACCAATCGCTTCAGTCACCGCTTCTTGATTTACTCCGTCCTCAGAAGAGACATAGTATTCATCGGAAAATGAGTTTCGTGGCTCTTCTAATGTGAAGTAGCAGATAACAAAGCTGATAAAGGCTCCTCCTGCGAGAATGAAAAAGAAATGCTGTGGTGAAACAAATGTAAACAAAGTAAGATAAACGGTTGCTCCAACATTCCCGTATGCTCCAGACATACCAGCAACCTGACCTGTGATCCGTTTCTTAATCATCGGGATTACTGCGAATGTCGCCCCCTCAGCCCCTTGGATAAACATTGACGTTAACATCACAACTGCAACTGCAACGACAATTGGCCATGATGAATCAATAAAGCCCATACCAACCAATCCAATAGAAATCCCAAACATATACACAAGCATCACATTTCTGCGACTACCCATTCTATCTGATAACACACCACCTAATGGTCGGGCAATTAAGTTAATAAATGCAAATGTTGAAGCAATAAGTCCAGCAGAGGCTGGTGTTAATGAAAAGGTTAACTGAAAGAACATCGGCAGCATTGAAATGATTGCTAATTCTGCCCCGAAGTTGGCAAAATACGTACTATTTAACGCACCAACATTTTTAAATTTATATTTATCATCCTCTGGTACCCCTTCTTTTAAAATCGGGATGTTTACTTGAAGGATTTTGAATACTTGATAAACGAATACAACAGCAATGACCGTCCAAATCGTGTATAAAATCGTTTCAGATATAAAACCAAGACCCTCAATTCTCCATGCACTAATTGCCAACGCACCGCCTAGTGGAATCGTCCAAAGAATTAATTGAACCATATCGCCCCAGCTACTTACTTCCATAGCTCCTGTACGTTTTGGCTTCAACATTACTTTCCCATCAGGCGTATCCCTTACAGAGAAATAGTAAATAATTCCGTAGATAAAACAAACAACACCTGTTAAAGCAAGAGCATATCTCCAGCCATCGTCACCACCGAAAAGAGTTAATCCAATCCATGGTAGAATCATCGCTGCTGCTGCTGAACCAAAGTTCCCCCAGCCACCATAAATACCTTCAGCAAATCCAACATCCTTAGGTGGATACCATTCAGCAACCATACGTATTCCAATAACAAAGCTAGCCCCAATGCTACCAAGAACAAGACGAGCAATTGCTAATTGAATCCAGCTATCACCAAAGGCAAACACTAACGCTGGAATCGACATAATGACTAACAAGCCTGAGTACACAATACGTGGGCCAAACTTATCAAGCAATGAACCAATGATAATTCTTGCAGGAATGGTCAGAGCCACATTCATTATTCCCAGTGCTGCGATATGCTGTGTTGTTAACCACTCCATATCCGCAAGCATTGTTGTTGCTAGCGGTGCCATATTGTACCAAGTGAAAAATGAAATGAAAAATGCAAACCATGTAAAATGCAATATTCTTGTTCGTTCATCCTTGAATTTGAAAATATCCGAAACCGTCATTGTGAATCCCCCTTTGATTTTTGTTGTTCGCTTAAGGCTATTAATGCATAATCATTCACCTGCTGTCTTAGGATTCGGTAGATAATATTCCAGAGATTTTCCTTGAAAACGTTTCATTTTCTCACAAATACCCTCAACTTTTTTTCTGTTAAAAACCGCATGATAGAGCCATTCTTCGCAATATAACATTAACGATTTTACAACTTTTTTAAAAATTTAAAATAATAGTACAGAAATTGATAAATCATCGTCATAATACCTCACGAATTCATTGATTATTTAACCATTATTCATGATAATTAATAGTGACAGACGATACTGAAGATATGGAGGGAAAAAATGTTTAAGCGAAAACGAAAACTTACTAAAGCGAACACCGTTTTACAATTAGTTTCTGAGGGCGATTTAAGTACTGAAATATCTAAGGTAGGGAGGATCTATGAATCAAACCCAACAAACGGAGTTTTACGGAAGACGGTCTTAATGTTTAGTCGTTTAGTCCGAATTGTTGATCGGTCAACTAATCAGATCTATTCTAAGGTAACTACGCTATCTGACACTTCTTTGCATTTGGAAAATGAAGTCGATTATGTCGCTACAACATTGCAGGAACTTGCAAAAGACATTCAGCAAACAGAAAATAAAACGAGAAAACTAACAGATGAACTGAATGATGTGAAGACATCTTCGGAAACGATTATCGATAAAAACAAACAGAATCAACATTCAATAAAGCTAATGGAAGATTATTTAGGAGAAGGTCGCTCAAGCTCGACTCATTCGCTCGAGATTATTAAGAAGCTCGACCATGAAGGTGAGCGTCATTCTGCTGCTACATTGGACCTGTTAGGTGCCTCAAAGAAAATTTCAGTGATTAATGAAATGGTTAAAAATATGGCAGAGCGTATTAATCTATTAACGTTGAATGCAAATATTGAAGCCGCAAGATCTGAGGGGACTAAGCAGGAATTTACAACCGTGGCGATGGAAATCGGACTTCTTTCTCGCCAGTCGCAACAGGCAACAGACGAAATACAATCGTTGATATCGAAGGTGCAAGCGAAGATAGCTGATTCTGCTAATCGTACATCGACAGTCTTATCCTTAGTCAATGAAGGCGTCCAAAGCATTTCCGAATCAAAACATGCTTTAAATAAAATTGAAGAAGAAATTCTACTTATCAAGCCTCGTTTAGATGTGATTTCCGATGAAGGAATGATCATCGTCGAAAGTAATTCTGTGTCAAAAGAAGCTCTCCAGCACACATCTACTATTATTGAACAGCTCTCTAGAGGAAGCGAGCGAATCCTCGCCTCAACCTTAGAACAAAAGCTATTAATCGAGTCGCTTAGCACAACCATTCACGAAACGATTCAAGATATGTTCACATTGTCAGCAGTTGTCTCACAATTTAAATTACCTAATCGTAATCCAGAAAATCCGTTACATGAAAAAGTCGAGGCCCTGTTCAAGCACGCATTAACAGTTCGGGGAATTATGGTCAATATGATCAATTCAACCGACACCGAAAAAATTGCATCATGGCAGTTGAACAAAGAGCAAGCTGAGGCGATATTAGCAAGAGAACTAAACCAATTAGAAGCCTTTATTACATCTAAGCATGATGAACATTTCTTAGATAGTTTCAAGAAGGCATGGGAGGATTTTCAGGAGATTACGCAAATTAATCAGCGATTAATGCTAGAAGGACAATATGAGGAAGCAAAACTAAATTTGGTTACACGAGGACGAATCCGTTTTAAGAAAGTCTCAGACACCTGTACACTCTGGCTAGACGCTAGTTAAAACAATGAGGGTTTGTCTCCAAAAGGTATGGACTCCTTTTAGGACAAACCTATTTTTAATGCTGACACTGTTCACAGTAAAAACTCTTTCGTGACGAGATTTCGGCTCTAATAATTGGATTAGCACAACGCGGACATGGTTCACCTTCACGATCATATACAAAAGCATGATGATTATATGATCCAGTTTTTTTATCGTCTTTGTAAACGGGAAGTTCAATATAGCCACCGAAATCTATTCCTCGTTTCAATATCGACTTGATACTATTATAGAGATTGTTCATCTCTTCGTCAGTCAGCTCATTCGCCTGCCTAGATGGTAAAATTTGTGCATCGAAGCATATTTCATCTGAATAATGGTTCCCGATTCCAGCAATGAATTTTTGATTAACGAGTGTTGATTTCATCACTCCTCTCTTTTTATCGATTAGCTGATGAAATCGCTCCATTGTAAAGGATGGATCTAATGGCTCTGGACCAAGCTCACTAAACTCAACAGATAATTCATTTTCTGTTAATAAATGAAGATACCCTAAGCGAAGTCCGATGAAAAATAGCTTCGTTTCACCAAATGAGAGAATCACTTGCTTCGTTCGGTCTGGACTATCCGTTTCAGAACCGACATACATTAAACCACCAAGCATAAGATGAACAATTAATGTTTGGCCAGAATCTAATTTAAATAATAGATGCTTCGCTCTCCGTTCAATTCCGATAATGGTTCGACCTTTTACTTTTTTGACAAACTGCTCGACAGCCATATTGATTGACTTCTCTCTCGTTACAACAACCTCAGTAATTGTATTCCCTACTAATCGTTCACTTAATAGGATCTTGTAATTCTCCATTTCAGGTAACTCAGGCACTCGATTCACCCCAACCTCTGTTTTTATCTCTCATATGCTTAGTATCTCAACTCCATCAAGATCCATGTATATCTTATTTTTTTGCCTCTATAGGACTTCTCCCATCCTTTGGCGAATTAATAAGAAACATAAAATGAGGTGAAATCTTTGATACATAAGGTGAAATTACAATCAGAACATCTACATGGCTCTTTCAATCATGAGTATAAACCGATCTTAACCGTTCATTCTGGTGATTCTATTCAACTCACGACACCTGACATTCAATGGGGCTATTCGACATCAAAGGGAGAGGCTAAAACCTTCTTCACATCAAGAGAGCAAGAGGCAAAGCCAGCACACCCGATTGTTGGTCCATTTGAGGTAGCTGACGCAAAGGCTGGAATGGTTCTAGAGATCAGGGTGAACGAGCTTGTACCTGGGTGGTATGGTGAAAACTGGGCAGGCGGCGTACAGAATTGGCAAAATGAAAAATTAGATTTAATCAAAAGTGAGAGAATCCAAGTGAACTGGGAGCTCAATCCTCTCACGATGACCGGAACATGCAAATTGGGTGAACAAACGTTTCACGTTGGTCTTCAGCCATTTATGGGTCTTATGGGTGTTGCTCCTGCAGAGCCAGGCTTGCATACAACTCCACCACCACGTTATTGCGGTGGGAACATTGACTGCAAAGAATTAGTTAGGGGGAGTAGTCTCTTTCTACCTATAGCAGTTGACGGGGGCTTATTCTCAATTGGTGATGGACATGCTCTACAAGGAGACGGAGAAGTTTCAGGTACAGCTATTGAGTGTCCAATGGACTTTGTCGATATTACTTTAATTTTACACAAGGAAAAATCACTACAAATGCCAAGGGCCAATACACCATCTGGCTGGATTACCTTTGGTTTCAATGAAGATTTGAATGAAGCAACAGCAACAGCTCTAAGCGAAATGGTCGAACTGATTCAACAGTTTCACAACGTGAGTAAGGTAGAAGCAACAGCCTTAGCCAGTGTTGCAGTGGACTTAAGGATTACTCAGATCGTAAATGGAGCAAAAGGAGTACACGCGATTTTACCACATGGATCAATACGATAGAAAAGAGGATGGGACAAAAGTGATTTTACTAACAGAAATTCCGAACAATGATAGTTGGCGGACGTAAACCGCTCCTGAAATATACTACGCTAGGTAATTGCTTTGTTCGGTATTTCAGTTAGACACTTTAGTTATGTCCCAGCCTCCAAAGCAAGAGTGAAGTCGCAAAATCTTTTAAAAAATTTTGCGAACTGCACCATTACCAACCTCTCTATTTATCTTCTGAATGATCTACCTATTCAAGTAACCCATACTTCTTTTTAAACCTAGTTAATATTTTCAGCCATGACTTACCAAAGACAAGGAAGAAGAACACATTTGAGATGGCATGCATGAAGTCAAAGAATGCACTGCCGAGGAAATATGATAGGAAGATTGCCCAGCTAAACTGTCCATCAACACCATTAATTAAAGCAAACACACCCCAGAGATTCATGATCCAGCCAAATAGAAAACCCCATATGAGGGCAAACATTACTTTTCCCCATTTATATTGCATGAATGAACGATTCCGGAGCATTCCTGCGGTGAAGCCGACTAGGCCCCATGCAACCATTTGCCATGGTGTCCATGGTCCTTGACCTAGAATCATATTTGAAGCAAGTGCTGCAACAACTCCAATAATTAACCCACTTTCAGCTCCAAATACGAGTCCGGCCATCATGATGACAAATGTCGTTGGCTGCACGCTTGGAAGACTTGCAAATGGAATACGACTAACTGCGGCAATTGCTGCAAGAATAGCGAGTAGAACAATTTCACGAGCTTCAATGACCCGACGCTCAAAATGCACAAGTAAAATAAGGATCGCTATAATGACAATTCCAAAACTCAACCATAAGTAATGGTTGATCCAAATCACTGACGAAATGACCAGGCTAATTAGAACAAATAATAAAAGCGTCTTAATGATCCTGAGATTCATGATGGACATCACCTAACGTTACGATTTCATCTGACACGCCGCGGAAGAGCCTTTGAATCATCGTTGTATAAAAGAAATTCCCTTTAAAAAATTGCTGCGGCTGACTTTCAGTAGTAATATGCCCTTGAAACATCATTCCACATGTTGTCGCATATTTAGCAGCGAATTCAACATCATGTGTCGTCATCATCATCGTCATCCCTTCAGATTGAAGCGATAATAAGATTTGTATAAGCTGTTGTTTGGATATCGGATCAAGTCCTTTTGTCGGTTCATCAAGAAGTAGAATGTCTGGCTTTCTAAGCAATAAACAGGCTAATGCTGCTTTTTGAAGCTCTCCACCACTTAAATCATATGGATGCTTGTCTAGTAAGTCGGTCAAACCTAATGAGTCGATCAAGAAAGTCACTTCTTGCTTACTCGTGATCGCCCACTCTTGCATTGTTTGCTTAATCTCCTTAGCAACCGTATCTTGAATGAAAAATAATTTAGGATTTTGAGGGAGATAGCCGATTCTTTGTACAATGTCTCGATTTTTCCACGACTTTAGTTGCTTATCAAATAGGAAGACTTTACCCTTTTGGGGCTTCAAGATACCGTTCATGATTTTCAACAACGTCGTTTTACCTGAACCATTTCCTCCTAGTAATGCATACATTTCGCCTCTTTTAAGTGTGAAGTCCACTTTGGTTAAGACGGTATTCTTTTCATTATACTGATAGAAGACATTTTTCATTTCAACAACGATCTCTGCGTCTTTGTTTTGCCCCTTCAGTTCAGCTTGTTGTGGTAGACGAAGCGTTTGACCCTCTAGCCACTTGCGGCCTTTTTTTACACTTAACGGCAGGAAACCAGTTTGTTTCCCTGCAAGAGACAGAACGAAGGAAGGAATCGAAGGAATAAATGGTTGTTGCTTTGTTCCCCAAAGTTCCCTGATGACATCTTCAGGCTTACCAGCAGCCAGGATCGAACCCTTTTCCATCATGACCACCTTATCAGCAACTGTCATAACCTCTTCTAGACGATGCTCTGCCATGATGATCGTCATTCCAAATTCCTCATTTAGTCGCACAAGCATATCCAAAAACTCTCTCGCGCTGACAGGATCAAGCTGTGCAGTTGGTTCATCTAATAACAAAACATTCGGTTGCATTAACAGGATCGATGCTAGATTTAATTGCTGCTTTTGTCCACCGGAAAGCTCATGCGTTTTACGTGTTAGCAATGATTCTGCCCCAATAAAATGCACCATTTCTGCCACACGATTTCGCATTTCACTTGTCGGTAGTCCAATGTTTTCCAAGCCAAAAACAAGCTCGTGTAGAACTTCATCTGCAACAACTTGATTTTCAGGATCTTGAAACACAAATCCAATTTCACCATTTGAATCATTGCGATCCTTAACAGAAACTCCGTTAAATGAACACTCACCTTCAAAAATACCATGTGGTTGAATATCCTTTTTTAATAGCTTTAATAGCGTGCTTTTTCCACAACCAGATGGACCAAATAAGACAACGAATTGTCCCCTCTCAATGTCTAACGATACATCTTTTAGTGCAGGAGTTAGCATATCAGGATATGTAAATTTAATATTTTTTAATTGAATATACGCCATTTAAGATAGCTCCCTCCCTCGACTAAAAGTGGAAATGATAGGTATAGAACAAATACTAGTAAAATCAGGGGTTCTAGTTGCGTGAGTTGGATCGATTCCATTACAGGATAAATTGTTAAATGACCATACTGCAACATGCGACCAATCAGAGAACCAACAAGCAATAAAAATAAGAACGAAATAGCCCAAACATCGCCTCTATGCCAGCGATAATGCTCATAGGCACTGCGTTTTCCACTTCCATAACCACGAGCTTTCATCGAATCAGCTGTTTGAATAGCCTCTTCTAATGAATACGTAAGCAGAACTTGAACAAATAGGAGTCCATTCTTAGCCTTGTCCCTCAAGGATCCTGTTGTCACAGTAATCGCTTTGCTTTGTTGTACAGCAGAGATGTCATCTAATCTCCGTTTCATTAAAGGAATAAAACGCAGCGTTAACATGAGCAGAACAGCAAACTGAGGTAACACTCTCGCAAATAAAAATAATAATTTATTTGGTGTCATCACTTCATTGTAGGAAACAAACAATGAAACAATACCAATTAGAGATAATGCAGTAATTCCCCCGTACAGAACAGCCTCTAATGTCACGCGATGCTCAAAAATGATAAACAACAGATGAAGACCACGTTCATTAAAGAGCGGATTTAGCACGACAATGAAAAGACCGCTGAAAAGGATAAAATAGCGCCATCTTTTTATCCCTTTACACCGATCTTGCTGATAATTAATACCAAGAATGATCAAAAACGCAGCAACCAGGAAGACAGGATGGAGCATGATCATCAATAAGGAAATCGCACCAACATAATAAAAAAATGTCACAAACGGGTGAAACTCATGAAAACGATGAATCATTGTCTTCCTCCGATACTACTCAGTATATAACCACTCAATTTGGTCTCCGGCCTTAACCGTCGACACCCCAGCACCCTTCGTAAGTCCAGCACCATTGATCTTAGCAATCCAGCCACTTGTACTCCCAAAATCAAATTCATAATAATTTGCGATACCATGTACATAGGCAGTAGGCCCTGAGCCACTTGCATCAACAACAATGTTACTATTCTTTGCATGTCTCAGTAAAATAGATAAAGCAGTGTCTCCTTCTTGATAAACAACAGTCGTTTTGCCACTAATTGTACCAACACTCTTTGGACCGTTAATGACAATACTTACGGTCTCCTTAGCCACTTCTTCCTTTTTGGGTGTTTCAGTTTGACTAGGCTTCGGGCTAACCTTCGTTTTTTCTTCTTTTGTATTTGACTGTGCCGGCTTACTCGCATCATTTTCCTGTTTCGTCTTTTGGTTCGTTGAATCACTAGCCTTTTCTTTTTCCTTGACCGTCTTAGTAGGTGGAGTTTCTTCGGTCTTTGCAGTAGAGGATGAACTCTCTTTTTCGACTTCTGCTTCAGAAGCATTTGTCTCTGTTTCTTCTGCCTCTACTTCCTTCGTTTCCTGCTCAACTTCAACATCTGTATTCGGGTCCTCTTCGTCTAATACAACCTCTTCTTCATTCTCCTCTACTCCACTTACATTATCAACAGACGGAGTTGACTCAACGATCTTATCATTAGCTCCACATCCTAATAAGGATAAAATAAATATTATACTTAAGCAAAAGGTAAGTAAGGCTTTCTTGTTTGTTTTCAAAATGATCCTCCTTTAACTTCGATTAAAAACAGATGATAATCTTAGAGGTACCCTTACATCGTATGAAAGCCTACTATGAGTCCAATCTCATAGTAGGCTTCATTCAATCAATCAAAGTTCAGTCAATATAAGATCTTAACGTCTTACTGAAACTGCTTCTTTCTTCTGATAAGGAAGGTACCCATGATCAAAAGAACAAATCCTGTTAGAAGCATTGTGTAGTCAGTTGTTGCCGTATCTGGTAGGCGTTCCCCTTGTTCATTAGAGGATTTTTGATCGCTATTATCGACTACTTCTTCTTGAGTATCTTCATTCGGTGCTGTTTCAACACCTACAGACTTTAAATTATATAGTGATCCTTGTCCATTTAGGAAGAGTTGATATGCGACTACTCCTCTAAACGCTTGATCTGTTGAAAAACTATCACTTTCCGTAGCTGTCATATAATAGAATCCACCATCTTCATTTTGGAAGGTAAGTAGGTATTCAATAATACTTTGCCCGTCATCCTTTGTATAACTCGTACCATTCGCGTCAATTCCTAATGCAGAAAGAGCAATTACTACTTGTGAAGCTGTTGAACTATTATCGATGTTATTTACATTATTTTGTAGGTAGTCTAACCCAGCTTCAACGCTAGAAGCTACATTCGCATCATTCTTATAAGGTGCTAATGCAGTTAGAACAGCTGCCGTTGTATCAATATCAGCGGCACCGCCGTCAGACCAAGACCATCCACCATCAGAATTTTGCTTTTCAACAAGACGATTGATGATCGATTCTCTTGTCCACGTTGCATCCGCCGGAACCTCAAAACCATAGCTATCTAAAGCAATAAGTGCATAAATTACACCATTTAGTCCTTGTTTTTCAATCGTTCCATTATAAATCTTTTCAACTAGATTATAGCCTTCAAAATCAGTAGGATTGCCACCAGCTGCTAAAATACCTAAAGTGTAACGTTCATAATCAGTGATATTTCTAAATTCACCGTTAACTTCATTAAACGTTGCTTTCACAGCAGCTAGGTAGCTTTCAGGCACTTGTTTGCCAGCCTTATTTAAGGCAACAGCTTGCCATTCGCCAACAGTCCCAGCTAATACATAGTCTGCAGCTGAATTGATTGAAGATTTAATCTGTTCAGCATCGAATGGTTGAGTAGAACCTTCATTGTCTGGAGTTTCTTTAACGGGATCATCAGCAGGAACTTCCGTTTCCCATGATTCATACTTAAACGTGATGGTTTGATCTTCAGGTGTGAGTACATAGCTATCTGCTCCTACTTCTGCTGAAGTATCATTCACATAAAAAGCCCAAAAATAAGGATCTTCAGCGGTCTTTCCATTAATTGTCTTAATGTATTTACCCCAGTCTGTTTCCTCATATTGAACATTTTCCGTCCCAACTGAAGCTACTAACGCATCAAATGCTGTCGCTCCCTCTTCAAGAACAAGGTCCTTTAATTCAATCGAAACAACGTCAGATGGTTCTGTGACTACTTCTTCCGTTTCCCAAGACTCATACTTAAATGTGATGGTTTGATCTTCAGGTGTGAGTACATAGCTATCTGCTCCTACTTCTGCTGAAGTATCATTTACATAAAAAGCCCAAAAATAAGGATCTTCAGCGGTCTTTCCATTAATTGTCTTAATGTATTTACCCCAGTCTGTTTCCTCATATTGAACATTTTCCGTCCCAACTGAAGCTACTAACGCATCGAATGCTGTCGCTCCCTCTTCAAGAACAAGGTCCTTTAATTCAATCGAAACGACGTCAGATGGTTCTGTGACTACTTCTTCCGTTTCCCAAGACTCATACTTAAACGCGATTGTTTGATCTTCAGGTGCGAGCACATAGCTATCTGCTCCTACTTCTGCTGAAGTATCATTCACATAAAAAGCCCAAAAATAAGGATCTTCAGCGGTCTTTCCATTAATTGTCTTAATGTATTTACCCCAGTCTGTTTCCTCATATTGAACATTTTCCGTCCCAACTGAAGCTACTAACGCATCAAATGCTGTCGCTCCCTCTTCTAATGTAAGCTCACTTAAGGTAATGATAACTTCAGTTGTATCTACTACTGCTTGCTCTGACACGTCTGCAGCAAAAGCAGATGTTTGGACGCCACCAAAGAACAGTGTAAACACTAACAATATACTCAGTAATGCATTGATATTTCTTTTCATTTGTCTTTGTCTCCCCCACTTTTTATTAAATGAATGCATAAAAAAAACCCCTAAAACAGGAGACAAAATTGTTAAGCATGCACGTAGACAAATATCCAACGTTTTACTTAACACCTCTCCTATCCGCGTAGAACTTGGTGTACAAAAACAGGCAGGTTTCCTGGCTCATGAGTCTCTGCTTCCTACGCCTTCCCATCCAACGGACAGTGACCTTTGTAGGTTGCTCTCATTTACAGTGGCGGGACCGCGTTGGCATCAAACCAACTTCCCTATTAAGCTAGTACTTAAAAACTAGCACCTGTTTTTCTAAATATTTGTTATGTCGAGGTCATTATACCTAATAATGAATAGCTTGTACACATTTTATTGAATAGGAAACAATTAACATTCACCTAGAGAAAAAGGGTATCCAACACTTGGAAAGACACCCTACTCACATGATTTTTCCGTTATAAAATAAGATATTGTACCAGTTCAATTGGACGCTTATACCTTGTGAGTCCATTGATGAGATGCTTGGACTCCGCTACCGGGATGGGGGGCAGCACCGCCGGAGGGCGTGGAACTAACCGGCTGTGCCGGTGGATTTCCACCTTGCCCTTTCTATCCTGCAGGAGTCGGCCTCCCATCCCGTCCGCTTTGAAAGAGGTCGATTGGGAATATACGTCCTTTTAGATTTTATACCAAAATGTCTAACTGAAATACGAATAAAGCAATCACGTAGCGGATGAAATATACGTAGACTCCTGCGGGATCTAAAGCGAAGCCACTGAAAAAGTCCCTTTGAGCAGGTTCGAGGAAGCAGCAATGGCTCCACTCGTTGCACGCCTGCTATGATAAACCCACTCATAGCAACGCTTAAGACAATGCAACGGTTTCGCTCATTGCTTTAAGGCCACTAAAAAAGGTGAAAATCACACCTTTTTCAGTGGCCTCATCTAAAGCCAAGGGTGAGACCCCACAGGCGAAGCCGAGGAGGCTCACCGGCTTCCCGCGGAAAGCGAAGTATATTTCAGGAGCGGTTCACATCCGCCAATGATCATTGTTCGGATTTTCTATTAGTTAAATCACTTTCATCCCAGCCTCTTCCAGTTATTTTATAGTAAAAAGGAGGTATGAGCTCAATGTTACCGTATGTTCGCTCATAAATTCACTTAAGGCAAACTCGTATGCCCCATCAAATAACGATCACATTCTCTGGCTGCTTCTCTTCCTTCATTAATCGCCCAGACGATTAAACTTTGTCCACGCCTCATATCACCAGCAGCGAATACTCCTTCAACGCTCGTTTTATATTTGCCATATTCCGCTTTCACATTAGATCGCTCATCAGTTTCAATATTTGTTTTTTCTAAGAAATTCGTTTCCGGTCCACTAAAACCAATCGCGAGTAAAACAAGCTGTGCTGGCCACTCTTTTTCTGTGCCTGGAATCTCATTTCTAACTTTCTTGCCATTCTCATCAATCTTTGTCTCTACATTAATTGTTTCTACCGCTTTGATATGACCATTATCATCACCGATAAATCTCTTTGTCATTACAGTATAAGCACGCGGGTCCTCACCAAGTACAGCCGCTGCTTCCTTGTGGCCATATTCTACTCGATGGATAACAGGCCACTGTGGCCACGGATTATCTGGCTCACGCTCATCTCCCTTTTTAGGATAAATATCGAACTGAGTCAGACTCTTACAGCCATGTCTTATTGACGTTGCCAAGCAATCCGTTCCTGTGTCGCCACCACCAATAACAATGACGTCCTTTCCCTCTGCAGATAAATACTTACCGTCTTGATGATTTGAATCAAGCAGGCTTTTCGTATTTGAATGGAGAAAGTCCATTGCAAAATGGATTCCTTGTAAATTTCGCCCTTCCACTTCAAGATCGCGATGCTTAGCCGCACCACCACAAAGCACGACTGCATCATGATCCGCCTGCAATGCTTCCATTGAATAGTCTTTGCCGATTTCGGTATTTGTTTTGAATTCAATTTCTTCTTCTCTTAGTAGATTTACACGACGTTCAACAATCGCATATGGTAGCTTCATTTCTGGTATCCCATATGTCAGTAAGCCACCGACACGATCACTCTTTTCAAAAACAGTGACATGGTGACCTGCTTTATTTAACTGAGCCGCAGCAGCAAGGCCAGCCGGACCTGAACCAACAACCGCTACCTTCTTACCTGTTCTATTAGAAGGGGGAGCTGCCTTAACCCAGCCTTCTTTAAAGCCCTTTTCGATAATTTCAAGCTCAATTGAGCGAATGGCGACAGGTGGTTCACTTATCCCTAGAACACAAGCTCCTTCACAAGGGGCGGGACAAGCCATCCCAGTGAATTCAGGGAAATTATTCATCTTATGTTCACGTTCTAGAGCAGCCTTCCATTGCCCTTGATAGACGAGGTCATTCCACTCAGGAATAAGGTGATGAACCGGACAGCCTGATGTCATTCCGTTGATCATTGTTCCTGTATGACAGGTTGGAACCCCGCAATCCATACAGCGAGCTCCCTGCTGCTGTAATTCTTCGTCCTCTAATCTTAATGTGTAATCATTCCAGTCTTTTGTTCTTTCAACTGGGTCACGTTCTGGTCTTGTTTGACGCTGATAGTCGATAAAGCCCGTTGGTTTACCCATCGTTTACCCCCTATCCTTATGTGAATTGACGACTATTTTACTTTCTTCAAAGGCAGCGAGTGCCGCTTTGTGTTTGTCTAAGCCTGATTGTTCAAACCGAGAAATTCTCTGCTGCATCTCCAAATAATCCTTTGGAATTACCTTAATTATCATCCGACCCTTACTCTTCCAATGATCAAGAATCCTCTGTCCTTTTCCACTATTTGTGTACGCAACATGCTTCTCAATCATTTGACGCACTTGTTCAAGTTCATCTGCATCAATCTGCTGATCAAGTAAAACAAGCTCCATATTGCATTTTTGTTCAAAATCCTTTGCTTCATCGAGCACGTATGCTACCCCACCTGACATTCCAGCGGCGAAATTCTTCCCTGTTGAACCGAGAACAACAACCTTACCACCGGTCATGTATTCACAGCCGTGGTCACCAACACCTTCGACAACAACGTTTGCCCCACTATTACGGACGCAAAACCGTTCACCAGCAATCCCGTTTACATAAGCTTCCCCAGAAGTCGCCCCATAAAAGGCAACATTCCCGACAATAATGCTTTCCTCTGCAATAAATGTTCCTTTCTTCGAAGGGTGAAAAATGAGCTTTCCTCCTGATAGGCCTTTCCCTGTGAAGTCATTTGCATCACCAATTAATTTCATCGTCAAACCAGGAGGAATGAAAGCACCAAAGCTTTGCCCAGCAGAGCCCTTAAACGTTAGCTGTATTGTATCTTCAGGTAATCCCTTCGCCCCGTATTTCTTCGTAATTTCACTTCCTAACATCGTTCCTGTTACCCGGTTAATATTACGAATTGATAACGTCGCCTCAACAGGTTCCTTTGATTCAAGTGCCTCCTTGCATAAAGGGATGAGCTCCTGCTTATCAAGGGTCTTATCTAAGGCATGTACCTGTTCAACTGTCGCATAACGAGAGACACCTTCAATATCTGGCTGATAGAGTAGTGGCGATAAATCAATTCCACTCGCTTTCCAGTGTGATAATGCTCGGTTCTGTTCAAGGACATCGGTTCTACCAACCATCTCGTTAATTGTGCGAAAACCGAGCTTGGCCATCAATTCACGAACCTCTTCTGCAATAAATCTCATGAAATTGACAACATGCTCAGGTTCACCAATGAATTTCTTTCTTAATTCTGGATCTTGCGTTGCAACACCAACTGGACAAGTATTCAAATGGCAGACTCTTACTAAGATACAGCCCAATACAACGAGGGGTGCAGTCGAGAATCCATATTCTTCCGCTCCAAGTAATGTCGCGATCACTACATCTCTACCAGTCATCATTTTCCCGTCAGTTTCAACGATAATCCGATCACGCAAGCGGTTTAATAACAATGTTTGATGTGTTTCCGCTAAGCCTATCTCCCATGGCAACCCGGAATGCTTCAAGCTCGTTCTCGGTGCAGCCCCAGTTCCACCGTCATATCCACTTATTAAGACAAGATCTGCTCGTCCCTTCGCTACACCTGCTGCAATGGTTCCAACACCACCACCTGAAACAAGCTTGACACTAATTCGGGCACTTGGATTAGCATTTTTTAAGTTGTGAATGAGCTCAGCTAAGTCCTCAATTGAATAGATATCATGATGGGGCGGTGGTGAAATCAAGCCAACACCAGGGGTTGATCCCCTTACCTCAGCAATCCACGGGTATACCTTCTTACCAGGTAAATGTCCGCCTTCTCCTGGCTTCGCACCTTGAGCAACCTTAATTTGTATTTCGTCTGCATTTGTTAAGTAGTTACTATTGACTCCAAAGCGCCCTGAAGCAACTTGTTTGATTGCACTCCTTCGCAGGTCACCATTCGGATCAACGGTAAAGCGATCAGGGGATTCCCCACCCTCACCTGAATTACTTCTTCCACCAATTCGATTCATCGCAATCGCAAGTGCTTCGTGAGCTTCCTCACTAATCGAACCATATGACATTGCCCCTGTCTTAAAACGCTTGACAATATCCTCAACTGATTCAACTTCCTCTATCGGAATTGATTGGCGTTCTTTAAAAGCAAGAAGTCCACGAATCGACTGAAGATTACGATCCGTATCTGTTAGTAGTGCTGAATATTGCTTGAAGAGACGATAATTATTTGTTCGACATGCTTGTTGTAGCATGTGAATTGTTTGTGGATTGTATTGATGGTCCTCCCCATCCTGACGCCACTGAAATTCATCTCCAGCCTCTAAAGTCGGCTCAAAACCTGCTGTTACTAGAAATGCTCTTTGATGCTTTAGCATCACTTCTTCTGCGATTACTTCTAAGCCAATTCCACCTATTGTCGAGGTCGTATCACTAAAGTACTGATTAATCACCTGTTGATCAATGCCAACAGCCTCAAAAATTTGTGCACCTCTATAACTCTGAATTGTTGATATGCCCATTTTTGATAGAACTCTTACAATTCCATTTGTCACTGCCTTTAAGTATTTACTACGCGCCTGCTCAAACGAGATCTCTCGTAAATCATCATTTTTAATAAGTGTACGAATCGAATCATAGGTTAAATAAGGGTTGATTGCTTCTGCTCCAAATCCAAGCAACGCCGCAAAATGATGCACTTCTCTCGGTTCAGCTGATTCAATCAATAGACTTACTTTCGAACGTGTCCCACTGCGAATTAGATGCTGGTGGAGACCTGAAACCGCTAAAAGGGCTGGCAGTGAAGCATGGTCAGCATCTACACCCCGATCAGATAAAAGAAGTAACGAAGCACCCTGGCTGATCGCTTGATCTGCTTCTTCAAACAGTCGTTCTATCAATTTTTTAAAATTCGGTTTCGCTTCACTCGGGAAGACAATCGATAACGTTTCAAGCTTAAATTTACATTTTTTAAGTTTAGCTAGTTCCTCATTTGTCAATACAGGAATATTCAGTTGAATCTGATCGCAGCTGTCAGGTTCTGGTTGAACCAAATTTCTTTGCGGTCCAATTGTCGTCACCACAGACGTAATAATCTGCTCACGAATCGCATCAATCGGCGGGTTCGTCACTTGGGCAAATTTCTGTTTGAAATAATTATATAAAAGCGAGGGTCTTTTCGATAAAACAGCTAATGGTGAATCATAGCCCATAGACCCATCAGGATCCTTACCATCGGTAACCATTGGCTTGATCATTTTGTTTAATTCCTCATTCGTATAGCCAAATGCAAGCTGTTGTCTCGTAAGCTCCTCCTCTTCAAATGGAGATTCTATACTCTTTTGATCTGGAAGTTCATCTAATGAAACTAAATGTTTCTTTAGCCATTTCTGGTAAGGCTCAGCCTGAGCATGTCCTTGCTTGATCTCTTCATCAGGAATCATTTTACCTTTCTCTAAATCAACTAGAAGCATTTTACCTGGGTGAAGTCGGTCCTTATATTCAATATCCTCAGCGAAAATATCTAAGGCCCCAACCTCTGAACCTAGTACAATCATCCCATCCTTCGTCACATAATAACGTGCAGGTCGTAAGCCATTTCGATCAAGACAGGCACCGACCTGTTTGCCGTCGGTAAATACAACAGCAGCTGGTCCATCCCACGGCTCCATTAAGCAGCTATGATACTCATAAAAGGCACGTTCCTTAGGATCCATTCGAGAATCGTGAATCCATGGCTCCGGAATCATCATCATTGCAGTGTGGGTGAGTGAGCGTCCTGAACGATGAAGAAACTCAAAGGCATTATCAAACATTGAGGAGTCACTGCCCTTTGTATCAATAACAGGAAGGATCTTTCGGTAATCCTGTTCCTGATACAACTCCGAATGACTTTCAGCTTCCCTCGCCTGCATCCACTTAACGTTCCCTCTAATCGTGTTAAATTCACCATTATGAATCGTTAAACGGTTTGGATGTGCCCGCTCCCAGGTCGGAAACGTATTTGTACTGAACCGTGAATGCACAAGAGCAAGAGCTGACTTAAAATCACGGTGATTTAAATCGATATAGAACGAATCGAGTTGTTCGGGAATAAGCATCCCTTTATAGACGATTGTTCTAGTCGACAAACTGCAAATATAAAAGCCTTCTCTATGGTCTTGATCTGCTGCTAGTAGCTCCTTCTCAAGTCGCTTACGAATGACAAATAGCTTTCGTTCAAATGCATCCTGGTCTTTAATTGCCGGGGCAGACTCTATAAACATTTGTCGAATAAACGGCTTCGTTTTCTTTGCCATATCTCCAACAAAGGAATCATTAGTCGGGACAGTTCTCCACCCTAAAAAAACCTGACCCTCCTCTTCAACAACAGCTTTGATCTCTTGCTGGGTCTGCTTCCGGCGATCAGGGTCTTGAGGAAGGAAGACCATTCCAATGCCATACTTTCCTTCTTGAGGAAGTTCAATATTCTCCTTGTCACATTGCTTTTCAAAGAAACCATGTGGAATTTGAGTTAAGATTCCAGCTCCATCCCCCGTATGTATATCAGCTGATTGCCCACCTCGATGTTCTAAATTACATAGAATCGTAATGGCATTCTCAACAATGTCATGTGACTTTTTTCCATTAATATTGGCAACCATCCCTATACCACAAGCCTCATGTTCATAATCACGATTGTATAGACCTTGTCTCTCACGATTTCTTTCTAGGTTCATGACATCACCTCTTCACATATCATATGTACTGCTGTACTACTTTCAGAAAAAACATCTAGCACTGGCTATACTTATCCTTGACCTACTATTTCCATTTCATACTAAAACGAAATAGGCTGTCTAAAAAGGTATACTCTTAACCTTTTAGGACAGCCCTATAAGTAAATAGAGTAGTCTCTACATCTTTCTACAAGTCTTGAGAGAGAAACGACTTTTCCCTTTCAAGGCATAGCTCGACCTGAACCATTAGCTACTCTATTTTCGGAATTTCAAGACCTACGAACTATAATAGAAGTTCTGACAATGGATTACTTTTAATTAATCTAATCTCTTTTAGTGGAATAGTGGTCTCTGATTTGAAGCTTTTTAAATGTAACTGACCATTTTCACAGCTAGCAATCTTTCCACGAGAGGTTACACCATCTCCTTCTACAATTATTCTAGTATTCTTAAAAGAGTGTAAATTGGATTCTAATCTTTCTAAAGCAACCGTTTGACTAAATAATTCATTATCCTGATTCACATTTGTAAATTGAGTAAGGCTTTTTAAGCGATTGATCCGACTTTCCCTTAGTCTTTTTTTAGCATCAATACCACCAGAAATTTTCTTCGGCTTCACTCCAGAAATAGTTGAATATGGAATCCACTTACGTTTACTCCCATTTACTAAACAAACAAAATCTCGTCCAACACTATCCACTTCTCCCTGATGCTTTCGAATTGAGCCAGTATATAATAGAATTTCTACCTGTAGTCCACGCTTTGATTTAAAGTATTTCCTTAGAACAAGGTCTCGATCATTACCGTTTAAACGATCCTCAGTTAAACTATCCAACTCATCTCCTGTATCATGTTGCTTTTCCACAAGCATCCCCCTTAGACAAGACTATTCATTGATTATCTATATTACATAACTCCCGGAAAAGATCTTAGCAAATGCCTAGTGAGGGTAAATTCAAACGAAGGGAGGAGGCAAATCGTACATTTTATCGTTTAAGGGACTTGCATAATAGGAGGGTGAACCCCTAAAAAAGATATTGTAGAAAATCTAATTTTACTCTTTGGCTGGTAACAGTAACTCATCTATCTTAACTTGATTTATATTATCATTTCCTATTCCTTATTTTCTCTTTTTTATGTCAGATGATCTGACAAGTAAAATACTACTATTTACATCGACTGATTTCATAAAATAAGGTAAACTTAAGATAGATTTATATTATTCCTTTAAGGAGCAACATCATGGATCAGACAGTTACAAATGATATCAACTTTCAACAAATTGTTGAAAATAGCCTTAACGGGGTTCTCATTATCGGGAAAAATGGAAAAATTCATTATCATAATCAAACAATTTTATCATTATTAAATTGTCAATCGAGTCAACTATTAGGTAATGATTTTTATTTGTTTTTACATAAGGATTATCATGAATTATGTCGAACACGGATCAAAGCAATTGTTAACGAAGGACAGATAGCTGAGTCGTCAGAGCAGAAATTAAATACATTTTTAGGTGAGCAGCTTGATGTTGAAGTGAAGGGGCTACCGTATACATACAAAAACCAATCAGTAGCCCTTGTTTATTTTAGAGATATAACGAAGCAGAAAAAGGCCGAACGACTCTTAACTCATTCAGAGAAGCTATCATCGATCGGTCAAATCTCAGCTGGAATTGCCCATGAAGTTAGGAATCCGTTAACTTCAGTTAAGGGCTTTGTTCAATTACTACAGGAAGAGCATCAACACCCCTATTACCAAATTATTGAGACTGAACTACAGAAAGCTATAAATACATTAAATAATCTCTTGCAAGTTTCGAAACCAGATCTAGCTGATGAACCTTTATCTTCATTTAATATGAAGGAAGAACTAGACGCGGTTATTTTTTTGTTTCAAGAACAGTTATATGAGATTGAACTAGAAAAGCACTTTGAAGATCGCGATATTATTATTCAAGGAAAAAGAAATATTTTACTCAAAGCTTTTTTTAATTTAATTAAAAATGCAATTGAAGCAATTGAAGGTACTGGTAAAATTGTGATCGATCTTTTCTATACAAAAGACAATATTTGCCTGAAGATAGCCGACACAGGAAAAGGGATTTCTCAAGAGAACTTGAAGATGATTGGAACTCCTTTTTATTCAACTAAATCGGATGGAACAGGAATGGGCTTGACTCAAGTTTTCACAACTGTGCAAGAACATGATGGTGAAATTACCGTTGAAAGTACGGTCGGCGTCGGGACGACATTTACAATTAACCTACCAATAAAGTAGAAAAACGGCCTAAATCCACTAAGGAGAAGTAGATTTAGACCGTATAGTTATACCCCTATCAATAACCCTTTTCAGCTTCTAACGCATTAATTGATCGGATCATCACCTCAACAAGCTCCGGAAGATCTTCCATATGATCTTCAGTTAGCTTATGATCAAATCCAATCTCTATTTTATTCGTGAAGTTTATTTTTTCTTCTTGCTGATAATGAAAAGATAATGTTTGAGTGATTGGTATTTCAGGATTCCAAATGTCGTTTAAGGTTTCTGCAATATCCTCACAAATTGACACTTCTGGAATCTCAATATAGAAACGTACCAATAAGGTGCATCCAGGCTTTTCGTCCTCCAATTCTAGCAACTCTCCGGCGAGATCTTTAAGTGAAGCCCCTAACCATAATTCCGCAATAACTTCACTCTTTTTGTTATGAACGAACTGGAGCGAGAATTCCCTCGACATTGCTGCCATATCCAATTGATCTAAACGATTAATGACCGTTATTTCCTCGTCCAAATTATCTAAATCATATAGAGTATTTTCAAACGCGACTTTTAAATTCTCAAAGTGAGTTGGATGAAACATTTAGAGACCTCTCCTTAGTAAGATTAGTTCCTTTATCGTATCATATATCTGAAAAAGGCTGTGCAAAAGGAATCAACCTTTTACACAGCCACTACTTAATTCATTACCCATTTGTCTTTCATAAATAGAATTCGCCCAGCAATAAAGATTATGATAATGGCAAGCAGGTTACTACCTAGCATCACCATTAGATGTTGATAATCAATGATTCCAAAGCTCAATTCTTTCAAAATGCTAAATAGATTCATCACCGGAATGGCAAAATGGGTGAAAGTAAGTTCATTGACACCATAGCTTGTTAAGATCATCACTGGAAACATTGAGAGCATCATAATAGGTGAACTATAGCTCTGTGCTTCTTTTACTGTTTTTCCAATAATACTTGTTAGCATTAGAAGCGAAGACATTAACGCTGCATAGACAATTGAAGCCAATACGGCACATCCAATAATGAGAGCAGCTTGATTGTTAAATGTGACAGCCTGCTTTAAGTTCTCGGTCAAAAAGGTAATCTCAAGTGCAACGACGATGAGTGTGATAATCCCGGTTATCGCACCAATAGATGTAATTGTTAACCACTTAGCCACGAGCAACGTCGAACGATTAACTGGTGTCATCAGAAGGGCTTCCATCGTCTTCTTTTCCTTTTCACCAGCAAATAGATCGGAAGCAGATGGGGCCGCTCCAACTCCAATTGCAATTGCTAATACTAACGGGATTAACATTGCGATTAAGTTGATACTTGGGTCTTCCTCAGAAACTTCTTTTTGACTAATTGAAAATGGCTGAATCAATTCAAGATTCGCTCCCTCAGCTTGCAAGCGTTCTGTAATAATTGATTGCTCATAGACTGCTAATGCATTTGTGACAACTGACATGAGATAAGAGGAATTTTGGCTAAAAGAGTCTCCGATTATGACGACAGACGTCTTCTCTCCATTCTCTATTTGCGTAATGAAATCTTCATCTGTAATGAGAGCCGCTTGTGCCTCACCGTTTTCGACCGTTGCTTGAGGATCCTGAGACTTGATATACTCAATTGTCTCATCACTTGAAAAGATTTTTTCTTCCTCGGTACCAAACGATTCTTGAACAGCAAGAGTATACCTTTCCCCGTCACCATCTGAGAGCATGTTCTCATAAAACAAAGTGAGCCCTGTCATCATGATGATTGGTAAAAAAACTGTTAATAATAATGTACGGCGATCACGAAAGCTGTCCTTCATTTCCTTGAAATAGATATTACGAAGCATAGTTCTCATCCCTTCTGACGAGTTTACTCATAAAAATATAATTTAAATCACGCGTTGATTCAGATTGATATAATTTTTCTAGATTACCATGGTGGACGAGCTCTCCTTTATGCATCATCGCAACATTGTCACACAGCAAAGCAACTTCCTCCATAATATGGCTTGAAAAAACAATCGTTTTACCTTCACTTTTCAGCTGATGGACGAGCTGCCTGAACACATTTGATGATGTAATATCAAGTCCTGTTGTTGGTTCATCAAACAAGATAATCTCTGGATCATGGATAAGTGTTCTTGCAATTGCTACTTTCTGTCTCATCCCTTTTGAGAACTTTCCTACTTTCCGGTCTAAATAATCCTTCATTCCAAACATTTTTGCTAAATCATTAATACGGACCTTCGTTTCATGCTTACTTAATCCGTATAGCATCGCGAAGTATTCTAAATTCTCGCGAGCTGTTAAACGATCGTATAGACCTGTCTCTCCACCAAATAAAACGCCAATTCGCTTCTTAATTTCATTAGGATCTGCTATTGTGTTAAAGCCAGCTACCGTCACCGTTCCTTCAGATGGTGCAAGAAGAGTTGCGATTGTTCGAAGCAATGTTGTTTTCCCTGCTCCATTTTCACCGAGCAAGCCAACTGTTTCTCCCTTTTTAACAGAGAACGTTACGTGCTTAAGTGCTGTGACAAATTGTTTTTTATCTTGAAATGTTTTCGTGACTTCATTTATCATAATCAATTTTCTTCACCTCTTCGTTTTCGTTACCATCATCATACATTCGTCATCTTGGAGAATCATTAGTTATGTCGCGAATGATCCATTTGTTGTCGTGAATTGGTTCATTTTTTGGATTATGATGGTAAAATACAGATAAAGTCATTTAATTGGAATGATTATTTTCAGAAGAGAGATCAATAGTGAGGCGGAATAAGCATGAGGATAGGACTTGTGGACGATCGGCAGTTAGATTTAGATAAATTAATAGGCATCGTTTCCCAACTTCCAGATATTGATATCGTCTTTTCCACATTGTCAGCGGAAGAGGCTTACGAGCATATTAAGCGAGTGGATATTGATTTATTAATCGCCGATATTGAAATGCCTAATCTGTCAGGTTATGAGCTTGCAGATATTATCCATTCCCATGCCCTTAATATCGCAGTCATTTTTGTAACAGCAACTAGTGGGTACGCCGTCCATGCATTCGAACTGAATGTACATGATTATATTATGAAACCATATACACGCGAACGGTTAATTAAATCGATTGAACGGCTGAAAGAGAAATCACAGTCAGCTGACATTGTCGGACGTCTTTACCTAAAACAAAAAAATGACATTCATATTATTCAAAAGAAGGATATAATTTTTATCGAGCGCTCAGGCCGTGCGACAACAATCTATACAAGGTCTGGACCAATTAAAACCTATCAAACTCTCAATCAGCTAGAAGGGGAATTAAGAGAAAGAGACTTTATCCGTTCACACAGGTCCTTTATCATTAATATTCATTTTGTCATGAACTTTTCGCTCTATGCTAAGAATTCATATATTGTGACATTTGATGGGATCGAGGAACAAGCAATGATTACAAAGGATAAGGTAACCTTCCTTCAAAATCACTATTTTTAAAAGGAGGAAATCGATTGGAGTTAGTTATTTATTTGGTTATATTCACTATATTACTACTAGCCGCTATTGGACTAACGTCATTTTTTTATTCGAAAAAACTGACCGGGATGAAAAGAGAATTACATCAACTTGCTCAACAACATGAACAAATAAATGAAACCTTTCTTGTCGTAAGAGGGGAACGTCACGATTTTCTTAAACATGTTTCCGCCATTCACTTTATGCTCGAAAATGATGAAACACCGAAAGCAAAAGCTTATTTAGATGACCTAGTTGACGGGTATGAACGAACGAATCTAGCGATCAAAGGAGAACGCGGATCCGTTGCAGGCGTCCTACATCAAATGTATCGCCGGGCAAGCTCATCTGGTGTTAGCATCGTATACGACTTAGACGTCCCGCTATCTACTCTACCCATCTCTGATCACGATCTTGTCACATTGCTTGGAAATCTACTCTCAAACAGTATTGATGCAACAATCGAATGGCAGGACAAATACAAAGAACAAGGACTAATTACATTACAATTTTATAAGCGAAGTGG
This sequence comes from Halalkalibacter suaedae, assembly GCF_017939705.1. Classification (GTDB taxonomy): domain Bacteria; phylum Bacillota; class Bacilli; order Bacillales; family Bacillaceae_D; genus Halalkalibacter; species Halalkalibacter suaedae. Next base: position 136,910 of record NZ_JAGKSQ010000006.1, read on the forward strand.
ATTATATATCTTACTCGCCAAAAACCATAGTCTTGCAATTCCAACCAATATTCTAGACAAACTGTTTCATACATATGGAAGAACGACAAAAACAGGTGAGCACCATGGAATTGGAACTAAAATGATTAACAATATTGTGGAGAAGAATAATGGGTATTTAGATTTCACCTACAAAAAAGAAGAGTTTTCCGTCAAAATTAAATTACCTGCACTTCAATAAATCTCTTCCGAAAAAAAAATCTCAAGTGATGATCACTTGAGATTCTTTTCCTATCTAATCAATTGTTTAACTAATTCTTTATTTTTCTCTTTAAATAATTCATTATGTGACGACACCATTGCGTACCCATGGGCATTCGGCTCAATAAACTGCTTTGCTTTGTTCACGGCATTGGCCGCATCCTGAAAGGCTCCAGCAATTAGGTTAAGTTTCCCATCATGCTTCAAGATATCTCCTGCTGCGTAAAGGCCCTCAATGGATGATTCACTATTAACATTTCCAGCCACATAATAATCATCAATCATGTCAACAACTAGATCGCTATTCTCCAGTAATGCCGCATCTCTTTCATAACCATGATTAATAATCACTTCATCTATTGCTACATATGTTACTTCACCAGTTTCATGGTTCGTTAGCTCAACACGTTCGATTAACTCATGGTTATCACCAGCAATCAATTTCGTAATCGACGTGTGGAAGAAGCATGTCACCGAACTATTCTTTAATTGTGTAACCTGTGCCTCATGACCATTTAATGACCCTTTGCGGTAAGTCAAATACACCTGTTTAGCGATTGGCTCAAGTTCATTAGCCCAATCGATTGCTGAATTACCTCCACCGGAAATAACAACCGTCTTATCTTTAAAACGCTTTAATGATTTGACTGTATAATTCAAGTTTGAAATCTCGAACCTCTCAGCTCCTTCGATTTCTAGCTTCTGAGGGTTAAGAATGCCACTTCCTACTGCAATAATCACTGTTTTCGAGTAATGTGTTTGACCCGATGCAGCTTGCAATACAAAAATCCCTTCCTCATTTCGTGTTATCGACTCTACTTTTTCATCAAGAACAACCTCTGGATTAAATGTTAAGCCTTGTTTAACAAGCTGTTTGATCAGCTGCTCACCTGAAGTAGGAGTCAATCCGCCTACATCCCAAATCATCTTCTCTGGATACACATGTATTTTTCCACCTAATTGTGGTTGAAATTCGATAATCTTCGTCTTCATTTCTCTTAGTCCGCTATAAAATGCTGAGTAAAGCCCCGCTGGTCCACCGCCAATAATCGTGACATCAAATAGATCCTGATCGCCCATTTCGCTCACTCCTTAGTAATCAACCGTTACTGATTATCATTCTCAATCAAATATACATTGAATTCGTCATCATTACAATAGGAAACGAAGTTATTATTGGCTTTTATTCAAAACAAGACTACGATTCACTTATATAAATGATAACATTATCACCTATATCTTCCGAATGAATATAAACATAGGCAAAGAGGTAAACAATGGTTCGCCTATATACAGAAGAGTTATCGGTTGGCTATATGTGAGCAGTTAATTGTAAAGGAACTCAGTTTACACATTCCTGATCAAAAGATCACAACAATAATTGGTCCAAATGGGTGTATGAGACTAAGACAAACGTGATTTAACTAATAGAAAATCCGAACGATGATAGACAGCGGAGATCAACCGATTCTGAAATATACTTCGCTATGGGATTGCCTTGTTCGTTATTTCAGTGAGACATTAGTTATATCTTAGTATCATTTGCTTGTTAACAATAAGCTTACTCCTCAACGTTTTTCTCAGGAGTCATTGCCAAAATTAGCCCATAAACACTTGGTGGAATACTAATAATAAGAAGCCACCAGTTACTAGTCACAAGTGATAACACAGTAAACGTAATAAGATAAACAAAGTTAGTATTCTAGATACAGCTTCATTATTTCAATAATATCCTAAACGGAAACTTATTGAATAATGGTACTTATTTACTAAACAAGAATATCAAATTCTTAACACCACTAACACCGTTCTACTATTTTTATCTTCAACCTTGGTTTAAATAGCTTTTTAGTATTTTCTCTGATACTAATGCTGTTAGTGGAACAACACCAATCAGGTAGAGTAAAACAGTAATAATTGAAGTAAATCCATTCGCCTTCCACGGCACCATATAATAATAAATTAAGCCGTAAACTTTCGAAAACAGGAATAGTAGAATAATGAACAAGACCAAAAATATTAGTTTATTTCTCACTTAACCCATCCCCTTTTCTTCTAGAAGTCTGACCCGTTAATTCGATAAGAAAAGGTATTAATCCTGCTTCAGTATCTTTCCTAAGTTCATGCCCCTTTCAATAGTATACAAATAAAAAAGCACCCATAAATGAGTGCTTGCACGTTGACAACCATCGCAAAAATATCATTGACCCACTTAGCATTTTCTTTCATGCCTAGCTTTTCCCATAATCTTTTATGTGTATTTAACAACTCAGGGATGGTTTGTTTAATTGCCTTAATGAGTATAAAATGTAAGTTTTCACTTGACCCTCAATGCTATAGTACAGGAGAGTCAAGCATCAAATTTAACAGTTAATTTCTGATAATAATATAAGCAAGATACACAATATAGATGCTTGCTAACATGATCCCTTCCTTCTTAGAAATCTTGTAATTTGTTCTAGAGATAACTAGTAATAGTAGAGTAACAAAGACCATTATCCACATATCTAGAAAGATTTTCGAATCAACCGCTAACGGATGGATGACGGCTGAAGTTCCCAAGATGAAAAAGACGTTGAATATATTACTACCTACAATATTTCCTAAAGCAATCTCACTTTGCTTCTTAAGGGCTGCCATAATGGAAGTAACAAGTTCAGGAAGCGAAGTACCTATTGCAACAATCGTCAAACCGACAAGCGTTTCGCTCATCCCGAGTGACATTGCAATTTTTGTACTATTTTCAACTACAAGACTTCCCCCAAATATAATAGCAGCAAGGCCTCCAATTGTTAAAACAAGGTTTTTCACCCACGAAGTATTCTTAATATCATCATTAGGAGTCACTTGTATTTGACTGCGATCATTCCTTGCCATCTCAAATACGTAGTAAAGAAAAACAGCAAAGAATAAAAGTAGAATGAACCCTTCCGTTCTTGTAATCAAATTCATTTCAGAATATTGAAGTTGAACATCACTAATCAGAATTAGTAAAGCAACAGCAGCTAACAAAGCAAACGGTATATCTTTTCTAATTGTCATATTTTTAACTGCTAAAGGAAAAACAATTGCCGTCACTCCTAAAATGAAGGTCACATTAAAGATATTACTCCCAACGACATTTCCAATAGCTACGTTACTGTTTCCTTCCAAGGCAGCAATAAAACTGACTGAAGCTTCGGGTGCACTTGTACCAAAGGCAACAATGGTCAACCCAATTAACATTGGTGAAATTCTTAAGATAGTTGCTATTTTCGAAGCACCATCAACAAAATAATCTGCCCCTTTAATTAAAAGCACAAATCCTACTAATAACAATAAATATGTCATGCCGTCACCTCATTTATAATTTGGCCAATTTGACTACACTAACCTGCATTAACGGCATTAAAAAAACCTTTACCGATGTCGGTAAAGGTCATTACAAATAAAATAAAGACCTTTACCTACAGGTAAGGTCTGGCTAACAACGTTAGTTGCCAATAAAGCCGAGAGCATTGCTCTGGAATGACGACTTTATTATAAAAGCTACTCCCCTTAAAAGAAGATATTCAATTGATTAACGTAATCATAAGTCACAAATAATAGTCTGTCAATTGTTATTTTCCAACTCTAAACTTTCGCTATAACTTCTATTTCACAAAACAATATTTTTCTAACCACAGATTGTTTCGATCCGAGTAATTTGTTTATTCTACAGTACCATGAATCACAATTTCACCATACCTCTTCCGTATATTGAAATAGCAAGATTGATAAGCGTGTTAGCAGAGTCTATAGATCAAAAACCTTTCATTAATATTATTTCCATATATATCATTCAAGGCAATTTCCTCTTTTAACGTAAATGAAGTTTGATGCTCTAGGTAATAAATATACTCTTTAGCCGGATAATATAAGATGATATCCACTTCCCTCTTAGCATTTGTGACAGAGCGTAGAATGTTATTAATAACTTTCATAAAGATTTGTACTGAAAATGGATTAAAGAAGTAGAACCTGTTATCAGCTGAAGTAATTTCATACTCCTCTGCTAAACAGCACTCGAATTCGATTTGATCTGTCTTTTTATTTTTCTTTTGATAACGGTCTAGATTTTTTAATGCTTCGATATATAATTTCTCATTCATTTCAATCCCTACAACATTTGCTTCAAAAAAATGGTTAATATAAAAGTTTAACCTTCCTTTTCCACATCCAAAATCAATGACTTTGTCTGTCTTTGTGATCGTATACTTGTCGAATAAGCGGTCTAAAGCAAGGTAAGGCGTTGCCTCATACCGATGATAGTGAGCTGAGTCAGGGAACCCTTTTTGGTCATTCTTCGTTTTAATATTAAATACACCATCGTAATAATTCTCTTGCATAATGAACTCCTTAAATTAACATGTTAAGCTTTTTATTATACTGCCGTAAAACACATAAAAACCTATATTCGCAAGCATACTATTTTCAACTATGTATGTACATAAGGGAAGTGGTTTAAACGATGAGTATGATTGAAATGATTATTCGAACAACTGTTGGATTTGTTGTACTGTATAGTTTATGTCGTTTTCTAAACAAAAAGCTAATTGCACAAATGACCTTTTTTGATTTTGTCGCAGGTATCACAATTGGATCCATTGTTGCCAGTTCCATGTTAATGAAGGATATCCCTGTGATGATTGGTATGGTTGGATTGATTCTATTTTGCGTTTATACTTTCCTATCAAGCATTGGAGCAATGAAAAGTATATGGGGTCGGAAAATTTTAGAAGACGAACCCACTTATTTAATCAAAAATGGACAAGTCCTTGAAGAGGGACTTAAAGTAGTCAGGCTAACAATGGATGGACTTTTAGCTGGATTAAGAAAAAAGGGATTTTTTTATCTTGATCAAGTTGAGACTGCCTTGATGGAAACAGATGGAACAATCACAGCACTGGCTAAACCAGCTTATTTAAACGCAACACAACAAGATGTCTTTAACGTTCATTCAAGTCGTGGTAATGCACAGGCTTTTATTGTAGATGGTCAAGTATTAACCGAGAGCTTATCATTATTAAATAAGGATATGACCTGGGTACGAGACGTTCTCCATTTAAACAACATCGCAAACATAAAAGAAGTTTTCTTTGCACAAATAGATGAACAAGGGACTATCTATATTGATAGAAGAAAAGACTTAATCAATTAAAAATAAAAGACATCTATAAGGATGCCTTCTTCATAACAAGAATCTTACTAATTCATTTAAACCAGCCTTTTTCCTTGAAGCGAGCTATTGCCTCAATTCGGTTTCCAACATCGAGCTTATCTAGTATGACTGAGATATAGTTGCGAACAGTCCCATTTGTTAAGTATAACTGATCGGCTATCTCCTTTGTACTTTTCCCGTCAGCGATTAATTCGATTACTTGCACTTCACGTTCAGTTAATGGGTTTTCATTCTCATAAGCAAGATCAACTAGCTCTGGTGCATAGATTCGGCGTCCGTCCATAATGATTCTAATTGAATTGGCTAGCTCTTCACTAGGACTATCCTTAAGCAAATAACCACTCACTCCCGCTTTTCTAGCACGTTCAAAATAACCAGCCCTTGCAAACGTAGTTAGGATGATCACCTTACATTCTTGACCTTTTAATTCCTCTGCTGCATCCAACCCTGTTTTGACAGGCATCTCAATGTCCATAATACAAATATCAGGACTCAGCTGTTTTACTAGTTCTAATGCTTCTTGTCCGTTCCGGGCTTTACCGACAACTTCCATGTCTTCTTCTAAATCGAGTAAAGAACCTAAAGCTCCAAGTAGCATCCGTTGATCTTCCGCAATGACTATTCGAATCAAAAAAAGTCCCCCCCTACTTCGTTTGTTTAATGACATTAGGTACGTTTATCTCCAATGTCGTTCCCTTTGATTGGATGAAGTCTAACGTTCCGTTGACAAATTCTAGCCGTTCTTTAATTCCTTGTATGCCGTGTCCTTTTTGAAGATCATTACGATTTGAAATTCCAATCCCATCATCCTCTATGACGATTCGCAGTTCACCCGATAATTCTTGAATGCTTACTTTACACATTGTTGCCTTACTATGCTTAACAACATTAGTCACAGCTTCCTTTAAACACATACTAGCAACATTTTCAATTAATAATGGCGTTCCATTAAGCTTGGCATCTCCCTCAAAGATAAAGTCCATTTCCGCAGCTTTAAGAATTTGTTTGATATGAATGATTTCATCTTCTAGTTTGATTCCACGCATATCTGAGACCATTTCACGAACTTCTTTAAGGGCCGTTCTAGCTGTTTGGTTAATGTCCATAATCTCTGCCTTTGCCCCGTCCACATTAACATCTATTAATTTACGAGCTAAATCACTTTTCAGCCCAATTAATGATAGTTTCTGTCCAAGTGTATCGTGCAAATCTCTCGCAATTCGTTGTCGTTCCTCAATCACCATTAATTTCGAAATCGTCTTATTTGCATCCTCTAATTGATGTTCAAGCCTTTCGTGCTTGTTGCGATTATACGTATTAAATGGCATCAGAATTACTCCGATAATAGAAAGAGCGATAAAAGGAAATTGCGAGAAAAACAGTTCATTCTTAGTGAAAAAGCTAATTGTTACAGCAATGATCGTCGTAAGTAAATGAACAGTATACAAAACAAAAAAGCCAACTCTACTTTGGATATTCCCAATAAAAAACGCTAAGAATAGCGCGAAATAAACATAGCCATAAAATAAAGTCATGCCAATACTAATCGCCATTTCGATTCCAATCCAAAGGTAGACAAAGCGACCGTTAGAAATAAAAGATAGACGATAGGAACCAAAAAATAATAAAATCATAATTATTCCAAAGACAATTTCTAACATAGAAGATGTTTTAAAAATAAAATAGAATGGCAATAAACAAAAGATGATCCAAACATAGATACTAAGACCTGTGTTTTTGGGAAAAATATTATACCAGCTCTGCATAGGTCCCTCCTATTCTCTTTATTATATATGACCCACCTAAATTTTTACATAAATGAAACGAAAAACCCTTCAAAATTCAGATGTACTAGTAAAGGTTTCTTATCGCCTTTTTATGTACATCGTAGTTGAACGGTTTTTCTGATACATCCTTATTATCTTAAAGGCCACTGAAAAACCGATGTTTTCAGTGGCCTTAAGCAATGATTATAACCGTTGATACTCCCTTATCTTGTTGGGTTTACTCGGTTACTTTTAAGCTTCATGCCCGCTTTAGCTTTTTCAAGTAATGGCTTCACTTCTTTAAAGCTAACAAACGTCTTCTTGTTCTCATCATATAGACGGAAGCGAATTGACTCTAAACTTGAGCTAACCGTTATTGTCGTAGCCTTTTGTAATGGTGGCGTTGATTCATGTGCCTTTTCAAGATTGTAATTTGGAACTCTTGGGCTCAAGTGATGAACATGGTGGTAGCCAATATTACCAGTCACCCATTGTAATACTTTAGGTAGCTTATAATACGAACTTCCATCAACTGCAGCCTTCACATAATCCCACTCTGATTCATCTTCAAAATAAGAATCTTCAAACTGATGTTGAACATAGAATAACCAAATGCCAAGCGAACCAGCAACAAATAGAATTGGTGCTTGAACGATTAGAAATGCCTGCCAGCCGACTAACCAGATCATTGCTGAATAGACAGCAACAATTGATGCATTGATCAGATAAGTGTTCATTCGTTCTTTTTTTCTAGCGTCTTTTCGATTCATTCTGTTCGTTACGAAAAACAAGTAAATCGGTCCAAGTCCAAACATAACAAGTGGATTACGGTAAAGACGATAAGCTAATCTTTCCTTCAATGGTGCTTCAACGTACTCATCAACCGTCATGATCCAAACATCACCTGTTCCACGCTTATCTAGATTACTACTTGTTGCGTGGTGAATTGAATGCTCTCGCTTCCACTTTTCATAAGGGAACATCGTAATAACGCCAGTGATCGTACCTAAGATATTATTGATTTTTTTATTTTTGAAAAATGAGCCATGACAACAATCATGGAAAATGATAAAGATTCGGACAACGAACCCTGCTGCTACAATCGATAGTGCAAGTGTCAACCAGATTGAAACAGATAAGCTCTGATAGGCTAGGAACCATAATAGAATAAACGGTGGAATTGTGTTAAATATCTGTCTAACACTTGATTTAGCATCGGAATTCTCATATGGTGCAACACTTTTTTTCAGTTGTGCTAATTTTTGTTTACTCATAATTGCCCCCTTGAAGGTTCTATTATTTGAATTTTATTAGAGACTTAATTAACCCTATTATAAAAAAAGCAATACTAACTATGTAGTCATGAACGTCAGTAAGTTATATGACAAGTGTCATATGCTAACTTCGGTCACAAATAATTCCACATTCATATGATTTCTTCTATAAAACAAAATTATTCAACCAAGAATAGATATGAAGCAAGTTGAGCACGTATCCCCTAAATCCGTTATACTAGAGGCACTGAGAATGAATGACTGGAGGGATATCATGAAGTCAGATCAACCCACTATGGTTGTAACAGGTGCAAATTCTGGAATGGGAAAGGCGACAGCTCTTGCTTTTGCCAGGCTAGATGCTCATGTCATTATGATTTGTAGAAATGAAGCTAAAGGAATAGAGGCACAGCAAGAAGTGATACAAGAAAGTGGTAACACTAAAGTCGATCTTCTCCTCTGCGATTTCTCCAAACTAGAAGATGTTCGTCAAACTGCAGCACATATTAATCAGCATTATACCCGCCTAGATGTACTAGTAAACAATGCTGCTATCATTTCCACTAAGCGTCAGGAAACAGTTGATGGCTTTGAATTACAATTTGGAGTAAATCATCTTGCTCCCTTTCTACTCACAAACCTATTACTCGATAAATTAAAGGAAAGTGCTCCTTCACGAATTATCAATGTATCATCTGGAGCTTATAAATTTGGAAAGATCTCTTTTAACGATCTCCAATCAACAAAGGGCTACCGAACGTTCAAAGCTTATGGTCAATCCAAACTAGCAAATATCCTATTCACTTATGAGCTGGCTCGTCGATTAGAAGGAAGTGAAGTAACTGCTAACACCCTTCATCCTGGTGCTGTCTCAACGAACTTAGGAATCGACCGGCAAACAGGCTTCGGAAAAACGATTGTAAAGATGCTAAAGCCCTTTTTCCAAACACCTGCTGAAGGAGCAAGCACAGCTATTTACTTAGCCACAGCCGATGAAATAGCTACGATCTCCGGAACCTACTTCATTAACAAAAAACAAGTAAAAACAAATGCACAAACACATGACGAAGCCCTGGCAAAGAGATTATGGAGTGTTAGTGAGGAGTTAGTCGGTTTGAATACCGGTAAAAAACACATATCAGAGTAATTAGAGGTAAGTAGTGATAGTGGCCTGCGTTACGCCTACCGGATAGAAAAAGTGCACGGTTTTTCTCCTAAAGATTACTTACGGACATTTGTTCCGCTAATTAAGAGAAAAAAGCGAAAAATCATATGGGAGCGGACATTTGTTCCGTTATTTAGTGTCATGACTGTCATTATTTAGAGAATTATATGAAATAAAGGAACATATGTCCTTAACACTGATAAAAAGGGGATATTATTCGAATTTAAGGGATCAAATGTCCGTAAAGGTTCTACAAATCGCATTAAGAAAATCTCTGCAACATTTGAGGTCAATGTTATTCCTAAATTTACTAGGAGAGACTTTTTGGCAGTGAAAAGTTAGATAATATCAAACTTTAAATCCTCTAGCACGATTAGGCACACTGGAGCCCCACCACCGCATGCCGAGTAAATTTTGCATTTCTATCTTTGTTCAGGTTTAAAATAGTTCAGACACTTTCGCCCCGCCTCTTTGTCAACAAGCAAAAGCCCAGAGACAAATCTCTGAGCTTTTGTAGTTGATATATCAAATATCAATTTCCCATTACGATAGCACAACGCTTTTCTCAATTTGCTTCAGCTGGTAGAAATAGCCCTTTGCCTCAATTAATTCATTAAATGTCCCAACCTCAACAATTCTACCTTGGTCCATTACAACAATTTGATCCATTCGTTCTAGCCCTGCAAGTCGATGACTCACTATGACAACCGTATCTTCCTTCGCTTGCTTAAACAGAAGCTGGTAAAGCCTTTGTTCTGTCCAAGAATCTAGTGAAGAAGTCGGTTCATCCAGTAACCAAAATGAACTTTCTTTTAGCACAGCTCGAGCCATTGCTAATCTTTGCTTTTCACCGCCAGAAAGATTCTGACCTTTCTCTAACACTTGATCCTCTAGATTAAAATGAGGTAAATCTACATCGTCTAGAACTTGTTGAAGCTGTTCATCTGAGAACTGATTATTTGTTAATAGCAGGTTTTCCTTTATCGTGCCGTAGAAGAAGTGGTTTTCCTGTAGAATCACATTAATTCTCTTCCACAATTCCTCCTGGTCCATTTCCATGATCCTTTCACTATTTAAATAGATCTCACCTTCATTTGCTTCAACAATCCTTAAGAGAAGCTGGAGGAGTGTTGATTTCCCTGAACCACTTGGCCCAACAATGGCTGTTTTTGAACCAGCTGGCAATGTCAAAGTGATGTTATTTAACGTGCTACGCTGTTCATCTGGGAAGGTGAAGCTAACATTATCCAAATGAACAGAAGGTGCCGTTTGCCAATAGTGGAGGATTTCCTTAGACTGCGGCTCCGTTTTTTGATTCGTTTCAACTACAGAATATAGCCGCTCCGTTGCCTTTTTACTATCTTCGTAATGGACAGGAAACGCGGCCATTGGTGTTGAGTGTTCGAACACTGTCAAACTGACCATAACAAGCATCGCCAAGAATACACCATCTAAGCTTCCTGTCGCTACTAAATACGCACCTACAGCCAAAACCATCCACGAAATAAGCAAGGAAACGATCGTATTGATGCTTTGATTATAGATCGATTGTATCCCTTCTTGTTGTTGATCTCGAATATAGCTATCAGATGCATCTAATAGTAGCTGTTCCTTGTTCTCAAGCTTTTGATGAATTTTCAACTCTCGAAACCCTTGAAACCACTCAGCTATTTCCGTTGAAAGATGTGCTCGATCTTCACGAATCTCATTGCTGATCCTTTTTTGTTTATTCGCAAAATATGCTGGGATGATAAATCCTGTTATAACTAAACCAATTGCTAAAAGGATAACAACAGCAACTGAGTAAAAGGATAAAAATAAAATCGTACTAAGAAAAACCAAAATCATTATAATCGGTGGATAGAGCACGCGAAGAAAAAAGTTCTGTAGGCTTTCGACATCGCCAACAATACGGGACAATAAATCTCCACCACGGTATTTTTGAAAGACACTCGCTGAAAGCCCCTCTACTTTTTCATAAAAATGAACACGCAAATCACTAAGCATTGTGAATGTCGCTCTATGTGAATAATATCTCTCTGCATACCGGCTTCCTGCACGAAGAAAGCTACCAATCTTCACGATCGCAATCATTGTCATTAACACAGATAGCGAAGTTTCAATTGCCGCACGAGAAATCAGAAAACCATTTGCTGCAAATAGGCCAACAGCTGTAATTCCTGCTATATAACCAAAAAGGATTGAGAGAAGAACATCCTTCTTTTTTTTCATCATTAGTTTCGTGATATGAATGAGGTCTGTCATCTCTACACCTTCTTTTCTTGTGGAGCAAAAATGTCACGATATGCAGCTACATCTTTTTGTAAGTCATCATGCTTACCTCTCGCTATAATTGAGCCTTGCTCCATAAAAAGAATCAGATCAGCCTTCTTGATCGTTTGTAGACGGTGTGCGACAGTAATCACAGTGGCTGTTTCGGCTAGTTCCTTCATTGATTGTTGAAGGATCTTCTCCGTAACTAAATCTAATCCAGTTGTCGGTTCATCAAATAGGATAATCGATGGTTTTTTCAAAAAGGCACGTGCTAATGTAACCCGTTGCTTTTCTCCACCTGATAGACCCCTTCCACCTTCACCGATTTCTGTATCATATCCATCTCGTAGCGATTCGATTAAATCTGCGATACCAGCCTTTTTTGCGGCTAGTTCAACTTCTTCTCTTGAAGCCTTGATTCCTAGTGCAATATTTTCAGCAATGGTTCCTGAAAACAAATAAGGATGCTGTGTAATATAGCCAATCTGTCCAAACCATTCCTGTTCATGGTAATCTGACCGATCGCGACCATTTACTCGGATATTTCCGCCTGATGGTTTCACAAGACCCGCTATGAGGTTAAGCAATGTCGTCTTACCTGACCCACTTTTTCCGACAATCGCTATTTGCTGATTTGGCTTGATTGTTGCGTCAATCTGACTCAGAGCAAAGCCTTCTGCACCATATTGAAAGTGAAGATCCTGTAATTCAATTGTTTTAGGCTCAGCAGTCATTCTTTCATTTCCCCACTCAATTGAGTCTTCAATTGTCTCTAATTCCTGTTCTACTTTGGCTGCGGCTCCAGTACTACTTCTGCCGGCATGGAATGCACTTCCTAGCTCTTTAAGGGAAGTAAAGAATTCTGGGACAAGCAACAGAATTAGAAAAGCCGTGAAGAAATCCATTGATTGAAAAACGACTAATCTCAAACTTAATTCTAATGCAACAAGACCGATGCTAAGCATTGAGATAAATTCCAGCATCAACGATGACATGAAAGCCACTTTGAGTATATTCATCGTTGCATCTCGAAAGCCGAGACTACTTTTTTCGATGACATCTTTGTACTGTTTAGAGCGGCCATATAGCTTCAAACTTAGTAGCCCTTGAAGCGTATCTAAAAATCGACCTGAGAATGCAGCCAAGCTCTCAAGCTTCTCCTCTGATTTCCGTTGCGTGGCTCCACCAATAATAATCATAAATAGCGGTATAAATGGAGCTGTCACTAAAATAATTAAGCCAGAGTAGACATTCTGGCTAAAAATAACAATGAGAACAACGAGTGGCACAACTGTTGTGACGATTCGTTGCGGAATATACTGACTAAAGAAGCTATCTAGCTCGTCTACTGTGTCGAGCAGGACACTTAGTTTATGTCCTGATTGTCCGGTATAAGAAGCCGTCAATGAATTCCGTGCATATTTCTCAATTAATCTTTTACGGTAGTTGGCCTTAACTAGAGCGGCCATTTTCAAACCAATCTTCCCACTAAAATAGGATAAAGATGCCCTAACAACTAGGACACCTATTAGAACGATTAATGGGAAGATTACATGGGAAAATGTTTCTTTATTTATAAATAAATCATTAATAATGGAAACAATTAAATAGGCTTGCAAAATGATGACAACACTTAAAGCCAGTGCGATGAAAAACAGTGAATAGTACCGTCCCTTTTGTTGCTTTGCAAGCTTTTGCAGTGTTTTCATCTGTTAATCCTCATACTTTGTGCTTTTTGCAGCTACAAATAAGGATAAGGCAACAGCGAATACAACGACTAAAAGTGGAGCATAAAATATTAAGAAGTTATGCATTCTAGTTTCCCCCTTACGCTTTGCCTTTTCGAATATAAGGCTTATTCATAATAAATAGCTTGAATACAAGATAGAGTGACGGGAGTAAAAGCATTAAACCAAAGATAAACACTGTTATTAATGCATAGGCCATCGTTTCATTTGTGAAGCCATCATATATCGTGATATATGGATAGAGAATATACGGGTAACGTGAAACACCGTATCCGTAGAAGGCAAAAGCAAACTGCAATACGACAAAGATGAACGATTTACCATATTTCCCTTTCTTTAAGAGCCATAGACTCTCAAGGAAACAGATAAAGGACAAGAGAAACACCCACCATAAAGAGATTAGTCCTTCAAAATGAGCCGGATTATGCCAACGCATCTCAATAATTATTCCAAGGGCAGTCACCATCGTCGGAAAGCTCCAAAGCCATGTGTAACGTCTAAATAGTTTGAGTGCTTCATAATCCTGAGCGACGTTTGAATAGTATGCTAGAAAGCTAGCCGAAATAAATAACACACTAACAAGACTTAGTAATACAATTGACCAAGCAAACGGACTAGTAAATAGGGCTAGATAGTCTAATGCAATACTACCTGTCGCTGTTTCACGAATGAACCCACCTTGCGAAACAATTAAAGCCGTTGATAATGAAGCTGGAATAAGAACACCTGTCACACCGTACATCAGAGTGTAGCCTTTATGTCCCTTTGTACCATATGTTCCAAAAGCGTAGTAGCTTCCTCGTAATGCTAAAAGGATGATTGAGATACTAATCGGGATCAACAGCACCGTCCCGAAATAATAGGCCGTACTTGGGAAAAAACCAATCATCCCAATAAAAAAGAATACAAGGAAAACATTCGTAATCTCCCATACTGGAGAAAGATATCGTTGAATAACTGAGTTAACAATATGGTTCTTCTTAGTCACAATTGTTGAAGCATTGAAAAATCCTGCTCCAAAATCAATTGAAGCTACAATGACATAGCCGAATAGGAACAGCCACAATACTGATATTCCTACTATTTCAATCGTCATTTCGCTTCACTCCTTTGTTCATCAGTTGCCATTTCAAGCTCTTTTTCAACAGGGTTATTTTTAAACATTCGAATCAATACGACCGCTGTTCCAACTAACAAAATCGCGTATAGAATTGCAAATGCAATAAGCATTAAACCAACATCAGGTGAGTCAGTCGCTCCTTCTGCTGTCTTCATAAACCCTCTCATAATCCAAGGCTGTCTACCAACCTCTGTGAACCACCATCCTGCTTCGATTGCAACCATTGCTAATGGTCCTGAGGCAACAAGTAAGATTCTGAATACCTTTGATTGAATGATTTTCCATCCTCGCCATAGTGCAACACAATAAGCGAAGGAAAGCGTTGTTAGCCAGATTCCTATCGTAACCATCGTGTCAAACAGATAGTGAATTTCATACGGTGGATGATACTCCTCTGGAATATCATTTAATCCCGTTACGACACCACTAAAATTACTGTGGACAAGGAAGCTTAGGGCATAAGGTATTTTAATAGCATATTTCACTTCATTTGTTTCAGTTAAGACACCATAGAGCACAAGTGGTGCTTCTCCCTCTGTCTCAAAATGCCATTCTGCAGCAGCTAGCTTCTCTGGCTGGTATTCAGCTAAATACTTACCAGATAAATCACCTACAAGAGCTGTCGCAATCGAGAAGATCAATGCTACCTTCATTGTTAACGCTAATGCTTTACGGTGATACTCATGACGATTACCTCTTAACATATGAAACGCAGCAATAGATGCTAGAATAAAGGCCGTTGTCATATAAGCTGACGCGACGACATGCGCAACCTTTGTTGGCATTGCTGGATTAAACATTGCTAAGAGTGGTTGTATATTAGTTAATTGTCCATCAACTAGAGCAAATCCCTGTGGTGCATTCATAAAAGCGTTCACTGATGTAATGAACAGTGCTGACATAGCCGCACCAAGTACAACAGGAATTAATAGATAAAAATGATGCTTGGGATTTTTAAAGCGGTCAGATGTATATAAATAAATACCTAGAAAAATAGCTTCAAAGAAAAACGCAAAAGTTTCCATAAATAATGGGAGGGCAACAAGCTGACCAGCGAATTCCATAAATTTCGGCCATAATAAAGCTAATTGCAATGCAATCGCAGTTCCAGTAACGACACCCACAGCAACAGTTATCACATACCCACGGGCCCAACGCCTTGCAAGCAGTAAATACTGCTCATCATTTCTCTTTAGTCCAAGCCAATGAGCAAGAGTTATCATAATCGGTACACCAACACCAAGAGTTGCATAAATAACATGAACAGATAATGTTAGCATCGTTAAGTAGCGGCTTAATTCAACAGACTCCATCAATTCTCCTCCTCTTCTCTAATGAAGTTATACTCATTATAAACGCAACGAGTATGTGAAATATATCACAATTTGAACGAATTAGTTACAAAAGTTTGATCATTTCATGAACAAAAGAAAAAAAACAACCATGTAAACAATGGTTGGAATTTGACTAATTTTCTAATGACGTAATCAACGCTATAAAAATCAGAACATTAATATCAACTCATTTATACAAATTAAAAAGAAAACCGAGAATAGCTTCAAGCCTTATATGTCTCTTTATCCTTGATTTCTCTTCTAAGCGAAGCACTATGCATCAGCCTAAGGATCGGACGTACGACTAGGAACGCACTACCTAATAAATACAGAATGCTCCCAACAAGCTGCATATTAGTAAAAAAATTAAATATACTCCCTAGTACGAAAAGAACCCCAATTAAGATGTCATTGAGCGTAGAGAAAACTCTATATCTTTTATCAAAATAGAGACGAAACTTCCCTGCCTTGACATCAATATACTCTTCTCCATTTCTCACTTTTGGTATTTTAGTCATACAACCCCCCCTACTAAAGATTTTGTACTTCCTTTACCCTTATCAGCATTTCAATAAACGTCCCTCAATTGCTTGTTACATATAGAAATAGACAAAAAAAGGGTTGTCCAAAGGTTAATCTTTAACCTTATCGACAACCTCGATTTTTGTTAAGAACGAGCTCGAACCTTATGAAGGGAACCCGACATAGGTTAACAATGCAACACATTCCACATGAACTGTATGAGGAAATAAGTCAACTGGCTGGACAACATTTAGTGTATAACCAAATGCTTCAAGCTCTTTAATATCAGTTGCGAAGGTATCTGGATTACAGGATACATAAACGATTCGCTCTGGTTTAGCACGTCCAATTCGTCTCATTACTTTCCCACCAGCACCAGAACGTGGCGGATCAAGCAGAAGTAGTTCTGGGTTTCCAAAGCTCTCTAGCACTTGATCAATTCCATTCCTAGCATCCTTAGCAAGAAAATCTGTATTGGAAAGACCGTTGTCTTTCGCATTACGTTTGGCTGATTCAATTGAGCTTTCAACAATTTCAATTCCAACAAGCTTCCCAACCTTGCTGGCAAAAGGTAGAGAAAATGTGCCAACACCACAGAAAAGATCAATCATCTTCTCTGTTTTCATTGGTTTTCCTAGATCAATTGCGATTTCTACCAGCTTCTCAGCTTGGGTCGGATTTGTTTGGAAAAATGTATCAAACCACAGGCGGAAGCGATAGCCTGCCATTTCATCATAAATGAAATCTCGACCAGCAAGTAAATGAGTTTTCTCAGATTGCGTACGATCGGCCCATGCTGTATTTTCTAACCATAGTACACTCTTAACTTGTGGAAACTTTTCTTCGATACGTTTAACTAACTCATTAGTTGCCTCTTGCAAAGGACCATCTGGTGCTTCCGTCGCAAATAGGCCTAGCATCATTTCCCCAGTAGCAAAGGATTGTCTCACCATTAAATGTCTAAGCAAGCCTTCATGTAGATCTTTATCATAGCCCTTAAGATTGTAGTCATTTACCCACTCAGCAACTGTCATTGCCGCTTCAACCATCTCCTTCCCTGCGATCAAACAGGTTTCAAGTGAAATGATCTTTCTGAAATTCCCTTGCTCATGTAATCCAAGTGAACCATCTGTAGCAAATGTAAACTCCATCTTATTGCGATAATGCCAGGGCTCGTCCATACCAATTGTGTCTAATACAAGACTTGAATCGAAGCCTTGTGCTTCAATTGCATGTTTGACATGGTCTGTCTTCTGTTGTAGCTGACCATTATAATGCCAGTGCTGCCACACACAGCCCCCACATTTTTCAAAATGCTGACAGGATGCTTCAGTTCTTTCCGCGTGACTTTCAATTATTTCATCTGGCATCGCTTTTCGTCTTTTCCGCTCAGGCTGATCAACAGTGACACGAACTTTCTCTCCAGGAAGCGTCTGAGGAATGGTTAATTTTAACTTCTTTAAATTCCCTAACTCATTTTCACGCCAGATAACTGCCCTTCCTGATCCTCTATCATCAAGATGGTTAATCTCTGCAACCATCTTTTCTCCCTTAGTCATAACCAATTTATATTCCTCCTTGTATCTTTCACTCACTTTAGTATACCGTTATCTACTTCACTGAAATACTAGTATAAAGGACTCTTAGCTAATTTGGAATCAATTCATTTCTAGTAGATGTTAGCAATGTTGATTTCCCTTCCTAACTACTAATGTCTTGCTGTTATCTTACCATTAATTTAAGGAGGCTTCTCTTAGACATAGCTAAAAGAGCCCACGTAAATGGACTCATCTTTGATTGATTAGAGGCGTATCACATTAGACTAAAAAAGGAAGGCAGAATGGAGGAGAACTTGGGATTTACGAAGATATATGAGGGTTAAAGTGTATTTCAAATAGATTTACTAGGAGCGATCTGATTTATCTGACTAGAAAATGGAGCTATTTATTTATTTCCGTTCAACGAGCCGCCCGCATTTCTTTCTGTGCAAGTAAATATTCACTAATCTCCTCAGGCTGAAGACCAATTTCCTTTGCTTCAATCATCAAGCAAATCCACTCAGAGTACTCCGTGTCCAAAGTAATTAGTTTGTTATCCTTCATCTCCATCACTCCTAATTTATACATAGGTCCGCCAATTTCTGAAACTTATCGCTATCGTTCGATTTTCAATACTTTAGTCACGTACATTAAAAAGCCATCTGTACATTACTATAAATGACCAAGGTTAAAATAAGGTTAAACAAAAAATAATTATTTGTTTTTTTGTAAAAAAAAACCACCTTTTCAAGGTGATTGTTCGTTTGATTTACTCTGTCGTGAATTTATAGCCGAAGCCTCTTACTGTTTGAATATACTTTGGTTTGGTAGGGTCTTGTTCAACTTTTTTTCTAAGATTACTAATGTGGACCATCACCGTCTTCAAATCCCCTGAACAGTAAACACCCCAGATTTGCTGGTATAATTGCTCTGCACTAAACACTTGGTTAGGATGTTGTAATAGAGTAATTAGTAATTGTTTTTCCTTCGCATAGAGAGAGACAAGTTCTTCACGGACATAAACATTTAATGTTCTCAAATCAACAGAAAGATCTCCAAACGATAATCGTTGTCCTTTTTCATGCTGTGCTGTCTGACTACTTCTGCGGAGGATCGCTTTCATTCTAGCCTCAAGCTCCGCCATGTCAAATGGTTTAGTAATATAGTCATCAGCCCCAGCATCAAATCCCTGTACCTTATCAACAGAGTCTCGCTTACAGCTCATAAATAGAATCGGTACAGTTGTCATCTCCCGCATATGTTTGCAGACGTCCAAACCATTAATTCCCGGTAATAAAATATCTAGCAAAACTAAATTAGGTTTTTCTATCTGTACTAATGTAAGAGCAAGATTCCCTGTGTCAGCAGTTACCACCTCATAGCCTTTTTTCTGCAAATATAAAGTTGTTAATTCCCTTATATCCTTATCATCCTCAACAATCAGAACTTTCTTCCTCATTCTATTTTACCCTCCTGGATTAGTTTCAGAAAATAGGTGGCAACTTCCTATAGGATAATTGGTAAAGTGAAAAACACAGATGTTCCCTCGCCCTTCTTACTTTCTATCCAAATATGTCCCTTATGATATTCAATGATTTCTTTTGTGATAGCAAGCCCTAAACCCGAGCCTTTTATCTCATCGCTATTTTGATCAGAGCCTCTATAAAACCGATTAAATAGAAATGGAATCTCTTCCTCTGCTATTCCTGTGCCGTTGTCTCGCACTTCAATTTTCACTTTTGTTTCAAAACCGTTTTCATCCTCTTGATGATGTACTAGTTCTCCAAATATGAAAATTTCCCCTTCTTTCGATAGGTGCTTTAGTGCATTATAAATTATATTAGTCATTACCTGATCGATTCGGTCAACATCAATTAGTAACTCTCCATCATTGTCTAACACATTCTTGAAGACTGGCTTATGTATAAGACATCCATTACGATTAACTTCGAATTCAAACTTCTCAAACAGATGATTAAACCAGCTTGTAAATGGGATCGTTCTAATCTTTAACTGCATTTTCCCTGATTCGAATTTAATAAGGTCATATAAATCTGAAATTAGACGATCTAATAAAGTAATCTTCTCTTGAGCTAATTCAAGATACTTCGGGTTACTCGCCTCAATAAACCCTTCCTGAACGGTTTGAATATATCCTTGTAGAAAGGTCAAGGGTGTTCCTAGTTCATGAGAAATATTCGACAATAGATCAATCCTCGATTGCTCTATTTGTCTTAGCTCCAAATTAATCTTATCTAGCTCCTGATTTTTCCACTCCAGTTGCTTTGTTCGTGAGGTAACCTTCTCTTCTAAAAGATCATTCATTTCTAGCAGTTGCTGATTGATTCGAGCTACTTCCTCAGCATGCCTTTGAACTTTAAGTGTAGATTCCTTTAGATTAATTAGTGTTTTCGTTCGTGACAATAACTCACGCTTATCAACTGGTTTCATCAAATAATCATTTGCACCCACTTCAAAGGCTGTGATTCGATCCTCTATTTGATTTTTTGCAGTCAGCATTAAAATCGGGAGTTCTGTCAAAGTGATTGTCTCTCGCAATGTCTGACATACTTCATAGCCAGACATTTTAGGCATCATTATATCTAGAATTAATAATGAAAAGGAATCATTTTGAGAAATTTTACTCAGTACTTCCTCACCGTCTGAAGCTGTTTCAATCGTGTATCCAGCCATTGATAAGTAATTAATTAATACTTGAATATTCACCGGATCGTCATCCGCAACTAAAATTCTACTTCCACCATTTACAGCGACGTCCGTTGAAGGCATTTCCAGACTTAAGGACGTTTGCTCATGATACTCTCTCGAAACCACACTTACCGTTGATGCAATTTCAGGTTCTGCTCTTTCAGCTTCTTGATAAAGAGGTAATGTAAAATAAAAAGACGTCCCCTCACCGACAGTGGATTGCAGTGTAATTTCCCCTTGCTGGAGTTCAATCAAGCGCTTCGTTATATTTAGTCCAATTCCGCTCCCCCTACTTGTGCTAGCACTAAATTGATTTCCTCGGTTAAATGGTAAGAAGATCGATTGATGCTCCTCTTCTGGGATCCCTATACCAGTATCCTTTACCTCAATAATCACCTTATCTTTAATCTCTCGAGCAGAAATAACCACCTCACCTTTCTCTGTGTATTTAATTCCATTTCCAATTAAATTAAAAAGAATTTGTTGGAGACGATTTTCATCTGCTAAGACAGTTAAATCCGGACTAATTCTATTTATTAATTTGATGTCTTTTTGTTTTAGTAATGTCTCACATATTGTGACAACTACATCTGACACTTCCTTCAGACGGACCTTCTTCAGATGTAATTGAATGTCATTATGCTTGAGCTTAGAAAAATCTAGTATGTCGTCAATTAAATGAGCAAGTCGGATCCCGCTAATTTTAATCATCTTAAGATTGTCTTTAACGGTATTATTAATTTCCCCACCCGCACCATCGTACAACGAGTCGGCAAGACCAATAATTCCATTTAAGGGGGTACGTAGCTCATGCGAGGTTATTGCCAAAAATTCATCCTTTAATTTATCATTTTGTTTCAAGCTTTCTAGCTTTTCCTTTTGACTTTTGATTGCCTCCTGCTCCGCCTGCTCCTTTTCTAATCGCAACATATTAATTTTGTCTGCAAGAGCAAAGGATATTAAGATGAGCTCAAATGCCGTTGACATTTGCCATGCATATTTTGTAAAGAAATTAAGTGGGATCATACCCGCATCAGCCAAAATAGAGATGATGACTCCAGTTAAGAATACATACCAAGAAAGTAAGAAAAACCGTGCAGGTCTGAATCCTCTTCTAAGAGAGATAAAGGCTCCTATCATAATGACAATGCTCATACAAGCAATACTCGCAACACTTATGTTCAAAGCTGCTGGATACGAGAAGAAGAGTAGAACCATTGTCGCTAGATTAAATAGCATCAGATAGTTGAAAAGTATGTTTATTCTAGGAATGTATGTATTCGCATCCAGAAAGGATTTTGCAAATAGAACTGCAACAATATTTGTTAGACACATGAAAAAGACAATCGACCGATTATTCCACCAAACACTTTCTGGCCATATAAACTGATAGGCCAATCCAGTAAAGGCCAAATGAGTAATTAAATTAACCAAAATGAATAAGACATAGAACAAATAGCTCTTATTTCGTAACGAAAAATACAAAAACAAATTATAAAAAGCCATGACAACGGCTATTCCGATAAACAGACCTAATACACCATATTCATACAATGTTTTCTCTAGAAAAGTTTTGTGATTATAGAGCGTAAGTGGAAATTGCATAGCTCCTTCTGTTTCAAAACGAAGATACATCGTTTTTGCTTCATTCGTTTGCAACTCAATTTCAAAAACATAGTTCCGATGGTTCATGTCACGCTCGGAAAATGGCAAAAGGTCTCCTGTTTTTTGAGCTTTAAACTCATCACCAGCTTCTGAATAGAGTGTGATATGATCTAGGGTAGAGTTTCTAATTTCTAGCAGCCAATCATGTTCGAGTGATTGATTGTCAAGCTGAAGCTTAGCCCAGTAAACAGAGCCTGCATAGCCGAAACTAGGGACCCCAGTTTGATACTGTTTAAAATGTTTATCCATTTCTGATGATTGGATGTCTTCAATCGTCCACTTACTCTCTGTATCTTCAAATATTTCGATTTTTTGATCTAAATTAAGTGTATTAATCGATTCATCTATTACGATCCTTGCATCCTTCCCAGCAGCATCTGGTTGAAAGACTACAAATGCAATACACAAGAGCAGTACTATTCTCGCACTATACGAAAACATAAGACATCTTCTCCCTACATCAAATGGACTAAATTATTATAGTATTACTTATTAGTAAACACATAGAACTAATACCATTATATTACATTTTATATATAATTCTGTGAATTTATTTAATGATTTGTAGATTTATGGAGGAAAAGCCTTTGAGAAGTTTCTCAAAGGCTTTTATTATTTGTGCTATATTATGTTCCGCAGAACGTTTGATATGGGCGTGTTGATTGTGGTGGTAATGTGGAATACTCCTCCTGAAGAGTGGAATATTCGTAAGGGTTTGCCAGAGCTTCAAGCAGTCGTTCCATTACACTATAGTCGTTATTATCGACAGCTGCTTGTAGGGCCTCTTCGACTCGATGATTTCTTGGTATAATGGCGGGATTACTTTCCTTCATTAGCCGAATTGAGGCATCTTTCGGCTCATGCTGTCCACTTACTCTCTGCTGCCATCTTTCATACCATTGCTTCCCCTCAGCGGTTTTGAATAGAGGCTGGTTCTCTCCTTGATCGATTGTCAAATCTCGAAAGGTGTTCGTATAGTCAGCCTTTTGATTATGCATAATGCTAAGCAGATCTTCAATTAATGCTTCATCTTCGTCCTCTTCATTAAATAGTCCTAATTTTGCTCTCATCCCTGTTAACCAATAGCTATGAAATAACGGTGTGTAATTTGAAATCTCCTCCTGTGCAAGTTTCACTGCCTCATCCTGATCTTCATGCAATAGTCGTAATAGTGATTCTGCAAAACGGGCCAGATTCCAACCGCCGATAAACCGTTGATTGCCATAGGCATAACGTC
This sequence comes from Halalkalibacter suaedae, assembly GCF_017939705.1. Lineage (GTDB taxonomy): Bacteria > Bacillota > Bacilli > Bacillales > Bacillaceae_D > Halalkalibacter > Halalkalibacter suaedae. The sequence goes on from NZ_JAGKSQ010000006.1 coordinate 160,702, forward strand.
CCTGTCTATCAATTGAACTAAATACCGTTGCTGGGTCATATTCATTCATGAACGCACACGGTCCATAGTCAATGGTTTCTCCACTAATCGCCATATTATCTGTATTCATCACGCCATGGATGAAGCCAACTTGCAGCCATTTCGCAATCAGTTCTGCCTGACGCTTAATCACTTCTTGTAAAAGCGATAGATAGCAATGCTGTTCACCCTCTATTTCAGGAAAATGTCTTTTTATTGTATAGTCAGCTAAGGCTTTAAGATCTTCTACTGTTCCCCACTCAGCTGCATACTGAAAAGTACCGACTCGAATATGACTACTAGCAACCCGTACAAGAACAGCACCAGGCAAATCAGTTTCACGGATAACCTCTTCCCCTGTCGTAACAACTGCCAGACTAAGAGTCGTCGGTATCCCCAGTCCACGCATCGCTTCACTAATAATATATTCTCTAAGCATTGGGCCAAGTGTCGCTCTACCGTCACCGCCACGAGAATAAGGTGTTCTACCAGAACCCTTGAGCTGGATATCAAAACGCTCATCTTGTGGTGTAATCTGTTCACCTAAAAGAATCGCTCTACCGTCTCCAAGCATATTAAAATGCCCAAATTGATGCCCTGCATAAGCTTGAGCAAGCGGCCGTACACCATCCGGGATCTGATTACCAGCGAAAATCGCGATACTTTGCTCATCACGTAACTTCTCACTATTCAATCCTAACGATGATGCCAATCCTTCGTTTAAAATGACTAATTTTGGTAACGTGACAGGAGATGGCTGATGGTCCTTAAAAAATGTACCTGGTAAACGAGAGTAGCTATTATCTAAATTCCAACCTGCGTCCATTGCTTGTTTTTCGGCTGTCATAATATCTCCTTCAGCTTTTGGCTTTTTGTTTCTAGCTTTTTCCTTTATATTGTAGAATATCCTTTAAATTAAAGATTCGGTCAAGGGATTGAACTTATTTTCCAACCAAACTTTCCAACCAATACTATTATACAAAGTAAAAAGACAACCTCCTTCAAACTTGGTAGCCGTCTTTTGATTCCTTATACTTTTAACGAGAATCGTAACAATTCATTAATAAGTGGTAGCAAAACAGAAACATGACCCTCTCCCGGGAACGTCAAATACTTAACATGTAGTCCATCATTTTGAAATTCATTAAGTCTATTTACCAACTCTTTTGAATACACTCCCATTTCTTGATTTTTCCATCTTTCTAATTCTCCAACCCCAATTAATAATTCTTGATCTATCTTTTGTTGCTGAACACTAATCACAAAAGATTTTTCAACCTCTAAGAGCAAGGTTTTATTCCAATGTAGTGAAGGACTTCCAGAAATATACGTTTGAAATGAACTACTTCTTGAAAACATTGTATATAAAACAAAAAGGCCTCCAAGCGAATGTCCGAATAGAGTTTGTTTATTTAAATTGATCGGGTAGTTCTGCTTAATGATAGGCTTTAATTCCTGTTCAATAAAATCCAAAAATTGCTTAGCCCCTCCGTGAGCAGGGATGGATGTCTGCTCATTTTTTAATAGAATATCAATTTCAGCTGGACCTAGCGTATAGTCAAAGAAGCGTTGTTCAAAAAATGGCTCATCTACCGGATAACCGATCCCTACGATTATCGCCGGACTAATCCCTGTTTTCTCTGGTTTTCTTGATTGAATTCGAATCGCTTCAACCACCGTACCAAAAACCGCATTACCATCTAATAAATAGATCACTGGAAATCCTTCTGAAGGGGGTTCTATAGTAGGTACAGAGATGAAAACTCTATATTCGATATCTTTCTTCGAGACCATATTGAACTGAGATGTTCCTGCTAATTTAAATTGTTCTAAAAGTAGTTTACTATTCTCTGTATCAATTATAATTTGATTCATTCTTATCCTCCATATCCAATAGAGAGCCTTTTTCAAAGCTTCGCTAATATGTACCTATTCGCACCTTTCATTCATATACTTGCTACTATCCTTTCTCATTCATTAAATGATAATCATTATCACTAGTTTATCCTTTTTTTCATTAGAGTCAACTCCTAGTTCAAGTTATATAGTCAAAAAATAGTAAAAAAACAGGAAGAGCCTTTCCGAATGGAAAGGCTCTTCCTGTCTATTACTTAATCTAGATCTCGTAGTACCTTTAGGAACCAAGCTCTTCAATCTGATCTAGCTCATAAATAGTAACACCTTCTTGATTCATCTGTGCCGCCTTATCCATTGCTTTTGCAACTGTTTTCCCTTGAATGCCGCTGAATTTTTTTAGTGGACCGACGAACAGGAATGAAAGGGCTGTAAATAAGACTCCCGCTGTATGTTCACCTAAGCGAAATTCTTGACGCTTTCCAAGTAAAAGAGACGGACGAAAAATCGTAATCGAGTTAAAATCAATTTTCATGACTTCATCTTCTAATTCCCCTTTTATTCTCGTGTAAAAGGTTCTTGATTTAGCGTTTGCATATGGAGAACTGACAAAAAGAAATTGTCTTGCTCCGACTTTTCTAGTGAGCTGTGCAATCTTGAGTGGATACGTTACATCTATTTTGTACATGACTTCTTGGGATTTTGCCTTTTTGATTGTCGTTCCGAGACAGCTAAACACATCATCTACGTGAAAATTGATTAGTGCTTCATCAAGCTCATCAAAATCAGTTACTATTTCTTCTAGCTTCGGATCTGTCATCCCTAAAGGATTTCGAACAATTACAGTGATCTTTTGATAGGCGTCATTTTTAAGCAGGATCTTTAATAGCTCATTACCTATTAAACCTGTCGCTCCTATAAGTAAGGCTGTTTTCCTAGTCATTATTCACCCTCCTTAGAAGCACCATGATTCATCTTATTGAACGCTGCTTTGAGCTGGTTTAGCTCCGTGCTAGAAAGCATTCCAAACATCTTCTTCATGATCATCATTTTTTGTTTTCTAGCATCCTCTAGTAATGCCCTTCCCTCATCCGTTATTTCTAAGGCAATCGCTCTACGGTCATCCTCCAGATGACTTCTTTTGATAAAGCCATCCCTCACAAGTTTGTTCGTTAATGCAGTAACACCACCAGTTGTGATATGAAGCTCTGCTGCTAACTTTGATGGCCGTTTCACCTTATCTAGCTCTAATAACTCAAGAATAAGGACATGGGTCGGAGAGAGACTAATTTCGTTATGAACATTCCACTCATTTGACCAATTTCTTGCAGCGAGGATAAACGCCTCATATAGCTCGAACATTTCTTCATCCTTTGATGAAACCATTACATCTCCCCCTTAGTGATTGACTCTTCCAATCAGGGATTGTAACCATTTTCTTGGCAGTAATTGCATCGAGCGTGCGGCCACCTTAAATGTAAATCCAGGGACAACGACCGGCTCCCCTTTAAGCATTGCTTTATATCCGCTTAAAGCGACGTCTTTTGCTGTCATACCAGAACGATTAAATTGCTCGACAGACTTCACTTTTGCAACCTCAGCAAAATTGGTCTTTGTCGGTCCTGGGCAAAGAGCCGTTACTTTAATATCTCCTTTATGCTTTAATTCAGTATTTAGGGACTCTGAAAAAGAAAGAACAAATGCCTTACTTGCTCCATAAACACTCATATTCGGTACAGAGAAGAATGAGGCAACTGAGCCGACATTCATAATCCGACCAAATTTGTTCTTCACCATATCCTGAACAAAAAGATGGGTAAGCGTTGTTAGAGAAATCATATTTAACTGCATCATATTAAGCTGATCATCAAGTGCTAAATCTACAAACTGGCCAGACATCCCATACCCGGCATTATTAATTAATATATCAACCTTTGTTCCACGCTCTTTTAATTCCTCATATACCTCAAAGGGCGTCTCTGATATGGAAAGATCCTTAACGATCGTGATTATCTCAATTCCCGGCTTACTGAGCTCTACTTTTATCTGTTCCAGCTTTTCCTGACTTCTCGCGACAAGAATCAGATCATACCGATTTTCAGCAAAAATCTTCGCAAGCTCATAACCAATACCACTACTTGCTCCAGTAAGTAATACCGTTTGATTCATCATTCCCCACCTCAATCTATTTAGTTAACAAATAAGTATCTTACTACTAAGTTAATTAAGTATACCGCTTACTAAACTTAAATACAAATAACAACAAAAAAATACAGCGTAAACAACACTGTATTCCAAATTAGCTTATTCAATATACTTTGGGGTTTTAAGCCTAAAATGATCACGAATATTTGATTTCATTCTAAAGATTTAATAAGAACCCAGCACTTTTGACACACCGCTGAAATAAAGAGGTCTATACGAAAAGAAAGTAAAATCTCCTCTTCCCTCTAACAAAGCGGACGGGATGGGAGGGCCGACTCCTGCAGGATGGAAAGGGCAGGTTGAAATCCACCGGCACAGCCGGTTAGTTCAACGCCCTCCTGCGGAAAGCGCGCCCCCCATCCCGGTAGCGGAGCCGAAGCATCGCACTAGGTCATAGTTATTATACTCTAACTAATCGTTCCAAAAATCCACCTAAACTGTCATTTTCCAACTAGACGATGCTAACCATTGTTCCATTTCCTTATAATTAGGCATTATCTTACCAACAAGCCGCCAAAATGAACGATCATGATTAAGATGAACCATATGACACATTTCATGAACGACGACATAATCAATAACATGCAAAGGAGCCATAGCCAGCCTCCAATTAAATGTTAGCTGCATCTTTGAATCACAGGTTCCCCACGTCGTTTTGCTATCTGATATCGTAATGGAACGCGGCTTCATTTTGAAATAATCTTGATAGAACCTGACTCTCTTCTCAACCAACGTCTTACACTGCCTATAATAAAATCGTTTTAACGCCTGTTGTACCTTCGTATCATCTAGTTCTCTAACATATATATGTAAGATATCCTCTTCAAATAATACACGGTCTTTTTCAACGCTAGGATCCTGAGAAATGTTGATCGGATACTCCATTCCTAAGTAAAGAAAGCCCTCACCAGGTTGATACATCTTCTCCTTTGGCCCTGACATCCGATCCTTCATTTCATTTAATTTTTGCTGAAGCATCACCCAGTTCTGTTCGATTATACGAATAATCTGTTCGTCAGATGTCCCTTTAGGAACACTAACTTCAATATTCCCGTAACCATCAATCGAGATCCCTATTGCTTTTGACTTTTTATATACGATGGAGAAGTTTATTGTTATACCTAAATAGGTGTGGATCATGTGATTAGCTGATATTCGGTTCATGTGTTTCTCCTCTATAAATAGTGCTAATAGATCTAGCACCGATGAAATTGTTAGCCCCGCTATTAAATGTTTTGCCTTTTAAAGATGAAAATAGATATGAGTGTAAAAGCAAGAGTCGTTATCACAATCATCCACAGACTAAATGTTGTACTAATTAAGTTGCCATTCAACTCAAAGATAACCCCGTAATTTAATTGATATTCTTGAATATGCTCTGCTGGAACCCCTTCAAATACAGCTTCAAGAGAATCTGCCATAAATGTCTGTCTTAACAGTACAGCAATATGGCTAATAGGGAAATACATAATGATATATTGCACAAAAGCAGGGACCGCACCAAGTGGCACATACACCCCACACAAAAAGCCAATGACTGTTCCAATAATCGTGCTAAGCGTTGAAAAGGCAGTTTGAGTGTTAATAAAAAGGACTAAAAAAAGATTAATCGAACTGGCTAGAGCAACTGAAAGAATCATAATTCCTATCACTTCAAGAAGCTCAGTACCGCTTAGTATTTCACTGCCTGTTAAGACAAGAAAAGCTTCGCAAGCTATAAATGCAAGTAACGAGAATAACAGACCAATAATAAATGAATTCAAAACATAACTTAATTGTATCGTTGCCCGCGATAATGGAGCCGTTAAAAAATCATTTGTTTTGTGACTCTCTTTGTCTTTAACCATAATACCAAATGCACCTAATGTCGTCGTCATTCCAGTAATCGTTAGTAACCCTGCAACCATCCATTCATTGACCATTACTTTGGCACCCTCAGTCACGCCCATGAATTGTTCAATAGCATCAAGCTGTGTTTGCTGTAGAAATATACCGTATAATAAAATAACGATAAAAACAGACAATAGAGATAGTAGCACTAAGGTACGATCACGGAAAAAAATTCTCGTATTTCGGCTAATCAAACTAAATAAAGGGTTCATGATGTTATCTTCTTCCCTTCTTCATTAATATTAATGAACACATCATCCATACTCCCTTTGATGACTTCAAAAGATTCTATTTGCCCCTCTAGCTTTTTCAAGGTTTCAATTGCATCAAGAGTTGAATGTAAACGAAGGGAATACATTGAGTTTTTTAGTGTGAAGGATAGCTCTTCCTTCTCAAACCACTCCTCTGGATCAAAGGTCTCACTAAATACTAAGTGTAAGCTATCAAAAGCATAACGTTCCTTAAGTTGATTAGGTGTACCTGAGGCTATCAACTGTCCTTCCTTGATGACAACCACTTGGTTAGCTACCGCAGCCTCCTCCATATAATGCGTCGTTAGAAAGATCGTCATATTCGTTTCTTCTTGCAATCTCTTAATTGCACTCCAAACAAATACCCTAGTTTGCGGGTCAAGACCTGTTGTTGGTTCATCTAAAAAAAGAATTGTTGGTTTATGGATAAGTGCTCGAGCAATATCCGCTCTTCTTCTCTGACCACCAGACAGAGCATCGTATTTCTTATTTTTAATATCGTCCAATTTTAAATACTCTGAGACAAAGTTATAGTTTTCTTGAAGTGTTGTCTTACCTAATCGATAATATTGCCCTCTGTTCATGATGTTCTCATACACTGTCAAACGCTCATCTAGAATGCTATCTTGAAAGACGACTCCAATTTTCTTGCGGATTTGATCATTCTCTTTTCCTTCTCCGAGCTTGAACCCATCAATCACTACATCACCCGACGTCTTTTTGATTAATGTACATAGAATGTCAATCGTTGTAGACTTACCAGCACCGTTTGTACCAAGAAATGCAAAAAGCTCTCCTTTTTTTACAGCAAAGGATATCCCTTTAACAGCCTCAACTTGACCATAGGCCTTCCGCAAATTTTTGACAGTAATAATATCTTGTTCTTCGCTCATCTCACTCACCCCAAAATTGATTTGTACGGTATCCCTGAATCTTCGTTTATCATCTATGTTGTTTTACTAAATAGTATTATATGAGTTTAGTATACCTTCCATTTACAAAATATGTAACATCACTCGATTCACTATATGCTCTGCTTTGGTTCTTGGACACACAAAAAAGAGACATGTTTGCTTTTACAAACATGTCTCAGCTTAAGTACCATGAAAAAATGCTTCGGCTCCGCTACCGGGATGGGGGACACGCACCCGCCGGCGGGCGTGGAACTAACCGGCTTTGCCGGTGGATTTCAACCTGCCCTTTCCTCCTGCTGGAGTCGGCCCTCCCATCCCGTCCGCTTTTTCTAGTGAAAAAAGGAAATTTGCTTCTCCTCAAACCAGAGACAGATGTCTACTTTTTATCAAAGAGATTTACGCAAAACGTAAAGAAACGATTGCACGTGTCTTTGCAGATCTGAAACAAAAGCATGGTTTGCGTTGGACCAACCTGAAATAGTTGGAAAAAAATTTAATACGACGATGCTTTTTTGGGTGCCATGAACCTAAAAAGCCAACTGCCACTGGATAAACACGCATCCTCCAGTGGCACCAACAAAAAAACAGACGGAATAACGTAGAAACGAGGTTGGGACATAACTAAAGTGCCTAACTGAAATACCGAATAATGCAATCACGAAGCGGATGAAATATACGTAGACTCCTGCGGGACCTAAAGCCAAAGGTGAGACCCCACAGTGCAAAGCACGAGGAGGCTCACCGGCTTCCCGCGGAAAGCGAAGTATATTTCAGGAGCGGTTTACGTCCGCCAACCACCATTGTTTTCGGAATTTCTATTAGTTAAATCACTTTTGTCCCAGCCTCGTTTTGACTCAGCGTAAGTGCCGTGAAAAAATGTTGCGGCTCTATTTCCCCCATTTACTTTCTATCTAAAACGAGAATATTCACTGAGTTTGCTGGTAATGTGATGGTTGCAGAATTGCCGGCTAGCTTGATTTCCGTTTCGGATGGGACAATCTGTTCAGCGTCTTTCTTGTTAACATTTGGCGTGTGAACAAGGGAGGCATCCCCGGTTACAGTCACCCATTTTGCCTTATCGGCTATATTCAGATCCTTTAATGAAATTTGTGTTGTTTTCTCAAAAGGATCGGCATTAACAAGTTTAGCATAGACATGCTGCTCATCCTTCGTAACCGAGTGGAACAAGTCATGATTATACGCTTCTAACTTGTAATCTAACACCTTACTTGTGAACGTACCATCTGTGTACGAGCAAATCAGTCGATCTCCTGTACCTCCACCGTAATTCACCGAAATCGTATACGGAGTGTGGTTTGCTAGCTCTTCATAGCAGCTCGAGCGTAGATTACCAGCTGCCGTACTTGATGAATAATCACCTAGTGTATATCCTTGAATGCCTTGCTTGTAAACTTTCACACCAGTGGCATTTCCGTTATATCCAACAGCGTATTCAAGCACATCCTTTTTCTCAGGTGAAATATCCGTTAGGCCTACACCGACATAAAAACCATCGCTGCCCTCGCCTTTTGTTGCATTTACCTCAACCTTATAGTTAGACCAGCTTTCATTGAGATAGATCCCATTCAATCCACCATTTTGCGCTTGCAACACAAGACCCTTTTCCGAGTCAATTGTATAGCCCTTTGCACCAGGGATCAGATTCCATCTCGAATCTAGTTCCTTCGTGAAGTCCTGTTCTAATAGTACAGTGCCATCGATATTATCAGTGACCTTTACATGCTTCACATGAATCTCTGCATTACCCGTAGCTATTTCAATTCCACCCACTGGTGCGAGCTCTGTTAGCTGTCCGTTGCGATAGGTCGAGAAGGAAGTTCCTAACAATTTCGTGCCAAGGTATTTAGCAAATAAATGCTGTACATAGTAATTTGGCGTGAACCAGACCGTTTCATCGTCAAACCAAATTAAATCAGGTGTCCAGCGGTACGTTCCATCAGTCAATACTTTATTAAATAACGGTGCATATGCGGCTAATCTGACAACATCCGAATTCTTCTCATAGCTTGTCATGATCGCAGCTTCAGCAATAGAACCAGCGAGTGTATTCTTATCGGTTGAAGCAAACTCACCAACAAATACCTTCGACGTCTCTGCCTCATTTTGGCTACCGTCCTCTTGATATGCTCTGTAATAATAGTTATACCTGTCAGCATTATTCAACAAATACTCGTTTGAGCGGTAATAATGCTCATCAGCAATTGTATCCATATAGTTCGGTTGCTTCTCATACCAAGTGACCGTTTCTTCGGTGACAGTCTTACCGTCTGTGAAATGAACAGTGGCTGATCCTGTGAGATTACCACTTAAGAATTTCCACCCCTCCTGATACGCATCATCATCTGCTTGGGCACCGACCGTTGAGAGAATATGCAATTCATAACCAGGATACTGATTTTCCATGTATTCATCGATGGCTGCCTTAAAGTACTCAAAGTTCGCAAAAAACTCTGTGCCCCAATTTTCGTTACCAACACCTAAATAACGAAGATCAAATGGAGCTTCATGTCCCATCGCTTTTCGTAAAATAGCCCACTCATTCGTCTCAAAATCCGTGCTGATTGCAAAATCAATTAAATCTGTAAAGCTCTTAACGAAACGTTCTCTAAGCTCTCCACCTGCTGGATTGACATAATCAGATCGAGCTTGGCAGAGTACCCCGCAAGCCATAACTGGGAGTGGAGTGGCATTTAAGTCCTCGGCTAGTTGAAAATATTCCATATAACCTAACCCCATTGTCATCATATATCCCCATACATTAAAGTTTTCTTTACGGAGCTCGATCGCACCTACAGAGTCTTTCCATTCATAGACGTTCTCCCAAATATATGAACCTTCTGAAATACATCCCCCAGGGAAGCGCAGGAAAGTCGGATGTAAATCAACCAATGCATTCACCAAATCTTTTCTCAAGCGGTAGTTTGGATTCCCTTTATAATTGACATGTGCAGTTTCTGATTGCTCTTCTTCTGAAGCACCCCAGACATCACGAGGCATTAAGGAAACCATATCAATTGATAGCTCACCATCAAAGGTTAACGCAAGCTGACCAAGTACCGATTTCGTACCAGTTAATTCAATCTTAGAATCAACACCGTATTTTTTCCATGTGTTGCCTTCCTCTACTTGAACTGTGACTTGATCACTGATCGGTTCACCATTCTCATCTTGTAGTTGCAATGTAATACTCCCTGCAGATTCAGCTTTCGCCCAGATCGTGAAATCATATTGATCGCCTTCTTTAATAAACATCGCACATCCACTGTTAGAATCCGTAAAGCCTTTGTTTATAATCGTGCTCCCTGATGTAACAGTAATATAATGAGAATTAACCTCTTTATCTGTTATTCCAAAATACTCGTCCAATCCTCCGGTACTCTTGACTGTTACTTGATCAACATCTCCGTACCAAGCATGCAGTGGTTCATGGTTTCTCCCTGTCGAGCAACCACACTCACCTGATGTATGTGAGTACGTATCGAATGTGAATGATTCGAACGAACGGTTCTGAACAAGCTCTGCATAAATACCACCGTCTGCTGCATTATTGATATCTTCATAGAACAAACCATATAATGTCTCACTAATATCTAAAACATCTTGGCTACCATCAATTGTTACATGATGCGAAGGGATTCCTTGAGGCAGAACCGAGACTGTAAATTCCTTTTCAGCACGATCATTCCCTTTGCTCAAGATCGCAGTAAGAGTAATGCCCTTCGGTGAATCATTCTCTCGTACTACACCTTCATTCGATAACGCTACTTGATCACTAGATTTCCAAGAAACATTAACCTTTCCACCCATTAATGACGAAGGTAACGAAAGATCCTTCGTGACAATTGTTACCGGAAACGATAAATATTTATCTTTAGCAAGTGTAACGATCTCTCCATCTGTAAGAGATTCACACATCACCTCAATGACCTCATCCTGTGTCAAACCAGCCTTGTAGACACGAAAATCCGATAAGGAACCGTTAAAGTCTGGATCTACATCATGCTGAGATCTACCGATATAGTTATGTCTATAGTTGGTTGAGTCAGCAAACGTGTCAAACCAACTACGCAACTTTTTATAAGTACCACTTGAGGTCTGGCTGATCGAACCGTCTGCCACTACCTCTCCATTAACATAAATAATAGGACCCGCACTGCTTAGCGTTCCACCTTCCGTTCCCTGTACTGACATCGCTATATGAATCCATTCTCCTGAAGAATACGTTCTCCCGGCATCAGCAACTAAATCTGAATCCGAAAAACAAACTCCACGAAGATTTCTTGATAAGAAAAAGTAAGGTCCTGTTGCATCCTTACCGAAATCGAATAGTCGCTCCCATACATTCAGGCCTTTTCTTAAATAAACCCATGTACTAACCGTAATTCCAGTAAGATCACTGATATCGCTAAGAAAACCAGAGGGCAGCTGCAAATAAGAATTCGCACTATTGCCACCCGCAAGTGTAACTGCCGGTCGACCGTCGACGATTTCTACGATAGGCTTTTTCACACCCTCTGCAGTTGCATCATTACCATGCCCTGAGCTGTCTTTTCCGACATTGTCATTATCGTCAAAATAATAATGAGCAATGATGCGATCACTAAATGAAATATTCTCTTTGTTTCGTTTCATGAATACTAGCTCCCCTTTGCCGAATAGAAATAAAGTCTAACTTTCTCTTAATATTAACTAAAGTATTAAATACGTAATATAAATGTAAACGTTAGTTCTATTATAATAGCTAACTCGCAATTTTCCTAACAGATTTCTCGATTTTTTTTATCTTTATTTAAAAAAATTCCGTTAGTGAGACATTTTGTAGTATTACCAATTGCCGTGATAAGATGTTCGCCACCGCTACCGGGATGGGGGGCACGCTTTCCGCAGGAGGGCGTGGAACTAACCGGCTCTGCCGGTGGATTTCCACCTGCCCTCCCATCCCGTCCGCTTAAATAGAGGAGTGGCGGAGTTCACTTACTTTTAACACCCTTATACTCACAAGGGTGAGATAGCAAAAAGCGAAGACCATGAAATATTCTACCTTCTTATCAAACGACAAAGGATAGATAAGAAAAAACAAAGTACCTTTGAGAATGGATTTCTCAAAGGTACTTTGTCTAATAATAATTACACGATAGGACTTCTTGGACTATTCTTCCTCTAACTTAAGATCAACAGCAACGGTCTTTTTTAATTGATCTGTTAATTGATCAATTTCGTTTACCTTTTCATTTAGATTAACAATTTTTTCATTTTGATCTTCTACACTAGCTAAAACCTCTTCAACGGAAGCGTTGAGTTCCTCGGATACACTTGAAACAGAATTGATTTCATCTACAACATTGGCTGATGAGTTGCTTAGTAGCTCGATTTTATCATTGATATCGCTAGAAAGCTTTTGTAGTTCGTCAACGAATGTTTCAATAGTAAGAAATGCTCCACTCGTGTCTTCTGTTAACTTCTTGCTATATTTAAACGAATTCTCACTTTCTTTCACTCTTGTCGATGCAGAGGTTACTTTATCTTGTATTAATGAAAGAATTCTTCCGATTTCATCTGTAGATTGAATCGAATGCTCTGCAAGCTTTCTCACTTCTTGTGCTACAACGGCAAACCCTTTCCCACTCTCGCCAGCACGAGCTGCTTCGATCGCTGCATTTAGTGCTAACAAATTCGTTTGATCAGCAATTTGAGTAATCGTTTGAAGGATATCACCGACTTTAGTCGTTGATTCACTTAGATCACTCATTTCCTCCACTGTTAGTTTAAGTGTTTGATCGACTTCATTTATCGTTTGCTTTAAAGATTTCACCTTATTTGATCCATTTATCACAATTTCACTTGTATTAACTGCATTATCTCTCATCGCCTTTGCTCTCAAAGATATTTCACTAACTTCTTGATCAACAGAGTGAAGGGCTTCTCCCATTTCAGTTGCGCTATATGCCTGATTCTCAACACCACCAGCTATTTCATTGAAGGTAGCTGCTAACTCTTTCGAATATGTAGTTGTGGAATCGGAGTGATTCATTAATTGACGGTTTAACTCTTCTAGTTTTTTGACTGTAAATCGAACCTGGTCAATCATTTTCTCCATAGATTCCTTCGACTCTACTGCTTCCACAGCAAGTATTTCTGCATTTCTTTGAATATTCTTGCCAATAATACTTTGTGAGATTAAGAAGATTGTCATTAAAATGAACAGGATATTAAAAGATCCCAAATACACTGGGCTATAGTCGACAATTGTCTGTTCACCGTAGTTGATTACAAAATAGTTTGTAATCAGCAAGCCAAAGATCCCTGAAACTAAAACATACCGAAAATTGTGATACAGAGAGATTATGATAATGCTGTAGTAAACTAGTAAATACGTTGTAATAGCAGGCCGATTTTCGAGCATAAAAACCGTCATCCCTGCTAGACTAATCAGTAAAACATACGGTATCCAATGAACCTTTTTATTTAATTTATGTAATAAAAACACAATCAAAATAGTCATGATTCCAAAGCTAATTCCAATTACATTTATTAGAAAAGGCATTCCACCAGCAACTAATATAATTGCCGATAATACAACAGAAAGAATGTATAACTTAATTAATAACCAATTTCTCGCTTCGAAAGAATAATCCTTTTTTGACATATAATCCTCCTAGATTCTAATGCATACGCCTACTATAATTTACATAATACAACATATTTCCTAATCAAGTACTATTTTATTTAGTAAAATTATACTAGTCGAGATGTCACTTACATCGTTTTAAAAAAACAAAAAAAGGCTAGCATAAAAATGTTTGAACTAACCTAAAACCTGAACAAAAACAGTTAGCTATACGGACCCGCTCTTGAAATAAATGCCTTGGACGAAATGTCAGTCAGACTTTATTGTTCTGTCCCCCCAGACAATAGACAAGCAACTTTGAAAAATCACTCTCAAAGATGCCCTTAACATTTTTACTTAATTTGGTTGATACCTTAGGTAGGTTCCATATCAAAGTTTTATTGGTAGTTCAAACAAGCTCTTCGCCAATTGTTTGAGCCTTGTTACCCATATTCGTATTAAGGAAAAAGAGAATGAATTCCCTTCCACCCTCTAATCAAGCGGACGGGATGGGAGGGCCGACTCCTGCAGGACGGAAAGGGCAGGTTGAAATCCACCGGCAAAGCCGGTTAGTTCAACGCCCTCCTGCGGAAAGCGTGCCCCCCATCCCGGTAGCGAAGTCGAAGCATCTTATTATGGCAATTAAAATACCTCCACACTTACCTCCTTCTCAAAACAAAGCATCCACTTGAATAACAGGTAACTGAATACAGAAAGTTGACCCATCTCCAAGCTTGCTTTCAGCCCAGATCTCTCCCTCATGTAAAAGAATGATTTCCCTACAAATCGCCAAACCTAACCCATTCCCATTTCTCGATTTCGTAAAGTAGCGATCAAAGATAGAAGGCAGCTGATCTTTTGAAATACCTTCCCCACTATCAGTAATAGAAATGATTGCATTTTCTAAAGACTTGTCAAAACGCAAAGAAACAGATATCCCCCCTGATTCCGTATGTCTAATCGCATTTGAAATAATATTGGAAAACACCTGACTTATTCGTTTCACATCCACTTGAACCATTGGATAATCCCGGCTATTAATTTCTTCAATCATTAATGTGAAGAATAATCCTTTTCTTTTCACATCATATTCTAGTTGTTCCTTTAATCTCTTAATCAAACGATCAATTGGGATGATATCAAAGGAAAAATGGATTTGACCACTTTCTAATCGTGCTAGCTCAAACAAATCATTAATCATCGAATTCAACCCATCTACCCGGTCTATAGATTTCTTTAAGAAATCTGTCTTTTGTTCTTCTGTTTCGACTACTCCGTCCAGTATCGCTTCGATATACCCTTTAACAGAAGCGATAGGTGTACGCAAATCATGTGAAATATTTGATAGTAAATGGCTGCGTTGCTTCTCAGCCCGCTCTAATTCTTTGTTTGCTTGCTCTAAATGTTGATTGACTTGTTCTATCTCCTGCGTGCGCTCTTTGACTTTTTCTTCAAGCTTTCCGTAGAGCTCGGCATTTTCAATAGATATAGCTGCTTGTGTTGAGAGAATAGATAAGAATCTAATTCTATCTTGCGTAAATGCGTTTGTTGTTTGATTATTTTCCAAATATAAAACACTATTTACCTTCCCTTTATAAATTGCCGGGAGACATAGGATCGATTTGGGTTTATATGTTAAAACATATGGATCATCAATAAATAGTCCTTCGACAGTTGCATTGTTCAGCACGGTCGCTTCCATACTCTTCACTACATAGTTTACTATCATTGTAGATAGGCCACTTGACTCCTCAAGTGGTTGAAGAGCATTCGCACCAGCAATTTCTCCATTAACACTTGTGCTTGCAGCAACCAATAATTGATCACCTCTTTTTAGAAGAAGAACTCCTCTTTCTGCCCCTGCATGCTGCATCGTAATATCCATTAGTTTCTTTACTAGATTTTCTTGAACAATTTCACCTAATATCGCTTGAGATGCCTTCACAGAAGCATCGATATCGAACTGAGCGACAGATTGAGGAAGACCATATTCATTGATGTTGGGGATATAGCCTTCATACTCTTTCATTAACATATCAGCTTTTGCATAAGCCCCCCACTTTATATAGCTTCGGTATGCTTCTGCCATATATGCACTTCCAATACCTTCAAGTCCTTTAGAAAAATAGTACCGACCGGTTGCTTCATTACAAACGGCAACATCCTTGATAAAATTATTATCTTTTGCTGATGTAATAGCTGCGTCATAATTCTCAACTGCTTTTACATGGTTTTCGTCTATTCTAGCCAGTTCAGCTTCAAGAAGTTTCCACTTATTTAAATAATTCTCTGGACAATGTTTCGACCATTCCCTTAGCTTCTTGGCACTTCTTTTAAGTCTTTTATATAGTATCTTTTGGCGAGAAGGAGAAGAGTCTTGATACAATCTCGATGCCCAAAGCCCAGCGTAGAAATAATAGTCAGAGATAATAACAAGCGTTAACCGATTACTAATAAGTCCTTCTAAATGGTCAAACAGTGCCTCAGCATACTCTTCCTTATTGAACAGATAAGACAGTTGCAGTCTTATTGTATAATGAATAATCTTGACTGAGTCATCTTCTAACACTTGTTCAAACACCCAATTTGTTGCTGTGTTTTCATTCGTTAGAATATCAATCCAATACATAAACTCATTTAAAAAGCCTTTAGAAACAGCATAACGAATTTGGTCTATAAATAAGATCTGCTTTCTAATTCCTTTTCGTACTTCCTGCAAATGATCTCCCATCATGAAATGTGCAATAGCAATAAAGGAGCTATTAGCTCCCGCTAAGCTGATATTCCCCGCATCTATACAATATTGTTGTGACCACTTTAAGTAGTCCAAATTATATTTAATTGGATGTTTCCAATGGTTCACAAAGCTTCCATAGACAAAATAGACCCTGCCCTTTAACCCAACGTCTCCGCTTCTTTCCGCAAGATCAATCGCAAGCTTTCCAAACTCATAGCTATTTTCAAAATCACTAAACCCGGCACTTAAAATTAATGCATAGTTATTACAGACCAATGAAGTTATATCTGTAATCCCGTGCTTGAGAGTGAATCGTAACGCTCTGAGCATTAGAATCGTTGCAAGATTTTGATCAACATGAAATGAGGGTGCATTCATCGTAATCATTGTATGTAACACCAATCTTTTTTCTTGATCCTCTAAGGGAGGCAGTGTCAACAAATGATCCGCTTTTTTTCCACGCATGGCTAACTTAACTAGAAGTAACTCTTTCGCTATTATGGCCTTTGATGGATTTCGCTGAGTATTCCAACCAACTAGTTCGAGCCCTGCAATTCCTGCTTCTACTGCCTCATCGACACGATGAACATGCGTGTAAAGTAACACCTTCATTTTATAAATTGATAACCTCTCAACATTTGTATGGACATTTTCTAACACTTTATCAAAAGTACGTTCCGCTTCCTCAAATTGACTATTTAGATATTGGCATTCTCCTAAGCCTGTCATTAACTGATTCGTTAATTCATAATTAGACTCCCACGCAGCACCAAGCATTTCATAGGCTATTTGAAAATAATCAAGTGATTCCTTAAAAGCGGCTGATGCCTTTGCCTGTTCACCAGCTTTCACATTCCATTCTATTAGTGGGACCCATTCACTTTCTGTTAAATAGCCTCTACATCTATTTAGATGATTGACAATATCGAATAGAAAGTCATCAACCGACTTGAGCTCGACAAGGAGTCTGCCAATGCTTAGATGTGCCTGGTCCTGCTCTTCCTTTGTCATAATGGAATAGGCTGCTTGTTGAACCCTATCATGTAAGAAACGGTAGGTTGGTGATTGATCTTCCATTAATTGTTCGGGTCCATCCGCATAGATCCACTTATAAGTTGAATCCTCCGGGAGAACATATCCTCCTTCAAGAGCCTCCCATAAATAGGATCCAGTTCGCTCGGGATCCTCATCACAAATAACTGATAATGTCTTCAAATCAAATTCATTTCCAATACAAGAGGCGATTTTCAACATATGTTGTGTGCGAAGTGGAAGCTGCTTCACCCTATGAACCATTAAATCTACTATATTTTCTTTTTCCAAAGTCGTACTCACCTTCGAGAAATGAATAATCCATTTTCCTAAGTCGATACGAAATAGAATGGTTCCATTTTCATAGAATGACTGAAACAGCTGCTTCATAAAGAAAGGATTCCCCTGAGTAATCCTGAACATGAGACGTGCAAGCTTCTTAGCATCAATTCCCTCATCCATCAATGTATCTTGAACCCAATGAAGAATCACCTTTTCATTCAACGGCGGCAACGAGATTTCTGTGATTGTCACATTGTCCTTGCGAAGACTGTGAATAGTCTCAGTAAAAGCATGTTCAACCCCAATTTCATTATCACGATAGGCCCCTATTAACAATAAATATCGACTATCTACATGCGTTAGCAAATACTCAATTAGACTAAGTGATGCTGTATCTGCCCATTGAAGATCATCGAGAAATAGAACCAAAGGATGGTCCTTTGTTGCAAATACATTCACGAACTTTTGGAAGAGCAAATAAAACCGTAGATGTGCATCGTTAGCTGATATCTCCTCTTCTTTTGGACTATCCCCTACTATCCATTTTAATTCTGGGATCACACTAGTAATCACTGACACATTTCCTGTTAGTTCTCTTTCAATATCATCTCTATAGCGTTGAAGACACTCGTCCCCTTCAGTCATGATCTGCCTAATTAATGATTTGAATGCTTGAATAATAGGTGAGTATGGCTTTTGCCTCTGCAGCAAATCAAACTTCCCTGAAATGAAATATCCTTTCATTCCAATTAGCGGAGGTTGAATTTCATTAACCAGTGCTGTCTTACCAATGCCAGAATGACCCTGAATTAATACAAGCTCAGAATGACCAGAGCTTACCCGCTCAAATGACGCAAGCAACTTGTCTATTTCTAATTCTCTACCATATAGCTTTCTTTCCAACTCAAAGACGACCATGGGATCATCTTGTCCAAGTGGAAAATCCTCAACCTTGCCAAATAATCGCAGTTGATCGATACATCGCTTTAGGTCTTCCCGCAACCCATAGGCACTCCTGTATCGATCTTCAGGTATTTTAGATAGAAGCTTTACGATCATTTTCGAGAGAACTGCTGGAATCTTATCGTTACGTGCAACTGGCTCATAGGGTACTTTAGTCAAATTCGCGTGTAATAGCTTCATTGGGTCATTATCAGAAAAGGGAAGTGCCCCCGTCACCATTTCATATAACAAAACTCCAAAAGAATATAAATCTGATCGAAAATCTACAGACCGATTCATTCTTCCCGTTTGTTCAGGAGATATATAGGCAAGCCTTCCTTCTATTTCAAAAGGGGTGACACTTTTCCGCTGACTCTCTCTTTGTAGCTTTGTTGCATGATCAAAGCCAGTTATTTTTAATTGACCAGTTGTTCGATTGAAAATGATATTTTCTGGATTTATATTTTTGTGAATAATCTGATATTTATGGAGCTGGATCATCGCTGATGTGATCTTCATCGCAATGGAAAGAGCCTCTACTATCTCAAGCTCTTCGTTCAGCAGTAATTCACTTAAAGAAACACCTGAAAAATACTCCATAACTACATAAGGTTCATTTAGATATTTTTCAATTTGAATTGGACGAATCACCTCATCCATATCTAAGTCTTTTGTCAGATGAAATTCATGGATGCTAGCTGCCATTTCATGAGGAGTAGGGTTTGACTTTCTGATTGCTTTCAATAAAACTAGTTTATTATCTATAGTTGAATATCCCTTGTACATAATAGACGTACTATTTTGAACCTCAATATCAACTATTTTGTAGTCTGCTAGTACAGGCATTCTTTTCATACATCGTCATCCTTTTATGGATTTCTTTAACAAAACTTTAAGTAATTTTATACGGAATTTATAGTTCCTAAACTAAGATATGGATACAGGCTTATAGGAGGTAGGAAATGGAACAAAACAATCTCTTACATAACACTGACACGACACCAACATTAGATAATGAGTGGGTAGGTCTTCTATTAGAAGCGAAAAGCATCGGGATCACACCCGAAGAAGTTAAAGACTTTTTCACGCAAATAAAGCTTATTCCTGAGAACCGATGAATTTGTAGCCAATCCCTCTAACAGTACTAATATACTTTGGAGTTTCCAGCCTAGGTTCAATTTTCTTCCGCAAGTTACTAATATGCACCATGACCGTGCGATGATCTCCAAGGCTTTCCTCTTCCCATATTAGCTCGAATAGATCCTTGACACTATATACACGGTTTGGATGTTCAGCTAATACACAAAGAAGGCGGTATTCCTTCGTCGATAAAGCAACGGTTTCTCCATTTACTTTAACGACATAACTCTCTTTATCTATAGATAGTCCCGGAAACTCGATCATCCGTTTCACCGGTTTGTGTACAACGCTTATTTGATTCTCTATAGTTCGATGGCGACGTAAATGTGCTTGAATTTTCGCGGTTACGAGGGCTGGACTGAAGGGTTTCGTAATATAGTCATCCCCTCCGATCTTATGACCTAAAATCTTATCGATTTCATCTTCCTTAGAGCTTAAAAAGAGAATTGGAACCATTGTCTTTTGACGAATTAACCGACATATTTCAAAACCATCCATTCCTGGTAGGACTACATCTAAGATAATGATGTCGGGCTTATACTCCTCTACAAGTCGTAATGCAGTTGGTCCATCTTCAGCTTGAATAACTGTGAAGGATTCTTTTTCTAAATATAACTGCAAAATTTCTCTAATATCACGGTCATCCTCGACAAGCATGACGGTTTCCCTCGGCATCTAATTCACCTACTATTCTCATAAACTAACGATTTTATTACACGCTCGTTTTTCTATTACTATACAGCATTTACCTATTTTATCCAACGTTAACTAAATAAATATCAGGATCCCAGTGAATTTCTATATGGAGGATTAATACTAGCTATTAATTGATCAAAAAATTGCTTCAAAAAGAGAAAGGGTTATGAATAGTTTCACTTAAAGTAACGGGTAGCGTTAGTAAAATTAAGAGTTGTAAGAGACGCAGCTATTTTTTTATACCTTCTTATTGGAAGATAATGTTAAACTAAATGACAGGATCGTAGTTTTATTCAACAAACGGACCAAGAGTAGAGAAAAAGAGTTAGAACGGAGGGCTAAATTTGAAAGAGGGTCGAAATAAGGAAATTGGGCTAGGTTCGATTTCATTATTGCTACTTATGTTTGGGATACTGTTCTCTTTTTCATGGGGAAACACTGAGGCTTTTGGAGATACCATATTAAGGTTTTTAGGATTCAGTCCTTGGTCAAACGGTGATACGGGAACACATTATACGATCATTTATTCACTTATCTTCTTTATACCAGCATTAATACTAGGTCATAACTACAAAAGCAACTTTGGAGCCAAATGGGGGAGGAATTTGGCTTTAATTATGATTATCCCAGGATTAATATTAGTGTTCTATGCAATAATTTAATACCGATTTAGGGGTGCAGTTGCAAAGGAAAAAGCAATTTTCCTTATTAAAGTAACTGGTGCAAGAGTTGAAGAAAGAGTTCTTGAGGAGGATAAATGAAGAGAAAATGGAGTTTGTTTTTTTGGGGGATAGTTACAGTTTTAGTAATTAGCTTTTTACACGTCCATAATAATGGGACCCTTTTGGGAAAGAATGTAGCTATTAATCATTCGAAAGAATATGTTTCAGAAATCTACAATTTAGATCGAGACGATATTGCTTTGTATGGGACTAAGTTCTACCCTGGAAAAGGTCATTATAGTATTGTACTACAACACCAAATTAGTGATCTTTATGTTGTAGATGTTAAGTTAAAATCTTTTTCTACTGAAATATATTATATTAACGATGTAACAGGTTCATACGATAAGGAAGTTTTGCTTGATAGTCTCGATAGATAAGCTTGTTAGATATTATATTTTTATAGAAGGATTTTCATGTATGACGACACATTAGATGATAGAAAAATACTCACTGCTTCAAGTTTCCCATTATTAAACTAAGCGGGAGCAAGAACTGTAAAAAAAGTTGAATCTTAGAACTGAGAAATTAGCTATGGAAGTGACATAGGTTAAAACAGAATAGGAAATGACACTTCACAAAGGAGGAGTCTAATGTTAAGAGAGAATGTTTATTGACCTACACCAATTTGACATATCTATAAAGTTAAACTCTTTTAAAGGAATGTGGCTTTTAATTATATTTATCGATTGCCGTTCTCTATCTGTTTTAACCTCATAACCTCAGAAACCGCATGCTCTGCTGACCTTAGTGCTCCTTCAAGATGGCCTCCATATTCCGAAGACGATTCCGTTCCAGCAAATATAATCTTCTGTCCCCAGATATCTGTGTTAGATGGTTGTCCATAGTTCGGAAAAGCACTAAGCGGCTTAAGGTCATCAAAAACCGCAGTTTCTGAATCAATCGACCAATCCTTGTACAGGAGTGAAAGTGGCTTTTCCGCTTCTGCTCCGAAAAGTCTTGTCAGCTGATTGACAACAAGTTCAAGAATCCTTTCCTTACCTAGTGATTGACGGACTTCTGCCGGTATACCAAAGAAACCAAAGAGTGCACCATCTCCCGATTCGGGTGATGCATCATGGATCTCCTGCAATGGACCTCGAAAGCTTGTCACCTGACCAGAAAGACCGTCTTCTCGCCAAAAAGGACGAGGATACACCGCTACTACCTTTGCCTGTCCTGCCATCCAAGTCGGCTTATCGATCAGGCTTGATTTCAAAGAATCGGGCAGATCTGGCGAAAACGTTATTCGACTCGCGACCAACCGGGGTGGCAATGCTAAAATGACCGCTCCCGCACGCATCCTTTTCTTCTTTCCACCATTAATTTCGGCATCAAGAGTGATCACGCCCTCTTCTTCCATGTTGATTGCCATGACTCGAGTATCTAATTGAACCGTCCCTTGAGGTAATGTGGCGGCTACAGCGTCAATCAGTGACTGAACACCACCGTCAAACCGAACTGATCTCTCGATACCTGGCACCCGATGTCGCTGCACCTCAGCATGGTCAGCTTGCTCAAATAAGATGGCTCCCTCAGTGTACTGTGTGAATGTCCGTAAACCTAGTTCTTTAACAAGGTTTGAGATAACTGGCTCATGCTGTGGCCAGAACCATGTTGGTCCCAAATCAAACTTGGAACCATTCTTTACTGCCGCTTCACTTAACACTCTTCCACCAATTCGCCCACGTGCTTCCACTATCTTGCACTCGATCCCTTGTGAAATAAGGATAGATGCCGTGCGAAGACCACTCAAACCAGCCCCCACTACAATAATAGGATCCTTCATAGTTACTACCTCCACTAGCTTGGTTACTCTGTGATTAAAGCTCTAATCCTGCAATCCCGAAACCACCAGGTCCAGAATGGGTTGAAATCATTCCTCCAGCTTGAATCCATTTAATATGTTTAAACTCGGCTTCTTTTGCAAGGCTATCGATCTGCTGCTTGATGCTTTCTTCAAATCCAATCGAATAGATGAAATAGATCTGATCTCTATCAATAGAATAATCAGCTAAATAATCCTTAAAAAGCTTTTCTGCCACTCGATTCATGTTCCCGCGGTATTTCTTCGTTGAAACGAGTTTTCCATCAATTAATTCAATACATGGCTTGATTTTCAACAATGTTCCTCCAAGATAGGCCGCATTACTTACGCGTCCACCAGCTCTTAAAAACTCCAGGCTTCCTGGAATGAAAGCCAGTTTTGATTTAGGAACTTTCGCTTCAATTTTTTCTATTAACTGTTTAGGCTCAATTTCAGGTTCTTTTTCTAATAAGGAAACAGCGTACATCACAATCGCAGCTAATCCACCTGTTACATTCAATGCATCAATTAGATACACGTCTTCAAATTCCTGTGCCGCAATCACTGCGTTTTGAAAGGATGACGAGGCCTTTGATGTATAACCAATATGTACAATCATACAATCAGGAAAATCCATTTTGATTCTAGAAAAAAACTCTTGATACTCATGGGCATTTGTAGACGTTGTTGACGGTATCTTTTTAGTGCGGCTGTAATAATTATAAATATCTGTTACTGATAAAGATCCATCCAAATAATCATTACCATCCATAACAATATGCATCGGAACGACTTGAACATCATGTTTCTCAGCTAGATCCTTTGGCAAATCCGCTCCACTTTCAGTCGACAGTACAATTCTTCTCATCGAATCCCCCATTAATGTATCAAAGTAGTTACTGTTTATTGTAAAGAAGTTCCTCTTGGAATACCAGGTCTTTCAAAATAACATAAATGCAAAGTGCTTGATCCAGTAAAATGCCTACACGATTATAAAATCCCCTATCTCAGACTATCTTTTCTCGAATCTATTCCATCTAGTTTCCCAATATCACTCAGAGTCTATCTTCTCTCTATCGATAAAGATTTCCTAATTACTAATCTCATTTTAGATTTCTCTAATTTTATCATTTCCTTCAACATACACTTAGATAAACCTTCTTTTTAATCTTTTATTTTCCGGAAAACCCTTGGTATAACACCTTTTTTAAAATATAAGAACTTAGTACAAATACTTTTTAAGATATTATTCTTTCTTTTTAAGGTATATTTGTTTATAATGATTACATCAGGATAATTATTATAAACTAGATTGTGATTTTCCTAATCTAGGAACATAGTAATTATTAATTACTTAATTTAAATGAGAAAAAGGAGAATAACTTATGCATACAAATAACACAGGTAACATTGAAAACTGTCCAGTAATGGGAAGTATGACTAGTAGCAAATCAAATGGTACGACTAATAGAGACTGGTGGCCAAATCAGCTAAACCTAAATATCCTTCATCAGCATGACAGAAAATCAAATCCTCTAGGCGATGATTTCAATTATGTAGAGGAATTTAGTAAGTTAGACTATGATGCTCTTAAAAAGGATCTTCATGATCTTATGACAGATACCCAAGATTGGTGGCCAGCAGATTACGGACATTATGGTCCGATGTTCATCCGTATGGCTTGGCACTCTGCTGGTACATACCGTACAGGAGACGGCCGCGGGGGTTCTTCAAGTGGTTCACAACGTTTTGCTCCACTTAACAGCTGGGCTGATAATGCAAATATTGATAAAGCACGTCGTCTACTATGGCCAATTAAACAAAAGTACGGCAACAAGATCTCTTGGGCTGACTTACTAGTCCTTACTGGTAATGTTGCAATTGAATCAATGGGCGGTAAGACTTTCGGTTTCGGTGGTGGACGTGAAGACGTTTGGCATCCAGAGGAAGATATCTATTGGGGTTCTGAAAAAGAAATGCTAGGCGATAACCGTTACAGTGGAGATCGTGAGCTTGAAAATCCACTTGCTGCCGTTCAAATGGGACTTATCTATGTTAACCCAGAAGGACCTAATGGTAATCCAGATCCAATTGCAAGTGGTCGTGACATCCGCGATACGTTCGGACGTATGGGTATGAACGATGAGGAAACAGTTGCACTAGTTGCTGGTGGGCATACATTTGGTAAAGCTCACGGTGCTGGCGAAGCTACTCTTGTTGGTCCAGAACCAGAAGCTGCTCCTATTGAAGCACAAGGCTTAGGATGGATCAGTACGCACGTTTCAGGTAAAGGTCGTGACACAATTACAAGTGGGATTGAAGGTGCATGGACTGCTAATCCAATTCAATGGGATAATGGTTTCTTCGAGCTACTATTCGGTTATGAGTGGGAACTAACAAAGAGTCCTGCTGGTGCACATCAATGGACACCTGTAGACGTTGATGATGAGCATCTTGCTCCAGATGCAGAAGATCCATCTGTTCGAGTTAAAACAATCATGACGACAGCTGATATGGCTCTTCGTATGGATCCAATCTATGAAAAGATTTCACGTCGCTTCTATGAGAATCCAGAAGAATTTGCAGATGCATTTGCTCGTGCATGGTTCAAATTACTACACCGTGACATGGGACCTGTAACACGTTACCTAGGACCAGAAGTTCCAACTGAAGAGCTTATCTGGCAAGATCCTATTCCAACTGTTGATTATGAATTAACATCTGAAGAAATTGAAGGTCTTAAAGCTACAATCTTGGACTCTGGACTTACAATTAGTGAGCTAGTTACAACAGCTTGGGCTTCTGCTAGTACGTACCGTGATTCAGATAAGCGCGGTGGTGCGAATGGTGCTCGTATCCGTCTTGCACCTCAGAAGGACTGGGAAGTAAACCAACCAGAACAACTTGCAAAAGTTCTTTCAGTACTAGAAGGCATTCAAAGTCAATTTGAAAAAGAAATTAGCCTTGCTGATTTGATTGTTCTAGGTGGTACTGCTGCAGTTGAAAGAGCTGCACAAGAAGCAGGCTTTGATGTAACTGTTCCATTTGCTCAAGGACGCGGAGATGCAACACAAGAGCAAACAGATGTAGATGGTTTAGAAGTACTTGAGCCATTCGCTGATGGCTTCCGTAACTATCAAAAAGCAGATTATACTCTAAGCCCAGAAGAATTATTAGTAGACAAAGCACATCTACTTGGGCTTACTGCACCTGAAATGACTGTACTTGTTGGTGGAATGCGTGTCCTTGGTACGAACTTTGGTGGTACAAAGCATGGCGTAATCACTGAACGTGTCGGTGCCCTTACTAACGACTTCTTTGTTAACCTACTTGATATCGGAGTAGAGTGGAAGCCAGTTGATGGTCGCGTATACGAAGGACGTGATCGCAAAACAGGTGAAGTTGTTCGTACAGCAACTCGAGTAGACCTAGTATTCGGTTCAAACTCAGTTCTTCGTGCAATTGCAGAAGTGTATGCACAAGACGATAGCAAAGGTAAGTTTGTAAATGACTTTATCTCTGCATGGGTTAAAGTAATGAACGCAGATCGCTTTGATCTTACAGCTGATGTGAAGAGACCACAATTAGCAAAGAACTAATATAATAGAAACCCCACCGTCAATTTATAACGGTGGGGTTTTTGCATTTCGGCCAGATCTAATATATTAATGAGATTTTGATCCAATTTTCCGTAGTTATGAGCCACATTTCTCCTTTTATGAGCGGGATCGCCGTCCTTATGAGCCAGATCCTCACATTTATGAGCGGCAACCACTTGGCTGGCTTTTCATTCAATAAAAGCTCTTCTACATAGAGAAATTTAATCAAAAATCCAGCCAATGTGGAAGCTTTTTCAAAGATGAGGTGACTTTCCAGCTTAGGTTCAGCTGAGAATTGAGTGTTGGGTGAAGATTATGATCCAGTTCTCCATACTTATGAGCCGCATTTCTCCTTTTATGAGCGGGATCACCGTACTTATGAGCCAGATCCTCACTTTTATGAGCGGCAACCATTTGGCTGGCTTTTCATTCAATAAAAGCTCTTTTAAATAGAGCCGTTTAATCAAAAATCCAGCCAATGTGACAGCTTTTTCAAAGGTGAGGTGCTTCTAAGCTTAGGTTCAGCTGAGAATTGAGTGTTGGGTGAAGATTATGAGCCAATTCTCCATACTTATGAGCCGCATTTCTCCTCTTATGAGCGGGATCGCCTTACTTATGAGCCAGATCCACACATTTATGAGCGGCAACCATTTGGCTGGCTTTTCATTCAATAAAAGCTCTTCTACATAGAGAAATTTAATCAAAAATCCAGCCAATGTGGAAGCTTTTTCAAAGATGAGGTGACTTTCCAGCTTAGGTTCAGCTGAGAATTGAGTGTTGGCTGAAGATTATGATCCAGTTCTCCATACTTATGAGCCGCATTTCTCCTTTTATGAGCGGGATCGCCGTCCTTATGAGCCAGATCCTCACATTTATGAGCGGCAACCATTTGGCTGGCTTTTCATTCAATAAAAGCTCTTCTACATAGAGAAATTTAATCAAAAATCCAGCCAATGTGGAAGCTTTTTCAAGGATGAGGTGACTTTCCAGCTTAGGTTCAGCTGAGAATTGAGTGTTGGGTGAAGATTATGATCCAGTTCTCCATACTTATGAGCCGCATTTCTCCTTTTATGAGCGGGATCGCCGTCCTTATGAGCCAGATCCTCACATTTATGAGCGGCAACCACTTGGCTGGCTTTTCATTCAATAAAATCCCCTCATCCACCGATAGCTGATTAAAACACTTAAATAGTAGATATAAAAAAACCGGAAAGAACACTAGGTTCTTTCCGGTTTACTTCCTAATAAGAAGTTGTAAAATAACTTGCTACTATTTAAGACTATTCACTGCTGCTCTTTCAATCTCAAGACCAGCTTTATAACGCTCCATGAATTGTTCAAAACCAGTTACATCTTCAGCCTCTGGAGAAACTGTCTTCACAGATTGGCCTGCAAACACACTCTCATTCAAATAGTCCTCTAATGTTTCATTTTCTTTTTTATTAATCATGTATGATCCAAGCAGAGCAATTCCCCAAGCTCCACCTTCTCCTGCTGTTTCCATTACCGAGACAGGTACATTAAAGGCAGCAGCTAAGATTCTCTGTCCAACACCTTCAGTTTTAAACAGTCCGCCATGCCCTAACACTTCATCAAGTTCTACTTTTTCTTCTTTGAATAAAATATCCATTCCTATTTTCATCGCACCAAATGCTGTGAATAAATGAACACGCATGAAATTAGCTAGGTTGAAATTACTTCCAGACGATCGTACAAACAATGGACGACCTTCTTCAAAATGAGTCATATGCTCACCAGAAAGATAGCCATATGATAATAGACCA
Organism: Halalkalibacter suaedae; assembly: GCF_017939705.1. Lineage (GTDB taxonomy): Bacteria > Bacillota > Bacilli > Bacillales > Bacillaceae_D > Halalkalibacter > Halalkalibacter suaedae. The sequence goes on from NZ_JAGKSQ010000006.1 coordinate 189,203, forward strand.
CCACCGTCGGCATCTCCTTGAAGAGCCGAATTAAATAACGTTTCATACAATTTATTCTTATCGATGTCCAGGCCGATTGCTTTTGAAAATTCATCAAACAATCCTACCCATGCATTCAAGTCAGAAGAACAGTTATTCGAGTGAGCCATCGCTACAAGATTACCTGTTGGTGTTGTGACTAGATCGATTTCAGGATGTACCTTCGATAGATCCTTTTCAACTACAACCATCGCAAATGCAGACGTCCCTGCAGATACATTCCCAGTACGTTTAGCAATACTATTCGTTGCGACCATACCCGTACCCGCGTCACCTTCTGGCGGACAAAGTGGAATACCAGCCTTCAACTCGCCACTTACATCAAGCAGCCTTGCCCCTTCTTCTGTTAATTCACCAGCATTTTCACCTGCTACTAACACATTTGGTAGAATATCTTCTAGCTTCCAAGGCAGATTTTGTGTTTCAATTGATTGATTAAATTGCTTAATCATCGTTTCATTAAAGCTCTTCGTATCCAAATCTATCGGAAACACACCAGAAGCCTCACCAACTCCTAATACTTTCTTTCCTGTCAGCTTCCAATGAACATAACCAGCTAATGTAGTCTGAAAGTGAATGTCGCTAATATGCTCTTCCTTATTCAGAATAGCTTGATAAAGGTGAGCAATACTCCATCTTTGAGGAATATTGTAATTAAATAACTTTGTTAATTCAGTAGAAGCTTGTTCGGTAATGTTATTACGCCAAGTTCGGAAAGGCACCAAAAGCTCTCCGTCTTTATCAAAAGCCATATAACCATGCATCATTGCACTAAAACCAATAGCACCTACTGTTTGTAGAGTGACGCCATACTGCTCTTTCACATCTGCAGACAATTTTTGATAGCTATCTTGTAAACCCTTCCAAATATCTTCTAAACTATATGTCCAGACATTATCGACAAAGCTATTTTCCCAATCATGGCTACCAGAAGCGATCGGTTCATTGTTCTCACCAATAAGAACAGCTTTAATTCGAGTTGATCCAAGTTCAATCCCTAATACTGTCTTGCCACTTTCAATGGTGCTTTTCACATCAAGACTCATTTAAATTTCCTCCAAGTAAGTAATAGTTTTTTAACTTTATAAAGTAAATAATTACGAATGACTAAATCAAATCTTGGTTGCTACGTTTTAGCGACTTTGTTCAAACATTTATAATGATACCATCATTATAAAAGAACTGAATTAATAATACAATCAAAAATGTACGTACAACTAATTTTATCATGCTTGCTTTTTCTATATAAAAACGTACGAATATGTTTTTTCATTAGATGAAAGGATCCTCATTCCGCCATCTTCGAATATACGCTTATTTTCACGTGTTCTAGGATCTCTGTTCCGCTATTCGCCCGTTTGACTCCACTATTAGGTTAGGTTTATATAATTAACGGAATCAAAAATCCGTTTTAGACCTTTAGGCTATCTTTATAGCATTTTAGCGGAACGAGGATCCCCCTAATGATTTATCTAACAAAAAAGGCAACTGCTCTAGTTCAACAGTCACCCCCTTTACTGAAATTCTTCAAATATCTATTCCCATCTAAACGTACGACTCGCAATAAAAAAGGCGACGATCGTCCACCCACCAAGGATAAGGATCTCAACCCAAAGTCCAGTTATCGGTGTACCCACATTCATCGTTTCCCGAAGAGCCGTACTTAAGTGAGCAATAGGTAAAATGTTGACAATCGGCTGGAGAAAATCGGGCATGTTGCTAATAGGGAAAAAGACACCACCAAGGAAGAGCATCGGGAAGGTCGCAAAGCCTGCGATCGGCCCAGCACTCTCTGGATTTTTGGCGACACCCGCGATAATGAAACCAAGTGCCATAAATGCCAATGTCCCTAATATGACAAAACCAATTAACACGAGCCATGAACCACTTACGTTCACTCCAAAGATCAAGCTAGCAACGACCAATACGAGTAATGCCTGCAACCCATTTAGGACAAGCCTTGCGGAGATCTGAGCTGCAATGAATGTTGAGGCTTTTAATCTAGTTCCTTGCATTCTTCGCAAAATACCCCGCTCACGCCAAGCCGAAATCTGTCCAGCAACGCCATTCATATTGTTACTCATAATCATCATCGCCACAATTCCTGGTACTAGAAAGTCAATATAGCCAAGATCAAGAGCACGGATCCCTTTTGATTCAATTTCAACAATTGGCGTGTAGTTTGTCACTTGCTTACTCCATTCATCAATCGTCGCATTCACAACGGTAAGGCCGAGCTCTGAAGCTGACATATTTGTTTCATTATAATAAACAGGTAAGGAATAAGAAGGCTCATCTTCTGTGATAGCAGAGACCGAATCCCCATAGCCTTTAGGAAGCTCCATCACAATTTGGGTATCGCCTTTTTCTAAACGGTCTAATGCTGTTGCTAAATCATTAGATTCATTTACAACCAACGCCTCATTTTCTTTCAAAAGCGAGACGATTTCCTCGGAGGTATCCGTATCATCATGATCAACAACCGTAATTGAAATCGAGACACCACCTCCATTGCCAACAAATGTGCCTAGTGCGACCATTAAAATAAGCGGAAAGAGTAATGTGAAAAAGAGTACTTGGCGGTTTCGTGAAAAGATGCGAAGTTGTGCTAATGTTAGTTGCCAGTATGCTTTCATTCTCGTAAACTCCTTCCTGTCATATGGATAAATACATCCTCTAATGTCGCCGTTCTCGTCTGCAGATCCTCAAGATTAATGTTTTGATGTGAAGCCTGCTGAATCAAATCCGTTAGTGTCAACTGAATTGAATCAGTGTATAAAACGTATCGCTCGTTTCGATTGCTTACTTGCTTTACACCTTGTAATGAATGTAGGAAAGCAGGATCCGCGTTATCTAATAATGAGAATTCAACAGCACTATCTGATTGAAGACTTTTCACTAATTTTGCCGGTGAGTCGAGAGCGATCAACTGACCCTGATCCATGATCGCAATTCGATCACAGAGTACATGGGCTTCATCCATATAATGCGTCGAGAGAACAACCGTCTTCCCCCTTGCCTTTAGGCTCTCAATAATATCCCACAATGTTCTTCGTGCTTGAGGATCCAACCCTGTAGTAGGTTCATCAAGAAAGACAATTTTCGGATCATGAATGATTGCAAGCGCAATCGCTAATCGCTGCTTTTGGCCGCCAGATAAGAATTTGATTCTCGCCTTTTTCTTTTCCGTTAACAACACATCATCTATTAAATCCGCGATTGAAACATGGCTAGGGTAGAAGCTCGCATACATCTCCATAATTTCTTGAACGGTTAACAATTCGAAAAGGGAGGTCGATTGAAGCTGAACACCTATCACTTCTTTGACATTTCCTATCTGCTTACGAATATCAAAGCCGGCAAGACGAGCTGTGCCTTCATCAGGCTTCCGAAGACCGACGAGCATTTCAATCGTTGTTGTTTTCCCTGCACCATTAGGCCCTAGCAAACCAAAAACCTCGCCAGCTTTCACGTTGAATCTCACATCATTGACAGCGGTGTGTTTATCATATCTCTTGACTAATCCATCAACCTCGATCATATCCTCTTTCATTCTACTCACACCTTTCCTTACTAAAAAAAAGGGTTTGTCCTATGACAAACCCCGCAGCAAGGACGGAGCACTACATCTTTTAAAAACCATGAAAGGAAAGAGTTTCTCCTATCAAGGTAAGTAGCGAACCGAGCCATTGCCAACTTCTATTTTTCATTATACGCGATGGTAATCCGCACGCCAATTTTCTACCAATTGCTTAATTTGATTCGGTGTCAAACTCTCACTCACTGCTTTGTCAACTAAACGAGGCAACTCTTCATCACTAGCAAATCGCAATGCAATTAGCTGCTTCATAGATACGCGATTGTCTAGACGCTTCCCAGTTAACACAAAATAACGAAAGTTCTCTTCAGAACGAATTAGGCGATCCTGAAGCTTTAACGCATAAAGTCTTACTTTTGCAACAATAAATAAGAACAAGAAGGCTCCTATAACCGATAGTAAACTAGCTAGTGAAAATCCACCGACAAGTTGAATAATACTAAGAATCACAGTAAGTAGTGCAAGTGGTGTCAATACATAATGAAAAAGCGGGTCAATCATAGCATGTTTATTGTAATTTTGTTCCATCTCATACACCTGCCCCTTTTAAAAAGTTTGAGTTAATCATCGCGAGTCTCAGCAACCCTTCTCAATCGTACCATATAGTATATTTAATGCCATTCACCTTATAACTATATGTACAAAAAATATCTATTCTATCGCGATTTCAAGTAGGGCGTTACTGAAAAAGAAAAACCTCATCCTTATTGGACATGTATAATGCTAGAAACGATTCACCCTTTTACTAATCTTGAACGTATTTTCCTTGAAAATAACTCAATGATTAATATTAGAAGACTAACTAACCCTATTTGAATGGACCACTTGATCCCATTTATAATCACGCTTCGCTCAAAATTCATGGAGCATTTTCTCCAGCTCCACCATGCCCTTAAAGTCTCACCTAGAAAAGAACGGAATCTGATCTGATGTCTCGAAATCAAAATCAGATGTGGATTTTGGATTTCTCTTTCATTCTGTTCTTGTTGTTGTTGTTCTTCTTCTTCTTTTTCTTCTTCTTTTTCTTCTTCTTTTTCTTCTTCTTTTTCTTCTTATTGTCCACGTATCGTTCATTTTTGAGCAGAGCAAAGCAAACCGTTCAAAATTCATCGATTAGAGACTGTTTCTTTACAATATATTCGAAAAATATGGTTCCTCAATAGTTAGTAATGGAGACCTACGTCCTTTTAGCTCTAAGAGAAACATATTTTGTATCAATTTCTTTCATTACTCCCCAATCGTTCGAGCACCCTATTTGAATCACTCAAAAATTAGCCATCAAGTCATCATCCTCTCAAGATTTTATGTAGTTCTCAAAAAAGATTACTTGCGGACATTGGTTCCGTTAAACAAGGAGAAAAACGAAAAATCGTGCAGTAACGGACATTTAATCCGTTATTCAGTGCTATAACTGTAATTTTTTTAAGATTTATATGAAATAACGGAACATATGTCCGTAAGCATGTTAAAGAAGGGGAATTATCGAGGTTTAAGGGATCATATGTCCGTAAAGAGTTCTACAACACTCAATACAGGAAAACAACGGTTCCGTTCATTGCTTAAAGACCTCTGAAAAAGGGAAATACATACCTTTCCTAGCTCAAAACCTTAAAATCATCAAAGGATTTTTAATGGCTTAGCCTATAAAATTTTAGGAAAAGATCGATCGATGTTCATTTCTACAGTCAAGGAAAAAAGCAATCCCCGCTTCATAGAGGATTGCTCTTAATAGCTGCAAAAGTAGCTACTGTACTATCTTAGATCTCGGTATCTAAAAGGCTTATCAACTCATAACTGCCTATACTTATTATATTCTTACTATTTTCGGTTTTAGGACTCTGGCATAACCCAAATAATTTCACTTATGCGAACAAAGAATGTCGAATCATATTCTTGAATCACAACATGATCAGGTTTAACATCCCTAATCATCCCATTTACTGGCCCACGTGAAGTATCAATAACCACTCTTTTTCCAATAATGCTACGAAGAGTTGCATATACATAAGGCTCTACTAACATAACTTGCATAGGTGAATCAGGTGCTTGTGAATACATCATTCCATTTGGATGCATATTGTTCATTTCCTCTCTTAGTAAGTACTATTTTTACATTTTCATTTTATTACTTACTAGCTTGACTCGTGCCTATCCTTAGAAATTTTTTCGTTAGGAATGAATTTATAAAGTATGTGAACCATACCACTTCTTACAATAAACACTATCGTAAAATAAACAAATCAGAATCGCCTTTTAATAATCCAAGCTCCTACTCAGTTTGAGAGTCATCTCTTATCCTTTTCTAGTATCTCTATTATTTTATCTAATTTCTTTTCAACCTCATTCATATCACTGGCTTTTTCTTTTGAATTTAATAGCAATCTCCTTATAAAAAGAGTAAAAGAAATGACAAATAAAACGATAAGTCCTAAGAACACAAATTGGAAAATAACACCTAGGATATTTACTTGTTCAAACAACATCATTCCCCTCTTTCACGTTGTTTTAAGTAAAAATACGCATTAAAATAACTATATAATTTAAGAACAACAAGCTACCACATCAAACAAATCCTCCTCACTAATCCAAATTTCACCTTCTCTTATTTCATACTTGATATTCGCTTGATCTAAACGCTGTAGTTGATTATCTGTTTTATCTGTCCAATATGTATCAATTTCTCCTGAACTACAAGCAGATAATGTAATGAGTGTAACTATTGCAAACGTCATAACTACTAATTTTTTCATTTCACCCTTCCTCCGATCACTATTACCTTAAAAGACAATTCATTCTCGAACAAACCAGCATCAATAGTTCATTACTAGCTTTTACTACAAGGAAATCAAGAAATGCAAAGCCATTATTCTTGATGAATTTCAATCTTTCCTCCCCTTTAGCTACTACTCAGCTATTCCACCTAAACGTTCTCTATAGATGAAGAAGAAGGATGCTAACTTAGTATCATCTTTCCTTTTTCGGCTTTTAATGCATTTTCTTTCATTAACCACACGCTAGTGATGAAATAAACACCTGACATGACAAAGGGAAAAATGGAAAATAAGTATTCAGTTAGCACAAATCCAAAAATTGTGGCAATAGAGATAATCGCTACTGTCTGAAAGATAAATGCTTTACTCTTATAAACCCATGCAAATGGAAAAAAATGTGCTCCTGTTAAAATCCCTACAAAAAACGGAAGCATTTGTGGTTCATCAACAAAGATCACCATCAAAATAGGAGTAAAAAACAGTTGCATAGCGCCAAGCATTCCTGAAAGAACTGACAACGGGTTATCTTTTGCAACCATATCAATTTTCATCATTTTTGAAAGAAGTATGCCAAGTGGAAAAATAATTGATATTCCGATAAATAGTAATAGTCCGTGCATTTTAATGTGCATCTCAAAGAAACTTAACAGTCCGACAATAAGCCAAAAAAACATCCCAACAATAATCATGGGTAAACCTCTTTTTGTCTTGTTGATTAAATCATTTTGCATTTCCAAAAATCCCATCTAAATCTCCTCCTAAACTTTTGCCCACAACCAATTTTAACATTAATTTCCTTTTTTTTAGCAAAAAAAAACACCCTTTATTTTATTTAGGAATGCTAGCCAATGATTACAATTCAAAACAATTATTAGTCGACTTTGTATATACGAATATTAATTAAAGCAGCTACATATCCTCTGTAGCACAAAGAATATTTAATATGCTAATTCTAATCAAACTCACCCGTTACTTAATCATGCAAAACTTCATTACAGGCAAATATGGTAAGATTATAGGTGCTGAAAGATATTATAGGTAGGTTGTGACACGCATAATGGGTATCATCGAGAAGCTATATACTGTTATTATTTTCGGAGCTGTAATTATTGGAATAAGTATAGGTCAGTTAAATCTGGTACAAGAAAATGCAGAAAGCTTTATTTTGCCTCTATTAGTAGCTATGTTATATATTACTTTCTTACAAATACCTGTTGAAGAAATTAAGACAGCTTTTCAAAACATCAAGTTTACATACACTTCGGTGATCATTAACTTTGCATGGACGCCTGTGTTAGCGTGGCTACTTGCTTCACTTTTTTTAGTTGATAATCCCGCAATATACATCGGGTTCATCATGCTAATGGTTACACCATGTACGGATTGGTATCTAATTTTTACAGGGATTGCGAAAGGTAATGTGGCACTTTCAACAGCTATCCTGCCTTTAAATTTAATCTTACAAGTCGTTTTATTACCTATTTACCTGCTTATTTTTGGCGGAACAACGGGAGTTATCGAGCTTTCTTTTCTTGTTGAAAGTATTTTAATTGTTTTATTTATACCGTTAATTTTAGCTCTTCTAACAAAATGTTTACTAAGAAACAAGCAACAACTAAGAGACCGTCTTATATCAAATCTTAGCGTGTTACCTATCATTTTTCTAAGCCTTGCAATAGTTGCTATGTTTGCTTCACAGGGACAACTACTATTTGATAATTTAGATGTAATGTGGCAAATTACCATACCTATTTCTTTATTTTTTATAATAAACTTCTTCGTTGCTCAAAAGATTGGACAGTTTATGAAGTTCCCAAACTCCGACAGAATAAGTTTAAGTTTAACTACTTTAGCGAGAAATTCGCCAATTGCTTTAGCTATTGCTATGACTGCATTTCCAGAACAACCTTTAATAGCTTTAACATTAGTAATAGGCCCATTATTGGAATTACCAATTTTAGCAGTCATCACTCAACTTTTATTATTTCTTTCTAAAGGTAAAAGGATTTATTAGTAATGGAAAAAGGATGGGACAAAAGTGATTTAACAAATAGAAAATCCGAATAATAATAGTTGGCGGAAGTAAACCGCTCCTGAAATATACTACGCTTTCCGCGGGAAGCCGGTGAGCCTCCTCGTCTACGCCTGCGGGGTCTCACCTTTGGCTTTTGCATGAGGCCACTGAAAAAGTCCCTTTGGGCAGGTGCGAGGAAGCAGCAATGGCTCCACACGTTGCACGCCTTCTATGAGAAACCCACTCATAGCAGGCTTAAGACAATGCAACGGTTTGGCTCATTGCTTAAAGGCCACTAAAGAAAGGTGAAGATCACACCTTTTTCAGTGGCCTCTTTTGCATCCCGCAGGAGTCTACGTATATTTCAGCCGCTATGTGATTGCTTTATTCAGTAATACAGTTAGACACTTTAGTTATGTCCAATCCTCTCTCATATTTCATTAATCTCCCTCGATGATTTGACATTATATCCCTTTTTATTAGCGTGCAAAAAGGTATTTACAACTTATTATGACATGCTTCCCGATAAGTTAATTCAATTCACTTATTCCTTCATCTTTCTTTCCTTTATCCTCTGCTTCGTCAATTGAACCTACTCTCGGTGCGTATCCAATTAAAATACCGATAATAGCACTAAATACAATTGCAATTTTAGTACCCTTTTCCATTACAATATCCACCTCTTCACTTTTTCCATTTACTGTTAAATGTCTATGACTTTTATTGAGAGTTAAGACATTAAAGCAACCTAATTCTCGGTTACATACTTTTTATATTGTCTTTTGACAGAAATATAACTAAAAAGCAATATTAAGAACACACCCACTGTTACTCTTAATATAGTAGGTCCACCAAATAACTTTGTCGATAGACTCGCAAAAAACGAACCTGTAAAACCAGCGATAACTAAGCCTGTGAGAGTACCAGTAATAAAGTAAAAAAGAAATTTCCCCTTGCCCATATTACTCCCTCCTAACTATTTCTTACAATTATTGTAACATGTAAATTCAAGCTTCTTAAAGGAATGCTAAGGTTTAGTTAATTCATTTTTTTTAATGACTTCATAGTTTCCTCACAATTATTAAGTATGATTGTTCAGATTCATATTTCATAAAAGGAGATTAGTAACATGAATGTTCCAGAGAAGCATCGTTCTTCCCCTCAAAATAGAAAGCAACCAAATTCGTCTTTTTATCTTACTGTATGGAGATGGCATTTTTATGCGGGTATTCTCGTGGCACCATTTCTGATCATTCTCGCAATCACTGGTTCTATTTATTTATTTAAGCCACAAATTGAACAAGTTCTATACCAGGAATATTTCGAAGTAAACCCACAGGAGAATCGAGTCTCTGCAACAGAGCAACTAGAAGAAGTCAAAAGATTATACCCTGAGGCGGCGATAACTAAATATCGTCCGGGAGAGTATGAATCTCGTTCTAGTGAAGTAACCATTTCCTCTAATGGAGAATCCCTTACTGTCTTTATGGATCCTTACACCGGGAAATCTATTGGCACATTAAATAGTCAAGACAGAGTGATGAATAAGATCGAGGAAATCCATGGGGAGTTAATGGCAGGGACACTTGGAGACCGAATGGTAGAGTTAGCGGCTTGTTGGTCTGTCGTCTTAATTGTCACAGGTGCCTTCCTCTGGTTTCCTAGAAAGAACGAAAAGATCTTTGGTGTAATCATCCCAAGAATCAACAAGGGAAAAAGGATCCTAAGAAGAGACCTACATGCTGTACCAGCTATTTGGCTTTCAGTAGGCATGCTCTTTTTAATTATGACCGGCTTGCCTTGGTCTGGATTCTGGGGAGCACACTTCCAAACGATAGCGACAAACTCTGGTGCAGGTTATCCACCTTCTCTCTGGGGAGGGAGTGCCCCGACATCAGACATTCAAACACAGGATGTTGCCGATGTTCCTTGGGCAGCTGAAACGTTAGAGGTTCCTCTATCAGACGTTCAAGGCTTTGTCCCTCTACCTATTGAGGAGATTATCACAATCGCTAACCGAGAAGAGGTTCATCCAAGCTATACAGTTAGCATCCCATCTGATGCGGAGGGCGTTTATACCCTTTCTGCTTATCCACCAAGGGCACAGGATGAATTTACGATGCATATTGATCAATATTCAGGTGCTATCTTAACAGATTATCGTTATGATCATTATGGTTTTGTCGGTAAGATGGTAGCATTAGGGATAACGCTACACAAAGGTACTCAGTTTGGTCTCTTGAATCAATTAATTAGTTTATTCATTTGTCTAGGCATCATTTTGGTTGCAGTTAGCGGCTTTTATTTATGGATAAGACGTAAGCCAAAGAAACAACTGGGTGCTCCGAAAGCTCCTAGATTGTTCAAAAAGAAATCATTCTTAGTCATTTTATTAGGTTTAGGACTTCTCTTCCCATTAGTGGGACTATCGCTAATCGTTGTATGGTTAATAGATTGGTTGATTATTCAAAAGATACCTCTACTAAAAAGATTTCTAAATGCATAACAAGAAATGGAGTCAAATGTGATGAGAAAGACTACACTTTATTTAACAATCGTGTTCGTTCTTTTTTTAAGTGCATGCTCTCTCAACGAGGATGTAGCTAAGCGATATAAACAGGAACTGCCTTTAAGGGTAGAAGTCATGATCCCCGAAAGATTTTCTGAGGGGAAACCTGAGTCTATTGATGCCGTTCTTACTCAAAATGGTGAAAGAGTCGTAAATCCTAGCTTTGTTCATTTTGAGATATGGAAACAAGATGGATCTGTTCGTTATCCAATGGAAGAAGCCGAAGACATCGGCGATGGAACTTACCGTATAACAAAGGACTTTGAGCAAGATGGTTTGTATTTTGTCAAAGTACACGCAAGTAGTGCTGGATCCACTATTATACCGACAACCCAGTTTGTTGTTGGTGGGCTTTCAGCTAGTGACATTGAATATTTAGAAAAGGGAATGAAAGCCGAGACTCCCACTAAAGAAACCCATCATTAAAGTCTTGGTGGTATATGTATTTAAGAAATTCTAATCAGACCAAAGAACTCCATCACGCTAGGGAAGTTTTTTGGTCTAATTTATACTCTAACTCTATATACATGGTCCCCTACTTAGTCAGTACGAGGCCACTAAAAAAGGGAAGATTTCACCTTTTTTAGTGGTCTTATCAGTACCTTACGTCGTTTCCTACTTTTCACTCTGGAATACATCCGTTTGTAAAAAAGTTTATTTAACTTTTAGCTAGCGACTCTAACCTAAGTAATTCATCTAATTTTTTTATCACATAACTTGGCTTATTTTCACCTTTAAATTCCTTATTATTTCGGTTTATCCAAACACTCTTTATTCCTATGTTCATTGCACCTTTCACATCACTTAAAAGGGAATCACCGATGTGAAGAACTTCATCTTTTGATAGATTACTTAACTCTAAAGCTCGTTCAAACATTTCTGGGCGTGGTTTATAGGACTTGACATCCTCACTCGTAATTAATCCACTGACCTTTAATTTATGGAATTCAATTGCTGTTTTTATATCAAAGGTATCAATATTCGAGAGTATATATACGGGGATGTTATTTCCCTTAAAGAACTCTAATGAATCATCAAATATAGAAGGTCTCATCCAATGCTCAAATAGTAATTTACTCAATACGTTTTGATCTAAAGTTGAACCAAAATGGGAAAGTGTATTTTTTAGAGAGATCGTTTCTAATGTTCTTTGTGTTTTAAACGTTTCACCATAACATTCATGAAATAAATTCGAGAGTTCCTTCCACCAGAACCCTCCAATTTCAGATAGAGTAGCTTCTGTCTTTGAACATTCTTTTATTTGGTTACAAATGTTTAAAAGAATCTCGCCATCTTCATGGACAACAGTGCCATAAAAATCTAAGAAAAATGCTTTAATAAACAAAGGCTTTCCCCCTCCCAAAAGTCTTTTTAAAACTCACTATTTCACTTTTTTCAATTCCACTTTATTTTAACATCAATTTCCTTTTCATCGACATAGAAAAGGCATTCCTTCTCGAAGGAATGCCTTTAATAAGTAAGCGAGGAGTACATTATTGAACATTATCTGAACTGATTTCATAGTGTATTCCCTCGGACGCCAAAGTTATCTTATTTTCACTAGTGTGAATTGAATAGCTGTTCGGAGCTTCCCAGAAGTAATTACCATCGGCAGTCTTTATTATAAAATAATTTCTTAAGATATCTGAATGGAAACTTCCATTTATCGCAATAGAATATTGCTCATCTTCAGACGTTTCTATTGAAATTTCGTCATCTTGATAAAACTCCATTTTTTTAGCTTCATTTAGTAGTAGCGAAAAGTCATCGGCTTGATATACTTCTGTTATAGCTATATTTTCAATTTGTCTATTGAACTTCTCTACTAAAGAATACTGTGATTCTAAATTAGATATTTCATTTTGACTAGGTGGTTTAGAATTGATGGGGAGGATTTTTTCATATAATCGTTCACTGCTTTCACTTCTAGTCATTATTGTATAATAAGCTTCAGTAAATTCATCCTCTGCCTGATATACCTTACTTATTTTCTCTTCAGAAGGGTTTTCAATATAATCCTGAATAACTATTTCGTAAGCATCAAAATGCTGTTGTGTTTCTTTAACTGTAACATTTCTATTATAAGCTTCATCTTGAATGTACTGTGAACTGAGTAGTACAAGAATAAATAGTATAAATAAAAATAGTTTCTTCTTCACAGGCAGCCTCCTACATAATCATCTTCATAGCTGAGATACTGCACCAGGATTAACCTGTTATTTCAATTGCACCAGCAAACTCTACAATCTTCAAACCACGTTATCCTCGTTTCAAGCTAAAACCCTGCTTGATAGTATTTAAAAGATAGAATTTTTCATGACCAAAACCCCGTATAATATAGCTGTGCAAATGGCTATAAATAAAGCTACCATTACAAAACCATATATAAAGCCCCGTGCCATTGAAACTAAATCTAAGAACATATTCTTTAGAACATCAAGTATTAACAATAGTAAATCTAAGAACATATTTTTAAAAGTATACATCATCCTAGACATGATTATCCCCCCGTCTGTATGTTCTTGCTACTATTTATAAAAATCCAACATCGTTTATTAAAATGTTCTGCTTCTTCAACTTTAACATCAATTTTCATTTTATTGGTACGAAAAAATGGGAATTGCTAATGAAAATCATAGGCGATCAATTAGTGATCACCTTCTATTCATACACTACTTTATAATTCATTACTTATAATTCAATAAATACGTAAATTAATCAGGTTGACTCTCACGTTACGTGATCCTTTATAGTAACTGATGAAGGGGGCGAAATAAGATGAAAGTAAAGGAAGTTGCCGACTTAGTGGGAATTAGTGTGCGCACACTACATCATTATGATGAAATCGGACTATTAATCCCAGAAGAAACCACTGAAGCTGGTTATCGAGTATATTCTGACAGGAATCTCGAAACCCTGCAGCAAATTTTATTTTTTAAAGAACTCGGCTTCCCTTTGAAGAAAATCAAAGAAATCATTGATAACCCGTCATTTGATCGACATGAAGCATTAAAAATCCAACATAACATGCTGCTAGAAAAAAAGAGCCGACTCGAAAAGATGATCGGAACTATCGAAAAAACCATTCAACATTCGAAAGGAGAAATACCAATGTCAAATCAAGAAAGATTCGAAGGCTTTGACTTTAGCCATAACCCCTATGAACAAGAAGCAAGAGAAAGGTGGGGCGATCAAGCTGTTGATGGAGCAAATGAAAAAACGAAAAACATGACTGCTTTTAATCAAGAAAAGTTCAATGAGATCTACCGCAATCTTGCAGCCATTCGCCATCTCTCTCCCGCTTCCAAAGAGGCTCAAAAGGAAATAAAAGAATGGTATCAGTTCCTAAACAAAATCGGGAACTATTCCCTTGAGGCATTTAAGGAACTAGGTCAAATGTACGTAGATGATGAACGCTTCACTAAGAACATTGACCAATTTGGTGAAGGCTTAGCCAAATTCATGCGTAATGCTATGGAAGTGTATGCAGACAGACAGGACTAAAATAATTAAGCAAGGCCACTGAAAAAGGTAGATATTCACCTTTTTCAGTGGCCTCTAATCAATAAGAAGAACCGTTGCTTTCCATCTGTGCTTTGTAGAACTCTTTACGGACATATGATCCCTTAAATCTCAATAATGCCCCTTCTTTAGCATGCTTGCGGACATATGATCCGTTATTTCATATAAATCTTATAGAAATGACAGTCATAACGCTAAATAACGGATTAAATGTCCGTTACTGCATGATTTTGCGTCCTTTTCTCATTGTTAACGGAACCAATGTCCGCAAGTAACCTTAGGAACTATGCTACATCCTTTTCCTTGTCTATTGGGTACATGAATGCAGTAGCGATCCCCCCCCCGCACTTTCTATCTTTTGTTCGGAATTTGAGTACCGGCTCGCTTCTCTTAAAACTCTTCTTTTTCAATCGGATGACTAGCTTCATAGATCAGCTGGTCAAGCTCTTCTTTATATATTTCCGTCTGCTCATTCGACCAATTAAATTCTTTTTTCATGAACTTGATCACAGACTCCTCGTGCTTACGTACCCAGTTTATATCGAAAAATAATGCTCCAGTTCGTCTTATGAAGAAGTCGATTGGCTTATAGGCCAGTTCATGATCGATGGCGTATTTCACCTCTGCATAGACGATTGGATCGATGCTTTCTGCTGCTGCCTTTTCTTTTTCATCCCTATACGTGTTAAAAATATGATCGACATTTGACCCGTAGCGATAGATAAGCTTCCTTGCCACTTTCTCTGCTAGACCGATCCTCTTTCCATCATTCAGTTTATTGTTCACGAATGTTTTAAACCCTTCGGAACCACCAACGTCACCACCAGAGATCGGTAAATGCTTCGTTTTTGTGGGTGGGAAGCTCTTTCCTTCCTCATCATGAAGTTGCTTCGCGACTAGATCAACGATACTTTCAGCCATTTTTCGGTACCCGGTTAATTTACCTCCAGCAATCGAAATGAAACCGGAGTCTGAGACAAAGATCTCATCCTTACGCGAAATTTCAGAGGGCGATTTCCCTTCTTCAT
The DNA here is from genome assembly GCF_017939705.1 of Halalkalibacter suaedae. Lineage (GTDB taxonomy): Bacteria > Bacillota > Bacilli > Bacillales > Bacillaceae_D > Halalkalibacter > Halalkalibacter suaedae. The sequence continues at coordinate 204,744 of NZ_JAGKSQ010000006.1, forward strand.
GGACCAATGGTCTAAGTCCGGCCCAGCTTGATTCGACATCCTCTGAACTTATCTTCACTTCAGGAAACATAAAGTCGATCGCTTTTAAGACATAGTCGCGGTCGGCAACTGTCATTTTTGGGTGAGCGATATCACCTTTGTAAACAGTGTCTGTTGTTCCAACATACGTCTTACCATCTCTTGGTATCGCAAATACCATCCGTTTGTCGGGGGTATCGAAATAGATCGCTTGCTTTAACGGGAAGCGTTTTTCATCAAAAACGAGGTGAATCCCCTTCGTTAATTGTAGTGTTTTTCCCTTTTTCGAATGATCAATTTCTCTTAATGTGTCAACCCATGGTCCAGCTGCATTAACAATTTTCTTTGCTCTAATTTCTTCAACAGAGCCATCGGTTATATCTTCTACCTTCACACCGACTAAATGGTTATTCTCATACACTAAATCATTTACCTTCATATAATTGAGGGCAAGTGCTCCTTTTTCAACCGCTTTTTTCATGACTTCTAGAGTTAGTCGGGCATCATCTGTTTTATACTCAACATAATAACCGCCACCCTTAAGTCCTTCACGTTTCAATAACGGCTCACGCTCCAGCACGACCTCTGGCTTAAACATTTTTCTTCTCTCATTCTTTTTAACTCCGGCTAGAAAATCATAGACCTTTAAACCAATATTCGTGGAATAAGGGCCAAATGTTCCACCCTTGTAGAAGGGCAGTACCATCCATTCAGGTGTTGTCACATGTGGTCCGTTCTCATAAACGATGGCCCGTTCCTTACCAACCTCTGCAACGACGCCAAATTCAAATTGCTTCAGATATCTTAGTCCACCATGGACGAGCTTGGTTGAACGGCTTGACGTACCTGCAGCAAAATCCTGCATTTCAACAACGGCAACATTTAATCCTCTCGTAACTGCATCTAAGGCAATTCCAGCACCTGTAATCCCCCCACCAATAACTAGAAGATCTAACTGCTCCTTCTGAATCTGTTTCTTAATATCCGCTCTAAGTAAGTTTGAAAATTGCATTAAAATCGGCCCCTTCAACATCATCATATTTTAAAAACCTATGAAGCATCTTAAGTAAACAATGCTATCTGTTTTTCTTTTCTTCTCTCGGTCACCGTTAGAAAAACAAAAAGAGACCACAAATCAACCTTATTCCCATTTTCGGAAAAAAGTGATTATGTGGTCTCTCGAATTCTCCATCCACGCTATTAACTTAAGTTTAGTATAGCACAGTAACACTTCATTTTAAAGGATAATGCCGGATAACACCTTGGCTTGACACTCCTATATTACGTTGCTTTGTAAAAATCTTTACTTATATTCTCGTGTGGCATTAACAGCTTTCTTCCAGCCCTTGTATAGCTCCTCACGCTTTTTCTCTGATAATTCAGCTATGAACGTTCGATCATTCTTCCACTGGGTAGCAATCTCTTCCTTTTCGGCCCAAAAGCCAACTGCGAGTCCAGCTAGGAAGGCTGCACCGAGGGCAGTTGTTTCGTTCACAACAGGACGATGGACAGGTACATTTAGAATGTCGCTCTGAAACTGCATTAGAAAGTTATTTTTGACAGCTCCCCCATCCACTCGGAGTGATTTCAGCTCAATCCCAGAATCTGAAATCATCGCATCAATGACATCTCTCGTTTGATATGCGAGCGATTCTAATGTTGCACGGATGAAATGCTCTTTTGTTGTACCTCGAGTTAATCCAAAAACTGCACCACGAGCATCACTGTCCCAGTATGGTGTTCCTAATCCTACAAATGCAGGTACAACATAGACACCGTCTGTCGAATCGACTCTCGTTGCATAGTCCTCACTATCTGAAGCATTTTTCAGCATACGCATTCCATCACGTAACCACTGCATTGCAGAGCCTGCAACAAATATACTTCCTTCTAACGCATATTCCACCTTACCATCAACGCCCCAAGCAATTGTCGTCAGAAGACCATGCTCTGATTTTACGGCGTCTTCACCTGTATTCAATAACATGAAGCAGCCGGTTCCATACGTGTTTTTCGCCATTCCCTTTTCAAAGCAAGCCTGCCCAAATAGAGCTGCTTGTTGATCACCTGCTATTCCGGCAATCGGAATATTGTGACCAAAAAAGTGATAATCAATGGTATGGGCATATATCTCGGAGGATGGACGTACTTCAGGAAGCATACTCTTTGGAACCGTTAGAATGTCTAATAGTTCCTCATCCCATTTTAGATCATAAATATTAAACATCAATGTTCGCGATGCATTGGAATAATCAGTGACGTGCACGTTTCCGCCTGAGAATTTATAGACAAGCCATGTGTCAATCGTACCGAAAAGCAAGTCACCGTTATCGGCTTTTTCTCTCGCACCTTCAACATGATCAAGAATCCATTTCACTTTTGTACCCGAGAAATACGGATCTAACAGCAGTCCTGTTTTTTCATTAAATAAGTCATTATATCCCTTTTCCCTTAATTCTCGGCAGATCTCTTCGGATTGACGTGACTGCCAAACAATCGCCTTATAGATTGGCTTTCCAGTATTCTTATCCCATACAACGGCCGTTTCACGTTGGTTCGTGATTCCGATTCCTGCAATTTCCTCAGGACCAATATCTGCCTTTCGTAGCACTTCGGCTATACATGCGAGAATGGACGTCCAGATTTCATTAGCATCATGCTCAACCCAGCCTGGCTTAGGAAAGAACTGCTCAAACTCCTGTTGAGCCGATTCAACAATCTCTCCTTTTTTATTAAATAGAATTGCCCGGGAGCTTGTTGTCCCTTGGTCAAGCGATAATATATATGTTCCCATCCGAAATCCTCCCTACTGTTTTTTCCCAACACTTAAAAGCAACATAGGGATAAAAAAGAGCTCAGGCATGGAGTCCTTTGCTCTTTTTTATCAGTTATTCTGTGACAAGTGATTAAAGGATTGTATAAAGTGTTGTATTCGCTATTGTGATCATTGTCAGTAGCAATGTGTTAAGGAAAGCTGCTACATAGACATTTCCTGTCTTTCTAAAGAAATAGCGATTAAAGATCGCAGCAATTGCTAGTGCTGGTACTAGACCAATAACAATGATTGAAGCTAGTGATTGACTAGGGTATCCTGCAGTACCTGTCATAAACAATAAACCATAGTGGTAGACAAGGTAAAGGACTAAGCCACCGACAAAATGGAAAATTGAAATGAGATAGCCTTTGAACCCATCATACTTCACACTCGCTGTATTCATATTAACAGATAGACCAATGACAAAGTAATAGATTAAGAAGAGTGGTGCATATTTAAGCATGGCGATCACATGCTGTCCTTCAAATGTTTTAACAGCAAATGTCCAGATTCGGAAATCGGTTTTGAAAACAGCATCTACGAAATAAAGAACCGCGTAGCCAGCGACAACCGCTATAACTGCTGTTAGAAGTGCAGCAATAATTGTTTTCACATTTACCTTTACACCGTAACTCTGAATTGTTGCCCCTTCAGGCTTTTTAGAAACAAAATGGTAACAAACCATAATCATTAATGTCACAAGTGCTACATTAATCGCCCAGTATACAGTCGGGTTGGCTGTTGGAGCACCAAACATTTCTGTTGTCGCAATTAATGTTGCTTGATTTTTCAAGAAGAAGTACTGAATGACACTTAAGACAAGCATAATCAATGAGCATGTTTTAATATTTCGTGCGGCATTTTTCACGAATGAATAAATGAAGACAATTGCTGATATCGCAATGAAGATCATGCTAATTTGTCTTAATAGCCTCATCCCGTAGAAGTCGCCTCCATAGTAAGCCGAGAAGAATAACGCTGGAAATAACGCACCGAAAACTACTAATAGGATACCTGCAAGCTTCGCCCCATTTGTTTTTGGCTCTGGAAGTGGTTCAGGTTTTTTTGTATAAATATTCTTTAGGAACGGTAATTTCGCTAACAATTGAATTAGGGGGATGAAGAGCAGAAAGAATCCGATTAACGCTACAAATGAAAACCACTCTTTCCATACCCATGTCTGACCTTCTTCTCCAACTGTAACAAGATTGCTATAATCAGCAAACGTCATGTCATAGAAATCAATGGCATGTGCTGTCGATGTTTCTGAGAAATGATTCCACGGATGTGTTTCATTTGGTTGATAGATGACCCTTTTCCCACCATCAACGTCATAAACCGTACCTGCTGCTGCTGTTTCTGGATTCCCCAAAAACCCTTGCCCTTCCTCTGTACTAACATAGTCTTTTTTGACAACAGGCTCTCCAGCACCGGCTGCGGCTGCATCAAAGAAGAACTCATCATATTGACCTGCAATTTTGCCCGAAAATCTTGGACCATATGAGCTATTAATCTGTTCATCTGTAAATCCAAGTGCCTTAATCCACTGATAATCAGAACCCATTGTTAGTGAAGCATAAATTTTTCTAATACCACTTTCTTGGAAGTCGGCTTCATCGAGCATGACAGCATGTGTTGAAGAAAATCCTCCCATTGAGTGACCCGAAACAGCAATGACCCCATTACCATTCTCATCCTTTAAGACATAATCCTGCTCATACATGTATTGAACAGCGTCATAGATCGCATGTGGCCAGAAAGAGAAGAACGGAACCGGTTTTTCCATTGTTCCAGTTGAATGACCATGATCATATTGATCTAGAGCTAGCACGACATACCCTCGTTTTGACATTTCAATTGCCTGAGCATCTTGCATTTCCGCTGAATTGAGATATCCATGCGTCGCAATGACAGTAGGCTTTGCTTGTTGATCGGCACCATCTGGTTTGTACAATAGACCTGACAGCTCTCCTCTTGGTGTATCAAAATAAATGCGTGAAACATCAACATCTCCATTAGCACTGTTAAATTGAGAAGCAACAAAGCTTCCGACTAGAATTAACAGTAAAGAAATCACTAATAATATGAACGGTTTCTTTCTCATCATATTCTCCCCTTTATCTTTGAAAATTTTGTAAAATAATAATTACTACTTTAATAGACAAATAGATAATACCAAAAAGCCTTCGCTCGTACGTAAGCTTCTTTGTCAGTTCACCCCCAAGATGTTGTGAATATTACTATAATTTGAGTTTTAGAGACAAAAAAAGACACATGAAATCCCCTTGAATAAGCATTCAAGGTATTCAATGTGTCTCCTGTTCTCGTCACAATTTATTAACTTAGCGTAAGTATATATTCTAATGAAAACGGTGTCAATAAGAATAGACAAAAATTCGTCAATTATTTCAAAATAATTATTTTATGAGTCTTAACATCTCTGCTTTTAAATCAGTCATTGCTACCAAAGACTACGATTAGACGTTGTAACTGCTGAAGCCCCATTATTTAGTGCATTATCTACATCCTCTTTCGTACGAATTAGTCCCCCTGCAATAAGTGGAATTCCTGTTTCATCACTAATTTCTTTCAAAACGCTTGGAATGATACCAGGTAAGACTTCAATATAATCAGGCTGAATTTTCTTACAAGCCTTTAAATTATAATTAAGTGCATGACTATCTAATGCAAACAACCGTTGAATCCCAATAATATTATGTTTCTTTGCAGAAGCGATCACATTGACCCTTGTTGAAATAATCCCATCCACCTTGACATTATTAATTAAATATTCGAGCCCATACTCATCAACCTTTAATCCTTGAATGAGGTCGGCATGCATGAACACTTTCTTTTTATGCTGCTTAGCAAATTTAACAATACTCTCTACTTGCGAGAGGCGTGTTTCAAGGAAAATAATCTGTTCATGATCCTTTTTAAGGGCATACTCAAAATCCTTCATATTACGCACAGCCGGTATCACATGACTAAACAAACAATCACCTCAGTACTGAAATTTTCTTCTTTATGAATTTCTTCGTTTCTATATCTTACACATGCAATATAGCTAAAACAAGAAATTAACTCATTTAATTGAACTTGCGATAAGAACAATACCTGAAATGATTACCAATAGGCAAAGTACTACCTCCTAAAAATAAAATTATGATAAAATTTTAAAATGAATGACAGAAAGCATTAGTAATAATCGAAAGTATACTTAAGGAATTTATAAAATAATGGAGGTTTTATCATGAATAAAGACGGATTAGTAGCTCTTAGAGAAGTATCGAGAGATGAATTTATGGACTTGGCTCAAAATGGAGCTCGTGAACTATTTGAGCTTGGTCAATATAAAGTATTTGATGGTTCAAAAGGGGAAGAACTAAATCATTTTGTCTACTATATGGGTACACATAATTGTTATTTAATCGATATTGAGACATGCTACGAATTAGTAACAGCATTCTATTGTGGTGGAGATAAACCATCTATTCTTGAGAATTTAAATAAGATCGCTGCATCAATTAAATAGGCTTTTCTAAGGAAGACTGTATTTTAACGAAATAAGTGCTCAAGAATAGGGGATCGCGTATGGACACCGCTCCTGAACTGATGGTTATGCTCTGTATATACGTACCCAATAAAAAGGGAAAAAGACGTGGCCTAGTTCCTGAAGGTTGCTTACGGACATTGGTTCCGCTAACAATGAGAAAAAACGCAAAATCGTGTAGTAACGGACATTTAATCCGTTATTCAAGGTTATGACTATCATTTCTTTAAGATTTATATGAAATAACGGATCAAATGTCCGTAAACATGTTCAAGAAGGGGAATTATTGAGATTTAACGGATCATATGTCCGTAAAGAGTTCTGCAACCCAGATATGGATAGCAACACTCCTCATATATACTCCGCTAATTAGATGCTTTGTTCGGGTACTCCATTAAGTCACTTTAGCTATACTTCTTTTCGTGAACAAAAAAAGGAGCTACAAATCATTTTCGATTTGTAGCTCCTCTTACATATTTAATACAATACTTCTTTCATCATTCAGTTATCTTTTACACGCAACAACTCGTACTTCATACGTATTCAAAGTCACTTCACCAATTAGCTTTTCCCCTGTAACTAGATCTTTTACAGCAGAAGTAAATTCTACCTGTTGCGTTTGTTCAGTGAAATTCATAACAAAGACATAGTTCGTATCCTCGCCCTGTCTTGTCTGAACAGAAACGCCTTCCCCATGTTTGACAGTAACAACTGGACTAAGTCCTAATTCGTCAATAATTTCTTGATAGAAGTCTCTATGGAACTGTTGATTAAGACGCGCCCCTATATAATAGCTTTTTCCCTTGTTATATTCATGACTCATAACAGCCGGTGTATCTTTATAGAAATCTTCTTGATACATGCCTTCTGTCCGTGCAGAACCTTGCTGAAGGACGGTTGCATAATCCTTTACTTCATAGGAATGATTACGGAACTGAACATAATTACGGTCATTCGGATAGTAGGTATCTGTTTCTTTCGGCTCCATGCCGAAGATTTCTTGCAAGTCTTTATGCCAGCCACCTAAATAAGTTAGATCGTGCTCATTCACCAATCCACTAATATAGGTCATGACTAATCTTCCACCATTAGCAACAAATGCCTTCAACCGACTAATTGTCTCCTCACTCATTAAATAGAGCATTGGGGCAATTAGTAGCTTGTAGTTTAAAAAGTCTTCATCCTTTGTAATGACATCGACTGGAATGTCTTGCTCCCAGAACGTACGATAATGCTCTTGCAATGTTTGTGGGTACTGTTTTGTTTTCCGTCCAAAGCCTTGTGCATCATTCAAAGCCCAGTTGCTCTCCCAATCATAAAGGATTGCTACATCAGCGGGGCGGTTGGTCCCTACGACATCTTCCAGTTTCCCTAATACCTCTCCTACTTTGGCAACCTCTTGAAACACACGATTTCCCGTACTATTGTCATGATCGACCGCAGCACCATGGAATTTTTCAGAAGACCCACGAGATTTACGCCACTGGAAATACAACACACTGTCTGAGCCATGAGCGACCATTTGCATCGAAGAAAGCAGATGCATTCCAGGACGTTTGGCCTTGTTGACATTATGCCAGTTTACAAGACTTGGCGTTGACTCCATTAATAGAAACGGCTGCTGCTTCAGGCTACGATAAAGGTCATTAATAAAGCCCACTTTCATCGCAAGATTATCGGTTGTTTCCCAATCATTATGCCATGCAGGATAAGCATCCCAGCTGATTACATCGACATGCTTAGCAAATTTACTATAATCAAGGGATTGAAATGGAATTAAATCAAATGTATCAGCCATGAAGTTCGTTGTAATTGGTACAGCTGGCGTCATTTTCCGCAATGGCACAATTTCATTTTCGTAGAAGTCAATTGTTTGGTCAGTAACAAAGCGACGCCAATCTAAGTTCAAGCCGTGAACGGCACTTTCCCCAATTGGTGAGGGAGATTCAATTTGTGACCAATCAAAGATCGTATGACTCCAGAAGGGTCCCCACCATGAATCATTCAATGCCTTTAAATCATTATTATATTTGCCCTTCAACCAGATTCTGAAAGCCTCCTGACATTTATCACAGTGACATTCACCACCATACTCATTCGAAATATGCCACATCAGTAAGGCAGGATGATCGCCATATCTCTCTGCTAACAAACCGTTTATCTTTTGCGTCTTCTCACGATAAACCTCAGACGTGAAGCAGTGATTATGACGTCCTCCATGTAACAATTTCTCGCGTCTTTCATTAACACGTAGCACTTCTGGATATTTCTGAGACATCCAGGCAGGACGTGCACCACTAGGTGTTGCCAGGATGACACGTCCACCATTGTTATAAATATTATTAATTATTTCATCTAGCCACTCAAAGTGATAGACATCTTCCTCTGGCTCTAGGGCACTCCAAGCAAAAATACCTACTGAGAATGTATTTGTATTCGCAAGCTTCATTAATTTGATATCATCCGCCAAAATGTCTGGCTGATCTAACCATTGATCAGGATTATAGTCGCCACCATGAAGCATCGATTTCGCTTTAGTGACATATGACTTTGATTGTTTTAACATAATACTCTCCTTTGCATTTCTATCATAATGGCAAGCCTAGTAGGTACTAGAGGGTATTTTTGTCTTTATTAACCTCGCTATTTTGCATAAATAATTTAGTGTATTTTTTAGGTGTGATCCCTTCTATTCTTTTAAATGTTGCAATGAAATTACTCGTATCATTGAATCCAACACTACTTGCTATATAATTTAATGGCAGATCATTATGAGTAATGAGTCGCTTTTTTGCCTCTCTTATCCTCAGCTGAATCAAGAAGGAATATGGACTCATTTTAAATGCTTCACGAAAAAGAGTCGTTAGGTATTGTGAGCTTATACCTGCTTGCTCGACCATATCCTGCAAACCAATATCTTCAGCATAATTCTCTTCTAGCCATACCACTATAGGACGTAGCTTGTCATAGTAATGTGAGATCGAATGTTGATTTTTGATCTTTTTATGCTTCTTTAGTATGACCATGAACTTATAGAGAAGTTCAGACGAGTCTAGCCTAGAAAACTCCGAATTATGGTCAATATTATCCATGATTTGATAAATGATTTTCGATATTGATTTTTCTTCTTTCGATTCTTCATACAAGGCAGAATAGTCAATATCTAACGATTCCATAATTCCCTCAACAACAGCCCCAGTAAAAGTAACATAGACAGTCGACCATTTTTCTCCTATTGAGTAATAAGAGTGGGGAGTAAAAGGCATCAACAGCACACCTTTGCCCGCGTCAAGGATATATTCCTGGCCTCCAAAGCTAAAACTCCCTTTTCCCTCTATCGTTTGAAGCCAATGGTAATACGGGTATCCCTCAGGTCTAGCAAAATCCTCTTCTTGAGGGTTATAGCCAATGCTCTCTATGAATAACGGTAATGAGTTTTCAGAGGCTGAAAATAATAATCTTTTCTTAATTTCTGTCAATCCAGCCACCTCCCATTCAGCTTATTCTTAAGGTTTATATCAATATTAATATTTTATTTCACCGCACTCCCTAACATACCTGCAATAAAATGTCTCTGTAGCAACAAAAAGAAGATAATAATTGGAACTGTAGCAATCGCAATACCTGACATAACTTGACCGTAATCAATCAGAGAAAAGCCGATAAGACTTGATAGAGCTACAGGAAATGTGTACATGTCTTCAGTCGAAATAGCGACAAGTGGCCACATAAAGTTATTCCATTGCATCATGAAGAGAAAGATCGCTGTCGCTGCCAAAGCCGGTTTCATTGACGGTAATACAATCTGCAAGAATATTCTTAGCTCCCCTGCCCCATCAATACGTGATGACTCCAACAATGCAGTTGGGAAGGACATGAAGTTCTGTCGCATTAAGAAGATCGCAAACGGATAACAAAGCTGTGGAACAATTAAAGCAAAATACGTATTAAGCAAATTCAAGCTAGCAAATAGTTGAAATAGTGGAATGATGGTTGCTTGATAAGGAATCATCATCGATAGTAAAAAGGCAATGAAAATGACACGGCTACCTTTAAATTTAAATTTTGCCAAAGCATAAGCAGCGAGTGTACACACTGCCAAGGAAATTAAGACATAGGATAAAGAGACAAATAATGAGTTAAACAAAACCTTCCATATACCAATTGATTCGTTTAAGTTATTGATATTTTCTAGTAATCTCTCACCGATAACTAGTGTAGGAGGATTTGTGAACATTTTACTTGTGTCATTTGTAGCCCCTACAAACATCCAATAAAAAGGGAATATTGAAACAGCTAAAAAGAGAATTAGGAAAACATATAAGGCTATTTTCTGTACCATTTTATTTTGCTTCACGTTATTCATCCCCCGTTACTTTAAGCTGGAAATAAGACAGGATCGCCACTAAAATTACAACAACGTAAGCAATTGCTGATGCATAACCAAAATCAAAATATTGAAAACCATTATTGTAAATATAGAGACCTAATGTCATTGTCGCATCCGATGGACCACCATTTGTTAAGTTATACGGTTCATCAAATAATTGTAATGTTGAGATTGTTGAAATGATTGCAGTAAATAGAATAATCGGCTTCAATTGAGGTACTGTTATATGCAAAAATTGCTTGATTTTACTAGCACCGTCCAGTGATGCAGCTTCATACATTTCACTCGGTATATTTTGCATCGCTGCTAAGTATATAACCATGTTATACCCTGTCCATCTCCAAGTCATCGCTAGCATAATCGATACTTTTGCCCAAAATGAGTCTGCTAGCCAATTGATTGGACCAATGCCTAGATAACTTAGAAACTGATTGATAATGCCTGTATCTTGTAACATAATCGAAAACAAGATTGAGTAAGCAACTAATGATGTAACTGCTGGCATGAAGAAACCAACTCGGAAAATCCCACGTAATTTTAGCAGCTGACTATTCAGTGCATTAGCTAAAACTAAGGCCAAAAACAGCATAATCGGCACTTGAACAACTAAGATAATTAATGTATTGAATAGAGCTTTGTGAAAGATTGTATCCTTGATCAAACGAATATAGTTATCGAACCCAACAAATATATAGTTTCCAGCTTCTAATGTTTGAAAGCTTAGTATTACTGAAGCCACAATTGGATAAACCGTAAAAGCCATAAACAAGGCTAATGCCGGTGCCAAAAATAAGTAGGGTGCCAATTTTGTATGAGACATCTATGTCCACTCCCTTATATGTCACTCACTATAGTCTATTTAAAAGGAATAATCTTACAGGCGGTTCTTATTTCACCTGTAAGATTATAGATCTAGAGACGTTAATGTACTACAGACTATTCATTCTCTATTGAAGCCTGTTCTCAATTCTTCCTTGTGCACCCTCGACAGCTTCTTGTGGATCAGCTCCCTGAACAACTTCAGCCTGAACTTTGATCGCTTCATCACGTGCAATTTGGTCATTTTCTGTATAGAGAACAGATGGAATTTGAGTCATTTGATCTGCAAAGAATTCCCATACTGGTTCATTTCCGAAATACTCTAGCTCCTCAGAGAATAATTCAGATTCATAAACTGGTAAATAACTTGGGAATAATCCACCATCCATTGCTAGCTCTTGCGTTTCAAAATCAGTAGCAAAGAATTCTAAGAAATCATAAACAGCTTGCTTATTTTCGCTACTTTCAAAAATAGTAAATGAGCTACCACCTTGGTTTGCCGAACGACTGTCGTTTCCTTCAAATTGTGGCAATGGCATAACTCCCCAATTGCCAGCTTGATCCGGTACCGACTGTTGTAAAGTACCTACTAGCCAACCACCAGCAATTGCTGTTGCTGTTTGGCTCTCTGATAGTGAAGTTACCCACGCATCCCAACCAGGTGTACCAAGTAGAATATCCGCGTCTGCCATTTGCTTGAATGCATTAGCAGTATTAACAGAAGCTTCTGTGTCCATATTGCTTTCACCTTCAGCAGAAAAGTATCCTAAACCTTGCTGACTCAAGAAAATTGTATAAACAGTTGAATCATTTGAGTCATAACTTAACATATTTGCACCAGTTGCTTCTTTGACTTTTATACCAGCTTCAATATAATCATCCCACGTATTAATATCTTCAGCATTAACACCAGCTTCTTCGAAAAGATCTGTACGATAAAAGACTCCTACAGGACCCGCATCAAACGGGATTGCGTAAACGCTACCATCATAAGAAACGCTATTAACCTTATATTCAGGAAAGTCACTTGTAAATTCACTAAATCCCATCTCACCTACATTAACAAACTGATCGGGAAAGTTAGTTACATAACCAGTCACACCATCATCTACTAACAAAGCTGCATCTGGTAAACCTTGACCACCAGCTTGTAAACCGGTTGTCACTTTTGAACGGATATCATTATTATTCATTTCTTCAACATTAACTGTTAGATTGGGATTTTGTTCTTTGTAGGCTGCGGCAGCCTCTTCAAGTACAGGAACATTAATATTAGTCGCCCAGATCGACACCTCTACACTTTCGTCTGAAGAACCACCATCATCTGTTCCTCCATTGCCATTACTTTCTTCACCAGTACTTGAACACCCTACCATTATTAATGCAAAAACCATTAGACTTAAAAAGAATAAAGCCTTTTTCATCGTTAACCCTCCCTATTCTATACGATAATATGAAACTCACGATGATATTTTTAAATTAATTTAATTATCACCTTACATGAATTATATAACGCTTTCATTACCTATAATATATAATATTTTTAAAATGAAATATGAAAATCTGAAAGTGAAATAAGCTTGATTCATTCTAAAATGTAGTTAATTCATTATCTAAGATGAATTTTTTCTCCTCTTCACAAAGGGATCTCTTATGTTGATGATGTTTATCAAACTGCACCTTGATTTTATTGCCTTCAATCATAAAAAGGCCTGAGACAAAAGTGATTTAACTAATAGAACATCCAAAAAATAGTAGTTGGCGGATGTAAACCGCTCCTGAAATATACTACGCTTTCCGCGGGAAGCCGCTGAGCCTCCTCGAGCTTTGGCTTTTTCATCCCGCAGGAGTCTACGTCTATTTCATCCGCTACATAATTGCCTTGTAAGTGATTTTAGTTAGACACTTTATTTATGCCCCCGCCTCATGCTCCTTACAAAAAAACACAAGGTCCTCCTATAAGGGAACCTTGTGCTTTTATACTCATTTATCACTTCCACTAATTTTTGTAAAATTCTACATCATCCACATTGATCCAATTCCCTGCATTTGCATCAGTCCAGAATCCAATTTCTGCTTGCCCATTTGTCACATTAATATCTGTTATAGTAATTTGCGTCCATGAATTGGTTACAGGGATCGCACTATTTTTTTCTGATCCACCAAAATTCTTAACATACATTTGACTAGTATTGAAGCCACCACTACTCTTAACCCATGCTTTCATAGTATATAGCCCATTAGTAAGACCTGTTTTCAACTGATACGTACTAAGCTGATACGCACTATTTTTCCAATGAGCAAGCCGGTAATCCCCTGTATAGCCACCAGCTTCAGTATAATTTGCATCATTATTTGAATTTGACCAAGTTGTCCAACCTGTAGGATTTTGTGTATCTGCATCAGATTCAAAACCAGCGTTTATTACGAGATTAGTTCCACCTGTTCCACCACTAGAATCTCCATCGGATGATGCATCACTGAAAGCGTCTATAGCAGTGGTGTATTGTAAAACATTTGGAGCTACCTCTCTAGTAGCACCTACTAGGTAGCCATCTGGAAGAACACTCGAATGTCCTTCAGGCTCCCAATAAAATACTCCAGTTCCCATTCCATTCGGTACCGCTTTCACAACATTGATCGTATCGTAAATCGTCCAATACGTATCTTTAGGATTGCTTTCGTCTCCACCTACTTCAACGACCATTACTTCCTTATTATATCGTGAAGCCATGTCATTTAAGTTATACGATAAGTCATCAGTAAGCTCCCAGTAAGGCTGACCTTCCCAATATGGGTAGAATGATACCCCAATTACGTCTGTCTTACCACCATTATTAAAGAAATTGTCAAACCACCATCTAAATAGACTGTTATCATCTCCATGAGCCAAATGAGTGACAACCTTGGAAGATGGACTAACATCTTTTACAGCGTCATAGCCTTCATTTAGGAATGCTGTTAAGGCATTAAAATTATCAGTACTACCATTAGGTAGCATGATACCCGAGTTAATCTCATTTCCAACTTGGACCCAATCAGGTGTGATACCATTGTTTCTCAATTCATTCATCACATCGTACGTATGATTATATACTGCTGTTTGCAACTGATTATTATTGTAATTACTCCAAGCAGAAGGTTTAATCTGATGACCAGGATCTGCGAACACATCACTATAATGGAAATCAACCATAATACTCATTCCCATATCATTTGCTCGTTGTGCCGCTGCGAGGACCCCCGCCTTATCACTATAACCAAGCATAGTCCAAGTTGTCCCATCTTTGTTCCAATAATAATCACTAGGAGGATCAACAAATACTCTTAATCTAACGGAATTAATTCCGTGGTCTTTAAGGATTTGAAGAGGATCTTCAGGTTGTCCATTGTCATCTACCCACCTTACACCCTCATCTTCCAATTGCTTCATCCAACCGATATCTGCTCCATAAGCAAAAGAAGGTGCGGCTTCTGCTTTTTGAATACCATCACCCACTGTAGGCGATAAAAAGATGACAAAGGATAATGCTACGATACATAGATTTCTCACAAGATTATTCCTCAATATTATTCTCCTCCTCTTTATAATATAATTTTGTTCAGATTAATTATAAAACGCTTTCATTTTATGTTCATATAAGAATATTGAATTTTTCATATGAGATATTGAAACCCAAAATATTCTTGTCCAAACAAAAAAGCCACCGAATTCATTCTCGGTAAGCTTTACTTTTCCTATGTGTAAGAAATGGTCAGTTATCATACAAAGTAAGATGTTCTTCAATATCTGGATTCTCTAAGATTCTTTTCATTTGTATGATCTTCAAATTATTTACACTATTACACTGCTTTAGATGACGTCGCAAAAATGGATTAATATCCTCAATATATTGTTCTACTTTCTTTTCCTTTGAAACCTCTGGTAAATTAATTAATAGTCTCCCATACACCACGACTTCATGAGATCCATTATCTGTATTTCTTTTAGGCGGACTAATATTATTTATTTCAAGAGCCTTTATATCACTTTGTGTTGCTAACAATAGATTTTCTACTGTTGTTTTATAGTTACTAGTTGAATCAACTCGAAAAGTAATATCTGCGTACGTTATAACTTCTATCATGGTTATAACCTCCATTATTCAAATTACTTTGCTCTTCAAACCCTATACAATACCAACCAATTAATTAGTACTATTAGCTTATATATTAACAACAATGAGATACCTTTAACAAGTAAACTTATTAACAACTGCCCAACATAAAAGAATCCCCTGAAATCTCATAGACTTTCGATGACTCATACCTTGAATAGATTCTACATTACTCCTAATAGATTTATGAATTGTAAATAATGATCAAACACCAATAATAACAAACGCTTACATTTCAACCTGAGGAATATTCTAGTAGCAAAAACTTAGTGCTCTAATTTTATCATATTTTCGAATAGTCTATCCTAATTTCTAATAGAATCCTTAAACAGCCGACAATCTAAAAAAAGAACTTTGTTGAAGATTAAATGGTCTATAGAAATAGTGCTGTATACGTTAAATAAGACTAGGACAAAAGTGATTTAACTAATAGAAAATCCGAACAATGATAATTGGCGGACGTAAACCGCTCCTGAAATATACTACGCTTTCCGCGGGAAGCCGGTGAGCCTACTACGCCTGTGGGGTCTCACCCTTGGCTTTTTGATGAGGCCACTGAAAAAGGCGTGATTTCCACCTTTTTTAGTGGCCTTTAAGCAATGAGCGAAACCTTTGCATTCTCTTAGGCCTTGCTATGAGTGGGTTTCTCATAGAAGGCGTGCAACGTGTGGAGCCATTGCTGCTTCCTCGAATCTGCTAAAAGTGACTTTTTCAGTGGCCTCTTTTTGATCCCGCAGGAGTCTCCGTATATTTCATCCGCTACGTAATTGCTTTGTTCGGTATTTCAGTTAGACACTTTTTTTAAGTTCTAGTTCCAGCCCTCTAATATATAATTATGAAATAGATCATTTAGATCACTCTTCTACTCTCATAAATTTATCCAATCACTCCACCATGCATTGAGAACATATAGAAATCCTCTTCATCGGTCAAAGTCCAACCATCAAAAAAGGAACTCGCATGAAACACATCTAAAAAGAGATCGTCACATTGTACGATTAAAAAGGGACATTGCTCGAATAACTGAACATCTTCAATCGTTTTACCGACCAATAATTCTTTGACCGTTTTCCATTGCCCTTGGTTAGATTGGATATCTGTTCCCCCAAATAATATGACATCAGCATTTCGGATTCGCCATGGGCATTCAATGGTGATTGACCCTTTTTCAAATTGAATAATCAAATGAATTTCCGTATCAATTGCCGTAATCTGCTGACCAATAAAATCCTTAAAGGTAACCTTACTACCTTTCGAATGCCAGGTCCTACGTGCATGTCCAATAATCATTTCATTGATCTTGGCCATCGTATAGCCATAATGATTATCACCATCCTGAAAATCATCTATCATATCACTTAGCTCTTGCCAATTCATCTGTTCTTCAACTAACTCATATTCGATTGCAAAGTGATAAATCTCTTGCACAATGAGCATAGCATTCTCACTAGGAAGTAATAATTGTGCATGTAGTCGTTTAAAATGATCATCTAGGCACTCTTCTTTAGAAGGTGGAGTCATTTGGATGCTTTTCATCGCCTCAGCAAACATCGCTTCAATTTCAAATAGATTTAACTGCTCACCCATGCCCATACTAGCTAACTTCTTAATTTCAAGTACATCCAGATATAAACAATGATTTGCCCACTCCACATAATCTGCTACCTGGACTGTATTCGTATATCTCTTGTAATATAACTCTAACAAATCTATAGTAGACACCTCCCATACTGCTTTAATTCAAACGAGGACTTCCTTATCATAAACTATTTTTATGAACTTTTTGGATTAAACGATAATGTTTACAACAAAAAAAGCTGCCAACTATATGCTAATAGCAAATACAGTCGACAACTTCCCACAAATATTATTCTACTGCCATGTAAAATAGATTTGCCACATCATCTTTTGTGATTACATGTGTGCCTGAATTAAGCGATACAGTGACAATACCATTTACAATCGGATAGCTTGTCCCATTTACCTTGATTTCTGCTCCATCTTCAGTGTTGAACACTAATGTTAATGTGGACTCTTCAGTCGTCGCAAACTCAATCCTAGTTGAACTTTCAATCTTAAGGCATTGATTTAAAGTTAACCCATTATATTCTACCGTCCCTTTGCTAGATGATAAATTTCCTTCAATAGCGAAGTAGTTGCTGACTTTTCCATTTGTCGTGAAATTATGAGAGTATGCTTCTGACGGATCCGTTGGGTCTGTTGGAGGCGTGGGGTCAGTCGGATCTGTCGGGTCTGTTGGTGTCGGATCTGTTGGACTTGGGTCTGTTGGCATTTCTGTGGAATTGCCCCCTACAGATATGAGGCTTGTCTTGTAACCTTTAATTTTTGCCATAAGCTCTGAGTTGAGTTTGTAGGATTTGTCATCAACCGAGTCATTAAATTCCCATGTAAAGTCTCCATTATTTAGGCGCCCAGCTTCTGCTGTCACAATTTGCTCAACATCGCTTACGTTGTCAATACTAGAACCATTGACACCAAGATCTATCCTAGTATCAAAGTTATTATACGTTGTCCCACCGACTAATGTTTTGTAAGAGCTTGGAACGGTTTCATTTCTCGACGATGCTAGATACGCATCAAATGATTTGGCATTAGCTGATGCTGTTCCCTCATTTGAATTTGCGTAAATAAGACTTGCCGCATCGACAACAATATTATTATATGCCTTAATCATACCTCCATCTTCACCTGAGAATGTACCATCGCCTAATGCATCAGTACCTTGTAATGAGCTCATCATTGGATTCTTTGCATTTCTAAAATAATTCGATTCTACAAATGCCGAACTTCCTGTTGTTGTACCAATACCATATTTTGAAATGCCATCAAAGAAATTATTATAGACATGGACTGACGCTACTCTTATACGTGGATGGCGCGAGTCTGAATGATCAAACCAGTTATGGTGAAAGGTAACAAAGAACTCTGATGATTCACTCAACCCAACTAGAGAAGCTTTTCCTGAATCCCAATAATGATTGTGAGAGATTGTGATATGTGTTGAACCCTTTTTAAGATCTGTTGAACCATCACCTTTTGCTTGGTCAGAATCCGATCCTGCCGTCCCGTAGAAAAGATCATTGTGATGCAACCAGATATTTGCGTTCCCTGTATCAAGAGAAATGCCATCATCAGGGAATAATGCCATACCTAGGTTTCGAACTTCTACATTCCCGCCATTTCTGACTAATATTCCCCACCCGTAAGCATATGCATCTTCTCCGATACCTTCTAATGTTATATTCATTTCTGAATAACTCGATTTACCTTTCACTTCAAGATAACCATTACCATTAACTTGTCCACTCATGTCCCCAGAAGTGACTTGTCCAATAAATCTGATTGCAAGCGGTGTCGTATCATATCCCTTTTGTCGTAATGAAAGAATTTCGCTTATACCAACACCCGTCTGTACATCACCTGAGCTATTAACGATTACATCATGAGAAACAGTTTTCGCAGTCTCCGATGTTACATAGATAACTTGAGCCCCGTCCTTCATTGTCCCGTCCTCATTATATGCACCTGAACCCGTACCATACTTCGAGTTATCAGCAAAAGCAAAACCAGATCTATCATGCTCCGTTACTGATATTACACCCGAGGAAGCGCTTACTTTTTGACCGTTAGAAAGAATCGCATCAACCTTCATGACATAATCTCCAGCTGCAAGTCCTACTGCATCAGCTCTCCAAAATGAAGCGTATCTGCGAATCAATTCATTGTCAATTTGCTCATATTGACTATCTGGTGCATTAGCATGTTTGACATAGACATTATATCCTTCAGCATTACTTACTGGAGACCACTCTATATATGCCGTTTCAAACCAACCTCCACTGTTAGTTATAGAAAGACTAGCAGCATGTAATGTCTGACTTGCGAATCCGCATACCAGAAATAGCATAAAAGAATAGATCAATACTCGACTAAACCCTTTTTTAATCATAGCCCTCACTAAAATCCCTCCATTATTTAAATTAAAAAACTTCAACCTACTAGAATGACTACCTACAAATCCAAAATAATCATTAGACCATTCCATTCACCTCCTCAAATAAGAATCTCGTTATCATTTCATACTGTGCAAATATAAATCTAGGAAAATAAAAAACCTAATGAGCCTTCTCATTAGGTTGCATACTCAAGCCAGATGTTGACATTACCCTAGCCATTT
Source organism: Halalkalibacter suaedae (assembly GCF_017939705.1). Taxonomy (GTDB): domain Bacteria; phylum Bacillota; class Bacilli; order Bacillales; family Bacillaceae_D; genus Halalkalibacter; species Halalkalibacter suaedae. Next base: position 224,694 of record NZ_JAGKSQ010000006.1, read on the forward strand.
ATATGTGCAACCCGACGATCATAGCAAATTGCTTTACCTTAGACTCGTAGCTTTGCGTCCCTATTTTTCAATAGGTTTGCCCTATGTAGTATCATGCTTTGTTTAGTTAACTTTACCAAAATTTGTAATATATGTTCAATAATTAGATAGCACTATTTTTAATAATGCTATTTAAGTCATTATTCTATTAAAAATCGATAAAGTACTTTTAATAGGGTGTTCCTACCTAGTTTTATATTAGAAACGATTGCGTAGGGTGATGAAGTGGGAAGAATGACTTAGGATGTAAAAAGTTAAAGGACCGTAAAAAAGCGAGAATCTATTCAAAGATTCCCGCATCCTTCCAGATTATTATTGTTGTGCCTCTACCGCACCTTCAATAACTTCTTGTGGAATTTCAATTTCTTCAAGATGATTATGATCTACATACTGGCCTTTCATATCCTGTGCTATTGTTACTTTTTGTCCTTCCGCACTCATTTCCATCTCCATGTTGAGATTTAATACTGTTGGATAATAGGTCTCTTTGTCGATATGTATCTCGTAATCCATATGATTGATTTTCATACTTTCAATAGCTTCTGCAGAATTAGCCATCCCCTCAGGCAACGTCTGTTCCACCGTTTCCTTCAGAAAGTCAGTAAACTTTTCACCAGAAGCATTTAGTACTAGAATATAGCTTTTATCATCTTGTTGGAATGTAAAGTCATCAACAAATCTTCTCAAGTTTTCAATTTCCGCTGCTGGGTTTGTCTGTTGATTCGATATTTGTACTAATTGTTCCATCATTTCAGACGGGAACTTCATCCAAGTTTGGCTAGTAGGCTCATAATAGTACATACCGTCTTTTGAAAAATAACTTTCAACCTCCATGACTTGCTCTGTACCAGGGATTTCCGTACTTATTTTTTGATGAAAAGCCATAGGATCTTGAACAACATCCATTTCAAGTGTCGATTCTAATGTCACATTAGCTGCTTCATCTTGATCCGAATTAATTACTTGGTTTAAATCCATATTCACTTTGAAACTATTCAATTCTTTAGATGCCTCTGTCGTTTTTTCAAAAACTTGCTCCAATGTCAGATCCGATTTCTTTGCACTTGAAGTGCCATCCTCATTATTCACCGTATCAGCACTAGAATTACACGCAGCTAACATCAAAACGAAGAAAACCCCTAAAAGAATAGATAAACTTTTTTTCAAAACTTCTCACACCCTTTTTGTTTATATGTCTAATCTAAGCAACTTAATCATTATAAATGTTTTAACTGGAAAATAACTCCTACATTACTCCTAATTTATGGGTATAATTACCAGTAGTTACTCCATTCAAACCTGACCATTGGTAAGTAGATGAGATTTTCCACTCAATGCTTAAGTATTGAGTGTTATATCTACCATTACTAAAGAGATTAGCCGGTGTTTCTCAATCATGATTAAGGATAATAAATTATTTTCTGAAAATCCCCTTAGTTTTCGGATATCACCCTATGAAAAGCTTCAACACAAAAAACCTATAGGAACTTTATCCTATAGGCCTTGTTAGTACTGAACAAGTTTTAGGGTCTATACTTTTAACGTTTTTACAGCTTCCTCAAGATTATTAATTAATTTTTTCATATCCTGTGCTGAATCAACAATAGTATCGAATGAAACCTTCTGATCTTTAATACTATCTGTTAGTGTAATAACTGTATCGCTATTTTGTGTGGTTAAATCTGTAAATTGTTCAAACGTAGATGTGATTTCTTGATTTTCTGCAGACATTTGTTCTGTTGCTGCAGATATTTCATCCATTTGAGCAGACACATCCCGTGCAGAGTCAAGAATATCAGCAAAAAGGACTCCTGTCTCTTTTACAAGAGATACACCGGCGTTCGCGTATTTGACTCCCTCATTAATTGAAGTAACAGCTTCCTCTGTCCCATTTTGTATATAATCAATTAATGATTTAATTTGCTCTGCTGAACCTTTTGATTGTTCCGCTAGCTTTTTCACTTCATTAGCAACAATCGCAAATCCTCTACCATGCTCCCCTGCTCGAGCCGCTTCAATCGAAGCATTTAATGATAAAAGACTTGTTTGTTCTGAAATGCTTGTAATCAGTCCAACAATCGAATGAATTTCATTAGAACGTTCATTAAGATTTCGGATAATCTTTTCTGAGTTTTGTGACGATTGATTAATCAATCCCATTTGTTTTCCTACTTGATCTACTGACTCATTCCCTTGCAATGCACGACTCTCAGTTTCTTTTGATCTTTCACTGACATTAGAAATATTACGAGCAACCGTCTCCACACCAGCAGATAACTGTTGCAACGAAGAGGAAATCTCATAAGCAGATCCACTCTGAGAATCAAATCTTCCTGACATTTCTGACACGTCTTTAGTAATACTATCCATTTTCTCACTAGTTCTGTTTACAGAAGCGAACAATGAGTCATAGTTACTTGATGTATTCTTCGATGCCGATTCAATAGAATTAATTAACCTACTTATATTATCTACCATCGCGTTAAAGCTTACAGCTACCCGACCAATTTCATCATTCGACTCTCTTAATCTCACATCGTAATTACCTTCTGTGACAGACTCAATCCCACTAGCAAGCTCACCAATTGGTTTATATAGCTTTCCTAACAAGAAATATTCCAACACGCCAATAACCACAACGACAATTAATAGAATTATACCTACAGTCATTAGGATATTTCGTTGACTATCTACAAAGCCTTGTGCATTAAAGTCCATTCCATAATAAGCATAAACATTACCATTTTCATCTACATACGGTTTAGCAACTGTAATCCATGTACCTAATCCATCTGAGTAAATATCAGAAACGACTATTTCCTTTTCAGCCGTCAGCTTGTTAACTAGCTTGACAATATTATCAGGCTGACCATACATATCGCCAACTGTTAAATCCGCTTCCGTTTTAAGTATGTCTAATAATCCTGATGGTGCAGCAACTAAACTCGTTTCTGATCCATTTTCTAACTCAGTACCAAAAATATAACCCTGTGCAACTGAAGGTTGATAGTTTGATAATTGATCAAAATGACTAACCAAACGTTGAGTCGCTTCACTATTCTCATCATCTGTTCCCATTACTTCGATTACATCTTTAGGATCAATATCCTGTGACCATGTTTCAACAATTTGTTCAGCATCTGTTACAAGATCGTCTAACATGAAATTAGAATTAACAGAGTAACTAACCCCAGTTATCAAAATAGCAACTAAAGTAGTTGTGATGATACTAAATAAAATACTTTTTGTCTTTAATGATATATTAGAATACCATTTTCTCATTGATGTACACTTCCCTTAAGTAATTAATTTAGATTTATTGCGAAAAGAAAAAAATGTCGGCTTATGTCTTATCGGCTATGCTAACAAAAGACTTAACTATTTTAAAAATAATCTCTGTTAAACTTGGTTGTTGATTTCTACCACAGGAAATCACTTAGCTCGGACACTCTTAATCTCCAGCCTTTTGCAACATGTGTAAAGTCGAAAAATTAAAGCTTTAACATAAGACTAAAAATAAAAGACTACAACCATAGGAAGTAGCCCATAAGTAGTCACACAACCTAGTAGTTGTTGTATGAAAAGCAACTGGCAGACTTATACATATGTCTAGTATTTAGTCCCTATAGTTTTGCGTCCTATTTTTTCAAATAGTTTGCCCATATTTAATTTAGACATTTAGCCTTAGGTAATATATCACATTTTCAGCCCGATGGCTATAGCTATGTTAGTGAGTGAAACAGATTAGGATAGTCAGAAGAAAATTGATGTTCATATGAAGAAAAAAACAACATTGCGAAGACTGCTTAACCGTGTAAGCGATGCAAGAAGTCCTTTTCATGAGAATATTAAAGCAAATGGTCCGACCTCCTTTAACCCTCCCCCTATCCTTCTTCCTAACACAAAAAAGAGTCCAATTTCTTGAACTCTTTTCTTAGAAAAATTTATTTTTCAAATTCTAAAACAGCTACGCACTCCACATGGCTTGAGTACGTAGCTGTAAATATAAGGATCGCAGTTAATTGATAAAAAAAACTAATAAGCTGGACAGAGTAGCAAATAAACCTCCTACAGCTAATGCGGGGCCAAAGGTGTTCATCAGAGTACTTCTTTTTCTGTCTTTCCTTTGATTAAACGTATATTTAATAAGTGCGAAAAGTGCTGTAACTGAAATAAAAACTATAACCCAAAGTTCCATTTTTCCCCCTCCATTCATATCGCATTTATAATTTATATATCCTGCCAGTTACGATAAAGAGTGACTACCCTTATTGAGCAATCGCTCCTCATTTATTTATACAAAAGACGGAAACAATAATTGAATATGATATAAATGATGTGGCAATAAGTCATTATTTCTTACGTTTTCGTTCTAAAAGTATTGGTGCTATATTTAGTAAGATAGAAACAATTGTCAAAAACCATAATGCCCTTCCATCCCCCTTCCATCTAACACCCTAATTTTAGCATAAATACCCAATTTATATTCATTAGGTTATTTCAAAATCACCACTATATCTGCTGCTAGTATGAGTCTAGTACACATTGAAACAATCTCACATTTTATCTATCTCTAGCCTTTATTCATCTCAACCAGAAGCCAGTTAAAAAAGAGCCCAAATTCGGACTCTTTTTATCAATTATTCATTTCAAGTACTGCAACATTTTCTATGTGCGTCGAATGAGGAAACATATCTACCGGTTGCACTTCCTTCGTCTTGTAGCCACCCTGCTCCAAATACTTCAGATCGCGAGCGAGAGTAGCCGGGTTACAGGAGACGTACACGACGCGCTTTGGCTTCATATTTAGGATCGTTTCTAGCAATGCTTCGTCACAGCCTTTTCGTGGTGGGTCCACAACGATGACATCTGGTCTGATGCCTTGTGCATACCACCATGGCATAACCTTCTCTGCTTCTCCTACTGCAAAGTCCACATTTGAGATGCCGTTTAGTTCAGCATTTCGCTTTGCATCAGCAATCGCGTCTGGAACAATTTCAACTCCGTATACATGTTTTGCACGTTGAGCTAGAAACAATGAGATCGTTCCTATTCCGCAATAAGCATCGATCACAGTTTCTTTTCCTGATAACTCGGCGTACTCTAGTGCTTTGTCATAGAGGACCTTTGTTTGCTCTGGGTTTACTTGATAGAAGGAGCGTGCCGAGATCGCAAACTTAATGTCTCCGATGTAATCGTGAATATATTCTTCTCCCCAAAGGACTGTTGTTTGATCACCGAATATGACATTCGTTCGTTTTGGGTTGATGTTCTGGACAATTGATTTGACGTCTGGGATCTCGGCTTGGATCTCGTCAATTAATTGCTTTTTATGTGAAAGCTCTTGTCCTCTTGTAACAAGAACCACCATAATTTCACCTGTTTTATAGCCTTTTCTTGCGACAACATGTCGTAATGTGCCTCTGTGCTTTTCTTCATCATAGCCTCTAATGCCATAGTTGTTAGCAATTCGTTTCACAACGGCTACAATTTTATCGTTGTCCTCATGCTGTATAAGACATTCGTCCATATCGATAATTTGATGGCTGCGTTCTTGGTAAAAACCACCTATCACAAGCCCACCTTCTTCCCCAATCGGAACCTGTGCTTTGTTGCGGTAGCGCCATGGCTCGTCCATCCCAAGTGTCGGGTGAATTGGGATGTCTTTAATTCCGCCAATTCGTTCAAGGACGTCCTTGACTTGCTTTTGTTTGGCTAGTAGTTGTCCCTCGTAGCTTAAGTGCTGGACCTGACAGCCACCACAGCGATTGTAAATTGGACATGGTGGCTCGATGCGATGTGGACTCGCTTCATTTATTTCTAGTAAACGAGCAAAGCCGTAGCCCTTATTCGTTTTCGTTACTTTTATCGTTACGTGTTCCCCAGGAAGTGCTTTCGGGACAAATAAGGTGTAGCCATTGACCTTGGCAACGCCTGCACCCTCATGCGTTAAATCTTCAATTTCGACTTGAAGCTGTTCATTCTTTTGAACAGGTAGTGGTTGTTTCGTCATTAGGTTCCGTCCTTTTTCTCGGTTATCGTGAATCATTGTACCACACTTACAAATAGCATTAAAAATGTCACAAAAATAAGAGAGTTCGCCGATTAGGTGTACTCTCTTTCTCATCTAGTATTTACTTTTGCGATCACTTGGTGTCAGCATTTGAAAATGCTGATACATATTAACGAATTCAGCAGGTAATGCTCCACCATGTTCACCGTCTAGATTCAATTGCATGTCTCCTTCTACTTGGACCTTAATACGATTTGCATGAACATACATCACCTTTGGATGATTAATATGTTCACCACGTAAGGCGAGGGAGCCGATCTGAATAAATTCAGGAAATGAAATCTTTTTGACAATGATGAAATCGAACATTCCATCCTTTAAAGAGGCGTTCGGAGCAAGCTTTTCAAAGCCACCAACAGAATTCGTATTTGCTACGAGGAACATCATAATCTCATCTTCAAAAAGTTTCCCGTCGTATTCAATTCGAACTCTCTTAGGTGTGACCTGCGGGAGCTTCTCAAGTCCTTTTAAATAATAGGCAAATTGACCAACTGCGGTCTTTAATTTACTAGGAACCTCATAGGTCAGCTCTGTTAGCGATCCGGCAGCGGCAATATTAATGAAATAACGATCATCAACCTTACCGATATCAATCGGTTCAAGATGATCTCCACATAAGACATCACAGGCTTTTTCAATATCACGTGGAATGTGCAGGGCTCTAGCAAAATCATTTGTTGTCCCAGCTGGAATTAAACCAAGCATTGGTCTTTTATCCAAATCAGCTAAACCATTGACAACCTCAAATATTGTACCGTCACCGCCTGCAGCAATGACAAGGTCATACCCGTTTTCTCCTGCTTTTCGTGCGGCCCTCTTAGCACAGCCTTCTCCTGTTGTCGCATGGGCAGACGTTTCATAGCCGGCCTTTTCTAGTCTTTCTAGAACATAGGCAAGATTCTTTCTTATTTGTTCTCGTCCCGATGTCGGGTTATAAATAAAACGAGCTCGTTTCATAGCGGATCCCCTACTTCAATGTAATAGTCTATCCAAATTCTTCTAAATTGTATTGTACATTAAATCAACACCAGACAGCAAATAAAGAAGAAGGTTTCCAAAAGGCCAATGTTCTCCTTTTTTGGAAACCTTCTATACTTCCTTTAACGTTTAGCAATCTCCTCTAGTAAGAGCTTGTTCACCATTGGTGGATTGGCTTTTCCTTTTGATGCCTTCATAATTTGTCCGACAAGGAAACCAATTGCCCGGTCTTTTCCGTTCTTGTAATCCTCAATTGATTGTTCATTGTTATCAAGAACTTCTGTAACCATCTTCAGAAGTGCACCTTCATCAGAAATTTGCACAAGTCCCTTATCCTTAACAATTTGCTCAGGATCGCCACCGTTTTCAATTAATTCCTTGAAGACCTTCTTCGCAATTTTCGAAGAGATTGTCCCCTTTTCAATTAATTGAATCATTTTTGCCAATCCTTCAGGCGTTAAGGCAACATCTTCTAATTCTTTTTGTTCGGCATTAAGATATGCCGAAACCTCGCCCATTAACCAGTTCGATGCTTGCTTCGCTCCAGCACCTTGTTGAACTGTGCTTTCAAAGAAATCTGACATTTCCTTCGTTAATGTCAAAACCATCGCATCATACGCTGGAAGTCCTAATTGTTCAACATAACGTTGCTTACGAGCATCTGGAAGCTCTGGAATTTCCGCACGAATGCGTTCCTTCCATTCTTCATCAATATACAAATCAGTTAAATCTGGCTCAGGGAAATAACGATAGTCATCAGAACCTTCTTTAACACGCATTAAGACTGTTTTATTAGCTGCTTCATCATAACGACGTGTTTCTTGCTCGATGATCCCACCAGATAATAATACCTGCTCTTGACGTTTCTCTTCATATTCAAGACCTTTACGAACAAAGTTAAATGAGTTCAAATTCTTAAGCTCTGCCTTTGTTCCAAATTTCTCTTGACCAACAGGACGAAGAGAAATGTTCGCGTCACAGCGAAGAGATCCTTCCTCCATCTTACAATCAGATACGCCAGTGTATTGAATAATTGCCTTTAGCTTTTCTAAGTAAGCATATGCTTCTGCTGGTGTGCGGATGTCTGGCTCTGAAACGATCTCAATTAATGGTGTTCCTTGACGGTTATAATCGACAAGCGAATAACCATTGCCTGAGTGCGTAAGCTTACCTGCATCCTCTTCAAGATGAAGACGAGTGATCCCGATACGCTTCTTATAGCCGTCAACTTCAATTTCAATCCAGCCATGTTCGCCAATCGGCTTATCAAACTGTGAAATTTGATATGCTTTCGGATTGTCTGGATAGAAGTAGTTCTTACGGTCAAACTTTGTATCTGTAGCAACTTGACAATTTAATGCCATCGCTGCTTTCATTCCAAATTCAACAGCTGATCGGTTCAAAACAGGTAGAACTCCCGGATAGCCAAGGTCAATGACACTTGTGTTCGCGTTTGGTTCAGACCCGAAATGATTGGGACTAGCTGAGAAAATTTTCGATTCTGTCTTTAATTCAACGTGGACCTCAAGTCCAATAATCGTTTCAAAATTCATCGCAATCCCTCCTTACAGTGTTGGTTTTTTAGTGTGGTAGTCTGTTGCTTGTTCAAAGGCATGTGCCACACGATACACAGTGCTTTCATCAAAATGCTTCCCGATAATTTGTAGGCCAAGTGGTAAACCATCCTTGAATCCACAAGGAACTGAAATCCCTGGTACTCCTGCAAGGTTCACTGGAATTGTTAAAATATCATTTGCATACATTGTTAATGGATCCTTCGTGTTCTCACCAATCTTAAAGGCTGGGGTTGGTGATGTTGGTCCAATAATAACGTCATAGGTTTCAAAGATTTTCTCAAAATCTTGTTTGATTAAAGTACGAACCTGCTGTGCTTTCTTGTAGTAAGCATCATAGTAGCCAGAGCTTAGAGCAAATGTTCCTAGCATGATACGACGCTTAACCTCATCCCCAAAGCCCTCTGCACGTGTCTGCTTATATAATTCAAGAAGATTTTCAGCATTATCCGTTCTATATCCATAGCGAACACCATCAAAACGAGAAAGATTGGCAGATGCCTCAGATGAAGAAATTAAGTAGTAGGTTGCAAGAGCATATTTAGAATGCGGTAATGAGACCTCTTCCCATGTTGCTCCTTGTCCTTCTAGAACCTTTAATGCATCTAGCACAGATTGCTTAACTTCTTCTTGAACACCTTCAGCAAGGTATTCTTTCGGAACTGCAATCTTCAATCCTTTAACATCTCCCGTTAGAGCAGATAAGAAGTCAGGTACTTCAACATTCGCTGATGTTGAATCCATTGGATCGACACCGACAATTGACTGAAGAAGATACGCATTGTCTTCTACTGTTCTAGTAACTGGTCCAATTTGATCCAGTGACGAAGCAAATGCAACTAGTCCAAAACGAGATACACGTCCGTATGTAGGCTTTAATCCAACAACACCACAATAAGCTGCTGGCTGACGAATCGAACCACCAGTATCTGACCCTAGTGCAAAAGGAACTTGTCCTGCTGCAACGGTTGCTGCAGATCCACCACTTGATCCACCTGGAACATGGTCAAGATTCCATGGGTTTTTCGTTTCTTGATAGGCTGAGTTTTCAGTTGACGATCCCATTGCAAACTCATCCATATTTAGCTTTCCAATTGTAACTGATTGAGCTTGTCTCAACTTCTGTACAACTGTTGCATCATAGATTGGATCAAAGTTTTCAAGGATACGACTTGAGCATGTTGTGCGTAAACCTTTTGTTACGATGTTATCTTTAATTCCAATCGGCATACCAAATAAAAGCCCACGTTCACTTCCTGAACCAAGCGCTTCGTCCAATTCAGCAGCATATGCACGTGCCTTTTCTTCGTCTAACGTCATAAACGCTTTGACTTTACCATCTGTTTCAGAAATACGCTTATACGATTCATCTACAAGATCAGAAACTTTAATTTCTTTGCTCTGAAGCATCGAATGTAGCTCTGACATCTTATGGTCAAATAATGACATTAAGCTTGTCCTCCCCTATTCTAAAATGGACGGTACGCGGATCTGTCCATCCTCATGATCTGGTGCATTTTTTAATACATCTTCAATTGGTAAACCTTTGTCTGGCTTATCTTCACGCAACACATTCTTCATATCAAGCACATGTGTCGTCGGCTTTACTCCTGTTGTATCAAGCTCATTTAGCTGTTCTGCAAATGAAATAATTGCATCAAGCTGCTGTGTAAACATTGTTGCTTCTTCCTCAGTAATCGCAAGTCTTGCTAAATTAGCAACATGCTTCACCTGTTCCTCTGAAATTCGGGACATTATCTATTCACCTCCGCAAAAATTTGCACGTAATGACAATATGATTAATAATACCAAATTACACACCTATAGGCAATAAGCGGTAATGACTCGGCATTCCTTCCAAGAAAAGAACTCCCAGCTATCACCACTGGGAGTTCAATCTAATCTAACTACTATACCGTTTTCGATGTTGCCTTTTCAAATTCTTCTTCAATTTCTTTAGAAGGCTCTTGACCTGCCAAGCTGACTAACCAAACAGCAAGCCATGCAAGAATGAAACCAGGAATGATTTCATATAGGCCTAGAATCGGATATTGATCTGCTGAGATATCAAACCAATTCGTCAATTCCGCCCAGATAATAACGGTTGCTCCACCGACAATCATACCTGCTAATGCACCATTACGTGTCATTCGTTTCCAGAATAGAGCCAGAATAATAACAGGGCCAAATGCAGCCCCAAAACCAGCCCATGCATAACCAACTAAATCAAGAACAGAGCTTTCTGGGTTATAGGCAAGCCAGATCGCAATAAGTGCAATAATGACCACACCTAGACGCCCAACCCAAACAAGTTCATTCTGACTCGCATCCTTACGAATAAAGGCTTTGTATACATCCTCTGCTAATGCACTAGATGATACAAGTAGCTGTGAATCAATTGTACTCATAATTGCTGAAAGAATCGCTGCGAGTAAGAAACCTGATACCCAAGGATTAAATAACACTTGAGTAAACATGATAAATAATGTTTCGTGTGCGCCTTCAGGTAGAGCTCCTCCACCTAATCCACCAGCTGAGAAATAGGCAATACCAGCAAATCCAGTGAAAATCGCACCGAATAAGGCAAGAACCATCCATGTCATCCCAACTGCACGAGCCTTTGGAATTTCCTTAACAGACTTTACAGCCATGAAGCGTGTCAGGATATGTGGTTGACCAAAATAACCTAAACCCCACGCAAGTAAAGAAATAACCCCAATAAATGTGGCTCCTTGGAACGCATCTAAATAGGCAGGATCAATTGCTCCAACTGCATTTACTGTTTCACTCCAACCACCGATTTCTGAAATTGCAACAATTGGCACGATAATTAATGCTAAGAACATTAAAATCCCTTGTGCAAAGTCAGTCCAACTAACGGCAAGGAAGCCACCTAGGAAAGTATAAGAAATAATAACAATTGCACCAATCCATAGGGCTTGAGTGTAAGTCATCCCGAATGAAGCTTCAAATAGCAATGCTCCACCAACAAGACCAGATGACGTGTAAAATGCGAAGAAGACAAGAATAACAAGTGCAGAGATAATACGAAGTAAGTTCGACTTATCATGAAACCTGTTTTCTAAGAAATCAGGTAACGTAATTGAATCATTCGCTACCTCAGTGTAAGTGCGAAGACGCTCCGCAACAAACTGCCAATTTAAATACGCACCAATTGCTAAACCAACAGCAATCCATATTTCACCCATACCACCGACATACATCGCACCAGGTAATCCGAGTAATAACCAACTACTCATATCCGAAGCACCAGCACTTAATGCGGCAACACTTCCACCTAAACGCCTTCCTCCAAGTACATAATCAGAAAGATTGCTCGTTAATTTGTATGAGACAAGTCCTATTGCAAGCATCCCTACTAAATAAATAATAAATGTGACTAACGTGGCCGTTTCCAAATTTACTCACTCCTTTTTGTTGATAATGAGATTAACGATAAAATAATTAATAATGGCATAGGAATCGCCAATAACAACCATGTTGCTGTTGTTAATTCGTAACCCATTGTTCTCCCCTCCTCTTCCCTGTCTTAAATTAGCCTTATGCAGCAAAAGACAGATTCATTACAGACGACCTAATCTAAATACCCGAATTTCATGCTCTTCAAACATAAAATTACACAAAAATAAAACCTTCTAAGATATTCTTAGAAGGTTTTACATATTATCTTGAACCTTTAACATACGGTTTCCCTACTGCCTTCGGAGCATCTGCCCTACCGACAAATCCTGCTAAAGCAAGAATAGTTAGAACATAAGGAGCAATTAACAAAAATACACTTGGTATATTTGCAAAAAGCGGTATTTGTTGTCCTGTTATACTTAATGCTTGAGCTAAACCGAAGAATAAGGCAGCTCCTAAAACCCCTAAAGGATTCCACTTTCCAAAAATCAAAACTGCCAAAGCCATGAACCCTTGACCAGCAATGGTTCCACCAGAAAAGTTACCAGCGATGGTTACTGCATAGACAGCTCCACCAAGACCACCTAGTGCACCACTTAACATGACTCCAACATAACGCATCTTATTAACATTGATTCCCATTGTGTCGGCTGCCATTGGATGTTCGCCGACAGAACGTAAACGCAGACCAAATGGTGTATAGAAGACCACATATAGGACGACAAATACTAATAAAATCGCTAAGAATGACGTCACATACGTTCTAGAAAATAGCAATGGACCGATAATTGGAATATCACTTAGAAAAGGAATATCAATACGATTTAATCGATTTTGAATGAAATCAGTTTGACCTTTTCCATAAATTAAACGTACGAGAAAAACACTTAAACCGACAGCCAGGAAGTTCAGGGCCACACCACTTACAACCTGATCAGCCCGGAAGTTTATTGAAGCAACTGCATGAAATAATGAGAAAATGGAGCCAACAACAGCTGCTATCAGTAATGCTAGCCACGGAGACAACGCCCCAACTCCTGAGCGTTCAAGAGTTAATGTCGCAATAATCGCAGTAAATGCTCCCATAACCATAAGTCCCTCAAGACCAATATTAACAACACCAGAACGTTCACTAAACAGTCCACCTAGTGCTGTTAAAATAAGTGGAGCCGCAGCAATGATCGCTGCTGGAATAATGAGGGCGAGGATTTGCATAAGATCCATTTAGAGCCCCTCCTTTTTTACGCGATTAATAATCCAGTGAATCACATAGCTAGATGCAACAAAGAAAATGATAAGTGCAATCACTATATCGATTAGCTCTGCCGGTATCCCAGCCTGTGATTGCATCGTTAAAGACCCGACTTGAAGTCCACCAAATAAGAATGCCGCTAGAAAAACACCCAAGGCTGCATTAGCCCCTAGCAAGGCAACTGCAATTCCATCAAAACCAACACCTGTAAATCCTGACAGAATATTCATATATCCGAATGTTCCAAGTCCTTCCATTGAACCTGCTACACCAGCAAACGCACCTGCAATAATCATTGATAAGACAATATTATTTTTGACATTCATACCAGCGTATTGAGAAGCATGTTGATTAAGTCCAACTGCACGAAGCTCATATCCCTTTGTTGTTCTCCATAATATGAACCACATAATTAAACAAGCAAGTATTGCTACAATAAAGCCGTAATGGGCTCTTGAGTAATCTGTAATCGATTGGATAAAAGGTGATGCAAGTGAAGCTGTTGGTGCAATCGATTCCGTTCTTTCACCAGGAACAATTAAGTATTCCCGAATTAAAAAATTAGCAGTATATAGAGCAATATAGTTCATCATGATTGTTACAATAACTTCATGTACCTGATAGCGAGCTTTTAGAATTCCTGGTATTACTCCCCACAGAGCACCTGCTAATGCCCCAGCCATAATAGCTAATGGTAAATGAATTACTTGTGGTAAGTCCAAGACAATACCAACATAGACGGAAGCCAACCAACCAACAATTAACTGACCTTCTACACCGATATTAAATAGGCCAGTACGAAATGCAAAGGCAACTGATAACCCAGCTAATATTAATGGTGTCATTGATCTGATTGTTTCACCTATATAATAAGGGTGACTAAAAATCCCTGTTAGTAGAGCCGTATATCCTACAATTGGATTATACCCACTAACAACCATAACAATTGCACCGATAAGAATTCCTAATAATACAGCAATAATCGGAACAGATAATGATAATAATTTCCCCGTCGGAAGCCACTTACGCATTAGTTTGCTTCACCTGCTTTCTCTTTCTTACCCCCGGCCATTAGGAGGCCTAGTTCTTGCTCGTTCGTTTTATCTCCATCGACAATTGCAACAATTTCTCCTTCATACATAACCGCAATTCGATCACTCACATTTAGAATCTCATCTAACTCTAAGGACATAAGTAAAACGGCTCGTCCTTTGTCGCGCTCGGAAATAAGTCGACTATGAATGGACTCAATCGCTCCAACATCTAGACCACGGGTTGGCTGTGCGGCAATTAAGAAATCTGGTGAACGATCAACCTCACGGGCAATAATCGCTTTTTGTTGATTCCCACCTGAAAGCGCCCGAGCTGCAGTATATTCACTTGGAGTTCTAACATCGTACGCTTCAATGAGAGCACGAGCTTTTTTATAAATTTCCTGATAATTTAGTACCCCTTTTTTCGACAAAGGCTTACGGTAGTAAGTTTGGATAGCCATATTCTCTCCAACAGAAAAGTCAAGAACTAATCCGTGCTTATGACGATCTTCAGGGATATGGCCAATACCCGATTCCGTGACTTTTCTAGGTGCTAAATTTGTAATTTCCTTATCATTCAGAGTGATTGAGCCAGACTCTGCTTTTCTTAGACCTGAAATAGCCTCAATTAACTCACTCTGACCATTTCCATCAACCCCAGCTAGACCCACAATCTCTCCAGATTTTATATCTAGGGATAGATTGTTTACTGCTTTTATTCCCCTTGAGTCCTTTACTGTTAAATTTGATACAGCTAAGACGACCTGCTTCGGTTTAGCTTCTTCCTTTTCAACAGAGAAGTTAACCTCTCTACCAACCATCATTGCCGCAAGCTTATCAGGGTCAGATTCACTGACATCAACCGTGCCAATTCCTTTTCCTCTTCTAATAACTGTGCAACGATCACAAACTGCCATAATTTCTTTTAATTTATGTGTGATTAGTATGATTGATTTACCTTCAGAAACTAACACCTTCATAATTGCCATTAATTCGTTTATTTCCTGCGGTGTCAGTACTGCTGTTGGTTCGTCGAAAATCAAAATTTCTGCACCACGATAAAGTGTTTTAAGTATTTCTACTCTTTGCTGCATTCCAACAGAAATATCTTCAATTTTTGCATATGGATCTACCTTCAGACCATAGCGGTTTGAAATTTCTTCGACTTCCTTTGCCGCCTTTTTAATATCAACAAGGGTAGCCTTCTTCGGCTCATTACCCAATATGATATTTTCTGTTACGGTGAACTTTTCAATAAGCATAAAATGTTGATGGACCATCCCAATCCCTAAGCGATTAGCTACATTCGGATCTGATATATTGATCTTCTCTCCACGAACAATAATTTCTCCTTTTTCGGGTTGATATAATCCAAAAAGCACATTCATTAATGTTGATTTCCCGGCACCATTCTCACCCAGAAGAGCGTGAATCTCCCCTTTTTTAACTTGTAATGTGATATTATCATTTGCAACAATACCAGGGAATTCTTTTCTAATATTATTCATTTCAATAACATAAGTCATTTCTTTTTCCTCCCACCTTTTAACAACTTCCAACTATGTAGCGATAAGGGGCAATGATGGATCGGGGCAATTAGTCAATTCATCATTGTCCCTTCTAAAAAGAGAAGGGCGTCTTAGACAATACATCTAAAGACACCCTTGTTACAAATTAAAGGGTTTTCAAGTATTCTTCGTATTGCTCATCAGTAGTTGGTACATTGATTTCACCAGACAGTATTCTCTCAATGTATTCATCAACAGTTGAAAGAGCTTCTTCTGACATATTATCAGTAGTCGTAGCAATACCAACGCCTTCATCTTCTAAACCATATTCAAGGATTTCTCCACCAGGGAAATCGCCATTCATTGTTTGTTCAGTAACAAGGTATACAGCTCTATCAACACGCTTAATCATTGATGTTAATGTAACAGATGCACCTGTTTCTTCATCATAAATACCTTCTTCATGTTGATCTTGGTCAACACCAATTACCCAAACATTTTCACCATTTAATGCACGGTTTCTAGCCTCTGTAAATACACCGTTTCCAGTTGCTCCTGATGCATGATAGATAATATCTGCACCTTGGCTGTACATTGTATCTGCAATTTGAGTACCAACATCCGCAGCATTGAAGCTTTCAGCATACTGAACACGGATCTCTGCGTCAGGGTTTACAGCCTTC
The DNA here is from genome assembly GCF_017939705.1 of Halalkalibacter suaedae. GTDB lineage: Bacteria > Bacillota > Bacilli > Bacillales > Bacillaceae_D > Halalkalibacter > Halalkalibacter suaedae. Next base: position 241,258 of record NZ_JAGKSQ010000006.1, read on the forward strand.
ACTCCAGCTTTAAAACCATTTTCGAATTTCTTAATTAATTCTCCTTCAACACCACCAACAAATCCTACAATATTACTTTCTGTTTGAAGACCAGCTGCAACCCCAACAAGGAAAGATCCTTCATGTTCCTTAAACGTGATATGAGCTACGTTCTGTAATGGAGTTCCTTCTTTATTTGTTACAACTGAATCAACAATCGCAAACTGTGCATCAGCATTTTGTTCAGAAACAGTTAGCACCGCATCGTTCATTAAGTAACCAATTGCCCAAGTCAAATCAAGATCTTCACGCACTAAATTACGAATATTCGGTTCAAATTCAGCAATATCGCCTGATTGAACATAACGATATCCAGTTCCTTCCTCAAGACCGAACTCTGTTCCAAATTCCGATAATCCAGCCCATGCTGATTCGTTGAATGACTTATCGTCAATTCCACCAATATCAGTAACCATCCCAACTTTAAAATCTGATGTTTCTTCTGCAGGAGTGTCTGTTGCCCCTCCTTCAGCTGGTGCTGGGCTTTCTTCCGCAGTCCCACATGCAGCAAGTGTTGTTACTGCAACCGTTGACATTACCAAAGTACGTAACCACTTTTTCATGTTATATCCCCCTATTTTTTTAATGCTGACCAAAAGATTACTACGCTGATTGGTTCTTCACCTTAGGTTTTCACCATCGATTGGTTCTATACCCGAAACCGAAAATAATCAATCAACAATTTTAACGTTAAAGTCAGACTTCAGACTTCTTGAACGAGTCCTCAAGCGAATTAAATATATCATGTACATTTTGAATAATAAATACATTTTGTTATATTTCTTACGGTTCTATATAAATTTAGTATTTTAGGTTATAAATAGAGACAGTTATAGGAAAACTGCCTCTATTTACCATTATTAATCAAATATATGAATAATTGGTTCACTACCAGGATTCTGAACAATAAGACTTTCTAATTTACCAGAAACCGAACTCACCTTTAGACTAATCTTATAATTTGGATCGAATCTTTGTTGGAGTTGGCTAGCTGCATATTGCGTCAATGCAACAATTTCAGCTTTTCCTTGGAAACGAATGGGGATCTCAATCGAGAGCTCCTGTATTTTGTTATCTAAATATCTTCCTTTTCCTACAACGCCAATATATGAATCAAAGAAACCCTGTACATCATCTTTGAAACGTTGGAATTGATCGGCTTCCCCTCTAGCATGCTCACTCGCTTCACTTGAAGGAAACAAATAGTATTGTTCATTAATTTCCTGCCATCGTTGCAAGGCATTACCTGGATCGGCCTTTGCTTGTGAGATGAAATTACCTGGAATTGCAGATTGTCTAGGCTGCTCCCTAAAAAGAGCGATCACAATCGGTATGTCTTGAAAGGCTCCGTCTTCAAACTCTCCGGATCTTAGTCGACTGAGTATTTCCTCTGCAATTCGTTTCCCCTCTCGTTCAATGACATCGTCAGGTATGACTGTCTCATAGAAATTATAAAGACCATCCTCTGTCTCAGTCCGAAAATTATAGACACTATTCAAAGAAAGCCCAAGCACAATACCACCTAGCTTCATTTGACCATCTTCACTCTTGACAAGATAGTTATGCTCTAAAATATGAGAAAGATATCTTGGATGATTTTCTTCCCGTTCCTTCTGGTCTTTTTCATCTCCTAGAGCAGGATTTAATCCCGTTGGGTTCGTTTCTTCGTTATATCTCATCAGCCAGCTATTCAACTGGTCTCTTTTAATGAACTGACCTTCTCTAAAAAAGTAAGTATCTGGATCGAAATGCTGCTGGGCAATACGAGTAAGTCCCATCTCTAACTGGTCAAGATCCATCCGATTGTCTACAACTGCTGTCCCAAAACCTCTTGATTCACCATGAAGATAGGTACCATCATAAATAACACTTTGATAGTAATTATCTGGGGTTAAAATCGGAGGAACAACTTCAACTACTTGCTCTTCTTCACTATCAATTGACTCATCGATAATGGCTTCTTCCTCTTCCTCTTGGGGTAAAATTTGAAAGCATCCCGATAGAAAAATCACTAGGATAGACATTATCCAAAAGTAACGCTTATTCACATTTCCCCCTCCTCTCTCATCTAAAAAATCTAGAACTTCGATAACACGTCAATGAGTTCGGCCTCATCCCAAATTTCAATTTGAAGATCCTCGGCCTTTGTTCTCTTCGATCCAGCGGCTTCTCCAGCAATAAGCAAATCGGTTTTCTTACTTACACTCCCTACGACTTTTCCACCTAACGCCTCAATTTTTTCTTTCGCTTCATCACGCGTTAGCTGTTCGAGTTTACCAGTAAGAACAATTGTCTTTCCTGAGAAAGGACTGTCGGCAATCTCAGCAACCAGCTTCTTCCGTGGTCCAGTATAATTCATATTTATCCCTAAGTGCTCTAGTTCATTTAAGAGGTCATTTACTTCTGGTTTCTGAAAATATCGATGAATAGAGGCAGCCATCTTTTCCCCTATTTCGTTCACTGCAACTAATTCATCTACACTCGCCTGCTTAAGACTCTTCATTGATTCGAATTCAATTGCTAATGTTTTCGCAGCCTTGGCACCTACAAAGCGAATACCTAGACCAAACAGCAGTTTCTCAAGTGAATTAGATTTTGTTTTCTCAATTGCATCAAGAAGGTTATCTACAGATTTTTCACCCATTCGTTCAAGCTGCAAGAGAGCACTACGCTCAAGTTTATAAATATCAGCTACATCATGGACAAGGTCATGATCAAACAATTGGACGATAATTCGTTCGCCAAGTCCATCAATATTCATTGCATTTCTCGAGACAAAATGGATCAAGCCTTCCTTGATCTGAGCAGGACATTGTGGATTAATACAGCGAAGTGCCACTTCTCCTTCCAAACGAACAAGGTCACTTCCACATGCCGGACAATGGGTCGGCATTGCGAAATCACGTTCACTTCCATCCCTTAACTCAGGCAAGACATTTACAACCTCAGGAATAATATCGCCTGCTTTTTTGATAACAACAGAATCACCAAGCTTTAGATCCTTTTCTCTAATTAAATCCTCATTATGTAATGATGCCCGTTTTACTGTTGTACCGGCAACTGTTACTGGAGTTAAGATCGCTGTCGGTGTAACGACACCCGTTCTTCCGATATTTAATTCAATATCTTCTAGGGTTGTAATAACCTCTTCGGCAGGAAATTTAAACGCAATAGCCCAGCGTGGACTCTTAGCGGTAAAGCCAAGCTCCTGTTGCAGATCCAATTGATCAACCTTAATGACAATTCCATCAATTTCGTACGGAAGATCAGATCTTTTTGCTACCCATTCCTCTGTATACTGAATAACGTCTTCAATCGTTTCACATTTCTTACTTTCTTGATTCACTCTAAAACCTATTTTTTGAAGATATTGTAGTCCACCATGATGTGACGGCAATTCCTGTCCTTCAATATATCCAATCGCATACACAAACATCGAGAGATTCCGTTTCGCTGCTAGTTTCGGGTCTAATTGTCGCAATGATCCTGCTGCTGCATTCCTCGGATTTGCAAATCGCTCCTCACCCGCTTGCTCCTTTGCTTCATTTAATTGATCAAAGGAACGCTTCGGCATAAAAGCCTCTCCACGCACTTCAAGTGTCAAATTCTCTTTTAGTTTCAGTGGAATCGCCGGAATTGTTTTCAGATTTTCGGTGATATCTTCTCCAACCGTTCCGTCTCCACGCGTTGCTCCTCGAACAAGTCGACCATTTTCATAAGTCAAAGAGATCGCTAGTCCGTCAATCTTCAGCTCACAGCTATAGCTGACCTCATCACCGACAAGCGAACGCACCCTTCGATCAAAGTCAAGCAGATCATCTGCAGAAAAAGCATTCCCTAAGCTTAACATTGGAGTCCGGTGCTCAACCTTCTCGAAAAATGGCAAAGGCTGCCCCCCTACTCTTACAGTAGGAGAGTCCTCTGTCACCAAATCAGGAAAATCAGTTTCAAGCTTAATTAATTCATTTAATAATTGATCATATTCAGCATCTGAAACGATAGGGTTATCTAATACATAATAATGATAGCCATACTCCTCTAAAGACGCTCGAAGTTCTTCAACACGCTTCTCTGCAACTTGTCGCTCCATCAACCTCGTCCTTTCTATTGCTTCGTAATTGGGGCAAACTTAGCAAACAATCGCTTCACACCTATTGGATTAGGAAAAGCAATATCAAGCTCAAGTGAATCCTGCTCGCCCTTTATGCTGACGACCGTTCCTACTCCCCACTTCTTATGCTCCGCCTTGTCACCAACACTCCATGAAATTTGATCTCCACCAGTATGTGTCACCTTTGAACGGCCTGTTGTGGCCGGTGTTTGTGGCTTCTCAACAGCTCTAGCTGTCATCCAGTTTGGTGCTTCTTTCACTTCATGTAGCAGCTCCATACACTCTTCAGGAATTTCAGAAATAAAGCGTGACGGAGGATTGGAATTCGTTCTTCCATATAATGTCCGTATTCTAGCGTTCGTCATATACAATTGCTTTTCAGCACGAGTGATTCCAACATATGCAAGTCTTCGTTCTTCTTCCATCTCTTCCGCTTCAAAGAGGGAGCGACTATGTGGGAAAATCCCTTCTTCCATTCCTATTAAAAAGACTAATGGGAATTCCAGTCCCTTTGCTGAATGCAGGGTCATAAGTGTGATTGACTCTTTAGGCTTACCATCATTGTCGTCATCAAGCTTATCAATATCAGCAACCAATGCCAAATCAGTTAAGAAGTTAATAAGTGATTTATCGTCATTTTGCTTCTCAAATTCGTTTGTAACAGTTATAAATTCATCAATATTCTCAAGACGACTCTGTGCCTCAATCGATTGTTCATTTTTCAACATTTCTCTGTAACCCGTTCGGTCCAGGAGCTCTTCAACAAGTTCAGTAACTGATAAATATTCCTGCATGTTCACCCAATTACTAAGCTGGTCAGCAAAATCCTTCAGCTTCCCGGCAGTTCGTGCTGGTAATCCTATTTGCTCAATTTCCTGCAATGCAGCAAACAATGATAAGTCGTGTGCCGTTGCATATGCAGCTACTTTATCGACAGTTGTTCCACCAATGCCTCGCTTTGGTACATTAACAATTCTTTGTAGACTGATATCATCATCTGGATTGGATATTAAGCGTAAATAAGCAAGAACATCTTTTATTTCTTTACGATCATAGAATTTGGTTCCACCGACAATTGTATAATCAAGATTTGATTTCACAAAGAATTCCTCAATAACACGTGACTGTGCATTTGTCCGATATAGAATCGCGATATCAGAGGAAGTATACTCAGTTTCTAGCATCGCATCCTGGATCTTTTCAACAACAAACTGAGCCTCTGAATGCTCTGTATCTGCTGCATAATAGCCAATCTTCGCACCATCATCGTTGCATGTCCAAAGATTTTTCTTTTTGCGGTTACTATTATTTGCAATTACCTTATTGGCTGCTTCCAAAATTGTTTTACTTGAACGATAGTTTTGCTCAAGCAAAATCACCTGCGCTTTAGGGTAATCCTCTTCAAACGAAAGAATATTAGCAATATCCGCCCCGCGCCACCGATAGATCGATTGATCTGAGTCACCAACAACACAAATATTTTCAAACTTGGCTGCAAGCATTTTAACGAGCATATACTGTGCTCTGTTTGTATCCTGATACTCATCCACGTGAATATATTGAAATTTCCGTTGATAAAACTCTAGCACTTCAGGAACAAGCTTAAACAACTCAATTGTTTTCATAATAAGATCATCAAAATCCAGTGCTTGGTTCTTTTTTAATTGCTTCTGATAATCAACATAGACATCTGCTGCCGTTTGTTCGAAAGGACCAGTTGCCGTACTTGCATACTCATCTGGCTTTTTCAGCTCATTTTTGGCACTACTAATCATCCCAAGAATGCTTCGTGCATCAAACTTCTTAGGATCAATGTTTTGATTTTTTAAAATTTGCTTAATCACAGAAAGCTGATCACCTGAATCTAATATCGTAAAGTTCCGACTATACCCGATACGGTCAATATCACGACGTAAAATCCGAACACACATCGAGTGAAATGTCGAAATCCAAATATCTTCAGCAATTGGTCCAACTAGACTAGCAACACGCTCTTTCATCTCTCTAGCAGCCTTATTCGTAAAGGTGATAGCAAGTACACTCCATGGTGCAATAGCCTTTTCACGCAGTAAATAAGCAATCCGGTGGGTCAGCACTCTTGTCTTCCCACTCCCCGCACCAGCCATCAACAATAGAGGTCCATCTGTATGTGTTACCGCTTGTCTCTGCTCTGGATTAAGTCCTGCGAGCATCTTCTCAATAATCTTCGCTTGCATACCCTCACTCCAAACATTTGTTCTAGTTATTCTCTATAGTTTACTTTGTTGTTTGTCTTATTTCAATGTCTCTTTTACCGCTTGTACGGTTTTTATAGCTGCATTTAGATCATCATAGATTAAATTCCCAACGACAATAGTATCCGCAACCGCAGCCATTTCACTCGCTTGTGCGACAGAACGAATCCCACCACCGTAGAAAAGTTTCGTATCTGACAATACCTTCCCTACCTGCTTGACAAGCTCGACGTCTCCATATGTTCCACTATACTCTACATAGAAAATTGGAAAACGATAGAGGTTTTCAGCCATTCTCGCATATGCGACTACATCATCAATTGATAGGTCTGTCTTCGCTTCTGTTAGCTTAGCAGCCTTTGCTTCAGGATTAAGTATACAATAGCCCTCGACCTTGATCTCATCCCAGTTCATGATAGCACCGTATTCTTTAATCGCCTGATGATGATAGCCCAAAACCCAGTCTACCTTTTGACTATTCATTACAGATGGGATAAAAAAGTAATCAAATCCAGGCGTGATTGATTCGATCGTTGAAACCTCCAGCGCACAAGATACCGTATACCGGCGTACACGCATAAGAAGTTGGAGTGTGTTATCTAATGTCACACCATCACTGCCACCAATAATGAGGCCATCCGTCCCAGATTCACAAATCTGTTCTAGCTCTTCATCTGTTATGTTTTTATTTGGATCTAATTTAAATACATGACGCCACTCTTGATACTCAAGCACGACATTTCAACTCCGTTCGTTTCGTATGTCTAAGCCCTAATTATAGCAAAGATGATTAGGGTTGTCGCCCAAGCTGTCGGCTCATCTTTTTTCCAATTATGTAGATTCGATTAACAAAAGTCACGTGCACCCTCCAACATTTTACCTATCAGAAAAAAAACGTCTCAAGGACCATATTGATCCTTAAGACGTCCATTCTATAACTCATCAAATCCATTATCACTAGAAACCTTCGCATACTGGCGTGACTTTTGCTCAAAGAAATCGCTCTTTGCCGCATTCACATCCTCATATGCTTTGATCCATCGCATCGTATTTGTACGGTGCTCAGGGAAAATATGATCATAGCCAAGCTGTTTCACACGTTTATTTGCCATAAATTTTAAATATGATTCCATTTCCTCTGGATCAATCCCATCAAGCTTGTCCCCTATAATATAACGGAACCATTTAATCTCAAGATCAGTTGCTTCTTTAAATGCATCTTCAACAAATTGCTTCATTTCTGGGGTATCTAGTTCAGGATTTTCTTTTAGAAGCTCCTTAAACAAATTCGTAAAGAAATGAACATGTAGCTGCTCATCACGATTGATATAATTAATCATCGTGGACGTTGAAACCATCTTTTGATGTCGAGCTAAATTATAGAAGAAAGCAAATCCAGAATAGAAGTTTAACCCTTCTAAAATAACATCATAAACAATGGACTTAGCAAGAGATTCTGCTGTCGGATCACTAACAAACTCCTCATAGCCATCAACAATAAACTCGTTACGCTCTCTCAAAACAGGATCATGCTTCCAATATTCATAAATCTCATCCTGCATTGATTTTGGCACAAGACTAGACAAGACATAGGAGTAGCTTTGGTTATGAACAACCTCCTGAAATGATAGGACACTCATTAACGCAGCCATACTCGAGTCAGTTAAATAGTCTGCTACTTTCATTGAGTAATCAGTCTGAATACTATCCAGAAAAGCAAGCAGTCCAATAATTTTCTTGAAGGCTTCCTGCTCATCACCTGTTAGGTTAGGAAATTGCTTTGCATCATGTGTCATATTAATTTCAAATGGTGTCCAGAAATTAGCGAGCATGTTCTTATATAAAGGATATGCCCATGAAAAACGAACATCATCCCAATTTAGCACATTTGAGCTTTCGCCATTAATTAACCCAGTCGAAGCATTTGGAGCGTGAATATCATATAATTTTCTTTTTTTCATTGTATCCATAATAAATCCTCCACTTTTTTAGCTAGAACAACTTTCACAATCATCGACTGTTACAGATGTTGAGCGAACATAATAGGTTGTTTTAAGACCTTCCTGCCAAGCTAGTAAGTGCAACTCTAGCAATTCCTTTGCTTTTACGTTATTTGGTACATAAATATTAAATGAAATTCCTTGGTCGACATGACGCTGTCTTCGGCCATTTTGACGAATGCTCCATTTTTGATCGATTAGATGAGCCGGCTTATACAACCATGTCGTATTCGCATTTAAGTCTGGTGCAACTACTGGGATTCGGTAGTTTTTCTTTTCTTCCATATAAAGCTTCGAGAAAATTGGATCAATTGACGCAGTCGAGCCAGCAATAAGTGCTGTTGTCGCATTCGGAGCAACTGCAAGTAAGTAGCCATTTCGAACCCCATGCTCCTTCACTTCTTCTTGAAGCTCAGTCCACTTTGCTGATTCATACTTCCGCTTACTAAAGTAAGCTCCTGTTTCCCAATCTGATCCTTTAAACTTCGAATAAGTCCCTTTTTCCTTTGCAAGCTTCATGCTTGATTTAATTGCCGCATAATTGATCGCTTCATATACTCTTTCAACCTCTTCAACAGCCTCTTCAGATTCCCACTTGATTCCGTTAACAGCTAGATGATGATGCCAGCCGTAAGTGCCTCCGCCGATTGCTCGGTATGTCTTGTTAGTAAGCTCTGCTTGCTTAACATCAAGGCGATTAATATCGATTACATTATCTAGCATTCTAATTTGAATCTCGACAACTCTCTCTAGAACATCATCTTTTAACACATTAGCAATTGAAAGCGAGCTTAAATTACAAACAACATAATCTCCTGGTTTCTTTGTAATTTGAATGTTCCCATTATCCAAGACCTCTTCAGCAATTACCGTCGAGCTCATATTTTGCATGATTTCAGTACATAAGTTAGATCCGTAAATCATTCCGTTATGCGGATTCGGATTAAGTCGATTGACTGTATCACGGTAGAACATGTACGGTGTACCCGTTTCAAGCTGGGAAACCATGATTCGTTTCATAATTTCAATCGCTGGAACCTCAACCTTTGATAATGCTTCATTTTGTACACATTGCTCATAGCGCTCTCTGAATGAACCAGCACCTAGCTTCTCATCGTAAAAGTCCTCAAGCGAATAGCCCATCACCTGTCTGACCTCATGCGGATCGAATAAATACCATGATTCACGATTATCAACAGCCTCCATAAACACATCCGGAAGAGAAACAGCTGTAAATAAATCATGTGTCCGCTGGCGCTCGTCCCCGTTATTCAACTTAGCATCTAAGAAAGCAAATATATCCTTATGCCAGACATCAAGATAGACGGCAATCGCTCCTTGGCGTTGTCCAAGCTGATCAACACTTACAGCCACATTATTTAGTTGCTTCATCCAAGGAATAACACCCGAAGACACACCTTTGAAACCTCTAATAGTCGAACCCTTTGCTCGGATCTTTCCAAGATAGACACCAAGGCCCCCACCATTCTTACTAACCGTCGCAGCATCTGTACAACTATCAAAAATTGAACGTAGGTCATCCTCAACCGTATCAATAAAACAGCTAGATAATTGACCACCCTTTTTCCCAGCATTCGCTAATGTTGGAGTCGCAACAGTCATATAGAGATTGGACAACGCCCAGTAGCTTTCTTTCACAAGCTCGACTCTTTTCTCTACCGGCTCTTCAACCATCAGCATCATTGCGATAACCATCCAACGCTCCTGTGGCAACTCAAGTAATGCTCCGTCATAATGACGTGCCAAATAGCGATCAGCTAGTGTTTTAATTCCGATATATGTAAAACGCTTGTCCTGTGATAAATCTAGTGTTCTTGCTAATTCTTCTAGCTCTTGAAAAGAGTAGTTTAATAGCCGTGCATCATAGATACCGTCGTCAATTAGCTTTGCAACCCATGATGGAAACTCTTTAACAAGTAGGCTTGACCCTCTTACCTGTTCAACTTGCTCATATAATGACTGCAAATAGCATCTCGCTGCAACATAGGTCCAATCAGGTTGTTCAATATCTAATTCATTTAAAGCATCTAGTGCACGCTTTTCCCATGTATCTCCATCTTTCCATTTATTCATCCAATCAACCAAATTCAAATATGGAAAGTCATTCTCTAGTCGTTCTTTAAAGCTCATCTTTTCAAGGATTTGATTCATTTAGCTCTCTCCCTTTGTCTGAAAATAAAAACGCCCATTCTCTTGTTGAGTGAGAATGGACGTAAAACGGCGGGTGTATGTAACATGACATAGAAAAACATACGACTTAGTCGCAGCATCTCATAGTCTTCTGCCGTCTCACCTCTCACACCCCGAAGATAGTTGACTAAGGAATAAAAAACGGCAGGTCTCCTGACTCGTGCTTCTACCTACTTTGAGCCTTCCCATGTAAGACAATTACACAGTGGTTAACCTCATTTTGTCGCACTTACAGTTGCGGGGACAGTTCTGGTATTGCACCAGATTCCCTTTTAAGTCGAATTGACACCGATCATTCCGCAAAATCAATATATAGTTGTTTTTATTTTTAATAGTTACTGTATATGGTATATCGTACAGTCTCAATCATTGGAATGCAAGCACTATTTTTCGACATTCAGCTCTAAATCAGCTCCAAAAAACGGAGAAAATCCTCGTTACTAGCCGTTTTTTTGGCTTTACTGTCCGATTAAAATAGTTTACTAGCCAGATTATGTGAACTACTGTCGACGAGCTACTTTTTACCGCAAAATAGCCGACTTTGCAATGAATCTAGTGATAGATGGTACTGACGATTTCTGAATGATCCTGAATAGGAGAGATTAAGTGAAGCGAGCAATTTAGTAGTGCTCGATTGAGAGGAGACATGCAGATAATCACGACACTGTCGATTCGTTATAGTTGAGCCGTACAGGAGGAAATAATCAATTAGAGCAGATAGATGAGCATATCGTTGTGGCTGCTTACACTCATGACAAAACCAACTACCTTTTACCCTCGCAATCGGAAGCGAGAAACAAGTAGGACAATGGACCCCTGTCTGTAGTTAATTCGGATTAATCTGAAATTGGTTAAGCACATTCGGATTCGATTCAATATTATGTTTCATTAGGAGTTTGGTAAGTTTATTTACTTCATTCTTCGTTAGGATGGGGTCTTTATATATAGTAGAAAAGGAATGAATCATATCTGGAAGGGCCGCTGCATGGACAACCTTTTTAGCGAGGGTTGTTGGGTTGGAGGTTGCTTTAATTCTAGTTGAAGGTTGACTAATCACGACAAGAGAACTAATCGGAATCTGAGGATTTTTATACGTTTGTAACCACGTCTGCATTTGTACCTTCTGCCTTTGCAGTTGGAGAAGTGGATCTAGGTAAGAATCCTCTTGTTCACTTGTCACTCGAATTAACTGATTGAACTCTTGATCAAAAATAAGCGTACCTGAAATATTTTTGATCTCAAGTAAAACTAGGAATCGGTCAGAAATAAGTAAACTATCCATTTGAAAGAACGTATCCTTGATTCCAGCCAGTCTAACATTAAATAAAAATTGCCAGTTGTCCTCTTTTAGAAATTTCAACTGATAATCAACCGCTTGCTCCCCTCTGTACCCGGCGTAGTTTTTCGCTAGCTCATCTTCTAGCTTTTTTCGACTAGGATGAAATTGGGGCAATCTCCTTAATAGAGCTTCTAATTTAAGGATTTTGAGTGGAATATCTCTTGGCTTTTTAATCATATGATCAGATCTCCTTTCTATTGTATGTATTTCTAGCTGAATGTGTAGAAATCCTTTTTAGGGGAGGTGATTTACCGGCTGATTTAGTTGGTTTACTCGCCGCTGTTGGGTCCCTACTCGCCGATCTTGCTCCGGTTCTCGCCATCCCTCTAGCGACATCAGCTGGCTCTTCGTTTACTCTCTCTTTTGCCTTGTTTACTCGCCGCATCCGTGCCTTTACTCACCGATTTCTCTCCAGCACTCGCCACAACTCCAGCAACACCGGCTGGCTCTTCGTTTACTCCCTTTTTTGCCTTGTTTACTCGCCGCATCCATACCTTTACTCGCCGATTTCTCTCCATCACTCGCCACACGCCCCTCCCCACTGCCTCAACAAACAAAAAAACCTCTCATCCGAGAGGCTTACTTTTTCTCAATGACAACTGCTGTGCCATAAGTAATAATTTCAGCAGCGTTCGCCATCACGGTTGATGTTTGCATCCTCATCCCTATGATCGCATTGGCTCCTTTGGCCTTGGCTTCCTCTACCATTCGGTGCATAGCTAGCTTTCTAGCCTCTGTCATCATCTCATTGTAGCTTTTTATCTCACCACCAACGAGCCCCTTCAGACCAGCTGTTATATCACGTCCAATATGCTTTGTTTGAATCGTGCTGCCTTTGACATATCCTATCACCTCTGCCACCGCGTATCCGGCCACCTGCTCAGTAGTCACAATCATCATAGTCAATTTCCTCCTCTTTTTCTTTTCTTCGTTCTTTAATGAATAAAATGAACAAGATCAACGTCCCGACAAAGTGAATGACAAAGCTAACAATCGCAACGCTAGCATTTATAAATATAAAGACAAAGCCTACGAGCTGAGCCAACAAGATAAATGCGATTAATAGATATTTACTTCGTTCGGACATGATCACTTAACCACCGTTCAACTACTTCTAGAAACTCTTTTGATAATGGATTTCCACCTGCACCTTTGTAGACCTTTTTCAATTTCATAATATCCGCTTCTTCTTGTTGATCACGTAACATATGATTCATATTTGCAATGATTTTGGCATCTAGTTCACCTGAAAGATAGTCTCCCATCTCAAACACCTTTGCTGGATTTGACTGAACATCTTTTGCACCTGTTACAGCAAGAACTGGACAGTCAATCTCACGTAAGCTCTCATAGAAATCATGTTGGTAATGCTCTCGGAACCATTTTGCCGGTATTTTAATTCCTTGATGCCAAAGAATATCCTTCGATGTTGCTTCGACTTTTTTATCAAACGCCTTTCCTTGCTTCGCTGCTTTCTGGTCAATCTTAAATAGTCTAATGAGCTTCCCCTTGAATCCAGCTAACTCTTTTAAGCCGCTAACGATTTGCTCCCTCTGAAATTCTAGTGAATGTTGTAATGACTCTGCACTCGCAACAAAAAGAAAGCCGGCAATCTGTTCTCCCTCTCCTATTTTCGGAGCGAGCAGTCCACCTTCACTATGACCTAAAATGAATAGTTGATTTTCATCAACACACTCATGTTTCTTAAGCATCTCGACGGCACGCTTACCATCGTGAACCAAATCCCAGAAACCTGTATATGTTAGACGTCCCTCACTTTTCCCCGTTCCTCTTTTATCGTAGCGGAATGTCACGAAGCCTTTCTCTGTTAAATAAGCGGCAAGCTGATTGTAGAGGTCGAAGCGTTGTTTTCCTTTGCCATTCCCGTCGCGGTTTAGTGGACCAGAGCCACTTAAAATTAGTACAGTCGGCCTCGGTCCCTCACTGTTACCATCAGGAATCGTTAAACTACCAAAGAGAGCTGGTTCTGTTGAAAATTGAATTTCAAGTTCCTTCATTTTTTCTCCTCCGTTCCTTTTTGCGGGATAAAAATGGAAGCGATCGTACGAGCATGACGTTCTGGAGATGGTTCTAACTTCGAGAATTTTTGAAAAACAGTCGAAAGGGCTTCACCAAATTCCTGCATTTCCTCTCCTGATAAATGGAACGTTGTTTGCCAATATCCAAGACCGTCTTCTTTATATTGCTCAGGTTGATGATTCATGACATAGTTTTCGAATTCTTTTAACAAATTAGCCTGGTATGTCATAAAAAAGCGAAGATGCTCCTCTGGAGGTGTTCCATTGATATCTTCATCAGACAATGCAATATTTTCTTTTCGAACGGAATAAATCTTTTCAATTGTTCCTCTAATTTTATTTGTCTCAACCACTTCAATTAGGTCGGCTTCGGTTAATTGTTTTAAATGTCTATACATCGTTGCTTGCGGGACATCCTTTAATTCATCAATAAGCTGTTGAACCGTTAATCGTTGATGTGTAAGCAATGTTTGAATAATTCTCATTCGGATCGGGTGCAACATCATATCTGCCTTTTTCTTCATAACGACCCCTTCTCATTATTATCATTTTATATAATGATAATAATACTAAAAGAATAATATTGCAAGGGAGTGCGCTACATTTATTAAGCTATGCTATAGTAAAAGATAATCTAAGCTAGTAAAGGAGTCCCGCAATGAAGACAACTCCATTTGACCGCGTCTTTCATTCACTTGAGGACTTTGTTGACACGATCAGTGATACTCTAAGCTGTCCTGTGACATTGGAAGATGCCAATCACCAATTGCTTGCCTATAGTTCACATGATGATGAGACCGACGCTGCGAGAATCTCGACTATTATTGGACGCAGAGTTCCGGAGAAGGTCATTAATCGTTTTTGGCAGGAAGGGGTCATTCCAGCCCTGCACCAAAGTGATCAGCCTTTAGACATTCCAAGTATTACTGAACTAGGGCTCAGAAATCGTGTAGCGATTTCTATTCGTAAAAACCAAGAAATCCTTGGCTATATATGGGTTATTGAAGTGAAGAAAAAGCTAACTGCTGCTGATAAACAATTAATGAAAATCGCTGCAGATAAGGCAAAGAATTTACTGATGCAATTAACCCTCAAAAAGAAACACCGTGAACAGACGAATGAGCAATTACTATGGCAGCTAATTACAGAAAAACAGTCGCACCATACTATAGCTACATTATTTAAAGAAGCAGGCATTCCCCAAATACGAGCTTTGACGATTATGGTGATTTCTTTCCCTAAATTAGATGATAGCTTATATCGGAATGTAAAATACGTTGCAAAAACGACGAAGGATGTTCAGTTAGTCATCAATACAACGGATCGTAACCAGATTATTTTCTTATTATCACCACTTCTTGAGCATTCACCTGAACAAGCGTTACGTGAATTTAGTCGAACAATGCAGGAGCAAATGAAGGAACGGTTTGCTGTTAAAGATATGACTATAGGCTGTGGCTATCTGTATAATGATTACTCAAAATTAATTCAAAGCTACCAGGAAGCCCAAAAAGTGGTTCGTGCAAAAAAATGGCATCAGAGTGAGCTGACCTTCAATTATTTTCTACATGAATTAGGGATTTACCGTTATCTGGACATTATTCAACAGCATGCTGAACCTATTACTATCGAAAACCCTGTGCTTAAGAGTCTGCTGATATATGATACAAATAACAACACATCTCTATTTGAAACATTAGATGTCTTTCTCTCTAAAGACGGAAATGTCAATGAAACCTCGAAGGCATTACATATCCATGTCAATACATTAGCCTATCGTATGAAACGGATTCAAGAGATAACCGACATTCAGTTAAAAGACCCACTCCACCGTCTTGCCCTGTTATTTGAAATCAAACTAAGCACTCTCGCAAAAAAAGGCCTGCAGGATGAGTAGTCATCGTAGCAGGCTCTTCTTTATTCTTTTACGGCTACGTCAATATGGGAAAAGGATTGAACATCAAACAGACCCATATCGGTTAATTTTAATGATGGAATGACAGGGAGAGCGAGAAAGGACAATGTTAAAAACGGATTCCAATCTCCGTCAAATCCAATCTCAGTCAATGCATTCTCAAGCTCCTTCAACGAATCATTAATCTGCTCAAATGGTTCAAGAGACATTAATCCAGCAAGCGGCAATGACAAATCAGCCAACACCTTTCCCTCAGAGACAACAGCTATACCGCCTTTTAGTGAAGTGACATGGGCAATTGCTTTGAAAATACTCTCATCGTCCGTCCCACAAGCAACAATATTATGTGAATCGTGAGCAACAGTGGCAACAATTGCTCCATTTGTAATTGAAAATCCTTTGACAATCCCTATGCCAACATTCCCAAGCCCTTTATGTCGTTCGGTCACGACGAGCTTTAGCTGATCTCTAGTCACAGATGACATGAAAATCCCTTGATTTGTATCGACCTCTTCAATTAGATGTTCGGTCACAATAGAACCCGGCTTCACACCAATGACATGTGCCTTAGAGGCATGATCTAAATTAAGCTCAAGAGTAGCCTTCTCAATACTTAGATGAACACTGTCCATGAGATACTCTGGTGGTTGAATTCGCTCTCTAACTGGAATCGTTAGCTTACCATCCTTTGCAACACAACGGCCATCAACGTACACCTCTCGAATCGTTAGCTCATTTAAATCTTCAATCAAAACGAAACTTGCTTCATAGCCAGGTGCAATAGCCCCCTTATGTTCTAATCCAAAGCATTCTGCTGCATTTAAGCTTGCCATTTGGATCGCCTGAAGAGGATCGACACCAAGTCGAATCGCCTTTCGAACAGATGCATCAATACTACCTTCTTCAATTAAATCATCTAAATGCTTGTCATCTGTTGCGAAGACACAACGTCTGGCATTATGCGGTGTTAACACAGGCAATAATGCTTCCACATCCTTGGCGGCTGTTCCTTCACGCATTAATAAATACATTCCACTACGAATACGTTCAAGGCCTTCTTCGGCCGTTATCGCTTCATGATCATTTTGAATCCCCGCAACCCGGTAGGCATTCAAGCCCGTTCGGTCTAACCCTGCTGCGTGACCATCAATTTTTCTACCTCTTTTTTGGGCGGCATAGAGCTTTTCAATCATCTCATCATCTCCAGCAAAAACTGCGGGATAATCCATTACCTCAGCTAATCCATAAGCATCGGTTTCACCAAATAACTGTTCAACCTCACTAGCCTCTAGCCTTGCTCCACTGTTCTCAAATGCCGTCGCAGGCACAGAGGACGGCACCATGATTTTCACCGTTAAAGGTAGTTGTTCTGATGCTTTAATCATATATTTCACGGCTTCAATTCCACCTACATTGGCAATTTCATGAGGATCAGCCATGACTGTCGTAACACCTCTTGGAACAACAATTTTACTAAATTCCTCTGGTGGTACCATCGCTGATTCAATATGAACATGGCCATCAATAAATGTCGGTGCAATATACGCACCCTTTGCATCAATTACTGACTCTCCCTCGTATTCCCCAATCCCAACAATCATTCCATCAGTGATCGCAACATCTGCCTGGTACGTTGTTAATGTGAACACATCGACAATGATCGCATTCTTGATCACTATTTCAGCTCTATCTCTTTTCGTTGCTGCTGCAATTCTTTTTTTGAGCTTTTCTTGCATATGGCACCTCCTAGTCCGTTATTTATTCTACCTATTGTAGTATGAAATAACACGGAATGCACGATTCGGGAAAGATTTCCTGACAATGTGCAAAAAATAAAGTGCACCAGAGGTCTGCTATGACCTGTGATGCACTCCTATTCTTTATTCCTTCACTTCTTTCTCTTGCTCTTGCTCCTTGACTCGATCCAAAGTCATTTTATAGCCATCATTGCCATAGTTTAGACAACGCTTCACACGTGAAATCGTCGCTGTACTTGCACCTGTTTCGGTTTCGATCTTGTGATATGTAAAACCATTTTGAAGCATTCTTGCTACCTCTAAACGCTGAGCAAGAGATTGAATTTCATTAATCGTGCACAAATCATCAAAGAATTGATAACATTCCTCTAGATCTTTCAAGGATAGAATCGCATTAAATAATTGATCTAGCTCTTTTCCACGAAGTTTATCGATCTGCATCTTCTTCACATCCTTCTATCCACAATGACTTAATAAGTTACGCTTTGTTCCATACCCATCGGAACAATATTGACCCATGTTTGACCAGGTAACAATGGAATGACCTCTCCTTCAGAAACTGGAACCATGATTCCATCCCTGTTCTCCCATTCGATCTTTCTTGCTTTGCCATTTTGAAATAATAGAGCTTGACCACCTGAAGTTAAATCAATAGATCGTCTTCCCTCACTATCCAACACTTTATGTTCAGTTTCAATAACAAGAAGGTTCGATATTAGTTGTGGTTCACCTGTCTCATAATCAACAGTAGGTTCGTTTCCATTTGCTCTTGTATAGAGGCCAAGCTGATCATCAAAATCATACGTTAAAATATGATTATTTGAGTACCTAAGCGTAATATTCTTTCCTTCATCGCCGGCTAATTGTGCTGGATCTCCATCATAGAAAGACAGTTCAGGGACTTCGCCATTTAACTCGTAGCCTTCTAACTCAACCCCTTTAAAAATATTCTCTGGTGAGATATAGGAATTGTGTGGGGCGACTCTGTCGGAGGATCTTTTAAATAAGTATCCATCATAGACCATACCACTAATATAGTCTAATTCCCCCAGTACTGTTAAACGATGCTTAGCCTCTGGACTCCAGCCATGGTTAACAAAGATACTGTTGTAGCCCTTTAATAAGTCAATATGATACGTTCTTGAGCTTCGAACAGGACCAATCCGTTCAGGAAGTGTACTATGATATAAGGCAATAAAACGAGTAATCGTTCCTTCTGCAAGCATCTCATATACAATATCAGCTTCAATCAGACCAGATTGTGGCCGTGCTGCAGGATCATTGTTGATTGATACACCGATGACCCTTCTTTCAAGCTCTTCATCGGTTGCCATACCCGTAAGAGGAAATACAGAAGAAGGAGGGATAATTTCCTCCTGCTCCTCTTCCTCTATTTCTATTGGTTCTACTATTGGTTCATTTGATTCACTTTGTTCTGCTTCCTCTGTAGTTGAACACCCGGTTATGGTCAGTCCTCCAGCAAGAAGAACAGTGAGTAGGAATGTTGACTTCATATATTGACACAACCTTTTTCATTTACTACTATATGACTTTTTCTTAATCTTTTCTAGTTTAACGCATAATCGCAGGAAAGAGTATCGTTTTCTTCTTCACATCATAAATTCCTTTTTGGGTGACACGAATATATGGAAGATGGGTGGCTGAGAAAAATAATAAGCTATAAATCGGGTCTTCATGCTTGTAGCCTCTTACTCTTAGTTGCTGAACTAATGCTGCTTCCTCTTTCATTAATTCGTGCATCGGTTTTTTTGAACAAATGCCTAATAGCTCAAGCGGAACTCTGCCGATAACCTCACCATGCTCAGCTAATGCCATTCCGCCCCCCTGCTCCTTTAAGGCACGAAATGCAGTAATCATATCAGAGATGTTCTTTCCAATAAGAATGATATCACCCGTTATTGTATAAGAACTAGCAAAGCCTAACACATGGGTCGCAAAGCCTTTTAATAATGTTGAAATATGCCACTTGCCTTTCTTATCAATCATCACAAAGAAACTCTCATCATGCTCTGTACTCAAATGTCGATCTGATGCTTCTATCGGGATCTGATATGGCTTCAGAATAACAGAATTGACCATTTCGATTCCCATCGGCATTGAAAAATGCAGTTGATCCTCTGTTAAGTCCCAATCTAATTGGAATGAATCAAACCCATACTTCTCCCAAGGAAAGCTCTCAAATCCTTCGCATACGTTTTGATTACGAACAATCCACTGTCCCTTTGCAAGTACAGAGATCGGTGTAGGTTTGTCAATGTCTTCAAGAATATTCAAATGAGCAATTCTGCCTGGAGCGATCATTCCTAGCTTTTGATCAAGCTGATAATAGTTAGCGACATTGTAGCTTGCCATTGCATACGCATCAATTGGATCGATTCCGCTTTCAATTGCAATACCTATTAGTTTATCCATAAATCCATCTTCATAAAATGAAGGAGGTGATCCATCTGTTGTCATTAAGCAACGGTCAAAGTGATCGACACCTAATTCTTGCATTTCTTTAAGAATTTTTGCTAAATCAGGGCGAATCGATGAATGACGTAACGAGGTCACATACCCCATATCAAGTCTTCTAACAGCTTCCTCTCCGCTCATTGCTTCATGATCTGAAGTCACTCCTAGCAAGGCCATTTTCGCAAGTGTCTTTTCAGATGCTCCCGGTAGATGACCCTCAATCGGCTTTCTGAGTCTTGTTGTTTCCTGCATCCAATGTAAGATTGAATCATCACCATTCAAAACTTTTGGCCAAGAAGTCAGTTCCCCCCCTTGAACAACTAATGGGTGATCAAGCCATTCCTTCATCTTAGAATTCGAAAAAGGTTCCTCTGACTGAAGCTCGGTTTGTGAGTCATAGCGAGCCCACCAGTACATTGAAGTTGGCAGTTCATCAAGTGCCTCAATTATAGTAAGCGCTTTCTTTTTTTGAAGTTGCAAAAAAAATAATAAATTATCATTCATCAGTGTTGTCGTTCCCCTTGTCGATGCATACTTAGCAAAGCTATGGGGATTATATAATTGGAAAGGGTGTGCATGGTGTTCAATATAGCCTGGTACAACCTTTACATTTTCACAGTTAACCACTTCAGTATCAGTAACCATTGCTGGCATTTCTTGACCGACATAAACAATTCTGTCATCTGAAATCCAGATATTAGCCTTTAACCATTTACGACGAGCAAAGTTAAGATACGTGGCGTTTTGCAATACAAGAGAAGGTGCGCGTTCTCCTTTAATTACATCAAGGTGTTGACGTAATCGCTGTTTTGTCCAACGATATAAACGTTCTGGCATCTGTCATCACTACTTTCGTTTTTCCTTAGATATACTTTATCACATATTTATTAATTAATTTATAAAAGATGTGAAATCTTTTCACGAACTTTTTGTGAATACAATGTAAAGGAGACATAACAAATGAAACCAAATATCGGACGAATCGACTCATACTGTAGGATTACAATGGGATTTACAATGCTTGCCTGGTCAACAGCTAAACTTTCTGGAAAATCTGACCCAGCTATGCCATTATTGATGGCTATGTGTGGTGGGATGAAGGTCGCTGAAGGAATCACTCGCTTCTGCCCACTTGTCTACATGGCAGAACACAAAGTGAAGAACATGGTAGATGATGTTAACGGAAACGAAGAAAGCACGCAGGAAATGAATCATTAAAAAAACAAAAAGGGATCCCATTGCAGGGTCCCTTTTTGTTAACATAAATGCTGCTTTTTTAAACATACATATTGTTTGGCGTTAGCGGGAAAAATGTTGGCATACAGATAAAAGGAGGTCACATCCTATGTTCAGCATCCAAGAATACGCAACAGACTCGCTTTTTGTTTATATTATGATAATTGGTGGGATCGTCGCATTGATTTACTTGTTCATGAAGAAGAAACGTGCGAAATAGCTCGGTGACCAATATCATTTCGATAAAATAGACCGGTTTTACTAATTTGTTGGACTTGTTCATATACACGTTGTTGTGCTTCTTCTAACGTGTCTTTTCTTGTAGCAACAAGTAACACACGTCCACCAGTCGTTTTCCATTTACCTTCTTCCTTTTTCGTTCCAGCATGGAAAACAAAGACATCATCTTCTAAGCGATCAAGTCCTTCAATAACTGTCCCCTTAGGGTATGATCCCGGGTAGCCTTCACTTGCCAGAACAACACCAACCACTGCATCATTTGACCATACTGGTTCAGGCGTTTTGCCATCAAGTAAATCAATACAGATTTGGGCTAAATCTGAGTCAAGACGGGGAAGAATGACTTGTGTTTCCGGGTCTCCAAAACGCACATTGAATTCAATCACCTTTGGACCTGCAGTTGTCATCATAAGACCTGCATACAGGAAGCCAGTAAATGGTGTCCCTTCAGCAATTAAAGCATCAGCTGTCGGCTGCAATACTTTATCAACTGCCTCTTGAACATCAGCACTTGTAAATTGTGGAACAGGTGAATAGGCACCCATTCCACCTGTATTAGGACCTTGATCCCCGTCAAATGCCCGTTTGTGATCCTGTGCTCCCACCATTGGAATAACAGTACCGTGATTAACAAAGGCCATTAGAGAAAGTTCTTCCCCTTCTAGATATTCCTCAATCACAACTTGAGCACTTGCTTCACCGAAAGCCGCATCCTTGAGCATTGATTGAAGCGAAGTAATTGCTTCTTCCTCCGTCATAGCAACCGTTACACCTTTTCCAGCAGCTAGACCATCTGCCTTAATCACAATCGGTGCACCTTGTTCTTTTACATAGGCGACTGCCAGATCATAATCAGTGAACGTCTCATAGCTCCCAGTCGGGATATTGTATTTTTTCATTATTGATTTCGCAAAGGATTTACTACCTTCTAAAAGAGCAGCTCCTTTTCTAGGACCAAATATACGTAACTCCTCTTCCTGGAAACGATCAACGACTCCACCAAGTAGTGGTACTTCTGGCCCGACAATCGTTAGGTCAATTTGCTCTTCCTTCGCAAAAGTGATCAATTTATCGAAATCATTTTCACCAATCGAAATAGGAGTAGCGACGTCAGCCATTCCGTCATTTCCTGGAGCAACAAAGACTTCCGTTACTTGAGTACTTTGAGCAACTTTCCATGCCAAAGCGTGTTCACGTCCACCACTACCAATAATAAGAACCTTCACAGTCAATGTCCTCCTTTTTTAATGTTTGAAATGACGTACGCCTGTCATAACCATCGCAATTCCATATTTATCAGCCATATCAATCGAATCTTGATCCTTGATTGACCCACCTGGTTGGATAATTGCCGTAATCCCTGCTTTACCCGCCAGTTCAACTGTATCACCCATTGGGAAGAAGGCATCTGAACCCATAACCGATCCTTGAACACGATCATTCGCCTGAGCAATGGCGATGTCAGCTGCCCCAACACGATTCATTTGGCCCGCACCAACACCGACAGTCATTTGGCCATTTGTTAATACGATCGCATTTGATTTAACATGCTTCACAACTTTCCATGCAAGCTTAAGTGCAGCCCATTCCTCTTCTGTCGGTTCACGTTTTGTAGGCACTGAAATTGTTGCTTCATCAAAACCGAATTGATCCTCATCTTGAACAAGTAATCCGCCATGAATTGATGTTAGCATGGCTTCTGGCTTCGCTTGCTTTGTTACATCGACAGTTAAAAGGCGTAAATTCTTCTTAGTTGTTAACACATCTAGTGCTGCTTGTGAAAATGATGGAGCAATAATGATCTCAAGGAAAATTTCTTTCATCTTTAGAGCGGTTGCTTCATCAATCTCACGGTTTGCTGCGACAATTCCACCAAATATAGAAACTGGATCTGCCTCGTACGCTCGTCCATATGCTTCTTCAATCGTTGTACCAGAACCAACGCCACATGGATTCATATGCTTAACGGCAACAACAGCTGGCTCAGTAAATTCCTTAACGATTGCAAGTGCAGCGTCTGCATCATGAATATTGTTATAAGAAAGCTCTTTGCCGTGTAACTGAGTTGCACTAGCAATTGAGCCCGCATCTGCTAATGGCTTTTTGTAGAATGTTGCTTGTTGATGTGGATTTTCTCCGTAACGCAGTCCTTGCTTACGCTCATATGTTACTGTGAATGTTTCAGGCTCTGTCTCTTCAACAGCTTCTGTTAAATACTCAGCAATTAATGCGTCATACGCTGCTGTATGACGGAATACCTTTGCAGCAAGGCGGCGCTTTGTTTCAATTGAAACGTCTTGACTGTCTTTAAGCTCAGTTAGAACCGTTGCATAGTCGACTGGATCAACAACAACTGTTACATGATTATGGTTTTTGGCTGCTGCGCGTAGCATACTCGGTCCACCGATATCAATATTTTCAATCGCATCTTCAAATGTACAATTAGGCTTTGCAATCGTTTCTTTAAAAGGATATAGATTTACAACGACAAGATCAATTGGTGTAATATTGTGTTCAGAAAGTTGCTCCTGATGCTCTGCTCGTTCTCTCATCGCAAGCAAGCCACTATGTATATTTGGATGTAATGTTTTGACACGACCATCCAAGATTTCTGGGAAATTAGTTACTTCAGAAATACCAATCACCGGAACATCGGCATCTTGAAGAGCTTTTTTTGTTCCTCCAGTAGATACTACTTCAAATCCTTGCTCGACAAGTGCTTGAACAAACTCAACAATGCCTTCTTTATTCGACACACTCACTAACGCTCGCTTTTTACTCATCCCTATCCAACCTTTCTCTTTGCTCTATGAAGAGTGCTTGTAATGTTTCTGGATATACTCTATGTTCTAATGCCTGCACCTTTTGTCTTAATGTTTCAATTGTATCATTTTTTTCAATTCGAACAGGCTCCTGGGCAATAATTGGACCAGTATCCATTCCGGAATCAACTAGATGAATGGTCACTCCAGTCACTTGGACATTGGCAGCCAACGCTTGTCCAATTGCATCTAATCCCGGGAAAGAAGGAAGCAAGGAAGGATGAATATTGATCATCCTTCCTTCATATGCTTCAAGTAATGTTGAACCGATCAAACGCATATAGCCAGCAAGAACAACAAAGCTAATCTTGTTCTCTTGAAGTATTTCAACAATTTCTTTCTCGAACTCAGCTTTCGTTTCATACTCTTTTGGATTAAAAGCAAAGACGTCAATACAGTGCTTTTCTGCTCTTTCAACAACCTTAGCACTCGGTCGGTCTGTGACAATGAGACTTACAGTAGCATCGAGCCTGCCTTGCTCGGTTGCTTGAATAATCGCTTCAGCATTCGTTCCAGACCCTGAAGCAAATATAGCTATTTTCATTACGCAATGCCCCCAATTGAAACATTACTACCTTCTTTAACATGACCAATGACATATGCGGATTCACCATGTTCCTTAAGTAATGAAAGAACTTCCTCACTCTCATTTTCAGGAACGACAACCACCATACCGATCCCCATATTAAATGTTGAGAACAACTCACGATCCGTAAGTTCTCCGTAATTTTTTAATAGCTCAAAAATAGGTGGGATTTGCCATGAACCATTTTCAATCTCAATTCCTACTCCCTCTGGAAGCATCCGTGGAATATTTTCATAGAATCCACCACCAGTAATATGGGCCATGCCATGTACCGTTTGCTGACGTAAACAAGCGAGCAATGATTTCACATATATTTTAGTAGGTGTTAATAATTCCTCACCTAGTGTTTTTCCTAGTTCAGCTATTTGATCATTCAATGAAAACCCGTGATCTTGAAGAAAGATTTTACGGACAAGGGAAAAACCATTGCTATGAAGTCCACTTGAAGAAAGTCCAATTACAACATCTCCTGCTGCAATCTTCTCTCCAGTAATTACTTTCTTCTTCTCAACAGCTCCAACAGCAAATCCAGCTAGATCATATTCATCCTCACTGTACATCCCAGGCATTTCAGCCGTTTCGCCACCAACAAGTGCACATCCAGCCTGCGCGCAACCGTCAGCGACTCCTTTAACAATCGCTTCTAGTCGCTCAGGCACTGCTTTCCCACAAGCGATATAATCTAGAAAATAGAGCGGCTCTGCTCCTTGAACAACGATATCATTGACACACATTGCCACTGCATCGACACCAATTGTATCGTGACGATCGAGCATAAAGGCAAGCATCAGCTTCGTTCCTACACCATCTGTTCCTGAAACAAGTACCGGCTCCTCTAGTCCAAGTGTTGAAAGATCAAACATCCCACCAAATCCACCAAGCGATCCCATTACACCAGAACGCTTCGTACGATTGACGTGGCTTTTCATTCGTTCAACCGCTTCATATCCTGCTTCAAGACTGACACCTGCTCGTTTATACGCTTCTGACATTCTTCATGCTCCCTTCTTTTCTAAACCTTCGCATACGGATGTAACGTATCTGGATAAATTTCTGTTGGATACTGTCCAGTAAAACATGCTAAACATTGTCCACAGTTCGGGACATCATCAGAGCGTCCAATCCCTTTTGTTAATCCTTCTGTTGATAGAAAGGCTAATGAATCTGCTCCCATCATGACACGCATTTCTTCAATTGAATGATTTGCTGCAATAAGCTCACCAGAATTAGATGTATCAATTCCGTAGAAACACGGGTGCTTAATTGGTGGAGAACTTATACGCACATGCACCTCTAATGCCCCCGCTTCACGAAGCATGTTAACGATACGTTTGCTCGTTGTTCCACGTACTATCGAATCATCAATCATCACAACTCGTTTTCCTTCGACAACACCACGTACAGGAGAAAGCTTCATCTTCACCCCTTGTTCACGTAGTTCTTGTGATGGTTGAATGAATGTTCTCCCAACATAGCGGTTCTTGATCATTCCAAGCTCATAAGGAATACCTGATTGCTCAGCATAGCCAATCGCTGCAGAAATACTTGAATCCGGTACTCCCGTGACAACATCTGCCTCAACCGGAAATTCCATCGCTAACTGTTTTCCAAGGTTCTTTCTAGATGTGTGAACATTTAACTCATCAACATTACTATCTGGACGAGCAAAATAGACATACTCCATACTGCAAATAGCTCTTGTCGCTGAACCAGAGAAACGCTGAGAGCGGAGACCATCGTCATCAATTACAATTAATTCGCCAGGTTCTACCTCACGCTCATATGTTGCACCAATAATATCAAATGCACATGTTTCAGAAGCGATAACATAAGCATCACCTAGGCGCCCAATTGATAGTGGACGTAAGCCGTTTGGATCAAGAGCAACCATCAACTGGTGTTCATTCATAACCGCAAGTGCATAGGCACCCTTTAACATTTCTAAAGCATTACGGAATTGATCAACTAATGTTTGATAGCCACTTCTTTTAATTAGATGGGCGACTACCTCCGTGTCAGAAGTGGATTGAAAGATACTACCTTGACTTTCTAATTGATGCTTCATGCTATTGGCATTAACCAAATTTCCGTTATGTGCGATCGCTAAACTTCCCATTTGCGAGCGGAACATAAGCGGCTGCACATTTGCAAAACCGCCACCACCCGCTGTCGCATAACGAACATGCCCAATTGCTGCATGTCCGCTTAATTCTGAGAACGTATTTGGATTAAAGACCTCGTTAACAAGTCCTAGACCTTTATGAATTTTTAATTGTTCGCCATCTGATACGACTATCCCCGCTCCTTCTTGACCGCGGTGTTGTAAGCTATGAAGACCATAGTAGGTTAACTGCGCTGCATCCTTATGACCCCAAATTGCAAAGACGCCACATTCTTCATTTAAGCCTTTGATTTCAGCAAACATGGAATGGCTCCTTTCCAAGCCGTTACGATTTCATCCTGAGTCGCCTCTAAGATGACACGTTGTTGTTGATCAGCAATAGTAAGGACTGCTGTATCTGTTACTTCACCGATTTTCGTAGCTGACACAGTCGCTTCGAATTGTGCTGATTTCTCTGCAGGCACTGTTACAATAAATCGAGATTGTGACTCTGCAAATAAAGCTGCAGTCACTTCCCCTGTTACTGTTACGTTTGCACCCACTGTACCAGAAGTCATTGATTCTGCTAGTGCAACACTTAAACCACCTTCAGCAACATCATGTGCGGATTGGACAAGACCTGCTTTGATTGCAGCAAGAAGCTCTTCTTGGCGCTTCTTCTCTTCAGCAAGATCAAGAGTTGGTGCCTTACCAGTAATTTCGCCCTCAACCATTTTTTGAAGCTCACTTCCACCGAATTCAGGCTTCGTTTCACCTAAAAGATAGATGATATCTCCTGCTTGTTTGAACGACTGTGTTGTTATATGATCAACGTCCTCTACCAATCCAACCATTCCGATTACAGGTGTTGGATAGATCGCGACACCATTTGATTCGTTGTAAAGTGACACATTTCCACCAATAACTGGTGTTTCAAGTACACGACATGCTTCACTCATTCCATCTGTTGATTTCTCTAATTGCCAGAAAATCTCTGGCTTCTCTGGGCTACCATAATTTAAACCATCTGTTAAGCCAAGTGGTTTTGCACCAGAACAAACGATGTTACGAGCCGCTTCTGCTACAGCAATTTGGCCCCCGATTTCAGGGTCAAGATAGATGTAACGTGAATTACAATCGGTTGTCATCGCTAGTGCTTTTCTTGTTCCACGAATGCGAACAACCGCAGCATCTGAACCTGGCTCAACAACCGTATTTGTTTGAACCATATAATCATATTGATCATAGACCCATTCCTTACTAGCGATTGTTGGCTGAGCTAATAATTGAAGCAATGTATCTTTCGGATTTTTCACTTCTGGTGTTTTGTTTTCTAACTTTTGAAACTTTTCATAATAAGCTGCTACCTTTGAAGGCTTGTGGTAGACAGGAGCTTCCTCTGCTAATGCATCAACAGGAAGATTTGCAACAACCTCACCCTTATGCAGCAAGCGAAGATGCTTATCATCTGTAACATAACCAACCTCTGCTGATAGAAGGCCCCAACGATCAAAAATCTCTTTAATTTCTTGCTCGCGACCCTTTTCAACAACGATTAGCATTCTTTCTTGCGACTCTGACAGCATCATTTCATATGGTGTCATACCTGCTTCACGTTGTGGGACAAGATCTAAATCCATGACCATTCCAGAACCAGCTTTACTTGCCATTTCTGCCGCAGAAGAAGTAAGCCCTGCTGCCCCCATATCTTGAATCCCGACCAATGCATCATTTTGAATAAGCTCTAAGCACGCTTCAAGAAGCAGCTTCTCCATAAACGGGTCACCAACTTGAACTGCTGGACGCTTCTCATCTGCATCCTCACCAAGCTCTTCAGATGCAAAGGTTGCACCGTGAATTCCGTCACGGCCTGTGCTTGCTCCAACATACATGACTGTGTTACCAATCCCCTTGGCTTGACCCTTTTGTATGTCTTTATGATCAATAAGTCCAACACACATCGCATTAACGAGAGGATTTCCTTCATAACAAGGATCAAATTGAATTTCTCCTCCTACAGTTGGAACACCCATACAGTTACCATAGCCAGCAATCCCTGCAACCACTTCTTCAAATAAATAACGAACACGTGGTGATTCTAATTCACCAAAACGCAAAGAATTTAGTAACGCAATTGGACGAGCTCCCATTGAGAACACATCACGAAGGATCCCGCCGACTCCAGTCGCTGCTCCTTGAAATGGCTCAATTGCAGACGGATGGTTATGACTTTCAACCTTGAACACAACCGCTTGCCCATCACCGATATCAATGATTCCAGCACCTTCACCAGGTCCTTGTAATACTTGTTCTCCTTCAGTCGGAAACTTCTTTAGTACAACCTTAGAATTTTTGTAGCTACAATGCTCCGACCACATAACCGAGAAAATACCTGTTTCAGTGTAGTTTGGCGTACGACCAAGAATCGTTTCAACCATTCCAAACTCTTCATCTGTCAATCCCATTGCTCGGTAAAGTTTTTCACTTTTTACTCGCTCAGCTGTTGGTTCAAGAAGTAGTGACATGAGATTCCCTCCAATTTCGTACAATTGATTGAAATAATTTGATTCCATCTTCGCGGCCTAATAGTGCATCAACCGCACGTTCTGGATGTGGCATCATCCCTAAGACATTTCCGCGTTCGTTTGTGATTCCAGCAATATTGGCTTTTGATCCATTAATCGCTCGTTCGTATCGGAAAACAATTTGATTGTTCTCTTCAAGTGAAGCTAGTGTTTCCTCATTGCATTCATAGTTTCCTTCACCATGTGCAACAGGGATCTCAATGATATCGCCTTTGCTATAACCAGTTGTGAACATCGTTTGATCATTTTCAACAACTAGATTAGTAGGTCGACATAAGAACTTCAAACCATCATTTCGTTTCATTGCCCCTGGAAGTAACCCAACCTCAAGGAGAATTTGAAATCCATTACAAACCCCTAGGACTGGCTTTCCTTGCTCTGCAAATTGTTGAACTGAATCCATAATTGGTGCAAAACGAGCAATTGCTCCTGAACGAAGATAGTCACCATATGAGAAGCCTCCTGGTAAAAGCACACCATCAAATCCTTCAAGAGATGTCTCATCATAACGCACATATGCTACTTCCTCTTGAAGAGCATCACTGATCGCGTGAAACATATCTGAATCGCAGTTTGATCCTGGAAATACAATCACTGCAAATTTCATGAAGGAACAACCTCCTCGATCTCGTAGCTGTAATCTTCAATTACAGTATTCGCTAGTAGCTTCGAACACATTTCATCAATACGCCCTTCAACATCTGTTGTGTCTTTCAAAAGTAACTCCATGTACTTACCGATACGAACTTCTTCTACTTCCTTATAATCCATTGTGTGAAGAGCACGCTTTACAGCTCCTCCTTGTGGATCAAGAACACTTTCTCTTAACGTAACGTAGACTTTTACTTTGTACATGATGCGCCTCCTAAGCGTGATAGAATTTCTTGGTATCCTTCTTGCAAGCTTCCTAGATTTCGTCTGAACAAGTCTTTATCAAATCGTTGGTTCGTTTCTTTATCCCATAGTCGGCACGTATCAGGAGAAATCTCATCCGCAAGCAGGATATCACCTGACTGCGTGCGACCAAATTCTAATTTAAAATCGATGAGACGAATGTTCATCGTATCGAAAAGGGTAATCAAATGGGTGTTAACAGCTAGTGCTTTTTCTCGTAATGCCACTAAATCGGCACTTGTTGCTACATTCAGAATAGCAATATGATCCTCAGTTACTAATGGATCACCTAAATCATCATCCTTGTAATAGAACTCGACAATCGCTGTTTCGAGCTCGGTTCCTTCCTCAATCCCTAAGCGACTAGAAAGGCTCCCTGCGATGACGTTTCGTACAACTACTTCTAATGGAATAATATCTACTTTTTTTACAAGCTGTTCTGTTTCAGATAGTCTCTTAATAAAATGACTATCTACTCCATTCTCTTGTAAATAATTAAAAATAAGTGACGTAATCTCATTATTCAAACGAGCTTTTCCTTCAAGTATTTCTTTCTTCTCCCCATTAAAAGCAGTAGCCGAATCTTTGTATTGAACCCAAAGCTCAGATTCATTTTCAGTTTGATAGATTTGCTTCGCTTTTCCCTCATAGAGCAAGTTACCTTTTCCCATGATTGACCCTCCGATCCTTTAATTAATCTTGTAAACCAACTCTAGTAAAAATTGTATCGACATGCTTCATATGGTGCTCATAATTGAAGCAGTCCTCAATTTCAGCAGGACTAAGAACAGCTGTAATGCGTTCCTCACCTTCTACTAATTCACGGAACTGAATTCCTTTTTCCCATGCTTCCATTGCTTTTGGTTGAACAAGATCATATGCTTCCTCACGAGCCATCCCTTTATCAATTAATGAAAGTAGCACACGTTGTGAGTAGATCAAGCCATAGGTGCGAGTCATGTTTCTCTTCATATTTTCAGGGAACACCGTTAAGTTCTTAATAATGTTACCAAAACGATTTAACATATAATTTAGAGCAATCGTTGCATCTGGAAGAATGACACGCTCTGCAGATGAATGAGAAATATCTCTTTCATGCCAAAGTGGCACATTCTCATACGCTGTCATCATATACCCACGAATTAATCGAGCAAGCCCAGTCATATTCTCAGAGCCAATTGGATTACGCTTATGCGGCATTGCAGAAGAACCCTTTTGACCCTTTGAAAAGAACTCTTCAACTTCGCGTGTTTCACTCTTTTGAAGACCACGAACTTCAACAGCAAACTTTTCAATTGATGTTGCAATCAATGCAAGAGCAGCCATATATTCAGCATGACGATCACGTTGAAGGGTTTGAGTCGAGATCGGTGCTGCTTGTAGCCCTAAGTTCTTACATACAAATGCTTCAATTGCTGGATCGATATTCGCAAATGTCCCAACAGCTCCTGACAGCTTCCCAACACGAACACCTTCAGCTGCATGCTTGAAACGCTCTAAGTTACGCTTCATTTCCTCATACCACAGGGCAAGCTTAAGTCCAAATGTCGTTGGCTCCGCATGAACCCCATGAGTACGTCCCATCATGATCGTGAATTTATGCTCAAGAGCTTTATTTTTTAAAATTTCAATAAATCGCTCAATATCTGCAAGAAGAATGTCATTTGCTTGCTTTAATAAATAAGAAAGAGCAGTATCTACAACATCTGTTGACGTTAGTCCATAATGTACCCATTTACGCTCTTCGCCTAATGTTTCTGATACGGCACGAGTAAATGCGACAACATCATGACGTGTTTCTTCTTCAATCTCATAAATTCTCTCTACATTGAAGCTGGCATTTTCACGGATTTTCTCAACATCCGCCTTTGGTATTTCACCTAACTCAGCCCATGCCTCACAAGCAACAATTTCAACCTCTAACCAAGCTTGGAATCTATTTTCCTCTGTCCAAATTGCACCCATTTCAGGTCTTGTATAACGTTCAATCATATAATTTAGCCTCCACTGTCCTATATATTCTCTATTTTTTCGTTCATATAGCTTGCTAGATTGTTGCTTGCCTCTTCTACCGTACTAGCTGTCGCAGTTAAATGACCCATTTTACGCTTCGCTTTCGCCTCATCCTTACCGTAAAGATGGAGCTTAACTTCATTTAGATTCGGAAGAGCTCTTAACACATCATCAAGCTGTTCACCTAAGATATTTTCCATAACAACAGGAGATATCAATGTGGTTGGGCCAAGTGGCAATCCACAAATCGCCCGAATATGCTGTTCAAATTGTGATGTGACACATGCCTCAATTGAGTAATGGCCTGAATTATGTGGCCTTGGTGCAAGTTCATTGACATATAATCTTCCATTTTCAAGCATAAAAAGCTCCACTGCAAGTGTTCCGACGACTTCTAATTCTTCTGCTAGCTTCAAGGCAATTGATTTCGCTTCATCAAGAGTCGCTTCGTTCACTCGTGCCGGGACATAGGAGCGATATAAAATATTGTCACGATGTTCATTTTCTGCTACCGGAAACACTTCTATCTCACCATTTCTAGATCTAGTAACAATAACAGAAAGTTCTAGTGCAAAGGGTATCCATGCTTCGAGGACACATTCTGAGCTTTGTAACAACTCACTTGCTCCTTGCTTTAATTGGTCTAGATTACGAACAACCCGTTGACCTTTCCCGTCATATCCTCCTCGGCAGGTTTTTAATACAGCCGGAAAACCAATGACTTTTGCTGCTTCCTCAACATCTGTTAAAGTGGAGATTTCGTGAAAAGGTGCAACCGGAATGCCTAGTGATTGAATCGTTCTTTTCTCTGTAAGACGATGTTGTGTCAAACCCAGCACTTTTGCACCTTGAGGAAAATCAGCTTCTGCTGTTAACCAATTAGCTGTTTCCTCATCAATGTTTTCAAACTCATAGGTAATGACATCAGAGACCTCGGCAAGTCTTTTCGCTCCATCACGATCGTCATAAGCAGCTTCAATTACGACGTCGGCCACTTGACCACAGGGAGAATCGACAGTTGGTTCAAGCACTGCAATTCGGTAGCCCATTTGCTTTGCCGAAAGAGCCATCATTCTTCCAAGCTGCCCACCGCCAATAATTCCAATCGTTTGTCCTGGTCTAATTAATTGACTCATAGTTGCTCACTACTCTCGATAACAGCTTGTCTTGTTTGTTCCCTTCGTTCATCAAGACGTTGACTGACTTCTGGCTTGTATGTACCAAGAATTTGGGCCGCCAGCAATCCCGCATTTGTCGCACCAGCCTTACCAATAGCAACCGTTGCAACTGGAACACCACCTGGCATCTGAACTATCGATAATAGCGAATCGAGACCTTGTAATGCTTTTGATTGAACAGGAACTCCTATCACTGGAAGCGTTGTTTTTGCCGCAACCATTCCAGGAAGATGTGCTGCCCCACCAGCTCCTGCAATAATGACCTTTATACCTTTTCCTCTTGCTTGTTCAGCATATTCAAACATTAGATCAGGAGTTCGATGTGCCGAAACAACCTTTTTCTCATAAGCAATGTCTAACTCATCAAGCACATCACAAGCTGCACTCATTGTTTCCCAATCAGACGTACTCCCCATAATAATACTAATTTCAGGATTCATTTAACTAGTCTCTCCCCTTTCGTACAAAAAAAGCGTAGAAATAACTTACTTTATCTGCTCAATCTGAGAGAAAGGAAGCCACTTCTACGCTTTCATGGTTCCAACATGCAACCACTTTCCCTCATAGTCCAGTTATTTACGGTAACTGGGTAGAAACTTTTGGACCATATTTCCAATTTTATATGAGGTCTATTTCGTTTTTTGTTCAATCTTATAGCTACATATTACAAGGAAGCGTAGTAGCTGTCAACAAAATGTCGAACGTTTTAAAAAATCATACATCTATTGTTCGCCTTCTACTAAAATTCCTTCAAAAATAATTTGTTGACGAACAGGTACATACTCCTTAGTAGATTTAGAATGACGCTCCTCAAAAATGGGCTTCTCCATTCTCCTAGTCGGCTGATACCCTTCTTCCTTCATTCTCTCTAAACACTGATCAATCGTTTCTGATTCTAATACTTCAAATTGCTGCTTTTTCTTTTTTGACACTAACACTTCTACCTCCTCATTCACACACTGCTAGAAACCATGAAAACAATCTTCAGAACCTCTCACTTATCCTCTACTATCATATCAACAATAATAGAGGAAGTTACTCTTTCTAAATAGCCTATTTGAGAAAAAACTTACTAATTTTTTGAATCACGGAAAGGAATAAATCGTTTTTTCTTCTCGAAAATAGCATCATAGTTCGTTACTTCCTGTAAAGCTTGTTCTTCTTTCTTTATTCTAACAGATAAAATCAGTGCATTAATGACTGTAAAGATAATCGCAGTCCAATAAGCCTGAAAGATAAGGGGAAGAACAGCAAGTTCTGTAATAACAATAACATAGTTAGGATGACGCAAGAAACGGTAGGGTCCTTTTGCAATAACTTTTGCACCAGGTAAAATCATAATTCTCGTATTCCAAAATCTCCCTAAAGAAGACAACGCCCACACTCTACCAACTTGTGCAATTAAGAAAACAATCAAAGGTGCAATCGCCCATGTGGTAGCTGTATTTCTTGAAAGCGAGACTTCAATAAGTAATGCTATAAAAAAAAGGGAATGAACCATAACAATGTATTTATAATGGTCCCTACCAACCTCATAGCCTCCTTGACTAACAATCCACTTTGCATTTCGATTTGCAATCATCACCTCTGCCATTCGTTGTGCAATAACAATTGTAATAAAAATATAAATTGCAATCATTAGTGAACCCCTCTCCATTGTAATAGAACTAACTCTGAACAAAAACCAGGACCTAGTGAGGCCATCAATCCGTAATCACCATCAAGATGTTCGTCGAGCATAATGCTTTTTAATACATATAATACAGTCGGTGATGACATATTCCCATGTTGTTTAAGGACTTCTTTGGATGTGGTAACCATCCCCTCATCAATTCCTAATGAATGAATGTAGGCATCGAGAACTTTCTTGCCTCCTGGATGGGCAATGAACGAAGACAATCTTTGTAGATCTAAACCATTGTCCTTTAAAAATGATGTAACATTAGGCTGTAACCATTCTTGAATAATCGAAGGAATGTCTCGTGAAAACACAACATGTAATCCCGTATCCTTCACATCCCATCCCATCACCTCTTCTGAATGTGGCATCAATGTCGATTGAGTTGAAAGGATTGATGGACGGATTGGCTGCTTCGCCTCATCTAAAAGTCGAGAGTCTTCCCCACATATAAGGGCACAAGCAACACCATCAGCAAAGAGAGAGGTACCAACGAGATTGCTTTTCGAACGATCATTTTTTTGAAAGGTCAAACTACATAACTCAATACAAACAACTAACACGTTCTGATCTGGAAATGCCTTGCAATACTCAAATGCTCGACTGACACCAGCAGTCCCACCCGCACAGCCGAGTCCCCAAAGTGGAATTCGTTTCGTATGTGGTGAAAAGGGAAGTACATTCATAATCCTGGCATCAATACTTGGCGTCGACATTCCTGAACTCGAAACGAGAACAATCGCATCAATGTCCTCGACACGAACATCATTCTTCAAGAACTCAGTCTGACTTAAGCATGCTTTTATCGCTTCAGCACCAAACAAAGTAGCTAACTCAATATATGTATCATTTCTATCTTGTAATGAATGATTCTCCTTAAACCAATCCATTGGTACAGCAAACTGCCTTTCGTCTATTTGTCCATTTTTAAAGATTTTTAGCAAACGATCAATGTCTTTGAAGCTTTCATTAAAAAGCTCACGAGCAAATTCAGTTGTCGTATCTTGATCAAGCGTATACGGAGGAATAAATGTACTAACTGATATGATGGAAGGCATGTACTCACCTCATTT
This sequence comes from Halalkalibacter suaedae, assembly GCF_017939705.1. Taxonomy (GTDB): domain Bacteria; phylum Bacillota; class Bacilli; order Bacillales; family Bacillaceae_D; genus Halalkalibacter; species Halalkalibacter suaedae. The sequence goes on from NZ_JAGKSQ010000006.1 coordinate 277,784, forward strand.
TTAGGATAGTAAGGTTAGCATTACCAATCTTTAAAAGAACATACAAACCGCTAATCGAAGCAAACAAAAAAGCTCCCCATGAAAGGGGAGCTTAAGAGTTTTATTAGATTAGCTTTCTTTTACGACTGCCCGCACGTACAACTAGACCGAACGCAAGGATAAGCGTTCCAACAATTAACCAATTATAAGTTGCTGTTGCAGTGTTAGGTAATTTCTTACCATCATCACCTTTAGTCACATCTTCAATTTCACTATCAGAAGAATCGATATCTTTTCCATTCTCTGAGCTGTTGTCAGTTCCTCCATCAGTTCCATCTTCTGAACCATTGTCAGTCCCTCCGTCAGTTCCATCTCCTGATCCACTGTCAGTTCCTCCGTCAGTTCCATCTCCTGGAGTAATTACTTCTTGTACTGTAAATACACTAAAGTGAGTCGTAGTCGCTGTCACTTTGCCATCCTTATACTCCCCACCGACTAGTTCCCATTTCCCAGTAATCTCATTTAGATAGAAAACTTTAAGATTCTCTGGGTTCTTGACATCTTTCAAGTCAACTTCAAACACTAATTCAATCCCACTAAAAGTTGAAAGAGTTGATCCATCATTCCCTATATAAATGGTGAAATCGTACACATCGCTAATCGTGTTTACTCTAGTACCTTTTTTAAACTCGACAGCAACATCTTCTCCTAAATTAAAAATCGAAGTAGGTATGTTTAATTGAACACCATCTTTAACAATTGATACATCTGCATTCTTGGTTTTCAGAGTTTGCAATTGTTCTTTCGTTAAGTTTAATGTCTCAACATCCTCATGATCTGTCAGATCAATTGAGACTGTTCCATTCTCGGTGACAATCGCAAGATCCTCTGAGCTAACAGCCGCCTCTTTTTCTGAGATGATTGGCTTAGTTATAACTGTAGAACCATTTCCTGAGCCATTATCATTTCCGTTATCAGTTGCTACAACGATATCTTCAACCATTCTTGGCTTTAGTTGGTACGTACCATTAAACTCACCAACAACACCCTTTACGTTAACAACATCACCGTTTTTATATGCGAAGTTATCATACGTTACACCAGCGCGATTATCAACACGAACAGATACTGATTTGCCCTCTTTTGTTGCAATAAATTCGAATGTACCATACGTATTAACGCTCTTTAATTCTGAAATTGTAGCACCCTTAACTTCAACTAGCTTACCTTCAGTTGCCTCGTTAATTTCAGAAGGTGTTAACTGAATTGCAGCAGGAACATCGACAGATCCAAGTATTTCTGCTTGACCGATTAAATTAGTTAACTGAAACTCTCCAGCAGATTCTGCTGTGATACCCGTCAGTTTGACACGATCACCAATTTTGACTCCAGCACCATTTACATAGACACCCGCCGTATCATCTTGAATATAATATCCATTGCTTCCCCAAACACCTGGAGTCACTGTAACAATTCCTTCAACTGTAACTTTTTTCTTCACACCAGCTTCACGAGCTTCTTTAATTGTAACTTCACCAAGATCTGGTGTAACTACTTCAATTGCCTCAATACGTCCTAAACCTTCATTTGGATAAACGATAGGCTCATTGTTATAGCTTTTCACATAATCGACTAATGCTTCAACATCAATCTTTCCATCAATTTTGTTCTTTCCGTATTGTGAAAGTAAACGGTAATCGCTATGTTCACTGTTTTCATACATATAGTTGTTAACTACTAATGAATACGTAGCTGTTGGATCGATTTCACTTCCAACCTTTCCTTCTTCATCTAAAAGGAAAACATCAACAACTTCATTTTCTAATGGATCCCACGTATATTTTGCACCTGCAATAAATGAATCTGCACCATACTGCGGAGAAATCATTGCGTTTAAAATATTCTTAAATTCAGCGCCAGATATTTCAATTTTCACTAAATAGTTTCCAAAAGGAGTAATGTTAAATAGGTCTCCCCATGTAATCTCACCCTCATGTAGTGGATTTCGAACTCCCCCACCATTCATTAAAGCAAAATCACTATCCATTGAAAATTTCATTGAATCGGCAAGTAAATTACCTACACCTGGGTCACCAAACTTGTCTCTTGTAGGGTAGCTATTAACTAGAGTCTGGGCAGACTTCCCTACTACTTCATTTTTTTGCTCATCAACTAAGTCTGAATATTTCTTTAAAATTGCCGCAACTTCCGGATCTGGCTCAATATCAGCTTGAATAACATCAACTAACTCAGCCGACATTTCAACTATGTCACCAGTCGTACGGTCAATTTCAACATCAATGTCAGAAAATGCATTACCATAATCCCATGCTTGTACAACCAATTTGTTATCTACAACTGCATTCACCTTCACATGATTATGTGCAGCATAAACAATATCGACTTCATCATCGACACTCATTGCTAAGTCAGCGGCTTCACCGGTTGCTGAGTCACCATTTTGTGTTGCTGGTAAATGAGATAGAACAACAATTGCTCTTACACCTTGTTGCTTTAGTTCTACTACTGCCTTATCTACTGCTTCAACCGGATCAGTAAACTTAATATCCTTGATACCTGTTGGGATTACCATCGTTGCTGTAGCTGGCGTATTAACACCAATAAATCCAACTTTCACACCATCTACTTCTTCGATTGTATAAGGATCAAGAATTGTTTCACCAGAATCTCGATACACGCAGTTTGCACAAAGCATTTTCGTATCCATTCCAGTGTAGTTTTCTGTTCCTTTACCTTCTGGATGATCTCCACCATTAATCATACGTAAAAGCTCAGTCGTACCTTCATCAAATTCATGATTTCCAACTGTTCCGATATCATAACCAATTGAGTTCATAATTTCTACTGTCGGCTCATCTTGGTATAATGCAGATACTAGTGGGCTTCCACCAATCATATCACCAGGATGAACAATTAATGTATTTGGATTCGTTGCTTCACGTTCACGTAAATATGCAGCTAGATAATCTGCACGGCCGTAATTAACACCATCAATTTCTGTTGTTAAATCAATCATTCCATGCCAATCGTTAGAACTTAAAAGTTGCAGGGATACATTATCAGAAGGTTCTTCAGGGTTTTGAGGCTCACCACTGTCATCTCCTACTGGTAGATAACCATTTGCTTCAGCTTCTTCATTCGAACTAAAGAATACTCGAGCTTCAACTGGTACATCTTCAAAGTCTTCAGGGGAAACATATTTCATTGTTTCAGAATTCCCTACATATCTTAGCAAGCCTTTTCCTTGCTCTCTTGCACGAAACTCGAATGGAAGCTCCATTAATTCATCTTCTGGATTCCAAATACCACGTTCAGCGTCTTTTGCTTCCTTAACTGCATCTTGGAAAAGAGTATAGTCGGCCTCGTCTCCTACAGGCCAAATAAAGTATGTGGTTGCATATCCAGCTTTGACCATTTCTAAATTTGTATTTAAACCATCAGATTTTCGAATGATTTGAGCTAGTATACGGCCATAAGCATCGGTTGGTTCTTCACCAACTTTGACAATAACCTCATCACCAGCCTTTAATAATGTGTTCATATAATTCTTTGCTGCTTCACCATGATCTTTCTGATTTTGATCTGCAGCATTCTTAATAGAATGATAGGTTTCCGGTGTATCAATATTTACATAGCGAACTGTGTTCGCTCCTAGTACAGGTGTTGCTAATTTAATTGTATCTCCATCTGTGACGCTGGCTACTGTTGCAATATATTCTCCAGCTGCTGAAGGAGCATCTGGTTGCTCAGCTGATAATACAATATCAGATGCTTTACGTGGAAGAATCTGATATGTATTATATTGACTCAAAACTGCTGTAATGTCATACCATTTTCCTTCTTCTAAAGACTCGATTGCATTTGTATCTTCCATTACTCGTAAAGTGATACTATTAAATTCTTCATCTAAGAAAGAAACATTATAACCCCCACCAGCAGGACTACTAGGAATCGTTTGAACATAGCCTTTTACTTTTACAAGTGAACCTTCTAACGGTTCAGCAACAGCACCATTTTGCAGTTCTGCAATTGTTATTGCTTTAGCTGTTGGTACACTTACACTCTCTTCTATAATTTTAATTCCATCACTATTAGGAATGACTTCTAAAAGACCATTGTATTCTGCTAACTTTCCTACTACTTCAATCTTCTGGCCTTCTACTAAAGAAGGAAATCCAGTTAGGCTACCATTGTATACATTAATTCCTGCTGTTTCATCTTGAATATAAGTTGATAACTTCCCACCACCGATCGCTTCATTATCCGCAGTAACTACACCTTGGATGATGACTTCGCTTCCAGTAGTCAAGCTTCTAACTTCATTAATTGATTTAAGTTCGAGTTCTGGAGGCGGTTCTGGTGCTTCTCCACCCTCTACCACAGTGTATGAAGTTGGACTTTTTAATCCCGGTTTACTAAAATATGCCGCAAGATCACCAGTTATTTGGATTTTTGCATGATAGTTACCCGGATTATCAACAAGATTTAATCCATCTCTTATTGAACCCTTTGGTAATTGAACCGGTAAAAATTTAGAACTGTCTGTTTCATCTACAGAATCAGCCAATATTAGATTTGTATTGGCTGAAAAGGGAGGCTCCGTATCATTTGTCATTGTTCCAACAATATACCCCTCAACCGTTGCTGATCCAGTATTGTTAGCGATTGCTTCACTAACTGAAATAGTGTCTTCTGCTACAGATGTATCGTTTGCAAACACTGTAGAGAAATTTGAAAATAGTAAAGTGAAAATTAATAGTAAACTAAAAATCTTCTTCATAGGTTGCTGATTCATTCTATTCCTCCTCTAACAATTTTAAAGACTCTTTCATATTAAAGAATTAAATAGATTTGAGCAATATTATAGATACAAAATCTTACAGGGCTATATGTATGCTTCTTTAAACATCACCTGTTAAATAAGGAAAATATGTATCCTAATGTGACTTACTTCCTATCTATTTAGTTGAGTCTCTACTAAACTATCTTACTTGATAAAGATTAATTAGATATTAAGGAACAGTTAACTATTAGAGAGATTTGTAAATTTATTAATAAAAAATTTACAATAACCGACAAAATAGGTACTATACTTGAATTTAATAGTGTGATTATCAAGATAACTTTTCCTCTTATATTAGAAAAAGTAGGTTTTGAAGGGAGAACTTTTGGATCTTTTATTAGGCAGGAAATTGTGATTAAATCTCCATATCAAATTTCTTTATGCAAATTAAAAAGCACAATCCAAATGGATTGTGCTTAATTGCCCGGCAACGTCCTACTCTCACAGGGGGAAGCCCCCAACTACCATCGGCGCAAAAGAGCTTAACGACCGTGTTCGGCATGGGAACGGGTGTGACCTCTTCGCTATCGCCACCAGACTCGAACGTCAGATAACCTAAAAAGGTTCTCTTTGTTCTTCGTTGAAAGAAATAGTTCTCTCAAAACTAGATAATACGCAAGAAACAAATCAAGAATTGTATTGGATAAGTCCTCGACCGATTAGTATCTGTCAGCTCCACGTGTCGCCACGCTTCCACACCAGACCTA
>NZ_JAGKSQ010000007.1 GCF_017939705.1 Halalkalibacter suaedae
ATGTATTAGGCACGCCGCCAGCGTTCGTCCTGAGCCAGGATCAAACTCTCCATAAAATTGGTTTGAGTTTAAATAGCTCAATACTTGTTGCTGACTTTTAAAAAAGTCTAAATTGACGAGATATCCTTACTGTTGAAGTCAACAGTAAAATTCTCTTTTTCGCTTGGCTTTTGTTCAGTTTTCAAAGAACTCGTTTGCCGCTCAGTGGCGACTTAAAATAATATACCATATTGATTAATCGGCGTCAACAAAAAAAGAAAAATATTTTGAGTGGTAGCTTAAATACAAATAGTGTTCTTTTAGTTAATCACTTCATTTATAAATAATTCAGCATGCTGCACTAAATTTATTATTTCAGCAGTTGAATCTAATTTAACCATTGGTCTTGTTGGATTGCTTTCATTGTAAAAAACAATTTCAGCTGTTTCACTATTTGATAGAAGTACCCGATTCCCAACAGAAACAGGAATAATATTCTCTACTAAAGCTTGAATTGTCTTCAGATCAAACTTTCCAAACTGACCTTTTGAGATATCTTCAATAACTTGATATGGTGATCGTTTTGAACGGTAGAAACGTTCAGAAGTCATCGCATGGTAAACATCTGCAACAGCCACAATTTGACTGAAAGGATGGATCTTTGAACTTTCAGTACTTAACGGATATCCACTTCCATCATGACGCTCATGGTGTTGTAATACTGCAAGAAGAATGGAATCAGAAATACCAGTTACTTTCTTTAACATATTATAGGCATAAATAGGGTGCTTTTTTATTTCATCAAATTCTATAGCTGTTAATGAACCTGTTTTTTGCAAAATACTTGGGGCGATTTTGGCCATTCCTGCATCAGCTAAAACACCAGCATAACCAATTTGAAAATAATCACCTTGCTTATAATCCATCTTAAGTCCAAGGTAAAAAGATAAGATTCCAACATAAACAGAATGATGGAAGAGGTAATCTTCTTTTGTGCTTAGATGATGGAGATTGACTAGTTCATGAGGTTGTTCAACTACACTATCAAATAAAGGAGATAAAATTTTTCTAACGTTAAGCATCTCGACCTTGTTACCAGCTTGCCAAGATTGAAAGAGTTTCTTATATTCTTTAACAGCATTCATGTAATCATTGCTAAAGTTCTTTTCAATAAGAGGTTGTTTTGGTAAAACATCTTCTTCCTTTAATTCAGTTGGAATGTATTTTTCTCCATTTGCTTTAATTGATTGAACTTCAACAGTTTTAATTAAGAACACATTTAAAACGTTTAGCAGCTCGGGTGTAAGAACCGTATTCTCTCTAATAATTGGGAAATCTGTTAAGCCATCAACATCTTTAGCAACGATACATCCACTTTCTACTTGTTTTAAATTAACCTTCATTATTAAAATCCTCTCAATAGAAAAATAACTAAGCTACCTCTCATTATACGTCAACTTTTAAAAAACAAAAAGAGGGTGTTAGAAAGGTTTACTACCCTATCAACACCCCTAATGTTAGTAACTATTTATTCTTCGTTATCCGTTTCTGGTTCTTCCTCTAAATCTTCCTCTGAATCTTTTTCAAGATCAGACTCTAATTCGGAAACTGTTTCTGTTTCGGATAGCTCATTTGCTTCCTCATCAATGATATCTTCTTCATCTTCAATATCAACTCGTGCTACAGTTGCTACTTCCTCGCCTTCGTTCACGCGAATTAGAGTAACCCCTTGAGTATTACGTCCAGTTGTTGAGATACCCTCCACTTGTGTACGAATCACAACACCACTTACAGTAATAATCATAATATCATGGTCCTCTGAAACAACCTTCAAGGCAACTAAAGGTCCATTCTTTTCGGTAATATTACACGTTTTTATCCCTTTACCACCACGATTTTGGATACGATACTCCTCGATAGGCGTCCTCTTACCGTAGCCTTTCTCAGTAACAATTAGAACCGCATGATCTGGCTCAATAATATCCATACCAACGACATGGTCATCATTCCCTAAGGAGATTCCTCGCACTCCGGCTGCAGTTCTTCCCATTAAACGAACATCTGTTTCAGGGAAACGAATGGACATCCCCTGCTTTGTTCCAATAATTAATTCCTGACTACCATCTGTTAAGCGAACCCCGTGAAGTTCATCTTCTTCCCGTAACGTTATCGCAAACAATCCACCTTTACGAATATTTGCAAAAGATGATAGTGCTGTCCGTTTTGTTACACCGTATTTTGTTAGGAAGAATAAATAGGCATTTTCCGTGAATTCCTCGATCGGTATAACCGTACTAATATATTCCCCTTGTTCGATCTGAAGAAGATTAATAATCGGAATTCCCTTTGCCGTTCGGCCAAGTTCAGGAATTTCATACCCCTTCAGACGATAGACTTTACCCTTATTTGTAAAGAATAATATCGTATGATGCGAGTTTGTTGTGAATAGATGTTGAACAAAATCATTATCATTTGTTCCCATACCTTGAATTCCTTTACCGCCTCTTTTTTGATTGCGGTACGTCGAAATAGGTAATCGTTTAATATAACCATGGTGTGAGATCGTAATAACGATGTTTTGGCGTGGGATTAAATCCTCGTCCTCCAAATGCTCTTCACTCATAGAAATGATTGTGCGACGCTTATCATTGTATTTCTCTTTAATTTCTGTGAGCTCTTCTCTGATAATTTCAAGTACCTTTTCATTATCAGCTAGAATGGCTTTAAGCTCTGCAATTCTTTCCATAAGCTCATTATACTCGTTTTCTATCTTATCGCGTTCTAAACCAGTTAGACGCTGTAATCGCATATCGAGAATGGCTTGAGCCTGCTCATAGCTTAAACTGAATCGTTCAATTAAGCCGTTCCTTGCTATTTCAGTTGTTTGTGACGCACGAATTAAACTAATTACTTCATCAAGATGATCCAGTGCAATACGCAAACCTTCTAGGATATGTGCTCTAGCTTCAGCTTTTCGAAGTTCGAAAGCTGTACGTCTACGAATCACTACGACTTGATGGTCAAGATAATGCTCAAGACATTCCTTTAGATTTAATACCTTAGGTTGTCCACCTACAAGTGCTAATAGGTTTATACCAAAGCTTGTTTGCAATGCCGTTTGTTTATATAAATTATTTAGTAGCACATTAGCATTAGCATCTCTACGGAGCTCCATTACAATACGCATTCCTGTACGATCAGATTCATCACGTAGATCCGTAATACCATCAATCTTCTTTTCACGAACTAACTCAGCAATTTTTTCGATTAATCGAGCTTTGTTCACTTGATAAGGTAACTCATTGACAATAATGCGTTGCTTACCATTGTTTTCCTCAATCTGTGTTTGTGAGCGAATAATTATAGACCCGCGTCCAGTTTGGTATGCTTTACGAATACCCGATCGTCCAAGTATCTCAGCTCCAGTTGGGAAATCCGGACCAGGAATGTATTCCATTAGCTCTTCAATTGTAATATCACGATCCTGAGAAAGAGCAAGAACCCCATCAATTACTTCGCCAAGTTGGTGCGGAGGAATGTTTGTAGCCATCCCAACCGCAATTCCAGATGCACCGTTAACTAAGAGATTTGGGAATCGTGCTGGTAGAACAATCGGCTCTCTTTCAGAACCGTCGTAGTTATCCTGGTAATCAATCGTATCTTTATTAATATCACGTACAAGCTCCATTGAAATCTTGGACATTTTCGCTTCTGTATAACGCATTGCTGCTGCAGAATCACCATCAACAGAACCGAAGTTACCATGTCCATCAATAAGCATATAGCGATAACTAAAGTCTTGAGCCATTCTGACCATCGTTTCATAAACGGCAGAATCGCCATGTGGATGGTACTTCCCGATAACTTCTCCAACAATACGAGCTGATTTCTTATATGCCTTATCAGACGTCATACCAAGTTCATTCATCGCAAATAAAATACGGCGATGAACGGGCTTCAACCCATCTCTTGCATCAGGAAGAGCACGACTTACAATTACACTCATCGCGTAATCCATAAAAGATGACTTCATTTCTTGACTTATATTTCGTTCTTGTACTCTAGATTGATCTTGCTCAGCCATTAATTATAAACCTCCATCTCCAAGCCTAGATATCAAGATTTTCTACATATTGAGCATTCTCTTGAATAAAATCTCGGCGTGGCTCTACTCGATCTCCCATAAGGATTTCAAAGATTTCATCTGCCTTCATGGCGTCTTCTAATGTTACTTGAAGCACCGTACGGTATTCAGGATCCATTGTCGTTTCCCATAACTGGGTCGGGTTCATTTCACCAAGACCCTTATAACGTTGAATACCAACTTTTGATTTATCAGCTACATCCTTTAACGCTTCTTCTAATTGCTTATCACTATAAACATATTGTACTTCACGGCCCTTAGTTATCTTGTAAAGAGGTGGTTGAGCAATATAAATATAGCCCATCTCTATTAATGGCTTCATGTACCGATAAAAGAACGTTAAAATAAGCGTTCGAATATGAGCCCCGTCAACATCGGCATCTGTCATAATAATAATCTTGTGATAACGAGCCTTTTCAATATTAAATTCTTCACCTATACCAGTACCGAAAGCTGTAATCATTGCTCTGATTTCATTATTAGCTAAAATTTTATCAAGTCTCGCTTTTTCGACATTAATAATTTTTCCACGTAGTGGCAAAATAGCTTGGAAATGACGATCTCGTCCTTGTTTGGCTGATCCACCTGCAGAATCACCCTCTACAATATAGATTTCACTGATTGTAGCATCCTTAGAAGAACAATCTGCTAGTTTCCCTGGAAGAGAGCTAACTTCAAGAGCACTTTTTCGACGAGTTAACTCTCGTGCCTTTTTTGCTGCTTCACGAGCACGAGAAGCCATTAACCCTTTATCGACAATCTTTCTTGCTACTTGGGGATTCTCAATAAGAAATCTCGCAAAATGTTCGCTGAAAAGTGAATCAGTAATCGTTCTAGCTTCACTATTTCCTAATTTAGTTTTCGTTTGTCCTTCAAACTGGGGATCAGGGATTTTAACAGAAATAATAGCCGTTAATCCTTCCCGGACATCCTCCCCAGTAAGATTCGGGTCATTTTCCTTGAAAAGACTATTCTTTCGAGCATAGTCATTAATAACACGAGTCAAACCTGTCTTAAAACCAGATTCATGCGTTCCGCCCTCATGTGTACTAATATTATTCGCAAATGAGTAAATATTGCTAATATAGCTATCATTGTATTGAACCGCTACTTCAACAGTTAGCCCGTCCTTCTCGCTCTCAATATGAATGGGTTCATCATGAAGTACTTCTTTCGTACGGTTAAGATGCTCAACAAAAGAAGCAATTCCCCCTTCATAATGATACGTAGCTTCTTTATCCTCCACTCGTTTATCTTTTATAGAGATTGTCAAACCTTTATTAAGAAAGGCTAATTCTCTTAGACGAGTAGCTAAAATGTCGAACTCATATACCGTTGTTTCTTGGAAGATCTCTTCATCTGGCTTAAAGTGAATAATCGTACCATTCTTACTAGTTTCTCCAATTACCTCTAAATCTCCAGCAGGAACGCCTCGTTCAAACTTTTGATAGTGGATTTTTTGCTCACGATGAACTTCAACCTCGAGTACCGTTGAAAGTGCATTTACAACAGAGGCACCAACCCCATGTAGTCCACCAGAGACTTTATATCCGCCACCACCAAATTTACCACCAGCATGTAGGACAGTCATAATGACTTCCACTGCAGGGCGTCCCATCTTCTCATGAATTCCAACAGGAATACCTCGACCATTATCCTCAACTGAAATACTGTTGTCTTCGTTAATGGCTACTTTAATTGTATCGCAATAGCCTGCCATTGCTTCATCAATACTATTATCAACAATCTCCCATACAAGGTGATGTAATCCTCGTGAGCTCGTTGAACCAATATACATACCAGGGCGTTTTCGAACAGCTTCTAAACCCTCTAAAACCTGAATCTGACTTTCATCATAAGATTGTTGTTGTTCTGTCACTTCATTCACCTTCATTCTCATTTATCAATATATCTAGAAAGGCTATTAATAAATATATTACGTATCTTCTCTCTCCAACTGAAGTTCAACCTTGTTGTGGGCTCGCCGATTAAGGGTCAACGAAGAAACAGGGGAATAATAGATTTCATCATTTGTTAAAACGATAGACTTAATATAATCAGCGGAGATCGTATTGATCTTCTTAGTTTTCCCCTCATGCTTTAAGAAATCAGCTGTTACAGATTGTTCCTTAGAGTCATAATTTAAAATAGCGATAATGTCCTTTGAACGTATAATGACATCTCCACCCAAATGGATAAACATACTTACACCGCCTCACTTTTAGTGATCAATTGTTCCTTCTGACACATGAAAAACGGCTGCTTTTTTTAATATTTGATCATCAATTCCTTCAACACTTGTTGTTGTTACAAATGTTTGAACACGCCCTTGAATTGTATGAAGAAGATGGGACTGACGGTAATCGTCTAACTCTGAGAGCACATCATCTAGAAGTAATATCGGATATTCACCAATTTCTGAATAAATTAATTCTATTTCTGCGAGCTTAACAGCCAAGGCTGTCGTCCGTTGCTGCCCCTGTGATCCAAAAGTTTGGACATCCCGTTCATTCACAACAAATCCAAGATCATCACGATGAGGACCAAATAACGTTACACCACGTTGTATTTCTTTTTGTTTCTTCTCTTCATACGTACGATAGAATTCATCCTTTATTTTCGACAAATCCATCTCTTCTAATACGTTAGTAGAGGGGATGTAGCGAATTTCTAGTTTTTCTTTCCCTCTACTAATGTCATGATGTATCGGTTCGGCCCATTTTTGTAGACGTTTAACAAAGGCAAATCTTCTAATCGTCACTTCTGCAGCTAACACAATCATTTGATCTGTTAATACATCCAGCATTTCCTTAGATCCTTTTCCAATCTGGAGTGCTTTTAGCAAATGATTTCGTTGAAGCAAGACTTTATGAAACAGAGCTAAATGATGTAAATAGACGTTACTAATTTGACCAAGTTCCATATCTAGGAATCTTCGGCGGATTTGCGGACTACCTTTGACTAGGTTCAAGTCCTCTGGAGCAAACATGACCACATTAGCAGCACCAATGTATTCACTTAGCTTTTTCTGCTCAAGTCCATTTATTTTCCCTTTCTTCCCCTTGAGAGAAAGGATTAGTTCCATGTTCAGTGGACCTCTTTGTTTCGTGAATTGTCCTTCAATCTTTGAAAACTCAGCTCCCCAACTAATTAACTCTTTATCCTTAGATGTTCGATGGGATTTTGCAAGCGCAAGTACATAAATTGCTTCTAGGATATTGGTTTTGCCTTGGGCATTTTCACCTAAAAAAACATTCACTTGTTGTTCAAAATTCATCTCAACTCTTTCGTAATTACGAAATTGTCTTAAGAGCAAGTGATCTAAATACAAAAGGGATTCCCCCTAATTGGCCACAATTTCAATTTTCCTTCCATCTTCAAAAAGTAAAATGTCGCCAGGTATCAGTTTTTTACCACGACGATTTTCTTCTTCGTTATTCACATAGACAGTATGTTCAGCCAAATACCATTTAGCCATACCACCTGTATCAATTAACCCAACCTCTTTAAGAACCTGCCCTAAGGTTATGTAAGCTGTTGAAATGACGATTTGTTCCATGTAATCACATCTTTCTCTTGTTTTAAGATAAGACTTTTTTCAGCAAAGGGAAGACAGCAAATCATATAAATTGAAATGCTGTCTCTGTTTCTCGTTCATTCGACTTCTCTATATTGTACTAAACGTAGCCTTGATAGCCAAGTCCTTTTGTTATTCCATCGAAGATTAATATGTTCGAACAGGGGAGAATAGGTGTAAATAATGGTCATGATCGGTTGGTCTAATAACAAACGGACTCATTGCTCCAGTAAAAGTAATATGAATTTCCTCACTGTCGACAACCTTTAAGGCGTCGATTACATTTTTGCCATTAAAGGAGATCCTCATATCTTCTCCCTCGAAATCGATTGAGTCAATATGCTCAGTAACTTTTCCAACTTCAGGTGAAATAGAGGTGATCTCAATTTGTCCCCCTTCTAATGTTTTTAAGTTAATAACATTATTTTTACCCTCTCTTGATAAAAGCAAAGCACGTTCTAATGTATGGAGAAATGGTTTCGCTTTTAGTTTAAAGGCTGTCTTTGATTGTGTTGGAATCATCCCTTTTGTAACGGGGTATTTCCCTTCAAGTAACCTTGAGAAAAACAAAATATTTTTCATTTTAAATAATACTTGATTTTCTGTCACGACAATGTCGACCCGTTCTGAGGAATCATCAAGAATTTTGCTCAGTTCATTTAGGCTTTTTCCTGGAATGACAACATTATTAAATGATAACGATTCATTATTTCTTTCAATTGTTGCTTTTCTCATTGCTAATCGGTGACTATCTGTTGCAGTACAGTTCAACTCATCTTCTTCCGTTTCTAAGTTTACACCTGTCAACACCGGACGTGTTTCCTGAGTGGACACAGCGAAAACTGTTTGGCGAATAAGATTTTTAAGCATATCTTGCGGTAAACGAAAGAGGAGATCTTCTTTCACTTGTGGTAAACGAGGATATTCCTCAGGGTCTAGTCCGTTTAAATTAAAAACTGAAGAGCCAGAACGAATCGTAGTAGCAAATTGATCTTGAACAATGATTTCAATATCTTGTCCTGGTAGCTTCTTAACAATTTCAGCAAAAAACCTAGCTTGGAGAACGATAGAACCCTTTTCCTCAATTCGAACAATTTCCGAACCTTCTTCTTCTTTAGGGATGAAGGTCTCTATTGAAATATCTGAATCACTTCCTGTTAAAGTAATTCCACTGTGATCGGCAACGATTTTAATTCCTGTCAGAATAGGAATAGTCGTTCTAGAAGAAACCGCCTTTGTTACATTCTGAACGTCATGAACAAATCGATCACGATTAATAAAAAAACGCATAGTAAAAACTCCTTAATTATATATTTATGTTTTTTAAAAAAGTAGTAATAGTAGTAATAGGGGCTGTGGATTTGTGGATAAGCGACTTAAACGAACGCAGGGCAAGCCTATCCACATGTTAGTAGTTTGTTGATAGACTTGTACCCTTTATTCACATTGTGCACAATTTAAGAAGATCTTAATAAATCAATGAGTTCTTGAACCTTATCTTGAAGATCTTGATCTGTTCTTAGTAAGGTTGAGATTTTTTCATGGGCATGAATGACTGTTGTATGGTCTCGTCCGCCAAATTCACTCCCGATTTTAGGTAAAGAAGAATCGGTCAACTCTCTTGATAGATACATGGCAATTTGTCTAGGGAATGCTACTGATTTCGTTCGTTTCTTTGCTTTGAAGTCCTCTAACTTTACGTGATAATGCTCTCCTACTAATTTCTGAATATCAGTAATCGTTAAGATCTTAGGTTTAGAATTTGGAATAATATCCTTTAATGCTTCGGCGGCTAGGTCAGCATTCATATCTTGATTAATGAGCGATGAATAAGCAACAACTCGAATTAAGGCCCCTTCAAGCTCTCGAATATTGGTATCTATTTGATTTGCGATATACAGCATCACTTCATTTGGTATATCTAAATTTTCAGCCTTAGCCTTTTTTCTTAAGATGGCAATACGAGTTTCTAAGTCTGGAGGAGTAATATCAGTAATCAATCCCCATTCAAACCTCGAACGTAACCGATCTTCTAACGTAGGAATCTCTTTTGGTGGCCGATCACTAGAGATTACAATCTGTTTCGATTCTTCATGTAGAGCATTAAATGTATGAAAAAATTCTTCTTGTGTTTGTTCTTTTCCAGCTAAGAATTGAATATCATCTATTAAAAGAACATCGACATTCCGGTACTTGTTTCGAAAATGGACAGCCTTGTTATCCCGAATCGCATTAATGAATTCATTTGTGAACTTCTCAGAAGATAAGTAAACAACCTTTGCATTAGGGTTATGATCCATTACATAATGGCCAATCGCATGCATTAAGTGAGTTTTACCTAGCCCGACTCCACCATAAATAAATAACGGGTTGTAAGCTTTAGCTGGAGCTTCTGCAACAGCTAGAGAAGCTGCATGGGCAAAGCGATTACCTGAGCCGATGACAAATGTATCGAACATATATTTATCATTGAGCATCGTCTTTGTGGATGAAGCTACTAAGTCATTCTCCTGCCTTGCCTTCTTTTTCGGTAATGGATCTGGAATAAAATCCTCTTCTAATTCATGCTGCGGGATGACAAACTTCGGCTTAAGTCGAGTACCTGTTAAATGTTCAATCGTATCAGTTGTTAATTCAGCATAGTGATCTTCAAGCCAATCGCGTGCAAATTCATTGGGAGCAGTAATGACAATCGTATCATTCTGAATATCATTTGCTTTTGTAGCTTTTAACCAGGTTTCAAAACTAGGTTTGCTTACTTTTTTCTCGATTTCAGCAAGAGCCTGGCTCCACAAATCATGGATATTCTCCAAAGGTTTCCCCCTCCTAACTGTCTTTTTTTTTAGACTTTTAAATGACAAATTCTGCGTGTATAACGTTTGTACACCTCGAAGTATACAAGCGAATAAATATACATACACACAGGAATCGGTATAAAATAATATTATAGAAGAAAAGCATCATAAACAGAGTTTTGTACATGTTGTGGAAAACTAAATCAACACCAATTAAAAGATGTCCACAACTTTACCCACAGGCTGTGGACAAATAAATAGCACATTTACCTTATCCACGAGTGAAAACAATTCAATCATAGCAAAAAAACTTATCAGTGGCAACGGTTTGTTGTATTTATCCACATAACACTGCATCTTGTGTTCTTATTTTATCCACAACACAACATATGTGTGTAACTTGTCGATAAAACTGAGGAGAACTCGAAAAGTGTCGGTTAATGGTTATCCACAGCACTTACCGAGGGATTTGTATAATGTGTTTTTGTGTTTTAATAGAGGATCAGAGAAAGGGAGGAAGAAAACTTAATAATAGACTTCTTGACATTTACCACTAAAGTTCTTTATAATTTACAAGAATGTCTAAGGAGTAGTTAATCCTCAGGGAGGTGTTATAAATGGGAAAACCAACGTTTCAACCAAATAATCGTAAGCGTAAAAAGGTACACGGATTCCGTGCACGTATGAGCACAAAGAACGGCCGCAAGGTATTAGCTCGTCGTCGTCGTAAAGGAAGAAAAGTTTTATCTGCATAGGCCACTGATGTCAGTGGTCTTTTTCTTCTTAATAAAGAGGAAGTAGAAAACAATGATCGAAGGAGGACGTAATGTGAAAAAAGAACAACGGATCAAAAAGAATGATGAGTTCTCAAAGGTCTTCAAACATGGGAAGTCCGTTGCTAATCGCCAATTCGTCCTCTATACATTAAGGAAAGAGGGACAAGATGCACTTCGGATCGGTCTTTCTGTTAGCAAAAAAGTAGGAAATGCCGTTACTAGAAATCAAATTAAACGGTACATACGAGAAGTCTTTCGATTAAATGAAGAAAGCTTGGCTGCGAATGTCGATTATGTCGTGATAGCAAGAAATCCAGCAGCTGAAATGAAATTTGCAGAAATAGAAAAGAGTTTGTTTCATATATTAAAGAAGGCGAATGTCTTAAATAAGAAAGCAATACTATCAAAGTAGGGATGACCTATAGTGGTAGTCTATTATAAAAGAAGATAGAAGAATTCCTGAAAGAGGATAGGGAGGAAGACAAGTGCTGAAAAAATTTGGCTTGGCTGCAATGCTAATTGGGCTTCTTGTAGTAATGACAGGGTGCTTTAACATTGAGGAACCAATTACAAGAGATAGTGAAGGGATATGGAATTCGTATTTTGTGTATCCGTTATCTTGGTTGATCATATATGTTGCAGAGTTATTTAATGAGAACTATGGACTAGCAATCATTATAGTAACGATTCTAATTCGATTGGTTTTACTACCATTAATGATTAAGCAGACGAAGAGTGCGAAGGCGATGCAGGCAATCCAACCTGAAATGGCTAAGCTTCGTGAAAAATACAGTGCAAAAGACCAAAAGACACAACAACAATTGCAAAAAGAAATGATGGAAATGTTCCAAACTAAAGGAGTTAATCCTTTAGCAGGCTGTTTGCCGTTATTTGTTCAAATGCCAATTCTACTTGCTTTCTACCACGCGATCATGCGAACAGATGAAATTGGAGGTCATAATTTCCTTTGGTTTGCTTTAGGTGAGCCTGATCCAATTTTTGTTTTACCAATCGTTGCTGGGATCACAACTTTTATTCAACAAAAGATGATGATGGTTACAGATAATCCGCAAATGAAAGTATTACTATATGTAATGCCAATTATGATTTTTGTGTTCGCCATTTTCTTCCCAACTGCATTAACCTTGTATTGGGTTGTTGGTAACATATTCATGATTACTCAGACTTATTTTATTACTGGTCCAAATGTTGGTAAGGATAAGGTACCTAAAGAAACTGGAGGCAAGAAAAAGTGAAGAAGCTAACTGTTTCAGGTAAAACAATTGAAGAGGCTATTACTAAAGCATTAATTGAGCTTGATACGGTAAGAGATAAGATCACTTACGATGTTGTTGAAGAGCCAAAAAAAGGGCTATTTGGCCTTTTTGGCTCAAAGCCTGCTGTTGTAAATGTCGTTGTTCTACCTGACCCGGTTGAAAAAGCTTATTCGTTTCTACTAGAGACTTTAACCCATATTGGAATTGATTCAAGCATTACAAAGCAGGAAGAGGGACAAACGGTTAAATTCGATCTCACTTCAAATGGTGAAGCTGCTCGGTTAATTGGTAAAAGAGGTCAAACGCTTGAAGCATTAGAGTATTTGACCAATGTAGTTGCTAATAGAGAGGCAGAGTCATACCTTAAAGTAGAACTTGATACTGAAAATTACCGTGAACGCCGGAAACAGATTCTTGAGAAATTGGCAATCCGGGTAGCGAAGCAAGTCAAAGTGACACGAGTTCCGACTCCGTTAGAACCAATGAATTCAAGTGAGCGTAAACTGATCCATTCCACACTGCAACGTTTTGCTGGAATCCGAACGGTTTCAGAGGGGAAAGGAATAAAGAGACATATTGTGATTACTCCTGCTTCAAAAAAGTCTCATTAAGACTTTCTGTTGAGGGTGTTCCAAAAGGTAGATGACCTTTTGGAACACCCTCTTTTGTGATTCGTATTTATTGGTTGATTATGCTATTCTAATACTTTAATAATGATGGCTATAGTAACTAATAGTTAAGGTGATAATAAAGATTATATAATATAGTATATATTGGGTTTATAAGAGAGGTGAGTATGGTGGAATTTGATACAATAGCTGCGATATCAACAGCACTTGGTGAAGGAGCAATTGGAATAGTGCGATTAAGTGGGGATCAGGCTGTTGAAATTGCAGATCTCATTTATAAAGGGAAAGACAAGTTAGAGTCCGTTCCTTCCCATACAATTGTTTATGGGTATATTACTGATCCGAGAACGAATGAACGGATCGAAGAAGCAATGATTTCTATTATGAGAGCACCTAAAACCTTTACTAGAGAAGATGTTGTCGAGATTAACTGTCACGGTGGAATTTTATCCGTTAATCGTGTCTTACAGCTTGCCTTAAGAAATGGAGCTCGTTTAGCTGAGCCGGGTGAATTCACGAAACGTGCCTTTTTAAATGGTCGAATTGATCTCTCGCAGGCTGAAGGGGTAATGGATCTCATTCGTGCGAAAACAGACCGTGCGATGGATGTTGCTCTGAACCAGGTTGAAGGCCGTTTATCTAACCAAATTAGATTATTAAGACAGGCACTACTTGAAACTGTTGCACATGTTGAGGTCAATATTGACTATCCTGAATACGATGCTGAAACGATGACGCATCATATTTTAAAGGAGAAGGCAGAGTATGTGCTTAAGGAAATTGATAAATTATTAACAACAGCTTCTCAAGGGAAAATTCTCAGAGAAGGAATATCAACAGTTATTATCGGTCGCCCGAATGTCGGTAAGTCTTCTTTGTTAAATAGTCTTGTCCATGAAAATAAGGCTATTGTTACGGATGTTCCTGGGACAACTAGGGATGTAATTGAAGAGTATGTGAATGTAAGAGGGGTACCGTTAAAGCTAGTCGATACAGCTGGTATTAGAGAAACTGAGGATATTGTAGAACGAATTGGTGTTGAACGCTCGAGGCAAGTATTAAAGGAAGCTGATCTTATCTTACTTGTTCTCAATTATGGTGAAGTACTATCAGAGGAAGATCGTGCTTTATTTGAAGTAGTAAAAGATATGAACGTTATTGTCATTGTCAATAAGACTGATATTGAGCAGAGGATTGATCTAGATGCTGTGAGAGAGTTAGCGAAAACGCGCCCGCTCGTTACAACATCGCTCCTACTTGATGAAGGGATTGATCAATTAGAGCAAGCAATTGCTGATTTGTTCTTTGAAGGAGATATTGAAGGTGGCGATTTAACCTATGTGTCGAATACGCGTCATATTGCTTTACTAGAGCAGGCTAGCTCGACGATTAAGGATTCTCTTGAAGCGATTGACATGGGCGTACCTATCGACCTCGTGCAGATCGATATAACAAGAACGTGGGAGCTACTTGGCGAAATCATTGGTGACAGTGTACATGAAAGTTTAATTGACCAATTGTTTTCACAATTCTGCCTAGGGAAGTAATGAAAAAAAGGAGGTTAAAAAGATGAATTATCAAGGCGGAGAATTTGATGTTGTGGTCATTGGTGCTGGCCATGCTGGTGTTGAAGCTGGACTTGCTGCAGCGCGTATGGGTGCTAACACATTAATGCTTACTTTGAATCTAGATGCTGTAGCATATATGCCATGTAACCCTTCAGTAGGTGGACCGGCTAAAGGGATTGTTGTTCGTGAGATTGATGCATTAGGTGGCGAAATGGGTAGGAATATTGATAAAACTCATATCCAAATGAGAATGCTTAATACTGGTAAAGGGCCTGCAGTTCGGGCGTTACGTGCACAGGCAGATAAGTTTCTCTATCAAAATGAAATGAAGAAAACGATTGAGGAGCAAGAAAATTTGCTTCTGAGACAAGGAATGGTCGATCGTCTTATAGTGGAAGATGGTGTATGTAAAGGGGTAATAACAAACACAGGAGCTGAGTATCGCTCAAAAACAGTCATTGTTACAACTGGAACATATCTTAGAGGGAAAATTATTCTAGGAGAGCTTGCGTACGAAAGTGGGCCAAATAATATGCAAGCATCTGTTAAATTATCGGATCATCTAAAGGAGCTAGGTTTTTCTATTGTGCGCTTCAAAACAGGAACGCCTCCTCGTGTGAATGCAAGCAGTATTGATTATTCACAAACAGAGATCCAACCAGGGGATGACCAGCCTCGTGCGTTTTCATTTGAAACGGTTAAATTCATTACAGATCAGTTGCCTTGCTGGCTAACATACACAGGTGAGGAAACGCACACAATTATTAACAATAATCTAAGTCGTTCTCCAATGTATTCTGGTGTTATTGAAGGAACAGGACCGAGATACTGCCCATCAATTGAAGATAAAATTGTTCGATTCAATGATAAACCGCGTCACCAAATTTTCCTTGAACCAGAAGGGCGTAATACGTCTGAGGTTTATGTTCAAGGATTATCAACTAGTTTACCTGAGGAAGTCCAACTTGAGATCCTAAAATCAATTCCAGGCTTACAAGATGTGAAAATGATGCGGCCAGGATATGCGATTGAGTACGATGCCGTTGTTCCGACTCAATTGTGGCCAACGCTTGAGACAAAATTAATTGAAGGTTTATTCACAGCAGGTCAAATAAATGGAACATCTGGTTATGAAGAGGCAGCTGGTCAAGGGATTATGGCTGGAATTAACGCAGCTCGAAAAGCTCAAGGTAATGAAGGAATTATTTTAGATCGATCAGAGGCATATATTGGTGTTCTTATTGATGATCTCATTACGAAAGGGACAAATGAACCTTATCGTTTACTAACTTCTAGAGCTGAGTATCGTCTTCTGCTTCGTCATGATAACGCAGATTTAAGATTAACTGAAATCGGACATGAAATTGGAATGATCCCACAGGAACGCTATGAACGCTTTATTTTGAAGAAGAATCAAATTGAGCAAGAAAAGAAGCGGCTAGAAGGAATTATTATTAAGCCGTCAGAGCATGTAGCAGAAGTATTAGCTGCAGCAGGGTCTACACCATTGCAAGAAGCGATCAGAGCAACCTTGCTTTTGAAGCGTCCTGAGATGACTTATGCTGATATTGCTAAAATAGTAGAAGCTCCAGAAGAGGCTATTAATGAAGAAGTTGCAGAGCAAGTAGAAATTCAAGTGAAATATGAAGGTTATATTGAAAAACAGCTTCAACAAGTTGAACGTTCTAAGAAGATGGAAAACAAAAAATTACCAGAAGATCTCGATTATATGGCTATTAGTGGGTTAGCATCAGAGGCTAGACAAAAATTAAGTCAAGTTCGGCCGCTTTCGGTAGGTCAGGCATCGAGAGTATCTGGAGTGAATCCAGCTGATATTTCGATTTTGCTAGTGTATTTGGAGCAGGGGAAATTAGCCAAAATTCAATAAGAAAAGTGGAGATTGTCCATGTCAAAACAACAATTTATCCCTTTATTAAGGGAAAAAGGCATTGAATTAACAGAGAAACAGGAACACCAGTTCGATTTGTACTTTAACATTCTAGTTGAATGGAACGAGAAGATGAATCTAACTGCAATTACGAATGAAGATGATGTTTATTTAAAACATTTTTATGACTCAATCTCTGCCGCATTTCATTATCCTTTTAAAGCCGGACAAAGGGTTATTGATGTCGGTGCGGGGGCAGGCTTTCCTAGTATTCCAATTAAAATCATCTATCCTGAGCTAGAAGTAAGTATTGTTGATTCGTTAAACAAACGGATATCATTTTTAGAACATCTCGCTTCCTCATTACAATTAAAAAATGTCTTTTTCCATCATGATCGTGCTGAAACTTTTGGACAAAATAAGCAGCATCGTGAAGCATATGATATTGTAACTGCTAGAGCTGTTGCTAGAATGTCAGTGCTCTCAGAGCTTTGCTTACCGCTTGTTAAGGTGGGTGGTGACTTTTTGGCAATGAAAGCTGCAGGTACACCAAATGAACTTGAGGATGCGAGTAAAGCAATTACTCTTCTAGGTGGGAAGATAGTCTCTGACAATGCATTTACGTTGCCGATTGAAGAAAGCGAAAGGCATATCGTTCATCTGCATAAAGAGAAAGCAACGCCAAAAAAATACCCAAGAAAGCCGGGTACCCCAAATAAGCTACCATTGTAAGTTATGTTTCACGTGAAACATAACTTCTTTTTTCTAAAGCATTTAACATAGTTTCTGAAGACCAATTATATTAATTTTATCTGTTAATTAAGGAATATTACTTGACGCTAATGGCATTGCAGGATATAAAAGAAATAGGGATAATAGAAGGACTTTCGTAGTGTGTGTCGAAATCAGTAAGACGGTTACTATCAGAAGGTGGTGTCAGACGATGAAGCAACCGTTTTCTCGCTTTTTTGGCTTGAACGATAAACAAGCCGAGGTAGAACAAAGTGAAAACGACGAAATAGAAGTGGTAAGCGAAAACGAAGAAATTAATGATAATGAAGAAGTTAGAGAAGTATTAATTTCTGAAATTGTACCGAATCGTTTCCAGCCTCGTACTGTATTTGACGAGGAACGCATACAGGAACTCGCACAAACGATTCGTACTCATGGGGTAATTCAGCCGATAGTCGTGAGAGAACGTGATGGTAAGTTTGAGATTATTGCTGGTGAAAGAAGATGGCGAGCGGTTACATTGCTTGGTTGGGAAACAATCCCTGCACTAATAAAAGATTATAATGACTCCCAAACAGCTTCAATTGCATTAATTGAAAACTTACAAAGAGAAGGGTTAACTGCGATTGAAGAAGCGATTGCGTACGCAAAGTTAATTGAGTTACATGGCTTAACACAGGAGAGCCTAGCTCAAAGATTAGGAAAAGGACAATCAACTGTCGCAAATAAGTTGCGATTGTTACATCTTCCTGATTTAGTTCAGCAAGCAATCATGGAACGCAAAATCTCAGAACGCCATGCCCGGGCATTGCTTTCACTAAAGGATGAAGTCGTCCAGACAAAGCTTTTAGAAGAAATTATTGAAAAGCATCTTAATGTTAAGCAAACAGAGGAACGGATTAGACAGATTTTAGAAGGTCAACAAGGCCAAAAGAAAAAAGTAGCAACGCGTAAGTCTTATTCTAAGGATATGCGTATTGCTATGAATACAATTAGACAGTCCGTCGATATGGTTTTAAAAAGTGGTTTACATGTAGATACAGATGAAGAAGAGCATGATGAATTTTATCAATTTACTATTCGAATTCCTAAAAAATAATCTATCAATTGTGATAGATTATTTTTTTCTATCAAATTATTTACGCAGTTACACAACTTTCTAAAAACGTGAAACGAAAATTGTGTTAAAATAAAAGACGAATTGCAGTTAGGACGGAAAGTAGGTGACAGTGTGGGGAGAATCATCTCTGTAGCAAATCAAAAGGGTGGTGTCGGAAAAACGACAACCGCTGTTAATTTAAGTGCTTGTTTAGCACATATTGGCAAGAAGGTTCTGCTTGTTGACATTGATCCACAAGGGAATGCAACAAGTGGTGTAGGGATAGAGAAAGGCGATGTTGATGAGTGTGTCTATGATGTCTTAGTTGAGGATGTTGAACCAAGACAAGTTATAAAGAAATCAGCATTAGAAGGTTTAGATGTTTTGCCTTCTACGATTCAATTATCAGGAGCTGAAATTGAATTAGTACCGACCATTTCCAGAGAAGTACGATTAAAAAGAGCCTTGGCAACTGTTTCTGATGATTATGATTTTATATTTATAGATTGTCCACCATCACTGGGGCTACTAACGATTAATGCGTTAACCGCTTCAGATTCGGTGTTGATACCGGTACAGTGTGAGTATTATGCATTAGAAGGTTTAAGCCAATTATTAAATACAGTACGATTAGTACAAAAACATTTAAATACAAATCTTGCTATTGAAGGTGTTTTGTTAACGATGCTAGATGCTCGAACGAATTTAGGAATTCAAGTTATTGAAGAAGTTAAGAAATATTTCCGTGAGAAGGTATTTGATACAATTATTCCACGTAATGTACGTTTGGGAGAAGCACCGAGTCACGGGAAACCAATCATAACGTATGATCCTAAATCAAGAGGGGCAGAGGTTTACGTAGATTTAGCAAAGGAAGTGGTGACGAGTGGCGAAAGGGTTAGGTAAAGGATTACAAGCATTTTTTCCTGATCATACAGATGAAATGGAAGATAAAGTAGAACAGTTATCTGTCTCTGAATTACGATCAAATCCATATCAGCCTCGTAAAACTTTTTCTGAAGAAGCAATTAAAGAATTATCAGACTCTATTCGTGAGCATGGTATTCTTCAACCGATCATTGCTCGGAAAACCATTAAAGGCTATGAAATTGTCGTTGGAGAAAGACGTTTTCGTGCAGCGAAAGAAGCTGGATTAACTGCCGTTCCTGTGGTTGTTAAAGAATTAGATGAACAAAAAATGATGGAATTGGCATTAATCGAAAATCTTCAAAGAGAAGATTTAAATCCAATTGAAGAAGCTGTGGCTTATGAAAAATTAATGAGCCATCTCAAGGTTACACAGGAACAGCTATCAAAAAGGGTTGGTAAAAGCCGTCCGCATATTGCGAATCATTTACGATTATTGCAATTACCAAATGTTGTTCAACAATTTATCTCTGACGGAAAATTATCAATGGGACATGGACGAGCTCTGCTTGGACTAAAAGAAAAACAGAAACTCTCCATCTTACTTGAGAAAGTTTTGCAAGAGAAATTAAGTGTTCGTGAAGTTGAAGCACTAGTAAATCAATTAAATGAACATGTTCCACGTGAAACAAAACGAAAGAAAATTGTGTTATCGCCTTTCCTGAAAGAACGTCAGGATGTTCTGAGATCTAGACTTGGAACTTCGGTGCTGATTAAGCCAGGAAAGAAAAAAGGAAAGATAGAAATAGATTATTTCTCTGATGATGATTTAGAGCGTATCGTTCAGATGTTAGAAGCTAATCAATAATAATCTAATCAAAAAAGTCATCACTATCGATCGTTATAGCGATGACTTTTTTTTGCTGAAATGAGATTAGGAGGGGAGTAGTAGCGTATGATTTACTTTGATCACGCAGCATCTTCGTTTCCAAAGCCAAAAGCTGTGGCACAGGCTATGCATGAAGCAGTAGACACGTACAGTGCGAATCCAGGTAGGGGTGGACACGTTCTTGCGGAAAAAGCCCGCTTAGCTATTGATGAAACGAGGAAAAAGCTAGCAAATCTTTTTGGAGCAGCAAGTAGCAAGAATGTATGGTTCTATCAAAATGCAACAATGGCTATTAATCAAGCACTAATTGGTTTTCCATTTGAAAGTGGGGATCATGTTATTACAACGATGTTTGAGCATAACTCAATCTTAAGACCACTTGAAAAACTGATAAGGGAAAAAGGGATTAAAGTTACATATGTCGAGCCGAATGAAGAAGGAATGATCACTCCTGACGTCTTTTTAGCTGAAGTAACGGACCGAACAAAAATGTTTGCAGTCACACATGCCTCCAATGTAACTGGAGCCATATTCCCAATTAAGGAGCTTGCTAAGGTTGCTACGAAGAATAGTATTGTAGTAGTAGTAGACGCCTCTCAAACAGCTGGGACTCTGCCAATTGATATAGAGAAAGATGGAATTGACCTATTAGCCTTCGCAGGTCATAAATCATTATTAGGTCCTCAAGGAACTGGTGTCCTTATAAGTAAGCAGGATTATAACCTTGAACCACTTATTGTAGGAGGTACTGGCAGTTATTCTGAATTACCGCATCAACCATTATCATGGCCTGATCGGTATGAAGCCGGGACGTTGAATACACCAGGGATTGTCGGGCTTTCAGCAGGTATTGATGAAATTAATCGAAAAGGGATATCGTCAATTTATGAGCATGAGCAGCAGCTAGTGAAAACATTTTTAGAACAAAGTGAATTAATTGAAGGTTTGACTGTTTACGGGCCAAGGAATCTATTAGAACGCGTTGCTGTTATTTCGTTTAAGCTTGATGGAATCGATAGTCATGAGGTGGCGATGATTCTTGATGACCATTATCAAATTGCAGTTCGTGCTGGACTTCACTGTTCACCGAAAATACATCAATCAATGAAGACAATAGATACAGGTCTTATTCGAGTTAGCTTCGGACCGTATAATACACTTGATGAAGTGAGTAAATTAATTCAGGCATTAAAAGAAATAGAAGCAGCATTTTAGCGAGGAGATCGAGAACATGGTTTTGACTGGAACAATTGTGAATGGACTGGCAATCATTCTAGCTTCACTCATAGGTCTACTAGTTAGACGAATTCCTGAGCAAATGAAGCAAACCATCATGCAGGCAATTGCCCTTGCAGTCATTGTCTTAGGTATTGGAATGGCATTAGAGAGCGACCAATTTTTAATTGTGATTGCGAGTCTTGTAATAGGTGGAATTATAGGAGAAAAGGTTAATATTGAAGGTGGATTAAATAGAGTAGGGGTATGGCTTGAACGACGCCTTGGTGCCAAGGAAGAAGGATCAATTGCAAAAGCCTTTGTTACGACAACTCTTATTTATGTTGTCGGTGCTATGGCCATTCTTGGTGCACTTGATAGTGGTTTACGAGGAGATCATGCCGTTCTTTATACGAAATCAATGCTAGATGGGTTTTCAGCAATTATCTTCACATCAACATTAGGTATTGGAGTAATTTTTTCAGCTATTCCAGTTATGCTATATCAAGGTGGAATTGCCTTACTTGCTACTCAGATCAATCAATTTGTACCTGAAGTAGTAATGAGTTCATTTATAACAGAAATGACAGCTACAGGTGGGGTATTGATTATTGCAATTGGATTGAATATTGCGGGTCTATTACAGGTTAGGGTTGCCAATCTACTACCTAGTATTGCTATTGTTGCTGTAATGGTAACTGCTTTACACTTTTTTTCTTAATATAATAAATAGAGAGGCTCGGACGCAACAAAAGTGTCTGACTGAAATTCGGAATAAAGCATTTATTTAGCGGATGAAATATACGTAGACTCCTGCGGGATGCAAAAGCAAGCCAAAGGTGAGACCCCACAGGCGAAGCCGAGGAGGCTCACCGGCTTCCCGCGGAAAGCGAAGTATATTTCAGGAGCGGCGTCCGCAAGCTATCTATCTTGGTTCGGGTTTTAAGTCAGTTCAGACTTTTGTCCCGGCCTCTTTTTTGTTATAGTGGTGTCTCTTTTTTTGATTGAAAGAGAAGCTGAGGTTTCACTTTGAGCTTTTGTAATAAGGTAGGGGCACTTGTTTCTTTCATTGGAAGATTAAGATCTGCCTTTTTAATAGATTCAGCAATGATATCAGCCATTGTCATAACAGTATGAAGTCTTGTGTTTTGTAAGACAAAGTATTCCATCATTCCACCGATATTTACAATGCCAGTCATATGAATGTCACCAATTGCCGGCAGTTGCTTCTGAACGGCCGCTCCTGGCTGGATAGGGCCATGGGCGAGTGAAATATGCCCGACACTCGTTAAACGTCCTAGACACGCATCAATCGCTAAAATGAATGGACGGAAGTGTGTGCGCTTAATTTCCTCTAAACGTTCAACCATATTGACGGCGTGAACCGGGTGCTCTAACGTTCCATATACATGGAACCGATTTAGGCTCATCTGTTCTAGTTTGGTTCCTATTAGAGGACCCAATGAATCCCCCGTTGAACGATCTGTTCCAATACAAATAATAACTAAATCGCGTCTGACATAATATTCTGTCATTTCATACAATAGTTCAGCCAGCTTCTCTGTTACGCAAGAATCATCCATATGAATCCGTAAATGATCTTTTTTACCGAACAGACGATGGTTTGTACTCATAACATCGCCTCCTTTGCCATAGTAGTAACAGTATACGGAACTTTTTTCCTTTCTATACATAGAGAGTGAAGAAAGGGAGAATGAGGAGAGGATTTGTATGTGGGGAAACGGGTTGAAATGGATGTTTCTTATAATTGGAACAATGATTGGAGCAGGATATGCATCAGGGCGTGAATTATGGGAGTTTTTTGGTTCAGAAAGCGGACTAGCAATCATTTTGTTTGCTATTTTATTTTCTATTTGTTGTACGGTTATTTTAACGATTAGCGCTAATAAAAAGTCAACTCATTATCTTCCGGTGCTACAGGCAATTATGGGGGAACGCCTTTCTCGAATTTATGATTTTATGATTATCATTTATCTATTTTCAGTAACTGTAATTATGCTTGCAGGGGGTGGGGCGACCCTTGAAGTTGTACATGTACCATATTGGCTAGGTACCGTTATTATAGGTGGGATGGTCGTTTTATTATTTTTATGGGACACAAAAGGCATGACGTCAATGAATGCTTTTATTATTCCTATCTTAATTGTCTTTTTATTAGGTGTGTTAATCGCCTTTCAATCTTTACAAGGCTTTCCAATAGAATTTCGGTTTGATAACCAAAGCAATTGGCCCGCAGCATTAACTTTTACAGCTTTGAATATATTGCCGCTCATTGCAGTACTTGGTGCGATCGGTAACGAAATTAAACATAAAGGGGAAATATGGATTGCGAGTATAGGTAGTGGTATTATATTAGGTGGTATCTCCTATTTATATAATGAATCATTGCTTCAAGTTGCTGGAGATATTATGCTCTATGAGATTCCACTATTTGCGATATTAAAGCACTATCCGTATTTTATGGTACTTATTATGTCTGCATTATTATGGTTAGCCATCTATACAACAGCCGCTTCTGGAGTGTTTGGTTTATTATCTAGAACAAGAGAGTGGATTAAAGGACCAGCATGGATGATTGCATTGCTTCTAATCAGTATCATGGCGCCACTAACAACGATAGGTTTCTCTACATTAGTTTCGGTTCTATATCCATTGTATGGAGTCCTTAACCTCTATGTTCTTGCATCCCTTTTGTTATATCCAATAATTCATCGGCGTTCTGCTATGAAATAATTCCATCTCTAACGAGGTTTCATGTATAATATAAAATGAGAAAAGGAGGTACATGACATGACAGATAAAGAGTTTGCCCTAAATGATGTTGTAGAAATGAAGAAGCAGCATCCTTGTGGTGTGAATCGATGGCAGATCATTCGAATGGGTATGGACGTGAGAATTAAGTGCCAAGGTTGCCAGCATAGTGTCATGCTCCCTCGTAAAGAATTTGCGAAAAAAATGAAGAAAATTATTGAGAGTCAAGCAAATGTGTAAGACTTTAGGTAAAAACATTCCAATAGGGAGTCTGCTATGAATATTTATAGTGGACTTCCTATCATGTGTTGAAGCTGATTGCAGCTTGTCTTTTTTTTAGGGAATCACTATAATTAGTAACGACATTAGGAATGAATACATGCTGAGCGTAAACGGACAAGCATGTTTGAATATAAAAAAGGAAGTGAACGCATGGCTTTAACTACTGGAATTGTAGGATTACCAAACGTTGGGAAATCTACATTATTTAATGCGATAACACAAGCAGGAGCTGAATCTGCAAATTACCCATTCTGTACAATTGATCCGAATGTAGGAATTGTTGAAGTACCAGATGAAAGATTAAGAAAATTAACAGAGCTAGTTTCTCCGAAGAAAACCATTCCGACTGCTTTTGAATTCACTGATATTGCTGGGATTGTAGAAGGTGCTAGTAAAGGAGAAGGGCTCGGGAATAAATTCTTATCTCATATTAGACAAGTTGATGCTATTTCACACGTTGTTCGATGCTTTGCTGATGATAACATTACACATGTCGCTGGTGGGGTAAATCCTTTACGTGATATTGAAGTAATTAACCTTGAGTTAATCCTAGCTGACTTTGAAACAGTAGATAAGCGACTAGCTCGCGTTGCCAAGCTTGCAAAAGCAAAGGACAAGGATGCGATAGCTGAATTAGAAGTTTTAGAACTTCTCCGTGATGCATTTGAGAATGAAAAGCCTGCTAGAAGTATTGACTTTACAGAAGATCAAGAGAAGATTGTCAAGCAGTTTCATCTATTAACAAGTAAGCCAGTCTTATATGTTGCCAATGTAAGTGAAGATGATTTAATGGCATCAGAAGATAATGACTATGTAAAGCAAGTGAAAGAATTTGCCGCAGCTGAAAATAGTGAAGTCATCTTAATCTGTGCCAAGATTGAATCTGAGATTGCAGAGCTTGAAGGTGAAGAAAAAGAAATGTTCTTAGAAGAGCTAGGAATAGAGGAGTCAGGGCTAGACCAACTGATTCGTGCAGCCTATAATCTTCTTGGCTTACAAACTTACTTCACTGCAGGTGTTCAAGAAGTGAGAGCATGGACATTCCGTAAAGGAACAAAAGCACCACAAGCCGCAGGAATCATTCATACTGACTTTGAACGAGGCTTCATCCGTGCCGAAATCGTCTCATACGAAGACCTAGTTGATGCAGGGTCAATGAACGTAGCAAAGGAAAAAGGAAAAGTCCGCTTAGAAGGAAAAGAATACATCGTTCAAGACGGAGATGTTATTCACTTCAGATTTAACGTATAATCAATAGAAAAGATCTTAAAGCTTGTAGGCAACGTCTCCATAACGAGGGACTGTCGACAAGCTTTTTTGATCTTTAATTCCCAGGAAAAATTTGTAGTGATTTGATTCCAATTTCACCTCTTACAAAGCGGACGGGATGGGAGCTCTCATCTTGGCTTCTTACCTTTTGACTTTGCTATTACGCGGAAGAGAGGAAGTTTATACACTATAACCACATGAACTTCACCAAACACCAACAATCTTCTTGCGTGCCAAGTATCGATCTGTTATAATCTACTAATGTGAGTAAAATGACTCATCTGATGAGTTTTATTCCTTGCTCCAATAAGGAGCCGTTAGACCAAAAGGAGGTGGACCGGAATGCGTAAGTACGAAATTATGTACATCATCGCTCCAAACCTAGAAGAGGCAGCTACTAAAGAAGTTGTAGAACGTTTTAATAATGTTCTTACTACTAATGGTGCTGAAATCGAAAAGGTGAACGAGATGGGTAAGCGCCGTTTAGCATACGAAATCAACGATTTTCGTGAAGGTTTCTACGTATTGTTAAATGTACAAGCTAGCTCAGAAGCGATTGCAGAATTTAACCGTCTTATTAAGATCAACGATAATGTTATTCGTGTTCTTGTAACAAAAGACGAAGAATAATTAAATGAAAGTGGGAGGGGTATGAATGCTTAATCGTGTCGTGCTTGTTGGACGCTTAACGCGTGACCCAGAACTACGTTACACACCAAATGGAGTGGCAGTAACAAATTTTACCCTTGCGGTAAACCGAACATTTTCAAATAAGCAGGGTGAACGCGAGGCTGATTTCATCAATTGTGTCGTCTGGCAAAAACCAGCTGAAAATGTAGCTAATTACTTGAAAAAAGGTAGTTTAGCAGGTGTTGACGGCCGAATTCAAACTAGAAGCTATGACAACAATGAAGGTCGAAAAGTCTTTATTACTGAAGTTGTAGCGGAAAGTGTTCAATTCCTTGAGCCACGTGGTGCAAACTCAGGGCAAGGAAATGAATCATATGGTGGACCTAGTTCAATGGGGAATAACGATTACGGAAAGCAGCAGAACCGCTCATCTGGTAGTTTCAATAATGACCCATTTGCAAATGATGGGAAGCCAATTGATATTTCAGATGATGATTTGCCGTTCTAAAATCCTCTCTTGCTTATAATGAAAATGTGATGAATATACGAATACAAATAGAAAAGAAAGGAGTGCTGCTCAATGGCTCGTCGTGGTCGTCCAAAACGTCGTAAGGTTTGTTTCTTTACTGTAAACAAGATTACGAAAATCGATTATAAAGACACTGATCTTCTGAAGCGTTTCATTTCAGAGCGTGGAAAAATTCTTCCTCGCCGTGTAACTGGAACATCTGCAAAATATCAACGTCAACTAACTATTGCAATTAAGCGTGCTCGTCAAATCGCTCTATTGCCATATGTAAATGATGTTAACTAATAAGTAAAAATATAAAACACAGCCATCGTGCTGTGTTTTTATTTTTTGAATAACAGGCTGGGACATAACTAAAGTGTCTAACTGAAATACTGAACAAGGCAATACCTCAGGAGCGGTTTACTTCCGCCCACTATTATTGTTCGGATTTTCTTTTAGTAAATCACTTTTGTCCTAGCCTATTTTATTTTTTGAATAAACTCTCTGATTTCGAGCAATGCTTTAACTTTGAGGGCAATTGCGTTAAAATATAAAAGAATATCAAGAGTTGCATACACAACAAGAAAAAGAGGTGGATTTGTGAGAGAAACAAGAATGATAACAGAAGGGGCTGTCCTAGCCGCTATTGTTACAATAATTTTACTTCTCACGTTTTATGTCCCGGTTATTGGTTCGTTTACGATATGGGCACTGTCGTTGCCATTTACTGTATTTACATATCGAAAAGGTTTAAAAGCAGGCTTCATTTTGTTATTTGTTTCATGCTTTATTGCATTTGTTATAGGGATTGGTGGAGGGTTAGCAATTGTACCAACCTTCATGTTTGGTAGTGCAGGGTTAGTGATTGGTGAAATGCATCGTCGCGGAAAAAATGGTTTTTCTGTCTTGTTAGGAGCATCACTGCTATTCATTGTACATATCTTACTTTCATACATCGTTATGACCCTCGTATTAAATATCAATCCAATGCAATTAGCGATTGACTTAACAAAAGAACAAATGGAAATGACTGAATCAACGTTAGTTAGTTTTGGTCAAGAAGTAAATATTGAGGCATTTGAAGAAACATTAGATCTGCTTATTTATATGGCACCTGTTGTTATTGTAGGAACGGCTGTCACCTTAGCTTTAATTAGTACGTTATTAGGGTATTACGTATTAAGAAAACTAAGACATAAGGTACAAGCACTTCCCCCATTTCGAGAATGGCAATTTCCAAAGAGCTTTCTATGGTATTATTTAATTGTCATGATTCTTAGCTTTAGTGCTGTTGAAGAAGGATCGACACTATTTGTTATTGTTTGGAACCTGTTTCCACTATTAGAGGTAGTCTTAGCAGTTCAAGGGTTTTCCTTTATTTTCTTCTACTGTCATCAGAAGAAAATAGCGAAGGCAATACCTATTTTGTTAATCGTTGCGTCACTAGTGATCATGCCACTATTACATCTAGTTCGTGTTCTTGGAATTCTAGATTTAGGCTTTGGTTTGCGTAAGCGAATAGAGAGCCAGAAAAAATAGGAGTGACAATATGCCTAAGTTTTTAATGAAACGCTGGCATGGTCAACATGTCAATGCCTTGTTTATTATTTCAGCTATTTTTATTGGGATCTTGACAGGCTATCAATGGATAATTGGTGTTTTGGGTTTTCTTCTACTAGGGATTATAGCTATTTTCACGTATCAAGCGAAGGTAGCCTTCGAGAGAGATTTAGCTGAATATATTTCAACGCTCTCTTACCGAGTCACAAAGGCTGGAGAAGAGGCAGTTACGAAAATGCCAATTGGTATGATCTTATTTAATGAGGAACAAAAAATCCAATGGGCCAATCCATTTATTACGAATCTAATAGATGGAAATGTAATCGATAAGCATGTAAATGAAATAAGCGAGCAATTAATCGTGTTGCTTGAAAGTGATGAAGATGATGATATCATTACATTAGATGATAAATACTTCCAAGTCTCACTTGAACGAAATGAGCGACTTTTTTACCTTCAAGATGTCACAGGTGTTGAAGAGATGAAGGAACGTTACAAGCAATCACAAACGGTTGTAGCGTTTTTGTATCTTGATAACTATGATGAGGTGACTCAGGGCATCGATGATCAACTACGTGGACGATTAATGAGTATTGTAACAACCATCTTAAATGAATGGGCGACAGCTAATAGCATTTTCTTGAGAAGAACGGCTTCAGATCGTTTTATTGCGATTATGAATGCAAAAGCATTGAAAGAAATCGAAAAGCATCGCTTTGATATCTTAGATAAAATCCGAGAACTAACAGCTAAAGAAAAGGTAGCGATTACGTTGAGTGTAGGTGTTGGTACTGGTGAAGATTCAATCAGGGAACTAGGGAAAATTGCCCA
Source organism: Halalkalibacter suaedae (assembly GCF_017939705.1). GTDB lineage: Bacteria > Bacillota > Bacilli > Bacillales > Bacillaceae_D > Halalkalibacter > Halalkalibacter suaedae. The sequence goes on from NZ_JAGKSQ010000007.1 coordinate 29,291, forward strand.
ATCAAGCTTGGATCTAGCTCTTGGCCGTGGTGGCGATCAAGTAGCCATTAAGAAGAAAAATGGTAAAGTACGCTTTTACGGTGGGAAATCAAATGCAATGGAAAAAAGAACTCGTGTTAGAGCAAGGGTTATCTCTCATGCGTTAAGAGATTTCGTACTTGAAAGTGAAAAAGTATTAATTATGGGCCACCAAAACCCAGATATGGATGCAATCGGTGCCTCTATTGGTGTAAGAAAGATAGCTGAGGTTAATGGAAAAGAGGGCTATATTGTCTTAGATCCAGATGAGATTAACCATGATGTCCAAAAGCTAATGGAAGAAATTGAAGAGCATGATTATTTATGGTCACAATTTATTACACCAGAAGAGGCGAAAGAGCAGATTACACCAGAAACATTGTTAATTATTGTTGATACTCATAAACCGTCTCTTGTAATCGAACCAGATCTATTAGAGTTAGTTGAACGGATTGTTGTTCTAGATCATCATCGCAGAGGGGAAGAGTTTATTGATGACCCTGTACTTGTTTATATGGAGCCATACGCGTCCTCCACAGCTGAGCTGGTGACAGAATTACTTGAGTATCAACCAAATAAGCTCAAAATGGATCGTCTAGAAGCGACAGCATTGCTTGCTGGTATTATTGTTGATACTAAAAGCTTTGCAGTAAGGACAGGTGCAAGGACGTTTGATGCTGCATCATTTCTGCGTTCAAACGGAGCAGATACGACATTAGTACAGAACTTATTAAAGGAAGATCTCGAACATTATATTAAACGATCTAAGCTGGTAGAGAGTGCTGAGCACTTTCTTGATGGCTATGCTATAGCAACAGGTAGTGAAGAGGATACGTATAGTCAGATGATTATTGCTCAGGCTGCAGATACATTGTTAAATATGAAGGATGTTGTTGCTTCTTTTGTTATTTCTAAGAGAAAAGATGGCATTGTCAGCATAAGTGCTCGTTCGCTGGGTGATGTTAATGTTCAAGTTATTATGGAACAGCTTCATGGCGGCGGACATCTTTCAAATGCAGCAACACAGCTTGAAGATATGACAATAATTGAAGCAAAGGAAAAGCTTCAAGAAACGATAACGAAGTGTGCAGGAGGGGAACAGTAGGATGAAAGTAATTTTTTTAGAAGATGTGAAAGGAAAAGGAAAAAAAGGCGAGGCCAAAAACGTTTCAGAGGGATATGCTCGTAACTATTTACTTCCAAATAATTTAGCAGTTGAGGCAACCTCTGGAAACATGAAAAATTTAGAAGCTCAGCAAAAGAGTAAGCAAAAAAAGACTGAAGAAGAATTAGACAAGGCTAAAGCCTATAAAGATGAGCTAGAAGCCTTAACAGTGGAAATTAAAGCAAAATCTGGCGAAGGTGGCCGATTATTTGGAGCTATTTCAACGAAGCAAATTGCGGAGACGTTGGCTAAAATGAAGAAAAAGGTAGATAAACGAAAAATCTTACTAGATCAACCAATTCGGGCACTTGGCTATACGAATGTTCCAATTAAGATTCATCCAGAAGTTATTGCAACAGTAAAAGTACATGTTGTGGAAGAATAGAATAGATTTAAGGAAATGGGTGACATATTCGGTCAATATTGGCTGAGTCACCCTTATTTTTTTCTATACCAACTTAGAAACTATCCTTTATAATAGGAGAATGAAAGAGAGAAAGGAGGGGTTGGCATGAGTGATTTATACGCAGACCGTACCCCACCTCAAAACATTGAGGCTGAACAGGCCGTTTTGGGGGCTATTTTTCTTGCAGATGAGGCTCTTGTAACTGCTTCTGAGCGTTTAATGCCAGAGGATTTTTATCGTGCTGCCCACCAACGTATCTACCAGGTTATGCTCGATCTAAATGAAAAGGGAGAGCCAGTGGATCTAATAACAGTTACATCTGAACTCCAAAATCGTAAGTGGCTTGATGATATCGGTGGTGTTCCTTATCTAAGTGATATTTCAAATGCTGTTCCAACAGCAGCAAATGCAGAGTATTATAGCAAAATCGTAGAAGAAAAATCGATTTTACGTCGACTGATTAAGGTAGCATCAACGATTGCCGCAGATGGTTATGCAAGCGAAGAAGAAGTAGATACAATTTTGACAGAAGCAGAGAAAACGATTCTGGATGTATCACAACGTAAAAATACTAGTGCCTTTATTTCGATAAAGGATGTATTAATAGAGACTTACGATAAAATTGAATTGCTGCAAAATCATAAAGGTGATATTACTGGAATTCCGACGGGCTTCATTGAATTAGATCAAATGACAGCAGGCTTCCAACGAAATGATCTTATTATCGTTGCTGCTCGTCCGTCTGTAGGTAAGACTGCATTTGCCTTAAATATCTCACAAAACGTGGCGACAAGAGCTGGAGAAAATGTTGCTATTTTTAGTTTAGAGATGGGGGCTAGCCAGCTGGTTCAGCGTATGCTTTGTGCAGAGGGGAATATTGATGCCCAGCGAATGAGGACAGGTGCTTTGAATGCGGAAGATTGGCAGAAGTTAACGATGGCAATGGGAAGCCTTGCAAAGGCAGGCATTTATATCGATGACACTCCAGGTATTAAAGTAAATGACATTCGTGCAAAATGCAGAAGATTGAAGCAGGAGCATGGGTTAGGAATGATCATGATTGATTATCTACAACTGATTCAAGGAAACGGAAAAAGCGGAGAGAACCGTCAGCAGGAGGTTTCGGAAATTTCGCGGACATTAAAGCAAATTGCCCGTGAACTTGAAGTACCTGTTATTGCCCTTTCTCAGCTTTCTCGTGGTGTTGAATCAAGACAGGACAAGCGTCCAATGATGTCTGATATTCGTGAATCAGGAAGTATTGAGCAGGATGCTGATATTGTTGCATTCCTATACCGTGATGACTACTATGACAAGGAAACAGAAAATCAAAACATCATTGAAATTATTATCGCGAAACAACGTAATGGTCCTGTTGGAACGGTTGAGTTGGCATTTGTGAAGGAATATAATAAGTTCGTCAATTTGGACAAGCGTCACGATGAACGTGACATGCCACCAGGAGCATGATCGATAAATAAAAGACTGCCTCATAGGGATAAAACCTTATGAGGCAGTTTTTTTTATAGCTAATAGTCGAACGAAAACAAAGGATAATTATATAATTGTTCGTGTTTACGTTGACTCGCTCCTATCTAGTTGGTATACTAATCAATGGCTTTGGAAAAATACTATGAATAAGCAAAGCGGAGGTGCATGTCATGTCATCAGTGGTTGTTGTGGGAACACAATGGGGCGATGAAGGAAAAGGAAAGATTACAGATTATCTTTCTGAGAGAGCAGAGGTTGTAGCACGTTACCAAGGTGGTAATAATGCAGGTCACACAATTGTTTTTGGTGGAACTAAATACAAATTACATTTAATACCTTCAGGCATCTTTTATAAAGATAAAGTTTGCGTGATTGGGAACGGAATGGTTATTGATCCGAAAGCATTGGTTGAGGAGCTTGCTTACTTACATGAGCGTAATGTTGATACAAGCAATCTACGTATTAGTAACCGGGCTCACGTTATTCTTCCATATCATTTGAAATTAGATATTGTAGAAGAGGAACGTAAGGGTGCAAACAAGATTGGTACAACCAAAAAAGGGATTGGCCCTGCTTATATGGACAAGGCTGCACGTATTGGGATCCGTATCGCTGACTTATTAGATAAAGAAGTGTTTGAAGAGAAACTAGAGCGTAATCTAGAAGAAAAAAACCGTATGTTTGAAAAGTATTATGAAGTATCGGGCTTCACGAAGGAAGAGATCCTAGAAGAATATTACGAGTATGGCCAACAAATTCAATCATACGTTTGTGATACATCCGTTGTTTTAAATGATGCACTTGATGAAGGAAGACGTGTGTTATTTGAAGGGGCACAAGGAGTTATGCTTGATATTGATCAAGGTACATATCCATTTGTTACCTCATCGAATCCTATTGCAGGTGGAGTAACAATTGGATCTGGAGTTGGTCCAGCTAAGATCACTAAAGCTGTTGGTGTTTCAAAAGCATATACAACACGTGTTGGTGATGGTCCATTCCCTACAGAATTACATGATGAAATTGGTGATCTCATAAGAGAAGTAGGAAACGAATACGGTACGACTACTGGACGCCCACGTCGTGTTGGTTGGTTTGATAGTGTTGTCGTCCGTCACGCACGCCGTGTGAGCGGATTAACTGACCTATCTTTAAACTCAATTGATGTCTTAACTGGAATCAAGACATTAAAGATTTGCACAGCATATAAGTATCGTGGCGAGACGATTGAAGAGTTTCCTGCGAGTCTGAAGGTTCTTGCTGAATGTGAGCCGGTATATGAGGAGCTTCCTGGTTGGGAAGAGGATATTACTGGAGTAACATCTCTTAGTGAGCTTCCTATCAATGCACGTCATTATATTGAACGGGTTTCGCAGTTGACTGGTATTCCTTTAACAATTTTCTCTGTTGGACCAGATCGCAATCAAACAAATCTAGTTCGTGGTGTATTCGCTTAATATAAATCAATATAAAGGATGGAAGGATTCCCTTGCATCCTTGTATTTTTTTCGTTATTCTTAATGGAGTAATGAATAGCTCAAAAAAACTTTTTAAAAAAGTATTGCTTCGATTTTTTTTATGTGTTATTATAAATCTTGTCGCCAAGAGTACAAGCTACTCAAACTTGACAAAGCAGCATTGAAATACATCAAGAGCCATTAGCTCAGTTACGAGCGTTTCTTCAAGAAATAACTACGAGTTGTTTCGACACAGCTCACTTCTAGCGTTGCTAGTAGAGGAAGAAACAGGTGGATGCATCATTGAATATGCGTCGTCCGTAAGATTCTTGACAAAGCAGCATTGAAATACATCAAGAGCCATTAGCTCAGTTGGTAGAGCATCTGACTTTTAATCAGAGGGTCGAAGGTTCGAATCCTTCATGGCTCACCACTTATTTTTCAAAGTGGCCCGTTGGTCAAGCGGTTAAGACACCGCCCTTTCACGGCGGTATCACGGGTTCGATTCCCGTACGGGTCACCATTTTATATTATTAATTGGTCCGGTAGTTCAGTTGGTTAGAATGCCTGCCTGTCACGCAGGAGGTCGCGGGTTCGAGTCCCGTCCGGACCGCCATTTAATTTCATATGGTATGGCTTGGTAGCTCAGTCGGTAGAGCAATGGACTGAAAATCCATGTGTCGGCGGTTCGATTCCGTCCCAAGCCACCATTAGCCGACCTAGCTCAATTGGTAGAGCAACTGACTTGTAATCAGTAGGTTGGGGGTTCAAGTCCTCTGGTCGGCACTTACTAATCCGTATGTATTCTATACATACGGGTTTTTTATGTTTTAATTTACAAAAAATATCCAGAAATATGACAAAAACATTACAATCTATTAACATTTAAATTTTATAAGAAACAAAATAGAAGAATATGCTAGAATAAGGAAGGTTATCGAAAGCTGTCTATAAACCAAAAATAAATCGTCCAAAATACATAGAGTTATGTAGAAAAGGTTTAAGTAAGAAGAATTTTTAGGAGGAATGGCATGAATTCAAAGAAGGATTCTTATATAACGAAGAGACTCGTTGTTTCTTTACAATTGCTTGTTTTTTGCTCAATGGTTTTTATATTCTCTGGAGCGAATACAGTAAATGCTGAAAAATCATCTATACACACCATATACCACGTTTATATTAATGGTAAACATATAGGTTTTATTAATAATAAAGAAGCAGTTGAAACGATCCTTGCTGAGAAGGTAGAACAATCCAAGATTGAGAATCTTGATCTATCTCTTCAAATTAAAGAGGAAATCGAAGTCATTCCTGAGATTGTTTTTCATGATCGTAGTGAAAATGAGTTGGTTACGTCAACACTAACAGATCAGGTTTCTGTAGAGGCAAAGGTTGCTGCTCTAGAAATTAATGAAGAGACGATTATTTATCTCCCTTCTGAGCAGGAAGCGGAGAAAGTATTAGAGCAGCTAACGGCACCATTTGTTTCAAAGGAAGACTATGAATCTTTCTTTAATTCGGAGGTAAAGGTAGAAACGGAAGAAAAGAAAATAACTCTTGAAATAGGCGATGTGCTTTACAAAGATATTTCTTTTACAAAAGATGTGGAAATTGCAGAACATGTTGTAGATCCAACTAAGGTTATCTCAGTAACTGATGCTGTTGACTTAATTAAGAAGGGTGTGCTTAAAGAAACCCCTTATATTGTTAAAGAAGGTGATGTCCTTGGAGCAATTGCTAACAACCATGGACTTACGACAAAAGAGTTACTTGATATAAACAAGGATCTTAATGAGGATAGTGTTATAAATATTGGTGATCAATTAAATGTAACCGTATATGAGCCGATCGTTGAGGTTCTTACAACAAAGGTAAAAAAGGTCGAGGAAGACATTCCGTTTGAAACTGAAGTTCAGGAAGATAGCTCCTTATGGAAGGGTGACCAGAAGGTAACTCAGGAAGGAAGCACTGGTAAGCAAGTGATTGAATATGAGATCACTGAACAAAATGGAAAAATGGTTAAGCGAGAAATATTATCTGAAGAAATAACTGAAGAACCAGTCAAGAAAATTGTTGTAAAAGGAACAAAGGTTATTCCATCTCGTGGTTCTGGACAAGTTGCATGGCCGGCAGTCGGGGGCTATATTTCAAGCTATCAAGGAAACAGATGGGGTCGCTTCCACCGAGGCATTGATATTGCAAGACCGAGTAATTACAATATTCTATCCGCTGATAATGGGACTGTAACCTCCGTTGGCTATCAAGGTGGCTATGGAAATGTAGTTAGAATTAATCATAATAATGGCATAGAAACATTATATGCACATTTAGACTCGATTGATGTTAGTGTTGGACAAACTGTTTCACAAGGACAGAAGATTGGCGTTATGGGAAGAACCGGGAATTCAACAGGTGTTCATTTGCATTTTGAAATTTATGAGAATGGCCAATTGAAAAACCCAATGGATTATCTAAATAGATAAAGAATTGAACATTAGATGAAAAGGATATCTTAACAAGTCAATACCGACTTATAAGATATCCTTTTTCTTATTCTTACATAAGAACGTTTAAGGATGCTAACGGACGTAAGCAATGACATATGTTAGAATAAAGAGAAACTACAGAGATCGGAGAGAGTTCAGGATGGATAAACGAATCTTAGTTGTAGATGATGAAAGACCAATTGCTGACATCTTGAAATTCAACCTCGAAAAAGAGGGGTTTGAAGTAATATGTGCATACGATGGACTTGAGGCAATTGAGCTTGTAAATAAAGAGACGCCTGATTTAATTTTACTGGATATTATGCTGCCATATAAAGACGGAATGGAAGTTTGTCGTGAAGTCCGAAAGACATTTGATATTCCAATCATAATGCTAACAGCAAAGGATTCAGAAATTGATAAGGTTCTGGGCCTAGAGCTTGGTGCCGATGATTATGTGACAAAGCCATTTAGTACCAGGGAGCTTCTTGCTCGTGTTAAAGCTAATTTACGTCGACATCGAGTAAGTGATGATACAAGTGGTCAGCTGAAGGAGATTGTTGTAGGTGACTTAAGCATTTACCCTGAATCTTACTTAGTTAAGCGACGGGGGGAAACGATTGAGCTTACGCATCGTGAATTCGAGTTGATTCATTATTTAGCGAAGCATTTAGAACAAGTAATGACAAGAGAGCATCTCTTACAAGCGGTTTGGGGCTATGATTACTTTGGAGATGTTCGAACCGTTGATGTAACGGTGAGAAGATTAAGAGAGAAGGTAGAAGATAATCCGAGTTATCCTGTTTGGATCATCACACGACGAGGAGTCGGTTACTATTTATCATCGCCTGAGCGGGAGCAGTCTTAAATGAAAGAAAAAGTTGGCTTTTTTAAGTCGATCCAGTTTAAGCTCATTATTATCTATGTGCTGATTATCTTTATTGCAATGCAAGTCATTGGTGTCTATTTCACGAAGCAGCTGGAGGCACAGATGCTGACAAATCATTTTGATATGTTGGATGAACGAGCTCATTTGCTTTCCTATAACATTGCTCAAGAAATGACGAATAATCGTGAGGATCGAACAGCATTAATTGCTAATATTAATGTTCTTCTAAGAGATATCTTTCCGATTGAGAATACTGAAGTACAGGTCATTGACCAGAATAAAGTTGTGCTAAGTACATCTAATCTAAGCAATCGACATATCGTTGGTCAGCAAAGTACTGAGGTTAGAGTGAAGCGGGCATTACTTGGGACTGCAGATGCGACTAATGTCCGCGATCAATCTAATGGGCATCGAACGAGAGTGCTTGCAGTACCTATCGTTGTTGAAGAGGACATAGTAGGGGCATTATACATTGAAGCGTCGATTGAAGATATTTATGAACAAATAAGACAGATTAATAGCATTCTATTAAGTGGGACATTTATCGCTTTGGCGATCTCAGTTGTTCTGGTTGTCCTTTTAGCTAGAACGATTACAGCTCCGATCATTGATATGAGAAGGCATGCCCTGAGGATGGGGTATGGTGACTTCACAAGGAAAGTATCTGTCTACAGTGCCGATGAAATTGGGCAGTTAGCAACCTCATTCAATGACCTTACAATGAAGCTTCATGATGCAACAATTACTCGTAACCGTGAACAAAAGCGTTTGAAATCTGTTCTGACTCATATGACGGACGGAGTGATGTCAACGGATCAGGATGGCAAGATCATCTTAATGAATAAGCGTGCAGAGGAATTACTAAATATAGAGAGCGACAAAGCAGTAGGACGTTTCTTACCAGATGTGCTACATTTATCAGAAACATTTAATCTTGAGGACCTCTATGAACAATCAGAGTCAATTCTACTTGATTTTAGTAATGAAGAGGAAGCTTACTTATTAGAGGCAAACTTCTCTGTCATTCAGGAAGAAAATGGACCAATTAATGGTCTAATTACAGTTCTGCATGATGTAACGGAAGAAGAAAAGATTGAACAAGATCGCCGTGAGTTTGTTGCGAACGTATCTCATGAATTGCGAACGCCACTCACTACAATGAAGAGTTATTTAGAGGCTCTTGAGGATGGAGCGATTGAAGATGTAGAGTTATCGCGTCGTTTCCTTGGTGTCACGCAAAATGAAACAGAACGAATGATCAGGCTTGTGAATGATTTACTACAATTATCTAAGATTGATAGTCATGACTATCGTCTTACGACAGATACAATTGAATTACGTTCATTTTTAGAATTAACGCTTGATCGATTTGAAATGCTAGCTACTGATAAAAACATTATTTTTAATCGTAAATTCAGTAACAAACCAATCTATGTTGACATTGATCAAGATAAGATGACACAAGTCCTTGATAATATTATTTCTAATGCGATGAAGTATTCACCAGAAGGTGGAACTGTGAGAATAAGAACGCTCCAACAGGGTGAGAACGTCAGAATTAGTATTGCCGATCAAGGGATGGGTATTCCCCGGGAAAGCCAAACAAAGATTTTCGAGCGCTTTTACCGTGTTGATAAGGCGAGAGCAAGAAGTGTTGGTGGTACTGGACTTGGTCTTGCTATTGCGAAGGAACTTGTTCAAGCACATGGAGGACATATCTGGGCCCAAAGTGAGTATGGAAAGGGAACAACAATTTTTATTACCCTGCCTTATACCGTTAAGGAGGTAAAAGCATGAATGTAGAGCATATCAAATCAGGTTTGTTAATTGTCCTCATTGGTTTAAGTATCATTTTAACATGGCAACTATACACGTATCAGCCTGAGATTGCTCTTCTTGATGATGTTACATCACGATATGTCTCAAGTGAACTGATTGGTGAGGAACGAGTGATATCCGATGTTATTCAACCAGACCAAATGGTTGTTCATTATAATGACATGAAAGCATTAATCCCCAAAAATGACCCGAAGTTTGCTCAGCTTTATGAGAAACTGTTGACTGCTAGCTTTGAAGAAATTGAAGTGTCAGACGACATTTTCCCAAAGGTAAATGAAAGAGGAGGGATTGAATTACTATTTCCTACTTCAATTCCCTCACATCTCTTTCTTAATATGATTTCAGTTGAAACAGACTATCTCTATCCTGGAACAGTCATTGACCGTATTTATTTATATGTGAACGATGCTAATGGACAAGTGTATATGCAGTTTCTATCTAGTGAGGATCGTCGGGTCGGTTCAATGAAAACAAATATAGCAGTCAATGAATTTGAAGAAGTATTTGTTCAGCCAATTAGTGAATATATACCCGTCAAGACACTTGCAGGAGAGAGATCAACCAAGGCTCTTATTACTGAGGATGTCTATATTACAACTGAACCGTTCAAGGTTGATAAGTTGTCATACGGAGCTACTAAGCTATCCGTTCATTTATTTAGACAATCGTTATTCACTGATCCGAATGCCGTAAAATATTATCAGCAAACAGACGGTGAAGATTCATATACCGACGGTAACCGCATTATTAATTTGCGAAAAGACGGTTTGTTTATGGAATATGGGAACACTATTTTCTTAGGTTCACAGGAATTAACGAAGCATATTGTTCAAGGTGGATTTGAATTTATCAATGGTCATGGTGGTTGGACTGATCAGTATCTTCTCTCAAATTGGGTATCAACAACGAACCGTGACGAAGTTGAATTCCGTCTAGAACTAAATGGCTTCCCTGTGCACAGCATTGATGGACAGGATCGTATGACACTGAAGGCGAAAAGATCTGGTAACCAAATTATTAGCTATTCCAGACCGTTACTAGATCTAGACTCATTAGCAATCAACGCAAGTCAAAAAATAGAAATGCCTGCAGGAGAAGATGTGATTAGCTATCTTCAAAATGATGAGCTATTCGATGTACAACGCATTTCAAGAGTATCAGTTGGTTATGAAATGCACATGACCAATCCAACGTTCTTCACAGTTGAGCCTCATTGGTATGTCTTGTACGGAAGCCGTTGGCAAAAAGTTTCACTTGATCAATTGAAGGGAGCAGGCGACAATGGATTGGAATAGAACGAAGACGATTTTTATTGTTACGTTTCTGCTCTTAAATTTGTTTTTAACGTGGCAGCTAGTTGAAACGAATAACGCCAACCAAATGAATTTAATAACTGAGGCTACAATCCAGGAAAAGCTAAAGGAAAATAACGTTAATATTGAGGTTGAACTAAAGGAAGTAGAAATTTCAAGCCCACTCATTGTTGGGAAAAGTGTCGTTTTTGAGCAAGACAATCTTATACTAGCGAATCAACAAATTGATATTGTTGAAGAGCGGACGATCTTCTCAGTGCTTGAAAAGCCATTTCCCCTGACAAATGATCAACTAGATATTGACCTACAGCAATTTTTGACAGGCTATGTCTATAAGGGTGGCGACTATCGTTATGATAGCTACGACCCACTAACAAAAAAAATGACCTTATACCAATCGTATGAAGGTAAGATGGCCTATACCCTTGAAGAAGGGCCATTAACATTACAATTAGATGATGAGCTACAGATAATTTCTTATGAACAAAGGTATTTTGAGTTTGAGGAGCAACCCGGTAAGGAACCTGAGTTACTTTCAAGTCTAAAAGCTATTGAAAAGTTATGGAATGATCAGCTAATTGGTATGAACCAGACGATTACAGATGTCCAATTTGGCTATTACAATTTCTTCAGTCCAGCAGGTGATGTTCAAGTGTTTGCCCCGATGTGGAGAGTGACGGTCGGAGAAGAGGTCTATCTCGTACATGCAATTAATAGCTCAGTACAAAAACTCTCGGATTCATAAGGTAGAGATAGAAAGAAAGGAAGGAAGGTACGGATGTCATTACGCTTTAGTGTACTTGCAAGTGGTAGTACAGGTAACGCTGTATATGTAGAAACGGATCAGAAGCGAATTTTGATTGATGCTGGTTTAAGTGGCAAAAAGATGGACGAGTTATTTAAACAAATCAATAGAAGTCCAAAAGAGCTTGATGGCATATTAGTTAGTCATGAACATAGTGACCATATCAAAGGTGTTGGGATATTTGCTAGAAAGCATAAGCTACCAATCTATGCAAATGAAAAGACATGGCAAGCAATGGAGCCAATGCTCGGTCAAATACCAACAGAGCAAAAGTTTATTTTTAAGACAGGTGAAGTGAAAAGCTTCGGAAACCTAGATATCGAATCCTTTGGCGTTTCTCACGATGCAGCTGAGCCGATGTTTTTTACATTTCAGCATGAAGGTAAGAAGCTCGTGCTTGCAACGGATATGGGCTATGTAAGCGAGCGAATTAAAGGAACAATTAAAGGTGCAGACATGTTCATTTTTGAATCAAATCATGATATGAATATGTTACGAATGGGAAGATACCCATGGAGTGTTAAAAGGCGGATACTGAGCGATGTTGGACATGTTTCAAACGAAGATGCAGCCCTTGCCTTATCTGAGGTCATAACAGATAATACAAAACGTATTTATTTAGCCCATTTAAGCCTAGATAACAATATGAAGGATCTTGCACGTCTTTCTGTCGAACAAGTATTAAAAGAGCAAGGAATGGCGGTCGGTGAGCAATTTTCACTTTATGATACAGACCCGCATCATTCTACTCCATTAGCAGTCGTCTCTTAGTATAAATGAAGAGGTTGGGACAAAAGTAATTTAACTAATAGAAAACCGAAAATGATAGTTGGCGGGAGTAAACCGCTCCTGAAATATACTTCGCTTTCCGCGGGAAGCCGGTGAGCCTCCTCGTGCTTCGCACTTGCGGGGTCTCACCTTTGGCTTTTTTGTCCCGCAGGAGTCTACGTATATTTCATCCGCTACATGATTGCTTTATTCGGTATTTCAGTTAGATACTTTAATTATGTCCCGGCCTCTTTTTATGCATTACTTTTGACGTTTACGCGTCAACATTGTTGGGAATTATAAAGAAAAATCAAAAATATCGTAAATTGTGTGAAAGCACTAGTAAATGACTTTTTTCCGATTATAATATAACCATAATCATACTAAAGGAAGGTGTAGCAGAATGGGGTACTATGACGATCATGCGACAGAGGTAAGATCAGAAAAACCTCGTAAGCAGCAAAGTCCTATTTTAATAGCATTTATTAGTGCAGTGGCAGGCGGTATGGTTGTCCTATTTTCAATACCGTTCTTAGCCAACATAGGGTATTTATCATTTCTTGATCAAAATGGATCAGATTCCGAAGCGGTGGAAACAAGTGCACCACAAGAAGGTTTGCGGACAGTCCAGCTCGATGTTCATTCTGATATAACCAGTGCTGTCGATAAGGTTTCCGATGCAGTAGTAGGAATCATTAATACACGCCAAGCCAATTTCTTCGATCAGTCTGGTGGAGAAGGCACAGGCTCAGGAGTTATTTATAAAAAGGCAGGCGATAAGGCATTTGTCGTTACAAACCATCATGTTATCGATCAAGCTAGCGAAGTTGAAGTTAGTTTGACAGATGGGACTCGGGTACCTGCCAAGGTGCTAGGAAGTGATGTCATAACTGACCTAGCTGTTCTTGAGATTGATGGTACAGATATTTCAACGGTTGCTGAGTTTGGAGATTCAAAGTTACTGAGAGTTGGTGAGCCCGCGATTGCAATTGGAAATCCATTAGGCTTACGCTTCTCAAGTACGGTCACACAAGGAATTATTAGTGCAACAGAACGAAGCATTCCTGTTGATTTAACAGGCAATGGCCAGGTTGACTGGTATGCTGAAGTCATGCAAACAGATGCAGCAATCAATCCAGGGAATAGTGGTGGAGCGTTAGTTAATATTGAAGGACAAGTGATTGGAATTAATTCAATGAAAATAGCACAAAGCTCTGTTGAAGGAATCGGTTTTGCGATCCCGACAGAAATTGCTCTTCCCGTTATTGAAGATCTCGAACGCTTTAGTGAGGTCCAACGACCACAAATGGGTGTAGGTATTCGTTCATTAAGCGAAATTGCAAGCTACCACTGGCAGGACACTCTAAAGCTTCCAGCAGAAGTGAAGGGTGGAGTCGTTGTTACAAGCGTTGCTCCCGCATCACCTGCAGAGCGTGCCGGCTTGCAACAATACGATGTTATTGTTGAGATTGATGGGACTGCAATGAATGACGGACATGACCTCCGTAAGTATTTATATACTGAAAAACAACTCGGAGAAGAAATTGAAGTGACCATTTACCGAGAAGGGAAGAAACAAACCGTTACCCTTCAGTTAACGGAGCAGCAAAGCTTCTAAATAAATTCAAATGAAGAAGTGTTCAACTAGTCAACAGGGCTAATGGAACACTTCTTTTTTTGTATTTAAAGTTATCCCGAGCATATCCACAGACGTAGAAAGGGTATGCTATAATTAGCAAATAAGAAAGGAAGTTGTCGAATGTATTATGCTTGTCAGGAACATATAGAGCTAGCACTAGATGTAGTAGTAGATGAAAAAGAATTAGCACCAGTCATTAATAAAATAGAGGATCAAACAAACTTATCCACAACATGTAGTTTTTGTGAAAAAGAAGCGATTTACACAATATCTGCGTAAATTAACATGTTGATATGTGGATAACTATTGTGGATAAGTTTTAGAAGAAGGTTGTGAACATGTGAATATCTCAATCATTACAGTTGGGAAGCTAAAAGAAAAATATTTAAAGCAAGGAATTGCTGAATATCAAAAACGATTAGGTGCATACGCCAAGGTCGAAATCATCGAAGTTGCAGATGAAAAAGCTCCAGAGCAACTAAGTGAACTAGAAATGGAGCAAATCAAGCAAAAAGAGGGAGAACGCATCCTAGCAAAGGTCCAACAAGATACGCATGTCATCGCTCTAGCCATCGAAGGCAAAATGGCCACATCCGAGGAGCTAGCCGATGACCTCGATAAGCTAGCAACCTATGGAAAAAGCAAAATTGCTTTCATTATTGGTGGATCATTAGGATTAAGCGATGATGTCATGAAACGAGCGAATCAGACACTTTCATTTTCGAAAATGACCTTTCCACATCAGTTGATGCGGTTGGTGTTGGTGGAGCAGGTGTATAGGGCTTTTAGGATTAATCGGGGTGAACCGTACCATAAGTAAATGAGGTTTCTAGAAAAATGGAGTTGAATAAGATTCCTCAAATTTACTGATAAGTAGTTTCTCTAATCTATAAAACCCGAATATGGTACTTTAAAAATGCACCTATTCGGGTTACTTTATAAGAACCCTATTCTATAACGGAATCCGAATCATAAATCGAGTATTTTCAGTAATTGCATGGGTGCCGCCCAAAATAGTGAAAGTCGTTCTCGACAAATTTTGTTCATTCATCCATGTTTGAACTTCTTTTGGTAGGTGATTGGTATCCGTCAAAATGATAGGAGATCTTTGTGAAGAAGAGTAAGGAGAAGCGGGAAGGGCATCGATGAAACTTCTCCCACTAGCAAACGATACATTTGAAAAATCAAAGTCTTTTTCAAATCGTTTAACCACTTCAATACTTGTACTAAACCTAGACTCTCCAGATATTCCTTCAATCGAAGTAACTCCTAGTTGTCGGAGTTGATCTCTAATCTTCTCTGAAATGACCTGTGTTCCCCCTATGATTGTTACTTTCCTAATTTCATTGTGATGAAAATAACTCACCACCTCACTTGATAGATGATCTCGTGCTGTTAACAAAATGGGGATTTGCATCATTCCGGCGTAAGGAGCGATAGAAAGTGCATCGGGTGACTGTTCATTTGCAGTTGTTAAAAAGACTTCGTTAGTAGTTCCAACCTCAGAAGCAATTTTCACTGCCGTATCAAATCTTGAGCGCCCACGGATGCGTTGAATGGGATATCCTTGTTGTCTTAAATTTTTTTCGATTTCGGGAGAGATGGCTGTGTCACCACCTGCTAAGTAAATTTTTGATGGCTGTAACCTGTTTAATTCAAGCAATAGATCGTTCAATAATCTGTCTGGTCTTGTTAGTAACAAGGGAGATTGAAATTTAGATGCTAATACACTAGATGTTAAAGCGTCAATTGGTTGATCACCCCTCCCTAGCACTACTACATCTGAACCTTCAGGCCACCCTCGTCTTGAAACTTCAATCCCAGTTAAATAACGATTAGCTCCAAAAATTTCAACGGTTTTTCGTACGTATTCTTCGGGAATTCGAACTAAACCGTGACCAAAAATAACGTCTCGGTTAGGTTCTCCTAAGTCTTTTACATTTTCAGTCAATCTTGAACGTAGTTGTGTGTTTGTAAAAGTTGGATGCTTTTCTTTCAAAACAGCTAAAGCCCCTGAAACAAAGGGTGCAGACATAGACGTGCCGCTCATATTTTGGTAACCATTATTTAAATATGTACTATAAATTCCTATTCCAGGTGCGGATATTTCAAGTGCTGGCCCTGTCGCTGAATAAGCATTAGCTTGAGTGGAAAACCGTCCACGTTCATTATCTGTATCTGTTGCACCAACAGCAATGACGGAATCATACTTTGCAGGGTAGTTTACCGTATAGTTATCTATATTGGCTGTCCCATTATTCCCAGCCGATCCGACAAGTAGAATTCCTTGTTCATAGGCTCGGTCGACCATTAATTTTAAGCTATTTGAATGATTCGTCATCCCTATACTCAAGTTTATGATATCCATGTTATTTGAAATCGACCACTCCAAAGCATGAATGATACTTGATAAAGATCCCGATCCATCTGCATCTAATGATTTAACCGCGAACAAATCAACGTCGGGAGCAACTCCTCTTATACCATTTCCGTTATGAAGAGCTGCTAAAATTCCTGCAACATGAGTTCCGTGTCCATTATCATCATGATATGAATCAGTATAGTGAACAGTAGATATCCCTCCTACAATTTGAAGGTCTTCATGTCGAGTATCAATTCCTGTATCAATAACAGCTACTCTTACTCCTTTTCCTGTAAAGTTTGCATTCCAGGCAAAAGGAGCATGAATACGATTAATTCCCCAATTATCGGTTTCATTATGAATGGTAACCACTTGATCCTCTTCTACATGTTCAACTAGAGGATTTCTTTCGATTTCCTCTAGTTCATTAATGGGCACAATAGCAGTTGCTATTGGGGCGACATCGATTATTTCAATAATGCTCCCGTCAGCATCCTCGACCACTTCTTCAGACACAGTTTCGTTAAAAGAAATGATTACTTCTGTCATATCATCATATTGATCTACTGCTTGAGTTCCCAGTTTCCCCTCAGAATTTGAACAGCAGCATAATATCAATAGACTAACTAAGATGATTCGGTTTTTCACCATGAAGACACTCCTAATATAAAATTCATTCACTACGGAATAGCAATGAATTTTGTTTTAGTTAGAATCGTCAAAAAGGAGGGTGATTATGTACAACCATTCATAATGAAAGTCATATATGAATGTAATTTTATTCATAAAAATCAACCTTAATTGTTAAGCTATGAATAAAATACCTAAGGAGGATGAAATGAGACGATTTTTATTAATGATGTCGATGCTGCTCATTTGTTCTGGATGCTTTGGTATAAATCAAAATCGGGACCCTGATGGCTACGAGGGACAGAATGTACAAGAAGGACAGGATTTTTTACCTTATCAGGCTAGTGACTTTCATATGAGCTATACGTTTTTTGGTTCAACTCAAGCACAAATAGATTTTGTCAATCGAACAAATGGAAATCTGCAAGTTGTCGCTCCGAGTTATTTTGATATTAATACAGATGGTAGTTTAAAGTTGACTAATCAGTTGAGCTCAACATTTATTAATGAGATGCACAGACGAAACATAAAAGTTGTTCCTTTTCTTAGTAATCATTGGGATCGTAATCTTGGACGGGCAGGCTTGGCAAATAAAGAGCATCTATCGAGACAAATAGCACAAGCGATCCAAACATATAATCTTGATGGTGTAAATGTGGACATTGAAAACGTGACTCATGTAGATAAAGATGATTTTACAGAGCTGGTTCGTTTGTTACGGAGCAAAGTCCCTCATCATAAGGAAGTATCCGTCGCTGTTGCTGCTAACCCTCAAGGCTGGACACAGGGATGGCATGGCATGTATGACTATCCAAACTTGGCAAAACATGCCGATTACTTAATGGTAATGGCCTATGATGAGAGTTATATTGGTGGATCTCCTGGCCCTGTGGCAAGTAAAAGTTGGGTAGAAAAAGGAATTGTTGAACTACTTCAACATGCACCTCGAAATAAGATTGTTTTAGGTTTGCCTTTCTTTGGTCGGTATTGGCAAGAGGGAGCAGCAGTTGGTGGGTATGGAGTTGCTAAACATATGGCTGACACATTAGTACAAAGATACAATGGATCCATTACATTTGATGAACAGAGTCAGTCGCCCAGGGTGAACTTCACGATACGAAGTGCGGATCCGACAACGGTCATTTCTGGGAGAACACTTCAACCAGGGAATTATACGTTATGGTTTGAGAATCAAAGGTCGTTGCAAGGGAAGTTCGATTTAATTCGTAAATATTCTTTAGCTGGTTCAGGAAGCTGGGCATTGGGATTAGAGAATCCAGCAATATGGACAAATTACGGGGCATGGGTCATGCCTAATTCAGAGAATCAAGCTGTTAAAATTTTGCCAGGACACCAAATAACTGGTGTCGTCACAAGTACCACTTTAAACATTAGACAGGAACCTACTACCACTTCTTCAATTGATGGGGAGTTGAAAAATGGAGAAATCGTTATTATTTCAGATGAAATGATTCAAAGCGGTGACCGTAATTGGTATCCAATTTATCTCGAGAATAATGACATAGGTTATCTAGCTGCAGACTACGTTAAACCAGTACAAACGAGAAACCTTTTTGGCCGTGATCGCTATATGACTAGTGTAAACATTGCACATGCTGGTTGGCCGGATGGGTCGGAAACGGTTGTTCTTGGACGTGGAGATCTACCAGTAGATGCACTCCCAGGAAGTGTATTGGCTGCCAAGTTAGACGCACCACTCCTTTTAACAAGACCTGACACATTGCCAACAGCGATACTAGATGAAATAAAACGTTTAGGTGCAGAACGAGTAGTTTTACTAGGAGGAGAAGGAGCTATATCGGCACAAACACAAAGAACTCTTGAACAAAGTGGAATGATCGTTCAGCGTGTTTTTGGAAGTAATCGTTTTGATACTTCTGTACAAATAGCCAATGAAATTGGAGTAGGAGATGAATTGATATTAGTAACGGGCCAGGAAACCTCTCCAGATTCACTTGCTATTGCTCCTTATGCAGGCATACGAGGAATTCCTATGTTACTAAGCTCAAGTCAGACATTACCGCGAGAAGTCCACAATTATATAAAAAATAACAGTGTAAAAAATGTAACAGTAATAGGCGGGAAATCAGTCATTTCAGAAAATATCTTACAAGAGTTAAGACTTCTTAAGGTTTCATCAGTGGAACGGATTTCTGGTACTGATCGTTTTAGCACAAGTGTAGAAATTGCAAAGCGTTTTGAAGCAGAGCTCCATCCGAACCATATTTATTTTGCTAGTGGTCTAAGTTTCATTGATGCTTTACCAGGTGCAGCTCTAGCTACAAGAGACAAAGCACCTATGATTTTAACCAATACTGACACAATGCCTAATTCGGTCAGTGACTGGATTAGAAATGATGGACGAATTCATCAAAATGCACAAATCAACTTCTTAGGAGGTTCTTTTACAATTACAGCTAATTCAAGGGCTCGGATATTACAACAAATTATATCAAAATGAGAAAGGAGGTCTCAATATTGAAAAAGTGGATAGGAACAATTATATTAACATGCTTAATAGTGGGCAGCTTATTAATGCAGAATGTTTCAGCCAAGTCAGGTCCTCAACCTAATGAGACGATCGGACAAGCTAGCATTGATGAAAAGGAAGAAGTAGTAGAACTTAATCTTGAGAAAAATGGTTTAGAAAGTGAGGTTGAGGAACTCGACGAAAGTTTGACAGGTGATCAAATTAATGAATTATTGGAAAGTGCAGAAAAAGACTTATTTGGTTGGTCGGCTGTAGGAGCAGATATTGAAAGAGTAGAAATAGAATCAATACATGGTAATGCATCAGTTCGAATTACAACAGAAAATAAGCAAGAACATGAAGGGGTCGTTCTTGCTCTTTCCCCCATTAAACCAGAAGTGAATTATGAGTATTCGGTATATGCAAAAGGAGAAGGAGATGTCTACTTAGAAATTGAAGAGACGAGTAGTAGGGGCCAATTCTTGAAAAGAACTCAGTCAGAATCAGTTACATTAACAAATGAGTGGCAAAGAATTGATTTGAACATAGAAACAGTAGCAGAAACAAATCAGGTCGATTTATTTATATTAACAGCAAGTCAACAGCGTGCATTATTTTATACAGATATGATTCAATTTAATGAGTTATAAAAGCGACCTCGGTCTTTCGAGGCGTTTTTTTACGTGTCCGGTAAGGATGGCGATTTACCGGGAGAACAGAGCCGGGAGGGCAGGGGTAATCGTGTGATAAATCCCTGATCCAAGTGAGCAAGAACTTCATTTAAGGCTAGTATCTTTAAATGAATCTGCACAACAATCTTTATTTTTATAAGCCTTAAATCTCATTTCTATATCGCAAATTGACAAGTTTCCGAAGGGAATTGTCTAATTATAAGAATTAATGTAGATTAATAAGATATAATACTGTTAGTAATTAAGGAATTAGGTGAAGGTTCTTTTATTAATTTTAAGACAAAAAATAAGTTTATCAGATAAGGAAAAATAGCCTATGTATACAAGGAAATTTAAACGGATTTTCATACTATCTATTATTCTTCTATTATTTTTTATAACTATAAATATTTATATCTCCTATTCAAAAATTAATAGAACGGTAGAAGAGTCTATCGCAAATCAAAGTCTCCAGGCAGCCAAGTCAATAGCTTCTTCAATGGACGTAGAAGGATATAAAAGATTTCTAGCTAACCCTGTCAGAAGCCAGGAGTATTGGGAAATAAGAAGGTATTTAAATGATGCAAGAGAAAAAATTGGTGCCCTTCACGTCTACACTTTAGCTGTTGATAATCCTAGAGTGTCGAAGGGGATGATCATGGGAATGCCTGAAGAGTGGGATAACTACGATATCGGAGACATTTGTACAGTTCCAGAAAAACAAGTTAAAAGAGCCTATGAAGGTAAAACCTACGTTACCGACGTACTTACTGATTTAAAATATGGCAACTACTTATCAGTCGGGGCACCGATAAAGGATAAAGAGGGCGACGTTATTGGTTATTTAGGGATAGATATTAGTGTGGATGTACTGGATGATATTGGCGGAAAAATACTCGGAAATAGTATTTGGCTATTAATTTTCAACGGTTTATTTGTACTTATTGTGAGTGCCTCATTTTTTATCATTCAAAGATGGTACCATCAAGAGGTAGCAAAAGAAATGAAGGATACGGAAGATATCTATCATTCAGAAGTTACATCATTAATTTCTTCTGCTCAATCATTAAGGCATGATTTTTTTAATCATATTCAAGTTATGCATGGACTGCTTAAATTAGGACATCACGAAACAGCTCTCAACTATATAACATCACTTTTTAAGGAAGCACGTTCAATTGAAAATATAAATATAAATATTGAAAACCCTGGATTGTCTGTATTATTGCAAACAAAGAAATTTTCAGCACAAAATCATAATATTGATATTGACTTCGATGTATCAAATCATTCCTTTGAAGCAGTCAAAACAGTAGACTTAATAAAGATTTTATCCAATTTAATTGATAATGCAATTGAAGCCACTCTAGAACTCCCGGAAGATGAAAGGGAAATAGGTATAGAATGTAAGGTCGAACCAGATCAGTATCTGTTTAAGATTGAAAATACGGGACAGAAAATTCAGGATAAAGAGAGCATTTTTAATAGAGGTTATTCAACGAAAGAACGAGGGAAACAAAGAGGTCAAGGATTATATATTGTGAGGAATGTCATCCATATATATGGTGGAGAAATATCAATTGATTCAACCGAAAATAAGACATCTATTATTGTGTTAATTCCTATAAAAAATTAGTTTGAAGGTTTTAAACCCTCACTTTTAACTGACACCGACTGAATTGTTGACTTACGGTATAGGTCGGTTTGTTTACTGATGAAACAGGTAAGCATGCAATAAGGCAATATGTAATGATAGCTGTCTATTGATGTTAAGTTCAAAGTAAATATAATGCTAGGGAGTCCTGTATGATGAAAAGTCCTGCCTTATCGTGGAAAGAAGTTCTGACCGGCGATACGAAGCATACCATTACCGGGGATGTTAGGATAATCGAAGCCTTCCCAATACCGCAACTGCAGACGGAGCGGAGAGTATGGATTTACTTACCTAGAAGCTATAACGATGAAACTCGTAGTTATCCCGTTATCTATATGCATGATGGACAAAATATGTTTAATCAAGCGACATCTTGGGGGACTGAGTGGGGTGTTGATGAGACGTTAGAGCAAATGACGATTGGTGATCCTGCACTTGAAGCTATTGTAGTAGCTGTTGATCATGGTGGAGACCAGCGTAACGATGAGTATAACTTTACGATTAACACGGAGTATGGTTTCGGTGGCAAAGGCGAGGCTTATGCTGAGTTCCTCGCGGAGACACTTAAGCCTTATATCGACAGCCATTACCGGACCCTCGCCGGAGCGGAGCATACAATGATGATTGGAAGCTCATTCGGGGCGTATATATCGCTCTACACCGCCATTCGTTATCCTGCTCAGTTTAGCCGAGTGGGCGGTATTTCATTCGTTATGTGGCAGGACAACGGCGCAATGATCCGATTAATTCAGCAGTCGGCTCTTTCTCCTACACTTCGCCTCTATCTTAGCATCGGCGAACTGGAGACCGATAATCCAGACTTTAACCGGATTGCCTCTGAGCACGTTGCCCTACTCAACCAGACGCTGACTGCAGCAGGGGTAGAGGATAGCAGAATTCGATTCGACGTCATTCCAGGCGGAACACACCACGAATCTACTTGGGGACCACTATTTGCTGAGGCACATCGTTGGCTGATTCAGCCATAATATGCTTCAAGCGGTTGGTTCAACTGTCAAAGGATAGAAGGAAAGCCTAAAAGAAATAACTAATAAAAAACCTTATTTAGTTAAATGAAGAACAAAAAGAGGCTGGGACATAACTAAAGTGTTTAACTGAAATGCCGAACAAAGCAGTCATGTAGCGGATGAAATATACGTAGACTCCTGCGGGATGAAAAAGCCAAGTGTGAGACCCCACAGGCGTAGCCGAGGAGGCTCACCGGCTTCCCGCGGAAAGCGAAGTATATTTCAGGAGCGGCTTACATCCGTCAACTATCATTGTTCGCATTTTGTATTAGCTAAATCACTTTTGTCCGAGCCTCTTTTTGCCTGCTTATAATTCCACTTCACTCATTAAGGCATGAGTATTTCCTTCCGTATCTTTAAAAAATACCATCCATGTTTCTGTTTGGCCCATTTTCGCTACGACATGCGGTTCATCGATAAAGACAACCTCTTTACTAATTAAGTGTTCATAAGTTGTTTTAATGTCCTCTACATGAAAGTAAATAACTGAACTTGCATGGGTGAATTGATCTTTTTCGGGGAGTGATAACATGAGCCGTAATCCATTGCATTCAAAAAATGCCATGCTCTCAGTGTTAAATAAAAGAGTGAGACCTAATTTCTCTTTATAAAAATCTAATGCTCTAGTTAAATCCTTAACAGGGACACCAATTTGTCCCACTCTCTGTATTAATGTTGTTTCCACGTGCCATTTCTCCCCTCAAATAATTACTTAACATAAAATCTACTAAGCTTCTAATACTATGTTCCCTAGTTTGCTAGGAAATTCCTTCTACCAAGAAAACCTACTTTTCATCTTTCGTCTCAAAATAAATATGACAGCTTGGTTATAACATTCGCAATCTTGAGTATCTTTATTAAGTATGCTACTTTTATTATAATAAAAAGTTATTAAACCTATAAAATAATATTATATACTGATAATGGTAGGCTCAAAGACTTTCAAAAAAATGATTTCATTCACAAGGAGGACAATAATGAACAATGTTTATCAAGATGGCAAGGGGTTTGCAAAGTCCTACATACTGTCTTACACAGAAATGACTGATCAGGAGTCGAGCTTTCCTGAAGAATCCTTTAAGGAACTTGGAGAAAAGGGCTTTTTAAAGTTACTCGTACCTGAAGAATATGGTGGATATGGCAAAGGCCTTGTCGAGCATGCGGAGGCTTGTCTAGCCTTTGCAGAGACGTGTGCGACGACTGCTCTTTGTTACATGATGCATAATGTTGCCTTGATGTGTGTCCTAACGCATGGAAGTGCTGAGCTTAAGAAAAGGATTTTTGAAGATGTCGTAGAGAACGGCAAATTTCTAGCATTGGGCTACAGTGAAATTGGAACAGGAACACATTTCTACAAGCCAGAAATCACAGCAGAGGTTAAAGGTGAATACACAACGTTTAATGGCACAAAGAGTATGGTTACTTCTGCTTCGTATGCTTCTTATTATCTCGTTCTTGCACCATCTGTAGAAGAAGGGAAAATTAACAACTGGGTCATCCCTCTTGAGGAAGATGGCTTAACATTTGCAAGCTCAGATTGGCAAGGTCTTGGAATGAGGGGGAATTCGTCATGTCCAATGCACATTAATGATGTGACTTTGCACTCTTCTAACCGTATTGGAGAAGAAGGATCTGGTGAAGAGCAAGTATTCAACGTGGTAGCCCCGTTCTTCATTCTAGGATTAGGTGCCATCTATAGTGGTATTGCTGTGCATCTGTTTGACATTGTAAGCCATCATGCTGTCGACCGAAAATATCCTGATGGACGTTCACTTTCTAATATTGAGACTGTACAAGTTCATATCGGCCAAATTTATAAGCAGGCATCTGTAGCCAAAGCAATGACCTTAGATGCTGCACAAGCAGGGGCGAACGGTGATGCCGATGCACTTGCAAAGATATTGGCGGCCAGAATCAACGCATCTGAAGCTGCAATCGATTGTGGAACGCTTGCTATGAGAGTTGGAGGAGGAAAAGCCTACAATAAGGCATTACCGATTGAGAGACTTTTAAGGGATGCATATGCTGGGCAAGTTATGGCTCCAAGCACCGACGTTTTGAATGTTTGGCTTGGGAAAGCATTAACAGGTCAGATGATTCCATAAAAAAACAATGAGGAGTGAGTTAATTGAATAACGATACTATAAAAGTTGGAGCCGTCATTTATGATCCGAGGGTTACAGTGATCTGGGGGATCATAGCCGATTTTTTCAAGGAGGAAGGGCTTGAAATAGAATGTGTCTTCTATAAGGATTACGAAGTACAGGTAGACGGATTACTGAACAAGGAAATAGACATTGCCTGGAATTCTCCTCTAGCATGGTTGGACACATACTTGCGAACCGATGGGAAATGCCAGATGGGTTCGATGAGAGATACCGATAGAGACAGAAAGACTTGTATCATTGTAAGAAAAGATAGTGGCATCACAAATGCTGCTGAGTTAAAGGACAAGACGATTGGCTTTGGTGCGATCGACTCACCTCAAGCAAGACTAATCCCGATCAATCATTTACATAAAAAATATGGGCTTGAGTATGATGAAGATTACACAGAGACATTATTTAATATTGGCGTGGGTCTTCATGGCGACCACGTCGGAGGAGAGTTAGATGCTCTCAAAGCATTACTTGCAGGTACTGTAGACGCATCTGTCACACTGGATTTGAACTGGGAAGCTTGGAAGAAGGATGGCACGATTGATGAGAATCAATTGCTATGTATTGATACGACAGATGTATTTGATCATTGCATTTTCGTGGCACATCCTGATTTTTCAACGGAAAGGTTTATCGAGTGGGAGAAAGTGCTTAATAAAATGGATTACAACAATGAAGACCATCAGAAGATGATGGATATGGAAGGCCTAAAGGAATGGGTTGAAGGCAGAACGACAGGGTTTGAGCAATTGCGTGAAGCAAATGATTATCTGAAGTTCCTAAATAAGTAATTTCTAAAGAGTTGAATGAACTGTTTCTATGAAACTATTTAATTTGGAAGCAATGAAAAAGAGAAGCGTGGGTGAGCCGTTGCTTCTCTCTACCTATTTCTATCTACTTTAGGAGATGAGAAAAATGAAACGACCATTACCGCTTTTTCCTACTTCTTTAATGGGAAGCATGCCTAGATCGAAAGAAGTACTAGGTGCACTACGAAAGATGAGAAGAGGAACGATGGACCGAAATGAATTTAACAGGCTGATTGAGACGGAAACTGAAAAGGTGGTAAAGCTACAGGAGGATCTTGGGATCGATATTATCACAAGTGGAGAAATTGGACGAGATAACTATGTCTCCTTTGTATCTGATAAAATTGGTGGCGTTGAGATGATGAGCATGAGTGAAATGCTCGATTATATTGATGATAAACAAGCTTTTGAAACCATTTTGACAATGCTTGATGTTCCCGCAATCAGTATTAAAAATGCCATCTGTGTCGGTAAGCTGCAATACAAAGGTGATATTGTCGCAGATGAGCTTAGGATGATGAAGAAATTCACTGATAAACCCGTCAAGGTTACATTACCAGGTCCCTATCTCCTTACTAGATCAATGTGGCTTCCTAATCTCTCTGGTACGTTTTACGAAAGCAAGGAGGAACTCGGGCAAGATGTTATAGAGATTATGAAGCGAGAGATAGATAATCTAATCGACATCGGGGTTGACGTTATTCAGTTTGATGAACCCGTATTGACCGAGGTTGTTTTCACAGATGGAAAGCCAAGATCGTTTATGTGTGCTGCTCTTTCGGAAAGAAAGGATCCTAAGGAGGAGCTAGAATTCGCTAGTTCCTTAATTAGACAGATTATGGAGTATATTGATCGAACAAAGACCATTACGTCTCTTCATATCTGTCGAGGAAACTGGAGCAAGAATGAGAGCATATTACTCACGGGGCCCTATACACCATTGCTTGAATTATTTGCGGAGGTGGATCCTGATCTATTAACACTTGAATTCTCAACACCAAGGGCAGGTGAGTTGAACTCCTTATTGTCTGATAGAAGAATTCGTGAAAATACTGCACTTGGTTTAGGTGTGATTAATCCACGTACAGATGAAATCGAGACAACTGATTCGATTGTTTTAAGAGTGGAGGAAGCGATGAACGATCTTCCAAAGGAAAAAATATGGCTTAATCCCGACTGCGGGTTTGCAACCTTCTCTAGTAGTCCAGTTAACATACTTGAAAACATCTCCGGTAAAATCCGTTCACTAACAGACGCAGCTACAATGCTAAGGAGTAAATATGAATAACGAACCAACAGATAAAGTAGTATTACATGAGTCCAAAGTTTTTGATATGAGCTTCAGGGGAACGTCTAACGATCTCTCGTCTGTGAAGGTGTATACAAATAGAAGTAGCTTTCAGATTGAAAAACAAGTCAGTTTTGACTCCGAATATGAACAAATCAGCAGTCTAGAATACTTTGCTGGATCTGTTTTAAGTAGCATTCTATTGACGCTTTTAGAGCAGTCTAAAAAGAAAGGCTCTATTATTGAAGAAATTGAAGGAGTCTTGAATCTATCACTGGATAATCCTTTGTCGATGTTGGGGGTAAAAGGATATGACGTGGAACCTTGTATTAATAAAACAACGGTAACCGTTTATTTGTATGCTGAGCTTGAGGAAAATGAGCTTTCTGAATTTTGCACTATGGCACTCAATCATTCACCAGTGTACAATACTCTAAAGAGGTCGATGGAGCTTGAAGTGAACTTTAGGAGACTTGTGTGAAGAGCTAGATTAATAAGGTGTTTAATTAATATAAAGAGGCTGGGACGTAACTAAAGTGTCTAATTGAAATACTTAACAAAGCAGTCATGTAGCGGATGAAATATACGTAGACTCCTGCGGGATGAAAAAGCCAAGTGTGAGACCCCACAGGCGTAGCCGAGGAGGCTCACCGGCTTCCCGCGGAAAGCGAAGTATATTTCAGGAGCGGCTTATGTCCGCCAACTATCTTTGTTCGTATTTTCTATTAGTTAAATCACTTTTGTCCCAGCCTCTTATTATTCCTCTAAATCAATGATAAACGGTTCAGTATATAATTCGTTCTGTGCATAATCAGTTATATAAAACTGGTAAACATACGCACCGGCGGGAACCTCCACGTCTTCAAGAATAAGTTCATTTTCAACGATGAAGGGTTCACCTTCCATAACTCCTGCTTCATCCGTTTCTTCGTTTGTATATTCAAAAAGGGGAATAATTTCATCTCCTGGCTTAATGGTGATAAGGTTTTTATCTGGCATATTCGTGTCGGGAAGTAACCCTCTCCAGGCTCCATGAATCTCGTAATACCCACCTGCTTCCTGGCTATCATCCCAGAACCAAGATGTGATAATGCTAACGTCTTTCCCATTTAAAACAACGGGTATTGAATAACGATTGTATGCATCTGTCTCTTCCTTAACATTCAGGGAAACAAGTTGACCATTTAAACCAGGCCACCATCCTGTGAAATTATCCTCGACTATTCCTGTGTCTGGATCGTAAATAACGTTATTGTCCATCCCGAGGTGAAGAATCTCTGTCTCATTTTCATCTAAGTAATAACCTAACGTACTATAAATATGTTCAATGCTTTCGTAGTCATTTTCACTAATTTGAACGGTGAATACATCATCGTCTCCAGTAGAAAGATCTTCGATGTTAATCGTATCAGTTTCATTGCTTAAGCCGGATGTATACTCTCGGATAAACGTACCGTAATCCTCTGAAAACTCAAACTCGAAATACGTTGATAGATTCTGAGAAAAGTTTTGCTTATCCTTGAAAGGAAAATAGATTGAAAGCCCTTCACCATATTGACGAGTCTCTCCATTTACTTTATAGACAACGGCTTCTTTAATAGCTGTTAAAAGAAGATCGGCTTCAGGATAGTCCTTCGTCATATTTCTAGCAAAATGCCCTAAATCAAATAAGTCTGAATAGCCTTCATTGGCACTTCCGCCTCCGTAGCTTTCGGCTTTACTAAGACTCCCGGATATCATATTTCGATCGGACGGCGTCTGTAAGTCAGGAGTTGCTACTTCCATGAGGTCATCAAGGGCATTCAACACGGCATCTATCTTTGATAAATCGGTTACTGATAATGTCACTGTGTCATCAGTATCTTGCTCTTCGGCTTGCTCGTAAAATCCGTCGGCAATGACCTTTCCAAGGGCAGATCCATCCATAGAAGGATTCTGAATTAACCCATCTAAAATAGCGGCATAATTCCAGCCGTGTCCAGGTTCTAATTCTTCAGAAGCTACTAAATTGTTACCAAAAGGACTAACGGTGTACGCAACTTCTAAAGAGGCCATAAGACACGCATCAAAACCGATAACTTCAAATATCACCCCTGTTTGATCATAAGCATCTTGCAGAGCGGTATGTAATTCCTTTAGAGAGAGGTGGTCTAGGTCATTTACTTCATCAACACCAAACCCACCAAGAGGCCCTCCACCATGGTTCCATAGATTCAGTACATATTTTTCTGCGGGGAAATTGTGAATCGTCCAAACGATAAAATCCGTTAAGGTTTGAGGGTTTCCGATACTCTGATTCCCTATGTCTGCTAAATTGGTTAAACTGCCTTCTTCCACTTGCCATACTTGATTTTGAGTGGGGTCAATTTCTTCATTTAGCCATTGCTTTGTTCCTCCTGTTTGAACAATCACGTTTAAATTCTCACTTGAGCCAATTTCCATCATCTCATCTAAATCAGAAGAACCGGCACCATACAATTCATTGGTCTCTTCATCGACGGTGCTTTCTAAGTCTGTGCCATTTAGAAACACCATAAACGTGTAGTCCGCTTGTTCTGTTCTTATTGGTTCACTGCTAATGTCTAACGTTTTTTCTACTTTACTTATACCCTGTTCGTCATGGACGGCCGTTGTTACCTCTTCATCTGCACAGCCTGTCAAAACAAAGATGAATAGAACACTAGTCCATACCCAGCGAATATTGAATCGATCCCAACCCATTCGTTCACCTGCTTATTTTTTATAAGAAACAAGAAAATTCTATCATTTTTTCAACCAAATATGTGAAGTCTTTTATCACGTTCTATATTGAATAGAGATAGATTAAGCTTTCCGTGCCTTATTAAAGAGGTGTAATCCTATGAATCATTGAGGGAGGAACAGTTCTTGCTCTAACACATCGGCAATCCTTTTACTAGCTAGCCCATCACCATAGGGGTTACTCGCCTTACTCATTCTTTTATATTCTTCTTCATCATCAAGGAGTAATTTAAAATGATGATAGATTGTCTCCTCATCTGTGCCTACTAATTTCAACGTACCAGCGTTGATGCCTTCAGGACGTTCAGTAGTGTCCCGCATTACTAGCACAGGCTTACCTAAAGTTGGGGCTTCCTCTTGAATGCCACCACTATCAGTCAAGATTAAGTATGATCTAGAAAGGAAATTATGAAAATCAAGGACATCTAATGGCTCGATCATTCTTACTCGTTCCGTCTCTCCTAAGATTTCAAAGGCCACTTCTCTAACAGTGGGGTTCTTATGAATCGGATAAATAACCTTAATATCTGAATACTCATCGACAATTCGCTTGATGGCTTTGAACATATTTCGCATTGGTTCACCAAGGTTTTCTCTTCTATGAGCAGTAATCATAATAAGTCTGTTTTCGGCTGTCCAATCCAGTTGTTCATGAAAATAATCTTTTCTAACAGTAGTTTGGAGTGCATCGATTGCTGTATTACCAGTTACATGGATCGTTAATGGGTCTTTTCCTTCTCTGATTAGATTGGATCTAGCCATTTCTGTTGGTGCAAAATGATACTTAGCAACAATTCCCACTGCTTGACGATTGAACTCTTCAGGAAACGGTGAGTTGATCGTATACGTGCGTAAACCCGCTTCAACATGGCCAATAGGAATGTTTAAATAGAAGCAAGCTAAAGTTGTTACAAAGGTCGTAGTCGTATCGCCATGAACCAAAACCACGTTAGGCTTCACTTCCTGTAATACCGTTCTCATTCCTTCTAAAATATTGATGGTTACATCAAACAAAGTCTGTTTTTCTTTCATGATTGCTAGGTTATAGTCTGGAACGACACGGAAAGCATCCATGACTTGATTGAGCATTTCCCGATGTTGTCCAGTCACACAAACGATTGTCTTTAGTGAATTGCGGTTTTTTAGCTCTTTTACTAAAGGACACATTTTAATTGCTTCTGGACGTGTCCCGAATACGACCATTATCTTCTTTTTCACTGCAATCTCCTTTTATCTATTCTTTATAGTTTTTAAGGTTTTTCGTCGTAATCCTGTCGCGATTAAGCTTTATTTAACATATAAAACCCAATTATTTTACAGGTGGTTTCTCAAAAAAACGTTATATCCAATTATAACTAGTTAATGCTATAATTTCTCATGGTTATTTTAAAAATTATCTGAAAATGAAGTTAGAAGCGTTCTGCTTGAAGAAAAGAGGTATTGGAGTGTGAAGCAAAAATTCTGGAAAAGGATTTTTTTCATTACAGTCACAATTATTGTAGTTGTCTTGGCGACTGGTTATTTTTTGACGTTTACAGGTGAAAATATCTATCCAAATGCCAACAAGAAGCAT
Organism: Halalkalibacter suaedae; assembly: GCF_017939705.1. Lineage (GTDB taxonomy): Bacteria > Bacillota > Bacilli > Bacillales > Bacillaceae_D > Halalkalibacter > Halalkalibacter suaedae. Next base: position 60,992 of record NZ_JAGKSQ010000007.1, read on the forward strand.
GCGATGATTCGACTTGAAGATGTTGGACCGGGTGGAGAGTATAACAGTTTTGAAGATTTAGGAAAGTTACGAGCTGTTATGGATTACTTAGAGTCTAATCAAATTCCATTTCATGTAGCGGTTATTCCAAGGATGATAAATGTGGAAAAGGACGGGACTTGGACGGAAAAAGGAATAGATGATCCTAATCCTAATTCGTTCGTTGAGGCATTTATTCAGCTGCTTCAAAAAGCCGAGCAGCAAGGTGCTATTTTGGGGATGCATGGGTATAGCCATCAGTATGGTAGTTCTATAAATATAGATAACAATCACATTTCTGGAATCGGCTCAGAATTTGATGTGGAGGGTGCACCGGAAACGAAGAGGCCGTCATATGCAGCGGAACGAATTACGAATAGTTTAGCAGCCTTTGAAAAAGCTGGTATTCAACCGGCTTTTTGGGAGTCCCCTCATTATCAAGATACACGAGAGCAGGAGAAGGTATTTCGTTCTTATATGGGGATTTTGTATCAGCCTGATTTCTTTTCCTTACGATCCCTCAAGGATATCAATGCATATGATACAACAAATTTGTATGGACAGAGTAGCCTAGGTTCCATTTATGTACCTGCCCCGTTCAGTTATGTGACTGATGAAGCCTCCCTTGATCGAATCCTTTTAAAAGCGTCTAAAGATAATGGATTAGGTTCTTTGTTCTTTCATCCATTTTTAGAATTTCCTTTTTTAGTGGAGGTCTTAGGAACGGATGGAAAGCAGGTGATGCAGGATGGGTTACCTTTATATAAATATAGCGATGAAGATGAAAAAAACTCGTACCTTCATAGGTTGGTTGAAGGCTTCGGAAGGGAGGGATATTCTTGGAAATCACTCCATGAGGTTATTCCGTTTACCCCTGCTCATCGTGTGATTCTGCCGTTAGACTCACAACAAGAGCGTGTGTTGACTGGGGACATAACGGATGATAATCATGCAGATATGCTCGTCGTCAAGAATCGTCGTGCGATAGTGATACCAGGTAGATTCACCTTTCCTAGGAATCAACAACAGCATGCATCTGAGGTTTGGTTAGAGTATGAGTTTACTTTGGAGGATCAGGTACTTCTATTAGATTGGAATAAGGACGGCAAAGAAGACTTGGCCATTTATAATCAACAAACTGGAGAGTTGAGAGTTGGAATGGCTAAGGAAGGTCATTTTGAAATCCCAATTTCTCTTGGGAAACTACCGACTGAACTTGAGTCACTTCAAGTATTTCATTCATTTGAGGATCCTGGATTCGTTGCTAGAGAAGATGACCAAATCCTGTTTATTCATTTTCAAAATGATGAACTTGTGATTAAAAAGGAAAAGGTCTCTCGAGCGGATGACGCCGATTTATACATTGGTAGCTTTCAAAACTCAAAACAAGATGATCTGCTCTTTGTATCCCTTAAAGAACAATCTGCAGCTATTTTCCACTATCAAAGCAATGGACGCCTTTCAAAGGCTAATTCAGTCGAAGGAGTGAATTGGGCTAGGGACGCTCAATTATTAGTTGGCGATCCGGATGGAAACGGTATAAGCGATCTCATTTTGTATGATGCCAAAACAGGTATATGGCAAGAATACATGAACCAAGGAGAAGCTCAGTTTTACTTGTTGGAGAACAGCTTTGGGCCATGGGCTAAGGGAAAAGGACGAAAGGGTGTGGTCACCGATTTTGATGGTAATGGAAAAACAGATATTGCATCATATGATGAAGTCAATCAATTGATTGACATAGCTTTGTCATTTCAAAAGTGAATTCGAGAGGAAGAAAGTGTGAATGCAACAATTCTTTATAGGCATTGCTAATCTATTTCAAATTATTATTTTTTCGGTTAGTATCTATCAAATTATCATCAGTTTGGCTGGTTTTAAGAAACAGAAAGTGGACATGAGAGAAAAGCCTGCTCCAGAAAAGTCATTTGCTATTCTTGTTGCTGCTCATAATGAAGAGCAGGTTATTGCTCCTTTACTTGAAAATCTCAAAAAATTGGATTATCCCAAGGACTTATATGAAGTCATTGTCATTTGTGATAACTGTACAGACCAGACTGCAGAAATTGTAACAAAGCATGGTGTAAAGGCAATGGAAAGGTTTGACGAAGATAGAAAGGGCAAAGGCTATGCCATGGAGTGGATGTTGAATCAACTATGGCAACAGGAACGGCAATTTGATGCAATCATTGTATTTGATGCTGATAATTTAGTTAGCAAAAACTTTCTTCTTGAAATGAATCACAAGCTGATGGACGGTCACCGTGTCATCCAAAGTTATGTTGAAACAAAAAATCCCTATGATTCTTGGGTTACACTCTCATATGCGATCACATATTGGTACATTAATAGAATGTGGCAGCAAGCTAGACATAATTGGGGGATGGCAAGCACACTTGCGGGAACGGGAATGTGTTTTGAATCGAATTTACTTAAGGAAATGGGATGGGATGCCACATCGCTTACTGAAGATGTAGAGTTTACCGCTCGTTGCATTGGTAATGAGGTCTATCCAACATGGGCTAATCAAGCTATTGTATATGACGAAAAGCCGATTAAACTAATGAGCTCAGTTAGACAACGACTCCGTTGGATGAGGGGACATACAGATTGTGCACGGAGATACATGAAACCACTCTTATTACAAGCCATTCGAACACGTAGGTTTGCTCAGTTTGATGCCGTGATGTACTTGTTCCAACCAATCCGGTTCGTTTTTGTTGCAGCTGTGTGGGTGATGTCATTTCTGCAATTAGCTACACCGCTATACACACAGTTTGCATTTCTAAAGACGATACCTGATGAAGGTTGGATTATACTCAATATTGCCTTATTTCTACAATTTCCTATAGTGATGTTAATGGAAAGACGACCTTTAAAGTCTTATTGGGGACTGATCCTTTTCCCTGTATTTCAATTAACTTGGTTCCCGATTACTTTAATGGGGCTGTTCACAAGTAAGAATAAATCATGGAATCATACTATTCATACTCGTTCTATCCGCTTAGAGGATATGGAAGGATAAACAAGTTTACTAAGACTTAACGATTTAGCTAACATAGACCCTAACAAGACGAGGCTAGGACAAAAGTGATTTAACTAATAGCAAATCCGAACAATGGTGGTTGGAGGACGTAAACCGCTCCTGAAATATACTTCGCTTTCCGCGGGAAGCCGGTGAGCCTCCTCGTGCTTCGCACTGTGGGGTCTCACCTTTGGCTTTTGGGTCCCACAGGAGTCTACGTATATTTCATCCGCTTCGTGATTGCATTATTCGGTATTTCAGTTAGGTACTTTAGTTATGTCCCAACCTCGTTTTTACCTTATAGAGAAAAGAAAGACAAACTTTCACTAATCCAAACCATCTTTCGGTTTTTCTTTATGCTTTCTGTTTTTAACCTCGGTAAAAATAGTATCTGCCATCGTTGTTTGAGGTTTCGATGGTTCATTATGAGGAAGCGGCTGAGTTGATTCAATCAGCGATTTTATCATTAGAATATCCTCTTTAGTAGCATATTGTTTATCAGGCTTTAACATAAACCCTAATTGACCGTTCGCTTCAATTGTCGCCCACTGCAAATCAGAAAAATGCTGAATGTTTTGTTGTCTCATTCGTACTTCAAGCATATCGACCGTCAACCTTAGCTTCTTTAAATTACTTTCGTTTACTTGGCCATTTTCAACAACTATAAGTGATTTCCCATAAATAAACGTCTCCAGAGCATCGTATTTTAAAGCGATGGACTCAATAAAAAGAAGTGTAATAACCATTAAAAATGTAATGATCATCGTAATCCAGATATTCCTATCGCCAACAGGTTGAATAATTAATGACCCTACGGCTATCATCATCACTGTCTGAGCAACAGTAAGCTGGGAAATTGATTTTCGTCCAGCCAACCGTAAAATCAGGACTCCTCCTACAACAACGACAATCGCTTTCCATATGAAGTTTAAATCCACAAGAGGCCCCTTTCTCTAAGCATTTTCTAACTCAATTTATTAAGTCTATTAGCTATATAATTTCTATTTTTACCCATTGTTTAAAAAATATTTAAATAAAGGATTGACTACGACCAGTGTTGCATGGTAAATTTATTTCAACTTAAAAAAGTTCTATATCTAAATAAATTGCAATGGTATCTTTGAAACTTTATCATCTACTTGCTAAAGAGATCCTAGTACTCGTCGTTGCTTTTTTTTGGATATATATTTCAGTATTGAAATAAATTAAAACTAAATGGAGGAATGTTAAAATGGCAAAATGGACAGTTGATCAATCGCACTCACACATTAATTTTGAAGTAAAGCACATGATGGTATCAAAAGTAAGAGGACAATTTAATTCATACACAGCAAATGTGGAAGGTGCTGACTTAACGGACTTAACAACAGCTTCTGTTGAATTCAAGTTTGACGTAGCAAGTATCAATACAAGTAGTGAAGATCGTGATAATCACTTAAAATCAGGTGATTTCTTTGATGTAGAAACGTACCCAACAATTGATTTCAAATCAACGAACATCGCAAAAGACGGTGATGACTACAAAGTAACGGGTGACCTTACGATTAGAGACGTAACAAAATCAGTTACATTTGATGTGGAGTATGGTGGAAAAGGCAAAAACCCTTGGGGAGTAGATGTTTACGGATTCGAAGGGCAAACAAAAATTAACCGTGAAGAATTTGGTCTGACTTGGAATGCAGCACTTGAAACAGGTGGCGTTCTTGTCGGTAAAGACATTAAAATCAATGTTGAATTAGAGTTAAATCCAGCTGAATAAGTAATTTTCGTTGAAGAGGCTAGGACATAATAAAAGTGTTTAACTGAAACTCGGAATAATAGATCAGAACTGTGTTTCTACCCAGTCATGTTTATTCCGCTTTTCATTAAGTTAAACACTTTTTGTCCTGGTCTCCTAATATTTTAGCCTTCTATACCGCTAGTCAAAACCCACTCCCAAACCAAATCTATCCACGAACCCCTCATCACTCACTGCCCTCAAGCTCCAACTCATACGTATCAAATGTACAATCAGCAGTAACAATACATTGATTAAAATAGTCGTTATATTTGATTGATCCACGATAATTGACATGGCTTGGATCGCTGAAATATTTCTCATCTAATAACAGAACACTACTAGTGATTTTATCCTTATCTATCTGATTATACAGTTCAGTCATCTTACCAAATGAAAGGTTCTCAATCATTTTTCTCCCTTGAGGCATTGGTGAGAAGAAAAAATGGTAATCGATATTACTACTCTCTAATTTCTCTAGCAATCTCTTGAAATATACTTGTGTCAGCACAGGAATTTCCTGAGTCGTATATGTATGAATGTACTCACCGTAATGAATGGCATCTGCTGTGTTAATTTGATTATTAATTTCAGAGAAATCGAGTGTATCCTTTCCGAATAAAAAGAAACCTTTGTTATCTTTCAGTTTCTCGATCATTTGACCATCGCTAAGACGATTATTTAATCTTCTCCTTATACCTTCGATTAACGTTCCATTATCTTTATAAAAGTAGTCATTAAATGGGAAGGAATTGATACGTCTATACTTTTCCAATGCACTGCTATCATAGGTTGATAGATCTATTGCTTCGTCTTTCTTGGCAACGAATCGTATGAACCGTTCACCGAGTGTCGTTTGTACGTTTGTATCGTGAGAAGTCAAATTCATTGGATTAAGTTCAATGTATATTTTTTTAGGCTTAATGTCTTGTTCTAGTAACCGTTCAACAAAAAAGTAAACTGAGGGGGCCGTAGCACCCCCAACTGATAAATTAACGGTTTCGGTATTGTAATTCCTACTGAGATATGAAGGGTTTAATGCTAATGTTCGAGACGTACCAATGATTAAGTAGTCATAGCTGTAGGTGTTGATATTATCGATCATACTTGATTTTGCTTTCCATGTGGCCCGTTCTAAATCATAGACAAATTGCTGAGCTGTGTACCTCAAGCTATATGTTAAAGATAGGAAGGTTAAGAGAATAGCCAGAAAGACAATCACCCATTTTTTATCGTTCATATACACACCTCTAAAAATTAAAGTATAAAAATTCACTGACTTTGTTTAGTTGGAGAACGGCATATGTGAAAATAGCTGCTGAAAATAATAATGTTCTTATGTTTGGCTTAAAGTTCTCTTTTAGTTGGATTGAATTTTTAAAGAATAAGACCAGAGTCATCGCTATCACGATTGCGGTTAGAGAAAGGATTGTTTCTAGACTTTCGAATGTTCCGACTGTGAAATTGTTTACAGCAAACATCGCCTCTAAAACATTAATAGCGTCCTCCCAGGTTGTCGCTCGAAAGAAGACCCAGGAAATATTGATAAAGTTAAACGTAATAAACCAAGCTAGTAGTTTATTCAACTTGAAGCCAAGAGACTTCCAATAACGACTAATGAGACTTGCTAGCCCGTGAAGAAAACCCCAAAACAGAAAGGTCCAGCCAGCCCCATGCCATAATCCGCTAACTAAGAAGATAATCATAATGTTTATATACGTTCTTTTTCTTCCTTTCCGGTTTCCACCAAGTGGGATATAAATATAATGTGTTAAAAAACGACTAAGAGTAATATGCCATCTTCGCCAAAAGTCTTGGATATCTAATGCTTTGTAAGGGGAGTAGAAATTCACTGGTAATATGATGTTAAATAATAATGCAGCCCCTATTGCCATATCGGTATAGCCACTAAAATCAAAGTACAGTTGAAAGGTATAAGAAAGGGATGTAATCCACCCTTCAGTGAGGGTTAAGGCTTCTGTTTGCTCATATCCTTTTGAAGCCCAAACAGCAAATGTATCAGCAATTGCCACTTTTTTAAATAAACCAATTGAAAAGATGAAAATCCCAAGAGAAATATTCCTATAACGAACAACTTTATTTCGTAGCATTTTAAATTGAGGCATCATTTCTTTGTGATGAACAATGGGACCAGCAATCAGTTGCGGGAAGAACGTGACGAAAAGAGCATAATCTAAGAACTGATAATCCTTTGTTTCTCGTCGATATGCATCTACAAGATAAGCAATTTGCTGAAAGGTGAAAAAGCTAATAGCTAAGGGCAAGGCTAATTTCAAGAGTGCAGTATTGGTTGTAAATAATGCATTTATGTTTGTTATGAAAAAGTCTGAGTATTTGAAGTAAGCGAGTAAACCAACATTAAAAACGATACCTATTGTAAGAACTGTTTTCCTATTTATTCTGGAGTGTTCTTTAGTAAGTATTGAGCCAACTGTGTAGTTAAAGAACATTGAAAATAGGATTAAAGGTAAATATGCGACATTCCACCAACTATAGAAAAAGAGTGAGCTTCCGACTAACCATGCTTTAGATGCTAAAATGAATCTTGCTCTGTTAAGAAGAAAATAGATAATAAAAACAGCCGGTAAAAATGCAAAGATGAATTCAAAGGAATTAAAAAGCACCATTCTTCCCCATTTCATGAATTATTTCTTCTCTCTTCAGTGTATATAAGCTTCCTAAAATAGTAAATAGAATGAGAGAAAGCGCTATCATATCTCTACTAGCTATCCCCAAAAATATAAGACTTAGCTGTAATATGTTATAAATAAAGAAGAAAAAAGAAGAGGTGAAGATGTTGTCATTCAAACTAGAGAACCCCTATGGAGAAAATCAGACACTTGAAACAGTTATACTTAATAAGAGAAGCATAGTTGTCTTTGTCAGATACCCTGGTTGACCGGTTTGTCGCCAGCTACTTACGCAGTTGCGTAAGCATTATAGCGAAATGACGAAAACTGGCTATCAATTAATTGTTGTAGCTCCAGCGAGTGGCGACTTCTTGAAGCAGTTTGATCAAGCATTTGGGCCTTTCCCGTACCCTATTTACGGTGATCCAACTAAATATTTATACCGTAAAATGGGACATCAGTCGATGCCGAAGTGGAAGTTGTTGATGCAAGCAGGAATAGGATTTATCAAAAATGGTAAGAAAGCTTTCATGCCTGATAATACAAGACAAAGAGAGCTTGTCAAAACGGCAATGAAGTCTCAAGATATTTATATTCAGGGTGGTACATGGATATTTAATGAAAATGGCAAAGTTGTCTGGAGTCATATTGATACAGAGCCCGAAAATCATGCTTCAATTCATGACCTTCTAACTATCATTAAAAAATAGTAAGTATTAGTATGGATGTAATATAGAAGCAATAAGTTACTAGTTGACAGAATAGTAGAAAGTAAAAAATATTGAAACGTGTGCCTAGACTGAGGACGAATCTTAGAAAGTGTACTAATGAATGAACTTGTAAATGTAAATAGTAAGCCGCTGAAGGGGATACACCTCTTTTTCAGCGGCCTTTTGAGTTTATGAATGCTTCATGCTTATGAAACCTTAAATTGACTAATTTCAACATTCAAGTCATCAGCTAATTGGTATAAGTCTTTTGATGACTCTGAAACAAGCTCGGTCGATGCAAGCTGCTCCTGGCCAGAGGCTGAGATTTCCTCCGTACTCGCAGCGAAATCCTCGGCTGTATTAGCCATGTTTTGAATCTGGTTTGAGATGGTCTTTGATTTTTCATTTATTGTATCAATGGCAATGGCTGTATGCTTAAAGCTATCTACAATATTATCGTACGTGATTTTTATTTTGCTAAATGCTGATTCTGTTATTTTGAGTGCATCCTTTTGTTCCTGAATCAAGGAACTTGAGGTACTAATATTTGTAACAGCAGCATTTGATTTCTCAGTTGTTGTGACAATTAATTCAGTAATTTCCTTTGCTGATTTTGAAGACTGCTCAGCTAATTTTCTAATTTCCTTCGCAACAACTGCAAATCCTCTCCCTGCATCTCCGGCTCGACTAGCTTCGATCGAGGCATTTAATGCTAGCAAATTCGTTTGTTCAGAGATTGAGGTACAATGCCACTAACATTTTCGATGACCTCACTTAGCTCTTTAATGGATTGATTAGCTTCAGTAGAAACATTAATATTTTGATCCATTTTTATAATTTGTAAATCAATTGTCTTTTGTCCCTCGATCACGGCATCAAGTGAAGCAACTGCCTGATCAGCACCTGATGAAGCTTCATCCGTGATATGTTCAATAAGCTTTACCATCTCTAACAGCGATTCATTAATATCATTAATGGTTTCTGATTGCTCGTTATTACCAATCGCAATACTATCAATTGTTGAGACAACCTGACCGATCGAAATGGCGTTTTCTTCTGTTCTTTTTGTTAAGTCATTAGAATGAGTGGTGACTGTTGATGAAATGTCCTGTAGTCTCATGACCATCTCCCTCAGTACCTTTCTTGTTTCCCTGAAAGCCAAAGCCATCTGTCCTATTTCGTCTTTTGTCATTACTTTCTCTATAGCTTGTTCATGATCCTCACGTAAATCGAGCTTGGATGTTCTTTCAACAATATCAGTCATTGTTAAAATAGGTTTTGAAATTATTTTTCCTAATATATATGAAAGAATAACTCCAATTACTAATGAAATAGCTAACCCAATTAAAATAGGAGTTGGAAGAAGGAAGCCTCCTTGTACTGTAGCTACGGCATCAGTAGTCTCTTCAATAGGTGCCGTCGCAGTCCCGCCCCTCATAACTAATGAACCAATGACATTAATGGATGCAACAATAATTGAATTAATTAATGATAAAAGAATAATTTTAGTAGAAATCTTAGTGTTTGTTTCCTCCAAGTAAGTAGATTAATTAAGTGAATAAGTCGAATTTAGATTGTATATAGTCCTTCTTTTAGATTGCAATGAACTGATTTTGCTATCTCGCTCTAATACGTTAAAAAAGGCATCAACAACGTATGGATCAAACTGTGTACTCTTATGCTGTTGAAGTTCATCAAGAACCGAGGTCCAGTCTGCCTGTGTTCGGTAATTTCTTCTTGATGTCATTGCGTCAAAAGCATCTGCGACAGCCATAATTCTAGCTTCAAGTGGTATTGCATTCCCCTTTAAACCATGAGGATAGCCAGTACCATCGAATCGCTCATGATGATATTGGATCATGTTTAAGATGCCGCTCTGTTTAAAACGATGGATATGCTTAACTAAATTAAAGCCTATGACGGGGTGCTGCTTAATCTGATCATACTCTTGATCAGTTAATGCAGATGGTTTGTTTAAAACGGCTTCTGGAATGCCAATTTTTCCAATATCATGAAGCAGGCCACCATAATAAATATTTTCACAAACTCTTCTCGGAAGCTTCATTTCTAGTGCGATCTTTTTTGAGTAATCTGCGACATTTTGAGAGTGAAATGCTGTGTATTCATCTCTTGAGTCTAGTGATTTTGCTAAACTATTAATAAGGTCAATTGTGCTTTTTTTCTCATTAAAATATTTTTCAAGCAATGTCACAATAAAAGCGGCAGTCACAAATGATGTGAACCAATGAAAGAAAAACATATGTAGATTCATATGTGAAAAATTCGGCTCACCTAGAAGGGCAATAAAGCCACTAGAGATCGCTTGGATCGATAGCTTCCGAAATGACAATGCAGAAAACGTTAAGATAATAAGATTAATTCCAAAGCTCAAATCTCTGTTATCAAAGAATTGGTTAGCATAGAAGTAGATAGGAATCATCAGAAGAAATAACCAACGGTAAATATATGTTTTTTCTATTAGTAAAGATAATCTGGATTTCAATCAGGCTCGACTCCTTTGAAGTGGTTTCCTATTAGTAATATAGGTTGCAAACCTTAAAAGAACCTTAAGCCAATATTTAGGATGCCGATTCAAACTAATCATGTTTGCTCATTTATTAATTGGGGTAACTGGTAGTAGTGAGGATTTATTTTTAAGAAGGAGGATGAATAATGAGCGATAAGCGTCGAGTTAACCAAAGTAGTAAAGAAGAACAATTGGACAAGTTCACAGTAGATGATCAAGGAAAAGATCTGACGACGAATCAAGGCTTGAAGGTGTCTGAAGATGAATTTTCTTTGAAAGCTGGTGAACGTGGCCCGACTTTAATGGAAGACTTCCATTTCCGTGAAAAAATGACTCATTTTGACCATGAACGAATCCCTGAACGGATTGTCCATGCACGTGGTTATGCTGCTCATGGTGAGTTTGAAGTGTATGAGTCAATGAAAGAATATACGAAGGCAGGGTTTTTACAGGATCCTAACAAAAAAACACCAGTTTTTGTTCGGTTTTCAACCGTTGCTGGTTCACGTGGGTCTGGCGAACTAGCAAGAGATGCCCGTGGCTTCTCTACAAAATTTTATACAGAGGAAGGCAATTATGACTTAGTTGGTAATAATATTCCTGTCTTTTTCATTCAAGATGCGATCAAATTTCCTGATTTGGTTCATGCCCTTAAGCCTGAGCCACATAATGAAATGCCACAAGCGGCTTCTGCTCATGATACCTTTTGGGATTTCATTGCAAACAATCAAGAATCAGCTCATATGATTATGTGGGCAATGTCAGATCGTGCGATACCGAGGAGCTTTCGAATGATGGAAGGCTTTGGGGTTCATACATTTCGCTTTGTGAATGAAGAAGGTAGAGCTCATTTTGTGAAATTCCATTGGAAGCCTGTTCTTGGAACCCATTCTGTCGTTTGGGATGAGGCTCAAAAGCTTAACGGGAAAGACCCTGACTTCCATCGTCGCGACCTATGGGAAGCAATTGAAAACGGCGATTATCCAGAATATGAATTAGGTGTGCAAATTCTAGCTGAGGAAGATGAATTTAAGTTTGATTTTGATATTCTAGATCCGACGAAGCTTTGGCCAGAGGAAGACATCCCGGTCAAACGTATTGGAAAGATGACATTAAATCGTAATGTTGATAATGTATTTGCTGAAACGGAGCAAGTTGCCTTTCACCCAGGTCACGTCGTACCAGGAATTGATTTCTCAAATGATCCATTACTACAAGGGCGCTTATTCTCTTATACAGATACACAATTAATTCGTCTCGGTGGGCCGAATTTTCATGAGTTACCAATTAACCGTCCTGTCTGTCCGTTCCATAACAATCAGCGTGATGGATATGGTCGTCAAACAATTAACAAGGGACCGGTTAGCTATCACCAAAATTCTCTAGCAAATAATACACCAAGACCAGTAAGTGAGGCTGAGGGTGGTTATAAGCATTATCAAGAGAAAATGGAAGGTCATAAAGTAAGGGCTCGAAGCCAAAGCTTTGAAGATCACTTTTCTCAAGCGACTTTGTTCTGGAATAGCATGAGTGAAACTGAGAAAGGCCATATTATTCAAGCCTTCAGTTTCGAGCTTGGTAAAGTGAAGAGCAAATCCGTACAGCAACAAGTAGTGGATATGTTTGGACATGTTAGTAATAGACTTGCGACAACGGTTGCTGAAGCAATTGGGGCAACACCACCACAGGTAGAGGATAGTGGGGTAACCAAAGCATCGGCTGCTTTAAGTCAGCTGAATACGAAGATGAAGCCAGCTACTCGTAAGGTTGCGGTTCTTATTGATCACGACTTTGATGAGAGTGTTGTTAATCCAGTGTTGGAGAACTTAAAGGATGTTGGAGCACAGCCCGAGTTTGTAAGTGGAAAGTTAGGAATGGTAAAAGGAAGTAATGGGAAAGAGATTGAAATTAATCATACGTTACTAACTGCAGATTCTGTATTGTTCGATGCTATTTATATCGTTGGTCCATTTAACGAGAACAGTACCTTTTACAAGCAAACCTTACCGTTTGTTAAAGAAGCTTATACACACTTCAAACCAATTGGTGCAACAGAAGAAGGTAAAAGCATACTTATCTCAAACCAAATTGAGCAGGGCCAAGGTGTAATTTACGGCCTAGAGCAAAAGGAATTCTCAGAGAAGTTTATTGATGCAATTTCTGCACATAGACATTGGGATCGTCAAGTCGTTTAAATATTGAGAAGGGTGACTCAGGGCAATGCTTTTTGAGTCACCCTTCTTTTCTATCTCTTACTTGTTTGTGCTATGCTGTTTATTTGGTAATTTACGATTTGCGTGGGCTTTCCCTTGGCGTTTTTCGTTTTGCTTAGCTTTTTGCTGATCTTCATGTAACTTCTCAACAAATTCATGAGTATCCATTAGAAACCCTCCTTCGAAATCATTCATTGTTAATTTCCCTCAAAAATCATCGTCAATGCATGTAAGTAACTGGAATCGATTGAAGTGAGTGATTATTACAAAATGATTCATACTAGGAGTAACAAAGATCAAATCAAATACCAGACTTATGCTGTGAAATTACCGTCATAGCTTAGCATGATTGCTGACTTTACTCCGTCTATTGTTGAAATATGGTTAATAAAGTCCATGTCGGCTTCCTTTACTCTAATTTCGTAAGTGACTTCATAGTCATCACCTGGCATCACTGATTTTGATTTTATGACATGTTTTTTTGTGTGGCCTGAGACAACGTGCTGTAATGAGTTTTCAACGGAAATATCTTCATATTTAATAACAAGCAAATAGGGATTTTCAATTGTAATTTTATTAATAAAGATGATAAAAACAAGTCCAATTAAGATTGATCCAACAATGGCTAGTGGAATGAAGCCAGCTCCGCATAGAATTCCTGCAACAATTGCCCAAAACATATAGACGATATCAATCGGATCTTTAATTGGTGTGCGAAAGCGGACAATCGACAGGGCTCCAACCATCCCGAGTGAAAGCAAAACATTCGATGAGATTCCCATAATAATTAAGGCAGTAGCCATAGTCATAATAATTAACGAAATATTATACGTATGGGAATAGATGACTCCTGAGAATGTCTTTTTATATACAAAATAAACGAACAATCCGACTACAAATGCCACTAGTAATCCAATCAGTGAATCAACAATTGAAAAGCTACTCGTTTTCTCTAAAATACTTGATTTGAAAATATCATTAAAATTTATACTATCCATTTTCATTTCCTCCAGTAGATGATCGTCTTTAATCTGAATTAAGTATTAACCGTACATTCGGCTTATTTGGTATTTTGAATACGTTCCAAGACGTCTGTCTCCTACCTGTAATAGCTGCTTAATGATAGTTGGAATATATTCATCGAATTTCACCTCAAGAATGACGATATCGGAGTTCGTTTCCACCATAGCCAAATCAGGGTTAAGTACGTCATTATTACGAAAGCTTGTTTTAATCGAACTATCAAAGGTGACACGGACATTCCCATACTTGTAAATGAAAACTTCCCGTTCATAATCAACAACAGTAATTGGCTTAATCTGGTATAAACTCATTTGATAATATAATTCTTGAATAAGTGGTCTTGAATCAAACTCCATCCAATCGATATGACCACTTCTCATTTGTTCATACTCAGCAGCTGTAATTCGGCAATTTTGCTTATACGTTAAGTTATTACGCTTGCTCTTTTTTTCTAAGTTCATATAGGACGTATTTAAATCATAGAGTCGTACTCGAAACTTATCTCGTTCGTAAAAGCCTTCTTTCTTTTGGGTAAGGACCTTATTATCGAAGTTATCGAAGTAGACACTTCGGATTAAATAGGTTCCTTTACTATTAGCATGTGGATCCAAGTCCATATAATGTTTCAGCTTATTTCTAAGTAGATAACAATCCATTTTTGAGATCTCATGCTTTAATTCTCTGCGTCCTTTCAAACCAGTTAAACTACTCATATGCGGAAGCCTCTTTCCTATATTTCTTTTATGCGATGGCCTTATTATTGAGGACAAACCTTAAACAAACCTTAAAAAAAGAGAGTGAATCAAAAGGGTTGTTTGTTAACCCTTTGATCCACTCTCGTAACTATGTTCTATTATTTCGGTAATCTCACTTTAAAGGTTGTGCCTTTATGTTGGTTCTTAAAAACAGATATTGTTCCGCCATGCTTTGTCACAATCCACTGAGCAATTGATAAGCCTAAGCCGACACCACCAGTCTCACGAGAGCGTGCTTTATCCTCACGGTAAAAACGTTCAAAGATGGAATTCATATTTTTTTCATTGATTCCAATCCCGGTATCGGTAACCTCGAAAACAACCTTTTGATCCTCCATATACGTTTTTACCCCGATACTGTCATGTTCACCAGTGTACTTTAAGGCGTTATCAAGAAAGATAACGAAAAGCTGATGGAGTCTGACGTCATCTGCTTCGAAAGTGACCTTGCTATTTAGGTTAAGCCAAAAATGCTTTTCCTGTGATTCTGCTATTTCAATATAAGGGGCACAGACGCTTTTAACAAAGGAATCAAATTGAATGGTTTGTTTCGTTAATTCGGTTTCGGTTGAATCTGCCCGCGCTAGTGTTAACAAGTCAGAGGTTAGCTTAGATAATCGTCTTGTCTCAGACAAACTAAGAGCAATATTTTCGAACTTGTTGATAATTTTTTCTTCAGGCTCAGTTAGCAGTAATTCTAATTTATTTTGAATAATCGTTAACGGAGTTCGTAATTCATGCGATGCATTTTCAACGAATTCTGCTTGTTTGTTCCAGGATCTGATTATTGGCTTCATCATTTTCTTTGATAATAGATAACTTGCAGAAATGGATAAGGTAATGAAAATGGATGAACAGATGACCATAAGCTTTCCGAAATTATTTAATATGGTTTGCTCAGCATCTGTATTTATAATTAATTGTGTGTAAGCAACTTCTTCATTATCTTCGGTATCATTTTCAAAGAGAAGATATCTAAAGTGGTATTGGTCATTGATAACAATATTAGTAAATTGATTGAGGTTGGTTAGATTAAGCTCGTAATCCTGTAAATAATTCTCATAAAATAATGATCCGAGTTCATTTTGATTAACTAGTTCCCCTTCCTTCGTCCAGTCCAACACAATAATCCTTGGGTTTAGATTATTCTTTGGACGTTCTTCAATTGGGGGACCTTGATCCATCTCTTCATCACGCATTGGACGCTTTTCTTCCATAAACGGATCATTTAACTGCATTTCTTTGAAATTTAGTAACTCCTTATCTGTTTGAGAAAATAAGGTAGTCTGTACCTGACTGTAAATAATTACACTAAAGACCGTAAAAATGATCGTAAAGGCGATGAAGTTTAAAATCATAAAGGTGAGCTGCTGTTTTCTAAATACCCTATGTTTAAACATGATCCTCACCTTTTTCAGTGAGCATATAGCCTAAGCCACGGAAAGTTTTGATGTAGTGATCATAATGATACTTTTTTAAGGTTTTTCGTAAATTACTCGCATACACTTCAACAACAGTTGTAGACGTATCTGATTCAAAGCCCCAGATCCGATCAAAAATTTGTTCCTTTGTAAGAATAGTGTTCTTGTTATTAATAAAGAACTCTAGTAAGTCAAACTGTTTTCCATTTAATTTAAGTGAGTTGTCACCAATGAAGGCGGTCTTTGTTTTAACATTTAGTTTCAAATCCTTAAAGGAAATGGTATGATCCTTAAATTCTCCGTTTGATCTGCGAATGATCGCTTCCAATCGTAATAAAAGCTCAGCACGATGAAATGGTTTTACTAAATAATCATCGGCTCCAACCTTAAAACCTTGAATTTTATCATCAATTCCGTCTTTAGCCGTCAAAATAATGACGGGCGTTGTAATTTGTTTTTCTCGCATTTGTTCGAGTACTTGATAGCCGTTTAAGTGTGGAAGCATTATGTCTAAAATGATGACGTCAAAAATATTCTGTTCAGCAAGAAACAACCCCTCTTCCCCGTCAAAGGCTTGTTCTATTTCAAATAGTCCTATTGTCGTTTCTTTAATGGTTTCAGACAGTGCGTGATCGTCTTCAATAATTAGTAGCTTCATTAGTAGATCTCCTATTCATTAGTAAGAGGCCGGGGACATAACTAAAATGTCTAACTAAAATAATGAACCAGTCTCCTTAGTTATTTTGATTATAGGCTGAATCCAATTTATTTCAATGTTTTTTTCGTTTTAAGGTTTTGTTAAGGTTCGTCTCTAATAATAGGTCGTGGAAGGTCACATTCCTATTACTAGATCCTAGAGGAGACGAGAATATGAAAAAGAAATCAAGATATGTTCGAATGTCAGTTGCCGTTTTAAGCCTGCATCTGTTATTTGCTTGTAGTGATGATTCTGCTACAAATTCAGAAGCGAGTACAGCATCAGAAACGACAAATGAAGCAGTAAATGAGGAGGTCACTACAACAATTAGTGAATGGGTTACCTATTCGGATGAGGACTACTATACCGATTGGAAAAGCGAAAATCCCTATTATATTGAACTGAACGGTTCAGATGCTGATTTTGATAGCAATGCACCAATTCTCTATCAGGATGGCGTTGTGACAATTAAGACAGGCGGTGTTTTCGTATTTAGTGGACAGCTAGCGAATGGACAGATTGTCGTAGATGCAGAGGATAAGAACACGGTTAAGATTATTTTAAATGGAGTGGAGATTCATTCCGAAACTAGCTCAGCCATCCATGTCGTTAATGCAGAAAAAACGACGATCTCTCTTGTTGAAGATACTGAGAATATCATTTCTGATGGGGAGCAGTATGTTTTTGTAGATGCGTCAGATGATGAACCAAATGCAGCCATTTTTAGTAAGAGCGACCTCACAATCAACGGAAGTGGGAAGTTGGTTGTGAATGGAAATTATAACAATGGGATAACGAGTAAGGACCAATTGAAAATTACTGGAGGAAACCTCGAGATCGTTTCTGCCGATGATGGATTAATGGGACGAGATATCGTCGCTGTCCAAGCAGGAAACATCCAAATAGAAGCTGGTGGAGATGGGATTAAGTCAACAAATGACGAGGATACGACAAAAGGGAATATTGCTTTAGAAGGAGGAACATTTGACATTGTTGCAGGTAATGACGGAGTTCAAGCTGTAGCATCATTATTGGTAGACGATGGAGTCTATACAATTGTATCTGGTGGAGGCAGTCCTGAAACCATTGCAAATGCTAACAGTATGCGAGGCGAGGGACAGGTGGCTCCAACAACAGAAACAGAGTCAGAAAGCTTTAAAGGGTTAAAGGCTACAAAAGACTTAATTGTTGCAGGAGGTAGCTTTTTAATTGATTCTGCAGATGACGGGATCCACAGTAACGATACCATTACAATTGGTGGCGGTGATGTAACGATTGCTTCGGGAGATGATGGCATTCACGCTGATGGCTCCATCACAACTCAAGGAGGAAACATTACAGTCACAAAGAGTTATGAGGGACTTGAGGGTAATGCGGTAACGATAGAAGATGGGAATCTCCACCTAACTGCAACGGATGATGGAATCAACATCGCAGGTGGAAATGATGGATCAGGAATGGATATGGCTCAAACTAGCTCAACAAGTGATCGTCTGCTAGCAATTAATGGTGGGTTCACCTATGTTAATGCAGAAGGAGATGGCCTAGATTCTAATGGGTCGATCACGATGACGAATGGTACTGTAATTGTAAATGGACCGACAAATAGTGGTAATGGCGCTCTTGATTATGATGGTAGCTTCGGTGTGAGTGGTGGGACATTAATTGCTGTAGGAAGTGCAGGAATGACTCAGTCTGCTTCTGATACATCGAAGCAATTATCTGTGTTAATGAGCTATTCTGAAACACAAAAAGCAGGAACACTGGTTCATTTAAAGGGCAGTGATGGAAATACAGTGATCACATTTAGTCCAGAAAAGGATTACCAATCCGTTATGATAAGCTCACCTACCCTTACGACAGGGACGTCTTATACGTTATTCTCAGGAGGGACTGCAACAGGAAATGAACTAAATGGACTATACACAGATGTAACCTATCAGAATGGATCAGAAATAATTGAATTTACACCAACTGAAACAGTTACGTGGTTGAATGAATCTGGGATAACAACGGGTGGCATGAATGGACCAGGTGGTGGAATGAATCAAGGAGGAATGATGAATCCAGGAGGAGAACGTCCTGAAAGAGGAGCTCAGGGAGCAATGTTCGATAGTTTAGATGAAGAGACGAGAGCAAAGGTTGAAGAAATTATGGAACAACAGCAGGCCGGGACAATTACAAGAGATGAGGCTCAGGCCCAGCTTGCAGAATTAGGGGTTGAATTTGGTACAGGAAGACCATAGTTGGATAGTTAACCGAACTCTAGTGAACTGAAAATTTAGAAAAACACCTTTGAAAAATTGAATCTCAAAGGTGTTTTTCATGTAATCTGCACTTTTTCCCCAGTCTTCTTGGTGCTGAGAGAATCTATGCTGTCCGAAGCTGATAGAATCTGTAGACATTTTTGATAATGACTTTTAGTACAGAGTAGAAAGGTACAGCTACTAAAATTCCAATAAATCCGTAGACGGTTCCCGCTGCAAGTAGTAACAGAATAACAGTTAAGGGATGTATCGATAGCTTGTTGCCGATAATTAATGGCGAAACAAAGTTTCCTTCTAGTTGTTGTACGATGAGAAGAATAAGCAAAATCCATAATACCATGACTGGATCAGTCAAAAGAGCAATAATAATGGCTGGGAGAATTCCTAAGGCCGGACCAATAATCGGAATAACGGCAGTTACAACGACAATTAAAGCCAGAACAATAGCATAATCTAAACCAATAATTAAATAACCAATATACATTAAAATCCCGTTCACCAAAGCAACAAGCATTTGCCCTCCAATATATGTTGAGAGGGTCTGATCGATATCATGTAAGAGCCTTTTCCCCTCATCCTGATGCTTCTCAGGCAAAATTTTAAGTAGGTATGGGAGCAAGCGTGGTCCATCCTTTAAGAAATAAAATAAAACAAATGGCACAATAACGAGTACAGTTATAAAGTTAGTAATGGTAGATACAATTGCGTTTACATTATCTCCTATCTTCGCACTCTGGTTACTTATATAGGTAATGACCCTCTGTTTTGCTTCTTCATAGGACATCAGACCAAAGTTATTTTCATTAACTAGTTGCTTAGTCTGTTCTTCATTTTCTTCAATGATTGTTGGGACATCTTGAGCGAATTGTACAAATTGCTCCTCAACCGATCCGCCTATTGATGCACCAGCTAACACAATACCCCCGACCAATGTAGTAAAGACAATCAATATGGCCACTGATCGTGGAATGTACTTAGCTTTGGCAAGAAATTGTACAATTGGTTTGAAAATATAATACAAAAATCCAGCAAAGAGCAGTGGGAAAAATAAAATAGTTGCAAAATTAATGATTGGACTCAGAATAAATTGAACTTCGCCTAATAAATACAACGTGATTAACACTAAAACAACACCAGTTAAGTATTTGAAAAAAGGATGTTTAATCCACATTTCACTCGCCTCCTATAGCTATAACTCTATTTCCTTGCCTATTCCCTTACTGCAGGAAAATACACATTTCACCGAAACCTATGAATGGAATATAAAAACAAATATGTACAAATATTAAATATATATTGAAATTGATAATCATTATCAAGTATGATAGTGGTGATTAAGATTTGAGGAGGGAACTATGAATGTTTAGACAGACAAGAACGTTATGATTCGTTTGGAATCATAAAGTGGGTGGAAAGCATGGGAAATAATTGGTGTTCATTTAACTAGCATCATGTTAGTGATATGCCAGGTCCATCCCATTTTGAAAGTAACCAAGATGTTTATAATCTGCTTGGTCAAAAGGTAAATTCAAATGCTATAGTACTTTTTTTTTACTATTAACTGAGAATAGTTATCATCTACTAAGACTAAAGACTTAGTGAAAGGATGGAAATATGGATCAGTCAGCAAAACAAATCGCACAAAATGCAACGTTTCAGTCATTTGTAAATAGCTATATTCGTGAAATAGACGGTGGAGTTTGGTCCCAAACGGAGCAATGGATGAATGAGAACCGAACATCGATACTTCTTACTGGAGACCAAATGCTTGAGCTTGAACTGCCCCATCAATCAATTAAGGTCGCTATTGAAGTTAAGTATCAGTCCCTTGTTGGTAGGCAATTATTTGGTGTCTTACTGAAATATTGTCGAGATAGTCAAGAATGGTACAAAGAAGATTATCTTCCTTTCTTGATAACGCTTATTCAAGAACTTCATTTGATGAGTAAATTGACGTGTGATAATGAATATGCTTCACATTATGATGAACTAATCCTTCGTCTAATTGAAAGCTTTCAAACGATGACAAACTATATTGAAAAGAGGATGAACAACTTTGTGGCTCCTCCTTTTAATGAGTTGAGATTTATTGCTGCAGAACAATCACTACATTTTGGTCATTGGCTACATCCGACACCTAAAAGTAGGCAAGGAATGGCACAATGGCAGCATAGTAGCTTTGCTCCAGAACTTGAAGGCTCTTTTCAGCTACACTATTTCCAAGTTAATCGCAAATTAATAAAGGAATCATCCATTCTGCAAGAGAGTGCAAGTGAAATCATAAAGAATTCAGTTTCAAACTGGAAATGTTCATCTAGTATTTCTGATGATTCTTGTATCATTCCAATACATCCTCTTCAAACACAATGGTTACTACAACAGGATTATGTTAGAAAGGCGATGGAAGAAGGGATAATTGTTAACTTAGGAGCACATGGTCCCAATTATACAGCGACATCTTCGCTTAGAACTGTGTATAACGCCGAGGAAGCTTATATGTACAAGTTCTCCATTCCGGTAAAACTAACTAATTCGTTACGTGTCACTCAAAGACATGAACTAGAAGCTGGTATTGTTATGGCGAGTTTAATAAGCAAAATTTCATTTTTAGAAAACTATCCATCGTTTCATATCATTGATGATCCAGCCTATATAACTGTCGATTTACCAAATCAAGAGGAGTCAGGATTTGAAGTGATAGTGAGATCCAATACCTTTCCAAAAGGGAAAGATCGAGGAATAAGCTTAATAGCAGCCATAGTCCAAGATCCTATGCCAAACAGGAGCTCACATCTTGCCCAAGTGATCACTGAACTAGCTTATGAGGAATGTAGGTCGATTGAGAAGGTGAGTATAGATTGGTTTAAGCAATATTGGAGTTGTGCAATTGAGCCACTAATTCGTTTATATGATGAATATGGAATTGCTCTTGAAGCACATCAGCAAAATAGTGTGTTAGACATATCGAAAGGGTACCCTGAAGGTTATTATTATCGTGATAATCAAGGATACTACTTATCCAATTACTATAGTAAGAAGTTACGAGCTATTGAGCCATCACTAGCGAAAACACCGGAGCTCTTTTACGACGATTGTCTCATCCAAGAAAGATTTACCTACTATTTATTTATGAACCAACTATTTTCTGTCATTTATAGATTTGGTGCTGATGGCCTCATAAGTGAAAACAAACTTATTCACTGGACAATTAATGAATTAAAACTATTAGAGAGACAATTAACAGGGCAAGGGAAAACGTTTGTTCAATCCATTTTATTGAAAGAAAAGTTAGCCTTTAAAGCAAACCTTCTGACAAGGTTTCATGATGTTGATGAATTAAAGGCCAAATTAGAACAAGCGGTATATACAGAAATACCGAATCCGTTCACCCTTCATAACAAGGAGGAAGAGCATGAACAAGCTATTTCAATTTCCTTATAATAAGGCGGCGACACGAGTACGAAGGCAGTTGGTAGAGGCGATCTTATTTGAGGGTTTGGTTGAATATAAGGTAGAACAGCTAGTTAACGAACCGCCCTTAAGCTCCTTTGTATTTGGGACAAAACGCAAATACTACTGCGTCGGTAGAACCACGGCGTTTAACCGCATCAGACTGATAGAAAACCGTATTTTTGAAAAGCTTCCAGGCTCACAGCTTAGAGAAGCCTTGATTGAAGAGGTTCTTGAAGAGGTTGTATCTGATATGAAAACGAAAGAACGCATACTAAATGAACTGTTACAAACGGTTAGATTATGCGAATGGAATGAAAGTCATATCGTTCAACTAAGATCCCGGAGAGAATCTAGTTATGAAGAGCTAGAATCTGAAATTACTGAGGGTCATCCATATCATCCATGCTTTAAGTCACGAACGGGATTTACATTAGATGATCATGAAAGATATGGTCCAGAGGCTAAACAGAGCTTTAGTCTTAAATGGCTCGCTGTTAGAAGAAACAGAGTAACACTGTCTGTTCCAGAAGACGAGGTGGAATTTTGGATTAGCGAGCTTGGCATGACAATGTGGCAAGAACTTTTAAGTCAGCTTAAGGAAAGAAATTTGACGTTTGGAGAGTATACCTTTCTACCTGTTCATCCGTGGCAATGGAAAGCGATTCAACATCGTTTGCTGTCAGAAAGTATAAAGAAAAGTGACATTTTATTATTGGACGTGGGCGGGGATCGGTATAGATCGACGCAGTCAGTTCGCACGTTATGGAATGAATCGAACCCTAAGCGAGCATACATCAAACTGCCAATGAATATGGTAAATACGTCTTCCTTACGAAAGCTGGAGCCTCACTCAGTCTGTGCAGCACCATCTATTTCAGCTTGGATTGAGACCATCATTCAATCTGACCCTTATTTGAAAGAGGAAGCGTCTCTTACAGTGTTAAAGGAATATGCAGGTATCATGTTTGAAGGTGAAGATGGAAACGAGAACAAGGAAATAGAAGGACAGCTTGGAGTCATCTGGAGAGAAAGTGTGCACAATGATCTAAAGAAAGACGAAGACGCAGTGCCGTTCACGGCCTTAATGATCATGGAAAATGATGGTCAGCCATTTATTGCTCCTTGGCTCAAACAATATAATGCCCAAAAGTGGGTGGAACAGCTCATCAACGTAAGTGTCATCCCGGTTTGGCATCTCCTTGTTGCCCATGGAATAGCAGTTGAAGCACATGCCCAGAATATGATATTAGTGCATAAGAACGGCTGGCCAATTAGAGTCATTTTAAGGGATTTTCATGAAAGTGTAGAGTTTGTTGAAGAGTATTTAGAAGATCCGAGTAGGGTCCCATTATTTGCGACTATTCATAAGAACTATAAGGATGGACCTTTAGATCAGTTTTTCTGGATGTCGTCTGTAGAGGCTTTAAGAGAATTGGTGATGGATACTTTATTTGTTTTTCATTTAAGTGAGTTGTCGTTCTTGCTTGAGAACCAAAACAATTATCGAGAGGATTTCTTTTGGAAGCAAGTTGATCAAGCTCTTATAAAACATTTAGAACTATTTCCTCATTTAATAGAACGGCATCAACAGCTTCAATATGCGAATGATCAGATATACGTCGAGTCGCTACTCAAAAAGAAGGTTCAAAACAAGGGAGATGAAAGTTTCCGCCATCTGGTCAATAATGTTTTTTCTGAATTTAGACAAAAGGGGAATGAGATATGTTCTATATCGACGACCGCTACTACACAATAGATGATTTAGAAGCTCAATTCGAAAAATATGAAACGATATCCTATTTAAGAGATTGTCAGGACTATAGGCTTGCTGTTTGTCTACCTGATCAATTTCAGTGGCTATCTCTTTGTTTTTACATAAGAAAGAAAGGAGGATCCGTCTTTCCTATTCATCCTTCCACACCAAAAGAAGGGGCAATTCGAATGGCGTCCAACGTAGCTAGTCATTATTTACTCTACGAATCAATTGAGACAGCTATTGAACTCTCCGCACATAAGAGTGATGGGAATGGAGTGCTGATTCAAATGAGCTCAGGTACAACAGGGGAACCGAAGTGTATTGAACGTACATGGGATTCAGTCGAAGAAGAAATCACAGCATACACAAGAACATTGCCGATCGATCACTTAACGACATCAATCATTGCTTGCCCAATTACTCACTCCTATGGATTGATTAGTGGAGTGATGGCTTCCTTAGAAAGAGGGGCTGAACCAGTGATTATAACGAATATGAATCCTAAATACTTATTGAAAAAGCTCAGAGAACAACCAAATCATATCCTTTACGCATCACCAACTTTGCTACATACACTCGATCGTTTAAAGGACGAGAAGCAGCACTTTAATTATGTTATGACTTCGGGAACAATCATGCCATCTAAATGGTTCATTTCGCTAAAGAAATCTTCCCGTCTTGTTCTTCAGCAGTATGGCTGCTCTGAAGCAGGATGCGTGACCATTCAAGGTCAGTTAGAGGATGTACGAGAACTTGGCTATCCATTGCCCCACTTAAAAGTAAAGGCAGGTAACGAAACAAACCCTGAAGAGATCATAATTGAAACATCTGAAAAGATAATCTATACAAAGGATGTAGGATATATAAAAGAGGGAAAGGTGTTATTTGTTTCAAGAATTGACGACATGATTAACGTTGCTGGTTTAAATGTCTATCCACAGGAAGTGGAAGATGTCATTTTAAATGATCCAAGAATAGAGGAAGTTGTTGTATATAAGAAACAAAATAAGCTATCAGGTGAACGCGTTTGTGCTCAATTTGTTTCAACTGATCCAGTAGAAGGCAATGAGCTTAGAGATTGGTGCTCTAAATTTCTTGCTCCATTTCAGATTCCAATGGAGTTTACTCGTGTCACTGAAATCGAAAAGCTACCAAATGGAAAAATAAGCAGAAGGAAAATAGGGGGCGTTCTTGTATGACGAAGGAGGAAATTATCACAATTATTTACGAGATCTTGGATAAAAAAATAGAACTTCCTACGCTGTCTTATTTTCATGAGAACGCTCGCTTAAATGAAGATCTTTATATGGATTCCGTCATTATTCTTGAACTTATCCTACATTTAGAATTAGATTACGGTTTTACTATTCCGGATGAACAGATGGATCCAAATGATTTCAAAACAGTAGAGAGGCTTGCCCTTTTTTTAGAAAAGCGGCAAAAGGAAGCGACATTGGAGGGAGAGCGATGATTAAAGTTCATTGCTTTGTAAGTTGTGTGTGTGAAGTCATTAAGAAACAGCCGGGTGTGGATCATCGTCCTTACTATTTCGGGGTGTGGGACGCTGACTTTGATGTCATTGACGGGATTTTAACCTACCACTCTGAGCGGATAGATCATGCTTTTTTTGAAACCTGGTATGAGCAACTGTATGGGATTAAGCTCTACAAATGGTACGATGAAAGTCGTTCAAAACAAGAAAATCTAGCAGAGATCCAAAGACTTTTAGAAAACAAGCTGCAGCATCAGCACATTATGGTCATGCTCGATTTGTCTAAGCTGCCGGAGAGAGAAAATAAATTCAACCAACAGCCATTTCCTCATTACGTCATGCTTGAAACTACGGATAATGATGAAGAATGGTTTATGTTTGACCCTGACTTCCGCTGGGAAGGTGTGTTACCAAAGGAAAGAATTCTGAACGCAATTAATGAACCGTCCGTTGGAGGGGGGTATTATTTCAATACAGAAGCACTAGTTGCTCCTACAACTGAAACAGTAGAGGCTTATTTTAATACTTGTATCAAACACGACCGCAATCCGATGACAGATACGATAACGGAACTAATCGAGATGTACACTGTTGGCAAAGAGAAAGAAGAGCTTTCTAAACTTTCGCTTGCGTTGAAGCAGGTACCTGTTTTAGCAATTAGAAAGTATGCATATGAACATGCCTTTGCGTATTTTTGGGAAATCCTTGAATATGATGAGGACGGGTTTGAAGCATGGTGCGATGAGATTGAACGCCTAGTGAAAGGCTATACGACAATACAATATCGAGCAATGAAGCTTGCAATGACGAAGGATCTGTTGTTAGTGGATAGCATTTATACCAAGCTAGAGGAACAACAACGACTAGAATTTAAAATAAAGAGCGGCTTACAAGAATGCTTTACTGCATGGTCAAAACTGAAGCAAACCAAGAAGGTGGTGAGTTAATGAATCTGTCTCTTTGTACAATCTCATTTCGGCATCATCTATACTCCATCGATCAACTAGCGCACTGGGCAGCAACTCAACATTTTCAAGCAATCGAATTGTGGGGAGTTCATGCAAAGAACCTTTCAGATCAATCTCATTATAATGCGAGTTGGCTTGAGTCTTATGGTTTAAAAACGAGCATGCTTAGTGACTACTTACCCTTGGATTCATCGATCCCAGATATGATGAGGGAAACGAGAAAGCTCTCAACACTTGCTAAGCACTGGGGTACGAGTAAGATTCGGACATTTGTAGGGAGAAAAGCAAGTGTAAAAACGAGTAAAGAGGAAAGGGCTATACTTGTTGAGCGAATTAAAATGATATGTGAGTATGTCGAATCACAAGGACAATCGATTCTTGTTGAAACACATCCGAATACGTTAACAGATACCTTAGCGTCGACATTGCAACTTATTTCTGAAACCAATCATCCTGCTCTTCGTGTGAACTTCGATGTTCTACATATATGGGAATCGGGAGTTGACCCAATCGAGGCAGTTAAGCAGCTTCAACCGCATGTCTCTCATTTTCACTTTAAGAACATTTCTTCTCGTGAACACTTACATGTATTTGCACCTGATAATGTATATGCAGCAGCAGGTTCTAGAAAAGGAATGGTTCCCTTATTTGAAGGAGCAGTCAATTTCCGTGAGTTTCTATTAGAAGTCTTCCCAATGATGAAAGTAGAAGCATCCTTAGAATGGTTTGGGCCGAGTGTTAAGGAAGTGTTAGCAAAAGACGGAGAAGAAGTTAGAAAGATGTATAAGATTGCTGAAGCAATAACATAAAAAGACTAGGCCACTTCACATTGTGGCCTAGTCTTTAGTTATAGGGCGTGAGATTATTGAGAGTTGATAATCGAGTTCGCTTTGGTCGCTGTTTCATTCATTGCCTGTGCGATGCTCTCACTGTCTTTTGTTAACGTTTCTACAGTTGCATTCATTTGCTCAAGACTTGCACTAGCTTCTTCAATAATAGCTGCTAATTCTGATGTTGATTTTTGAACATCGAGGGTATTAAGGACAACCTCTTTTGAAAATTGTTCAGTCTCAACCGTGTTAGCGTTAATCTTCTGGAACATTAGTTTAAGCTGGTCAAAATAATGAGCAACCTCTTTAGATGAATCGAGCATGCTTGTCACTCTTTGCTCACTTGAGCTCATCTTCTCTAATGTTGTCATATTATCATTGTTAACTTGATCTAGATTAGATGTGATATTCTCGGCTGTTTGGTTTGTTAATTCTGCTAGCTTGCGGATTTCTTCAGCAACGACAGAAAAGCCTTTACCTGCTTCTCCTGCACGAGCTGCTTCAATTGAAGCATTAAGTGCTAACAAATTCGTTTGACCAGAAATTTGCTTAATGCTATCCGAAAATGTATTTGTTTCTTGTATTTTCTTGCTTAATTCGATAAATGTTTGATTAAGATCACTAATGAAGGAATGGATATCCTGGACATCCTTATTAAATAAAGCAACCTTCGCTTCGCCCTTTGTAGCAACTTCTTTTGTCTGTTTCGTTTCTGTAGTCAATTCACTCATTAAATTCTGCAGTTTCGCCATAATCTCATGAGAGGTTTGAGCGTTTTCGGTAACACGGTAAATTTCTTCACTTTGGAATTGACTTCCGGTAGCAACCTCATTAATACCAACCTTCATTTCAGCCTGTGCTCTAAGGTTGCTTTGGATATTCTCATTTGCATTTGTCACACCATGCAGAATGCTCGACATATCCCTTTGAAGCTCTTCCTTTTTAACTTTCTGTTCATTTGCATTGTTTTCTGTCTCAACAAGTAGATTCTTAATGTTGCTTTGCTGTTTGTTGCTTAAATGGATAAGAATAAACAGAATGGCTCCTGCTAAGATATACGTCAAAATAACTGTAGGGGCGGTCTCCTTCAAAGTGCTGACTGTTGGCCCTTGTTTAGAAATCGTCAGTAGTAAGTTTAGCAATCCTAATGTAAAGCCAATTGTGAAGATTTTCTTATCAAATGGCACGACTGATAAAATAGCAAGGAAGAAGGTAACAATCACGATCGACCAGCTTCCACCAGTTACGTATAAACCAACAACTGAAAAAATATTAACTAAAATAACAGTGATATATGGAAATAGCCTTTCCCCTTTAAAGAACTTAGTACAGGAGATGAATAGTAATGAAAAAATAGCTAATTCAGAACCGAAAAAAATACTCCCTGTTGAATCCTTTGTTACTAATGCTTTTACAAAAGCTAATGCCAATGAAATAGCAAAGACCGAATACATTAAGATATTCTTACTTTTTCTATCCTCCATTAGCATCTGTTGAACTTGGTTCATATTGAAATCTCCTCTATATGATATTATTCGACATTTTTCGATTGTCCCTTATATCGGATTAAATAGTACATTACTGAAGTATTTTGAAAAAATAGATGATTTAGAATGAGAATTCCTTTGTTATCGCCTCTTGATAGTATTCAAAATAATGGTTGAAAATAAATAAATACTTGCAGGGTTTTTACTTATTTTACGCGAAGGTACGTTGTAACAATGAATAAATTTGGCATGGGATGAGTGATCATTATGAAAAAGAAGGTCGTTTTAGCAGGCGGTACAGGTTTTATTGGCACATATTTTGCAGAAGAATTTAGGAAACTAGACTATGAGGTCAAAATGATTTCAAGACAATCAGTTCATACCCAATGGGAGGATAAAGCAGCGATCATTGATTTGCTTAACGGTGCTGATCTGTTAATAAACTTAGCTGGTAAATCAGTTAATTGTCGTTATCACGAGAAAAATAAAGAAGAAATAATGCACTCAAGAACGGAAACGACAGAAAAGCTTGGGGAAGCTATACTAGAATGCTCTAATCCACCAAAGCTTTGGATAAATTCTAGTACGGCTACAATCTACAGACATGCAGAAGATCGGCCGATGACAGAAGATCAAGGTGAAATTGGTGCAGGTTTTTCAGTTGATGTTGCAAAAGCCTGGGAACGCTCATTTTTTCAATATAAACTACCTGAGACAAGGCAGGTCGCCCTCCGAATTGCAATTGTATTAGGAGAGCACGGCGGCGTAATGACCCCATTTAAAAACTTAGTTCGTTTTGGCCTTGGAGGACATCAAGGGACAGGCGAGCAAATGTTTAGTTGGATCCATGTAGAAGACTTATTTGAAATCACCCGTTTCCTCGAGAGGAACGAACAATTAAGTGGTGTGTTTAACTGTTCTGCTCCGAATCCAGTGAAGAATAGGGAATTGATGAAACAACTTAGACGTGTCATGAATCGTAATGTTGGACTTCCAGCAGCTAAGTGGATGTTAGAAATTGGAGCATGGTTGATTCGAACAGAAACAGAGTTAATTGTAAAAAGCCGATGGGTTATACCTGAGAGGTTAGAAAGAGAAGGATATACTTTTAAATATGACACATTAGAAAAAGCATTAAGACAAATGGTCTAAACAATAAACAGAGGACGTTCCTTGCTACTTTGAGCTAATTTAAGTACAATGAGGAGATGAAATTCTATTGTTTTGAAATGAGGGACATAAATTGAATAAAGAATCCATTTACGGATTAACATTTGAACAACTAACTGCTTGGTTATTGGAGCATGGACATAAAAAATTTCGCGCATCTCAAGTTTGGGATTGGCTGTATGTTAAGAGAGTCACTGATTTCGCTGAAATGACAAATGTAAACAAAGAATGTCTTCAATTATTAGCAGATCATTTTGTTATCCATACATTAGAGGAACATATTAAACAGGAGTCAAAGGATGGTACAGTCAAATTTCTATTCAGATTAGTCGATGGGAACTTAATTGAGACTGTACTAATGAAGCATAAATATGGGTTATCTGTTTGTGTGACAACACAGGTAGGCTGTAACATTGGCTGTAGCTTCTGTGCTAGCGGACTTCTAAAGAAAAGCCGAGACTTAAATAGCGGGGAAATCGTTGAACAAATTATGAAGGTTCAGCTTCATTTAGACGAGGTTGGCAAGAGTGAACGAGTCAGTCACATTGTTATCATGGGTATTGGTGAGCCATTCGACAACTT
The DNA here is from genome assembly GCF_017939705.1 of Halalkalibacter suaedae. Lineage (GTDB taxonomy): Bacteria > Bacillota > Bacilli > Bacillales > Bacillaceae_D > Halalkalibacter > Halalkalibacter suaedae. The sequence goes on from NZ_JAGKSQ010000007.1 coordinate 91,814, forward strand.
CCAAAATATGGTAGACTTCCTAGAGACAGTGAAGGACCAAAAAGGATTATCAATTGGAGCGAGACATATCACCGTATCAACAAGTGGACTTGCGAATAAAATTTATGAATTTGCTGATTTAAATCTACAGGTTAACTTGGCGATTTCATTACATGCCGCTAACGATGAGCTTAGAACACGTATCATGAAAATCAACAAGGCGATTCCAATTGAGAAATTGATGAAGGCTGTTGATTATTATTTAGAAAAAACAAATAGAAGAATTACGTTTGAGTATATTCTTCTTAGAGATGTAAATGACCAAAGAGAGCATGCTACAGAGCTTGCCAATTTAATTGGTGAAGACCGTCGCCGGCTTGCATATGTTAACTTAATCCCATATAATCCGGTTGATGAGCACAGTCAATATCAACGAAGCACCGACGAATCAATTCGTGCCTTTTATGATACCTTGAAAAAGAGAGGGATCAATTGTGGTGTTCGTCTTGAACACGGTACCGATATTGATGCTGCATGTGGGCAGTTAAGAAGTAAGCAAATTAAAAATGCCTAATAGGAAGGCACTGAAAAAGGATCGTTTCCTTTCTCGGTGCTTTTTTTATGGTTTTGCAACAAAATAATTACTAAATAATGTTAAAATAGGGAATGTGAGTGTAGCAAACATATATGAAGGAGTTGATGAGATGAAAGAACCACTTACAAGCTCGAAAAGCCTAGGAGAAAGTCTTGATTTGACCTTTACGTTAAGTAAAAAATACTTTTCTTCCTTTATAGTAATTTTACTTGTTTTAATTGGACCTATTTATGCCTTGCAAGCGATTGTTCAGCTTCTGTTTGGAGTTAATTTCTTTAGGGAGTTAGGTGAAGGAAGTAATTGGATAGATCAAATTGCGTCGAGCTTTGAAGTAGAGATGGAACCGACGGCTTCTCTTCCAATTGATAATTGGCTACTTGTACTTGGAATAGCTAGTTTTGTCTTGTATCCAGTTGCCCAAGCGGCAATTATTCTTGCAATTAACTACATAAGAAAGAAGGAAACCTTCACAGTAAAGGGTGTAATTAAAGAAGCCTTTGCCCTTTTTTGGAACATCCTTGGAGGAAGTATTCTCTATTTCCTTATTGTGATCGGCTTTATTTTTGTTCCTAGTATTCTATTGGTTTTTATCGTGATTTTTAGTATGACCTTTGACACTGTCTTTAGCATTATTCTTTCAATCTTAGTGGGTGTTGGCTTTCTAATAGCTACTATTTATTTTTTAACTAGATGGAGCTTCTTTCTTGGTTCTATTGTCTTAGATGATACTACGCCAGGGTTAGGGAGGAGCTGGACGCTTACAAAACGAAGAGTATGGGCGACTATTGTTTTTTATGTCATCTTAATGGTGATTCTCGGAATAATTGTCTTTGCACTTGAAGCTTTATTTGGAGCTCTGCTTGGTAACAGTGTGTTATTTAACCTAATTAGGAATGTAGTTACGTTAGTCACAACACTTTTTTTCTCTGTTGGCTACACAGTGAAGTTTCTAGATCTAAGAGTAAGGCAGGGAGCTGAGGATTTAAAGGAAATGATTGAGGAATATGAGCCGAAATAAGTTGATAGCTTGTTGTAAAGGTAGGTGAATGTATGGCAGCAAGAGACGAATTAGAAGCGATTCTAAGTAAGGAGGAATATACGCAGTATTATGACCAATCGCAAGGTTTCTTTGCAAAGTGGATTGGAAAAGCGTGGACATGGTTTCTTGATCAATTAGCTAAGTTATTTCCAGCGATTGAGCGATCTAGTGGTGTACCTGGAATGGTTTATGTTGTTGCCGTTGTGGTTGTAGTTGTCGTTCTGGCGATTGTCCTATTTTTAATTAGTCGCAATATAAAACGTCGTCATGATTTCCGGGAAAATAAACCACTCCAATCAATGAACGAAATCAATTGGTCATCAAGCATGCACATGGATGAATTGAGGAAACGAGAGCAAGCTGGGGATTACAAAAGCTCTACTCGTCATTTGTTCTTAGCACTACTGCTACATTTCCATGAAAATAAGTGGCTTGAGGCAAGAATATGGAAAACGAATTGGGAATATTATGATGAATTACAAAAAGTAGACCAACAAGCTGCAAGTATGTTTAATGATGTTGCACTTTTGTTTGATAAGGTGACGTATGGGGAGCATATCGTTACAGAAAATGAATACATGCATTATAGAGGTAAAGTGATGGAATGGTTAGACAGCAACCTGCAAACATCTAATCAGAAGGAGGAATGAAGACGTCTTGGAAAAGAGAAAAACATTGAGACGAACTTGGATTTGGCTAACGGTTCTTCTCCTATTATTTACTCTTAGTAGTTATATTGTGCTAGACCAGCCACCGAGAGAATTTCCGCCGAACGTTTCTCATTCGCCGTCTCCTTCTGGTGTCAAGGCACTTTATACATATTTAGCAGAAGAGAATACCAACCAAAGTAGGTGGTCTCAAGATCCTGAGCTTTTACTAGCCAATGGACATGAGCAGTTACTTATTATGATTGAGCCAGCCTTTATCCCAAGTACAGAAGAAATGAACCAATACAGAGCATTTATTGAAGACGGGAATACGGTTCTACTTGTGAGTGAAAATCCTACTGGGATGTTTGATTTGAAGGCAAGTCCAGTTGCTCCTTCCGAGGAAGAGATTATTGTAACCGATTCGAATGGACAGGATTTTACTGCCTTCATTCCTTCAACTGTTCGCTTGATGACGGATGAAGATGATGAAATCTTATTGGAGGATGAAGATGGCGTTATCGCCTTTAAGCGGAGTATTGGCGAGGGTGAATTGATCGTCTCCAACTCTCCAAGTTGGTTTCAAAATGGGCAAATTCTTGAAGCGGAGCATCTCACTCTTGTCTTGGAACTTCTTGATGAACATCAAGCAACAACGGTTCTGTTTGATGAGTATATTCATGGGCAAGAAAATGCCGAAAAGCTGACGAATATTTATCCGAAGTGGTTTTTATTTAGTTTACTCCAAGCCTTCCTCCTAGCAGTATTATGGGTTTGGTTCCGTGGCAAGAGATTTGGTCCGATTCTTGTTGCACGTAAGGAGTCTGTTCGATTTAGTGATGAGGCAATTAACGCTCTGGCTGCTTGGTTTATTCGGAGCAAACGTTATTCAGACTCCTTGGCAATCCAGGCTGACTATATGAGGATATTGCTACAGGAACGTTGGGGTATTTCCTACTCGAAGGATTGGAAGGAAATAGGCCCATTGTTAGAACGGAAGTGGAGTGATGTATCTCCACAGGATCTTCAAGAGTTTCTAGGCGGATTACAACAAGTATTGAATAAGGAGAAAATAAGCAAGCAGGAATTTCTATTCTGGTCCAAGAAAATCGACCAATTACAGAAAGGGGTGGAGCAAGGATGAGAACTGAACTTGCAACATTACTAGAAGACTATGAAAAAAGAATCCTTGGTCAAAATACAAATATAAGATTATTACTTGCTGCTGTTTTATCGGGCGGGCATGTTTTACTTGAGGGAGTGCCAGGTACAGGGAAAACACAAATGGTTAAAAATCTCGCATTCCTGTTAGGAGGTACCTTTAATAGAATTCAATTCACACCCGATTTACTACCAAGTGATATTACAGGTAGTACCATTTACAACATGAAGGACGGCCAATTTCAAACTTTAAAAGGACCGATCTTTACCAATGTTTTATTAGCAGATGAAATTAACCGAACACCAGCAAAAACCCAGGCGGCACTTCTTGAAGCAATGGAAGAGAAACAAGTGACCATTCAAGGTGAAACCTACTCACTTCAAGATGTTTTCTTCGTCGTTGCGACTCAGAATCCAATGGAGTTTGAGGGGACCTATCCACTTCCTGAGGCACAGCAAGATCGTTTCCTATTTAAGCTCCATATTGAATTTCCATCATTTGAGGAAGAAAAGCATGTGCTAAAGCAAGTCATTGAAAAAAGCTTTAATACAGGTAGAGCAGAAGCCGTATTAGATCTGCAAACATTTCTATCAATAAGAAAAGAGATTGAACAAGTAACAATTAGTGACAGTGTGCTGACGTACATTATGGAGATTGTTAGAAAAACGAGAGACTCTGAGTCCATTCGTTTTGGTGCTAGTACAAGAGCGGCTATTTCCATCGGAAAGGCAGCTCAAGCTTGGGCCTATTTAATGGATCGAGATTATGTCACACCAGATGATATTAAAATGGTAGCAAAACCTGCATTAAGACATCGAATTCAATTATCTCCACATATGGAATTGGAGGGGGCGACTGTTGACCAAATTATTGAAGAGCTTGTTGGGTCGATTACTGTTCCAAGGTAGAGGAATTGTTCCGACAGCTAAATTAATGATCGCCTTTTCATCTATTTCATTTCTATTAATTGTTGCTTCGTTCTTTGGGATCTCATGGACATGGGTTCTACTTATAAATGGTTTCTTCATAGCTGGAAGTTTAGTTGATTTAATGCTTTCGCCAAATAAAAGACAAATTCATTTTCAACGAACGATACCGGAGGAAATGGAAAGGAACCTTACCTATCATGTAGAGATTTCTGTGGTTAATGAGTCGTCACACCGCTTTCACTTCAGGGTGGTTGATGGGCTTCCACAATCATTTTTACGGCCATTCCCTTTAATTGGGCAAGTGAATGAACAGATGCAGACCGTTCTTCTATATGAAACGAAAGCACCAGTAAGAGGAAGCTATATTGTTGATAAGCTTCATGTAAGATACCGAAGCGTTCTTGGCTTATGGGAGAAGCAGACAACAGTCTCACTTGAGACAAAGGTTAAGGTCATACCAGATTTAACGGAGACTAAACAGTATCTAGAAAATGCTCAACAGTTTCTGAAGTATGAAGGGGTCAATATTCGTCGTCAAAAAAAGGGCATGGGAGAGTTTTCAAAAATCCGCAATTATGTTGTTGGTGATGATCCTAGAATGATTAACTGGCGTCAAACAGCTAAGCTACAGGAAGTGATGACAAATGAATATGAGCCAGAGCATGGGAAATACATTACGATTTTGATTGATTGTGGCAGGATGATGGGGGCCGAACTAAAAAAAGGCAATCGCCTTGAAAGAGCTTTGGAGGCTGCGTTAACTGTTGCTGCTGCCTCTTTGCAAAAAGGAGACCATGTGTCGGTTATTGCTTTTTCTAATAAAGTAAAGGTATACGTACCTCCGGCAAAGGGGATGGCTCATCTCCAAACGATCCTTCATGCAATCTATCATTTAGAGGTTGATGCAGTCGAATCAAACTATGCTGATATTCTCCACTATATCCAAACAATGCAAAGAAAGAGAAGTTTGCTTTTGTTATTTAGTGATGTACGTACGTTTCTCCATGAAGAAAGTGCTCTAATCTATTTATCACGACTTAGAAGACAGCACTTGTTCCTAATGATTGGTGTCGAGGATCGAACCTTGCTTGAAAAGGCAAGCCAACAACCAACGCACCTACATGTGACAATGGCTAAGAGCATGGCAATGCAACAGTTGATAATCAAAAAACGTGAAAAGAATAAGTGGGAGAAGAGTGGCCTCCATATGCTGGAGGCCAGGGAGGAACAGCTAGCAGTCACAGCCGTGTCCTCATATATAGACATTATGAATCGAGGGTTGCTCTAGAATCTTTTCTTTTAAGAAGTGCTTTCCCAATGGCAACATAGAATACGAGCCCAAAGACGGTAATGATGGCGACAAGGTATTTTGCTTCAAGAGAAATGGCTGCTGGTGTAATAAATCCTTCAATTACACCAGCAATAATAAATAAAGGAATCGTGCCAAGTAACAATTGAACCGAACGTTTTGCTTGTTCCTTTAATTGATAGCCTCTTGAATAAGAACCAGGAACAAATAACTTGTACCCCATCAATAGACCTGCTCCGCCAGCAATGAAGATCGCTGTTAATTCAATCATGCCATGTGGAACAATATAAGCCCAGAAGTCATAGGTTTTGTCATATTGCCAAAAAAGGGCGGCAAGAGCTCCAATGATGATTCCGTTGTAAATAAGGATATAAATGGTGAGTAAGCCAAAGGTTATTCCACCTGCAAACGCCAAGATCGCAACTTGGATGTTATTTGTCATAATTTCTGCAGACATTACAGGAGCATCAACCATCCCGTCACTGGCTCCAAGTTGATCAGGATTAACCCCTTGTGCAATTTGAGGGGGAAGAACAGAATATAAGTGCAGTGGATCATTAATGACTGCAGCAAAGCTTCCTGCCGCTCCTAATGTAAAAAGAAGCATAGCAATAACGACAAATCTCCATTGTTCAGAAAGCAAACGAACAAATGTGGTGCCAAAGAATGTTCTAATTTGTTTCATACTTGAAACTTGATCACGATAGAGTAAGTTATGAGACTTAGCAACGAGGCCATTTAAATAGGCTGTTACATCATCCTGCCCGAAATAAGTTTGACTATAAGACAGGTTCTGTGTGGCCTTCTGGTAAAGTCGATGAAATTGGTTAATTTCTTCACCAGATATATGTCGCTTCTGTTTGTGCAATGTTGTCATTAGTTCCTCTAGTTGTTTCCAATCAGCACGATGCTGCTTAACAAATTGCTTTACATTCATAATAGCACCTTCTTACTGTATGTTGTTTATTCTGATGAACTCCTTCTATAGTATAGTATCAATAGAAAAATAGAAACATGTAAAAGTAAAAATGTTCCATAAAAGGAGGGCTCTATGAGTCAAGAAAAGATTGAAATCAAAACACCAGAGTATGTCTCGTTACAGTATCAAACCGCAGGGCTTGGAAGTAGGGCTTCCGCGTTCATCATCGATCAAATCATCATCACAATCGTAAATATTGCCATGGTTCTTTTTTTCGTTTTTGTCATGATTGGCCAAGATAATTTATTCATTGAGTCATCAACGGTGCCAATTGCAATTATGGTTATTAGTATATTTCTTGTTAATTGGGGTTATTTTTTCGCGGTAGAGTATTTTTCTGGTGGACGAACGATTGGGAAGAAGATGATTGGGATTAGAGTTATCCAAGAAAATGGCCACAGTATTACTTTACTAGCAAGCTTTATTCGTAATCTGTTAAGAATTATTGATCAACTCCCTGCAAGCTATTTACTAGGAATGACCATGGTTTTCTTACATTCTAAGCATAAACGTTTAGGGGATATCGTTGCAGGCACAATCGTTGTCCATGAAAGAAGGAAGAAACAAAATAAGAAGATGACGCCTCTTGAAAAGGAAATAGAAAGAAGAGGTCTCTCGTTAGATGATCTTGTTTTAGAGGAATGGGCGATGAAGGCAATAACAGCAAAAGAGTGGGACATCCTCAAAACATATAGTGAGCGTCTTTCTGGATTGCCTTTGTCAGAAAGAAAAGAACTAACTGCCAAAGTTGGAAACATTATATTGGTTAAGGTCGGTCTAGAGACCGGAGACAAAACAGAAACGGAACTGGAAAACATGCTCCTTATTGTTTATTTAAAGCTAAGAGAAGAGTGGGAGTTTGAATTGTAAAGTTATAGTAAAATTTGAAATACCCTGAAGGCAAACGCCTTTGGGGTATTTTTCTTTTACCACCAGTGTGTTGAATCATGAAAGGTTAACAGATTCTTAATATTTCTTTGCTATACTCTCCCTTATATATAGGAGGGGTCTTGATGGGAAGAGAGAGAGAAACTCGTACAAGCTTTTATGAAAAGGTCTTTCAAAAGATTGATTTGAAAGCTCGGTTGTTTACTTTATTCTTTGCGATATTAGTTATTTCGGTAGTTGCTGTTGGTCTTAGTTCATATTTACAAGCGAAGGATGCAACGACGGAAACCATTGAAAATAGACTAATACGAGAAGCAGAGCTAATGGGGCATATAGCTGAAAATTTAAAGTTTCTGTACGTTAGTGATGAAAGTTACTTTAATCAAGAGCTAAACAAGCATATAAAAGCACAGAAAGAAACGTTAGAAAAGGAAGGGATTCAACCAGAGTTTTTCTATATTACTAATAAAGAAATAACTCCGTTTACAGTCAGTGAGCAAGAGTTACCGACCGTGAGTGAGGCCATCGTAACCGAAATGATTGAGGTTAAACACGGTGTATTACATAAAGAAATTGAAGGTACTGCTTATACCATTTCATTCCGGGAAATGAATGAAATCGGTGGCGTTTTTGCACTTCTTGTCCCAGTAGAGTCATACATGGGCGCTATTGAAAAAATGGCTAATATGACCCTCATTGTGGTCATTGTAAGTATTGTTTTATCATTTGTTCTATTAGTGTTTTTCGTACGTTCAATTACGGTGCCATTGAACAAAATTAGAAATATGATGAGAGATATCCGCGAAGGTAACTTTCAAAAAACAAATGAAATAAACACAACGTTACCTGAAATTATTTCATTGCACAAAAGTTATTCGGCTATGATTGATCATATAAGTATGATTTTGAAGGATCTTAACCATACAACGATTAAATTGGAGCGGACAGGAGAGGGCTTAAGGACATCTTCTGAGGGCACTCTTGCTTCAAGTCAACAGCTAGTTACGGCTATAGGTCTCGTAAAAGAAGGGTCAGAGCAAACAGCAAGTAGCTCAGAGGGCAGTCTAAATCAATTTAGAGAAATGAAGCAGATAACCCAGGAGATGCAAATCAAGATGGGGAAGGTGTTTGGTCATTCCGAGGATATGAACGACTCCGCTAAGCAGGGTGAGCATAATATGACGGATATGATTGAAATGATGCACTCCTTCGAGCATGATTTTCATCATCTCACATCAACAATCCAAGACGTAAAGGAAAGCTCACTATTGATTGCAAATATGGTTGGTTTAATAAAAGGAATCTCTGAACAAACGAAGCTACTCGCGTTAAATGCAACGATTGAAGCAGCTAGAGCGGGAGAATCAGGAAAGGGATTTGCCGTTGTTGCAACTGAGGTTCGGAAATTAGCTGAACAATCGACGAAAGCAACAGAAGAAATCACCAATTCAATTGTGAGAATGGAAGGGAAGACCGTAGAGGCTTCAAAAGAATTTGAACAAATGCTAGCAAAGACAAAGACTAATTTAACAATGGCGAATCACTCAAAGCAATCGTTTGATTTGCTAATGCAGGAAATTACAGCAGTGAGTCATAATCTCAAAGAGATGCAGGACGAGCTCAACCAATTCAATGAAACTATACCAACACTCGAATATTCTGCAGACCGCCTTTCTTCAATTTCTCAGGAAACATCAGCAAGTGCTCAGGAAATGCTAGCAACTAGTGAGCATCAAATCAAACAAATGGAAAATACCCATCAAATTGGCTTAGAATTAATCAATCTAGCTACATCGCTATCCAAGATGACAAAGCAATATACGATAGAATAAAAAAAGAGGTTGGGACATAACTAAAGTGTCTAACGGAAATGCCGAACAAAGCAATCACATAGCGGATGAAATATACGTAGACTCCTGCGGGATCTAAAAGAGGCCACTGAAAAAGGTGTGATTTTCACCTTTCTTTAGTGGCCTTTAAGCAATGAGCGAAACCGTTGCATTGTCTTAAGCCTGCTATGAGTGGGTTTCTCATAGAAGGCGTGCAACGTGAGGAGCCATTGCTGCTTCCTCGAACTTGCCCAAAGGGACTTTTTCAGTGGCCTCATCTAAAAGCCAAGGGTGAGACCCCACAGGCGTAGACGAGGAGGCTCACCGGCTTCCCGCGGAAAGCGTAGTATATTTCAGGAGCGGTTTATGTCCGCTAACTATTGTTACTCGGATTTTCTATTAGTTAAATCACTTTTGTCCCAACCTCTATTTAATCACTACTTTAATTTAAAGTGCTGAATAGAACCTTGTAATTGTTCGGCAAGTTTTGCTAGAGATAGAGTGGCTGATGTAACCTCTTTTGAAGAAGCCGCCTGCTCTTCCATAGATACAGAGACTTGTTGAGTTTTTGAAGCAGTCTCACTTGAAATAGTTGTTATTTGTTCAACACTTGAAGAAATACGTTTAATGGATGATTGGATAAGTTCTGATGCTGTTGAAACCTCTTGGATTTGTCCAGTGACATAATCAACCGATTGCTGTATATCATCAAATGTATGTTCAACGGTTTTGATCGCTTCAATGCCTTTAGAGGATTGTTTCACTGTTTCATCCATTGACTGAACCGTTTCCTCTGTTTCTTTCAAAATGGCTGTAATTAGACTCGTAATCTGCTCAGATGAGTTTTTTGATTGTTCAGCAAGATTTCGGACCTCATTTGCTACTACAGCAAACCCTTTTCCATGCTCACCTGCTCTAGCTGCTTCAATCGCTGCATTTAGGGCAAGTAGATTTGTTTGATCAGAAATTTGCGTGATCACGCCAATAATCTGACCAATTTCTTTTGAGCGTACCTCAAGCTGTTTAATTTTCTCGGCAACCTGTTGAATCTCATCATTTGTTGTTTCAATTTGTGAAAGAGAGGAGTCAATAATCGTAGCACCTTCTCTTGCTTTTTCTGATGTCGTATTTGCTGCCGTTACTACTTGCTGAGCATTTGCAGTTACCTGTTGTACACTAGCTGTTACATCACGGAGAAGATCGGCACTTTGTAAGACATTGTCTGATTGATCCTCTGCCCCAACGGCGACTGCTTGTATCGCTTCAGTTACTTGTTCGGTGACCCTAGTCGATTGCTCTGAAGAGGCAGAAAGTTCTTCAGCAGATGCAGCTACACTTTCGGACGTCGTGCTAACTTGATGAATCATCGTTTGAAGGTTTGCTAGCATTTGATTGAAGGAATGAGCTAATTCACCAACTTCATCCTTGGTATTAAGCTCGATTGGGTCGATAGTTAAATCACCCTGGGCAATTCGCTGAGCTGACTTTGAAACGATACCAATTGGTTTCACCATTCTTCTTAGAATAATAAAGATAACAATCGCTGCAAAAACGATGCTTAGGATCATCACGATGATAATGTTTGATTGTAACCCTTGAACAGAACCCATATAATGCTCAACTGGAGTATACGTTAAGATCGTTAATTGATTATCCTCATTCTCTATAAAGGTTCCCATATTCTCTTGATCATTAAGAGTAAAGGTTCCGTAGCCTGATTGTGCTTCTTGCATCTTTTCAAATAAGTCACTAATTCCACCCGCCTGCTCACTGAAATTTAAATTCAGAGCAAGGTCTGCTTGACTTGAGGCAATGACAAGGCCAGATGGATCCAAAATCATAGTATTACTTTCCTCGACAGAATCGGTTGCGACTAGTACCTCAGTTAATTTATTAATATCAACAGCAATAACAAGAACTGAAAGAATCTCTCCTGTTTGCTGATCCATAATTGAATTAGAGATTGTAATAACAGGTCTGCCTGTTATTGGAGAATACATATAGTCACTTGCTGAGACTCCTGGATTTTCTAGTTGTTCAAAATAGTAAGATTCTAGCTCCTTATCGAAAACGTGACCGACAGAATTGCCACCAACACCATCAATGAATACTTTATCGTCATAAGAAAAAAAGAGGTTTTCATATAACCCATTTGATGAGTTAACACGTTCGGCTAAATTTTGAGCAATTACTTCAACCTTTTCTTGATCAATTTGATTGGTTTCATTTAACTCATCAAAGAACTCGATCATAAAAAGCTCACTAACCATTGCTTCAGATAATTGGAATTGTGAATCAAATACTGATTCAAATTGTTTGTTTTTTTCATTTGCGACCGAGCTTAAAGAGTTTCTAGCTTCGGTTTCTAGTGCATTTGAAGTGGTGTAGCTCGTGTAAACTAACGTAATTAACATTGGAATAATTAAACAGATAAGGCTAGTAAGAAAAATTTTCAAAAATAAACTGTTTTTATAAAATGACCTTTTCTTCATTTGTTGCACTCCCTTTAGTTGGTTAAAGTTTTCTTTACATATAGTAGCACGAAGGATCAAAAATAGTACAGTATTTAAACTTAAAATATTAAAATAAAATAATTTTGACATAAATGATCGATTATTCTTCTTTCTTTTTACTAACCTAAAAAGTTTGCAATAATGTTAAAATTTCGATTGACAAAATTAATTGGAAAATTATACAATGTGGTTACTATTAAAAGGGGGGTATATGAAATGATTGTTTTAAAGTATAGTATCTTTACAACTTCAAACAATGTAACCCGCCTAAAATATCGTTCCTTTTAAAGGACTATTTATTTTGTTATTTACGCAGGTTACGTAACTTAGTAGCGTGCGATTTTGTCTTTTGGGGGCGTCATGCACTAACGCATGACGCCCTTTTTGTGTTTAACGGTTGTTCCGAGTATTTACTCGTTAACAATAAATTAAAAAAAGTGAAAGGAGTTTTTGACAATGAAGCAAGTTGAGGGGATCCGCATGATTAAATCAGATTGGACAGAAGATGGCTAACGAAGCAATAAAAATGGAAATAATGGAGGAGGAACTTGTTTTATGTTCTCAGTACTTTGGAAACTAGGTTGGTTTTTTAAGCAATATTGGAAGCGATATACGATCGCAGTCCTATTACTAATTGTCGTTAGCTTCTTGGACGTCATTCCACCAAAACTAATTGGAATTGCTATTGATGAAATACAGTTTAGACAGTTGACGATGGAACGGCTACAGGAGCTTTTATTATTTTATGGTGGATTAATCATCGTAAGTTATTTAGTCACGTATGTTTGGATGTACCAGTTGTTTGGGGGAGCTTTTTTAATTGAACGTATTTTAAGGTTTCGTTTCATGAGACATTTGCTTTCAATGACTCCTCGCTTTTTCGAAAAAAACCGTACAGGTGATTTAATGGCAAGAGCAACAAATGATTTGAAAGCCATATCAATGACTGCCGGTTTTGGTATCTTAACGTTAATTGATTCAACGATTTTCATGATTATTATTATTGCGGTCATGGGTTTTACGATCAGCTGGCAGCTTACTCTAGCAGCATTGATTCCATTACCATTGATGGCAATTGCTATTCAATTTTATGGTAAATTAATTCATCAACGGTTTACAGCCGCTCAAGACGCATTCGGTAACTTAAATGACAATGTCTTAGAATCGATTGCGGGAGTGAGAGTAATCCGGGCCTATGTACAAGAAAAGGCAGATGAAAAAAGATTCAAAGATGAAACAGAAGGCGTCTATGAGAAGAATATGGGAGTTGCAAAGGTAGATGCCCTTTTCGAGCCGACGATTAAGATTTTAGTTGGGTTAAGCTATGTTATTGGACTTGGATATGGTGCTTATCTAGTTTTTCACCAAACAATTACACTTGGTCAATTGATTAGCTTCAATATTTACTTAGGAATGCTTATTTGGCCAATGTTTGCAGTAGGGGAGCTCATTAATGTCTTACAACGAGGGAATGCTTCCTTGGATCGTGTAAATGAAACACTTTCCTACGATCCTGATGTCAAGGATGCAGATCAGAGCCTGACAGTGGCAAGTCCAGAAACAATTTCGTTCTCGGATGTTACCTTCCGCTATCCTTCATCAACGTCGGATAATTTGAAAAATATTTCTTTATATGTTGAGAAGGGGCAAACCATTGGGGTTGTTGGTAAAACAGGTAGTGGAAAGACAACACTCTTGAAACAGTTGTTACGTGATTACCCATTAGGAACTGGAAGCATTTCTATATCGAATACACCGCTTGAGCAGATCCCAGTAGATGATGTACATTCCTGGATTGGATACGTTCCACAGGAGCAAATTCTATTTTCGAGAACAATTCGAGAAAACCTTAAGTTTGGGAAAGAAGAAGTTAGTGAAGAAGAGATTGAATATGCACTAACTTTAGCCGCATTTGATAATGATTTAACTGTCCTTCCAAAAGGGCTAGATACACTCGTTGGTGAGAAAGGGGTTGCCCTATCTGGGGGACAAAAACAACGAATTTCAATTGCACGAGCGTTAATTAAAAACCCAGATATTCTTTTACTGGACGATGCGATGTCTGCTGTTGATGGAAAAACAGAAGCAAAAATGATAGAGAATATTCGCAGAGAACGTGCAGGAAAGACAACATTTATTACGACACATCGCCTTTCAGCAGTCCAACATGCAGATTGGATTGTAGTCATGGAAGACGGCGAAATCGTAGAAGAGGGTACACATGAGCAGCTACTTACGCTCAATGGATGGTACAAGGAGCAATTTGACCGTCAACAGTCTGAGTCATATGGGGAGGTGAGCTAGATGAGAAAGCAAACGGCAGGAAAACGCCTTTTCCAATATGCTCTTCTGTATAAACGGACGATTATCATCGCATTATTGATGTTAACTGTTGCTGTTGCCGCGGAACTAACTGGGCCTTTTATTGCAAAGAAAGTTATTGATGATCATATGATGGGAATTGAAAGTCCTTGGCAACAAGTTATGACAGAGGATGATAAAACAGTTACTTATCAAGGGTTGCTATATAAACGGGCTCAATATGTGACGAGTGATGATGAAGTTGGTGAAGAACTGTTACAACTTGTTCAAGTTGGTCGTTCCTTTTATGCTGTTGATGAGCATTTGGCCTTTGATGGTCAAAGAGAACTCAACGGAACGAATTTAACAATCACACAAGGTGAAAACGAAGCAAGCTATACGGCTGTTCCTTTGACACAGTCAGAGCTCATTGCTTTTTATCAACCAGAAGTTCGTCCAATCATTATGCTGCTTGCATTTTACGTTGGATTGCTTCTGTTCGCAGCCTTCTTTCAGTATGGAAAAGCAATACTATTGCAAAAGGCTGCAAATCGAATTATTCAAAGAATGAGAACCGATGTTTTTGAGCATATTCAACGAGTACCGATCAATTACTTTGATAATCAACCAGCAGGTAGGATTGTTTCACGTGTAACAAATGATACCGAGGCCATTCGTGAACTCTATGTAAAAGTGTTAGCGACATTCTTTACGAGCGGGATTTACATGACTGGAATTTTCGTTGCACTATTCTTACTAGACACAAGACTTGCATTAATAACTATGTTAGTTGTGCCAATCATTTTAGTGTGGATGTTTGTCTATCGTAAGCTAGCATCAAAGTATAATTATTTAATTCGTACAAGAGTTAGTGACATTAATGGAATGATTAATGAATCGATTCAAGGAATGCCAATCATCCGTGCCTTTAGACGAAAGGAACAGATGTCAAAGGAATTTGAAACATTAAACCAGGAGCATTTCACGTATCAGAATAAGCTATTAAGCTTAAATGCTCTAACATCCCATAACCTTGTATCTGTCCTTAGAAATCTTGCTTTTGTTGTTTTGATTTGGTATTTTGGTGGCCAATCGATGACTGCTGCAGGGCTCGTCTCAGTTGGGATGCTATACGCCTTTGTTGACTATTTAAATCGGTTATTCCAGCCAGTAACAGATATTGTTAACCAGTTAGCACAGCTGGAGCAGGCTAGAGTTTCTTCAGAGAGAGTGTTCGAGCTTCTAGATGAAGAAGGGGAAGATGTAAGTACAGAACAGCTTCCGAGATATGAGGGACATGTGAAGTTTAATGATGTTTCTTTTTCATATGATGGTGAGCATGATGTCTTAAAGAACATTAGCTTTGAAGCGAGAAAAGGCGAGACCGTTGCATTGGTTGGTCATACCGGTTCTGGTAAAAGCTCAATCATTAACTTACTCTTCCGCTACTATGATATTAAACGTGGTGAGATTACGATTGATGGTATCAATGCACAGACAATGCCTCGTCAGCAGCTAAGAAAGCACATGGGGATTGTTCTTCAGGATCCGTTCTTATTCACTGGTACGATTGCAACAAATGTTAGCCTAGAACACCCAACCATTTCAAAAGAGCAGGTTATTAAAGCATTGCGTGATGTCGGAGCGGATCGCTTTATCGAGAAGCTACCGAATCAATATGATGAACCAGTTCTAGAAAAGGGGAGTACATTATCAGCTGGTGAAAGACAGCTAATCTCTTTCGCACGTGCATTAGCATTTGATCCAGCCGTCTTAATTTTAGATGAGGCAACAGCGAATATCGATACCGAGACGGAAGCGATGATTCAGCATGCCTTGAATATTGTCAAAGAAGGAAGAACAACCTTTATTATTGCTCATAGATTGTCGACGATTAGACATGCTGATCAAATTCTTGTACTTGATCACGGAGAAATTGTTGAACGAGGCAATCATGAAGAGCTTCTTCTTCAAAAGGGGAAATACTTTCAAATGTATCAGCTTCAACAGGGAAGAGAAGTATCTGTTGTCAGCTAATCGAAAATAAAAAAGGGTATCCAAAGGAGAATGACTCCTCGGATACCCTTTTTATTTATAGTATTATTCACTAGGATGGACCATTTTTTCAGGACGAACATATTTATCAAAGTCTTCAACAGTAAGAAGTCCGGTTTCTTCTGCCGCCTCTCTTAATGTTAATCCCTTTTGATGGGCAAGCTTAGCAATTGTTGCAGCATTCTCATATCCAATATGGGGATTTAAGGCTGTAACAAGCATCAGAGATTGATCCAAGTTTCTTTGAATTACATCAAGGTTTGGTTCAATTCCAACAACGCAATTATCATGGAATGAAGTAATTGAATCAGTCAATAATTGAACTGATTGTAAAAAGTTATAACCGATAACAGGTTTAAACACATTCAATTCAAAGTTACCTTGACTTGCAGCAAATCCGATAGTAGCGTCATTACCCATCACCTGGCAGACAACCATTGTTAAAGCCTCACTTTGCGTTGGATTTACTTTCCCCGGCATAATTGAACTACCAGGCTCGTTTGCAGGGATATTAATCTCACCGATCCCTGAGCGGGGTCCACTTGCTAACCAGCGAACATCATTAGCAATTTTCATCAGATCAGCTGCCAGAGCCTTCAATGCCCCATGTGTATAAACCATTTCATCATGACTTGTAAGTGCATGAAATTTATTCTCTGCCGTTCTAAATGATTTACCTGTTAGTTGACTAATTTCTTTAGCAACTAGCTCACCGAATGCGGGATGGGCGTTAATACCAGTACCAACTGCTGTTCCCCCAATAGCAAGCTCACGTAATGTTTCTAAGCTTTGCTTAATCATTTCTTCGCTTTTCTCAAGCATACGATGCCAACCACTTATTTCTTGTCCTAGTGTTAACGGGGTTGCATCCTGTAAGTGAGTACGACCAATTTTAATGATATCGTCAAATTGATCTGATTTTGTTTTGATCGTTTGTTTAAGCTTGGTTATTGCAGGTAATAAAAAGTCTTCCATTTTCATTAAGGTTGCAATATGTAATGCCGTTGGGAACGTATCATTTGAACTTTGTGAATGGTTGACGTCATCGTTTGGATGGACCTTTTCCTCTATTCCTTTTTCTTTTAACAGTTGATTCGCACGGAAAGAGATCACTTCATTCACATTCATGTTAGACTGAGTTCCGCTTCCTGTTTGCCAGACCTTTAATGGAAAATGATCATCAAGTTTACCTGTTAAGATTTCCTCAGCTGCTTGTTCAATGACTGCTGTTTTTGCCTCACTTAACTTACCTAGCTTGTGATTGACACGGGCTGCACTCATTTTCAGAATAGCAAAAGCATGAATGAGTTCAATTGGCATTTGTTCCAGACCAATATTGAAATTCAGACTACTACGCTGTGTTTGAGCACCCCAATATTTATCTGCACGTACTTCAATTTCACCCATTGTATCCTTCTCAATTCTCATGTTCATATGATCGCCTCCTTAATAGTAATGGTAAAAAAAAGCAGAGTATGAAGTCAACTAAAAAGATGAATCCCTTTTACTACTATGTGCATGTGACGGAAAAAATAATAATATAGTTATTGACAATGAGAATCATTACCAACTATACTTGTTAATGTAGTGAGAATGATAATCGATTATTAAAAAGGGGAGAAATACACAGATGCAGGGGAAACAGAGACTAAAGATATTTTTATTTGTTTTGTTAGCGTTTACGATTTTCTTAACAGGTTGTAATCAGGAGGACGCAGCTCCTGCTGAGGATACGGAACCAGAAACGACAGAAGAAACAACCGAGGAAGCAACAGAAGAAACAAGTGATGTACGAGAAATTGAACATGCGATGGGAACAACTCCAATTGAAGGAACCCCAACCAAAATTGTGACCTTATATCAAGGAGCAACTGATGCTGCAGTAGCGTTAGGAATTAAGCCTGTTGGTGTTGTTGAGTCTTGGGTACAACAACCTACATATGAGTATCTTCGTGATGATTTAGAGGGTGTTGCTATTGTTGGGTTAGAGAACCAACCGAATCTTGAGGAGATCGCAAAGCTAAAACCAGATCTAATCATCGCATCTAAGCTTCGTCATGAGGAAATTTACGAGCAACTTGAAGCAATTGCTCCAACAGTGACACATGAGTCAGTGGAATTTTATAAGGAAACGCTTGAGTTAGTTGGTCAAGCTACAAATAAAGAAGCAGAAGCAGACCAAATTCTAGCTGATTGGGATGCGAGAATAGCTGATTTTCAAGGCAAGGTATCAGAGAAGTTAGGAGATCAATGGCCACTTAATGTGTCTCTCCTTAATTTCAGAGCAGATCATGCACGTATTTACTATCAAGGATTCGCAGGAGCAATCTTAGAAGAGCTTGGCTTTACACGTCCAGAAAATCAGCAAGTGGATGAATGGGGAGTTCAGCTTCAAGATAAGGAAAGCATTCCAGAAATGAATGCAGATGTATTCTATATCTTCAATGAAGATGATGAAGCGGTTAAGAAAACATTTGATGAATGGACTAGTCACCCATTATGGGAAAACCTTGATGCCGTTAAAAATGACCAGGTATTTATGGTTGATGAAGTGACTTGGAATATGGCTGGTGGTATTCTAGCTGCAAATCTAATGTTGGATGATATTTATGAGCGCTTTGAATTAGAGCAATAGGAACAGCAAAAAGCAAGGATTGCGAGAGAAAAAAATCTCTGCAGCCCTTGCTTGTTTCTATTTAATTATGACTGAAGAGAGGGAGAGCATGAGACATTTATTTTCTCGTATTCCTGGTGTAGGTCTTGTCTTAATGATTTGCTTATTTATTCTTTTGTTTTTTTTAAGTATGGCACTTGGGAAAACACCTATACCATTTCCGATACTAATTGATGCAATCTTTAATTATGATCCAACTAATACAGAACATATGATTATTATGACCTCCAGATTGACAAGAGCACTAATCGCAAGTGTGATTGGGGCAAGTTTGGCGATATCTGGTGCATTGATGCAAGCGTTGACAAGAAATCCGCTAGCAGCTCCCGACATATTTGGTATTAATGCAGGTGCGTTATTCTTTATTGTATTTGCAGCTACTTTCTTTTCTATGTCCTCGCTCGTTGGCTATATGTGGGTAGGCTTTTTAGGGGCGGCTGTTGCAGCAACCTTTGTATACGTAATTGGTTCATTGGGGAGAGACGGGTTAACCCCTATAAAAATTGTACTAGCAGGAGCGGCAATTACAGCTTTATTTGTTTCATTCACGCAAGGCTTGCTGGTCATTAATGAACAAGGTCTGCAAAGCATTTTGTTCTGGCTTTCGGGTTCCGTTGCTGGAAGGTCGATTGATATGTTAATCCCGCTTTTACCTTTTGTGATCTCAGCGTGGGTAGTGTCAATGTTCTTAGGTAGATCAGTTAATATTCTCCGTTCAGGTGAAGACGTTGCAAGAAGTCTAGGTCAGCGAACCTTGCTGGTGAAGCTAGTGATTGGGTTAATTATTGTTTTTCTTGCGGGCGGTTCTGTTGCTATCGGTGGGGCGATTGGGTTTATCGGATTGATTGTACCTCATATCGTCAGAGGAATGGTAGGGATAGACTACCGCTGGGTGCTTCCATATTGTGCATTTGGTGGTGCTGCATTGCTCCTCCTTGCTGATATTGGAGCCAGATTCATCATTATGCCTCAGGAAATGCCAATCGGTGTCATGACGGCAATGATTGGGACTCCATTTTTTATCTACATTGCTAGAAAGGGGTTAGCTAAAGGTGAGTGATATCAACTTTCGAAACAAGTCAGGTTCAATTTCCTTTCAAGTAGAAAAAAGAAATATTAAAGCATTCATTTATCTAACGATTGTGGTACTTATCACATTATTTATCGGAATATCTGTTGGTAGTACATGGCTTAACCCAATAACTGTTATTACCCATTTGCTGGGTCTTAGTGATGAACATACGTATATCATCCATACCCTCAGGCTTCCAAGAGTTCTATTATCCTTTTTAGTAGGAGCAGCATTAGCTGTATCTGGTTTGATTCTGCAATCCTTGGTACGTAATCCTCTGGCCTCTCCAGATATTATTGGAATTACTGGTGGTGCGTCTGTAGGAGCTGTTTTCTTTTTAATTACATTTGCAGGAACAGTGAGCATCAAATGGCTCCCTGTATCAGCTATTACTGGTGCATTACTAGTGGCGATTCTTGTCTATTCTCTGTCATGGAAAAATGGAATTACACCAATTCGTCTTGTACTTATTGGAATTGGTGTTTCAGCCGGAATGAGTTCACTAACAACAATGATGATTGTCTTAAGCGAAATGGCAATCGCGACAAAGGCATATGTTTGGCTAACAGGTAGTGTGTACGGAGCTAACTGGGAGAATGTCTACGGCATGCTGATATGGGCATTGGTCTTTATCCCGCTTACGTTTCTTTTCTCAAGAACGGTTAATGCTAAGCAGTTAGGTGATGATGTTGCGACTAGCTTAGGTATCCATGTTCAGCTGCAGCGCTTTGCACTGCTTTTTATCAGTGTTGTCCTGGCTGGTTCTGCCGTTTCTTATGCTGGGGGAATTGGCTTTGTTGGCTTAGTTGCACCACATATTGCAAGAATGATCATTGGGCGATCCTTTGGTCCACTTATTTTTAGCTCTGCCTTAATTGGTGGACTACTTGTTTTAGTTTCCGATATTATTGCACGAACGGCCTTCTTGCCATTGGATCTGCCTGCAGGTGTATTCACTGCTGGAATTGGGGCCCCTTTCTTCATCTACTTACTGTTTCGTAAAAGAAATATGTAACCTCTTTCATCAGCGGCAGTTGTGATATACTAGATGTGGAAAATAGATACATAAAGTGAGGGATAGAGACATGATTTGGGAAAATAAGATTGCGACAACATTACAATGGTCTAGTGAAATTTCAAATCTTGAAGCAAAGCAAAAAGTAGCAAGGAAAATGGCTGAAAGAGTTAAAGATGGTGATGTCATTGGCATAGGCTCAGGTTCAACGTCTTTTTTGGCACTTCAGGAAATTAGTAAAAAGGTAAAACAAGAACAGTTAAATGTCCTGGCGATTCCAACGTCACATGAAGTTTCGCTAACATGCTCTATTTTAGGAATGCCTACCTCAACATTATTAAATGCTCGTCCTGATTGGGCGTTTGATGGGGCAGATGAAGTTGATCCACAAAAAAGCCTAATCAAAGGTAGAGGTGGAGCGATGTTTGCAGAAAAGATCGTCATGAAGAGCTGTGAAGAAAATTATATCCTAGTAGATCCATCAAAGTTTGTAACTTACTTAGGGGAGAAATTCGCAGTACCAATCGAGGTTGATCCACGAGCTGTGAATCTAGTTGAGACGGAATTAGCTAGATTACATGCAACCGACATCAGCTTGAGAATGGCAGTATCTAAGGACGGCCCTGTTATCACTGAAACCGGAAATCTTATTTTAGACGTAAGGTTCAAAGAGATTCCTACGAGCTTTGAAAAGGAAATCAAAGCAATCCCAGGAGTGATTGAGACAGGTTTATTTATTGGCTATCCAATTGAAGTATTATCAACATAATGTCTTATTTAAAGTCTTCCTCAAGTCAATTGAGGAAGACTTTTTTTATTGTCTTAAAAGCAGAACTAGTTTTCTTATCAAGAGTTCAGGGAAGAGATAGTTTATGAGGTAACGTTTGTAATTTTGAATGGGAGGAACATATGAGTGCTGAAATAGTTGGATTTAGTATTATCTTAATCGGTATATTATTATTACTTGGGAAATGGATAAGGGTGAAATTCTCTATTTTTCAGAAATATTTCTTACCTAGTTCGATCATTGCTGGTTTTATTGCTCTACTATTAGGTCCTGAAGTGCTAGGTAAGATATTCATTCTTTTTCAGGGCGAGGAGACATTCCTATCAGATGGCCTCTTCCCTGAGAATGTCCTTGATTCTTGGTCAACCTTTCCTAGTCTTTTAATTACAGTAATCTTTGCAAGTCTATTCTTAGGAAAAAGGATACCAAGCTTAAAAGAAATTTGGTTCACTGCTGGTCCCCAAGTTTCCTTTGGGCAAACGATTGCTTGGGGTCAATATGTTTTTGGATTACTTCTAACTTTATTAGTCTTAACACCGTTTTTCGGTTTGAACCCAATGGCTGGTGCCTTAATTGAGATCGGTTTTGAAGGTGGACACGGAACAAGTGCTGGTTTGGAGGAGACCTTTGTAGAGCTTGGATTTGCAGATGGTGCTGACCTTGCGATTGGTTTAGCAACCGTCGGAGTCGTTTCCGGTGTTGTTATAGGTATTATCTTAATAAATTGGGGAGTTCGAAAAAATAAAACGAATATATTAACTGATCCCAATGATCTACCTGAAAATAAACTAAGAGGCATCATTGAACAAGGCGAGCGTCCATCTGCTGGGAAGATAACGACTAGTCCTGAATCAATTGAACCTCTTGCTCTACATATTGCTGTCTTAGGTGTCGCTATATTAATTGGTAAAGGATTATTAGAGGGATTAATCTTTCTTGAAAGTATCACCTGGGGAGCGTGGACAGATACAGAGATTATGACCTATCTTCCACTGTTTCCATTAGCTATGGTTGGTGGCGTGTTATTACAATTATTTATTAATAAATTTGATACCTTTAGGCTTGTCGATCGACAAATAATCTTACGTGTACAAGGATTTGCACTAGATTTTCTTATCGTCAGTGCAATTGCTACATTGTCTTTAACAGTAATCGGCAACCATTTGGTACCTTTCCTTCTGTTAGCTCTAACGGGGATTGTTTGGAATGTTGCTGCTTTCATTCTTTTAGCACCTCGTATGATACCGAATAATTGGTTTGAAAGAGGTATCGGTGATTTCGGTCAGTCAATGGGGATGACCGCAGCCGGCTTAATGCTAATAAGAATAGCTGATTCAAAGGGAGAGACTAAGTCACTTGAAGCCTTTGGGTATAAACAATTAATGTTCGAACCAATGGTAGGTGGGGGTCTCTTTACTGCAGCATCGGTGCCATTAATTTATCAGTTTGGACCAATACCCGTGTTTATTTTTTGTTTGGTTATTATGCTTGGCTGGCTCGGGTTAGGTTTGTTTTATTTTGGTAAAAAATGATAAAAAGAGCTTGGAGAAGAGTGATTTAACTAATAGAAAATCCGAACATGATAATGGCTGAAGTAAACCGCTACTGAAATATACTTCGCTTTCCGCGGGAAGCGCTGAGCCTCCTCGTCTACGCCTGTGGGGTCTCACCTTTGGCTTTTGCATCCCGCAGGAGTCTACGTATATTTCATCCGCTACGTGATTGCTTGTTCGGTATTTCAGTTAGACACTTTATTTATGTCCAAGTCTGTTTTTTCACTGTCTTAAAAGCATAACTTAAAAGGGATGAATCCAAATTCTTGAGATTCATCCCTTTTTGTTATACTATACCGCCGTTTCTTCTCTTATTGATTTACCATCCACTTTCGGTTCTGGAACGAAAGCAAGGATGATAATACCGATGATAAACAAAATGATTAAACTAAAGACACCACTGCTTGAATTTCCAGTAAGTTGTGCGGTTACTGCTACTAGCAGCGGGCCCATAATAGAAGCAAACTTGCCAAAGATATTATAGAAGCCGAAAAATTCATTAGCGTTCTTTTTAGGAATCAACTTGGCGAAATACGCTCGGCTTAGAGCTTGGATCCCACCTTGTGAAGTTGCAACAAGCATCGCAAGGATCCAAAAATCAAGGGTGGTTTTTAAGAAATAGGCGTAAATACAAACAATTGTATAAATGATAATACCGACATAAAGCATTTTCTTACCGGTAAAGCGCTCAGCTAATTTCCCATATAAAATGGCAAAGGGGGCTGCTACAACTTGTGTAACGAACAAAATAATAAGTAGATCTGTTGAACCAATTCCTACATCACTACCGTAAGCAGTTGACATCTTAATGATGGTTCCAACTCCATCGATATAAAAAAAGTAGGCAATTAAAAATAAAAATAATGCTCGATATTTTCGAATTTCCCTAATCGTGTTACCAAGTCGTTTAAAACTATTAATGACTGGTTTTGGTTCACGCTCAATATAATAAAGCTGTTTCACATGCTTAAGCATAGGAATTGTAAAAACACCCCACCACACTGCTGTAATGATAAAAGCGATTCGGCTAGCTAATGTAACTGAAATAGGAATCAGTTCACTTTGGGCTAGAAGAATGACTGCAATGCTAAGTAAAAAGGGAATTGTACTTCCAATATAGCCTAATCCGTAGCCACGTGCTGATACCTTGTTCATCTTTTCTTCTGGTGCAACATCCACTAAAAAAGCATCATAAAAAACATTAGCACCGGCAAATCCAATCGCGGTAACGGTATAGCAAATGAGTAGCAATAACCAGTTTTCACTAGGAATAAAAGCTAACGATGCGGTGGAGATAACACCAAGACCAAAAAAGAATAGGAAGAATCGTTTTTTAAATCCTTGGTAATCAGCAATTGTACCTAAGATTGGACTGAGCATTGCTAATATAAATGTAGCTAAGGCAATCGTATAACCTAAATAGGCTGTTGAATCAGTTGCACTTATCCCAGAGTCAGTAGCAGCGGCTTTATAAAACAGTGGGAACACAGCGGTGCTAATAATAATGGAATAGGCTGAATTAGCCCAATCATAAAGCACCCAGCTGTTTTCTGCTTTCTTAGGGTTTTGATTTTTCATTAGTAGTAGGCCTCCGACTATAAATTTCCTATATTGTACAGGAAAAAAACTTTATAATTGGAAACTATACATAAAATAAACTATAGTTTTACATTTGTTTACAAAACAACAGGTACTAGGCTAAAAACGATGCGAGACGCTTCGATTTCGCTGCCGGGATGGGGGGGGCACGCTTTCTGCAGGCGGGCGTGGAACTAACCGGATCCGTCGGTGGATTTCCACCTGCCCGTTCCGTCCTGCAGGAGTCGGCCCCATCCCGTCCGCTTTGGTTAGTGGTATACAAAAGAATTTACTTCTTTTCCATTCTTATCCTACTTTTGTATGTGGATGATACATGAGGTTATATAGAGATATTGCGGTTATAGATCTTAAGATTATCTTTTTTCTCCTTTAAGTTAATCTTATGGATTCAGTCTGATCTTCTAATTCCTTCTATATAAAGATAGTTATAAAACTTCTAGATAATAGACAAAACACCTTTAAGAAACTTCTTAAAGGTGTTTTGTCTATTATCTGGAGACCGTAACATAACTAAATTGTCTAACTGAAATATCGCATAAAGCAATCAGCGAAACCGTTGCATTGTCTTAAGGTTGCTATGAGTGGGTTTCTCATAGAAGGCGTGCAACGTGTGGAGCCATTGCTGCTTCCTCGAATCTGCTAAAAGGGACTTTTTCAGTGGCCTCATGCAAAGCCAAAGGTGAGACCCCGTAGTGCCGAGGCACGAGGAGGCTCACCGGCTTCCCGCGGAAAGCGAAGTAGATTTCAGGAGCGGTGACCTTGCACTATCTATTTTTGTTAGAGTTTTGATTCGGTCTAGAAATTGTTATCTTGGCCTTCTTACATTAATCCTGTTTTGAAATTGTTTTGAATGCTTGTCTTTCTTGATCTAGATCACCTTGTAGCATTTTTAAGGCATCTTGATTCTCAATATCTGATGCTTGTTGAACTGAGTGTTCTGCGTGCTCTAGTGAATTTTTAGCATGCTCAATTGTCTCTTCAGTCGGGTGTGACTGTGCTTGACTAATTGCATTGTGGGCATGTTCAATTGATTGCTGTGCTTGCGAAATAGAATTCTGTGTTTGAACACTTGTAATATTGTTTTTCATCTAAAATCACTCCTCTTTAATAATGAAGACATTACTAATTTGCTTAAGTGCCCCTGTTTGTATGCATTAAAGTAAAAGTTCTTTAGTCGATTGTAAAAAATACCCTCATTTATAAATGAATTGTTAATAAAACCTGTCCATCATTCACAATTCGTTTTCAAATTTAAAAGAACCATACGTTATTTTAATGGTAGCTTAACCCAATTAATCTTCTGACAAGGTACTCTTGTAGTAACGAAACAAGGAAGAGGAGAGGAACGAATGATTATTCGGGAGGAACCACTTCAACATCTTGAGATAGCAGAGTACTTAATTAATCAGGTTCAGAAAGGAATTATTAAGGCAGGCCAAAAGATTCCATCGGAAAATGACCTCTGTGAGCAATTTCATGTTAACCGGCATGTTGTTAGACAAGCCATTGCTAGATTAACGAATCTTGGCTGGGTAACCCCACAGCAAGGAAAAGGGTGTTATGTCAATTGTTTACCTAAACCGATTCTTTATGTCTTATCGTCACAAACTCGTTTTACTGAAAATATGGAAACTCAAGGTGTTTCCCATGAAAGCAAATTAATTCATTGGGAGATTGACCTGCCGGATTTAAATGAGCAAGAAAGCTTACAGTTGGATGAAAGAGAGTATGTTTATCGATTAGACATCCTGCGTTATATCAATGAACAACCACTCTCAATAACAACATCTGTTTTTCCTTGTTTAGAACTACCAAGATTAGAGCAGCATTTTGATCATTTTGACTCTCTTTATGGAATCCTACTTGATCATTATCAATTACGTCCAATACGTAGTCATTCGATGTTTCAAGCATGCTTACCAACATTGAAGGATACAGAGCATCTAAAAATACCAGAAAATATCCCCATTATCCGTATTGAAAGTGTAATGAACCATCCGAGCGGATTTCCAATTGAGTATAGCGTCGCCCGTGTAAGAGGGGATATGCAGAAATGTGTAATTGAGTTTTAGTCCATCAATATGCAGTCCTTGATTGCATTGATGATAAATTATTTTTTATAAGACGAGAGGGGCAATTTAAGTGAAGAAGGTATTTTTGTTTTTATTTGCATTAATAACAATGACATTGGCGGCTTGTGGTTCATCAACAGACACAGGAACAGAGACGAATGGGGAAGCAGGAAGTGAAGAGGTAAAAACAAAAACAGCTGCTGAAACAGAGGAAAAAGAAAAATTAACAATGGTTTGGTATCCAAATGAATCAGGTGCTGATCTTAAAGATGCTCGTGATGAAATCGGAAGACTTATTGAAGAAGAAACTGGAATCAAGGTAGAGCACCAAACAACAACAGATTATATTATTGCGATTGAATCAATTGCACAGGGAAATGCTGACTTAGCATTTATGGGAGCTCAAGGATATATTGAAGCAAATAATAAAAGTGATAGTGTTCAACCACTTGTTGTTTCTAGTGGGAAATCAGGTACATTAGAAGATGCTGTTTACTATAGCTGGTTGAACGTAAAAAAAGGCAATGAAGATCAGTACAAAGACGGGGAAGAGTATTCTCTAGATAATATCGTTGATAAGAAATTCTCGTTTGTTTCTAACAGTTCAACATCTGGATTTAAAGTCCCTTCAACAGGAATTGTTTCTTATTTCTCTGAAAAGGACGAATTCAAGGATTTGACAACGGATGATCTATTAGAAGGTGGAGCTTTCTTTAGTGAAGTACTTTACGGTGGTTCTCACCAAGGATCAGCAGTCAATCTTCTTCAAGATCGTGCAGAAGTGGCAGCATTCTGTGATGTTTGTGTGAATAACTACATCGAATTAGTAGAAGGCGAAATGAATCGCCCAGGTGCCGTTTATCAAGTGAAAGATGACGCGGCTGAGCCTTTTAATACAGTTGCAGGTGAGCAATTTGTTTCAATCTCTGTAACTCCAGTACTTAATGCACCATTTGTTGTTAATGAAGAGACAGTTAGTGAAGAATTAATTGAGAAAATTAGAGCATTGTTCCTTTCTGATGCTGTTGCTGAAAATGAGAAAATCTTTATTCCTGAAGGATCTGAGTTTACTGGTTTGTTTAGTAAATCAGAAGAAGGATTAGAGCGTTTTGTTGAAGTAGAAGATGCTTGGTTTGACCCAATTCGCGAACTTTCAAAATAATTCATTATAGTGAAAAAAGGAGTTAACAATGACAACCTTACTGGAGCTAAACAATGTATCTAAGAAATATGGTAGTGATACATTAGCGCTGTCGGATGTTAACTTCTCTGTCAAAGAAGGAGAGTTTGTTTCCGTCATTGGTCCCTCGGGAGCAGGGAAATCAACTCTTCTTCGTTGCATTAATCGGATGATTGATGCAACAAGCGGAGAAGTCATTTTTGATGGTGTCAATGTTCAGAATTTAAATAAAAGAGAGCTTCGCAAAACAAGAACAAAAATAGGGATGATTTTTCAGCATTATAACTTGGTGAACCGCTTAAGTGTGATTGAAAACGTTCTTCACGGAAGACTCGGTTTTAAGTCAATAATCACAGGTGTGTTAGGCATGTATAGTGAAGCAGAAAAGAAGCAAGCAATTGAGCTTTTAACTGTACTCGGACTTGAGGATCATATGTACAAACGTTGTGATCAATTAAGTGGTGGTCAAAAGCAACGAGTGGGTATTGCACGAGCTCTTATCCAAAGTCCGAAAATGATGTTATGTGATGAACCAATTGCCTCACTTGATCCAAACAGCTCTAAAGTAATCATGGATCATCTAAGAAATATTTCAAAATCAATGGGCATTACGGTTGTCGTGAATTTGCATCAGGTTGATGTCGCCCTCTCTTATTCAGATCGAATTATTGGTGTTAGCAAAGGAGAGGTCGTATACAATGGTTCACCACAACAAATTACGTCAGAAGAAATTTATCAAATCTACGGCTCAGAAGCTGGCGAACTGATCATGGATGTAGGTGGGAAAAATGCAGGCTAATTATTTTGTAAAGAAGCGAATTCAGTCGGGGCTTATTTTAGGAGTCCTCCTTTTAGTCACATATGGAGCAATGATCCTGACTGAATTTGACTTTATTAAAAGCGTACAGTCTATTCCAGAAGCTATCAAATGGGGAGTTACTAACTTTTACCCAGATGCTAAGTCGCTTGAAAAGCTCCCGAATATTTGGGAGAAATTATTGGAAACGATCTTGATTTCTATTGCTGCTGCCACCATTGCAGGAGCTCTTGCTTTGCTATTCGCAATACTAGGATCGAATACTACTAGGGTTAATGTATTTTTTGGCACGATGGCAAGAGGAGTTGCTACGTTATTTCGTAATATCGATGTTGCAGCTTGGGCACTAATTTTATTATTTTCCTTTGGGCAAAGTTCATTGACTGGTTTTTTTGCATTGTTTTTTGTTTCCTTTGGTTTTCTTACTCGGGCGTTTATGGAAACGATTGATGAGGTCAGTAATAGTTCGGTAGAAGCTTTGCGAGCAACTGGTGCAAGCTATTTTTCAATTGTTGTTCACTCTGTTATTCCTTCAAGTCTACCACCAATGATTAGCTGGCTCCTATTTATGGTTGAAACCAATATTCGAAGTGCTACTCTAGTTGGAATTCTTACAGGTACTGGTATTGGTTTTTCGTTTGATTTGTACTACAAAAGTTTAAATTACAACGCTGCAAGTTTAGTTGTCTTGACGATCGTTGCGACCATTTTGTCAATTGAACTTATTTCAAATTACGTGAGAAGGGTGATTCTATAGTGGGAAATCCATCAAAAACTGTGACTCCACAACCGGGTGGCCATTTCCTGCCTTTATCACCTAAGCGTATTAAGGTGAAGCCTTTAACAAAGGAAAAACTCGTGATCCGTGGAATTTTACTTTTGCTTGTGCTGTTATCGGTCTATGGTTTTTATAGCTTTGATTATAAAGATATTACGCTTTTGAGTGGGATCACATCAACATTAGCTAATTTTAAGGTAATGTTCACTGAAGCTCACTTCGTTCACTTCACATTTTGGGATGCTGTCTACCAAGT
This sequence comes from Halalkalibacter suaedae, assembly GCF_017939705.1. Classification (GTDB taxonomy): domain Bacteria; phylum Bacillota; class Bacilli; order Bacillales; family Bacillaceae_D; genus Halalkalibacter; species Halalkalibacter suaedae. The sequence goes on from NZ_JAGKSQ010000007.1 coordinate 121,842, forward strand.
GTTTGTGACATTAGGTTTAGCCGTGCTTACGACTTTATTTGGTGGGATAATTGCCTTGTTTTTTGCGTTACTTGCAGCTCAGAACTTATCAAGTGTGAGGGTATCAAATACGATTAAGGGGATTGTGGCCTTTATCAGAGCTGTTCCAACAGTCTTGTGGGTGCTTATCTTTGCAGTTGCAGCAGGATTGGGTAGTGTTGCAGCTGTTGTCGGTATGACATTTCACTCCGTAGGTTATTTGGTCAAAGCCTATTCTGAATCGTTTGAGGAAATGGATAATGGGGTTATTGAAGCATTAAAAGCAAGTGGTGCGAGCTGGTGGCATATCATTTTTCAAGCAGTGATTCCATCCTCAATTACCTACCTTGTATCATGGACATTTTTACGATTCGAAATCAACTTTGGTGTAGCTGTGGCAATGGGAGCTGCTGCTGGAGCAGGTGGAATTGGTTTTGATATGTTTATGGCAAGTGGCTTCTATTTAGATTTACGTGAGATTGGTACAATTACATATTTCATCTTAGTTGTTGCTGTTCTCTTAGAAGTGTTAGCCATTCAAATCAAGAAAAGGTTAAAGGTAACGAATATATAAAGGAAGCATTCTTTTTGGTGTCTCAGACCTAGACAAACAGGCAGGCGAAAATAATTTAAAACCTGAACAAAGATAGATAGTGTGTAGTGTCGGGACACCGCTCCTTAAATATACTTCGCTTTCCGCGGGAAGCCGGTGAGCCTCCTCGTGCTTCGCCACTGCGGGGTCTCACCCTTGGCTTTGTGTCCCGCAGGAGTCTACGTATATTTCATACGCTACATAAAGTGCTTTATTCGTAATTTTCATTCAGCAACTTCAGCTATGTACCAACCCTTTCAAGTCAATGACATCATTCCAAATCAAGTCTGATAATTAGTCATATCTAGATAGAATGGATTGAGCTGTCTCACATTTGTCCTAGTATTATGGAAGGTAGGTATACTCCTAATTATTCTCTTATTAAGCGGACGGGATGGGTGGGCCGACTCCTGCAGGAAATAAGGGCAAAATGGAAATCCACCGGCGGAGCCGGTTAGTTCCATGCCCTCCTGCGGAAAGCGTGCCCCCCATCCCGGTAGCGGAGTCGAAGCATCTTATCATGGCAACTCTCCTTAATACAACTTGTCGAATGTCTTTGAAAGAGATACTGTTGACAAGCTAAAGCATCCTCTTTGGGTGCTTTTTCTGTCTTTATCAAACCTTTACAAAGCCTTAACCTTTGTAACTTGTCGATAAGATACATTAAGGATAACGAGAAGGGAGCTGAGGGTGATGAAAAAGAAAAGATTGACGAAGATCCTTGTTGAGGGTAGACCTGAATTTCTGCAAAAGCTTGCTAATCAAATAGAGGATAAGCATTCTCCTAAGATAGAAAGAGAGCCTGAAACAGGTCTTGTGATGGTAAAGGCTCGTGACTCTGTATCGATGCAGCCCTTTTATATGGGGGAACTCCTTGTTACCGAATGTACGGTTTCAATCAGTGGGGTTTTAGGTTTTGGCATGATAAAAGGAGAGGAGCTTGAGCGAGCCTATCAACTTGCGGTCGTTGATGCAGGCTTTAATGCCAACATTCCAGAGGTGGCATATTGGCTTGATGAACTTGAGCTTGAAGAAGGCTTGATTGTCCAGCGTCATAAGAAAGAGGAAGCGATGGTGGCTCAATCTAGAGTACATTTTGATACGATGGAGGATTACTATGATAAAAGCTGATCAAACCTTTGATAAAGTACATGATTCACAAAGGACTTTTCGAGTACTTCTTGATTGTATGGCACGTCCAGGGAAAATTGGAGCACTACAGATTGAAGTAGAAGCAGAGTTTATTTCGAGTGGACTCCTCCAAATTGCGTTAACTCTTTTAGACCGTGAAGTCTCATTTTCGATTATGGCGAAAGAAAAAGAAAAAATAAGACGCTATCTAAAATGGAACACATTCAGTGAAGAGAGTGAAGCTTGCGATGCCGATTATCTCTTTATTGATACATCATTGACCTCTGTGCAAATTGCCGAGGTGATGAGGAATGCAAAGAGGGGAACCTTAGCTGATCCCCATCAAAGTGCAACGTTTGTTGTCTATATTGAGGAATTATTTGCAGAAGATATAGGTTTGCGTTTAAGTGGACCTGGCATTAAAAATCAGCGTCAGGTAGCTCTATCTAAACATATAGAAAGATGGTTAGGTGAGCGGGAGATGGTCAATGAGGAGTATCCACTTGGTGTTGATATGATTTTTGTTAATTCCGTTGGCGAGCTTCTTGCTCTCCCTCGAACGACAAAAGTAGAGAGGGTGGATGAACAGTGGGTTATGTAGCTGTAACAGGTGGCCAGACAGCGATAGAGCATGCTGAGAAGCTTGTGAAGGCCTATCGTCTTAAAGGCTCAGAACAATCGTTGGATGTAGATGATATTAGGCAGCAAATGCGATTACTTATTGATAAGGTGATGGGAGAAGGTGGACTGTATTCTCCTGATTATGCAGCCATTGCTCTGAAGCAATCAGAGGGAGATCCTGCTGAGGCAGCATTTCTACTAAGAGCCTATCGGTCAACATTGCCGAGAAACCATTATTCCTTAACGGTTGAGCCTAGTGAAATGAGAGTGATACGACGTATTTCATCCTCTTTCAAAGACATTCCAGGCGGGCAGGTTCTTGGGCCAACATATGATTACACGCATCGTCTATTAAACTTTGATATGCGTAATCAGAAAGAGTCATTTACAGATTTTCTAAAAGAGTTAGATCTTGAAGGAATGGACGAGACTGGTCCACAAACCTTTCAGAAGGTAACAGACTTGTTGAGAGAGCAGAATTTACTTGGAAACACACAAGCCTCAGAGACAGAGCCATTTGATATCACAAGGGAGAAGCTAACGTTTCCAACAACTAGATCAGCCAGGCTCCAAATGCTCACTAGGGGTGAAACCGGGACTATGACTGCTCTAGCCTATAGCAGCATGCGAGGGTATGGTGTTGTTCATCCAACAATCGGAGAATTACGAGTTGGCTATACCGAAGTTTATCTTCCTTACCCATTTAGTGATCAAGCTGACGATGATTCTATCTATATTGGTGAAATGCTGTTGACTGAGGTCGAAACGATTAACTCCTTTACACAGAATAAGCAAGGAGAGGTTGAGTTTGAGCTTGGTTATGGTCTGACATTTGGCCAAAACGAAGCTAAGGCGATTGCTATGGCCATCTTAGAAAGAAGTTTAGAGACGGAAGGTAGCACACCAACACAGGACGAGGAGTTCGTGCTACTACACATCGATAGTGTTGAAGCAAATGGATTTGTCTCACACCTGAAGCTTCCTCATTATATTACCTTTCAGTCAATGCTTGATCGAATCCGTCAAACGAAGCAATCTGATAAAAAGCCGAGTCCGAGCACAGCAGCGAATCCAGTTCGTTTTAGTCATTCATAATCTAATAGAAAGGAATGAGTTCACTTGCCGCAATCAAATTATAATTATGCCTTTTTAGATGAAGGTTCAAAAAAGGAAATACGTCGTAGTGCCTTAAAGGCTGTTGCGATTCCAGGTTATCAGGTTCCGTTTGCTTCAAGGGAGCTCCCGATTGGCAGAGGCTGGGGCACAGGCGGATTACAATTGACGCTATCTCTTATTGGGAAACAGGATACGTTAAAGGTCATCGATCAAGGTCATGATGATAGTGTTAATGCCGTCAGTATTAAGAAATTAGTTGAGAGTTGTTCAGAGGTTGAGACAACAACTAACTCAGAAGAAGCAACGATTATTCAAACTAGGCATCGTATTCCAGAAATTCCTCTACGTGAGGATCAGATTCTAGTACTACAAGTACCGATGCCAGAACCTCTTAGAAGAGTAGAGGCGAAAGAAAAGGAAACAAAACGTCTGCATGCGGAGATGGATTATAGTACGATGTGGCTCAGGCTTTATGAGGATATCGTTCGATGGGGGAAAATTACGATTGGTGCTGATTATCCAAGTATGGCCAATCATCGTTATATCTTTAATCCAAGTCCAATTCCTCGCTACGACCTATTGAAGCTTCATCAGTCAGATGGTTTATATCTATTTGGGGCAGGAAGAGAAAAGAAAATTTATGCCATTCCTCCACACACTGATGTTATTCCTTTGCAATTTGAGGATTATCCTTTTGAAGTGGAGAGCTTCTCAGGACTTTCATGCCATCTATGCGGTAGTCAAGAATCTTATTTGGATGAAGTGTACGAATCAGGAACGAAGAAGCATCAGTGTTCTGATACGGGCTATTGCCAAGCGAGGCAAAAGGAAAGGAGTACTGACGATGAACAAACCGTTGCTGCAAGTAACTAATGTGAACAAACGCTATGGAGCTGGTTGTTCACATTGTGAAGATTCTAAATCTATCAGCGTTGAGGATAATCGTTGTACTGTTTGTGGAAGTATTTGGGCATGTCTTGATGTTTCTCTTGACCTTCATAAGGGAGAGATACTTGGAATTGTTGGTGAAAGTGGGTCTGGAAAAAGCTCACTAGTGAAAAGTCTCTATTTTGATGATGAGATTACGAGCGGTATCGCGACAATTTCTACTTATAAACAAGGGGAAGAAAATATCTTTACTGAATCAGCTCAACAGAAGCGCTACATTCGGAATCACTTAATGGGCATGGTCTACCAGAATCCTTGGCTTGGCTTAAAGATGTCCTTTTCAAGTGGAGGGAATATTGCTGAGAAGCTAATTGCCTCAGGGACTTACCATGTTGGAGCGATTCGCGAGCGTGCAACAGAACTTTTAGATCATATGGAAATTCCACTACCACGGATGGATGAACTTCCACGAACCTTTAGTGGTGGGATGCAGCAAAGGGTTCAGATCTCAAAGGCACTTGCAAACAACCCTCCGATTCTGCTCTTAGATGAGGTGACGACAGGGCTTGATTTATCAGTCCAGGCAAAGGTCCTTGATCTAATTCGAAAAATACAACGAGAATTACATATTGCGATGATTGTTGTTTCACATGATCTTGGCGTAATCCGAATGCTTGCTGATCGAACGCTTGTAATGAGGCATGGACGAGTGGTGGAGCAAGGCTTAACAGATCAGATTCTAGAAGATCCACAGCATCCATACACACAGCAGTTAGTTCATTCGCTCTTGCACGTCTAAAAAATAATAGAGGTGATCAAATGAGTCAGCTTACTTATATTTATAATGCGAATATCGTTACCCCGTCAAAGGTGATTGAGAATGGATCGATTGTGATAGATGGTGAGACGATTATCGCGATTGAGGAGCATTCAAATCATGAAATAGAAGGAATTAATGCAAATGGGAGCTGGGTCTTGCCAGGTCTAGTCGACTCTCATAGTGATGCAATTGAAATGGAGATGGAACCAAGGCCGAGCAGTGCATTTCCAATTGAAGTTTCTTTTTACGAATTGGAGAAAAAGTTAGTCGGTGAAGGGATTACAACAATCTATCATTCAATGAGTCTCTATGAAGAGAATGCACAAAAATGGATAAGACGGAATGATACAGTACTAAATGCGATCAAAGATATTAAAAGACTAGCACAAGGACAGCATCTTATTCGTCATAAAACCCACTTACGTTATGAGATCACCAATGTAAGTGCAGTGAAAGCTGTTCAAGAATTAATTGAACAGAAACTAATTGATCAGCTTTCCTTCATGGATCATACGCCAGGCCAGGGCCAATTCAGGGATATGGAGGTTCATAAGAAGCTCTTAATTGAACATCGACGTTATACAGAGGAGCAGGCAAACGAATTGATTAATGAGAGCAAGCAGCTAGCGAAGATCGAGCCCGCTGTTCTCCAGCAACTAGCAGCTCTTGCGACTCAATACGGAATTGCCCTCGCTTCCCATGATGATGACACGGTAGAGAAGTTAGTATTAGTGAAAAGCTGGAATGCCTCGATTAGTGAATTTCCAATTGAACTCGAGGTAGCAAGAAAGGCGAAAGAGTTAGGACTCTATGTAGTGATGGGTGCTCCAAATGTCTTACTCGGGAAATCTCACAGCAATAATCTATCTGCAATGGAGGCAATTGAAGCTGGACTTGTTGATATTTTATGCTCGGACTACTACCCTTCTTCATTGCTGCATACAGTCTTTAAGCTGTATCACCTTGGAATGCCAATCAATCAAGCTGTAAATATGGTTTCATTGAACCCGGCAAGAGCACTGAATATAGATTATGAGGTTGGCTCGATTGAAGTTGGCAAGAAGGCAGATTTGCTAGTAATCAGTGAAATGGATCAGCGTCCAGTGTTGGAAAAGGTCCTCCTAAATGGACAAATTGTTTGTGAAATGAAATACCACACTCCTCTATTGGTTAACCAGTAGAAAGGAGCTACGCTATGAGCCGAAAGATGTTAAGTGAAGAGCCGACGATTCATCCAACTAGTACGGTCAAGGAAAGCGAGCTAGGCAAATGGACAGAATTAGGACCGAATACACATATAGAAGAATCATCATTTGGCGATTATAGCTATACAGCAGGTGATGCCCAAATTATCTATGCGACGATCGGGAAATTCTGCTCAATTGCCTCGCATGTCAGAATTAATCCAGGCAACCATCCGATGTGGCGAGTGACCCAACACCATTTAACCTATCGCAGGGAGCAATATGGTTTTGCGGAATGTAATGATCATGAGTTCTTTCAATGGAGAAAAGAAAACTCGGTTACAATTGGCCATGATGTCTGGATTGGTCATGGAGCAATAATCATGCCTGGAGTTGAAATTGGCACAGGTGCAGTGATTGGAGCTGGGGCCGTTGTGACGAAGGACATTCCCCCATATACGATTGCCGTCGGTGTGCCGGCAAAACCGATCAAAGAAAGATTTCCGGTGGATATTGCCAATGAATTAATAAACATCAAATGGTGGAACTGGGATCGTGAAAAAATAGAGCAGTACTTTGAGCAATTAAATGATGTTGAAAGCTTTCTCAAAAAAGTGAAGGAGGCTAGCCAATGAAAGAGCTAATCATGGTCGACAATTTGGAAAAAACGTTTACCCTGCACCATAGTCAAGGAAAACAGATTACTGGCTGTAAGGACATTAGCTTCTCGATTAATCATGGTGAGTTTATGGGGATTACAGGAAAAAGTGGTGCTGGCAAATCAACCATTTTGAAAAGCTTGTATCGTACATACAAACCTACCTCAGGGAGGATGGTGTACAATTCCACTCAGTTCGGGCCGATTGATCTCGTATCTGCTTCAGACAGAGAGATCCTGAGTATCCGGAAAAATGAAATTGGCTACGTTTCGCAGTTTTTGAATGTAATGCCACGAGTAACCGCTATTGATGTTGTGTTAGAAGCAATTATTGAAATGGGAAGCGATGGAGTAAAGGCTCGGGAGCAAGCGAAAGACATGCTTGCCCATTTTAAACTTCCTGAGACATTATGGGATTCCTTTCCTAGGACATTTAGTGGTGGAGAAAAGCTACGTCTAAATTTGGCTCAGGCTATGGTAAAAAGACCGAAGCTTCTCCTACTCGATGAGCCAACTGCATCTCTTGATCAAAAATCAAAGGAAGCAGTTAAGGATATGATGATTGAATTGAAGCAAGGAGGTACTAGTATGATTGGTATCTTTCATGATTTAGAGTTTATGGAGACCGTTGTCGATGTGGAATATCATCTAGCAGATGGTCAATTTAAAAAGGTTGAAAAAGTATGATCAATATCATGGAGCTAGAAAAGAGTGATTTATCTTTGTATCTAGTTTTGTTAAAGGAGCTAGATGAGGAAAATAATCTTACCCTCCATGATAGCGAGGAGTTACTAAAAAAGACGAGGCAGTACCCTTTTTATAAAGTGTATAAAATGGTTCTTGATGAGATAATGGTCGGGACATTTTCGCTCCTAATCTGCGATAGCTTTAGTCATGGTGGGAAACGCTTTGCAATTGTTGAGAATGTCGTTGTTCATCCTAATTTCCATCGTCGTGGAATCGGGAAGGAAATGATGAGAAAAGCGATAGAGATTGCAGGCTTGAATAATTGCTATAAGCTGATGCTATCAAGTAATGAAAAGCGTAAAGAGGCACATGCGTTTTACGAGGCACTTGGCTTTCAAAAGCATGGAGTAAGCTACCAAACGGAGGTGATCCAAAATGATTGATCTTCATTGTCATACAGCTATTTCAGATAATTCTTTTACAATTGAGCAAGTCATTCAAATGGCAAAGCAAAACGGCATCAAACACTTAGCAATTACCGACCATGATACGACGGTTGGACTCGAGCGAGCAATACAGATTGGAAAAGAATTAGCTGTGAACATTATCCCGGGTATTGAAATCTCAGCATATGACTACAAAAGAGGTCGTCGTGCTCATATTCTTGGCTTAAATATTATTCCAGGACATGAAGCAATTACGAAGCTTTGTCAGCCACTTATTGAAAGAAGACATCAAGCATCCTTTCAAATGGTTCAGAAGTTACGTGAGAACGGCTATACCCTAACTTGGGAAGAGGTTGAACACCTAGCGAGCGGGGGAACTGGTGTCTATAAGCAACATATCATGCATGTCCTTTTGAACAAAGGCTATACGGATCGAATATATGGTGAACTGTATAAAAAATTATTCGCTAAAGGAACGAACATAGAAAATCAAGGCCTAGCTTATGTCTCCATTGATTACATCGATGTTTACGATGCCATTCGTGTGATTAAAGAAGCCGGGGGTGTTGCAGTGCTCGCTCACCCAGGTCAATTCAATAATTTTGAAGCAGTAAGCGAGTGGACAAAGGAAGGTCTAGAAGGGATCGAGGTTAAGCATCCCCTCCACACAAAGATTGATGAAGAGAAGGCTCTAGCGTTGGCAGAACAGTATAACCTAGTTAAAACAGGGGGCTCTGATTTTCACGGCTTCTATAGCGACACCGGTTCTGACGTCGGATCTGTAACGATAGCTGAAGCTTGGTTAGAGGAATTAATGGTACGACAAGAAAAAACGCAAAGAATATAAGCAAAAAAAGAGACTGGGACATAACTAAAGTGTCTAACTGAAATACCGAATAAAGCAGTCATGTAGCGGATGAAATATACGTAGACTCCTGCGGGATCAAAAGAGGCCAATGAAAAAGGTATGATTTTCACCTTTTTATATTGGCCTTTAAGCAATGAGCGGAACCGTTGCATTCTTTTAAGCTTGCTATGAGTGGGTTTTTCATAGCAAGCGTGCAACGTGTGGAGCCATTGCTGCTTCCTAGAATCTGCTCAAAGGGGCTTTTTCAGTGGCCTCATACAAAGCACGAGGAGGCTCACCGGCTTCCCGCGGAAAGCGAAGTATATTTCAGGAGCGGTGTCCCCACACTATCTATCTTTGTTCGGGTTTTGAGTCGGTTCAGATACTTTTTCGCCGACCTCTTTCATAGTTTCATCGCTTTTCAAGTTGCTGTAACTGACTAACTAACGATTTAAACAAATGCTCATCTCGTTGATCTAATGCCTCATTTATTCTTTCCTTCAACAAGGCAATGTCAATGATGGTATCAGCATCCTCTGAATCCCTCTTGAATTGTTTGTAGCGTTTGAATGAATCCCTACGTGGTGTTTCAACGAGCTGTTGATAGCGATGGTTTAACTGTTTTCCGTAGAAATGTAGAATGAGATACACCTTATCTGCCGGATTAGCCATTAGATCTCCCATCGCTTTTGAGATATCTTCTGTCTTCTGGTTATGATAGTAATACACAAATCCAACCTCATCGGAATTGACACTAGAAATCACGATGGTTCGTTCCTTTACTTGAATCGTCTCAGTTAAAGAAAGGTTCTCTAGAATATGGTGCTTTTTTAATATGTGTTCTAGAAGCATTCGTGCATCTTTATGTTTGAGTTGATGTTGATCAAGAAACCATCTTAAAAACTGACCCTTTTCTACGTTCGATACCCAGTTCATAGAACCCCACCCTATATGATTCTTTTTATCTATCATAACATGCTAGCAACAGGGAGGGGGAATAAGACGATAACAAACTTCTCTCTTTTTGAATATTGTAAAAGGAGAAAAGAGAGGAGCGTCAACTATGATCATACGAGTAGCGACAGAGGAAGATCTTACTTATATAAATAGCTTTGCAACCATTGTCCAAAATGAAGCAACAGGAGGCTATTTAAAAGGGATAGACGGTTCTAAATTAAATGGGCCTGGGATAAAGGAATATTGGGTATTAGAAGAAACAAATCAGGTGTGTGGTTGGATCCTCGTTGGTGAATCGAGGGCCCCTTTTACAGGTGAAGCTACGGCCATGATCTTTGAACTATACGTTCTGCCTCAGTTTAGAGGAAATGGATACGCCACGTTTTTAATGAATGCAGCAATAAATCATTTTAAAATAAGAGGCTACACTAAAGCCCATTTAAATGTATTTGCACAAAATCCTGCAAAGCGTATTTACGATAAATTAGGATTTTATGATGTTGCAACTGTAATGGAAAAAATTTTATAAAAAAACGAAAAGGAGTGCTTGCAATCAAAGGACTCCTCCCTCATCATAAAATGTAATGATAGCGCTACCAAAAAAGGTTGGAGGGGAAACATAATGACTTTAATGATTGGGATTGTTGGGACAGGTGGGTTCAGTAAGCTACACGCAGACCTCTTGGATAATATGAATGATGTAATGATCAAGGCTATTTGTGGTACAAGTGCAGAAAAGGCTGGTAAATTAGCATTGAATTACAAGAACGCCAAGGGATATGACGATTTTGGCCAAATGATTGACAACGAAAAGTTAGATGCTGTTTATATTTGTGTACCGCCATTTGCCCACGGTGAGATTGAAAAGAAGGCAGTGGAAGCTGGAATCCCCTTTTTTGTTGAAAAACCTCTAGGCGTTCAACTTCAAGAACCGTTAGACATTCTCGCAAAGGTAAAAGAACGAGACCTCATTACATCAGTCGGCTATCACTTTCGCTATCAGCCAACGATTCAATACATAAAAGAGCAATTACAGTCGAAGAAAATAGGGATGATTAGTGGAAAATGGATGGGGAGTATGCCAAAGGTTGGATGGTGGCGGAAACAAGCAGGCTCTGGTGGTCAATTTATTGAGCAAACGACACATATTGTTGATTTGCTTCGCTATGTTGCTGGCGAAGTAGATGAGGTGTATGCAGCCTTTGCCAATCGGGTTGTTCATGAGCAATATGATGGTGTGTCTGTTCATGATGTTGGAGCTGTAACGCTCAAGTTTAAAAACGGCTGTATTGCTTCTCTAATCAACACCTGTGTCCTACCTGGAACGAACTTTGAAGCAGGATTTTCCATTTATACAGATCAAGGCGTGTACGATTGGGATTTGAACCGTCTTGAGGAGCGGATAAATGGTAAGGTGAAAGAGCAACAGCATTTCTTAAACCCTTATCAACTCGAGAGTGAAGCCTTTATTCATGCGGTTAGGACGGGAGACAGGTCAAAAATCCGCTCAAGCTATGAGGATGCCTTTAAGACCTTTCAGGTGACGTATAAGGCGTTACAATCTGCGGAGGAAGGCAGACCGATAGAGATAGAATAGGAAGAGTTAGGTAGGTGTCTGACTAGGCTATGAATGAAGTTAATAATGAAAGCTTGTCGACATTCGACAAGCTTTTTGAGTATGGTCATGATAAGGTGCTTCGAATCCGCTACCGGGATGGGGGCACACTTTTTGCAGGTGGAAGAGCCTCATACGGTTTGTAGAATTCTTTATGGACATATGATCCCTTAAATCTCAATAATTCCGCTTCCTTAACATGTTTACGGACATCTGATCCGTTATTTCATATAAATCGTAAAGAAATGCCAGTCATAATGGTGAATAACGGATCAGATGTCCGTTACTACACAATTTTTCGTTTTTTTCATTGTTTAGCGGAACCAATGTCCGTAAGCAAGTTTTATAAATTTGAGAAAAAATAAGGTCTCCACACGCTGCACGCCTGCTATGAGAAAGCTACTCATAGCAGAACTCAAGTGGTCTCAAACAAAAGACATTGGTGAGACACCGTAGTGCAAAGCACAAGAAGGCTCTCCGGCTTCCCGCGGAAAGCGAAGTATATTTCAGTAGCGGTTTACCTCCGTCAACTATCGATTTTTTGTCCTGGCCTCTTGGTCGTTAAAATAAATTGGCGGATAAGTCTTAAAAGGAGTCTTTTCATCTGCTGTAAGAAGACGAAGAACAGCCCTCTTATGATCCATTGATAATAAGCTAATATGGTTATTTGTATGAAGGAGATCGCCTTCTGTAGTTAGCAAATAATCTACATGCTCATTTACTAGCTGGTCATCGACGATGGTTTTCTTTTCAAATGAACGTTCATTTGAGGCAATTAATTTAAATAATGTTGAGACGATTCCACGAAAGCTTTTATTATGGATAGGACTACTAGTGAATTGATACAGCTGATGCTCGGTCTGTTCACTTGAGATCGTTGAATGCAATGAATAGGAACAATGGGCATCTCCTGATAGGATAAAGCAGTGACTGGTGTTAAGGTTTTTCACAAATTGAAGGAATTCATAAAAGCCTGCCTCGTTATAGCTCCATGATTCCAGATCGAACTTTTCGTGAACGGGTAAGCCTAATTGACGCAGTGGATAAATGGACTCATTTAAGAATGAACCAATCGATGGTACCCCGTATAAAGGAGCAGGTGAAACAATAATGAACGGTTTTCCTTCCTTCCATCCACTTTCCTTCACTTTCTCGGAAACAACCTTCCAAGCAGATTGCTTTAATAATTTTGCCCCCTTTTTTAGAGTCTTTTGATCGGTTGACCGCTGTGTTCTTGTGTCTAGAAAGAGAGCAGCTGGGTTGGTTGGGGTCGTGAAGTGCCATTGGTTAAATTCAAGCAGCTGTTTCTGCCAATCTCTATATTTTCGTCCTTTTATTTTAAAGGAGCTAAAATAAAGGCGCATTTTGTGGATGAACTCCTGATTAAAACAATCAGGGTCATTCCCCCAGCCTTGGAATAGCCAGTAAGCGGCTAATCCATTTGACACAACATGCGTCCCGAGCGGGGATTGTGCTACTTGCTCCTTCCACTTTTGCGTGAGATTCCAATCATCGGTTGTATCATGATCATCGAAAATCATATACGTAGGAATATTGGCTAAGACCCTTCGTACTTGCGGCAATGCTTCAATAAAATCTTCAATATCAGTCTCTGAGTCAATAGCATCAATCCACAGATCAGGATTCCAATTTAACAAATACATCGCTGCAAATTCGCGGAAACGAATTAAGTGATTCGTTGCAGCGGTGGATGTGAATGAGCAAAGGTCGTGTATAAGGTCTTTTCTGCTACCAATTTGATCGAGTGAGGAAGCATAAGGTTCATCAAGTAATTGCGGTTCAATTTTAGCTAAAGATTCGCGTAACTGATTCCCAAAAATAGTTGAGACTAAGCTCTGTATCGTTGTCATAACAGAATCAGCGATATCATCAGCATAAATTTGATCACCAATAAAAAACAAATCACTTGGACGTTCAGTTAGATTCATACTTGTTTCATTAAGTAATGCATCGACATTGGCGAGTGAATCCTTTCCTTTCCCATGTGGTTTACGACAGGAGCCAAATAAAATGTTTGATTTGTTGCCTTCACTAGGAATAGAGAAAGTAGGATAGGCTAAACCATCATAGGTAATGGATCGCTGACTGTCTGATGATAATAAATTAAAGCTATCTAAATTAAGAACAGTGTCTTCATCCTCAAAGTACAAATTGTAGCCAAGCAGTTGATCTGTTGGAAGTGTGCCTGTTTCAGTTGTAAGTTTAACTAAGCTTACAAACAATCTGTCATCAACAGCAATGGTTTCATAGCTTGAATTAGTATTTAACTCCTTATTTTCATCAGTTCCCATTTCGTAAAGCTGGCCATGTATCGGGATTTCATTACTTAGTGCAATCCAAATATAAATATGTGATTGTTCAGCCCGGCGAAGAATCGGTCCTGATAAAATTGTAGGAATACTCATAATGCCTCACCACCCGTAATTTTTAGAAGGTACAATAGTCTATTCATTTATTGGGCACATTGTGTGTAAACGAGTTTCGAAGGGAGGCGGATGTTGAAATGAACCCAATTAACGAGTCCTTTTATCAGAAACCAACACTAGAATTGGCTAAGTCTTTTCTCGGAATGTTGCTAGTTCATGAAGCTGAGGATGGAATCACTGCAGGCTGGATTGTTGAAACAGAGGCGTATATAGGACCTGAAGACCGGGCTGCTCATAGCTTTAATAACCGGCGGACAAAGAGAACTGAGGTCATGTTTGGGAAAGCTGGATACGTCTATACGTATGTAATGCATACACATTGTCTCGTCAATATCGTTAGTGGTGAGGTCGGTCATCCTGAGGCTGTGTTGATTCGGGCGATAGAACCATATATCGGCCTAGAGAAAATGTACGAGCGAAGAGGGTTTGATAAGAAAGAGCAACAGTTGACTAATGGTCCTGGGAAACTAACGAAGGCGATGGCGATTACTCAAGAATTATATGGGCATCCTATTTTCCAAAACCCTCTCTACCTCGTTGAAGGAAATGTTCCTAAAACGATCGAATCTGGACCGCGAATTGGGATTGGAAATAGTGGGGAAGCGAGAGAATACCCTTGGCGTTTTTGGATTAGTGAAAATCAGTTCATTTCTAGATAAAAAACAGGATTGTTACTAGGATTATTATTGAGAGAATTGCTAAATTAGTATAAGATGATGCTTGCAAGTATTTAATGAAAGAAAGAGATGAATGGAATGACATTAACATACAAAATGCCGGCAGAATGGACGCCACATAAAAGAACACTAATTTCATGGCCAGTACAAGATTCAATGGTCTTTCCAGAAGATTATGAGACCGTTACGCACGGATATAAAGAATTAATCAAGGCAATTGCTGAATTTGAACCAGTTGCTGTCTTAGTTAATTCAAATGAAATTGAGAAGGTTAAGTCTTTTTTCGCAGAAAAGAACATTGAGTTTCTACCAATTGATCATAATGATGCTTGGTTACGTGATAATGGACCAACCTTTATAACTACTGATACAGGTGAGGTTGCAGGAATCAACTGGAGTTTTAATGCATGGGGCGAAAAGTATTCCCCGTGGGATCTAGATGATGAGGTCGCAGCGAAGGTTCTTGATCACTATAATGTTAAGCGTATCGATGTACCCCTTTTTATGGAGGGTGGCTCGCTACACGTCGACGGCGAAGGAACGTTACTAACAACGGAAGAATGTCTGCTAAACCCAAACCGCAATCCGGAATTAACAAGGGAACAAATTGAGGATTATTTAAAAAAATACTTAGGCGTTAGTCAGGTGATCTGGCTGAAGCGTGGCTTAAGTGGCGATGAGACAGATGGACATGTCGACAATGTCGCTTGTTTTGCTGAACCAGGTAAAGTCATTATTCAAGTGTGTGAAGACCCTGAGGATGACAATTACGAGATTACCCAGGAAAATCTTGAGATTCTCGAAAAGGCAACAGATGCTCGTGGAAGAAAGCTAGAAATTATTAAAATTGAACAGCCGCCAGCTGATTATTTTGAAGACAGTCGTTTAACATTAAGTTATTTAAATTTCTACTTTGTCAACGACGGGATCATCCTGCCTGTATTTGGCGGAACTGCTAGTGAAACTGATCAGCGAGCAGAAGTGGTTCTGAAAAAGGCATTTCCAGATAAGCGGATTCGAACAATAGATGGACGAGCCATTATTAAAGAAGGCGGAAATGTCCACTGCACGACACAACAAATGATCTAAAAAGAGGTGAAAGAATGAGAAAAGTCAAAGTAGCAGCAACGCAAATGAGTTGCTCTAACAATATTGATGAAAACATTAAAAATGCAGAAGCAATGGTTCGAGAAGCCGCATCAAAAGGAGCACAGATCATCTTGCTGCAGGAGCTTTTTGAGACATTGTATTTCTGTCAAAAAGAAAAGCCAGAGTATTACGCAATGGCAACAGAACTAGAAAAGAATAAAGCCATTGCTCATTTTAAAGAAATTGCAAAGGAATTGAATGTAGTCCTTCCGATTAGTTACTACGAGAAGAAGAACAATGCTCGTTACAATTCTTTAGCCGTTATTGATGCAGATGGAACGATTCTTGGTAGCTATCGTAAAAGTCATATCCCAGATGGTCCGGGCTATGAGGAAAAGTATTATTTTAATCCAGGTGACACAGGCTTTAAAGTGTGGGATACGAAATACGGAAAAATTGGTGTCGGTATTTGTTGGGATCAATGGTACCCAGAAGCAGCCCGCAGCATGGTATTAATGGGAGCAGAAATTCTATTCTATCCAACTGCGATTGGCTCTGAGCCTCAGGATTCATCAATTGATTCCAAGGATCACTGGCAAATGTGCATGCTAGGACATGCTGCGTGTAATCTTGTGCCAGTGATTGCATCGAACCGAATTGGTATAGAAGAGGATGATGATTCAGCAATAACCTTCTATGGTTCTTCCTTCATTGCTGGTCCACAAGGTAATAAAATTCAGGAAGCGAACCGCACTGATCAAACGATATTAATTGAAGAGTTCGATTTGGATGAGCTAGATGCAATCCGTGCTGAATGGGGAATTTTCCGCGACCGCAGACCTGAGCTTTATAAAATTATTACATCGTATGATGGTGAATTACGATTATAGATTAGGATAGGAAACTGCTGAGAGGGTTTACTCTCAGTGGTTTTTTTGTTTGGATTTGTGGAGGTGGTGGGCTGAGCTGAGTAGCGGATTCGCTTCGGCTGAGGCTCATAATAGTGTTGTTTTGGCTCATAATACAGCTAATTCGGCTCATAAGTTGCTGGCATTGGCTCATAAAATAGCAAATCCCGCTCATAAAGAGCCCCCCTCATGAAAAAAGTAAGTTCTGGCCGCTGCTGAGACCCGCTTCGCCGAGAAAATGTGAGAAGTTGGCTGAGATTTGGGTCAATTAGTACTTTTTAAGAGAGCATATTGAATAAAAAGCCATCCACTAAGTGAAAGATCATAATCTAAATTAACAAAATTCAGATTTTTAATTAATCCAACGGCTAACTGTCAGCTTGTGTATCAGGAAAGATGGTGGTTCGGCTGAGGCTCATAATAGTGTTGTTTTGGCTCATAATACAGCTAATTTGGCTCATAAGTTGCTGGCATTGGCTCATAAAATAACAAATCCCGCTCATAAAGAGCCCCCCCCTCATGAAAAAAGTAAGTTCTGGCCGCTGCTGAGACCCGCTTCGCCGAGAAAACGTGAGAAATCGGCTGGAATTTGAGTCACTTAGCTCTTTTTAAGAGGGCATATTGAATAAAAGCCATCCACTAAGTGAAAATCACCCTTTCTAGCGTTTAAATATGAAGTTACTGCCCAAAACAAAAGCCCTCACACAAGGTGAGGGCTCTAAACTTAATTACTCTGCATCTGTTAAATCTTCAATTGAATCAATATCCATATACGTTGGAACAACTAGACCAAGTGCTGTACCGTGTAGGTTAGAACCTAGGTCCTCGAATTGACCTTCAAATTCAGCATAGTAGTCAGCATGTGTTGTTGGTAACCAAGCACCAACTAGTGCATCACCACTACCACTAGCAACACCAGCCCACATTGGACCTGCATCAACTTGTACTAGCTCTACTTCATAACCAACTGATTCTAGAACGTTTGCGACAACATTTGTACCTGCAATTACATCATCCCAAGCAACATAAAGAAGGGAAAGTTCTTCACCGTCAACTGAATTTACACCTTCAGTCCAAGTGCTTACTAGTTCTTCATTTTCTCCAACCCATTGTGCTGCTGCTTCTTCTGGGTCCATTCCATCATTAATTAATGCCATAACATCTTCAATATTGTTTGGCTCCCATTGGAACTGATCAAGAAGTGTATAAGCATCAGGATGATCCTCAGCCAATCCTAGACGAGCGATTGTATGAACATCCTCAGCTCCACCGTAAACACCTTGTGGATCTTCTAAATATTTCAGATCAAAAGCTGAGAACTTCCAGTGTGGGCTCCAGCCTGTTACGATAATTGGCTCTTCATTTTCATAAGCACTTGTTAGAGCCGCGGCCATTGCTGCACCTGAACCTTCAACAATTGTCCAGTCCTCTAAACCATAAGCTGGTACAGCGTCATTAATAGTGATATTCATTAAACCTGCACCAGGATCAATCCCGATAATCGTGTGATCAACCTGTTCTCCAACTGAAACCGTTTCAGTCTCTGTCTCAGTACCTGTTTCTGTATTCGTATCTGTTCCTGCTTCTTCTTCCCCACAAGCTGTTAAACCTAATGCTAATGTAGCTGCTGCTGTAAAACCTAAAATTTTCTTAAACATTAATGTGTTCCCCCTTGTTTTTTCTTTCCTATATTTTGAGTAATCCGGTCTAAAATGATTGCAATAATAACAATCGCTAGACCAGCTTCAAAACCAACACCAGTCTTAATTTGTGTAACGGCACGGTATACTTCTGTTCCTAGACCAGGTGCACCGACCATTGCAGCAATAACAACCATTGATAGTGCTAACATGATACTTTGGTTGATTCCCGCCATGATTGTCGGCATTGCTAGTGGAAGCTGAACTTTTCTTAACCGTTGCCCAGTTGTTGAACCGAAAGCCTCTGTGGCTTCGATAAGGTCACCTGGGACTTGCTGAATGCCAAGAATCGTTAGACGAATCGTTGGCGGCATTGCAAAAATAACTGATGCAAATACCCCTGGTACCACTCCAATACTAAAGAAGAAGATGGCTGGAATTAAATAGACGAAAGCAGGCAATGTCTGCATGACATCTAAAATAGGTGTGAGTACCTGTTGCACCATTTTTTTCTGTGATGCCCATATGCCAAGTGGAATTCCAATGACAATGGTTACTACAACGGCTGTAAGCACGAGTGATAATGTTTGTAACATGCCTTCCCAATAACCAAGATTCCAAATAAGCAAGAGTCCGATTACAGAGAACAAGGCAATTCTCCATCTACTTGTCTTCCATGCTATGAGTCCAATTACTAGAATTAATAGAATGGGTGGAAATAAGACTAATACCCATTCAATTCCATCAACAACACCTTTGAGCCCGACACTAATGACATCAAAAAATCCACCTAGATTATTTGTTAGCCATTTGACAAAGGCATCAATCCAATCAGCTAAAGGAAGCTTTGGGATATTCTCCATTACAGCACCTCCTTAGCATCCGGTTGATCTAACATGTTGATATATTCTTCGTTTCCAGCAAGTGCGCCAATAACTGCACCTTTAACAAGAATTCCTTTTAAGCGGTTTTTCTCATCCATAACGGCAACAGGGATGATTGCATCTGACACTTTATCAAATAAATCTGTTAGCACCGTTTCAGGATCTACAGTTGTAAAGTCTGTTGTCATGATCTCTTGAATAGAAAGATTCTTATCAGCAGCCTCTTTCGCATCACTTGCAGAGATAAAGCCAAGCAGGGTCTTCTGCTTATCAACAACATAGATTGAAGAAATCCCTAGATCTCTCATAAGCTTAAGGGCAACACGAGGACCTTTGTCAATTTGTACTGATTCTGCTCTCTTCATTACATGCTTAGCTGTAAGGACCTTCGCTAAATCGACATCTTCAACAAATCGTTCAACATACTGATTTGAAGGATTCATAAGAATTTCTTCAGGTGTGCCAATTTGAACAATGTTTCCATCCTTCATTAAGGCAATTCGATCACCAATGCGTAAGGCTTCATCTAAATCATGCGTGATAAAGATAATTGTCTTTTCCATTGTTGATTGAAGCTGTAGTAGCTCATCTTGCATATCTTTACGAATTAATGGATCAAGTGCACTAAATGCTTCATCCATTAAGAGAACATCGGGATCGTTAGCAAGAGCACGTGCTAAACCTACACGCTGCTGCATTCCACCACTCAGTTGGCTTGGATATTGATTCTCATATCCTTTTAGACCAACTAGCTCTAACGACTCCATTGCTTGCTTCGTGCGTTCTTCCTTCGGGATCCCCTGAATCTCAAGTCCGTATTCAGTATTTTCAAGAACGGTATAGTGCGGTAGCAATGCAAACTTCTGAAAGACCATACTGATTTTCTTTCGACGAACGTTACGCAATTGCTCCTTTGACATTTGTACGACATCTTTGTCATCAATTAATACCTGACCAGAGGTTGGATCAATCAGTCTGTTAAGTAAGCGAACAAGTGTTGATTTTCCACTTCCTGATAATCCCATAATGACAAAAATCTCTCCCGAATGAACATCAAAGCTTGCTTGGTTGACTCCGACGGTACAACCTGTTTCCTTTAAAATCTCAGACTTCGACTTTCCGCTTTCTAGCTTTTGAAGAGCCTGTTTAACATTTTTACCAAAGATTTTGGTGACATTGTCTACTTTTATTTTGATTGTTGACGCTGTTTCCATTCTCTCACCTCGCTGACTTAATTAATTATAGAGATAACTCATACAATTACACAAAGCCCATAATCAAGCAAAAACCGAACGTATTAAACGTACAGTAAAAACTGTACGTTTAATACAGATGGTATGCGTACAATTCCTCAAGAATACGCTTTAATCCTATACTTTTGTTATTTTTACTTTTAAATTTAGTGTGATAATCTATTATTATAAGATCACATAGGGAAGTGATAGGGATGAAAGAGGAAGAGAAATTAGAACAAGCTAGATCCCGATGTATTGATTCTTGGGCCCAAAATATGAACCTTTATGGAATTACACCCTCGGTTGGAAGACTGTATGGTCTTCTATATTTCAATGAGGAGTCAATGACATTAGATACAATGAAGGATGAACTCGGTATGAGTAAAACGAGTATGAGCACATCAGTAAGGCAGTTACAAGAGCTTAAAATGGTAGAAAAGGTTTGGAAAAAGGGGAACAGGAAGGACCATTATCAGTCATTGGATGATTGGTATCAAACATTTAGTGACTTATTCTCAGTGAAATGGCGCATTGGAATTTCCAATAATATAAGTACAATTGAAAAATCATTAGCTGATATTGAAGAAATTATTAATAGTCCCGGTGTGTCAAAAGAGACAAAGGAAGCAGCTGAAATTGACCAGAAGAAGCTTCAGTACTCTTTAGAATATTATGATTGGTTAAATAGGTTTGTTGATAGTATAGAAAGCAAAGAGATCTTTGAATTCATACCGAGGAACAAAAAAGATGAGTAAGTTGTAAGTAGTTACGCTCTTTGTTAATTCATATAAATCAAGCGACAGACTTAGTGTTTTAAATAGCGGTGTGGCAATTCTTTTGTCATGCTGCTATTTTTTTTGTAAATGTAATTATATTTGGATTTTATGTTGATATTGATGGGGTATACCAAAATATATGCAATTATCTTTTAAAGGAAGGTTAAGTGGAAGTTAATATTGCAGTGATAAGGTGCTTCGACAAGCTACCGGGAAGGGGAGCACACACCCGCCGGAGGGCGTTGAACTAATCGCACAAAAGGCTAGGACATCTAAAGTGTCTAACTAGAATATTGAATAAAGTAACAAGTAGCGGATGAAATATACGTAGACTTCTGCGGGATCAAAAAGAGACCACTAAAAAAGGTGAAAATCATACCTTTTTCAGTGGCCTCATCAAAAAGCCAAAGGTGAGACCCCACAGTCGTAGACGAGGAGGCTCACCGGCTTCCCGCGGAAAGCGAAGTATATTTCAGGAGCCGCTTACGTCCGCCAACCATCTTTGTTCGGATTTTCTATTAGTTAAATCACTTTTTTCCCGGCCTCGTTTTTTATTATAAAGCTCGTGTTGGTGGAGCTTCGTCGTTGAGCATTTTTTTATCGAAAATGAATGGTCCAAATGGGACGACAGAAGCGATGACAGCTAGAAGCCCTTTCGCGAATGACCATTTAAATGCGATCATCATATAACCGACGGCAAGGATATACAAAACAAAAAGTCCACCATGAAGTGCACCTGTAATTGTAACAGGTAATGGCATATCGAGTAGGTATTTTAATGGCATGGCAATTCCAAGTAGGACAAGGAATGATAAGCCTTCTAGATAGCTAATGAGACGGAATGCTTTTAATGTTTTCATAATAGCCTCCTTATTTAAATCATACTTCTACTAGTATATCAAAAGAGTGGACAAAACTTACCATCAAATTATGAACAACCTTTTAACATTTTATTGCGACACATATCCTCCTCATTTTTCATAGTCTATACGGTTAACAGCCTAGTTAATTTGAGATCACTGAAAAAGGTAGTGAAAAGAGGAGGTTTTTTATTTGTATCCGATGTATCCATATTATGATAAAGAATTAAACTGTGAGGAGCAGCTAATTTCGTTCCCACCACAGGAGCAGCCGAGACAGCCAGGCTTGGAGTATGTGATGGAACCAAACCCCATTTCTGAAAATCCTCATTATCAAGGTGCGGGGAAGCTTGAGAATAAAGTAGCGATTATTACCGGCGGGGATAGTGGAATTGGCCGAGCGACAGCCATTGCCTTTGCAAAGGAAGGGGCAGATGTAGTAATCGTCTATTTAGATGAACATGAAGATGCACTTTCAACGAAGAAAAGAGTCGAAGAGCTTGGTCGAAAATGCCTGCCTATTGCTGCTGACTTAAGAGTGGAGGGTAATTCAAGAAAGGTTGTTGAACAAACAATTGACAATTTTAATCGAATTGATATTTTGGTAAATAATATTGCGATTCAGATTGTTCAAGAGTCCATTTTGGATATTACAAGTGAACAGCTAGAAAATACGTTTATGACAAATGTCTTCTCTTATTTTTATATGACTAAAGCGGTTCTCCCTTACTTACAAGAAGGTGACTCAATTATAAATACAACCTCTATTACATCGTATGAAGGACATGAAAAGCTAATTGATTACTCTGCGACAAAAGGGGCAATAACGACATTTACACGTTCACTATCTCAGTCTTTAGTTGATAAAGGCATTAGAGTGAATGCAGTTGCTCCTGGACCTATTTGGACGCCGCTTATTCCTTCATCCTTTTCAGCTGAAGAGGTGAAAGTGTTTGGTACAGATACACCAATGAAACGAGCGGGCCAACCGTTTGAATTAGCACCGACGTATGTCTACTTAGCCTCAAGTGACTCAAGCTATGTGACTGGTCAAGTTCTCCATGTTAATGGTGGAGTGATGGTCAGTTCATAAGTTCTGAAACATTCCTAAAAAGTCTCTCCTGACCTTTTAGGAATGTTATTATTTATATAGAAGCAAGTTTTTTAATATAAAAAGAGGCGAGGTGGATAGTAGTGTTAATAAATGGAATAACTATAAAGGGGATTGACGTTGACTCTGAAACAAGATGTGCACATTACCACACGAATAAAGATATCATTGCAATTAAGTTTGCCTGCTGTCAGACCTATTACCCTTGTTACCAATGTCATGATCAATTAGTAAATCACGAAAGAACGGTCTGGCAAAAGGAACAATATGATAGTAAGGCTGTTCTCTGCGGAGTTTGTGGAACGGAGCTAACGATACAAGAGTACTTCTCTTCTGCCTCGATATGTCCGCATTGCTCTTCTGTATTCAATGAAGGATGTAAAAATCATTATCATTTGTATTTCGCGACAGATACTCTTACAAAATAGAGAGTTTATTAAATATGCTGATATCATGCTAAAATAATATAACCTTTGGGTTTAAGATAGACAGGCTTCTTAGGGGTTAAAAGGGAGTTGGTACATGTTGATTGAAATACCTATTCAAACACTACTTAAATCGTTTGAACATTTATATAATGTTGTTTTTCTAATGAAAGAAAGCAATGGACAATTTATATATGAGTATGTAAGCCCAGATGCTCAAAAGCTAGCTTCGTTAGATCAATCGTGCATTGGCAAAACTCTTGAAGATATGTACCCAAGCTATATGGCTGACCATGTAAGCTCCTACTATCGAGAAGCAAAAGAAAAGAGAAGCCCTGTTATCATCCAGGATAAGTTTAATATGGAAACCCAAAACGAGACAGCGAATCATGTCGTCATTCCGATTATTGAGGCTGATCAACAGATACGATACTACATTTGCTACACTCAGCAAATATACACCCAAAATACCGCATATGTTGATGTATCAACTGGGTTTCATAGTCTGCCATCCTTTAGTAGCTATGTTCAGCATCATTTGCTTAAAATGAAGGCTTCAGCAACTCCTAATATGATCTGTTATATAAAAGTTCGTTTGAATAAAATTGCAATGGATCAGCGTACCCTCTATTTAAATGAAATCGCTAGACGAATGAAACAGTGGTTTTCAAATGGACAATACATAGCACGTGCAGTGGAAGATGAATTTATTATTTATATGTCCTCCGAAGAGGCTAAGCAAAGAATTCATGAACTTCAAGCTTGGTTATCAAAACCTGTGTACTTAGGAGAAAGTGAGACTGTTCTTACTACAGCAGTTGGGACAACAAATGTTGAGAATGATGGAAAGCCAATTAGCACGGTCATTAACGAAGCATATCACGCCATGCTAAGAGCTAAACAGCAAGAAGGCAACTCCTTAGTGTGCTTCGATATCGACAGCCAGTCCAAGGACGTGAAACAAAATACAGAGCAAGAGCTTAAGAAGGCAATCAGTAATAATGAATTTGTCCTCTATTTCCAACCGATTGTACATATGAGTACGGGTGATGTTCACTATGAAGTGTTACTTCGTTGGTTTAGTTCGAAGCTCGGTCCTGTTCCACCAGATGTATTTATTGTCGTCGCAGAAAATTGTGGATTTATCGAGGAAATTGATATGTGGGTATTTGAAAGAGTATGCGAGAAATTAGCATCTGAAACAAATGAACTCAAACGAGTCTCTATAAATATGTCGACCAAAACCTTTGGATTACCTGAACTTGAGCGAGAGCTGGCTGCGATATGTAAGAAAAACGATATTGATCCGAAGCGAATTGAGCTTGAGCTAACAGAGCACTCATTGCTTGAAAATGCAGATGATTTCACGGAAAAGCTTATTAGGTTGAGGAAATCTGGATTCAGTGTTGCGATTGATGATTTTGGGATGAGTCATTCGTCCTTTAATTATTTACGAGTCTTACCTGTTGATAAAATTAAAATTGATAAAGCTTTTATAAAAAACCTCAAAAAAGATTCTAGAGAGTTTCATATTGTTTCCTCGATTCTTTCACTTGCTGAAAAAATCGGTGTTACGGTTACGGCAGAAGGAGTGGAAACGAGCGAACAAGCCCTTTTATTAATGGGGACAACTTGTGAAGAACTACAGGGGTACTTCTTTAGTAAACCTTCTTCGTATGAGACGATTGTAAAAGTTAATAAAGAAACACATGAGAAATGGCAGCAGTTGTTGCTTGATTGGGAGAGTAATAAGAAATAAACAACATTGCTCTCCTCATAATTCACACTAGTAAGTAATTTACATGTCTCCGTGCTATTGGGGGACATGTTTTCCTGTCTATATTTATCCTCATCGATCATACATATTACTTCATTCTACTAAAAGAGAACTTTTACTAAAGTTTAGTTCAATGTTAACATGAAAGGAAACAAGCGTTATCAATTCAAAAAAAATGAGAGTGGAAAAATGAAATATTTAAAATTGATACCTAATACGATGACATTAGGAAATTTGTATTGCGGTTTCTTGTCTATTGGTTATGCGGCTAATGGCCAATATAAAAATGCTGCTATTTTAATTTTGATCGGTATGATGTTAGATAGTATGGATGGATGGCTTGCTAGAAAGTTAGATGCTGATAGTGACCTTGGGAAGGAGCTTGATTCGTTAGCTGACATTGTAACATTCGGTGTAGCACCATCATTTTTAGTGTATTACACACACTTTTTTCAATATGACATATTAGGATTTGCAATCGCTGGGTTATTTCCTTTATTTGGAGCCTACCGCTTAGCTCGGTTTAATATCAGTGCGAGTAGCAATCAGGTAAATTACTTTACGGGAGTACCTATTACAGCTGCTGGTGGTATTGTTGCATTGCTAACATTATTTGGTGCGTTCATTCCTAATATATTGATAAGTGTTATATTTACAGCTTTGTGTTTTCTAATGGTCAGTAATATCAAAGTACCAAGCTTAAAAGAAGTTCCACTTCCAAAATATGGGACGATTATTACTGTATTTATCGCATCTGCAATATTTATGGTGTTCGTTGGTAAATACGGTCAATTTCCATATTTAATATACATTGCAACCCCAGTTTATATTGGTTATTTATCTTATTATTTTATAAAGAAGAAAGGAAAAGATGAGAATTAAAAGGGTGAATTACAAGAGCTCCTTTTAAGAGTAATAAATTTATCTAGCTATTTGAAAGGCCACTGAAAAGGGGATGTTCAACCATCCCTCTTTCAGTAGCCTTGACGACTGATAAATGAAGATTTTGTCGTTTAAAGACAGCACATAAAATCCATTTATCTAGTGATTATTATTGGTTCGCTGCGTATTGATTTATCATTTGTTTTTTATCTATAGCTCTTACCAATCCGATAAATAATCTGGTTACCGAAGACTTAATCGTAATACTAATTAAGGTATGGTACCATGCCCATCCCTTTTTCCAATCAACTAAATCTGTTTTTTTTGCAGCCCAAAGCTCAACAAATAGCATCGGAATTGAAAAAAATAACAATTTGTAAAATATGGTAATAGGTTTATCTTTAGACGTTACTTGATTATAGAAAATTGTTATCGTTGGATACACTAAATAGTCAAATACTATATGTTTTTTAAATAGCTTTGGTAATAAACGTACAGGATACTTAACGATTTTTTGCTTTGCTATAATTTGATCAATGAATCCGTTCGAGATTGCATTAAAGAAGTAAACGAGCAAC
This sequence comes from Halalkalibacter suaedae, assembly GCF_017939705.1. Lineage (GTDB taxonomy): Bacteria > Bacillota > Bacilli > Bacillales > Bacillaceae_D > Halalkalibacter > Halalkalibacter suaedae. Next base: position 148,711 of record NZ_JAGKSQ010000007.1, read on the forward strand.
CAATCCTTTATAGGTGGTTTCCTTAGAAACAATGGCAATAAACCTATAGTCACTGCAACCAATATTCTCAAGAAAACCTTCTGAGTTTGATAATTATTCATGGAGGATCAATCCTTCCTTTCCGTTGGATAAATACTAAGAACAACATGTAGTTAAATTCGAACTTTCCATCCCTTCCATTGTGAAAATCAATCTACTGTTGCAACCCCAAGAGCGAGGTTTTCCCATAGAATCTTTTCGACTTTTTCAACTTGGTCCTTTGTGCAATTTATAATCAATACTACTTCTGATTTCTTCCCTCTTATTTGTCTTTTCCTTTTATGAATTACTTTAAAGATAAGATAATCAATGATAAATCCAAGCATAAATCCACTTGCTGCGCCAATTAATCCCCAATAAATTGGCCCCCATTCTAATTTAAATCCAACACTTGCCCCTATGACTGAAAAGGCAGTTCCAATCGCTGCACCTTTGTCGAATAGACTAATTCCATCTGCACGATGTAACGTGTCAAATAAACGTCTTTCCTCTACTCGATTGTTGAGAGATACGGCAAGTATCTTTTCATTTTCGATGCCGATTTCCTCCAATGCTGTAATAGCTAGTTCTAGATATGTAGAGTGTTCATAAGTTGAAAAAATCTGCAACATTCTCACCTCAAACTTTCACTCTGTACTGTTGGTAATTTTCAGTTAAGAATTTTTTTTGTTCTCTTTCGTATAGTTTGTTATTTTCCACTGTATTTACATAAGAGTCATACATGGCAAATCCAATATGGGATGGAATGAACAGTAACCATTGGGGATCAAGTACTTGTGTTGCTTGAGCTATTTCTCCTAAAAAAAGATAGTAGACAGCGACAAGTAGGTTTGAAAAATAAACAAAAACAATCGTCCATATAGTAGTAAATAAAGCTGTCACGATACGATGAATGTAGAGTTGTCCTAGCCCTGGTGTGAACAATGACCATAAAACGGCCATAATTGGCCTTCTTTTATCTAAGTAGTTTATTTCTAAGGCTCCTATGCTGTATGTATTGAAATCAGCATTCTCCCGATCGGCAAGGATATAAACTCTATTCATATCAACCGTTGTTCGATAACTATCCCATATCCCAAATAGATAGACAGGGATATAGAGCAAGAACCACTGGGGGTCAAGAACTTCTTTAGCCATATCGATATTTCCTGTAAAGGAATGAACCATTGATAGGTTTAGATTTGTCATGTTGTTAATGAGAATTTCCCAAATAAATAAGGTGAAACCTCTAAGGTATTTAGACAGTAGTAAATGACCAAAACCAGGAAAGGCAGCTGACCACCATGCAATGATATACGGATTTCTCAGATGTAGTTGCGTTGTACCTAATGTGCTCACGTGAGCAATATACCGTCGTTCCTGATTTGTTGCTTTGAAGTTTTTCATGCTCCAAGTCCTTATCTATTTTTGATTTACTCTTATTATTAGGATTTGCAACTTCTGGGATTTTATTTAGTTATTTATTTGCTTTTATAGAAATAGAAAGAGACCAAATATGATTTGGTCTCTTTCTACAGACAAGGAGTGCCTGGTTTGAGAACGATATTAGTTCCTATGACGTACGCTGTAATTGTGTCATCAATTGCTGATAAGCTAGGGCGTCATCCTGTTTTCCTGCTTGCTGATAAGCCTTGATAAGCCAACGTAAAGGTTCTTGTGATTGTGGTGCTAGCTCTGTTTCCCAAACAAAGCAATCAATGGCACGTTCGAAATCATTAAGCTCATAATATAGCTTTCCAAGCTCGAATTGCTGCTCTGGTTCATCAATAAGCATTTGAATTCGTTTTAGCTTTTGGTAGCTCGCAAGTTCAGTTGTCTCTGCTAATTGCTTTTCTAACCAGATAAGCAGTTGCTGTAAGCCAAGTGATTTGTTGAGGTATGGCAAAACGGTTTGAATGACTTGGTCGAGTAAAATGGGTTGTTTATCTAAAAGGAGGATGCGTTCTAATAGTATGGTTGGTGGGACGGATATTGTTGATAAATCAACAGATTTGATTAATGAAGGAAACTGTTGCTTTTGTTGCTCGGTTAATGGGAAGGAGTATGTTAGTAAGAAATTTAGAGCTTGCTCAGAGTGCTGTTGCTCAAGAAGCAATTGGTATACATTTTCATGTAAAGTTGTCGCTGGATCAACTTGTGCGCAAAGTGGTAGTAAACATTGAATAACTTCCTCTTTTGATAAATGCAAAGAGAGTTCCTCAAGAAGGTCTACAAAGGAATAAGGCTTTTTGGACCAGCCGGATAGAGCTAGAGCGATTGCATCAACATGACGAGATTCGTTTTTGTAGATCGTTGAAAGAATGAGCTTTGAAGGAGTACTGGCATGCTTAGTAAAAGCTTTTTGCTCAGCGTAGATTGGATTTATTGTTAGGAGTTGATCTTGGTCTGTTTTGTAAAGCTTGGTTACTTTCGCATAGTCGAGATGTTTAGTGACATCCTTCACCCAGCTTTCTTTATACCCGGCGGCATATAGAGTGATTGCCAGATGATAAGCAAGTGCAAGCTGACCATTACGACGATAAGCTATGTGGAAGTCTTTAAGCAGTCGATCTAATTTGGCAGCTGAAAGATACGCATCAAAGTAACTGAAAATTAATGCAGTCTCTTGAATCGAGTAGTTTTTCTTTAGGTTAGCTAGTAGTTGATTAAATGGAATCATCTCTAATTTGGATACAGGCTCTAGCAACATAGAAATCAGCGAACTAGCTCCTTCGAAATGAACACCTTTTTTCTCAGCAACGGCAAGAAACGTTGAGGGCTCAGCTTTCTTCCATTCTCTAGCTGTTAGAAACTCGTTTTTATAAAAAAAGAGTCGATAACGCGTGTTTGTCTCACTGACACATTCAACTACCTTGCATTGTTGGAACCAAATTAACTTAGTCGGTTGCACGATATGCTTTTCGTTACGGTCAAACAACGTCCATTCGGTCATAACCAAGCCTCCTTTTTTCTAATTGTAACATAAATGAAAGGTCGCCGTTGTTTTCTGGTTTTCTGGGGAGCATGATATACTCTAATTATATTAAGACGTAGCAAATAGGATGATGATAATGACAAATGAATTTACAATTAAATTGAACGAACGTGAAAGTGAGAAGGTGAGAAAGGGCTATCCATTAATTGAGAAGGATGCCGTGAAAAGCCAAGCATTACCTAATGAAGAAGGTGCCTTACTCAAGATTGTTGACCAATCTGGAGCCTTTTTAGCCAAGGGATATTATGGAATACAAAATAAAGGAATTGGATGGATCTTATCAACTAGAAAAGAAGAGATCATTGACAGAGATTTTTTCGTCAGAAGAATAAATGAGGCATTTTCAAAACGAGAGCAGCTTTTCGAAGATGGGAACACTACGGCCTTTCGGGTGTTTAACGGGGATGGCGATGGTATTGGTGGGATTACGATTGATTACTACGATGGCTACTATGTCTTCACATGGTACAGTGAAGGCATATATCATTTTCATAAGCAACTCTACGCAGCATTTGAACAAGTAACTTCCTTTAAAGCAATTTATGAAAAGAAGCGATTTGCAAAGCAGGGCAAATATGTAGAAGATGATGATTTTGTTATGGGCTCAAGAGGACAATTTCCACTTCTCGTCAAAGAAAATGGCATTCATTTTGCAGTCTACTTAAATGATGGTCCAATGGTGGGAGTGTTCTTAGACCAACGCCAGGTGAGAAAACGGATTCACGATCAGTATTCGGAAGGGAAGACCGTGTTAAACACCTTCTCTTACACAGGAGCATTTTCGGCCGCGGCTGCTCTAGGTGGGGCAGTTAAGACAACGAGTGTCGATCTTGCTAAACGCAGTCTGCCAAAAACAATTGAACAATTTAGTGTGAATGGAATTGACTATGAAGCACAAGACATTGTTGTGATGGATGTGTTTAATTATTTTTCCTATGCTAAGAAAAAGAATAAGCGGTTTGACCTTATTGTCCTTGATCCGCCTAGCTTTGCACGTTCGAAGAAGCATACATTCAGTGCTGCAAAGGATTATACAGGGCTTCTTCAGGAAGCGATCGAGATTACCGAGCGACAAGGAGTGATTGTTGCTTCAACAAATTCTAGTGCCTTTTCAATGAAGAAATTTAAGGGCTTCATTAAGGAAGCCTTTCGTCAAAATGGAAGGAAGTATAAAATCGCCGAGGAGTATAGTCTACCTGATGATTTCAAAACAACGAACCATTTTCCTGAAGGTGATTATTTAAAGGTGTGCTTCATTCAGCTTGATTAAAATTAAGGAGAGAAAAAGGTGACTGAACGTCCACTAGTTTCAATCATTATTCCTACCTATAACAGGCATAGTCTTTTAGCTGAATTACTAGAATGTCTTGTTAGACAAACGTTTATAAATTTCGAAGTAATTATTGTAAACGATGGTGGACGTACTGTTGATGAGATTGTACGTCTTTATCATGAATTGAACTGTACAATTATTGACTTCCCAATTAACCAAGACCATGTTCATGCAAGGAATACGGGTGTAGAGATTGCCCGTGGTGAGTACATCATGCCAATTGATGATGATGACTTAATTGTGCCATCACATCTTGCACGAATGCTCTTGAACATTCAAGAGGCAGATCTCGTCTATTCTGATGTCGAAATCATTGACTATGAGCAGCTCGGTGGAAATAGGAACGTACGGAGTAGACAGTTATTTGCCTATCACCATTCATACGCTCATATGAGAACATTTTCAACCTTTGTTCCGTCAGGCTGTTTGTACAGACGTGTTATACATGAGCAAATTGGTTTATTTGATCCAGAGGTCAAGAATTATTGGGACTGGGATTTTTATTTAAGGGTCGCACAAACGTTTCGTATAAAAAGAGTCGAGGTTGCAGGCGTCCTTTATAATTTTTCAACTACAACAAATAATGCTTCAAAGGACCTTTCAAGTATGCGAATGTACCTAGACCGTCTTAGTGCCAAGCACGGTCTAGGTGAGCTACCTACAAAGAATTTTTTCCTTTTATTAGAAGAACCAGAGATGAAGGCAAGAGAAGCTAAGAGTGAAGTCATCTGGGATGGCATTGTTCATTCCTCGAGACTTACACAAGAACCATTAGAGATGTAATTAGGAGTTGTCATAATGAAAAAAGCAGTTGTATTAGCAGAAAAGCCCTCCGTTGCACGTGATATTGCAAAGGTATTAGATTGTCATCATAAAGGAAATGGATTTATTGAAGGTGACAAGTATATTGTTACGTGGGCACTAGGTCATCTAGTTACCTTAGCAGAACCAGAAAGCTATGGTGAGAACTACAAGACATGGGATTTGAGTGAACTCCCGATGCTTCCGAAATTGAACACTGTCGTTATTAAGCAGACGAGCAAGCAGTTCCATGCAGTGAAATCACAGCTACTTCGACCAGATGTAGGGGAAGTGATCATTGCTACAGATGCTGGAAGAGAAGGTGAGCTTGTCGCAAGGTGGATTCTTGATAAAGTTCATAATAAAAAGCCGCTGAAAAGATTATGGATTTCCTCTGTAACAGACAAAGCCATCAAAGAAGGCTTTCAAAAGCTACAGGACGCAAAAAAATATGAGGGTTTGTATCATTCAGCTGTTGCACGAGCAGAGGCTGACTGGTATGTCGGAATCAATGGAACGAGAGCACTTACGACTAAGTTTAATGCCCAGCTTTCCTGCGGACGGGTTCAAACACCGACACTTACGATGATTGCTAAGAGAGAGCAAGAAATTCGCTCATTTACGCCAGTTTCCTTTTCGCAACTATCGGTTGAAACGAAACAGGGTGTTCGCTTGCAGTGGCAGGACAAAGTAACACAGGAAAAACGACTATTTAGTGAAGCGAAGGTAGATGAATTACGTACAAAGCTTGAGAAGGGCAACGTTCTTGTTGATGATGTAAAAACAGTGAACAAGCAGATCCCTGCACCGCTTTTGTATGATTTAACAGAGCTTCAAAGAGAAGCGAATCAACGTTTTGGCTACTCGGCTAAAGAGACCCTCTCAACAATCCAACGTCTATACGAACAACATAAAGTGATTACATACCCACGTACAGATTCAAGATATCTGTCATCAGATTTAGTTGAATCTCTTGCTGAAAGAGTGAAGGCATGTGATGTTCAGCCGTTTAGAAAAGTAGTTTTACAACTTAAAAATAAAACCTATTCGTCAAGGCTTGCCTTTATCAACGACCAAAAAGTTTCGGACCATCATGCCATAATTCCGACAGAACAAGCAGCTGTTTCACAGTTAAGTGAAAAGGAAGCAAAGCTATACCGCATGATTGTGCGACGTTTCTTAGCTAATCTGCTACCTGCCTATGAGTATGAGCAAACGACCGTCGTTGGAACGATTGCAGGTGAAACAGTAGTTGCTAAAGGACAAAGACCACTAGCACAGGGCTGGAAAGCTGCTTACCAGGATGATCCTAGTCTCGATGATGAAAAGGCCGAATCAGCTCTGCCAAAGCTAGAAAAGGGGCAAGAGTTCGCAGTGGCTCGCATGGAGATACACGCAGGTCAGACGAAGCCCCCGGCGAGACTTACAGAAGGTACACTATTATCGGCAATGGAAAAACCAGCAACATTCTTGGAAAAGCAAGATAAGCAGCTTGCTCAAACATTAGGGAAAACAGGTGGAATTGGTACAGTTGCAACAAGGGCAGATATTATTGAGAAGCTGTTGAACACGCATCTTATTGATAAAAAGGGAAAAGAGCTTTTTCTGACAAACAAAGGAAAGCAATTGCTTGAGCTAGTACCTGAGGATTTGAAATCGCCTGCATTAACAGCAGAATGGGAGCAAAAGCTCGAGCAAATCGCAAATAACCAATTGCGTAAGGATACCTTTGTCGGAGAAATGAAGGATTATGCGACTTCAATTGTATCTGCAATCAAACAAAGTAACCAAACATTCAAACATGATAATGTGACAGGCTCACCATGCCCGGATTGCGGAAAGCTACTTCTTGAGCTTGATTCAAAACATGGAAAACGAAGAGTGTGTCAGGACCCAGCATGTGGATATAAGAAAAACATCTCGAAAGTCACAAACGCCCGCTGTCCAAAATGTAAAAAGAAGCTTGAATTACGAGGAGAAGGCGAAGGGCAAATGTTCGCATGTGTCTGTGGTCATAGAGAAAAGCTCTCCACCTTCCAAGAACGTAAAAAGAACAACCAACACAAAAAAGTATCAAAACGAGAAGTAAACAACTACATGAAAAAACAAAACAATGACGACAACTTCACAAACTCCGCCCTAGCCGACGCCCTAGCCAAACTGAAGGGCGACTTATAAAGTCGCCCGAAGCAATGAGCGAAGCCGCTACATCTTTTAAGCAAATTAAGAGTGCCCTTCTCATAAATTGCGTGTAGCGAGCGTAGCCATTGCAACCGGTTCTGAGCAAGCCAAGGCTCAAGATTATTAGGAAATACTCGTAAACTCTATTTTAAGAAGGAGTGTTAAGTATGTTTAAAGTAGTTAAGCTTCATCACGTTAGTCTAGTAAGCTCTAATATAGAGAAATCGAAGACGTTTTATCGTGATATCCTTGGATTAAAGGAACTAGAAAGGCCTAATTTTGGCTTTGACGGGGCTTGGTTTGCAATAGGAGACGAACAATTGCATCTCATTGTTGATAAAGAGATGAACAGTCGACCAGATCGAGAGTTGAATTCAAGGGAGGCTCATTTCGCGATTAGGGTAGCAGATTATCACGAGACAATTAAATGGCTTAAGGATAACAACGTGAGAATTATAGAAAAGCCCGATAGTCAAAGTGGATTTGCTCAGATCTTTTGCAGTGATCCAGATGGCAATTTAATCGAACTTCATGTTGAACAGAAGGATTTTAAAAAGCAATAATAAAAGGCTGGGACATACAAAAGTGTCTAACTGCAATACCGAACAAAGCAATCACATAGCGGATGAAATATACGTAGACTCCTGCGGGATGCAAAGCCAAGGGTGAGACCCCACAGGCGTAGCCGAGGAGGCTCACCGGCTTCCCGCGGAAAGCGTAGTATATTTCAGGAGCGGTTTACGTCCGCTAACGATTATTGTTCGGATTTTCTATTAGTTAAATCGCTTTTTCCCAGCCTTTTTATTAAGACAACTTAATAATCAACCTTCTTAAGTGGTTTCTTTGCTGGTCCTTCAACAACTTCACCTGTATAGGAGAAGCGAGAGCCGTGACAAGGGCAATCCCATGTGTGTTCACCTTTGTTCCAATGAACCTCACAGCCCAAGTGGGTACATGTCGTATCTAGTACATGGAGGGTACCTTCTTTATCTCGATAGGCACCAGCTCGCATACCGGAGATCGAAACAACGGCAACCTCTTCTTTCTTTAGATCCTCTGGATGACGGCTTTCTCGATCAAACTTCCCTTTGAGAAATTCTTTTGCGACATCGGCATTTTGACTAATGAAATGTCTGATGCTTGGATCAGCAATAAAACGAGAAGGACGGTAAAGTGCTTCAAATTTATTCTTCTTACCTAAAATAAGGTTTGTTAATAGAAGAGCAGAAGCTGTTCCGTTCGTCATCCCCCATTTACGGTAGCCTGTTGCGACAAAAATAGATGGATGCTGCTTTGAGATCTGGCCAATGTATGGGACTTTGTCTAATGTAGTGAGATCTTGTGCTGACCATTTATAATCCACCTTGAAATTCGAAAACATATCCATTCCGAATTGTTCCAAGGCATCATAGTGGTAATCGGTGTCAACCTCTTGACCGGTCTTATGCGACTCTCCACTTATAATCGCCATTTTTTCCCCATCGACCATCGTGTACCTTAATGATCTAGTTGGTGTATCAACACTATAGTACATCCCGTCAGGACATTCTTCTTGGCTAACCTTCCCGGCAACAATATAGGAGCGTTCAGCATACATTCTTGAGAAATAGAAGCCACCCCCATCGAAAAATGGGAAATGTGAAGCGGTAATGACAGAATTGGCTTTAATGAGATGTCCCTCTCTAGTTACAACGGTTGGACCATCCTTATCTTGTATATCTTTTGCGACAGTGTGTTCATAAATGGAAGCACCGTTTCTTTTTGCTTCTGTTAGTAAAAAGGAAAGGTACTTCAATGGATGAAATTGAACTTGGTTTTTCATCGCTAATGCTGCCTTAACAGGAACATTTCGTAGAGGCACAGAATCTAACCATTCGCACTCAATTCCAAGCTTTTGATATGCCTCATGTTCTTTTTTCAGTTTTCTTATTCCGTTGTCGGTTGTTGTATATAAAAATGAGTCCTCAACAGATAAATCGCAATCAATATTTTCCTTTTCAACAAGCTGTTTAACGAAATTCATTGCATCAGTTGTAGCTTCATAATAGTTCCTGGCTCCGTCCTCACCTAAATGGGAGATGAACTCATCATAAATAAATCCATGCTGTGCCGTAACCTTTGCAGTCGTATGGCCGGTTGTCCCGTTTAAAACGACGTCTGCTTCAAGTAAGGCGACCTTCTTTCCTTCCTTTGATAAAAGATAAGCAGCAGTGATGCCGCTAATTCCCCCACCAACGATCGCAACGTCGACATTAATATCTTCATTTAACGCTGGATAGGACTCTAGATCTACCGAACTTCTCCAGTAAGGCTCCGGTTGGTTTGGCATCGTTGAATCATGTATATGTGCATCTGTCACAAAAAGGCCTCCTTCAATTCATTTACTCCTTCTAATGTAACCAATCAAAAAAATTCCATGTATAAAGATATGATAAAAAATGAGTAAGGTCAGCGGAAAGTCAGTGTATGCCATTAGCTAAAAAGGATAAAATAATTAATGAAACATCCTTAATTAATAATAGCTATTGTTACTTACCTAAATACGTGTTATTATTAAAGATGTTTTAAATTTTGAAAACTGGTGAAAATCACCAATAAAGGAGATTATATATTTGGCAACTTTTTATGATTTTAACTTGGACGCTAAGGTAGTCCGAGCCGTTACAGAAATGGGTTTTGAAGAAGCGACGCCGATTCAAACAGCGACGATTCCTACAGCTCTTGAAGGTAAAGACATAATCGGGCAAGCTCAGACTGGTACTGGTAAGACGGGTGCATTTGGAATTCCGTTAGTTAACCGTATCAACACTGAGGAAGCACATGTTCAAGCACTTATCCTTGCCCCTACACGAGAGCTTGCGAATCAAGTCGCAGAGTCACTCGTTACTTTTGGTAAGCATAAAGGCGTTCGTACGGTTGTCGTGTATGGTGGCCAGGACATGCGTAAGCAAATCACTGATTTGAAACGCAAGCCACATGTGGTTGTAGCAACACCTGGTCGTTTAATGGATCATATGAGACGTAAAACGATTCGTCTTCAGCAAGTCGAAATGGTTGTTCTAGATGAAGCAGATGAAATGTTAAATATGGGCTTCATTGAAGACATCGAAACAATTCTAAAAGAAGTACCAAACGAGCGCCAAACATTATTGTTCTCAGCAACAATGCCAAAGCGTATCGAAAAGCTTGCTCAAACGTTCATGAAAAATCCTGAGACGATTGCAGTTAAGTCAGCAGAAGTAACAATGGAGAATATTGAACAAGGCTATGTTGAAGTTCACGAAAAAGAGAAGTTCGATGTTCTTAGTCGCATGATTGATATTCACACACCAGAGCTTGCAATCGTCTTCGGTCGTACAAAGCGCCGTGTAGATGAACTAGCAGAAGCTCTTGGTAAGCGTGGATACCGTGCAGAAGGAATTCACGGTGACTTAAATCAAGCGAAGCGTGATAGTGTTCTTCGTAAGTTTAAGAGTGGTCTTATCGATGTACTTGTTGCGACAGATGTAGCAGCTCGTGGATTAGATATTAGTGGAGTAACACATGTATATAACTTTGATCTTCCACAAGATCCAGAAAGCTATGTTCACCGTATCGGTCGTACAGGTCGTGCTGGTAAGTCCGGTGTTGCGGTAACATTTGCAACTCCAAGAGAAATGGATCATGTAAAAGCGATTGAACAACTGTCAAAGAAGAAAATGACGAAGCTTAAGAAGCCAACTCATACAGAAGCAATGGAAGGTCAACAGCAATTAGTTCTTGAGCAACTAAAAGAGCTAATTGGTAATGGAGATGCCGACAGCTACCGTGTTGCTGCAAAGGATCTTCTGCAAGAGACAGACGCAACTACAGCATTAGCTGCTGCCCTAAAGCTATTAACGAAAGAGCCTGACACAACACCAGTACGCCTAACAGCAGAAGCACCATTACGTGTGAAGAAGCGTCAAGGTAGTGGCGGTGGAAGCGGAAGTGGGAAGCCATACCGCGGAGGAGGTCGTCAACGTGACGATCGTCGTCGCTCACAATACCGCAAAGATGACCGCAGCACAGGCGGAGGACGCCGTCCAAGCAACGCAAGCGGCCCACGCCCAGGCGGAAGCCAACGCAGCAAGCCATCAAAACACGCATAAATAAAAAATGAACACCTTTGAGAAAAGTTTTCTCGAAGGTGTTTTTTTGTTGTTGAAACAAAATAATTTAGACATTAAAGACAGTTCTAATTTCAAGAATTTAAAAAAAGAAATTAGATTCCGATGTTCCTCTCATAAAGCGGACGGGATGGGGGGCCGACTCCTGCAGGAAATAAGGGCAAAATGGAAATCCACCGGCAAAGCCGGTTAGTTCCATGCCCTCCTGCGGAAAGCGTGCCCCCCATCCCGGTAGCGAAATCGGAGCCTCTCAATCTCGCTATGTGTTTAAATAACTACTTTTTCCTTTTGTAAAGATAATTGAGTTATTGTTAAGAAATAGGACAATCGGTTGTAGAAGCTCCAAGTTACTGATACATTGTACGTATGGTGCGAAACATCGTATCCCCCTTACCTTTTGAACTGGACAAGTTGTTCAGTTCTTTTTTTGTTCACATTTCAGACACAATTGAGGTTGTAATTAGCGAAATAAAGTAAGCCTTTTCATTGGCATAACTATGCGGTTCTTTCGGCGCTATATTCTGAATCTTTCAATAGTATATAAAATTATAACGATATTTCTTTGTCAGATTATCTTACATACTCATTGCGAAAAAATGGTGAAAATCATAAAGTAGACATAACAAGTTGATGTCACAAAACATTACATGAAAAGGAAGTGTTTGGGGATGGCAAGTGTATCTACACCAACAAGAGAGAGCTTAGTTGAATCAATAAAAGAGACAATCAAGGAAAAAAATGTAGAGCTTCTACACGTTCAGTTTGTTGATATCGAAGGAACGTTAAAGCATGTAACAGTTACAGCTGAGCAAATCGACCAAGTGGTAGAAGGAAGAGTTATGTTCGACGGTTCTTCTATTGCAGGTTTTACACCTATTAATCAATCAGATCTATACTTAGATCCAGATCTAACAACATTCGCAGTTTTACCATGGACTGAACAAGAAGGTTATTCTGAAGCTCGTTTCATTTGTAGCGTAAAGAAGCCTGATGGTTCTGACTTTGCTGGAGATCCGCGTAATGTTCTAAAAAAAACAGTTAAGCGTGCTGCAGACCAAGGCTATTCAATCAGCGTAGGTCCTGAGCTAGAATTCTTCTTATTCGAAACAGATGATTACGGACAACCAACACTACGCACTCAAGATGTAGGTGGTTACTTTGAAACATCACCAAAGGATTTTGGTGAAAAAGTTCGTCTTGAAATCTATAAAGCTTTGAAAATGATGGGCTTCACAATTGAAGCATCTCACCACGAAGTAGCAATTGGTCAACATGAAATTAACTTTAAGTATTCAGATGCTCTAGGAGCTGCTGATGCTGCAACAACATATAAGTGGGTCGTTAAAACAGTTGCACAACAATTTGGCTACTTTGCGACATTCATGCCTAAGCCACTTGCTGGTGAAAACGGTAGTGGAATGCACGTTAACATCTCTTTATTTGATACAGAGAAGCAAGAAAATGCATTCTATGATGAGTCTGATGAGCTTGCATTATCAGAAAAGGCTTACCAATTTATAGCTGGTCTTATGGACAATGTAAAGGATTTTGTTGCTGTAACAAACCCATTAATTAACTCATATAAGCGTCTAGTGCCTGGTTATGAAGCACCTTGCTATATCGCTTGGTCTGCATCAAACCGTTCAGCATTAATTCGTATCCCGGCTTCACGCGGGGCAGGTACTCGTGTTGAAATTCGTTGCCCAGATCCATCTGCAAACCCGTACTTTGCATATGCAATCATCGCAGCTGCAGGTCTTGATGGGGTTGAACGTGAGTTAACACCGGTTCCATCTGTAAATGCAGATATTTTCCACATGACTAAGGATGAGTTAGATTCTCGTGGGATTGAAAACCTACCAACTAGCTTAGAAGCAGCGGTTAATCGTTTCGAGGCAGGAGAAATTGGCTTGAAAACATTAGGTGAGCATTCATTTGGTGAGTACGTTGCACTTAAGCGTGCAGAATGTGATGCATACCGTCTTGCTGTAACAGATTGGGAAGTTAAGAGATACCAATCTAAGTTTTAATAATCAAATTAGTTTAGCTTGTCGACAAGTCTCTATTATGAGAAGTCGACAAGCTTTTTTTTATTGATGAGAATTGCGGTGAGAGGTGTTTCGAAATCCTTATTAGGTAAAATAGTTTCCCTTGATTACCGGTTTCTAATGTAGGTCATCTGTGTTTCCAATACTATCTTTAATTCTATGAACAGTGTCCTAATATTTTCAAGAATACTATAGAGAAAATATCTATATTATTCAAAGTAAATATGCTACATTTTGAAGAAGTGTAATAAAAGGAAAGAAGTTGAAGCCTTCTCCTTTTATTTGAATGTTAGGAATCATACTTGAGAGGTTTTAGGTGGAGGGTGCAATGGACACTGGCAAAACATATATGCAAAAAATTGATTATTCGATTTTATTTTTTATTTTCCTATTAATGTGTTTTAGTCTGTTAGCGATAAATAGTGGTTCTGGTCAATACTATAGCAATGATCCAACGTTCTTTGTTAAAAGACAAGTGATTTGGTTCGTAATTGGTTTCTTTGCTGTTGCCGGGATGATGATATTTGACTATGACTTGTACAAAAACCTTACATACACAATGTATGGGGTTGGCTTGTTGTTATTGCTTCTCGTCGCCTTTTCTCCACTCGGTGTCTATCAAAATGGTGCACAGTCATGGCTTGATATTGGGATTGGGACATTTCAACCATCGGAGTTTATGAAGATATTTCTTATACTGGCATTAGCTAAAGTAATGAGCTCGATCACACGGCGGAAGGAAATAAGCTTCAAGTCAGATGTAATGATTGTTATGAAAATTATGGCATTGTTTATTCCGCCTTTCTTATTAGTGTTGAGAGAACCAGACCTTGGAACGGCATTAGTGCTCACAAGTATTGTTGCAACAATGCTGCTCATGTCAGGTATTACTTGGAGAATGTTAACGTTACTATTTACACTTGTCATTGCTGGGCTAGGAACTTTAGTGTGGTTGTTTTTTTATAGGATTGATCTCTTTTCTCTATTTATTAAAAAGCATCAGCTCGATCGTTTCTATGGATGGCTTAGTCCTGAAGAACATTCGGCTGGCTATGGCTATCAGTTAGTCGAAGCGATGAAGGGGATTGGCTCTGGTCAGCTTTATGGGAGTGGCTATTTACAAGGGATTCAAACTCAGACTAATCGTGTTCCTGAATTGCATACTGACTTTATCTTCACAGTGATTGGAGAAGAATTTGGTTTCGTTGGTGCGACAGTCTTAATTATCATTTACTTCCTAATGTTTTATCGAATGATTATCATTGCTGCGACCTGCAATAATCTATACGGAACATACCTTGTTTCAGGGATTATTGGCTTTCTAGTTTTTCAAGTATTTGAGAACATAGCGATGACAATTGGGCTGATGCCAATTACCGGTCTTCCGTTGCCGTTTGTTAGCTATGGTGGAACCTCCTTGTTGACGAATATGGTTGCGATTGGCCTTGTTTTAAATGTAGGAATGAGGACGAAGCATTATATGTTTCAGGTTGATGAGGACAACTAAGTTGGTTTAGGTCAAACTTTTTGTATGTACACAATGTTTTCATTTGGTATTAGGGATATTTTGTATTACAATAGAGATAAGCTAGGTATTACTTAGCATTATTAAAACAAAACACTGGAGGAATATCGTTGTCTATTGAAGTTTTTATACTTGTTTTTCTGATTATCCTTAATGCATTTTTTGCGGCGTCTGAGATTGCTTTAATTTCATTAAATGATAATAAAGTAAGACTAATGGCGGAATCAGGAGATAAAAAGGCAATCTTACTACAAAATCTATTATCTGAACCAAGCCGTTTTTTAGCAACAATTCAAGTAGGTATCACGTTAGCTGGATTTTTAGCGAGTGCTTTTGCTGCAGGTAGCTTTGCCGGTCAATTAGCAACTTTTCTTTATGACTTAGGTATACCACTTTCATTACATTGGTTGGAAAACATTTCCGTGGTATTGATTACCTTAGTGTTATCCTATTTCACATTAGTCATCGGAGAATTGGTTCCGAAAAGAATCGCGATGCAAAAGCCAGAACCGATAGCAATGTTTGTTGTTAGACCGCTAACTGTTTTATCTAAAGTTACAGCTCCTTTTGTGAAATTACTGACACTATCTACAAATGGAATTGTACGATTATTTGGAATTGATCCAAATGCAAATGATGAACAAGTGACAGAGGAAGAAATCAGGATGATGGTTGATGTAGGTGAAGAAAGAGGAGCCATTCAAGATAATGAAAAACGAATGATTAATAATATCTTTGACTTCGATAATACGACGGTGTCGAGCATCATGATTCACCGCACAAATATTACAGCTATTCCTGTTACCTCAACCTTAAAAGAGGTAGTGCGCTTCATCAATATTGAAAAATACACAAGATTTCCTGTCTATGATGAGCATATTGATAATATAATCGGTGTTCTTCATGTTAAGGATGTTCTACAATACATGGAAAATGGAATTGAGGAAGACTTTAGTTTAGAGAAGCTAATTAGGGATCCGTATTTTGTTAACGAATCTAAAGTCGCTGGTGATCTTTTTAATGATCTCCAAAAAGACAAAATCCATCTAGCTGTTGTCATTGATGAGTTTGGTGGAACGGCAGGGATTGTCACACTCGAAGATCTATTAGAGGAACTAGTTGGTAATATTTTTGATGAACATGACGAAGAGATATTTGAATACAGTCAATTAGATGAGAATACGTTGCTAATTAATGGGACATTGAGCCTGCACGAGGTAGGAAAGCTTTTGCGAGTTCAGTTTCCAACAGAGGACTTTGATACACTAAGTGGATTTATTGTAGGGCAGCTTGGTTATATCCCAGTTGAACCTGAGGATAATAAGAGATCAATTGAATTCAAAGACTATCTTCTCACCGTTGAGGAAGCTGATGAGAAAAAAATTACTAAAGTTAAAATAACAAAAGTCACATCCCCACAAATCGACCCTGAAGAAGAGTAGCAAACTAAGATGAGCAATGATCTTAATATTTCAGGAGAACCTTATTACACTTAAGGTAACTAAAAATAAAATAAAAAAAACAGGCTGGGACAAAAGTGATTTGATAAAAGAAAACCGAACAATGATAGTTGGCGGAAGCAAACCGCTCCTGAAATACACTTCGCTTTCCGTGGGAAGCCGGTGAGCCTCCTCGTCTACGCCTGTGGGGTCTCACCTTTGGCTTTTTAATCCCACAGGAGTCTACGTGTATTTCATCCGCTACGTGAGTGCCTTGTTCGGTATTTCAGTTAGATACTTTAGTTATTCTCAACCTGAATAAACCACCTTTAAGAAATACTTGAAGGTGGTTTTTATTTAGTTTTATCATTGTAAAAAATAGTAGAAGTTGTATGAGTTTTATAAGTAAAAGAAAAGAAGTAGATTCCTCGTTTCTCCTCTAACAAAGCGGACGGGATGGGAGGGCCGACTCCTGCAGGAAAAAAGGGCAGATGGAAATCCACCGGCGGAGCCGGTTAGTTCCATGCCCTCCTGCGGAAAGCGTGCCCCCCATCCCGGTAGCGAAGCCGAAGTTTCTTATCGTAGATTCTAACTAGCTAAACAGCCTTCTTTATCTTAGTTGATGCCTTAGAAAATCGATTAACGAATCTCTGAAATACTTGAGTTTTAGCAGTCGTAAAAATCAATAACCCGATCCAAATAAACAGAAAAGCGATAAATTGAATCCCGCTAAACGGTTCTTTATATAAGAAGATTCCCAGAAAAAGCATAATAGTCGGACCGATATACTGTAAAAATCCAATAAGTGACAGGGTAATGCGTCTCGCCCCGATTGCAAATAGTAGCAAAGGAATCGCAGTTACTGCCCCTGCCCCGATCAAAAGCATTGTCACATCTATTTGCTCTACGCCAAATGAGCTAGAATTAGCAGGTTGCCCGTAGAACCACATTAGAAACAAGAGAGCAAATGGAGTCATAAGTAATGTCTCGATGGTAAGGCCTGTCATTGCACCAGCATTGACTAGTTTCTTCATTAAACCATACACACCAAAGGAGAAAGCTAGAATAAAGGCCACCCATGGTACGACACCGTAATAAACTGTCAGAATCAACACACCGATTGAAGCAAAAACCATGGCAATTGTCTGCCAACGTGTGAAGCGTTCCTTTAGGAAGAGCAGTGCGAGTAAGACATTGAGAAGGGGATTAATATAATAGCCTAAGCTAGCTTCAATCACCCGATCATGGCTAACTGCCCAAATAAAGACAAACCAATTTAATGTAATAAAGCAAGAAGCGAAAATCATTCCGAGTGCTGGTTTTAAATGAGAAAAAATATAGCGAAATTCAGTAAAGGCTACTCGTAACTGGCCTCTACATGCTAAGATAATGATCATAAAGACAAGCGACCAAATGATTCGGTGGGCTAGAACCTCACTAGCAGAAACTGATTCAAGCAGCTTCCAGTAAAGAGGGAGTACACCCCAGAGGATATAGGCGCCGATCGCCGCAAATACACCTAATTTGTAATCCGATTGTTGCATGTTAGACGTCCTTTCTAATGACAATATTTCCATCTTACACAACTATACAGAAAAAGCCTAACGTATATACTTGGAAAAAGGAGAATTAATATGAAAAAAATAAACGCAGTTATTTTCGATATGGATGGTGTCATTTCAAACACCGTGCCACTTCACTTTGAAGTAAATAAAAAGGTCGCAGATGAAGTGGAGATTGCCTATACAACGGAATGGAATCAACAGCTACAGGGCTTAAGTCGCCGAGAAACAGTCAAACAGATTGTTGAGAAATCTGGCAAACAACTAACAATAGAAGAATTCGATCAACTATGTGAAAAGAAAAATACATACTATCGAACATTACTAGAGTCGCTCACCGTGAGCGATGCCCAACCGGGGATGCCTTCTTTTATTAAAAGCTTGTATGAAATGGGAATGCCAATGGTTGTTGCCTCAGCAAGTCAAAATGCCTCATTTGTGCTCTCGCAGCTTGACCTCCTTCAGTATTTCAAGGCGGTTGTTGATGTAACGAAGCTAAAGAAGGGAAAGCCTGATCCTGAAATCTTTTTGAAAGCTGCAAGTCTAGCTGGGGTAAATTCTGATGAATGTGTTGCAATTGAAGACGGAGAACCAGGCCTAACCGGAATCCTGCAAACAGATATGTATTCAGTTGGAATTGGTCAGGAAGAGCATCTCAAACGAGCGAATGCGCATTTCTTATCCACTCAAGAATTAACGATTCCATCATTAGAAAGCAAGCTAAACGAGAAGAATATGACACTGTATTAGGAAGGTGTGGGGAAGTTGACGTTACTACCAGATCAGATTCATGAATCCTGGGTTCCATTTTTAACAAAGGCTAGACAAGAGGAGATCGCCGAAATTGAACAAAAGATAGGCGATAACTACAATCCAACAGATCCAAGTGTTATTTTGCGCTTCCTCACCGTTAATTTGGATCAAGTCTCAGTTGTGTGGCTTGGACAAGACGTCTATCCGATGGAGGGCGTTGCAACTGGTCGTGCCTTCGAGGTAGGGGGATTAGCGAGCTGGAATCGACCATTTCGTCAAGTTTCATTGAAGAATATTATTCGATTAATCCATAAAACAACAAATGATATTGCTAACTATGAAGAAATCAAATCATTTAAAGAGATTCAAAAGGAGCTCGAGGAAAAGAGATTTTCACTAGCCGCACCCAATAAGTGGTTTAATAAGCTGGAAGAACAGGGTGTCCTATTCTTAAATACCTCCTTTACTTGTGAGGTAGGTATACCAAATAGTCACAAGGATATTTGGGCCAACTTTTCTCAAGCAGTGTTACAGTACATTTCAAACAGAAACCCAAACATTATCTGGTTCCTATGGGGGAAAGAAGCGATCTCGAATAAGCAATACATTAAAGCTGGTATCTTTTATGAAAGTAGACATCCAATGATGTGTAGCTCAAAATATCCAGACGACTTCCTTAAATTCGAAGGGTTCAAGGCGACGAAAGAAAAAATAGACTGGTTAGGAAATGTGTAACCGAAGGCAACCCCCAAAACGCTAATAAGTGTGTTCTAAAGACCTATGCGGACATATGATCCCTTAATTTCGGGTAAACTCTCATTCTAGTATTTTAAAGGACATATGATCCGTTATTTCATATAAATCTTGAGAAAAAGACTGTTATGGAACCGAATAACGGATTGGATGTCCGATCACTCCATTCTAACCCGCCCTTTTCATTGATTAGCGGATCATATGTCCGCAACTAACCATGTCACAGGATTACTAGCTCTCTTCTTCCCTTTCTCAAAAATCATCCCCCCTTTAAGACTCGATATTTAACCAAACCCTCTTTTTGACACCACCCAACCAATAAAAAAACAACCTAAACTATAGTTATCTGAAAATTCCGCTATCCATACTCTCCCTTTGAAGTAAGCCTTTTCAGCCCAAAAGCCGTAGTTAATTAGTATGTAAGCTAATCTTACAACAAGGTGGATTCAGAAAATTTAGAACGTATAATAAAGACTAACAAGAGATGTTAGCTTCTCTGACGCTGACATGTCTAACATTCGAGGGGAGAGATTTTACATGCCGGAATTAGCACTTATGGATAACGTATGGATTATGATTTGTGCAGTACTTGTACTTTTTATGCAAGGTGGATTTATTCTTTTAGAAGCAGGTTCAACAAGAATGAAAAATGCTGGACATATTGCTGGTAAAACAATTTTCACTTTAGGGATTGGCTCTCTGGTCTACTGGGCAGTTGGTTGGGGCTTTTCATATGGTGAAGGAAATGCCTTCATCGGATTATCAGATTTCTTCTTTGGAAACTATGAAACAGCAGATGAAGGATTAGTTGGTTCAGTTGATTTCTTCTTCCAAATGATGTTCGCACTCATTGCTTTAACAATTGCGTTTGGTGGATTTGCAGAACGTGCAAAGTTATCTGCTTATGTGATTTTCGCAGTTTTATTCTCAGCTTTTGTATACCCAGTTGTTGCTCACTGGATTTGGGGTGGCGGTTGGATTTCAGAACTTGGTAAGCAGGATTTTGCAGGTTCAACGGTTGTGCATTTAACAGGGGCTGCAGCAGCACTTGCAGCGACAATTCTATTAAAGCCGCGTCTTGGTAAATACAACAAAGACGGTTCATCAAATGATTTAGCTGGACATAACCAAGTATTCACAGCTCTTGGTGTATTGATCCTATGGGTAGGTTGGTTTGGATTTAACGCAGGTAGTACATTAGGGGTAGCCGATGCATTCTTTGGTTATGTTGCTCTTAATACGCAATTAGGTGCAGCTGGTGGTGCTGTCGCAGCATTATTTATTGCTTGGGCACTTACAGGGAAATCAGATGTTCCAACAATGTTAAATGGAGCATTAGCAGGTCTTGTAGCAATCACTGCATCTTGTGCATTCGTAGCACCTTGGGCAGCGGTCGTTATCGGTCTTGTTGGTGGATTAATCGTATTCTTCAGTATGAAATTATTTGACAAAGCTAGAATTGATGATCCAATCTTCGCATTATCTGTTCATGGTGTTGCAGGGGTTTGGGGTACAATTTCAACAGGTTTCTTCGCAACTCCAGAATTGTCTGAAATGGTTGCTGGTCGTCCGGGATTATTCTACGGTGGTGGTTTTACACAGCTTGGGGTTCAGATCATCAGTGTTGTAGCAGTAGCGGTTTTCGCTTTCGTTGTATCTTACATTCTATTAAAAATTACAAGTGCAATCACTGGCGGTCTTCGTGTATCTGAAGAAGAAGAGATTGTTGGTCTAGACCTTAGTGAGCACGGTAGCTATGGTTATCCTGAAAGCATGCCAGGTCAAGACACAAAGACAGGCGCATAAGAAATGAGAGAGGCAAAGGATTATACTACCTACGGAGATCAAGAGTGGAATAAACGTTATCAAGAACTTTATGAAGAACGTCTAAGCGTCATTCATGATCGGGAGCATACCTCGGCCTCATTGCAAAAAAGTCATGATCTATTGATAAAGAAAGCGGTATGTCTCGCTCTTAAAAAGACTGAAAGTGAGTGGGGAACAGCTCCCACTCACTTTGCTTTCTTTTTAATGGGTAGCGGTGCAAGGCTTGAGCAATCGTTTTGGAGTGATCAGGATCATGGAATCATATTTGAAAGTTCGGGTGCAGAAGAGGAAGAATCTTATTTTCTTCATGTCGGGAAAGAAATTGTCTATGCACTGAAACGAGTAGGGTACGAACCTTGTGATGGGAAAGTAATGGCGTCTAACCCAAAATGGTGTCGCTCGTACGATCAATGGGAAAAGCAAATCAAAGGCTGGTTAAAAGACAACAAATGGGAGACCTTGCGTTATACCCTTACCTTTTTTGATTCAAGGACTCTTATCGGAGATCCGGAGCTGCTTGAACGACTTAAGCGACTTTTATTTAATGCAGTTGACATGGAACCATATTTACTCGAACGTTTTACTGAAAACACAGGCAGGCTTCGCAAGGGAGTAGGTCTCTTCAATCAATTATTGGTTGAAACAAAAGGAAAGCAGCAAGGCAAGTTTGATTTTAAACAGACGGTATTGTTTCCATATGTAAATGGTTTACGATTACTCGCAATTGAGCAGCATATTTATGCATCTTCAACGATTGAGAGATTCGAGCAATTACCTGAAAAATATCATCATATTAAGAAATTAAAGCCTTCATTTGAAAAGTTACTTGAAAAGCGAGTTGACTGGCAGAAGGACGTACAAAGCTATGAGCATGTTCATCATCTTGCTTTGGATCAATTAAGTCAGTCTGAAAAGAAGCAATTAAAAGAATGGATCAAAGAAGGACATCAGCTCTATCAAGATATTGAGAGAATCTTCAAGAAAGGTGAATCCACATGATCATGAATAACATGGTTCAATTGGTAAAGCAGCTATCAGGAAAATTGAGTCCAAATGTCTACACGTCACTTCAGCAGAAGTCTGGTGCAGCTAGGCTATCACAGCTCCGTCAAATTCAACGTGAATTAAAGCAGGAAGACATCCTAGATAGTCCTCTTACTGAACTACCATTTGTTATTTTTGATTTAGAGACGAGTGGGTTTTATCCAGATAAGGGAGATTGTATTCTTTCAATAGGTGCCGTGAAGATGAAAGGTGAGCAAATTCTCGATGAAGAAACTTACTATTCCACCGTTCACTGTCTCAATCCTTCAGAAGAGATTCTCGAATTAACAGGACTCACTTCGGAGGAACTTGAGCAATCTCCAGCTTTAGAGGATGTGCTTGGTGATTTCTATAAATATATCGGGAAATCGACCTTAGTTGCCCACCATGCTAGTCATGAAAAGAAATTTATGTCCCATGCGACATGGCAAACATTGCGTGCGACATTTCAGCATCGAATCATTGATACTTCTTTTTTAACGAAGGTTGTCCATCCAGAATTAAAATTGGTCACGCTCGATGAGTGCTGCGAACATTATGAGATTCCTATTTCTATTCGTCATCATGCGAAAGAGGACGCAATGGTGACGGCACAGCTATGGCAAAAGAACATTCAACTGGCAAAGGAATTAGGGTTCGAAACATTAAGAGATGTCTACACATATTTAGCGAAAGGACATCAAGCGGGCTCAACCCAATAAAAATACAAATCGAAGGAGGGGCGGAAGTGAAGTCAAATATTCCTCGCAGACAAGCATGTTTACCCATCAGAGTTGTGATGGAAATGACGAACTTGACAGCCCGACAAATTCGGTATTATGAAGAGCACGGGTTGGTGAAGCCGAGTCGTAACGATGGAAATCAGCGGATGTTTTCGTTGGAGGATATCGAAAAGTTTTTGGAAATAAAGGCTTTAATCAAACAAGGTGTGAACATAGCCGGGGTCAAAGCAATTTTTGCTTCTCGTCAAAAAGAAAAGGGGTCTGACCAACAACATGGTTAGTCCTTTTTTTCTGTGCTACTATAGAGGGAAATGAGAGGCGAGGAGGTTCACTGTTTTGAACATACCAGCAAAACAAATTGTTGAGCAATTAGAAGAGCAGCTCGAATATTTAAAAAGAGCGATTGATGACAATCAGTCAGGACTTGTAAAAGAAAAGGCGGCTGTCATTGAAGCTTATTGTCAGCTGTTAAAAGGTACGAACGCGGGTCGAGTGGAACAAAAGGAAGTCATAACTCAACCGGTCCGACCGATTGCACAAGTGCAATCCTATCAAGGTCAAGAGGAAGCGGTTGTGCCACCAAAGTCAAGCTTACTTGATTTCTAAAAGAGTATTTCATTTTGAATAGTAGGTACATAAGGAGTGAAGAACGTGGCAAAGATTTTTTTATTAATTGGGTGTATTGTTATGGGATTATCTGTCGTGATTGGTGCATTTGGAGCACACGGTCTTGAATCAAGATTGTCCGAGAAAATGATGAAGAATTATCAAACAGGCGTTCAATACCATATGATACATGGAATTGGCTTGTTGACTGTCGGTATTATTGCAATGAAAGTAACAAATTCAGCATTATTAAATGGAGCCGGCTGGAGCTTTTTAATTGGAATTATCTTATTCTCAGGAAGTCTCTACGTGATGGCACTCACAGGCATAACGAAGCTCGGAGCTATTACACCAATTGGTGGATTAGCTTTCATCGTTGGGTGGGTATTATTAGCGATTGCGGTTATTAAATAAAAGGAAGCGAGGGGATCATCCCCTCGCTTTTTGCTAAGTATTTTTATTCCTGCCCTTGTCTAGGCGGATATTGTGTTAATTGGAAGGGTGTTGACCCGCCATATGAATAATCATAATCAATTGGCTCATCAAACTCAACGTAATCAAGATTGACCATCAAAAGAAGATAGTGAGTTTGATCCTGAAGATCACCAACAACAATATGGTCGCGACCAGCTTCCTCAACAACTCCTCTAAAGATTTTGGCATTCCACTCTGAGTTGTTTTCAAATGTCATATAAAACGAGGCTACTTTACCTCGGTTAAGTCTTAAAATGTTTTCAATGTAGGATTGTTCAAGTGGCAGCATATCTTGCCCACCTAATTGAGGCTGCTGATAGCCAGGTACTGGCCCTCCTAAAGGTGGGTATTGCTGTGCTTGCACAAATCCAGGTGTTTGATAGGCCTGAGAAGAGTAATAAGGTACACTTCCCTGTGTCTGTGAAGTTGGTGCTTGTGTCTGAGCTTGTGGCTGTGCCTGACCTGCTTGCGTTTGCCCATATTGTGGATACCATTGTTGTTGATTCATGCTGATCGCCCCTTTTTTTTAAAAGTGATTAAGTACTAAAATAGAGGGCTGTGCTCCTTACAGTTAAGTGCAAAGAGCCGAGCCGTCTTTTCTCACATTAGTAAGTTCTAAAAACATCAGGACATTCTGAAGCGAGTGGGCTGTAGAAGCAATGTGCTTTATAACGCCCGGTATTCCATTGTCCCCACCACTGGGCAGGGCAAGTTCCTTCAGGTCTGAAAAACCATAGTGAATTCTCCGCCGGATGAAATCTTTCACCATCAATCACACGTTTGGCTAACCGTTTATCGCGCTCTCTTGCGTGTTGGTAAAAGTAACTTTTCTGAACGGCTTCAAAGCCACCGGGTGACTGGAACGCCATATTAGGTACAGAGTTCACATTTTCAAAATCTAAGCAACGTGTACGTACGCGATTGACCATTACATTTCCTGCCGTAAGCATACCGAGTTCACCATCACCCTCAGCTTCGGCACGCATCAGCCTTGCCAGCATATCAACATCACTTGATGAAACATTTATAACAGCCATCCGTTCACCTCCTAATCAAAGTTGAAAATCTTAGTTGTTTTTAAGTATGACGTAGGCTGTGCAGTTACTTCACTATATGTGCCCAGTGAAGCGTGTATGATAGTTATTTTTAAAAAAATAACCCCCTCTTCCTATATAGAATAGGAAAAGGAGGTTATGAATTAGATCTGGAAATAGCTTGCTACATGGTCAGTATCGAGTAAATTTCCTACGTAAAAGGAACCGAATTCCCCGTAACGTGCAGATACTTCATCGAAACGCATCTCATAAACGAGCTTTTTAAATTGGAGCACATCATCCGCGAATAAAGTAACGCCCCATTCCCAATCATCAAAGCCAACAGAGCCGGTAATGATTTGTTTTACCTTCCCTGCATACGTTCGCCCGATCATCCCGTGACTACGCATAAGGGAACGACGGTCTTCCATTGGGAGCATGTACCAGTTGTCATTCCCCTCGCGTCGCTTGTCCATTGGGTAAAAGCAAACATGATTAGACTTAGGTAGTGTCGGGTAAAGTCTACTACGAACATGAGGATTTTGATACGGATCCTCATCGCTTTCGCCAGCCATATAATTACTTAACTCAACGACAGAAACATAGGAATAGGTTGGGATTGTAAATTCTGCTAGCTTTGATTTATTAAAAGCATTCTCAATTTCATTAAGCTCTTCCATTGTTGGGCGCAAAATCATCATCATAAAATCTGCCTTTTGGCCAACAATCGAATAAAGAGCATGGCTTCCGTTTTCACTTGCTTCGGTTTCTTGCCATAAACCGATCATTGAGTTGAACTCGTCCAATATTTGGTTGCGTTCCTCGTTCGAAATAGATTTCCATGCAGGCCAATTCATTGTACGAAAATCATGTAGGCAATACCATCCGTCTAGCGTTACTGCAGCTTCACTCATTTTTTGTCCACTCCTCATTTAGGGTCAATTACCCTTAATATACCATAACTAAAGTGAGACTTAAAATGATGAGCGATTCTGACACATAAGGTTCAAAGCTTTGGTCATCCTAAAAAACGACGGAATGAAGAAATAATGAGATATAGAGCGTCTGAAAGCGTAATCAGAAAGATTTTTTCAAAAATTGAAACTTTAACGAACTTGACAAAGATGGTTCCTTTTTACTACAGAGAAGAGTATTCTTATTATAAAGATAAATTAGAGAACGAAAAGGATATGAGGAGGAATTGACGTGAGTGATCTCTTTGCTGAAATAAAAAAACAAGTAGAGAAGCATCAGCCTACGATTGTGTTACCTGAAGGAACAGACGAACGTATTTTAGAGGCTGCAGTTAATCTAAAAAAGGATAAGGTTGTTGAACCTATTCTTATCGGAAGTGAAGAAGAAATTACAGAGAAGGCCGAAGAGCTGAACATTAATATACAGGGTGTAAAAATCATGGACCCATCTAGCTACGATGGAATGGACGAGATGGTCGCTTCCTTCGTAGAACGGAGAAAAGGAAAAGAGACAGATGAAACAGCGAGAGAAAAGCTAGTTGATGTTAACTACTTCGGAACCATGCTTGTCTATATGGGTAAAGCGGATGGTCTCGTAAGTGGTGCTGCACATTCTACTGGAGATACGGTTCGTCCAGCACTACAAATCATTAAAACACAGCCAGGAATCAAACGAACGTCCGGTGTGTTCGTGATGGTGAAGGATGATAAGAAATTTGTATTTGGTGATTGTGCGATTAATATTGCTCCAAATAGTGAAGAGCTAGCGGAAATCGCCATTGCTACAGCTGAAACAGCGAAGGTTTTTGGTATTGATCCAAAAGTAGCAATGCTAAGCTTCTCGACAAAAGGATCTGCATCATCGATTGAAACACAAAAGGTGTCTGAGGCGACGAAGCTTGCTCAGACGTCTAGACCAGATTTAGTCATTGATGGAGAGTTCCAATTTGATGCGGCTTTCGTCCCAGCTGTTGCTCAAAAGAAAGCACCAGACTCACCACTACAAGGGCAAGCAAATGTATTTATTTTCCCGAGTCTTGAATCAGGGAATCTAGGTTACAAAATTGCTCAACGACTAGGTGGCTATGACGCGATTGGACCGATTCTTCAAGGCTTAAATAAGCCAGTTAATGATCTTTCACGCGGTTGTAACGCAGCTGATGTCTATAAGCTCTCATTAATTACTGCAATGCAAGCAATTAACCAGACAGTAACAAGTAAATAAATACTTACTTATAAAAAGAGCATCCCAGTTCAAATGAGCTAGGATGTTTTTTTTGTGTATGAATTGAACATAAACCATCAACACTAAAGAAAACAGTAACTGAGGGGACGCTTGATGAAAAAGCAAACGAAGCCATTTGTCATTTTAGGAGTACTTCATTTAATTCTACTCGTTTTTACATTTATGAGAAAAAAGCAAAAAGTGGTGCTTCTTTTATGGAGTGCGATCGGACCTGCTTATTTATTTGAGTATTTTGTTTTGAATATGTTCAAAATGTACCAATATAAACCAAAAGTCTTCAAAAATAAATGGTTTGATAATGTGTTTGGGGCATTTCTGTCACAATGTCTCTTTGTGCCTATTAAAGCAACTGCCCTTATTTTATTTAGATTAAGCTGGCAATGGAAGTTAGGGGCAGCTGTCCTGTTTAGTTTAATTGAGCGTTTCTTTATTTTTAAAGGGATTTACAAAAATGATACTTGGAGAACGTATTATACAGTTACGTTAATGTTTCTATACTTCTTGATAATAACTAAGTGGTGGGAAGGTTTAAAAGCAAAAAAGAATGCTTTTTTTCCGATAACTACATTGTTTTTTGCGTACCTAATTAACTATACAAATGCCTTTTTCTTTATTACTGCCGTTTTTAAAGGTTTTTTATTTCAGGCCGGGTTTGTTAAGAATAAATATCAGGATCACTTCCTTGTTGCACCACTTTATGCGATTTACTTAAGTATTCTTGGGACGATCAACTCGCTACTACTTCCGGGCAAGTTTAAGATTATTGGTTTGCTGTTGATGCATGGGTCTGATCATCTCCTTGTGAAATGTGGGATTCTTAAATTAAAACGACTAAATATCTTTACTTTTATTCCGATTCATATTGGGGTTCTTTTCATTGGGCAATATACGAAGTCGTTGTTGAAAAAACTATGAGGGTTATTTGCGGACATTCACTCTGTTATAGGGTTTGCTGGACTTTTCGTAATAAATTAGTATTAAAAAAAGACAGTTAACTGAAAAACCAGCATATGTACGAGCTTTATCAAAGATGAGGTACTTATTACCCTTCATTCAGCTTAGAATCGGTTGATTAGGAGAGGCTTATGAGCCGAAATTTGCTTATTATGAGCGGGAATCATCCTTTTATGAGCGGGTTCACCGCACTTATGAGCCAGATCAACACTTTTATGAGCGGATAGCGATGTGGCTGGCCTTTTCGTTAATAAATCCCTTATTAAAAAGAACATTAACCGAAAAACCAGCATATGTACGAGCTTTTTCAAAGATGAGGTTGCTTTTTACCCTACATTCAGCTGAGAATCGGTTAATCAGGTGATGCTTATGAGCCGGGATTTGCTTATTATGAGCGGAAATCATCCTATTATGAGCGAGATCAACACTTTTATGAGCGAATAGCGATGTGGCTGGACTTTTCGTTAATAAATCCCTTATTAAAAAGAACATTAACCGAAAAACCAGCATATGTGCGAGCTTTTTCAAAGATGAGGTTGCTTTTTACCCTTCATTCAGCTTAGAATCGGTTGATTAGGAGAGGCTTATGAGCCGAAATTTGCTTATTATGAGCGGGAGTTATCCTTTTATGAGCGAGATCACCGCACTTATGAGCCAGATCAACACTTTTATGAGCGAATAGCGATTTTGGCTGGCCTTTTCGTTAATAATCTCTTATTAAAAAGAACATTAACCGAAAAACCAGCATATGTGCGAGCTTTATCAAAGATAAGGTACTATTTCCCCTACATTCAGCTGAGAATCGGTTGATCGGGTGAGGTTTATGAGCCGGAATTTGCTTATTATGAGCGGGAATCATCCTTTTATGAGCGGGTTCACCGCACTTATGAGCCAGATCAACACTTTTATGAGCGGATAGCGATTTTGGCTGGACTTTCAGTTAATCACTCTCTTATTAAAAAGGACATTTAACCATAGATCATAATGTGAATACGAACAAAAGCAATGAACCAAGGTGGAGTTCAACCTAGGTTCATTGCTTTTATATTTCTTTGATTTATTCGTTCATAATGGGTTTGGAGCATGTTGATTTCGGCGGGTGATAATGCTTGGATGTGTAGTTTGATGCCTTCATCATGTAGGGAGTGTAGAATTCGGCCAACGATGTCTGTTATCGTTAATGGTGTGTCTAGAAGGTCGGAGAGGGAGGCCATTGTCGCTGGGACAATTTGTGGATAACTGAACTTTGTCGGTGCGCCTTGGACTGATTTAGTATAGAAATTCTGAATCAGCTGAGCACGATCCTCTCCGCTTCCATCAACACATAGGTAGATTTGGACAGCTACTCCGCCCCTAATTCTTCGCTGGGATATTCCCGCAAACTTCTTGCCACCGATACTAAGGTCAAAGCTACCAGGGCAGTAAGACCCGACAATTTCCTTTGCTTCAATGTGAACAGGGAAGTCCGCAAATAATCGTTGGATAAAGGAATACATCAGCTCGTAGCCTGCATCAATCGTGAATCCTTTTTCTTCTTTAATAATTAATGAAAGATTTAAAATGCCTGGATCTAATACAACGGCTAAACCACCGGAATTGCGGACGACGACACGATAGCCCTCTGCTTCGAGATATGCTTGTCCATCCTCGATATAGGGTAAGCGGCTATCTTGAATACCTAGAACAACTGTCTTTTCATGAACCCACGGACGAATCGTTGGCGGAGCATCCTGCTGACCGACAACTGTAGATAATGTGTCATCATAGGCAAAGGATTGCAGGGCATCGAAATTCAATCCAAGTGTTGAATGATCTAGAAAACGCCATGACGTTGATATATTTTTCATACATTAAGCTCCTCGTAACAAACTTCATTTATTATAACACTATTCTAAATATGAAAGAACATCGTGCAACAACATAACCAATGTGCTATACTATTGCTTGGTTTAATGAAACATCCTGATATTATCAATGAAAGGAACCGAGATATGGCTAATGAATTTCGTATTTGTGATGAGTGTCAAGCAACTAATATTAATTCGCTAGTACCCAGGTTAAAAAAGCTCGATCCTACTGCAACTATCGATATTCGCTGTCAATCCTATTGCGGTCCTGGTCGAAAAAAATCATTTGCATTTGTAAATAGCCGTCCATTATCAGCACCAGATGAAGATCAATTGCTTGAAAAGGTCGGTCAGAAAATAAAAGCATAATCGTTTCTGATTCATAGATGAGCCTGTAGGAGAACCCGATTTTTCTATGGGCTTTTTGTTATGGGAATTTAATGTTCTTCATCCGTTTTTTCCTATGACAGCTGTCCACACTTTCGTTATAATGTAGATACTACTCACTGAAACGAGAGGGTTCACTATGACAAAACCACCATATGGTTTATTAGAAGAAGAGAAAGTATTTAAAGATCCTGTTCATCGATATATTCATGTTCGTGATGAATTAATCTGGGAATTAATCGGCACGAAGGAATTCCAACGCCTGCGACGAATTCGTCAGCTCGGAACTACCTATGTAACGTTTCACGGGGCTGAGCATACACGCTTCAACCATTCTCTTGGTGTATATGAGATCACAAAACGGATTCTAGAAGTATTTAAAGGACGTCCAGGCTGGGATGAAAAAGACCGGCTGCTAGCTCTTTCTGCAGCACTTCTTCATGATGTTGGACATGGGCCTTTTTCTCATTCCTTTGAAAAGGTTTTTGATACAGATCATGAGGAATGGACGAGGGAAATTGTTCTAGGTGATACCGAAGTGAATAAGGTTCTTTCACATGTAAGTCCGACTTTTCCTAAAGAGGTTGCTGATGTGATCGAGAAGACCTCCCCTAATAAATTAGTAACGAGCATGATTTCAAGCCAAATTGACGCCGACAGAATGGATTATCTTCAGCGTGATGCCTATTATACTGGTGTCAGCTACGGTCACTTTGATATGGAGCGGATTTTGCGTGTCATGCGTCCAACCGAGGATCAAGTCGTCATTAAGCAGAGTGGGATGCACGCTGTTGAAGACTATATTATGAGCCGATATCAAATGTATTGGCAGGTCTACTTTCATCCTGTAACTAGAAGTGCAGAAGTCATTCTGACGAAGATTTTAAAAAGGGCAAAAGAGCTTTCTGACCAAGGCTATGATTTTAAACAAAAACCAAATCATTTTTATTCGTTTTTTGACGGAAAAGGGAGTTTAGAGGATTATTTACGGTTAGATGAAGCGATAACCATGTATTATTTTCAAATTTGGCAGGATGAGGAGGATCGCATTTTGAGCGATCTTTGTGTAAGATTCCTTAATAGACACTTATTTAAGTACGTGGAATTCAACCCTAATTTAAGAATGAATGATTGGCCGATCCTTCAAGATCTTTTCAGACAAGCTGACTTGAATCCGGACTATTATTTAGTGATCGATTCTTCATCAGATTTGCCTTACGATTTCTATCGTCCAGGGGAAGAAGAAGAACGATTGCCAATTCATCTTGTTATGCCGAACGGGAAGTTGCGTGAACTTTCACGGGAGTCAGATGTTGTTGAGGCAATTTCGGGTAAAAAACGTACCGATCATAAACTCTATTTTCCGCTTGATTGCTTAGAGGACGAGCGTGAACATAAAGAAGTGAAACAGAAAATCAGAGACATACTTAATGTGTAAAGGAGGAGCAGGCATTGCTTAAGGATCATGCAAATGTAATGGCACTTTTCTTGCAGGCTGGAGAAGTAATTGGACGGAAGAAGCTCCAGAAAATCATCTATATTGCCAAGAAAATGGACGTGCCTTTTTCCGAGCGTTTTAAGTTCCATATGTTTGGGCCATACTCTGAGGAGTTAAGCTTGCGAATGGAGGAATTATGTAATTTGGGCTTTGTCGAAGAACAAAAAGAAGACAAAGGAAATTACTATCAATACCGGTATGCACTTTCTGAGGAAGGCAAGCGCTTTTTGAATTTATACCAGTTTGAAATTCCTCAATCTGAAGCCTTAATAAATGAATTAAACGGACAAAGCTCACGTTTTCTTGAGCTTGTATCGACCCTACTTTATTTCGAGGATCTCACAAAGGATGAGGTGAAGGAAAAGGTCTTTACACTCAAACGAAAACAAAATTATAGTGAGGAAGATATCGACCTCGCATATGCCTTTATCGAAACATTGCGTGATACAAAACAATAGTGCGGATCATTTACTGAAAGTAGCATATGTATACGATGTCTGTGTACAATGGAAAGATAGAACTGTGTAAGAAAGGGTGAGCGATTTGGATTTACTAAACAGTGACAACTTAAAAAAGAAAAAAGGTAGTGGCTTTACCATTCTTAGTGGCGACTCTACTGATGGACATGGTGGATACGGGGCTGGAGTAATGAATTTAGATAATATTTCACCTGTTTTTGTATGTCCAGATGACGATGAAGCATTCGTTGATATGGGTGCTCTCCATGCTCGCTCGGCCGTTGAAAAGCGAATTAAGTTCCTCCCTGACAAAGAGAAGGTACCTAATGGAAAGCTTTACTGGTTAGTATGGGTGGCCATTCAGTATAAAGAAAGCAAACCATACTATGCTGGAGTTGCTGCCTGTGAAATGACTGTTGATATAGAGATCCGTAGAGGCTACAAAAGTATGCCAGAGCATGTCAACCACATGGATCGTGCGTTAAAGGGTAAAATTATTGTTAGTCAAATGGATCAAAAATCAAAGCAAATTCTTGCTCGTTTTCTAAAGGAGCATAATGAACAAATGTGGGAGCATTCCGACAAGGAGCTTCATGAATCTTTGCTATCAGAGTAAAAGCGATTTGTAAATGGCAAATATCATAAACTTTTGAACGATTATTGAACACTGGCTTCGACTCTTGAGCTTTTCGGTTAGAGCGAGTAAACTGAAAGAAGTATAAACGCACATTTATACTAGGACACGAAGAAGCGTGAAGGCAACCAAGCCTTCACGCTTTTTCAATTTCTTAGTTCCCTAACCAACGAAATAAGCGATTAATTAAATTTTCTTTTTCCTTTGTCGCTTCATCAATAACCTCTGTCTCAGGTTGTCCATCTGCTGCTGGTGGTGGACAAGGCTTAGTAGGCTCGGTTCCTTCAACAAAGTAAGAAACACGATGGGTCGGGCAATCCTCTGTTGCAAGTAGCCCATTTTCAGGATTCATTTTAACACCAACGACACCGGCTGGAACTGGAAATTCCTTTTTGAGCTGGCCTTTCAAAGCACCCTCTGTAAATTGAGCCCAAATTCGTTTGGCAATTTGTCCTTCTGCAGGCTTCTGTAGGTTTCCTTTGTCATAACCAACCCAAACACTTGTCACTAATTGCGGTGTAAAGCCAACCATCCAACTATCAGATGAGGTAGAGCCTGATTTACCTGCGATTGGACGACTAACTAGATGTGAAACAGAGCCTCCTGTTACTGAGGTGTGAGCATTCAAGTAAGGATCGAACATCCCTGTCATCAGGTCTGTCATAATAAATGCGAGCTTCGGATCGAGTACTTGCGTCATCTCTGGCTCGGCCTCAAAAAGAACCTCACCCTCTGAATCAACAATTTTTCGAATTAACCGTGGTTCGACTCGTTTTCCGCCATTTGCAAACGCACTGTAAGCACGAGCCATCTCAAATGGACTAACTCCAGAAGTTCCAAGAGCGAGTGATGGATGATTCTTTAGCTTGCTTTCGACCCCTACACGTTCAGCGACCTCGACGAGCTTATCTGTGCCTAGAAGAAGATGTGTTTTGACAGCATAGATGTTGTCCGAGAAAGCTGTAGCTTGCAGCAGTGTAATAAAATCATCCGCATAATTGTCATTGAAATTACTAGGAGACCAAGAGCCTCTTCCCTCATCAATAGTAAATGTTGTTTCCTCACTAAGCAGCGTTGTTGCAGCGGTATAGCCGTTTTCTAATGCGGCGTAGTAGAGAAATGGCTTAAAGGAGGAACCTGGCTGTCTTTTAGCTTCGGTTGCTCGGTTATACGGGCTCTCGGTATAATCCTTTCCACCAACAAGTGCTTTTACATCACCCGTTCGTGGATCAATTGCGACTAATGCCGTTTGTAGTTCTGAATCGGGCATTTCACTAGCGACCCATTTCTCAGCTTCCTTTTGCATTTGGGGGTCAAGTGTCGTATAGATTTTTAAACCACCAGCCTCAAACAAAGCTTGATCAATACCGATCGTTTGGATCAATTCCTTTTCAACCGTATCCTGAAAATAAGGACCGATCGTTGAAGGCTGATCAAGCTCGTTTTGAACAAAGGTAAGTTCCTCTAGATGAGCCTCATCAGCTTCAATCTGATTAAGATACCCAGTCGCAACCATTGATTGCAACACAACCCCTTGACGCTTCTTGGCACGCTCTAAATCGAATAAAGGAGAATAATAGCTAGGACCTTTCGGGATACCTGCAAGCATGCTTGCTTCAGCTAGATTAAGTTGTTCAGCTGTTTTACCGAAATAATGCTGGGCTGCTGCTTCAATTCCGTAAGCCCCGTGCCCGTAATAGACCGTATTTAAATAACCTTCAAGAATTTGATCCTTGTCATAGTTCATTTCTAGACGTAATGAGTAGAGGAGTTCATTCCATTTTCGCTTCCATGTTTTATCATGACTTAAATAGAGATTTCTAGCATACTGCTGCGTAATCGTACTAGCCCCTTGTGATTTTGATCCAGTCTTTAGGTTAGCAAGAACGGCAGCCCCGATTCGAGTAGGGTCAAATCCAAAATGACTATAGAATTTTCGGTCCTCAACCGCAAGTGTTGCTTCAATCACTTCAGTGTCAATCGAGGAAATAGGAAGCCAGTGCCGATTCTCGCCTTGATGATGTTCACCGATGATTGATTGATCTGCCCCGTAATAGACGGTTGTTTGAGTAACATTAAGTGGAGGCGGTCCTTGCATTTTTGTATAGGAGAGTAGACCGACTGCACAAGCAGCTGCAAAAACCAAACTAATTAATAGTAAGCGAAGAAACAAACGAACAAGTCGTCTCTTTCTCCGATCCTGTCGATTTACAACGACTTCCATCATGCCACCCCCTGTAGTTTTTTCTTGTTTTTTTTGACGATAGGAATCAATTGATAAACTCATTTACATCATTGGTAGAAAGTGAGTATTTTAAACATCGATCCTCGCTTTTAATTGGTTAGGTTTTCCTTGATTTTTCGATTTGATGTTATATACTTTCACTTGATACATGCAAAGATGGTTTAAGAAAACATAAAAGAGAGAACCTATAGATAAGACTGTTCAAAGAGGTGATAGGATGGAGTTATGGTATACAGAGAAGCAAACCGAGCGTTTTGGGATTACAGCAAAAGTTAAACAAACGCTTCATACCGAGAAAACTGATTTTCAACAATTAGATATGATTGAGACAGAGGAATTTGGAAAGATGCTTGTACTCGACGGAATGGTCATGACAACGGAGAAGGATGAATTTGTGTATCACGAGATGGTCGCACATGTACCGTTATTTACACATCCAAATCCAAAGCGAGTCTTAGTCGTTGGTGGAGGCGACGGTGGGGTGATTCGTGAAATTCTTAAGCACCCTTCTGTTGAGAAGGCCGTCCTCGTTGAAATTGATGGCAAAGTAATTGAATACTCAAAGAAGTACCTCCCAACCATTGCGAGTGCTCTTGATGATGCAAGAGTCGATGTTCAAGTTGGCGATGGATTTATGCATATTGCCAAATCTGAAAATGAATATGATGTCATTATGGTCGACTCAACCGAACCAGTTGGACCTGCTGTGAAGCTATTTGAGAAGGGCTTCTATGAAGGAATAGCGAAGGCGCTGAACGATGACGGTATTTTTGTTGCCCAGACCGATAACCCGTGGTTTCACAGTGAACTGATTACAAAGGTGTACAGTGATGTGAAAGAAATTTTCCCAATCACGAATCTATATACAGCGAATATCCCAACATACCCAAGTGGACTTTGGACATTCACAATTGGTTCAAAGAAGCACGATCCTCTTCAAGTTGAAGAAAGCCGCTTCCATGACATAGAAACGAAGTATTACACGAAGGAACTTCATAAGGCAGCATTTGCGTTGCCTAAGTTTGTTGGGGATTTACTTAAGCGTTAGTGACCAAGACCAAGAAAGCATGTGGACACCCGCTGCTGAAATATACTTCGCTTTCCGCGGGAAGCCGGTGAGCCTCCTCGTGCCTTGGCACTGTGGGGTCTCACCTTTGGCTTTTGCATCCCGCAGGAGTCTACGTATATTTCATCCGCTATATGAGTGCTTTGTTCGAGATTTCAGTCAACCCCTGCCTTTTTATGTTGGTTACGGACATTTGTTCCGTTAATCTATCGAAAAGCGGGAAAACTACGTGCTAACGGACATTTAATCCTTTATTCAGCTCAATAACCGTCTATTTCAAAGGATTTGTATGAAATAAGGGATCATATGTCCGCAAACTTGTTAGGATAGGGGTTTTAGACGAAATTAAGGGATCAAATGTCCGTATAAATTCCTGAACAGCATGAGCCACGACTACTTCCTCTCTCATGCTAGTTTTTTTCTTTAAATAAAAAAATAAAGGAGACATTCAATGGATCTACTATTATTTCGCTTAATTAATAATCTGAGCATGAAAAATGACCTCTTGGACAATATAGCTATTTTATTATCGAAATATGGAATTATTTTAATGATTATTTGCATTATTTGTCTTACACTTAGTAAACAGAAGCGTCTTATTGGTCTTTATGGCATTCTTGCCCTTGCGATTTCACTTGGGGTAAACCGACTGCTTAAGATGAGCTTTGATCGGCCGAGGCCTTTCATGGAGCACACGGTCAATCTTGTTATTGAACGAGCGCCATCACCGTCGTTCCCGAGTGATCAGGCGTTAATTGCTGGGGTCTTTCTTGTCGTTATATTGCTAGCAAGTAAGAAGCTAGCGGCAATTGCATTCATTTATTCGTTCGCAGTGATTGTCTCAAGAGTGTATGTCGGACACCATTATCCTAGTGATGTGCTGACTGGATATATGTTAGGGATACTACTCACAATAGTTGTTTTTTATGTTGTCAAACGAATAAAGAAAGCACCATCACCGAAGCTTACTGTTGATGTTTAATAGGCTAAGTAATCGTCGCGAAAAAGGGCTTCTTGCAACAATGATACAAACTCGCTAAACTTGATGGATAGAAAGGTGTGCGAGACACATGAATAAACCAATCAAACGTTTCTTGAAAATGCGGTTCCAAACAAAAGTTGAACATGAAGATCACACAGATTCCTATGAGTTCACGGCTCGAGGAGAATTATTTCATAAAGGCAGTCAGGATTACCTGCGTTTTGAAGAAGCGTTGTCTAAGGATGAAACGGTCCAAACGACGATGAAGTGGGATGGACGCGAGCTTATGTTGATCAGACAAGGTGTTATTTTAATGAGACAAGGCTTCGTTGCCGGTCAACAAACGCTTGGTCGCTACGTCACTCCAGAAGCATCATGGGAAACGGTCGCAACAACAGAAAAGGTCTTAGTTCAATGGCCTCAAGGAAAAAGTCGTGGCCGAATTGAAATTAAATATCGCTTTACATTACAGGGGCAGGACACGGGCAAACATCAGGTTCGGTTAACGTTAGAGGAGGACAAAGGAAATGAATAGTGTTGAGCAAATGAAACAACAATTAAAGGAAGAAATCATCCTAGCGGTTAAAGCCGCAGAGCTTGCAACGGATGAAACGATACCAGAGGTGACACTTGAGTCGCCGAAGGATAAGGCACACGGGGATTATGCAACGAATATGGCGATGCAGCTCGCACGTGTGGCAAAGCAGGCACCGCGTGCTATTGCTGAGCAACTAGTTGCAAAGCTTAACCAAGAGCGTGCTTCCATTGAGAAAGTTGAAATTGCAGGACCTGGATTTATTAATTTTTATATGAATAATAGCTATTTAAGAGAGGTTATTCCAACCGTTTTAGCGGCAGGCGAAGCATATGGACAAACGAATGTCGGGCAAGGAAAGAAAATTCAAGTTGAGTTCGTCTCAGCCAATCCAACAGGTACGCTTCATTTAGGGCATGCCAGAGGTGCAGCAGTCGGTGATGCACTTTGTAATGTTCTTGCTAAAGCAGGATTTGAAGTAGAACGTGAATATTACATAAATGATGCTGGTAACCAGATCAATAACCTAGTGTATTCATTGGAAGCACGTTATTTTCAGGCATTAGGAATTGATAAGGAAATGCCAGAGGATGGCTACCATGGCAAAGACATTATTGAATTTGGACAGGCACTTGCAGACCAATATGGGGATCATTATGTGAATGTATCTGAGGAGGAGCGTGCAGCGTTTCTACGTCAATATGGTCTTGAGAAGGAATTAGATAAAATCAAAGTCGACCTAAAGGAATACCGTGTTGAATTTGATCATTGGTTCTCTGAAACCTCTTTATATGAAACAGGAAAAGTGGTTGAGACACTTGATGTGCTAAAGAATAAAGGTGAAACATATGAAGAAGAAGGAGCGACTTGGTTCCGCTCAACAACGTATGGTGATGATAAAGATCGTGTATTGATTAAAAATGACGGTAGCTATACGTACTTAACGCCAGATATTGCTTACCATCAGGATAAGATGAGCAGAGGCTTTGAGAAATTAATTAATATTTGGGGTGCCGATCATCATGGTTACATACCAAGAATGAGGGCTGCCATTCAAGCACTAGGCTATGGTCCTGAGCAGCTTGAAGTCCAAATTATTCAAATGGTTAGCTTATTCCAAGGCGGGGAAAAGGTCAAAATGAGTAAGCGTACAGGAAAAGCTGTTACGCTACGAGACTTAATGGAAGAGGTTGGCGTTGACGCAACAAGATACTTCTTTGCAATGAGAAGTGCTGATTCGCATCTTGATTTCGATATGGATCTCGCCGTTTCAAAATCAAACGAGAATCCAGTCTATTACGTCCAGTACGCTCATGCTCGGGTTAGTAGCATGCTTCGCCAAGGGGCAGAACAGGGATTAACCTTTGACGAGTCAACTGATTTATCATCACTAACATCTGAAAAGGCATATGAGCTTTTAAAAACACTTGGAAACTTCCCAGAAGCAATTGCAGAAGCTGCTCAGAAGCATAGTCCGCACAGGATCACGAATTATGTCCACGAGCTCGCTTCAACCCTGCATAGCTTCTACAATGCAGAGCGCGTTATTGACGTTGAGAAGAAGGAAGAAAGCTGTGCAAGACTTGCTCTAATGAAAGCAACTCAAGTAACAATAAAAAATGCACTAGCACTGGTAGGAGTTTCGGCACCAGAGAAAATGTAAACAATACGTGAACCTAGCCATTTAATCGCACGCTTCTTTGTCGAAGTTGAGCAAGTAAAAGGCTAGGTTCTTTTTAAAGGAGATGAAAATATGGACGTTATTTTATGGGTGCTTATTTGTATATTATTTGTTCTTAGCTTTGTCGGATTAATATTTCCGATTATCCCTTCAATCCTCGTACTATGGGGAGGGTTCCTTCTCTATTTATTTGGGATAGGTGGTACGTTATCACCATGGTTTTTCATTGGAGCAGGGTTATTTACTGTTCTGATCCTAATAGCTGATTTGCTCGTTAATCAGTTTTTCGTTAAGAAATACGGTGGCTCAAAATGGTCGGAGCGTGTGGCAGCAGTAGCGGTTATTGTCGGATCCTTTGTCTACCCGCCATTCGGTCTCTTAATCATCCCTTTCTTAGCTGTTTTTATCACAGAAGTAATCGTGACGAAAAATACAAAGCACGCCTCACTTGTCGCTGTTGGCTCGGTCTTTGCCTTTTTAAGTAGTACCTTTGCGAAAGGATTTATCCAGCTCTTATTAATTGGTTGGTTTTTTATAGAGGTTTTTTTCTAAGAAGTGTGCAAATGCCGCATGAAAGTCCCTCTTTCTACGCATAGTACAAATAGAAAGAAGGGATGATTATGCAGGAAGTAGCACTAGCTCTCTTGGCTGGACTGGTCGTTGGCTTTCTTTTCGCACTAATTAAGCTACCTATTCCAGCTCCTCCAGCCCTTGCTGGAGTTATGGGCATTGTCGGGGTTTTCTTAGGCTATAAACTCTTTCTATTAATTGCCCCGTATTTCCAATCTTAGAGGTCGACCTTCGTTGGGAGGCCTCCAACAATTATTAGAAAGGGGTTATTGAATGCCCTATATAGAGACCGAGCATTATCACATCTATTACGAAGTTCACGGCGAGGGACAACCAATTGTCTTTATTCATGCCCCTGTCATGGGACATCTCACGTTTAGATCACAGAAACCATTAGCTGAGCATTTTCAGCTTATTTTTATTGACTTACTTGATAGTGGACGAAGCACTAAACATACGGAGGGACAGGATCTCTCAATCCGAGCATTTGCCGACATCGTCTATACGGTTGTTTCCACATTAGATCTCAAGCCGGTGGTGTTATGTGGCTATTCAAACGGTGGATCGATTGCTCAAGAATTTGCTCTCGCTTATCCTAAACATACTGCAGGCTTAATTATGATTAGTGCTTTTCCTGAAGTCTCGTCCTTTTTACTAAGTAAGGAGTTTGATTTAGGGATTTGGGTCGCGAAGCATCAATGGTTGCCACTACTTTCAACCGTCCTCACGAAAGCCCATTTCAAATCAAAGGAAGAACAAAAAGAAATGGCCCGATTTATCACAAATGCGGATGGTCAAGTGTTACATCAGATCTATGAACGAGGGAAGGCGTATGCAGCAACTGGAAGATTGAAGGAAATCAACGTACCAGTGCTTGCTGTATATGGAAAGCTGGATATGGTCACAAGCAGATATATGGTTCCGTTTGTAGAGGGAATTAGTGATGTTGAAGTCGCTGTCGTTAGCGGAGTAGCCCACCAAGTCCCAACAAGAAAACCAACCGAATGCAACCAAATTATCAAAAGCTGGATCAGTCGTAAACTAGGAAAAACACCTCTTTTAATTTAGAGGTGTTTTTGTTTTGGAGTGAAAAAAGGGTGGAGAAGTGGGGGCTCATAATAGTGTGGGTTTGGCTCATAAACTTGCTGATTCCGCTCATAACCATGCTAAGTCCGCTCATAAACCTCTCTATCCGGCTCATTAATAGCTCCGCCCCTTGAGAAACAGCTTGTTATGGGCGGTTAGAGAGGTCGCTTCTTCGAAAAAGCATGAGGAATTGGCTGGAATTTGATTAATATAGATGGTTTTAGAGTGCATATTGTATGAAAAGCCAACCGTAAAGTGAAAAAACTACGCATCAGGTGCTAGTTCGCGGCTAGGCTTATAATAGTGTCAATTTGGCTCATAACTCCGCAAATCCCGCTCATAACTATGCCAAGTCCGCTCATAAACCCCCAGATCCCGCTCATAAATAGCCCCAACCCTTGAGGAACATCCTGTTTTGGCGGTTCGAGAGGTGACTTCTTCGAAAAAGCCTGAGAAATTGGCTGGAATTTTATTAATATAGATGGTTTTAAAGTTCATATTGAATAAAAAGCCAACCACTAAGTGAAAAATACTAATTCATAATCTAGGTTCAACTACGCATCAGCTGCTAGTTCAGGGCTTGAGGCTCATAATAATGCGGATTTGGCTCATAACTCCGCAAAACTCGCTCATAACTATGCCAATTTCGCTCATAAACCCCCAGATCCCGCTCATAACTAGCTCCCGCCCCTTGAGAAACAGCCTGTCTTAGCGGTTCGAGAGGTCACTTCTTCGAAAAAGCATGAGAAATTGGCTGGAATTTTATTAATAGATGGTTTTAGAGTGCACATTGAATAAAAAGCCAACCATAAAGTGAAAAATATTAATACATAATCTAGGTTCAACTACGCATCAGCTGCTAATTCAGAGCTAGGCTCATAATAGTGTCAATTTGGCTCATAACTCCGCAAATCCCGCTCATAACTATCTCCCGCCCCTTGAGGAACAGCCTGTTTTGGCGGTTCGAGAGGTGACTTCTTCGAAAAAGACTGAGGAAATGGCTGGAATTTTATTAATATAGATGGTTTTAAAGTTCATATTGAATAAAAAGCCAACCACTAAGTGAAAAATGATCATTTTAATATATTAATCTAGATTCAACTACGCATCAGATGCTAGTTCAGGGCTTGAGGCTCATAAAAATGCGGATTTGGCTCATAACTCCGCAAATCTCGCTCATAACTATGCCAATTTCGCTCATAAACCCACAAAACTCGCTCATAACTATCTCCGTCCCTTGAGAAACAGTCTGTTATGGCATTTCGAGAAGTCACTTCTTCGAAAAAGCATGAGGAATTGGCTGGAAGTTTATTAATATAGAAGATTTTAGAGTGCATATTGAATAAAAAGCCAACCAGAAATTGAAAAATCTAATTTAAGGTTCAGCTATGAATCTCAGTCAATCTTTATTTTAAGATTGCCCATGCATCGAAGTTACATTCATCAATATTGAAAAGCAGCTAAATCCCATTTAACCTCTCGCAAAGCGGACGGGATGGGAGGGCCGACTCCTGCAGGAAATAAGGGCAAAATGGAAATCCACCGGCTTAGCCGGTTAGTTCCATGCCCTCCTGCGGAAAGCGTGCCCCCCATCCCGGTAGCGTAGCCGGAGCCCCTCAACATCGCCTCAAAAATTCCGTCCTCCTACAATAAACCAGAAACCAGCGAGGCAATCTTCTCCTTACCCTTATGAACAAACGGACGCTTCTTATAATTTTCAAACGTCAACCGCTCTGAAATCGCGAGATCATGGTCAAGCTCGCGTATAACCAATTGAACAAAATCACTATCATAAATCAAACAATTGATCTCATGATTAATATGGAAGCTACGCTTATCGAAATTTGCTGTGCCGACATCACACATTTGGTTATCGATGACGAGGCATTTTGCGTGAAAGAAGCCTCGGTAGTACTGATGAATCGTAATGCCAGCAGTTAAGAGATCGTTGAAATAAGGATATGCTGCTTCCTTTACAAGAGGATGATCACCCTTCTTTGGCAAAATAAGCTTCACATCAACACCACGCTTCGCTGCTGCAATTAGCTCCTGATGAACTGGATCACCAGGAATATAATAGGGTGTTCCTAGCATAATGGTATGCTTGGCTTGTGCGATTAGATCAACGAATGTCTCCTCAAGATATACCCCATCTGTTGGTAGGATTCGTATTGGGCTATCACCTTTTGTCAGAAACGGATAATGTGAGGGCTGCTCAACATATCTCTGTTTCGCTGTTTGCCAG
This sequence comes from Halalkalibacter suaedae, assembly GCF_017939705.1. Classification (GTDB taxonomy): domain Bacteria; phylum Bacillota; class Bacilli; order Bacillales; family Bacillaceae_D; genus Halalkalibacter; species Halalkalibacter suaedae. The sequence goes on from NZ_JAGKSQ010000007.1 coordinate 192,382, forward strand.
TCCTGCATGAATTGTTCCTGTAAATCTTGAACCCCGTCTCCAAAAAGACGAAGGTGGAAATCACGCCAGAAGCCGAATTTTGGATCGCGTCCTAAATACTCATCCCCGACATTATAGCCACCGATAAAACCTGTATTGCCGTCAATGACCGTTAGCTTGCGGTGATTTCGGCGGTTTGTTGTAAAGAATAAATACGGGAGTGAGGCAGGGTGAGAATAAGCAAAGTGGATGCCGTCCTTTCTCATCTTCCTAATAATTTTTTTGGGGATCCTGCAACCAGCCCGATCAACAAGGAGTCGAACGGTGACGCCTTCCTTCGCCTTTGATTCTAGAGCGGAAATCATTTTCTTCCCAATATGGTCATATCTAAAAATGTAGAAAAGCATATGAATATGGTCTGTGGCAACCTGGATATCCTGGAAGAGTTGCTTAAAAAATTCATCACCAGTCGGTAACAGAGTGATGTCACTATATCGTGTTTCTTGAACATGTCGTGAAGCCTCGCTTCGCTGCTTTCGCATTCCTAATACAAAATCGAGACGTAGCCAAATGACTATCGCTATAAATATAATGCCTGCAATCATCCAACCATTCATAGCATGACCTACCTTCTGAAAAAATGTCCTCTTTTTATCATGACCGAATTCGGCATAGAACATGAAAAAAATAAAAAAATGCTTTCTCAAAAGTAAAGGTATAGCTGAAATGTGTAAATTTTAGTATGCTTATAGCAACATAATCAGCGGAAGTAGGTTGATAGAGTTGAAAAAAGCAGTAAAATCAGCTGTAAAAGATCCGGAGCTTATTAAGAAGCGTCGTGAGCAAATGGTTAAGGCAGCTGTTCATCTTTTTACAGAAAAGGGATTCCATCGCACGACAACACGCGAAATTGCCAAAGCGTCAGGCTTTAGCATTGGGACATTGTATGAATACATCCGCACAAAGGATGACGTTCTGTTTCTAGTGTGTGATTCGATCTATGAAGAGGTTCAAACGAGGCTTCAATCGCTGTTAACGGATGATACCAAAGGAATTGAACGATTGAAAAATGCAATAACCTCATATTTTCAAGTGATTGATGAAATGCAAGATGAGGTATTAGTTATGTACCAAGAGGTGAAATCGCTTCCGAAAGAGGCTCTTTCCTATGTACTTGAAAAAGAAGTAGAGATGACGTCAATGATTGAAGAGGTCATTCGCTATTGTGTGCGGGAAGAGGTTGTATTTCTAACCGAAAAGCAAGTCAAGCTCGCAGCACATAATATTTTGGTGCAAGGTCAGATGTGGACTTTTAGACGGTGGTCGATTCAAAAGCTATATAATATTGAAGACTACACAAAGCTCCAAATTGAACAATTTATCTCAGGAATCACGAAAGCACAGGTGGCGGATTAATTTTTCTTTTCCATGAACTAGCATAAACCCCTGAATTATGTTTATAATGAAAAAGATGCTCTAGAGATGTGTAAGAAATAGGTGGAAGATTGATCTGAAAGGAAGTGCCTTGATGAATTTACAGGAAATGACGAAGGAAGAGTTACAAGAGGTATCAATGATTGAAGTTGCTTTTGAAATTATGAAAAAAGAGCGTAAGCCATTCGACTATTATGATTTAATTAAAGAAGTTGCGAAAATAAAGGGTATGTCAAAAGAAGAAGTGAACCAACGTATCGCTAATCTATATACAGCTATGAATATTGATGGACGTTTTCATTCATTAGGAGACAACAATTGGGGACTTAAGAGTTGGTATGCTCTTGAACAATCAGATGAGGAAATCACAACACCGGTCAAGCCTCGTAAGAAAGCGAAAATCGCTGATACTGATCTTGATGCTGGATTCGATGACTTTGATGATGAGTATGAGGATCTTGAGGACGAGCTTGATGAGCTTGCAGTTGATGACGATGCAGATGATGATGACGATACCGATGTCGAGGACTTCGACGATAAGGCAGATATCGACGAAGATCTTGATGATGACGACGATGATAGTGATGATTTAGAAGATGATGATGACGACTTAAGCTAGTCTAATCCAACTCTTGACTTATGCCCGCTTTCTAGGTAGAATCATTTTTGGGCTTAAGAAAATACTGATAATGTTGAAACAAAAGTGTGCCCCCTACTTTGAGGGAGATCTCACTTTTGTTTTTTTATTTATATACAAAAAAATACTTATATTACAGCGAGGGAGACGAAAAAATGGCAGCAAAATATATTTTTGTAACGGGCGGTGTTGTGTCATCTCTTGGTAAGGGAATTACAGCAGCTTCTCTTGGACGTTTGCTTAAAAACCGTGGCCTAAAGGTGACCATTCAAAAATTCGATCCATATATTAATGTCGATCCAGGAACAATGAGTCCATATCAGCATGGAGAAGTATTTGTAACCGATGATGGTGCCGAGACAGATTTGGACTTAGGCCATTATGAGCGCTTCATTGATATTAATTTAAGTCAGAATAGTAATGTCACAACAGGGAAAATCTATTCAACTGTTATCAAAAAAGAACGTCGCGGCGATTACTTAGGTGGGACAGTTCAAGTTATTCCACACGTCACAAATGAAATTAAAGAACGTGTCTTCCGAGCAGGTCGTGAAACAAATGCTGATGTTGTTATTACCGAGATTGGTGGTACGGTTGGTGACATCGAAAGCTTGCCTTTCCTTGAAGCAATTCGTCAAATCAAGAGTGATGTCGGCTCTGAAAACGTCATGTATGTTCACTGTACACTTATTCCTTATTTAGCAGCTGCTGGTGAGATGAAGTCGAAACCAACACAGCACAGTGTTAAGGAATTAAGAAGTCTTGGTATTCAGCCGAATATTATCGTTGTTCGTACCGAAAAGCCAGTCCCTCAAGAAATGAAAGAAAAGATTGCTTTGTTCTGTGATATCGATAAGGATGCAGTTATTGAAGCACGTGATGCGGATACCCTTTACAAAGTTCCACTAGAACTACAAGCACAGCATCTTGATGATATCGTTTGTCGTCATCTACGTCTAAAATGCCAAGAAGCTGATATGACTGAATGGATTGACCTAGTGAATAAGGTTCAAAATCTTTCTGAGAAAGTAACGATTGGTCTTGTTGGTAAATATGTTTCTCTTCAAGATGCTTATTTATCTGTTGCTGAGTCACTTCGTCATGCAGGATATGCTTATGATGCAGACGTAGAAATTAAATGGATTCATGCTGAAGATGTAACAGAAGCGAACGTAGCTGAGCTTCTTTCGTCAGTAGATGGCATTCTAGTCCCAGGTGGCTTCGGTGATCGTGGGGTAGAGGGCAAGATCAGTGCAATTAAGTATGCGAGAGAGAACAATGTACCGTTCCTCGGTATTTGTCTTGGAATGCAGCTAGCATCGATTGAATATGCACGTAATGTTCTAGGGCTTGAGGGTGCTCATTCGGCAGAGCTAGATCCACAAACGCCTTATCCAGTCATTGACTTGTTACCAGAACAAAAGGACGTCGAAGATATGGGTGGAACGCTGCGTCTTGGACTATATCCTTGTAAGCTTGTTGCAGGCTCCCTTGCAGAGGCGACATATCAAGAGCCAGTTGTCTATGAGCGTCACCGTCATCGTTATGAGTTTAACAATGAATACCGTGAGCAAATGGAAAAGGCCGGCTTTATCTTCTCTGGGACAAGCCCAGATGGCAGGTTGATTGAAATCATTGAATTGAGTGAGCATCCATTCTTTATTGCATCTCAATTCCACCCTGAATTCAAATCAAGACCAACGCGTCCGCAGCCATTATTTAGAGAATTCATCGGTGCATCATTAAAGAAATAGATTAAACAAAAGAAGGTGCCAACCGTTAACCCCGGTTGATACCTTCTAGCCTGTCGACAAAGTCTTGCTAAGGCGAGACTGTTGACAGGTTTTTTTGGTTAGTTGCCACGATATGGTGCTTCGACCTCGCTACCGGGATGGGGGGCAGCACCCGCCGGAGGGCATGGAACTAACCGGCTCAGCCGGTGGATTTCCATTTTGCCCTTATTTCCTGCAGGAGTCGGCCCTCCCATCCCGTCCGCTTTGTTTAGTGCGAAAACAGGGAATTTCCTTCTCCTCAAACAAAAGACAGGGGCCAAGTACCAGTGTCGCCAATAGAAAACAAACGAAATAACATAAAACGCCTTTGAGAGTCATTTCTCAAAGGCGTTTTATCTATGTCTGGAAGATGGTGGAAATGTTTAAGGTGTCTAACAGAAATAACGAATAAAGCAATCACGGAGCGGATGAAATATACGTAGACTCCTGCGGGATGCAAAAGCCAAAGGTGAGACCCCGCAGTGCAAGGCACGAGGAGGCTCACCGGCTTCCCGCGGAAAGCGAAGTATATTTCAGGAGTGGATTACGCCCGCTACCTATATTGTTCGTATTTTCTATTAATTAAATCACTTTTGTCCCAGTCTCTTATTTTCTCATTCAAGCTCCTCGAGCATTTCCCTCATCAAAAGGGCGAGAGCGAAATAACAGTAGAGGGCTGTAATCGAGGCGGGATAGCCTACTCGCTCACCAGTATCTGTTGGCACTAATCCATTACGTACACCTAAATCGATGACGATATCAGCGAGTGTGCCTAACGGTGCTGAATCTTCCTCTGCAACAATACATACAAATGGAATTTGTTGATCATATAGCTTTTGAGCATAATCAAGTACTCGCTCGTCCGATGCCTTTCTTGCAACGAGTAAGACACGGTCAACGGAATCGAGCTCAGCCATTGAATCGTTTACAATGAGGGAAGCGGTTTGATCTAATCGGTCTTGTCCATATAGAGCCTCCACGACAACGGTAGCCATTTCGTCGTCGCCATAAATATATAAAGTCCCTTCCCCAATCAGTGCCTGACTAAGTAAACGGGCAGCATCCTCTAATAATTCTTCTTTTGTAGCGATGGATTGAAATAATCCTGCTAGCTGTGTTGTGAAAATCTTTAGCACGTAACAATCGCCTTCCTTCTCTTCTTTTAGTTGTCATTATAGCTTAATCCTTGATTATCGACAAAAAGAGACAGGTGATGTCGGACGGTTTTTCTAGTAAGTTCATCAATTTTGGCAGGACTTTAATAATAAACAACGAATCTTAAGCTAGATGACGATGTCCAAACACCAATTATAAATAAATATGAAAGTGATTATAAATGAGGAGGAGTTATACAGTGAAGAAGATATTAGTGGTTGATGATCAATACGGAATTCGGGTGTTACTTTGTGAGATTTTACAGAAGGATGGCTATCAAATGCATGATGCGGCAAATGGTGTCCAGGCACTGAAAATTGTTGAGAAGGAGCAGCCAGACTTAGTGCTATTAGATATGAAAATTCCTGGAATGGACGGGCTTGAGATCTTGAAGCATATTAAAGAGGACCATCCACAAATCAATGTAATTATGATGACTGCATATGGTGAACTGAACCTGATTAACGAGGCAATGAGCTTAGGAGCAATCACTCACTTTGCGAAGCCTTTTGATATTGACGATATTCGTGCAGTGATTAAGGAAAGCATTGATGGCTCGAAAACCGAAGCAAAATAATTTACGAAAAATAGAGGAATAAGGGCAGAAAGACGTGTAATTTGAGTTGAGTGTGCTATAATGGACACGTTAAACAATAGAGAGTTTCTTATAGATATAAAAGTGGGCGGAGAGATCTTATACATAGGTAAGAGGATAATGTTAGCTTAGGTCGGGCACATTTTAAATGGATACGATCTAGGATGGATAAGAAAAACGTTCGCTATCTATGATTGCTCAAATACAAAGGAGGAAACAAAATGCCTTTAGTATCAATGAAAGAAATGCTTAACAAAGCAAAGGCGGAAAGCTATGCAGTGGGTCAATTCAACATTAACAACCTTGAATTTACTCAAGCGATTCTTCAAGCAGCAGAGGAAGAGAAGTCTCCAGTAATCCTAGGTGTATCTGAGGGTGCAGCACGTTACATGGGAGGATTCAAATTAATTGTCAACATGGTTAAGGATCTTATGGAAGAGTACGGTACAACTGTACCAGTTGCGATTCACCTTGATCACGGTTCTAGCTTCGAGAAGTGTGTAGAAGCAATCCATGCAGGTTTCACATCTGTTATGATTGATGGTTCACATCACCCACTTGAAGAAAACATCGCAATTACGAAGCAAGTTGTAGCTGTTGCTCATGCTCTTGGAGTATCTGTTGAAGCAGAGCTTGGTCGTATCGGTGGACAAGAAGATGATTTAATCGTTGATGATGCAGAAGCTGCTTACGCGATTCCTGCTGAGTGTAAAGAACTAGTTGCTGCAACTGGCGTAGATTGTTTCGCTCCTGCTCTAGGTTCTGTACATGGTCCTTACAAAGGTGAACCAAACCTTGGTTTCGATCGTATGAAGGAAATTGATGAGCTTGTTGGAATTCCACTTGTTCTTCACGGTGGTACTGGTATTCCGTTGAAGGATGTTCAAAAGGCAATTTCATTTGGACATGCAAAGATCAACGTTAACACAGAAAACCAAATCACATCTGCTAAAGCAGTTCGTGAAGTGCTTGAGGCAAACCCAGAAATGATTGATCCTCGTAAATACTTAGGACCAGCACGTGACACAATTAAAGCAACAGTAATTGGCAAAATGCGTGAATTCGGTTCTTCAAACAAAGCATAATACATCCGTATGGTTAGACAAAAAGCAGTTCAGCTGAACTGCTTTTTGTCCATTCATAGGGGAATATCGACGAATTTCTACCTATTCCTAAATTCCTCAACAAATTTTCATAATAAAAGATGACAATTCCAAGCAATAACACCGATAATAGAAAAGACTTCTTTCTATTTTGACAAGAAAAGATTCGTTACTTTCGCTTTGAAATGGTTATAATGGAAAATAGAAGATTACTCTAGATGGTGACTAGCAACGATGGAAAGGATGCGAGTATGGATAAATTAATGATTGAAGGCGGATATCCTTTAGAAGGTAGTGTACAAATAAGTGGAGCAAAAAATAGTGCAGTAGCATTAATTCCAGCTGCAATTTTGGCTGATTCCGAAGTAACCATCGACAATCTACCAGCAATTTCTGATGTTCAATTACTAGCAGAGCTTCTCCGTGAAATTGGAGGAGAGGTTGAGTTAAGTACTCATGAAATCAAAATTAATCCGGAAAAAATGATAGCAATGCCACTTCCGAATGGAAGAGTGAAGAAGCTACGAGCTTCTTATTATTTAATGGGAGCAATGCTAGGGAAATTCAAAAAAGCAGTGATTGGTCTACCAGGAGGCTGCAATCTGGGCCCAAGACCCATTGATCAACATATTAAAGGTTTCGAGGCACTTGGAGCAAAGGTAACCAATGAACAAGGGGCTATTTATCTGCGTGCAGATGAGCTTCGTGGGGCAAGAATCTATCTTGATGTTGTCAGTGTTGGGGCAACGATTAATATCATGCTTGCAGCTGTGCGAGCAAAAGGACAGACAATCATTGAAAATGCAGCGAAAGAGCCAGAAATTATTGATGTTGCAACATTACTTACGAGTATGGGAGCACGCATCAAAGGGGCTGGAACAAATGTAATCCGGATTGATGGTGTGGATTCATTATCAGGCTGCAGGCATTCAATTATTCCAGACCGTATTGAAGCGGGAACGTATATGATCCTAGCCGCAGCGATGGGGCAAAAGGTAGTCATAGATAATATTATTCCATATCATGTTGAGTCACTCATTGCTAAGCTAAGAGAGATGGGAGTCGTCATTGAAGAGAGCGACGATCAGCTACTTATACATAGTACTGCTGTCAAAAAGGGTGTCGATATCAAAACCCTAGTCTACCCTGGTTTCCCAACGGATCTCCAACAACCGTTTACTAGCCTGTTAACACAGGCCGAAGGGACAAGTATTGTAACAGATACAATATATAATGCCCGCTTCAAGCATATTGATGAATTACGAAGAATGGGTGCGAATGTTAAGGTTGAAGGCAGGTCGGCAATTTTGAACGGACCAACCAAGCTTCAAGGAGCCAAAGTAAAGGCAAGTGATCTCCGTGCCGGAGCTGCACTTATTGTTGCTGGCTTGCTTGCTGATGGAATCACCGAAATCTCCGGACTTGAGCATATTGACAGAGGCTACGCAAACCTTGAAGAAAAGCTAATCGGACTAGGTGCAAAAATTTGGCGTGAAAAAATGACCGAAGAAGAAGTCGAGCAAGTCGAAAGTTAACTGAAAGAAAATGAAGAGGGGCTTTGACCTAAAGAATGGTGGCTAATTGAAACTCCGAACAAAGCAAGTGTTTAGCGGATGAAATATACGTAGACTCCTGCGGGATCTAAAGCCAAGGGTGAGACCCCGCAGGCGTAGACGAGGAGGCTCACCGGCTTCCCGCGGAAAGCGAAGTATATTTCAGAAGCGGTGCCGCAAACGATCTATCTTGTTCGGGCGGTTCAGACCACTTGTCCCAGCCTTCTCTTCTAAATGTTTTTTAGTGATCTTGAATAATGATCATGAAAAAGGTTAAAATAAAAGATATTCGATTCCTTCACCTTATCTTTCTCCGTACAATCTCTATCCCTTCTTACATACAAGAAAAGGCTATTCCAGACTACGATGAGTATAAGTGAAGAAAAATCCATATAATCAATCAGGTTACAACTGATTAGTAAATAGAAACGTGGTGTTACAATGGGTGTCCATATATCAGATTTAGAGAATATGAAGCTAAAAGAACTTTATGAACTTGCTAGAGAATACAAGATTTCCTATTACAGCAAGTTAACGAAAAAAGAATTGGTGTTTGCGATCCTTAAAGGACAGGCCGAACAGGATGGACTTCTGTTCATGGAAGGTGTCCTAGAAATTATTCAGTCAGAAGGCTTTGGCTTCTTGCGACCAATCAATTACATGCCAAGCTCAGAAGACATCTATATCTCCGCTTCTCAGATTCGTAGATTCGATTTAAGAAATGGTGACAAGGTTTCTGGTAAGGTTCGTCCACCAAAAGAAAATGAGCGCTATCACGGTTTGTTACATGTTGAAGCAGTGAACGGCGATGCACCGGAAACATCAAGAGAACGTCCTCATTTCCCTGCACTTACTCCACTATATCCTGAACAGAAAATTGAATTAGAGACAGCACCTGGTCGTGTATCATCACGAATCATTGATATGATCTCACCTGTTGGTTTTGGTCAACGTGGATTAATTGTTGCACCACCAAAGGCTGGTAAGACGTCATTAATGAAAGAGGTTGCTAACAGCATCGCTGAAAATCACCCCGATGTTGAGTTAATCGTCCTTTTAATTGACGAACGACCAGAGGAAGTAACCGATATTGAGCGTTCGGTTAAGGCTGAAGTCGTCAGCTCTACCTTTGATGAAATGCCAGAAAACCATATTAAAGTAGCTGAGCTTGTATTAGAGCGTGCAATGCGACTCGTTGAGCATCGAAAAGATGTGGTCATTTTAATGGATAGTATCACAAGATTAGCGCGTGCGTATAACCTTGTTATCCCACCAAGTGGCAGAACCTTATCAGGTGGTATCGATCCAGCTGCATTTCACCGTCCTAAGCGTTTCTTCGGGGCAGCCCGTAATATCGAAGAGGGTGGAAGCTTAACCATTTTAGCGACAGCTTTAGTTGAGACAGGCTCCCGTATGGATGATGTTATTTATGAGGAATTCAAAGGGACAGGAAACATGGAGCTACATCTTGATCGTAAGCTTGCTGAGCGTCGAATCTTCCCATCAATTGATATTCGTCGGTCTGGAACAAGAAAAGAAGAGCTTCTTTTACCGAAGGATCAGCTAGAAAAGCTATGGGCTGTTCGTAAGACGATGAATGACTCACCAGAATTTGTTGATCATTTCATCAAACGAGTGAAAGAAACTAAAACAAATATTGATTTCTTTGCTTCAATGGAAGAAGAAATGAAGAAATCCACACGGAAACGATAAACGGACTGGTGTAAATTGGAGTTGCAATTTACTCATTAAGTTGATATAATTTCGTCATGTGTGATTGAGATAACTCTGTTTCGAAGAGATTCAGGGCAAAAGGAGATGAAAAGTAATGAAACAAGAAATTCACCCAAATTACCAAAAAGTTGTTTTCTTGGATACAAGCACAGGTTTTAAATTCCTTAGTGGTTCTACAAGAGGTTCAGCTGAAACAATTGAGTGGGAAGATGGTAACACATATCCACTTCTTAAAGTTGAAGTTAGTGCGGATTCTCACCCATTCTACACTGGTAAGCAGAAGCTTAACGATGTTGGTGGACGAGTTGACCGCTTCAAGAAGAAATACAACATGAAGTAAACTTCATAAATAAAGCAGGCAAGCGAGAGCTCTGCCTGTTTTTTTTTCAGAAAAGAGTGCCGTTTCTAGTAAATTAGACGATAAAACAGTACAAGCAACCCTAAAAAAGGGGTGAAAGAGGCTTGTTCATTATAGATTATTTTCGTAAGGTGGGGGAATATAGATGCAGATTTTTAAGCAGCTTGGTTGGGTTGAAGTGATTTGTGGAAGTATGTTTTCGGGCAAGTCTGAAGAGCTAATTAGACGAGTGCGACGCGTGAGTTTTGGAAAGCTTAAGGTTCAAGTATTTAAGCCAGCACTTGATAATCGTTATAGTGAGGAAGAGGTTGTCTCACATAATGGAAACAAGGTAATGGCAACACCTGTTGCTTGTTCAAGTGATTTGTTGCCGCTCGTTCTTGAAGATACTCAGGTTGTTGGGATCGACGAGGTTCAATTTTTTGATGAAGAGATTGTTCATGTGGTGGACGAGCTTGCTAATCGTGGCATTCGTGTTATTTGTGCTGGACTTGATCAAGATTTCCGTGGCGAGCCATTTGGACCAATCCAAGCATTGATGGCGATTGCTGAAGAAGTAACGAAGCTTCAAGCCGTCTGTCCTAGCTGTGGTGCTCCAGCGAGCCGAACGCAACGCTTGATTGATGGGCAACCTGCTTCTTATACAGATCCGATTATTCTTGTTGGTGCATCTGAATCCTACGAACCACGCTGTCGTGACTGCCATGAGGTTCCTCACCGCCCGCAGCATGCCAAAGTGATTGAAAGAAGTACAACGCAAGTGTAATAAGGCAAAAAAGCCGAACATCTCATATTGGATGTTCGGCTTTTTTTTATGGTCAAAACTAACAGCTACATTTCCTACAAGATCGGGGACACTAATTGATGCAGCCCTACTTTAGTATTATGGAGGTGCATTTGCATGAGAAAATGGATAGCTCCGCTAACATTAGGAGTGCTGCTTGTCACGGGGTGTCAGGCTGGACCAATCGAAGGAACACAGGACGGACAAGGGATACAGAGTATGTCGACAGACTCAGATGTGAACCGTCTGACTTATGGCTTATTCGGACCGGGTCCAATGAATTTCGAAAGTATTAATCGACAAAAGCCGACATATGGTTATCGAAGTGATATCCAAAATACGACTGGAACAAGCTTTAGATCAATGCATGCTGAACGTCGTCATTTAGGGAACGACCAACAGCTGATCCATCATATTATTCATGATGAATTTGGGCTTGATTCAGGTATGGTCATTCTTGCGGGAAGTCATGCGTTCGTCAATGTGTCGATTCCTAAGGATCTTGAAGACGATGAAAAGAAAAAGAAGATCGATTCACTCGAGCGAAAGTTCCAAGAGGAAATCCCGAGATATCGCGTTCATATTACCGAAGAGAGTAACTAGAAGAAAGAGGGTGTCCTGTCTAGGGACACCCTCTTTACGATTAACGTCGTCGTGCTGTTTGCTGTAATGGATCCCATGCCATGTTAAATGGCGGGGCGTAGGCGAGGTCTAGATCCTCTAATTCCGCGATCGTCATCCGATGATAAAGAGCTGTCGCAAGCACATCGATACGCTTGTCGACACCCTTTTTCCCGATGATTTGGCCACCAAGTAATTGATTAGTTTCCGTGTGATAAAAAAGACGAAGCGTCATTCGTTCAGGGTCAGGATAATAGCCAGCGATATCGGGTAACGAAGCTGTAACGGCTTCATATGGGAATCGCTGTGTTTCAATCTCACTTGCAGATAATCCAGTTCTCGCTAAGGTAAGGTCAAAGAATTTAATGATTGATGTACCAACAATCCCTTGAAAAGCCCGACCTTTGCCAATCATAGAGAGTCCTGCTAAGCGTCCTTGTTTATTTGCGTGGGTTCCAAGTGGAATATAGTCATCCTTCTCCTTGATACGATGGTACTGAGTGGCACAATCTCCAGCAGCGTAGATATCCTCAATATTCGTCTCTAAAAAGGCGTTGACTTTAATGGCTCCATTTTTGTGAAAGTGGATCCCTGTTTCCTTTAAGAATGAAGTGTTTGGACGAACACCGACAGCGACAATGACAAGGTCACTCTCAATCTCGCCTTTATCCGTTAGAACACGCTGGACTCGCTCTGTTCCTGCAAACCCTTTGACCGATTCATTTAATTTAACGGTGATCCCGTGCTTTGTTGCTTCCTCCTCGATCATTTCAGCTAGATCCTCATCGAAAATCGTTGCGAGCTGTGAGGATTGTTCGATAATGGTCACGTCTTTTCCAATTTCTACGAGGTTTTCAGCCATTTCAAGACCGATATAGCCACCACCGATAATCGTTACCTTTTGTCGACCTTCTGCATCCTTAATCAATGCTTCTGTCTCAGGGATCGTTTTGATTGTATGAATCCCATCAAGATCTGCCCCGTCCCATTTTGGCATGACAGGTGTGGCACCAGTTGCGATCAGTAATTTATCATAGCTTATTTCAAAACCGTCACCAATGACGACTTTCTTCTTTGGATCAATTTCTGTAACTTCATGGTTTGTCCGAGCGTCAATCCCGTACTTCTCTCTAAAAGTTTCGATACTTCGGGCAATAAGAGAATCAGTTGAATCAATCAACTGACCGACAACATAAGGAAGACCACACTGGGCATAAGAATAGATTTCCCCTTTTTCAAGTGTTGTGACCTCAGCCTCCGAATCATTGCGGACAATTTGCATAGCAGCACTCATCCCGGCTGCGTCACCACCGATAATGACATATTTCATGAAAGCACCTCTTTTCCACATTAATCATACATACCATATGTATTCCCGATTTAATTAGTATTGAAGCAAACTTTTGGAAAGTATACATATGAAAGCCACTGAAAAAGGTGCGATTTTCACCTTTCTTAGTGGCTTTTAAGCAATGAGCGAAACCGTTGCAATGTCTTAAGCCTTGCTATGAGTGAGTTTCTCATAGCAGGCGTGCAACGAGTGGAGCCATTGCTGCTTCCCTGAGATGTTTGACTACCTGTTGCTAAAAAACCTACAGTGCCCACGAAAATGGGACCTCACATTGACCCGGGTATCTCAGTATACTATAATTAGACTGTTATACATTGGAAATCCTTAATGAGGTGAAAGCCGTGTTAGATCGTGTACAATCGTTAGAAGACCGTTATGATCGGTTAAATGAATTACTTAGTGACCCTGATGTCATCAATGACACGAAAAGGTTACGTGAATATTCAAAGGAACAATCCGATTTGCAGGAAACAGTGCAAGTCTATCGTGAATATAAGGAAGCACATGCTCAGCATAAGGATGCACGTGCAATGCTTGATGAGAAGCTTGATGATGAAATGCATGCAATGGTGAAGGAAGAAATTGATGAGCTATCTGAGAAGCTTGAAGAACTCGAAGCTCGTTTAAGAATTCTCCTTTTACCGAAGGACCCTAATGACGACAAGAACGTTATTGTTGAAATTCGTGGAGCTGCTGGTGGAGATGAAGCTCAGCTATTTGCTGGCGATCTCTATAAAATGTACTCTCGCTTTGCGGAAGCACAAGGCTGGAAAACAGACATGATTGAATCAACAACAACAGAGCTTGGCGGATTCAAGGAAGTCATCTTCAGCGTGAACGGGACGGGAGCTTATTCAAAGCTTAAGTATGAAAACGGGGCCCACCGTGTGCAACGTGTCCCGACAACAGAATCTGGCGGTCGCATTCATACATCAACGGCAACCGTTGCTGTTCTTCCAGAGGCAGAGGAAGTTGAAGTGGAGATCCACGATAAAGACATTCGTACAGATACGTTTACATCAAGTGGACCAGGTGGACAAAGTGTTAATACAACGATGTCAGCTGTTCGATTAACACATATTCCGACAAACACAGTTGTTTCCTGTCAAGATGAGAAATCACAAATCAAGAACAAGGAAAAGGCAATGAAGGTTCTTCGTGCTCGCGTATTTGATAAAATCAATCGTGAGATCCAAGCAGAATATGATTCAACCCGAAAGCTTGCCGTAGGTACAGGTGATCGTTCTGAGCGAATCCGCACGTATAACTTCCCACAAAGTCGTGTGACGGATCACCGCATTGGTCTAACGATTCAAAAGCTAGATCAGATTTTACAAGGAAAGCTTGATGAAATCATCGATGCCTTGATCGTTGAAGAACAAGCAGAAGCAATGAAAAATGCTGAAGAAATATAAGATGACTGTGCAGGAGGCCCTTAGGTGGGCTTCTTCTTTTTTAGAGGAAAGAAAATTAGAGCCGCCTGTTGCAGAATGGTTAATACGTCATTACTTACAGGTAAACCGGACGAAGCTCTTTACAATGCTACAGGACCCGATTGAGCCGAAGTGGATTGATCAACTCGAGCATGACTTGCATGAGCATGCAAAGGGTGTTCCTGTTCAGCATTTAATTGGCTATGAGGAGTTTTTTGGACGGCGCTTTGCCGTGAACAAGCATGTCTTAATCCCAAGACCAGAAACAGAGGAATTGGTTGTTGCCGTTGGTCAATTAGCAGCGAAGCTCTTCCGAGATGAGCAAGTGACTGTTGTCGATGTTGGAACAGGAAGTGGAGCGATTTCAATAACGCTGGCACTTGAACACCCCACCTTCGAGGTCAATGCTATTGATATTTCTGAGGAAGCGTTATTCGTTGCCCAAAAGAACGCGAAGAACCTTGAGGCAGATGTACACTTTTTAAAAGGTGATTTACTCCAACCACTAATCAATCAGCAAAAAAAAGTGAAGCTCATCGTCTCAAATCCACCGTACATCCCTTTAACAGACGCTGAGCAATTGGCTGTTCACGTGAGAGATCACGAACCACATCTTGCCTTATTCGGCGGTCAGGACGGACTCGATCTCTACCGCAGGTTCATGACCGAGCTCCCACAAGTAATTGAACAAACCGGCATCATCGCATTTGAAGTCGGCATCAATCAAGCAAGAATTGTTGAAGCGATGCTAGCTAAGGCATTTCCGTATGCCACGACTGAGATACGGAATGATATTAGTGGGAAAGAACGTATGGTGTTTGCTTATGGGGATATGAGTAAAGATGAGGGATAATGAAATAAATAAAGTACCTAACTAACATACCGAACAAAGCAATCACGTAGCGGATGAAATATACGTAGACTCCTGCGAGATGATAAAGCCAAAGGTGAGACCCCGCAGTGCCGAGGCACGAGGAGGCTCACCGGCTTCCCGCGGAAAGCGAAGTATATTTCAGGAGCGGTTTCCGTCCTCGAGCTATCATTTTTCGGAATTTATATAAGTTATATCCCTTTATGTCCAAGTCTTTTTTTATGTGCGAAAGATAATATTGTAAATTTTTTTAGTTTACTAGGTTTAAATTCACAGCACCCTGTCCACAATGTTTGTATGAAGGGGCGGTGCGAATCTATGAAACCAAATGTAGTTATTTATCTATTATTCTCTTTGTTCGTATTAATATTAAACTGGGAATCGCAAAATGCGGTTGCTGTTGCCACATACCATCAAGAAGTCAGTGAAGAAGAAGCCATTCGTTTACGTATTCTAGCAAATAGTGATTCTGTGCAAGATCAAGCATTAAAGCGTGATATTCGTGATGCGGTGAATGTGGCCATTACAGAGTGGGTCGTTGGTATTGACGATTTAGAAGATGCTAAGAAAACAATTGAAAATAATCTTCCGGCTATAGAGGAAATTGTACAAGAAGAGTTAGATCGTATGGGGATGAACCAAAGCTATGAAGTCAGCTTCTCAGAGGTTCAATTTCCGACGAAGCTTTATGGAAACCTTGTCTATCCAGCTGGGTTATATGATGCAGTCTTAATCACCCTTGGTGAAGGAAATGGTGAAAACTGGTGGTGTGTACTGTTCCCGCCGTTATGCTTCCTAGATATGTCTAACGGTGAAGCGGTTGAATCAGAACAAGCAGCAACTCAGGTTCAAGCAGAAACAGAAGAAGTTGAAGAAGTAGAAGAAGAGGATGTTGAAGTATCATTCTTTGTCGCAGAATTTTTCACGAAGATCTTTGATCGTATCTTTTCTTCAGAAAAGGCATAATTGGTACAAGCTCCACATACATATCATGTAAGATGGTTGGAAAGGGTGGAGTGATATGAGTATCGTTGTTAGAAAAGCAGAACAGAAGGATCTACTTCCCATTCAAAGATTGGTAGCGAAAGCCGGCTTGCGTGATGAAGGGATTGAACAATATATAAATGAGTTTCTAGTCGTTGAAGATGATTCAGAGAATTTAATTGGGACAGTTGGAATCGAACAGTATGATGGCGATGGCCTACTACGTTCACTTGTCCTTGATTCACCAATTTGGGATGCAAAGCTCAGCCTTGAATTTCTGCAGCTTACGTTAAAATATGCGGAGGAAAAGGATATCGAGACTGTCTATCTATGTGCGAAAGGAACAAATGCCTTGTTCCACCAGCTTGGCTTCCGAGAAGTCGATCTAGATGACGTCCCATCAGCTATTCAAAGCTCGCCTCATTTTAAGAAAAATGCGAAGCAAGATGTAAAAGTATGGGCTTGTGGATTAGGTGAAGAGTAGAGAAAAGGAGGTTGATTCTCCTTTTAGCTTGTCGATCATGTCTCTGTATGGAGATAGTCGACAAGCTTTTTTGTATTTGTGGGTATTGGGGAGTTATGATCGTACTTGCAGTGTTTATGAGCGGAATCGATATACTTATGAGCCAAATCCCCACTATTATGAGCGGGCACTATTTGGCTGGCATTTGATTCAATAAAAGCACTTCAAAAAGACCAATTAAATTCAAAAAGCCAGCCGATGTATGAGCTTTTTCGAAGGAGAATGGCTTTTTAGCTTAAAATGAGCTAAGAATCTGCTAGTTGAAGAGATTTATGAGCCGAGTTGAGTAAGTTATGATCGTACTTGCTGTGTTTATGAGCGGAATCGATATACTTATGAGCCGGATCCGCACAATTATGAGCGGGCACCATTTGGCTGGCATTTGCTTCAATAAAAGCAATTCAAAAAGACCAATTTAATTCAAAAGCCAGCCAATGTGTGAGCTTTTTCGAAGGAGAATGGCTTTTTAGTTTAAAATGAGCTGAGAATCTGCTAGTTGAAGAGATTTATGAGCCGAGTTGAGTAAGTTATGATCGTACTTGCTGTGTTTATGAGCGGAATCGATATACTTATGAGCCGGATCCGCACAATTATGAGCGGGCACCATTTGGCTGGCATTTGATTCAATATAAGAACTTCAAAAAGACCAATTTAATTCAAAAAGCCAGCCGATGTATGAGCTTTTTCGAAGGAGAATGGTTTTTTAGCTTAAAATGAGCTGACAATCTGTTAGTTGAAGAGATTTATGAGCCGAGTTGAGTAAGTTATGATCGTACTTGCAGTGTTTATGAGCGGAATCGATATACTTATGAGCCGGATCCGCACAATTATGAGCGGGCACCATTTGGCTGGCATTTAATTCAATAAAAGCACTTCCAAAAGATCAATTTAATTGAAAAAGTCAGCCGATGTATGAGCTTTCTCAAAGTGAAGTGGTTTTTTAGCTTAAAATGAGCTGACAATCTGCTGGTTGAAGAGATTTATGAGCCGAGTTGAGTAAGTTATGATCGTACTTGCAGTGTTTATGAGCGGAATCGATATACTTATGAGCTGGATCCGCACACTTATGAGCGGGCACCATTTGGCTGGCATATAATTCAATAAAAGCACTTCAAAAAGACCAATTTAATTCAAAAAGCCAGCCAGTGTGCAAGACTTCTCAAAGAAGAGTGACTTATCCACTTAACAAGCTACTCAAACAATAAAACGCTTCCAATTAAATAATTCCACACACATAGGTTTTGCTTGTGTATAACTGGATAAATGGGATGAGTTATCTACAGGTTGTCCACGGGTGTGGACAACTTCGCTTGGGATATGTGGTTAGAATTATGTCGAATTGATTATTTGGATTAAATAGAACAGGTTCGTTTTCGGCATATTTGTTAGGGTTTGTGTCGATTTTCGGGTTTGAGATTGACAACTTTAGACAAGGCTTGCAAAATGGAGAAGTTAGGAGCGATGAAACATGAGTTATAAACAAACAAAAATTTGGACTGTGGATAACTCTTCTTTACTGGAGGATAAAGCTCCGGAAATTGAAGAGGCAGCCTTGTGGATAAAAAATGGAGAGGTTGTTGCCTTTCCGACAGAGACTGTTTATGGGCTCGGCGCTAATGCATTGGACGAAAAAGCGATTCAAAGCATCTTCACAGCAAAAGGGCGGCCGAGTGATAACCCGCTTATTGTACATATTGCAAAGGAAAGTCAGCTCGATGATTTAGTTGAAGAGATTCCTGCTACAGCCCAGTCGCTTATGGAAGTGTTTTGGCCTGGTCCGTTATCGATTATTTTTAAACGAAAGGAAGGGATTGCACCGAGTGTGACAGCGGGATTATCAACAGTGGCTATTCGAATGCCTGATCATCCGGTTGCACTTCGTTTATTAGAGGAGGCGGGTGTGCCTGTTGCCGCACCGAGTGCTAATCTTTCAGGGAAGCCGAGTCCGACTACTGCAGCTCATGTCTTTCATGATCTGAACCGGAAGATTGCAGGAATTGTTGACGGGGGACCGACTGGGGTGGGTCTTGAGTCAACGGTCATTGACTGCAGTGAAGGGACTCCAATTCTGTATCGCCCAGGTGGCATTACAAAGGAACAGATTGAGGAAATTATCGGACCGATTGACGTTGATCCAGCTCTTGCGTCGGCAGGAGAAGCACCGAAATCACCTGGAATGAAATACACTCACTATTCTCCAGCAGGAATTTTATATCTCGTAGACAACCGTGAGAATATTTCAAACTATGTTCATGAGGCGAAAAAGGCAGGTAGTAGAGTTGGTGTGTTAACAACAGAGGAAAACGCGGATGCGTATGATGCCGATGTCGTTATTGCCTGCGGGAAACGCAATGACCTGGCAACCGTAGCGATGTCTCTATATAAAAGCTTAAGAAGCTTTGATGAGGAAAAGGTTGAGGTTATTTTTGCTGAGACGTTTGCCAAAGAAGGCCTTGGAATTGCCATTATGAACCGATTGGAAAAAGCAGCTGAATCTAAACGGTTATAATCGCTTTCTCTCTCTGATCCCTCCTGCACTAGCGGACTTTAAATCCAATAAATACATAGGAGCCACAGAAAAAGTCGTACCTTTTTCTGTGGCTTCTTTCAGATAGGCTGTCTTTTTCCTTTAGGACGTGCATAGACATGGGGTGATAGCACGTTCAAGGAGTGATGACAGGTGGGAGAGTTAGTGACGCTATTTATTATGGCATGTGCGTTAGGAATGGATGCATTTTCGGTTTCGTTAGGGATGGGTATGCTTGGTTTGAGGTTGAGACAGATCTTCCGAATTGGTGTTGTGATAGGAATGTTTCATATTATCATGCCACTACTTGGGATCATAGCTGGTAGACTGTTGTCTTCTTATTTTGGAATGATTGCGAATCTGATAGGTGGGGGCTTGTTGTTACTTATCGGCCTTCAAATGATAGTGAGTGCCTTTAAATCTGAGGACGAACCGGCGATTAAGCCAGTTGGATTCGGGTTGATTATTTTTGCATTAAGTGTAAGTGTTGATAGCTTTTCAGCTGGACTTAGCTTAGGTATGCTTGGAGCTAAGACGATTGTGGCTGTGGGGCTGATTGGATTTATGAGCATGCTGCTGTCGTGGCTTGGTTTAATCATGGGGGCGAAATTTCAAAATCTTGTCGGTTCATATGGGGAAGTGTTGGGTGGCTTTATTTTACTAGGATTTGGAGTCAAGCTTATTCTCCCTTAGTTCTAGTTGAAGTTCCGCCTAATATGTTTTTGCGAATGGTTATGTTAAAATTAATCACATCTAAAATAAGAAAGACGTTGACTAAGGAGGCTCATAAGCTGATGAGAAAGGTCCTATTTGTATGTACTGGAAACACTTGCCGAAGTCCAATGGCGGAGGCCTTGCTTCGTAAAAAAGCGGGAGAGCGGGTTGAGGTGAAGTCTGCCGGATTGCAGGCGTCCTTTTCATCACCGCTATCTGAAGGGACGAGAGCGATCTTGGAGGAAAAGGGGATTTTTCCGACCCATCAATCTCAGCCTTTAACTGAGGAGTTGTTAAAATGGGCCGATTTGATCTTAACGATGACCGAGGGCCATAAACAATCCATTTTAGTCTTTTTCCCGGAAGTGCAACCGCGTCTGTTTACGTTAAAGGAATTTGCGGATGAAGCGACACTGACAAAGGATATTGCTGATCCATTTGGAGGCTCCTTAGAGGAATACCGATTAACGTCGGTTGAGATCGAGAATAGCTTAGACAAAATAATCGAGAAATTATAAAAGAGTTGCCTATAGGTGTAATCGTAAAGCGAAAAAATACCGGTCAATAATCAAATGACAGGAGGACTCTTCTCTTGTCTGATCAAGCAAAGAAATTGAAAGTGACGATTGAACGCTTTACAATATAGAGAAAAATCGATGTAGGAGGTCTCGTCAGTGGATGTGCTTGCAATTAAGAAACAGGTCGAACAGGCATTACATGATTTACATGAAGCGTTTCCGTTAACCGAGGATGTTCTCCTCGTTGTTGGGACAAGCACAAGTGAAGTGATTGGTGAACATATCGGGACAAATGGCTCTGAGGAAGCGGCAGAAGCTATTTTTTCTGCATTGAAAGAGCAGCAGGATCGTAGTGGGGTTCAGCTTGCCTTTCAGTGCTGTGAGCACCTAAACAGGGCTCTTGTGCTAGAACGGTCGACAGCAAAGGAACGCCGATATGATTTAGTTAGTGCGATCCCGATTCGAACAGCCGGTGGGGCGATGGCGACATATGCCTATCGACACCTGAGCGACCCTGTGTTAGTTGAGAGCGTTGAAGCAGAGGCTGGTATTGATATTGGCGATACGCTCATTGGAATGCATCTTCGAAGAGTAGCGGTCCCGATCCGGAGCAAAACGAAGTCAGTTGGACAAGCCCATCTTACGCTTGCGAAAACAAGACTTAAGTTAATTGGTGGGGAACGGGCCGTTTATCACATAGAACATGAATAAAATGATCTAATTTTGTAAAATTGTACGGAAATGAGTTTTCTTTTATGATAGAATGAAAATTGAATTAGAGTATTTTGTTCAGATTCCGAAAGATAAAGATTGGAAGGGGAATGGAGATGAATTCATTAAAAACGCAAGACCCGAAAGTATTTGAGGCTATCCAACTAGAGTTAGGACGTCAGAGAGATAAAATTGAACTCATTGCTTCGGAAAACTTTGTAAGCCCAGCTGTTATGGAAGCTCAAGGGTCTGTTTTAACAAACAAGTACGCAGAAGGTTATCCTGGTCGTCGTTATTACGGAGGTTGTGAGTATGTTGATATCGTAGAGGATATCGCTCGTGACCGTGCAAAAGAAATTTTTGGAGCTGAGTATGTCAATGTTCAACCGCACTCTGGTGCACAAGCTAACATGGCCGTTTACTTCACGATTTTAGAGCAAGGCGATACAGTACTTGGTATGAACTTATCCCATGGTGGACATTTAACTCACGGAAGCCCAGTAAACTTCAGTGGAGTCCAATACAACTTTGTTGAGTACGGAGTCGATAAGGAAACACAATTACTTGATTATGATGTTGTACGTAAGCTTGCTCATGAGCATAAGCCTAAATTAATTGTTGCTGGTGCTAGTGCGTATCCAAGAGCAATTGATTTCGCTAAGTTCCGTGAGATCGCGGATGAGGTTGGTGCCTATCTAATGGTTGATATGGCTCATATTGCAGGACTTGTTGCTGCAGGCCTTCACCAAAATCCGGTTGAGCACGCTCATTTTGTTACAACAACTACACATAAAACACTACGTGGACCACGTGGTGGGATGATTCTTTGTCACGAGGAATTCGGTAAGAAGATTGATAAGTCAATTTTCCCTGGAATCCAAGGTGGCCCGTTAATGCATGTTATTTCTGCGAAGGCAGTTGCATTTGGCGAAGTACTTACACCGGAATTTAAGGAATATGGACAAGCGATTATTAACAACTCTAAGCGTCTTGGCGAAAAGCTAAAGAGCGAAGGAATTGACCTTGTGTCTGGTGGTTCTGATAATCACTTGCTACTTCTTGACCTGCGTTCACTAGAGCTTACAGGAAAAGTAGCGGAGCATGCCCTTGATGAAGTAGGAATTACAACGAATAAAAACACAATTCCGTTTGATCCGCAAAGCCCATTTGTGACAAGTGGTATCCGTATCGGTACAGCTGCTGTGACATCACGTGGCTTCGACGAGGAAGCGATGGATGAGATCGGTGCTCTTATTGCATTGACTTTGAAAAATGTTGATAACAAAGAGAAATTAGCGGAAGTAAGCGAAAGAGTTACGGCTCTAACAGCGAAATTCCCAATGTATACACATCTTTAAGATGAAAAAGTCGAGCGAGTGCTCGGCTTTTTTTCGTGAAATTGGAGCTATAGGTTGAATCAGGCTTGTTTTTTTTGTAGAATTTCAAAGAGTAATGTAGAAGTCCGAAAATCGAAGGAGCAAAAAAGCATGAGTAAAGTGTTTGTATTTGATCACCCATTAATTCAGCACAAATTAACGTATATCCGTGATAAGGCAACAGGGACGAAGGAATTCCGTGAGTTAGTTGACGAAGTGGCTGGTCTGATGGCATTTGAAATTACACGTGATCTTCCAACACAGGATGTCACAGTAGAGACGCCAGTAGGGACAGCGAAGTCAAAGACAATTGCAGGGAAAAAGCTTGGGTTAGTGCCAATTCTTCGTGCAGGTCTCGGAATGGTAGACGGTATTCTTAGAATGATTCCAGCTGCAAAAGTAGGCCATGTTGGTCTTTACCGTGATCCTGAAACATTGAAGCCAGTAGAGTACTACGTGAAACTTCCAACTGATGTTAACGAACGTGAATTAATTGTGATTGACCCAATGCTTGCAACAGGCGGTTCGGCAATTGATGCGATCACAAGCATTAAAAAGCGCGGGGCTACAACGATTAAATTAATGTGTCTAGTCGCGGCTCCTGAGGGTGTTCAAGCTGTTCAAGAAGCTCATCCAGATGTTGATATTTATCTTGCAGCACTAGACGAGAAATTAAATGAAAAAGGCTATATTGTTCCTGGTCTAGGCGATGCCGGTGATCGTCTGTTTGGAACAAAATAAGTGGGTAGAGTGCGGATCATGTCCGTGCTCTTTTTTTTATTTTCAAAATCGTATCCAATGAGAATCAATACATTTTTTTGGAACAATTGCTCCATACTATTTGCATATGAGAATTGGTGGAGGAGATGGATATGAATAAATTATGTGCATGCTTACTTATATTTGTGATGATGAGTAGTGTCAGTTTGAACGCCGCTCAAGCTGCCATGTATCCAGACATTCCGCAACCTAAACAGGAAGAGAACCTTGATAAGAGGATTGTTGTCATCGTTACAACTAAAGGGGAAATGGAAGATGTAGCGATGGAAGTGAGTAGCTTGATCCCAACAAGTGAAATTAGAAAAAGATTCAAAACATTGTTGAATGGTTTTTCACTTGAGCTTAAAGAGGGAGATCTTGATCTGTTACAGGGAATTGAAGAAATTGAACGTGTCGATAGAGTGGTTGAATATACAGCAAATTTAGATGGAAGTGTCCCGTTCATTGGTGCAGATCATAGCAGGGATATGCGTGATGCCGACGGGGAACGGTTAACAGGAAAAGGAGTCAAAGTCGCGGTTATTGATACAGGGATTGATTATAATCATCCAGACCTGAAACGAAATTATAAGGGTGGATACGACCTTGTTGATTATGATAATGACCCAATGGAGACAATTGCGTCTCAAGGTCTACCGACATTGCACGGTACGCATGTGTCGGGAATCATCGCAGCGAATGGACAGGTTAAGGGCGTTGCTCCTGAGGCAGAGCTGTATGCCTATCGTGCTCTAGGTCCAGGCGGATCTGGTACGACAGAGCAGGTGATCGAAGCGATTGAGAAGGCAGTAGAGGATGAAGTCGACGTCATTAATCTCTCGCTAGGTAATACGGTGAATGGTCCAGACTGGCCGACAAGTATCGCTTTAGATAAGGCTGTAGAAGCGGGTGTTGTCGCAGTCACGTCAAATGGGAATAGTGGACCGAAAATGTGGACGGTAGGTTCACCTGGTACGTCAACAAGGGCGATTTCAGTCGGTGCCTCTGCTCCGCCAATCAATACACCTTATGTGACATTTATCGGAGAGGATAAGGAGCTGACCTTGTTTCAAATGGCAGGAGCCTTACCTTGGAACCTTAAGCGTGATTTTGAAGTGGTTGATGGTGGTTATGGGCTTGAAGAGGATTGGAAGGAGCTTGATGCAAGAGGGAAAATCGTTCTTCTAGAGCGTGGGATGATTCCATTTTCTGAAAAAGTATCATATGCCCAAAGTGCTGAGGCAGAAGCAGTTATTATTTACAATAACTTGCCTGGTGCATTTGTTGGGGCGATTGAGCAGGGGGCGAAAATACCTGTCGTGAGTGTGACAAAGGAAGACGGGGAATGGCTCCAGCAGCAAATGGAAAAGTCAAAGAAAGAAGGCTTCATCCGCACGATTTACCGTCATGAAGAGGATTTCATCGCACCATTTAGCTCAAGAGGTCCTGTTACTCAGACATGGGAAGTGAAGCCAGACATTGTCGCACCCGGTGTATCAATTGATAGCACCGTACCAAATGATAGCTATCTTGGCTTGAACGGAACAAGTATGTCAGCCCCGCATGTTGCAGGAGCAGCTGCCCTTGTAAAGCAAGCACACCCAGACTGGACACCAGATCAAGTGAAGGCAGCCTTAATGAATACAGCAAAAAAGCTTGTCGATGAAGATGGCGAAAAGTATCTCCCTTACGAACAAGGGGCTGGAAGGCTTCAGGTCGACAAAGCACTTGCTGTCAAAACATTAGCATATCCAGCAACACTGACCTTTGGGAAATGGTCAAAAACCGATCCAAGAGAGCGCAGACGGGTGTCATTCACATTAGAAAATCACGATGATGTAACAAGGACATACCATGTCAAACCACCGTTTGAACTGCCTGATGGTTTGCAATGGAAGATCCCATTTGCAATCGAGCTTAAACCAGGTGAGTCAGAGGAAGTAGAAATTGAACTTGATTTATTCCCTGCTGTACTTGAAGAAGGGATTCATCATGGTGATATCATAATTGAAGGTGGTCCCGAGCCGATCCAAATTCCGTATGTGTTTTTTATCGAGGAGCCGAGCTATCCAAGAGTGATGGCATTTAATTTTGGTGTCGGTGATCGAGAAAATGAGTATCGCTACGAATTGTATTTGCCAGGTGGAGCAGAAGAAATGGGAATTGCTCTATATGATCCTGATACATTCGAGTTCATACAATTTATCGATGTTAAGTACAATGTTGGACGTGGCATGGTCGGAGGAGATTGGTTTAGACCTGATTTACCAGATGGACCGTATAAGGCGTTAGTCTATGCGGTTAAGGACGGGAAAGAGGATACGCTAGAAGCGACAATCATTTTAGGTGCAACGTTACCGCCACGTAAGCAAGAGAATTAAGTGAATAGAGAAGAGATTGGGACAAAAGTGGAAAAATTGAAACAATGGTAGATGGCGGATGTAAGCCGCTCCTGAAATATACTTCGCTTTCCGCGGGAAGCCGGTGAGCCTCCTCGTCTACGCCTGCGGGGTCTCACCCTTGGCTTTGTGTCCCGCAGGAGTCTACGTATATTTCATCCGCTACGTAATTGCTTTGTTCGGTATTTCAGTTAGACACTTTAGCTATGTCTCATTCTCGCAATTCATAAAGAAACCGCCTTTAAGATCATGGGCGGTTTCTTTATTTTCGTACACTTTCCATTACTGGAGGTATTCAAAAGTAACCGGAGAAAGTCATTAGAGGTTTTATAATATTAAGAAGTTAGTCATCCTCCCCGCTCTTACTAAGCGGACGGGATGGGTGGGCCGACTCCTGCAGGAAATAAGGGCAAAATGGAAATCCACTGGCGAAGCCAGTTAGTTCCATGCCCTCCTGCGGAAAGCGTGCCCCCCATCCCGGTAGCGAAGCCGAAGCGTCCCCGCTTGGCTATTCCTCCTCTCACTAATACCCTTTACTATACAAAAACATAAATAATAAACCACATGTATAATTTCCATTCATTAAGTGAAAAAATGAATCCGAGGACATGGAAGCACCCTAAAATTCAAGGGTCGTTTTTGACAGATATGTGAACAGTTATACAAGCTGTGGGAAACTGTGGGAAAACGGCATTGACACAAGGTTTTCCCTATTGTACGATTACAAAGGATATGATGATAAGGTTTACATATTCTTGTAGCTCAACAAAAGTTGAGGAGGAAAATGGATGTCTAATGGCAAACGAAGTCCTTGGCGTGCTATGGCTTTAGTATCGACGATTTCATCTTATGTCGTTGGTGGCACTGTCGGAGGGGTCTTTCTTGGCCTTTGGTTAGGAGATCAGTTCGGGTTTAAGCCCTTTTTCCTTGTCTTTTTTCTTTTGTTGGGACTTGGTATGGGGTTTTACGGTGTGTATAAGACGGTTCAACCTTTTTTAGGAGACGGTAAAGAGTGACAAATATTGGGCAGAAAATGAAAGTTTATGTCGTAATCGTTGCAGGTCTTATGATATTATTTATGATAGGATATCTGACAAGCCCGCTCCAACCTCAATTCCTCGGTTTAATCGTTGGTCTTTCCCTAAGTTTCTTCAATCAATGGACAACTTATAGCAAAACGCTTATTGCAACAAATACAACTGGTGAGAAACGTTATTCTATCTTTTCTTATGCACTGGCTGGATTTGGATTTGCAATAAGAATTAGTATTGTCCTCTTTGGGGTTTGGCTAGCACTTGTATTCCCAGAACGGTTGGATCTTATCTCAGTCATTATAGGGTTAGCACTTATGTATTTCATTATCATGGCTGATATGTTACTTGAATTTGGTAGAAAGAGGTGAGAATTTAATGGATCATATTTCTCCTATGAGAGATTACTTCGGGCTGACATTTAATATGTCAACAGTGCTTATGACAACTGTTACCTGTCTAATCGTGTTCTTCATTTGCTTCTTTGGAACAAGAAAACTAGCAATGAGACCGAGTGGTTTACAGAATTTCCTTGAATGGGTCATTGATTTCATTCGTGGAATCATCAAAGCAAACATGAGTTGGAAGGTTGGTAAGCAGTTTACCGGACTTGCCTTTACGCTTTTGTTCTTCGTATTTGTTGCGAATATGCTAGGGATTCCTTTTGAGATTGTCAATTATAAGACGCATGAAGTATGGTGGAAATCACCAACTGCCGACCCTGCTTTAACAATAGGAATGGCAGCGCTTGTAATCATAATGACACATTATTATGGAATTAGAGAGAGAGGGGTAGGCGAGTATTTCAAGGACTATGTTCGTCCAGTACCGTTTCTACTACCATTCAAAATTATTGAGGAATTCGCTAACACATTAACACTTGGAATGCGACTCTTCGGTAATATCTATGCAAAAGAAATCCTCATGGTGCTTCTTGTTGGACTAGGTACATCAGGGGCAATCGGGCTTTTTGGAGCCTTTCTACCGACAATGGTATGGCAAGCTTTCGGTTTGTTTATCGGGGCACTTCAAGCATACATATTCGCTATGCTTGCGATGGTTTACATGGCACATAAAGTTGAACATCATTAAAATGTTGTAACAACGTCCTTATTGGACATTTTTCATAAAAAATAATACAAACAATTCTTAGGAGGAAACAAATTATGGAACTCGCATTATTAGGAGCAGCTATTGGAGCAGGTCTTGCAGCAATTGGGGGAGCAATCGCAGTAGCGTTAATCGTTAAAGCAACAATCGAAGGTACAACTCGTCAACCAGAACTACGTGGTCCACTACAAACTCTTATGTTCATTGGTGTCCCTCTTGCGGAAGCCGTGCCAATCATGGCAATCGTTGTAGCTTTCATCTTGATCTTCGTATAATAGCATCATTTATATCTCGTGATGGGAACGCACAAGAAATGGCGACTGTGTTCAGTTAGAACCTTCGCCATTCCTTGTGTATAACTAGAAATGTAAGAAAGTTTCAAATAAATAATTGAGTGATTTTCACATCCAAGAAAGGAGTGAATCGAAGTGGTAATACCTTGGGGATCAGTTTTTTACCAACTAGCAGCCTTCATCGTACTTCTCATTTTCCTAAATAAGTTTGCTCTTAGACCGTTAATGGGTGTTATGGAGAAGCGTGAGCAGATCGTCAATGATAATCTTGATTCAGCTGAAAGAACTCGTAAAGAGGCTGAAGCTCTTATTGCAAACCAGTCTAAAGAGCTTGAAAAGGCAAAGGCTGAGGCGCATGAGATTATTCAACAAGCGAAAAAGCTTAGCGAACAACAAGGTCAAGATATTCTAGCACAAGCACGTGAAAATGCTGAGCGTCTTAAAGATTCAGCCTTGGCTGAAATTCAACGTGAAAAAGAACAAGCTGTTGCGACTCTTCGCGAACAAACAGCTACCCTTTCTGTATTAATCGCATCAAAGGTTATTGAAAAGGAATTGGATGAAAAAGAACAAAGCAAATTGGTTGAAGAGTATCTTAAAGAAGTAGGCGAAAAGCTATGAGTAATTTAACAGTAGCGAATCGTTATGCAGACGCTCTATTTCAAGTGGCGAAAGAGCAAAAGACACTTGAACAGGTCAACGATGAACTTCAATTACTTAAGACAGTTATCGAATCTACTCCTGAATTTATCCAATTCTTAGTCCATCCAAAAATCACGCTTGAAAAGAAACGAGTCTTTATTCAAGAAAGCTTTGGCGGAGCACTAAGCGAAGCTAGCCTTCATACGATCTACCTCTTAATAGAACGTAAAAGAACGGATATTCTCGTTCCATTAATTAATAAATTCAAAGAGCTTTCATATGAAGCTCAAGACAAGGCAGAAGCAATTGTCTATTCTGTGAAGCCTTTAGAAGCAAGTGAACAAGCACATATTGTGAAGCTATTTGCTAAGAAAGCAGGCAAAAAGCATCTTGAAGTGAAAAATGTCGTTGATCCAGAGCTAGTCGGAGGCATCAAGATCCGAATTGGAGATCGCATTTATGACGGTAGTGTTAAGGCGCAGCTTGACCGCATGCAGCGTCAACTTATTGCCGGAACACGCTAATCGAAGATAGGGGTGAAAGAAATGAGCATCAAACCAGAGGAAATTAGCTCTCTCATTAAACAGCAGATTGAAAATTTTCAGTCTGATGTTCAAGTACAAGATGTAGGTACAGTTATCCGTGTTGGTGACGGTATCGCACTTGCTCATGGTCTTGAAAACGTCATGGCTGGTGAACTTCTTGAATTCTCAAACGGGGTTATGGGGATGGCTCAGAACCTTGAGGAGAATAACATCGGGATTATTATCCTTGGCCCATTTTCAGACATCCGTGAAGGCGACGAGGTAAAGCGTACTGGTCGTATCATGGAAGTACCTGTAGGGGAAGAATTACTTGGTCGTGTCGTCAATCCACTTGGACAACCAATTGATGGTCTAGGTCCGATTGCAACATCAAAAACACGTCCAATCGAATATAAAGCACCTGGAGTAATGGATCGTAAGTCAGTACATGAGCCACTTCAAACAGGGATTAAATCAATCGATACAATGGTACCAATTGGCCGTGGTCAACGTGAGTTAATCATCGGTGACCGTCAAACAGGTAAAACAGCGATCGCAATTGATACGATTTTGAATCAAAAAGACCAAGACATGATTTGTATCTATGTCGCGATTGGTCAAAAGGAATCAACGGTTGCAGGTGTTGTTGAAACACTTCGTAAGCGTGGTGCTCTTGACTACACAATCGTTGTATCTGCTGGTGCATCTGATCCAGCTCCAATGCTATTCCTAGCACCATATACAGGAGTATCAATGGGTGAGGAATTCATGTATAACGGAAAGCATGTTCTAGTGATCTATGATGACTTAACGAAGCAAGCTTCTGCTTACCGTGAGCTTTCTCTATTACTTCGTCGTCCTCCAGGTCGTGAGGCATTCCCAGGGGATGTATTCTACTTACATTCTCGTTTACTTGAGCGTGCTGCGAAGTTAAGTGATGCAAAGGGTGGCGGTTCAATCACTGCACTTCCTTTCATTGAGACACAAGCAGGTGACGTATCAGCATATATTCCAACAAACGTAATCTCGATCACAGATGGTCAGATCTTCTTGCAATCAGATCTATTCTATTCTGGTGTTCGTCCTGCGGTTAACGCTGGTCTTTCTGTATCACGTGTTGGGGGTTCAGCACAAATCAAAGCAATGAAGAAGGTTTCTGGTACATTACGTCTAGATTTAGCGGCGTATCGTGAGCTTGAAGCATTTGCTCAATTTGGATCTGACCTTGACCGTGCAACACAAGCGAAGCTAAACCGTGGTCAACGTACAGTTGAAGTATTAAAGCAAGGCTTGCATCAACCATTACCTGTTGAAAAACAAGTAACAATTATTTACGCATTAACAAAAGGATTCTTAGATGATATCCCAGTTCAAGACGTTCTTCGTTTTGAGTCAGAAATGTTCACATATTTTGACCACAACAAGAAAGAGCTTCTTGAAGGCATTCGTACTACTGGAAACCTTCCAGAAGACAGCGAATTCAAGGCTGCCATCGAAGAGTTCAAAAAAGGGTTTACTGTTAGCAAATAATAATGCTTGAGTTTTCAAAAAGGTGGTGAACGAACATGGCTTCAATGCGAGATATAAAAGGGCGAATTACGTCAACGAAAAAGACGAAGCAGATTACAAAAGCAATGCAAATGGTTTCAGCAGCTAAGCTGAACCGTGCACAAAATAATGCTCAGTCGTTTCTACCATATACAGAAAAGATTCGTGAGGTTGTAGGAAGTATTGCCTCTTCTGAAACAGAAGTTTCTCATCCGATGCTCGAGGAGCGTCCGGTCAAGAAAACAGGTTATATCGTTATTACATCTGATCGTGGTCTAGCTGGTGGATATAATGCTAGTTTGACGCGTGCCCTTCTCAATAAAATTAAAGAACGTCATAAATCACCTGATGAGTACGGCATTGTTGTAATGGGTCGTATCGGACGAGACTTATTCAAGAAGCGTAATCTACCTGTTATTCAAGAAATTATTGGACTTTCTGATCAACCTGAGTTTAACGAGATCAAGAATCTTGCTAAGACAACGGTTGATATGTTCACGGACGGCTTGTTTGATGAACTATACATTTGGTATAACCATTTTGTCAGTCCAATTACTCAAGAAGTAACAGAGACGAAGCTTTTACCGTTAACCAACTTAACGGAGGGTACGAAAGCAAGTACTAGCTATGAATATGAACCGTCAGAGCAAGCCATTCTCGAACGTTTATTGCCACAATACGCAGAGAGTCTCATTTTCGGTGCCTTGCTAGATGCAAAGGCTAGTGAATTTGGAGCTCGTATGACGGCAATGAGTGCGGCAACAGATAATGCTACAGCTCTCATCGATGATTTAACGTTAGTCTATAACAGAGCTCGTCAAGCGGCGATCACACAAGAAATTACGGAGATTGTCGGCGGGGCAGCTGCTCTAGAATAAATAGGTAAGAGAAGCCCATTAGGAGCTTCTCTCTACAAGAACATAGTAGATCCTAAAAATGTGGCTCTAAGCCATTAGGAGGGAATAAAATGAATATAGGTCGCATTACTCAAGTAATGGGTCCGGTTGTCGACGTTAAGTTCGATAATGGCCAATTACCTGAAATCTATAATGCCTTACGTGTTGAACAAAAAGGCGAAGCAATCAATGCGGTTGATGTTAACGTAACGCTTGAAGTAGCAATTCATTTAGGTGACAATACGGTTCGTACGGTTGCAATGGATTCTACAGACGGTCTTGTACGTGGCACAGCTGTAGTAGATACAGGTTCAGCAATTTCTGTACCTGTTGGTGAAGTAACACTTGGACGAGTATTCAACGTTCTTGGGGAAACAATTGATTTAGATGAGCCTATTCCTGCAAGTGTAAAACGCAGTCCAATTCACCGTGAAGCTCCTAAGTTTGAAGAGCTTTCTACAACAACAGAAATTCTTGAAACAGGAATTAAGGTTGTTGACCTTCTTGCACCATACATTAAGGGTGGTAAGATTGGTCTATTTGGAGGAGCGGGTGTAGGTAAAACCGTTCTAATCCAAGAATTAATTAACAATATCGCTCAAGAGCACGGTGGTATCTCGGTATTCGCTGGTGTTGGTGAGCGTACACGTGAAGGTAATGACCTTTACCACGAAATGACAGATTCAGGCGTTATCAAGAAAACAGCGATGGTGTTCGGTCAAATGAACGAGCCACCTGGTGCACGTATGCGTGTTGCTCTTTCTGGATTAACAATGGCTGAGCATTTCCGTGATCAAGATGGTCAAGACGTTCTTCTGTTCATTGACAACATCTTCCGCTTCACGCAAGCTGGTTCAGAGGTTTCTGCCCTTCTTGGACGTATGCCATCTGCCGTTGGTTACCAACCAACACTTGCGACGGAAATGGGTCAATTACAAGAGCGTATTACATCAACTAAAATCGGTTCAGTAACGTCGATCCAAGCGATCTATGTACCTGCCGATGACTATACAGATCCAGCTCCTGCAACGACGTTTGCTCACTTAGATGCAACGACGAACCTTGAGCGTAAGCTTTCTGAGATGGGTATCTACCCTGCGGTGGATCCACTTGCTTCAACATCACGTGCCCTTTCTCCTGAGATCGTTGGAGAAGAACACTATAATGTTGCTCGTCAAGTTCAAACAACGCTTCAAAAGTATAAAGAGCTTCAAGATATTATTGCGATCTTAGGTATGGATGAGCTTTCTGAAGAAGATAAGCTTGTCGTTCACCGTGCTCGTCGTGTCCAATTCTTCTTGTCTCAAAACTTCCACGTAGCTGAACAGTTCACTGGACAACCTGGTTCATATGTACCAGTTAAAGAGACATTAAAAGGATTCAAGGAAATTCTTTCTGGGAAGTACGATGATCTTCCTGAAGATGCATTCCGTCTTGTTGGTCAAATTGAAGAAGTTATTGAAAAAGCAAAGCAAATGGCGTAACACGAAAGAGGGATTCACTCCCTCTTTTCAATGCTAGTAAGGAGGGTTTCACATGCAAATAAATGTCAATGTTGTAACTCCTGATGGCAAAGTGTATGACGGAGATGTCGACATGGTTAGTGTCGTTACCACTGAAGGTGAACTTGGAATCTTACCTCGACATATTTCGTTGGTTGCTCCGTTAACAATCGGTGCAGTGCGCTTGAAAAAAGGCACCACTGTAGAAAAAGTAGCTGTGAGTGGCGGGTTTGTAGAAGTCCGTCCAGATCAGGTGACGATTTTAGCAGAGGCAGCTGAGTTGCCTTCAGGGATTGATGTGGATCGTGCACGACAAGCAAAAGAACGTGCCGAGAAACGTGTATCCGAAAATAAAGCCGATGAAATTGATCACAAACGAGCAGAGCTGGCACTACGCCGAGCAATCAATCGTTTAAACGTTTCAGGCAAATAAGGAAAAAGACACCCTTTGTGGGTGTTTTTTTTTTGCTATGGCTATAACGTGGTCGCGAAAAAGTACTGAATCGACCCAAACCCAGACAAAAGGTTATAGTATGGACACCGCTCCTGAAATATACTACGCTTTCCGCGGGAAGCCGGTGAGCCTCCTCGTGCTTCGCACTGCGGGGTCTCACCCTTGGCTTTTGGGTCCCGCAGGAGTCTACGTATATTTCATCCGCTAGTTTTGTCTTATCTTCTTTTTTGAATCATTATTACGAATTATCAAATCACGTAGTTTTGCTTGCGAGTGGTTAGAATGTAGATATTTCTGCATTGCAATAGGTTAGTTTAAACCATAAAAACAAACATCATGTCTTTGAATTTTTTAGAAATTACTGTCTTAGCTGTCTAGTACTTATGACTATAAATGAAAAGAAATCGGACTCCTGCTATTCCTTTTACAAAGCGGACGGGATGGGTGGGCCGACTCCTGCAGGAAATAAGGGCAATATGGAAATCCACCGGCGAAGCCGGTTAGTTCCATGCCCTCCTGCGGAAAGCGTGCCCCCCATCCCGGTAGCGGAGTCGAAGCTTCTCACCATCGCAACTCTCCTCATTTCTCAGTTTCCTTCTATATGAACCTTATTAAAATTATGTAAAGTGTTTTTATATGTTATCTAAATATGCCTGTGGCCTTGGTTTGGAACATGTTGGAGTGTATAAGCTATGGATCCGACATCTAAAATTCAAAAAATTAGGCTGTATTTCTTCCAGTATCATGTTAGAGTTGTAAATGGTGAGAATTTATAGCATGGAAGTTATTTGAAAATAGCTTTTAATACCTATAGATTTTTCACAAGTAATCCGTTAATATGAAATAGTCTGCTTTGTTATTTGACAACTTGCGACAAAATATGTATTAGGTTAAAAAAAGAGATCGATGATAAAGGGGTCATGATAATGCTTGAAGGATTTGGGCAACAAGCGATGTTAGCGATTGTCGTCAATGTCTTTTTTCTTGCGGTTACATGGTGGGCATTACAATCTTTTCGATTTGATCTATTTGTAAAGGAACCAAATGGGACGAGGGCGAAAGTTCTCACTATAATCGTTACGATTGCCATTGCTCAGTTGGTTAGTTCATTCTTTCTTGACTACCTAAACTCTTCTCAAATGCTCCGTTATATTTGGGAGTAGAGGTTTTTGTCGAGAGATGACTACAACTTCCATGTATGCAGACTCTTCTCCTGGTAAAAATGATAATAATCATGTTTTCTTGGGGAGGAGAACGAAAATGGCTATATGGCGATTGGTTGTAATTGGTTTTGTTTTATCGGTGGTTGGGTATGTACATGTAAATGCACAAGGTGCCGCTCCTGACGCTCTAAGTTATCAGCAGCCTCTAACTGAGTTTCTTCAATTAGCTGAAGAAGAAGGGTTTGACATGAACGATTGGCAAGTTCGATTAAGAGATCAGCAGGATGTAACTGTTGACTCAGAGCAACAATTTATTGAACTTGTTAACAAATGGTCAACCAAACTTGGTGATTGGACAGAGGTTGATGCATCAACGAAAGGAACGGAATGGGTAGCCCATTTTACATATCAACATTCTGACCTTCATGTTACAGAGTCAATACAGCTTTTTGCTTATTCTCTACCTCAATCCAAGGAACGTACAATATTGGTGACGTACAAGGTACTTGGTAGTGAACAACTTCAAGATGAGAACGAGCTGAATGAACTAGTGGTTGACCGTATTAATGAACTTGGCTTAGAACATGCAGAAGCCTATGTTCAAATACAAGCATCACATGAAAACAAGAATGCAAATGAAACTGATATAGAAATACAAGGATTTGACTTAATTTCAAAATTGGGCGCGAAGAAAGTTGAAGCGCTAAGTGAAGATCGATTTGTCTCCTTTTCTGCCTACAAATCCGAATGGGAACCGTACATCGAAACGAACGGAAGTAAGATGAATGTCCAAGTTGCCTTAAGGACAAATGAAGGATTGGGCTCAAGGACAACGGTGACAATAGGAACGCCTATTATTACGAGTGAATATTGATGTAGAGAAGAGACTATAATTTAGAGACGCGGAGGGGAATACGTTGGAAAAAATTATTGTCCGGGGTGGCAACCAGCTACGCGGCACTGTGAAGGTTGAAGGGGCTAAGAATGCCGTTTTACCTGTAATTGCTGCATCTATCTTAGCAGGCCGCGGCACAAGCCACATATATGATGTGCCAGAACTGGCAGATGTATACACGATGAAAGAAGTTTTACGCAACTTAAATATTGACGTTGAGTATCAAGAGGGTGTCTTCAAAGTAAATGCTGAGGATACACTTAAGACAGAGGCGCCTTTTGAATATGTGCGTAAAATGAGAGCCTCATTTCTAGTAATGGGTCCATTACTTGCACGAGTAGGAAAGGCAAGAATTGCTCTTCCTGGTGGTTGTGCTATTGGTTCAAGACCAATTGATCAGCACTTAAAAGGCTTTGAAGCTATGGGTGCGACTGTTGAAATTGGAAATGGTTTTATCGAAGCTCGAATTGACGGGCGACTTCAAGGTGCGAAAATTTATCTTGATTTCCCAAGTGTTGGGGCAACAGAAAACATTATGATGGCAGCATCAATGGCAGAAGGTATGACGATCATTGAGAATGCTGCTGAAGAGCCAGAGATTGTTTGTTTGGCTAATTACTTGAATGCAATGGGTGCCAAGGTACGTGGAGCAGGAACAGGCGAGATTCGCATTGAAGGTGTAAATGAATTACTTGGTAGCAAGCACACGGTTATTCCTGATCGTATTGAAGCAGGAACGTTCATGGTAGCCGCAGCGATTACAAAAGGAAACCTATTAATTGAAGGAGCCCTTTCTGAGCACCTTAGACCTCTTATCGCAAAAATGGGAGAAATGGGCGTTGAGATTATCGAAGAGGCTAATGGTCTTCGTGTTATCGGTCCAGAGACATTAAAGCCCGTCGATCTTAAGACAATGCCACACCCAGGCTTCCCAACAGATATGCAGGCACAAATGATGGCTCTTTTACTGCGTGCTAACGGAACAGGTGTCATTACTGAGACTGTATTCGAAAATCGCTTTATGCATGTAGAAGAGTTTCGTCGTATGAACTCTAACATTAAGATTGAAGGACGTTCAGCGATCATTACCGGTCCAAGTGAACTTCAAGGTGCTGAAGTGTCAGCAACAGATCTTCGAGCAGGTGCTGCTCTCATTCTAGCCGGTCTTGTCGCAGATGGTGTCACACGTGTGACAGAGCTGAAGCATATTGACCGTGGTTACGTGAACTTAGCAGGTAAGCTTCAAGCAGTCGGTGCCGATATCGAACGCGTTGAAGAAGAGGTTGAAGAAGAAATCGAAAACCTTGATGCACCAGCACCACTACATCTAAATGAGAACTTAGTTTAAAAAAAGATCGGTTTGTGATCTTTTTGAAGATCGGTTTGTGATCTTTTTGAAAAGCGCCTTTGAGAGATGGATTCTCAAAGGCGTTTTTTTGATGTTTTGGGGTTGGCATACTTTATACGGACATGAGATCCGTTATTTTCGTCTAAAGCG
Organism: Halalkalibacter suaedae; assembly: GCF_017939705.1. Lineage (GTDB taxonomy): Bacteria > Bacillota > Bacilli > Bacillales > Bacillaceae_D > Halalkalibacter > Halalkalibacter suaedae. Next base: position 229,829 of record NZ_JAGKSQ010000007.1, read on the forward strand.
CCTAACTTCAAACTCTAAAGGACATATGATCCGTTATTTTACATAAAACCTCCAAAAATGACAGTTCTATCTCAAAATAACGAACTAAATGTCCGCTCCACACTTAATTTCTTGTTTTTACGGGTAGTTAACGGAACCAATGTCCGTAAAAAACCTTGGGTATTTATCCATTTTCTGATTCTATTTCCCGACTAGTCCTCATATACTTCCTTAGACAAACGATTAATGGAGGACTAAACATGAAGCGACTCATAATTATAGCAACCATTCTCTGCACCGTCGTCCTACTTATCCCAACAATGCTTGTTCTATTTGTTTCTCCCTCTGACAATACAGTAGCAACAGAATCAGCAGGCCAAGAGTTATTAGCTGCAGACATCCCTGACTATGATCCGAGTCAGGATATGCCAGTTGCTGTATTTAGAAGTCAAAAAGAGGTGATTGAAACAGTCCCACTTGAGAAGTATGTGATGGGGGTTGTAGCCTCAGAAATGAATGCCAGCTTTGAAGTCGAAGCTCTAAAGGCTCAGGCACTAACGGCAAGAACGTATTTAGTGAAGTTAATTTTATCACCGCCCACTGAGGTACCAGAAGGGGCAGTGACGATTGATACGGTCGACCATCAAGTATATAAAAGTGAAGAAGAGCTTAGGAAACAATGGGGTAATGATTATGAAATGAATATGAAGCGGATCGAGCAAGCCGTTTTATCAACACAAGGCCAGGTGCTAACATACGAAGATGAACCAATCGATGCACTTTTCTTCTCAACGAGCAACGGCTATACAGAGAACTCGGAGGATTATTGGGCCAACGAGATCCCATATTTACGTAGCGTCGAAAGCCCGTGGGATCAGCAATCTCCACGATTTACAGCACGTACATCAATACCTGTCAATGAGTTTCAGGAGAAGCTAGGAGTCAGCCTTCCTGAGGATGGCACGGTCGGAACAATAAATGAACGCACGAAAGGAAACCGCGTCGCAAAAGCAACGATTAATGGCAAAGTGCTTACCGGAAAAGATATTCGTGACAAGCTGAATCTTGACTCAAGTGACTTCCAGTGGCAACGCCAAGGAAATGAAATTGTCATTCAAACAAGAGGCTGGGGACACGGAGTTGGCATGAGCCAATACGGAGCAGACGGCATGGCAAAAGAAGGCGGCACATACAAGGACATTGTGAACCACTATTACCAAGGAGTAAAAATTCAACCACTAGACCCATACATCGGTGAAATGACCGCAAAAAAATAAAAAAACAGGCCAATGGAAAGGTATAAATCTTACCTTTTCATTGGCTTTTATTATGTTAAAAAAATTGTCAGTTTTTATTATAATAATGACCAATAAAAAACCCGACAAAAATAGTTGGCAGACGTAAACCGCTCCTGAAATATACTTCGCTTTCCGCGGGAAGCCGGTGAGCCTCCTCGTCTACGCCTGCGGGGTCTCACCCTTGGCTTTAGATCCCGCAGGAGCATTCCTGTCGTATTAGTTTTGCCCCTCTTGAAAAGAAAAGGATCCTCCGATATGATGCGGATGTCGTCAAAACAAACACACATAAAGGAGGATCCCACATGAAGAATAATCGAA
>NZ_JAGKSQ010000008.1 GCF_017939705.1 Halalkalibacter suaedae
GACGTTCGAGTCTGGTGGCGATAGCGAAGAGGTCACACCCGTTCCCATGCCGAACACGGTCGTTAAGCTCTTTTGCGCCGATGGTAGTTGGGGGCTTCCCCCTGTGAGAGTAGGACGTTGCCGGGCACTTAAAAAGCATTCCTTTGAGGAGTGCTTTTTTTAATGCATAAAACGAGGAAGCGAACTGTAAAACTGTGGAGTTTGGTCTCTTTTCTGAGTAAGTCAAGCTGTTTCTCATCATAAGAATGGTATCGATAAATTAAAACAATATAAATTATGATTCAGATTATAACAAGCCATACATCACGGGTATGTGATCGAAAAAGAAATTAAATTAACAAATTACCAGTTATATGAGCGGAACTAACAGCATGCATTATGATCCAGATCCCCCTTGAATGAACCTATGACCTTGATAATAGATCGGAAAAGAAGCGAAATTACCAAACTACCAGTTATATGAGCGAGATAAGCAAGATTATGAGCCAAATCTGACGAGATATGAGCGGAACTAACAGCATTATGATCCAGATTACCCCTTAAATGAACCTATGAACTTTGATGGATGATAGAAGGAAGCCTAAGTCAATGCTAACAATAAAGAGCCAAGTAGCATAAATACGACTTGGGCTTTGTTTTTTTTACCAAATCGACTGAGCAACTCGTTTGAACATTATATTACTAATGGTATAACATTAGGCGGTGTGTTCATTAGGAAAGGGGGGAGCTTGGTTTGCCTCAACACGATTTTACCGAGGGTGCGATTAGTAAACAACTTTTTATGTTCGCTGGTCCAATTATCCTCACGAATTTATTACAAGTCTCATATCAATTCATTGACAGCTTGTGGGTTGGGAATCTTTTGGGGGCGAAAGCATTAGGAGCTGTGACGATTTCTTCTACAGTTGTTGTTACAGTTCTTGCGTTTATTATTGGAATCAATAATGCGACATTGACAATATTATCTCAACAAAAAGGAAGGGATGATGATACAGGTCTAAAAAGTTATTTAAATGCTTTTGTTGTGCTACTGACCATCTTATCTCTTTTAATTGGGCTTTTTGGGTTGTTTTTTTCGCGTCCTATTTTAGTGATGCTTAATACGCCGAGTGAGATGCTTGCTGATGCAACGACGTATTTACAAATAAATTTCGTCGGAATTCTGTTTCTTGTTGGTTATAATTTTATTGGAACTGTTTTAAGGGCTGTAGGGGATAGTAGAACACCTATGACATTTGTAGCAATTGCTGCTCTATTAAATATCGGATTAGATCCTCTCTTTATTTCTGTTTTGGATTGGGGAATTGGTGGTGCGGCAGTTGCGACGGTATTGTCACAAGGGATTGCCTTCTTACTTGGGATCTTATATATGATGCGAAGAAAGCTCGTTCCATTTTCATTTCCGGTTTTACCAAAAAGAGAGGAAGCGTTTCTGATATTTAAGCTAGGCATTCCTTCTGGTCTACAGATGACAGTTATTTTTGCTGGGGTTACCGCCATTATGACCGTTGTTAATTCGTTTGGTGGATCAGTTGTTGCTGGATTTGGAGCGTCTCAGCGAATTGATAGTTTGATTACATTACCTGCTATGGCATTGGGAACAGCCGTAAATAGTATGGCTGGTCAGAACATTGGGGCAAATCGTTGGGGACGTGTTCGGGACATCGCAGTTTATGGAACTCTTTACAACTTTGCAATTATGCTTGTTATTGCCATCATTGTCTTTCTATTAGCGGAACCGGCTATTCGGTTATTTATCCAAGAAGAAGATGCAGTTAGGTTTGGGACTAATTACTTACGGATTGTTGCTTTTTTCTATATGTTCATTGGTGTCAATTTTATATTAAATGGCATCGTTAGAGCCTCAGGTGCGATGTATCAAGTATTAGTATTAAACATTCTTTCATTCTGGGTTTTACGTTATCCACTAACCTATATTTGCTCTAGCCTGTTTGGTCAAAATGGAATAGCGATTGGAATGGGAATTGGTTTTGTTTGTAGTAGTATTTTCGCGTTCGCCTATTTCAAATGGGGGAACTGGAGAAAGAAACAGTTATTTTCATAAAGAAGAAAACTGTTGCGAATGAGCTTGGTCATGAAAAATAGAACACCTGGTTGATCGTATTAAATACCAGGTGTCTATTTCTTTTCAAAGATATAGTTAGTTCCAAGGCTTAGCTGTTGTAATAAAGTTGGCTAGTTCTTTACTTCGTGCCCTATGTTCTTTCCGTTTAGCCGCTCTTTCTTTTCCGGTTTCGAATAGCTTAATTTCTTCAGCTGTTTCAGGGACAACTTGTGGAACTTGTGTGGGTTTACCGCTCTCGTCCAAGGCAACGAATGTTAAAAATGCAGTAGCGGCAATTTTCCGTTCACCGGTTAATAAGTTTTCTGCAATGATCTTCACGAAAATTTCCATCGAGCTCGTACCTGTATATGTAACAAAGGAAATAAAGTTAACACTATCTTCAGGGGTGATTGGAGAGAGGAAGTCAACAGAATCCGTTGATGCAGTCACACATTCTCTTCTAGAATGTCTTGTCGCAGAAATCGATGCAATCATATCAACATCACTCATCAATTTCCCTCCAAATAAGGTGTTATGATTATTGACATCATTAGGAAATACTCTACTAGTTCTAACCACTCTTGATTCGCTTGCTGTTTTTTTCTCCATTTGTTTGCTCCATTCAATATGTATTTACAAACCTTTTACAATTTCCACATTTTTCAATAAATGTTGTGAGGATGCATATCGATGTTTTATACTTTAAGTATGCTACATATTTTCAGAAAACGATACACTCAGTTTTGAAGGGAGATCTATATGACAACGAGCTTTAAATTTGATCTACATACTCATAATGAATTGTGTGGACATGCAACTGGTACAATTGAGGATTATGTTCAGGCCGCAGTCAAAAATGGATTGAACGTGATTGGGATTTCGGATCACACCCCCTATTTTCATAGTGAGGAGGACCATCCATTTCCTCGTATTACAATGGCTCGGTCAGGTTTTTCTAACTATATTGAAGAGGTTCTACGTTTGAAGGAGAAATATGCAAATCAAATTGAGGTTCTACTTGGGATCGAAAGTGACTTTTTCCCTGAACTGAATCATGTGTACAAACAATATTTAGAAAAAGAGCCTTTTGACTATATTATTGGTTCGGTTCATTTTGTAGACGAGGTTAGTATTTTTAAGAGAGGTCGTTGGGAAGGGTTAACGTCGGCTGAGAAAGTGACAACAAAAGAAAATTACTATCGTCTCATTGAACAATCAGCTCGTTGTGGAACGTTCCAGATTCTTGGACATATCGATGCAATGAAGGGCTATTATCCTGAATTTTCGACGATTGAAGTTGATGCGATTGATCATACATTACGGGTCATTGGTGAATCTGATTTAGTTATTGAGATCAATACATCTGGTAAAACAAAGGATTCTGGAGGCTGGTATCCTGCTGATGATATTTTGGAAAGAGCATTGTTTCATAATGTAGGGGTCACCTTTGGCTCTGATGCTCATATTCCAGAACGTGTTGGTGATGAATTTGATGAAGTAAAGCGACGATTAAAAGAAATAGGATTTACAGAGTGGAATTACTTTGTTAATAAGCAAAAACAGGCTATTCACTTGTAATGACAAAGCTACAAACCGTTACAAGTGAGGGTGAGACTAACATAAAAGGTTTTTTTAGAAATGCTTCGAAGGTATCGCGTCTTTCTCTTATACTCACAATCGTCGTTACATTCGTTTTGTTAACCCTTCCTTATTTAGCTGGTTATGAAGCGAGGTTCGTTCACGTAATTGGCAGAACGGTTTACGCGGTTGGTTTACCATTTTTAGTATTAAATCCTCTGCTTGGATTCATCTATTCGTTTTTTATAAATGAAAAGATTAAAATTGTCTATATACTAGTCCATCTTGTCTTCATTTGTACAATTTCCCTGTTTGCTTTTGTGGTCATTATGTTTAGGTATTTTGTTCCGTTTGCCCCTTAATTTCATCCAAACAAGTGTGGCTTAGTGTTAGCCGCACTTGTTTCTATTTCATAAATGACACTAGAAGAATGAAATCACTTCATTGATTGCAATTTCTGTTTAGTTAATGTCCTAAAAATAGGCATTCATTGCAGTATTGCTGAGTATGATGGTACATATAAGCAATAGTACACTATTCAAAAATAGGCATTTGTCACAAGAATGCATTGATTAACGTATAGTATAAAAAGATCGTCAACTGGAATTGTACAGCAAAGGGGTGTGCCTCATGAAGAACCCAGTCGAAGCAAGAAAAAAAGGACGAATTAATGTTGTGTTGACGAATAAGCCAGTCGACCAAACAGGACACGGTGATTCTCATTCATTTACAGATCACGATAATGAAGAGCATGATATTTTAAAACGATTTGAAGATGAGTTGGAAGAGTATGTTGGCTTAGAAGAAGTCAAAAGACTCGTCAAAGAAATTTATGCATGGCTTTATATTAACAGATGCCGAGAAGAGCAAGGTCTAAAAGTTAGTAAACAAGTTCTTCATATGATCTTTAAAGGAAATCCTGGAACAGGTAAAACGACGGTCGCCCGAATCATCGCTAATTTCTTACATGAGATGGGTGTTCTTTCAAAAGGTCATATGAATGAAGTCGAACGTGCTGATTTAGTTGGTGAGTACATTGGTCATACCGCCCAAAAAACAAGAGAGGTTTTGAAAAAGGCTAATGGCGGTGTCTTGTTTATTGATGAAGCGTATTCGCTCGCACGAGGTGGGGAAAAGGATTTTGGGAAAGAGGCGATTGATACGTTAGTGAAGGCAATGGAGGATCGCCAGCATGATTTTGTGTTAATTCTGGCAGGCTATTCACGAGAAATGGACTATTTCTTGTCGTTAAATCCAGGCCTACCTTCACGCTTTCCAATTGCGATTGATTTCCCTAATTATACAACTGACCAATTGATGGAGATGGTTAGAAGAATGTTAACAGAGCGTCAATACGAGCTGACAAAAGAAGCAACCCTCCATGTCAAGGAGCACCTTAAACGGATTCGCTATGAGGAAGAACGAACATTCAGTAATGGACGCTATATTCGCAATATTATCGAAGAGGCGATTCGGATGCAGGCCGTCCGTTTGCTTCGAGAAGGTAGCTACGATCGGGAGGCCCTTCTAACAATTAAGCGAAATGATTTCCAGTTTCATTCATCACATGTAAAGGTAAACTAAGGGGAAAGCTGAGAAAAACTCAGCTTTTCTTTTTTATGCATCTTCATGGTATGATGATGCGTATGAGCATAAATGAAGGATGTGGCGTAAATGGAAGAAATTATTGAAAGAGAACAAGAGTTTGTCGTTCTCGTTGGTTGTCAATTTGATACAGATGATGAGCGATTTGACTATTCACTTGAGGAGCTAAAGAGCCTAGTTGAAACAGCACAAGGAGTTGTTGTTGGAACAATTACGCAAAAGAGACAGAAAGTTGAGCCTTCAACGTACATTGGACGTGGGAAGGTAGATGAATTAATAGCATTGCTTGAAGAAACGAGTGCTGAGCTTGTTGTATTCAACGATGAGCTTTCTCCAAGCCAAATTCGGAATGTACACACACGCACAGGGAAAACAGTGATTGATCGTACTCAATTAATTTTAGATATTTTTGCGTCAAGAGCCCAGTCTCGTGAAGGGAAATTACAAGTGGAATTGGCACAGTTATCGTACTTATTGCCACGCTTAGCTGGACAAGGGTTAGCTCTATCAAGACAAGGTGGAGGAATTGGTTCAAAAGGGCCAGGGGAAACACAGTTAGAATCCGATCGTCGGCATATCCGTAGAAGAATGGATGAAATTAAACACCAGCTTGAGGCAGTCGTTGGTCACCGTCAGCGTTATCGTGAACGTCGCAAGCGTAATGAAGAACTGCAAGTGGCTATTGTTGGCTACACAAATGCAGGAAAATCAACACTACTAAATCGACTAGCGAAAGCTGATACACTTGAAGAGAATCAGCTTTTTGCGACACTTGATCCGACTACGAGACAATGCTCACTTGAGAGCGGAATGAAGGTGTTGCTCTCAGACACGGTTGGCTTTATTCAAGACTTACCGACAACACTTGTTGCAGCCTTCCGTTCAACCCTTGAAGAGCTGCAAGGAGCTGACCTGTTGCTTCATGTTGTTGATAGTTCGAATGCTGATTATGTTCAGCATGAGCAGACAGTTAATAAATTGATCCACGAACTCGATGCACAGGGAATCCCACAGTTAATTGTTTATAATAAAAGTGACCAGCAGGTTGTTCCATTTGTCCCTTCAAATGAGGATGACTCGATTGAAATGAGTGCTCTAGATGATGACGATATTGCTGAGTTAAAACGTGCAATGGAAGAAAAGCTAATGGAGCAAATGAGTGAATATCATGTTCATATTCAATCAAATGAAGGGAAGTTGTTATCGAGATGCAAAGAAACCACGCTTGTTCAGAGTCAAGAATGGAACGAAGATAAAGAATGGTATGATGTTTACGGTTACGTATTAGAGCGAACAGCGATTGGACAAGAATTATTGAATAGAATGAAGGTAGAGGGACTGTAATGTTTAGTCAATTCAGACATAAAGAAACACTTGAACAAATGACAAAAGAAATAGAACAGCAAATACGCACGCACCATGAAAAGATTGAGCAAGTAGCCCTTACCAATCAAGCTAAAGTGATGGATTCATTCAGAAAGCATCAAGTTTCAGATTTTCATTTCACTCCATCGACAGGGTACGGTTATGATGATGCAGGTCGTGATACACTTGAGCAAATATATGCAGATGTCTTTGGCGGCGAGGCGGCACTTGTCCGCCCGCAAATTATTTCAGGAACACATGCGATTGCAACATCCCTTTTTGGGGTATTAAGACCAGGAGACGAATTGTTATACATCACTGGAAAGCCCTACGACACACTTGAAGAGATCGTAGGAATTAGAGGAAACGGGAATGGTTCACTAAAAGAATTTAATATTGAGTATGATGCTATTCCATTACTTGAATCTGGCTGGATCGATGAAGCAAGAATTAAAGAAGCGATATCAGAAAAGACAAAGATGATTGGTATCCAACGCTCAAAGGGCTACAGTGATCGTTCTTCGTTTACGATTGAGCAAATCGAGAAGATGATTCAATTTGTCCGAGGAATAAAAAAAGATGTTATTGTGTTTGTCGATAACTGTTATGGGGAATTTGTTGAACTACAGGAACCTTGTGATGTTGGTGCCGATTTAATGGCGGGTTCTCTAATTAAGAACCCAGGTGGGGGCATTGTGAAAACAGGTGGCTATATTGTCGGTAAGGAAAAGCTTGTAGAACTAGCTTCATATCGATTAGCTGCACCTGGAATTGGTGCAGAAGGTGGAGCAAGTCTTTATAGTTTACTAGAGATGTATCAGGGTTTCTTTCTTGCCCCGCACGTTGTATCACAAGCTTTAAAAGGAGCGATCTTTACTGCAGCAATATTAGAAAGGGTTGGCATGGACTCAGTGCCAAAATGGGATGAACCGAGAACCGATTTGATTCAATCAGTACGATTTACATCCGCTGAAAAGATGATAACGTTTTGTCAGGCGATACAGTCGGCATCACCAATTAATGCCCATGTTAAGCCACATCCTAGTGCAATGCCAGGATATGACGATCCGGTTATTATGGCTGCGGGTACGTTTATTCAAGGGGCAAGCATTGAACTTACTGCTGATGGCCCGATACGTGAGCCATATATCGCGTATGTCCAAGGTGGGCTCACCTATGAACACGTAAAAATTGCCGTATTGCAAGCACTTGATTCTATTCTCGAATAGACCGAATTCATTGACACTATTGATTACATCTAGTAACATGATAATTGGTGAAGTATAAGAAGCAATAGTTTTTTAGTACATAATTCATAAGTTAAACAAGCTTTGACTTGTTTTTCTAATAAAATGAGATTTGAAAGGGGACTACATAAGGATGGCAAAGTACACAAAGGAAGATATTTTGCGTATCGCAAAGGAAGATAACGTTCGCTTTATTCGTCTTCAGTTCACAGATTTGCTTGGAACGATTAAGAATGTTGAAATTCCAGTAGACCAACTAACAAAAGCACTTGATAACAAAATGATGTTTGACGGTTCATCGATTGAAGGGTTTGTACGAATTGAAGAATCAGATATGTACCTATATCCTGATTTAGATACATGGGTGATCTTCACATGGACACCTGAAAAGGGAAGAGTTGCACGTTTGATTTGTGACGTATACCAACCAGGTAAGCCAGGAGAAGAGCCAACTCCATTTGCTGGTGATCCACGCGGTGCCCTTAAAAGAGTTCTTAAGCAAGCAGAAAAACTTGGTTTTACAGCATTTAACATTGGACCTGAGCCAGAATTTTTCTTGTTCAAGAACGATGAGAATGGTGAACCAACATTAGAATTAAATGATAAAGGTGGATACTTCGACCTTGCACCAACTGATTTAGGTGAGAACTGCCGCCGTGATATCGTGCTTGAGCTTGAAGACATGGGCTTTGATATCGAAGCATCCCACCATGAGGTTGCTCCAGGTCAACACGAAATTGATTTCAAATATGCAGATGCTATTACAGCTTGTGATAACATTCAAACGTTCAAGCTAGTTGTTAAAACAATTGCTCGTAAGCATGGTTTACATGCGACATTTATGCCAAAGCCGTTATTTGGTGTAAACGGATCAGGTATGCACTGCAACATGTCATTATTCACAAAAGAAGGAAATGCTTTTTTTGATGAATCAACAGAATCACAACTTAGTGAAACAGCAATGCAATTCCTAGCAGGTATCTTGGACCATGCTGAAGGATTCACTGCAATTACGAACCCAATTGTAAATTCATATAAGCGTCTAGTTCCAGGCTACGAGGCACCTGTCTATGTTGCATGGTCTATGCGTAACCGTAGTCCGCTTATCCGTATCCCGTCATCACGTGGAGTAAGTACACGTGTTGAAGTACGTAGCCCAGACCCAGCTGCAAATCCATACCTAGCGATGGCTGCAATGTTAGCTGCAGGTCTTGATGGAATTAAAAAGAAGAAGACGCCACCGACTGCGACAGATCGTAATATCTACGTGATGAGCAAAGAAGAGCGTATCGAAGAAGGAATTGCTGATCTACCTGCAACATTAAAAGAAGCAATAGATAAGCTAATTTCTGACGATGTTCTTGTTCGTGCACTTGGTGAGCACATTGTTGAGAACTTTGTTGAAGCAAAAGAAATCGAATGGGATATGTTCCGTACGCAAGTTCACCCGTGGGAACGCGATCAATACCTAGAAACATACTAAGAAGTAAGACCCTTGACACAATTGGTGTTGAGGGTTTTTTCTTTTGGGGGCACACTTTAATCAAGGTAATTAATTGGAGGATTGCTCCCGATTTGCCCCCTGTTTAAAAATTTCTTCAGTATGTTTTTCGAAGTGACTAATGGCATCCGATTCGATCTTCTTACTAACATGAGCATACACATCAGATGTAATTTGCATTGAGCTATGCCCCAATGCCTCCTGAATGTATTTCATTTCAGCTTTCGACTCCAACATTAGAACAGCATGTGTGTGTCTTAGTGAGTGTATTGGGAGGGGAGGTAGCACCTACCATTTCTTTCATAGCTTCAATTTTCCCAATAGCTACAACTACTTCGTCACCAGCAGAATCATCGTCAGGTGTCAATCTAACAATTCTTTTTTTGTCACCATCATAATCAATAACTATATCATGAAAAAGGTCTCTTAATCGATGGAGTTCTTTTAATTCGGTTATACGCTTTAGTCTCTCCATCTGTTCAAGGAGAGGTGTGTAGTTAGACAAACTTATCTCTGTCATTCTCACATCTATACCATCTACTCTAAGACTGTGAGTCCCAATTATTGGTTCAGTGAAACTCATCATTGAACCTTCTCAATCTAGTTTACTTGAAGAAAAACCTAAGGATAATCATGAAGGCATTGAATACACTGTTGACGTTACTAGCGGAGTAGAAGTGAAGAAGAAAGAAGAAACGGCAGATCCTGAAACAGAGGACATGCTAGCAGCTGCTCGTGAAACGGATGAAGAAATGGATGACGAATCCATGTGGGATGATGACGATCTACCAAACTAGTATAACGAGCCCTGGCATAAGTCCGGGCTTTCCTTTTAATCAATTGCGAGGTGTTGTCAGTGAGCTTTGAATTACCTGAATTGGACAGAAGACAGACTCAAGCTGCAGTAGAGAAGGCACTTTCTAAGTATCGAATTTCCAAGTATGTTGCTTTTGACGATAGAGAAGCCACGACAACAGCTTCTTACCAGGAAAGGCTTCACGGTCCAACCAACACAACAAGTGATCAAACAGCGCAGGTAGCCATAGAGAATGTGGATCAAAGAAGAAAACAAAAGGAATATTGTGAACGTATTGAACGAGCGGTTAAGCGACTACCTCCGATGGAGCGGTTCTTAATTGAACAAAGATACCTCGCAGATGATGCCGAATATATCACTGATTACAACGTGTATTCATTTAAGTTCCAGCCTCCTATAAGCGAAGGGAAATACCGGATTATTCGTTGGAAAGCTTTTTACAAGCTTTCCCTTAATTTGAATTTAGCTATTAACAAAGAGTAGGTGTAGACAGACACTATTAAAATGTAATATAATTTAAAATATGGTAAATTAATCCAATTAATTTACTATAATTGAAAAAAAGGAGTGTTCTAAATAATTATGGGTAAGAAAAAGGTCTTTAGCTTTTTAGGTTTTGTTGTGTTGTTTTTGCTAGTATTTCCATTTTCTCTAACAAGTGAGCCGAGTGAAGTAAGTGCTGGCCCAATTAGTTGTAAGGGCCTAGGTGATACCGAGATAATGGATGTAAATGAAACTAGTTTAGTAAGTGATGATTTTGTTACAATACAATGCGGTGGCGTGAATCTATGGATCAGTATTAGATCAGCTGCCAATTACGGTGGGGGAAATAACCAATACCACAATTATAACACAACAGGTGGTTATCAACGAGCTAAATCAAACTTCGATTCATTACCAGGGACCGTAACCAAAACTAGTCCAATGACAAAAAGAACACCTGATGGTCATAATGTAACTTTATACCAGGCTACAGGTACCACTGGCAGACCATGGACTGTACAGTATAGTCCACGTCCACGAACAACTAATCAAATTGATAAAATCAGATATTATGACTCAAACGCAACCTTTCCGATGTATCTACCAAGTGAGGAATATTAAATATGAGAGAACCAAAATTCTCTGTCTGGCAACCGGATGAGAATATTCTAAAGGGAGATGGAATTTATCATCACCAAATTATTGATAATGAAAATGGTTTAATCATCTCATTAACTGACCAATTTGGTTCAAAAGTTAATATTACTTATAATGAACTATCTAAACATATAGGGAATTATGTTTGGTCTTATCGCTTTACCAATGAAATTTGTATGCAGTTTATGGTAGACGTTTTAGATGAAGCGGAAAAAAGAGTTATACAGAACGGAATGAAATTTGAAAAGGATGCTTTCTGGTTTTATAAATCACAGGATTCAGAATATATTAAGGGTTTTAGTAAAGAAATAGAAAGTTCTATTAACTCAGTTCCAGAGATGGAAGTCCATATATTCCGTATCGTTGGTGGTTTTATAGAAGTCATTAGTGACTATAACCCAGAAATTGTAATCGTGACCTCATTAAAGTAAATGGAATCCATAGTGAGTTTAGCATTCTTTATAGTTTATTGAGATCAATGTAATATTTACGAGAATCTCACATTAAAGTATTATAGGAAGAAACATGTTCCGTACACAAGTTCATCCGTGGGAACGTGACCAATACTTAGAAACATATTAAGAAGAGGGGCCCTTGACACTGCTGGTGTTGAGGGTTTTTTCTTTGATGTATGAAAAACCAACAAATAAATAAACTATTCATGATAGTATTAACGTTACAATTTTAAGATCAGGAGAGGACAACAATATGAAAAAAAGTTTAGTGACAATTCTAATCGCTACACTCACCTTAATTGGATGCCAAGAACAAACAAATAATATCAACCCCGTAATAGAGAAAAATGTTCCTACATCAACAGAAACGGTGACATTTGAACGTTCCTTGGATGATGTCATTAATTACTTTGGACATATGGGCTTTGAGATTGGGGAACGAAGCAACAAGGTAGCGGAACTTCTTGGAGCAGCAAAAGGTGTCGGAGTACAATTAAATGGACAGGAAGTAGAGCTCTACTTATACGATGAGAAATCGGTTGACCTTGAAGAAATACATACATCTGGTTCGTATGCATTGAACGGAGTGGAATCACCAGCGATTGTTAATGGGGTGATCGTACTTTTACGCTATGAAGATCATCCTTATAAAGAAGCGATATTAGAAGCATTTACGAAGTATCAATAAGCGACTAGGAATGAACTAGCGAATAAAGAATACATAATAAATAAATGATATTGTCATCGGAAATACAGAACCAAGTATGACTGTCGGTAGAACTCTGCGATTGGTTATAATATATGAGATGACGTAAAGGCCAAAAGCAAGCGAAAAAATGGCTAAAAAAGGGATTCTCCATACAGAAGCAAAAACAATAAATCCACTTACACTAGTCAGGAGTCCTAATGAAATCAGTATAAGCTGCTTTGCTGAAAACTCTTCTGTTTTCTCTTGTTTCTCTTTCTTTCTTTTTTGCTTATCCATAAAAATATCCTCACTTTTTTCATTTGTAAAAAGGGTGTTCTAAAGGTCGCTGACCTAGAACACCCTTTAATCCATTACTTATTTAATTATAGATTAAGCTCTGCCTTGCATTTGTTGCTGTGCAACTTGAACTAAACGCTTTGTGATTTCTCCACCTACAGAACCATTAGCTCGTGAAGTTGTATCTGCTCCAAGGTTTACCCCGAATTCAGACGCAATTTCATATTTCATTTGGTCTAATGCTTGTTGTACTCCAGGTACTAATAATTGGTTTGAGTTATTGCTGTTGTTGTTTGCCATGATGTATCACTCCTTTGCGTAATGTAGTTCTAGTATGTTTCGTATTTCAAAGCTTATTCATAAAAAAAGAAATTTTTTTGAATTTCTTTTTTTTACAGCTATATAAATCATTTGAAAGCTCATGTAAAATGAGACATACAAGTTAACCTAGTGAGGTGATCACAATTGAGTAAAAAAACAGTTATTCTAATTGCTTATGCATTAACGACAATGTTCTTTTTGAGAAGTATTTATTATCAAATTTTTCTTGAAGGAACGGGAGGGTATGGGATGATCATCGTTAGTGCTTTGGTTATGACCTTTCTTCTCCGTTTGTATTTGAAAGAGCGAGCAAAGGGAGCAAATCAGACCGTCTAATCAACAGAAAAAAGGTGCCTGAAAGTCGCAATCGACTTTCAGGTACCTTTTTTATTTCTACTTATACCAACTCGCTCCAATGATGATTAACAGGATAATCAACACGACGATAAGTGCGAATCCAAATCCCGATCCGCCTCGGCGTGGTGCTGGTACAGGTGGAGGACAACAGTAACCGCCATACCATGGTCCGTAATAGCCCATAATGACACCACCTTTCGTTGAAGATTTACTATAACCTATGTGTAAATGTCTAAAAGGGACTAGGTATTCGCGGATACTACTACATCTTTTGAAAAAAAGATGTCATAAACAATTTGAATAAGAATAAGAATAAAAAAAAGAGCTTGTCCAAGGACAAACTCAATATTCTTAGTGAATGGTTCTAAATAGTCCGATAACCTTACCAAGGACTTTACAATCTTTCAAAATAATTGGTTCCATTGTGGAGTTTTCGGGCTGTAGTCTAATGTAATCCTGTTCTTTAAAAAATCGTTTTACCGTTGCTTCATCTTCTTCAGTCATTGCAACAATAATATCGCCGTTATTAGCCGTTTGCTGTTGACGAACAATAACCATATCGCCGTCGAAGATGCCTGCTTCGATCATACTATCACCTTCAATGACAAGAACATAAGTATTGTCACTTGTTGCAAGATGTTCAGGTAGGGGTAAGTAATCTTCAATATTTTCTACTGCGGTAATAGGTATACCAGCAGTGACCTTACCAATAACGGGTACGTAATTTGCCTTGCGATCAGGACTAGGCATGATGTCCGCATCAAGATCAAGAACTTCAATGGCCCTAGGCTTTGTTGGATCTCTTCGAATATAGCCTTTTTTCTCAAGACGAGATAAATGACCATGAACGGTGGAGCTTGATGCAAGCCCGACAGCCTCGCCAATTTCACGAACAGAAGGTGGATACCCTTTTTTCTTAACTTCTACCTTTATGAATTCTAGTATTTCTATTTGACGTTTTGATAGTTTAGTCATCTTACAACACCTCACTTCATCTCTATTAATTAGCTAAATTATACCATGCGAACATATGTAACGCAAACATTAGTTCTGAAAAGTAGTTGACAAGAAACATACGTTCGTATAATATAAAAGACGAACAAACATTCCTATTGAGGTGATAATAATGATTAAGAAACTAACTGGACAAGAAAGATTTATAATTATATGTGCAATTGCAGCCCTACTATTTATGTATGCATCGATTATCGTACCTTCTTCATCAGAGGTTGTTGAGTCAGATATAGAGCAAATAAATCAAGAACAAGAAGAAGATCAAGAACTTGTTGTGCTTGGTAAGGATAGATAATTGGAACGTGCGATCATTTATAGTCGTGTCAGTACCCAGAAACAAGAACAGGAATCTTCGCTCAAACGTCAAGTAACAGAATTACAAAGTCTAGCTACTAGCTATAATCTAACTATCGTTGAGGTCATTTCAGAACAAGCTAGTGGTTATGAGATTGATAGAGAAGGAATGCTACAGGTACTCGAAACAATAGAACACCTAAATGTAAGAACCCTATTAATTCAAGATGATACAAGGCTTGGAAGAGGTCATGCGAAAATGGCATTGCTTCATCATCTTAGAAAACTCGGTGTAACCGTGCTTACACTTGAGGACAAAGGGACATTAAAATTATCTGATGCAGATGAAATGGTGCTAGAAATTCTATCCGTTGTTGAAGAATACCAACGGAAATTACATAATAGTAAGATCAAACGCGGAATGAAGGAAGCCGTGAAAAACGGATATAAGCCTGAAAACAATCTAAAAAATCGTGATCAGGGTGGACGTATTAAAAAAGAACTGCCAATTGAAGAAATTATCCGTTTAAGAAAAATGGAGTTAACCTTTTATGATATTGCAGCAACCTTAAGAGGATTTGGATATGATGTTTCTAAAGCAACTGTTCATCGTAGATATCGTGAATGGCAGCAGGAGCAAGCAGAATAAGCTTATTTCTTGAAATAACGCCCCTAGATCGTGTAAAGTAGGAGAAGGAAAAAAGAGGGGTGTAACAATGCTATCAAAACAAGAGTTGGCAAGAATTAACGAGTTGGCTAAATTAGCTAAAACAACGGGTTTAACTGCTGAAGAAGCGAAAGAACAGAAAGAATTACGTGAAGCTTATTTGCAAACATTTCGAAAATCCTTTACTAATCAATTACACCAAGTAACAGTTGTTGATGAGAATGGAAATGATGTAACACCAGATTCTTTAAAAGAAAGTAAAAAACGAAAAAATGAAAGATTTCATTAATGTCTCCTATAACAGGAGGCATTTTTTGATTCGACAATCTCCTCACAATACTTGTGAAAATGGCGAATAAGGTATATGATGGTAGGGAGAGCGAAGTTTTCAGTTAATTTAGGAAGGTAGTGAATGAAAATTATGTCAGTACAAACAGAATTACTTGCAGTAAATACGATTAGAACGTTATCAATCGACAGTATTGAAAAAGCAAATTCAGGTCATCCAGGTTTACCAATGGGTGCAGCACCTATGGCTCTTAGTCTTTGGACTAAATTTATGAACCATAACCCAGCTAATCCATCATGGGCCAACCGTGATCGTTTTGTTTTATCTGCTGGTCATGGTTCAATGCTTCTTTATAGCCTTTTACACTTAACGGGATATGATCTTTCTCTAGAAGAACTTCAAAATTTCCGTCAATGGGGAAGTAAAACTCCAGGACATCCTGAGTTTGGTCATACTCCTGGTGTTGAAGCAACTACAGGTCCACTTGGACAAGGTGTTGCTATGGCTGTTGGTATGGCAATGGCAGAGCGTCATTTAGCTGCTACATACAATACGAATGATTTTAATGTTGTAGACCACTTTACATATTCTATTTGTGGTGATGGCGATTTAATGGAAGGTGTTTCTGCTGAAGCTGCTTCATTAGCTGGTCACCTTAAGCTAGGTCGTTTAATTGTCATGTACGATTCAAATGATATCTCACTTGATGGAGATCTTAATTTATCATTTTCTGAAAGCGTAGAAGATCGTTATAAAGCATACGGCTGGCAAGTGATCCGTGTCGAAGATGGTAATGACTTAGAAGCAATTAATAAAGCGATTGCAGAAGCGAAAGCAGACGAGCGTCCAACATTAATTGAAGTGAAAACTGTCATCGGTTATGGTTCGCCAAATAAATCTGGTAAGTCTGCATCTCATGGTGCACCACTTGGTAAAGAAGAAGTTGCATTAACGAAGTCTGCTTATAAGTGGGAAGCAGAAGAGGAATTCTATATTCCTGCTGAAGTAAAGGAATTCTTCACTGCTGTTAAAGAAGAAGGAGCGAAGAAAGAGCAAGAATGGAATGAATTATTTGCGGCTTATAAAGAAGCAAATCCAGAACTTGCAGCTCAGTTCGAATTAGCACATCGTGGTGAACTTCCTGAAGGTTGGGATGCAGAAGCTCCTGTTTATGAGCCAGGTTCAAACGAAGCGACTCGTAATTCATCAGGTGCTGCTTTAAATGCATTTGCAAAAACCGTTCCACAAGTATTTGGTGGCTCTGCTGACCTTGCTGGTTCAAATAAGACATACATGAAAGATTTAGGTGATTATTCTAGAGAGAATTATGAAGGCCGTAACATTTGGTTCGGTGTTCGTGAATTCGCTATGGGTGCAGCTGTTAACGGTATGGCTCTTCATGGAGGTTTGAAAGTATTCGGAGCAACATTCTTTGTTTTCTCTGACTACCTACGTCCAGCAATTCGCCTAGCGGCTCTAATGAATCTACCGGTAATCTATGTGTTCACACATGATAGTATCGCTGTTGGTGAAGATGGTCCAACGCATGAGCCTGTTGAACAGCTTGCTGCTCTTCGTGCAATGCCAGGTCTTTCTGTTATTCGCCCTGGTGATAGTAACGAGACAGTTGCTGCTTGGAAGCTTGCCCTTGAGAGCACAGATACTCCAACCGCTCTTGTATTAACTCGCCAAAATCTTAAGACTCTTGATTCAACAAAAGAATCAGCTTACGAAGGCGTGAAGAAGGGTGCATATGTTGTTTCAAAATCATCTGGAACAACAGATGTGTTACTTCTTGCATCTGGTTCAGAGGTTCCTCTTGCAGTTGAAGCACAGGAAGCCCTTGAAAAAGACGGTATACATGCTGATGTTATTAGTATGCCAAGCTGGGATCGCTTTGAGAAGCAACCTAAGGCTTACAAAGACGAAGTTATTTCTCCAAACGTGAAAGCACGTCTTGGTATTGAAATGGGTTCTTCTCTTGGATGGGCTAAGTATGTTGGTGATCAAGGTGATGTACTTGCAATCGATACATTTGGTGCTTCGGCTCCTTATGACAAAATTATCGATGAGTATGGCTTCACAGTTGGTAATGTTGTAGCGAAAGTAAAAGCATTACTACAAAAATAATACTCGAAAAACGATTCAGAAGTTCTCTTCTGAATCGTTTTTTTATTTGATATTATTCAATGTCACAAATTGAATGTTGTACAATCATTAATCGATTTCTGTTTCGACAAAACTAGTGTAACTCTGCTCCGCACTCAGACAAGTATTTTACTAGATCTCTCGTATACTAGAGAAAATAGATACGAGAGGGTGTCCAACTTGAGACATTATGAATTGTATATATTTGAAGAAGATGTCGTTCGTCATTATTACGGTCAGGAATCGAAATTATTTTATTTATTTTATGATTTTGAAAAAGCGAATGAACCGCAAAAAGAACTTATTCGAAAGCAAATTGATTTTATTACCAAACCCATTCCAACACTACTATTACAACAAAAAGTCAAGCAGGCCTTGTCTTCCTATAGTGGTTATTCTCAAAAAAAGAATACACATCTTCTTCAATTACAAAATGGAACAAAAGCAGAACTTGTCATTGGGGCCAATGCCCTTTATTTAACCGCTGATGGCTCTCAGGAAGTTGAAACAATGTTTTTTGAAATTTTGCGTAAATGTGAACCGACATTTTTTGCTTATAGTTTTGATGGGCATCGCTATGGCTGGCTTAAACCGATCACACCGCTTGTTCAATCAAATCACCTATAGAGACTTATGATTTAGCGAGAGGGAGAAATGAAATGTTTAAACGGGCAACTTTTGTGTTTTTCGATTATCTCCTTTTAAATCGCTTACCATTAAGATATAATAGGTAAGGTATTTAGCAAGAAGGAGGACGTTGGACTTATGATTTGGCATATTCTGGGTTATACAGTAGCTGTTGTTGCTGGTATTGCAATTGGATTCTTTATTGCACGTAAGACAATGATGTCTTATTTAAAGAAAAATCCACCATTTAATGAGCAAATGCTTCGTGTAATGATGATGCAAATGGGTCAAAATCCGTCGCAAAAGAAAATCAATCAAATGATGAAAGCGATGCAGAAGCAACAATCTAAATAGTACGGTTGGACAAGCACCTCATATATGAGGTGTTTTTCTGCTTGAACAATCTATTTTTCTGACTAATCCTCGCTTAATGAAGCGAACAAGTATTTTCAGTAGGGATTGCTCACCGTTATATACTATGCCTTAGTTATTAAGGAAAGAGGAGTAAAATGGAATGTCAACCGTAGATGTTAAGACAATTACACTTAATGAGGTACTATTTCAAGATGATCTGATTATTGATGTTCGTTCTCCAGCAGAATTTGCTGAGTATCATATTCCGAATGCAGTGAACATTCCACTATTTTCAAATGAAGAACGAGCCAAAATCGGTACAGTTTATAAACAGAAAAGCCAAGCAGAGGCAATTGAGTTGGGAGTTTCTTTATATGGACCAAAGCTTCCAATATTGTATCAAAAAGTGAAGAGCCTGAAACAGAAAAAAGGTGAATCACGTATCGTGATTTATTGCTGGCGTGGAGGGATGAGAAGCAAAACGGTGGCAGGAACACTAGGTCTTGTTGGCATCGATTGTTTTCAACTTGTTGGTGGAATTCGCTCATTTAGAAAATTGACCCAAGATCGTTTGGATGCTGAGAGTAAAAGAGAGAGAAAGTACATTGTCATTGCAGGTCATACTGGAACAAGAAAGACAGAAATCTTGGAAAGGCTTCAAGGAGAGGGTTTTCCTGTGCTAGATCTGGAAGGGCTTGCAGCACACAGAGGATCCATTTTTGGGCATATTGGTCTTACACCAAACAGTCAGAAGCAATTTGAGTACAATTTAACGAAGAGATTAGAAGAATTAAAGGATGCAGATACGTTGATCATCGAGGCTGAAAGTAAGCGGATTGGTCATATTATCATTCCAGAATTTATATTAGCAGGGAAAGAAAATGGAATTAGAATTGAACTCGATTATCCATTTTGGTCTCGAGTAGAGCATATATACAAGACATATAAACCTGAAAAAAATGAAGAAGCCATAAATGAAGCAATTACGAAAATGAATAAATTTCTTTCATATGAGCTGAAGCAAGAGTTGGATAAGCTTATTGAAGAAAAAGAGTACAGGATAGTCTTTGCTAGACTATTGGAGTATTACTACGATCCAAGATACTCTCATTCATCTCATACGTATCAATCAGATGCCATACATCTATCATTTGAGTCAATAGATGAAGCCGTTGAAAAATTAAAAATGATGATTCTGCGTTATTTGTAAGGGGACGATGAAATGCTTGTATTTAAAGAATTATGGTGGTTTTTTAAAAAGGAAAAGGTAGCATATGGTTTTGGAATTATCGCTTTAGCAATTGTTTCGTTGCTTTCTTTGCTACCTCCCTATGTGATAGGTGTTGTTGTTGATCATATTCTAAGACAGACACTGGATGTTCGAACTCTAGTTATTTGGATTAGTGTTTTAGTAGGTGTCGGTGTTTTTTCTTATTTATTTCGATATCTTTGGCGAATCCTTATTTTCGGTGCATCCATTCGGTTAGCACGCCTCTTACGAAATCAGTTGTACGAACACTTCACAAAAATGTCTCAACGGTTTTATCAGCGGCATCGTACTGGTGATTTGATGGCACATGCTACAAATGACATTCGTGCGGTTCAGATGACTGCTGGCCAAGGTGTCTTGACATTAGTCGATTCAATTACAATGGGTGGGTTTGTTGTATTAACGATGGCTTTCACTATTAGTTGGAAATTAACGCTTATCTGTTTATTGCCGATGCCTTTTATGGCCTGGCTCACTAGCTATTATGGTTCTCTTTTACATAAACGCTTTCATCTAGCACAGTCAGCATTTTCTGATTTGAATGATACTGTACAAGAAAGTGTGACTGGAGTAAGGGTAGCGAAAGCCTTTGGTCAAGAAAAAAGTGAAATAGATCAATTCCGAGCTAAGTCAGAGGATGTCGTAAAAAAGAATGTATCTGTTGCAAGGGTCGATGCATTATTTGATCCTACAATTTCATTTATCGTTGGAATTTCTTATTTTCTAGCTGTTGTTTTTGGAGCTAGGTATGTAATTGCAGAAGAACTAACGATAGGTCAGTTAACAAGTTTTTCAATTTATTTAGGGCTATTAATTTGGCCAATGCTCGCATTTGGATGGTTGTTTAATATTGTAGAGCGTGGAAGAGCTTCGTATGATCGTATACTAGCTATTCTATCTGAAAAACAAGAGATTACTGATGAGCGAGCAGAAGTCTATGAGCGGTTGGAAGGTGATATATCAGTAGATATTAAATCCTTTTCCTATCAAGGAAGTGAAAAGATTTCACTTAGTAATATCAATTTTTCACTGAAAGAAGGTCAAACGCTTGGCATTGTTGGCAAAACAGGTAGTGGAAAGTCGACGTTAATTCGTTTATTGCAAAGGGAATATGATCTCGATGATGGGACGATAACAATTGGTGAACATTCACTTCAAACGTACTCACTTGATCGTCTCAAGCAGGGCTTCGGTCATGTGCCACAGGATCATTTTTTGTTTTCGGCAACAATTGCTGATAATGTTGCCTTTGCTAAACCAACTGCATCGATTCGTGAGATTATAAATAGCTGTCAATTAGCACAGATCCATGAAGATATTGTCAGGTTTCCTCAAGGGTATGAAACGATTGTTGGCGAACGGGGTGTAACGTTATCTGGGGGACAAAAGCAGCGGATTTCAATTGCGAGAGCAGTATTGCCTAATCCAGAGATACTCATTTTAGATGACTCCCTATCAGCAGTAGATGCAAAGACAGAAGAGCAAATTCTTTCTGGATTAAGGGAGAATCGGCAAGACAAAACAACAATTATTACCGCACATCGGCTCAGTGCGATCAAACATGCTGATTTAATATTGGTACTAGATCAAGGGAAAGTGATTGAACGTGGAACTCATACCAACCTAATGAAAGAAGCCGGCTGGTATCGTCGTATGTATGAACAGCAGCAATTAGAGGAGATCGTTGAACAAGGAGGGCGTGCTGATGCAACATAAGGATCAAGTATTAACGAGTAAAGATCAGCAAGCGGTGCTAAAACGGCTTCTTGGCTATGCTAAGAAGCATCGAGTGGCACTATCTTTGGCATTTCTTTTGCTATTGCTTGGAACGGCTGCTGAACTAATCGGTCCAATTCTTGTCAAAATCTTCATTGATGACTACTTGACGCCAAGGGAGTTTCCTTTTGAGCCTCTCCTATGGCTAGCGGTCATTTATATTATCTTACATGTATCGTCAGTTTTTATTACTTATATTCAATCGTTTATGTTTCAGCATATTGCCCTTAAGATTATTCAACAGCTCAGGATCGATGTGTTTTCTAACGTTGAACGTCAAGGTTTGTCTTTCTTCGATCGAACCCCTGCAGGTGCTCTCATCTCAAGAATGACGAACGATACTGAATCAATTAAAGATTTATATGTAACCGTACTCGCGACCTTCGTGCAAAACATTATGTTTCTGATTGGAATTTTTGCCGCAATGTTTTATTTGCATGCAAAACTAGCTTTGTTTTGTCTAGTACTGTTACCAATAATCTTTTTATTAATGCAGCTGTATCGGAAATTAAGTGCTCGCTTTTATGAAGATATGAGTGAAAAACTTAGCATTCTTAATTCTAAAATGAATGAAACCATACAAGGTATGACGATTGTTCAGATGTTTAGACAAGAACAACGCTTAAGAAAAGAATTTAGTGAGGTCAATGATGAGCATATGAATGCAGGGATGAAAAGTATGAAGCTTGATGGACTTTTGCTGCGACCTCTGGTTGATTTAATTTCAATTCTCGCTTTAATTCTGATTTTATCGTATTTTGGTTGGTTGTCTTTCGTTAGTCCGGTAGAAGTAGGGGTCTTATATGCATTTGTAAATTATTTAGATCGCTTTTTCGAGCCGGTCAATCAAATGATGATGCGACTGTCAATGTTTCAACAAGCGATTATTTCAGCCGGGCGCGTATTTAAGTTAATGGATCATAAGGAGTATGCACCTGAGCAAAGAAAATCGGAACAAGCTTTGATCACAGAAGGGGAAATTGAATTCCGTAATGTATCTTTTTCCTACGACGGAGAAACGGATGTTTTGAAGAATATTTCTTTTAAGGCAAAGCAAGGTGAGACGATTGCATTAGTTGGTCATACGGGGAGTGGGAAAAGCTCAATTATTAATTTATTTATGCATTTCTATCCTGTCGAACGAGGCGAAATATTGATTGATGGTTTCGCACTTAATCAATTTAAGAATGAAGAGTTGAGAAAAAAGATCGGGTTGGTACTCCAGGATCCATTTTTGTATAGTGGGACGATTGCTAGCAATATTCGCTTAAGCCGTAAAGAAATAAGCGAGGAAGATATTGTGAATGCAGCAACATTTGTCAAAGCAAATGAATTTATTGAAAAGTTGCCGGAGCAGTATGAAGCTGAAGTAACTGAACGTGGTTCGACCTTTTCAAGTGGTCAGCGTCAGCTTATTTCTTTTGCGAGGACAATTGCAGCAAATCCAAATATACTCATTTTAGACGAAGCAACCGCGAGTGTTGATACTGAAACAGAAGAAGCTATACAAATAGCGTTGAAACGAATGCAGGAAGGACGAACAACGATTGCCATCGCACATCGATTATCAACGATAAAGGATGCAGATCAAATATTGGTGCTTCATAAAGGAGAAATTGTGGAAAGGGGTATTCACTCTGAATTAATCCAAAAAGCAGGACTCTATCAAAAGATGTATAAATTGCAAAGGGGAAAAGAAATAAGTTCAGACTAGTTAATTATAGTTCTTATTATTTGTAGTATAAGAATTAAGTAAATCATCTAACTCTTGGCTTAAAATGAGAACAGCGTTTGAAGACATCCCCTCTTCTTGTGCTGTTTTGATTAATTCAGTTCTTTTACGTTCGATTAGCTCTAGTAAACAATTAATGTTCATGAGGGTGTCCTTTCTACTTTCATTTGTCATAATTATACAAATTTAAGTATTCATTTACAATGGTTTTCTTTGGATTGTCTTATTTCCTAGCATATTGTCTAAATTCATTTGAAACAATTCATTCTTTACTGTATCTTTAAATAGTATGGTTTGTACACGGAAAGGTAGAAAGGGGTGAAAACCTTTGGATGATATCTATATTTATTTAACAACTGTTGGGGCAATTATAATGGGATCGCTAGCAATGGTCATTCGCCTCAAATCGGTAAAGCGTCCTGCATCTGTTAAGAAAATTATTTTGCCACCATTATTTATGTCAACTGGATTCATGATGTTTTTATATGAACCAGCTAGACCGGCAACTCTGCAAGTAATCGAAGCAATTGGAGTGGGCATGATTTTTTCAATTTTACTTATTAAAACATCTGCTTTTGAGATTAGAGATGAACAAATCTATCTAAAGCGTTCAAAGGCGTTTGCTTTTATCCTAGTGGGGTTATTATTAATTCGCATTGTCTTCAAAGTGTTAATAGGAGACGCTATTAATATAGAAGAACTTGCAGGAATGTTTTTCTTACTTGCTTTTGGAATGATTTTCCCTTGGCGTGTATCAATGTATATGAAATACCGTAAAATCGAAAAGGAATTAAGTAAGACTAAACAAAATAGCTATGTTCCAGCTGAAACATAAAAAAGGATGTCTCAAAAGATCGTAATGATTTTTTGAAACATCCTTTTTTTAGGCTCTAAGACGATTCTAGCAATTCATGATATGGACTCATATCAATATTCTTCTCTTTAAGTTTCTTAATAAGAAATTTATGATCACGCTTAGGTGTAGCAAGAATATAACCTTTAATAATATCGTCCTGTGTCAGTACATTGACTTTATCTTTCAGTGCTAATTCACCGATTTTCCCAGCAATTTTACCTTTTGCTACATCTCGAAATAGTTCAGGTACTGGCTCTACAAGATCATTTAGTAACTGTTTTTGTTCGTCGTTCCATAGGTGGAGAGTTTGTTCGATATAGTAATCTTGCCAATCTAGAATTGACTTTCCGTCTTCCTTCGGCAACCGTTTTAGGAATTTGCGGAACATGAAGTACCCACCAATAAACATCATCGTAATTAAGAAAACCGTCCAAAAAACAATAAACCACATAAACCATTGATTAGGCATCACTTTTCACCTCAGCTTATCTTCTTTAATATCCTACCACAAAATGTTGAATTCTGCTATTAGTGATGTTATATCAATGTTACATTTGGTATGATAGATAACTGAGGTGAAAAAATGACATATATAATTTCATATGGAGTGCATTTATTATTTTCGGTCTTTTTCTTTCTATTAATTCCTTTGCCTTATTTAATCAAAGGGAGTCTGGACGAAATAGAACGATTTCAGTTGTTGTTGAAAATATACAAACCAATTATAGCTGGAGCTCATATCGGTGTAATCGTTTCACTGGCTACCGGTATCTTCCTTGCTGAGAGTTGGTTAAGCATTTGGTTTGCTGCTGTTACTATCATTTGGTTAGCGATCAGTGCCTTTTTAGGAATAACAGCTAAACAAATGAGAATCTTATCAGAACAGATCGAGGCAGGAACCAAAATGACCCAAGAAACGATTACTGCCTGTAAGCAATCAAGCTTATTATTAATGGTCACAATTATAATAATGTTTGCTTTGAAGGTGCTTCGTTATTTTTAGATTTGTGTAAAATCCACAAATGAATCGTGGAATATTTTGCTACAATGCACAATGCTAAATAACTAGGAAACGTCTATACTAATCGTATCAACCATTTGATCAGGAGGCGTATAGAATGTTAATTGGTGTACCTAGAGAAATCAAAAATAATGAAAATCGTGTCGCGATGACACCGGCCAGTGTAATGACACTTGTACAAGCAGGTCATCAGGTATTTATTGAAGAAAATGCTGGAATTGGGAGTGGCTTTGAAGATGAAGCTTACCGTTTAGCAGGAGCAGAGATAATCGCTGACCCAGCACAATTATGGAAAACAGTGGATATGGTTATGAAAGTTAAAGAACCGCTTTCCTCAGAGTATAAGTACTTCCGTAAAGGTTTAATTCTCTTTACGTATCTTCATCTTGCTGCAGAACCTGAGCTTGCAAAAGCACTTATTGAACATGAAGTTACAGCAGTTGCATATGAGACTGTTCAGGTTGGTCGAACATTGCCATTACTTACTCCAATGAGTGAAGTAGCAGGAAGAATGGCTTCACAGATTGGTGCTCAATTTCTTGAGAAGCCACATGGTGGTATGGGTGTACTCCTATCCGGTGTGCCGGGAGTTAGCCGCGGTAAAGTAACTATTATTGGTGGAGGGGTTGTAGGGACGAACGCAGCCAAAATAGCAATGGGTTTAGGTGCTAATGTAACAATCATGGATTTAAGTCCAGAGCGTCTTCGTGAGCTTGATGATTTATACGGGAATGATCTTCAAACCATGATGTCAAATCCATTAAATATTGCTGAAGAAGTGGCGACCTCTGATTTGGTTATTGGTGCGGTTTTAATTCCTGGTGCTAAAGCTCCAAAATTAGTGACGGAAGAAATGATTAAGCAGATGAAGCCAGGTGCTGTTGTGGTCGATGTAGCAATTGACCAAGGGGGAATATTTGAAACCGTTGACCGTATTACAACCCATGATCAACCAACTTATGTGAAGCACGATGTTGTTCATTATGCTGTAGCCAATATGCCAGGTGCGGTTCCGCGCACTTCAACGATTGCACTAACGAATGTGACGATTCCTTATGCCTTACAAATCGCCACAAAGGGTGTACAGAGAGCATTATCAGAAAACCCTGCATTGCTCTTAGGATTAAATGCAGCTACAGGTGCAATTACGTATGAAGCAGTCGCAAGAGACTTATCTTTAACATATTTTCCAGCATTACAAGCAATCGAAAAGCTATAATAACTACGAAAAGCAGGGCATTGAGTAAGGGAACGTGTTCCTTGTTCAGTGTCCTATTTTTGTATGAGTTATGGTAAGATATAACTACTGATAATGTGAAGAGGATGAGGGGAACGGAAATGGAAAAAGAAGAAGTAGAGGTTATTTTGGATCAGCTTCGCAGTGGTGAGCTAACCTTTTACCGCGTAAAGAAAGAAGATTTTCTATCATTTCGTGATGTGTTTATTAAACAAGCAGATATGATTGATTTTAGAGGAAACGCCCAACACGGTGGAGAAACGATCTATACCTACGAACCTAATTGGACGAAATAAGCAAAGGGTACCAAAAGGAAGAATGACCTTTTGATACCCTTTTTTTAATCATTAAAGAACGTAAGCAGATCCAACGATCACTAGTAAAATGAACAATACAACAATCAACGCGAAACCGCCGCCAGCATAGTGACTCATCATACATTCCTCCTTTTTTTGTTACACTTTATCCTATGTTAGACATTTCATTTTGTTTGGATGAATGCCTAACTTTTTCATTTTCAATGAACTCAAATTATGCGATATACGCAGATCCAACAATCACTAGTAAAATAAACAACACAACAATCAACGCAAAGCTGTTACCGCCAGTAAAATGTGTCATGTGTAAATCCTCCCTTTTGGTTGATTCTAGATATTCCTATGTCAGCAGGACTACAATTGGGTGGGCGTTCGTCTAATAAAAGTAAAACTGGTGAATCTGCCTAGATCAAACTAGCAGCATTGGAATTCGGCTGAAGGACTTTCTCGACATTTGCTCAACGTATCTTTTCACAACTTAGCCCATCAAGAATAAACTATAATGTCGAAATGGTTGGGGGTGGAAAGATGCTATTATTTAATAATGAAGCAATTGAAGAATATCAATTAGCTCCGTGGAAACGTGATGCGATCAAACAATTTAATCGAAAAATGACTGATAAGGACAATCCTTTTCCTTGTATTCCTGCAACGCAAGGTTACGCTTTAAAGCATTTTAAATATGGTTTTGTTGCTGATCCTAGAACAGATCATTCTATTGACGAATTAGCCGCTTTATTGACTGAGTACACAAAGCATTCTAAGAACTATGGAAAATACACTTCCCTAGTTGTTTTTTATGATACGTCTGACAATTTGGCTAATCAGGATGTAATTCAATTAGAGCAGTTGTTTTGGAAGCAGCTTAATGGTTTAACTGAACGTGATCAATGTCTCTGGCCAGAAGATGTTCCGGCAGATCCACATGATTCACTTTGGGAATTTTGCTTTCATGATGAACGGTATTTTATGTTCTGTGCAACACCTGCCCATAGCAATCGCCAAAGTCGATCATTTCCTTATTTCATGCTAGGTATTACACCACGGTGGGTGTTAGACAAATTTCATTCCTCGCCAATGTTAGCAAACAAAATTAAATCAGAAATACGTCATAGGTTAGAAAACTATGATTCGATTCCTACCCATCCTGATTTAAATAGCTATGGTAAGAAAGATAATTATGAGTGGAAGCAATATTTTCTACATGATGATAAATCATCGCTATCACAATGCCCTTTTCATAGCTTATGGTCAAAGGAGAAGGATAAATAATTGAGAGCCTCATAATTATAGATGTCTGACGTGCATTGCTCCTAACAGAGAACTTTGATCAACCGATTGATGACAGCTACACTCGGAGGATGAAGACGAAGCAGAACGTCTGAGACTGAGCCGTCATTTCATCGAATGTATCGTTAACGGTAAAGAACCAATCTCGAACGCACTATCTGGTTATACAAATAATTTAATCCTAAGTCCGATATATGAGTCATCACGAACTGGACGTGAAGTCGTACTAAATTAGGACGTTTTGGGAGATATAATAGGTTGAAATCAAACATTTAAAGAAACAGTTGTGTGCTCATTAGGAGAGCATACAACTTTTTTATTTTTGCAATTAAAGCTCTCTTTCCGCAGAAATAAACTTGAAAATATACTATACTATTAAACAATGAAACAATATGTATACATGACTGAACGTATAGGAGTTTAAAAATGAATTTCATTTTGATTGTACTACCAGCATTTATTATATTTGCGGTTGGGTTTATTGGCCAAAAGAAAATTGGATTTGACCCGAAATCT
The DNA here is from genome assembly GCF_017939705.1 of Halalkalibacter suaedae. Taxonomy (GTDB): domain Bacteria; phylum Bacillota; class Bacilli; order Bacillales; family Bacillaceae_D; genus Halalkalibacter; species Halalkalibacter suaedae. The sequence goes on from NZ_JAGKSQ010000008.1 coordinate 28,845, forward strand.
GCTTCTGTAATTGCGATATACTTAATGTCACCGTTTCTAGCCTTTCGAACCTTTTATATGAATGAGATCACGGTTGATTACGTGTATATTGTTAGTTTTTGTTTGTTGCTTTGTTTTGGGTTGATTGGGATTACGTTAATTGTCAGTAAATTAATGAGGTCGTCTCAATCGAAAACATCTGCCTTTGTGTTGTCTGGAGTATTTATGAACAGTGGCAATTATGGTGTTCCTATAATGTTGTTTTCCTTTGGAGAGATTGGGTTTGATTATGCGGTCATTATGATGGTCATTCAATCATTTTTGATGAGTACAGTTGGTTTATATTATGCAGCAAGAGGAAGTAGGGGTGGCGATAGTGTTCGGGAATCCTTATTAAAGGTAGCTAAAATGCCGTTGCTGTATGGTGCAGCTCTAGGTCTAATGTTTCAAGTACTGTCAATTGAAACACCACTCTTTATATTTCAAGCGGTTGATATGATTGCAGATGCGACGATTCCAACAATTATGATTGTACTCGGTATGCAGCTAGCAACGATCAAACGCCAGAAAGTACAAATGAAGGAACTGTCTTTTATTATACTAATGAGAGTGATCATTTCACCGCTTGTTGCTTATGTGATCATCTTAGCTCTATCGATTGAAGGGGAGTTAGCAACCATCCTTCTTATTCTATCTGCAATGCCTTCCGCTGCTAACACAACGATGTTTGCTGTGCAATTTGACACTGAACCTGACCTTGTCTCATTCAGTACTCTAGTCACCACGGCATTAAGTATTATTACAATCCCTTTCATGCTAATGCTTTTAAGCTAAAAAAGGTGAATCAAGGACCGTGAGAAACGATCTTGATTCACCTTTTTTTAAACAGCGACATTTGCTGTCGTTGCTTTTTCTGGTTTCTTGGCAATCGAGGCACAGATGATTCCGATTACCGGAAACAGTAATGTCATTAGTAACACAGGCGTGTAACTATGAAACAAGTCATAACCCACCCCAAATGGTAACGGCCCAAATGCAGAAGCAATCACTCCAATTGTTGCAGCGACGCCTTTAATACTTCCAATGTATTTGCGGCCGAAATAATTGGGCCAAATGATAGCAAAGGTAATTCGCTCAAGTCCTCCTGCCGTTCCCCAGAGGATCCCAAAAATAATGGCAAAAGTAAAATTCTTTGTTACTAGCAGCATAAGCAATAACATAATCTCAATTACGAAAATCAGTAAGACTAATAGATTTGTTTTCACTTTTTCCAAAATGAAGCCTGACGCAAAAGAAATAGGGAAACCAACGATCGCCATTAAACTTAAAACGGTTGCAGCAATTTGTGGACTTAAACCATTTTCTCCGAGAATGGAGAGGAGGTGAAAGGTAATACCTGTGTTTACTAAGGCTGGGATACCAACACAAATTAATATGGCCCAGAAAGCTACAGTTTTCCTTGCTTCCTTCAATGTCCAATTTTCCTCGGATACAGGAATTACTGTTCCAATTGTCTCACTTGTTTGATCTTGTTTCTCGACTTTGCCATCAGGGACTAAGCCGATATCCTCTGGCTTGTTCCTAACACCTAGTAAAACAACGGGGACAAATAAGAATAATAGAAGACAGCCCCAGACTTGCCATGATGTTTGCCAGTCCCATCTGCTAATCATCCATGCATTTGCTACAGGGAAAAAAGCTGCACTTGCAAAGCTACCTATTGCCATAAAACTTAAGGCGCGTCCTCGCTTAACGATAAACCACTGTGGAACAAGTGTCCCTGGAATAAGCGACATGCTTCCTTGACCGAATAATCGTATCATAAAGAATCCAATCGCCATCATCCAAATGTTTGAAACGAAACTGTTAAAGAAGCAAGCTAAACCAAGAACGGTCCCGACAATCACCATCATTTTTCGTTGACCTAATTGATCAATGAGGCGACCGACGAAAAACATTAAAATACCAGCACAAAAGGTCGCAATTGAGTAGATCCCCGAAACTTCTGAACGTGACCAGCCAAAATCAGCAATATATTGGTCAATATAGACGGAATTTGAATACGTTTGCCCGGGCCCTGAGAAAAAGACTCCAAACCCTGCAATGAAGACGATCACCCATCCGTAATAAAAGGATTGTGACATTCGTTTAATCATGTTGAACACCCCATTTGTAGTTTCAAAGGTCATAAAAGAAACTATACCATATTTCAGTTATTTTTAGTCCCGAAAATTACAATAATGCATTAATTTCAGACTTGCATATTCTCATCCTTATAAAAACATTTGTTGTATTTAGGTGTGAATCAGCTAGCTTATTTATCTTTTTCCGACAGAAGACTCCCCGGACTCAAGAAGATAGTATTATTGTGACTTAGATCACTGAATAGGTTTAGAAAAATCAATTAAAGTGAAGATAAAAATAAAAGAAATATCTGACTGAATGGCTACGACAAATCGTTCATATATTTAAAGGGAGTGAGTTGTATGTATAATAAAATACTCTTAGCTGCTGATGGGTCTAAGCATTCTCTTCGTGCTGCTGAAAAAGCCATTGGATTGGTGAAGAAAAATCAAGGGGTTATTGATATTGTATATGTTGTAAGTGGCACTGATTCAAAAGCAGACGTTCTTCACTATTCAAGTAAGGAGGAAATAAGAATTCGTCGAAAAGAAAAATTAGCTGAACTTGAAGCACTCCTTCAGAAAGAAGCTGCTACATACGATATTCACATTTTACACGGAGAGCCAGGTCCAACGGTTGTCGATTTTGCTAATAACAATCCCTATGACTGTGTTGTAATCGGAAGTCGTGGGCTTAATCAAGTACAAAGTTTAGTGCTTGGAAGTGTTAGTCATAAGGTTGCAAAGCGAGTCGAGTCACCAGTACTGATCGTTAAGTAAAAGTGAGGAGGGATAGCTTGTTTAAAAAAATATTACTACCGACAGATGGATCAGAGCATTCACAACGTGCAACAGAGAAGGCAATTGGACTTGCTGAATTATTTGATGGTGAAATTGAAGTTGTATTTGTCGTTGATAGTAAAAAATCAAAAAATGACGTTCTCCACAATACAAGTAAAGTTGAAATAGAGCTTAATCGTAAGGAAATGCTAGCACCTGTTGTACAACAAATGACGAAAGCTGGTATTCCATTTACTACAGAATTTCTAAATGGTGAGCCAGGTCCTACGATAGTCGAGTATGCTAATAATGGGGACTATGATGTCGTCGTGCTTGGGAGCAAAGGATTAAATAAATTGCAGACTATGGTTCTAGGTAGTGTAAGTCATAAAGTAGCTAAGGATGTAAAGTGTCCAGTGATGATTGTAAAATAAGAATAGTAGCTAAGACCTGTTCAAATGAAAAGTCTACTAAATTGGGTGAACAATTTCTATTTAGTAGTCTGTAGTTTGGACAGGTTTTTTAATTTAATTGTTTATGTATTCTATTCTACAGTAGATATGATACTATTTTAATGAAAACGCTTAGATCATGAAGGAGGAGAACGTATGTTATTTAAAACAGGCGATCGCATTTTATTCATCGGTGACAGTATTACGGATAGCGACCGAAGAGAGGATCATGATGAACGACTAGGTTGGGGATATGTTCGAATGATTAGGGATTACTATCAAGCATCCTATCCTAATACTAGAATGAACATTGTTAATCATGGGATAGGTGGAGACAGAGTCACTGATTTACAATCTAGATGGCAAGAGGATGTAATTAAGCATTCTCCAGACTACGTATCGATCTCAATTGGGATCAACGACGTATGGAGACAATTAGATAGTCCGGAAATGAAACAAGTCTATCCAGATCAATTTAAAGAGGTCTATACTGAGCTACTAAAAATCGTCAAGGAGAAGACTTCAGCCCAAATAATCTTAATGGAGCCTACAATCATTGAGGAAGATATTGAAGCAAAAGGCAATCTCTTATTAAAGGAGTATGTTCAAGTTATCCATGACTTAGCTAAACAGTTCGAAGCGATTATTGTTCCAACACACCAAGCATTTATCACTTATTTGAAAGCTGACAGTAAAGTGAGTATAACAACAGATGGAGTACATATGAACTCGATTGGAAATCTGCTAATGGCCAAGACATGGATAGAGAGTTGCCATGAAGCTCAGAGGAAATGATTATTTAGGTATACCTGGAGGAATGAAGTAGGGTGGAATTCGAATCCATCCTCTTTTTCTCATTAACACTTTTAATGTTGAACCAAAGCTGACCATTTCTAGATAAAACTCAAGCCATAATGCCCCAACATCTGTTCGAACGGCTTGTGCTTGTCCAGCAGCACTATTTGTTAGGGCGATGACGAGCTTCATTGAAACACCATTTGCAAGTTCGTCATCATTTAGCTTAACACCAAGAGGAATAGCATTAATTTCAGTTTTTGGTTTTTGTGCAGGTAATGATGGTAATGGTACACCTTCTTTTATTAGAAATGCTTCTAAGCGCTTCGCTTGTGACTCACACATTTTTAACGCATCTGTTAACATTTCCTTTAGATCTTGATCTTCTGACGTGTTCAGCCCGATTTCTTCATATCGAATAAATTCATTAATTGCAGTGTAATAAACCCAAAGTGTGGACACTTCCCCTGTATGGAGGGGAGGCTTAGGTTCGTTATCCACGGTTGTCTTAAATGAATGAAACAATGATTCAAACACATTAGGCATAGTAGTACCTTACCTCCTTTTAAAAGTAGTGTGCCCCAATTTCTTGTTTAAACATAATAAAAAAGCGCAGTATCAAACTACGCTTTTTTTTTAAATATATGATATAAGAAATAGTCAAGCGGTATTTCGGTTGATCTTTCTTAACTTAATTGCCTTAATTTTTTCGATATTTAAAACATAATGGTCATCTGTAACAATACAATCTTTACCATCGATTGTTTGACGAAACATATCCTTACGAATATCCGATTTCGTCGTGAAACTGATTTGCTGTCCACTTTCAAATTCTACAAAGACTTGAAATTTACGCATATGATCAGCTCCTTTAGCAAAGTATACCATATTTCATCTAATTCCAAACATTTGAAAAATGTGAATACAATAATCATATACGTTTTAACGACTTAACATGCATTTATCGATTATCTTTACAAAAAAAAATCAAATACATAAAAAAGGTTGATCTAAGAGGAAGGAAACCTCTTAAATCAACCGAACTCCTATGTAGAACTTGTTAGGACCTACCTCTACCACGAATCATGTTTATAATGAATACAACTAGGGCCACAACGAGTAGAAGGTGAACGAGCCCTCCTGCAATTTCGAATAATACCCCGAGAATCCATAATAATATGATTATCCCAATAATTGTCCAAATCATGAGCTTTCACTCCTTTTATTTTGTTAGTAGATGTATTCCCGATTACTTAAATTGCAAACCTAGGTACTAGTAATCGCTAGAAAGAGAAAGATATAAAAAAACAATGAAGATTATTGTTATCTAAAGAAATCTGCGAATTGCATTGAATCTAAAATGAATATTCCTTAATTTAGAGAGACCTTATTTGATTTCAGCATAGTACTCATTTGTTCTAGACTTAATTATTAAAGGAGTGATTATTAGTGAAAAAGCTACAAGGGAAAGTGGTTGTTGTCACGGGTGGTAGTTCGGGGATCGGTCGTGCATCTGCTATACAATTAGCAGAACAAGGTGCAAAGGTTGCCTTACTTGATGTAAATGATGAACGAACAGAACAGACGAAGCACCAAATCGAAGCAACGGGCGTCGAGGCACTGTCTCTTCATTGTAATGTAGCGAATTCGTTAGAAGTTCAACGAAGTATTGCTAGTATTGTTGAGAAATGGGGTAGGATTGATGTTGTTTGTGCGAATGCTGGAATTGTAGGCACGCTTTCTTCTATTGAAACAATGGCTCTTGAACAGTGGCACGAAACAATTGATATCAATTTAAAAGGCACGTTTTTAACTGTTAAGCACACAATCCCTTTTTTGAAAAAGAATGGTGGAAGCATTATTATCACTAGCTCTGTTAGTGGCAACCGAGTCTTTTCACAGCCAGGCTTTTCTGTGTACAGTACATCAAAAGCAGGGCAAATAGCCTTTATGAAAATGGCAGCATTAGAGTTAGCTCAAAGTAAAATAAGAGTCAACGCTATTTGTCCTGGGGCGATTGAAACAAATATAGGAGATAGCATTACCAAAACTTCCAATGCTGATAATGTCACGGTGCCATTGAAGTTTCCGGAAGGGGATAAACCGTTAGAGCATAGACCAGGAACTCCAGATCAAGTAGCCAAGCTAGTTCTATTTCTAGCGACTGATGCTTCTTCACATATAACAGGGACAGAAATTTATATAGACGGTGCAGAATCGTTGCTCAGAGGATAATGATTATTGAAGCAAAAAGAATGGCATTAATCAATACTGTCGTAAGTATGATGAACAGTAAAATATAAAGGATAGAATACACTTGTATAAATAATTAATCTAGGCTCATTTAGACCTATTTAACAAACTATTTTATAATATTGTTACTTTTTTATAGCTTTTTAACTTTTATTATCTATCAAGGGAATATGTTACAGTTTATAATGTTAAATGTAAGCACTTACAAAAAGATTAATGGGGGGAACAAAATGAGAGTTAAAATGATGAAATGGTTGATGTTCTTAATGATGATCTGTGTCATTGGATTAGTTGCTTGTAGTTCTGAAACGAACAATGAAACCGAAGGAAATGGTACGGATGACTCGACCGAAACTTCAGATGAGTCAGCTGATGGGGACGTCACCATTCGTGTTGCTTGGTGGGGAGGCCAAGAGCGTCATGATATGACACTCGAAGCAATTGAGTTATTTGAAGCTGAATACCCTCATATTAAAGTTGAACCGGAATACACAGGCTGGGACGGCTATTGGGAGCGTCTAAATACGCAAGCAGCAGGTAGCAATCTTCCAGATGTTATTAATATGGATAATTCGAAACTTAATGAATATAACAGTCGCGATCTCTTAGTAGATTTGGCTCCATTCATCAATGATGGAACAATTAATTTAGAAGATGTTGACGATGTTTATCAGGAAATTAATCGTGATGGTGAAAGAGTTCTAGCCGTTTCATTAGGTGCGAATGCTCTAGCAACTGTTTACAATAAGGATTTATTTGAAGAGCATGGGATTGTGCTTGAACCTGGATATACGTACGAAGATTTATACGATGCAATGATCAAAATCAAAGATGGAACAGATGGTGAATTTTACGGCTTTGATCTTGCAAATGCTGAATATGAAATGTTCTTCTCATATGCACGTCAAAACGGGCAATCTGTTTTCACCCCTGATGGAACAGGCTTAGGCTTTGAAGAGCATGTATTAGTGGATTTCTTTAGTCTAATTCAGAAAATGGTGAAAGATGGTGCGGCTCCCTCACATGACATTACTATGTCGTATATAGACGGTGGTAACGCTATGGTTGGAGACGGCACTGGTGCAATGCAAATGGCAGCGAGTAACCAGATTATCGGAATCTCGCAAACAACTGATTATGAACTAGGATTGAACCTTCTTCCATCACTAGAAGGCGGAGAACATGGAAACTGGATTCGTCCAAGTATGTCGTTCTCAATTTCTCAACATTCAAAACAACAAGAAGCAGCTGCACAATTTATTGATTTCTTCACCAACAGTTTAGAAGCACATGAATTGTTAAAAGCAGACCGAGGTGTTCCAATTTCTTCAAAAGTACGTGAACATTTAGCTCCACTTGTAGAAGGTCCTGTTCAAGAGACATTTGAATTCTTAGAACTAGTAGCAGATTATACAAGTCCTGCAGATCCACTATCACCACCAGGAGAATCTGAAGTTCGTGGTTCGTTCTTACGTTTAGTCGAGACAATTAAGTACGATCAAATCACACCAGAGGAGGCAGCGAAGCAATTTATGCAAGAGGCTGAAGGAGTATTGAAATAACTGTCTTGTCGGTGACGAGACTGGGACATAACTAAAGTGTCTAACTGGAAACACCGAATAAAGCAATTACGTAGCGGATGAAATATACGTAGACTCCTGCGGAATGATAAAGCCAAAGGTGAGACTCCACAGGCGTAGACGAGGAGGCTCACCGGCTTCCCGCGGAAAGCGTAGTATATTTCAGGAGCGGCTTATGTCCGCCAACTATTATTGTTCGGTTTTTCTATTAGTTAGATAACTTTTATCCTAGCCTCAGTTACCTTTTAAAAAATAGGAGGGACACGATTATGTCTAAACCAGAAGAAGTGATTCGGACTACAATACCAACGCCGCAACCGTCCGAGCAAACAAAGAAACAGGAGAAGCGGAAGGCATTAAAAGATAATTTAACAGGGTATGCAATCATTTCACCATGGTTAATCGGATTTATCGTGTTAATCATTGGACCAATGATTGTTTCGTTTTACTTATCCTTTACAAACTATGATTTGCTTTCGAGTCCAAGTTGGATTGGAATTGAAAATTATATCCAAGTATTAACAAATGATCCACGCTTTATTAATTCATTGAAAGTCACCTTTATATTTGTTTTTGTATCAACACCACTTAAATTAATTTTTGCTCTCTTTCTTGCGATGCTCTTTAACACAGGTCGTAAAGGAACAAGTTTTTTCACAACAATTTATTATATCCCTTCTATCATAGGAGGAAGTGTTGCTATTGCCGTTGTTTGGAAGCAAATGTTTGGGAGAACAGGTGCTGTAAATGAATTTGTTACATCACTAGGATTTTCCGGAATGAACTGGATTGGAAATCCTGATACAGCGTTATCCGTTTTAATCTTATTAGTTGTATGGCAGTTTGGGTCGCCAATGATTATTTTCTTAGCAGGCTTGAGACAAATTCCTGCTGATCTATATGAAGCTGCGAGTGTTGATGGGGCCAATGCGGTTACTAAGTTTTTCAAAATCACTCTACCAATGCTAACGCCAGTCATTTTCTTCAACTTAATTATGCAAACAATAGGCGGTTTTATGACTTTTACACAGTCATACCTCATCACAAAAGGGGGACCCATGGATTCTACACTTTTCTATGCGGTTTATCTTTATGAGGTTGCCTTTGAATATTTACGAATGGGATATGCTTCAGCGATGGCCTGGATCTTGCTCGTCGTCATTGGGGTTATTACATTAATCCTGTTTAAAACATCAAAATACTGGGTCTATTACGAATCAGAAGGAGGACGTTAACATGGACATAAAGCCACTACTAAAAAACATAATTTATTATTTCTTTGTTATCGTCTTTGGATTTGTGATGGTCTATCCAATTCTGTGGATGTTTGCAAGTTCGTTAAAGCCATCTGAAGAAATTTTCAACAATGCGTTGTCACTTATACCGAGTATTTTTGTATGGGAGAATTACCCACAAGGCTGGGAAGGCTTTGGGAATATGGGGTTTGATATCTTCTTTAAGAACTCAGCAATTGTTACGTCACTCGTTGTTGTCGGGGCAATTTGTTCAAGTAGTATTGTTGCATATGGGTTTGCTAGATTGAATTTCAAATTCAAAGGCCTCTTATTTGCCTGCTTAATGGGGACGATTATGCTCCCAGTTCAGATTACGTTAATTCCTCAATATATCTTGTTCCACAACATTGGTTGGGTGAATACGTTTTATCCTTTGATCGTACCAGCCTTCTTGGGTGGAACACCGTTCTTTGTTTTCTTACTCATTCAGTTTATTAGAGGGATTCCACGAGAGCTTGATGAAGCAGCGATTGTAGACGGTTGTTCAACGTTTGGTGTCTTTTGGCGTATCATCCTACCATTATTGAAACCGGCACTTGTAACTGTGGCATTATTCGCTTTTATGTGGACATGGGACGATTTCCTCGCACCTTTAATTTACTTAAATAATGCTAATTTACACACAGTTACGATTGGTTTAAGAAATTTCATGGATGCAGATGGTAATACATCATGGGGACCACTTCTTGCAATGTCTTCATTATCGCTTGTGCCTCAATTCGTCTTATTCGCATTCTTTCAAAAGTATTTAGTAGAAGGAATCGCAACGACAGGATTAAAGTAAATTGTATTTTAATTTAATGAAAAGCCGAATAATCATAGGTGGTGTAGAAACACCGCTCCTGAAATATACTACGCTTTCCGCGGGAAGCCGGTGAGCCTCCTCGGCTACGCCTGTGGGGTCTCACCCTTGGCTTTATATCCCGCAGGAGTCTACGTATATTTCATCCGCTAAGTTATTGATTTGTGCAGAATTTTAGTTAAACACCTTAATTTTATCCGGGTCTTTTTATATATGAAAAATACGAAACGATACTGGAGGATGAACAATGCCTAGATTAGAGTTTGACGAAAACCAAATAAAAGAGATTATTGACCGGATCGTTGATCGAACATTTAAAATGGATTTTAGCTGGGATTGGCCAGGGGGGGTTGCCTTTTACGGTGTAACAGAAGCATATGAAGTAACTGGGGAAGAAAAATACATTCATATGATTAAGGAATGGATTGATGCAGAGCTAGAAGACGGTCTGCCAAAGTTAACAGTGAATGCCTCCTCAATTGGTCATATTCTATTAACCTTATATAAAGTAACAGAGGAAGAAAGATACTTAGAGATTGCAACTCAAATGGCTGATTATTTACTAAATGATGCTGAGCGTTTTGATGATGACGTACTTCAGCATACAGTAAATGGAGAAAAATATAATTTTCCGGAACAAGCATGGGTTGACACAATGTTTATGGCAGGCTACTTCTTATTAAGAATAGGAAAGCTATTAGATCGGGAGGATTATTTTGAGCTTGGATTGAAGCAGTACCATGGTCATGAGAAGTTTTTACAGAGTGATGATACCGATTTGTATTATCATGGTTGGGATAATATAAATGGTAATAATATGTCTAGTGTATTTTGGGCACGTGGCAATAGCTGGGCAGCGATTACGATGGCTAGAGCACTAGAATTAGTCGAGGTACAGCATCCATCCTATATGATCATTGATGGATCACTGCGAGACCAACAAAGTGCATTAGTGAGGTTGCAAGGAGAAACAGGTCTTTGGCATACTGTCTTAACTGATCCTACTTCTCCTATAGAAGTGTCTGGTTCAGCTGGAATTGCAGCTTCACTATTGGTTAGAGGGAAACTCTATAATAAATGTATCCAACATTCAATCGCAGGCATGCTTGAAAATGTGAAGGAAGATGGCTCGGTTACTAGAGTGTCAGCAGGTACGGCTGTAATGAATGATATTCAAGGATATAAGGATGTACCTGACAAACGTGTACAAGGATGGGGGCAGGGACTAGCATTAGTCTTTTTTGCTTCATTGTTAAAGAATAGAAATATAGGATAGTGTTAAAGTGAAGTCGACCTCAGTTGTGGCTGTATGTATTTAGACAATCAACAATTAAATAAATTAATCCAAGCAGCAAAGTATCAGCTTTGTTGCTTTTTTATACAATTTTAACATTTTTTATCTTCACTGCAATTTTAAAAGAAGATATAATTATTGTAAGCGGTTACAAGTTGAGGAGTGGTACAAATGAATGTAACAGGTTTCACAAGTGCAATCAATGAAATATGTGAATGGTTGATGAAACTAGCATTTATAAATACATTATGGTTACTTTTTACGATAGGTGGTCTAGGTGTTTTTGGATGGGCTCCTGCGACGGCAGCTTTGTTTGCTGTTTTACGGAATCAATTCATGTCAAAAGGGGATGCAAAGGCATTTAAATTGTTCTTAGCGGTTTATCGAAAAGAATTTATTAAAGCAAATCTCATTGGTCTATTTATAGTTGTTGGGGCATTTTCGCTTTATGCTAGTATTCAAACATTACCATATCTTCATCAATACGGAGTAATCCTATTAGGAACAATCTTTATTATTTTTTCTTTATTATTCCTAGTATTATGTTTGTTTATCTTTCCTGTATTTTCACATTATGATACGTCCTTACTTAATTGTTTCCGTTATGCGTTATTACTAGGAATCTCGCATTTGCATTATTGTCTTTTAATGATAGTTGGTATCGTTATTACTTATATTCTCTTCCATTCATTTCCTGGCCTTCTCTTGTTTTATGCGATCAGTTTGCCAGCAGCATGTATCATCATTATCGCATTAAACGCTTTTCGTACATTAGAAAAGAAGGAGAATGCGTTAACCTTAGTGAATTAAGTAGGTGATTAGCAATTTTTGATAACCTATTATGATAGCTACAGCGGAGAAGGTCAGTCTGGAGGATGTAGTGAATGAATCTTTTTAAGAAATACCGAATTAGGTATTTGTTATTTGGTAGCTTTTTCTTTTTTATTTTTGTATTGCTTTGTATCATCATCCTTGTTAGTTATCAGTATTCTGTTAGAGGGATTGTAAATACTTCAACTAATTATCAAGAAGATCAATTGAAGTTAATAAGTGAAGACTTAACTGGAAAACTCGAGACATTTGAAGGGTATTCAATTGTCCTATCGAGACAGAAAATCTTTCGTGATGTCATTAGTGGAAACCGAATGTTTCACGGGAGTTCGGTAAATTCATTAACACAGGACTTTTCTAATATTGTCTATAGTATTCCCCCGATCCATTCAATTGAGATCTTTCTTGCTTCACCGCCAGTAGATAATATTCAATATCCAGTGAGGTATACAGAGTTGTCTACTGTCTATGAGGAAAAATGGTATCAAAAGATTGAAGAAGAAAGTTCATCATGGTTAGGAAAGCGCATGGTCGATACGGTTGCCGGTAATAAGCCTGTTATTAGTTACGGACGAAAGATCACCACCTCACGTGGGGAACTACAATCTGTCATTATCATTAATTTAGACCCTTTAACACTTCAAGGCTGGCTTCTTGGATTTAGTGAGCAAGCAAATCTAGTCTTACTCGATAATAATGGGCAGGAAATTTCAAGTACTAGTTCGACTGAAATTGATCGTCACTTTTATGAAAATTTAATCAATGCAAGGGATTCAAAGCCTGAGGATGAATTAACCTTTCAAGTGAGACATGAAGATGATTTTGTTGTTGCGACGACGATTCCTTCTGTTGATTGGACATTAATGGAGATTACACCATATGAAGAGATGATTTCAACTAGTAAGAGGATGGCGAAAGCTTTGATCATTATTGGGGCAATTGCTGTATTTTTGGCCTTCATTGGAACATTAGTACTTACTAGAAGCTTCACGAAGCCTATTTTACATTTGGCTTCAGTAATGAAGACATATGATATCAATCAACCGAGTCCAGAACTGCCTACAGGCTACAAAAATGAGTTTGGACAACTTTTTAAAGGGTTTCAAGATCTTACCAGTCGTTCAAAGATGCTATATCAATCATTGGACGATCAAAATAGAAGACAGAGAGAAGCCGAGATTAAGGCATTGCAAGCGAACATCAATCCACATTTTTTATATAATACATTGGATCAGTTAAATTGGATTGCGATTGAACGTGGAGACAATGATATGAGTAAAATGTTTGAACTATTAGGAAAGATGTTACGAATTGGTCTGTCAAAAGGCGAAAGTATTATTACACTAAAAAATGAATTGAAGTATTTGGAGTACTACTTGCAAATTCAAAAAATCCAGCTAGAAGAACGTTTTGATTATCGTATTAATTTAGTTGGGAATGAGAATTATTTGATTCCGAAGCTAACATTGCAACCTTTTGTTGAAAACGCTGTCATACATGGTTTTCAAGATGGTAGAAAGGGCATAGTCGATATTCAGGTCGATGAGGAATCAAATCATTTAGTTATTAAAATACTAGATAACGGAATAGGATTACAGAAAAAGTCGCCAACTTCTTATCATCTTGAAACTGGAGGATATGGGATTCGTAACGTGAAGGAACGACTCGATGTTTATTATGGAGATGAAGCAAGTGTTGAAGTGATGAACCGAGAAAATGGTGGAACTATTGTGAAGATACGAATTCCGAAAGTGATGGAGCAAGAAAAGGGTATTTGATCATTCTGCTTAAAAAAGAGGGGGATAATCGATGTGGCGTGTAGTAATTGTAGACGATGATCATAAAGTGTTACGTGGAATGAAGAAAGTAATACCTTGGAGTGAACTGAATTGTCAATGGGTCGGAGAGGCACATAACGGTCAAGAAGGAATGGATGTTATTAAGCAGACCAAACCGGATATCATCATTACTGATATTTACATGCCTGTTATGAATGGTCTTGAGATGATTGAGAAAATTAAGGAAGAAACCACTTCTGCGAAAGTGATCATCTTAAGTGGTTTTAATGACTTCGAGTATGCTCGTCAGGCAATGAGATTAAGGATCGCTGATTATTTATCCAAACCGGCATCAATTGATACGATTAAAGAAGTACTAGTGAATGTCATTGAACAACTGAAGAAGGAGAATGAAGAGAAACGAAAGGTTGTTGAACTACAAAATAAATTAGAGACATATAAGCCAATGATCGACAGTTTTGACGACCATTTAGGAGATATATCAAAGGAGGCTCTTACTCAGTTTAGAAATCAATTTTTAACTACTGAAATAGTAGAAGAGCTAGGTTCAGAGTTCAGTGATTCAGAGGACATTTGTGTTGAATCAATGGAGGCGTGTCAAAAATTATCTGAGGCTATTCGATATGCTGACGGAAAAACAGCTTGTCATGTGATAGATGAATTTTTTGATGAGATGGTTAAACATCCATATTCGAGAGCGAATGCAGTTCGAATCGGCATTGAGATGTGGACATTGATCACATATTCTTTACATGATATTGGCATTCGTATGAATGATGTGCTCCTAGAGAAAGTTGATTTACTAAATGACCTCTCTTCGTGCAAAAAGTGGCCTGATCTTAGGGATTATTTGAGTGGGAAAATCAATCAAATATGCGAGCACCATCATTGGGATGAAAATACAAAACATAAGCAGTTAGTCGAACAAATGATTGATTATGTTAATAAGAATTTAAGTGAAAATATTACTCTTCAGGATATTGCAAATGAATTATATATTTCTCGAAACTATCTAGGACAAATTTTTAAAAATATAGTTGGAGAGTCTTTTAAAAACTATATGACTAGAGCAAGAATGGAAAAAGCGAAGAAAATGATTCAAGAAGGCAATTATTTAATATATGAAGTTTCTGAGAAAGTTGGCTATGTGAATCCAGCATACTTTACCACAACATTCAAAAAGTATACTGGCTATACCCCAACTGATCTCATTCATAGAAAATCAGTAGGTCAATAAGAAAGGGTGAGTTTATGAATACAAGAAAAGGTGAACATTGCTGGTACATTCCTGATGGTTATATTCCACCAACAAGTGCTGGTCAATTAACAAGTCATGAAGCGATCTGTGTACTAAACTGTAATGAGGAAAATACCAGGCTTGAAATCACGATTTATTTTGAAGATCGAGATCCCATCGAATCCATACTAGTTGAAGTTGCTGGTAAGAGAACTAAGCATATTAAAACAAATGAGTTGCATAAGGAAGGGCGTACAATTCCTCTAGGAGTTCCTTATGCAATTGAGGTTGAAAGTGACTATCCAATTATCGTTCAATACAGTCGCTTAGATTCTACTCAAAAAGAGCTAGCTCTAATGTCAACAATAGCCTATCCACTAAAATAGAAACTTAATCAGTTTAAGACATTGCCAATGGAGAGATGTCTCAAAAGCTAATAACAAACCTTTTGAGACACCTCTTTTTGTTTACAAATGTTCATATTTGTTCGATAATAGAGAGGGTTAAATAAACAGTGGAGGCGTTTTAATGCTCTCGGTCGAAAGATACGAAAAAATATTAAAAGAATTAGAAAAGAATAAAACGGTTAAAGTGTCAGAGTTAAGCTTAAACATTGGTGTAACAGAAAAAACAATTAGACTTGATTTAGAAGCTCTCGAACATAAAGGTTTATTAAAAAGAATTCATGGTGGTGCGATCCTGCAAGAAGAGAATGTACGAATCTTTCCAGTCGATGAAAGACAATCCAAGAATAACGAGAACAAGTTAAAAATTGCTATAGAGGCAATGAAACGAATCGAACCAGAAGAAACGATATTAATGGACGGTGGTAGTACGACATTGGCTCTTGCAAAATTGTTAGGTCAATTCCCAGTGACGGTTATAACCAATGACATTAGGATAGCAAATGAACTTATCGACAAGGAGAAAGTACAGCTAATGGTTCTCGGTGGTTCAAGGATTGGTACAACTTCTTCATTATTTGGCGTACAGGCATCTGATCTACTGAAGCGTATTCGTGTAAACCGCTTATTTTTTGGGACGACAGGTGTATCGATCGATCATGGATTAACTGTATTTAATAGTTTCCATGTTGAATGGAAGCGTAAAATTATTGATTGTGCAAACCATGTAACCTTGCTAGCTGAATCAACTAAATTTGAAAAAGTGGGTTTGATCCAATTTGCCACATTAGATGATCTTGATGAAATCATAACCGATGATCAGTTAGATCAAGCCATTAAAGCTAAGCTAGAGAATCTTTCCATTCCCTTAGTCATCAGTAATTAAAAAAAGTAAGAAAAATGGGAAGTCATGATTGCTACTCTTTCCCAGTAGTGTTATAATCGAACCATAACGAACATAAACAAACAAAAGTAGGAATTATAATAATTGAGGGAGGGAAGATAATGGTACAACCATCGTTTTCATTGACTGGTAAAGTAGCTCTAGTAACAGGAGCAAGTAGAGGTCTTGGTCAAGGAATGGCTGTTGGACTAGCCGAGGCTGGTGCAGATGTCATTGGTGCTGGTATTAGTAATATGACCGAGACTAGAGAACAAGTAGAAGCACTTGGTCGAACATTTTATGAGATTAAGGCCGATTTATCTGAGGCTATGGCAGCTAAGCAGCTTGTCATTGAAGCAATTAATCAGGCTGGTAAGATTGATATTCTAGTAAATAATGCTGGTATTATCAAACGTTCAGAGGCTGAAAGTTTTTCAGATGAGGATTGGAATGCGGTCATTAATGTTAATTTGAACTCAGTTTTTCAATTATGTCGTGAGGTTGGTCAACATATGCTAGAAAGAGGCTCTGGTAAGATTATTAATATAGCCTCAATGCTATCCTTTCAAGGTGGTTTAAGAGTTCCAGCATATACTGCGAGCAAGCATGCTGTAGCGGGGCTTACGAAATCATTAGCAAATGAATGGGTTAGTAAAGGAATTAATGTAAACGCTATCGCACCTGGTTATATGGAAACAGATAATACGGAAGCATTACGTGCGAATGAAGAAAGGAATGCCTATATTACATCTCGTATACCGAAAGGCGAATGGGGGAAGCCGGAGGATCTTAAAGGACCTGTTGTCTTTTTAGCTTCAGATGCTTCTTCCTATGTTAATGGTCATATTTTATGTGTAGATGGTGGATGGATGAGTTCTTAAATTAGACGAAATGGAAGGGGATTTTTAACATGGATATAAGATATGCTGCAAATCCAGAAGATACAAAGAAATATACAACTGAGAAGTTGAGAAACGAATTCTTAATCGAGTCATTATTTGAAAATGGTGCAATTAATATGGTCTACTCTCATCATGACCGTGTTATTGTAGGCGGAGCGATTCCGACAAGCAGTGCACTTCGACTAGATGCAGGAGATGCACTTAGAACCGATTTCTTTTTAGAAAGAAGAGAAATTGGAATTGTCAATATTGGACCAAAGGGTAAGGTCGTTGTTGATGGTGAAGCATTTGAACTAAACAAACGTGATTGTTTGTATGTCGGGTTAGGGAAAAAGGAAGTCCTATTTGAAAGTGATGATCAAGCAAATCCCGCCCGTTTTTATCTTGTTTCGTCACCTGCACATAAGGAATACCCAACGAAAAAGTTACCTATTGCTGAAGCTCAACCAACAAAGCTTGGCTCAGACAGTGAGTCTAATAACCGAACAATTTACAAATATATCCATGACGAAGGGCTTCAAAGCTGTCAGTTGATGATGGGGATGACTTTACTAGAACCTAATAATATGTGGAATACAATGCCTGCCCATGTTCATGATCGCCGAATGGAAGTGTATTTGTATTTTGATATGGATGAGGAATCACGTGTGTTTCATTTTATGGGTGAGCCAGGAGAAACAAGACATCTAGTTGTCAAAAATGAGGACGCGATTATCTCGCCACCATGGTCCATTCATTCAGGTGTTGGCACAAAGAACTATACATTTATATGGGCAATGGCAGGCGAAAATTATACATTTAAGGACATGGACTTCGTGAAAATGGAAGATCTTAAGTAATGTTCTAGCAGAGGGGCTGACTTAATAGATATCATTACTAATATCTAAAAGTTAGCCTTTTTTTGAAGAGTAATAACAACGTTGTTAATGAGGAGGATTGAAATGAAACCATTTATTCATGAGGATTTTATGCTTAATAATGATGCAGCGAAAATTCTCTATCATGATTATGCGAAGAATATGAAGATTTATGATTATCATTGTCACTTAAGTCCTGAAGATATTGCTGAAAATCGTCAATTTAAAAATCTAGCAGAAATTTGGCTCCATGGTGACCATTACAAATGGCGAGCAATGCGAACAATGGGGATTGATGAAGCATTAATAACTGGTGAAGCCTCAGATTATGAAAAGTTCAAACAGTGGGCTAAAGTTGTCCCTCGTACAATCGGCAATCCGTTATATCATTGGACACATCTCGAACTTAAACGGTATTTTGATATTGATCTTCTTCTTAATGAGGAAACAAGTGAGGAAATTTGGCATCATTGTAATCACTTATTAGCAACAGATTCATTTAAAACCCAAATTCTTATTGAGAAAAGCAATGTTGATGTAATTTGTACAACCGATGATCCTATCGATCTATTAGACAGTCATCTCAAAATAAAAGAAAACGAATCGTTTCAAACGACAGTAGTGCCAGCTTTTAGACCAGATAAGGCCATTGATATTTCACGACCTGTATTTAATCAATATATTAACGAACTAGGTCAGATTGTTGGAGAGGAGATAGCTAATTATCAAGAACTCCTAGCAGCACTTGAAAATCGAGCTCGTTTCTTTGATCGAGCTGGATGTAAAATATCTGATCATGGAATTGAGGAAGTCCCTTTTGAACAATGCTCAAAAGAAGAAGCCTCACTGATTTTCAAAAAAGCAAGAAATGGTGAAGTGATTTCAAAAAAGGAAGAAATGAAATACAAAACCCATCTTCACCTATTTTTAGGTAGATTGTATGCCTCTTTAGGTTGGGCAATGCAGCTGCATATCGGAGCAATACGTAATAATAATGACCGAATGTTTGCCGAGCTTGGACCAGATACAGGGTTTGACTCGATCCATGATCTAGAACTTGCTAGACCGCTCAATCGGTTCTTAAATGAACTTGATAAGACAAATGAATTGCCGAAAACGATTCTCTATCATTTAAACCCAGTTCATAACTATGTAATCGGTTCCGCAATTGGTAATTTTCAATCGAGTGAAGTAAATGGCAAGATTCAGTTTGGGTCTGGTTGGTGGTTTAATGATCAAAAGGACGGGATGATCAGACAGATGACAGATCTAGCGAACCTAGGTTTTTTAAGTAGTTTCATTGGTATGTTAACAGATTCAAGAAGCTTTCTTTCCTATCCAAGGCATGAGTATTTCAGAAGGATTTTATGTGATTTGGTCGGTAGTTGGGTTGAGAAGGGGGAAGCACCAAGGGATTTTAAACTATTAGGAAGTATGATCGAAGACATTAGTTACAATAATGCGAAACATTATTTCAAGATCTAGGAGGTATTTTCATGACTGTAGGTGTATTAGCTCATTTATTTGGGCAAAAGCCATATCAACAATTAGCAGAGGAAATTGGATCTTATGGATTCAATCATATACAACTTGCGATTTGGAAAGCACTTGGTGATTATGATTTCACAAAGCCAGGCAAGTTAACACCAGGATTAGTAAGAAATATTGCAAAAGAGTTTCAAAAGAACAATATCTCAATCTCAGTGCTTGCTTGTTATCTGCATCTTTTTGAACAAGATGATCATCAAAGAAATGAAAATCTTGCAAGATTTAAGGAATTACTTCGTTATGCACCAATCTTTGGGACTCCGATGGTAGCTGTGGAAGTTGGTGTACCAAATGGGGATGGTCATGAGCAAGATTGGTTGAGGTTAAAATCTTCCCTTTCAGAGTTAGTGAATGAAGCGGAGAAGTGGGGGGTAACAATTGGTTTAGAACCAGCAAATGGACACCTAATTGGCACTGCAAAAGAATTACGACAAATGTTGGATGAACTCCCATCATCACATTTTGGCGTTGTATTAGATCCCGGTAATTTGTTGACAACAGAAAATTTTCATCGCCAAGATGAGGTGATTAAGGAAGCGTTTGATCTATTGGGTGACCGAATTGTGGCCTGTCATGCTAAAGACAGGATGTTGGATGAAAAGGGGAACATTCAAACGGTTACACCAGGAAAAGGTAGGATGAACTATGAGTTATACCTAACATTATTAAACCATTACAAACCCGAATGCGACATAATTATTGAAGAAACGAAGCCAGAAGATATGCCGGATACAAGAGAATTCATTGAGAAGCTCAGAGCCAGTATTTCATAAATTGATGGTCAGTCTGTTGTCCTAGCAAGTAGTAGCAGGCGACAGACTTTTTTTCATTCATAAATGATTAAGCCGAGTTGAAAATGAATATGTTATAATAAATTCGACGAGAGGAAAAAAATGTAAGTTAATCATATACAGAAATATGTAAGTGCTTACATATTTCTGTATATGATTACAGCTTTGAGGAGGTGTACAGTTGAAGAATCGAAGTTTACTAACAAAAATGATAATCTTTGCAAGCATAGCTAGCATTATTCCTGTCATCATTGTTGGCGTCTTTTCTTATTTTCAATCATCCAAACAAATTCAGGAAAAAGTGAATTATGAAAAGGTACAAATTATTAGACAAATACAGTCTAATGTTGAGCAAGTTCTTGTGACTGTGCATCATAGTGTAAGTGATACATTAGATTCACCATTAATTGATTCTGTTATCAGAAGACCTTTGGTTGGAGAGGATTTTTCTATCTATCGTGAATTAAGACAAGAGCTTAGTAATATTCAATCCTACGACACGAAGGTTGACGAGATGATTCTATTAAACTTTAAAGAAGACTGGGTTGTAGATAATTCTGGTATAAAGAGATTGCATGCACACCCTGATAAGGATATTTACTTATCTTTTCTAGATTTGGCACATAATACGACCTGGTTACTATTGGATAATGAAGATTTTACTGTTCCCATTTCAGGACGTAATTGTGATTACACATTAAGTTTAGTGAAAAAACTCCCACCAAGGCTAAGTTCCAAATACGGATTATCATTTACTAATATAGCAGCATGTAGTGTAGCAGAAATGATAAATGTTGATGAGCTTTCGGATGATGTTATGATTACGGACGAAAATTTTCAAATCATTGTTCATCGCGACCCGTCACTAATTGGGACATCATTAGTTGAGACACCTTATATTGATTCTACTGAAGCCTTTATTCATCAGTCAGGTCAATTTGATGTGAAATCGAATGGCCAGTCATATACTGTTACTTATCAGAAATCAGATTTTAATGATTGGTATTATATTTCCTTTAACTCGTTTGACTTACTTACAGAAGAAAGTAAGAAAATAGGTTGGTTCATTTTTTTAATGATTACTTTTATTATTCTAACATGTGTTCTCTATATCTATGTAATTAGTCGTAGATTGTATTCACCTGTAAATAAGCTTGTAGCTTATATTGAGACGAACTGGCCGGATAAAAAAAGTCAGGAGAAAAATGAACTAGAAATTATTGAAACACATATAAATGATTTGTTTTCTTCTAATGCCAATTTAGAGAGCGAATTATTAGAACATACTCAACAATTAAAATCTCTTTTTATTAATAGATTGTTTACAGGTAGTTACAAAACCGATGAAATTATTAACAAATTAACGTATTTTGAACTTATAAGATTTGTTGACATGTGGGATGAGATGATTGTTTGTACATTACATGTAGATCAGGCAGAAACCTATGAGGCAAGTGATTACGAGAAAATGAGTTTTGCAATTAAGAATATAGTAGAAGACCTTATTGAAATTGAAAAGAGATTACCAGTCGTTTGGATTGACCAAACATTGGTTCTACTTATCGGATGTACCGAAACGGATAATGTTGATAATATCGTGTACGAGGCCACCGAAAAGATTCAAAGCAAGATAAAAGAAGCACTCGCTCTTTCTGTGAGTATTGGTGTAAGTATGCCCTTTTCTGAAATAAAAGAAGCAAAACGGGGTTATAAAGAAGGAGTTGAAGCATTAAAACACCGAATGAAACTAGGCAATGGGGTCATTATACATTTTAGCAATTTCAACTCCGGAAAGCATTCTGTCATATTTGATTATCCTAGTCGAACAGAAGATGATTTGCTTGTTGCAATTAAACTAGCTGATAAGGAAAAAGCGATGGAACAGTTATCGATCTGGATGAAAAAAGCATTTAAAAATACACAATCACCAAGAGAATACCAAATTTCGATGATGCGTTTGTTGAATAACTTACTTATCGTTAAGCAAGAAAGTAGTGTGAGTTTCCAACAGATAGACGTCTTTCATGCATCTCTATATGAAGAATTACTTAAGCTTCAGACGAAAAACGAAGTAGAAGATTGGTTTAAGAAGCGATTGATTTTACCGCTTATCAGCGTATTCAACGATCGAAAGGAATCACAATTTCAAAACCTCTCAGAGAAGATGATTGATCTTATTCAAAAGAATTATGATACGGAAATTACGTTAGAAGAATGTGCTAGTAAACTTCATTATAATGCTAATTATTTGAGTAGCGTTTTTAAACAAGAAACTAGTTATACATTCAGTGAATACTTGGCAATGTATCGCTTTAATATGGCCAAAATGTGGTTGACTGAGACAAATATGACTATAAAAGAAATTGCTGATCGTCTACAATACAAAAATTCTCAAAACTTTATTCGGTCATTTAAGAAACAAGAGGAATTAACTCCGGGTCAATACCGTGAAAAATATAAAGACATTTCTTAAGATCCTAATGGTATCCAGAAAAACATTTGGATACCATTTTTATGTAAGGGATTACGCTTAAACTAGATAATCATTATGTTAGATTCCTTGAAATAAACAGCTTAAAACGTACAAAATGAGCTTTTGATTATATACCGATTACGAAACGTTGAATATGATCATCTTAACGTTCAACAAAAGTAACAGCGTTGTTAGTAGGTCGAATAACGGAGGTGAATTTTTGTAAGGGCTTACAAACATAAAAGTTGTTCGTTAAAATACTTCTTCTTTTTTTAACCGTAAAAAAAATTAACTAAGAATGTGGGGGATTAGTAATGATGAAGACAAAGAAACTAGTTAGTTATCTAGGTGGGATCGGATTAACCTTCGTTTTACTTAGTGCATGTGGTAATGAAGAGGCTTCGACAGGAGAGAAGGAAACAACAGCTGTTGACGGAGTCGATTCGGAATCTGTTGAAGAAAACCAAACAATTGAACCAATTGCCTTTTCAATCATGACAAATCTTCACACAGCAGAAACGCCTGATAAGAAAATTGAAGAATTAATGGAAGAGAAAACTGGCTACACACTAGATATTCAATGGGTCCCAGATAGTAACTATGAAGAGAGATTGAATACTGCGTTTGCTACAGGTTCTTTCCCAGAGGCGGTACGTGTCGGCTTTGGCCAGTTAAATCAATTTAAAGATGCGATCCGTAGTGACCAATTTTGGGAGATCGGACCATATCTTGATCAATTTGAAAATTTAAGTAAATTAAATAAGGATATATTAAATAACGGTTCGGTCGATGGCAAGATTTATGGAGTGTATCAAGGCAGACCACTCTCTCGCCAAGGTGTTATCTATCGAAAAGATTGGGCAGATAAACTTGGACTTGCAGCACCAGAAACGACTGAGGATTATATGGAAATGGTTAGAGCCTTCACAGAAGATGATCCAAATGGAACGGGTCGTGATGACACGATTGGTTTAGCTGATCGGAGTGATTTAGTCTACGGTGGTTTCAAAACAGTTGCCTCATGGTTTGGCACTCCTCATGAGTGGGGAGAAAAGGATGGCGAGCTGCTTCCAGAATTTATGTTCCCTGAATTTATGGAGACATTAGATTTCTATCGAGAAATGCATTCAAATGGGTATATAAATCAAGATTTCCCTGTGACAAGTAAAGAGGATCAGGTCGCTTTATTAACGAATGGAACAGCTGGAACGTATGTTGGTTCGATGGAAGATGTTACGAAATTAAACAACGAAGCACTTGCACAAAATCCAGATGTTGAATTTGATGTTCATAATCATGTTACAGGACCAAATGGGGAATTTGCTATCTGGGCAATACCTGGATTTAGCGAAATTGTAATGTTCCCTAAATCCTCAGTTGATTCAGAGGAGAAACTGCTTAACATTCTAGGTTTTTATGATCAACTTATGACACCGGAAATTGCTAATATTATGTACTGGGGAATTGAAGGCGAGCATTATGAGGTTGTTGACGGAAAAGCATCACCACTGACTGATGATCAACAAAAAATCGATCGAGAAGTCAGACCATATACAACACTTGAGGTTGGTGAGCCAGCGACGAACGGAAGATATGAGATTTACACTGATTATGAAGTAAGAAAGAAAGCAGATACGTTAATTCTGGAAAACAATGATTACTTGATTCATAACCCGACAGTAACGTTGGATTCAGATACATTCATCCGAGATGGAGATCGTCTAAAGCAAATGATTGATGATGCAACAGTACGCTACATCCTTGGACAGACAGACAAAGCAGGATTTGAAAAAGTAGTTGAAGATTGGAAGTCTCAGGGCGGAGATGCCATTATCGAAGAATACAATGCGTCTTACAAAGACCAGTAAAAGAGAAAAGAATCGGGGTGTTGCTAAAGACTATTTGTAACCTTTTTGTGGCACCCCGAAATGATAATTAATCGACTCTAACATCGATTCCTTTAATTGTTGAATGGATAAATGGTCATACGTATCTACACTATCTATTTAACGACAATTGTAGATAGTAATCATAAGCTTAGTTTTAGATGACTTCTTAGGAAATGGCTAGATTTATTGACTCTTATGAGGAAATGATTATGGCTGTAATTAAAACTAAAGAATAGTATCTAAATTAGAAAACGCTTACAAGTTGATTGTGACATGTCACTTCAAAAGAAAGGAAACTAACAATGGAGAATAACATTGCCTTAGAAAGAGCCAATCCGCAATTACCACATCATAATAAACGGACAGAACTAATTAAAAAAATTAAAAAGAATAAGTGGATTTATCTAATGATTGCACCAGGAATTTTGTATTTTTTCATATACAAATACATTCCTATGTATGGCCTAATTATTGCTTTTCAGGAATATAAACCGTATCTAGGAATCTCAGGTAGTGAATGGGTAGGTTTGAAGCATTTCGAGAGATTGTTTACAAGTCCTGACTTTTGGATGATTTTTAGAAATACGCTCGTGCTATTTGCCTTGCAAATCATTGTGTTTTTTCCAGTCCCAATTATTATCGCGTTAATGTTAAACGAAGTTAGAAATGTAGCATTCAAGAGAAGTGTCCAGATGTTAATTTATATTCCGCATTTTATGTCATGGGTCGTTATCGTTTCTATCAGCTTTGTCATGCTGACTCTAGATGGTGGGATTATTAACTCATTATTAGAAGCAATGGGTTTTGAGAAAATCAACTTTTTAATGAATCCTGACACATTTAGACCGATGTATATTCTCCAAGTGATGTGGAGAGAAGCTGGATGGGGAACGATTATCTTTCTAGCCGCGATTGCAGCAGTAGACCCTCAGCTATATGAAGCTGCAAAAATGGATGGTGCCAATCGGTTACGTCAAGCCTGGCATATCACCTTACCGACGATCCGCAGTGTAATTGTAGTTTTGCTTATTCTGAAAATTGGAGATGTGTTAGAGCTTGGATTTGAACATGTCTATTTACTTTTAAACGCATCCAACCGTGAAGTAGGAGAAATTTTTGATACGTATGTCTATACAGCAGGTTTGAAGCAAGGACAGTTCAGCTACAGTACAGCTGTTGGGTTTTTCAAAGGAATTGTTGGATTGATTTTAGTGATCTGTGCGAATTGGCTAGCAAAAAAAGCAGGAGAAGAAGGAATTTATTAATTTGTCACTTTAATAGATTTAGGAGGAATGATTATGGTTGGGGATAAGTCTTTTGGCGGTCGTTTATTCAACATTACAAACATTACAATACTAACGATCATTGCCCTACTTTGTGTTTTACCATTTATCCATGTTGTCGCGTCATCATTTACAACAAGTGCAGAGCTAGCTCAAAAATCATTTGTTTTAATCCCGACTGTTTGGAGTTTGGATGCATATAAGTATATTTTTTCGACTGATACGATCGTGAAAGCAATGTTAATTTCAATTGCTGTCACAGTTGGTGGTACGCTCTTCAGTATGTTTTTGTCGACGTTAACAGCATACGGACTATCTCGAAAGGATTTAGTTGGTAGAAGGTTTATTATGTTCTTTATCGTCTTTACGATGTTGTTCAACGGCGGAATGATCCCGACATTTCTAGTTGTCCAACAAACTGGATTATTAAATTCGTTAGCTGCTCTTGTCATTCCAGTTGCCATTAACGCATTTAATATGATCATTCTAAAGAGTTTCTTTCAAAACTTGCCACAAGGATTAGAAGAGTCAGCGAAAATTGATGGGTGTAGTGATTTCGGGATTCTATTTCGTATCGTTATTCCATGCTCGATGCCGGCTATCGCAACGATTTCATTGTTTTATGCTGTGACATATTGGAACACATATATGCATGCAATCTTATATTTAAGTGATTCTTCTAAGTGGCCTGTCCAAGTATTGTTAAGACAGATAGTTGTTCTTGCAAGTGGTTTAAATTATGACGGGGCTGAGTTTACTAGTGTACCACCCCCAGAAATTACCGTTAAGATGGCAGTTATCGTTGTGGCAACGCTACCCATTCTTCTCGTATATCCTTTCCTGCAAAAGTATTTTGCTAAAGGGGCATTAATTGGGTCGATAAAAGGTTAATAATCTACAAGCTGAAAGTGGTGAAAAGATGGGGTTTCATGAAAAGAGCTTTCAAACCATTCTTGAAAAAATGGATCAACCATTCTCTGGTCTTATGCATTGGTTGGCAGGACAATACGATGAATCAACAGGTGGCTTTTATTATGCTAGAAGCTCAATTAATGATCATCGTTTTTCCCCTGATATTGAATCGACTGCACAAGGATTGAATATCCTTTCACGAAATCAACTAATTGAGAAAATACCTAAGGCAATGAAACAACAGATGATTCGCTTCTTTCAAAAGAAACAAGTTGAAGCAAGTGGCTATTTCTATGATGAAAATCCCTTGATGGCACAAGATGAAGTGATGGTGCATCGGGCTATACACTACTCGGCTAACTCTCTAAAACTACTTGGTGACAAACCATTATTTCTACTTCCACTTGCAGCAAAAAGTGCACCCGACTATGTCAAGACACCAGAGACTTATTTGGAAAAATGGAAGAGCATCGATCTACGCAATAGTTGGAGAGGCTGTGATCTGATCGCAACTTCATGTGTGTATATTAGTGAACTACCAGATGATAAACAACCACCATTTTTGGATGCGGCAATCAACTACTTAAGCTCAATTCAAGATCAAGAAACAGGCTTATGGGGTGGGGGGAGTTTATATGTTCGAATTTCTGGAACGTTTAAACTGTATACATTTTATAACAGATATCAAATTCCGATACCAAACGCTGATAAAATCTATCAAAGCATTTTGAGATGTCTTCGAACAGAAAAGGCTGTTGATATGTGCTACATTAGGAATCCTGTGGATCTGCTTGCATATATGAAAATCGACATCTCAGCTAGCGACCTTGCGGAAATTATAGAAATTACTTCGGATAATATTAGAAAGCTCAAACGGGATGATGGTGGGTTTTCAAGAGAAATGAATCACTCGCCGCAAGCTCCTAATGTTGCTCAAGTGAAAAAAGGCGACTATTATCCGAATATGCCAGAGGCTGTTTGTTTAGGGAAGGGATTATATGAAGGGGATATGAATGCCAGTACTCAGGCAACATTGATCAGGTTGCAATGTTATCGATTGGCTGGAATGAAGGCTGAACCAATCAAGGGTTCGAGTGAATTTTTTTCTTATTTTTAAACCCTTTACTAATTAGGGTAGAGAGAAGTGTCTTAGAACATGAAACTACTAAATAGACAGCAAAAGAAAAGCCTGTCAGATCAGGCTGTTACTACTCTTGTTAACCATTTTATTTTCCAACTTGGAAATTCACTATCTTCCCTTTTTATTAATCTCTATTTATGGCGTTTAACAGAGAGCTTATATATCAATGGGTTGTATAACCTAATTGCAATTTTAGCTCAGGGACTGTCCTCAATCTTAATTGGGAGAATCACTAAGCGAAAAGGTCACTTGATTATTTATCGTTATGGAATTTTTTTAACAGCCTGTTTTTATTTATGTATTATCATTATGCAAGAACAGATGATTCACTATTTCGTCTGGTTTGCATTACTCATTGGAGTTGCACAAGCTGCATACTGGCTAAGTTATTTCACATTAGCACATGAGGTCTCAAGTAATACGAACCGTCATCGGTACTTGGGATGGAATCAAATACTAATGGGATTAGCAAATTTAGTTGGGCCTGCAGTTGCAGGTATTGTTATTAGTCTGAACTCGGGACTAACTGGGTATATCATTGTCTTTATTATGGCGTTTATCCTTTTCTTTTTTGCTACTATTGGCAGCTTTCGCTTGAATATGGAACTCAAGCATCATAAAGAGTACTACATGAAGTATCTCTCATTAATGATCAAGAAGAAGAGGCACTTTGGAACGTCCCTTATCGGTTGGTTTATCATCGGGTTTCCACAAGGAATATTAATGTATGTACCTTCGATTTTACTATTTACGATTCTACCCAATGAAAGCTTCATTGGTTATATGAATGTGTTCTTTCTTAGTCTATCAATTATCGCTAGTTATTTATTAGCGAGGGTTGCCAAGCTTGATTCAACTAAGTTCTATCTGTTCATTGCCGCATTTGGAATGGTATGTGCAGCTACGTTCCTCTTGTGGGAAATTGCGATATGGTCAGTTGTGTTGTTTATGACTGTTCAATCAATTTTCAGACCGCTTCAGGCTACAACATATGCAGTCTATTACTATTCTTGGCTTGATCTAATTCCTTTGAAGGATAACTTCCGTGTCGAGTCAGTTGTTTTACGTGAAGCGATCATTAATTTCGGAAGAGCGATGGGGATTTTTATATTTATGATTTTCTCAACAAGCATTAATCTTGATACAATTCCTTGGATTCTTGTTTTCGTGATGGGAATTCAATTATACATTCCTGTACTTATTAAAGAAAAATAAAAAAGGAGGCCATAGTTATGGGGCTAATTGGAGAGTGGGAAGTAGTTGATAATGGTGTGAAGCGACTGATTCATCAACCAGGAAAACAATTAATGATGATGGAAGTGCAGTTTGAGCAAGGGGGAATAGGGGCTGAACATAGTCATCCACATGAGCAGTATACGTATTGCTTGGCTGGTGAATTTCAATTTAAGGTTGATGGAAAAGAAATCATATTAAAAAAAGGTGAGTCCCTCAATATTCAAGGTGGAGCTGTTCATGGCGTCGTAGCAATCAGAGCGGGATCTTTGTTAGATATATTTACCCCTTTAAGAGAGGACTTGCTAAATAACTAAATCGATATGAATAGAATTCTGAAATTAGAGGAGAGATTTTATGAAGAATCAATTCAGCACCAATGGGATAACTGCATTAGAATGGGCAGAAAGAGCAAGTGAAAGCTTAATGACTCAATTTGAGCCGATCCTTTTACCGCCTGAAAATAGATGGCATTATCATCAAGGTGTGTTCTTATGCGGCATTTATAGTCTTTGGCAAGAAACAAAAGACAAAGTCTACTTTGATTATTTTAAAGAATATGTAGATAAGCTCATCGATGAAAACGGAAATTTTTATTTTGAACGTGATCAATTAGATGCAATACAGCCGGGTTTATTATTGTTACCTTTATATGAATTGACAGGAGAAGAACGATACAAAATAGCGGCAACTAAGCTCCGAAACATACTAAATACGATTAACAAGACAAGTGAAGGTGGGTTTTGGCATAAAGATAAGTATCCTTATCAAATGTGGCTTGATGGGCTATATATGGCTGGACCGTTCACGCTACAATTCGGTCAACAATTTAATGAACCTGAATTAATAGACCTTGTGTTGCATCAAGAAGAATTAATGAGAAAGAACACAAAGGATGCACGAACAGGCTTATACTTTCATGGCTGGGATGAAAGAGGTCAAACGCCTTGGAGTGTGCCGGAAACGAATACAGCTCCAGAAATATGGGGACGATCATTAGGTTGGTACGGATTGGCACTTGTAGATATTATTAGTATGCTTTCAGATACTCATAGCAAAAAGGCAGAGTTAACAAGTGTGTTGCAACAATTAGTAGAGAATATCGTTCGTTATCAAGATGATGAAACAGGGCTATGGTATCAAGTTATTGATAAAGGCTATGAAGAGGATAATTGGTTGGAGAGCTCGTGTTCATGTTTGTTTATTTATACGATTGCTAAGGCAGTTAATGAAGGCTATATTGATAAAAGGTATCTTGAGCATGCCAATAAGGGCTATCAAGGTGTAATTAAACACGCTATAAAATTAGATGAAGATGGTCATGTTAATTTGACTGGAATTTGTATTGGGACGTCAATTGGCATATATGATTATTATGTCAATCGTGAAACTAGTGAAAATGATCTACACGGAGTTGGGGCTTTTATTTTAGCCAGTGTACAACTTCAAAAATGTAATAAATAGTTAGTAAAGCGTTTTCAAAACCTGGATAAACATATATACTTGTAATATAAAGCTATAGAGCTGAAGTTACTGAGAGGAGGATTGCTTCATGGAGATGACTGGCTTAATGGGGAGCTTCTACAGAGTGAGTGTGTTTATATCGCGGCTTGCGTATATAAATTTGTTATGGATCTTCTTTTCACTCGTTGGACTTGTTGTAATCGGTGTAATGCCGGCAACTGTTGCGATGTTTACGGTCATGAGAAAGTGGCTTGACACAGAAGATGTTCCAATTTTTAAAACATTTCTACAAACATATAAATCTGAGTTTATTAAATCAAATTTATATGGTTTGTTTTTTATCTTTGTTGGCTATATCTTATATGTCAATTTTATTCTCGCCGCCGATCAAGTGATTTGGATGATGGTAGTAAGGTATTGTCTACTTGTGGTTAGTATTTTATTTATCACGACGCTTTTATTGTTTTTTCCCATTTATGTTCGTCTAGAGCTCCAGGGCACGCAGTATATTAAAACAGCCCTGCTACTTGGGGTGGCTTATCCTCAGTATACTTGTATGATCGTTATCGGAATTGTTGGGATTCAGTATATGATGATGACCCTGCCTGGATTAACTCTATTCTTTGCTGCTAGTTTAGTAAGTTATTTTATCACTCGAGTTGTAAATATTATTTTTAAGGTTGTTGAAAGAAAGAAGGAACATATGCTTAATGAAGCAACAGAAATTACAAGCATGTAGGTAACGAACAAGAAGAATATCTTTTTATGAAAATAACAACGTTGTTATTAGGGGGAGCACAATGCAAAAAATCGTAGTATGTGGTTTAAGTAATCGAGCACTTGATATGTTTATTAAGCCGGTACAGACAAAGTTTTCTGAGGAAAATGAAATTGTAGGTTTACTAGACTCTGATCAAAAGCGAATCGAGCTTTGTCAGCAAGTATTTCCAGAATTAGCGATGATTAGAACGTACAGACCAGAGCAATTTTCTCAGATGGTAAAGGAAACTGGTGCAACAACGGTTATTGTCACAAGTCGGGATGACACCCATGTCGATTATATCATTCAAGGGTTGGAGCATGATTTAGATATTATTAGTGAAAAGCCAATGGTCACAACCTGTACTGATGCAAATAGGGTTATGGAGGCAGAGAAGAAGAGCAAGGGAAAAGTGACTGTAGCGTTCAATTACCGATACAATCCATTCCATCGCAAAATAAAAGAAATGATTTTAGATGGAAAGCTTGGTCGGATTACATCGATTGACTTAAATTGGTATATTGATACGTATCATGGGGCTAGTTATTTTAAGCGCTGGAACCGAATGAGAGAGTATTCAGGAGGGTTATCTGTCCATAAGTCGACACATCATTTTGATTTAGTGAACTGGTGGATTGATCAGAAGCCTGAGCAGGTGTTTGCATACGGTGCCTTAAATTACTATGGAAAAGATGGTGAATTAAATCCTAGTCCAATTGACAATCGCTATTGTGGCACCTGTAGTCAGAGGCGCGAATGTGATTATTACACGCGCTGGACAAACCGAACAGATTCGTTAGCTGTGAAAGATGATCATATAAAATCTGGAGGGAACCAGCCATATACTAACTACCGGACAGATGCCTGTATTTTCGATCATGAAATTGAAATTGAAGATACGTATGTCGCTACAGTGAAATATGATCTGGGTGCTCTATTGAGTTATTCAATTAATTTCTCTCTTCCATATGAAGGGTATCGCCTAGCAATCAATGGCACAAAAGGAAGACTTGAAACACAGGAATTTCATGAATTATCAAGGGTTCCGTTTCCAGTCCCTGAGCAAACCATTGATTATTTCCCTCTGTTTGGTTCAAAAGAAATTATTCACGTCGTTCAGTCTGAAGGCGGTCATGGTGGAGGAGATCCAATTATTCAAGAAGATCTTTTTTTAGGTAGTGATCCATATCGACGTTATGATATTTTAGCTGGGGCAGAAGCGGGTGCTTACTCGATTGCTGTCGGCGAGGGTGTCTGGAGATCAAGTATCGAAAACAAACCAATGAATATCGAAGATCTTCTTAAAGGTTCTAGGGTGAAGCAATAGGCAGAAGGAAGTAGGACATAGAACTTATCTACTTATGTCCTACTTTTAATAGTGGCACAGGAATCACCACTGCTAAGCTCTGGTTCAAGAATGATTGAATTCTCTATTTCATCCTCTTCAATAATGGATAATAATGTCTCGCAGATTTTTTGTGCGATACGGGGAATCGGAACTCCGACTCGGGTTACTTGCACATCAAATTCTTCTGTCAGTGTAATATTATCATAGCTTATTATCGATAAGTCACTAGGTATTTTTAGACCAAGCTCAGTCGTTGCTCGCAAAATACCTCTTGTTAAATCGTAGCTTCCACTAATGATCGCTGTCACTGATTGTTTGTCAGAAAGCAAGGATTTCGCAGCCTGATAGCCATCATGAATATCTAATCCATTTGTCGGAACAAGGAAATGCTTACTATTTTCAGTCTGATTTACATTCATTGCTTCTAAGTACCCTAATCTCTTTTCTATTTGTAACGGATCCTCATCTGTTAAATCGCCAATATAAGCAATCCGTTGATGACCAATCCTTTGCAAATATTCTGTCGCCATTTTTATTGCAAAGCGGCGGTTCACATCAATCGTTGGGAACAGAGTATGTTCCTTGATTCCATAATATAAAATTGGAACCTTTGTCTTGAAGGAAGAATGATGAATCGTTCCTCTATTATCACCAAAGACAACGATCGCATCGATTTGAAAACGATTAAAGGTTGCGATAGCTGAGTCTATTTTATTAATAGAGAGAAGGGTTGAATACGAATGTTCCTCTAACAAATCAGTTATTTTCGTAATTAATACTGCAGGAGCCATTCGCTTAACACTTGGCCAAATGACACCAATTGTATATGACTTTTTTTGTACTAGGCTACGAGCTGCAATATTAGGTTGATAGCCGAGTTCTTCAGCTATTTTAATTATTTTCTTTTTTGTAGGCGATTTTACGAGAGGGCTATCTCTTAATGCTTTTGAAACGGTCGAATAGCTTACACCAGCTTGTTTAGCGATATCTTTAATCGTCACACTCATGAAACATCCTCCAATTAATTAACAACGTTGTTATTGATGAACCTATTATAGCAAAGAGAACCAATTGTAAAAAGGTGTTGCCCGAAAACCTTTGAATTTCTTAAATATTAAGGAGGTTAATATGAAAACAGATTATCTATTAGTCAACAAAGCCGATAATGTCGTCGTCACTCTTAAACATTATCATAAAGATGAACGATTACTATTTGAAGGCAAAGAGATTGTTGTAAAAGAAGATATTGATGTTGGCCATAAGATTGCGATAAGACAAATCAACCAAGGTCAAAATTTAATCAAGTATGGATTTCCAATTGGCCATGCAACAGAAGACATTAAAGCAGGCTGCTGGGTTCATACTCATAATACAAAAACGAATCTATCGGGAGAATTAGATTATACCTTTTATCCGAAAGAGGGAGAGGATCCAACTTCTACTGCGACTGTGGTGGAAGAACGAACATTTAAAGGCTATCAACGAGCAAATGGGGACGTAGGCATTAGAAATGAGATTTGGGTTATTAATACGGTTGGCTGTATTAATAAAACATCGGAACTAGTCGCCAAAACAGCAGACGATCAATACCGTGGCAAGGGTATCGATGGTGTCTATCATTATCCACATCTATTTGGTTGCTCTCAGCTAGGAGATGACCTCCATCACACACAGAAAATATTGAGTAATTTAGTTCATCATCCTAATGCCGCTGCTGTGCTCGTACTTGGATTAGGTTGTGAAAATAATTATATAGAGGAATTTAAAAAGGTAATCGGTGACCATGACAATAAGCGAGTGAAATTTTTAAGTGTGCAAGAAGCGGATGATGAGTTGGAAGAAGCAATGGAATTAATGGAAGAACTGATTGATTATGCACAGAAATTCACACGCGAAGATATTCCAGTGTCAAAACTTAAGGTCGGTTTGAAATGTGGGGGCTCGGATGGCTTTTCTGGTATTACAGCTAATCCATTAGTTGGTTCGTTCTCAGATAAGCTAATATCCTATGGTGGAACTACGGTATTAACCGAAGTGCCAGAAATGTTCGGGGCAGAGACAATTTTGATGGAGCGAGCGAAGAATGAACGAGTATTTGAGATGATTGTTGATTTAGTAAATGACTTCAAAGCATACTTCATTAAACACAATCAAGTAGTCTATGAGAATCCTTCACCTGGTAATAAAAAAGGTGGGATTACGACACTCGAGGAGAAGTCATTGGGCTGTGTACAAAAGGGTGGATTTTCAACAGTGAATGATGTCTTACCATATGGTGGCCGTGTAACATCACCTGGTTTGAATTTAGTACAAGGACCTGGAAATGATTTAGTATCTGTGACGGCACTTGCCGCATCAGGGGCTCATATTGTGATTTTTACGACAGGGAGAGGTACACCTTTTGGTGGTCCTGTTCCAACAGTGAAGATGTCGACAAATACCGCTTTGTTTCAGAAGAAGAAGAACTGGATTGACTTTGATGCAGGGCAATTAGTAAATGGGAAAGAGCTCGCTCAACTAACTGATGAATTGTTTGACTATATCATTCAATTGGCTTCAGGTGAGGTCAGAACGAATAATGAGAAAAATGGATTTAAAGAAATCTCGATTTTTAAAGATGGTGTGATTTTATAGGCAGTGATAACAAAGAAGGAGAGATTGGATGGAACAGCTGAATCAATCAATAGAAAAAAAGAATCTTCCTAATCATGTTACCTATGAAAAACTAGATAGCTTACCAGAGAAGGTTCTTCAATTTGGAGAAGGAAATTTCATTAGAGGATTTGTCGATTGGATGATCCATCAGATGAATAAGCAGGGTCTATTTAATGGTAAGGTGGTCGCAATTCAGCCTACTCCCCATGGAAAGGTTGTTCCTAAACTAAATAAGCAAGATGGTCTATACACTGTTGCGTTAAGAGGCTTTGAAGATGGTCAAAAAGTAGAAAGCAATGAAATTATCTCTTCGATATCTAGAGGGATTAATCCGTATGAAGATTGGGATCAAGTGTTATCCTTAGCTGAATCAAAGGATATTGAGTTTGTTTTTTCCAATACAACCGAAGCGGGTCTAACTTATATGGAAGAGGAGCTATCAGAAAAATCACCCCTCTCCTTTCCTGGTAAGATAACGGCGTTTCTATATCGCCGCTTTCAAGTCTTTGGTGGAGATTCAAAAGCAGGACTCGTATTTATCCCCTGTGAATTAGTAGAGAGAAATGGTGAAGTGTTGAAAGAACTTGTATTACAGTATGCTACTGATTGGAAATTAGCGAGTGAGTTTATTGAGTGGGTGAAGGAATATAATCAATTTTGTAATACATTGGTTGATCGTATAGTGACAGGATTTCCAAAGGATAAAATTGAACAGTTTAACGAGTTGCTTGGCTACGAAGATACTCTGTTAACTGTAGGTGAACCATATCACCTATTTGCTATTGATGGGAATGAAGACATTGCTCGCAGGCTACCATTTGCTCAAGCTGGATTGAATGTGAAATGGGGGGATATAAGCCCGTATCGTGAAATAAAAGTAAGGCTGTTGAACGGACCACATACGATGATGTTTGCTGTTGGTTTTCTATCAGGTGTAAATACGGTACAAGAGGTGATGAATGATAAGGATCTTCGTATATTAGTAGAACAGGGTGTCTTTCATGAAATTCTTCCGACCGTCAATATGGACGATTCAGAAACACTTTCTTTTGTTCGATCAGTATTCGAGCGCTTTTTAAACCCATTCAATAAACATTATCTAGTCGATATTGGAATGAATGCTATCTATAAATTTAAATCAAGATTGTTGCCACCTTTACTAGCATACCATGAAACAAATAAACAACTCCCTCGAGCGATTGTATTTTCACTAGCGGCGTTAATCGTCTATTATCGTTCAAGCGAACGTAAGGGAAATCTACTAGTTGGGAAAAGAGGAGAGGAGGATTACGAGATTCGTGATAATGGTGAAGCCATTCTCGCATGTTTACAAGCATGGAAAATTGAGAGCGAAACGGATGAAGAACTGAAGAATGTCGTAACAACTATTTTAGCGAATAAACAGCTCTGGGACCTTGATTTAAATGAAATCACTGGCTTGACTGACATGGTCACCTACGATGTACAAAGGGTTATCAGGAATGGAATGAAGGAGAGCGTCAAAGAGATAGCACAACAAGTTAATAGCAGTGAAATTTTTAGTCCAACAGAGAAACAGTAATAGGTATAAGAGGCTGGACAAAGGAATTTCACAAAAAGAAATCCGAACAACGATGATGGCTGACGCAAACCGCTCCTAAAATATACTTCGCTTTCCGCGGGAAGCAAAGTATATTTCAGGAATGGTGTTCGCTCATCTATCTTTGTTCGGGTTTTGAGTCGGTTCAGATACTTGTGTCCGGGCCTCTTTTCAGTTTAATAGTGGTTATTTTCGGCAGCCATTGCATCTTCTTTCGTTTCATGAACAGTTCCGTATGGATGCTCTGGTGGAGCGTAGATCGAGTAAAGCTTTAATAGGTTATTCCCCGTGTTCGTTAAATTATGCCATTTCCCAGCTGGTATAAGAATAGCATCGTCTGCGAAAGCTCTCTTTTGAAAGTTCAATTGATCTTTTTGATCTCCCATTTGAACAAGTCCCTGACCTTCTTCGATGCGAATAAACTGATCGAGATTTGGATGTTGCTCTAACCCGATATCTTCACCAACATCAATGCTCATTAATGTTACTTGCAACTGAGTTCCTGTCCACAATGCAGTACGAAAGAAAGTGTTTTCTTGTGTAGCCTTTTCAATATCTACGACAAATGGTGATGATCCATAATCAATTGAATCTGAAACGATCTGTTGATTGGAATGATGTCTATTGCCACTCACTTGACCATGAGACGATGCCCATGATAAATGGCGGTTAGTATGGTCGTTAGGAGTAAAGAGGCCACTTCTTTGAAATTCTTCATATCCTTGTACTTCAGTTTGATAGACCTTTTCAAGCCCATCACTGTAATCTGTAAATGAAACTTGGTCAGCTAGTTCATCATTAGGCCTTTGGCCAGTTAGGTGCGTAAACAAATTAGTTATTTGTGTTAGATGACTCTTTTTCGATTCGAGTGTGTGAACAATACCCTCTTTATGAACCTGATTCGGTGCTGATTCTAGCAATCGCTCATATAAATTAATTGCTGTAACCTCTTTTCTAATGCCATTCTGAATGGCATCAACAACTTGTTTCTGGTCTTGAGTGTTTTGATCGTACATAATGTTCATTCCCCTCCGTAGGTTTTCAAATCATCCTATGCCTATGTTTGGAGAATGGCCTTTACATATTGTCATGCTTCTATAAATTGGGCAAGAGTCTTTATTGAGTGAGGAAATGTAGAAGGGATCCGTTATTAGAAGAAGTAATAGAACGGGACAAGCCCGTTCTATCAGAGAAAGAAAACAACTATTGCATATATCCTGTATGTTGTCCTTGGATGTTCATCATATTTTGCTGATTAATTGATTCCATTGGTTGAAACATACCCATGATTTGAGTTGTTTGAGCAGTATTAAAGGTCGGTGGCTGGTAGTACCCATTTTGATTCATCCAAGACCAAATTTCGTAGGCCATTTCTTGACATAGGTTAGCCCCATTTACATGATAGGTGCGAACTTGTGGATCGACGCACTCGTTCGCCCACTGCATTCCCATGACAGAACCTGATTTATGGACATTAAGAGCTAGAGTAGCAATGGTTTGATCTGATAGAGCTTGAGTATTCATCATTGGAGCTGACATTGTTACTTGATGATGGGCATATGGATTATGATTTTGGGTATGGAAACTCGGAATTGAATGAGTCATTTGAGCTCCTTTACCTTGCATTAAATTAATGCCTTGTTGATAAGCATTAATCATTTGTTGCTGATGCTTTGCTAAGATCGCTTTCAGGCGTTGATCATTACATTGATTAGCGAATAAACCATGTTGCTCAATTTCTGCTGCTTTCGTCCGCAACGCTTCCTGTGTTTCTAAAAGTTCATGTGCTGCTAAATTCATATTCATTCCTCCTATGTGTTGTGGGATACGACCCAAAGCTAGTTTACACATAGGCAGATATTACATACGGATCACAAAAAATTAATTATTACTCTAACTG
Organism: Halalkalibacter suaedae; assembly: GCF_017939705.1. Lineage (GTDB taxonomy): Bacteria > Bacillota > Bacilli > Bacillales > Bacillaceae_D > Halalkalibacter > Halalkalibacter suaedae. The sequence continues at coordinate 68,087 of NZ_JAGKSQ010000008.1, forward strand.
AAAAGTGCGATTACCATTAATTCCTTATTTGTATCCCAGAAAAATGGAAATGCTATATAAGGATTGAAGGAGAGTTTTAGCGGTTACATGAATGACTATCAAGATTATGGAGGATGTGAGTCGTGATTGCCCTACACAGTAGAAAGACATCAACCAGCAATTTATTATGAAGAAATCGGAAGGGGAACCCCAATTATCCTTATTCCTCCACCAGGTGTCGGACACTTAACCTTTCGATATCAAGTGAAACTGATCGATCAATGCCAACTGATCAGTTTCGACATAAGAGGGGACGGTCAAAGTGAAAGAAGCAGTGAGCTGATGACGATGGATCAACTAATTTCTGACGTAAAACGTGTCTTAGATACGAATCATATCAAGAGAGCAGTTATTTGTGGCTACTCTAATGGAGCCTGCATAGCTCAGGAGTTTACCCTGACTTATCCAGAACGGACAATGGGTTTGATTCTTATTGGTGGCTATTATGCAGTAAACAGTTTCTTATTAGAAAAGGAATACCAAATAGGGATCTGGGCTGCCAAAAATGGCTTAATGACATTCCTCGCAAAAGCTCTTTCGAGAAATCATTTTTCGGACAAGCAAGCGGCTGAGGAGCATTATCGAGAAATAAAGAAAACCAACCCACAAATGTTAGCACAGCAATATCAAATAGGCTTACACTTTAGCAGTGAAAGCCGTCTCCAACAGATTAATGTACCGCTGTTATTAATTTACGGATCAAGAGACTATTATCTGCACGAATATCAACATCTCTTTAAACAACTGATTGAAGATGTTGAGATTGTCTATATTCATGGAGTAAAGCATCAGGTTCCAACAAAAGCCCCAGATGAATGTAATGCTGCAATAAGAGACTGGTTGAAGAGAAAGAAGCTAGTACCTAATTCTGATTGATAGCACCATTGGAATGAACGAAAAAGGAGGAGGATATGTAATGGATCAAAATAATGCGAATTTAAGCAAAGAAAAATTAGAAAAAATCAACAAAATAGAACTGGAATTAGGAGTCGAACTTACTCTATTTCCAAAAGAAAACAAGCCAAATAAGGGTGAATATTATAAACAATACGAGGACGATAGATTGTAAACATAACATTTATATTAAAGACAGGTAAAATTAAATTAAAATTTCTTATGTAGTCATTATCAAAAGAAGAGGCAGACTATAGCCTATCTTATTTAAATATTTTACTCCTAATATTATTCACGCAATGAGGACAACAGCCCATTTCCCCATCAAACTTAAACCATATTTTGCAAGAAATACAACGTTTATGAAGAATGTTATTAATAAGAAGGTCATATCCATAAGGTGTGGTTTTCTTCTCGATTTTCATAAAGGCCTCCAATCTCACAGCTATATAAGCAGTGTATGAAAGGAGGCATTTATTTGTGCTGATTTTTCCTGGTTATTTATGTCGTGCTGTCGAAAGTAACAAGACTTTTATTTTTGGGAATTCTAAACTTATGCTACCTTTTAATCTCGGGAAACAATGTCGATGGAGTAATTATCACTATCACCGAATAGTAAAAGAAAAGGGATCCGCCCAAAAGGTTAGATTAAACCTAGTGGGACAAATCCCTTTTCCTCTTATTAAAAGGTATGAAACCTGAACAAATCACCATAGATAATCTGGTCAGAATATTTCAATTCATCGATTACTTTTTCTTTAATTGGATCACATGGGGAGGAGGGGATTGATAGTTCAAACGAACCCTTATCGGTATCTAAACGCTCTCCTGACTCTCGGTTGTAGCATTGTTCATTGACATAGACATATTCGTCGCTGACAAAACTTCCATCCCGCTGTGCAATAAACTCCTTCTGTTTATCTCCAAATAGATCGACCCCAAAACCGATTTCATCGGTTGTATCAATCCCGAGTAAGTGTAGTAATGTTGGTTTTACATTAATTTGGCCTGCGATATCAGAAAAGACCTTGCCATCCTCACCTGGAATGTGAATGATGAATGGTACTCGTTGCAACTGCATGCTCTCATACTCTGTAAGCTCTTTTTTATCAAAATACAAGGAGAGGGCATCGTTCTCATACTCACTAATACCATAATGATCACCCATTAGTACAATGATTGATTCTTGATACATTCCGGTTTCTTTTAATTGTTTAAAAAACTGTTCAATAGCTTCATCGGTATAGCGTGCGGTCACAAAATAGTTATTCAAGGTTTCTGATTCTGAAGAAAATGGCTCAATTGATGCATCCTCTTCACTTAGGACATATGGATGGTGGTTCGTTAACGTGATAAATTTACTGTAAAAAGGCTTAGGCAATGTTTGTAAGTGTTCGATAGATTGGTCAAAAAAATCCTTATCTTTTAACCCCCAACCGACTTGGTTTTGCTCAGTTAATTCAAATGCGGTTTCGTCGAAAAAGTGATCGTAGCCAAGGCTAGTGTACATTACATCTCGATTCCAAAAGTCTTTATTATTTGCATGAAATACAGAGGTACTATAACCTTTATCACCTAGAATCTCAGGAATTGCATGGTACTCATTTTGGCCATGTGTGAAGAAGACAGCACCACCGGAAAGTGGGTATAATGAATTATCTACTAGAAATTCTGAATCAGATGTTTTTCCTTGTGCTGTTTGATGATAGAAGTTCTCGAAATAATAGCTATCCTCGATTAAATTATTTAAAAATGGGGTGACCTCTTCACCATTAACTTTGTTATTGATTACAAAGCTTTGGAGAGACTCTAGAGAAATAAAGATCAAATTTTTATCTTTAGCTACACCAAATAACTCAGAGGATTGCTCGCTTTTTACATTTTCCTCTATATAATCAACAATCTCAGAGATGTTCGTATCATCTTCCGTTGCGAAAACTTTTTGACTTCTCATCAAAGACTGCTGAACGATATCGAATAAATGAAAATGAAAGACACCGATATTTTTGACTAAATATTCTCGATCAAACGTCCGTTGCAATAACTGAGGTCTTTCAATTTCTGCTAACGTGAAATTCATTACTAACAAGATAATTGAGAAGCTCAATACTCGGGCTTTTCGAGTATGAACGGAAATTCGAGATCGATTCTTACTTAGGTACCAAATAATAATAACATCCAGAAATAATAATAGATCTGTTGCCTGAAAAAGCATGAAGATGCTGTTCCCAACATCACCGGCATTATTTGCTTGAAATAGGACAGGAATAGTAAGGAAGTCAGTGTAATCACGATAGAACATCAAATTTGCCCAAAGAATGATTGTTCCTATCAATGAACCATAACGAATTAATCTTAATTGGTTCTTCTCTTTCAACCATACGCTAAGAGCAAAAAAGAAAAATGCGGAAGCGAATGGATTAATAAATAAAATAAACGCTTGCAAAGGGTTCTCAATCGATAAATCAAACAAAAGCCAATAGACTAAAAAGGTTTTTAGTCCAAACAACGCTGTAGCCATCACATAAAGTGGAACGTTTTCAAATTTCTTTAACATCGTATTCCTCCGTATTAATAGAAAACTATTTTTATTTTACAAACATAAGTAGCTTAATAGAACCTGTGGTTAAACATAACAAATATTATCAAATTTTACTTTCTCTTAAATAGTAACAAAGTATTCGGAAAGAGTCTCTAAAAAAGACAGTAAACCAACTAACAATTTTTAGTAGGCTTACTGTCTGACTTATTAGGAATGAATGGTCGAAGCACTAATTTGACTAATACTTTCTGAATACTGATAAGAACTTCTAGTTTGTAAGATGATTCTTACAATATCTTCAGCGGCTTCTCTGTTAATAAATGCTTGCTGTGATTGTTTAATGTTGTTAAGTTTCTGTGCGTCATTTTCTAATAGTTCACCGATGACTTGCTTGATGTGATCCGTATCCTTACAGATTACACCTAGATTACGCTTTTCAACAAATGCGGGATTATCTTCCTCTTGACCTGGCAGGGCCCCAGTGATAATGAGAGGTGTATTAGAAGCAATTGCCTCAAACATCACATTTGGACTCCCTCTCGTAAAAGCAATGTCAGAATCAAACATCAAGTCTTGAATATCCTTAGTAAAACCATAGATTTCTACTTTGTCCTCGTATTGACGCAGTGATTCTTCTAAATTAGCTTTTAGTTTTGCGTTTCTGCCTGCAACGATTTTCACTCTGCAATCAAAATTATTAAGTAGGTTTTCTGCGATTGTTTTCATGTTACCGGAGCCTTCACCGCCACTCATAATTAAGCAGGTAAGGGGAGAATGACTTTCTTTGACTTCAAGTAAGTTTCTGTTACTAGCAAAGAATCTTGACCTGACAGGGAAACCGGAAATAACGATTTTTTCCTTAGGAATTCCGTATTCCAAACATTTGTCTCTAGCCTCGGATGTCGGACTGATAATACAGTTAGCCCGTTTATCTGCCCAAAGTGGATAGATATTAACTAAATCTGCAATTAATGTTAGGAAAGGGATGTCTAATCTTTCTTTCTCTAATATGTTCAGTATGGAACCATTAAAATTAGGATGGACAGAGACAATCACATCTGGTTCAATATCTTTAATCAATTGTAAGAAATTCTTTTGAATAGCTGCTTCTATGTATGTATTTACTAAAGATGCTTTGATTGCTGTAAGTTTCCAAATAATTTCCCAAAGTTTTTCGGCGCTTCTTGTGATTGGACCATAGGAATTGCCAATGGTTGAAAGAAGTCGTCCACCAAGGGAAAAACCGTCGACGACATGGATGTCGACATTCGTATCGAGAATAATCTTTTCGCATAATGACTCTGTAATACTTTTATGACCATGACCTGTATTCTCAGAAGAGATAATTAGTATTTTTTTCCTCATTCGTTAAATCCATCCTTCCGTGCACTTCTGAAACAAGTATACCAAAAGATTGTAAACGTAATAATATTATTTGTAAATATATTGTAAGTTTGTACAATGTGATAGAATGGAAAAAATAAACAATTTAGCTGACGTCTAGTAAAGGAGCATTAAATCATTGAGGCATACGACTAAATTCAAAATGTACTATACTGTTTTCGTGTTTATTGCTCTAGCTGCCTTTGAGCATATTATCATCGGATTATTTCCTCCACTGTTTCAATACATCGCATCAGATTTGAATATAGATGTTGCTGATTTGGGATTTGTTTCGGGAGTCAACATTCTAGTTACTGCTATTTCTGCTCTCGTATGGGGGTACTTGTCTGGTAAATATAAGCGTAAAATGCTTATAATCATTGGAACTATTCTTTGGGTATTGTCAGTTTATTTAACTTCGCTAAGTCAAAATTTTGTTCAACTACTGATCTATCAAATTATAACTGGTATTGGGCTTGGCTGCATGGCGGCAATTGGATTTAGTGTCTTAACAGACTATATCCCTTATCGGAAAAGAGGACTTATTCTTAGCTTGTGGGGGATGGCCCAAGGACTGGGGGGCATTGCTGGTTCAATTATCGCATCCTTAACTGCGACGTCCACCAGTTGGCGGTGGCCATTCGAACTAACTGCATTGATTGGCGTATTTTTAATAATTTTATATCTATTTGTAACCGAACCAAATAGGGGAGGTGCTGAACCTGAATTCAAACGTCTTAAGGGAGACAAGCAATCGTATGATTATGTTATTAAAGCCGAGCATCTAAAGCTAATTCTCTTAAAGGCAAGCAATGTCTACTTATATATTCAAGCGTTCTTTATGAATATTGCAACAGGTAGCCTTATTTGGATTCCAACCTTGTACATATATAAGATTATTCAGCAGGGCTATAGTATGGAGACAGCAGTCATAGCTTCTGGTTATTTGTATGCGATCTTCCAAATTGGTGGTATGGCATCAGTCTATCTAGGTCATCTTGGTGACAAGGCCCAACGTAAAAGCTATAAAGGTAGAGCGTATTTGTCAGGTGTGTTCATCTTGTTAACCTTACCACTCTACTGTTTGTTTTTTCTAATCCCGATGACCGATCTGGATATACCTAATCAGGGTAGTGCATGGCTCATTTTGATTAGTCTGCTTAAACAAATCGTGATGAATCCATTGGTTGCTCTACTATTCGTACTTGCATTCTTTGCATCTGCTTTTCAATCAGCGAATACGCCAAATTGGTTAGCACTGATTACAGATGTGAATTTACCTGAACATAGAGGAACTGCCTTTAGTGTTGCTAATTTATTTAATAGTTTAGGAAGGACCTTAGGCAATGTAGGTGTTGGAATCATACTCGGAGTTGTCTCGGTTCATGTAACAGAACCGTATAATCATATTGTCACGTTGTCGCTTTTACAAATATTTATTATTCCATCAGCGATTTGTTACTTTAAAATGGCGAACAAAAATGTAACAGATATTAAACAAGTCAAAAGTACATTGCAACAACGAGCACAGCAAGAAGGATAATCTTTTTTCGAACGTGTCACAAAAGATTAATAGTGTATCTTCTGTGACACGACTAAAAGCTAGGTGTGTAATTAGACACTACAAGTTCATTTCGCGACTCCAGTGACGATGTTTGGCAATACCTTGAGTAAACGCATGTGTAAAGCTTTGCATGTTTGTTGCGTTTCTGATCGTAATGACACCTAGAGAGTTGATTGGCGATGAAGAACTTTCCACTGAAGCAATCGCGATTCCATAAATTTGTGCATCTGCTATTAATTCGACTCCTTCATTAGAAGCCCCGATTGTTTTTGCGTGAGTATATGCTTCTTTAATAAATTGTAGGGCTTTTGCCTCTTCGCTTAGTTTAGTTACACTTTCGGTCCCACCAGGAAGATAGACTGCATCATACATCACAGAGTCACTAGTAGTGAATGTTTTGTCTACTTTAATCTCTTGTCCGTTCTCACACGTAATAAAGCCAAGTGTTTTGCTGATAATATTAGCTGACACACCTTCAATATTCAAATTCTTTATTACTTGGGTGATCTCTTCATACTTAACCCCGTTTTCAGCTAAAATAGCTACTGTTCTTGATTTCGGAGACTTTTTTGTTGTCATCTGGCTAACAGCTGGTGAGCTTGCCTTTACGCCAGTACCTCCTGGTGCCATAGGTGGATCTACTCCAATACCAGCGGCAATAAGAGTAGCAAGTTCACTATCAACGTTGTTAAATACCTCAACAACTCGTTGTCTAATTTGCTTGTTTTCAACGTTTCCAACTTCGAAGTGGAATGCATTAATGATATGTTGTTTTTCAACCTCAGACATACTATTCCAAAAGAAAGTCGCTTGACTATAATGGTCATTAAAACTTGGGCTTCGCTCACGAATTTTTCGTCCGTCTACTTTTTCAGCGTAATGAACATAGCCGCCCTCTTTTTCACTTGATGGTTTAGGATCGTTATTCTGTAATGAATTGACGGAATAGCTCGTGACACCGCGGTTAATTGTCATACGGTGATAGCCATCGCGTTGATTATTGACAACAGCTGAGACAGAACGATTAATTGGAATTTCATGAAAGTTAGGACCGCCTAATCGAATTAATTGTGTATCCAAATACGAGAACAATCTTCCTTGAAGAAGAGGATCATTAGTAAAATCAATACCTGGAACGACATTCGCTACATGGAAGGCAACCTGTTCTGTTTCAGCAAAGAAGTTATCAACATTGCGATCTAATGTAAGCTTGCCAATCTTTCTAACAGGAATGTCTTCCTCTGGCCAAAATTTAGTTGGATCTAAAATGTCAAAATCAAACGCAAACTCATCTTCTTCCTCAAGAATTTGTACGCCAAGCTCGTATTCTGGAAAATGTTCAGCATCAATCGCGTTCCATAAATCACGTCGGTGATAGTCAGGATCCTTTCCAGCTAGTTGTTGAGCTTCCTCCCATACAAGTGAGTGAACACCGAGAATAGGCTTCCAGTGGAACTTCACAAAGCGAGCCTTCCCTTGTTTATTGACAAAGCGAAATGTGTGAACGCCAAAGCCTTCCATCATTCGAAAGCTTCTTGGAATACCTCGATCAGAAAGTACCCATAGGACCATATGGGCTGTTTCGGTATTGTTAACAACGAAATCCCAAAATGTATCATGTGCCGTGGCAGCTTGTGGGATTTCTCTGTTAGGTTCAGGTTTTCCGGCATGAATCACATCAGGGAACTTCATTGCATCCTGTATGAAAAAAATCGGGATGTTATTGCCGACTAGATCAAAAATTCCTTCTTCTGTATAGAATTTTGTCGCAAATCCTCGTACATCTCTAGCGGTATCTGGAGAGCCTTTTGAACCGAGAACAGTTGAGAAACGGACAAAGACTGGTGTTTTCTTCGAGGGATCCTGTAGGAACCCTGCTTCAGTAAGCTCATGCATTGGCTCATATACTTGGAAATAGCCATGAGCACCACTTCCTCTTGCATGTACGACTCGTTCTGGAATGCGTTCATGATCAAAATGAGTCATCTTCTCTCTGAAATGAAAATCCTCCATAATTGTTGGTCCACGTCTACCAGCTCTTAATGAATCATCATCATTTGAGACACGGAGTCCTTGATTTGTTGTCATCCTTTTACCGGTATGATCAATAGTAAATGATTCTAATTGCTTTTCCTTAGCATCTAAGTTATTTAGCTTTTTCTGATTCTCATTACTATGGAGTCGCTCATGATCTGACATGATTTTCATCCCTTTCTGTTTCTTCATAACTGTATGTAGGATCACCTATATCTACTATTGATTGTATATGCACGTCTACAAGGGAACATGTCACTCAAGCATAGAAACAAATGGTTAAGGGACAAAACAAACTGGTCGAATCGACAAAAAACAATAGCACTTGCAATTGGAATCTTTTACTATAAGGATATGAAGTTAATTTGAAATTTCTGGAGGAGTCTATTTTGAATAATCATGAAATTGATTACAAGATTTACGGTGATGATATGCAGTTTGTCGAGGTTGAATTGGATCCAGACGAAACCGTCGTTGCGGAAGCAGGGAGTTTAATGATGATGGATCATGATATTCGAATGGAGACAATCTTTGGCGATGGTGCAAGTTCAGGTGGATTGGTAGGAAAGCTCTTTGGTGCGGGCAAACGAGTTCTCACTGGAGAAAGTCTTTTCATGACGACGTTTACGAATCAAGGGTCTGAAAAAAAGCACGTTTCCTTTGCATCACCGTATCCTGGGAAAATTATCCCAATGGACCTCTCGGAATTAAATGGAAAAATTATATGTCAAAAGGATGCATTTTTAGCCGCGGCCAAAGGCGTGTCGGTCGGAATTGAATTTCAGAAGAAAATTGGTGCCGGCTTCTTCGGTGGTGAAGGCTTCATTATGCAGAAGCTTGAAGGTGATGGCATGGCATTTGTTCATGCAGGTGGAACGATTCATAAAAAAGAGCTGAAGCGTGGAGATAAATTAAGAGTTGATACAGGTTGCTTAGTCGCTATGACAAGTGGGATTGACTACAATATTGAGTTTGTTAAAGGGGTCAAAACAGCATTATTCGGTGGGGAAGGGTTGTTCTTTGCAACATTGGAAGGGCCAGGAACGGTTTGGGTTCAGTCGTTACCATTTAGTAGACTTGCTAGTCGTGTCTTTGCAGCGATGCCTCATAATGATGGTTCAAAGGACGAGGGTAGTATCGCGAAGGGACTCTTTAATATGCTTGATGGCAGGTAAGAAGCGAACCGAATGTTAAACAAAGAAACTCTTTAATCGGTAAGCTGGATTAAGGAGTTTCTTTTTGTTGTATTAATGGTAAATAGCTTTGTTTTCAAAACGTATGGCTATGGATTAAAGTTATAAAAACAGTAATCCTCTCTTTAAAATGGATAAGTAGGTCTGAGACTGGGATAAAAGTGATAATAGAATATCTGAACAATATGTCAACCGTTACATGATTGTTTTGTTCGAGATTTGAGTTAGACACTTTATTGTATCCTGGACTCTTTTTATTTTTAATCTACAATTTATCATCCTCTAATGAAATAGAGACGTTTTGATAACTCATTATCGGGTAGGTTAACAGTAGTTCATTTTGGTTGGGAGAGGTTCTACTTGTCAGAAATACCACTGAATTTAGTTGTGATACTTTTCGTATTAATTATATTATCTGCGTTTTTTTCATCGATAGAAACGGCGTACTCAAGTGCAAACAAATTAAGACTAAAAAGCTATGCAGATGAGAATCGGCGTGGAGGGTCTAAAGCCCTTTATATCTCGCAAAATTTTGATCATGCTCTTTCTACTATATTAATCGGTAATAATTTGGTGAATATTGCAGCTGCTACGATTTCTGCACAGTTAGCAACAGAATTATTAGGTGGAAGTACTGGACCACTTATCAGTACGATTGTAATGACAATCGTCATTCTTATCTTTGGAGAAGTTCTACCGAAGTCCTTAGCCAAAGAAAATGCTGAGTCTCTAGCTCTCGGGGTTTCAGCTATCTTACTTCTATTAATGAAACTATTTACACCCTTTACGTGGCTGCTAGTTAAATTAAAGAACTCTCTTACAAAATTTGTGAAGAGATCAGAACAAAGTCCTTCAGTAACGGAGGAAGAATTAAAAGAGATGTTCACGATAAGTGAGGAAGAGGGCGTACTTGAACAAAATGAAAAAGAGCTCCTTCATAATACCTTAGACTTTAATGATATAAAAGTACTCGAAATATTAACACCACGTACCGATATTGTAGCAATTGATGTTGACATGCCGATTGAAGAAGTTACAGCGATACTAATGAGAGAAAGATTTTCTCGAGTGCCCGTATATGAAAAGTCAATTGATAACATCATCGGCGTTTTATCTGAAAGAGAATTTCTTTCACAGCTTGTTAAAAAACAAGAGGTAGACATAAGAAAAATAATTAGAAAGCCATTGTACGTGATAGGAACATTAGGTATCTCTTCACTTTTGCCAAAGTTACAAAAAGAACGAGTCCATATGGCTGTTGTCATAGATGAATTTGGAGGGACTTCTGGGATCATTACCCTAGAGGATATACTAGAGGAGCTAGTAGGCGAAATTTGGGATGAACATGACGAGAAAGTAAATGAGGCCAAACAGGTAGGCCCGAATGAATATGAATTCTATGGTGATTTTCCGTTGGATGATTTTGCAAGAATGGTGGAAATGGAACTGCCAGATAGCAGGAATATTACTCTTGGTGGTTGGATAGCTGAGGAGTTTCATTATGTACCAGTTACAGGGGAAGAGCTTAACTATGAGGGTGTAAAACTAGTTGTCACTAAGGCAGATGAAAGAAGAGTGATAAACGTTAGAGTGATGTTGAATGAAGAACCATCTATTGATACTAATATAAATGAATAGTTTCTATTAAATTATAACAAGGTTCCTGCCAATGATGATGACTCACGATGGCAGGAACCTAAATAAATCTTGAAATTATAAGTTTACAGTGACGTCTGCATCTGCACGAAGACTTTCAACAAACGCTTGTGCTAATTCTGCTTCTTTCTGGCTTCTTACTTGGTTTTCAAGCTCTGATTTGATTTCATCAAAAGAGGGGACCTCTACTTCTTGTCCATCTTCTCCACCCATTTGCTCTTGTTGAGCAACAAACATTTCATAAAGCTCATTAAGTTCCTCGTCAGTGACTTCAATTTCACCAGATTCATTTGCAATCATCTGATCTATTTTCACTTGCATTTCAACCTCTGACATTACTTGTGCTTCACTCAAACCTTGTTGTTCGAAAGCTGACATAAGCGCTTCTCTGGATTCGAGCCCGTTTTGCTCTTGTATTCGATCAAGTATTTGATTGATTTCTTCTTCCGAAACTTGAAGATCTCTATCGTTTGCTTCTTGGATTAGAAGTGTTTGACCAATCATACTTTCTGCTATTTGCTCTTTCAATTGATCTTGGTCTATCTCTTGCCCGCTCATTTGTGCTTGCAGCATAGCTTGCTGGAATTGTCCCTGATATGTAGCAATAAATTCCTCTTTAAGAATTTCTTCACCGTTCACTGCTGCCACAACCTCTGGAATCCCTTCCAAATCCGGTTCAGGCATTTCAGGTTGCTCACTAGCTACATCACTCTCAGCTTGTTCCCCTTCCGCTACTTCTTCTGTTGACTCGGCTTCCTCACTACTATTTTCAGCTGGTTCATCTGAGTTGCAAGCTGTTGAAACTGCTAGCAGTCCTGCAAGTGATAAACCTAATAACCATTTCTTGTTCATTAATTATTCCCCTTCCATTACGTGATGTTTGTCATTGTAACATCTATTATTGCTGTATGTAATACTAACAAGACTGACGCCAAGGGAAATAGAAGTTATTGATCTGTTAAACCCTTGCCATATCAAGTTTCTGTATGAATTTATATTAATGTGTGAAATTATGACCTTATTTACACAAAGGATAACATTTGATTTTTTTTGATTAGATCCTACTTTTTTAGACAAATAAGAAGAGGTAAATAAGATTGGATATCTTAGTTAGAAGAGAAGAATCGTATTGAAAAAAACAGTAAATATATGAGTAGTTTGTTTTTAATCGGCTATAAAAGAGATAAATTAGTAGAATATAAGTAAAAAAAGCTAAAAGACATATAAGTTGATTGTCATTTAGCTTTTTCGATCAATGTACGGCTACTTCCTTACATTTAATGGCCGCAGAATGTACTAATTAGTGCTTTAATTTTTTTGCAATTAATTCAGCTGCCTTTTTAGGGTTTACTCGGTAAATCTTATCCATTAGGTATACATCTTTTCCTGCAAGAACACTGAACTTATCTTTCTCCATGCCAGTTACAATTATTTCGGCAGCTTCTTTTGGTGTTAGTATTTTTTGCCTTTGTTTTTCATCTACAGGTTGATTTGAACGCTCTGCACCTGAATTTTTCATAATGTTGGTACCTACACCTCCAGGAAATACGACAGTGACTTTTACGTTTGTATCTTTAAGCTCGGAGTGTAAAGCTTCTGTTAGAAGTTTTACAGCGGCCTTGGAAGCCCCATATATTGATTGACCTGGTACTGGTAAGAAACCGCCCATACTTGAAATGTTTGTAATATGTCCCACTGGTCTTTTTAGGAGATAAGGTATGAAGGATTTCACCATATAAAGAGTTCCATAAAAATTAATATCCATGACGAGTTTTATCTTTTCGTAGTCAAGCTCATTTACATGTACAAATGGTTGGATAATTCCGGCATTATTAATGATTCCATCGACCGAACCGTGATGAGCAATTACTTGTTCAGGAAGTGCTTCGACCGCTTCTCTTTCAGTAAGATTGACCACATGTATTGAGACTTTTGAACCTTTATCTCCTGCTATTTTGAGAGTTTCAGCTAGTGCCTCTTGATTAATATCGACAGCAGCGACACTCGCTCCCTTAGCAAGAAGATTTAAGACAATCTCACGTCCAATGCCTCCACCGGCACCAGTAACAACAATGACTTTATTTAAGACATTCATTGTATTTCCTCCTTTTATTCGTTGATGAGATGATTTTGTATGCGAATACAAAAGGCGTTTTGAGAATGAAAAATAGAACAAAATTTTGCTATTTTGCAGAAATTAGTTAGAATAGAATAAATATAACGAACAAATGTTGATTATCTTTCATATCAAAATTATATTTCATACCGAAAGCTAAGATCAATCAGCAAAAGATAGTGATAATGTATGTTAATAGACATTGGTCAAATTATTTGTTCATTTAAATTGGAATGGAGGTATTGGGGTGGGTGAGAGATCCGATCAAGTGGATAGAAGAATTCTAAAGTCAAGAGCTGCAATGAAACGTGCCTTGCTTAGCTTAATGAAAAAAAAGGATTTCAAAAGTATCTCAATCACGGAAATTGTACATGAGGCAGATGTCAATCGGGGAACCTTTTATAAAAATTATGTCTATAAAGAGGACATATTAGATGAGATTATATGTGATGTTACCAATGATTTAATCATGTCGTTCAGAGAACCTTACAAGGACCTTGAAAAAATTGATGTTAGATACTTAACTTCAAAAGCAATAAAAATCTTTGAACATGTTGAAACACATGCATCGTTCTATACACTAATAGCTTCTTCAACTAATTTTGCTGGATTTGAAAATAAACTATGTCAAGAGATCAAACAGTTATTGTTTAATGACTTCGCGTACTCACTATCAAATCAAACAATAGATATAAATATCCTTGCGAGTTATCATTCCTATGCTCTTGTCGGAATGATTATGGAATGGGTACATACCGACTATCAATATAGTTCAGAATATATGGCTGAACAACTGCTAGAAATTATAAGAAATAGCCAGAGGATTAGTATAAAGGAGATTAGTGTTGAAGTAGTAGAGAAGAAATCAAATTAGGGAAGTCAGACTATCTGATGCCAGTAATTCATGAATAGAAAAGGTTTGAGAATCGAGAATAATGTTAAACAGAAGAAATTGGTTAAAGTTATAGCTTGGGACATCCATTGTAGTCCTAAAGTAAAAAGAGTATGGTTTTAAATGTTTGAATTAACTGGAATTATACGAATAAAAAGATGATCACTTGAACAACTTAACAGGTACATACAGCTTAGGAGGTAGATTATGTTAAAAACAGTAGATGTTGGGCTTATGGCAAATCATCTTTCTTCACATCAAGGTGTAATTCGTAGACTAGAATTGTACACGAAACTAACTAAAAACCAACAGCTAAATCAGATATTCAATCAACAAATCGGTGCAATGAAAAACCATGTACAGGTTATGAATATGCTTTTGAATCCTCATCAAACGAACCAACAAATCACGGTGCCGCCCATTCCGCAAAATGGAATGCAGATGCAACAACCTCAACCTACGCCAGCAGATATCGATATCACTGATAGAGATATGGCACTTGATGCCCATTTTACGGCAACAGCCATGGCAAATGATAATTTTGTCTCTGCTTCTAGTATGAAGAATATCCAAGTTAAGCATCTTCATATTGAAATGGCAATGCAGCAATTTCAACTTGCTGAACAACATGAAAGGCTAGCTGAGCAAATGGGTTGGATGACACATCCAGTAGCAACAACAACGGAGCAACAGCAGGCGATTAGTCAAATGCCACCCCAAGGATTTCAGCCGTATCGACAGATGGCAAATAATGGCCAAATGAATGGTCAGAATCAACAACATCGTTATAATTAAGTGTACTGAAGAAATCGATTATAAACACCTCTATATTTATCAAAAGAGGCTGGGACATAACTAAAGTGCTTAACTAAAATACCGAATAATGCAATCGCGTAGCGGATGAAATATACGTAGACTCCTGCAGGACCTAAAAGCCAAATGTGAGACCCCGCAGTGCGAAGCACGAGGAGGCTCACCGGCTTCCCGCGGAAAGCGAAGTATATTTCAGGAGCGGTTTACGTCCGCCACCCACAATTGTTCGGATTTTCCATTAGTTAATCACTTTATTCCCAGCCTCTTTTACTATTGGCATTTAAGTGGACAACCACTAAAAAAAACCTTAATTCCACAGGATAAGTTTCGTGAATATAAGTAAGACAAATGATTGGCTTTTTTTGACTGTCTTGTTTATGATGGGTAGGGTTTTAGCCGAAGTTAGGGCAAAAAGGAGTGATGATCATGACAACGATTGCGGGGCAAACGAGTATAGAAAATAGACTCAGTCAATCCGAGAAAAGGAAGATTATATTCATCATGTGCACGGTACTGCTATTTTCAGTTATGAACGGAACAATGTTTATGATTGCTGTACCTGATATCGCCTATTCATTTTCTCTCGTGCCATCACAGGTCAGTTGGGTTGTGACTTCATATATTGTTGTTTATGCGATTGGTGCACTCATGTATGGAAAACTAGCTGACATTTATCCGTTGAAAACGTTACTAACGATAGGATTGAGTTTGTTTGGAGTAGGTTCGATTTTAGGATTCTTCTCACCTAGTTTTCTTATGGTCATTGTAGCACGAATCGTTCAAGCAGCAGGTGCCTCTTCAATCCTTGCTTTAGTTTTCATTGTCCCTTCAAGGTACTTCCCACAAGAAAGAGGAAAGGTATTAGGGATTATATCTAGTACAATGGCATTTGCTTCAGGAATAGGACCAGTCATTGGAGGATTTGTCGCGGGGATCTTACATTGGAATTTCTTATTTTTGATTTCAGCATGTGTATTATTATCAATTCCGTTTTTTTGGATGTGGATTCCAAAAGAGGAGAAGAAAGCTGGGAAAGTAGACTTGCTAGGTGCTTTTCTAGTGGCGATAGCTGTTGCGTCCATCATTCTTTTTATTACGCTACTCGTATGGTGGTATCTTATTATTAGTATTGGTTTCTTTGTTTTGTTTGTGTTAAGAATTTTCAAATACGATAATCCATTTATCCGACCGGATTTATTTCGAAGTGTTTCTTATCGGACGACCATTATTACTAGTTTTTTTGCAATGATGACAATGATGGGCAATATGTTTCTATTGCCTCTTATGTTAAGTGATGTCAATGGGTTAAACACACTCGCTATTGGTTTAACGATCTTTCCTGCAGCAATGGCAGCGGCATTAACAGGAAAATGGGCGGGTGTTTTAACGGAAAAGTGGGGAGGTAAGCAAGTCGTCTATCTTGCATTTGCCTTTATGATTTCTGGTTTTGGTTTGTTATCAACTTTAGTTGGACAGAACACATGGGTCATCGCACTTGTTACTTTATTGGTTTTCATCGCCTTTCCGTTCATTCAAACGTCTACGGCTAACTTACTATCAGAAGCATTACCTAAAAGTGAAATCGGAGTCGGAATGGGTATATATAATTTATTTAATTTTATGGCTGGAGCCCTTGGTGGAGCATTGATTGGGAAAGCCTTAGATTACAAAACCGATTTTTTAATTAATCCTTTTTCCATTGCAGAAGGAAATGAGACGATGTATAGCAATGTATTCATAAGTCTCGCTATATTGACAATAGCAAACTGCCTTTTCTTTCGTTTAGTAATGAAAAAGTAAGGGGACGGGAGAAAGTGTCTTAAGCTGATTTATAAAATCAGAACAGAACAAAGATAGAGAGTGTACGGACATCACTCCTGAAGTTAGAAAATATTGAAAGGAAGCAGGTGACTGAGGTTGCCTGCTTTTTGCCTGTAAATTGTAAGAGGGGATAGATGATATTATATATCTGAGGTTTAGTTTGAACAAAGCTAAATTAAAATGAGCTCTTTTTTATCAGAGTGTTTGCTAGAATCTCCATAATATTAACCTAGTCGTGACAAGTAACATGGTATAGTTAATACATAGCTAAGATAGGTAAAGGTGTAAGAAGATTATTGGAATATAGATAATGGGGGAGTAGAAGTGAAAAAAGTCTTTGGTTTAGTAATGGTCGGTTTCCTTTTCTTCGTTGGGTGCTCTCCAACTGGTCAACAAGATTCACTGGATACCGAGGAAATTAATCAGGAAGAGCAAGTAAATGGAAAAATAGAAGTGGTAATAGGGAATCTGAATGTCCCATGGTCGATTGAGAGACATAATGATATATTCTATGTGACAGAAAGACCAGGGACCATTGCCAAAATAGAAAATGGCGAACTGATAAGACAAGATGTAGAACTCAGTAAAGAATTATCTACTGGGTCAGAGGATGGGTTAATGGGGTTCGTGCTCTCTCCTAACTTTGAGAAATCAAGTATTGCTTATGCATATTATACATACGAAGACAACAGAGGACAGTTTAACCGGGTTGTAACCCTGCGTCTAGAGGATAACATTTGGACTGAAGAAAATGTTCTTCTTGATAACATCCTAGGTAATTCCTGGCATGATGGTGGAAGACTTGAAATTGGCCCGGACGAAACCCTTTATATTACTGTAGGTGATGCTTATGAAAGAAGTATCTCTCAAGATTCTACCTCATTAGCAGGCAAAATATTAAGAATGAATCTAGATGGTTCAATTCCAGGTGATAATCCTTTCCCGAATTCATACGTCTATAGTCTAGGTCATCGAAATCCACAAGGGATTACTTGGTTACCTGATGGAACACTATATGCCAGTGAGCATGGTAACGAGGCTAACGATGAAATTAATGTAATTGAAGCTGGTCAAAACTACGGATGGCCACTTATTGAAGGAACTGAGGAGGAAGATGGGTTAGTCCCACCTCAATTCACTTCTGGTAGTAGTTCAACATGGGCACCATCAGGGATGGACAATCATAACGGGAAGCTATATGTTGCAGCATTAAGAGGTTCTGCTGTTCTAGAATTTGATCTTGAAACAGGTCAGTATTATGAAGTGATAAGTGGTATCGGAAGAATACGAGATGTGCGTATAGAGGATAACTATCTTTACTTCATTAGTAATAACAAGGATGGGCGAGGTACTCCAAGAGAGAATGATGATAAGTTGTATAGGATTTCACTTTCGGAATTGGAAAGAAGATAGAGGAGTTCAGAACTAGTATAGTAGTTTCTTCATTCTGTGAACGGATAAACTCGATTATTTTAAGTGAATGTTAGATGAAAACAGCCACTTTCAAAATAAAGTGGCTTTATTCGTTTCTGAGCCCATTGCTTGTTTGGAAAAAAGAATCTGTAACTTCAAAGGTACCCCCAATGAGTAGGAGCGGGTCATAGTGCCTTTCTTCTAAGCTAGTTTTTTCAATAAGGAATTATTAAGATCGGACACCCTTAAGCAAGTTCGATTATACTAAATCTGCCAAAGCGGAAATCTAAAGATGAGTGATTCTTCTTGTATGAGTATCCGTTTGCTAAGTAAGGGGAGTAACGATTAAAGGAGATTGTGATGGACCACTACAATGATGAAGACCTCTATATTCGAATCAAACAGCATAATAAAGAGGCCCTAGAGTTGCTTTACGACAGATACGAACGTATTTTATTTTCTTTCATTTATCGATTTGTTAAGGACTCTGGTCTTACGGAAGAGATCATGCAGGATCTCTTCCTCAAACTATGGAAGCAAAAATCAATGTATGATTCTACAAAAGGCTCATTCTCTTCCTGGTTGTTGACGCTCGCTCGCAATGCAGCCATTGATGCCTTAAGGAAGCAAAAGAAGACTGAATATGGGCTTTTGGAACGAGATCAACGAGAAGATCCAGAGAACATTGAGAAGAAGGTCGTTCAGAAGGAAGAAAATGATACCATTCACGAAGCTATGTCCACATTACCGAACGACCAACAAACGATTGTGAAGCTTTTTTATTTTGAAGGTCATACTCAAAAACATATAGCTGATACCTGTCAGATTCCATTAGGGACTGTAAAGGGACGGATTAGGCTAGCACTTAAACATCTACGAAAGAAACTAAGTCGGGAACAAGTGAGAGGTGAAAACCATGAATGAGAAAGAATGTGTACAACTACTAGATTACGTGAACAATGCTCTATCAGAGGATGAACAAAAGCAGTTTGAAAATCATTTACAGGAATGTGAAGATTGCCAAGCACTCTATGCCGATCTGATTGGGTTAAATGAAGAGATGGCTTTGCATCATGGTATAATCGCCCCTCCTAGTGGAATGAAGGAACGAATTCTTGATACGGTGCTTGCTGACGAAAATACTCGACCTTTAGAACCAAAAGAAGAAGTAGTTGTTCCAATGAAAAAAAGTGCACCAATGTGGGGATATGCTGCCGTAGCAGCTCTTGTGCTATCAATTGGTCTTCATGTCTACACGATGACAATTATGAATCAGTTAGAAACAAATGTCGCGACACTTGAAGAAGAACGGGATGAATTGCTAGCTGTGGTCGACCAAGAAACCACATCAAGTGCACAGCTTGTGGCCTCTGCACCTTTAAGTCAAATGGATTCAGACTTACAACTAGGAACAGCGTCCATTCTACAAGATGCGTCTTCATATCAGCTTGTTGTCCAGGTGGATGATCTGCCACAGCTTGAGCAAACGGAAGTATACCAAGTATGGATCATCCGAGATGGGACTCCGTATCCAGCAGGTTCTTTTCTCACAAATGAACAAGGACAGGGTGCTGTAACCTTTTCGATGGACTTAAATGACCAGTCTCTTGGAGAGGCAATTGCGATTTCTCGTGAGCGGAAACCTAATAATCAAGAGCCGGAGGGTGAGATCCTAACTCTCTCTGAGCTATAACGGAACGGAAAGAACCTACTTTTGAAAGGCTAGTTTGACTAGCTTTTATGGGTAGGTTCTTTTTATTTTATATTTTTTATTGGCTCTGTTAAATTTTAATGTTGATAATTAACAAAAATAAATCGGGAATCAATTACTGCATGATTCCCGCCTTAACTTCAAGGAGGTTCTTGTAAAAATGATAGGATTTCTACTTAACTATTAAGTTCTCCTACTAAATCATTTTTGTTTATATCAACGTATTGTATAAGGTAATCGAATAAGTTTCTATCGCCATCATAAAGATAAAGTTTATCAGCTACTTCACTAATTTCTAACACCATAGCATCATATTTAGAACTGTGAGTTTCAGAAAAAGAAGTTATAGAGTATTCCATTTGATTATCAACATTATTTCTTAAATCCTGTGTCGATACATTGTTTTGTTCCAGTATAGAATTTATTGCCTTTAGTATTTCGTAATCTTCTTTTGCTTGTATTCGTTGTAAAGTGTCAATCGTATCACCTAAGAATAATCCTGTTGAATTCTCTAAGAAACCCAATATACCTTGCATATTCAGTTCCGTATCTAAGTTAATTACAAGTATTATGTCTCTTATTACAACAGGTAATTTATAAAATACATCCTTTTGGGTTAAATGATTATTCTCGTCATTGTATAAGTTTAATGCAATCTCATTGATGATTTCTTCACCTGATTTCTTCGTTAGAAGATTTAGTTGGATTAAATCCTTAATTATTTCCCGATATTCATTCATAAAAATTAACCTCCATTTCTATTGGATTAACTTTAATTAGGTGGTAAAACGAGATAAACGAAGGCTATCATAGGTATCTGTCATCTCAAATACAAATGATGTTAATAGAAATTCTTTAATATTGTGTCTTGTGCTTTCGTTACTTCGGCTATCAACAAACAGAAACCACGTAAGGTAATTGTCGAGATACTTTGTAGCCACACCTTTAAAACGGTCTATCCAACGTTTCATGCGAGAATGGAGACCATTTACATTCTGAATGTGATACAAGCCTTTTATAACGTGCTTTCCATCATTTGATTTGATTCTATAATGCTCTATACCTTTTTCTTTTGCATATGTTTTGTAGGCTCTCCAAGCATCTGTAACAAGTACATTATCAGATGTTAGTTTAGAACCAATCATCCTATCAACTTTCGTTTTCACAACACGACCCATACAAACAACTTTAGATACAGTAGATTTTGTGCGGTCTCTTGCAACAAGAACACAAACCTGTTCGTGGCTAATACCTCTGTGTTTTGATTTCCCACCACGCTTTCGAGGTTTGCGGTCTGAAATACCTCTCTTACCTTTTTCAGAATATAGGAAATAGGTCTCGTCAACTTCAACGATACCTTCAAATTGCTCAAAATCCATTTGTTTAAGGGCATTTAACAACTTGTGTCTCCAGTAAAAAAGAGTAACCCAAGTAACCCCTACGATTTCAGCAGATTTTCGGAGGGAATAACCTTTGAACATACAATCGACAAATGTAATCCATTCGTTTCCTTTTCGAGTACGGTAAAGAACAGTATTTGTTGTATCAGTAAAGGTCTTACTACAACACCTACAACAATAGCGTTGACGACCATTGGGTGTACCGAAACGAACGATGTGTTCAGAAGCACAATGAGGACATTCAATCCCTTCTTTAAAGCGAGTTTCTCGCATTTCATTGATTAGATGACCACCGACAGAGGAAGAAGGCTGAACATAGCGTTTAACCCACTGATAAACTTGCTCTTTTTTCGTATGTGGTAGTGTATCAATGTGTTTTAACAAGTTACTAAACGCTTTGCTCATACTTACAACCTCCCGAATGTTTGTTCTTGTGTTGATTATACTAAGATTTCGGATAGGTATCAAATATCAACATTTACCTTTATCAGAGCCTTTTTATTAAAAAAAGTGATCCAAATTCAAACTTTCTTCGTTAGCTCTATGAATCTTAAATATTAAAACCATAAAAGGAGTGTTTGAAATGAAAAAAAATCTTAGAAAATCAATGATGGTCGTACCACTTTCATTATCATTACTATTTGTACCAACGATGACAGGGCTTGCACATGAAGGTCATTCGGACGGACATATGCATGATGGTTCCGTTTCGGTTTCAACGCCAGCATCAGATTTAAGAGCTACATTAGATCAATACTTATCTGAACATGCGTTTCTCGCCATTTACACGATGCAAAAAGGAGTCGACGGAGCAGAGGATTTTGATGAAATTGCAGTAGCGCTAAACCAAAACACAGAAGATCTATCGGTTGCAGTTGCCTCGGTCTACGGTGATGAGGCCGGCGAACAATTCAAGGAAATGTGGAGTGCACATATTGGTTTCTTCGTGGACTATGTTGTATCGACAGCTGAGGAAAATGAAGAAGGTCGCCAAGCTGCATTAGCCGAACTAGACCAATATAGAACTGATTTCTCTACTTTTCTTGAGACAGCTACAGAAGAACGACTAGAAGCTTCGGCTCTTGCGGAGGGATTACAAATGCATGTGGATCAATTGGTTTGGGCGTTTGATCAATATGTAGAAGGGAATTACGATGCGACATATGAGAATGCACGTGAAGCTGTTCATCATATGTATGGTGTTGGAAAAGGTCTTTCAACTGCGATAACGGACCAATTCCCTGATGAATTTGAAGAAACGACGCCAGCCACACCAGCTGCTGATCTTCGTGCAAATCTTAATCATTTGTTGTCCGAACATGCAGGTCTTGCGGTTTTTGCGATGCAAAAGGGGATCGATGGTGCAGCTGACTTTGACGCAATTGCAGCTGCATTAAATGAAAATACAAGCAAATTATCTGATGCGATTTCTGCTGTCTACGGAGAAGAAGGCGGAGACGTGTTTGAACAAATGTGGAGCGAGCATATTGGCTATTTTGTTGACTACGTCGTCGCAACAGCTGAGGAGAATGAAGAAGGACGCCGAGAAGCCTTGATGAACCTTGACAATTACCGCGAAGATTTCTCAGCGTTTCTAGAAACGGCGACTGAAGAACGTTTAGAAGCTACAGCTCTAGCAGATGGCTTACAGATGCATGTTGACCAACTGGTGATGTCATTTGATAGTTATGTAGCTGGCGATTATGAGGCGGCCTATCAGAATGCGAGAGAGGCTTATGCACATATGTTCGGTGTTGGAGAAAGCCTATCATCTGCGATTGTTGACCAATTTCCAGACTCATTTACGGATAAAACTCCAACTGATATGCCAAAAACAGGTCTAGGTGGAACGGCTCAATCAGGCTTTAGCATGGAGTTTGCAGCTATTCTGATAGTGATCCTACTAGCAGGATCTAGTTTCTTTGTTTTAAGACGCAAGCAGGCATAGGAACGGAAGTAAGGGGAGTTCACCTCTTGCTTCTAGAAGTTATTAAGAAATCTGTGTCTAAAGGACATTTGTTCCGTTATTATCAACAAATAAGCTGTTTTTAGTTTTTTACGGACATCGGTTCCGTTAATAAGAAGATAATATGAAAAAAGAATCTAGTATTAGGTGAATAAAGGAATAGATGTCCGTATGCTTATTTAAATGACCAAAAATATTAAAAATAACTGATAGGATGTCCGTTTGATTTCTAAATCTATTCGTTTTGTTTCACTTTAATGGAATAATGGAGCGAACAGGGTGCACAAATTTTCTGAAGGCAAAGAGGGGAGGGGGAGTCAATGAACACTTGGCTTGGGATCATTTTTTTTAGTGTCACATTCGTTCTTTCTGCTTGTGGAGGACAGGAGCAAATGGAGGGAGACGGTCAAGCATCAGCATTCGAAACAAACGAGCCATTTCAACTAGATTCGGCGGAGAAAAGCTCCAAAACAGAACAAACGAAACAGGAGACTAAGATCATTCGAGACGAACGAGTTGGCATTACGCCTATTCGAGTCACAATCCCTAGAATAGATGTTGAAGCTGAGATAGAAAATGTGGGGTTACTTCCAAATGGGCAAATGGAAGAGCCTGATACGATAGATGGGGTCGCATGGTATGAGCTGGGCACAAAGCCAGGGGATCAAGGGAGTGCAGTGTTAGCTGGACATGTTGATAGTAAAACAGGGCCAGCCATATTCTATGATCTTCACAAGCTTGAAAAAGGCGATGAAATCATCGTCACTGGAGAAGAAGGTGAACCTCTAACGTTTATTGTCCAAGATAAAGTGGCATACCCAAGAGAAGAAGCACCTGTTCAGAAGATTTTCGGCTACTCATTTAGACGTCAATTAAATTTGATTACATGTACTGGTGAATTTAATAGAGATGCGGGTACACATGACGAAAGGCTGGTTGTCTACACGGTGTTAAAGTCTGACTTGTAGTAAAGCTTTGAAGAAGCTCCTGTTTTTTACAGGGGCTTTTCTTTGTTTGGAGGTCCTTCTAATGAGCTTAGGTTATGAAGAGAAAATAAAAAAATGGCACCTTTTTTCGGCACCATTTATCTTTTATTATTAAAATAGGTAAACACAAGTCTTTAATATGTATGGTTTGGCGGGACTGTGTAGGAATCGAACCTACCGGAGACGGCACGCGCCTCCCAAGCGGTTTTGAAGACCGTGGCGAACACCAGTGTCACAGCCAGCCCCAAATTAAAAAAATAAGTAAATCTAAATCCGACTTAAACTATTATACACACTTCGACAACCTTCCGCAAGAGTTAAATAGACACACTTTATCTGATCACCTCAATTTTCAAGTTGCAAGTTAACACTATAAATGAATTACTCTAGCAAAATGAGGTTAGAGTAACATAAAGTCCATTCCTTATTTACCCATTCCCAACCACTTTTTCAATCTATTTTCTCAGACAACAACCTTTCCTTTGTTTTTCATTTCATGATTATAGTATGATTAGGTAATGTGAAAAATAGGCAACAAGGAAGGGTCAAACGTTATGAAACACTACACAGTTGGTATGGCTGGTCATATTGATCATGGCAAAACAACATTAACGAAAGCTTTAACAAACATAGATACCGATCGATTGAAGGAAGAGAAGGAGCGGAGTATTTCAATTGAACTTGGATATGCTCCACTAAAATTGACGGACGAGATGGAAGTTTCGCTCATTGATGTGCCGGGGCATGAGCGTTTTGTTCGACAGATGATCGCAGGAGTGGCTGGGATTGATCTTGTCATGCTTGTCATTGCTGCTGATGAAGGGATTATGCCACAAACACGTGAGCACTTAGACATTCTTCGGTTACTGGGGATTGAGAAAGGTTTAGTTGTTGTTACGAAGAAAGATCGTATTGATGAGGAGATGCTAGAAATTGTTGAACTCGATATTCGAGAAGCAATTGAAGGGACCTTTTTAGAAGATGAAGAGTTAATCTTTGTTGATAGTTTAAGTGGGGACGGAATTGAAGAGTTGAAAGTAGCGATCGCTGATGGCTTAAGGGATCGTCCCAGTAAGGATGCAGGTGGTGCGTTTCGTCTGCCAATTGATCAGGTGTTTACAGTTCATGGACAAGGTACAGTCGTTAGAGGTACGGTCTATGAAGGTTTAGTGAAAGAGGGAGATATGCTAGAGCTCCACCCTCAACGTATTCCCGTTCGGGTTAGACAGCTCCAGGTTCATCATCAAGCAAGAACAACAGGACGAGCAGGTCAACGGGTAGCTATTAATCTTGGTGGCGTTTCAAAGGATGAAGTTCAGCGTGGGCATGTGCTCGTGGCTAGTGGACATTATGATACGACCGATACGATTGATGTCGCATTAACGACTGTTTCTGAGCTCTCTTATATTGTTAAGCAACGTGGGGCAATCAAACTACATATTGGAACAGCTGAAGTATATGGAAAAGTGGTCTTTTTTGATCGTAATGAACTTAGTGAAGGGGACGAACAAATTGTTTGTCAGCTGAGACTTGATGATTCAATTGTGACAAGACGTGGTGATCGCTTTATTCTTCGTCGCCCGACACCGATGGAAACGATTGGTGGTGGTGTCGTCATTGATGCCCATGGCGGAAAATATCGTTTTGGTGAAGAGACCGTACATGCATTAGAGCAGAAGATGAAATCCTCTCCTGAAGAGCAATTTCAACAGCTGCTGCTTGACCGGAAGATGTTAACGCTGAAGGAAGCGAGTAAGGAACTTCATCTCACAGAGCAAGAGCTTCAGGCTGAGGTAACGAACCATCCGGAACTACTCCAGCTTCCTTCTGGTGAGATCACAAGTGAAGCAGTGCTACGTTCTTTACGTACATCGTTTCAAACAGAATTCGAGCGATATCATTCTGAATTTCCATTACGTCCAGGAATGAAAAAGGCAGAAATGATTCAAAGCTATGCTACGACGTATCCGAAACGATTGTTGACATGGTTCATGGATGAGGGAACGTCGAAGGGTTGGTTTGTTGTCGAGGGACCATATGTTGCAGGAACTGAGCATACCCCACATCCTCCTGGACAATGGGCAAAACGAGTTGAAAATGTGCTTGCGAGTTTAAAAGAAGAAGGTTTGAAGGTCACAGCATTGAAGCGGCATTTAGATAATCAGCAAATACCTGAGTCACTGCATGAAGAGATTAGTCTATATTTTCATCATCAAGAACATTTAATTCAGCTAGATGAAAAATTATCAATCCATCATGAGCCGTTCCGTGAAGCGGTCAGAAGTCTTTTTAATGAGACGAACGATGTCTTTTTGCTTCAAGATGCAAAAGAGTTAACAGGGCTTTCAAGGAAGTATCTTGTTCCGTTTGTTGAAAAGCTCGACAAGTTAGGATTAACGATTCGTCAAGATCAGGAACGGAAATGGAAGGTTGATAAAGTTGAAAATTGGCTCAGTCACTAAACCGAACATTCTATTTTTTACTCCATTTTTTAAACAGCATCGTGGAAATTCAACAACGGCTCTTCGTCTTGTTGAAGGGCTGAAAATGTGGGATGCCACAGTAAAGGTTTTTGCCTATGAAGAAGAAGAGTGGAACGAGGAGATTGAAGCGTTTTTTAACGAAGCGGATCTAGTTCATGTCCTTCATTTGAAGCGGTTTGCATTATGGTTGAAAACAGTCCCTCATTTGAAGTTAGACATGCCGTATATTCTAACCTCTGGTGGCACTGATATTAACGAAGACTTAAAAAGCCCTGAGGCAACTTGCTTAATCGAATCAGTTGTTAATAGGTCTTGTGGGATTACAGTATTTAGTCAGGATGGTAGACAGAAATTACTTCAAGCCTACCCTGAACTTAATGATCGTGTCTACGTCATCCCGCAAAGTGTATGGCTTCCTAAAAATGAAGCTGAAATTGTTCCAGTTTTACCTGGGAAGCCTGCTCTGTTATTGCCGGCAGGCTTACGACCGGTCAAGGATGTGTTTTTCTTATGGGACGAACTGAAGGAGTTGCATGATCGCTATCCCGAGCTGACTTTTACAATTATTGGAGCAGCTCTTGATCCTACTGTCAGTGAAGAAGTCGAAACACGTTCTAGAAAGCATAGTTGGTTTCACTATCTTAAAGAAGTTCCGCTTGCTCAAATGGCTGCAATCTATCAACAAGCAGACATCGTTTTAAATACCTCTCTATCAGAGGGGCAATCAACAGCGTTACTTGAGGCAATGCAAGTAGGGAAAATAGTGATGGCTAGAAGGAATCCTGGGAATGAAAGCATTATTCAGCCTGGTCACACAGGAATCCTATTTGACTCGCCAGAAGAATTTCGTTTGAAATTAGAAAAGCTCCTAGAAAATAGAAATATTCAAATAAATCTCGTGAAACATGCACAAACTTATATGAATAGTCATCACTCGCTAGAGGGTGAGATGAACAAATTTCTAAAAGTATATACCCATTGCTTGAGTTAAGTTACTTTACAAAGGTAATGAGATGATGGTAGATTTTTCAATGTACTTAGAAAAAGAGATAAAAAGGTGGAGAAATAGAATGAAAAAATGGTTAATTACATTAGGGCTTGCGTTTGCTCTAACAGCATGTGGGTCAAGTGATCCAGACGAAGTCGTTGAATCACCAACGGATGAAGAAACGACTGAAGAAGAAGTAGCTGAAACGGAAACAGATAATAGTACTTTTGAAATAGCCGTTATTCCTTCTCAATCAACAGGTGAGATGCAAACAGGTCTTGATAATTTACAGAGCTATTTAACAGAGGAGCTTGAACGTGAAGTTGTTGTAACGCAGTATCCAAACTACAATGCAGTTGTTGAAGCGTTAAATTATAACCATGTTGACTTAGCCTTTTTAGGCCCGTTAACGTATGTTATTGCTCATGAACAGAGTGGTGCAAAAGCAATCGTAACGATTGAAGTAGATGGGAGTTCATTTTATCACTCATACATTATTACCCATGCTGATAATGAGTGGGCGAACTTAGATGAGCTTCTTGCAGATGCTGGTGAAGTTGATTTTGCTTTCGGTAGTATTTCATCAACATCGGGTCATTTAATTCCAGGCTTACATCTTCGTGATCTTGGCTATTATGAGAGTGAAGATCAAAATGAATTTAATCAAGTTCAATTTGCTGGTTCACATGATGTTGTTGCAACCCTTGTTCAAAATCAGGATGTTGATGCAGGGGCGATTGACAGTGCTATTTTAAACGAATTAATTGAACAAGGGACGGTTTCGGCGGACGAAATTAAAATCCTTTGGGAATCACAAGAACTGTACCAATACCCTTGGGTTGTTCCTGCACAAACAAGTGATGAACTAGTGACGCAGCTTCAAGAAGCATTTTTTGCGATTGAGGATCCCGAAATTTTAAGTATCTTTGGTGGGGCAACAAAGTTTGTCGAAGCTGAAGATAGTAATTACTCAGATATTGTTGATGCAGCTCGTGAATTTAATATGCTTACATTAGAATAGAGGTTTTCTTAATGGTTTGGTTTCGTAGGCGTTATATCATTTATTTCTTGCTTATTTTAGCCGCAACATGGTGGAGCATGGATGTGACTGGTTTTGAGTGGAGAAAGCTTACGCAAATCGGAAATATTGTTGATATGGTGACCACTCGCTTCTTTCCTGTTGAGTGGTCACTTTTTCCGAGAATGGCGTTACATAGTCTTGTGACACTCGCGGTTGCTTTTTTAGGGACAACCTTTGCCTTAGTTGTCGCATTGCCACTCAGCTTTCTTGCTGCTAAAAACACAAGTGGAACAGTTGGGATGTATGCTACCATTCGTGGTGGGTTAAGTGCCCTTCGCTCGATTCCTGAGATTGTATTTGGTTTAATATTCGTTGCCGCATTTGGACTTGGTCCGTTTGCTGCAGTGCTTGCCATCATTCTCCATAATATTGGTGTATTAGGAAAATTGATTTCAGAATTAATTGAGGCGGCAGAGGCAGGGCCGCAAGAGGCGATGCGTTCGGTTGGTGCGACCAAATGGATTGGACATCTTTTTGCGATTGTTCCACAAATTTGGCCGAATGTTTTGTCTCATTTCTTCTATAGATTTGAAGTTGCTATTAGAACCTCCTTAATTTTAGGTTTCATTGGTGGTGGTGGGATTGGTCAGCAATTATTTAACCATTTCCAGAGTTTTTATTATACAGCCGTTACCGTTGATATAATTTTAATCATGATCTTAGTGATTATGGTTGACTTTATTGGTGGTCGGATACGTTCAAGGGTCATATAGGAGGGGATGTCGATGTTAACAATTTCAGACTTAGTTGTTAGATATCCGAAAGCTGAAGAAAATGCGATTGACCATGTTTCTGTTGAACTGGATAAAGGAGAATTTGTTTGTGTACTTGGCAAGAGTGGTGCAGGTAAGTCCACCTTTATTCGAGCGATTAATCGCCTTCAAAAGCCGACATCAGGTCAAATTAGCTGGGGGAATACCGAATTAACGAACTTATCTGAAGCGAAAATGCGTTATCTTCGTTCAGACATGGTGATGATTTTCCAGCATTTTAATTTAATTCCGCGTATGACTGTTTTTCAGAATACGCTGACAGGATCCTTTGGGAAACGACCTCCAATTAAGAATTTACTAGGTATTTTCTCAGAGCAAGAAAAAGAAAGAGCATATCAAGCATTGAAAGAAGTAGGGTTGAGTAAATTTGCCCATAAGAGAGTGGAAGATTTGAGTGGCGGACAAAAGCAAAGGGTTGGTATAGCTCGAGCATTGATGCAGGACCCGCAGCTAGTGCTGGGGGACGAACCAGTTGCAAGCTTAGATCCGTCTACATCCAGAACAATCTTTGAGCTGTTGCAACGAATTCATCAGGAGCGAAATTTACTAACAATTATTAATGTCCATGATGTTCATTTAGCGAAAGAATTTGCGACGAGAATCATTGCATTTAGAGATGGGAAATTAATTTTCGATGGGAAACCAGATCAAGTGGATGAGCATCAATTTGCTGAAATTTATCAGTAAAAGAGGGGTGCCACAAACGTCAAATACAGACGTTTGTGGCACCCCTTTTTAATAATTATTTTACAACGATTGGTTTTTCACCTTTTTCAAGTACTGTTCCAATAATCGTCGCTTGTTTGCCGGCTTGCTCCATGCTCTGAACATAGCTGTTTGCTTCTTCTCTAGTTAGAGCGATCAGCAATCCACCCGAGGTGATCGCGTCACATAAAATGCTCTTCTCAACATCACTAATACTCGTAGAGAAATCAACTTCGTCTTTTAACCAACGTTCGTTTGCTTTTGAACCACCAGGGACAATGCCTTTTTCAGCAAGATCACGCGTGCCCTCTAGCATTGGAACATTTGTCATTTGTAATTCGAATGTTACATCACTGCCTTTAGCCATTTCGAAGCTATGACCGAGTAGACCGAACCCTGTAACATCCGTAACCGCATGTGGATTAAGTCCTTCAAGATGTTCAGCTGCAATATTATTAAGCTCAGCCATTGTTTCAGTTACAGCCTTTTCCTGAGCTTCTGTAACAGCATCCCGCTTAATGCCAGTCGTTAAAATACCAACACCGATCGGCTTCGTTAACACGAGAACATCACCAGGAATGGCACCAACATTTTTAAATATACGATCTGGATGAGCAAGACCTGTAACCGATAGCCCGAATTTAGGCTCTTGGTCGTCGATGGAATGCCCACCAACAATAATTGCTCCAGCTTCCTTTGTTTTGTCTGCAGCACCGAGGAGAATATTAGCTAACACTTCCGGTGGCAAAACTGTAATAGGGAAACCGACGATGTTCATTACCGTTGTCGGCTTACCGCCCATTGCGTAGACATCGCTTAATGCGTTAGCTGCTGCGATTTGTCCAAACATATATGGATCATCAACAACAGGTGTAAAATAATCAACTGTCTGAATCATTGCTAAGTCGTCTGTTAATTTATAAGCACCAGCGTCATCAGATGTATCGAGCCCAACGAGTAAGTTAGGGTCATGTGTTTGTTTAGGTAAATGTCGCAAAACTTGCGACAGGTCTTCTGGACCAATTTTGCATCCTCAACCAGCTTTTGTCGAGAATGAAGTTAATTTAATGTTATCATGCTTGTCCATTTGGACACCTCCTACAATCTTTCAATAACTATCTTTATCTTTTGCATCCTGTCTTGTATTATCCTACAATAGAGAGGAAAACAAAGTAAAGGAGTTTGATTTGGAATGGAATATAAATTATCTGTAGAATTTTGCATGATGTGAAACTATGCACCGAAAGCCGTGAGTTTCGCGGACGATATCTTAGATCATTTTCGTGGCAAAGTCAAAGAGGTTAAGCTAGTCACTAGCTCTGGTGGAGTTTTTGAAGTGACTGTGAATGGAGAAAAGCTCTATTCAAAAAAAGAAACCGGAGAATTTCCAGAATCAACAGAAGTGATTGAAAAGATGGAAGCAATGAGCGAGTAAGAAAAAACACCTTTTTGGTGTTTTTTCTGCGAAAATACCTAGTGAAAGGTGTAGAAACAATGAAACAAATGCTAAGACATCTCCCTGCCATTCATGAGCTTCAGCAGGATCAGCGTTTTGCTAAGCTAGAAGAAAAATGGTCGAAGGCGAAAGCAACAGAATGGGTACAAGAGGCGGTTGCTGAACTACGTAAGGAATTATTGGAAGAAACGTGGGTACAGTCAAACGATATAATTGATTTCGTTGATGAGATTTTCATGCGTGTGTCAGAACGCCTTAGTGAACATTCGATGAAACGTCTTCAACGTGTTATTAATGGCACAGGTACAGTATTACATACAAATCTTGGACGAGCTAGACTCGGTGAGCGAGCGACTCTACAAGTGGCACAAACGGCTCAATCATATTCAAACCTAGAATATAACTTAATTGAAGGCAAGCGTGGTTCAAGGCATGATCTGATTGAAGGCATTGTCAAAGAAATAACTGGTGCAGAAGCAGCGATGGTTGTAAATAATAATGCTGCAGCTGTTTATTTAATCTTAAAAGCATTAGCGAAGGAAAAAGAGGTTATTGTTTCACGAGGAGAGTTAGTTGAAATTGGTGGCTCGTTTCGTGTCTCGTCGATTATGGAAGAAAGCGGAGCACACCTTATTGAGGTTGGAACAACAAATAAGACCCATCAATCAGATTATGAGCAAGCGATTAACGAAAACACAGCAATGATTATGAAAGTCCATACAAGCAATTTTAAGATTATTGGCTTTACTAAAGAAATTCCAGCAAGTGAGTTAAAGCACGTAACCGAACAACATAAGGTAATCTTATACGAAGACTTAGGTAGTGGGGCAATCTATGACCTGCGTCAGGATGGCATCGGCAATGAACCAACTGTCTCTGAGGCATTAATGCATGCAGACATTGTTTCCTTTAGTGGCGACAAATTACTCGGTGGACCTCAAGTTGGTATGATTGCAGGAAAAAAGGATCTAATTGATAAATTAAAAAAGCATCAGCTTGCACGTGTACTAAGAGTTGATAAGATGACCTTGGCTGCACTTGAGGCAACGCTGAGTGAGTACCGGGATTTAGATAAGGCTAAAACGACAATCCCAACATTAAAGGCGATACTATTAACGAAGGAAGAGGTTAGAGCAAGGATCGCATTATTTAAGCCAAAGATCCCAGCAAGCTTTCTTTCTGAGATTATTGATGGAACATCACAAGTTGGTGGTGGCACGATGCCAGAGGTGGAACTAGATACTTGCTTGTTAAAATTAAACCATCAGTCAATAAAGTCACATGAAATCCAGGAACAGTTACGTAAGGGGAGTCCCGCAGTCGTTGGACGAATCCAAGAAGATGCATTATTATTTGATTTTAGAACAATTGATGAAGCCGAGTTCGCTGATCTAGAGGCTCGTTTACAAGAATTTGCAAACTAGTAGAGAAGAGTGATGATATGCAAGGAAAGAAAGCATCTGAGTCAAGAACAGAATTAACTGATCTTGTATTGCCACCTGACACGAATTTTCTCGGGACGATATTTGGTGGAAATGTCATGGCCTATGTCGATAAAGTCGCAAGTATTTGTGCAATGAGACATGCAAGAGCAATGGTTGTTACTGCGTCAAGTGATAGCCTTGATTTCATCGCACCGATTCGTGCTGGTGAGGCTATTTGTTTAGTTGGATATGTGACGTATACACGAACAACTTCAATGGAAGTCTATGTTAAGGTTGAAGCCGAGAACTTAGTGACAGGAGATCGCCGCTTAACAGCAACATCGTATTTGACGTTTGTTGCCCTTGATGATGACGGCAAGCCAACACCTGTTCCGCCAGTGATTCCTGAGACAGAGGAAGAAATATGGCAACACACGGGAGCCGAGGAACGACATATGCAAAGGCAGAAGCGTCGTGATATTCGTAAAGAGAGACAAAAAGCTGAGGATAGCAAACAGGAAACGGAGGAATAACCCCGTTCCCTGTTTCCATTTAATATTTATCCACGTCCACCATGTGCTTGATTGACATGATTTCGTTGTTTTACTTTTTTTGACCCACTTAAAGGCTCTGGTTGTCCAGATGTGTGTTGGCCTTTTGGTGAATTACGACGCTGGTCCTTATACGTATTATGCTCTGTCATGATCGTGATCCCCCTTGTATAGTGGTTTTATTGACGTTTTTTGGTTTTCTTGTTATTTTGGCGCTGCATTTCTGTTAACGGTTCACCAGCAGCCTCTTCCATAAATCCGCTGTTAATTCCAGCACTTTTAGCTTGTGCATTTGAGTCAGTCATATGTGTTACCTCATGGTTTGATTTCTTTTTAGCCAATGTCCTCACCTCCGAATCTTATTTTTTGTGTTCATCAGAAAGTTATACAAGAGGATCGTTGGAAAAATGAAGACTTTTTATGTCAAGTGAAAACGCTTTTAAGTAGTTTAGAAAAATTTTAAAAAAGACATTTATTCTTTTGTAAAGTTTTGATATCCTTAAATAGGACTAAATGCACGTTTTGTTAAGCGCTTTAATTTTAAAAATTGCCTGAAGTCCGTATTTTAGACAATACGTAGAGATTGCGGTATGATAGTTTTGCGAAGGAGGGGCATACATATGTCGAAAAGTAATGATGTATTTAAGGCACGTTCATCCTTTACTTTGGATGGAAAGACAATTAACTATTATTCTTTAAAAGCTCTAGAAGAGGCAGGAATTGGGAACGTTTCAGCCCTACCTTATTCAGTAAGAGTTTTGCTTGAATCTGTTTTACGTCAGTATGACGGATATGTAATTAAAAAAGAGCATGTTGAAAATTTAGCAAAATGGGGAACTGATGAGTTAAAAGACATTGATGTTCCGTTTAAGCCGTCTCGTGTTATCCTTCAAGATTTCACAGGGGTTCCGGCGGTTGTTGATCTTGCTTCTCTAAGAAAAGCAATGGCTGATTTAGGTGGAGACCCAGATCAAATCAACCCGGAAATTCCGGTTGATCTTGTTATTGACCACTCGGTTCAAGTTGATAAAGCTGGAACTGATGACTCATTAGAGCACAATATGTTCCTTGAATTCAAACGAAATCAAGAGCGTTATGAGTTCTTAAGCTGGGCTAAAAAAGCATTTGATAACTATAATGCTGTTCCACCTGCAACAGGTATCGTTCACCAAGTTAACTTGGAGTACATTGCAAATGTTGTTCATGCTGTTGAGCAAGATGGTGAAACCGTTGCATTCCCAGATACGCTTGTTGGTACTGACTCACATACTACGATGATCAATGGTATTGGTGTACTTGGTTGGGGTGTTGGTGGTATTGAAGCTGAAGCTGGTATGCTTGGACAACCTTCATACTTCCCAGTTCCAGATGTAATTGGTGTGAAATTAATTGGTTCACTTCCAAGTGGAACGACTGCAACGGATGTTGCCTTGAAGGTAACTCAAGTCCTTCGTGAGAAGAAGGTAGTTGGGAAATTTGTTGAATTCTTCGGTCCTGGTTTAGCTGAAATGCCTTTAGCTGACCGTGCAACGATTTCAAACATGGCACCAGAATACGGAGCTACTTGTGGATTCTTCCCTGTTGATGAAGAGGCACTTAACTATCTTCGTTTAACTGGTCGTTCAGAAGAACAGATCAAGCTTGTTGAAGCTTATAACAGAGCAAATGGCTTGTTCTACGTTGCTGGTGAAACACCAGATCCAACTTACACAGATGTTGTTGAAATTGATCTAAGTGAAATTGAAGCTAATCTTTCAGGTCCTAAGCGTCCACAAGATCTTGTTAAGCTTACTGACATGCAGAAATCTTTCCGTGATGCAGTAGTTGCCCCACAAGGTACACAAGGTCTAGGGCAAACAGAAGCTGAGTTTGATAAGGAAGTTAAGGTTTCATACAAAGACGGTCGTGAAACAACGATGAAGACAGGGTCAATTGCAATTGCTGCAATTACTAGCTGTACGAATACGTCTAATCCATACGTAATGCTTGGTGCAGGTCTTGTTGCCAAGAAGGCTGTTGAACGCGGATTAGAAGTACCTGAATTTGTTAAAACATCACTTGCACCTGGTTCAAAGGTTGTTACAGGCTATCTAACAGATTCTGGACTTCTTCCATACATGGAGAAGCTAGGATTCAACATCGTTGGTTATGGCTGTACAACTTGTATTGGTAACTCTGGTCCACTTGAAGAAGAAATTGAAGAAGCGATTGCTGAGAATGATTTAACAGTAACATCTGTTCTTTCAGGTAACCGTAACTTTGAAGGTCGCATTCATCCATTAGTGAAGGCTAATTATCTTGCATCACCACCACTTGTTGTTGCATATGCATTAGCAGGAACGGTTGATATTGATCTTCGTAAGGATTCATTTGGAAAAGACAAAGATGGCAAAGAAGTCTACTTTGATGACATTTGGCCAACTGCACAAGAAATCTCAGATGTTGTTAAAGAAACAGTAACGCCTGAATTATTCCTACGTGAATATAAGGATGTCTTTGATAGCAACGAAAGCTGGAACAAAATTGAAACGACGGATGAAGCACTTTACAAGTGGAACGAAGATTCTACGTACATTGCAAATCCTCCGTTCTTTGAAAACTTGTCTCCAGATCCAGAAGATATTAAGCCATTATCTTCATTACGTGTTGTCGGTAAATTTGGTGACTCTGTTACAACTGACCATATCTCGCCAGCGGGTGCAATTGGTAAAGATACGCCTGCAGGTAAATACTTGATTTCTAAGGGTGTCGAGCCTAAAGACTTTAACTCATACGGTTCAAGACGTGGAAATCATGATGTAATGATGAGAGGTACATTTGCAAACATTCGTATCCGCAACCAAATCGCTCCAGGTACAGAAGGTGGATTCACTACTTACTGGCCAACAGGTGAAGTGTTATCGATCTATGATGCTGCGATGAAGTATAAGGAAGAAGGTACTGGTCTTGCTATCCTAGCTGGGAAAGATTACGGAATGGGAAGCTCACGTGACTGGGCAGCAAAAGGAACAAACCTACTTGGTATTAAGACGGTTATCGCTGAGAGCTATGAGCGTATTCACCGTAGTAACCTTGTGCTTATGGGTGTTCTTCCGCTTCAATTTAAAGAAGGCGATAGTGCTGAATCATTAGGTTTAACAGGGGAAGAGTCATTTGATGTTCAAATTACAAATGATGTCATGCCTCGCGAAATGGTTAAGGTTGTTGCAACTGCCAAAGACGGCAAAGTAACTGAATTTGATGTTCTTGTTCGCTTTGACAGTGAAGTTGAAATGGATTACTACCGTCATGGTGGTATCCTACAAATGGTACTACGTAATAAGCTTGCTTAAAGATATATGAAAAGAGGTCTAAAGGTGAATTCCTTTAGACCTCTTTTTAATGCTTAATAAAATTTCACATACTGTATTTAGTTTTTTGAATTACATAAAAAAAGAAAAAAGATACATCCTAAAAAAGATTAAATCTAAACTTGGAAGGATGAAGAAGAAATGGGAAGACAGAAAAAAGGCAATGCCAACGCCCAAAGAAATAATAATGCAAAGAAATATGGAAAAGACAATCATCCTGAAACAGAATTCACATCTTTTGCAGAGCGTGAAGCGGAGAAAATGGATCGTAATAATAAACAGTAAGCTACAACTATAGGGCGAAGAACGGAGGGTCACCATTGTTGGATTTTTGGAATGGTACCGAATCGTTACCTGTTTATGGCTACATGATTCGTGCAACTATTGTGTATGTTTACATTTTTCTAATTGTAAAAGTATTAGGACAACGGACAATGACTTCAATTGACCCATTAGATTTTATCTTTGGGGTTGTTATTGGAGACATTTTAGGAGAACCACTGACTGATGGCGAGCTGCCGCTTGCTGGTCCTGTAGGCGCTGCAGCAATGACGGCAACATTGCATTTGTCTCTTTCGTATATTGCCCTTAAAGCACCAAGATTTAGGCGTGTAATTGAAGATGAACCGATTATATTAATGAAGCATGGTGAAATTCTGTACAAAGAGCTTCGTAAGTCTAAAATAACCTTAGAGGCCTTTTTGATGGACTTGCGTCTGAATAGTGCTAGTGATTTATCAGAGATTGATTATGCGATATTAGAGATGAATGGCCAAATTAGTGTGATAAAGAAATCGAGCTACGAGAGTGTTACATTAAAAGATATGCAAAAAGATGTTAAATCAAAAGGCTATCCATCGGTCCTTATTGAAGATGGAAAAATTGTTCATGCTAATGTGAAAAAAGTCGGGACAATTGATTGGCTGAGAGGCGAGATTCAGAAACAAGGCTTTGCTAATCCTGAAGAAATCTTTTTAATGACAGCGGATGAATCTGGACAAACGTTCATTAGTCCTAAAAAGGATTAAATAAAAGGTATAAAAACACATCATTTGTATCAGAATGGCTAAAAAGATACATAAGGAGTGTTTCTGTGCGTAAAGTTAAGAAATTGTCTTTTGAAGAGCTAGTCAGGGAAAATAAAGAAAAATTAATGAACGATCCAGATGCTTTAGATCGAATTGAAGAGAGATGGGAAAAACGTAGAGCTGCGGTTAAATAATGGAATTGGATGATGTCGAATAGTTTTTTTGCTTTGAGGTAACCTATTCTTGAGGAGGGGTTATAATGAAAAGCAACAGTACAAAATCAAATTTTGCCCAGTTTCGTCCAGATCACCTTGGGACGCAACCAGTTAAATCCCGTTCAAATAATGGCAAGAAAATGAATACAAAGAGTAATGAACAACCAGATTATATTCCTCCAAAAGGATAAATCAAGCGAAGATCTCTTAAAAGTTAATTTTTAACTTTTGAGAGATCTTTTTTGTTGTATAGTTGACGAGCTATTCATAAAATGAAATATATTCATTTTTTTCAAAAAAGCCCTTGTCAGAAAATAGAGATCACGAAATAATGGGAAGAGTTATGTATTTGTATTAGGGGGAAGCTATGAAAGATCAACGACGCATTTTAACAATTTTGTTTATTCTATATCTTGGAGCATTGTTTTACGTGACATTGTTTGCGTGGAATTACGGTGCATCACTTGGACCTGCTGGACCTGGAGGCAGAAACTATAATGTGATTCCTTTTCGCAGTATTTACCGGATTGCAGTCTTTAGTCCAACGATTGTTGATCCGATCCGAATCCTTATTGGGAATATTGTCATGTTTCTACCTATGGGTTTTTTGATACCAGCCTTACATAAACGTTTCCGTCGCTTTCTTCTAGTTGTGATCATTGGTGCTTTTGTTTCCCTGTGTATTGAAATGAGTCAATTTATGTTCACCTATCGCGTCTCGAATATTGATGATATCATTCTTAATACGTTAGGAACCGCTATTGGTTATCTGATTTTTAGTGTACTGTTATGGCTGAAGAGAAAAGTTCATTTTTTTGTTTGATCTCTAACGGTGAATGTTTGAAAGAAACGAAATGAAATGTACACTATGACTAGAAAGACAATATAGAATAAGGCAATATAGAAAAGCTCTTTTGGTTCAGTGACAAGTGTATTGCCAACAACTGCAAATAACAGCATTGACGGTGCTTTACCAATTGTAGAGGCAAGGGAATATTGCAATAAAGACACTCGACTCAATGCAGAATAAATATTAACGACAATTGATGGAATGACTGGAATAAGCCTTGTTAAGAAAATAGTCATAAATGCGTTCCGTTCAAAGATCGTAGTTATTTTTGAAAGCTTGTTATAGCGATAGAGCCATTTCTTTCCTAAGTCTTGAAAGCCGTACCTAACAAATGCAAACATAATAATTGAAGCAAGTGAAGAGCCAATCCAGGTAATAAGGCCACCAGTTAATGGACCATAGGCAGCCCCTAACACGCCTCCTATAAGTGGATATGGAATGATTGGGAACAAGGCAAACAATGTAGCAAGTAATGAAGTGATTATGATATAGTCTGTTCCTTTTCTAATCCATTCAAGTAATCCTTCACCATATAAATAAATAAGCAGGCCAATCAGTAAATAACCGATAATAACGATAATTTTCTTCAACTTAAACTTCCTTCCTTGATGAATAAGTCTTTATTTTCTCATATTTTCAGTCGCTTTGCGAATGTGAACGATCTTTTCATATGAGCATCAACATAGGACGAGTCATCAAACATTCGATCCGAGACAATCAAACGATTTAATGAGAATAGTTATTTCGTTTTACGAAGAAAAGGCGTAAAATGAAAAGAAAAAAAGGGGTCAGGAATGATGGATAGGAAAAAGCGATGGCTCATCTATGGGATGCTTACACTCGCAACGAGTACGTGGGGAAGTGCATTTATCGCTGGGAAAATCGCAATTGAAAGCTTTGATCCAGCCACAATCTCATTTTTACGTTTTTTTGGTGCAGCACTTTTACTCTTCCCGATTATGTGGATGTTTGAAAAAGATCGACCGAAACATACAAAGAAAGATTGGATTTTATTTATGCTGCTCGGTTTAACGGGAATCGCACTATACAATATTTGTTTCTTTTATGCGAGTAAATATGCTCCGGTAATCAAGAGTTCATTATTTATTGCGGCAAATCCGATGTTGATCATGCTTTTATCAGGAGTGTTTCTGAAAGAGGCGATTACAAGAAGAAATGTGGTTGGTTTGCTTTTGGCCTTTTTTGGTGTAATCACGATCATAACGGATGGTGATCCGATGGTCATACTGAAGTTTCAATTTGAATTTATTGATCTTATTTTACTAGGTGCTGTCATTACTTGGGCACTCTATAGTGTATTAGGTAGAGTTGTCTTGCAAAAATATAGTTCGATTGTTTCTACAACCTATGCTGTCGGCTTTGGGACATTATTTCTTCTACCATTTTCTCTTATCGAACAACCGTGGGAGCGTTTCTCGGACAGTACATTATCTGCATGGTTAGCCATTGGACATATGAGCGTATTTGTGACGGTACTAGGTTTTATCCTGTATTATTATGGTATACAAAAAATAGGTGCAGCTAAGGCTTCTATCTTTATTAATGTCATGCCTGTTTCCGCTGTTGTTATGGCAACACTATTTCTTGGAGAGGTTCTTACAATTGGAACGATTATTGGAGCCTGTTTTGTTATAAGTGGTGTATACGTAGGGACATCGGTAAAACGTAGACACAAGCAAAGTCATATGAGCACAAAAACGGGATAATGAAATGAAAGTGGTGATATAGTGCTACAAGAGCAAATTACGGCAGCGGAAGTACTTGATTGGATAGAGGGGATTGAATCAGGGAAGTTTCCTCTTCGAGAAGCGAGAGCATGGGAATATTTAAAGGTGGCCGAAAAAAAGCCTGATTTTCCTAGACAGGACTTATCGATCTTACTCGCTTGGTTGGCAAAAGCTCGCTTTGAGCGAATGGGGTATTTTGATCAGTTTATCTCAGTTTGGGTCGAACGAGCATTAGAACTCGACTCGACGAACTGGAGAATTAAAGAACTTAAAGCAGAACAATTAATTGACAAGCTTAAGCAATTGCCGTTACCTGCTAAGTTTGCACCAATTCGTGAGACCGATAATGGAGCGACGAAGAAGGAGACGACGAGCTCTTATCTTGCTATCGCAGAGCGATTTTTTCCTTATTATGAACAAATCCATGCTTTGTGGAATGGAATAGCAGAGTCAGATCTTGTGAGGGAACAAGAGGATGCATATCAGGCACTCTCCTACCTTAAAGAATTAAATCTCTTGTTTGATGAACTTGTAAAGGTTACGCCTGAATACGTTAAATCCGTAAGTGGCGTCTATCATTCAGCGAAGTTGTTTGCTGAATTAACTAAAATCATTCGGCGGATCGAACAAATTAATAGTCAGTGGAGCGACTTGTTTGTTAACCAGGCGACTCAAAACAGTGAATCGGCTATAGACGAACTAGACAAGATGATTGGATTAGATGATGTAAAGGTACGCATTAAGCAATTGTATCAATTTCTTCATTATCAGCAAGAGAGAGCTCGACATGGATTTCAGGCAAAGGACGGAATTAGCTTACATATGATTTTAACGGGGAACCCAGGGACAGGAAAAACACATTTAGCCCGATTAATCGCGAAGATTTATTATGAATTGGGGCTACTGAAGAGAAATGAAGTGTTTGAAATGGATCGATCGCAGTTAGTTGGAGCATACGTTGGTCAAACGGAAGAACTAACAATGAAGGCGATCGAGCGAGCTAGTGGTGGAGTACTTTTTATAGATGAAGCCTATAGCTTGAAGCGAGAGGCATTCGCTTCAAACGATTACGGACAAACCGTTATTGATACGCTTGTTTCAGCGATGACTGGACCTAAGGCTCACTCATTTGCTGTGATTCTTGCTGGCTATCCTGAAGAGATGAGAACATTCTTAAGAGCTAACCCAGGACTGAGAAGTCGCTTTCCTGATCATAATCAAGTTCACATCGATGATTACTCGATTGATGAGCTTCTTGATATCTCTGAGAAAATTGCGATTGAAAATGATTATTTGTTAACGAGCGATGGAAAAAAGGAATTAGCCAAACAGATAGAAATCGCAAAAGTTGATCAGAGCTTTGGAAATGCCAGAACAGCTAAGTCTATTATCCTTGAAGCGATCTTTCAAAAAGGTGCTCACCTAAGTCTAAGTGATGCTGAGGCAGATGATTTTGTTCTCCTAAAGGGAGCTGACTTCCAGGTTTCAGATCATACAAAAGATTTGAAGCCAGCTATTGATTCGTTAAATGAATTAGTTGGATTAAACAAAGTGAAACAGGAGCTTCTATCATTGACTTCTTTTGTTCATA
Organism: Halalkalibacter suaedae; assembly: GCF_017939705.1. Lineage (GTDB taxonomy): Bacteria > Bacillota > Bacilli > Bacillales > Bacillaceae_D > Halalkalibacter > Halalkalibacter suaedae. The sequence continues at coordinate 110,753 of NZ_JAGKSQ010000008.1, forward strand.
TTCAAAAATTACGGCGTGAACAGAATCTGAATGTGCTCCCATTAGAACTACATTCAGTGTTCACAGGAAATCCCGGAACTGGTAAGACAACGGTGGCTAAGCTGTATGCACAAGCACTAAATGAGTTAGGATTTCTCAAAAGAGGACACTTGATTGTTGCAAGTCGTGCCGATCTTGTTGCAGGTTATGTAGGTCAAACCGCTGAAAAAACAAGAGAAAAAATCAAGGATGCATTAGGTGGGGTTTTATTTATAGACGAAGCCTATGCACTGCTAAATGAAACTCAAGGTGATTTTGGGAAAGAAGCGATCAACACCATTGTTCAAGAAATGACAGAGCATGAAGAAAATCTTGTTGTTATTTTTGCTGGGTATGAGAATGAAATGAATCAACTTCTTCAAAGCAATCCAGGACTTCGTTCAAGGTTCAAGAAATTTATTCACTTTGAAGATTATAATGTAGACGAGCTGTGTGAGATTGTCTTGCAGCGAGCTGATCATGCGGGCTATTTGTTAACAGCTGAAGCGAAAGACAGCTTACGACGAAGCTTAAGTGAAGGTGTAAGTAGTGGCAATGCTAGATACGCGGTCGATTTGTTTAATCAAATGGTCCAGGCCCAGTCAATTCGACTGAGCACGTATGAGGAAATGACGAAAGAACAGTTAATGACGATTACTGATGAAGATTTACGTTCAACATAGAAAGGATGTTTCACTTTGTATATATCGAAAAAAGGAATTCAAATTCTATATGCGGATACAGATATGATGGGTGTTATTTATCACGCTAACTATTTAAAGTACTTTGAACTTGGTCGTGCAAGTTTGATTGAAGAGTTAGGATTTAATTATATGAAGATGGAAGAAGAAGGTTATTTTGCACCAGTTTATGATGTTCAAGCTACCTACAAGAAGCCGATCCGTTATGGCGATAAGGCATTTGTACATACATGGGTTGAATTAAATGATGGCATCAAAACCGTGTATGGTTATCACATTATCAACGGAGAGGGTGACAAATGTGTCATTGGAACAACAACTCATATTGTTGTGAAAAAGGATACATTCAAACCAACGGCTTTTAAGAAGGCCTTTCCAAGCTGGTATGAAAAGTACGAAGAAATTAAAAAAAAGTAAAAACAATGTATAACGCCATGTCGCCTCTCCATACTAATGGTGCAACACAATTTTAGTTGAGAGAAGGTATCGAAATGGCAAAGCCAGATAATCGCAATGATAATGTAGAGAAGCTACAGCAAATGAAGGAAAATACCGAGCACAATATCGAAGCTGCTGAAGAATCAGTTGCTCACACTGAGATGACTAATGAGCAAAAACAAATGGTTCAAGAAAAAAATCACCGTCGCCAAGAAAGCATCGAGGCTTTCGAAGCTGAAATCAAGGACGAAGCAAACGCCCGCGAAAACGGCTACAACAACCAAAAGTAAGCTGGTTTATTAGTTTTAAAATTATATGTAATTGTATTTAAATATTAGTGAAGTTAGCTATGAGAATGGTTGGCTAATACCGTAGACAGAACCTCTTTGAGAAATTTTCAAAGAGGTTCTTACTGTTAAACCAGTCTCCTTAATATACATCAATGTGTTCCTCAATTTACTTCTACTTCTATTGTTTGAAAAATATTTATAAAGAAAAAATTGATATAAATCTATTCTCTTACACAGCGGACGGGATGGGCGGGCCGACTCCTGCAGGATGTAAAGGGCAGGTTGAAATCCACCGGCGTAGCCGGTTAGTTCAACGCCCGCCTGCGGAAAGCGTGCCCCCCATCCCGGTAGCGAAGCCGATGCTGCTCATCATGGTAATTCTCTCTAGGGGCCGAAAGCTTGTCGATTGTCTAGAGATGGTTGACTTTGCTCTCAAACACTCACCTTTTTCATCATTTTGTTTTAATATGATATAATAAGACAATTAAAGGGTAGGGAGATACATATGGCTTTTGGCATTTCACGTAAGCAATTAAATGACTGGAAGAAACAAGCTCAAACAGGTCAAATTGCTTTTATTACACATTATTGGCTCGATGACCGTTTTCCAGAATGCTCCACTGTAACGAAGGTTGCTTGTGCTGACCTAGACAAGCTCATTACATGGGGTGAACGGCATGGCCTAAAAGCAGAATGGATTCACCAAAGAGATCATTATCCTCATTTTGATTTGTTAGGTGAACGTCAGCGTCAAATTCTAGTAAAAGAGGGTCTAGAAGAACAGTTAAATCGGTTACTGTAAGAAAGGATGGATATAATGAGTAAGCAACAATCAATTATTAAGGATCTACAGACAAGTGCGACAATTGACGTAAAGAAACAAATTCAAGAACGTGTGACGTTTTTAAAGGATTATTTAGTACATAGTGGTGCAACAGGATATGTTCTAGGCATTTCTGGTGGACAGGATTCAACCTTAACAGGGAAACTCGCACAAATGGCGATTGACGAATTAAATTCTGAGCAAAAAGAGCGAACATACTCTTTCTATGCGGTTCGATTGCCATACGGTGTTCAGCAAGATGAGGCTGATGCTCAGGATGCCATATCTTTCATTAAGCCTACAAAAGCCCTTACTGTTAATATAAAAGCTGCTGTGGAAGCGGCGGTCGCCTCAGTTGAAGAAGCAACAGGAGAGCCGTTATCAGATTTCAACAAGGGTAATACAAAAGCTCGAGAACGTATGAAGGTTCAGTATGATCTAGCTGGTCATTACGGTTGTCTCGTTATTGGCACAGACCATGCAGCTGAAGCCATTACTGGTTTCTTTACGAAGCATGGTGATGGTGCATGTGATGTTGCTCCGATTTATGGGTTAACGAAGAGACAAGGTAAGGCGTTACTAAAAGAACTAGGAGCACCAGAACATCTATATTTAAAAGTCCCGACAGCGGATTTAGAAGATGATAAACCAGGTCTTCCAGATGAAGTTTCTTTGGGGATGAGCTACGACCAACTAGATGATTACTTAGAAGGGAAATCCGTAGCTGAAGAGATTGCCGAAAAGATCGAGTCGCGTTATGTGAAGACTGAACATAAACGCCAGCCACCTGTTACAATTTACGATAATTGGTGGAGGTAAAAGTAGGTTATAAAAGGAATCTCTCACTCATATTTTAAAGTTGTATGTTCAGTAGGGGGAGAGAAAAGTGAAAACGAAGATTATTCTGTTTACATTACTATGCCTTTGTTTATTGGCTCTAATAAGCTATATGTTCCTTTCAAATGCCGATCCGGGAGTTAGTGGTAGCCTAGGTAAAAGTAGTGATCAAATGAGGGAGATCAACGGTATTGAGATGCTGATAAATGATTTCTACGTTGAACCATATTCAGAATCGGAGCAGTTTATCATTGTTGATCTATCTATCCAAAATACGACAGAGAAGGTATATGAATTTTCACCTTTTAAATTTACACTTGTTGATGAGGAAGGGTTTGCATTTGAGAGAGACACTTCAATTGAAACAAAGGGTGTTTTAGGGGGACAAATTCATCCCGAACGCATGGTAAGAGGTGAACTAGCATTTCTAGTACCAGTTGGAACAAACTATGAATTAGTTTATACAGAGCACCTACGTACTGGACAATTGATTTGGAAACTAACAGTAGATAAGGACTGAATATTTTTATGAGCGGTACTAATAGTGACCTGCATATGCACTCAACAGCTTCAGATGGCGGTTACTCCCCATCTGAGCTGCTTCACAAATGTAAAAAAGAAAACTTAGAAATCATTGCTCTAACCGATCATGACACGGTAGATGGTATAGATGAAGCGATTCAAGTAGGAAATAAGCTCGGCATTACAGTCATTCCTGGGATTGAATTGTCGACAAAGCATAAAGGGAAGAGTGTACACATTCTTGGCTATCAGCTTGATCGAAAGGACCAAGCTCTATTAGACATGCTATCAGTACAAAAAAAGCTCCGTAGAGAACGATTGGATACAATTATATCGAGGTTAGCTGAAGTTGGACTATTTTTAACGCCAGAGCAGGTATTAAAGCATGTTGACGGTGGAGCTGTTGGCAGGCCCCATGTGGCCAAAGCATTAATTGATGCAGGCTATGTCAAAGACGTAGCTGAAGCCTTTGAGAGATACCTTGCAGAGGGACAGCACGGTTATGTTGAAAAGGCAAAAGAAATGACCGTTGAAGAAGCAATCGACTGGATTCACAAAACAGGTGGTGTCGCCATTGTCGCACACCCAGTTTACTATGATTTTGATGATGATATTAAAGAGTGGGTCAAGATGTTCGGCTTAGATGGAATCGAAGTGTATCATCGCGATCATGATAATGCAGCGGTTAAACGTTTTGAACAGTTAACCGAAGTAATTGAAGCAGAGCTTGGTGTCACGCTACTACGAACAGGCGGCTCGGACTTTCACCATGAAGACTATGGTCGTGTACCAGAACCACTGGGAGTAACGAGACTAGAAAATACACTTGCCGAAAAGCTACTTAAGTAAAAGCAAACAAGAAGCAAAGAACATTACTTTGTTTCTTGTTTGCTTTCTATTTTTGTCCCTTGAAGGGCTTGAGTGGCTAGTTGGTCTGCTTCTTTGTTTTGGGTACGCTCAATAAGCTCATAGTCAATCTTTAAACCTAGCTTGGTAGCGAGCTCCTCTGTCCGGTTTAACCATGTTAAGTAGTGCTCTTCATAGCAAGGCCATTCGCCAGAGGCTTGGTTAACGACAATCATCGAATCTGAATACACTTGTATCGTTTGATGATGGATGCCGAGCTCTTCACAATGTTGGACAAAGCGATAGAGGGCAGCATATTCAGCCTCGTTGTTGTCTTCAATCAACTCAAGTGAGTCGTTCATTCTTGCACGCCATTTTTTATGATGCTGTTCAAAATAGATAGCCATACCAATTCCAGCAAGGCCTGTTTTCGCATCGAAACCGCCATCAATATATCCGGTCACATTATGTGGTTCTGTTTCAAACTGTTTTAAGAAGACTAGTAATTCTTTTTTCATCCAAGAAGAATCATGTTCATCGAGGAATTCAATCGACTGCAGACGTCCGGTTTTTTCTAAGTCTTCATTTAGTAAGATTGCTTGCTGAACCGTCATCCAATCTGATTTCATAAAGAATGTTTGTTTATGTTTCGGCAGGATGTACGTCCATTCTAATCGTAGCTTCATTTTAGCCACCCTTTTCGTGAGTTAATAATTGCAGAATTGTTTATTTCATGATAAGTTTAATTATCGAAATAGTCTATTATTCGTTCAGCTAGTTCTCTTGTCTAGTATGATTCGTTAAGAGTTCAACATACATGTAGAATGAATTTGCAAAAAAGGAGTAAACGTTGTTATGCCGATTAAAATTCCAGACCATTTACCTGCTAAAGAAATATTGAGTGCTGAGAATATCTTTATTATGGACGATAGTCGTGCATACTCACAAGATATCCGTCCGCTAAAGATTGTCATCTTAAACTTAATGCCTGTCAAACAAACAACTGAGACCCAGCTCCTAAGACTACTTGGAAACACACCATTGCAAATTGAAGTTTCCTTTCTGTATCCTACAACTCATGTATCTAAAAATACATCACATGATCATTTACAATCATTCTATAAGACATTTGAAGAAATCAAAACAAAAAATTTCGATGGAATGATTATTACTGGTGCCCCAATTGAATTGCTCTCATTTGAAGAAGTTGATTATTGGGAAGAGCTACAAGAGATAATGAATTGGAGCAAGGAACATGTTACTTCAACCTTACATATTTGTTGGGGAGCACTTGCGGGACTATATCACCATTTTGGTATTAATAAACATCCATTAGAATCGAAAATTTTTGGTGTCTTTCCACATACAATTGAAAAGCAAAATGTTAATCTACTTCGTGGATTTGATGATGAATTCTTGGCACCACATTCACGGCATACAGATGTTAGAAGAGAAGATATTGAAAATGTAGAGGAATTAGATATTTTAAGTGAATCAGATGGAGCAGGAGTATATCTTGTTGCAAGTAAAAATGGAAAACAAATCTTTGTTACTGGTCATTCCGAGTACGATGTCTGTACACTTCAGGATGAATATGAACGCGACATCCAGAAGGGTCTAGATATTGACTTACCACATAATTATTTTCCACAAGACAATGATAAGAAGCCGCCACGCTTACGTTGGAGAGCACACTCGAATCTGTTGTTTTCTAACTGGCTAAATTATTATGTGTATCAAGAAACACCATTTGATTTGGATCATCATAAGTAATAAATTTAATAATACCTCACAGCCAACGTAGACAAGAAATGTAGACGTTGGTTTTTTATTCGAATTTCCTCTATCTACTCATATAGATGAATGAGTGAAGTTTGTCGCGTGCAAACTACTTAAATACCTACGTCTTTTTCCACCGCTAGTTAATCTGTGTATTGTCGATGAATAAGTATGAAATGAGGTGTCTTTTTGATGAAGAATGAGGTTTGTACATCAACTGTTTATCTCATGGATACAGATGTATATTATGAGTTCTTTCCATGTAAGGGTAAGGGGCAACTCAAAAAAACAATGATTCTTATCCATGGATTTGTCTCGTCATGCTTTAGTTTTCGCAAGCTAATACCTGAACTTAGAAAAGAGTTTGATATTTACACATTAGATTTACCTGGCTTTGGTAAGAGTGGGAAGCGTAAGAATTTTGTTTACAGCTTTCATAATTACGCTAGTGTTGTCATTGCGTTTTGTCAGCTTTTTAAATTAGATGAAGTTATTCTAGTTGGGCATTCAATGGGAGGTCAGGTAGCACTATATACAGCGAAAGTGAAACCAAATCTGGTTGAGAAAATAGTATTACTTTCAAGTTCAGGCTATTTAAAAAAAGTCAAAAAGCCATATGTGTATGCTTCTTTTTTACCTTTTGCCAAACAAGCAATGAAATGGTGGATTCAGAAAAAGGACTATAAGGAATCACTCTTACAGGTTGTCTATGATAAAAAAATGATTGATGATGAAACCTTAACCGAGTATACGAGACCATTTTCAGAAAATGAATTTTACGATGCATTACTTTGCTTACTAAGGCAAAGAGAAGGAGATTTGACGAAAGATGAACTACATAGGATTTCTCATTCGGTCCAGATTGTTTGGGGGGAAGAGGATAGTGTGATTCCAGTCAGGATTGGTAGACAATTAGCCAGAGACTTACCAAATGCTACGTTTACAAGCTTCGCAAAGACAGGTCATCTTCTGCCAGAGGAGAGGCCTAAGGAGGTCGCTAAATTAATGAAAGATTTCCTACAATGATAAAGATCAATGTCCACATCCAATTATTGAGAACTATGGTATAATAAGATTATCTTTGTATATGTTTATGAAAACGTTTATTAGTAGCGTTTTTGATCAATGCGTCTTTTTTAAGGAGGCGGAATAATTGGATGCTTTGGATGTTATGATGAATAAGGATCGTGTGGTCCCGTATTATCAACCAATCATCAGTGCTGATAAACAATTAGTTGTTGGCTATGAGGTGGTTGCTAGAATACAGACAGAGGATGGAATAGAAAGATTAGATTGGTTTTTTAAGGATAAAACCATTCCTGATGAATATAGATTAGAGTTAGATGATCATATTCAACAATTGGCATTAGAGGATTATTTGAAAACAGATCAATCTGCAATGCTTTTTTTTAATTATGATGCAGCTTTACTACAAAAGGATAATGGTGAGACGTTTCTTAATAGAATCTCATCATATCAAAAACATGGTCTCAAAAATCAGCAAATAGCTCTTCAATTAAAAGAGGAGGATCTTACTGATTTTATAAGTGAGTACAAACATTTCTTTTTTTATATTCAAAGCTTAGGTTTTCGGATGGCGATTAGTGATGTCGGTCATAGGGGAAATAACTTTGATCGGATCGCAATGCTGAAGCCAAATATTGTTAAAGTGAATGTAGGGTTTATGGAGGATGAAGAGCTACCACATCTGTATAGCGAAGTTCATCAATCACTTTCAATGCTATCACGTAAAATAGGAGCAACCCTCCTGTTTGAAGGGATTACTAATTTTAATCAGTTGAATTATGCATGGAGAAATGGTGGTCGTTATTATCAGGGACCCTACTTGCAGCCGACAAGAGGATTTTTCGTCGAATCGGACTGTTGCAGGGAAACAATGAAAAAGCAATTCCAACATTTCATGGTGTATGAACGTAAAAAAATGGAATCTCAGATTACATTAACGAATGATTTAAATCTTCAACTAAAACAAGCAATGAAAACGATATCCCCTGAGGATACATATGATGAAATGATTATGAAGGTTGCCACTAGTTGTAGTCAGTATGCATTTCGAATTTATATTTGCAACTATGAAGGATTTCAGCAATCCTCAAATGCAGAACAAAATTCAGAGAAATGGGTTTTACTTGAAGAGGGGCGTTTTAAGAACTGGAGCTGGCGTCCGTATTTTCTTGAAAATATTGTTCGTATGAACATTGAGAAAAGAGGGATTTTATCTGACTTGTATACGGATATAGATCGTGATGAACGTATACGCACATACTCTTATCCAATCACCGATGAATTATTCCTATTTCTTGATATTCCTTACGATTATTTGTTTGAACAGGAAGGATTGCTATAGGTCTGACCGTTGAGTGACATTTATGTCTCTCAAGGTCGGACTTTTCTTTTTGATGGTATTGATGAAGGAGAGTGGTTGTTTTGGTTGAAAAATCGATTATTCGATTGATGGCCTATTTATTTTTTATTCATTCAACAATGACGATAATTATTGGGTATATACCTGTCTTTTATCAAGGCCAGGGGCTTACTGGTTCACAGGTTGGCCTTTTAATGGCGATTGGACCGATTGCAACAATCGTGGCACAGCCTTTCTGGGGTTATATGAGTGACAAATACAAGTCAATTAAGCGAATGATTATCCTTGCCTTGTTTGGGCTTTTCCTGTCGACAGCGGCCTTTCTTATTGTCGATTCATTTTATGGCTATATGATTCTCATGTTCGTTTTATATGTATTTGTTTCACCAACGACTGCTTTAGGTGACTCACTAGCTCAGCAAACCGCAATTGAGAAGAAAGTTACATTTGGAAGTATTCGTATGTGGGGCTCGCTTGGGTTTGCGATTACATCGCTTTTAACAGGTTATCTTCTAACGTGGATTGGTGTAAATTACATCATGTATCCGATGATGTTCATGGCTATCATTGCCTTAATCATTGCGTTTGGGGTGAAGGACGTACCACAAACAAATAAACCAGTTACGATTGTTGATGCCCTTCGCTTAAGCACAAATAGAACCTTAATGCTCTTTCTATTGTTTGTAGTGTTTATATCAAGCACTCACCGAGCTAACGACACGTATTTAGGGTTATATATTGTTGAACTAGGTGGTCCAGAAGCAATGATTGGCTGGGCGTGGTTTATCGGTGTTGTCGCAGAAGCGGCAATCTTTGCAACAAGTGCATATTGGTTTAAAAGGTGGTCCCCATTAACTTTTATTATATTGGCTGGTGGACTATACACGATCAGATGGGCTCTGATGGGATTAATCTCAAACCCGTGGTTCATTTTACCGCTACAAGTCACTCACGGTCTAACTTTTGGTGTGCTATATCTTGCTGCATTCCAGTTTGTAAATCATTTAATTCCTAAGCACTTACAAGCGACGGGGCATGTTCTTTTTATTACAATTGTCTTTGGAGTATCAGGAATTATCGGTTCACTTGTTGGAGGTTATATTATTGAATTAACTTCAATGAATACGCTCTACTCATTGCTTGCAATTAGTGCCTTTGTTGGAGTCGTCTGTTTAGCACTCTTTCAAAAAGGGATGGCCGGCACTAAGAATCGTTTTAATGTAAGAGAAATAGAATAGAGACAGAGATAGGACTAAAGTGTCTGACTAAAATTCCGAACAAAGCAATTCTTTAGTGAAGTATACTTCAAGATCGGTGTCATTGCACCAACCCCTTCGTTCGTTTTTTTAGTTAGTTCATCATCCTTGTCTCGGTCTCTAAGAAACAGCTGTTGTGAATTTTAATGGTAAGTTTGTTACACTATCTGAAAAGACAGAAGGGTGGGTTATATAATGGATATTATTTTGACAGAAAAAGCGAAAACGTTTTTTAAGCAATTATCCTTAGCATCTAAGTCAATTCGTGTTCGAGCATATGACACGTTTGAGTGAAGCACGATGGTAGCGTACGACCTTGTTCTGGATGAACAAGGACCAGATGATGCTTCAATAGAAATTGATCAATTGCCTTTTATCTATGATAACAAAACAGAAGATGAGATAGGTGCGTATGTGAAAATTGATTTTGTCGCTTCGCAAGGGTTGAAAATGATTAATGCCAATCAAACCCTTGCTTATGCATTAAATCTTAAATAGTCTGTTATTTCTTAATGAAGAGTCCGCTAACTTGTTTGACGATTGGACTTACCTGGTGCATCGTCTTTACAACTTGGTCCATTGTTTGAACCGTACGTCCTACATCAAATTTTCCGTTCTCACCAACAAAGGCTGATTTGAAAAAGGATGCTTTCTTTGGACCAGCACCTGGAAGAGCTTGCGGTCCTTGTTGAGTAGGTGCAAACGGCTGGCTCTGCTGCCCTTGTTGAGGGTACGCAGGGTATTGCTGCTGTGGGAACGGTTGATGGTGAAAGTGTTGTGGTTGACCAGCTGTTTGAAATGGTTGTAATCGTTGTTTCCGATTTGGTGACATATTAGGTCTGTGATATGGATTAGGTTGAAACATAGTAAAACCTCCTATTCAATTGCTATTTTTTTTCTTCGATTTGGAATGGTAATGACAAGAAGTCCATTGCTGTAGACGGCTTTGACTTCTTTCTCATTTATTAAAAAAGGGACATTAATTACTCGTTGACGGACCTGTGAGTGCCCATGGCGTTCAGTAATGTTGTTCTTTTCATCCGTATAAATTGTTTGTTCATCTTCAATTACTTGGATTCGAATCGTCTGGCGATATATATCTAGTTTAATTTGACTTTTTTTGACTCCAGGAAGTTCGATTTCAGCTTTCCAGATGTCCTTTTCTTCCTTCACCCGAACTGGAATTGGAGCAAGAAACATTGGGTGCTCATTTAAATGTGTGTAGGTGTTCTGAAAGAATTCATCAATTGATTTTAGAATATCCTGATAGCCTTTTGGCAGCTTTTTAGACCATGGCTGCTGTTGATCATCGGACATTGCCTTTCACCTCAATCTTTCTCTTGATTACTACTGTATATATATGTGGATTTTTCAACTTTTGTGAAAAGTTAGGGGGCAAAATAATATGAATTCATTCATTATTGATTCGCACTGTGATGCACTGTTAAAGCTTTGGGAGCAGCCGCAAAGGGATTATCATACTTCTGCGGAGATTGATGCTAATCTTGATAGACTTATTGCAGGAAACGTGCGTGTTCAGCTTTTTGCTATCTTTGTTGAGCCTTGGGTCAAGCACGACCAGAAGTTTCAAGTTGTTTTGGAGCAAATTGATCTTTTCTATAAAAAAGTACTTACCGCCCCTAAGGTGAGACATATAAAAAAATGGTCTGACCTGACCTCTCTTCAAGACGGTGAAATAGGAGCTGTGCTTACACTTGAAGGCGTTGATGCGATCGGAGACGATTTAACGAAGCTAACCATTCTTTATCAATTGGGTGTATTATCTGTTGGTCTCACTTGGAACCAAGCGAATCTTTGTGCAGATGGTGTTGGTGAACCACGCGGTGCCGGTCTTTCCGTTTTAGGAAAAGAACTGGTTGAATTGAACAATCAATTTGATGTGTTAACTGATGTTTCTCATTTGAGTATTAATGGCTTTTGGGATGTTATGGAGCTCGCAAAAAAGCCGATTGCCAGTCATTCAAATGCACGTGTATTATGTGAGCATCCACGGAACTTGTATGATGACCAAATTGAAGCACTTACTACGAATAATGGTTATATTGGTATCGTATTTCATCCTTTATTTCTAACCAATAGTGAGGAACAACCGACAATTCTAGATGTGGTAAGGCATGTAGAGCATCTCTGTTCACTAGGAGCAGAAAAACATATTGGCTTTGGTTCAGATTTCGATGGAATATCTGTCTATGTTGACAAGTTAAGGCATAGTGGGGAGTACGGTAACTTAGTGAATGAACTAATGAAGTATTTTTCAACTGAAGTTGTGAATGGGTTCTTACATGAAAACTTTAGGAGATTCGTTATTAGTGAAAGATAGGATCAATTAAATGATATTTGCTAGGTTTTCCGTTATACTAGTTAGGAAAATGTGAGGTGAGGACAATGAAAATAACAGATCGTGCAAAAGACTTTCTTAAAGAAACGATGAATGAACATGGACTTACAACAGTACGTGTTGTATTTGCTGGAATGGGCTGAGGTGCACCAAAACTTGGGCTTGCTCTGGATGAGCCAGCGGATACTGATATTCAAGAGACAATTAATGAAATTAATGTAGCGTTTGAGAAAGAAGTGGTAGAACACACACAGGATCTGACCCTTGATTACGAAGAATCAGAGCAGGGTTCAGGTCTAGTGTTGAATGGTAGTGGATCTGACTGTTGTTAAATAGGATGTGATCGCACTGCTAATTGCTACAAGGGGGGTTTTCAGAAGGAACATAACCTTTTGAAACTCCCTTTTTTTAGGGTGTTATATAGTGTTGATTTTCATTTAGTTAAGCATAACCTTCAATAAGAAAAGGCAACCTAGTCGAAGTGTTAGGACTACGTCAAAACTGATATTAGTTGCCATATATGTTACAATTGCTATAGATTTTGAGTAGAAGTAGAAGAAGGGATGAATAAGAGATGAAGAAAATGGGAGTTATGTTCGCTGCATCAATCTTGGCAATTACTTTAGTTGCTTGCGGAGGGGACGAGCAGCCAGAACAGAGTGAAGAAGTAGAAGGTGAAGAAGCTACCAGTGAAGAGGCTGAGGTTGAGCAAGAAAGTACATATAACACTGATGATATCCCTGAAGTCATTGCAACAGTCAATGGTGAAGAAATTGATAATGAACTCTATATAGCATACTTGCAACAAGAGGTTCAATCGTTAACCATGCAAGGTGTTGATTTAGAAAGTGCAGAAGCAACATCCTTTATAGAGGGAACGAAGAAACAACTGCTTGATTATATGGTTGATGAAAGAATTATTCTTCAAGAAGCAGAGAAAGAAGGTATTACGGCATCAGAAGAAGATATTGACGCCGAAATAGCAACTTACCTTGCACAGTATCAAATTGATGAAAGTGAATTAGAAGAACGACTTAGCGAGCAAGGAATTACAATGGAGGAAATTCGTGCAGATTTTGAAGCACCTGTTATTAGAAACAAATATATTGATCAGTTTGTCTCAGTACCAGAAGTGACAGAAGAAGAACTTCAAACAACCTATGATGAAATTGTCGCATCTGCAAGTCAAGCTGAGGAAGAAACAGAGATCCCTTCTTTTGATGAATACCGTGAAGAACTTGAAAACTATCTAGTAGCCCAAAAGCAACAGGAAGAACTTGGTGCATTATTAGAAAAACTTCGTGAAGAGTATGAAATTACTACATTTATGTAGAAATAATAACTTATGGGATTTTTAAATCCAGCAATTGGAGATTACTCTAAAGTCTGTTAATGACTCTTGGAATAATCTCTTTTTTCTTTTAAAATGTTAAAAATATATGTTGCTGATATGGGTGTAGGCTTATAAACTAGGAGTAGTACGGAGACAAGCTCATTGGAGGAAATAAAATGGCTAACATAGAAAAGAGTAATATTTTACTTGACAGTGGAACAAACGAACTAGAGATTATCATGTTTAAAGTAGATCAAGGCACATTTGGAATTAATGTTTTGAAAGTGAGAGAAATCATTAACCCATTACCAATTACAGCTACTCCTAACGGTCATCCGAATGTGGAAGGTGTTGTAAGACTTCGAGATGAGGTTATTCCTGTTATTGATTTAGCAAAAGTATTAAATGTACCTGCATCAACCGATCAAACACAGGACAAATACATTATCGCTGAACTAAATCAACTAAAAGTCGCCTTTCATGTTCATAGCGTCTCACGTATTCATCGAATTTCTTGGGAGCAAATTGAAAAACCAAGTGAGTTGGCTCAAGCTGGCATGAGTCAAACAATCGGAATTGTAAAAATGGAAGATGAGATGGCTATATTATTAGATTTTGAGAAAATCGTTGTTGATATTAATCCCGAATCTGGTTTAAGTATTGACGCTGTCAAAGCACTTGGACCACGTCAACGCTCTGCTAAAAAGATTCTAATTGCTGAGGATTCCGCTATTTTACGTAAATTACTACAAGATACGCTTACAGAAGCGGGATATGGTAATTTACAGTTTTTTGAGAATGGGAAAATGGCTTGGGAATACCTTGAACTTCTTTCTAAAGAGGGACGTGAAGAAATTAATCGTCGTGTTGATGGGATTATCACAGATATTGAAATGCCGCAAATGGATGGACACCATTTAACAAAGCGTATTAAAGAAACCGAAAGCTTAGCTCATCTTCCAATTGTTATTTTCTCTTCACTAATCACAAGTGATCTTTTCCACAAGGGAGAAAAAGTCGGAGCACAAGCACAAATTAGTAAACCGGAGATTGTGAAATTAGTTGAAACACTAGATGAATTAGTATAAGGTTTTGAACAATGTAATGCAAAAATAAGGTGACTGAAAAGGACATAGACCTCTTCAGTCACCTTTTTACTTTTTTGGTTAATAACTGTTTTTGTTCTTTTGTGATGATACCTAATTTTGAGAAAAGATGTGCGTAAAAAATAGTTTTCTTATTAAGCCCCATTCGGATCAACTCCTTTTTTATATAGTATGCACACGCAACAAAAAATTGCCTTAAGGAAACAAAATTTGTGTGTTTCAAATACCGTTTCATAGACAAAGGAGACTCTAAGTTGATATGATAGGGAGAAAGATGACAATGAGGGAGTGACACCATTGAATATACAAATTACAAAACCAGCACTACAATGGTTTAAAGATGAATTTAACTTAAAGGGAGAAGGGGAATATATTCGTTTCTTCGCTAGATACGGGGGATGTGGCTCAATTCAAAGTGGATTTTCACTAGGGATTAGTCAAGAAAGTCCTTCTGTTGTCGGTACTCAGGTAGAAGAGGATGGAACGATTTTTTTCATTGAGGAAAAGGATTTATGGTATTTTAAAAATCAAAATCTTAAAGTGAAATATAGTCGAAAAAATGAAGAGATTGAATTTGTTTATGAGGATTAAAAATCACTGTTAATGATAAAAGTAAGAGAAGGTGATTCAATTAAGAGTTAAGGCTATGATCACCTTCTTTTTTTAGTGATTATACATATCAAATAACATGGTACAACAGGAGAATGAAATGCGAATAGGATATCCATGTCAGAATCTCTCTATACCAAGTAAATTTCGAACATGTCGGCTACAAACACTCATTAATGAGGGTAAGGATAAAATTAAAGAGTTGTCGCTCCATAACCTAGCAGAACTAGAACGAATTCTCCATTGGAATTATGAGAACAATATTTCCTTTTTTCGTATTAGCAGTGATATGATCCCATTTGCCTCGCACGAGAAGTTATCATGGGTATGGTGGGAAGATGAAGATATGATTGAGCATTTGAATCGAATTAAACAACTACAACAATCATTTGGTCTTCGTCTATCAATGCATCCTGGTCAATACACGATATTAAATTCACCCAAGAAACAAGTCGTTTCAAATGCTTTAAACGATTTAGATTATCACTCTCGCTTCCTTTCCTTTATTGGAGGAACGGATATGATTCTTCATACCGGCGGAGCATATGGAGACAAGGAAAAAGCAAAGAACATGTTCATAAATGAATATCATTCATTACCTGACTTAGTTAAAAAGTACTTAAGGCTTGAAAATGACGACAAAACATATGATACTCTAGATGTATTGAGTATTTCCGAACAATGTGGTGTGCCCGTTTGTTTTGATGTGCATCATGAGCGTTGCTTTGGAAGTTCACTTGAGAAATGTGCATCTCTGTTCAATAAAGTGAAGCAAACTTGGATTAAGGAAAAGGACAAGCCAAAGGTTCATATTAGCAGTGGGCGTGATTCAAAAAGTGACCCTGCGCATGCCGACTATATTTATGAAGACGATTTTGACTTTTTAATGCAGGTACTTCAAAATACGGATGTGGATGTCATGGTCGAAGCAAAAGCAAAAGAGCTAGCAGTTTTGCAAATTAATGAAAGAAGGAATTTAGATGACAAATAGTGAGAAAGCAACATTTGCCGGAGGATGTTTCTGGTGTATGGTTCAACCATTTGATGAGCAGCCAGGAATTATTAAGGTAGAGTCCGGGTATATGGGTGGTCATGTTGAAAACCCAAAATATGAGCAAGTTAAAACAGGAGAAACGGGTCATTATGAAGTTGTCCAGATTACATACGATCCTAGTCTTTTTCCATATGAAAAATTACTATCGCTATACTGGCCACAGATTGACCCGACTGATCCAGATGGACAATTTCAAGACCGTGGTTCACAGTATAAAACAGCGATTTTTTATCATTCAGAGGAACAGAAAGCGGAGGCACTTGCTTCGAAGCAAGCGGTTGCGGAAAGTGGCAGATTTAAAAAGCCTATCGTAACAGAAATTATCAAAGCAGATACATTCTATTTAGCTGAAGAAGAACATCAAGATTTTTATAAAAAGAGTCCAAAGGAGTACAAGGAAGACAGGAACAAATCGGGTAGGGATGAGTTCATTAACGATAACTGGAATAAGTAACCACTTATAGAAGTGGTTACTTTCTTTTGGTAAATATGTGAAAATGTCAAATATAATGATAAATTCTCTCACTTTATTATTCTTTTCTTGATATAATAAAGTAATAGGGAGGAGGGAATAGAATTGAAAACATTCATGAAAAAACTTCGAGTTGGTTTAATGATTTCCTCTTTAAGTGTGATTGTTTGTATGTTAATTGTTATTCTGTTTGTTCATTATTGGGGATATACAGAAGCGGGGCGTGTCCCACCCAAAACGGCAGTCTTATTACATGCGGTCAATAATAATCTCGTTCCACCTGATATGAAGGTTCCCCAGTTATTCGCTGTGAATAGCAGTCCGCGATTTACAAGTGAATATATTGATATTCCAGTATCTGATGGCTCATCAATCAGGTCGAAAATATATAAGCCAATCGCCGAGGGTCCCCATCCTATCATCCTTTATTACCACGGGGGAGCGTTTATGGAGGGGTATGGAAATATAGATACTCATGATAATATTGTTCGTTCTCTTGCTGCAAGGACGAATAGTATCGTGATTGCTGTTGGCTACCGAGTCGCTCCTGACTATGCTTATCCAACTGCAGCTGAAGATAGCTATGAAGCTTTGGTCTGGGCAGAAAAAAATGCTGAATTGCTTAATGGTGATCCAACAAAGATAGCAGTTGCAGGTGATAGTTCAGGCGGTAATCTAGCCACAGTTGTGACCCTAATGTCGCGTGATCGAAATGGTCCAGCTATTCAAGCACAAGCTTTACTATATCCGTTAACAACATTCCAAGACGTTGAATTCGACTCTAGGTTAAAATATGATAGTGGCTATTACTTACTCTCAAGAAGTGTCATGATGAGAGCAAGAGAGTCATACACCCCATTTGAAGCAACATGGGCTGATCCTTATACATCTCCACTTCACGCAGATGATTTATCGAATCTTCCTCCAGCGATCATAATCACAGCTGAATTCGACCCACTACGAGATGAGGGCGAGGAATATGCTAGACTTCTGGCAGCGAGTGGTGTGCCTGTTAAGAACATTCGATATAACGGAGTAATGCATGGATTTATTTCTTTCTACGAAATCATGTATCGGGGGAATCATGGCCTTGCTGAGGCATCACTTTTCTTAAGATCTTCTTTTCAATCAGCATACAATGAACCTTACGAATTTCAAGTGTATAACGGGTCAAATAAAGGGAGTGTTCTGTTACGGGATGAAGCCGAAGCTTACGCAATTGGAAGCTTCTTACTTGGAAAGCAGATTATATCTTTATTGGAGTTCAACTAAAGAAGCTAGCTAAGGGGAGATCCGCCCTTAGCTAGCTTTTTTTCATTCCAGTTATTAATGATTTTGAGCTCGTTTGATAAACATTTGTTCATCCTCAATTAAACCACAGGTTGCACATTGAACACGTATTTCTGGCCCACGATAAGTCAAATGAAGAGGTCCAGCACTTTGTGACTCGTATTGTTCGATAACATCTCCACTTCTCGCGTCAAGTTTGACTGGTTTAGCAACCTGTTCAATTAAATTAAATCGAGAACGATTTGTTTTGCAGTTTGGACAGAGATAAGGATTTGACATATGTACAACCTCCTTTTTAGATAGTTTGTGCAAAAGGGAATGAAAAATGTATTAATTATGAGATGAGATTTGTACAAATTATTAGAAAATCTGAACAAGGAAAGTTGGCGGATGTCGCTTCTGAAATATACTTCGCTTTCCGGGGGAGGCCGGTGAGCCGCATCACGCTACCCTGTGGGGATTCACCTAAATGGAAAAGAAATATAATGCTCTACACAGTTTCGCATCTGTCACTTTGAGAAAAATGTCGTAATTTGTAGAATTTTTGTTATAATGGAGTGGCAAAAGACTTTGAGTTAAAGACAGGTGTTATTATGATCATAAATGAAAGAGCCAAATTGATTTTAATAGGGTGTTTACTTATTCTTTTTAATTTATATGTTTTCATATCATTTCGTATTAGTGTGATCTTATTGTTAAGTATTGTGATTACTCTCCTTGTATTCCTGCTTATTCAGACATTAAAAAAACAGTTGGATTTTGAAACAAGTCGTAATCAACAATTGATGCACGAGAAAGATCAGGCACTCGAAAAATATGTATCTGTTGATCAAACCAATCAAGAATATGAGGTTTTAATAAATACATTTGATGGGGCTATTTTTTCCTTTGATGTTTCATCTAACCAGATTTCGTTTATCAAAGGTGCAGAAGAGTTGTATGGTTATACTAATGATGATTTCAATAATATTCCTAATCTTTGGCATGAATGTTTCCATCCAGATGATCAAAATAAAGTAGAAAACGATGAGAGACAGTTATTGTTAGGTCAGCAAACAAAGATTAAATTCCGGATACTTGATCGAGATGCTGAAGAAAAATGGGTTATCAAAATTGCTACACCTATCCGTAACGAGGCTGGAATGATTACTAAAGTGTATGGACAAATGTTTGATATCACTCATAGTGTCCGGTTAGAAGAAGAGCTAAAGAGATTAGCCTATTACGATGACCTAACTGATTTACCAAATAGAAAATCATTAGATAGTCATATTGAGAAATCGTTATCGCGTTCGAAGCGTCACAAGCATAATTTCACGTTAATGTTTGTTGATTTAGACAATTTCAAACATGTGAATGATTCAATGGGGCATGAAGCAGGAGATCTATTACTGAAGGAAGTAGTCAAGAGAATAAGGGGCAGTATTCGAGATGAGGATCTAATTTCAAGAATTGGCGGAGATGAATTTATCGTCGTGTTCGAGGAAACCAATAAGGATGAAATTGAAGTGATTGCTACTAGAATACTTGAAAGTGTAGCACGTCCTTATTTAATTCATGAACAGGAAGCAAATATTTCATTAAGTATAGGAATTAGTATGTATCCCGATGACGGAGAGACGAAGGAAACTTTGATCGATCATGCTGATAAGGCAATGTATTATGCCAAAAACAATGGCAAAAATAATTTCAAAGTCTATAGTCCAGATTTGAATAATATGGAGTTCAAGAAGATCGGACTTCTTGAAAAATGGCTAGATTCGATTCAAGGCTCAAAAATATTCACTCGTCCCTAACAAAAAGTCACTTGCCAAAACGAAGGCAAGTGACTTTTGCTTTCTATTGAAGTTTGTCAGTCGAGAGTGTCGAATCACTTCTAAGCTCTACAATACTTACTGATGATGAAGCGAACTCGATGTTTTCAGGACTGTTGTCTATTTCTTCTAAAATCCTACTGTATAATAAATCTTTTGTTGTTCGTCTGGAACGATAATGGGTGACATAGCGTAGTGTATATTCAACAAAGCGTTCCTCGGCAACTACGCTAACAATTGGCTTTGTAACAGCATCCTCAATTAGAAATTTTCGTACCATCTCATGCCAATGCTCTCTAGCCTTATTTGCATACTCTCCTGTCACTTCCTCGCCAACATTTCGAATTAGATTTTTCGTTACTTGATAGTTGCTTCCATATTTTATACTTATTTTAATTTCATCCCAGAGGAAAGGAAAATCATTTGAGTAGTTGTAGACAGGCTCTTTGAATACAAAGCTATTGGCAACCCTAACAATGCGACCATTATATAAATCTCCATCGACCCATTCATTCATCTCCATAATTGTTGTTCTTAAAACTCCTAGGTCAATCACGTCACCCTTAACACCGCCCATTTTCACCCGATCACCTGTTTTGAAGATATTGCCAACTAATATTGAAATCCAACCGGCAATACTAATGATTACTTCCTGCAGAGCGAAAGCAATTCCAGCACTTGCGAAGCCAAGAACAACAGTGACACCCCCAAGCTGGTCGCTATATACAATCGCGATAAATATAAAAGCAATCACATAACCGATAATATTGATCATTTTTCGTGTTTTGTAGCGATTGTCGTGATCTTTGACATAGCGATTAGTGCTTGATTGGAGTAATTTTATAATAACAACAACAATTGTGATTCCAATTAATGCAATAGCCAATTTTGTTAGAAATTCATTTGATATTAGAGTTGATACGTCTTCTTCCATAAGATCCCTCCATTGTTAGCACTGTAATCTTCGTCGGTTACTTAAAGAATTTACTATTCCCTTTATTTCAATTTGTAAACGACGATTAAAAGAAGGAGGGGGTATGCTATAAAAAAAGATGATTCATAATCTATAAAAGATCATTGAATCATCCTCTGGCTTTTTTATCTAATTTGACCATTTCCGCTTATCGTTAGTTTAGTTGTAGTTAAGGCAGGTAAGCCCATCGGTCCACGAGCATGGAGTTTCTGTGTGGAAATGCCAATTTCTGCTCCATAGCCAAGAGCACTTCCATCCGTAAAGCGAGTCGATGCGTTATGATAGACGGCAGCTGCATCAACCTCCTGCATGAATTGTTCGGCTATGAGAGCATCTTCGGTAATAATTGCTTCTGAATGTTTTGTTCCATAGATCTCAATATGATTAATTGCTTCTTGTACATTATCAACAAGCTTCAGTGCGAGATCTAAGCTTAAATATTCATCTGACCAATCCTGTTCGGTTGCTTCAATCGAATCTGGTATTTGCTGTGTTATTTCTTTGTCACCATGAATGGTAATCCCGTTTTCTTGAATCATTGTAATAAATGCTTCTTGATTAGCTGAAAACCAATCTCTATGGATAAGTAAAGTTTCTAGTGAATTACAAACAGCGGGACGATCCGTTTTGGCGTTAATGATAATGGAAAGAGCTTTATCTATGTTGGCCTCTTTATCGATATACATATGGACGTTACCAACACCTGTTTCGAGAACTGGAATGGTTGCTTTTTCTACTACTGTTTCAATTAATGAACGACCGCCTCTAGGTATCAATACATCGATATACTTCTTTAGGGTGAATAATTGTTCAATTGCACGTCTGTCCGTGCTAGCGATAAACTGGACAGCGTCAACAGGAATATTTGTTTTGGTTAGGGCTTCATGAATAACTGAGACAATTGCCTTATTAGAATAGAGTGCGGAGGAGCCGCCTTTTAAGACAATGGCGTTCCCAGATTTTAAAGCAAGGCCAGTCGCATCGACCGTAACATTTGGGCGTGCTTCATAGATCATTCCGATGACACCAAGTGCAACACGTTGTTCTTTTACGTTCAGACCATTTTCTAATGTCCATTCGCTCAAAATAGTACCAACTGGATCATTAAGTGTAACAACTTCTCTTAGCCCATTGGCGAAATCACGTATCCGTTCCTTAGTAAGTAGAAGGCGATCCATATAAGCTTGATCATACTCTTTCTTTCGCCCTTGGACTAAATCCTTTTCATTTTCAGTAAGAATATACTCATACTTAGCTTCTAACATGTCGGCAATCATTAGAAGTGCATCATTTTTATCACTGGTTGAAAGGGTACTTAGCATTCTACTGGCTTTCTGGGCTAGCTTGGCTTGCTCCTCAATATTTAAATTGGTCACATTGATTATACTCAAGTTTCATCACTCCTTTAAGACTCTGGTGGTACGATTGTAGGGTAGCAGACAAAGTCATCTTGACTAATTGCTTCACCAATTACTCTGATATGGTCAGGAATTTCTCTAAGCTTGAGGCGTTTTATTTCACGGAGCTGATCAGCAGAGTAGTTAATAACTCCACGTCCAACTTCGTCTCCGTTCAAATGTCTGATGACCACAACATCTCCACAATCAAAGGTACCTTTTACTTCCCTTACACCTTGAGGGAGCAAATGACTCTGCTCCTCGGTGATTGCTACTCTTGCACCGTCATCAATAATAACTTCACCTTTTGTTCCTGAGTTAAAGGCAATCCAATGTTGGTGTACATCTAAACCTTCTTGTTCCGCGTTCGGTTTGAAATATGTTCCTTTAGCAGTATGGTTAACAGCATCGACTAGAATATTTGGTTTGTTAGCATCACCAATAAAGGTTTCAATCCCTGCAGCAAGTGAAATTTTCACTGCTTCGATTTTAGAACTCATCCCACCAGTTCCAACATCACTAGCAGAGCCCCCAGCAGCGGCCTCAATATCTGCTGTAATTTCATGAACGACTTCGAGTAGCTTTGCATCTGGATTGGTTGAAGGATTATCATCATAGAGCCCATCAATATCTGATAGAATAATAAGCTGATCTGCTTCAACAAGCCCAGCTACTTTTGCTGATAATGTATCGTTATCACCAAATTTCAGCTGTTTAATTGTAATCGTATCATTCTCATTCACGATTGGGACAACACCTCTCTCAAGGAGAACCTGTATCGTATTACGGGCGTTCATGTACCGCTTTTCATCCAAAAAGTCACTTCTGGTAATTAAAATTTGGGAAGCAATATAGCCATGAGAGCCAAATCTTTCTGAGTAAGCTTCCATCAAAAGGCATTGGCCAATGGAGGCTGCTGCTTGTTTCTCAGCTAAAACAGATGGTCTGTCAATAAATCCTAGCTTGCGATATCCTGCAGCTACTGCCCCAGATGATACAAGGATTAATTCATGACCAGCATCTTTAATTAGAGCAATCTCATCGACTAAGCGGACTAACTTTTGGATACTGACTTCACCATTTCGACTAGTTAAAGAGCTGCTTCCTATTTTTACTACTATCCGTTTTTTTTGTTGACTTTCGATCATCTCTCCACCTCATTTGAAAAACGAAATCAATTTTAGTTTTGTTTTGGAATTCATGACATTTCTTTCGTTATTTCTTGTGAGCGTTCTTTTGTTGTACATTCGATTAGGGTCAGGAAAGCGGATAATATGCTTACTTAACCTGCTAATTCTGTTGACCTGTGTCCCAAAAGACTGATTGAAACAGCGAATCCGAGTCCAACAGAATATTATGTAGTCTGTATTCTTATTCCAAACGTATCAACCCCAATTACATACTAGTATTAAGTAATCTGCAAAATTATTCACAAATGAAAAAACTACATTTTCATATGTATTGAGTGAAAGATAAAAATATTAATCATCGGTGAGTTTTGTTTTTTTTGCTTCGCTATGATATGACGATAAAAAAGGTTGTCCTGTTCGAAAACAAAATCTGTTTTCAAACGCGACAACCTCTTGTTCTATATAATCATTTTAGTTTTTATTAACAAGAGCTTGTCGATCGGGTGCCTGCGGAGGTTGTTCGAGCCAACCATGATTGATCATAATCTGTGCACCATCCTCAGCAAACAAAAGTATTTCTTGAATGATTCGATTGTAGTTCAACCCAATATCCCGTCTAGGACTTGAACCCATACTTGTTCCGTAATGACTTACAGAAGCCCCTGTTAAGACCGTGACATGGAACATCATTAATTTATCTGAGAAGGTATGGGAGGTTGAGGAGGTTGGAAGCGTATCCCAAGTCATTGGAGCAGGGAGGTTTGATTCGTTAAGGGTTGTACTAAAAATTTCAATATGTTTAGAAGCAATATCCCTAGCTCTAACTAAGAACTTTTTAACATCCTTTTCAGTAGCAACTTGACTAAATCCTGTTACAAGTGATTGACCGATCTGGTTTCTTTCAATATTAAAAAATAAATTCATAATTTCTATAGCGCTTAACGGTCTTTTTTCACCAAGCCAACCATTTAAAAAACTTTGCTGTTTAACAAAGTCAACCTCAGATGGCATTTCAATTTGTGAGGGTCTTAAAAATAATCCTTTTGATAACAATAGATTTGAGGTGCGTTGAAATAATTCCATTGATTGTTTTACATATTTTTCAAAAAGTGACCTCATGTCATTCCTTGCAGAAGTAGCTAGACATAAAGAATAACTATTGCCTCCAATCTTACCCATATTATGTAAGTAAAGAAGATAGAACGTATCAGAGTATAATCTCGGTCCAGATAAATTAACATCTGTATTTACGTTGAAACCTTTAGGGACAGCAACTTTTTCATTTTTAAATAGGGTAGAGATTTCATTACAATGCCCTTCAGAAAGATGTAGAGCAAAAGTGATAACTTCTTTAATTTCTGTGTCCTCAATATGCTGTAGAAATTGATTGAACATACATATGACCATCGAGTCATTTATATAGGTTGTCCATAGACTAGCTAACTCAGATGTTGATAAAGAAATTTTCTTATGCGTTTGACTCATATCTATTCCTCCTTCGTATTGCTATTAAATAAAATGCCCAGATTAAAAATTGTTATTAATTATTATTGAGTAAGAGAAACTAGATATAAATAAGGTGTCTTAGAGACATGCACATAAGACACCCTTTTTTATTTAGAGAAAGAGTAATCCGAAAATGGTTGAAATGACTAATGCAATTACAACTGGGATGAAGCTTTTCCGGACGAGATCAATAACTGAGATTTTGGCAAAACCGGCAATCGCAATGATCGGCGACCAAGCAACAAGTGTTCCGCCACCAACCCAAATGGCTCCCATTTGACCGATAGCTGCGAGAGTGGCTGGGTCAACTCCAGAAGTTTGACCAAAGGCTTCTGATAGTGAACCAATTAGTGGAAGACCAGAGAAGCCTGATCCATCTAATCCAGATACCATGCCAAGTATCAGGATGCCAAATCCTGTGATAAATGCATTTTCAGGAATGGCTGTTTGCCCTGCTTGAACAAGGTCAAATAGAAAGGCAGGTGCCTGCTCTGGGTTTTCTATTTTTAATATTTGAGCTGCAAAGGTCGCATTCCCGATAAAGAAAAAACCAGCAACAGGTATAACGAGACCCATGACTTTAAAAGCATAGACAAAGCCATTGATTAGATGGTCACTCACATCCTTAAGCACGTCTCGATAGCTTCGTGCTATTGAGATGAGCAGTAATAGAATAATCGCCGTTCCCCCAATAAGTGAGGCACCTGATCCGTCTGCAATCTTCGGTACGAAATCTGAAAATGTTGCCAGTATGACATAGACGATGATTGCCAGGAAAGTAGTTGGGACTAGAATAGCAAACCACTTGCTATGAATGCCTTTTTTAATGACCATATCGTCATTATCTAGCTTCACGCCCTCATCCCCGCTATTTTCCCAATCAATTAAATTTTGCTTAGTGGCTGGGACAATTGACTTTTTGATCATCAAATAAGCAATTGATAATGCAATGACTCCAGTAACGAGTGATAGAATGAGTGAATTGTTCGCAACATCACTAGCTGAAATGACAGAAGAAGTTGAAGCAGCTAACCCAGGTGCGACTTGAAGGACGAAATCAGACGATAGTGCCATTCCGTGACCAGCGAGTGAAATCGCGATGGCTGCTCCCATCGGTGGCAGGCCTGATCGAATCGCTACTGGAATTAATAAGGCACCTAATAGCGGAACAGCTGGTGCTGGCCAGAAAAACAAGGAAATGACATAAGTGATCAGCACTAAGATCCAAAAGGAAAGATGACCATTTTTCATCACCTTTTGAAATGGAATAATCATCTGCTGGTCAGATCCAATTGATTTTAAAGACTGTAGCAATGCTGTCATGACAGCAATGATGAGAAAGATGTTAAAAAGCTCTCCAGCTGCCGTTAAACTGGCATTGAAAATAGCATGAACCCCTTGCAGAAACGAGTTACTGTATACCCATCCGACAAGGAAAGTCATAACAAGTGCCGGAACAACAACATTTTGTCTAAATAGCATTGTAATAATAATCAAGCAGGTACCGAGTAAATAAAGCCAATGCGCTAAAGTTAAGTCCATTTTAAAACCCCCTCCAAACCTTTAGATCTAGCTAGGATAGCCTATGTAAGAGGATAGGCAGTTGTGAAAGACCTACTGATTTTGGAGTGGAATGAATATTCGTTTGTAGTAAAAGAGGGTGTCTTGAAAGATTGATTCGATCTCTTGAGACAGCCTCTCTTTGAGTTAATAAATAATCTCTTTCCTTAACTTACATATTTTCACTCTGTTCGGTTAATTTAATGCTAATGACAATCTGAAGACGGGGAGTATCATCTCTTGAAAATAAAAAAAAGATTATTAACTAGACGACCAAAACAATCTGGCGAAAATCAGCCAGAAAAAAAAGCAAAAAAGGAATTTACTAACGAAATCAGTGAAAATATTGCTGTTTTTAAGGAGATATTTAGTCATTGTTCTGATCTTGTTTATCGAAAAATAGAGATCGAGGGTAGACAAGCATATGTCATATATTTAGATGGGCTTATAAAAACGGAAGATCTGCAGAATCATGTGATTGATGAGGTCCTAGCCCGTAAACAAGTAGGCCAGTTATCAGTCGAAAAGGTAGAAGAGGAGATTGTTACTGTTTCTGCTGTTAAGGATCAGTCCTATTTGGAAGATGCAGCCAATGATATTCTTGAAGGAAATGCTGTACTCACTATTGACGGACATAACAAAGGAATTGTGTTTTCGATACCAGGATATAAAACAAGGGGAGTATCGGAACCTGACTCTGAAGCCGCTATTCGCGGGCCGCGAGAAGGGTTTATCGAGAGTCTACGTGTGAATACCTCGCTAGTAAGGAGAAAAATAAAAACAACGAATTTAAAGATTGAGTCAATGAAGATTGGTGTCCAAACACAAACGAACATAGGAATTGCTTATATTGATGGGATCGTTGACAAAAATGTACTAAAAGAGCTGAAACATCGATTAGACCGGATTGACATTGATGGAATACTTGAAACTGGATATATTGAGGAATTGATCGAGGACAATTCGTGGAGCATATTTCCTCAAATTCAAATAACGGAACGTCCTGACACAGCTGCAGCTAATCTTTTAGAGGGCAGGGTGGCTATCTTTGTTGACGGTACCCCGTTTGTCATGATACTTCCTTCTACTTTTTGGCAACAATTTCAAGCAAGTGAAGATTATTATGACAGAGTATATATTGCGATATTTCTTCGTGTCTTACGACTAATGTTTGTTGCGGTTGCGTTGATGCTACCTGCTTTCTATGTTGCAGTAACGACGTATCACCAGGAAATGATCCCGACAAACCTACTGTTAAGTGTTGCTGCTGCTAGAGAATCGATCCCGTTTCCAGCAATCGTTGAAGCATTTATTATGGAGCTTTCATTTGAGGCATTACGGGAGGCGGGCGTCAGATTACCTAAAACAATCGGACAAGCTGTTAGTATTTTAGGAGCCCTTGTCATTGGAACGGCAGCAGTTGAAGCCGGGATTGTATCAGCACCTATGGTTATTATCGTGTCATTGACGGGAATCGCTTCCTTTACGATACCTAAATTTAGTTTGGCGATTGCAATAAGACTACTACGTTTTCCTTTAATGATTTTAGCGTCAATTTTTGGTTTGTTTGGAATTGTTGTTGGAATGGTTATCCTACTCATTCATTTATGTAAATTACGTTCATTTGGTGTTCCGTATTTTGAACCAGTTGCTCCTTTAAGATTCTCAGAATTAAAAGATGTCTTCATTCGAACCCCAATATGGATGCAGAATTCAAGGCCTGATGACTTTGTCAAAGAAAACAAGAAGAGACAAGCTAACGATCTGAAGCCATCCCCAAATAAAAATGAAGGATAATACGTGGAGGGACCGATGAAACGATTATTGAGTCAATTACTACTGCTTTCATTAATCTTGCAATTGGTAGGTTGTTGGGATCGAAGAGAAATCAATGATCTTGCAATTGTAACTGCCAGTGGCTTTGATATACAAGGAGAAGATGAGTATTTAATAACTGCACAAGCCCCAATTCCTGGAGCGATGGGTGGCACAGGTGGTGGTGGAGGAGGAACATCAGGTGGTGCAATGTTTTACTTAGATGCTGGAATCGGAAAAAGTGTTAGGCAGGCTAACCAAGATCTTCAAAAACGCATGGCACGGCGTTTAATGTTTGGTCACCGCCGTGTCGTTGTATTTGGAGAAGACTTGGCAAAGGTTGGACTTAGAGAAACGTTGGATGTTCTGACTAGAACGAGAGAGGCCCGTCTCAACACACAGCTTTTCATCGCGAAAGGGAAGGCGAATGAAGTACTAGCAGCCTTACCTCAGCTAGAGAACCTGTCATCTGAAGCGATTCGGGAACAAGGAGTGAACACATACTATCTTACTTTAGAGGATTTTTTAACGGATTATCAAAGGACTGGAGATGATCCCTTACTACCTGTATTACAAACAGTTAAAAACAAGGCTCCGAATCCAGAGTTACAAGAAGATCAGATAGAAATTAGTCAATTCGCGGTGTTCAAAGAAGATAAGATAGCCTTTATGACTGACGAAAAGCAAACTGTTGCCGCAACCTTCCTAATAGAAAAAATGAAAGGTAAGACATATTCTGTAGAATGGGAGTCTGGTGTTGTTACAGACCTATTAATTAAGCAGCAAAGTAAGAAGATGAGCTATACAATCAAAGATAATATGCCTGTCTTTCAAATAACAGTTAACTTAAAAGGAAATGTTCTTGAGGATCAAAAAGGGTTGAATTTTGAAGAAAGAGAAGCAATGGAACAGCTTAATAAACAAATCAATAAGCAGGTAGAGACTGAAATGAACAATCTTCTTGATGAAACTCTTTCTAAGGGAATTGACACATTTGGATTTGGATGGTTATTACATCGCCGTGACCGTGAAAAATGGGCAAATGAGTGGAAGGATTCATGGAGAACGCTATTGCCAACGCTTACTTATGAGGTAAAGGTCAATAGTTCAATTGAATTTACAGGGTTAGTGACTGAAGGGATTGGCATAGGAGAGTGAATAGTAAATGTTACAGATCGTTTTTGTATGGAGCTTACTAATCGGTACGTATATACTTCGTAGAAAAGCTATAACTGAAGATAAAAGGATTAACCAACTATATATTGGTTTTTCTTCAGTAGTAGCAATATTTGCTATTGCTCTTAAATTCGATGGAGTTCTAAGTGGCTATACCCGTTTTCTATCTAATGTTTTTAGTGAACTAACGATGGTGGTGATTGGGAGATGAACGTTAAAATTTCACAACGACAATTCAGTTTCGTGATCGCGAATTTAACGATATCTACAAGCTTAATGGTCCTACCACAATCAATGATTGATTTAGCAATGGAAAATGCTTGGATTGTCCCCATACTGATCTTTATTATAGCCAGTATTATCATCCATTTTGCATTTATTGGAATTAAAAAGCTTAATCAACTGGCGTTAGATCCAAATTCATTTAAGACGAAAGTCCTTGCTGTAATCATGATCATATTAATTACTCATATTATTACTCGTGATGTAAGAGTAATGAGTGGATTCATTGAGACAACCCTTTTACCAACAACCCCAACTTTTATTATAATCGTTATGTTGATTGGCACTAGCTTATACCTGGCCTGGGCAGGGATTGAAGTCATTGCTAGGTTTAATGAAATGGTTTTTGTCATTTTCATCGGTGTTATTTTATTTATTCCTTTGTCTTTGATAGGGGATATCAAACTCGAGAATTTCGAACCTGTATTAGGCCTTAAAACAATCCCTTCACTGTTGCAATCAAGCTATATTACCCTAGCTTGGATTGGTGAAATGGTGGTAATTCTCTTACTATTTGGTTCAGTTAAAACAGTGAAAGAGGCAAGGAGATCGTCTATTTTCGGTGTTGGAATCGGCCTTTTTACTCTTTTTATTTTAATCTTTATGGAGATTGCTGTCCTAGGTTCTGAGATTGTCCGTTACTCAACTTATCCTACCTATGTCTTAGTACAACAAATTCGTTTGACAGAGTTTTTAGATAGGCTTGATTTTATTTTAATTGGACTATATTTCCCAACTGTTTTTGCGAAATTCGCCCTCTTGCTTTATGGGTTAAATCGCTCAGTGAATCTTCTAACGAATACCCAAGGGAAAATAGTTCTTATGCCATTAGCGATCCTAATGGGAATTCTATCAATTACTATGTTTGAGAATAAATCAGCTCTATATAATTTTAAGGTACATACTTGGGCTACTTTAGGTTTGATTCTAGAAGGAATGATTGTTTTAATTATGTTGTTCGTTATTTGGAAAAAAAGGAAGGGGAGAAAGAAGAGCAAGGTGGAAGCAAATGGTTAAAAGATTAAAAACTACGTTAAGCATAAGTGCTTAACATAGTTTTTTTGTTGTTATATTAATACATACCTTAAAACGCCCAGTTCCCATCACGGAAGATCGGCTCACGCTTTCCGTCCGCGTAAACTCCGTCAATGTTCATGTCAGCAGAGCCCATCATGAAGTCAACATGAGTAAGACTTGTGTTTAAGCCGTTCTTCTCAAGCTCTTCTTTATTCATCTCTTTTCCGCCTTCAATACAAAATGCGTAGGCAGAGCCTAGAGCGAGGTGATTTGATGCGTTTTCATCAAATAACGTGTTGTAAAAGAGAATATTTGTATCTGAGATAGGAGATTTATGTGGTACAAGTGCAACTTCTCCAATATAGCTTGCTCCTTCATCTGTGGCTAGAAGACGCTTTAATGTTTCGTAACCTTCTTCTGCCTTAAAGTCAATCACTTTTCCATCTTTAAATGTAAGGGAGAAATTGTTAATCAATGTCCCACCATAATTTAGAGGCTTTGTGCTTGAAACAGTTCCGTTTACTCCAGTTTTCTTAGCGGATGTAAAGACTTCTTCTGTAGGCATATTGGCAACAAATTGAACGCCATCCTTATTTGTACTACCGCCACTTACCCATAAATGAGTTTCAGGTAATTCAATGACGAGATCCGTTCCTTCAGCTTGATAATGCAGTGCATGGTAATGCTTTTCATTCAATGAGTTCATTTTCTCATCAAGAGTGGCTAAATGCTCATTCCAAGCGGGAACTGGTGCTTCAACATTAATGCGTGTTGCAGCAAAGATGGCTTCCCATAATTGTTCAACTGCTTCCTCAGCAGAAACATCAGGGAATACCTTTTTCGCCCAGCCTTCTGATGGAACAGCGACAATTGACCAACTAATTTTGTCAGACATCACGTAAGAACGGAAGCCTTCCATTGCCTTTCCACTTGCTTTATTTAGGTTAGAAACACGTTCTGGATCAGCATCCTTTAATAAATCAGGATCAGAACCAGTAATGCTTAAGAAAGCAGCTCCACCTTCAGCCATTTCTTCAAATCCTCTAGCGACCCATTCAGGGTATTCATGAAACGCTTCATCTGGAGCGAGTTCAAATTTTGTTTTTGTTAGGACTTCATCACTCCACTCAACGTGAACATGCTTTGCCCCTGCTTCATATGCCTTTTTTGCTACGAGACGCACTAGCTCAATAGCGGTGATCGGTGTACGTACGACAAGGGTTTGACCCTTTTGAATGTTAACGCCGACTTTGACTGCGAGTTCAGCGTATTTTTCGAGCTTTTCTTGAAAAGTTGACATGGACCATTCCTTCTTTCTATATATGTATTGAATCAATTTAACTATATCAATAAATTGTTAATGTGAAAAGGTTAGCGAATATAACGTTATTTATGCTATGATATTAAACGTGAAAAAAGAAAGAGGTTCGCAAACTCCCTCTATAAAAAACTAAGGTGGCAACTGTACAAAAGGTACAGTTTTCTTGTCGTTTAGCGACAATTTTCAGTTTATTTAATAAACTGTTTGACCAATGGATGAATCGGAGTTTATCGAATGCTCGTTCTTCAAGAATAGTCCACGATAATGGACTACGATAAAGGAGAAATGAGACATGAGAAATGATAAGGCAGTCGTTGTCTTCAGCGGAGGACAGGACAGTACAACATGCCTACTATGGGCATTAAAAGAATTTAAAGAAGTAGCGACGGTCACATTTGATTACGGACAAAGACATCGTCTCGAAATTGACTGTGCCAGAGAAATTGCAGATGAGCTTGGAGTATCCTTTCATGTTCTTGATATGACGCTTATCAATCAATTGTCACCAAATGCCCTTACCCATCATGACATTGAGGTGACGGCAGGAGAAGAAGGAGAGCTTCCTTCGACATTTGTACCAGGGCGCAATCACTTATTCCTTTCTTTCGCGGCGGTTTATGCTCACAGTATCGGTGCAAAGCATATTATTACTGGTGTCTGTGAAACGGACTTTAGTGGTTACCCAGACTGTCGTGATAGTTTTGTGAAATCATTAAATGTGACATTGAACCTAGCTATGGATCAGCAATTTGTGATTCATACTCCGCTTATGTGGCTCGACAAAGCACAAACATGGAAGCTAGCTGATGATTTAGATGGCTTAGCCTTTGTTCGTGAAAAAACGCTAACATGCTATAACGGTATTCGCGGTGATGGCTGTGGAGAATGTCCAGCCTGCGTTTTACGAAAGCAAGGCTTACAATCATACCTAACGGAAAAAGAGGGGAGGGAGGCACGATGATGCAGCAATTCTACCCTCAAGTCCCTCATTCTTATCGATATGAATTAAATAAAGATATGCATTTATCAGCTGCACACTTTATTCCACATGAACAGGCTGGGGCTTGTCAGCAAATGCATGGACATACGTATTTTATAAATATAACAATTGCAGGAGATAAACTAGATGAACTTGGATTCTTAATTGATTTCAAACGCATTAAGGATGTCGTTCATAAGCGTTATGATCACACTCTTCTAAATGATCACCCAGAATATAAAGACGTCCATCCTACAACGGAGAGAGTGGCAGAGCAAATTTGGACTGCCGTTCAAACAGAATTACAAAAGCAGGCGAACAAACCGAATTGTTTACAAGTTGTCGTGCGTGAAACACCAACGAGCTATGTTATCTATCGTCCTAAACCCGAGGAGCTAGTATGAAGATCCCAGTAATGGAGGTGTTCGGGCCGACCATTCAAGGAGAGGGAATGGTTGTCGGTCAGAAAACGATGTTTGTTCGTACAGCTGGCTGTGATTATAAATGCTCATGGTGTGACTCCAGCTTCACATGGGATGGTACAGGACATAGTGAAGCACTGCATGCTGAGGAGATTATTGAAAAGCTGAAAGAGCTTGGAGGGAATCGTTTTTCACATGTAACGATTTCTGGTGGAAACCCTGCTCTTCATAAAGGGGTCGGTGAGCTTATCGACAAATGTCATCAGCAAGGATGGGAAGTCGCTATTGAAACTCAAGGTTCAATTTGGCAGGATTGGTTGAAGGATGTCGATGATATAACGATATCTCCAAAGCCGCCTAGCTCAAAAATGAAAACTGATTTTGAAAAACTAGATTTCATGATTCAATCATTAGCACAGTCAAACAGTAGTTTGAAAGTAGTGATCTTCAATGAAGAAGATTTCCACTATGCTGAGATGATTCATGAGCGTTATCCGAACGTGCCAATGTTTTTACAAGTTGGGAACGAAGATGTAGCGACGACAGATGATGCGAATCTAGTAGCTAGCTTATTAAAGCAGTATGAATGGTTAATTGACCAAACGATTAGCTCAGCAAAAATGAATAATGTGAAAGTATTACCACAGTTGCATACCTTGATTTGGGGTAACAAGCGTGGAGTATAGAGGAGGACTTAAAATGAGTGGAAGATCAGATAAGGAATTAGAGGGTGTAAGCCTACTAGGAAATCAGGGGACAGCATATGATTTCTCATATAATCCTTCCGTTCTAGAAAGCTTTGAAAATAAGCA
Organism: Halalkalibacter suaedae; assembly: GCF_017939705.1. Lineage (GTDB taxonomy): Bacteria > Bacillota > Bacilli > Bacillales > Bacillaceae_D > Halalkalibacter > Halalkalibacter suaedae. Next base: position 145,076 of record NZ_JAGKSQ010000008.1, read on the forward strand.
CCAAAATAGAGATTATTTCGTCAAATTCAATTGTCCTGAATTTACATCACTTTGTCCGAAAACCAATCAACCTGATTTCGCTACAATCTACATCAGCTATATTCCTGATGTGAAAATGGTAGAAAGTAAATCACTAAAATTATATTTGTTTAGTTTTAGAAACCACGGTGACTTTCATGAGGATTGCATGAACATCATCATGAACGATCTGATTGAATTGATGGACCCACGTTATATTGAAGTATGGGGTAAATTCACCCCACGCGGCGGCATCTCAATCGACCCGTACACAAATCACGGTAAGCCAGGAACAAAGTATGAGAAAATGGCCGAGCACCGTATGATGAATCATGATATGTATCCTGAGACGATTGATAATCGGTAGGGAAAAGTTGAGTCATTAAATTGGTTTTAAGTGACCTTTCAACTAAATAGTGATTTGTAATAAACTCACAAAGAGATAAGAGACTGGCACATAACTAAAGTGTCTAACTGGAATAACGAACAAAGTAATCATGTAGCGTATGAAATATACGTAGACTCCTGCGGGATCTAAAGCCAAGGGTGAGACCCCACAGGCGTAGCCGAGGAGGCTCACCGGCTTCCCGCGGAAAGCGAAGTATATTTCAGGAGCGGTTGACGTCTGCCAACTATATTGTTCAGATTTTCTATCAGTTAAATCACTTTTGTCCTAGTCTCTAAGTTTAGGCATCTATTAATTCGGGTATCTTACTTATATATTGATAGATAGAGGGGCGTAGTTATTAGATGCAAGAATTTAAAGTATACTTAGGATTAAAGAATGGTGAAAAGTTTACATTTTTAACTGAAGCAGAAAGTGATAAGCAAATAATTAGCGAAATTATAATCGAGGCGAATTACAGCTGGTATTCATTCACTGCTGAATCCGTAAAATACCAAGTAAGAAAAGAAGACATTGTCAGCATCGGTATTAGCATGGATGAATAAGAATTTAATCTCTTATCAAAAAAGTCACTCTTATGAGTGGCTTTTTTAATTTGATAATGCAGGAGATTGAATGTTCGTAAAGTGTAGTTTGTTCTATAGATTTTGATTTGACGAATCCGAGTAGCGCTGTGGGTTTGATTATATTAGTCAACTATTGGTAAAACTGGAGAAGAAAATATACTGTGGAGGCGTAAATGGATAGTCAACAATCTTTAGACGAGAATCGTTATACATATGCCAATCGGAATCTTTGGTCAGGAATTTTGTTTGGGCTTGGGTTGATTGCTTTCTTTGATGAGGTGGTATTTCATCAATTACTAGCTTGGCATCATTTCTATGATCGTTCTACAACTCAAATTGGGCTTTTCTCTGATGGCTTATTTCACGCCTTTAGTTGGTTTGCAACAATTGGTGGCTTGTTCATGTTTGCTGATTTAAAAAGAAGGCAGGCAGTATGGATGAAGAGATGGTTTGGTGGAGTCTTACTTGGTGCAGGAGTCTTTCAATTATATGATGGCTTAATTCAGCATAAGGTGATGCGAATTCACCAAATTCGTTATGTTGAAAATGTATTCATTTATGATGTTATCTGGAATGTCTCGGCTGTATTGATTATTTTAATTGGGGTTATATTGATTTTGAAAACAAGGCAGCGGGACGAGAAGAAGGTGATTGCATATGAATAACGATGAACATGTTCAGCATCTAGTAGAGCATAGTATCGGGATTGGTATTCAAATGACTCTGTTTCTTCCTTTTGTTCTAATGACTTTTGTTTATATCGTAGCTGTTATCTACTCAAATCGTACCTATAGACGTTGGCCGCTAATGCGTACAATCTGTTTATTAGTTGGAATGATTTGTGCTAGTTTAGCTGTTATTGGCCCATTGGCTGATCGTGCTCATACTGACTTTTCCGTACATATGTTTGCACATCTTTTACTAGGGATGGCAGCACCATTATTTATTGTCTTATCGGCCCCTATGACACTACTTCTTCGTACAGTAAGTGTAAAAACAGCTAGAAAAATAACAGCACTTCTAAAAAAAGAGATCATTCGATTTTTGTGTGATCCGCTTTTCACCTCAATTATGAATATCGGTGGGTTATGGATATTATATATGACAGACCTATTTGGGGCGATGCATGAGAATAGTGGTGTATTTATCGCGATTCACGTTCATATGTTCCTTGCTGGGTATTTCTTTACATATTCAATGATTCATATTGATCCAAACCCACATCGGGCCAATTTCTTATATCGCTCGATCGTCCTCGTCTTGGCAATTGCTGGGCATGGTGTTCTGGCAAAATATTTGTTTGCTAATCCACCGAGTGGGGTAGCAATAGCAATGGCTGAAGAAGGAGCGAAATTAATGTATTACGGTGGGGATCTAATTGATATTGCAATCATATTCATTATTTGCTTACAATGGTACAAGCAATCGCGTCCACGTATGATTGCCCACCAGTAGCTAACAATACTGAAAAGAAAGCGCTTTAATAATTTGGTTTTCAAAAAAGGAAATCCAAATTAAATCACGAATAGTTATATAGAGAGATGGCAGGAGGTGATAAGCATGCATCAGGTAAAAATCATTAAAGGTACTTCATCGAAAACACTTCAAGACCGAGTAAACGAAACATTAGAAAATTTAGATGGTGAGTTTATCGACATTAAAGTAAGCGGAGCAAGTTCAGGACAAGAAGAGAAGTTTCTTGCTGTAATTATCTACAAAAAATAGCAAGTGAAAACGTATCTTACACACGAAGTAATAACAGACTAAAAGATCAACGCCTTTGGGAAAATAAATTCTCAAAGGCGTTTTTACGATGCTTTTTCCTTTAGTGGTATTTCATTACATAGGAGGATAGGCACCTACCTTCATACAATAAACCTAAAACAGAATATAAATATATTTTTAGTTAAATCCCTTAGTCCGAAGTGGCTGAAACGTATCGAGAGAATGTGCCATGATCGCACCAGCACTTGGCAGATGCTGTCTCAATTCAGTGCAGGCCTTAACTCTGTAATCATTAAGATGGGTAATATAAGGATCATTTTGGACAAGTACCTCAGCTAGAACATTGAGCTTTGTATAAGTTTCGTTCCGATCATTTACAGAAGTATATTGGTTGATCACTTGAGTTATTTTTACAGTCTTACTTTTATAGTTTAATAGTTTTTCGATTTTAGAATCTGTGTCGTCTGACGATTCGTTCGGCTTTGGAAATAGATATACAACAGCCTCACAATATGCCTTACCCCTGTACATATAAATTCCCTCCTAACTAGACAATGATCCTATTGTAGCAGATTTTAGAGAGGAGGGAGTGGACAAACTAATGATTTTTTTTCATTACATTGTCAATTTATTTCAGCTTCTATGTTTTGTAAGAGTTTTGTATAGTCATCTGAGAATTCAAATTGTGAAGACTGCCAGTTTTCTTTCACCCAAGCAAGTAAGCTGGCTCCATCTGAAAATGATTCCCCACTTGTATCAGCATTCCTTATCATATAACGACCATTTTCAGGGTCAACAGTCACAACACAAGGGTACGCCCCGTCCTTGTCCATAATTTTAAACTCCATCATCAAGCCTCCAACATTCTTTTGCCGTTATTATCTAACGTTTTGGAAAATATATACGCGAAGTCAAATGTTGAAATGCGATGGTAGTTATGTTTATATTGGCAATAATCGCATTTCCCTCCTTGCTTACATATTTCTTAACGATTATTATAAGTGTAAATGGAATGAAAGTAGGGGAGCATCAATGTACATACCGAAGTACCCAGAAGATTTTAATGATAGCTTACGAAACAAGAAAACGAGTGAAGGGGACTTAAATAACAAAATAAACAATGAAATCTCGAATATGATTGAGTTTATGGAGGAAAATCAAACAAATAACCATTCTGTTGCCTTTGAGGATGTGTTAATTATTATCGACAGAATCTATGAGGATGATGATAATTACTTTGAAATTTCCGTAGCTAAACATCATAGTAGAGGGATCGTTCGCTAATTAAAAAGGGATCAGCTCATTTTTTGAGTTGATCCCTTTTTTCATTTCATTTATTTCCTAGGCAAGCGCATAAACCGCTAATAATTGACAGATTTTTCGGAAATATTGTCTAATTTAGTGGTAATTTTACCGTGAATGTCGTTCCTTGCCCAAGCGTACTATCAACACAGATTGTACCTCCATGGTTTTCGATAATCTTATAACAAACTAAAAGACCTAAACCCGTTCCTTTTGGCTTCGTTGTATAAAAGGGTTCACCTAACTTTTTTAACGAAGATTCTGACATTCCATTACCTTCATCAGTGATTGAGATTAGAGCACAGTGATTTTTTTCTTTGACATTAATATTGATCGTACCTGAGTCCATTACTTCAATCGCATTTTTAATAAGGTTAATTAGAACTTGTTTGATTTTCGTATCCTCACACTGAATCTTCATGTTTGTATTCTCGTAATTTGTCTTAATGATAATATTTTTTATAATGGCTTGGGACTCTAACAAAAAAGTGACATCTTCAATTAATTGGTAGATTGAGTGCGATTGTCTCACTTCGGAGTGAGGCTTTGCTAAAATAAGCAATTCACTTGAAATTTGTTCAATTTTACTTAGTTCTTCTTCAATAATTTTATAGAAGAGATCGGAATGCTCATTTTTTTTAATTAATTGAAAAAAGCCCTTTATCGAAGTAAGAGGATTTCGTATTTCGTGAGCAATACCAGCAGCAAGCTGTCCTGCCATTGAGAGCTTCTCAGACCTGATAAGAAGGTTTTCTGTTTCTTTTTCTCTCTTTACTTGATCAGACATCGTTGGAAATGAACGATTCTCTGAACTACCGCTATATAACTGCGATGGCACGATCGTTGAATCTGTCATTAAATATTCGTGAACATGCATTAGTTTTCCCATCATTGTCGCGGATAGCTCTTCTCCGTTATAGGCACAAACGGATATCGATTGATGTTCCTTAATAACCATATCAATTTCGTGTTCATATGGTATTAACCTTTGATTTAGTAAATCTTTGGTTGGGAAATCGAGTTTTCCCCAAGTTCGAATGCTTTGATTACCTTCAGTTTCAAAAACCCTCTTATAATTAGGTAGTTCTATTCCTTCAGATGCCAGGAGTGGTTCATAGAAGGAACGAGCCTCTGAAAATTGTATGGTTTTAATTTTACTTTCTGAGTAGTTTTGCTTGCGTAGCATCGTTTTAAGTATATTATTATTTTCGGACGTATCTACAAAATGTATATGTTGATTTTTGTCTAAACCTTCAGTAATAAAACTTATCGCATTATTCAAATAAGATTGCTGATCACTATACACATATAGGATATGTGCTCCGGAGGATAAATTAATATTCGATGTGAAGGCAAATTCGTTTTCGAGCGAAGGTCTTTTAGCTTTCATATATGAACCTCTCTTAACTATTAATTATATTTATTGTAATGGCGTTGTCATAAATTGTCTAACAAAAAATTGAAAAGGTGGGTTCTAGAAAAAGAGTTTACTAAGACCAAGTAAGATGAAAATGAAGCTAGGCAGTAACGACAAATAACGGACGATAAAACGATTCTTGGTTTGATGTCCATGAATAACACCAAGAATGAATGTGATTAGGATAAAGAAACCAGCCAGCGGTGCAAACCAGAATGTGCGTTCTGCAAGCCCAGCTTGAATCCCATAGCTTACACTATCAATATTCATAAACAGGGCAACGACTAGAAAGTAGGAACGTCTGTAAAGGGGAAGATCGTGAAATAACTGGTAGATCCCTATACCAATAAGAAAGATTCCTGAAGTCGTCTGGATGATTGGAGAGGGAATGATCTCACCAATTAACCGACCTATCCCCATTGAGAAAAAGAGAACCGACATTGAGAATGCAGACAGCATTAAAACAACCGAGAATGGGATGTTTATCCGTTTTAAACCGAATATGAAGCCAATCGCATAACCGTCAACACAAACGAGAAGTGCAAGGATTATCGTTGAGAAAAAAGCGATCATATGTCACCCCTGTTCAAATCATTTGTTCATCATATGCAGTGCTTGTCTAGATTAGTCGCATTTTCTCCATCGAAAAGCAGAAAAACATGATACACTACATAAAAAAGAAAAAGGGGAGAAGGATGTATGGAGATTTATTTGGATTACAACGCAAGTACACCAATTGCAAAGGAAGTCGTTGATGCAATGACTCCATTTCTGTCAGAGCATTATGGAAATCCATCAACCTCACATTTTGCAGCGGTGGAAGCAAAGAAGGCGATCGTTCATGCGAGAAACCAGCTAGCTTCTTTAATAGGGGCTCAAGCCGACGAAATGATTTTCACAAGTGGTGGTAGTGAAGCGAATAACCATATCATTAAAAATGTTTATGAACGTTTTCAAGATAAAGGCCGCCATATCATTACTACAACGATTGAACATCCTGCTGTTCTTGAACCACTGCGCTATCTTACGGCCTTTGGTGCTGAAGTTAGCTACGTACCCGTTGATCAGTATGGACGTGTTTCTGTAGAAGACATTAGAAAAGCCATCAGACCAGATACAATTTTAATAACAGTGATGCATGCTAATAATGAAGTAGGTACATTGCAACCAATTAAGGAAATAGGAGAACTAGCGAGAGAAAATGACATACTGTTTCATACAGATGCCGCTCAATCGATTGGTAAGGTTGAGATAGATGTTAATGATCTACAGGTTGATTTCCTTTCAGTCGCGGGTCATAAGTTGTATGCACCTAAAGGAATTGGAGCAATCTATATTCGAAAAAGTTTAGAGATCGGTCCTTTTATTCATGGAGCAGGTCACGAGAGCGGACTTAGGGCAGGAACAGAAAATGTTTTGTTTATTGTTGGGCTTGGCAAGGCATGTGAGCTAGCTAAAGCAGGACTAGCTGAAATGAAAAGCGTCGAGAACAAGCGTGACCAATTTAGAGAGATGCTAGAAAATGCATTTCCTAATCAGTTAATCATAAATGGTCATCCTGAGTACTGCTTGCCAAATACACTAAATCTTAGTTTTCAAGGAAGGCTTGGTCAAGATATTTTAGCAGCAATTCCTGAGGTTGCGGCATCAACAGGCTCTGCTTGTCACGCAGGTGAAGTAACGTTATCACCAGTATTGAAGGCGATGGGCGTGACTCCAGAAGCTGGGAAAGGCACAATTCGTTTTAGCTTAGGGAGATCAACGACGATGGAAGAGCTCAGTCAAGTTGTTGAGTTATTAAAGAAACGCTTGAATTAAGCAAATTATTTTACAACAAAAGGAATGTTATATAGGATAGACTAGAAATGAAACGAAAAAGGAGAGTTTTAGGAATGAAAAGCTCACAGCTAGAGAAGTACGAGGTATTCCAGGCGATGAATAATCGTCATTCCGTACGTAAATATAAGCCAGGTCTTACGATTCCAAAAGAGGAACTAGAGGAATTAGTAGAAATTGCCTCAACTGCACCTTCAGCTTGGAATTTGCAGCATTGGCGTTTTCTAATTATTGATGATCAGGAGAAAAAACAAGAATTGCTTCCGATTGCTTATAATCAAGACCAGATCGTCGATAGCTCAGCGGTTGTTGTTCTACTAGGGGATATAGAGGCTGGTAGAGAAGCTAGCTCGGTCTATCAACCTTTAGTTGAAAAAGGATACATGACAGAAGAAATTAAAGATACATTGGTTGGGCAAATTGAACGTGCGTATGAACGGGGGAAGGAAACGTCCTTTGCACGTGATGCCGCACATTTAAATGCATCTTTAGCTGCAATGCAGTTTATGCTAGCAGCTAAGACCAAAGGCTATGACACATGCCCAATTGGTGGGTTTAAGCGTGATGAATTAATTGACGCGTGTAATATTCCTGACCGATATGTTCCAATCATGTTAATGACTCTAGGTACTGCTGCAAAAGAAGCACATGGCTCCGAGCGCAAGCCTGTAAATGAAGTGACAATTTACAACTCATTTTAATACTAGTTATTATAAAAGGGTGCTGAGACAAAAATGATTAATAGAAAATCCGAACAATGATAGTTGGCGGACATAAACCGCTCCTGAAATATACTACGCTTTCCGCGGGAAGCCGGTGAGCCTCCTCGAGCTACCACTCTGCGGGGTCTCACCCTTGGCTTTTGCATGAGGCCACTGAAAAAGGTGTGATTTTCACCTTTTTTAGTGGCCTTTAAGCAATGAGCGAAACCGTTGCATTCTCTTAAGCCTTGCTATGAGTGGGTTTTTCTCATAGAAGGCGTGCAACGAGTGGAGCCATTGCTGCTGCCTCGAATCTGCTCAAAGGGACTTTTTCAGTGGCCTCTTTTGCATCCCGCAGGAGTCTACGTATATTTCATCCGCTATGTGACTGCTTTGTTCGTTATTTCAGTTATGTCATGGTCTCTTTTCTTTACCCCTTTTTAGGGGAGATGAATGTGGTTAATAAAGTGTTGTTTGATTAATTGGTTTTAACGATAGTAAGATTGGGAATATCTATCCATGATGGAAGGTATTCTTTTTTCGTTCTTAAAAATCGTTATTTCTACCTACACTGAAGAAACCTGCGAAAAGGCTAATAGCAGAGTGAGTGCTACACAATGATAGGAGTCTGTACAATCACTATTTTCATTCTTTTGCAAGAGCCTGAAAATAGTGAATCACTTTTTTAGGGGAAGAGATTAAGTCAATGCCTAAATGAAGCAATGCTTGCTCATGTGTATGTTGGAACTCTTTACTTTGTGTATGGATATTCTTCGTCCACGATTGAACAGACGCCTTATCTCGGTTAGGCAAAGAGTCCTCAATTGTTGAGCAAATGAACGATCGACAGACGGCGTTTTTGAAGGAGGGTTGAAGTGAGCAGCCTTTTCTATCTTCAAAAAATTGACATACTGAATAAGAAAGTTCAAGGTCGTCTCGTTCTAATTGGGTTAGGGAAGAACTGTGTTTAACCTCGTCATGGCTTGGATCGATAGCCGCTTTCACTGTTATTGAATAAGGATGAATGATTGCATCAGGATGATTGTAGATTAAATTGAATTGAGCTTGATCGAGCGTACACATTTTTGAAAGCTCAAGTAGTTGGAAAGTTGGACTATATGAGCAGCAACCAACCTTCTTCAAATGAGTAGGCGGTTGGAAGTATGGATCTTTACAATTTCGACAAAGGGAAGAAAGAATCTGGTTGTTTTTTTGATCTAAGGTAATCATAATTTCACTCCTTACTTTAAACGTAGCATATTAGTTTATAAATTTAAAATAATTGTGACAGAAAACATTACAAATATGACTTATTTTATGCAAGTTATACTGCGTTTTCTCGTTTTTTTGAGACGTCAGAAAATTTGACTAAATAAATCTATGAATATAGCGAGATAAACTTTAACATATGTGTCCATTGTGTTAAAATATTTTTGAAAGCGTTAAACATTGTTTCCAATCATAGATGAGACTTTAGAAGTAAATAGGAGGTTATTACCACATGTCAAGCAAGGAGAACAATCCGGAAGAGCCATGGAGTGGTTTTCATGGTCCGAATCTTGGCGTTGCAATTGAGCTTTATGAAGAGTATTTAAAGGATCCAGAATCTGTTGAAGAAGATATGCGTGCTTTATTTGAAGAGTGGGGACCGCCTCCAGCTGAAAATGAACCGATCAGAGAACGTAATACCTCTACTCATGTGTCTAGTACATCACCTGACATGATGAGAAATTATGTTAATGCGGTGAAATTAGCAGACATGATTAGAAGGAAGGGTCACCAAGTTTCTGATACTAATCCTATTAATTCAGTGAAAAAGGATATTGAACTATTTGAACTGGAACAGTATGGTCTAACAGAGGAATTTCTAAAGCAAGTCCCTGTTGATTTTATTTGTCCAAATGCGCCATCTTACGTAAAAAATGGTATGGATGCGATAAATTATTTAAAAGAAGTCTACATGCAGAAAATTGCCTTTGAATTCAATCATGTCCATGATCATGAAGAAAGACAGTGGTTGATTGAACAAGTTGAATCTGGTTCGTACCTGCCGTCATTTCCTAAGCAAGAGCAATTGAATCTTTTGAAGCGTTTGACACAGGTAGAAGGATTTGAGAAATTTGTTCATCGTACATTTGTTGGACAAAAGCGTTTTTCTATTGAAGGTCTTGATATGCTAGTACCGATGCTAGATGAGGCTGTTCGAAAAGTGGTACATAATGGAACAAAGCATGTGTTAATTGGGATGGCCCATCGTGGACGTCTGAATGTCCTTGCCCACACATTAAGTAAACCATATAGAATGATCTTTTCTGAATTTTTACATGCACCAAAAGACTTAATTCCTTCAGAAGGGTCTGCAGGAAATGGTTGGACTGGAGATGTGAAATACCATTTAGGTGCTGATCGTCAAATTCGGGATGAGAATACGGCTGAAGCCATTGTCTCTCTTGCAAATAATCCAAGTCACTTGGAATTTGTTAGTCCAATTGTCGAAGGATATGCACGTGCTGCACAGGAAGTAAGATCAGAAAAAGGCTTTCCTAAGCAAGATACATCAAAGGCGTATTCGATCTTAATTCACGGTGATGCTGCTTTTCCTGGGCAAGGGATTGTTACAGAAACATTGAATCTATCCAGACTTAATGGGTATCAAGTTGGTGGCTCACTTCATATTATTGCTAATAATAATATTGGATTTACAACTGAAACATACGACTCTCGTTCGACTACATATGCGAGTGATCCTGCTAAGGGATTTGAAATCCCGATTGTTCATGTGAATGCAGATGATCCAGAGGCCTGTATAGCCGCTATTAATTTAGCGCTTCAGTATAGACGGAAGTTTAAGAAAGATTTCTTAATTGATTTAATTGGGTACCGTCGATTTGGTCACAATGAGATGGATGAGCCTGCTGTTACTCAGCCTGGATTGTACGACAAGATCCGTAAGCACTTAACAGTTAGAAATCTTTATGCACAGTATTTAACAAACCAAAAGATTATCGATACAACTTATGGAGATCAGCTTGACCAAGAAATCCAAGAAAGTCTTCAAGCAGATTACGATCATGTGCTTGCTAAGAAAACGGATCATGCGTTTGAAATGTCTCCACCTGATTTTATTGTCAATGGCTTACCTAAAGTGAAAACAAATGTGCCATTTAATACATTAAAGGATATTAATGAGGAGTTACTTTCTTGGCCAGACGATTTTTCAGCAAATCCAAAGCTAGAAAAAATCCTTAAGCGTCGTTTGGATTCATTTGAAGAGGATGGGAAAATTGATTGGGCATTAGCCGAAACGTTAGCATTTGCGACGATTTTGCATGATGGAACCCCAATTCGATTAACTGGTCAAGATTCTGAACGTGGTACGTTTGCTCATAGGCATTTAGTGCTTCATGACAGTAAGAATAATGAAGTCTTTACACCATTACAGAACTTTGGCAAAGCTAATGCTTCCTTTGCTGTATACAATAGTCCATTATCGGAGCAGGCTGTCGTAGGCTTTGAATATGGTTATAATGTTCAGTCACCAGAAACATTAGTTCTTTGGGAAGCTCAGTTTGGCGACTTTGCAAATGGAGCACAAGTTATCTTTGACCAATGGGTTTCGGCAGGTCGAGCAAAATGGGGACAGAAATCAGGATTAGTTGTCTTACTTCCACATGGCTATGAAGGTCAAGGACCTGAACATTCAAGTGGACGTGTAGAACGTTTTCTAGTCCTTGCAGCTGAAAACAACTGGACGATAGCCAATTGTACTTCAGCATCTCAGTATTTCCATATCTTAAGAAGACAGGCAAAAATTCTTGAGAAAGAAGCTGTCCGTCCACTTATTATTATGACGCCGAAGAGCTTGTTACGTAACCAGGTTGTTGCATCTACTCATAATGAATTTACTGAGGGAGAATTTCTACCTGTTTTTGAACAAGAAGGGCTTGGGCAACAAGTAGATAAAGTTGAACGACTCATTCTATGTAGCGGTAAAGTAGCCATCGATTTAGCTGATCGTGTATCAAAAATGGAAGACAATAGTGATTGGGTTCATATTGCTAGAGTCGAGGAATTATATCCATTCCCGAAAAAACCAATTCGAGAAATGTTCGCACGTTTCTCTAACCTCAAGGAAATTGTTTGGGTACAAGAAGAGCCTAAAAATATGGGTGCTTGGCCATTTATGGAATCTAGGATTATCGATATTGCCCCTAAAGGTACAACGGTAAGCTATATTGGTCGAACGCATCGTTCGAGTCCTGCTGAAGGGGATCCAGTTGCTCATAAAAAAGAACAAGAACGTATTGTAACGGAATCACTAACACGTAAACAATAAGAGGAGGCCATTTCGGTGATAGAGATTAAAGTACCAGAACTAGCAGAATCGATTACAGAAGGCACAATTGCTCAGTGGTTAAAAGAAGTCGGGGAATTCGTCAAACAAGGGGAATTTATTGCTGAGCTTGAAACAGATAAGGTGAATGTTGAAATTATAGCTGAACACTCAGGTGTCATTAAGCAATTTACAAAAGAGCCGGGTGATACAGTAGAAGTAGGCGAGGTTATTGCTGTCATTGATGAGAATGGCACTGAAGGAGCCTCTAATGAAGAAGTAGCTCCTAAGGAAGAAGCAAAAGAACCTGTCAAACAAGCAGAGCAACAGAGTGCTCCAAAAGAAGCGGCTGCAAGCTCTTCATCAAAAGACCGATTGCTGGCTTCACCTTCAGCTCGCAAGCTCGCTCGTGAAAAGGGAATTGACTTACAAGCAGTTAACCCTTCTGATCCACTTGGTCGTGTTCGCAAGCATGATGTAGAATCACACCAATCAAAACCAGCCAAGCAAGCAGCTGAAACGAAACAAGCTCCTTCTAGTACAGAACAAGCTGGTAAGCCTGTGGAACGTATTAAAATGTCTAGACGTCGTCAAACAATTGCAAAGCGGTTAGTTGAATCACAACAAACAGCAGCAATGCTGACAACGTTTAATGAGGTTGATATGACTGCGGTTATGGATGTTCGTAAACGTCGGAAGGATGCCTTCCTAGAGAAAAACGGAGTAAAGCTTGGGTTTATGTCATTCTTTACAAAAGCAGTTATTGGTGCACTAAAAGAATTCCCATTGTTGAATGCGGAAATTCAGGGTGATGAAATCCTACTTAAAAAGTTCTATGATATCGGAATGGCCGTTTCTACAGACGAAGGTTTAGTCGTTCCAGTTGTTCGTGATGCAGATAAGCTAGGATTTGCTGGAATTGAAAAGGCAATTGGTGATTTAGGCAAAAAGGCACGTGATAATAAATTAGCTATTTCAGATTTACAAGGTGGAACTTTTACCATCACTAATGGTGGAGTGTTTGGATCACTTTGGTCAACACCAATTTTAAATTCACCACAAGTAGGTATTCTAGGAATGCACAAAATTCAATGGCGTCCTGTGGCGATTGATCAAGAACGATTTGAGAATCGTCCAATGATGTACATTGCATTATCGTACGATCATCGTATTGTTGACGGAAAAGAAGCGGTAAGTTTCCTTGTAAAGGTTAAAGAACTTCTTGAAGATCCGGAAACATTATTACTTGAAGGTTAATATCTACCAAAAAGGCTACCAACTTCGGTAGCCTTTTTTTTGTAATAAATGCTATAATGTAGGCAATATGAAGAAGGAGTGAATGAGATGATTCATCAAAGCTGGGTAAACAAAGAAACGATTCGTACATTAGAATGTGTACATACGAATGCGAAAAAATACATGGTAGACCGTGCTCTAACAGCTGGAAAAAAATATGACCTTAAAAATGAAACAGAAGAATTTTATTTTGTTATTGATAACACGGGTAAAATTGGTGGCTACTATAAGGAATATTTCAAGGGATAAGAAAAGGGGAACCTTTTCTTATTTTTTAACCCAGAGAGGGGGAGTGAAATGGAAGGTGAATTGAACGTCTGGTTCGATGTCATCAAACAATACGGCTATCTTGCCCTTTTCTTAATTTTTGTCGTCGGTTTGTTTATTTTTCCTGTTCCAAATGAAGTGTTGTTAATGAGTGGCGGATTGCTGTCAACAACTAGGCTACTTGAACCTCTTCCGACCTTTATCGTTATTTTAGCTAGTATCTTCACGCACGGAACGATTCTATATATGATTGGTTCAGCTATAGGACACAAAAAGACAACGAAGAAGCCTCATTCTGTATGGCATAGGCGTGCATTAAAAGGAAAGCAGCTTCTTGACAAATATGGTATAAAAGCAGCTGGATTTAGCTATTTCTTCCCATTCATTCGTCATGCTGTTCCCTTTAGTATTGGAATGTCTGACATCTCTTACCGTTTGTTTGCTTTGGTCGCATTTTCGTCGGCCACGATTTGGCTTGGTCTTTATTTCTCGATTGGATTTTTCTTTGGACGATCGATCACTGATTGGACGACCTTTGTTTACAGTATTATTTCAATACTTGCTGTTATATTGATTTCTTTTATTATTGTTCAAGTATGGAAACAGAAACAATTAATAAAAAAAAGCCGGTCAAATGAATAACCGGCTTAGATCAAATATAATTAACGGATTGATTCTAAATACTCATTGTAAGTCATTTGCTTATCAATTAAACCATCAGCAGTTAATTCAATCACACGATTAGCAATTGACTCATTGAATTGGTGATCGTGTGAACTGAAGATCATTGCACCCTTATAATTAATCAGACCGTTGTTAACCGCAGTGATTGACTCTAAATCAAGATGGTTTGTTGGTTCATCAAGTAAAAGAACATTCGCTCCGCTTAACATCATTTTCGAAAGCATACAACGTACTTTCTCGCCACCAGAAAGAACATTTGCCTTCTTTTTCACTTCATCTCCTGAGAAAAGCATTCTTCCTAAGAACCCACGTAGAAATGTATCACTATCATCTTCTGGAGAGTATTGACGAAGCCAATCAACTAGATTGAGATCACTTCCTTCAAAATACTCTGAGTTATCCTTAGGAAAATAAGCTTGTGACGTTGTGATTCCCCACTTATAACTACCGCTATCTGGTTCCATCTCACCTGTAAGAATTTTAAACAAAGTTGTTTTTGCAATTTCGTCTGAACCAGCTAGGGAAATTTTGTCTTCTTTGTCCATTGTAAAGCTAACGTTATTTAACACTTTAACACCATCAATTGTTTTGGTGATTCCTTCAACCGTCAAAACATCATTCCCAATCTCCCGTTCTGGTGAGAAATGAACGTAAGGATATTTTCGTGAAGAAGGGCGGATATCATCAAGTTCGATCTTATCAAGAAGCTTCTTACGAGATGTCGCTTGCTTGGATTTAGAAGCATTTGCACTAAATCTCGCGATAAATCCTTGTAGTTCTTTAATTTTTTCTTCTTTTTTCTTGTTTTGATCTTGAGCCATTCTTTGTGCCAATTGACTCGATTCGTACCAAAAATCATAATTTCCAACATAGATCTGAATCTTGCTAAAGTCTAAATCAGCAATATGAGTACAAACTTTATTTAAGAAGTAACGGTCATGGGAAACGACAATAACTGTATTCTCAAAATTAATAAGAAATTCTTCAAGCCAATCAATTGCCTTAATGTCCAAGTGGTTTGTCGGCTCATCAAGCAATAGAACGTCAGGCTCACCAAATAATGCTTGAGCAAGAAGAACCTTTACTTTGTCTCCACCTGTTAATTCAGCTAATTTCTTCGTATGTAGCTCTTCAGAAATACCAAGACCCTTTAAAAGAACTGCTGCTTCAGATTCTGCTTCCCAACCATTTAACTCGGCAAATTCACCTTCGAGCTCTGCTGCCTTCATTCCGTCTTCATCAGAAAACTCTTCTTTCATGTAAATCGCATCTTTTTCCTGCATGACCTGATACAGGCGTGGATGCCCCATAATGACCGTTGCCATTACTTCCATCTCTTCATACTCAAAATGGTTTTGCTTCAAGACAGCAAGGCGCTGACCTGGTTTCATGTGAACATCACCTTGTTGTGGCTCAATTTCACCTGAGAGGATCTTTAAGAAAGTTGACTTACCTGCACCATTTGCACCGATCAGACCATAGCAATTACCTGGAGTAAATTTAATATTTACTTCGTCAAATAATTTGCGGTCTCCATATTGTAGTCCTACATTTGTAACTGTAATCATTTATAAGTGAGCCTCCAATGTCCATAATCGAATGAATTATACCATTCATTATGGACAAAGGTATAGTGTTCTAGTAGTTTTTTTGATAATATGACAACTTTTTTATCTACTCGACCATATCCGACAATCGTGGTACGATCAATTCTAAAGGAAAAAATAAACACCAAGTCCAGCGACGGCAGCAAGCATTACGACTGTTAGAAGCTTCGTTGATTTCATTGTATAATTTACGATGACGGCACCTAAAAGGATGGAAAAATAGATCGAATAATCTAAGGTAAATATACGTGTAGCTTCTAGGAAGCCTACTTCTGTAAAGAGCCAAATTAACACAGGAGATATTGTTAATAATGACAAGATAATTACACATACCGTATTTTTTTGTTTCATTGACATATTCAAATCTTTTCACCTCAATTGTAATCTTATTGTTAAGATATCCAAACTGTAACAGGAGCATTCATTAGAAAGGGGAGAACGTTTTGACAGAACTGTTTTCAAGGGCTAAGGAACAATTAAAGCAATTATTTGGCTATGAAACATTTCGTACAGGTCAGGAAGAAATTATTAAGAAGGTATTAGCTGGCGAGGATGCTCTCGGAATTATGCCAACAGGTGGGGGGAAATCAATCTGCTACCAAATTCCTGCCCTTATTCTACCTGGCGTTACCATCGTTGTTTCTCCTTTAATTTCATTAATGAAGGATCAAGTCGATGCATTGACTGAATTAGAGATTCCAGCAACGTATTTAAATAGTACTTTAACGGCAGTCGAGGAAAGAGAGCGGCAGGCTGACATTATTAATGGCAGCTACAAGCTTGTCTATATTGCACCAGAGCGCTTTGAGCAGCCGTCGTTTCAACAACTTCTTGCATCGATTCAATTGTCACTTATAGCAATTGATGAGGCACATTGTATGTCTCAATGGGGCCATGATTTTAGACCAAGCTATTTGCTTCTACCAAAATGGATCCAACGTCTACATGATAAGCCAACTGTCCTGGCGCTAACGGCAACAGCAACAACTCAGGTTCAGCAGGATCTGCAAGACTATTTACATATTGATGATCAGAACATTGTCGTAACTGGCTTCGCTAGAGAAAATTTACAATTTCAAGTTAAGAAAGGAATTGATAAAAAACAATTTCTTCTGTCGTATATTTCTAGTAAAAAACAAGAGTCTGGTATCATTTACGCATCAACTAGAAAAGAAGTCGAATTAGTTGAGGAGTTACTATTAAAAAAAGGAATCAGTGTTACAAGCTATCATGGTGGGATGTCTGAGAAGGTTCGATCTGAGGCTCAGGAGGCATTTATCTATGATCGCTCGAAAGTAATTGTCGCAACAAATGCCTTTGGGATGGGAATAGATAAGTCGAATGTTAGGTATATTGTTCACTATAGCATGCCTAGAACCATTGAAGCCTATTATCAAGAGGCCGGTAGAGCGGGGAGGGACGGAGAAGACAGTGAATGTGTGTTGCTTTTTTCGCCTCAAGATATTCGGACACAATCGTTTTTAATCGAGCAATCAGACCGCGATACTGAGCGTCAAGAAATGGAGTTTCAAAAGCTTCAACAAATGACTGCCTTTTGCCATACAGAGAGATGCTTGCAACAATATTTATTGCATTATTTTGGTGATAAGACTATAGAAAAATGTGGTCGTTGTTCTAACTGTGTGCAAACAGGTAACAAAGTCGATCGGACGAAAGAAGCACAGATGGTATTTTCTTGTATAAAAAGAGTCAGAGAACGCTTTGGTAAAACGATCATTGCCCAAATTCTTGTAGGATCTTCCAGCCAAAAGATCACTCAGTTTGAGCTTAATAAGCTTCCGACATATGGATTGTTAAAGGATTGGACACAGAAGCAAATTGCCTCATTTATTGACCTTTTAACAGCAGAAGAATATATTTCACCAACAGGGAATTCCTATCCAACCTTATCCTTAACTGAGAAAGCTCTTTTTGTACTTAAAGGTGAAACAATTGTTGAGGTGTTGGAAACAATAGTTGAGAAGACACCAGAACAACAGGACGATGTGTTCGAAGCATTGCGGGAATTACGTACTAGGCTCGCTACAAGCCAAAGTGTTCCACCATATATGGTGTTCTCAGACCGGACCTTGAGAGAAATGAGTCAGTTTGTTCCTCAAACAGAAGAGGAATTCTTGCAAATCTCTGGGGTCGGTCAGCAGAAGTCTGACAAATATAGTCAGGAATTCTTAAGTGTCCTTCAAACCTACGCCGATAAAAAACCGGATGGTGTTAGCGCAAGTATCACTCCAGTTGACAAGCCCAAAGCAACAAAAGGAAAGTATTTAGAAACAGCTCACCACCTTAAAAACGTTGAAAGTATTTCCGACTTAGCCAGTCAGCTAAATTTAACTGAAAGAACGGTTATTAACCATCTTATTAGGGCACATCAAGAAGGTATAGAATTGAACTTGGCGAATTATGTTGACGAAGAAAACATCGTGTTAATTCAGCGTGTCGCTGAAGAAGTTGGGACCGAGCGTCTGCGTCCTATCAAAGATGCTTTACCTGAACATATCTCTTATCAAGATATTCGATTTACGTTAGGTATATAGACTATTGTTTTTCAGTTTAAGATGTCTATGTTATAGTTATTCTTAAAGAAGAATGAAACAAAAGGGAGAGCAACAATGACAATAAAAATCGTTACTGATTCAACATCTGATCTATCAAAAGACTTGATTGAAAAATATGATATTGAAGTAGTTCCATTATCTATTGCAATTAACAATGAAACGTATCTTGACGGAATTGATATTACGAAGAAGCAATTTCTAGAATTACTAACGACTTCAGATGAATTACCAAAAAGCTCACAACCGTCATCTGGTTCATTTGTAGAAACATACGAACGCTTATTAGCCGAGCCTGGGACAAGCCATGTCATTTCAATTCATTTGACTGAAGGGATGAGTGGAACGGTTAATTCTGCACAAGCTGCCGCTGATATTGTTGGTGACAAAGTAACCGTTATAAATTCGAAATACATCTCGCATGCGTTGGCCTTTCAGGTAATTGAGGCTGCAAAGATGGCTCAAGAAGGGAAAGACATTCCTGAAATTATCAAGCATCTAGATAATGTACGTGAGAACACATCACTCTACATTATGGTCGATACATTAGAGTACCTAGTAAAGGGAGGGCGAATTGGACGTGGTAAGGCGTTTCTCGGTTCCCTACTAAAAATTAAGCCAGTTGCTTCACTTGCAGATGGTGTTTATACACCTGTCACAAAGGTGAGAACCTATGTACAATTAATTGACTATCTTAAAAAGCAATTTATTGAAGAAACAGAAGGGAAAGAGGTACAAGCGATTGGGATCGCCCAGGTTGATGCAGAAAGTCTCGCTAATAGAGTAAAGGATGCGATTCAACAAATTAAAAATATTCCTGTTACAATAAGTGAAACCTCGCCAATTATTAGTACACATACAGGTCCAGGGGCTCTTGCACTCATGTACTTCACAAAAAACAAGTAAAGGTGTGATGACAATGAATCAATTAGTAGAACTAACATCAGTTGATCAGTGGAACGATCTTTATCAAAGTGGACAAGCAGTGCTGTTATTAAAGCATAGTACAACATGCCCAATTAGTGCAGAAGCTCATAAGCAATTTGAAGCATTCCGTGAAAGCTATGAGGGGGACAATTTAACGTTTGGTATCGTCAAAGTAATCGAAGAACGCCCTGTTTCAAATCAGATTGCTGAAGATGTCCAAATAAAGCATGAATCTCCTCAGTGCTTCTACATAAACAATCAACGGGTTAGCTGGTCAGCCTCGCACTGGTCGATTACTAGAAAAGCAATTGAAGCAGCATTATAAGAAATAACCAAAAAAGAAGTCAACCCAGTTTAGTTCTGAGTTGACTTCTTTTTTTTACTTGTTTTTGCCATTTGAATATAGGTGAAGATTAAACAGCTTGTACCTAGAATAGAACAAATGTATTGTAAAATCCGCATTGTTTCCACTTAATCACCCTCCTTATTTAATTGCTGATACCTTATTTTGTGACCTTTTCTCTGATTCATTCGTTAAATTCTTAGTGACACTCCGCAAAAATAGTTGAAAGATAGATTAGAGTGATTAGTTTTGCTTATATGGTATAGTTTTTGCAAAGGGCGTGACTGCAATTGACAAAGAACAAATTACTGTTAATTTGTTTTGTCATGATTGGACTTAGTCTTTTTTCTATTTATAAGGGTATAAATACAGAAGATACAATTGTTGAAGAACTGAATCAAGAAAAAATTGGTGAACAATGGCAGGATCCTACTGAGGATGCCATTCTAGTCCCCGAAATAACAAAGGAACAATGGACTCTACATACAGAGGCAATGATGCCAGAATTAAAATGGGCACGTGAACTTAAATTAACCGAGACAGTTGATGAAAAATGGATGATCAATGGAACAGATCAAACCTTGAAAATCGAAGAAATTTGAAATTTGGCACACTCATGATACGGTAAACATTTTTTTAGTATTGGTATAAAAATACATTACATATAGGACCTGCTTATTCGTACATAACACTGAGTAATACATCTACAGCAATTGAAAGTGTCGAATTTGAACTTGAAAGTAGCGATTTTTCAAGTGGTACACATTTTAACTATTATAATAATAATGCTCGAGTCTCATTCGATCCTTTTGATGAACAACCACAGGATTTGAAAATGAATATTCTTAGTATGGCTGTAATGAGTAACAAGCAGATTGAGTTTAACTTACCTATTAAATCAATGGAAGAAAGCAATCAAAGTCTTCTGTTAGAGCCGATTTATATTGAAGATCAGATCGAAGCTAACGTTAGTATTTTACCTCCTGGTGGAAATGTTCTTAAATGGGGAATTCAATTTGAGAACACAAATGGTCAGCCAACAGGAAAGAACTTAAAGGCAATCCCGTTTCATATAGCTAGCACCTATTTTGAAGCTGAGCTGAGACAACCAAATCTAATGAGCTTTTTTAACTTAGAAGGAGAACAACTAGAACTCGATTTCAATGAGATTAGCGGAGACAATCATACTATGACTTTCTTCATGAATGTCGGTTCCATTGAAGAAGAAGAGGTCGAAGTAACCATTGAAACCTACTTTATGAGGTGCCAGTAAATAAAACAATTGAATTTGATTTCCATGAAAAAAAGAATGAATAGATCCACAAATTCAGTCGCACGCTAAGCTTGAGGTGAAGCGAATGAATCGTCCAATGATCACTGCATTAGCAACAATCGGAATAGCACAATCACTAAAAATCCCAATAAAAAAAGCAGAAACAGGTGAGTGGGATCTCGGGATGTTCTTTGAAACAGGAGGAATGCCAAGTTCACATTCAGCAGGTGTTACATCGCTTGCTACATATGTAGCTTTGAAAAAAGGAGTACCATCTGTTGATTTTGCCTTGTCAACGGTATTTGGTTTAATTGTTATGTATGATGCACAAGGGATCCGAAGACAGACCGGTGAGTTGACAATCAAGGTTAATGAAATGGATGAAGAACTTGAGCGGTTATCTGGAATGCATGCGGGAGTGAATCATCAAGAGAAACAAATTCGATTAAGAGAACGTCTTGGCCATATGCCTGAAGAAGTTGTTGGCGGTGCCTTACTAGGAGTCTTAACCGGAACCCTTAGTTATTTGTTATCGGGAAATTCAAGAAATTAAATTGAAACCATTTTAACTCTTTTTTCGTTCCATATATGTCCAGTAATAAGACATATTGGAGGGAATGTAGATGAATCGTTTATTCATGATAAGTATAAGCAGTCTTACAGCAATGCTATTTATTACAGCTTGTGGAGCATCGACGACTTCAGATTCTCCTGAAGAGGAGATCATTGATCATTCGGAAGAAGAAGAGACTGATGGTGATAAGCAGAATGACAAAACTACTGATCAAGATGTCAGTGAAGATTTAGTTGATAATGAGACCGAAAAAGAAAAAGCTGGTTCGGAAACCTCAGGTGAGAAAGATAGTCAGCCGTCTAAGAAAAAAGATATTCCTGTTAAGGTTGAAGGCGAAGTCGAGATGAGGCCAGCTCAGTTTCATCGGAGCGGACTTGGCTATTCAATCTATGTTCTTGATGATTATACATTAGCAAGTGAAGAACCGAATCGAGATGTTATCCTGGCAAATTATGATCAATCCTTCTTTACTCGTGTTATCGTACACGGGGAAGGAGCTGATCCTCTTCAATTAAAAGAGAATCATATTAGCAATAAGACAGCTGAGATTCAAGAAGTCGAAGTCCCGTTAGAGGACGTCGAATTCTCCTTATTTGAGGAAGTAGAAAGTGAAGATGGGAAAACAGCCATTTACTATGTTGCAAAGAAGTATAATGATACGCTGATTGAATTTACATTGTTTTTACCGGTAGAAGAGGCCATTGAGGGAATTGAACCGAGTATGTGGTCAATGATCAGTACAATTGGGTTTTAGGCTGATTCTGAAGTTAATTTAATTCCATTTTAAAAACCTATTTTTAAAATATCTATAAAAGTCTCGCATCGGTTTACTGAACTGGTGAGAGGCTTTTTTCATTTTGAAATGGTTAAGTGATAGATAGGGAAAAGACACAAGTTTTCTATAACTAGTTTTAAGCCCTTCCATTATAAGAGATGAATCATAGGATAACTTAGAACAATCACAGGAGGTGAAAGTTCATGAGTTATGCAGGAGGATTCGGTGGTAGCAACGGGTTCGTTCTACTAGTCGTTCTGTTCATTTTATTAATTATTGTTGGTAGTAATTATCCAATGGGACAATTTTAATTTGGTAGTTAATTAGTAGAAATGGATAACTAACACAATAATAGGTTGATATGCATGGGGTAACTCCTACACCGAACAAACTACTGCAATGGTTTGTTCGGTTTTATTTGTAATTAGTAATTTAAAATAAATGAAGGGTTTTCGTTTATAGAATTAGAAGACGGATAACTATTTTACTATTTTTTGTTTAAAAGCCCTCTCAAAATAGTAGAAGTAACATATGGTATAAGTAAGCCGCCAACTTATCCAGCATCATATCCTGTAGCATAAAAGGATCATTTTGCATCTCCTTAACGGACAAAAGAGTCTCTAAAGT
Organism: Halalkalibacter suaedae; assembly: GCF_017939705.1. GTDB lineage: Bacteria > Bacillota > Bacilli > Bacillales > Bacillaceae_D > Halalkalibacter > Halalkalibacter suaedae. The sequence goes on from NZ_JAGKSQ010000008.1 coordinate 168,326, forward strand.
AGAGGCTCTTTTTTATGCCCTTGAAGAGTTATTGGTTTCTCCTCTTTGGTCTATAGTGAGTTTTGGAAGATTAGTAGACGAATGCTATAGCGAATATAAGATCCGTTCACAGGATAACGAAGAACAGTCACAAGGAGGTGAAGGTTCATGAGTTATGCAGGAGGATTCGGAGGCAGTAATGGTTTCGTCCTACTAGTGGTTCTATTCATCTTGTTGATCATCGTTGGTAACAACTATCCGATGGGTCAAACTGGGTTCGGTGCTTAATTAGTCAGTAATCCCCATATGTTTATGACATATGGGGATTTATAATGAAGTAAATTAATAATGAAATTCTTAAATATAAAAAATACTGACTAATTACCTGTAAGTCATTCTTATCTAATACTTAAATAAAAATTTGCAATGGTTATCGCCTTCGGTTTTGCAAGAGATTCTATTAACATCCTTCGTGTCTGAAACATTTTTGAACAATTTGGTTTCGCAGTGACAAGCGGTTTTGAAATCTCTAGCAATGGCGAAGATCGGACAATTGTATTCTACAAGCTCGAACGTGCTGTTATCTATTTGATTAACTTCTGCCATATAGCCCTTTTCATTCTGAATCGTAGCAATCTCTTGAACCTTTTCGAACGGAGAACGCTGATTTATTCTACTTTTGTATTCATGAGTTAATCTATTTTCCCTCTTTTCAAATAAAACTTGTATGGCACTATCCCCATGTAAGTCTTTAATATCTCTTAAGAATTCCACACTGATTCCTTCATAGTTCTTTGGGAAGAACAATTCTCCTTTTGGTGATAATGAATAGCTTTGAAGAGGTCTTCCCATCGGCTGTTTGACTTCTTTGGATATGATTAATCCGTCCTTCTCTAAAACAGTAAGATGTTTTCGGATAGCCATATGAGTAATAGCTAGAAGAGAAGTTAGGTCACTTACAGTTAATGATACCTCTTTTTTAAGCAGATGAAGAATTTTATCTTTCGTACTTCTCTTTGTAGATTCCATAAAAACACCTCAATTTATTTTAACAATTTCACGAATTGTTGCTGTCCTTTAAACTCCATTCATTTATGGTTGTTCCTCACATTATACTAATAAGTATAAAAAAGTAAAAGCCAAGTAAATAAGCTTGTTATTTCATCGTATTGATTAAGCAGAGAATTTGCTCTTAGAAAAGGATTTGTTGTATTATAAATATATATTTACAAAAAGCAAGGGTATATTAGTTGCTATAACAACTAAATATTAGTTAGAAGGTTAAATTTTAATTTTGGGCAAACTTAGAGCAACATATCAAATGAGTTTAAATAATTGCAATAAAAATTTTAATATGATCTAATTCACTTAAATACTTTTTATATCATTTAGTATAAAAACAGAGATTGGAAAGGAAATGATAAGAATGAAAAACGATCCAAAAGGTATATTTCAAAGAAGTGTAAAAGATCAGTGGTACGTGAAGTATGAACAAGCGGCGTTTCCTTTTATCCAAAAAGGATGGATTTTACCTGTTGATCGTTGGGTTGATTTTGATCCCTTTATTTTGATGGCAGAAGATTGGTTTAAGAAAGGTGCATTTGCTGATCACCCACATCGTGGATTTCAAACAATCACATATGTTGTTGATGGTAGACTTGAGCATATTGATAATGGTGGTGGACGAGACATCCTAGAACCTGGTGATGTCCAATACATGAATGCTGGCTGGGCTGCCAGACATGGTGAAGAGGGGGTAGATGATGATATTGCACACACTCTTCAATTATGGCTTAATTTACCAAAGGAATTAAAGAAAACCGAAACCTCATATCAAAATGTTTATTCAGAGGACGCCCCAGTTGTAGAATTTGAAGGCGGTTCAGTAAAGGTGTTTTCCGGTGATTTCGGAGGAGTAAAGGGTCCGCTCAACTCAGTCGTTCCCATTACGTTATCAGAAATATCACTTGAAAATGGAGCAACCTACACGCATTGTTTACCTGAAAACCAAAACGCTTTCTTATACGTGTTGTCAGGCGATTTAGATTTAGGTAAAGAAAATATTAATTTAAAGAAACATGGTGTCGCTACGCTCACATTCAATGAAGATGGCAAGTCAAATAACAGCAGTGAATTCCTAATCAAGTCTAATAGTAGACGCTCAAAAGTACTTGTCTATTCTGGTACTCCAATAAAAGAACAAATTGTTCCTTATGGTCCTTTTGTTATGAATACTATGGAGGAAATCAAGGAAGCGTTTAAGGATTATCAAGATGGTAAGTTTGGCCCGCCGGCAATTTAATTACTCGGTATAACAAAGAGGCTGGGACAAAAGTGATTTAACTAATGAAAAATCCGAACAATGGTGGTTGGCGGACGTAAACCGCTCCTGAAATATACTTCGCTTTCCGCGGGAAGCCGGTGAGCCTCCTCGTGCTTCGCACTGCGGGGTCTCACCTTTGGCTTTTAGGTCCCGCAGGAGCATTCCTGTCGTATTAGTTTTGCCCCTCTTGAAAAGAAAAGGATCCTCCGATATGATGCGGATGTCGTCAAAACAAACACACATAAAGGAGGATCCCACATGAAGAATAATCGAAA
>NZ_JAGKSQ010000009.1 GCF_017939705.1 Halalkalibacter suaedae
AGGTCTGGTGTGGAAGCGTGGCGACACGTGGAGCTGACAGATACTAATCGGTCGAGGACTTATCCAATACAATTCTTGATTCTGTTTCTTGCGTATTATCTAGTTTTGAGAGAACTATTTCTTTCAATGTGAACTAAGATCCATTTGGATTCTGAGGTTCAATATAGTCTGGTGGCGATAGCGAAGAGGTCACACCCGTTCCCATGCCGAACACGGTCGTTAAGCTCTTCAGCGCCGATGGTAGTTGGGGGCTTCCCCCTGTGAGAGTAGGACGTTGCCGGGCAATTAAGCACAATCCATTTGGATTGTGCTTTTTTTATTTGTATAAAAGTGTGTAGGGTAGCTGTAAACTTTAGATGGAGTATACTTTCCTAAATGACTCTTTCTTTTTTACACAATTATATGGACTTAATCTAAAAAATTAAATTATGATCCAAATTAGCACTTTTATGAGCGGCATACCGGATAGGCAATCAGAAAGAGAATCTAAATTAACAAAAAACCAGTTATATACTTGTGGTCAGCTGAATTATGAGCACCAATTATCATATTTATGATCTTTAGCACTAAGTAAGCAGTCAAAATAGAATTTAAATTAACAAAAAACCAGATATATGATCGGGATCAGCTGAATTATGAACCGGATCCGATAAGTTATGAGCGTAAACTAGTACGTTATGAGCCAAATTAGAAGATTTATGATCCTAAGCACTAGGTAGGCAATTTAAATGAGAGAATCTAAATTAATAAAAAACCAATTATATGATCGGGATCAGCTGAATTATGATCCGGATCCGACAAGTTATGAGCGTAAACTAGTACGTTATGAGCCAAATTAGAAGATTTATGATCCTAAGCACTAGGTAGGCAATTTAAATGAGAGAATCTAAATTAATAAAAAACCTATTATATGATCGGGATCAGTTGAATTATTAGTCCAACCCGACAAGTTATGAGCATAAACTAATACCTTATGAGCCAAATTATCATATTTATGATCTTTAGCACTAAGTAAGCAGTCAAAAATAGGATATAAATTAACAAAGAACCAGATATATGATCGGGATCAGCTGAATTATGAACCGGATCCGACAAGTTATGAGCGTAAAGCAGTACGTTATGAGCCAAATTAGAAGATTTATGATCCTAAGCACTAAGTAAGCAGTCAAAAATAGAATCTAAATTAACAAAAAACCAGATATATGATCGGGATCAGCTGAATTATGATCCGGATCCGACAAGTTATGAGCGTAAACTAGTACGTTATGATCCAAACTAGCACTATTATGATCCTAAGTCACCGGCACCTGCTAACAAACCACCTCTCCAAAGATAAAAAAGGACAAGTAGCATAATCGCTACTTGTGTTTTTTTACCTCTGGAAATCCCCGTTTTTTCCACCAGTTTTTTTAATTAACATCGTTTCTTTAATAACCATACTCTTATCAACGGCTTTACACATATCATAGAAGGTTAGTGCAGCTGCGGATACTGCTGTGAGGGCTTCCATTTCAACTCCGGTGTTCCCTTTGCATGTTACGGAGGCTTCAATAACTAATTCATAATCATGGTCGAGTGTGACGTAATTAAATGAGAAATCGACTCCTTGTAGTTGAATGGGGTGACACATTGGAATAATGTCAGGTGTTTTTTTGGCAGCCATAATCCCAGCTATTTGAGCAACTTGAATGGGGTCTCCTTTTTTAATTTCTTGTTTCTGAATTGCTGTATATAAAGTAGGGCTCAGTTGAATTTTGGCTTGTGCGATGGCGGTTCGGGTTGTCTCATTTTTTTCAGAGATATCAACCATTTTTGGTCGACCTTCTTGATTGTAGTGTGTAAATTCACTCATTGTTCCAATCCTCTCGTTTGTTTATATTAACGAAATCCATCTGGTCGTTAGGGAATCTAATCTTTTGGATAGATACTCTATCAAGTAGTGGCATAAAGCTTCTTTTATTGGAATGTAAGAGCTCTTCAATTATAGGTAGACAGCTTCGATTATAAATACTATGAAGTGGCTGCACGTATTCGTCTGTAATTGGCATAATAATGTCAGGTTGATTCTTTTTTAGTACCTCAAGCATTGTATGAACAAACTCAACTGTAACATAGGGAATATCAGCGGCTAAGACAAAAAACCATTCGATGTCTTTTAATTGTTTCATTGCTTGAGATAGGGCGAAGAGCGGTCCATTATGTTCGTCATTTTCAAGTAGTAGAGATCCTACCTCTTGATCAAATTGAGAAGCAAGCTGTTGATTTGTTGAAATGAAAATAGCCTCAAGTCCAGCGTTTTTAAATGCATTGACACTGAATAGATAGAAGGGGATTCCTTGATGTAACTCAAACATCTTTGGCTTACCATACCGGGAAGATTTCCCCCCAGCTAAGACAATCCCAGCGATATTCATCGTTTGACAAGCTCTTCAACAAAATGTGTGATTGTTGGAAGGATCAGTTTTTCTAATGCCAGTGTAACGGCATTAGTAGAGCCGGGTAATGCATACACCGCGGTTTCGTTAATGCTTCCAGCGATGGCTCGACTGAACATCGCCTTTGCCCCTATTTCCTCATAGCTTAACACACGAAATAATTCTCCAAATCCGTCCATCTGTTTATGCAGCATCGTTGAAACAGCCTCATATGTAACATCGCGTGGTGAGAAGCCTGTTCCGCCATTTATAATAATCGCTTGTACATTTGTCTGTTCTATCCACTCGTGAATGGTTGTCTGAATAAGGGAAAGTTCGTCTAGAACGATGGCATATGCTTCTATTTGATGTTTCTTTGTTTCTAGTAATGCTTGAATTGCTTGCCCACTACGGTCCGTTTCTTCTGTTCTCGTATCAGACACAGTTAAAATACCTACACGCACTTGTTGTGATTCATCAATCTGATGCATGAAGTTCATCCCCTTTCCTCTTTATGTTAAAATGAGGTAATCCTAATTAAATCATAACATTAAGAAAAAACAAAATACATAGAAGACTTGAATGGAGTGGGTTTACTTGATTGAAAAACGGACACCTCTTCCTGTAGGGGAAGCAGTTAAAAGAGTAATGGACTATTCCATTACTAGTCAAAAAGAATATGTATCTATTGAAATGACAAATAATCGTTTTTTAGCAGAAGATCTAGTAGCTACCCATGATGTACCTTCATTTGATCGCTCTCCTTATGATGGATATGCGATTCGATCAGTGGATACGACCGGTGGGAGTTCATCTAATCCCATTACGTTACAGGTCGTTGGAGAGATCGGTGCAGGATTTGTTTTTAATGGAACGGTTGAACAAGGTCAGGTCGTGCGTATTATGACTGGAGCTCAAATTCCAAATGGCTGTGATGCTGTTGTCATGCTTGAAGTTGTTCGAGAACTTGGAAACGGAAATATTGAATTAAAACGCACCATTAAAAAGGGCGATAATATCTCCTATCAAGGTGAGGACACAAAAAAAGGGACTGTACTAGTTGAAAAGGGGACTAGAATTAATCCTGGAATCGTTGCTCTCCTTGCAACGTTTGGCTACAGCCAAGTGCCGGTAGCTGTGAAGCCAAAGATAGGAGTGATTGCAACAGGTACTGAATTACTTGATGTCGATCAAGATCTTGAACCAGGAAGGATTCGTAATAGCAACACGCATATGATTATGGCACAAATTGATCGTGCTGGAGGAGAACCTATTTATTTCGGAAAGTTAGCTGATGATTTTGATACGTGCTTTGGAGCAATAAGTGAGATTCTTTCAAAAGTTGATGTTTTAATCACGACTGGTGGAGTATCTGTTGGCGATTATGATTATATGCCTGCGATCTTAAAAAAACTAGGTTCAGATATACTCTTTAATAAGGTGGCAATGAGGCCAGGTAGTGTGACGACAGTAGCGACCTTAGGACAAGAAAAAATCATCTATGGCTTGTCAGGAAATCCCTCGGCTTGCTATGTTGGCTTTGAATTATTCGTTAGACCTGTATTGCAGCGTGCCATGTATAGCAAAAAGCCTCACCACAGTAAGACAAAGGCGATTTTAGCTGTTGATTTTCCAAAACCGAACCCATTTATGAGGCTAGTTCGATCTAAGCTTTCGAATGAAGGTAGTCGAATCCATGTTGCTCCTTCTGGTTTAGATAAGTCAGGTGTTGTTAGCTCGTTGTCTGGTGCTGATTGTCTGATGCTATTACCTGGTGGGACACGAGGATATGAAAAAGGAATGGAAATCGATGTGCTGTTACTTGAGGACCAGCAAGGAAGTGAGTGGCCTTGGAACAATATTGTCCCGTCATACAAATAGTTGGCTATCAAAATAGTGGGAAGACGACACTAGTTGAAAAGATTATTAAACGATTTACTAGTGAAAATTATCATGTAGCAACAATTAAGCATCATGGACATGGTGGGTCTTTAAAGAAAAGCGAGCCTCTCAAAGACAGTGAACGTCATCTCGAAGCTGGAGCGAGAATAACGACTGTTGAAGGTTCTGGTGAGCTACTTATGCATGTTAAGAAAGATCAATGGACATTAGATCGTTTAATCGATTTGCATCGTTTTTTTGATCCGGATTTGATTGTCGTTGAGGGGTATAAACAGGAGAATTATCCAAAGGTTGTACTACTTAGGGGAGAAGAGGATCTACCTCTAGTAGAAAGGATGAGTAATATACTCTGTATTATTTCATGGAACGACATTACCGTGAGTGAGAGTCAACCTATATTTCAAATCTCTGAGCAGGGCAGCTATTTAGAATATATTTTTCAGAAAATGAGGGTCAATTAATGGAGCATACATTATTTGAAATCAAACATGAACCACTTTTAGTAGAAGAGCTAGTAGAAAAGGTAACTCGTCGTGATTGTGGAGCGATTTCTACATTTATTGGTACTGTACGTGAGTTAACCCATGGAAAAAAAACATTAAAGCTAGAGTACCAAGCATATGAGCCGATGGCAGTGAAGATGCTGATTCACATTGGCCAGGAAGTACAAGAGAAATGGCCGCAATCCACCATTGCGATTTCTCATCGAGTCGGCATGCTACAAATTTCTGATATTGCTGTTATTATTGCGGTTTCAACCCCCCACCGAAAAGCAGCATATGAAGCAAATGAATATGCAATGGAACGAATCAAAGAAATCGTCCCAATCTGGAAAAAGGAATATTGGGAGGATGGAACAAAATGGATCGGCGATCAACTTGAGCAAAAAGAATATCCAAAGGGAAAACCTGACCTAGGAGAGATGAACAATGATTAAAATATTATTATTTGCACAACTCCAGGAAGAGTCCGGCCATGAGCAGATCGAATCAGACAAAAAAGAAATAAGTGTTGCAGATTTAATTGATTGGCTACATCAACACTACACATTACCATCATTGTCAAACGCAATGATCGCCATTAATGAAACATTTGCTACCGAGCAGGATATCGTTAAAGAAGGCGATACCATTGCCTTTATTCCTCCAGTGAGTGGCGGGTGAAGACCTAAAAGTTGGTTTTCTGTTTTTGTTTTAACTCTTAGGTAGGAAATCAGATTGTGAAGTGGCTGGGACAAACGTATTTGAACAAACTTAAAACCCGAACAGAGATAGATCGTGTGCGATACTGCTTTTTTGATCACGAAATCTTTCACTGTTAAGAGAAGAGAAGAGAAGAGAAATTCTATCTTCCCTTTAATCAAAGCGGACGGGATGGGAGGGCCGACTCCTGCAGGAAAGAAGGGCAGGTTGAAATCCACCGGCACAGCCGGTTAGTTCAACGCCCTCCTGCGGAAAGCGTGCCCCCCATCCCGGTAGCGTGTTCGAAGCGACTTTTTACGGCGACTCTGATAAATCATTAAAAAAAGTTATAGTTTATAGCTGCGTCCCATTCCTAATCAAAGGTTCTTCCATCGTTAACAAGGTAAACGATGCCTTCTCTCCTTTCAACTAGAAAAGTTAAATCATCCTCTGCTGTAAGCATACTGGCGAGAAGGTCTATCCCATAGCCGTTGTTCTCCGGATATCCATATATATAACAAACAACTTTTTCATCTTTCATAAAAACAATTTGGTACATGCCTTCACTAACGGTTTCACTAATAGTATCGTCCCATTCATAGCCAACCCTCTCATACACATCCTCAACTGGAGTGTAAGGGGTAAATGAATGGACGACATCCCACTCAAAGGGCGTTATGTCTAATAGATTTATTGTTTCGGTTGAGCCTTCGATTGATTGGACTTCATCTTTTAGTAGCCCTTCATTTTCATCCCACAAATCCTTAGGTGATAGACCTACTACAACAGCACCTAGGATCAAAGCGGTTATAGCAATAATGACGACATTTTTTTCTGAGATCATCAATGTTTCTCCTCAAGGTTTTCATTGGGTACCTTGCTATATCGTTACAATTGGGTTCCCTGTTAAGATTCTTTCACGTATCGATGAAAGGAGTTGCTCTTGTTTAGTGGTGAGTGAACTCATATCCAATTTCTTATGGAATACACCGTAGAGCTCGCAGTCTCTCAGCTTTAAAAATAGATTAATTTGTGAGTACATCTCTGATGAGACAGGACATTGTGTTTGGTACCCGTTAATAAAATCTTCGAGGAATTGCTTGGCGAAGCTTTCTTTGTCTTCCTCAGTATTAAATGTACTAGACCATAGTGTGTAGTAGAGAGGCATAGCAAGATCATGTGCGAAATGATGGTACGAGCAATCATCAAAGTCAAAAATGGAAAGTTGTTCGCCGTCATAAAAGAAATTTCCTGAATGAATGTCTGAATGGATTAGACCAAATCCCGTCTCCCTAGATAGTTGCTTAATCTCTTTTAAGACAGAATTGACTTTCTCGAGTAAAAGCATATCTTGAGGAATAAATGGAACAAATTGTTGTTGAAATTCATCAATTAATAAAGGTCTTTTCTGAATATGTTCAGGACATTGATACTCTTTGGTAAGCCGGTGGAGCAAACTAGTAGCCTCACCCCAATCATATGCAAGATTTTGATTGTAAGATTCGTTAGTAAGCTTAGTTACGGTACCGGATGCTTTTTTAAAGAGAGAGACATAGAAATAGGTTGAACCAGCTTGGACTTGCTCAATGTACTTATTGTTCTTAGATCGGTATGGAGGACAGACTGGAGCATTATGATTATGTAAATAGAGGAGCCAGTCAAGCTCGGACTCAATCTGCTCTTGTGATCGATGACTACTATGGGTTAAACGAAGAATCACAGGCTTCCCATCTTGTATTGCTTCAAATACATAATTTTCAAAAGACCCTACTTCTTTGAGGCTAGCAATTTCTAGAGAAAAATAACCAGCTGCCTCGTGCAAAATATCTTTACTAAATAAGGCTGAAACCGTTTCTTCCATATTACATTCTCCTTTTTTGTTTTCTAACTTATTCGACTAAAGGAACTAGAACCCTTTTTCCTTAAGATATTCAATAGAAGTTGCAAGATTCTCTACTATTACGATAAAATCAAACTATTCCTTCATTTTATTTCTTTACATAAAGGGATCTACGAATAGCATTAATCTTTAATATTTGTTGTTTTTTATTATAAAGGGGATGAATTCAGGTGAAAGAAACCAATTTTGATACGAAAACGGTCCATTTTCAAACGAAAGAGCCTTCGCGAAATCTAAGTAAAGCAAAACCAATTTATCAAACGTCAGCTTTTGTATTTACTGATCTTGATGATATGGAGAGCTTTTACGAAGGAAATAAGGAATATCTTTATTCAAGATATAGTAATCCAAACACAGATGACTTAGGTAAGGGAGTTGCTTTACTTGAGGATGCAGAGGACGGGGTTGCGACTTCATCAGGTATGTCAGCAATTCTAGCAGGTGTTCTCGCTGTTGCTAATCAAGGTGACCATGTCATCGCTTCAGATGATTTGTACGGAGGGACGTATCAACTGTTTGCAAGTGAATTAACATCATTTGGAATCGAAGTTGATTTCGTTTCTTTTGAACAAATTGAAACTGTTAGAAAGGCAATAAAGGAAAACACAGTATTGCTTTACACGGAATCTGTGACTAATCCACTACTTCGTGTAGAGAATTTAGAAGACGTCATTGCATTAGCAAAAGAAAAAAATATTAAATCAATGATTGATAATACCTTTGCTACTCCATATTTATTACAGCCACTAAAGCTCGGTGCCGATCTTGTTGTTCATAGTGCGACAAAATACATTGGTGGGCATAGTGATGTGACTGCTGGTGTATTAGTTGGCGGAGAATCGATCATTGCAAAAGCGAAATCAAAGGTCATTACACTTGGTTGTAATCTAAGTCCATTCGAGGCTTGGCTTGCATGCAGAGGTCTTAAAACGTTAAGTGTGCGTATGGATAGACAGTGCCGAAATGCTCAGGCATTAGCAGATGCTCTAGAAGCTCATGACGGGGTTGCACGTGTTCACTATCCTTCATTTGTATCAGAAAAAGGTAATGGAGCAATGGTTAGTATTGATTTAGCTGATAATGTAAATGTTGAGACCTTCTTTAAGTCATTGGGTTGGGTCAAGATTGCCCCAACATTAGCGGGTGTTGAAACAACAGTTTCTTATCCAATTAGAACCTCTCATCGTACGATTCCGGATGAACTCAGAAAGCAACTGGGCATTGGTGAGCAATTAATTCGTATCTCCATTGGAATTGAAGACGAAACTGATATCATCGCTGCATTCAAACAGGCTATTGAGGCTGGTAAGTAAAATGGTCAAAAGAGGCGGGGACAAAAGTAATTAAACTAAAAGAAAATCCAAACTATGATAGTTGGCGAATGTAAGCCGCTCCTGAAATATACTACGCTTTCCGCGGGAAGCCGGTGAGCCTCCTCGGCTACGCCTGTGGGGTCTCACCCTTGGCTTTTGCATCCCGCAGGAGTCTACGTATATTTCATCCGCTACACGATTGTATTATTCGGTATTTCAGTTAGACACCTTGGTTTTGTCCTAGCCTCTTTAATTAATGTATATAATTTTGAAGATCGACATATTCTATAGTTAGAAATAAATTTTCAATTATTACTTGCGTTGATTAAATTCATGTGGTATTATTGAAATTGTGTCACAGAGAAGTACAGTCTGGTGGCGATAGCGAAGAGGTCACACCCGTTCCCATGCCGAACACGGTCGTTAAGCTCTTCAGCGCCGATGGTAGTTGGGGGCTTCCCCCTGTGAGAGTAGGACGTTGCCGGTCTGTTTTTCTTTTAATGTTTTACAACGATTAAGTGTGGAGCAACAAGCATCACATCGTCGAAACAACTACGAGTAACATGGACACATGATTGCATCTTGAAATACTTGTAGAGGAGATGTCCAGCATCTTCGAAAACGCATCATCAATATCCTTCATAGCGACGCGGGGTGGAGCAGTCTGGTAGCTCGTCGGGCTCATAACCCGAAGGTCGGTGGTTCAAATCCGCCCCCCGCAATACCGAAAAAAACCGAAACGTAATTGTTTCGGTTTTTTTATGTTTTTAAAGGGGCACTAATTATTTTGAAGGTGATACTTTTTGCTTAATTTATTGGGCATTTTCTTTAAAATCGGCTAAACTAAGAAGAGATTCCTTAGGATAGTAAGATGAGATCACTGGAAGAGTCCTTTGGAGCAGATTCTAGGAAGCGGCAATTGCTTCGCGTGCTTCTTGTTTAGGCTAATGGAAATTGGAAACCATATCTTTTCAACAGCCTTTACTAAGATTTCCTAGAACTCCAAGTGCGGAAGGATGAATCAATTGAAAGATGAATTTGCTTTTATTTCAAATATAAGTCCTGAGAAAACCCATCAATCTTCTCTGTTAAAAGGGATTGGGGATGATGCTGCGGTTTATCGTGGTTCTAGTCAGTTTGATGAAGTAGTATGTGTGGACACAATGGTGGAGGGTATACATTTCCGAAAAGATACGTTAACTCCCCTTCAAATCGGTAAAAAAGGATTAGCTGTCAATGTGAGTGATCTAGCGGCAATGGGTGCAATCCCCCTTTTCTATCTAGTTTCCGTTGCGGTTTCTCCTTCCTGGAATGAGCAGGAGCTTCGTGAGATTTACGCTGGAATGGAAGATCTAGCAAAGGAGTATCAAATGGATTTGATCGGTGGTGACACCGTTTCTACTGGTGACGCATTAGTGTTAACTGTAACGGTGATTGGACGAGTGGAACAAGGCTGTGCTAGATATCGTCATACTGCTCAAGTAGGTGATACAGTATTTGTAACTGGAACGGTCGGGGGCTCTGCAGCTGGATTGGAGCTACTCCTGCAGCAAGGCTTAAACGGAGATTTCACGGGCGAAGAGCAGTCATTGCTTTTGGCTCACCAAGAGCCAATGCCACATGTCGTGGCTGGAAGGCTTCTCGCTAACTATTCTGCTCGTATTTCATTAAATGATATTAGCGACGGGCTGGCTAGTGAAGCCAACGAATTAGCTGAGGCGAGTGGTGTTCAACTAATGATTGAAAGTGATAAGATTCCTTTTCATCCGGCAATCGCTCAGATTCCTCACCAAAAACAGCTTGAGTATGCCTTATTTGGAGGAGAGGATTTTGCCTTAATTGGAACAGTCCCTAGTGAACAGAGCGATTCATTGGCGAAAATGTTCAGTGAGAAAGGTCTATTTTTTAAAGAGATTGGATCAGTACTAGAAGGACCAGTAGGCGTCTTTTTAAAAGATGAACATCAACAAAGGAAGCTTGAAAAACAAGGATATAATCATTTTCAAAAACGTGGGTGAAACAATGGAGTATTGGTCAGTAGATACAGAAGAAGTAGAAGAAACATTGAAAATTGCTGAGAAATTAGGGGCTCTTGTTAGAGCAGGTGATGTTATCACATTAGAAGGGGACCTAGGTGCAGGTAAGACAAGCTTCACTAAGGGGTTAGCTAAAGGCTTAGGGGTTCGGAGAGTGGTTAACAGCCCGACGTTTACCATTATCAAAGAGTATAAAGGGAGAATTCCCCTTTATCATATGGATGTATATCGATTAGAAAATGAAACAGAAGATTTAGGGTTAGAAGAGTACTTTTACGGAGAAGGTGTAACTGTGATTGAGTGGCCGAGTATGATTCTAGCACAGTTACCTGAAGATCGATTAAAGATATCGATTGTCCATCAAGGAGAGACTGCTCGAAAACTTACCTTTCAGCCGACAGGTGAACGGTCTTTTAGTTTAAGTAAGGAGCTACAAGCATGACAAAAATACTAGCTATTGATACATCGTCATTTGTGATGGGGATTGCTGTCACTGAGGATGGCCGCACATTAGGCGAAGTCGTTACAAATATTAAAAAGAACCATTCCTTGCGTCTGATGCCAGCGATTGACTCCTTAATGAAAGAGGTTAATGTTAGACCGAAGGAACTAGATCGAATTGTTGTGGCTAATGGGCCAGGTTCCTATACTGGCGTTAGAATTGGGGTAACAACAGCAAAGACACTTGCATGGTCGTTAAATATTCCGGTTGTTGGTGTGTCTAGTTTAGCAGTTATGGCACAAGCCGGCCGCTTTTTTAATGGGGTCATCACACCAATTATGGATGCGAGAAGAGGTCAAGTGTATACAGGTCTGTATAAGGCGGCGGATGAAGGCAAGGTCGAAAGTGTTGTGAATGATCAATTGCTTCAATTGACAGATTGGCTTGACTTATTAGGTGAACGACAAGAGCCGGTTCTGTTTGTTGGACAAGATTGCGAATTACATAGAGAAGTTATTACCGAAAGGCTTGGAACGCAGGTCATGTTTGCACCAGGAACAATGATGTTGCCAAGACCATCAGAACTAGCAAACCTTGGGGCTACAATGTTAACGGATTCAGATACTCATCTGTTTGTTCCGGAGTACCTACAGCTTGCCGAGGCTGAAGCGAAATGGAAAGAAGCACAAAAGGAAAAGAGCGAGAACGATGATTGATCAAGAGAAATATACATTCAGGTTTATGCTCCCAGATGATATTGAGCAAGTGATGCAAGTTGAAAGAGATGCCTTTACAACACCGTGGGATCCTTCGATCTTCATGAATGAGCTAACGTCCAATCAATTTGCTCACTATATCGTCTATGAAGAAAATGATCTTATTTTTGGATACTGTGGTATGTGGGTCGTTATGGATGAAGCTCAGATTACGAATATTGGTGTTCATTCTAGCCATCGAGGCCAAGGTCATGGTGAGAATCTGCTGCGTTATGTGCTTGCCTTTTTAAAGCAATTAGGGGTGCTTAAAGTATCGCTCGAGGTAAGAGTGTCAAATGAACCAGCAAAAAACCTCTATCAAAAGGTTGGCTTCCAGGTTGGAGGAGTTAGAAAAAACTATTATGCGGATAACCAAGAAGACGCATTAGTCATGTGGGTGATTTTAAATGAAGCAGAGTGAACTAATTTTAGCAATTGAGACAAGCTGTGATGAGACGTCTGCAGCTGTCATTGAAGATGGGAAACGAATCCTTAGTAATGTTGTCTCATCTCAAATTGAAAGCCATAAACGATTTGGCGGAGTTGTGCCTGAAATTGCCTCTCGTCATCATGTTGAGCAAATTACAGTTATTGTAGAGGAAGCGATTAAAAAGGCAGGTGTGGACTTTGAAGACCTTGATGCCGTTGCTGTTACTGAAGGGCCAGGGCTTGTTGGTGCACTTTTAATCGGTGTTAATGCAGCGAAAGCAATCGCGTATGCTCATGATTTGCCTTTAATCGGTGTTCATCATATTGCTGGGCATATTTATGCCAACCAACTGATCGTTGATTCCTTAACCTTTCCTTTATTAGCATTGGTCGTTTCAGGGGGGCATACTGAATTAATTTATATGAAAGAACATGGTTCCTTTGAAATCATTGGAGAAACGCGTGATGATGCGGTTGGGGAAGCATACGACAAGGTAGCTCGTACAATCGGTTTGCCGTATCCTGGTGGTCCACATATCGATCGCCTAGCAGCTGAGGGTACAGATGTATTGAAATTACCGCGAGCATGGCTAGAAGCCGACTCTTATGATTTTAGCTTCAGTGGATTGAAGTCAGCAGTGATCAACACGTTACATAATTATAAGCAGCGTGGGGAAGAAATCAAGGTAGAGGATTTGGCTGCGAGCTTTCAAGCGAGTGTAATTGAAGTTCTTGTCGGGAAAACGAAAAGAGCAGTCGAACAATATAATATTAATCAGGTGCTTGTTGCTGGTGGAGTTGCGGCCAATAAAGGACTTAGAAATGCGTTAGAAGCAGAATATGCTGATTCCAACGTTAATCTGATCATCCCTCCTCTAAATTTATGCACAGATAATGCAGCAATGATCGGAGCAGCTGCAAGTATTAAGCTGAAGAAGAAAGAATTTGTAGGCTATGATTTGAATGGAAATCCAGGAATTGATCTCGAACAATGGTAAAAATAAGACTAAAAACACTTGTTGTTGTTAATACTACAAACAAGTGTTTTTATTTTGACTTGTTAACAGTTTTTGTCCACATATCTGTGAACAATGTGGATATATTGAAAAAAGCCTATATTCTCAAGAGTTAGCTATGTTATTAACTTTTTGTGGATAAACCTGTGGGTAATGTGTATAACTTTAAAAAAACTGATAGAAACAAGTATTAATATGTGTATAACAATGTGGATATTGTGGATATGTCGAAAAATTTGCACAAAGGTTGATTTGTATGTGGAAGAAAGTCATTTGCATAGTAGTCGTTTTTCTATTTTTATACCCAACTATTCAAGGATATACACATAATTCAGGTGATAAAAAAGATATTGCTGTTATTATCGTACCGGGTTTGTCATTTAATGAGGTTCCTATGTTGTTAAACAGCGATGCATATCATCAATTATGGCAAGATTCAGCATTTGGAGCGATGAATGTCCGACCAGATGGACCGTACTCCTATTTAAATAATATGGTGACCTTAAGCTCAGGCTCTAAAGCAGTTGGGGTTCAGGGTTGGAACAGCTTTGAACGAGGGGAAAAGGTAAATGAACAAAATGTAGAGAACTGGATGCTTCAGACAACTGGAAAAGTACCAGAGACTGGGTTACTTCATCCAGAATTTCATCGTTTAATTGAAAAAAACAAAGAAACAACACATCTCGCACCAGTCGGTAAGTTCGGTGAATTACTAGAGGAAGCAGAGGTTATCCGGAGAGCATTAGGCCATAGTGATACGACTGAGGAACAGATGCGATACGGTTCACTACTGACAATCAATCATGAGGGAAAGAGTGAGGGGACGATTCAGCAGGCGACTAAGAGTAGCCGTGATTCAGCATATGGGGTCGAAATGGATACGGAGTTCCTTATTCACAACTTATCAACAACTGTAGATGATTCGCATTTTACTGTGATTGAGTGGGGAGACTTTTATCGTCTATATGAGCAGAAGCCTCATATGGTAGATGAACAATTTGAAAGACAACTCGAAAAACAAATCATTCGATTAAGTCAGTTTGTTGCGTCTGTTCGAGAAGAAGTAGGAACAGTATGGTTACTCTCGCCAATCATGCATAAAGAGGCATATGAGCAAAGGCAGCAGCTAGCACCTGTCTTTTACTGGGAGGAAGGATTCACTGGGGGCTATTTAACCTCTGAAACAACAAGACAGGACTATTTAGTCAGTAGTCTAGATTTCATACCAACCATTTTACAATCTTATCACATACCAATTGATAAAAACTGGGCTGGAAAGCCAATGGTACGATCAGATCCAGGATCAACAGACAAAGCCGCTGTATTAGATGAAGTTAATGAAATGGTCTTGATTTTTAAAAGCAGGGCAGGAGTTCTTTCTACATATATAACTAGCTTAGTTGTAGCACTTGTCGGTGCTGCGATATTTGGTTGGCTTGGTGTCAAACGTAGAGAAACATGGAGACGTATTAACAGGGTTATTCTCTTATCGGCATTAATGTCTCCTTTTTGGTTTTTAGCGTTGTCACAGGCGGTGGCATATTTAGGGATAACGGGATTTGTGATTACCTTCATTACGACTTCCTTTGTCTCGGGGTTTATTATTGAAAGAGCAACGAAGAGTCCCGTTATCATTGTTGGTTGGTTAACCTTTCTGTTAATTACGATCGATATCATCTATGGTTCACCACTTATGCAACGTTCTTTTTTAGGCTATGACCCAATTATCGGAGCAAGATATTATGGAATCGGTAATGAATATGTTGGTGTCTATTTAGTTGCGGCTTTTATCATGCTAACCCCTTTTTTGAAACAAACAAGAAACAAAGTTGTCGCTACTATTGTTATTGCAGGGATGGGTCTGTTGCTTTTAGTTATGCTAGGAAAAAGCACCTTGGGAACGAATGCTGGTGCTACATTATCTGCAGGGATTGCAATTTGCTTTTTGCTAATTAGGCTCTATCAGCTTAAGTTCACATGGAAAATGATCGTTTTGGTTATTGGGGCAGGAGTAAGTATGCTGAGTGTTCTATTCCTTCTACAAATGACTGGTGAAAAAACTCATATCGGTGCAGCGTTTGATCGATTATTGGCAGGAGACTTTGTCTATATTTCCAATATCATTGAAAGAAAAATGGCAATGAATATGAAGATTTTCCGTCATTCCAATTGGACACAGCTCTTCGTTACTAGTTATCTTCTTGTCTCGATTATATTGTGGAGAAGGAGATTGCATCTCAAAGATACTGAGAAACAGCTCTTTTTGCAAACGGGAGTGGTCGCTTCCTTTGCTCTTCTTGTTTTAAATGACTCTGGTGTTGTTGCTGGTGCAACATCGATGTTCTGTGTAGTATCGACCCACTACTACTGGCTATCGTTAAAGAAAGAAGGCCACTGAAAAAGGTGTGATTTTCACCTTTCTTCAGTGGCCTTAAGCAATGAGCGAAACCGTTGCATTGTCTTAAGCCATGCTATGAGTGGGTTTCTCATAGCAGGCGTGCAACGAGTGGAGCCATTGCTACTTCCTCGAACTGCTAAAAAGAACTTTTTCAGTTACATCAACAGATTAAGCTTCCTGTAGCTGTTCCCATTCGTCCATTAATTCCTCGATCTTTTGATTCGCTTCGTCTATCTGCAATTGAAGCTGCTGTGCTTTTTCATGATCGGTGAAAATCTCTGGATCGCAGAGGGCTTGTTCGTTATCTGCTAATGTTTTCTCGAAGCCTTCAATGAGTGACTCGATTTCTTCAATTCGACGGAGACGTTGTCTTTCTAGCTTCTTCTGTTCCTTGTCTTGAACAAATGATTGTTTGTCATTTTGATTGCTAGAAGGAGCCTGGGTCGCTTTATTTTCCTCTTGTTGTTTTAGTAAAGCTCTCTGTTTTGTTTCTTCCTTTTTTTCAACGTAATAATCGTAGTCGCCGAGATAATTGGTAATCTGTCCGTCGACCAATTCGGCCATTCTAGTTGCGAGACGATTTAAGAAATAGCGATCATGCGACACGAAAAGCAATGTTCCAGGATAATCAATTAATGCATTCTCTAGTATTTCTTTCGCATCTAAATCAAGATGGTTTGTTGGTTCATCGAGGATGAGCAAATTAGCCTTTTGCATCATCAGCTTAGCGAGAGCGAGACGTGCCTTTTCGCCACCACTAAGGGCAGAAACAGGCTTCAATACATCATCACCACTGAATAAGAAATTACCTAAAATCGTTCGGATTTCTTTTTCTGGCAGCAGGTGATGTTCATCCCATAGCTCATCCAACACCAATTTATTGGACTTTAAGTTAGCTTGTTCTTGGTCATAGTAACCGATTGTGACATTACTACCAAGTCGAATGAGGCCATTTTCCTTTGGCAATTTATTAATAATAGCTTTCAGTAGAGTCGATTTTCCAGCACCGTTTGGACCGATCAAAGCAACACTCTCGCCGCGATCAATAGCTAGATTAAGATCCTTGAAAATTGTACTCTCGCCATAGGCGACATGTAAGTTTTCAATACGAAGCACTTCATTCCCGCTTTGGCGTGAGATATCAAAGGAGAAGGAGGCTGACTTTTCCGATCCTGCAGGTCGATCAAGCTTTGTCATACGGTCTAATTGCTTCCGCCGGCTCTGGGCCCGCTTAGTCGTCGAGGCACGGGCAATGTTTTTCTGAATGAAGTCCTCTAGCTTCGCGACTTCATCCTGCTGTTTCTCGAATTGCTTCAACTCTATTTCGTAGCGTTTGGCTTTTTCCTCTAAATAAGCACTGTAGTTACCTGTGAACTTAGTTGATTTCGTGCGTGAGATCTCTACAACCTCAGTGACGATCCGGTCGAGGAAGTAGCGGTCATGCGAGACAATGAGGATGGCCCCTTTGTAGGCTGATAGATATTGCTCAAGCCATGTTAGAGTGTCAATATCAAGATGGTTTGTTGGTTCATCCAAAATAAGCAAATCTGGTTTGGTTAATAATAGCTTAGCAAGAGCTAATCTTGTCTTCTGACCACCAGACAATGTGCTGATTTTAGTAGAATAATCAAAGTCTGCAAAATTCATTCCAGCTAACACGCCACGGATGTCCGCTTCATATTGAAATCCGCCTAGATCTTTAAACGATAATTGCTTTTCATCATATTCCTTTAATAGTTTCTCGTAACGGGTAGCATTCGCTAATAGGTCTGGATCTGACATTTGTTGCTCCATATGGCGAATATGCTTTTCCATTTTTCTTAATGGTTCAAAGACGGTTAACATTTCGTCCCAAATGGATAGACTAGATTCTAGACCAGTATCCTGAGCAAGATAACCAATCTCAACCCCTTTGGGCTTCATGACTTCGCCGCTGTCAAAAGAAATTTGTCCTGCAATGATTTTAAGAAGAGTTGACTTTCCAGCTCCGTTTCGACCGACAAGAGCCATACGTTCACCTGTTTGAATATCTAGCTTAATATTTGATAATATCGGCTCAACACCGAATGATTTAGTTATATTGATACATTGTAAAACGATCATGGGAATCTTCCTCACTCATCCTAGTATGAATCCTCTAAGTACTATATGTTAGTTGATTTTCTCTATTTAGTTTATCGTACATTTAATCTTTCAACAACTTATTGAACAACGAGAGAAAACGATGACATTTTTTTGTGAAATAGTGTACAATAGCGATACAGTAAAATGTGTTTAGGTTACTTACTTCGATGGAAGGGAGGCATCCTATGAAAATGGAACAAACGAAAATTCCTCAGGCAACAGCAAAGCGTCTCCCGCTGTATTATCGATTTCTGGAGAACCTTCAAGCCTCAGGGAAACAACGTGTATCATCGACAGAATTGAGTGAGGCTGTTAAAGTAGATTCAGCAACGATTCGTCGTGATTTTTCATATTTTGGAGCATTAGGGAAAAAGGGATACGGTTACAATGTGAACTATCTTCTTTCTTTTTTTCGTAAGACGCTTGATCAAGATGAGTTAACAAAAGTAATGTTAGTCGGTGTCGGTAATTTAGGGACAGCCTTACTTCATTATAATTTTTCGAAAAATAATAATACAAGAATTGTTATGGCCTTTGACGTCGATGAGAATAAAGTCGGTGCTGAGGTTGGCGGGGTCAAAATCCATCACCTTAAGGATTTAACAAAGGTGACCGATCTTAGTGAAGTATCTGTTGCTATTTTGACTGTGCCAGCCGTAGCTGCTCAAAAGATTGCTGATCAACTCGTTGAAGCGGGAATTGAGGGAATCTTAAATTTTACTCCTGCAAGACTTGATGTACCTGATTCAGTTAGAGTTCATCATATCGATCTTTCGGTAGAGTTACAGGCTTTAGTTTATTTTTTAAAACATTATCCAGTATAATACTAGGACAAGGAGGTGCGACCCATGGGACTTGGTGGAGGAAGCATCGCAATTATTGCATTAGTTGCATTATTAATTTTTGGTCCAAAGAAGCTGCCAGAGCTTGGTAAGGCTGCGGGAAATACATTACGTGAATTCAAAAACGCAACAAAAGGCTTAGCAGATGATGATGATAAGAAAAAAGACAATGACAAAGCCTAAGTAGGAAGGGTTTATATATGGAACCAAGAGACATGTCGGTAATGGACCATATTGTGGAGTTAAGACGAAGAATTGTCATTACACTCGTTTTTTTCACAGTTGCCCTCATTGCCGGCTTCTTTTTTGCCACACCAGTTATTACGTATTTGCAAAGCACACCGACCGCTCAGGATTTACCGATGAACGCTTTTAAAATGACGGACCCGATCCGGATTTTTATGACGTTTGCATTTGCTAGTGCATTAATCTTAACATTCCCAGTGATTTTGTATCAGTTATGGGCATTCGTAAAGCCAGGTCTACATGAAATTGAGCAAAAGGCAACGCTTGCTTATATTCCTTTTGCCTTTATCCTATTTTTAACAGGGATTGCATTTTCATACTTTGTCCTGTTTCCCTTTATTGTTCAATTTATGAGCAATCTATCGGAAAAGCTTGGAATCACAGAACAATATGGAGTTAATGAATATTTTGCATTCTTGTTTCAGATTACATTACCATTTGGTGCACTATTCCAATTACCAGTTGTCATCATGTTCTTTACGAGACTTGGATTAATTACACCAATGTTCTTGAATCAGGTCCGTAAATTTGCGTATTTTATACTGCTGGTCGTCGCGGGATTTATTACCCCACCAGAACTGTTATCGCATTTAATGGTAACTGTCCCACTGTTACTTTTATATGAGTTTAGTATTTGGGTGTCACATTTAACCTACCGAAAAGTACTAAAGGCTGAAAAGCTACGAGAAGAAGAAAGTAAAAAGGAAGCGTAAAAAAGGCACAAATCCATAAAAGGATTTGTGCCTTTTCCGATTATTTCTGTGAGAAAAATCACACTTCAGCAAAAGATTGTGAAAGGTTGAACAAATGGTGAAACCTCCTTTAAAAGGCTAGCTAAAGCACTAAAAGGTGCTATACTAAGAGTGTAGAAAGATTGTGAAACAATTCACAATAAAACAAAAAAGCACTTATACTAAAAGGAGGAATTATCATGTTAGGACAATTTCTAAGACAAAATAAATTCATTGCTGGAGCGTTATTAGTGTTAAGGGTATATCTTGGTTGGTCATGGTTAACATCTGGTTGGGGCAAAGTAACTGGAGAATTTAATGCAGGAGGATTCTTGCAAGGAGCTGTAGCTAACCCAGTAGTTAAAGGAGAGGATGTCGTATATCCAACATATGTTGCCTTCCTAGAAAACTTCGCTATTCCAAATGCTGATCTCTTTAGTATCCTAGTAGCATGGGGAGAAGTACTTGTTGGTCTTGGTTTGATTCTAGGGGTATTCACATCAGTAGCTGCGTTCTTCGGAGTTGTCATGAATATGTCATTTCTACTAGCTGGAACAATCTCTACGAATCCATTGATGATTATGATTGCAATCTTCATCCTTGTGGCTGGAGCAAATGCAGGTAGATTTGGCGGAGACCGCTGGGTATTACCATACGTCAAACACTTGATTTTCAAAGACAAAGGAAATGCAGGCAATGATATTGAAAAGAATCAAAAGCTTAAAGAAGCATTTTAATAGAGAGGGTAGACTCCAAGGGATAATGATTCCTTGGAGTTTTTTTATGTTATCTTTTTTAGATCATGGTAAGATAAAAGTAAATACTTCGTAATGCGAAATGGTGTGAGAGAGATGAACGGATCAAAAAAGTGGATGGTTGTTGTAGCTGTACTATTAGGATCATTCACGATGATATTAAACAACAGTATGCTTAATCCTGCTGTGCCGCAGCTAATGACAGTTTTTAATTCAGATGCGGTAACGACGGGCTGGGTTATTACTATTTTCATGGTCACAACGGGGATGACGGTTCCAGTAACAGGTTATTTAGGTGACCGGTTTGGGAAGAAGAAATTATACTTACTTGGTTTGGTTATTTTTATCGCGGGCTCTTTGCTTGGTTCCTTATCCTGGAACATGTCTTCATTAATCATGTTTAGAGGCTTGCAAGGGATTGGTGGCGGGATTATGATGCCACTGTCGATGGCACTTATTTTTGAGGCGTTTCCGAAAAAGGAACGCGGATTAGCAACAGGGGTTTGGGGAATATCTGCGATGATGGCACCAACAGTTGGGCCTACATTTGGTGGCGTAATTCTTGAAACATTAAGCTGGCATTACCTCTTCCTCTGCAATGTGCCAATTGGCTTGCTAGGATTGTGGTTTGCTTATCGTTATTTGCCAACGACAAGTCCAAATAAGAAAGTGACCTTTGACCTTTACGGATTTCTTACGATTACATTTGGGGTTGGAATGATTTTGTACGCTCTAGGAAGAATGTCAGAATTAAGCCATTTGATAGAGCCGATTAATTTGATTCTTGTAGCCTTAGGGATCATTCTTTTATATGTATTTGTTGAAATTGAGTATAGGGTGGATCAACCACTATTAGATTTAGCTCTTTTTAAAGTCCCAGCCTACACGTATAGTACGGTGATTGCGGCGATTTCATCAATCGGGTTATTTGGAGCGATCTTTCTCGTTCCGATGTTAATTCAACAAGTGTTTGGACTAGATGCGATTACGACTGGGCTAATCTTTCTGCCATCTGCTCTGTTAACCGGTGTGTTCATGACCATCGGTGGACGAGTGTTAGATCGTAAAGGTTCATCTGGTGTGATTAGTACAGGGTTAATTATTGTAACAATTGGGACGTTTGCGTTAGGGTTTATTCGACTAGAAACCTCGCTAGCCTTTATCTTTATTTGGATGGCGATTCGTGGAATTGGAATGGGATTAAGTAGCATGCCCGCGACAACAACAGGGATGAATGCGATACCTAGTCACTTGGTCTCAAGAGGCTCAGCGATGAATAATGTTGTTAGACAAATGAGCTCAGCATTAGGAATTGTTTTTATTTCAATTTACTTTGAAGTAAGAAGAGGACAACTAATGGGTACACTCGGAACAATTGAGCAGGCTAGCTTGCAGGCAATAAATGAAGGATTTATTGCAATGGCTATCATTACGGCCGTAACGATTCCAGCAGGCTTTTTACTTGAGAAGCATTCAAAAAAGGAAAAGACTGATGTAAGTAAAGCTGCACAATAAAAGAAGGCTGACTAAATTGGGTTTACCAGTTAGTCAGCCTCTTTTGTTGTTAAAAAGAGTCATTTATCCTTTTTGTTTTGCTTTTGTATTTTTTTGATGATTTTGCGTAGTCGGTAAAAGCGAATGGCGATCATGAAATCAACGGTAGCGAAGGCGATAATTAAATAGGACCAGAAATTCCAACCCACCGTGCTAACATTTTGGATCGCAAAAAAGACAAGCAGGGCTCCAATTCCAAAATACAGGAGCGCCATCATCATTGGTGAAGCCCTCATAATAATCCCCCAATAATCAGTGATGTTTGTTGTTGAATCTCTTCTAATTGCTCTAACCATTCTGCGATTCGATCAGCAAATATGACTTGAACAAGTGAAACGAATAGATTGATCGATACGTGAGCAATAATAGGAACGATAATTCGTTTCGTTCTTACATATAGATAGGCAAATGCAAAGCCCATAGCTGTGTAAATGAGTAAATGGGTGAAATCCATATGAACTGCAGCAAAGATCAATGAACTTAAGATACCCGCAATCCAAAAGTTAAAACGTTTGTACAAGGACCCGAATATGACTAAGCGGAAAACAATTTCCTCAAGGATTGGCCCAATAATGGAAACAACAATCAAGAAGGCAGGAAAGGCTTTGGCATATTCGACGATCTGTGCGGTGTTCTCAGATCCAGGCTCTATTCCAAAGACATACATTTCAATTAATGCTGCAGCGTATTGTGCTGCAAAAACCATGAAAACCCCTATTATGATCCAACGAAAGGCCTCACCTCTTGAGGAGCGGTCTCTGACTAAATGCCTCTCATTCATATCCTTTCTTAATAGAAGTAAAATAACCAATAAGCCAAGTGTAAAGCTGATAATACTCCACATTCCTAATATTTGGTCGGTATCGACTCCTAACCAATGGAGAAGGAATTGTCCAGGTATGATCGAAAGTTGTGCTAATACATATGTAATTAAAATCCACCAATATCGTTTATTCAATGTGCTTGTCTCCTTCTTTGAAAAAAATTCCCATAACCTCTATTGCTCTAAAGATATCCTCTTTCCATTTTAGCATAGGTTTCTTTGAAGATTAAAAAGGAAGTCTTGAATAAATAGCGAATCATTTAGTAATGTGAATAAATTGGTTCGAACTGGATATCCTATAAAAGGTTTGGGTGATGATTAGTTGTCTATTTAGCGTATACGAATCCCTTTGTAAACATTCGTACTTTCTTTTGACAAATCACCTTAATGAAAGCTCGAATACAATTAGAATTATGAACAACAAGCAAAAAAAACAATGAATTTGACGAAAATTTCTTTTGCAAATGACTTGCAAATTTAAATCGATATGATTAATATAATAATTGTGTTAGCACTCGGAAGGAACGAGTGCTAATAAATAAAATAGTTCATATCTTGAAGGAGGGTGTTTTCCTTGTTAAAACCATTAGGTGATCGTATTGTAATTGAATTAATTGAATCTGAGGAAAAAACGGCAAGCGGGATTGTACTACCTGATTCTGCGAAGGAAAAGCCTCAAGAAGGAAAAGTAATTGCTGTCGGTACTGGTCGTGTTACAGACAACGGCGAGCGCGTAGCACTTGAAGTGAGTGAGGGAGATTCAGTTATTTATTCTAAGTACTCTGGTACTGAAGTGAAGTACGATGGTAAGGAATATTTAATTTTACGTGAGAGCGATGTTCTTGCGATTATCGGCTAAAACCCAAACGAGATTTTACATATAAAAAACCTAGGAGGTAGAAATCATGGCAAAGGATATTAAATTTAGCGAAGACGCACGTCGCTCAATGCTTCGTGGTGTAGATGCTTTGGCGAACGCTGTGAAAGTTACACTTGGACCAAAAGGACGTAATGTCGTTCTTGAGAAGAAGTTTGGTTCACCATTAATTACAAATGACGGTGTAACAATTGCAAAGGAAATCGAGCTTGAAGATGCATTTGAAAACATGGGTGCTAAGCTTGTAGCTGAAGTAGCTAGTAAGACAAATGATATCGCTGGTGATGGTACAACAACTGCAACGGTTCTTGCACAAGCAATGATCCGTGAAGGTCTTAAGAACGTAACATCTGGTGCAAACCCAATGGTTATTCGCAAAGGAATTGAAAAAGCAACAGCTGCTGCTGTAGAAGAGCTTAAAAAGATTTCTAAGCCAATCGAAGGAAAAGAATCAATTGCACAAGTTGCTTCTATTTCATCAGGTGATGAAACAGTTGGTTCAATTATTGCTGAAGCTATGGAACGCGTTGGAAACGACGGTGTTATCACAATTGAAGAATCTCGTGGATTCTCAACTGAGCTTGAAGTAGTTGAAGGTATGCAATTCGACCGTGGATATGCATCTCCATACATGGTAACAGACTCAGATAAGATGGAAGCTGTTCTAGAAAATCCATACATTCTGATCACAGATAAGAAGATCTCTAATATCCAAGAAGTTCTTCCTGTTCTTGAGCAAGTAGTTCAACAAGGTAAGCCAATCCTCATTATCGCAGAGGATGTTGAAGGCGAAGCTCTTGCAACGCTTGTTGTGAACAAACTACGTGGTACATTCAATGCTGTAGCTGTTAAGGCTCCAGGATTCGGTGACCGTCGTAAAGCAATGCTTGA
Source organism: Halalkalibacter suaedae (assembly GCF_017939705.1). Classification (GTDB taxonomy): domain Bacteria; phylum Bacillota; class Bacilli; order Bacillales; family Bacillaceae_D; genus Halalkalibacter; species Halalkalibacter suaedae. Next base: position 24,630 of record NZ_JAGKSQ010000009.1, read on the forward strand.
AGACATTGCTACACTTACAGGTGGTGAAGTGATTACTGAAGACCTAGGTCTTGACCTTAAGTCTGCAAACCTTACTCAACTTGGTCGTGCTAGCAAGGTTGTCATTACAAAAGAAAATACAACGATTGTTGAAGGTGCTGGAGATACAGCTCAACTTGCAGCTCGTGTGAACCAAATTAAAGCACAGCTTGAAGAAACATCTTCTGAATTCGACAAAGAAAAGCTTCAAGAGCGTCTTGCTAAGCTTGCTGGTGGTGTAGCTGTTCTTAAAGTTGGTGCTGCAACTGAAACAGAAATGAAAGAACGCAAGCTTCGTATTGAAGATGCATTAAACTCAACTCGTGCAGCAGTTGAAGAAGGTATTGTAGCTGGTGGTGGTACTGCACTTGTGAACGTACTGAAAGCAGTTCAAGCAGTTGAAGCTGAAGGCGACGAAGCAACTGGTATTAACATCGTTCTTCGTGCACTTGAAGAGCCAGTTCGCCAAATTGCACATAACGCTGGCCTTGAAGGTTCAGTTATCGTTGAACGTCTAAAGAGTGAAGCAGTGGGCATTGGTTTCAATGCAGCAACTGGTGAATGGGTAAACATGGTTGAAGTCGGTATCGTAGACCCAACTAAGGTTACACGTTCTGCTCTACAACACGCTGCATCTGTATCAGCTATGTTCCTAACAACTGAAGCAGTTATCGCTGATAAGCCTGAAGAAGGCGGCGGCGGCATGCCTGATATGGGCGGCATGGGTGGAATGGGCGGCATGATGTAATCTGCCCCTTGAACCCTTGGTATATAAGGGTCCTATATTGACTTGCTAACAAAATGCTAACATAATATTAAAATTTGAGACTTCTCATTAGTTCTTTTAACTTATGAGAAGTCTTTTTCTTGTGCTTAATAACAAGAAACAAAATTTATAACATTTCATCAAATTACATCAATGATGCCAAAAGAGTTATTAGATAACGTAGGAAAAAACAATATTAGTTTCAACTTCTCGTTTGCCCTCGGTTTAAATTATCCGGTTTTCCAAATAGTTGTGTTCTGTTATAACCTCGATAACATATTGAAATCAAAAATTTTGCTAATTTTCGTTATAAGCCCCTTTCCTTTTACATAAAATTTACCAAATTTCAACAGTGTTCCTACATTTATTTTACAAACGTACCCTAAAGTGGGACTTGTAGGTTGAAAATATATAATAGAAAAGGAGAAATGAAAAGTATGAAAATTACGAAAAAAATCTCGATGGTACTACTAGCTACAGTGATAACTGCGGGTTCCCTTGAGCTTCCAGTTCTAGCTACTAGTCACGTTTCTGGTCAGGAGCATTTAAAACCTTCAAAGCCACAAGGGACTACTGAGGAAATAAATACAAGCCCTCCTGAAGCCGAGCAGCTATTTTCAGCAGTCGATCATGGAGGAAATGCTAATGATTCAATTCTAAAGAATATAGCTGCGACCAATCCATTTATAAGTATTTTAGATGGTTTTGACCAAGTCTGGTCTATGAATCAACCAGCTTGGAGAGATGGGACAGCGTTAACTGTACCTAATGAATATGATAAGGTTGCTAAATATGGTGACGGACCTACCGTTTATTTTGATGGATATAAAAATGATAAGACAAAGGTCGTAGCGGATAAGAAAACATATGCTAATGAAGAAATTAGAGATCCAAAGACTTGGAAAGCTAATATTAAGTATGTAGAAGAAGTTACTCAAAACAGAACGGATGAAGAGGAGTTAGCGGCCTATTATGATGACCAAAGAGATAAGATCTACAGTATGATGGAAGCTTACGGGCCTTTAGCGAACACCTATGTAGATATCGTTAACCCGATCACAAATGTTGTCAGATCACCAGAGGATATGAATGTAGTATTGGAAGAAGCGACTGTTGAGGATCAGAGCCAAGGAATGGGAATGGGGGGACAATGGCAGGAAACAGAACTAGCAGATGCTTTGGATTTAGTTGCTTTAATTAGATTTAGGAATCCTTCTTCCTCAAATCCTTCTAAGTACTTTTTCTCATCTCCAAGACCTTACAGAATAAATTCAAATGGAGAAGTGAAAGAAATTGTTGATGAGAATGGTTTAGCTAAATGGTCCACAATTGGTAGTGGTGAAAGTAAAGTAGAAGCATTACCTTCAGGCGGCAAAAAAGAAACGGGAGAAAGACATCACCAACAATACGAAACGAATGTAAAAGTAATTCCTGCGTTAGAATATGTAAAAAGAAAAGCGGAAGATGGGCGAGGGAAAGATGGAGCTTTTCCAAGCGGACATACAAGTGCAGCTTATTTGTCAACATTCGGATTTGCATACGCAACACCTGAAAGATATGCTGAATTTTTAACTAGAGCAGCTCAAATGGGAGAAAATAGAATAGTGACTGGGATGCACTCTCCACTTGATGTTATAGGAGCAAGAATACAATCAACTGCAATGACTGCCTATGCATACAACCTTGCAGAAAACCAAGAGGTATTGGATAAGGCTTACAAAAATGCTGGAAAGGTATTCGGTGAATTAGCTGAAGCAAAAGGAATGAGCTTGTATGAATATGCACATACGGTAACAGAGGATTATACGTTTGAAAGTGCATACGATGAACAAAAATGGGAAGATCATGAAGCCAATAAAGCATTCTACCGAGAGAAACTTACATACGGATTACCTCAAACGGGTGAAAAAGGTTTAGACCCTGTAGTACCTAAAGGTGCTGAAGTCTTATTGGAAACTCGTCAGCCTTATTTGACTGACAATCAACGTAGAGAAGTATTGTATACGACAGAAATTGAATCAGGCTACCCTGTAATAGACGAATCAAATGGTTGGGGAAGAATTGATTTGGTAACAGCAGCTGATGGATATGGTGCGTTTTTAAGCAATGTAACAGTGAACATGGATGCTTCAAAAGGAAGATTTAATGCCCATGATTGGTGGAGAAATGATATAACTGGCAGTGGCATGCTTACCAAGCAAGGGACAGGTACACTTACATTAACAGGAAGTAATAGTTATTCAGGAGGTACATTGCTGCAAGGAGGAACGTTAGAAGCGACTTCTACGACTGCTTTTGGTGAAGGCGACCTTTATGTAGAAAATGGCACAGTTTTAGTTAATGTAGAAGAACCTTTGAATGTAGATGGTAACTTTACAATGGAAGCTGGAAGCCTAGATATTGCAATGGATAATGACCCAACTCAATTAAGTGTAGATGGACTAGTTTACCTTGATGGTGGGGATCTGAATTTGGATCTTGCAAATTACGAAATAGACAAGTCTGCGAATATTACTTTAATGACTGCTGATAAGGTAACAGGTACATTTGATAAGGTAACTGCAGATGATTACGACGTAACTGTCACTTATGACAATAATAGTGTTGTTGCACATGTCACAGCAATCGATACTTCTGATCCAGTTTCACCGAATCCAGAAGTTCCTGGAAGCCCTGTTGATCCAGAAAGTCCAGAAAACCCAGAAAACCCTGTTGATCCAGAAAGTCCAGAAAATCCAGAAAATCCCGTTAACCCGGAAGATTCTGAAGATCGGGAAAACCCAGTCGGTCCAAAAGCTCCCGAGGACACAAAAGCTCCAAAGAAACAAACTAGTGTTGACAAAACGCAACAGCCTGTAACGAACGATGGGCAAAAACTACCGGAAACGGCTACTACGCATTATCAGTACTTATTAGCAGGGTTTTTACTCTTCTTAAGTGGTACGTTCTTCCTCTTCATGAGAAAAAGAAAAGCATTAAGTAAATAAATATATGAAAATACCAAACTGAGTAGAAAACCAAATCTCAAATGATTTGGTTTTTTCTTTATTTTGTATCGGTGTTAATAATGAATTACCTTGGTCAATAAGGGATTTGAAGTGGGTCTAACATCGAGATAATATTAGATTATACGTTGTATTTATGGAAAATAAAGAAACCCCACTTTCCTGGAGTGGGGTTTTTCTAAGTTTGATAGAGTGTCTAGTAGGCACTTTATTTTGCGATTGTCCTAAAAATTTAATGCCAATCGTTATTTTACGATAAACTTATTCATTTCCTTTTTAAGCCCATTGGCTCCTTGACTTAATAGTTCTGCTGAAGAAGCAATTTCTTCATTAGAAGCTGCTTGTTCTTCTACAGAGGCTGCTACTATTTGAACACTAGATGAAACTTGTTCCGTTCCACTGGAGATCACTCCAATAATTTCTCTAGTCTTCTTAGCTTTTTCATTCACTTCTAATGACCGACTATTGACGCTCTTTGATTGCTCACTAATCTCATGAACATATTGTACAATATGGTTAAAGGCTTCACCACTTTTATTCACCATAGTAGTACCTTCTTCAACCACTGCTGTTCCATTCTTAATTGAACTTACAGCACTAATAGTTTCCTTTTGAATTTCAGTTATCAATTTACTAATGCTACCAGCTGCTTCGCCTGATCCCTCAGCCAATTTTCGAACCTCCTCCGCTACCACAGCAAAGCCTTTACCAGCTTCGCCAGCACGTGCAGCTTCTATAGAAGCATTTAGGGCAAGTAGGTTAGTTTGTTCAGCTATCGACGTAATAAGGGACACAATTTGACTGATTTCTTTTGACTTATCACCGAGTGAATTAATGATCTCCGACGATTCTTTAACGGATGTTTCTATTAAAGACATTTTAGAGATAGTTTGCTCGATTAACTCAATTCCAGAGTTGGCTTGATCATTCGTTTCGTTTGCCAATTGATATACGGATTGAATTGAAGATGTAACGCTACTCATTTCAGCTACGACTAATTGTGATAATTGTTCTAGGTCTAAGATTTTATTTACTTGTTCATCTGAGCTTGAGGCAATTTCTTGGACAGCAATGGATATTTGATTCACTGATTCACTGGATTGTTCGGTACTGATTTTTAACTCCTCGGAGTATGTAGTAACATGTGTCGAGGTGTCATTTGCTTTTTCAATTACAGAATTTATGTTTCTTATCATTATGTTAAATGAGGTTGTTAAATGTCCTATTTCGTCTTTAGTCTTGTCTTGAATTTGAACAGTTAGATCCCCTTTTGATGCTTGTTGAATTGCGACTGAAATTTCACTAATTCTTTTAATAACTAAAACCCTTACAATTAAAACAATAACGAGTGTTGTAATTGCAAAAGAAACAAGATTACTTACAATAAGCCCCGCCACACCACCTATAAAACTGGATAAAAATACTTTAATTAATACCTCGGAGATTAAAGAAGTAATCATTAAACCAAGAATTACTCCCAAGATAACTTTCATAACTAGACTGCTTCGTAAACTAACATTTTTTGTTATGTTCTCGTTACTCATGTGCGCCCCTCATCCCATTTTTATCTTTTCGTCTATGTATCGGCTAATTCATTTGAAATCTTTAATTGGGGATTAAGAGCTAATTAGTGAATTTACTATGATAATGAATTTTGCTTCGAGAAAAGGTAAGGCTCTTATTCTAGTGTTGGGAGAGGCGCTGTTATTGTTTATATACTATTGACTTAACAAGCAAATAAAAACGTTGTAATCAACTATCTCGCCATAGATCTAGAATTTTAGACGTGATGGAAAATTGTTTAAGTATTTCTTTTGTGCTAAAGTATTGATATTTATTGGGTAAAGGGCGGTGTAGTATGCGTTACCAATATGAGCTAATAGATTATCAAGTGGATTTACCAATTAATATTTTCACACATACAGTAGAAAGTTTTCCTTATCACTGGCACGAAGCTACTGAAATCCTTTTCGTGCTTGAAGGTGAATTGGAAATCAGAGTGAATCAAGATAACTTCCATCTGAAAATGGGTGATATTTTCCTAGTAAATGACAATGAACTTCATTTTATCAACTCTAGGACATTTTTTGGTAAAACTCAGGTATTGGTTTTGCAATTTGATACAAGGTATTTTAAGAAATTTGGAATTGATGTAGAACAAAAAAGATTTTATTTGAACTCTAGTGAAGTTGAAGAAGGATCGATGTATGTTTTAGATGAAATAAAACATCTTCTCGCCAATATGATGGATCTGATATTAAACGGGAAACAACTCTATCACCTTAAGATTCAGATCATGTTATTAGATCTTTTAGTCATTCTTCTCGAACATTTTGAAATCCCTACAAAAACAAAGAAAAAACGAATGGAAGAAGATCAAAGACTTGTTGAAATACTTCAATTTATGAATAGTCATTGCATAGATTCACAATTTGGATTACAGGATATTGCAAGAGAGTTTTCATTGAATCCACATTATCTGTCGAGATATTTCAAATCAAATGTGGGGGTATCTCTAAAAAAATACTTAGATAATATGCGATTAAACAAATCATTGTTCACCTTACAGACAACAGAGGAAACAGTTACAGTAATAGCTCTTAAATTTGGGTTCCCGGACAGTAAAGCCTATTATAGAGTTTTCAAGGAAGTTTTAGGAATAACACCAATACAGTATCGAGAACAATATCGAACCGAGCTCAAAAAAGACAACACGGAGGATTATTTGAGCATCAACAGCAAAGAATCGTTCGGAAATCTATTCAAATATCTTGATCGTAAAAATAGTAACCAGTCCCCAATAGATAAGAATGAAACAACAACGATTGATGTTTCTAAATCAATGAAAAAACTCAATCGTTCTTTCACTAAATTAATGACTTTTGGGTTCGCTCCTCATGCCTTAAGAAAGGATTTCCATAACCAATTGAAACAGATTCAGAACGAAATAGGTTTTGAATATGTTCGCTTTCATGGGATTTTTTCAGACCAGCTCTTAGTATATAATGAGAAACCGGATGGATCCTATTATTTTAATTTTAACCACATCGATTCTCTTTTGGATAATTTGCTTGATGTCGGTTTAAAGCCTTTTATTGAAATTGGTTTTATGCCAAGAGATATGGCGAGTACCGAGGATAAGATATTTTGGTGGGATGCATATGTTTCACCTCCAAAGGATATGAAGAGATGGTTGAAATTACTTGATACCTTTTTCAGGCATTTAATTAATCGATACGGATTGCAAGCAGTTAGAACATGGTATTTTGAATTTTGGAACGAACCGGAAGTACAGTATTTTTGGAGCGGAACAAGACAGGAATTCTTCACCTTCTATGCTGAAACTTATAGATGCATTAAAACAATTGATTCTGAAATAAAAATTGGAGGATTTGGGATTATTGACTTTAGAAAGCATCAAAATTGGTTAGTTGATTTCGATGAATTTATGAAAAGTGAAAAGGTCGGCTTAGATTTCTTTTCTTTTCATGTTTATAATCTATCCAGAAATCCTTTGCAAAAGTCCAATCTATTGAAAACAATAGATGGTACTGAGGTAACAGGGGACGTTATACAAAAGCTGGGGGAATCTGGTGCGATTACGCTGGGAGATGAACATAATTTTTCTACATCTATTGACCAAATCGTGGAAAAATGCAAAGAATTAACGTCAATAAATAAAGAACTATGGATAACGGAATGGAACGCAAATAGTGATAGCAGGGACTTGGTACATGACACCTGTTATATGGGAACCTTTATCATTAAAAATGTTATTGAAAACAGTGAAAAAGTAAAAGGGATGGGATTTTGGACATTTACAGACATATTTGACGAGTTTCAATTGGAGCAGCCGCTCTTCCACGGGGGATTTGGATTGATGACCTATAATGGGATTAAGAAGGCAGGGTATCATGCATTTTTCTTCTTAAGCAAGCTCGGTGAAGATCTAGTATTAAAGAAAGAAAATATGATTGTAACAAGACGGGGAGAAGATTATCAAATCCTCTTATTCAATTACATTCATCCAAATCAATTATACAGAAGGTTTGATTACTCACAATTATCGCCAACTAGCCGCTATAAGGTTTTTGAAAATGAATATGTTAAGTCATTTGAATTATCAATAGAAAACCTTCATGGTGACTATATAATTAAAAAGAAGTTTGTCAACAGGCAGCAGGGGTCCTCCTATGACGCTTGGGTAGACATGGGGGCACCTATTGACCTGGACAAAGATACGATGAAATATATTAAAGGGAAGGCAGAACCTGGAGTTAAAATAGAATATAAATCCATACAAAATAAGTATAGTCTGCAAACCTCTTTGCAGCCACATGAAATACAATTATTTGAGATCAAGCGTCGCTATTAATCAATGTTGAATACGCTAGGTAATTCAATAAAAAAAATGGACATTGCCCTATTTATGGCAATGTCCATTTTTTTAAGAAGTCAATAATCGGAACAGTATTTCTTAAATAATGGAATGTATTTGGTTGAACTGGATTGTATATTTGGATAACGGTAGAAAACTACTCTATCAAACAATTGATTTTATATATCTTGATAACAGATTAAGAGAGGGGATGAGAAGAAAAAGATTGTGTCGCTAATTTAGATAATATTGTAATGATAGCAAAGACTCAAAGACCATTCTTTTATAAATAAATGGAAACGTTGTCTTGTTACTCTATATAAAAAGTTACTTTGATAATGCATCTAAAGCAAATACTTGGAGGTAAAAACCATGGTTGAGTACTTTAAAAAAAGAAAAGCTAAGAAACAAGAAATTATTCAACGTGTAAAGGAAGACAAGGCTAAGCGTAAAGAAAGAAAGCAAGAAATTACCGCATTGCCAGAATCAGAACGCAAGGCACAAATTGAAAGCGATAAGCTTTTGCGAAAAGAGCAGAAACAAGAAAGAAAGCAAGAATTGAAATCATTAAGCCGTAAAGAAAGAAAAGAAGCAAAAAAAGAAGCGAAAATGTATAAGAAAATAAAAAATAGACCAAGGCGGATCGCGGGTTGGTCAGCTGTTGCCGCACTGTTATTAATAGTAATTGTCACTACAGGACCGACTGTTGTAAGCGTACTTGATAATGTGACAGGTAAACATATTACGATTGATACAACAAGTACAGAAGCTATCAAAGCGAGAGAAGCTGCTGATGTTGTTTCAGAAGAGATTGCGAATGAAGGATTAGTATTATTAAAGAATGAAAATAACTCCTTGCCATTAACAGATAACAAAATTAATGTATTTGGCTCTACTGCGTTCACTTTTAAATACGCTGGCGGTGGGTCTGGTGCATCAGACCAAACTCGTGCTGTCAGTTTATTTGATGCACTTAAGAATGCAGGCGTTGAATATAATCAGGAACTGTATGATTACTATATGGGATTGCCAGAATTAGAAGAAAAGACAGGGAATTCAGATACTGGTGTTGTTCAAGTCATTAAAGGAATGTTAAGTAGCGGTGAGCCAGCTGGTGAACCAGATATAACTGATACTACACTTGCCCAAGCGAAAGATTACTCTGAAAATGCAATGATTATTATTCAAAGTGACGCTGTAGAAGCTTCAGATGTGAGTATAGAACAATTACAGTTGTCAGATGAAATGCATAATTTAGTTGAAAAAGTCGCAAATAACTTCAGTAACGTTACAATTGTCGTCAATGCTGGTAATACGTTGGAATTAGGGTTTGTTGAAGAATATCCAAGTATTCAGTCTGTTATTTGGGTTGGAACACCTGGACCATTTGGAACAAACTCTCTTGCAAAGGCATTATCAGGTGAATTAAATCCTTCTGGACGTATTACTGATACGTATGTTTATGATATTACATCTTCACCAGCGAGTGAAAACTTTGGTGACTATAAATATGAAAATTTAGATAAAGCTTACCTTAACTACGAAGAAGGCATTTATGTGGGGTACAGATTTTATGAAACTTTCTATCAAGGAAATGAAGAAGGCTACAATCAAACAGTTCAATTTCCTTTTGGATCTGGTCTAAGTTATACAACATTTGATTGGAATATAGTTAACCAAGAATTAAACAGTGATTCTATTGAATTGCAAGTTGAAGTGACGAATACAGGTGAAGTAGCTGGTAAGGACGTAATTCAAGTTTATTATACTCCTCCTTATACACCAGGTGGGATTGAGAAATCTGCCATCAATTTAGCTACATTTGAAAAAACAAAATCACTAGAGCCAGGAGAGTCTGAGGTAGTAACTATTCAGTATGGTACGAGAGAAATGGCTTCTTACGATATGGTAAATGAGAACTATATTTTAGAAAATGGAACATACCAAATTAAACTTGGTAAAAATGTTCATGAAATTGATAGCGCAGTAAACTTTGAATTATCTCAGGATATTGTATATCAAACAGATGATGCTACAGGAACAGAATACAAAAATCGTTTTACTCAATCAGAAAACGAGTTAACCGTTCTTTCTCGTAATGATTGGGAGGGAACCTATCCATCAGATGAAGATGATATAAAAGTTGCAACTGATAAGATTATCGAAAGAGTGCAAGGACATGAATATAATGATGACGTAGAAATGCCTACGACAGGTGCTGACAATGGCCTTAAATTGGAAGACCTAAAAGGGTTAGATTATGAGGATCCTTTATGGGATGAATTCTTAGACCAATTGACTGTTGATCAAATGATTAATTATGTAACAGATGCAGCTTATCATACAATTGAAATTGAGGAACTGGGTATTCCAAACACCGTGTTAATGGATGGACCTGCTGGATTTAGCTTTTTCTTTAAGCAATTTGAAGCGGGTGCTTACCCAACAGAAATTGTTATGGCATCCACATGGAATAAAGATTTAGCGTACAAAATGGGTGAAACGATTGGACAAGAAGCAAAAGCTTACGGAATTCACGGTTGGTACGCACCGGCTCTTAATATTCATCGTACGCCACAAGGTGGTAGAAACTTCGAGTATATGTCAGAAGACCCTGTATTAAACGGCATTATTGGTAGCGGTATGGCGAAAGGTGCAGAGGACCAAGATGTTACAGTATACATGAAACATTTTATAATGAATGAGCAAGAAACGAATGCACGCTCTGGGATTCTAGTATGGTCAAATGAGCAAGCGATGCGAGAAATTCACCTACGTCCTTTTGAAATGACTGTAAAAGAGGCTGATGTAACTGGTGCAATGTCTAGTTTTACCTATATTGATGGGAAATGGGCGAATCCGGAATTGCTAAATGGAATGCTGAGAGATGAATGGGGATTTGAAGGAGTAGTATCTTCAGATGCGGTGTTCGGATTCATGGAACCACAAAAAGCCATTACATCTGGTAATGATTTAATGTTAGATATTTTATCAGTTACCAAGAACAGAGATCTCTTAGAAGAAGCATATGATGAACGTCCAGAAGCGATTACAGTTGGACTTCGAAATAGCATGCATAATGCACTATATGCAACACTCAAAACGCATATTTTTAACTAAACTTGATAGAGTGAGAAGGCGGACTTAGTCCGCCTTCTTACAATTAATAACTTTTGGGCGGTGTAGAATGAAACATTCAGATATAATTAAACAAATGACTTTGGAAGAGAAAGCTTCCCTCATGTCCGGAAAAAACTTTTGGAATACCAAAGCCATAGAACGACTTGGTATTCCATCCATCATGCTAACCGATGGACCACATGGACTGCGTAAACAAGGTGGAAAAGCAGATCATTTAGGACTAAACAAAAGTTTACCAGCAACTTGCTACCCAACAGCAGCAACACTAGCAAATAGTTGGGATAAGTCACTTGCATATGGTGTTGGGCAAGATATTGGTAAGGAAGCTCGCAGTGAAAAAGTAAGTGTCTTACTTGGACCTGGTTTAAATATTAAACGGAATCCATTATGCGGGCGTAATTTTGAATATTTCTCTGAAGACCCATACCTAACGGGTGAACTCGCTAGTGAAATGGTCAAAGGAATTCAGTCAAATGGTATTTCAGCTTGCCCAAAGCATTATGCTGTTAATAGTCAGGAACATATGCGAATGACAATTGACGAAATTGTAGATGAACGTTCGCTTAGAGAAATTTATTTAACAGGGTTTGAAAAAGTTGTAAAAGAGAGCAATCCTTATACGATGATGTCTTCTTATAACAAGGTGAATGGTGAATTTGCAAATGAAAATCAACATTTAGCTAATGATATTTTGTATTCTGAATGGGGATTTGACGGGGTTATTGTAACTGACTGGGGAGGAAATAATGACCGTATTGCTGGGTTAAAGGCTCATAATCAGTTAGAAATGCCATCAACTAACGGAATTACAGATAGAGAAATTGTTGATGCAATAAATGCAGGAACATTAGATGAATCAATATTGGATGAAGCAGTAGATCAATTGCTATCGCTAATATATAAAGTTCGTTTAGATGATAAAGAATCAGTAGAAGTAGATTATGAAGAGCACAATAATAAGGCAGTGGAAGCTGCTCGTCAATCTATCGTGCTGCTCAAGAATGAGAATAGTATTCTGCCACTTAAAGCGGGAACGAAAGTAGCAGTTGTTGGTGATTTTGCAAAAAATCCAAGATACCAAGGTGCTGGAAGTTCATTAATTAATCCTTATAAATTAAGTAATCCCCTTGATAGCCTCCAAAATTCCTCGTTGAGTATAGCTGGATACGCTCAAGGCTATAAGCGTATGGGAGGGAAGAGTAATAAATTAATGCAAGAAGCAATCAGTCTTGGGAAGTCTGCTGAAGTAGTGCTTTTATTTATTGGTCTTGATGAAAGCAAAGAAGCAGAAGGGGTTGATAGAGAGGATTTAAAACTAGCTGAAAATCAATTAGAACTTGTTGAAGCTCTAGTAAAGGTAAACAAGAATGTTGTTGTTGTTTTATCTGGAGGTGGAGCACTTGAATTACCATTTGCAGATAATGTACAAGGAATGATACACACATATCTTTCGGGACAAGGTGGCGGAGATGCAGTAGCTGATATATTACTTGGTAAACACAATCCAAGTGGGAAACTAAGTGAAACATTCCCAATTTGTTACACTGATGTTCCTTCCTCGGCGTACTATCCTGGTCATCAAGCCACAAGTGAACATAAAGAAGGACTGTTCATTGGCTACAGATATTTTGAAACCGCAAATGTACCTGTGCGTTACCCATTTGGATATGGTCTGTCTTATACTACATTCGAATATAGTGACATTGTCATTGATGGCTTAACTGTAAGCTTTGATCTGACAAATACAGGTGAAGTTGCTGGTGCAGAAATTGCTCAATTGTATATTGAAAAGGTAAATTCGGCAATTTTTCGTTCGAACAAGGAATTGAAAGGCTTTGATAAAGTACACTTGGAACCGGGTGAAACGAAGCGAGTGGTACTAACATTAACAAAACGAGATTTCTCTTACTATAATCCTGAAATCAAGGACTGGGAGATTGAATCGGGGACCTACAAAATTCAAGTAGGTAGTTCAATTCAAGACATTCGTCTAGAGGGAACAGTTGAGATGGCTGGTGTCTCTCCATCGGTATTCTTAAAAACTGATTTCCCTCACTACGGAACGGCATATATAAAGGATGTCCCAGATTCAGAATTTGAGAAATTATTAGGAAGAGAACTCCCGCAGAAAAACTGGGATCTTAATAAAGACTTAGGAATGAATGACACGATTAATCAAGCTCAGCATAAGAATTGGTTAGGGAAACTACTATATAATTCTATTATGATCGTTCATTTTTCTCTTAAAAAGATGGGGAAACCATTAACAGCAAACAACGTGTACTTTATTATTAACATGCCGTTTAGGCAAATTGACCGCTTTACAGGTGGAAAAGTGAGTAAAAAAAATGTTGAGAGCTTTTTGCGTTGGATTAATCGATAAGTTTTAACCTAAAGAAATTATTACTTCACCAAACAAAGACCAACGATTTGGTCAAAGAAGTCTGCGATTACCATCTAATCCATGTTGACTGCTTTTCGCAATTAAGAAAATCGATGCAGGTTAAGTGATTGTGTTTCAGAGGCTTATTTCGTCCATTGACTTTCATTGTGAGGTGAATTCAAGTAGGCTTTTCATAAGTTTATGAACTTATGAAAGGCTTTTTTCATCTTTTATCTAACGTGAAGCACGCAGTTAATAGGCGGTGAACATCGGAGTTTTATAGTGTGTTATTGAAAAAGGGGGAAAATCAAATTGGATAAACGATTTGGATGGGCATATATTGGAAGTGGAAGTATCGCACAGAAAACCGCCAAACAAATACTGGGTACAGGTGACCATAAGATTGTATCAGTTTGGTCTCATCACAAAGAAAACGCAGATACATTTGCTAAGAAATATAATTGTTTAGCATTTGAAAACATGGAAGATGCGATACGCACGCAAGGGGTAGAAGGTGTTTACATAGCAACACCACACACTGCCCATTTTAACAATGCATTGCTAGCATTAAAATGCCAAAAACCTGTTTTGATAGAAAAGCCAATCACAGTAAATACAAAGGAATTAGAGATACTATTAGAATACGCAACCAAACAAAACTTGTATATAGGGGAAGCTATGTGGACGAAATTCAATCCATTAGCTAAATTTATCAACGAGTATGTTGAAGCGGGTAATATAGGTGATATTTTAGAGTTTGATGCTAGTTTCTGTGTTTGGTCTCCAAGAAGAAAAAGAGTGATCAGACCTGAGTTAGGAGGGGGAGCTCTACTTGATTTAGGAGTTTACCCTATAACATACAGTCATATGCTACTTGGAAAGCCATCAGCTATTGATGCCAAAACGAAATTAAACAAATTTGGTGTGGATGGTGATGATAAAATTAAACTAACTAATAAAAATAATTCAGTAAGTACTATATCAACTTCCATTTTTAAATACAGCAGTATCCAGGCAAATATAATAGGAACTAAGGGTAAAATCAAGGTGCCTAATTTCTTTTCTGGTAACAAAGCAACTATAATATCTAATGGAAAAAAGACTGTCTATAAAACAGGTAGTAGTAGTTATACCTATCAATTTAATAAGGTAGCACAGGATATTAGGCTAGGTAAATTAGAAAGTGAAGAGGTACAGCATAAAGATAGTCTAGAAATAATGGAAATAATGGATGAATGTCGAAAGCAATTTGGTGTCTATTACGAAAATGATAGGGCCTAAAGACAAAATATTAGCGGGGCTTCTCATAGGTTCATTGGACTTTTGAGAGGCTTCTTTTTGGATTCCAGAAGTAACTCTGGTAAAAGCTGATTTATCAGGATACGAAATTAATTTTTTTACTCCCAATGTACTTGTATAAACAAGTGAACTAAAACAAATAAACGAAATGCACAACGTGTAAGCGTTTTTACGGAAGAAACATACTTATTATTACAAAAATTTCTATAAATGATATTGACATTCATTATCATTTGGTAGTAAGGTAATACATGTAAATAACGATAATCATTATCAATTAAATGAAATTGATTGAAAATCCGCTATGTTTTCATTTTTCATTTCGGTTGGTAATAATTATTAATTAGATTAATTTAAGTGAAAATTATAGTTGCTAATTTTCGAATGTTTGGTATAATTTGTAATGTTGTTGAAAATGATAATCATTATCATCGTTTTGTGTAATAGCGATGCACTATGTTAAATAGAGATAAAATCGGCATAAAACGTAGATAATCAGTTTGTCAGTTCAATAAGCTTTAGTTTTAAAAAATATAATACATAAGGAAAGAGGTAGGAGAAAATGGGGAAGTTTAAATTAACTATCGTTTTAGCAATTTTTATTTTAATATTGGCGGCTTGCGGAAGTTCGGATGATACAAGTGGGGAAACTGAAGCTACTGAACCTGAAGTTAGTGAGACTGAAACAGCGGAAACAGAGGAAGCTACAGAACCTACAACTGTCGAAATCACTGATGCTCACGGAACGGTAACGGTTCCTGTCAATCCTAAGAATGTAGTTGCTTTGGATAACAGAACATTTGAAACATTGGAAGATTGGGGAATTGAGTTGGCTGCTGTTCCAAAACCGTTAATGCTAGCAGATTCATCATATGTAGCCGATGAAAACGTTCAAGATGTTGGGATGCACCGTGAACCAAACCTTGAAATCATAGCAGCTGCAGATCCTGAACTTGTCATTGTTGGTCAAAGATTTTCAGGATATTATGAAGATATTAAAAAATTAGTACCAAATGCAGCTGTCATTGATTTAAATGTTGACGTAGAAACTAGTGATCCAGGAGATAAGTTAGTTAATGGATTTAAAGATACGACAATTGCTTTAGGGCAAATTTTTGATAAGAATGAAGAAGCTGAACAATTGGTAGCTGATTTAGACCAAGCGATTGAGGATGCTAAAGCTGCGTATAATGGCAGCGACACAATCATGAGTGTGATTGTTTCTGGTGGGGATATTGGTTTTTCAGCTCCTAACACTGGCCGTGTATTTGGACCATTGTATGACATTTTCGAATGGACTCCGGCATTAGAGGTTGAAGATACGTCTACAGATCACCAAGGTGATGAAATTTCAGTTGAAGCGATCGCACAAAGCAATCCTGATTGGATCTTCGTTTTAGATCGTGATGCTCCAATCTCTGGTATCGCGGCAGATGAAAAGGTTCCTGCTCAGGATGTGATTGATAATTCACCTGC
Organism: Halalkalibacter suaedae; assembly: GCF_017939705.1. GTDB lineage: Bacteria > Bacillota > Bacilli > Bacillales > Bacillaceae_D > Halalkalibacter > Halalkalibacter suaedae. Next base: position 41,096 of record NZ_JAGKSQ010000009.1, read on the forward strand.
TCTTCAAAACACAACGGCTGTTTCTGAAGGACAGATCGTTTATGCACCAATTGATACCTATATTAATGAATCAATTCAAACGTTTACAGAGTTATTTACAAACATTGCTGATACTTTAGCTGAATAGGGTAAAGGAGTTTAACATAGTGCAGAAAAATATAATCGCCGGGATTGAGAGAAATTCTCAATCCCGGTTTTATAACCAAAATAAAATATGGACAAAACCTTTTATACTAGCGATTATCGTTGTAATTGGTTTAGGTGTCATTTCCCTGTTAACTGGGGTTTATGATATACGTGGACAAGAAGATGGAATGGAGATGTTCTTCATCACTCGTGTTCCAAGAACAGTTGCACTCATGCTTACTGGAGCTGCTTTGGCCATGACAGGGCTCGTCATGCAGCTTATTACACAGAATCGGTTAGTTGAGCCTACCACAACAGGTACGACTGAATGGGCTGGTTTGGGTCTTCTTTGTGTTTATTTATTATTTCCTGCACCCTCTTTAGTACTTAGAATGACTGGCGCAATCATTTTTTCTTTTATAGGAACGATGATTTTCTTTTTGTTTATCAGAAGGGTTAGACTCCGTTCCTCTTTAATTGTCCCAATCATTGGTTTAATGCTTGGTGCCGTCATTTCTGCCGTTTCTACTTTTACGAGCCTCTTTTTTCAAATGTCACAAGTGATTGAAGGCTGGTTTGTAGGATCCTTTTCGTCTGTTCAAGCTGGAAGGTATGAATATTTATGGATCATTGTGATCGTTACGATTCTTATTTTTATTTATGCGAATAGATTGACTCTAGCCGGTCTAGGGGAAGATACTGCCACAAGTCTTGGAGTAAATTATAATACCCTCATTCTAATGGCTAATGGTCTTATTGCTGTCGCCATTGGGATTGTTTCAGCTGTTATTGGAAACTTGCCATTTCTAGGATTAATTGTCCCAAATATTGTGTCGATGTTTAGAGGGGATGATCTTAGAAGTAATTTGCCTTGGGTATGTTTGATTGGAATGGGGACGATTACTCTGTGTGACATCATTTCCAGGACGATTATTATGCCTTTTGAAGTCCCTGTTTCTTTAATCCTTGGATCAGTAGGTTCTGTTGTATTCATTATGATCTTATTGAGACAAAGAAAACCAAGGAGGAGGCTAGGATGAACGCTTTAAATTATAAAAAAGAAGACAACGTTAAAATTGATCTTAACCTTCATAATGAAAAGAGATCAGCTAGTGCTTTTCGAACTAAGAAAGACGAAAGACGCTATTGGATTTTGCTCATTACATTAACTGCTCTGGGCCTTTTGTTTGCGTGTGGCCTTTTACTTTATAACAATCCCGTTCCAGTAGATTCGCCTTCTTTTATCCCAGTAGTTGAAAGAAGGATCGTAGCTGTTGTTGCAATGCTTATTGCTGCAATCTGTCACAGTATGTCGACCGTTGCTTTTCAATCGATTACGAATAATAGGATTGTCACGCCTTCTCTTTTAGGCTTCGAATCACTTTACTCAACCATTCATACGGGAACAATGTTTTTATTCGGAGCTAGTGCATTGGTGAGTTTTAGTGGGATTGGACCATTTTTTCTTCAAGTTAGTCTTATGGTTTTAATGAGCTTAATCCTTTATGGGTGGCTGCTTTCCGGAAAGTATGGGAATTTACAGCTTGTCCTTTTAATCGGAATCATTATTGGAACTGGACTGAGTACTTTGTCAGCCTTTATGAGAAAACTTCTTTCTCCATCTGAGTTTGACCTTTTACAGACAAGATTGATTGGTTCTGTTAATAATGCGGATTCAGGATATTTTCCAATTGTTATTCCAATGGTCATCATTATAGGACTATTACTTTTTGTTTTTTCCAAGAAATTAAATATATTGTCACTTGGGAAGGATGTCTCTACGACTTTTGGCGTTAAATACCAACCTAATATCATTTATACACTTATATTAGTAGCTGTTTTGATGTCAATATCAACGGCTTTAGTTGGCCCTCTTACGTTCTTTGGATTTTTAGTGGCTATTTTAAGTTATCAAGCGGCACCGACATATGACCACAGATATATTTTTCCAATGGCTCTTGCTATAGGATTCTTTGTATTAACAAGTGCATATTTTTTAATGTATCATGTATTCAATGCTCAAGCTGTTTCTGTATTTATTGAACTGTTTGGTGGAATCGTATTTCTAATTGTAATTTTAAGGAAGAGGTCTTTATGATAAAAATCAGTAATACTAGAAAGATGTATACGGATGATGTGAAAATTGGACCTTTGGATATTGAAATACCAAAAGCTGGTTTTACGTCTTTAATTGGACCCAACGGTGCTGGAAAGTCTACGACACTTTTGATGATTGGCAGACTTTTAGATATGGATGAAGGCCAAATTATGGTGGCAAATATGGATGTGTCTTCTTCCAAATCCAATGACTTGGCAAAAATCGTCACCATTTTGCGGCAGGAAAATCATTTTGTAACAAGGCTTACTGTTAGACAACTAGCTGGATTTGGGCGCTTTCCTTATTCAAAGGGGAGATTAACAAAAGAAGATGAAGAAATTATATCCAAATATATTGACTTTTTAGACTTAACTAATCTAGAGGATCGATATTTAGATGAGCTTTCTGGTGGTCAAAGACAGAGAGCCTATGTTGCAATGGTTTTGTGCCAAGAGACTGAATATGTGCTATTGGATGAGCCTCTGAACAATCTAGATGTTGCTCGCTCTGTTCAAATGATGGAGTATTTGAGACATGTTGCTAATGAATTTGGAAGAACCATTCTGACTGTTATGCATGATATTAATTTTGCAGCCAAATATTCTGATCGAATCTGTGCTATGAAGGATGGGCAAATTGCTGCATTTGGAACAGTAGAAGAGATTATGAATCCAAAACTTTTAACAGATATTTTTGAAACAAAAATAGAAATTATCAAGGGTCCTTATGGTCCTATAGCTGTCTATTAATCACTAGTTCACTAAGTTTTAAAAATTAATAGTTAAAGAAACGTTAAATTGACATGTCCCAAAGAAGAGTCTTCTCAAAAGTTGATAATACTTTTGAGAAGACTCTTTTTCGTTAAAGGATTTAGCATTATTGAATTTACAATGTTGAATAGTCCAAAATCTAAGCATGCCGCACTTTTAGAATTATTAGACAAAGTAACTAGACTCCATCCGTTGCTATAAATACGAAATTACTGATTGACAATTAAAAGTCCCTATCCTACTATTGATAATAGTTATCATTTTCAACTAAGAAGGGGCAGGATTTTATGACAAAGCGGTTTTCATTTATGTTTGCAACAATTCTTATTTTATCGATTGCATTGATTGGGTGTTCAAGCCAATCAGAAGAAAGTTCAGGAGATATCAATGAAAGTGAAAGTAGCAACACCAACACCATTACTTTTGCTTGGCCTAGAGATGTAGGTGCAATGAATCCACATGTCTATAATCCAAATCAACTATTCGCTCAATCTATGGTATATGAACCTTTAGTTAGTTACCAAGATGGAGGAGAACTAAAACCGCATTTAGCAGAATCTTGGGAGATTTCTGAAGATGGGACAGAGTATGTATTTAATTTACGACAAGGTGTTACATTCTCTGATGGTACAAGCTTTAATGCAGAGATTGTGAAGAAGAATTTCGATACTATATTAACAAATCTAGACTTACATAGTTGGTTAGGGTTTATTCCGAAGATAGCTAGTACTGAGGTTATTGATGAGCATACTTTTAAATTAACATTAAAAGAAGCTTATTACCCAACTATTCAAGAATTAGCTGTTGTAAGACCAGTGCGATTCCTTGGAGAAAGTGGATTTCCTGAAAGTGGTGACACTTCAGAAGGGATCGTAGAACCTGTTGGAACAGGACCGTGGGTATTGGATGACTATAAGGTAGACGAATATGCTATATTTAAACGTAATGAGAATTATTGGGGTGAACTCCCAAGTGTAGAGAAGATTCATGTTAAGGTTATTCCTGATGCAGAAACACGTGTACTTGCCTTTGAAAAAGGTGATATAGACCTTATCTATGGTGAGGGAGTTATTAGCTTAGATTCATTTAAACAATTAGAATCAACAGAAAACTATGGAACTTCTGTGTCTGAGCCGGTTGCAACGAGACAGCTAGTGATGAATACGAATAAAGAACAACTGTCAGATGAACGTGTTCGAAAGGCCTTGCATTATGGATTTAATAAAGAAGCAATGGTTGAGGGTGTAACATCTGGGTTGGAGGAAAAGGCAGACTATATTTTACCAACAAACTTTCCTTACACTTCAGATGTTGATGCTACGGCAGTCGATTATAATGTTGAGAAAGCGAAACAACTGTTAGACGAAGCTGGTTGGAAACTACCAGAAGGTAAGGATATCCGTGAAAAGGATGGACAAACACTAGAATTTGAGTTAATGTACGACTCAGCTGAATCAATCCAGAAATTAATGGCTGAAACTCTACAATCGGAGTGGTTAGGATTAGGTGTTAAATTGAATATTGTTGGAGTTGAACTTACGACTCAGGTTGAGCGATTCAAGGCGAATGAGTTTGATATGAACTTCTTCAGTAACTACGGGGCACCATATGACCCACATACTTTCGTAAACATTGTATCTACAGAAGGATTTGGGTTTAGAGAAGCAATCTCATCTTATCCTAATAAAGAAGAGTTGCTTAACCAAATAACTGAGGTTAAACAAACAACGGATGAAAATGAACGCCAACAGTTATACACAACCATTTTAGGCTCACTGCAGGAGCAAGGTGCAATTGTACCTATCTCTTATATCAAGAAAATAGCAATCTATCAAAATGATGTCTCAAATTTCACATTCCCTGCTAATCGAGATGAACATCCATTTACAGGAATTAGTGTAAACGAGTAAGCGACTGGAGAGGTTTTCATGGGTACTTATGTCTTTAAACGAATCATCACCATTATTCCAATTTTCCTTGTGGCCACGTTGATAACATTTACTATGATTCACTTATCACCAGTGGACCCCGCTGAAGCATACTTTACGGCGGCACATGTACAAGCGACAGATGAGATGTTGGAACAAAAAAGACATGAGCTTGGCCTAGATCAACCTCTCCTAATTCAATATGTGAACACCCTTATTAAGATATGCCAATTTGATTTTGGCATATCTTATGTTACGAGTAAACCGGTATTGGAAGAGATAACTTCTCGAATGTCAGCAACGGTTCAGCTAACAATGGGAAGTCTATTAATTGCCATATTTGTAAGCGTGCCTATAGGGTTTTTAGCTGGTATAAGGAAGAACGGTGTAATCGACCATTTTAGTCGACTCCTTTCTTTCATAGGGGCATCGATCCCATCATTTTGGCTTGGTTATTTACTCATTTTTTTCTTTTCTGTAAAGTTAGACATATTCCCTGTAGAAGGTACGGGAACATGGAAGCATTTAATTTTACCTTCCGTTACGTTGGCTTTTCCTTTAATAGCTTTGTATACCCGTCTGTTACGGGCCAATGTTCTTGATAATTTACAAGAGCCTTATGTATTTTTTGCACGGACGAGAGGGATCCATGAAAGAGTTATAATGGGAAAGCATGTATTACGAATTGCCATTTCTCCTATGATTACAGGACTTGGGATGAATTTAGGGAACTTATTGACTGGTGCTATCATTGTAGAAGCAGTCTTTTCATGGCCTGGATTTGGCCGTTACTTTATTGAAGCGATCTTTAATCGTGATGTTCCTGTTATTCAAGGCTATGTACTGTTAGCAGCTGGATTATTCCTTATAAGTAACTTAATTGTTGATCTAATCCAAATGTATATTGATCCTCGTATTTCAAGAAAAGGAAGTCAGTTGCAATGATAGTGAAGCTTCGAAATATATTAAAAAGTCAAATAGTGATTGTCCTATGTTCTTTCGTTCTCTTTGTGTTACTTTTGATTACGATTTTTGCCCCATGGCTTGCACCTAATGATCCTATCTTGGTTAATTTAGCTCATAAATTACAATCACCTTCTTTCGAATATCCATTAGGAACCGATCACCTAGGGAGATGCACGTTATCTCGTATATTATTCGGAGCACGAATTTCACTAGGGTATGCGATGCTCATTTTCATTTCAGCACTCAGTATAGGCTTAGTCATTGGTATTATTGCCGGGTATATAGGTGGTTGGATTGATCAATTGTTAATGAGACTCGGTGATGGTCTAATGGCGATACCAAGTCTTTTGTTTGTTCTTGGATTTGTTGGTATTTGGGGAGCGGGTCTTAAACAAGTTGTCTTAGGATTAATCCTCGTACAATGGGTTTATTACGCAAGGGTCATTCGAGGAATGGTTTTAAGCCTAAAAGAGGAAAATTATATTACTGCAGCAAAAATCAGTGGATCTTCAAGCTGGACTATCATGAAAAAACATATTATTCCTAATGTTCTTCCATCATTAGCTGTGATGGGGACACTAGAAATGGGTTGGGCTATTATGAATTTATCTTCAATGTCCTTCTTAGGATTAGGTGTGCAACCACCTACACCCGAGTGGGGAGCGATGATTCATGAAGGGAAATCATATATCAGAACAAATCCAGAGCTAATGATTTATCCTGGTTTAATGATAATGCTAGTTGTTGTTACCTTTAATTTATTAGGAGAAGCACTATCTGAACGTTTTAATGTTAAACGCCGCTAGTAAAAAGGGACTGATAAATATGGAAGAAAAAAAACGACGAACTATTTTGAATGTCAGAGATTTACATGTACTAGTAAGAACCCAAGAAGGTCTTTCCACCCTTGTTCAAGATATTAACTTTGGAATTGAAAAAGGCAAGATACTAGGTCTTGTTGGGGAAAGCGGTAGTGGTAAAACAGTTACAAGTATGTCAATCCTAAAGTTACATGATGAAAAGAATACAGAAATTAAAGGGAGCATTACACTACAAGGTAGGGAATTGAATGGTTTAGGAAACAGTGAAATGAGGAGAATTCGAGGAAGAGATATTGCTTTCATTATGCAAAATCCAATGAATGCTTTTACTCCCGTTTTTACAATTGGCCATCAATTTATTGAAACAATCCAATCACATACTTCATTGACTAAAAGGCAAGCAAAGGAACTTGCGATTGATGTGTTGGAAAGTGTGAATTTACCAAATCCGGATAACCTGTTAAAAAACTATCCTTTTCAATTAAGTGGAGGTATGCTCCAACGAGTGATGATTGGCATGGCTGCGTGCTTAAAACCCTCCGTTATTATTGCAGATGAGCCTACGACAGCCCTTGATCTTCATAGTCAATTGTTGGTGCTTCGTCTACTAGATAAGGTTCGTTCTGAGTACGGAACATCCATTTTACTCATTTCTCATGATCTTGGCGTTATTTCCGAATTGGCGGATGATGTAATTGTGATGCAACACGGACGAATAGTAGAAAGTGCAAATGTGATAGATTTATTCGATGCTCCACAACATGAGTACACGAAAAAGCTGTTAAGGACAAGGCCTTCCTTATACTCTGAGAAACAACCCTACACCTATATGTTGTAACAGTAAATGAATTTTCCAAGGGGTGAAACTAGTGTGCTTATTACAAGTAAAACAAGTAAGCTTTAGCTATAATACTAATAAGCTATTTAAAGGTAAGAATCAAGCAAATCAGATTCTTACTGATATTTCCTTTGCGATTGAAGAGAGAACATGTTTGGGGTTAATTGGTACAAGTGGAGCTGGTAAAAGCACCTTAGGGAAGGTCATTCTTGGGATTCAACAGCCACAGCAAGGTCAGGTATTGTTTCAAGGACATGATATATACAATGTGAATAGAGCTACTCGAAAAAAATTGCGCCGTGATCTCCAAGTTGTATTCCAGGACTCATATTCCTCGGTTAACCCACGAATGACAGCCGAACAAATTATAAAAGAGCCGTTAGAGAACTACGAAAAGCTAACATTAGGAGAACAAAGAAGAACGGTTATTGAGCTAATTGAAAGAGTTGGCTTAAGTGAAAAGGATCTAAAAAAACATCCTCACCAGTTTAGTGGTGGGCAATTACAAAGGATTAACATCGCTAGAGCCATTGCTCTTAAACCAAAACTAATCGTCCTTGACGAATCAGTTAGCAGTCTAGACATGGTCACGCAAAGCTTAATTTTAGAATTATTAGCCGAATTAAAGGATGACTTCGGCTTGTCTTATCTTTTTATTACACACGATATCAAAGCTGCGTTTTCGATATCTGATCAAATTGGTGTCCTTGAAAAAGGAGAGCTGATTGAACTTTATGATTCAAAAGATCAATTCTTTTCCTCTAAACACCCTGTAGTGAGCCGCTTGAGAGACTCCATCCTCGCTGAACACCCACGTTTTCGAACAATAGGACGAAGGTCGGGCGGAGAGACTGGTTCCTTCTCTGAAGAGATCTAGCGTTTGGAAAGATTAAAAATAGGAAAATCGTGAAAGTATAAACACGAACTTGAATCAATAAAGTGATACATGAAGTAAAACTGATATAATTTAAGTTGAAAATAAATAAATCATTATTTTAATACACTCATATTATCACAATTGAAAAATGCAGTGTTTTCTAATTGAATTGTTGGAGTGAATTTAAAATGAAAGCTAAATTAAAGGTCAATAGAAAAGGGCAAATTCACTTTTTTCTATTGACCTTTCTAATTTCAATCTGGAAACTTAACCCGAATAATCGTCCCTAGACTCGGCTTCGAATCCACATGAATAGTACTATAATGTGCTTGTACAATTGCATTTGCGATACTCATACCGAGTCCACTTCCATCCGTCCATTCTTCACTTTTGGTGCCACGGTAATAACGTGTGAACAGATTTTGCTTCGTTTGCTCATCCATACCCATTCCGTCATCTTCAACGGTAAGAACAACCTGGTTTCCCTCAGTGCATGCTTTAATGACGACTGCGGTGCCTTCAGGATTGTGTTTCACGGCATTGATGATTAAATTATCTAGCAGCCGCTCAAGCCACTGTGCACTACCTTTTACGTGTAAAGGTTTCTCTGGTGTATAGATTTGGATTGTTTTATATTCCTTATACTTTGCGGTGCAATTTTTAATAACGGAGATGAGATCGATCGTAGAAAAATGAATAGGTAGCTCCTTTTGCTTGAGCTGGGAGATCAACGAGAAATCCTGTATTAGCTCAAGCATATAGTCACTTTTCTTGCGGATCGTTTCACCAATCTCGATTAATTCGGCATCCTGCCATTCATAATGAGAGCTTTCTAACAGATGGGCATAGCCTTGAATCGTCGATAGTGGAGTTCGTAAATCATGAGAGATTCCTGCCATCCATTCTTCACGTTTTTGCTCAAGTAATGCTTGTTCTTTTTTCAATGATGCCAGTTGTTCTGCCATATCATAGAACTCATTAATTACTTCTTTATATAGTCGATAACGTCTTTTAACACCGTTTTTCTTATTAAATAATTGCTTTTTTTCCTTTTCGGTAAAGACGTTATCATATTCGCCGTTTCGCATTCTTTCTAGCCAACTTATAAACAATATGAGAGGCTGGCCATAACGAATAGCATGCCAAACAGCAAGTAGAATTAGCGTGAATAAAATGACCATACCCATTACAATCAGCACGATCAAAATTTGCTGAATTGTTGTATAGCTTAGCTGCTCATTATTCAATGGAGTATGCAAAATCCAAGTTTGATCATCTACTCGCTCTACTTCGATTGAAGTACCATAGGTGAGTGGGTCGTCTAAATGTGCTGTGATTTGTAATTCGGTATAGAAGAGGGGCTGATCGCTTTCGCCAAACCTTTTCAGGACCTCACCTTCACTATTAATAATGTCTAGAAAATAACCCTCAAACTGTTCTAGCTCCTCTGCTATATTGGCTGCCCCTTGCTCCGGAACTTGACCATCCTTGTTATAGTATTCAATCCATTTTAATAGAAGCTCCTGCTTTTTATTTTGGTAGCCGAGTATGAAATAATAAGGTTTATCGTAGAAGAGGGCATCAAGATACGTTCCGATTTGATAGTCACCATATACTTGTGTTTCCTCTAATTTCAGGATGTCCTTGATAGAATAATGGTTAGGAATTTGTGTTGGAACATCTACAGCATGGATGACGTCACCATTATCATCGACAATTTGTAGCCACATGTTTTTCGCCTTCAGCTGATCTAGCCAAACTTTTCCAATCTCTGTATGATCTTCTTCTATCGTTGTCTCGGTTGAAATGGCATCAAGTAACCCATCTGGGAAAGCATGGTTTATCTCTTGATTCATAACAAATTCTATAACGAAAAAGAGTACGGTTAATAACACCGTTGCCACCAACAACACCATGAAAATGAATTGTAATGAGAAATGAAAGGCAATTCTACGCTTAATTGATCTCATGTTTTGGTCTCCATCACAAGCTTGTACCCTAATCCCCGAACTGTAACTAGAAACTGCGGTCTACTGGGATCAGGTTCAATTCGTTCCCTTAGACGTCTAATATGTACCATGATTGTATTGTCGTCAACAAAGTGATCCATGCCCCAGACGGCTTCAAATAAATCATTTTTTGTGAATACTCGGTTCGGGTGCTTACATAGATAGACAAGTAAGCGAAAAACAAGTGCCGGACAATTCGTGTTCTTTCCATCGACCTTTAGTTCCTTTGTTAACTCATTTACTTGAAAATAACCGAAATCATAAATAAATGGCTGCAGTTTATCTTCACCGTCAAGAGATAAGTGAGAGCTTCTGCGCTCTACGGCCTTGATCCTTGCTACGATCTCCAGTGGATTAAATGGTTTGGTAACATAATCATCACCACCCATTGCAAACCCTGTTAACACATCAAAATCTGTTGTTTTTGCTGTTAAGTATAAAAGATAAGCATTAGAACGCTCGCGAATTTTTGGTCCTAAATCAAAACCGCTCCCATCAGGTAGCATCACATCGAGTATAATAAAGTCAAATGGATGGGAATCAATGATCTCAAGTGTTTGTTTAAATGTGTACGCTGTCTTGATATTCGTATAGCCTTCCTTTTTCAATACTTTCTCCAACATAGTTACAATTGATTGTTCATCATCCACTAATAATATATTTAAATTTGCCACCGCCAACACCTCCAGCTTATCCTACCACTGTAACCTTACGTTAACCTTACGAATGTTAAACATTTGTAATCTATTAGTAAAAAAACAAAAGTGTTCCTGTAAGCTCTCTTTTTTAAACTAAGGATACAATAGAATACACAAAGGGGAAATACATCTTATGAATAATAGAATTGCTGTAGTCGATGCACTACGGGGGCTGAGTTTGTTTGGAATATTGGCTGCGAACATGTTGATCTTTCAATATGGAATCTACGGAAAGGATGAGATGGAGCAGTATTCAGTTTCAAATTTAGATCAAATCATTCATATTGTTTTAAAGGTGTTAGTTGAGTCAAGCTTTATGCCGATTTTTGCCTTTTTATTTGGCTATGGAATTATCAAAATGAAAGAAAGCTTAGAAAACAAGGGACTACCTGTTAAACGTTACTTGGCTAGGCGCTTTCTGCTGTTATTAATCTTCGGATTTGCACATAGTATCCTTCTTTGGGAGGGAGATATTTTAACTGCTTATGGAATGACAGGTTTTTTTTTACTACTCTTTTTTAATCGCAAAATAAAGACTCTATATATATGGGGAGTAATTACGACCATCCTTATAGGTGCTCTAAGTTACGGTACCGGAGACTTTATGGTTACCTCAGAAGACAAATCGATTATGACTAATTATGTAACAACAACAATTGATGTCTATAGAAATGGCTCGTTTCTTGAAATTCTAACCCATCGAATGAATGAAGATCCAATGCTTGAAATAATGCCTAAGGGGGCACTGTTATTCATTTTGGTCATCGCCCCAATTATGATATTACCTATGTTCTTGTTCGGTATGATTTCAGCAAAGCAGCAATGGTTTAATAAATTAAGAGAATCCACCTTTCAATTACGCTGGAAAAAGTTAACGATTATCTTTGTAGCTAGTGGAATCTTTCTAAAATTAATGCCTTATATATTCCCAGATCTAGGTCTTAGTGGAACGGGGTATGGATTAGGTGGTTCGGTGCTTGCGATAGGGTATATTCTATTGTTTTCATTATTGTTAAACCATAAAGAAAACATATTAGTTAAAGGTTTCACTGCAGTGGGTCGCCTTTCATTATCAAACTATCTATTTCAAACAATGATTTGTATTTTGATTTTTTATGGTTTTGGACTCGGGTTATTCGGTAAACTTGGCGTATTAGCAGGTGTTGGATTAACAATTCTAATCTATAGTATCCAATTAATCGGAAGCCTACTCTATCTCAAAGTGTTTAAAACAGGTCCATTCGAAAAAGTACTTCGAATGTGGACGTACCTGAAGTGGAACGGGGGAAGAGATTCTTTGTCTAAGAGTCGTTCGATGGACGGGGAAAAAGTTGGTTGAGAGGTATGTTTGATAAAATTAAAGAATGATAGTTACCTTATATTGATGCTTGTCATACAGGTGGCATGATGTGAATTTCTAGCCGAAACCCAAATCTTATCGGGGTTTCGGCTTTTTGTAACTGACCATGTTCTGACTATACTTTCTTTTAAAGAAGTCTCTACTCAATCACTTTTGGACAGCTATTTAGAAAAATATGATTAATAATGAAAATTAAATACACTGAATAATAATATCACGTTCAAATTTTGTCGATTAATGTCGATATAAAGTAAAAGACAAAAAATGAGGAGACCATATTTATGAAAATAGGGAGGAAATTTGGATTTTTCCAAGATCTCAGCATTATTAAAAAGTTAGTTATCATGTTAGTCATTTCAGCGTTAGGTTTGGGTTTAGCGGGGTATGCAGGAATATCAGCAATCAACAAGATAGCAACTGGTGAAAAGATTATTTATGAAGAACAATTAATTCCTAATCAATTATTCTCAGAATTGAGTAGTGTTAATGCAGATTTAGATCTGTATTCATTGCAAATACTTGCTAATACCGATGTTCAACAAACTGAAGCACTACTAGAGACATTGATTGCTACTGCTGAAGAGGTTGGTAAGCTACAAGAAGAGATAGAGACATTAAAATTAATGCCTAATATCCAAGAGAAATATGATGAGTATAAACAATTAAACATGGAAGTCAGTGAAAACGCTCAAACTATGATTGGGCTGGCTTTGGAAAATGATAATCAAGGAGCTTATGCAAGCTATTTAACTGATGTAAAACCATTGAGAGATCAACTAAATCAATCTCTAAATGACATCCAAAATTTAAATGCAGAAAATGCCAAAAGAATATACGAAGCTGATGTAGAAAGTGCGAAAGAAACAAATGCTTTCATGATTACTGTCATTATTATTTCTTTACTTGTTTCTTTATTAGCAGGATTTTTAATAGCTAGATCAATTGTTAATCCGATTAAGCAACTACAGAATTCACTTTCCGAAGTAGAAAATGGGGATTTTACTGTTGAGGCAACTTACGAATCAAAAGATGAAGTAGGGAAGCTTACAGATTCCTTTAACAATATGATTCGCTCAGTTAATGCAATCATCAAAACGATAAGTGAAACGTCCGATCAACTGGCAGCTTCTTCAGAACAATTGAGTGCGAGCTCAGAAGAGAGCACAAAAGCTAGTGAACATATTTCTTATACGATCCAAGAGCTTTCAGAAGGTGCCAAACATCAATTGCAAAGTGTTGATGCAAGTAACTCAGTCATTGGTGAAATGTCAACCGCTTCTGAGAGTATCTCAAAACGTACAGACAATGTACTAAGTAATGCTCAAGAGACTTCTAGAATGTCTAAAGAAGGTAGTGACTCAATCAATAAGGTTAGCTCGCAAATGAAGTCAATCAATCAAACTGTCATATCTTTAGCAGAAGCATTCAAAGGATTGCAGGAACGCTCAAACGAGATTGGCAATATTACAGGTGTGATCACGGGAATAGCAGAGCAAACGAATCTTCTGGCGTTAAATGCTGCAATTGAAGCTGCACGTGCAGGGGAGCAAGGAAAGGGATTTGCGGTTGTAGCTGGAGAAGTTAGGAAGTTAGCGGAGCAATCTGCTCAGTCAGCGGACCAAATTTCTAAGCTTATCAAAATCATTCAAGTTGATACTCAACAAACAATGAACACCGTTACTTCTGCAACGACTGAAGTAAATGAAGGATTAGTCGTCGTACAGGAAGCTGGAGAAAATTTCATAAATATCGAGGGTTCTATTAGCGAAGTTGTTACGAAGATTGGTGAGGTGGCTAACTTAGCAAATAATTTAGTTACCGGTATGGATCAAGTGACTAACACGATTAGTGGTGTGAGGGAAATCGCAGATGAAACAGCATCAAGTTCCCAGTCTATCTCAGCGACTACCGAGGAACAATTAGCTTCAATGGAAGAGATCACTTCTTCCGCACAAGTTTTAGCCCAAAATGCGGAGACATTACAGCTATTAATTCAAAACTTTAAAGTGAAATAAAGTAGTTCAGTTATTACTATTAATGAATGACTGAGTTAACTAAGCAGAGGCTTTCATAAGTTAATCAAACTTATGGGAAGCCTCTTTTTCATTTTTATTGTAAAATGTACTTTGAAAGCCGTTACAATTAAAACTATTTTTTTACAAACTATCCATTTATAATAGAAGATATGGTAATTAGAATGCTTAAAAGGAAATGGATCTATATATTTTGACAAGTCTGAAAGAAGAGGTGAAGGTACGATGAAATTTTCTTTGTTTTCAGTAATGACACCGGATACAACTCCTGAACAGTTGGTGAACTATCTTAACGAAACAGGATACCATGGTGTGGAATGGAGATATAAAGAGACAACAGAAGACCTAAAAAAAGATAAACCTAGCTTTTGGGGTAATAATTTATGCACCATTTCACCAGATATAACAGACCAAGAGATAAGAGAGCTGACACTAGCGACAAAAGAGAATGGTCTAAAGGTGGTAAGTTTGAATCCGTATTTAACATCTGGAGACCTAACATCAACCGAGCAAGTGTTACAAACAGCCCAAAAGTTTGGAGCAACTAATATAAGAATCGGTGTTCCATGGTATGATCGATCCGAAAACTATAATGATTTATTTAAGGAAGCAGTTACATATTTAAAAGAGGTTGAGCAAATGTGTAAGCAATATAACATAAGAGGTCTCGTTGAGGCACATTTTGGGACGATTGCACCGAGTGCAGGATTAGCCTATCGATTAGTGAGCGAGTTTAATCCGGAACAGATTGGAGTTCTATATGATCCAGGGAATTTGGTTCATGAGGGGTATGAAAATTACCGGATGGGGATGGAGTTGCTAGGTGAGTATCTAGCACATGTACATGTGAAAAATGCGTTTTGGCAGAAAAAACATGAGCATGAAGATGGAACGGTGGATTGGTCAGTTGAGTGGGCACCTATTGATAAAGGAATAGTAGATTGGAAGCGAGTGTTTTCCGATTTAAAAGCGGTTGGCTATGATGGATATATTGGTATGGAGGATTTTAGTGGTTCGTTTGATACTAAAACGTCTATCAAATACAATATCGATACTGTAAAAAGAATGCTTGCGGAAATTGAATCTTAAAAAGAAAAAGATTGCATTTATTTTGAGATAGAAAGGTGATTATATGAAGGAATTAAATCAGAGAGATCGTGAGTACTGGCTTCAATCAATGATCAAAATAGCACGTCCAGTTCTACTTCACTTAAAGGAAAAAACATTAAAAACAGAAATGCCGGTCGAAAAGATCGACGGTACAAAATGTGAGAGTTTTTCCCATTTAGAGGCACTTTCACGGGTGTTGGTTGGTATGGCACCATGGCTTGAGAGGAAATGTGAAAACAGTGAAGAAGAGAAGCTTCGGATTGAATATTGTGAATTAGCTCGAGCGGCTATTGATTCAGGGACAGATCCTGAGTCGCCAGATTACATGAATTTTAGTGATGATTTCCAGCCTATTGTTGATACAGCTTTTCTAGCACATGCATTTCTAAGAGCACCTAACGAATTATGGGAGAAACTCGATGTCAGAGTGAAAGATAATGTGATTATTGCGATGAAAGCTACACGTTCGAGAAAGCCATTCTATTCTAATTGGCTATTATTCTCTGCAATTATTGAAGCATTTTTATATAAGGTAGGAGAAAAGGACTGGGATCCGATGCGGATTGACTTTGCGATTAAGCAAGTTGATCAATGGTACGTAGGAGACGGTATCTATAGCGATGGTCCTGAGTTTCATTATGATTATTACAATAGCTTTGTCATTCATCCAATGTTTGTGGATTTAATAGAAACGGTTGGGCAGGAGTATAAGGAATGGCAAGATAAAAAAGAATCGGTTATTGAAAGGTCTAAGAGGTATGCCGTTATTCAAGAGAGATTGATTTCACCTGAAGGAACATTTCCACCAGTAGGACGATCAATCGCGTACCGGTTTGGGGTATTTCAAACATTAGCTCAACACTCATTGCGTAAGGATCTACCAATAGAAGTAACGCCAGCACAGGTACGAAGTGCTCTAACTGCAGTCATTAGAAGGACCGTTGAAGCCCCTCAAACATTTACTGATTCAGGCTGGCTTACAATCGGATTTTGTGGCCATCAACCTGGAATTGGAGAATTCTATATTTCTACAGGCAGTCTTTATTTATGTTCGGTTGTATTTCTACCATTAGGATTACCGGAATCGGATCCATTTTGGAGTGATCCTGCAACGGAATGGACGTCTAAAAGGGCTTGGTCGGGCAAAGAGTTTCCTATTGATCATGCTTTCTGATCGTTGAGAAGATTAAGCCTAACGTTGACACATAAATAGTGGAAAGACAAAGCATTGTTTTTCAATTAATCAATGGAGTGGTGATTTAAATGGTTAAAGGTTTGTACATTATGGATCAAGATCCATTTGATCTTGTTTATCAAAAAGAAGTAAGAGATGAAATTGAGAGATTAGCAGGTATCGATGCATCTCCTATGTCAAAGGAGGAACTGCATCAGGATCTCTCCATCTTACAGGATGTAGAAGTCATTTTTTCTGGTTGGGGAGGCCCTGTACTTGACCAAACACTTCTAGATGCGGCCCCTCATTTGAAAGCATTCTTCTACGCGGCAGGGTCTGTAAAAGGTATTGTCACAGAGGAAACATGGAATCGAGACATACTTGTTACTAGTGCAGTAACAGCAAATGCGATACCTGTTGCAGAATTTACATTATCGCAAATTTTCTTTTGTTTAAAGAATGGGTGGCAGTTTACTAGAGAGATAAGGAAAACAAAACAGTTCCCTCCGAAACCATTTTCCTGTCAAGGGGCTTTTGGAAGTACGGTAGGATTAATATCCCTAAGTACTGTTGGGAAACAGGTTTGTGAATTACTTAAGCCGTTTGATATCAAGGTAATTGCCTATGATCCGTTTATTACAGAAGAGGTAGCAGAGCAATTGGGTGTGGAATTATGTAGCTTAGAAGATGTTTTTCTAAGGTCCGATGTGGTTTCCTTGCATACACCGCTATTGGAAGAGACAAAAGGGATGATTGGAAAAGAGCATTTTGCTCAAATGCTACCTAATTCTAGCTTCATCAATACGGCAAGAGGGGAAATTGTTAGAGAGCGAGAAATGATCGAGGTATTACAGGAAAGAACTGATATTACTGCGGTTCTAGATGTAACGTTTCCCGAACCACCAGAGCAAGACTCTCCCCTATATCAATTAGACAACGTTGTATTAACCCCACATCTCGCTGGTAGCGAAGGGAAAGAATGCGGAAGAATGGGACAATACATGTTAGAAGAGTATAAGCGATATCTAAATGGTGAGAGGTTAAAATGGCAGGTGAAACGGGAGAATTTCTCCATCTTAGCGTAAGACAGCTATCAATGCTGCTTTATATCATTTAAGCAACTTTATTATAAGCCATCTAATTAGTTCACCGGACTATTTGATGGCTTTTTTCTTGTATTAATGCTATTTGTGCGGGGATTCTAAGTTAATTTTATGGGTAGTAAGCTGGGTTGCTTTAGTTAAATCTTGATCTGTGGAATGACAAGTTTGATATTAATCCAAATTATTTATTGAAGGTTTTGTTAAATTAAAGTAAAATTATGTATTGATAATAATTATCGTTATCAATGCCGGGATCGTTTAAAATTTAAAAATAAATGAAGTATGGAAGGTGATAGAATGACAGCCCTTACAAATTCAAATATCGCAAAGGTGATTCGTGAACGTCGCTCAATTAAAACAGGATATACAGATCAACCTGTCTCACAAGAGTTAATCGAAATGTTATTGGAGGATGCGGTCTGGGCACCCAATCACGGACTTCGGGAACCATGGCGTTTCATCACTGTACCTACTGAAAAAAAGCAAGAGTTCATTAGCGACTTAGTTGCAACCTTTCCTAAAGATATGCAGGAGAATAGGAGAACCTACTTTTCTATGCCTTCAGCTTTTATGGTCGTCATTATGAAAGAGGATCCAAGACAAAAACAATGGGATGAAGATTATGGTGCAGTAAGTGCGATGATTCAAAATTTTCAACTGCTTGCTTGGGAGCAGGGATTAGGTGTGGTATGGAAAACGAACCCGCATAATTATGATCCGAAAGTACATAAGCTATTAGGTGTTGAACCAGGAGAGAAGATTGTTGGTTTCATACATATGGGGTATTTTGAAGATACGCCTATTGCGAGATCCCGTACACCAATAAAAGAAAAACTGTCTATATACAAGGGCTAGAAGCGTTCATTAAGGATAGAACATTTTAAATATCTCTGGTAGACAATCAGCATCATATAAGGAACTAAAAGGGAGTACTGCTACTGTAGAACAATAAGGTCTAATTAAACAAATTGAAAGAGACTGGGACATAACTAAAGTGTCTAACTAGAATACCGAACAAAGCATTAATTTAGCGAAGTATATTTCAGGAGCGGTTTATGTCCGCCAACCACCATTGTTCGGATTTGCTATTAGTTAATTCACTTTTGTCCTAGCCTCTTTCTTTTTCTTTGGAGAATGTCATAGCTATTCTCGAAATAAATTTACAGAAAACATGCCCATAGAAATAATTTTTACATACAATAGTTAAACATAGGCTAAGAAACTAGACTGAATGGTAAATTAGTGAAAATTTCATATTTGATTTAGAAGCGATAGTGTTACAATAATAAGTGGAAATGGATATGGAGGGTGAATATGAAAACAAAACTCGGTTTATTGTATGGTGGAAAATCTGCTGAACATAAAGTTTCATTACAAACGGCAAAAGCGGTTATTAAAGCGTTAGATTTAACAAAATATGAAATACATCCAATATATATTTCAGAAACCGGTACTTGGGTCAGGGGAGAACAGCTTCAAGGACCTGTTGACGATGTGAAGGAGCTTCAATTGAATGATGGGGAATTCATTTCTCCAGTTGCTTTGAATTCAGAAATATTCCCGGTCAATCAAGCGAATGAAGACAAAATTGATGTTGTCTTTCCATTGCTGCATGGACCAAATGGAGAAGATGGAACCGTTCAAGGATTGTTAGAACTAATGAATATTCCTTATGTTGGTAACGGGGTACTTGCTTCTGCTGCTGGAATGGATAAAGTTATGATGAAGAATATTTATGAGCAGGCTGGTATTAAGCAGGCTAACTATGTATGGTATATCCGTAGTGATTGGGAAAAGGATGTAGAAGCAGCCTACAACAATGTCGAAGAAAAGCTTGGTTATCCTTGCTTCGTAAAACCGGCTAACTTAGGCTCCAGTGTTGGAATTAGTAAGTGTAAAAACCGCGAAGGCTTAGAAAAAGCCTTCAAAGAAGCCTTTGAATATGATCGTAAAATTATTATTGAAGAAGGAATCGATGGTCGTGAAGTAGAAATCGCAGTATTAGGTAATGATAATCCAGAATGCTCGGTTGTGGGTGAGATCGTTCCAACAACAGATTTCTACGATTACAAGGCAAAATATGAGGACGGAGACACTGGACTTATTATTCCTGCAGATATTACTGAGGAAGAATATGAGAACATTAAGACTGTTGCAATTCAATCGTTTAAAGCTCTCGATTGCTCAGGTCTAGTGCGCGCTGACTTCTTTTTAACAAAAGAAGGTGAGGTTCTCATGAACGAGGTGAATACAATGCCGGGGTTTACGCCAGTTAGCATGTTCCCATTGCTATGGCAGGAATCTGGTTTACCTTATTCAGAGCTAATCGGAAAGTTAGTTGATCTTGGTGTAGAACGTCACGCAGAAAAACAGAAGATAAAATACACCTTCTAAGCATAATAATAGGAAGGAGGTTGACTACATCGTGGGTCAGCCTCCTTTTACATAGGATAAAAAAGGAACAGCAATGAATGACGATAAAAAGGAGCGATTGCAAGTGATTATAAGAAATTTAAACGATATTGTTGGATGGGTGAACGGAAAGGCTGAAGCTAAAGAAGTAAGCTCTGTGGAGGTTGCGGGAGTCTCAACTGATACAAGAACAATACAAAAAGGTAATCTCTATGTACCGCTTGTCGGAGAAAACTTCAACGGACATGATTTTGTTGAGGTGGCCATTAGTAACGGAGCATCGGGAACTCTCTGGCAAAAAAATCAACCTAATCCTCCTACAGACGTACCGTTAATCTATGTTGAGGACACATTATTAGCATTACAGAGCTTAGCCAAGAACTACTTAGCAAGTCTTTCGACAAAGGTAATTGGGATCACGGGAAGTAACGGGAAAACAACGACGAAGGACATGGTAACCTCGGTGCTTGCA
The DNA here is from genome assembly GCF_017939705.1 of Halalkalibacter suaedae. Classification (GTDB taxonomy): domain Bacteria; phylum Bacillota; class Bacilli; order Bacillales; family Bacillaceae_D; genus Halalkalibacter; species Halalkalibacter suaedae. The sequence goes on from NZ_JAGKSQ010000009.1 coordinate 61,891, forward strand.
ACAACGTATAAGGTGCAAAAAACAGAGGGTAATTATAATAATCATATTGGTCTTCCGTTAACCATTCTCCGATTAGAGGAAGATACAGAAATTGCAGTATTAGAAATGGGGATGAGTGGAAGAGGAGAAATAGAACTTCTGTCAACAATTGCAACACCTGATGCGGCAATTATCACAAACATCGGTGAATCTCATCTGCAGGACTTAGGGTCACGTGAAGCTATTTCAGAAGCAAAGTTTGAAATCACAGCAGGCTTACAAGAGAACGGTACACTTGTTATCCATGGAGATGAGCCTCTATTAACAGAAAAGGTAACGAATAGCCTGTTTACGATCAAAACCTTTGGTAGCTCTCGGTCGAATGATTATTACCCAGTGCAGATTGAACAAAAGAGCAACGGAACTTATTTCACGATGAATGAAGAAATTGAGACTAACTTCTTCATTCCAGTGCTTGGTAAGCACAATATTAACAATGCTCTTTCTGCTATCGCAATTGCAGTGCAGTTTGATGTGCCCATCCCGAGCATCAAAAAAGGGTTAGAGATGATCAAACTGACAGGAATGCGAACGGAATTACTTCAAGGAAAAGATGGAGTGGCAGTTATTAATGATGCATATAATGCAAGCCCAACATCAATGCGTGCTGCAATTGAATTGCTTCAGGACTTAAAAAATTATAAGAAGAAAATCGTCGTCTTAGGTGATATGTTAGAGTTAGGAGATAATGAAGAGACATTTCATTATGAAGTCGGAAAAGGTATTAACATCAATGAAATCGATTATGTTATCACATTTGGACAATTGGGAAGAAAAATTGCTGAAGGTGCGAAAGAAAATTTTTCAGGAAATAACGTTTTCGCATATGATGATAAGCAGGAATTGATTGCAAAGCTTGTAGATGTTGTTGCTGCTGGTGATATTGTTTTAGTCAAAGGCTCTAGAGGCATGAAATTAGAAGAAGTTGTTCATGCTCTAATCTAAAAAGTAAGGCGATACTTTTTGTATTAGTTTCGCTAATAGAGTACCGTAAAACACCTTTGAGTCTCATTGCTCAAAGGTGTTTGGCGTGGTGTCTAAATAGAACTATATGTCTTCCTTCTATCGTTATAGGAGGAAAAATATTTAGATGTTATTTCTAAATACTTTCTAGTATACTTCTTTTTTAAGTATACTATTTTTTTTACGAGAGGAAATGAACATGTCACAAGAACAATGGAAGTCGAAAATTGGTTTCATCTTTGCAGCCGCGGGGTCTGCGATTGGTCTAGGGGCCATTTGGAAATTCCCTTATGTAGCTGGAACTGGGGGAGGCGGTGCGTTCCTTCTTATCTTTCTTTTATTTACTTTGTTTTTAGGAGCTCCTCTTTTAATAGGAGAATTTTTAATTGGGCGTAAAACAAAGGGAGATGCAATTACCACTTATCAAAGGATTGCTCCAAACTCTTCATGGGGAATAGTAGGGATAATAGGAGTCGTTACTTGTTTTATTCTTTTATCCTTTTATAGTGTTGTTGGTGGTTGGATCATTATTTACTTATTCGAGGCTTTAACAGGTGGACTAACCGGTTTATCCCAAGATCAATACGGTATGTTATTTGGAGAGATTATCGCCAATCCGCTTCCGACGCTGCTTGCACAGCTAACTTTTGTCCTTCTGACAATTATAGTTGTAGCAAAAGGTGTCCAAAAAGGTATTGAAAATGCAAGTAAGATTATGATGCCAGCACTCTTTATACTCTTTCTATTAATTGTTATTCGTTCACTTAGTCTTGATGGAGCTAGTGAGGGAGTGAAATTTTTGTTCGTTCCTGATTTCACAAAACTCACTTCTGAAACGATCTTAATTGCGTTAGGACAAGCCTTTTTTACGCTATCATTAGGTGCGTCTGCTATGGTGACCTACGCATCATATTTACCTAAAACTCAAAATCTACCGAGATCCGCTTTGTCAATCGTTCTAATGAATATTGTCATCGCTATACTCGCTGGGTTAGCTATTTTCCCAGGAGTGTTTTCTTTCGGATTGGAGCCTAATGCAGGTCCGGTGTTGATTTTTGCGGTATTACCAGCAGTATTTAGTCAGATGGGATTCGGTATGCTTTTCTTTATTGCCTTTCTTATCTTGTTCTTATTTGCCGCGTTGACTTCTGCTTTTTCAATGATCGAAATCATTGTTGCAGCGATGACCAAGAAAGATAAGTCCAAGCGTAAAAAGTATACGTGGACGATAGGTATTTTAATTTTTATCGTGGGAATTCCATCATGTCTCTCGTACGGGGTCATGTCTGATGTTTTGGTTTTTGATAAAACGATCTTTGATTTATTCGATTATGCAGTGAGTAATGTATTAATGCCTTTAGGTGCACTATTAATCTCGATCTTTATTCCACTAAAACTATCAAAAAGTGAATTGTTTGAAGAGATCAGACTTGGTTCTCATAGTGGAAAAATGTTTTTTAATGTTTGGTATTATTTATTGAAGTATTTTACTCCGGTTGCAATTATTATTGTTTTCATGGATGCTTTGGGGCTAATAGATAAGATCTTTGGTTAACATTTAATTAGAGATTTTAATGAGGACAGGAAGGTAATTATTAGAGATTATAGGTAGTTTCAGGCTTGACATTACGATGAGCTGCCATGCTAAGATGCTTCGACTTCGCTACCGGGATGGGGGGCAGCACCCGCCGGAGGGCGTGGAACTAACCGGCTAAGCCGGTGGATTTCCACCTTGCCCTTTCAATCCTGCAGGAGTCGGCCCTCCCATCCCGTCCGCTTTGTTAGAGGAACAAAGGAAATCTACTTCCTTTTACGTTCTTAATTCTCATAAGTTCTATACTTGTGATTCGGATTGAAAACTGAGAACTGAGAACTGAGAACACCAACCTACCGCCACACTAATCGAAATAGTAAATGTAAAACGCGTCTGAGAATGATTTAACATTCTCAGACGCGTTTTTTATAGGGCTGAACCAATTCTATTTTCTTTGGAAGAAACTTTTTTTAATCGCGATTAGTTAATAAAAAGTCTTCCAATACGTATTGGTATTCTCGAACAGAGTCGATATAGACCATTTCGTTATCGCCATGCCAGTCGTATCCTACTGGGCCGAATTCCACTGCTGAACCGCCATATTCTGTGAAGTACTGGCCGTCATTGGAACCGTGCTGACCAAATATATTTACTTTCTCTAGTTGGGTCTGGTTTTTAATTGATCTAGCGAGCTTTTCGACGAATGGATTATTTTCTTTTGTTTTGACTGGTCTGTTACAAATATGAATGGATACGGTATCTTCGGTTATTTCTTCAATTTGCTTGAAGATTTCATCAGGTGACTGATCTGGTAAATATCTAATATCGAGCGACATTTCACATCTTTCAGGTACCTTATTGTAAATCGTTCCACCTTTGATTGTAGCAAGGTTGATTGATGGATTATCGTAAATAGGTGGAGCGGTTTCGGTGGCAAATGGAAGTTGCAGGATATCTTCATATAAGGTGTAGGCTTTAGTAATTGCATTACGGCCTTCCCATGGTCGACTTCCATGTGCCGGTTCACCTCTGATCACAAAATCTAGCTGCAGGACTCCTTTGGATTGGATCGCAATTCCCATACTTGTTGGCTCGCCACAGATGATGAACTCACCTAGATACCCTTGCTCTGCTAAATATTTTGTACCGTTCACCCCACCTGTTTCCTCATCAGATACTAATTGTAACATCACTTTTGAATGAAGGTCATGATCCTTTAAATTTGCGACTGCGGTCATCATTGCAGCAGCACCTGCTTTCATATCAACAGCACCACGACCGTACATTTTTCCTTCCTTTATATATGGATGAAACTGTTCATCACTCGCTTCAATCACATCAATATGACCATTTAGTACAATTGTTTCATCACCTTGCCCAATTTCACTTACAAGCATATGGTAGCCATTATTTTTAAGAAGCTGAACTGTGAGACCTTCTTTTTCCAACCATTGTTTACAATAAGCGATCGCATCATTTGCTCCCTCTTGTGTAGAGCTGTCAATTTTTATTAACTCTTCTAATAAGTTGATAGGATCACTCATTTTATCCCTCCTTCTTTTTTTTGTCGTACAATCTTTTAAAAGATATTCTGCTCCTCTAGTTCATCTATTTGTACAACGACGTCATGACGAGCTAGCTCAACGCCGTCTCTTTGAGTCAGCCAGCTGTTTTTAACTTTTCCATCGTCTGTTAAAGCAATAATCGCAGCAGGAATATTCGCACCAGCTATATGACTAAATGCATAGCCGCCACCAAAGCGAGGATTAATATCGATGACGTAATAATCGCTGCCGTCGTAATACACATCGGCATTCATATATCCAATATGTCCTAAATTTTCGCCCATTTTCTGAGCGATATCTAATAATTCAGGCGTGTTCACTGTAATACAGCGATCGACGTCACCACCACGCATGTCCAATTGCTTTCGGATAAAGCTCGTGAGAAAATTTCCATCAAGATCGTTGAAGATATCAAGACTAAATTTCTCTCCTTCAATGACATCCTGAATAATAATATTTTCTTCTGGTTTTTTATATGTTGCATCGTCTAATGGTGATTCCTTGATTAATTGTACTGCGTGTTGATGGGCAAACCTTAATTCCTCAATATCATGTGCAATTTCAACACCCATTGAGGCAGAACCATTTCTCGGTTTTACAATTAGCGGGAATGATACCTCGTTATTTTTTAAGCCCTCTTCCGCATCGTTTAAGCTAATGTAAGAACGTGGTGCATTGACATCGAATGGTTTTAGCAACTCACGATATTTTCCTTTGTCGCGCACCTGATCAACAAGATCAGCATTTGGTGTGAACACAGAAACGCCTAGTTGTTCTAGCTCTTCTTTGTGCTCTGATAACTTTGGAACCTCCCAATCATTTAAAGGTACTAAGCATTGCACTGAATGTTTTTTACAAATCTCATAAATTGCATCCATATACTTAGGATCTGTTTGATGTGGGATGACATAACTCTCATCACCAGCTTGAAGTGATGGGGCGTTATGTTCAGGGTCTGCTACAATTATTTTCCCATCTATACCGATTTCCTTGAAGGCATCTTTAAAGAAATTAACAAAGTCTATACGTCTTGCAGTTGATGTTATTAAAATATTCATCGTTCATCATCTCCTGTTCTAGTTCATTTATTTTCTAGAGACTCCTATACCCGAGATAAAAAAATTAAACCTAATGACATTATGATTGAAAGGGATCTGAGGTAATTGTTTGAGTTGAGATACTAAAGGGAGGGGGGATTATCGATTTTATTTAAAAAATAGATAGTAGGATGACGGTGAGTTATTTTTAAAGAAAATTAAACTTTGATGTTTTATAAAAATGAACACGTGGTAGAGCATAAGTGTCAGGCGATGACAACCCAAACTATTGAAAGGAGCTGTTATTATGGCTAACAACAATAACAACGGTAAAATGTCTCGTGAAGAAGCAGGAAGAAAAGGTGGAAACAAGACAGCAAGAGAGCATGGTCAAGATTTCTATGAAGAAATCGGTGAAAAAGGCGGTAAAGAAAGTAGCCGTCAAAGAAACAACAGTAATTCTTAATTAAAGTAAGTAGAATAGCTAATCTAAAAGCAAACACATTATAAAAATGAGGAGCTGATAGAAATGGCAGATAATAGCAAGATGTCTCGTGAAGAAGCAGGAAGAAAAGGCGGAAACAAGACAGCAAGAGAGCATAATAAGGATTTCTACGAGAAGATCGGTGAAAAAGGCGGTAAAGAGAGTAGCCGTCAAAGAAACAACAGTAATTCTTAATTAAAGTAAGCAGAATAGCTAATCTAAAAGCAAACACATTATAAAAATGAGGAGCTGATAGAAATGGCAGATAATAATAAGATGTCTCGTGAAGAAGCAGGAAGAAAAGGTGGAAACAAGACAGCAAGAGAGCATGGCAAGAATTTCTATGAGGAAATTGGAGAAAAAGGCGGTAAAGAAAGTAGCCGTCAAAGAAACAATAATAACTCTTAAATAGAATAAAAAAGAGAGTAGAGTTGTAACTCTACTCTCTTTTTTTATAGAATTAACGTATAAAGTTAAACTATTCTAAAAAACCTTAGTACGTTCGATAGACAAACTAAGTAAGGAGTGATATAATTCAATTATGAAAACGGTTACTAAAAAACAACATTAATTGGGGGATTGAACATGAGTTATTTTAAAGGTATAAATCAAGTTAAATTTGAGGGTTCTACCTCTACAAATCCATTCGCTTATAAATACTACAACCCAGAAGAACAAATTAATGGACAGTCGATGGAAGAGTTTCTTCGTTTTGCTGTGTCTTACTGGCATACATTTACTGGAGAAGGTAATGATCCATTTGGAGCTGGAACTGCAGTACGACCATATAATCATTTAACAGGAATGGATTTAGCAAAGGCTCGTGTAGAAGCTTCATTTGAATTCTTTGAAAAGCTTGGCGTACCTTACTTCTGTTTCCATGATTTCGATGTTGCACCTGAGTCAGATTCTTTAAGTGAAACGTTAAATAATATCGATGTCATCGTCGATATGATCGAAGAATACTTAAAAACAAGCAAGGTTAAATTGCTTTGGAATACAGCTAATATGTTCACACATTCTCGTTGGTTGCATGGTGCAGCTACGTCTCCAAATGCCGATGTATTTGCTTATGCTGCGGCAAAAGTAAAGAAAGGTCTAGAAGTAGGTAAGCGTTTGGGCTCAGAAAACTATGTATTCTGGGGTGGACGTGAAGGTTATGAAACGCTTCTAAATACAGATATGGGTCTTGAGCTAGATAACCTTGCTCGTTTCTTCCATATGGCAAAGGACTATGCAAATGAAATCGGTTTTGACGCTCAATTCTTAATTGAACCAAAGCCAAAAGAGCCAACTAAGCACCAATATGATTTTGATGTGGCAACTGGTTTAGCTTTCTTACAAAAATACGATCTACAAGATACGTTCAAATTCAATATCGAAGCAAACCATGCAACTCTTGCTGGTCATACTTTTGAGCATGAGTTACGTACAGCTCGAATCAATGGCATGTTAGGATCTGTTGATGCAAACCAAGGTGATACATTACTTGGTTGGGATACAGATGAATTTCCGACAGACCTTTACTCAACAACTCTAGCGATGTATGAAATCATTAAGAACGGCGGCTTAGGATCAGGTGGATTAAACTTTGATGCGAAGGTAAGACGTGCTTCATTTGATACAGATGATTTGTTCCATGCTCATATTGCTGGAATGGATGCATTTGCAATCGGTACAAAAGTTGCACAACGTATGATTGAAGACAAAGTTTTAGATAACTTCGTTGCTGATCGTTATAGTAGCTACACAGAGGGAATCGGTCTTGATATTGTCCAAGGAAAAGCAGATTTCCACAAGCTAGAAAAGCATGCTCTAGGACTTACTGAAATTAACAACAAGTCAGGCAGACAAGAGTTCTTAAAAGGTACTGTAAATAAATATCTATTAGAAACATTTGCAGGAAAATAATTTTAAATCAAAGAGGTTAGGACAAAAGTGATTTAACTAATAGAAAACCCGAATAACGATAGTTGGCGGACGTAAACCGCTCCTGAAATATACTACGCTTTCCGCGGGAAGCCGGTGAGCCTCCTCGGCTACGCCTGTGGGGTCTCACCTCTGGCTTTATCATCCCGCAGGAGTCTACGTATATTTCATCCGCTATGCAATTGCTTTGTTCGGGATTTTCAGTTAGACACTTTAGCTATGTCCCAGCCTCTTTTTTGGTTTAAACAGAGGACAGTAAAACCAACTAAAAGTATTTATAGTTGATTTGGATTCTTCTATTGTTAGACCGCATAATCAAGTGTTTCCTGTATTGATATATTTCAGCTTATATTTAAGGGCTTTTAGCATCATTGCCATTGAAATGAGTCTTATATTTTTTTGATAGAGCCTTTAATCAGTATCGCCTCCTTTTATGGGGTTAAAAGGTAAGTGTTTTTTTATTTACCCTGTAATCAAGCGGACGGGATGGGAGGGCCGACTCCTGCAGGATGGGAAGGGCAGGTGGAAATCCATCGGCAGAGCCGGTTAGTTCCACGCCCTCCGGCGGGTGCTGCCCCCCATCCCGGTAGCGGAGCCGAGCATCTTATATCGCAACACAGCTAAGCCTACTATGAACACATAGTAGGCTTTTGTTGGTGGAATTATAGCTGTTTCTTATTTATCCTTATATAAGAAGTAATCAAAATCTGCAGGGAGGCTAGCTCCTGATGTATCTTGACACTGCATACCAACGAACGCTCCAGTGAAGAACCCGCCGCCTTGGATGTAATCATCTGATAGTTTATATGAATAGAAATCAATCGGGATTAGGGTCCAGCTGTTACCGTCAAAAGAGTAGGAATAGCGATACGTAGCAGTGTTTACGTCGACGCGTAAGTATACATACTCTACTTGTTCAGGAACAATAATTTCATTACCATGTAGTGGCTGATCAAAAGTGAAATTATCACAAGTAGTTAAATCAAGTATTCTTCCTTTCTCTTCATGCCAACTAACCTGAAGAGCTGTCCAGTTCTGAGTGTTATAGTAGTTCACCAAGCCTGCTGCTTGTTGGAAAGTCTCAGGATTAAAGGCTACTTTGGTTTCTGCTGTGAAATTGAAATGCTGCCAGCGTCTTGCTACAAAAGCTTGTGTGAATTTCGATGATAATGATTCCTTACCATATAAGCGTAAATGGCCTGGGCGATCATTTAGAGATACAGTTTTCTCCCCAAGAGGGATACGTAATGTTTGAAAGTGAAGATTTAATGTAGTTGAATTAAAATCATCCTTCTCATCAAAATCCCTCTCCCATTTCACTTCTTCAATGGCAGGTCCTTCAATTTCAAGTGATGGTTGATTTCCACCTACTACATAAGGCCAGTCATTTTTCCATTCAACCCGTTGAATAGCAGTTTCTCTTCCAAGTGGACAAAACCCTCTTGGATCTAGAAGTGGTTGGCCTTCTTTAGGTAAAGGACGACCAGTTAAGTGAACAAGAAACCATTCATCTGTGTGAGTTTGAACGATTGAAGCATGGCCAGCTTTTTGTAATGGGTTTCTCGGGTGCGAGAAAGAACTAATGAGTGGGTTCTCCGGATGCACTTCATAAGGTCCCCATAAATTTTTTGAACGAGCAATTGTGGCTTGGTGATCGTACTTTGTTCCACCTTCAGCTGTTAGTAGATAGTAATAATCGTTTATTTTATATAAATGAGGTGCCTCAGTTAGCTTAATATCTGTGCCTTTGAAGATAATTTCTTTTTTACCAATAAGCTTCTTTTCTTCAACACTATATTCTTGTAAAACAATACCGTAGAAATTATGATTGGCAACTCGGTGATCCCAAACCATATTTACAAAATACTTTTTTCCGTCTTCATGATGGAATAAAGATGGGTCGAAACCAGAGCTGTTCATGTGAATAGGCTCTGACCATTCGCCGTCAATCGTTTCGCATGTTACAAGATAGTTATGGCTATCTTTCCATTGCCCATCTGTTACCTTAACATCTGTGTAGATTAGCCAGAACTGCCCGTCACTATAAGAAAGAGCGGGAGCCCATATACCGCCAGAATCAGGATTTCCGATCATATTTAGTTGGCTAAGACGATTTAAAGGTCTTGATACAAGTCTCCAGTTTTTTAAATCCTTTGAATGGTAGATTCCCACGCCAGGAAACCACTCAAATGTGGAGACAGCAATATAGTAATCATCTCCAGCACGACAAATACTAGGATCGGGATTAAAACCTGGTAGAATTGGATTTTGTATTTTTGTCATAATCTACTCACCTCTAAGTTATATTTTTTTTCATTACTAGAAACAACTGAATCAATTCTTTTGGAAAGTACATCCCCCCTTTTAATTTTCTTCTAGATTCATAGCTAGAAAATCTTCAACTGCAAACGCAGAAACACCTAGTGCAGCAGAACGCTTGTTTAATTGGGAAAATTGAATTTTTAAATTGTCTTGATGGGCTTTAAATACCTGCCTTTTTAGCTTTTCATTTAAAGAATCCTCTAGCCAACTCCTTAGAGCAACCAGACGATTACCAATAATAATCTGTTCGGGATTAAACGTGTTAATAATATTGTTCATCCCAACGACTAAATGATCACTAAGCTCTTGAATGAGGTTAATCGTTTGTTTATGCCCACTTTCGGCAAGCATAACTAATTGCTCTAGTGAAACATCATCGATTTTTTCATTGAAGATGCCTTGGGTAACAGCCATTTTTAGTAGAGCCTGTTCGGAGGCATAGAGTTCCCAGCAACCTTTATTACCGCAGTTGCAAACAGGACCTTCCATATTAATCGTCATATGACCTAATTCACCAGAGAGACCGTTATGTCCCTGATAGAGCTTGCCATCCAAAATGAGACCAACACCGATCCCAATCCCTCCACTAATATAGACAATATTATTAGCTTCTAGCCCAGCTCCAAATCTTTTTTCGCCATACGCACCAGCGTTAGCTTCATTCTTCACTCGAACAGGAACTTTATACATAACTTCAACTATATTTTTTAGATCAATATTTTCCCAGTTTAAGTTAGGAGCTAATAGAATATTTCCAGTGCTGCTTACGGTACCTGGTACTCCAATTCCAATACCAATCAAACCATAAGGACTCTCAGGCATGTTCATGATGAATTCATCAATGACCCCAAATAGGATCTCTGTAGCTTCTGTAACGGTTAGATTTCTAACCTTTACTTGTTTTTCGTTACAGATCACACCTTGTAGGTCTGTCAGGATAAAAAGAATATAGTTTACCCCGATATCAATACCGATGGAGTATCCGGCTGATTGATTAAATAGCAGCATAACAGGTCTTCGTCCGCCACTAGAAATTCCTGGACCTGATTCGAGGATAAGATGCTCGTCAAGCAGTTCGGTTACAAGTGAGGATACCGTACCTTTATTCAGTCCGGTTTTATTAGCAAGATCAGCACGTGAAATCGGGCTTAGCTCCTTAATTGAATGAAGGATTAGGGACTTGTTCTTTTGCTTCACTACATGTTGGTTGAATGTTTGTGTTATATTCACATTTACTCACGCTCTCTTTTGAAATTTTTTATGAATAATTACAATAAATACATCTATTAAAAAAGAATAAAGTCAAAAAAGAATTTCTGAAAAGAAAGCGTATGCTTCCTTTAACAACTATTATAACACTAACACTATAAATTTATTATACACTTAGTTTATCCACTAGACAAACGATGTTTTTAATGATAATCTATGTTTAAGTTAGCAAAAACAACTCAGCTAACGTGTCTAATCATTTTAAGGGGGTAGTGTAATGAAGAAAAGGAAAGCGTTTTCATCATTGTTGGCTTTAGTGGCAGGAGCGGTAATTGCTACAGGGTGTGCTAGTTCTGACGAAGGTACAGAAGGAGAAGGAACTACTACAGGTGACAGCACAGGAGATACAGCAACAATTGAATTCATGCACTTATGGCCAGAAGGTAGCTCTGCAGAGCATAACCGAATTGTAAGTGAAATTGTTTCAGATTACGAAGCAGCAAACGAAAATGTAACAGTAGATCTTCAAGTTCTAAGTAATGAGCAATACAAGGATCAAATTACGGTCTTATCTTCGTCTGACCAACTTCCAGATATAGGGATGACTTGGGCAGCTGGATATCTTGATCCATTTGTTGAAGGTCAGAAATTCGCACCACTTGATGATGTATTAGAAGGTGGTTTAAGAGAAGAGTTTGTTGCTGGAACTCTTGAGGCATACGAAAAAGAAGGGCAAACATACGGTCTTCCGTTAGAGTTAAACACAGTGTATGTCTACTATAATAAAGCAATCTTTGACGAGTATGGACTGGAAGCTCCAGAAACATACGAAGAGTTTGAACAAGTGATTAATACATTAAATGAAAACGATGTAACTCCAATTGCATTAGGAAATAGAGATAGCTGGACTGGCTCTATGTGGTATATGTACTTCGCTGACCGAATTGGTGGTTCTGATGTTCTAACAAACGCTATCAATCGTTCAGGTTCATTTGAAGACCCGGCTCTAGTTGAGGCAGCTGCTAAAGTTCAAGAAATGGTAGCAAATGATGCATTTGCAAGCGGATTTAATGGACTTGCTGATGAAGAAGCAAAGAGCATGTTTATGAATGAGCAAGCTGCAATGTATATGATTGCAACTTGGGATCTACCTAACTTCACAACAAATGAAAGCGTTCCACAAGAATTCAGAGACAGTGTTGGCTACTTCAAGTTCCCAACAGTTGATGGATCAGGCGATACAAACAGCTTTGTTGGTGGACCTGGTGTTGGATTATTCGTAGCTGAGAATTCTGATGTGAAAGAAGAAGCTAAGGAATTTGCTGCTTATTTCGTTGAACAATGGGGTTCAAGAGCAGTATCTGAAGCGGGGGTTATTCCAGCAACTATCGTTGATGGTGAAAGTTTAGATCTTCCTGATATGTATGTAGAAGTATTACAAGACTTAAATGAAGCAACAAACCTAACTCTATATGCAGATGTTCAAATGAGTGCAGGAGTAGCTCAAACGCATTTAGATTTAATTCAATCACTATTTGGTGAACAAATTTCTCCAGAAGATTTCGCGAAGCAGCATGAAGAGGCTCTTGCAGCGGAAGAATAAACTGATTGAAATAATGTAAATGTTAATAGAAGAAAGTACCAGTATTTAATGAAAAGGACGATTCCTTAACTGGGTTGTCCTTTTCCATTCTCAATAGGGGGTTAGCGGTATGAACAAAGTAATGTCGAATAAATGGTTTATATCTTTATATGTTCTCCCTGCATTGTTACTTGTAAGTGTTTTGATATTCATTCCTCTAGTGTTAACAGGTTATTACGGGTTAATGAAATGGGATGGAATCGGAGCAATGCAGTTCATTGGTTTAGAAAACTATATTACAGTCATCCAAGATGAGAAATTTTGGTCTAGTGCTGGGCACTCATTTTTACTAGCCGTTTTTTCGACGCTAAGCTTAATTGTTTATTTAGCTGTTTCGATGATATTGGCTTCAAAAATTAAAGGCTCTGACATTTTAAGAAAGATATACTTAATTCCGATGCTGTTATCATCAGTGGCAATTGCTCAGCTTTGGATTAAAATTTATAACCCGTCAAATGGGATGTTGAACACAATGCTAGGCTGGTTTGGAGTAACAGAACCGCCGTTATGGTTAGCAGATCCTAACATTGTATTAATGTCTATTTTCATTCCGATTTTATGGCAATATGCTGGTTTTTATATTCTTATCTATTATGCTGCACTAAAAGGTATTCCTGAATCAATTATGGAAGCAGCAAAAATTGACGGAGCTTCACCTATTCAAATTGCGTATCGTATTAAATTACCTTTAATTATGAATGTAGTAAAAGTAACGGTGGTTCTTGCAATTGTTGGGTCATTAAAATACTTTGACTTGATTTTCGTAATGACTGGTGGGGGACCTAACGGAGCGAGTGAAGTAATGGCATCATACATGTACAAACTTGCATTTGGTACAAATGACTTCGGTTATGGTAGTGCAGTTGGTTTCATGCTATTGATTATTACATTAGTTGTTACGGTTATTATTCGTAAGGTCACAGCCGATAAAGAAGAGATTCAATATTAAGGGAGGTAATTTTGATGGGGCGTATAGGTTACTTTTTTCTTTATTTAGCTTTAGGTATTGTTGCTGTTTTTCAAATCTTTCCCATTGTCTGGCTGTTTCTATTCTCATTAAAAGACAATCGTGAAATTTTTGCAGGTTCTCCTTTTGCACTTCCAGAAGCAATTAAATGGGAAAACTATTTAGCTGTATGGGAAGGTGGAATTGGTCTATATTTCTTTAACAGTGTGTGGATTACAGGTGTATCGATTGCAATAACATTACTAGTAGGAAGTATGGCTGTCTTTGTTATTACAAGAATGCATTGGAAATTAAGTAAGCTAGTATTGGGACTCTTCATGGTTGGGTTAATGATTCCAATTCACTCTTCACTTATTCCGCTTTTCAGTATGTTTTTGAACCTAAACTTAATAAATAACCCTTGGTCGATTGTATTAACGTATACGGCATATAACTTGCCGATTACAATGATGATCTTACTTGGATTCTATACAACTCTTCCAAAGGAAATCGAAGAAGCAGCCATTATTGATGGAGCTTCATTACATCGATTGTTTTTCAGAATTATTATACCGATCTCAACACCGATTTTATCGACTACAGCGATTATTAACATGATCTACAACTGGAATGAGTTTGTCTTTGTTAATACGTTTATTAGCTCTGATAAGTATAAAACGTTAACAGTCGGGATTCAGAACTTTGTTGGTCAATATATGACTGACTGGGGAGCAATTGGTGCTACTTTAATTATTAGTGTTCTTCCAATCCTAATTGCCTTCTTATTCTTTAGTAACAAAATTGTTGAAGGTATTTCTTCTAGTGCGGTTAAAGGATAAAAAAAACCACCTCGCCCTTAAAAGGGATCAGGTGGTCGTATCAGGGGCTTTCTTTTTATCGATTTTGTTAAAGGCATCAAGTGCAAACCACATTGTGATAAAGCAATAGAAGCTTGCCCCAAATGCCAGCCCCAAAGCAGGTATGGCAGAGACGATAAAATAAAATGCTCCTAAACTAATAAAAATCAAAAATGTATGCATGGGACTCACTAACATCATTAAGAAGGCATTTTTGAAAATCTGACTTACTTTCAGATCGAAGTGAACATACGTTGGAAAAATGTAAAAAAGCAATATGATAAATAAAAGGAACCCTGCAAGTAACGGTGCGTACGTCCAAGTAAGAAGCTCACCGATGTTTGCTTGGAGAAAGAAAATGTTGAAAATGAATATAAGGGAAACCATATAAACGATTACACCAAGACGGTTGCTTTTAAAAAACTCACTTTTATAGTATTGCCAGAAGGATTTAAAAACGGGTAAATCAGAGTTTCCTTTTAGCCATTGTCGAATCAAAGAAAACATTGCGATTGTGGCCGGGAAAAGTCCTAACAGAATTCCACCGACTAAACTAAAAAAGACCCATAGTATATTTATGTAGGCAAACCGTGTAATCCATTCTAAAATGCTGTATAACGCACGACTCATTAATGTACCTCCTTAGTAAACACATATATTTAGTATAAAGGGTTCTAACTAAATTATCATAATATATTTCCAATTAGTTTGTCCATCAGATGAACTAACTAGTTGAAACAGGTTGGTTACTCTCTCACTTAATGGCTATTTAAATATTCAGGCAGTACTTATAAAAGCTGAGGCTGGAGGAGATAAGGGATGAAATATGTAATCGGGGTAGACTTGGGAACAAGTGCAGTTAAAATTTTGCTTGTTAATCAGAATGGTGAAGTGACAAAGGAAGTATCAAAAGAGTATGCCTTAATTCAAGAAAAATCGGGTTATAGTGAACAGAAGCCAGATGACTGGGTCGACCAAACAATTGCAGGTCTGACAGATTTGTTAAAGGATTTCAACGGCGACAATCATCAGATTGAGGGAATTAGTTTTTCCGGGCAAATGCATGGGCTTGTGTTATTAGATGATAATAATGAACCTTTGCGTAATGCAATCTTATGGAATGATACCCGCACAACTGCTGAATGTGAAGATATCTATAATCGTGTTGGTGAAGCACGCTTACTTGAGTTAACGAAGAACCCGGCACTAGAGGGGTTTACTTTACCCAAAATTTTATGGGTGAAAAAGCACGAACCGGATACTTTTTCGAAAGCTAAAACCTTTGTATTACCTAAGGACTATGTTCGTTTAAAGCTTACAGGGAAACTTCATATGGATTATTCAGACGCAGCAGGAACTTTGCTCTTAAATGTTGCCGAGCAAAAATGGAGTAAAGAAATCTGTGATCTATTTGATTTAGGAGCTGAGTTTTGCCCGCCATTAGTAGGATCTCATGAAAGAGTGGGAACACTTCTTTCAGAACTAGCAGAACGAACTGGTTTGTCCGCTGATACGCTTGTGTTTGCAGGTGGAGCTGATAATGCGTGTGGAGCGATTGGGGCTGGAATCCTTGAAGAGGGTAAGACATTAGCTAGCATCGGAACATCTGGTGTTATCTTATCCTATGAAGCAAGTGAGGATAAGGACTTTAAAGGTACCGTTCATTATTTTAACCACGGTGCACCGGATGCATATTATACGATGGGTGTGACACTTTCTGCAGGTCACAGTTTAAGCTGGTTTAAGAATGTATTTGCTAAAGAGGAAGACTTTTATGACCTACTAGCAGGTATCGATTCAGTCAATCCTGGTGCCAATGGACTTCTATTTACACCTTACCTAGTTGGAGAGCGAACGCCTCATGTTGATTCAACGATTAGAGGTAGTTTCATCGGAATGGATAGTTCGCATGAACGTAAGGATTTTGTTCGTGCGGTAATTGAAGGCATTACATTTTCGTTAAATGAATCAGTTGAAATTTTCCGCGATCATGGAAAGACAATTGATACGGTTGTTTCTATTGGCGGTGGAGCGAAAAATGAAACATGGCTGCAGATTCAAGCAGATGTGTTCAATGCGAAAATCGTCAAGCTTTCAAGTGAACAAGGGCCAGGAATGGGTGCAGCTATGCTTGCAGCATTTGGATGTGGTTGGTTTGAAACGCTGACAGATTGTGCCGATGCGTTCTTAAAGGTAGAGAAGGAATATCTTCCTAACGCAGAACATGTCCAGACATATAAGGAGCTTTTCCAGCTCTATCAAAATGTGTATAAGCAAACCAAAGAACTAAATCAAGATCTGGTCAAATTCAGAAAATAAACTTATAATATTAGCTTTTTAGCTTGTCGACAAGGTCTCAATAACGAGATCGTCGACAAGCTTTTTTTGTAATAGTGACATAGAACTTAATAAATTTCGGTTGATTACCAAAATATTCAACTAGACAAATTTCGACAAAATAATACTTTTCTCGCGGTGTTTTTGATATTATTAAAGTAAGCATTTTCAGGGATAGATAGGTAATAGATTTGAAAATACTTTACTTAAATAAGAGAGGAAAGAAAAGAATGAAATCAATTAAGACAAGGATGCTCGTTTTATTTACAGGACTTATATTATTAACGGTTATTGGTGTCGGGGGCTTGTCTTTATATTCTAGCACTGAAACATTACGTCATGAAGCCAATAAAGGAATTCAGAGTGCAGCGGTTGAAGGCTCTAAACTTATTGAGGCATATTTGCTTCAGCAGAAGGCTTATATGGAGGCATTAGCGACTAATCCAGTACTTATGGATGAATCGGTTCCGTTTGAAGAAAAGGTTGCCTTCTTTGAAAGAGAAGCTGAAAGATTTGGGTACGATTCGTATACGGTCGGTAATGTAGCAGGGGATGCTCAAACAATGAATGCAGATGGAGCTACATTCAATATGGCTGAATTTCCGCAATACCAACAAACATTAGCAGGGGAATCGGTGGTTTCTGATGTCGTAATCATTGAGGAAAAACCATATTTAGTCTATTCAGCACCGATTACTGAGGGAAATGAAGTTGTTGGAGTATTAATGGGAACTAGACCTGCAAATATGTTGAATGAGGTAACTGGAAATATCGTGTATGGTGATAATGAATCAACGAGAGTATTCATTACTAATCGTGCTGGAACATATCAGGCACACCCTGAAGCAGTTCTAGTCGACATGCAGTTGAATTTACTAGAATTAGCGAACCCTGAAGAAGTTGAAGAACTAGAAGAACTTCCTGAAGCCGAGGGTGAACAGCCAGCAGAGGATACTTCGGTAGAGGAATTGGCCAAATTATTTGAAGATCATATTAGCAAAGGTGAAACGGGATACGGAACACACACGTTTGCTGGTGTTGACATATTAGTTGGTTATGCACCTATCCCTGGAACAGATTGGGTAATGGGAATTGAAATAGACGAGGATGAGATCTTTTCATCATTAAATCAATTACGAATGGGGTTAATGATTGTTACGGTCTTCTTCTTATTACTCGGGATTGTGATTACGTATTTCGTGAGTAACTCAATCAGTAAACCTTTAGTAGCTGTATCAAAAGAGATAAATAAATTATCAAATTATGACTTAACCAAGACTGAGGATGCTAAATTACAAAAGTATACAAAACGAAAAGATGAGGTCGGACAAATTACACATGCATTAGAACAAATGCGTGAGAGCTTTGGTCAACTTATCAATTCGACTGGGGATATTGCAGGCCAAGTTTCTGCATCATCGGAGCAGTTAACAGCGACTAGTCAACAGGCAGTTAGTGCAGCCGAAGAAGTAGCTAACACGATCGATGAGATTGCTTCAGGTGCAACAGGACAAGCAAAGGATACCGAAAAAGGAGCTGCACAAATTCTTGAGCTAGGCAATTTAATTGAGCAGGATCAGAAGTATGTGGCGAGTCTTGTTGAATCAACAGATAATGTAAGTGTATTAAAGGATGAAGGATTAGATAGTTTAAAAGAATTAATTGAAAAAACAAGTACAAACACAAAATCAATCAAAGAAATTAAGGAAATTATACTGACAACGAATGCTAGTGCAGAGAAGATTGCATCAGCAAGTCAGATGATCAAAAGTATTTCTGAGCAGACAAATCTCCTAGCATTAAATGCGGCGATTGAGGCAGCAAGAGCTGGAGAAGCTGGAAAAGGGTTTGCTGTTGTTGCGGATGAGGTTCGTAAGCTTGCAGAGCAATCAAATGAGTTTACTGAAGACATTGTGAAGATCATACAGGAATTAACGATGAAAACGGAAAATGCAGTAAGCACAATGGACCTTGTTGATGAAAATACAACATCGCAAGTGAAGAGTCTTGAGTCTACAAATACAAAGTTTGTTGGAATTGCCGAAGCTATTCAAACAATGACAGAGGCGATGTCACGTATTACAGATTCTGGTCAAGACATGCAAGTGAAAAAAGATGAATTAATTTCTTTAATAGATAATCTTTCTGCAATTGCCGAGGAAAATGCGGCAAGCACTGAAGAAGCCTCTGCATCAGTTGAAGAACAAACTGCTTCGATGAATGAGCTTGCAACATCAAGCGAGGAATTAGCAAAGCTAGCGGAGAAAATGCAAGAAAGTATCTCTAAGTTTAAAATTTAGTTGAAAGATAGCTTAAAGCCGTCTTACCTTTAGGGTAAGGCGGTTTTTTAGTTAATAGAAATAGATCTTATAGTGGGAAATTAGAGAAAGTATTTTTTTCACTCTCTGCTCATATGAATCTAAGACGAAGAGTCGACTGAAACGTTGCTTTTATCAGATTCAAGGACGCAGCAATGGGTGGATTTATTATCATTCGAACTATGTTAGAATAAATTAGAAAATTACTTTCTTAGCTATCGAAGAAGAACCTTTTAAGTCATTAATTATGAAGGCGTTATCAAAATGATAGATTGCTGTTAAAAGGGAGGAAGCCATGACTATTGGAGAGCCTTGTAGAGTGATGATAGTAGATGATGAGACATTAATTAGACAGGGAATTAAACATTACTTTAACTGGGAAGAGGAAGGCTTTCTGATTGTCGGTGAGGCTGCCAATGGTCAGGAGGCACTTGAAATTATTGAGGAGATTCAGCCGCATATTTTGATTACTGATATTGTGATGCCAATTATGGACGGCGAAGAACTAACGAAAATAGTTAAGGGGAAATATCCACATATTGAGATTGTTGTGCTTAGTAGTTTTGGAGAATTTGAATACGTACGATCGAGCTTTCAGAATGGAGTCGTTGACTATATTCTCAAACCAAAGCTAAATGCTGAAAATTTACTAGCGGTCTTACGAATGGCGGCGAAAAGGATTCCTCACCTTCAATTGTCAAAAAAAAGTGCAGGGGTAGCGTTATCTGTTGATCAACTATTAGATAAGCTAATTGCAGGATTCGAGATTGATGAACATATCGAGGCGATTAAAATGCATTTTCCTCGGGAAGCCTATTTGTTAGTTGGAATCACCATATGTCAGAAAAGTAGCAAGGAGAAGGGTGTTAAGGATTTAGCTCAATCAATTTTTTCAGAGAAATTGAATCATATTTATTATCCTATTAGATCAGAAAAGAAAACCGATGTTTTTTTATTGAATATAGATAAGGCCAACTATTCTAGAATTGTTGCTAGTTTAGAGGGGGATTCTGATAAGCAACCGGAATATCGCTTTTTAGTAACAGAAATGTTTGATCAAATTACAGAGGTAGGCAAGGTTTACAAAGAAAGTTTATTGCAGCTCATGGACTATCATTTTTATTTCCCAGAAAAAAAGCTAGTATTACAAACAGAAATATTACCTGCTTCAAAGCCATCCGTTCATTTTAATTTAGAGTTACTAACAGAGGAGCTCAAAAGAGAACGGTTTGCTTCAGCGTTTCAGTATGTACGTGAACATGGAAAACATTTATCGACATGCTTCACAGTCGATGTTCAGGAATTCAAGTCGAGTTTTAACAATATTATCTTTACTATTACAATCCTTTTAAGGAATATCGGCTACGATGTGAAGCAATTAGAGATTGATAAGTATTCGCATATGGCACTAATAGAAGAAGCGAGTCATGCAAGGGAAGTGCTTAGACTGCTTGATTTATTTTTAGATAAGGCACTGAATTGTGTTGAGGGGCAGCAGCTTAATAATCCGGATCGTAATATGAAAGAGCTATTAGATTATATTTCTGAGCATTATATGGAACCAATTACATTAACGAGTGTTGCTAAGCATTTTCACTTCAATCCTTCCTATCTATCAAGCTATTTCACTAGTCATAATAAAGAGGGCTTCAATGAGTATGTTAATAAACTTAGAATTGAGGCAGCGACCCAAAAGCTAAGAATAAGTTCTGCATCAATATCAGAAATAAGTGCACAGGTAGGCTATGCAGATCATAGCTACTTCTGTAAGGTATTTAAAAAAATGACCGGTTACTCGCCGAGTCAGTATCGCAGAAAACAGTTGAAGTAGGAATGCATTATGAAGTTAATAATAGATAGTTTAAAATATAACGGTTTGTTTATTAAGCTCTTTTTACTTACTTTTGTCATTATTATTTCAGTTTCGGTGACGATAACTATGACTACTCTAAGACTATCAGAACAATTATTTATTGATACCTTTAGCATTACAAATGAAAAGGTACTTGATCAAATTATAGGTAACTTTGAATCTTATAACTATTCGATTATTCGGTCTGCAAATCATTTACAGCAAAGTGGGACAATGAGGACGATGCTATCTCGTCAGCATACGAACTTTGATTTGATGAATGCATACTACCATATGAGTACGCAAATGGATTTAGTGAAATCAAATTTTGAAAGATATGATATGGGAATTATGATGACGGGTGTTAACGCTGTTACCTATTCTAGCGACCGATCCTACTGGCCTTTCACTGATGAGGAGTGGTTAGAACATCCAATCATAGAAGATACATTAGCAGAGCCAAGGTGGCTTCATTATCAAACCTATCACACGGAGGATGAACAAATTATCGTTGCATCGAAAGCCTTAATGGAACGAATATCAGGGACGATTTATGGGACGGTTCACTTTGCAATGAACGAAATTGACTTTCGGAGGTTCTATCTCAACTTTACAAGTCCAGGAAACGATGTCTATCTACTTGATCAATATGGTCAAGTCGTTTCAAGTAACGTCGTTGAACGTATCGGTCAGACAAATAAGGAGTTACTCGAGGCGGCTTCAACGATAGAGAATTCGTCTAAACCGTATATAAATATGGAGGCTATGGGTGAGGAGCAGATTGTGTTAACAGAATACCTACCCTATTTTGATATGTATTTAGTTAATACAATTAATCGGGATGTGGTAAGTGCTGCTGTCATTGATAAAAAAAGCATCGCGATCTTTAGTATTGGGACTGTGCTTTTAGCAATGGTTATTGTGTTTTTTATCTCAAGGAAGCTAACTAATTCCCTTTCTTCTTTAGTGAAACAAATTGGTAATGCATCGAAACATAATTTCCATCAATATGTTTCGGTAAATGGTGCATATGAAACACGTCAAATTGGTATTGCATTTAATGCCATGCTTGATGAATTACATGAGTATGTAGAACAGGTAATGTCCTCCCAGAAGAAACAAAGAAATGCGGAATTAGCTGCATTGCAGCAACAGATTAATCCTCACTTTTTGTATAATACACTCACTTCTATTACATTCATGGTTCAACAAGGAAGTAAGGATGACGCAGTCGAAACCATTCATTCCCTCATTTCCTTACTACAAAATACGATTGGAAATGTGGATGAGATTGTAACGGTTGAACAGGAATTAGACAATGTAGCGAACTACGTATTAATTAATCAAAAAAGATATGGCGATCGGATCAAAGTAAATTACTTTGTTGCTCCAGACTGTGTTTCATATCATGTTCCAAAGCTCATTCTTCAACCATTTGTAGAAAATGCATTTTTCCATGGCTTTAATAAAAAAGCGAGCGGATCTATTCATATTATGGTGTGGAGCGAAAGTGATACGTTAATTTGTGAAGTAGTTGATAATGGCGATGGAATTCCGCGAACGAACGAGCAAACACTTCCACAAACCAAAAGAAAATCACAGCATTTTTCAGGCATTGGCATCAGAAATGTTCATGATCGTATTCAATTGCTATACGGAGAAAGGTATGGATTGGAAATTGAAAGTAATGAAGGTCAAGGAACAAAGGTCCGAATGACATTACCTTTAATAAAAGAGCGTGTGTAAAAAAGGTACGCTATAAGACTTGCAATGGCTTTGTTGGCTACTCGAGTTTAGGACATAACTAAAATAACTAACTGAAATACCGAACAAAGAAATCACGTAGCGAAGTATATTTCAGAGCGGTTTATGACCGCAAACTCGTTGTTCGGATCTTCTATTAGTTAAATCACTTTTGTCCCAGCCTCTATAAAAGAATTAAAATGACAAAAACCTAAAAATAATACCAATTTGTTTTTTCAAGAGAAAGAAACGTATAAAAATAACACAAAAGAATGAAAAGATAATCCTAACTCTCAAAAACATGCAGATGGTAACATGAGCTTGTAAGTAAGAAAACGCTTACAAAATAGAAAATTACTAAAACATAGGGGGATTATGATGAGAAAATTTATTATCACATTGTTTTTAGTAAGCCTGATGCTACTTGCTGCATGTTCTGGAGGTGACTCTGGGAGTTCAAGTGAGGCAAATGGTGGGGGAACGGATGAGGGCTCTGGGGGAAGTGCAGAGGGAGTAACAGTATGGGCTTGGGATCCTAACTTTAACATTAAAGCGATGGACTTAGCCAAAGAAACCTATGCCGCGGAGAATCCTGATCTAGAAATTAACATTATAGAATATGCTCAGGATGATATTATTCAAAAGCTTAATACGAGCTTAAGCTCGGGTTCAACAAGTGGTTTGCCACATATTGTTCTAATTGAGGATTATCGTGCACAAAGCTTCTTGCAAGCATATCCTGGATCATTTCACCCGATAACAGGTGCTTATAATACAGATGATTTTGCACAATACAAGATTACACCAACTAGTCTTGATGGAGAAAATTATGGCTTGCCATTTGATACAGGTGTTGGCGGGTTATATGTCAGAACGGACTATTTAAGTGAGGCTGGTTACTCGGTAGAGGATTTACAGGATCTCGATTGGAATCAGTTTATCGATATTGCGAGAGATGTAAAGGAAGCAACTGGAAAGCATATGCTTTCAATTGATCCGAATGACCTTGGTTTGTTAAGAATGATGATTCAGACGGCTGGATTCTGGTATGTAGAAGAGGATGGATCAACACCTCATCTTGCTGAAAACGAAGCAATTAAAGTAGGATTTGAAGTGTTTAAAACATTAATTACAGAAGACTTAGCAAAACCAATTTCAGACTGGAGCCAATTTTTAGCCAGCTTTAATAGTGGAGATGTTGCTTCTGCTCCAACTGGAAACTGGATTACACCATCGATTAAATCAGAAGAATCGCAATCAGGTAAATGGGCTGTCGTTCCATTTCCAAGTTTGCCTGGTTTCCCTGAATCTGTGAATGCAACGAACTTAGGTGGAAGCTCTTGGTATGTTCTTAATATCGATGGAAAAGAAGATGCAACAGACTTCTTAGCAAAGACATTTGGATCGAATACTGAATTATATCAAGATTTATTTGCTGAGATTGGTGCGATGGGTACGTATCTTCCTGTTTCAGAAAGTGATGCGTATCAAGTAGAGGATGAGTTCTTTGGCGGTCAAGCAATCTACTCTGACTTTTCAAACTGGTCAGAAGAAATTCCACAGGTTAATTTTGGAATGCACACATATGCCATTGAAGACATTCTAGTTGTTGAAATGCAAAACTATTTGAATGGTAAAGAGGTTGAGCAGGCGTTGGCCGATGCACAAACTCAAGCAGAGGCACAAATCAAATAAAGACGGGGTTAGCCGTTTTGAAATGAGAAGCTTTGGAAACTCGCCGACTTCGCCATTCCCATTGAGGGACCGGTTACAGGTGAAGTTTCCAAGCTTTTTCTATAGATCTTATGAATTACCTAACAACTAGTGTTACTGATTGATTATCGTTTTAAAGAGATGACCGTAAGGGAGTGAGGTTCACGTGGAAACAGTAAAGACAGTCCCGCAAAAGTCTATGACTACAAATAAGCGACCTAAAAGGCGAGGAAGCAGTCTCCGCTTTAAAAATGGTCTAATTGGATGGTCCTTCGTCCTAATCTCTGTTGTACTAATCTCAGTATTTTATTTTTATCCAATGGCATCGGCCTTGCTTTTATCATTTCAAACAGGGACAGGAAGAAATCTTTCATATATTGGTTTTGATAACTATATTCGGTTATTTAGTGATCCGACCTTCATCACAGCGGTTAAGAACACAGTCATTTATTTATTAGTACAAGTGCCGGTGATGATTTTCTTAGCTCTATTAATATCGGTGCTATTAAATGATAAGAAGCTGATGGCCAAGGGGTGGTTTCGTACAGCAATCTTCCTACCCTGTGTTACCTCTCTTGTCGCTTACTCGGTCATTTTCAAGTATTTGTTTGGTACCGATGGCTTAATTAATGTGATGCTGATGAATATGTCGCTTGTTTCACAGCCGATTCAGTGGCTAACAGATCCGTTTTGGGCCAAGGTAACCATTATTATTGCAATTACATGGAGGTGGACTGGTTATAACATGATTTTCTATCTTTCCTCCCTGCAGAACATTGATAATTCAATTTACGAAGCGGCGAAGATAGATGGAGCTTCCGTTGTACAACAGTTCTTTAAAATAACGATTCCGATGTTAAAGCCAATTATTTTGTTTACGTCAATTACTTCAACGATTGGAACTCTTCAATTGTTTGACGAGGTCATGAATATTACAGGTGGGGGACCGGGGAATTCGACATTAACCATTTCTCAGTATATTTACAATCTGTCGTTTAAATATACGCCAGATTTCGGTTATGCATCGACTGTGTCTTATGCCATCGTGGTTTTGATCGTATTTTTCTCAATATTACAGTTCAGAGTAGCGGGTGATAAAAATGCGTAGAGTGAAGCGATTACTCATATATTTAATACTGTCAACGATCTCAATCGTATCGATCTTTCCATTTTTGTGGATGATTATAAGTGCTACAAATAAATCGGTAGATGTAACACAAGGAAGATTGCTGCCAGGTACACACTTAGGGCAGAACCTTGAAAACCTACTAGAGACAGTGAATCTCATTCCTGCCTTAGTCAACTCTGCTCAAATCTCTATTTCAACAACGATTTTGTCTTTATTAATTGCTTCACTTGCGGGGTATGGCTTTCAAATCTATCAAAGTAAAGCGAAGGACATCGTATTTAATATTCTATTATTGTCGATGATGATTCCATTTGCTGCATTAATGGTACCCTTGTTCCGGATGTTCGGTACGCTCTCACAGCGCATACCATTTATCGGAATTGATACGATACCAGCTGTGATTTTACCGACCTTAACAACAGCGTTTCTCATTTTCTTCTTTAGACAGTCGACGAAGATGTTCCCTAAAGAATTAATAGAAGCTGGGAGAATTGATGGACTATCAGAGTTAGGGGTTTTCTTCCGTATTTATGTTCCAACAATGAAAACGACGTATTCAGCTGCGGCGATTATTACGTTCATGGCAAGCTGGAACAATTATTTATGGCCCCTTGTTGTATTACAGTCACCAGAGAATCAAACAATTCCATTACTGATTTCCAACTTAGGCTCAAGTTATACTCCGGATTTCGGTATGATTATGACAGCAATCGTTATTGCGACATTACCAACAGCTCTTGTTTTCTTTTTGATGCAGAAGCATTTTGTTGCAGGAATGATGGGTTCAGTGAAGGGCTAGATGATTTTTAGAGATAGAGAGGAAGGAAGTAGAGAATGACAATGACACCGACATTGAAATGGCTTTCTGATCCGAGTGTGTTTGCTGTAAATCGTCTTCAAGCACATTCAGATCATTATTACTATGAAACGATAAGAGAAGCAGAGAAAAAGGTTAAGATGGCTTTACGACATGATTTAAATGGAAATTGGAAGTTTCACTACTCCTTAAGTCCAGTTGAACGCCCAAAAGATTTTTACAAGTTAGATTACCATTGTGCTGGCTGGCAGGATATTCACGTACCTGGTCATATGCAATTACAGGGTTATGGAAAGCCGCAGTATGCGAATACGATGTACCCATGGGATGGTCATCACCATCTGAGGCCACCGGAAGTGTCGGCAGAGGATAATCCAGTAGGTAGCTATGTAACCTATTTTCATCTTCCAGAAAAGATGAGCGGTAGACCTGTGTATATTTCGTTTCAAGGAGTAGAATCTGCTTTCTTCCTCTGGTTAAATGGACGATTTATCGGCTATAGCGAAGATAGTTTTACACCAGCTGATTTTGACCTGACTCCATTTTTACAGGAAGGAGAGAATAAGCTTGCTGTAGAGGTGTATCAAAGGAGTACAGGTAGCTGGTTGGAGGATCAGGATTTCTGGAGATTTTCAGGTATTTTTAGGGATGTGTATTTATACACAGTGCCAGAGATCCATCTTTTTGATGTAGACATTCGAACAGAGCTAAATGATACGTATAATCATGCTGTGTTAAAAGGGGAATTGACTAGTTTAAATGAGATTCCATCTGGTGCTAGTTTGGTCGCAGAGTTACGTGATCAGGAGGGTCAGTTCATTTCTAGGTCAACTGCAACGATAGAGAGTGAGCGAAATTGGTCATTATCGGTAAGCGTGGAGAATCCGGAGCTGTGGAGTGCAGAAAATCCATATCTGTATATGCTCTATCTAAAGGTCTACAATGCGACTGGCTCATTAGTCGAGTGTATCCCACAAACGATTGGCTTTCGCCGATTTGAAATGATTAATAAAATAATGTGTCTGAATGGCAAGCGGATACTATTTAAAGGTGTAAACCGTCATGAATTTAATTGTCGTCATGGTCGCGCTGTGACGAAAGAGGATATGCTCTGGGATATAAAAGCATTAAAGCAAAACAATATTAATGCCGTGCGAACCTCTCATTACCCTAATCAGAGCTATTGGTATGAGCTATGTGATCAATATGGTGTATATGTTATTGATGAAATGAATTTAGAGACACATGGATCGTGGCAGAAAATGGGTAAGGTTGAGCCATCATGGAATATCCCTGGAAATCTACCTGAGTGGCAGGATATCGTAATGGACCGGGCGATTTCAATGTATGAACGCGATAAAAATCACCCATCGATCCTGATCTGGTCTTGCGGAAATGAATCCTATGCCGGGGATGTCATCCTTAATTGTAGTAAGTATTTTAAGGAGGTAGATCCGGGAAGACTTGTTCATTATGAAGGGGTCTTTTATGATCGACGCTATGAAGCGACAAGTGATATGGAAAGTAGAATGTACGCCAAGCCAGCGGATATTGTCCAATACCTCGAGTCCGCTCCTTCTAAGCCATATATTAGCTGCGAGTATATGCATGCAATGGGGAATTCAGTTGGTGGAATGTATAAGTATACTGATCTAGAAGAGAAATATCCTATGTATCAAGGTGGGTTCATCTGGGATTATATTGACCAGGCGTTGATGAAGCAAAATAGATATGGGGAAGAGTTTCTTGCATATGGAGGAGACTTTGAGGATCGTCCAACTGATTATTTCTTCTGCACGAATGGAATTGTCACAGCTGATCGGAAACTTTCTCCAAAAATGCAGGAAGTGAAGTTCCTCTATCAAAATGTGAAGCTCAAAGTCGATAGGCAGGGAACTACGATCAAAAATGATCATTTGTTTTTAAATACAAGTGAGTATGCCCTTGAATATGATCTACTTGTAAATGGTATGATCTGTTACCAAACAAAACAGCAATCGATAGATGTTGCCCCAGGTGAACATGGAAGAATAGAGTTTGAGTTTCCAGATGAAGTATTTATTGAAAATGGTAGAGAATACTGCATCCATGTCCGCTTAGTTTTGAGGAAGGATCAACGATGGGCGGAAGCAGGGCATGAGGTGGCGTTTGGCCAATATGTTTTTTCAGAAGGAAAGAAACGTACCTCTATAGATACCGTAGGTCCACAAGCAAAGGTAAAGGTAGTCGAAGGTGATGTGAATATTGGTATACATGGAAAGGACTTTGGCATTCTATTCTCTAAGCAGGCCGGCACGCTTGTATCGCTAAATTATGGTGGTAGAGAAATGATTGCTGTACCACCTTCACCATTGTTCTGGAGAGCGACTACTGATAATGATAAAGGATATTCACAAGCTTTCCATTCTGGTGCTTGGTATACAGCTAGTATTGCTCGTAGATGTGTAGACATTCATTTGGAGCAGGGGGAAGACCGAGTAAAGGTTGAATTCACGTACCAATTTTCGATAAGTGATGAATTGTTAGTAAAGATTGCCTATCATGTACTCTCTGACGGTAGTATGCACGTTCGTTCAATATATAGTGGAGCTGATAGTCTTCCGCAGCTACCGATATTTGCTTTATCATTTAAGGTTCCCGCTGAATATGAAAAGCTAAAATGGTATGCAATGGGTCCAAAGGAGAACTATTCAGATCGTTTGGCTGGAGCAAGGCTTGGTATTTTTGAAAATACGGCAAGAGATAACGTCTCTCCTTATGTTATGCCACAGGAATCAGGTAACCGGACAGGTGTAAGAAGTCTCGAGGTAACAAATCAGATGGGAAATGGTATTAAGATTTCTGCGATCGATACACCAGTGGAATGCACTGTTTCTCCCTATACCGCATTTGAGTTAGAGAATGCTAATCATCATTACGAATTGCCGAATGTTCACTATACAGTTTTGACAATTGCGGGAAAACAAATGGGTGTCGGTGGTGATGATAGTTGGGGTGCACCTGTTCATGACGAACATCTGATCAAGGCAGATGGGATGATTGAGTTTAAGTTTAGGATTTCACGGATATAAATTTATTTTTTGAGGCTGGTTTTTAATTAATCTAAGCAGAAGATCATTGTTCCTTAGGGTTCATGAATTTCTGCTTTTTTTATGGAATTAAAACAAGTTGTTGAATTTTGTTTCATTTGAATGTGTATGAACAAATCGTTTTTAAATATGTAGTGATTGATTCGTTTACCAGTAATTTCAGATAGAAGTGAATATTCATTTTCCGATATAAAATAGGGATTTCATTTTGAGAGGTGGAACTGAGTGAAAAGGGGGGAGGTAAAAAGGTCTGGTAAAAAAACTTAGTTTACATCGGATAGCCAACTGTGATGAACATCACAGTTTTTTCAATGGAATGCCGTTAAAATGATGAAGAAACTGTGAGCAATAGTAATAAACCTTAAAAGACATCTAGGAGGAAAGATCATCATGAACGTATTTTCACCAATTATTTCTTTAATGAATCGACTTAAGTATTTCGGTAAATTCAGTGTGATCGGAGGACTTTTTGCTATCCCGATTGCTGTTATGATGTATATGCTTTTGACAGATATTAATAAAAATTTAAGTGTGTTAGAAGAACGGCAAGATGGAGCAGCCTATAATCTGCTTTTAAAAGATTTACTACAGGATGTCCAGCAACATAGGGCTTTATCGGTCGGCTTCATTGGTGGTAATGCTTCATATGAAGCACAAATGGAAGAGAAGCAAATGGAGGCTACTGAAATCATTCAGAAAATTGATGCCAATCATAGTGCTAAAGGGCAAGGTAGTGAGGAGTGGAATCAATTAAAAGGAAATTGGGAGGAGATTGTTTCAAGTGTGAAAAGTCTCTCAGCTAGTGACGCTACACTTGTCCATATTGAGTATATTGGTTCATTGTTATCCTATATGGCTGAAGTTGGGGATCAGTCCAACATGATGGTTGCAGAAACAAATGAAGGAATGTATCTTGCTAAGAGTACGATCCATACTTTACCAAATTTAACGGAAAGGTTGGGACAACTTCGTGCCTATGGGATGCAGGCGGTGACCTCTGGTGAAATGACTGAGGAACTAAGAGGAGAAATTGTTTCAATTAATACATTGATCAATGAGTCCTTAGAAACGATTAAATATGAAGTAGATGTGATGACGGAAGATCCGGTGTTGCAACAATCATTAAGTGAAATTGCCAAAAATGCTGGTACAAGTACCAACTCCTTTTTAAGTACACTTGACTCCGAGGTGCTTCAAGCATCAACTATTTCACTGAGTTCGGACGAGTTTTATAATCTGGCTACTGATACAATCAATAAAACGTTTGAGTTATACGATGAAGGAGTCAATCAGTTAGTTGAGCGAATGGATAGTCAGGTAAATGAACTAGAAATGAATCGTGTTGTAGTTATTTCATTAATCGTTGTTATCTTTTTATTAGTTATCTACGGATTTATCGGTTTCTACCTATCAATTAGAAATAATATTATTAAATTAAAAAGTGTTGCAGTAGGTGTTGCTGAAGGTGATCTAACACAAGAAGTTTCATTGAATACAAAGGATGAAATGAACGATATTGAGGTAGCCTTCAATGATATGATTGGTAGTTTGCGACGTTTGGTCAATCAAATTAATAGTAATGCCGATCAAGTAGCCGCATCATCAGAGCAATTGACTGCAAGTTCAGAACAAACAACAATGGCAACTGAACATGTTGCAGCGTCTATTCAGCTTGTCTCGAGTGGGGCTGAAAAGCAAATGAGTGGAATAAGCGAGAGTTCAAAGGCTCTAGAAGAGATTGCTATAGGTGTTCAACGAATTGCAGAAAATAGTAGCAGTGTTTCAGAACTCACAGTACAAACAGCAGAGCTAGCAGATGAAGGTGCTAAGTCAATCGAATTGAATGTGAACCAGATGAACAGCATTTATGCTTCTGCTACGGAATCTAGTCAAATTATTAAAGCTTTATATGATAGTTCACAAGAAATCGGTAAAATTCTAGATGTCATTAAAGGAATAGCGGATCAGACGAATCTGCTTGCATTAAATGCTTCAATTGAAGCAGCTAGAGCCGGAGAGCATGGGAAAGGATTTGCTGTAGTTGCAGATGAGGTCAGAAAATTAGCTGAACAATCTCAAGCGTCATCACTACAGATTGCTGATTTAATTAAAGGGATTCAAATAGATACTGAGAAGTCAGTTGAAGTAATGAAAGGTGTAACGACAAATGTTGATTCAGGTTTGACAATTTCTAAGCAAGCAGCTGACAAATTCGTTCAGATCGTAAAAGGAATGAATATTATTACACCTCAAATTGAAGAAGTATCGGTGACGGCTCAACAAATGTCAGCTGGTACTCAGCAGGTTGTAGCAGGTGTTGGAGAAATTGCCACTATTTCTAAAGAGAATGCAGTCACTTCTGATGAAGTTGTAGCATCGACACAGGAACAATTGGCTTCCATGGAAGAGATCTCTGCTTCGGCTAATGCATTAACACAAATGGCCGAGGAATTACAAGAGGTAGTTAAGACCTTTAAGGTATAATCGTCATTTCTAGAGATTTAAGTGAGTTTGGAAACTTACTTAAATCTCTTTTTTGTAAAAATATAGAGGGAAGATAAGACATTAGAAAAAAATTTTAAAAAGATGTTCAGTGACCCCCTAAAAAGGAGACAAGCTCTCGTATAGATAAGTGTAAGAGAGAAAGGCAAAGCCATTGAAAGGTGGCGACGCAAAGCTAAAGGGACTAAGGATTTATTCTATGTTTGCCAGCTACCGTCGTGTAAGCTTCATTCCTTCGGGTATTCTTTCATCAAAAGATCATAGTGGAGGTGAGTAAATGAAAAAGAGAGTGACGGCTTTGTTGTTAGTATGCAGCTTGTTTTTCATGGGGGCTTGCCAAAATGAAAGCACATCTGATAATCAAGTTAATGCTAAGGAATCTACTCAAGAGGAACAAAAGTATTTATTTGAAAGCGAAACGGTTAAGGTGATTGAGACAAACGGATGGAAGGAAAATGAGACTCAATCCGTTGAGGGTAATTTAGTTTTTGAAAATGATCATGTTAAGGCAATTATAAGTGAAGTATCAAACGAAAAGTCTCTCGAAGAAATAAAAGCTGAATTAATCGCTTCACTTGGTAGTGTGGAGCCGATCGATGACTCGGATCAGCATTTCTCGGTTAAGTCGCTGCGAAAAGAAAGTATTCGGACAGATGTTTACCTGAATCGGGGAGAAGAGTATACAGGGATTATCATATTCATGACTCGTAATGATGATTATGAACAAAATAAATCAGCAATAGAAAAGTTTAAAAGTCATGTGGAATTTAACTAGAAAAGGTGGAGATTTGAATGAAAAAGGTAATTGCAGGAGTAGTAGTAGGATTTTTACTCGTAGGGAGCAATGTTTATGGAGCAGAAGATCAAGTGACAGATCCAAATTCAGAACTATATGATGCAACGCGTTTGATCGAAGAGACA
Source organism: Halalkalibacter suaedae (assembly GCF_017939705.1). Taxonomy (GTDB): domain Bacteria; phylum Bacillota; class Bacilli; order Bacillales; family Bacillaceae_D; genus Halalkalibacter; species Halalkalibacter suaedae. Next base: position 94,839 of record NZ_JAGKSQ010000009.1, read on the forward strand.
GAATATGAACTAACTGAGGAAAACAGCGAGAAGGCATTGCTACAAGATGAATTCGCTGATGACCGTCTAGAGGAAGCTGAAGTTGTGCTTAAAGAGGGTGATCAGGAACTAGCTGAAGAGTTACTAGAAGATTATGATGAGCATGTTCAGCAAATAGAAGAAGACCTTGATGCAGCAAAAGAAGCAGGTGAAGAAACGGCTGAAGTTGAGGAGATTGTGGCTGACAATACTGAAAAGCGTTCTACACAGCTTAAAGCATTATTAGAGCGAGAAGATTTGCCGGAACAGGCGAAAGCAGGAATAGCCAAAGCTTTAGCAAATCAAGAAAAGGCAGCATTGAAACGAGCTGAAGCTCAAGTGAAGGAAGATGAGCTTGAAGAAATAGATGTTGAAGATACAGATGAAAACGAAGAAGAGATAACAGAAAAACTTGAAGATGAAGCAGAAAAGGCTGAGGAAGAGGCCGAAAAAGCCAAAGAAGAAACAGAAGAGGCTCAAGTAAAAGCTGAGAAAAAAGCAGAAAAGGCTCAAGTAAAAGCTGAAGAAAAAGCAGAAAAGGCAAGAGAAAAAGCTGAGGAAAAAGCAGAAAAGGCAAGAGAAAAGGCTGAGGAAAAGGCAGAAAAGGCAAGAGAAAAAGCTGAGGAAAAAGCAGAAAGAGCAAGAGAAAAGGCTGAGGAAGAAGCAGAGAGAGCAAGAGAAAAGGCTGAGGAAGAAGCAGAGGAAGCAAGAGAAAAAGCTGAAGAAGAAGCTGAAGAAGAGGAAGAAACTGAAGAACAAGATAAAGGAAACAAAGGTAGAGGATCAGAAAATAGTAATAGACCATAGTCAATCTAAAGAGAAAGTGACCCTTCCAAAAATTGGGTTGCTTTCTTTTGTTACAAAGTATTTACCCTCAACTACAGATAGCGTACTCTTATTTTTAGAGAGTCTACAAGGAGGGCACCATGAAGGATTTAATACTTAAAAATGCTCTTTGTAAAATAAAAGATGGTGATGATCTAGAACGTGAGCGTGTAATTAGACATTATCAGCCTTATATTCAGAATGTTGTTAGTCATATTTGTAAACGTTATATTAATTGGAGTAGCGATGAAGCGAGTATTGGTCTAATTGCCTTTAATCGTGCCTTAGATACATTTGATAGTGAAAAGGGGCGTACGTTTTTGAACTATGCTTTTTTACTTATTCAACGTGATCTGATAGATTATTTCCGGAAAGAAAATCAGCATTACCAGCTGTCTGCTATGTCTTCTTCAGAAGAGGATAGACGAGAATATAAAGACCAGTCCAAAGCCTCGCTTGAAATATTTAAGCAATCAAAACAAGCCTCATCCCTGGTCGAAGAAATATTAGAACTAGATGAGATTCTACGAAAATTCAGAATATCATTTGAAGAACTTGAAAACCATTGTCCAAAGCATAGTGATACAAGGTTAGGGTTACTGGAAATGGCCAATGCATTTATTGAAAGTCAAGAGTTAGTCGATGAGCTATTCAAGAAATGTCTGCTACCTATTAAAGAATTCACAAGAAAAACAGGGTATCGACCAAAAAATATTGAACGTCATCGGAAATACTTAATTACGATTATTGTAATTAAGTTAAATCCAGAATGGACTCATCTTTCGACTTTCATAGCGGGTGGAACTGGGAGTGTGAAAAAATGATTAAACAGCGAATTGAAGGCGTTATTATCAAGGTGACTGATAATCAATGTGTTGTTTTAAGTGATGATGGGACGTTTCAAAACGTACCGTTAGAGAACAATGAATATCCACTAATAGGTGAACGGATTACCTATCAAAAGAAAACGACTTCATCCTTCCCTTTCAAAATGATGGTGTTAGTCGCCTCTCTTTTTGTAACGAGCTTATTAACTTACAGTCTTTTTTATAATAATCATGAACCGCATTATGTTGCGGTTATAGATATTAATCCAAGCATTGAAATTTTTTTGGATCAGGATTATCGTGTGCTTGACGTAGTTCCGTTAAATTCTGATGCAAGTAAACTGATGGAATCGATCGAAACTGAAGATAGTGACTTGTATACCATGGTAGCAAACATTGTTACCAATTCAATCGCAAAGGGGTATTTAAAAGAGGACGAGAACGGTATTTTAAACGCTAGTATTATAGACCTGAAAAATGAGAGTGAGCAACCCTCTGTTGAACATCTAAGTGAAACGATTAATGAACAGTTATTGAGTAATAATATTTCAGCTGATGTACAGGTTTTTAGTGAGGGAAAGGATTTTTACGATCAGGCAAACAGCGAGGATGTATCGGTTAATAAATACAGAATGTTTCAAATTTTGAAGAGTAAAGGGATAGCGGAGGAGCTAGTTCAAGTACAAGGGAAGTCGGTCAAACAACTACAAGAGATGATTGTGAATAGTGTTGAATCAAATTCGTCGTCAAATAAGCATGACCCTTCTAAATCAGCAGATCAGATTCAAGATCCTATTGATGAAGATACGACTCCTATACAGGATCCAAAAAATAGTAGTGAGAAGAAAAATGAGGCCCCAGGTCAAGTAGAAAAGGAAAATGCAAAACAAGCAGTTGATAAAGACCAGGTAAAGACACCGGTGTTAAAGCAACCAAAGGAAAAGGATCTACCGGCAGGAAAACAAGAGAAACAGAAACAAGAGAAACAAGAGAAACAGAAGCAAGAGTCTGAAAAAAAGGAAACAAAGAAGCCCGATGCACCATCTGATGCGAAGAAAAATGCAGATAAGCAAGACCTATTAGAAGATGAACCGGATGAACAGAAAGAAGAACGTAATGAAAAAAGGAATAATGAAGCAAAAGAAACTCAGGAATCAGTCCCAGACCATGTGGAGGAAAAGAAAAAGGATGGCAAAGATCAAGCTAATTCTAATTCGAATGAACCATAAAACCCGCCTTATTTGTTCCTAGAAGGTATTTCCATTATAATGAGTGGACAGCTTCTGTTTTTGGAGCAATGAGGAAAAATTGAAGTGATAAGCAGAACATGATAAAGGGTGATGAAGATGAAAGTAAATATGAAATTGAAAGACCCTGCAATTGTTCAATTGATTTCTTTTTCAGATGATATTGTTTCTGATCAAAAGGTTTTCTTTGAAGGAACAGCTCAGCAATTGAGAGATCAACAATTTGGTTTGGAGTGGGATGGATTTAACCTAGGGGATCGATTTACGGTTGAAGACAATGAAGTGAAGGTTTTTAAGGTAACAGAGGAATTTGGTTCTAATTTGGAGGTTAGTAAAATTAAATACCTCATTGGCCCGACACATTTAGATACGGATAAGGTAAATAAAGCAGTTAATTAAACTACTCAGAAATGGGTAGTTTTTTTTGCTGTTAATAAAAATCATCTTGATGATGCTGTAAAACATGAAAATCGATGTAAATTTTTTGGAAGAAGATTAATATTATTTTCCTACATACACATGCTATAAATGAAATGATTATGGTGAGTTCATAAACTATTCATTTTAGAAATTTATAAGGGATGTCAACCTATGCATATATTCACTGCCATAATTAGCATTATCGCTGTTTTTATTTGGGGTGATTGGAGAAATTGGAAGACGTATCACTCAACGATATTGTTCTTTGCACTAGGTAATTTATTGTATAATTTTTTAACTGCTAATCATATATTATGGAGATTACAAGGGAATGTCGTTCCAAATCATTCACTGACTGAGATGCTGTATACTTTTGTGATTTTCCCAGCTACTGCCATTCTTTTTCTAGGGAATTATCCGAATGGAATCTTGAAGCAACTGTTACATACGCTTCAATGGATTGCTATATATGGAATTTGGGAATTCGTATATACGAAAACAGGACATATTGAATATCAACATGGCTGGTCTCTTAGCTGGTCTATCTTTGTTCTATTTATCATGTTCCCGTTGTTAAGACTCCATGTAAATCGACCTCTGCTAGCATATCTTTTATATGCAGTAGCTTCTGTTTTTCTTCTGTGGTGGTTTGAAATTCCGGTACATATATCAATTGAAGATCGTTAAAAAGAGGCTGGGACAAAAGTGATTTAACTAATAGAAAATCCGAACAATGGTGGTTGGCGGACGTAAACCGCTCCTGAAATATACTTCGCTTTCCGCGGGAAGCCGGTAAGCCTCCTCGTGCCTTGCACTGCAGGGTCTCACCTTTGACTTTTAGGTGAGGCCACTAAAAAAGGTGAAAATCACACATTTTCAGTGGCCTCTTTTAGGTCCGGCAGGAGTCTACGCATATTTCATCCCTACGTGATTGTATTATTCGGTATTTCAGTTAGGCACTTTAGTTATGTCCCAGCCTCTTTTTGCATTTATTCAAACAAAAGCCTACTATAAGTAAGTTCTTATAGTAGGCTCATAGTGTTAAAGTGCCTTTTTATTGTGCAGATCTAAAGGAAAGTCCTTTCTCTTGAATAAAAGAGACAATGGTTTCTTGTTTTATCTTATTTGAATTATACGTTAATTTTACTTCACCATCAGCAACGTCAATTAAAGCCCGTTCTATCCCTTCGATGTCCATCAGAGAAGTTTCTAATGTTTGAATAGATTTTCGATTCTGAGCAGCTTCTTCAATATAAATGGTCATTTCATTCATAGTTACATCCTCTTTTCTGAAGACTATAACGGTGCATCCTTATAAGGTTCTTCTCGGTCCTTATTATCTTCATCATGGGTGTGATGTGCAGCAGGAAATTGTCTAGGGAGATCCTGGTGCAAGTTCCTGAATTCATATGAAGAGTTACTATAATATTGTTGACCGTGCGTCCATGGGGTTTCTTTATTTTTCACAGGCTCGTTTACTCCACGGGGGGAACCATAAAAACCCTCTGGGAACTCTTCAGCTGTTAAAAAGGTTCTTTGTGTCTCTACGTTCGTGAAATCCGTATACTGTTCATCTTCTCGGCTCATATGACCCCTCCTAGATGAAATTAAGAAAGAGGTCGGAACATGATTATTATGTTTAACGAAATTCCAAACGAGTTAAGGAATTTCATCTATTTAAACAATTTTATTCCGACCTCAATCCAAAGACAGGCTACTCTTGATTCATTTGGTTGAATGCTTTTTGGATAGGCTGCATCATGTTATTCATTCCGCCGTTGTTACGACCTCTCATTAAGCCGTAAGCTGCAGCGCCAATTCCTACACCTACTAGGGAATACATCATAGCATTTCCGTTACCTTTACGCTTTTTACCATTTCCAAACATGTAAACAACTCCTTTTAGAATTTAATTTAACTAACAAGCATTTCTTAGTTTTCATTTTTACTGTCAAATTAAACAAGGGGTTCGTTACCAATTTGACTTAATAACTTTGGACTTAGCACATATTTCCTAAAATAGTGGTTAATTTAAGCTTGTAAGAAAAAATACAACATGGTTGTACAGGAGGAATTCAAATGTTTCAAAATCAAATGAACTCATCTTCAATGGGACATCAAGTTCAAAGCATGATCAACCAAATGCAACAAATGGAGCAGCAGCATGCTCAGCAATTAAAGCAGGTATCTGGGCAATTACAACAAATGTCACAACGTGAAGCAATGGTTGGTCAGCAAATCCAACAATTATCACATCTGTGCACACAGCTTATTCAAGAGAATCAACGCTTATCGTCACAATCTCAACCGCATTTTAATCAAGCTCAGCCTATGTTCAACCAGAGCCAAAACCAAAACCCAAGTCAATTTCAGTAAAACCTAACAATCATCCGGAGGGGTTTACTTGCGAGAAAAGGTAATTGTTACTGAAATCCCTAGAGAAAGACAAGAAAAGTATTCGGTAAAAGAGCTTTTTAAGTCTCCTATCTTCCATAGACAAATTCATGGCGATCAAATCTACATACCATTGGATAAGGAAAGACTCTGGGGTATATAACAGAAAGAGGTGGAAATCTTATTTCCACCTCTTTTTGCTTTGATCCATTCTGGGTTGAAAAATAACCCAGGAAAGCCAAAAATAAATAATAGAAATCATGTGATAATCAGTTTATAATACGACTCCTATCTATTTAGTACATGGGTTTGTACTACTTAAGTATCGAAAATTGGAGTGATAATATATGGCAAAGAAATCAATGATTGCAAAATCAAAGCGAGTACCTAAATATAATGTTCAAGCATATACAAGATGTCAAAAATGTGGCCGTCCTCATTCTGTTCTTAGAAAGTTTAGACTCTGTCGGATTTGTGTTAGAGAATTAGCTCATAAAGGTCAAATTCCTGGTATGAAAAAGGCTAGCTGGTAAGAGAAATAGTATCTAAAAAGGATGGGACATAAACTAAAGTGGTCAACTGAAATTCTGAACAAAGCATTTATTAGTGAATGAATATCATTAAACTTGTAACCTGTCGACCAAGTCTCATGAAGTGAGACGGCCGACAGGTTATTGGTACTTAAAGAGAGTGGCCAAAAAAGTAGCTTCGAATACGCTACCAGGATGGGGGGGCACGCACCCGCTGGAGGGCGTTAAACTAACCGCCCTCACGGAAAGCGAATTATATTTTAGGAGCGGTATCTGTACACTTCTTTGTTAGGGCTTAGATCAGTTTAGACAATTTTGTTCCTGTCTCTTTCTAGATATGCGAGGGTTACATCTAACGCTTGAAGGGTAATAAAATATAGTAAAACAAACCTTGCCAAAATACGATCCTTCTTTAATCAGAATTTGCTCGATCTGTCATACGCCAGTTAATGATAGCGATTGCTACGAAAAGAATAAACAAAAAGATATAGACTCTGTCTGACCAATTTCCGATTCCTGTAAAAGCAAGAAATACCCATAATAAAGCAGCGATAAATAGAATGATACTTCCAACCGGTATCTTTTTCATATATACGTCCTCCTAAAGCATCAGTTTTCTTAGTTTGTGCATCATCGATTAAATTAAACATGTTGAAATCCGCACAAATTGATGATGGATGCATAGGGTAATAAAGAGTGACATTTAACTTAATAAAAAAAACGAGCCTAACACGAATTAGAGAAAAACAGTATGCTAAAGGAGCTGATTATCTTGAATGAGTATGAAGGCTTGGAGTGGGAACGGCTAGTTAGGAAGCACATACCGAATGTGACAGATGAGCAATGTGAGTACATCCTTTGGGAGAAAACGACGTTCCCTTTAGGGACAATTGAGGAAATTGAAGAGAAGCTCGTCGAATACAAGCAGAAGGTTAATGGCTAGGCTACTACTGTTTCAAATTGCTATAGTTCCTTAAGGAAAAGGACTTATAGCAATTTGAAAAGAAGGATGATTCGTTTTGAAACCGAGCATTTAAGCTCGGTTTTTTTAAATTCATTCCTTTAGTTAAGAATTGAATTTATTGTATTTGTCAATTATAATTGATTTTCATTATCAATTATAATTGACTTGGTAAAGTTGAAGGAGTGAATATATGTTAAAGCGATTTTTCTCGTATTATAAGCCATATAAGTTCTTATTTATTTTAGACTTTTCGTGTGCTGTTTTTGTTGGACTGCTTGAGTTAGCCTTTCCGCTTGCGGTTAACCATGTTATTGATGAATTGCTACCGAATTCGAATTGGACCGTCATTCTTTGGGCTTGTTTAGGTCTATTGCTGATCTATACTATTAACACAGGGCTCCACTATGTTGTGACCTATTGGGGGCATATGCTCGGTATTAATATAGAGACGGATATGAGGAGAAAGCTATTTCAGCATATGCAAAAGCTTTCTTTTGGTTACTATGATAGTAATAAGACAGGGCATTCGATTTCAAGATTGACGAAGGATCTTGAAGAGATTGGCGAAGTTGCTCATCACGGACCTGAGGATGTCTTTGTTGCAGTGATGACTTTGGTTGGTGCATTTATTTTAATGCTTACAATCAATTGGAAGTTAGCAATTATTTCTTTCATTGTTATTCCATTTCTAACGTATTTAGCGATCTACTTTAATAAGAAAATGACCCGAACCTTTAGAAAGATGTTTAGTGATGTAGCAGATATTAATGCTCGTGTTGAGGACAGCATCGGTGGAATTCGTGTTGTACAAGCATTTGCCAATGAAAAACACGAACAGAAGCAATTTGGTGTTAATAATGAACGCTACCGGAAAACGAAGCTAGAATCTTATAAAATTATGGCCCAAAATGTAACGGCCAATTATATGTTTATGAGAATTATTACTCTATTTACGCTATTATTCGGAACCTTTTTTGTTATCCGTGGAGAATTAACGAATGGTGAATTTGTTGCCTTCATCTTACTAGCTAATATTTTGCTTGGACCGATTCAGAAGATTAATGCGGTTATTGAGAGCTACCCTAAGGGGATTGCTGGATTCAAGCGTTATACTGAAGTATTAGATACACAACCAGATATTGAAGATGTACCTAATGCAAGAAATGTTGAACTGAAGGGAAATATTGATTATAAACATGTTACCTTTGGTTACGAAGGTGTAGACAATGTCCTAAATGATATTAGTTTGTCAGTAAAAGCTGGCGAGACGATTGCCTTTGTTGGTCCTTCTGGAGCAGGGAAAACGACATTATGTAGCTTATTACCTCGTTTTTACGAAACAAAGGCAGGAAGCATTGAAATTGATGGAGTAGACATTCGTGAAATGAAGCTTGAATCACTTCGTAGTCAGATTGGGATTGTTCAACAGGATGTCTTTTTATTCTCAGGTACAATTAGAGAAAATATCTCCTATGGAAAATTAGATGCGACTGATGAAGAATTGCTTGAAGCGGCAAAACGAGCACAATTAGAGGAATTTATTAAGACGCAGCCACAAGGATTGGATACAGTCATTGGTGAAAGGGGAGTTAAGCTCTCAGGAGGACAAAAGCAACGACTTGCAATCGCTAGGATGTTCCTGAAGAACCCACCAATTCTTATTCTTGATGAGGCGACATCTGCCCTCGATACAGAGACTGAAGTAGCTATTCAACAGGCATTAGCTGAGTTGTCTAAAGGAAGAACAACACTTGTCATTGCCCATCGGTTAGCTACAATTAAGAATGCTGATCGGATTATGGTTGTTACAAAGGATGGTATTGCTGAGGAAGGAAATCATGAGGAACTAATTGAATCTGATGGGATTTACCGCAGATTGCATGTAGCTCAGTTCGGGTAAAAGCAGCGTATGTCGATCAACGAATTTTTTACTTGGAATTAGGGTGTTTTAATGAAAAGGCCATTGGAAAAAGGGTTAACCTTGATCAATGACCTTTTTCTATTTACTAGCAAATTGAAAAATAATTCGTTACACTAATGGATACGCATGTTGGTTTGTTGGGAGGAAAAATAATGCAATCAGATAACGAGTTCAAAGTTCCAAAACAGGTGCTGATTATGACCTCCGTCGAAGCGGAAAAAGAAGCTGTGTTGCGAGGGATTAACGGATTAGAGAGTTTTGATGTAGAGGTAGCAGGTGTAGGACCAGTAGCTTCAGCTATTTCAACAACGATCGCACTATCAAATAAAGGATATGACCTTGTTATTAATATGGGAATAGCCGGTGGATTTAAGGAAATAGCAGAGATTGGCTCGATTGTCGTTGGGACTGACTCAATTGCTGCAGATCTAGGTGCTGAAACTGCTGAAGGTTTTCAAACAATTGAAGAGTTGGGATTCGGAACATCTCTTGCAATTGCTGATCATGAGCTAGTTACAAAACTAAAAGATAAGTTGAAAGACACAGAGCTTATTGGACAAGCTGCACCGATCTTAACACTGTCAACTGTGACTGGTACGGTTGAAACCGCGCAGCAATTACAGCAGAGATATCCTAAGGCTGCAGCAGAGGCAATGGAGGGATTTGGCGTTGCAATGGCTGCTAAGAAAAAGGGAATCCCCTTTCTCGAAATCCGCTCAATCTCAAATATCATAGGTCCTCGTGACCGTGATTCATGGAAAATCAAAGATGCTTTAGTCTCTTTAGAAAAAACAGCGAAACTAGTAACGGAGGTAGTCTAGATGAACATTGCTTTTTCACCTTGTCCAAATGATACATTTGTATTTTATGCTTGGGTTCATGGTCTTATTAAAGATGCCCCAGCTCTCGATGTTACCTATGCGGATATTGATAAGACGAATAACTGGGCTGCAGAAGGCCAGGGTCCTGAAGTAATGAAAATCTCATATGCGGCTCTCCCATGGGTGCTGAAGGATTATGCTCTGGTTCCTTGTGGCGGAGCTTTAGGTAGAGGGTGTGGTCCCTTAGTTTTAACGAATTCTTCTTCGAAAGATCCAAGTCAACTAAGTGGTCGAAAGGTAGCCGTGCCAAGTGAGCGTTCAACGGCCTATTTATTATTCCGTTTATGGGCTGCCGAGCACGTTCCAGGTGGTGTTGGAGAAATCATCGTCATGCCATTTAATGAAATCATGCCGGCTGTTAGAGATGGAAGGATAGACGCAGGACTTGTTATACATGAAGCACGATTTACCTATCACAATTATGGATTATCGATGTTAACTGATTTAGGAAACTGGTGGGAGGAAGATACGAAATTACCGATTCCACTTGGGGCTATCATTGCTCATCGTTCAATGGATGCAGGTGCTATTGCAAAATGGGCAAGAGCGTCTGTTGACTATGCATGGAGTCACCCAGAAGAGACAAATGACTACGTGATGAAGCATGCCCAGGAGCTTTCAGAGGATGTAGCGAAATCACATATTGATCTTTATGTTAACGACTTTACTGCTGAATTGGGCGAGGATGGATATGGGGCAATAACTGAACTGCTAGGACGAGCAATGCGAGAGGGGCTTGTCCCGGAGTTTGATCTTGAATTGTTGAAAAAATAACAAGTAGGAGTCCGGGACAAATGTATTTTAATTAAATGAAAAGGCGAACAATAATAGATGGTGCAGAACCACTGTTCCCTGAAATTTACTTTGCTTTCCGCGGGAAGCCGGTGATCCGCATTACGCTACGCCTGTGGGGTCTCACCCTTGGCTTTTACATGAGGCCACTGAAAAAGTCACTTTTAGCAGATTCGAGGAAGCAGCAATGGCTCCACACGTTGCACGCCTGCTATGAGAAACCCACTCATAGCAGGCTTAAGACAAAGCAACGGTTACGCTCATTGCTTAAAGGCCACTGAAGAAAGGTGAAAATCACACCTTTTTCAGTGGCCTCTTTTACATCCCGCAGGAGTCTACGTATATTTCATCCGCTATGTGATTGCTTTGTTCGGTATTTCAGTTAGACAATTTAGTTATGTCCCAGCCTTTTTTGCATAAATTCTTTTTTTAATTCTTTACCCATACAATCAAGTCTTGTAGTTTAACTATCAGATAGAACTGAAGTATCTATATATGAGCCGAATAGTAAGTATGGGTTAGAAAGAAAGTAGGTAAGTTAAATTCTCATCTATCCTCTTATCAAGCGGACGGGATGGGAGGTCCGACTCCTGCAGGGGGAAAGGGCAGGTTGAAATCCACCGGCAGAGCCGGTTAGTTCAACGCCCGCCGGCGGGTGTGTGCCCCCCATCCCGGTAGCGGTGCCGAAGCATTTTATTATGGCAACGCTCATCACTACTCCCTATTCATAAGCAATATATTAGGATTTCTTTCCTTCAATCATTGTTTGTCTGATAAAGTGAATAAATTGATCATCACGCACCAACCAGGCCTTTTCGTAGCGTTTAATATTATTTTCAGCTTCAGCGAAGGAAGGGTAGGTTTGCTTTTTCACCTTATTCTCTTCTAACACCCATTCCTTATCACTTGCTGGATAAATATAAAAGGTTTTGTCTTCACTTCTATATAAGGAGCCGAGTTTAGATTCTTTAATATTAAACTGATTACGCAGTGCATCAACTCTAAGTGGTTCAATTGAAAAAGGAGTGGCGATAAAGAGCTTATAAGCTTCCTCAGTTAGTGTTGCGCCTGCTGCTTTTACGTGCCCGCCTCCGTTAAACTTCGCTGCTACTGCAGAGACATCCACTTCGTCATGGATGGTTCTAAAACTCATCTTTTTGCCGCCAAGATTTAAAATTGTAATGTAATCAAGATGTGGACAGTCTTTCCCTAAGACGTTTCCAAGTTCTGAATGATATGATTCAGCGTGAACGATGCCGACGCAGTAATCTCCAATAAATGTTTGAACAAGTTCTCTTCGCTTTCGCTTTATGTAACGTTCAATCTTTGTTTCTTCCATGTCGAGAAGTTTCTCTTCGAATTCATCAAAAGAAAATGAGTCTTCAGAAGTTAGTCGCCTTACCATTCGTTCCTCGAATTCATCAATTGATAGCATATAAAAGAGATCGTTAAGTCTTTTGGCATTCATTGTCTTATTTTGATCCCATTCCCATGTATCCCATTGCCTAACAAGGTCGACAAATTCATTTAAAGCATTTGTTTTTTCGAGATCATAGTGTTCAACTAAATAATCATATAATAATGATGTTGCACATGCGAGATGTCCATCTGGATAAGCGACTGTAACATTTCCCCAAGTGTAATCATTTAAATGTAAAGCTGTTTTATGGTGATCAATAAGAGTCACATTGCCTCCTTTTTTTATAAAGGATTCAATTCGTTCTTCATTTTCCTTATTGACCGATAAATCGGTGATGAATAAATGATCATCTTCAACAGCCTTTTCCAAATACCGTTCAACTTGTAAATCAAGTCCTTGAACTGAATTGTAACGATTGGTAACATTTGCTCCAAAAGCGATACGAGCAATAATGCCACAACTAACTCCGTCTAAATCGTTATGAGAATATACATGATACATAATAAATCCCTCCTACCTCTTTAGTATGCTGTTATTTTAGAGAATTATCGAGTCTAAATTACAATTATCTTTAAAATTAGGCGTAATTTAGAAAGAAGGGTCATTGAGGAGCAACATTAGACAGCTCAATTTTAAAAATTGGTAAAACAAATGTAACGGTAATTTACACAAGGTAATGGTATCATGGAACTAGATTGGTTTTTTTTATGCAGAAATGGAGGCCGTTGGATGGAAACGAACTTAATGCGAGTGAGAGATATCATAGAAAATATTGAACGCGTTGTTGTAGGGAAACGAAAAGAAATCGAACTTAGTCTCGTTAGTCTATTTGCTGGAGGACATGTTCTTTTGGAGGATGTTCCTGGTGTCGGTAAAACAATGATGGTCAAGGCCATTGCTAGATCGCTTGGAGCGGATTTTAAGCGTATCCAATTTACACCTGATTTGCTCCCCTCTGATGTGACGGGGGTCTCTATATTTAATCAGCAAACTCAACAATTTGAGTTTCGTCGAGGACCAATTATGGCAAATGTCGTATTGGCGGATGAAATTAACCGAACATCGCCAAAAACACAGGCAGCTCTTCTTGAATCTTTAGAAGAAGGTAGTGTGACGGTAGATGGTGAAACAATTAAGTTAGAAAGACCATTTTTTGTGATGGCAACCCAGAATCCGGTTGAATATGCGGGGACGTTCCCGTTACCAGAGGCACAGCTAGACCGATTCTTACTAAAATTAAAACTAGGTTACCCAGATGAATTAGATGAATTTGAAGTATTAAATCGTCTGCAGCACGAGCATCCTCTTGAAAGATTAGTACCAGTAATGTCTACAGAAGAAGTTATTAACATTCAAAAGAAAGTGATCGATGTTCATGTAGGTGATGATTTAAAGGGGTATATCGTTGATTTAGTGCAACAAACGAGGAAAAATCGTTTCGTCGAACTTGGCGTTAGTCCACGTGGGACGATTGCTTTAATGAAAGCTTCGCAGGCTTTTGCGTATATTCAAGGACGTGATTATGTGATCCCTGACGATGTAAAGCATCTTGCCCCATATGTATTAGCACACAGGTTAATTCTTACAGCAGAAAGCAAAATGACGAACCGAACAGAAGAACAAGTCATCTACGCTATCCTTGAACAAACGCGCGTACCTGTCCAACAAAGAAGGTTATCTAAAACGTGATGAGAAAGCGATTAGGAATGATCGGTTCTTATATTAAATATCTATTTCTCTTTGTGATGCTAGTAATTCTGTTTGCTTATGCGATGTTTCAAGGTGGTTTTGTTAGCTGGTTTCTTTTCTATAGTGTAGTTACGGTTTTAGTATGCACTGTTTTAGTCACTCTTTACCCCTTTCAGGTTAAGGGAGTTGAAAGGATTGTTTCGAAGGACGCGTTGCAAGCAGGGGAACGGTTAGATGTTAAGGTTATCCTTTATAAGCATCCCCTTCAGCCTTTTTTCGTCGTTCGTGTATTTGATCGGTTGCCTGAGAACCTCGGCAAACAAAGCGGTCAAGGGGCATTATTTTTCTTTTCGTTTCAAAGGAAGCTTGAATTAACCTATACGATTGATGACGTGAAAAGGGGAGTACATTCCTTTGGTGATGTGACGGTAGCTTTTGGCGACTTGTTTGGTCTATTTGAACTGAAAAGAAATCTCGCGGTTAAATCGGATACAGCTGTGCTTGTGTATCCTGCATACCGTATCCTAGAATCATTACCGTTAGCGGGTAATCCAAAGCATCTAGAAGGTCAACAGAATCGCCATTCTTATCAGGAGGATCGAGCTCTTGCAGGAGTGCGTAATTACGTACCCGGTGATCGATTGACGAGTATTGATTGGAAGCAGACTGCTAGATCGACTAGTCTGATGACAAAGGAGTTTGAATCGTTTCAAGGAGAAGGTGTCATCGTTGCATTCGATTCGTTTGTAAATAAGAAGTCAAAGGCTGTGTATGAACGTACTATAGAGCTTGCCGCGTCAATGTTGATGACCTTTGCTAAGAAACAATCTTTCCTTCAAGTATCTGTCCGTTCGGATCATTGGAATACCTTATCTGTTTCAAAGCACTCGTTAACGACCGGACTTAGGCTATTGGCTCAGGCGATGCCAATTCAGGATCCTGTTAAACCGATAGATAAGATTTATAAACACTGGCAAGGAATGCATGTCTACTATGTTAGTACTGAGTTAGATCATCAACTTCTCGCCGCTTGTCAAACGATGCGAGAGCAAAAAGTTATCGTCACTATATGCATGATTGCAATCACTGATCATGATCGTTCTTTTATTAAAGAGTTTCAGAAATATGGAATTGAAGTAATTGAACTAATGAATGAATGAACTGACGGGGTATAGGAGGGAATGTCGTGCGAGTTGAAAAGAAACAAATGGAAATAGGCAGAGACTTCTTTCTATATGGTCTGAGTTTCTTATTGCTTATGGAATGGCTACTTCCGCTTCCGCATATAACAGATACCGGCTATATCCATGTCTTTGTTTTATGTATGGCGGTATTTTTCTTTATCACCTTTCTACAATTGCCGATTGTGCTTTCAATGCTGCTTAAATTTTTGACAATTGTCTACGGAGTATATTTAGTTTTCTATAATATGTCCTTTTTTTCGATAGATTGGGTTCTGATTTTTCTTGATGAGCTGCTGCTAAATCTTAACTTTATGCTTAGCGGGGAATGGCATGCCTTAACAGATGTGTTTCGAAGTATGTTATTTTTGGTGCTCTTATCAATTATGAGTTATCTATTATTCTATTGGACTGTGTATGCACGAAGGGTTTTATTCTTTTTTGTCTTTACGGTAATTTTTGTCACTGTCATCGATACATTTACAGCCTATGATGCGACGTTCGCCATTATCCGTACATTTTTTATTGGCTTTCTGTTGCTGGGTCTTATTACAATGTACAGATTGATTGAACAAGAAAAGCTTCACTCGGGACCTAAATTTTTACCAGCCAAATTGGCATCAGTCCTTGTGGTGATGATTGTTTTTGGGGCGACGTTCGGATTACTTTCACCGAAGCCAGATCCTCAGTGGGCTGACCCTGTTCCCTATGTTCGTGCTGCTATTGGCTTACCAAGTAGTGGTGAGGGAGTCCGGAAAATTGGTTATGGAAATAACGACGAAAGTCTAGGTGGGGGCTTTGTTGACGATAGTTCATCGATTTTCTACGCGGCAGCGAAGGAAGAGCATTACTGGCGTGGAGAGACGAAAGACTTCTATACAGGACGTGGTTGGGAGACTACCACTCCTGATGAGGTAACTGATATGGTTACAATCAACGACAATGCGGGATATGTGACGACTGAGGAAATGATTGCGGAGGTCGCTTTTAGTGAGGAAGCGTCTACTCGTCATGATCATTTATTTTATCCAGGAGCTTTTCTTGAATTATTAAATAAAGACGAGGTTGATGTGAGAGTAAATCGTTATACGGAAAAGGCGAGTACGATTAGTGGTGGAGAATTAGTCGGTTTAGCTGATTATCGTATGACCTATTCCTATCCGACTTACTATATTGAGGGTCTGAGGGCAACGAACGAACAAGATCCCGAAGAAATTAAGTCATACTATACACAAGTTCCTGAATCACTCCCAGATCGTGTCAGAGAACTTGCTCAAGAAATTGTTCAAAATGAAGATAATCGTTATGATAAAGCAAAAGCAGTTGAGCAATATTTCTCTTTAAATGATTTTGATTATGAAACAGAAAATGTCCCAATTCCGGTAGGGCAAGAAGATTATGTCGATCAATTTTTATTCGAAACAAGAAGAGGTTACTGTGATAATTTTTCAACTTCAATGATTGTCTTATTGAGAACACTTGATATTCCTGCACGCTGGGCAAAGGGCTTTACTCAAGGTGAGGTTGTAGAACAGCTTGATGATGATAGGAATGTCTACGAAGTGAAAAATAGCAATGCCCATTCTTGGGTTGAGGTTTACTTCCCTGAAGTAGGCTGGGTACCGTTTGAGCCGACACAAGGATTCTCCTCTGCGTATGAATTTGTTGAGCCGGAGCTTGACACAGAGCTTCCGGATCAACCAGAAGTGGAGCCTGAACAACCAGTTCAGGAGGAAGAAGAGCCTGAGGTGGAGGAAGCCTTTGCAGATGCCGAGGAGAGCGAGGTGTCACCACTTCCTACGCGTTCATCAAACTGGACGATTCCAGGTGGACCTTGGTTACTTGCAGGCGTGTTTCTTGCTTTAGTGATGTTCATTATTATTAAGAATAAAAAGATCGTTCAATACTTTGTGTTAAGAAGGTATAAGCACCGAAGAGATGAAACGGCATTTCTTCCTGCTTATGAGCGTTTACTCTGGTTGTTCCAGTACTTTGGTTATAAGAGAAATGATGGAGAAACATTACGCGAATACGCAACAAGAATGGATCGAACACTTGAAACGGAAGAAATGACTGCATTAACAACCGAATACGAACGAATCACTTACGGGGGACGCCCTCTTGATTCTAGTTGGAAAGAACAAAAATCGAACTGGTTAACACTAGTTCAGAAAATCGATTCTTGACCATCTAATAGGTGATTGTTAAAATGAATCAGTATTTATCAGAGAAAATAACCTTCGTATATCCTAAGGAAGATGGCCTAGGAGTCTCTACCAGATGTCCAATTACAATCTGACTACGAAGGCAGGATGATGCTAGAATTCTGCCTTTGTCAGTATATGACTCGGTACGGATTCTAGCTTCTTTTTTTATATGCTTGTAAGGTTGAATCTACTATAAAGGATGGGACAGAATGAGTGAAATTAATCAAGAAATGATTGTTGTTCTAGATTTTGGTGGTCAATATAATCAGCTTATTACTAGACGTATTCGTGATTTAGGTGTGTACAGTGAGCTTCGTTCTCATAAAATCACAGCTAAAGAGATTAAAGAATTGAATCCAAAAGGGATTATATTCTCAGGTGGGCCAAACAGTGCTTATGTTGAAGGTGCTCCTCATTGTGACCCGGCTATTTTCGATTTAGGTATTCCGATTTTAGGGATCTGTTATGGTATGCAATTGATGACCCAGCACTTTGGCGGGAAGGTCGATGCAGCTGATCACCGTGAATACGGGAAAGCAACAATCAAAATTGAAAACCAGTCGAAGCTTTTCCTAGGTTTGCCAATTGAGCAAACGACATGGATGAGTCATGGTGATTTAATTTTATCTCCACCAGAAGGATTTGTTGTCGATGCATTTAATCCTTCTTGTCCGGTTGCGGCAATGAGTAATGAATCAAAGCAATTCTACGGAGTTCAGTTCCATCCAGAGGTTCGTCATTCTGAATTCGGTGATGACATGTTGAAGAATTTCACTTACGAAATTTGTCAATGTGATGGTAAGTGGTCAATGGAGAATTTCATTGAAATCGAAATTGAGAAAATTCGTGAGTTAGTTGGGGACAAGCAGGTACTATGTGCGCTAAGTGGTGGTGTTGACTCATCTGTCGTAGCTGTCTTGATTCACAAAGCAATCGGTGATCAACTAACATGTATGTTTATCGACCATGGTCTTCTTCGTAAAGGTGAAGCGGAGAGTGTCATGAAGACATTTAGTGAAGGTTTTAATATGAATGTCATTAAGATCGATGCACAGGATCGTTTTCTAGGAAACCTAAAGGGGATTTCTGATCCGGAACAGAAAAGAAAAATCATTGGGAATGAATTCATTTATGTATTTGAAGAAGAGGCAGGAAAGTTAAAGGATATGGACTTCCTTGCACAAGGAACGCTTTACACAGATATTATTGAAAGTGGTACAGATACAGCACAAACGATTAAATCACACCATAATGTTGGTGGTCTCCCTGAGGATATGAAGTTCAAGTTAATCGAACCTTTGAACACATTATTTAAGGATGAGGTTCGTAAATTAGGAAGTGAGCTTGGTATTGCGGATGAAATCGTTTGGAGACAGCCATTCCCAGGTCCAGGTCTAGGGATCCGTGTTCTTGGAGAGATCACAGATGAGAAATTGGAGATTGTTCGTGAATCTGATGCGATCCTTCGTGAAGAAATTAAGAAGGCTGGACTTGAACGCGAGATTTGGCAATACTTCACAGCTCTTCCTAATATGAGAAGTGTCGGTGTCATGGGTGATGCACGAACGTATGACTACACGGTTGGTATTCGTGCGGTCACGTCAATTGATGGGATGACATCTGACTGGGCAAGGATTCCGTGGGATGTACTTGAGCTTATTTCAACTCGAATTGTAAATGAAGTAAAGCATGTAAATCGTGTTGTTTATGACATTACATCTAAGCCGCCTGCGACAATCGAGTGGGAATAACGAATAATTATTAATAAAACCATTTTAATGTTCGTATTTTCGTTGACAAAAACAAGGTTGATTGATAGACTCTTTTTAGAGATAAAAAGCAATATTAGTTTCATAAGAGTCTTTTCGTATATATGCAGGAATAAGGCCTGCGCGTTTCTACCGAGCTACCGTAAATGGCTTGACTACGATTAATCAACCTGCAGTTTTTGTTTTCGGGATACGATTTTTTGTTAGTTAAGCTTCCATTCGGGACGAAATGGAGGCTTTTTTTGTGTATATTAACGAGAAGACACAAACTTGGAGGGTGAAGAGAGATGGATCGTTATTTTGGTTTTAAGGAGCATGGAACGAGTTATGGACGAGAGGCAATTGCTGGTTTAACAACCTTCTTGGCTATGGCGTATATTTTATTTGTTAATACAGATATTTTAAGTGCAACTGGTATGGATCCTGGGGCTGTTTTTACAGCGACAGCATTGTCTGCTGCGATTGGTACGCTGATTATGGGGTTAGTTGCTAACTACCCAATTGCATTAGCACCGGGGATGGGATTAAATGCATTCTTCGCCTTTTCGGTTGTTATTGGATTAGGGATCGATTGGAAGGTTGCTTTGTTTGGAGTATTTGTTTCTGGAATTATTTTTATTATCATTTCTCTATTCAAAGTGCGTGAGTTGATCATTAATGCCATTCCGGCTGAACTAAAATACGCATCTGCTGCGGGTATTGGATTATTTATCGCATTTATTGGTCTTAAGCAAGCCGGAATTGTTGTTGCTGATGAAGCGACAGTTGTCGGTTTAGGTCATATGTTAAAGCCTACAACGCTATTAGCTATTTTTGGGATTATTGTATCAGTTATTTTAATTGTTCGTGGTTTTAAAGGTGGAATCTTCTATGGAATGGTTATCACGGTCATTGCTGGGATGGTTACAGGGTTAATTGACCCTCCAGCTTCTATTGTTGGACCTGTTCAAAGTCTTGCTCCGACATTTGGTCAAGCATTTAACTTAGATTGGTCAGAGGTCCTTACTTGGAAACTATTAATCGTCATTTTGACATTCTTGTTTGTTGATTTCTTTGATACTGCCGGAACGCTTTACGCCGTAGCTAACCAAGCTGGATTCGTAAAAGATAACAAGCTTCCTCGAGCTGGAAAAGCTCTTCTTGCGGATTCTACAGCGACATCTGTTGGTGCCATTCTTGGGACATCAACGACTACAGCCTATGTTGAGTCTGCGTCTGGTGTAGCGGCAGGTGGACGTACTGGTTTTACTTCGGTGGTTACGGCTGCATTGTTCTTAGTTGCTTTGTTCTTTTCACCGTTACTAGCTGTGGTAACAGAACAGGTGACAGCTCCTGCATTAATTATTGTAGGTATTTTAATGGCTTCTTCATTAAAGTTAATTGATTGGAATAAGTTTGAGATTGCTGTTCCAGCTTTTCTAACTGTTGTAGCAATGCCGTTGACATATAGTATTGCAACTGGGATTGCGATTGGATTTATTCTGTATCCAATTACAATGGTGACAAAGGGAAGAGCGAAAGAAGTTCATCCTATTATGTATGTATTATTCTTTGTTTTCCTTGGTTATTTTATTTTCTTGTCTGAGTAGTTATGAATGTACCAAAGGAAGGTAGCGATGTTCGCTACCTTCCTTTTTTTGTTTGTCTAGGTTATTACTATATAATGTATAGAATTCTGGTTTGTTACGCTTGTTCATTTAATAGCGGTGTTAAGAGTTTCATTATTTTATTCGTATCTATTTTTTTCTTTTTTGAAAAATCATTGACTTAATTAGAGGAAAAGTGATATATTATCTTTCGTTGTCGTTTCTTCACTTCACAGCTTATGGAAACATCCTATGCTTTGACGCTTTGAAAATAATTGTTGACTTTATTTAATAGAGTTGATATTATAGAAAAGTCGCTAAGAACGATAAGCGAACGAGTTCTTTGAAAACTGAACAAAAGCCAAGCGAAAAATAAGAGATAAAATGTTTTATCTCGTCAATTTAGACTTTTTTAAAAAGTCAGCAACAAGTATTGAGCTATTTAAACTCAAACCAATTTTATGGAGAGTTTGATCCTGGCTCAGGACGAACGCTGGCGGCGTGCCTAATACATGCA